>CAVOGH010000009.1:0-16079 GCA_963695185.1 uncultured Gemmatimonadales bacterium | reverse complement strand
GGGAGAAGGCGGCTGGGCGGTTAGGCGGTCAGATCCCTGGTCAATCCCGATCCCGGAGCAGGGCCAGCGCGTCGATCGCGGCCCGGTTGGCCTGATAGAATCTCACGTTGTCGGGGTTGACGTCCTTGGGAATCTCCTTGATGGTCCCCGACTCCATCAGCCCCACGGCAAACGCGACCTGAAAGAGCGCCAGCTGCATGGTGGCGGCCTCCCGGGGGGCGAGCTGGGCGCGCGAGAGTGCGCCAGAGATGCGTGGGTCGGCTGCCATCCGCCGGGACATCCCGCTCAGGGACTGATCGGCGTCGTCGGCGCCGTCTTCCGCCTGGTCCGCCTCAGCGATCTCCTCCTCCAGCCGTTCCATGCGTTCCTGCTCGGCTTCGGTCGGCTCGTCCCTCTCGCCCAGCGCGGCGAGTTCCCTTTTCTTGCCGAGGAGCCGTTTGTAGGCGGGATCGGCCTCACGCTGCCGCTGGAGGTCGGCCATGGCCTGGCTCAGTTGGTTCAGCTTTGGCATGGTGAGCCGGTACGCCTGCACCTCCCGGGTATCGGCGGCTGCGCTGTTGGCCTGGGCTCGGGCGGGCGCGGCCGCGATGGCCACGAGAAGGGTGGTGAGGGCGAAACGGGTGCGCCAGGACATCGAGGCCTCCGAAGGGTCGTCGCGATGGTCAACAAGGTACCGGGCGGACCGGGTGGCGCAAGTTCGTCCCTCCAGGCCCGCGCCACCCCGCGGATGTGCCGATCTCCAGTCAGCCTCACCTGACGCTGTGCTGGGGCAGGACCACATCTCTCTTGCCCTGAACCTCTGACCGGGATACCCTTGGAAAGCACCTGCACAGTCGCCTCTGTGAGGCCGCCCTCCGCGTCCAACCTATATCGAGATCGCGAGCGGCTTTGGCAGGGTGGCAGGTGGTGCACGCGGTTGGGCCCGCGTGGGGGTGGTGGTTTGTGTTCGCCCCTGACCCCTTGGGAGTCGTCGGCTCAAGGGTGCATGTATAGTGGGCCTTAGGGCGGCGCGCCCTGACGTCACGGGCCGTGCTGACCTGAGACTCTCGGAGTCTAGGTGACAGTACCAGTAGAAGTCTTGATGGCCGATCACAGCCCCGGATTCCACGCACTGATTCTCGGTGCCCTGGAGCCCGAGCGCTTTCGCGTCCGTCAGGCGGTGACCGGCGAGGCGGTGCTCACCACGGTGGCCGCCAACCCACCTGCCCTTATCCTCCTCTCCCTGCACCTGAAGGGCCTCGACAGTCTGGAGGTCTGCCGTCGGCTCAGCGCCGACGGGGCCACCCGGCACATTCCGGTCATTCTGATCGGCCGGGCGGCGGATGCGCGGAAGCTCGAGGCGGGGCTGCAGCTTGGCGCTGCCGACTTCGTCACCACGCCGTTCCACCCGGCGGTCCTGCGGGCCCGGATCTCGCTCAATCTTGCCCATGCCGGTGCGCGCCGAGCCCTCATCGAGAGCGAGGCCCGCAACCGCTTGATGTTCGAGAGCAATCCGCTCCCGATGTACCTGTTCGATGATGCGACACTGCGATTCCTGGCCGTCAACAACGCGGCGGTCGCGCAGTACGGGTATAGCCGGGAGGAGTTCCTGGCCATGCGCCTCGAGGATATCCGGCCGGTGGATGAGGTGGACCGCCTGCACGCGGTGCTGGTGCCTCCCCGCCAGGGCTTCAACCAATTCGGGGTGTGGCGCCACCGCACGAAGGACGGGGCGATCATCGATGCCGACATCACTACCCACTCGTTCGAGTTCGACGAGCGCGCGGTGACGATGGTGATGGCCCAGGACATAACCGAGCGCCGGAAGGCGGCGCAGTCGCTGCAGGAGAGCGAGGAACGGCTGCGGCTGGCTCTGGCAGCGACGCGGCAGGGTCTCTACGACCTCAACGTACAAACCGAGGTGGTGCGGGTGAACGCCGAGTACGCCATCATGCTCGGCTACGATCCGGCGACCTTCAGGGAGACGGCCCACGACTGGTGGGACACGATGCATCCCGACGACCGTGGCGGGGTGTTTCGCGCCTTCGAGGACTATGAGGCGGGCCGGCGCGATGACTTCCGGGTCGAGTTCCGTGTGCGCACCAGGGAGGGCGGCTGGAAGTGGATCCAGTCCACCGGGACGCTGGTGTCCCGGACGCCGGATGGACGGCCGCTCCGCATGGTGGGAACCCGGCTGGACATCACCGAGCGTCGGGAGGCGGAAGAAGCGCTGCGTGCGAGCGAGGCGCGCTACCGGGCCGTGGCGGAATCGGCCAATCTCGGCATTGTGACCACAGACAGCGGCGGCCGGATTGTGAGCTGGAATCGCGGGGCCGAGGTGATGTTCGGGTTCACGGAGTCGGAGATGCTTGGTCGGTTGCTGGCTGAACTCATGCCACGCCGTTACCGCGAGCCCCGGCTGCTAGAACTTCAGCAGATGCAGGCCAAAGGCGGGCCGCCCCCCAGTGGTACGGTGGTGGAGCTTGAGGGGCGCCGCAAGGATGGGACGGACTTCCAGCTGGAACTGTCGCTGGCCAAGTGGGAAGTAGCGGAAGGGTGGTTCATCACCGCCATGATGATGGACATCACCGGACGCCGGCACACCGAAGCTTCTCTGCTGCTGCAGAGTGCGGCACTCAACGCCGCCGCCAACGCCATCGTGATCACCGACCGGGAAGGCACCATCGTCTGGGCCAACCCGGCCTTTACCACCCTCACCGGCTACAGCGCCGAGGAGGCGATCGGAGCCAATCCCCGCGACCTGCTCAGGTCGGGCAGGCATGAGCCGGAATTCTACGCTCGGATGTGGGAAACGATACTGGGGGGAGGGGTGTGGCAGGGGGAGATGACCAACCGACGCAAGGACGGGAGCCTCTATCCTGAGCGGATGGTCATCACGCCGGTGCGGACGCCCGACGGCGAGGCCTCCCATTTCATCGCCATCAAGGAGGATCTCACCGCGGAGAAGGCGCTCCAGGGCCAGCTCATCCAGGCCCAGAAGATGGAGGCGGTGGGCCGCCTCACCGGGGGAATCGCGCACGACTTCAACAACATCCTGATGGCCATCCTGGGCTACTCCGACTTCCTGATTGACGGCCTCAGGTCGGCGCCCCACCTGATCGGGGACGCCCAGGAGATCCGCAAGGCGGTCGACCGTGCCGTCTCGCTGACCCGGCAGTTGCTGGCGTTCAGCCGGAAACAGGTCCTGACGCCCACACAGATTGACCTGAACCGGGTCGTCACCGACCTGGGACGACTGCTGCGCCGGCTGCTGGGAGAGGATATCGAGCTCAGCACGGTGCTGGCGCCGGACCTCGGGACCGTGCACGCCGATCCGGGTCAGGTCGAGCAGGTGATCATGAACCTGGCGGTCAACGCCCGCGACGCGATGCCCACCGGCGGGCCGCTGGAGATCCGCACCACCAACACGGACCTGGACGAGTCCTACGCCCAGGGGCATCGCTACGTCGCGCCCGGCCGGTACGTCGCCCTGTGGGTCACCGACCGGGGCACCGGCATTCCCAGCGAGTTTCTGCCGCACCTCTTCGAGCCATATTTCACCAGCAAGGAAGTGGGCAAGGGAACCGGGCTCGGACTGGCCACCGTCTTCGGCATCGTCAAGCAGAGCGGAGGCCATATCGAAGTGTACAGCGAGGTGGGTTTCGGCAGCACCTTCAAGGTGTACCTGCCGCGGGTGGACGGAGCCGTGGCGCCGGCGTCGGCACCGGTGCTTCCGGTACGTACCGCCCTGTGCGGCACCGAGACGGTACTGGTCGCGGACGATGACCAGGTGATCGGCGGCCTGATCGAAAGGGCCCTGGTCGAGAATGGGTACCAGGTGCTGCTCGCCTCAGGACCCGCCCAGGCAGTCGAGTTGGCGCGCTCGCATACTGGAGCCTTGGACGTACTGGTCACGGATGTGGTCATGCCCGGGCAGGGTGGCCAGGAGCTCGCTGCCGAGGTGACAGCGCTGTGGCCGGGAATCAAGGTGGTTTACATGTCGGGGTATACCGGCGACGCGATTGCGCACCGGGGTCTGCTCGAAGCCAGGGTACCGATTCTCACCAAGCCGGTCAGCCGCACGACGCTCCTGCGGGCGGTCCGTGACGTGCTCGATGGGGCGCCCGATGCCTGACCCCGAGCTGGGATCGGCGGACGCCGAGCCCGGACCGCCACGGGCGCCGTACCGCATCCTGATCGTCGAGGATGACCCGAATGTGCGCGAGGTGCTCAAGCGCGCCCTCGGCGACACGTACGAGGTGGACCTCGCCAGCACCGGCCAGGACGGCCTGCAGCAGCTCAACAGCCAGGTCTACGATCTGGCCCTGCTGGACCTCCACCTGCCCGGACCGGACGGCATGTCGTTGCTCACCGCCGGCACCAGCCTGCAGCCGGAGGCCGAATTCGTCCTCATGACTGGCGAGGGCACCATCGAATCGGCGCTGGAGGCGATGCGTCTGGGGGCCCACGACTATCTGCGCAAGCCGCTGAACCTGGCGGAACTGCGGATGGTGCTGGATCGCGCGCTGGAGGGGCGGGAGACCCGGCGCGAGGTGGCGGCGCTGCGGAGCCGAGTGGAGCTGACAGGGCGTCCAGCGATGATCGGCCGTGCTCCGCCGATGAAGCGGCTGGCCGACCTGATCCAGCGCGCCGCGCCGTCCCGTACCACGGTCCTGATTACCGGCGAGACCGGGACCGGCAAGGAGCTGGTGGCCCAGTCCATTCACGCGCTGTCCGATCGGGCCCGGCGCCCGTTCATCACGGTGCAGTGCTCCGCGCTGTCCGAGACCCTGCTCGAGTCGGAACTGTTCGGACACATGAAAGGGAGTTTCACCGGCGCCACCGAGACCCGGCGCGGCATGTTCGAGGCGGCCGCGGACGGCACCCTGTTCCTCGACGAGGTCGCCACCCTGGCGCCGGCTACCCAGGTGAAGCTTCTCCGCACGCTGCAGGAGCGGCAGGTCCAGCGGGTAGGCGCCAATCAGCCGATTCCTGTCGCCTTCCGGCTGATTGCCGCCACCAACATGGATCTGGCCGGCGAAGTGGCCGCCGGCCGGTTCCGCGAAGACCTTTTCTATAGGCTCAACGTCTTCCCCATCCGGGTCCCCCCGCTCCGCGAGCGTCGCGCCGACATTCCGGTGCTCGCCACCTTCTTCCTGGCCCGGGTGGCGGAACTGAATGGCGTGCCCGCCCCCGAGTTGTCACCCAGCTTCCTGAGCCGGCTCCAGGCCCACGACTGGCCCGGCAATGTCCGGGAACTGGAAAACTTCATCGAGCGTGCGGTGATCATGTATTCCGGCCGCCGGACGGTGCCGTTGAGCGCGGCGGAGTGGCGGAAACCGGATGAGGTCCAGACCCGGGCCGCGCGCGAGGGCTGGACGCTGGCCGAGCTTGAACGCGAGTACATCCTGCGGCGACTGGCCGAGAATCATGGCCAGGTGATCAATACCGCCCTGGCGCTGGGGATTGATCGCCGGACCCTGTCGCGCAAGCTCAAGCAGTACCGCGCCGAGGGCCGCCTCGGCTGACCAAACCGCCCCACGCCAGGGGCAGAATGTCCCGCCTCGCCCCGACCGATTTCCCCCCATCCACCCCGAAGTGATGATTTGCCAGCGTGTTGCGGACCGGCACCGGCCTGCCCTGGCCGGGCATGAGGCTGGCCCTATGCTCCGGTGCACGGGTCGCCATTTCCCCAGGCGACCCCGACACAGATGGAGGCAGCGCATGTACGACAAAGCTGAGAGCCGAATCCTGCTAGTGGACGATGATCCCAGCATCGTGTGGAGCCTGCACCGGATACTGGCGCATGAGGGCTACTTCCAGGTGGAGAGCACCACCGACTCCACCAATGTCGAGAGCATCTTCAAGCAGTTCCAGCCGGACCTGGTAGTACTGGACCTTTCCATGCCCCGCCGTGACGGCTTCCAGGTGATGGCGCAGCTCCGCCAACTCATCCCCCACGGCGCGGCCCTTCCGATTCTGGTCCTGAGTGGTGAGGCCTCGATGGAACTCAAGCGCCGGGCCCTGGCGGACGGAGCGGCGGACATGCTGAGCAAGCCGTGCGATGCGGTGGAGTTCACGCTTCGGGTTCATCACCTGCTGGAGAACCTGGCCCTGCGCCGGCAGCTGGAGCAGCAGAACCATGATCTGGAAACGGCGGTGAATCACCGGACCCGCGAGTTCAAGCAGGCGCAGGAGGAGATGCTGCAGCGGCTGGCGGTGGCGGGCGAGGCCCGGGATGACGACACCGGGCGCCACACGCAAAGGGTCGGCTGCATGTCCGGGCGGCTCGCCCGGGCCGCCGGATTGCCGGAGGAGGAGGTGGCGCTGATCCGGAAAGCGGCGCCGCTGCACGATGTCGGCAAGGTCGCCGTGCCGGATTCCGTGCTGCTCAAGCCAGGCAAGCTCACGCCGGACGAGTTCGAGATCATGAAACAGCACGCCGTCACCGGCGCGCGGATCCTGGCCGATGGCCACTGGCCGCTGATGCATGTGGCCGAGCGCATTGCCCGGAGCCACCACGAGCGCTGGGACGGGGGTGGCTACCCCGATGGACTCTCCGGCGAGGCCATACCGGTCGAGGCGCGGATCGTCGCCCTGGTGGATGTCTTCGACGCACTGACCCACGACCGTCCCTACCGGCCGGCCTGGCCCATTGAGAAGGTGCTGGACCACCTGCGAGCGGGACGCGGCAGTCACTTCGACCCGGCATTGGTGGACGCCTTCTTCGCCATGGCCGCGACGGGGCTCCGTGGAGGAGTCAGTCTCTTTCGCGAAACGCCCTGCGCCAACACCCTAGCCGCATAAATCCGAGAGGAGCCGGTCATGAACACCGCATCATCCCTCATTCTCGTGGCCATCGGTGAGGCACCGGCCCGCAACGCCGCCCGCCAGGTGCTCGTCGAGCGGGGCTACCGGGTCCGCCTCAGCGCTACTGGGACGAACGCGCTCGCCTTGATGCACCGAGAGCCGATTGCCTGCGCCGTGCTCGACGCCCGACTGGGGCCGGCAATGGTCAGCGAGATCATGTCCGGTATCCACCGTGGGCGGCCTGACTTCCCGATTCTGGTGGTGCAGGGTGACCCCGACATCCGGTCGGTCGTGGGCGCGATGGCTGCCGGGGTCCGCGAGTACCTCCCCGGGGCACTGGAGCCCGCGGCGCTGGGTAGCGCGGTAGCGCGGGTACTGGGCCATCACGACCTCGGCGGTCCGCCCGCCGGGCCAGTCTCCGATGCCGCTCCCCACGCTGGCGAAGTCACCGAGCATCGGGAACGGCACTCCCAGCATCTGGCCGCGACCGCCTTCGACTGGCTGGTCCGCGCCATGGAGGCGAAGGATCCGCACCTTGCGGGACACTCCCTCCGCGTCGCCGAGCTGGCCGCGTCCATCTCGACCAGAATGGGCCGCGCCGACTGGGAAGTGGAGGAGGTGCGCCTGGCGGGCCGGTTGCATGACATCGGGATGATCGCCATCGGCGACGGCGTTCTCAATAAGGCTGGACGGCTCACCTCCGAGGAGTACGCCGAGGTCAAGCGCCATCCTGTCCTGGGGCATCAGCTGTTGAGCGCCTATCCGGACATGGGACGGGTCGCCAGCTACGTGCGCGGACACCACGAGCGGTGGGATGGCGCGGGCTACCCGGATCGTCTCGCGGGTGAGGCCATCCCGTGGGGCGCACGAGTGCTGGCGGCGGCGGAGACCTTTGACGCCCTGACCAGCGACCGGGCCTATCGGTCGGCCAGCTCTGTGGTGGAGGCGCTGGAGAAGATGTACCAGGTGGCCGCCGACGCGACCGACCCCGCCGTCATGCGGGCTCTACAGCGGGTGGTGTGCAAGCGGGAGACCCTGGCGTTCATCCATGACGACGACACCCTGGCGGTGGAACGCGACCTCCTCACCGCCCCGGGCACCATCCTCCTTGAGGATTGGAGCGTGGCGTGAGACACGCAGTGGTGTTGATAGGGGCCGCGGCCCTGGCGGTGTCGGCGACCCCCGCTCTGGCCCAGGGCCGAGCCGGGCTAACAGTCTCTGCCCGGGTGGCAGCGATGCCCTTCGCCCCGCTCCAGGCAACGATTGCACAGTGGGTGACTGACTGGTACGAAGGCGCGGCCAGCCCCCACCGGGGATGCATTCACCAGGACGCAGTCGTTGCACGGGGGACGGTGGTGGTGACGGTGCTGACTGGGGAAACACCCGAAGGGCGATGTGCACTCGTGGTGACCCGGAGTGTCCTCGGGAACTGATGGGAAGGGGCGGGGCCGTAGGCGACGATTGGGCGAGCCGAAGGTAGCGAAGCCACGTCACCGCAGGAACTAGTACCCTCGGTTACCTGGAGGGCAGCTCCTCGCGACGAGCCTCGGACGTTGGCGTACAACGAATCGCCGCGAGGCCGCCCGGAACGTGGCGCCTCCGAGCGTCGCGTCGGTGAGCCCACCTCGGGGGGGGGGCCGTCCCCCGCCACCGACCTCAGTTCGGCGGCGGGAAGCGGGTCACATCAATGATCTCCAGGTCTCTTGACTCGGACCGGTCGCTCGGGGTTCGCCCGCCGAGGACGTAAATGCGCCTTCCCACCAGCACCGGAAAGGCGCCACGACGGGGCGCCGAGAGATCGGGCCCTCGGCGCCAGCGATTCGCGACCGGGTCGTAAATGTCGATCCGCGCAGAGGCACCGTTGCCGGTGGCCGTGGTGCCGCCGCCGATCAACCAGAATTCGCCTCTGGCGTACACCGCCCGACCCAGATCCGTCCGCGGCTCGGGCAACGGCGCGGGAGCCCCGGCATCCCGACCGCTCACGATCCATCGATCGCTCCTCGGATCGTAGACTTGGACCTGGTCGGACACCGCACTGGCAAGACTGTCGCTGGCGGCGCCGCGGCCCCGACCACCGAAGACATACCAGCGCCGCCCATCGGTTCCAGACCCGGCGAAACCCCGAGGAAGCGGCATCGGCGCCACCGTCACCCACCGATCGGAACCAGGATCGTAGCGCGCGGCCTTTCCCACCGTCACCTTCCGATCGATGCCACCGCCCACGAACAATTGCCCGTCAATGGCGGCGGAAGCACTCCCGGCCGCTCGAAACGGGAGGTCGGCGCCGAAACTCCACTGGTCCACGCTGGGGTCGAAGATCTGGAGCACCCCGAGCGCCAGATGCGAGCCACCCAGGAGGTAGAGTCTGTCGCCGAGCACCTCGGCCGCATGGGAGGACCCAAGGGCGGGGCGCCTAGCGACTGGCTGCTCCCATTCGTTGGTCCCCAGGTGATAGGGTGGCACGGTCGAATCGTCGGCGCGGCCGACCAGATACAGCCGATTGCCGATCGCCCCAGCGGCCGCCTTGTCGATCGCGATCGGCAACGGCGTGCCGTGAATCCGGTCCCAACGTACCGGGGCCGACCAGAATCGAGCCGAGTCGAGGCCCAGGCCTTCAATCGCGCCGAGGCCAAGGATCAACCTGTCGCCGATTGGCAAGGCAATCGGCGCGAGGAGACCGACCGGCAACCTTCGGTCGAACATCCACTGGTTCACCTCGGGATCGTAGACCACGATATCGCCCACGCTTCGGGCTCCCGTTGGAAGGGATCGCCCCCCCGCCACGTAGATCAGGCCGTCGCGCGTGAAGGTGGCCGCCTCGGTGTGGGATCGTGCCCGGGGCAAATCGGCGACGACCTCCCAGCGGTCCTTGGCGATATCGTACCGATCAACCATCGCGACGTCGATTTGGACCGGGTCGTGACGAATGACGCCGCCGATGAAATAGATGCAGCCACCCAGCACGACGCTGGATGCATGACCCCGTGGCCGGGGGAGCCGGGCGCGGGGTTGCCAGGTGCTCCCTGCGCCAAGTGCTCGAAGGTCGAGTCGCCAATGGTCACCCACCGCGTGCTGGCGGTCTCCTCCGTAGCCGGAGATGTAATGGAGGGCGCTGTCAACGACCACGAGCACACCACCTCCCCGCACCGCAGGGAGTGACGGCCCTTCGTGCCAGGTATCCCGAGTCAGGTCGTAGGCCCAGACTCGGTTGGTTCCCGGCCCCGGATGGTCGCCGGTGAATCCGCCGGCAAACCAGAGGGTGTCGCCCAGATGCGCCGGCATCCAATGGGTGGTGGGGATCGGCATGTCGTTCCGAGAAGACCACGAGCGGCTCGCTGCGTCCCACACGTCGACCTTCGGGGTGGCCTGGATGCGCTGGTTCATGAACCCCCCCAACGCGTACAGCGTGCCGCCTACGACCACGGCGGCGGGCTCGTATCGGGCGATCGGTCCGCCGGGCATTCGGCGCCACTCGTCGTTGAGTACCACCTCTTCGGGTGCGGTGAGGGCCGAGCCCCGCCAGCCGTGACCGGCGGCGAACCCGGCGGCGAGGATGACACCGCCACCGGCAACGAGCAATCCAACGCGAACGCTCATGGTGGATCCATGGTAAAGGCGGTCAACCGGGCCTTGAGGCCGACTCCGGCGGCGACGACGACGTAGGTCCGACCGTCGGAGGCTCGGTATATCGAAGGCACCGAGAAGCCCTCGAGTCCGAGGTCGGACGACCAGAGGGTCTTGCCGCTGGTCTTGTCCAAGGCGTAGAGTACCCTGCCGCCGCCAGTAATGAATAGCAAGCCTCCCGCCGTGACGATCGCCCCGGGTGGCCCGGCCACGCCTAGTGGAGGCAGGCGGAGATGCCGGAGCGACGGGTGATTCCGGATGGCCGGGGTATCGCCGAGGGTGATCTGCCACAGGTGCTCGCCGGAATCCATGTTGATCGCGGTCAGGGTTCCGTAGGGCGGCTTGCCGACGGGAACCTCCACCGGGCGGACGTCGGCTCCGAACCAGCGGCGGACGGCCGGAAGCACAAAATGGTACCCCGACCGAGGGACGATGGTGGGGTCGAGGATGAATGCCCCCTGCTGCTCGGATCGGCCCGGGGGAATCTCGACCAGGAGGCCCAGGTTGGCTCGATTCGTTCCCTTGACGTACAGGGTCCTGGTAGACGCATCGAACGCGACCGCTCCCCATCCGGCCCCTCCGATCCACCCCGGCCTGACAATCGTGCCCTCGATCGAAGGAGGGGTGAACATGGGACCGAGGCGACGGCCCCGGACCCGCTCGAGCGCCAGCGCCCGGATGGCCGGGGTGAAGTCCACCAGATCCTCCAGCTCGAAACCCTGAGAGGCGAAGGGCGCCGGCTTGGTCGGGTACGGTTGCGTCGGCGAGGCCAGCTCTCCAGGGACGTCGCTCGCAGGGACTGGCCGCTCTTCGATGGGCCACAGAGGGATCCCGGACTCCCGCTCAAAGGCGTAGAGGAATCCTGTCTTGCCGGCCACGGCCACCGCGTCAATGGTGCGGTCCTCTCGACGCACCTGAATCAGAGTGGGCTGGGAGGCGAGGTCGTAGTCCCAGAGGCCGTGATGCACCGTCTGGAAATGCCACCGCCGTTTCCCGGTGCGACCGTCCAGACACACCAACGATTCCGCATAGAGGTTCGCGCCGTGGCGCTCGCCCCCGTACCAGTCATCGCTGGGCGTGCTCACCGGAAGAAATACCAGACCTCGCTCGGCGTCGACCGTCATCGGGGCCCAGACATTGGTGTGGCCCGCCTCCGCGGATGCGTTAGGAGGCCAGGTGTCGGCTCCGGGCTCTCCTGCGGCGGGCACCGGCGACCAGCGCCATACTTGCTTTCCAGTGATCACATCGAAAGCTTGCACGTCGCCAGGCGGATCGCCCCGGTAGGTGATTCCGTCCCCGACAGCGCTGCCGACAATGACCAGGGAGTCGAGCAGCGCCGGGGGCGAGGTGTTCCCGTAGTGAGCCGGGTTGACGGCCCTGCTCAAGCCCGCGGTAAGGTCGACCCTCCCATTGGCGCCGAAGTCCGCCAGCGGCTCCCCGGTGGCGGCGTCGAGCGCGTAGAGGAATCGTCCGGTAGCAAGGAAGACCCGGCGTCCTCGAGGGCCCGACCAGACACTCACGCCTCGATGAGTCACATTGAGCCGGGTGGGCGCACCCGCCTCGCGCCAGGTGTCGGGGTCGAACTGCCAGATCTGTCGGCCAGTCGTTGCGTCGAGCGCCACCGCTCGGTGCAGCGGAGTCACCAGGAAAAGGGTGTCGTCAAACACCAGCGAAGTGGCCTCGAAGCGGAGCGGGCTGGCCAGTCGCCGACCCGCCTGGTCGCGGACATGATCCTGTCGAGTCTCCCACACCCAGGCGGGGCGGAGCCGGTGGACGTTTCCAGGCGTCAGATCGGCGATCGGGGAGGATCGGCTGCCCCCAGGGTCATATCCATGATACGGCCAGCCCATCGGGGCCTCCGCCTGTCGGCCCGGGTCCGCGGTCGGCTCCCCGCAGGCTGAGAGGGCGGTGAGCACCGCCAGGACAACTCCGGTCCCGTCGAACCACTTCAAAGGGGCCTCCCGGTAACGGCAGTCAATTGACCTACACGGCTCGAATTCGGTGTCGTCGACAAAGGGGTCTGCATGGGTGCCAAGTCATCGTTGAGATCGTTCCGGGGGCTAGCCGACCGGCTGCCTGAGTGCCTTGCCGGAGCGGCCTTGATAATTGGCATCGCCGCCCGGTTCCATCAATACTGGCGCCAGCCTCCACTCTGGGTGGACGAACAGATGTTGACGCTCGCGATCGGAACCCGCGGATTCAGCCAGCTGGCGGAGCCCCTCGAATTCGGCCAGATGGCGCCGGTCGGCTTCATCGGCATCGAGTGGTTGGCCCTCGAGTGCTTCGGGCCCGGCGAGCGGGCGCTGCGGCTGCTGCCGATGCTGAGCGGCATCACCATGCTCATTCTCCTGGCGATACTCGCCCGCCGCACATTGTCCCGAGCCGCCGCCGCGGTCGTCGTCATCGGTGCCACAGTGTCACCGTCCCTGCTCCTCAGCGCCAACGAGGTAAAACCCTACAGTAGCGACACCGCCGTCGGCCTGGCCATCATCTTGTTGGCCATCCGGATTATCGAACACCCCTCGCCCCTCCGCCAGTGGGTCTACTGGGGAGTGGTCGCGGCGGTCGGCGCGATCCTGTCGTTCCCCTCTGTGCTGGTCAGCGGCGCTACCGGACTGGCCCTGCTGCCGATCGCGCTCCAGCACCGGCGACTTCCAGTCCTGGTTGGGCTCGGGGGCGTCGCAGCGATGGTCGCCGGGGTGACCGCCGCAGCCGGTCGGTCTCCCGATCTCACCGCCTTCATGAGCACCTTCTGGGCGAGTCAGTTCCTGGCGGTCTCCCAGCCACTCGAGTCGCTTGCCAAGCTCGGGATCGTCACCGGCTCGGTCGTCACCCCCAACTCCGAACGCCCCGGGCTGCCCGGGATCGCTTTTGCCCTGGTGGCGTGGGCGGGCGCTGCGGTGCTCGCGCGAAAGGCCCCTCGCTCCGCGCTGGTCCTGTTCGGATCGGTCGCCTTGGCCGTGGGCCTCGCTGTCACTCGAACCTACCCGATCTCCAGCCGCACCTGGCTGTTCGCCGCGCCACTGTTCCTGATCGGCTTCGGCGGCTCGGTTGACTGGCTGGCCCGGCAGATTCCCAAGCCCGGTTGGCGGGCCCCCGCCATCCTGACCGCGGCCGCGGTTGTCCTGGGTCTCTGGAGTGCATGGCGGATCCGGCACCACGACAGGATTGTCCGTCAGAATCCGAAAGCGCCCCTCGCCTACCTGAAGGCCCACCGGCAGGATCACGCGGAGCCGATCTATGTATTTGCTCGGGCGGCTCCGGCCTGGCTCTGGTATCAGACCGACTGGAACAGCCAGGTGGGCCGCGATCGAACCCGACAGATGGTCGCTGTGCGAAGTCCGGGGCAGGAGCTCTTTCACAACGGGCCGTGGACGGCGGAGCTGTCGGCGAAGAGCCTGGCGTTGTCGCAGTGGACCACCGAGCGCGGGGTGGAACTCTTCGGCGGGCCGAGCGGATTGAAGGTGACGTTTCGCGATGCCGGTAACGTGGAGCCTCGCTGGGCCGTCGCCGAGCGACGAAGAATCGAGGCCCTCACGGCGCGATGCGTCTGGCTCTTTGCCTCCAATGTTTACCCCACCGAATGGCGAGCCCTCACCGCCGAACTCGATCAGGCGGGCTGGGGCGCGGGGCCGGAGTCGGGCCGGGCCGACTCGAGGACGTCCAGGTACTGTCGCCCCCCGACAGGCCCCACCTGAAGCCAGTGACTGGTGGCGCCGAGTTCAATCATCGGATACCTGAGACGCCCCTGCCAACCCACCGGCAGGCGCGTTCTCGTGCTGGCGCCCCCACCGGCTCGGCCGTTAGCTTGAACGCGCCCCGCCCTTCGTGGTCACCCTCAACTGGTTCAAGAACGCGAACGCGACACGATGAGTCACGCCGCCGAGGTCACCGCCGCTCTGGGCGGGATCATCCCGGCCATCGAGCCGCGGTCAAGACGGCGGTGCTGTACGTGGCGGGGCTCACGGCTGACAAGAAATGGGTGGTGCATGAGGGCGGCCATGACGTGCCGCGGCCGCAGCTGATTGGTGAAGCGCTGGCATGGCTGGACAAGTACCTTGGGCCGGTGCGCTGAGCGGCCCTCAGGATCCATTGGCGGCTTCGACAGGGGCCTTCACCTCCAGCCCCCGGAGATCGTATGCCTCAACCTGATGCCGAAGAACGGGGCGCCCGCGTGCGCATCCCCCCGCCGCTGGTTTTCGTCGCCGGCATCTTCCTGGGGGTGGCACTGCACCACTGGGTGCTGCCGGCCCACGTCCCGGGTAGCCGGGCGATCAGCGCCGTCGCCGGTATCCTGCTGCTGGTTGTTGGCCTGGGCCTCGTTATCTGGGCGCGAGTGCACTTCTTCCGGACCGGCCAGAACCCGATGCCCTGGAAGCCCACGCCCGAACTGATCTTCGGCGGGCCCTACCTCTTCACCCGCAATCCGATGTACGTGGGCGTCACCATTTTCCAGATCGGCCTCGGTGTGGCGCTGAGCAACCTGTGGATCTCGCTGTTCGCCTTGCCAGCGCTCCTGGTCGTGCACTTCATCGCCGTGCTGCCGGAGGAGCGGTATCTCTCCGAGAAGTTCGGGGAGAGCTACACGACCTACCTCACCCGGGTCAGGCGATACGTCTGAGGAACCCGCCGGATAATGAACAGGAAGACTGTCTTCCGGGTGGTGCTGGGTGTCATCGCCCTGCCAGTGATCCTGACACTGGGCGGGGTGGTGTCCTTCTTTGCCCTGATGTCCTGGTACGCCCCCAACCGTATCAGCGGCAGCATCCTCTCCTCCGGCCAGCAGCGGGAGTACCTGCTTCACGTCTCGTCGCGCTACGACCCCAGCCGGCCGGTACCGCTGGTCATCAGCCTCCACGGCGCTGCCATCTGGCCGGCCACCCAGGAGGCCGCCACCCGGTGGGACCGCCTGGCCGACCAGCAGGGATTCATCGTCGTCTACCCGTCGGGAACAACGCTGGATCAGAGCGGTACCGGCCCGCTGCCGTTCCGGGTCTGGCTCGCCGAGCCGGGGCCCATCGTCACGGCGGACGCCCGGTTCATCGCGGACCTGATCGACTCGCTGTCGGCGCGCTACCACATCGACCCGGCGCGCATCTATGCCGACGGGTTCTCCAATGGTGGCGGCATGGCCTTCGCGCTGTCGTGCACGCTCTCGGATCGGATCGCGGCGATCGGCATGGTCGCGGCGGCCCACGCGTTGCCCTGGAGCTGGTGCACCGACCCGCGCCCGGTCCCGGTCATCGCCTTTCATGGGACGGCCGATCCGCTGGTGGCGTACGAGGGCGCCGGAACCTCATGGCTCAACCCCAGGCCATTTCCGAACATTCCCGGCTTCATGGCGCATTGGGCCACGAGGAACCGCTGCCTGGAAACCGCCACCGACTCGGTGCTGGCGCCGGATGTGGGCCGCCGCGAATACCGCGGCTGTGCCGACGGCAGGGCGGTGGTGCTATACACCATCCAGGGAGGTGGCCACCAGTGGCCGGGCGGCAAGCCGTTCCCCGCGTGGGTGGCCGGGCGGATGACTCCGGGCCTTGACGCGACGCGGCTGATTTGGGAGTTCTTCCGGGAGTACCGAAGGGGGGAGCCAGGGTCCAGGCAGTTTCCGGAGCCACCGTAACCCGAACTCCGAGCGCGAGTCGCCGAGTCGCCTACAACACGCC
>CAVOGH010000008.1:0-12456 GCA_963695185.1 uncultured Gemmatimonadales bacterium | reverse complement strand
CCTGGAGCTCAGCCGGGAGTTTCCCCACGCCACGTTCTTTGCCGGCAAGCTCATCTTTCCGCGTGAACGGTGGTGGCAGCGCTGGCTGCACAACGGTACCGCACTGGCGCTGCAGACCCGGCTCCAATGGGCCGGCAAGACCATGGTCACCCTGCCCATCCGGGTGCGGGAGCCGCAGACGGCCTGAGGGGGTGAGCTGGTATCAGGCGATTGGGCGATTCGAGTCGAGAGCGAGCATGGGCGAGCGCACACGTGTGGCGTGGCTGACCACAGAGGCGCAGAGGGCCGCCGAAGGGATGCGGGTGGCTGTGCGCCCCCGGGGGGCCCGCGTCGATCGGCTGCGTCATTGCGAGGCCTCGGAGCGGCGCAGCAACCCCGGAGTGAACACCGGAAGGGATTGCTTCCTCGGCCCCTGCGGGGCCTCATCGCAATGACCGGAGCGCCCCCCCCCATCAATCGCCCAATCGCCCAATCGCCCAATCGCCTAATCGCCCAATCGCCCAAACGCCTCCGCCACCTCCGGCCCGCTTCCCTCGCCCTCGTGCTTGAAGTACACGAACGCCTCCTGCCACGGCTGTTTCCGGATCTCCGCCGCCCAGTGCTTGAGCCGGGCCTCGTCGTAGCTGGAGCGATGCAGGCGGAGATAGCCCCACGTCGCCGTGGCCACCACCGGGACCTCGAAATCATCCTGCTCGGCGATGGTCATGGCCACGTCCTTCGCGCGGAGCGCATCATAGACCGGGTCGGTGAACCAGGTCGGGTGACGAAACTCCATGGTGGCCCGCCAGCCGTGGGGCAGCAGCGCCAGGAAGTCGGTGAGGAGCGGCAGGTCAGCCTTGAGGTTGGGCGGAAGCTGAAAGAGCGATGGCCCGCGCCGCTCCCCCAGTGAGGAACAGACCCGCAGGAAATACTGCAGGTTGTCCGCCACGTCCTTGAGCCGGGCGTGGTGGGTGATCCGCTGCGACGCCTTGACCGAGAACTTGAACCCCTCGGGTACCGCCTCCGCCCACCCCAGCAGCACGTTCTCCTTGGGCATCCGGTAGAACGTGTTGTTCACCTCCACCGTCGGCAGGCGGCTGGCGTAGCTGGTCAGCATCTGGTCGTCGGGCAGGCCCTTGGGATAGAACCCGCCCTTCCACTCCTTGAACGACCAGCCGCTGGTGCCGGCGAGGACTTTCATTGTGGGGCGTCCTTTCGAGGTTCAGGCGGTCAGGCGGTCAGGCGGTCAGGCGGTTGGGCGGTCAGGCGGTTGGGGCGATGGGGACGATGGGGACGATCCAGCGCAGGTGGGCGAAGGGCATCCGGGGTGGAGCGAGGCCGGAGGCGCCGCTAGGCGGTCTCACCTGTCCCTTGCGGCCCGACGGCCGACGCGGAACCCCGGGTGCCCTTCGCCCACCCACGCACCACGCACCTACACCCCCACCCACCCAACCGCTACCCCACCACCAGCTCGCGATAGGTCCTCAGGTGCTGGAACGCCGCCTGCTTCTTTCCGGCCTTTTCGTACAGCCGCGACAGATTGAAGTGCGCATCCGCCAGCCGGTTATCAATGGCGATGGCGCGCTCGTAGGCGGCGATGGCGGCGGGCAGCTTGCCCTGGTCCTCGAGCAGCGTGCCCAGGTTGAAGGCGGCGGTGGCGTGGGTCGGCGCGTGGCGGAGCGCCTCCCGGTAGTGATTGGCCGCCTGCTCCATCTCTCCCACCATCTGCAGCAGCCGGCCCAGGTTCACGTGGGCGTCCGCATGCTCCGGCTCCCGCTCCAGCGCCTTGGCATAGGCCACCAGCGCTTCCCCCAGATCCACCGCCTCCAGGTCCAGCCCCAGGTCGAACCACTCATCGCTGGAGTGCTCCGCGTCCCGCTCCATCACCCGGCGGGCGTGCCGCCTGGCGATCGGCGCCGCCCGCGTCGCCAGCGGGGCCACCGTCCAGTCGAAGATCAGCTGCCCCGATTCCGGCTGCCACAGCTGGTCCCGGTCCCGCACCACCACGCGCTGGGCATCGGCCTGGAGCCGCACCTCGGAGAGCTGCCGGCCGCGGGGCAGGGTGCGCGCCAGCTCGCGGAGCGCCCGCCTGACTCGGCGGGCCGGCACCCGGGCATCGCTCAGCGACTTGGCGGTCCGGAGCAGGACCAGGTCCTGGAAGGAGAAGCGGTAGGTATTGCGGGGGCCGCGCGTGGGCAGCAGGAAGCCGCCCCGCGCGAGCGACCTGACCTGCCGCGGGGTGAGCCCGAGCAGCCGGGCCACATCCGCCGTTGAGTACGCCTTCAGCCGCGCGCCGCCTTCTTGGTCTTCTTCGCTTTGGCGTCAGGCTTGACGATCTTGAGCGCCGGCTTCTTGTCGCTGCCGCCGTGGCCCGACTTGCTGAGACTCGCCTTCAGCGCCTCCATCAGGTCCACGATCTTGTGCTCCTCCGCCGCCGGCGCCTCGGACACGATCTCCTGCCCGTCCACCTTGGCCTGGATGGCCTCAAGCACGCGGGCCCGCACCTTGTCCTCGTAGCGGGAGGCATCGAAGGTGTCCACCGAACTCTGCTGGATGAGCTGGCAGGCCAGCTTGAGTTCCGCGTCCTTGACCGTGGTCTCCGGCAGCGGCACCTCCTTGGACGAGCGCAGCTCCCCCTCGTAGTGCAGCTGTTCCATCACCAGCACATCTCCCAAAGGCCGCACCAGCACCAGGTTCTGCTTGCCGCGCGCCGCGTACTGCCCCACGCCGGCCCGCCCCGTCTCCGCGAGCGCCCGGGTGAGCAGCTGGTAGGCGCGGTCTCCGCCCTTGTCAGGCCCCAGGTAGTAGGCCTTCTCCAGGTAGACCCGGTCCACCTGGTCCAGCGGCACGAATTCGTTGATCTCGATGGCGTTGTTGGCCTTCTCGTCCAGCGCCTTGAGCTCCTCCGGGCTGAACAGCACGTACTGCCCCTTGGAGAACTCGTAGCCCTTGGCGATGTCGTCCTTCTCCACCACCACGTTGTCCTTGGGACAGGTGTACTGCTGCTTGAGCCGGGTACCACAGCTCTTGTGCACCATGTTGAAGGAGATGCTCGCGGCGGACTCGCTGGAGGAATACAGGTTGACCGGCACCGAGACCAGCCCGAAGGAGATCGTCGCTGAGCCGATGGAACGTGCTGCCATGGGGCACTCTACCAGCAGGAGGAGGGGACGCCTACTATATGAACCCGCCGGGACCGGCGCAAGGGAGTTACTTGAGGTCTCGGGCTCCAAGTTGCATACTGGTAACAACTTGCCAAACAACCCCAGCGGGCGAGACCTGCTCGCCACCTACCGAGAGAAGCGGAGCCTCGACCGCACCCCGGAGCCCACCGGCGCCGTGTCCGGTGGCTCGGGGCGTCTCTTTGTGATCCACAAGCATGCCGCCCGCCATCTGCATTTCGACCTGCGCCTGGAGATGGATGGGGTGCTGCGCTCCTGGGCCGTTCCCAAGGGCCCTTCCTATGATATGGCGGACAAGCGGCTCGCCGTGCTGGTGGAGGACCATCCCATCGAGTACGGCGACTTCGAGGGCGTGATTCCCGAGGGGAACTACGGTGCCGGCGGGGTGATCCTCTGGGACCGCGGCCGCTGGACCGCGATCGAGGACCCGGTCGAGGGGCTCCGCAAGGGCAAGCTGCTCTTCCGGCTGGATGGCTACAAACTCCACGGCAACTGGACCCTGGTGAAGCTCAAGAAGGGCGACCGGGAGTGGCTGCTCATCAAGGAGCGCGACAGCTACCACACGCCCGGCGGCCGGCCGGTGCCGGAGGGCTCGGTCCTTTCCGGCCGGCTGGTGGAAGACGTGAAATCCGGCAAGGACATCGAGACCCCGCTCCTCGCCACCCTGCCGAAAGAGGCGGTGAAGCGCGCCGTCTCCGCCGTCGGCGTGGAGCTGATGCTCTGCGAGACCGCTGACGCTCCCTTCAGCAAGCCGGGCTGGATCTTCGAACTCAAGATGGACGGCTACCGCATCCTGGCGGAGAAGGACGGCGCCGAGGTCCGGCTCCGGAGCAGGAACGGCAACGACCTCACCCGGAGCTTTCCCGAACTCGCCCGCTCCATTTCCGCGCTGCCCTTCTCTCACGTGCTGATTGACGGCGAAGTCGTGGCGCTGGACGAGGCCGGCCGCCCCAACTTCGGCCGGCTGCAGCAGCGGGCCCGCATCAGCCGACCCATCGATGTCAGGCGGGCCGAGGTGGAGCTGCCGGTGTCGTTCTTCGCCTTCGACCTGCTGGCGCTTGGGCCGTACGATCTCCGCGCGCTACCGCTCCTCAAGCGGAAGGCACTGCTGCAACAGATCGTGCCGGCGGTGGGGGCGGTGCGCTACCTCGATCATGTCGAGCAGGAGGGCGAGGGGTTCTACGAGCAGGTGGAACGGATGGGGCTCGAGGGTCTGGTGGCCAAGCGGGCCGATTCGCCCTACCGGAGCGGGCGCTCCCCCGCCTGGCTCAAGCTCCGCGCGGCCAAGACCGCGGATCTGGCGGTGATCGGCTTCACCGCGCCCAAGGGGAGCCGGGCCGCGATCGGCGCGTTCCATGTGGGCCATTACGTGGACGACCGGCTCCGCTACTGCGGCCGGGTGGGGAGCGGCTTCACCGACAGGGAGCTGGAGGCGCTCCGGGAAGAGCTGGAGGCCGAGCGGAGAAAGACGCCACCTGCCATCGGCATCCCTGGCGATGCCAAGGGCTCGACCTGGGTGGAGCCGCGTCGAGTGGTGGAGGTCCGGTTCACGGAGTGGACCAAGGAAGGGTTGTTGCGGCAGCCGGTATTCGTCCGGTGGCGGGAGGACAAGTCGCCGGAGGAGTGCATCGCGGATTCGGCGTACCCCGGCTCGGCTGGAAAAGGGCAGCGGGGTCGCGCCGTGAAGGGGAAGGGTCTTCAGGCGCCGGAGGTGCGCCCTCCGGGTGAGCTGGGTGGTCGGGCACCGCGCACCTACGCGCCTTCCGACCCTCCCCCTGCCCGGCGCTCCCGTTCGAAGAGCCGAGCCGACGAATCGGCGAACCGCCCAGCCGCCCAACCGCCGAACCGCCTAACCGCCGAGCCGCCCGCTCGCATCCCTGTCCTCCTCACCAACCTGACCAAGACCTACTGGCCGGAGGACAAGTACACCAAGGGCGATCTGGTCGAATATTACCGCGCCATCTCCCCCTGGCTGCTGCCGTATCTCCGCGACCGGCCGGTGGTGCTGACCCGCTACCCGGACGGCATCGACGGCAAGTCGTTCTACCAGAAGGACGCGCCGCCGTCCACACCGGACTGGGTGCGCACCGAGCCGATCTGGAGCGAGGACGCGGGGCGGGAGATCCGCTACATCGTCTGCGACGACCTGGACACGCTGCTCTTCCTGGCCAATCTCGGCTCGATCCCGTTGCACCTGTGGCCCAGTCGGGTGGGGTCGCTGGAGCAGCCCGACTGGTGCGTGGTGGACCTGGACCCCAAGGAGGCGCCGTTCAGCGACGTGATCACCATCGCGAAGGCGCTGCACCAGCTGTGCGACGACGCCGGGCTCCCGGTGTTCATCAAGACCACGGGGAAGAGCGGGCTCCACGTCATGATCCCGCTGGGCGGGCAGTGCACGTGGGAGGAGACAAAGAACCTGGGGGAGCTGCTCGCCCGGCTGGTGATCCGCGACCACGGCAAGATTGCCACCATCACCCGCACGATCCGGAGCCGGGGTGCCAAGGTGTATCTCGATTATCTACAGAACCGTCGCGGGCAGCTGATCGCGGCCCCGTTCTGTGTGCGGCCCGAGCCGGGGGCGCCGGTGTCCATGCCGCTGTTGTGGAAGGAGGTTGGGGCGAAGCTGGATCCGAAGCGCTACACCATCAAGACCGCGCCGGCCCGCATGAAGAAGCTGAAGGAGGATCCGGTGCTGTCGATCCTCAAGCTGAAGCCCGATCTCGCGTCGGCGATCGAACGGCTGGTGGGGTAGCGGCCCCTTCGGATTTGCGAGGCCGCGGAGTGGCCAATCCGGATCGGGCCGCCACGGAGGGAGAGGGTCTCCAGGCGCTGGAGGCGCGGGTGCCCGGGTGGGTTGGTCCGTCTCGCGCCTACGCGCCTTCCGACCCTCTCCCCCCGCGGCGTCCCTTCTCGTCGCAAACCCGCCTTCCGCCGCTACCTTCTGCACGCCCAACCGCCCAACCGCCTACCTCCCCTTCACCTTCCCCCGAAATTCCCGTAGCCAGTTGTCCACCACCACCAGCTGGCCCGCCCCGGGCGCGGCGGTCGCCGAGCCCAGGCGGACCATCAGGAACCGCTTGTCGTCGGGGGTGATGGCGTAGTTGGGGACCACGTTGGAGGGCATGACCTGGGCCTGGGGCGCGATGAGCTGGCGCGGTTCGTCCGGCTGGAAGCTCGGCGAGGTCCGCACTGCGGTGACCATCAGTTCGTTGGCCGGCCCCTGGAAGAAGAGTTCCCGGCCGCTGTGGGCCCAGCCTGGGGCGCTGCCGCCGCCGCTGGTGATCTGCCACCGGCCGGAGTTGACGTCGGGGAAGGGCCGGACGTAGACCTCGTCCCGTCCCGACTCGTCCGAGGTGTAGGCCAGCCACCGGCTGTCGGGAGAGAGGGCGATGCCCACCTCGTTGAACCGGCTGACGAGGAGCGGGACCCTGGTGGTGTCCGCTCCCATGCGGACCGCGTAGACGTTGCGGTTGTTGGTCTCGATGGTCCGATACAGGAGCCACTTACTGTCGCGCGAGAGGATCGCCTCATTGATGCCGGTGGGGGGACCGCGGAGCAGCAGTTCGACCGGCCGGGCGCCGTCGGCCTGCTGCCGCCAGACGCTGAGTGGCGCGCTGTCCCGGTTCGAAATAAAGATCACCGACTTGCCGTCGGGGGTCCAACTGGGGCGGAAATTCTGGGTGCCGTCGAAGGTGAGTCGGATGAACGGTCCCGTGGGCAGCTGCTTGACCCGGATGTCGGGCCCGCGGGATCCCAGTACGTCAGCCGCCAGCCGGGTTCCGTCGGGGGAGAGCGCAATGCTGCGATTGCCCGACGGCGTGAACCGGAGCGGG
Organism: uncultured Gemmatimonadales bacterium; assembly: GCA_963695185.1. GTDB lineage: Bacteria > Gemmatimonadota > Gemmatimonadetes > Gemmatimonadales > GWC2-71-9 > JADJOM01. The sequence goes on along the minus strand of CAVOGH010000008.1, from coordinate 5,462 downwards.
GGCAGCACGGTCCGGGTGGCGCCGTCCCGCTCCACCCAGACCAGCTCGGCGATGCCCTCGGAGGCCTCGGCCGCGCCGGGGGCGTAGGCCAGCGTGCCCTCCGGGGAGATGGCCAGGTCCACCGACCCGAAGGTCTTGGTCATCACCCCTTCCAGCAGCGGCACCGCCGGTCCGGTCAGCGTCAGCTTGTTGGCATCGAAAGGTGCGGCCATCAGCGCGCCGTCGGCGCGGACGAAGGCGATGTATCCAGGCGCCACATACCGGGCCATCAGGCCCTTGGTCAGCACCTTGCGCCGCCGGGTGGCGACGTCCACCGCGACGAGATCGAAGTCATCGGGCTCGAGGTTCCGCCGGGAGCGGAGCAGCACCGTCTTCCCGCCGGGCAGGACGTCCGGCCAGGCGTGGCCCACCTCCCCGTTGGTGCTGTCATAGGCCAGGAACGGCTCGGATTCGCCGCCGTCGCTCCGGATTCGGGCCAGACCCACCGGCGTGTCGTAGTAGATCCAGCCGTCGGTACTCCACGCCGCGCCGCCGCCCGATCCCGGGCCCGGCTGCACTATGGTCACCGCCGGCCCACCGCCCACCGGGATGACCTTGAGGTCGAACACCGCGCCGGTGGAAAAGGCGATCTGCTTCCCATCCGGAGAGAAGAACGGGTTGAGGGCGCCGCTGGTGCCGGCGATGGGCGTGGCGTCCAGCTTGTCCCGATCCCTGAGCCAGAGTTGCCCGCCGCCGTCACCGGGCCCGAGATAGACCAGCTGGTTCCCGTCCGGGGAGAGGGCGAGGTTGATTCCCAGGACGGTCTGCTGCATGGACTGGGTGGGGGGGATCCCCATGCTGTACCGGCGGACCGGCGGGGGCGGCTCCGGCCGGAGCCAGCCCCAGAGGGCCAGCACCGTGGCCACGGCTGCGACTGCGCCGGCGATGGCCACGTTGCGCCGAGCTGCCGGGCTCGCCGGCTTGGCGGCGCCTATTGCCCGGGTGGCCTTGGTGGGTCCCTGGCCCAGCAGCGCGGCCGAAAACTCCGCCGCGGTAGAGTAGCGGTCCGCCGGCAGCTTCTCCAGCGCTGTGAACACCGCTCCCTCGACCTCCGGTGGCACCGTGTGGCGCTGGGAGGTGAGGGAACGCGGGCTCTCGGTGACCACCCGTGCCACGATGGCCTGGGCGCTCGCCCCGGTGAAGGGCGGCTCGCCGGTCAGCATCTCGTACAGCACGCAGCCCAGCGCATAGACATCGGAGCGGGCGGTGATCTCCCGCTCACCCATGGCCTGCTCCGGGCTCATGTAGTGGGGCGTGCCGAGACTCATGCCGGTCTCGGTCATCCGGCTGCCACCCTCGCTCCGGCTCACCGCCAGGGCGATACCGAAGTCCGCCACCAGCGCGTGGCCGCCGTGGAGCAGGATGTTTTCGGGCTTGATGTCGCGGTGGATGACGCCGTGCCCGTGGGCGTAGTGCAGCGCGTCGGCCACTTCCCGTGCGATCCGCACCGCCTCGTCCACCGGGAGCTGCTGCTCCCGCGCCAGCCGGTCGCGGAGGCTTTCGCCCTCCACGTAGGGCATGACGTAGAACACCGTCCCGGCCGCCTCGCCGCTATCGAACAATGAGAGGATGTGCGGGTGCTGCAGGTTGGCGGTGGTCTTGATCTCGGCGAGGAACCGCTCGGCGCCGATCACGGCGGCCAGCTCGGGGCGGAGGACCTTCACCGCCACCCGCCGGTCGTGTTTGATGTCCTGGGCGAGGTAGACGGTGGCCATGCCGCCCTGACCCAGTTCGGATTCGAGGCGGTAGCGGTCGGCGAGCGACTCGGTCAGACGGGCGGGGAGGGACATGGGGGGTGAAGATGGGGCCCCGCGGGGGGGAACGCCAGCGTGGTGGCTGGGCGATTGGGCGACGGACCGCGGAGAGGCTGAGTGCGCGTTTGGCTATTCGGGCCGTCACGGAGGGGAAGGGTCTCCCGGCGCTGAAGACCGCGGCTGGTCGGTCGGGCCGCCACGGAGGGGAAGGATCTCCAGGCGCTGAAGGTGCGGGCGGCAGGGCGAGCCCCCGTCTCGCACCTAAGGCGCGGGCCTGTCGGAAATTCTGTGTATGCGCCATATCCCATGAGGAGGAGGGGTTATGGCTCAGAAGCGGCAGCTCCCAGAGGGACTGACGGAGGCCTCGCTGGATGCCCTGGTGGAGGGCGTGCGGACTCCGGAGCAGCTGGAGGAAGTATTTCGGGATCTGAAGAAGGCGCTGGTCGAGCGCGTGCTGCGGGCGGAGCTGACCCAGCACCTGGGGTACCCGGAGGGGGAGGGGCGGCCGGCGGGGGCGACCAATGCCCGCAATGGGACGACGCCCAAGACGGTGCTGACGGACGAGGGCACGCTGCCGCTGGCGATTCCCCGCGATCGGGCCAGTACGTTTGTGCCGCAGCTGGTGCCGAAGGGGGTGCGGCGGCTGCCCGGCTTCGATCAGAAGGTGCTGTCGCTCTATGCGCGGGGCCTGACCACGCGCGAGCTCCAGGCCCACTTGGAAGAGTGTTACCAGGTGCCGGTGTCCCCCGATCTGATCACGGCGGTGACCGACGAGGTGCTGCCAGCGCTGGCCGCCTGGCAGCAGCGGCCGCTGGAGCCGGTGTACGTGGCGGTGGTGTTCGATGCGCTGCGGGTGAAGATCCGGGACGAGGGGCTGGTCCAGCACAAGGCCGTCTACCTGGCCCTGGGGATTCTGCCCAGCGGGCGCAAGGAAATCCTGGGCTTCTGGCTGGCGCAGACGGAAGGGGCGGCCTTCTGGCAGCGGGTGATGGGCGAGCTGCAGGGCCGCGGGGTGCGGGACATCCTGATTGCGATGATCGATGGGCTCACCGGCTTCCCGGCGGCGATCGCGGCGGTCTTCCCGCAGACGGTGATTCACCAGTGCGTGGTGCATCTGGTCCGCCAGAGCCTCCAGTATGTGAACTGGAAGGAGCGCAAGCAGGTGGCCACGCAGCTGCGGGCGATCTATCAGGCGCCGCGCGAAGCCGCCGCGCGGACCGCGCTCGCCACGCTCGAGGCCAGCCCGCTCGGGCAGAAATACCCGCAGATCGTCCCGCTGTGGCAGCGGCACTGGGAGCGCCTCGCCCCGGCCCTGGTCTACCCGATCGCGGTGCGCCGGCTGCTCTATTCGACCAACGCGATCGAGAGCCTGCACATGCTGCTGCGCAAGAGCCTGAAGGTCAGGGGCCACTTCCCCACGGATGAGGCCGCCAGCAAACTGCTCTACCTGGCGCTCCAGAACGCGGTGGTCCGGCTGGGGGCGCCCAAGGACTGGCAGGTCGCGATGCAGCATATCACCTTGCTCTTCGGTGCCCGGGTCCCGACCAGCGTATGACACCGGCTCATACACAGAATTCCTGACACCCCCTAAGGCGCCTTCCGACCCTCCCCCACCGTGGCGTGGCGGCCCTCCTATTCGCGACCTTCGGCTCGCCGAGTCGCCGCGCGCAACCTTTCCCACCCGCCCAGCCACTAGTGTGCAGACCGACCGCCCGACGGCCCAACCCCTACCCCGATTCCCATGCGCCCTATCGTCCTCGCCCTGCTCGCCCTCAGCCTCGCCTCTTCCGCCTCCGCCCAGACCGCCGGAGCGGGTCGGCCCGGACCGCGGGCCCTGATGCCACGGGACCGGGAGATCGCCCTCGCCCGGAGTGCGGCGCCGGCCTCCGTTTCCGCGTCGGCGCGGATCTACGTCTGGTCCGCGACGGGCTGGATCGTGGCCGACTCGGGTTCCACCGCCGTGGTCTGCCTGGTGAATCGGAGCTGGCCCGCTTCACTCGAGCCGGAGTGCTTCGACGAGGAGGCCGCCGCCACCATCATGCCGATGGAGATGCGGCGCACCGAGCTGCTGCATCGTGGCATGGCCGCCGACCAGGTCGAGGCGGAGATTGCCCGCAGGCTCATGGATGGCACCTTCCGGCTACCGAGCCGGCTGGCGGTTGCGTACATGATGTCCGCAGGGCAAGATCTGATCGGCGATGATGGCGAACCCGCCGGCCAGTGGAGCCCCCATCTCATGATCTACTATCCCTACCTCACCAACCGGCAGGTCGGCCATCATGCCGACCCCGACCTTTCCGCGGGTCTGGTGGTTGACCCTGGCAAGCCGACGGCCAACCTGATGGTGGTGGTGCCGGAGTTCGTTCCTGTCGCTGCGGCCACCGGGCGCCCGTGACCGATTTTCCCTCCGACCGCGAGCTGGTGGCCGCCGTGCTCAACCAGGGCGACGAGCGGGCATTTCGCGTCCTTTACCGGCGGCACACCCCCAGGCTCTATCGCGTGGCGCTCCGGCTCACCGACGACCGGGGTGGCGTGGCCGAGGATGTGGTGCACGACACCTGGCTCCGGGCGGCCGCGAAGTTCGGCAGCTTTGAATGGCGCTCCAGCCTCGCCACCTGGCTCACCGGATTCCTCATCAACCGGGTCCGCGAGCTGCAGCGCGAGTGGGCCCGCGAAGGCGGGAGCGTGACCGGACTGCCGGACGCCGAGTCGCGACCGGTACACCTCGACGAGCGGCTGGATCTCCGGGAGGCCATCGCCGCACTGCCCCCGGGCTATCGTGCGGCGGTGGTGCTGCACGACGTCGAGGGCTACACCCACGAAGACATCGCCACCCTGCTCGGCATCGACGTAGGGACATCCAAGAGTCAGCTGTCGCGCGCCCGGCAGAGTCTGCGGCGTTGGCTTGAACCCGATGGGAGGCCGGCATGACCGCGCCCTACGACGATCCCGATCACCGGCCCGAGCCGCTGCGGCGGCTGGGCGAGGACCATACCATGCCCGCAGAATTGGAGGAACGGGTGGTACAGTCACTGACGGCGCGCGGCATGCTGCGGCGCCAGCGAAGCTGGGCCGCCTGGCCACTCGCCATCGCTGCGGCACTCGCCTCCTTCTTCCTGGGGCGGCAGACGGCGCCGACGAGCGTCAGTCCCGGCGCCCCGCCGGGGAACCGGTGGATGCTGCTGCTCTATGAGGATGCGACGTTCGAGGGCCCGGCACCGGGCCACGAAGAAGCGTATGTGGCGGAGTATCGCGACTGGGCCATGACGCTCGCGGCCCGGAACCAGCTGGTGGACGGCGCGGAGCTGCTGCCGGACCGGACGGTGCTCGAACCGGACGGCATGATCCAGGACGCGGCGGTGCCGGCTCCGCCCGGCGCGCTCACCGGGTATTTCATCATCGTGGCCCCGACGCTCGACGACGCGCGCGCCATCGCCCGGACCAACCCGCACCTCAAGCACCGCGGCCGGGTGGCGATTCAGCCGCTCGGCGCGAGCTGAACCCAGCTGCCGAGAGGGAGGTCCTCGGGTTCGTCGCCACCCCGCCGGCCGTTGCGAGGCCGCGGAGCGGCCGGAGCAAGCCCCTGGGTGCACTCTCCCAGGGATTGCTTCGTCGGCCCTGTGGGGCCTCCTCGCGATGACAGGGGGCACTCCGCCTTCCGCCGAGTAG
>CAVOGH010000007.1:0-8000 GCA_963695185.1 uncultured Gemmatimonadales bacterium | reverse complement strand
GATGGAGAACGGTTGGCTGACCGCTTCCTGCTGGCTCAGGGTGATGCCCCCGCTGACGCCGAGCGGGAGAGGGACCCCGGGACCGACTGTTCGGGGTATGTCACTGTCCTGTCGTCCCAGCCGTTTCAGGCGAACCAGGGCGCGCTCCACCAGTTCGATCATTGGCTGGCGCTGGGGGACGCCATATGCCAGCATGGTCGGAGGAAGCTTTTCGAGACGCCGGGCGTCCGACCGTCGAAGTTCCGCGGGATTGAGGGCGATTGCGGTGACCCCGAAGCCGCGCTCCTGGGCATGCGCTGAGAAGCGTTGCCACGTAGCCCACCCACCGCGTTGCTCGGGGGAAGATGGTAGGATATGAGGAGCAGCCGGCGGGCAGCCTCCCGCCACTTCGGACCCTCGAAGTACGGGGTCGGCGAGGGCTGGCTCACCGGGCGGATGCCCCGGCGAACCCCGGCCGGACCGCCTCAGTCAGGCGCTCCACCTGTTCCTCAAGGCTGAACTCCGCCCGCACCCGTGCACGCCCCGCCGCGCCCATGCGGCGGCAGAGGGCGGGGTCGGCGAGGAGCTGACGCAAGGCATCGGCGAGGGCTGCGACGTCGCCCGGTGGAACCAAGAGTCCGGTCTCGCCATCGCGAACGATCTCCGGGAGGGCACCTGCGCGCGAGGCGACCACGGGACGCCCCAGGCTCATCGGTTCGAGTGCGGCGAGGCCGAAGCCTTCCTGCCAGACTGAGGGCACCACAGCAACTGTCGCGTCACGCAGAAGCGTGAGCACGTCGCTCCGCTTCCCCGGCATTACGATGTCGTCCTTGGCGGAGAGCCGGTCGCGGAGCGCCTGGAACTCGGCGAAGGCAGGGCCGTCGCCCAGGTAGACCAGCGCCGGCCGAGCCGAAGCTGTCGACCAGTCCTGCAGCAAACGATCGAACGCCTCTAGGAGCACTGGTACGCCCTTGGCTCGCACTGCCCGGGAGCTTGCCATGACCAGAGGGCGTTCCGGTGCGATCCTGAAGATGGTATGCGCGGCTGTGCCCGGGGGGCCGGGGTCCTGCGGTAGCTCCATCCCGTTCCACACACGCTTGATCCGCGCCGGGTGGGTAAGCCAAGCATCGGCCTGCTGCGAGGCCACGTAATCGCTCACGGCGAGGACTATGTCCGCTGCGCACCCCGGAAGCCGGGCGTAAACCCACTTGAGCGCCCGTCGGAAGCCGCTTCCGGCCGAACGGTCACCCGAGCCCTGGTCATAGATCACTATCCGCCGGACTCCGACGAGTCTCAGGACAGCATAGGCCCAGTGCCGAGGCGGCCTGTCTACGGCGAGGATGCCGCGCACACCCTCCTTGCGCGCGAAGCGGGCGGTCGCGAACACCAATCCCATGGTAGAGCATGACGCATCGAGCTCCACTGGCTGGGCCGTGCTGCCGGCTAGGGAGCGTGGAGGATCGACAATCCTGGGGTATGCGACGAGGGTCCGGATCCCATCCCCGGCCAGTTGGTCGGCCACTACTGCATACCGTCCCTCCAGGAAGTCCCAGGCAAACCCCGTGTTGGTCGGGAAGTTGGCGACGCAGAGCAGCGTGTCCCGGCTCATTCCCCGCCTCCCCGCAGCCGGCGGCGAAGGCCGGCGCTGAGTCGCCGCCAGACGCTCAACAGCTCCGCCAGCCAGCCGCCCCGCGGCCTCCCCGGCAGGATCTCGTATCCGATCTCTCCGAGTACCCGTCCGGCACGCTTCTCAAACGCGATCCTCGTGGATCGAGACATCAGCGTCCGCCAGCGCCCGGCATTATCCTTCTCGGGCGGTCGGTCCAGCTTGGGCCAGATGTGCCGCTTCTCATCCGGCACCGAGTCCTGTACCCGCCGGTGGTACTCGAGCATGGCGGGGTCGTAGTCGAATCCGAGGAAGGGACACAACTCCCGGAGCCACCGCTCCGGTTCCATTAAGAGGTCCTCGTAGCGGAGTTCGTGGTAGTGCTCCGGCCCGAGCAGCCTGCCCATGCGCCGGACCCACTCGACCTCCTCCCGCCAGCTGGAGGCGCAGGCGAGGATGTCCTGAATCCCAAAGCTCTGCTGCAAGTGCGAAAGGCAGGCGTCGCGTCCGTCGCGGATGATGTGGACGAATCGGGCCTCCGGAAACCAGCGGTGTACCCGGTCCATGCGAGTCATGTTGCCCGGGTCCTTGTCGCCCCAAAAGCGCTTGCCGTGCTCGACCGCGTAGGCCCGGTAGAATGCCTCTACGATGCCGGGGTATCCGGACCGGGTACGGCATGTCAGCACCCCCTCCGGGGTGAGCGTTGCTTGCCACAGCCGGATGCGCTCCTCGGCGAGCAGCGCCTGCACCAGGCGCTCTGCGTCCTGGTCGGTGGCGAGGTCGCCGAACTCCGACAGCCGCGCCTCGTACCGCACCCACAGCCCGGGTGCGTCGAGCGGGATAGCCACGTCGGGGTGGTTGTCCAACATCAGCCGCAGCAGGGTGGTACCGCTCCGCTGGAAGCCGAGGATGAAGAACGGGGCGACGCTCATCGCCGCCAACCGAGGAGCGCGAGCGCGGACAGCAGCCGTGCGCGGTAGAAGATCCCTGCCATGAGTGCGTACGTGAGGGCGCCGACGGCCACCTGGCCAGCCAGCCGGAAGGAACGATGAGCGCCGCTGGGCGCCCACAACTTCCAGACCAGCACTGCAAGTATCATGACGAGGGTCGCGCTGACGGCGGGCCAGAGGCCCTTCAGGTACTGGCCGAGTCGGCAATCAGTGGCGTCAAGAATGGCGCGGTAATTCCGGATCATCACCAACGGGTAGCCGATGACCCACGCTGCGGCCACTCCTGTAGTTCCCCACCGGGTCCCGATCAGGAAGAGGGGGGGGAGGACGAGGAGTGCAATCAAGTTGAATCGCATCGCCTCCCCTGACCGACCTACCGCCTGCAGCAGGGGGGGGAACATCGTGGTGATGGACCGGAACGCCCCATACGCGCCAAGGATCTGCAGTGGCACAATCGCTGCGCGCCAGTGTTCTCCCAGCGCGACCAGCACCAGATCCTCGGCTACCAGGGCAAGCCCGGCTGCGGCGGGGAAGCTCAGAAAGGCTACCCCTTCGGTAATGAGCAGGAAATAGCGGCGCAGCGCCGTCCGGTCGTGCTGTACCGCGGAAAAGATCCCCGGCGTGACCTGGCCCAGCAGCCCGGCGATCCGTCCCACCGGGATTGTCGCCAAGGTCCAGCCAAAGCTGTAGGCGCCCAATAGCTCCTTGCCCAGCACCCGGCCGACAACTGCCATGTCGGCGTTGCTGTAGCCGTACCAGGCCATGCGCGCACCCACGATGTGGCCACCGAAGGTGAGGTGCTCCTTCAGCGCGTGCAGCCGGCGGCTCCAGCCAAGCGGGTGCGGCCGCAGCCGAAGCGCGTAGAGTGCCGACACCGCGCTTCCGGCGATGGCGCCGACCGCCAGCGACCAGTAGCTCCAGCCGTACCACGCCAGTGTGAGAGTCACGGCGGCTGCAACGATTGCCTCGAGTGCGTCGATCATCGCGACCAGGTGAAACTGCAGATCGCGGGTCAGTAGTGCCCGGGGCAGGGTGCGGAGCGCCGAGGTGACGAAGGTTACGCCTAGGGCCAGGATGAGCCACCTGACCGCCGGCTCATCGAAGAACCACGCGAAGGGTGTGGCGAGGACCGCCGAGACCGCCCAGAGTCCCACGCCAGCGGCCACCGACAAGGTGCCCAGCGCGGAGATCTCAGCGTGGCCCAAGTCCCGCCGCCGGACAATGGCAGCGCCGAGACCGAACTCATTCACCAGGAGTACGAATCCGATGTATAGATTCGCCATGCCGAGCAGGCCGTAGTCGGCTTTGGTCAACAGGCGGGCGATCATGATAGTGGCGGCCCAGCTGAGGATCTGCGATCCCCATCGGGCCAACCCTGTCCACGCGACCCCTCTTACCAACGCTTGGTCGAGCGCACGCCCGTCGAGGGGGGCGGGCGTGCCCGACTCGGGGGTTGCGGAGAGGTTCTCGAGGTTCACGCCGTTCTCTCGAATGGAGGCGTCTTGGGCAAGCAAGATCAAGGCCAGTGGGGTACGATCTGGCCTCCGATACTCGCGCTAGGCCGTGAGCCGAAGATAATGGGTCACAAGCGGTTATCCTGATGGGGATCTCCAGGCGGGTCCCCAGGCACCCGCGACGCCTGGGCACCATCCGTGCAGTGGGGCGGGGTCCAGGCCTTCGACCATGACAATCCCTCCCCTCTCTTTCCCGACACGCGCGCTACGCGCCCTCGCCGCTCGTGGGCGCACCCTCCGCGCCCACCCGCTGCTCAACCCCACCGGCCTGGCCGAGCTGCGGGCCGAGCAGCGCGGCGGGCACCCGGCCGAGCCGGATCATGCCCCCCATCTGCACGCGGCGGTGGATTGGCTCGTGCGCGCCCAGGATGCCACCCCCGACGATGGCATCGCCCGAGGCTACAGCGTCCTCTACAGCCCCTATTTCCGCGGCCGGGGGTGGCAGCCGTCCTACCCGGAGACCACCGGCTATCTCATCCCCACCCTCTTCGAGGCCGCCGCCGAACTCGGCCGCCCGGAGCTGGCCGACCGGGCCCGCCGGGCCGCCGACTGGGAAATCGCCATCCAGCTCCCCAGCGGGGCGGTGCAGGGTGGGGTCATCGGCGAGGGCAGGACTCCGGCGATCTTCAACACCGGGCAGGTGATGTTCGGCTGGCTGGCGGCCCTGGAGATCACCGGCGAGGCCCGCTACGCGGCCGCCCTGCGGCGCGCCGGGCAGTACCTGGTGGCCGCCCTGGACCAGCGGGGGCAGTTCCGCGAGGGAGAGTCCGATTTCGCCAGGAAGGACGCCACCCTGTACAACGCCCGGGTGACCTGGGCGCTGGCGGAGGCGGGCCAGGCGCTGGCCGAACCCGAGTTCAGCGAGGCCGCGGGCCGCCACCTCCGGATGGTGGCCGCTCGCCAGACCGCCAACGGGTGGTTCCCCGACTGCTGCCTGACCGATCCCCAGCGCCCCCTCCTGCATACCATCGCGTATACCATTCGCGGGCTGCTGGAGGGCGGGCGGGTCCTGGGAGACCGGCAGGTCCTGGACGCCGGGATCCGGGCCGCCACCGCCCTCTTGCCGCTGGTCCGCCCCGATGGCTGGCTCCCCGGCCGCTTCGGCGCGGACTGGTCGCCGGCGGTCACCTGGAGCTGCCTGACCGGAGATGCGCAGATGGCCAATAACTGGATGCGACTGCACCTCATCACCGGCGATCCGCACTGGCTCGAGCCGGTGCCCCGGGTGCTGGACTTCGTCAAGCGCACTCAGAACCGCACTTCCTCCGACCCGGGCCTCCGGGGCGGCATCAAGGGCTCCGCGCCGATGTCCGGAGACTACGGTCGCCACGAGATCCTCAACTGGGCCACCAAGTACTTCGCCGATGCCCTCATGCGGCACACCCAGGTGGCCCGCGGGGACCTGGTGATCCGGGGCCGCGGTCCGTTCCGGCTGGCCTAGACGATGAGCGTTACCGGGCGGTTCGTTCCCACCCACTTCCACGATCCCCTGGGACTGGCCCTCAGGCTGCTCCGGGGCCGCGATCCGGACGCGCTGGGGGCCATGCGGCACGCCGCCCTCGGGATGCTGCTGTCCCCGCTGGACCTCCTGCTGGCCCAGCGCGAGCGGGCCCGCTACGCCGCCGCCCCTGAGCCGCGGCTGCCACAGCTGTTTGTCTGCGGTCCGCCCCGGAGCGGGACGACCCTCGTGGCCCAGACCCTGATCGCCCACCTGCCGGTGGCCTACTTCAGCAACCTGACGGCGGTCTTCCCCCGGTCGCCGCTGACCGCGACGGCGATGTTCGAAAAGCGGCTCCGTCCCTGGCGTCCGGCGTTCCGCAGCTACTACGGGCGCACCGCCCCGCTGCTCGGCCCCAACGACGGCCTCCAGTTATGGGATCGCTGGCTGGGGTCCGACCGCACCCGCCGCCGGGAGTCCCTGACTCCCGAGGAGGGCGACGCGCTCCGCCGCTTCTTCGGCGCGCATGAGGCGCTGACCGCCAGGCCGGTGGTCACCAAGAACAACAACCTCAACCTGCAGGCGGCCGCGGTCGCCGCGGCACTGCCGACCGCTCGCTTCCTGTGCCTGACTCGCGACCCGGTCTTTCTCGGGCAGGCACTGCTGCTGGCCCGCCGGGAGATTCATGGCAATGACGCCATTCCGTATGGGCTCTACCCACCGGAAGAACCCACCCCCGATCCCGTCACCGGGGTGGCTCGGCAGGTGCGCTGGCACACCCAGCTCGCCGGGGAGCAGCAGGCGACGCTGGGGAGCGATCGGTTCCAGATGCTCAGCTACGAGGCGTTCTGCGAGGATCCAGCCAGGGTGATTTACCGGGTGGCGGACGAGATGCTGGGTATTCCCGCGGCGGACGTGCGGCAGGTGTCGCCGGGGCTCCGGTTCTCGCCATCGGCCTCGGTACGGCTGCCGGCCGAAAGGTTCGCGGCCCTCAAGACCGCGCTGGCGGCGTCGGCGCACTCGGGCACCGCCGACCCGGGTGCCTGAGCGGGGGGGAGACCCAGCCGCTCGACTCCGCCGCCCGAGCCCTCAGGTGCGGACGGCCAGCTCCTCCCCCATGGCGCGAGCCACCAGCCGGGACTGGAATCCGCTGGTCCCGCCTGGCGGTCTCACCTCCGTGGGGTCCACAATGGCGCAGCCGGTGACGCAGGTGCCGGCGATGCGCTGCACGTCGCCGAGCCGCACGGCGTTGAACGGGTCGCCGGCGTAGCGATCGTTCAGGAAGGTGACCAGGGCCTCCACTTCGTTGGCCACGCCGGTCTCCACCGCCCGGAAGCCGGCGATGACGTCCTGCACCAGCTCGTCGGACGGTGCGCCGGTGCCCCGTCCGATCCCGGCGTAGCGCTTTCCCGTCCGAGTCACATCGCTCGCCTGCCAGAGATTGCAGGCGTCCATGACCCCGGAGGCCCGTCGGGCGGCAGCCAGCAGCGCCTCCCGCTGGTCCAGGTACAGCCGGTGGGCCGTGCAGGCGATGATGACATCTGCGGGCGCCACCGCCTCGTCGAGATTGCGGGTGAACAGGTCGGCGAGCCCGTGACGCCGCAGGTTCTGGTCGGTGGGATAGACGTACGGGTCATGGATCGTCACCCGCGCGCCGCGATCCAGCAGGAGACGAGCCAGCGCCAGGGTGGGCGAGTTACGGGTGTCCTCGGAGTTGAACCGGTAGGCCGCGCCCAGCAGCGCGACGGCCCGCCCATTCAGCGGTCCGAAGGCGCGCTCCGCCAGCGCCAGGGTGGCGGCCGGCGAGGCATCGTTGATGGCGCGGGACTCCAGGATCAGGCTCCGGGCCGTGGACTCGCCCGCCTCCAGGGCCCGCCACCACAACAGGATGCCGTCCTTGGGCAGGCAATGGCCACCCACGCCCACGGTCGGCACCAGCAGGCCGCCGCTGGGCACCGCGTTGGGGTCGCTGTTGGCGGTGTCGGATTGCCGCACGGCGTCATTCACCTGCTGCCGCAGCCGGAAGAAGTCGATGTTGCGCTCGTCAGCAGAAGCGGGCCACCTCGGCGGCATAGGCGATGCGCACGTCGCGATAGGCATTCTCCAGCGTCTTGACCACCTCCGCGGTCATGCTGTTCGCCCGGTGCAGGGTGCCCGCGGTGACGATGCGGCGGTAGAGCCGCTCGATCAGCCCGGGCGTCTCGGGATGCAGGCCCGCCACGATCTTGTCCGAACTCGCCACCCGTTCCACCAGCCGTCCCGGCATGACCCGGTTGGGGCTGTTGCCGAGCAGGACATCCCGTCCCTCGACCAGGCCGTGCCTGGCGAACAGGTCGCGGATCAGGGTGGCCATCGTGGAAGGCGCCAGGGTCGATTCGAAGATGACGAGCGGCACGTTGCCGGCCGGCTTCTGCGCCAGCTCCGCGGCAATCCCCTCGAGCGCCTCGAAGAGGGGGCCGTAGTCCGGCGCCAGGCCGCGCTTGTCGGTCTGGGTGCAGATGAGGATCACGTCG
>CAVOGH010000006.1:0-17103 GCA_963695185.1 uncultured Gemmatimonadales bacterium | reverse complement strand
AATTGGCGCCGACCTGCCGTGCCTGCCATCACTCCCCGAGGTCCGAAAGGTCGGCCAGGTCCCGGGGCCGGCCCGCCGCCCGCTTGTTCTGAATCAGGCAGGCACGGCCGATCACCGGGATCTGCAGTCCGCCGATCGGAACGGTGATCCGGCTTCCCCATCCCTCGTCAAAAGTTACCCCGGAAATGCTCGTGAGGATATCGATCCGGGCAGGGGCTACTCCGATCTGAAATACGACATCGGGGGAGTGAAGATCCGCTACCTGGAGGTCGTGCAGAGGCGCCCCGAACTGCTGCAGGGCGGCGAAGACCCGCCGAGCATTCTCGCCGCTCGGGCGAACCCAGAGATCCAGGTCACCCGTGGCGCGGGGACGACCGTGGGCGGCCAGTGCGTGGGCTCCCACTACGAGATACTCAGCGCCCGCCGCGTGTAATGCGGCCAACATCTCGACGAAGTCGGGGTTCATCGGTCAGCCCGGGATGGAAGGCCCATGCCTGGAGGGTGAGGGGCCAGACCATGGCGAGCCGAGCCTCTGGCGCCAGGGCCTCGAGGGAGGCGAAGTCCTCCGGGTCCTGGAGGCGGCCCTTGCGGGTAGGGTAGGCGGTACGATCCGGCATGATTGAAACCTAATCATCCCCGGTGCCCGCCGCAGGTCTCACGCACGACCCCGGGGTGGCCGCGTGGCCCCGCCGATCGTCCCAGCGCAAAGGGTGGGATCCTCTCGGACCCCACCCTCGGCCAATCGCCTAACCGCCACTTCCTCGCGCCGGGGTCGCGGCAAGCCGCTCTCATGGGGCGCTCGGGCGCCGCCCTACTGCAGCCGCACCCGCTCCACTCGGCTCCGGCCGGCGCGGGGGTTGTAGACCTTGAGCGTCACGATCACGCCCTTGCCCGCCTTGGTCAGGGCACTCCGGAGCTCTGTCTCGGTGCCCACCGGTGTGCCCTCGACGCTTTGGATGATGTCGGGGCCACCCTCCTCGGCGGGGAAGAGCTGGTTGTAGGCCGGTCCGTTGGGATCCACCGCGGTAACCAGGACGCCGCGGATCTCGCGGCCGAGCTGCAGCTCCTGGGCAATTGCCGGAGTCAGCGTCTGCACGGAGGCGCCGAGCGCGTCCATACTCACCGATTCCTCGGCGTTCTGGTCAGGGGCCTGCGTAGCATCCCCGGACGCCAGCTGCGGATCGGTGGCCTGCTCCATCAGCCGCACCGTGAAGGTCTTGCGCAGCCCGCCCTTGCGGGCGACCTCCACCTTCACCGCCTCACCGGGGCGCCGGAAGCCGACCAGCTGCTGCAGCTGGGCCACGTAGCTCACCGGCTGGCCATCCACCGAGACGATGACGTCTCCCACTTCGAGTCCGGCGCGCTCGGCCGGCGACTGGATCCCGTCCGGGAAGGCCGAGACCAGCACCCCGCGGATGTCCTTGAGGCCGACATACGCCGCGTCGTTCTCGGTGGCGTCCCGTACCTCGATGCCCAGCGCGGCCCGCTGCACCTTGCCGCTGGTGACCAGCTGGTTCATGACGGTGCGTGCCAGGTTCATCGGAATGGCGAAGCCGTAGCCCATGTAGGTGCCGGTCTCGCTGGCGATGGCCGAGTTGATGCCGATCACCTCGCCCCGGACGTTGATGAGCGGGCCGCCGGAGTTGCCGGGGTTGATGGCGGCGTCGGTCTGGATGAAATCACCGATGGCGGCCTGGCCTCGCTGCAGCGCCCGCAGGCTGCGGCCCTTGCCACTGATGATGCCGGAGGTGACGGTGAAGGTGAACTCCTCACCGAGGGGGTTTCCCACCGCCAGAACCCAGTCCCCGATTCTGGTCTCGTCGCTGTTGCCGAAGGCCGCCGGCACGAGTCGGGGCGCATCAATCTTGATGACCGCCACGTCCGTCAGCGGATCGGTGCCGATGACCGTGGCGCTCAGCTCGCGCCGGTCGAACAGCTTGACGGTGACCTTCTCGGCGCCTTCCACCACGTGGTTGTTGGTCAGGATGTAGCCATCCTTGGACACGATGAAGCCCGACCCCGTACCGCGCTGCACTTCGGGGCGCCGGGGGGCGTTGCGGAAGAACTGCTCCATGCCGGGAGGGATACGGCTGGCCCGCTCGGTCCGCTGGCTCCGGATGAACACCACGCTTGGCCGCACCTGCTCGGACACGGCGGCGAAGGCGTCGGAGAGGTCCGACAGCATCTTGGTCTGGGGGATGGACGGCGCCTGCACCGGCTGAATGGCGGCGGCCGGCCGGCCCTGTTCCTGGGCGGTGGACCGGCTGGGCAAGTCCAGCAGGCCAGCGAAGAGGAGGCCCAGCGCGAAAGCCAACGTCACAAGGCCGCCGAATTTGAGCCAATTGAGTGAACGAACCGACATCTGGGCCCTCCGCTAAGGTCTACCTGAATCTAACGTATGTCCGATGCGTCGCTCCGAGGTTAGGTCGCAGGGTGAATCGGGGAGCGAGTAGCGAGGGAGCGACACGGAGGGGGAGGGGTCAGAGGGCGCCTTAGATGCGAGACAAGGACTCTCCCTGCCATCCGCATCTTCAGCGCCCGGCGACCCCTCCCCCTCCGGGGCGCGACCTGAAGCTATCTCGTTCCCCGTCCCACGGTTACGACTTCTTCCCCTCGTCCACGATCTCGTAATCGGCTTCCACCACGTCCTCCTTGGGCGCGCCGGCGTCGGCGGTGCCGGGAGGGGTTTCGGTGGTTCCGGTCGAAGCCTGGGCGCTCTGGTACATTGACGCGCCGGCCGCGGAGTAGGCGCCGTTGAGTTCGTCGAGCGCCTTCTTGATGAGTTCGTGGTCGCCGGTCTTGAGCGCCCCCTTGGCGCCTTCGACGGCGTTGTCGAGCCGGCTCTTGGCGTCGGCCGCCAGCCGGTCCACCCACTCCTTGCTGTCCTTCTCCACCTTGTAGACCAGACCGTCGAGTTGGTTGCGGGCCTCGATCTGGTCCCGCCGCGCCTTGTCCTCCGACGCATGCGCCTCGGCGCTCTTGACCATCTTGTCGATCTCGGTATCCGACAGGCCGCTCGAGGACTCGATCCGGATCTTCTGTTCCTTGCCGGTCGCCTTGTCCTTGGCGGAGACGTGCAGGATGCCGTTGGCGTCGATGTCGAAGGTCACCTCGACCTGCGGCATGCCGCGCGGGGCGGGCGGGATGCCGGTGAGCTGGAACTTGCCGATGGTGCGGTTGTCCACCGCCATCTGCCGCTCGCCCTGCAGCACGTGGATCTCGACCGTGGTCTGGTTGTCTTCCGCGGTCGAGAAGGTCTCCGACTTCTTGGTCGGGATGGTCGTGTTCCGCTGGATCAGCGCGGTGGACACCCCACCAAGGGTCTCGATGCCGAGTGAAAGCGGCGTCACGTCGAGCAGCAGGACGTCCTTGACCTCCCCGCCCAGCACGCCGCCCTGAATCGCCGCGCCGATGGCCACCACCTCATCGGGGTTGACCGAGCGATTGGGCTCCTTGCCGAAGAAGTCCTTGACGATGTCCTGGATCTTGGGGATCCGGGTGGAGCCGCCGACCAGAATGACCTCGTCGATCTCCTTCGGATCCAGCCCCGCGTCCTTGAGCGCCTGCCGCATCGGCGCGATAGTGCGCTGAATGAGGTCGTCCACCAGCTGCTCGAACTTGGCCCGGGTCAGGGTGAGGTTGAGATGCTTGGGCCCGGACTGATCCGCCGTGATGAACGGCAGGTTGATGTCGGTCTGCGTGGTGCTGGACAGCTCCATCTTGGCCTTCTCGGCCGCTTCCTTGAGCCGCTGCAGCGCCATCGCGTCCTTGGACAGGTCGATGCCCTGGTCCTTCTTGAACTCCGTGACCAGCCAGTCGATGAGCCGCTGATCGAAGTCGTCGCCGCCCAGGTGGGTGTCGCCGTTGGTGCTCTTCACCTCGAAGACGCCCTCGGCCAACTCCAGAACGGAGATGTCGTAGGTTCCGCCGCCCAGGTCGAAGACCGCGATCTTTTCTTCCTTCTTCTTGTCCAGGCCGTAGGCCAGCGCCGCGGCGGTCGGCTCGTTGATGATGCGCAGCACCTCGAGGCCGGCGATCTTGCCGGCGTCCTTGGTGGCCTGCCGCTGGGCGTCGTTGAAGTAGGCGGGGACGGTGATGACCGCCTTTTCCACCTTGGTGCCGAGATAGTCCTCGGCGGTCTGCTTCATCTTCTGGAGGATCATCGCGGAGATCTCGGGTGCCGTGTACTTCTTGCCGGCGATCTCGACCGCAGCCAGGCCGTTGGTGCCGGCCTCGACCTTGTAGGGCACTCGGCGGCTCTCTTCGGTGATCTCGTTCATCCGCCGGCCCATGAAGCGCTTGATGGAGAAGATGGTCTGCTTGGGGTTGGTGACGGCCTGGCGCTTGGCCACCTGGCCCACCAGCCGCTCTCCGTCCTTGGTGAAGGCGACAACCGACGGCGTGGTCCGGCCACCTTCGGCGTTGGGGATGACGACCGGGTCGCCGCCCTCCATCACCGCGACGACCGAGTTGGTCGTGCCGAGGTCGATGCCGATGATCTTCGAGCTCATGAGGGTCTCCGTATTCAGGTCATGGTGGGGGACCGTGGCGGGAATCGCCCCACCGATGGGTATCCGTTTATCTAGGGGCAAGGGATGTACCGGGATTTTCCGCCAGATTGGCAGAAATTGGCAGGTGTGGTGGCGGGCTTGTGGCCGGGCGGAGGGCAATGGCAGGGATTTGGGCGACTCCTCGCAGGGACCTCGGAGAGCAGGCGGCGCCTGCGCCCCTCTCGTCGGACGCCTGGCCGCAAGGGACTGGATGGATCGCCTAGCGGCGGGCGGCGTCCTTCCTCGCTGGGCGCAGGCGCCGCCTGCCTTGCGTCGATGGTGGACCTGAGGGCGAGACGGCCGGCAACCGTCTGCCTCGCGGAGGGCGCCGCCCGCCGCTCGGCAGTCTCACCGATCCCTTGCGGCCAGGCGCCCGAACAAGAGGCATGCGGGTGCCGGCCGCCGGCGCGAGCAACGAGCTCATTGGCTCCGCCCTCCCCTGGCCTCCTCCACTGCGCGCACCACCATTTGAACAGTGTACGAATCGAACTTCCGGGGCGAGCCGTAGCCGAGCTTCGGCCCGTACACCGCCAGCAGCGGAATCCCCACCCACTCCAGTTCCTGCAGCTTGGCGCTGCCGGCGGGATTGTCGGAGGTGAGGTCCACGCGCATGGGCACCACCCCGGGCGACTGGAGCAGCGCCACGATCTCCTCGCGATGCAGCACCGCCGCCTCCAGGGCCTTGCAGTTGAGGCACCACTCGGCGGTGAAATCCAGGACGATGACTTGCTCTTCTGCCACGGCCTCGGCGAAGCGCTCCGGGGTGTAGTACACCCAGGTGATCGGTCCCGGGCTGCTGAGGCTCCGGCCCAGCCCCGCTGCGGCCAGAACGCCGAGCGCGCCCACGAGCACTCCGGTCCAACGCGGCCGCGCACGCTGGGCGAGTCGCCAGCTGCGGAGTCCCAGCCAGCCGGCGGCGGCGCCCAGGAATCCGGCTACCACCCACCAGTAGGCTCGACTCGCCGGGTCCGGCGGAGTCTGGAACCAGGCCGACGCCGAGCTGCCGATGAAGAACGCGGCCACCGCCAGCATCAGGAGGCCAATGACTTCCTTCACTACCACGCTGGCCGGGCCGGCCTTGGGCAGCCTGCGGATCAGGCTGGGGTAGAGGGTGAGGAGCAGGTAGGGCAGCGCCATCCCGGCGCCGATGGCCGCGAAGGTGATGAGCGTAGTGGCCGGCGCCTGGGCCGCGGCCCACGCGGCCGCACCCGCCATGAAGGGCGCGGTGCACGGCGTGGAGAGGACGGCGGTCATCACGCCGAAAGCGAGACTGCCGCCCACGGTGTCCTGCCTTGGCGCGTAGCGATAGATCCCCTGCGGCAGCCAGACGCTCACCCCGCGAAACATCCCCAGCGCCATCACCGCCACGATGATCCCCACCAGCGGCGCAAACCAGCTGGTCTGGAAGAGGCTGTTGATGGCGGTGAACCCAGTCACGAACGCGATCGCCCCGCCCAGCACCAGCCAGAACAACACCACCCCAGCGGACATCGAGAGCCCCAGCAGCCGGAGCCGGGCCGGCGCCTGGGCCGCCTGACTGAGGCCGAGGACCTTGATGGGGATGATCGGCAGGACGCAGGGGGTGAAGTTGAGCGCCAGTCCGCCCAGCGCCGCGAGGAATAGCAGCAGCAGCATCCCGGCGGTGCCGTTGGGGTCGAGGGAAAAGGACCAGCCGAAGACGTTCATCGTCACCGGCGGTGCCGCCACCGGGCCGGTCGCGGCGAAGCCCTCGATCCCGAAGCCGCGAAAGAGCTCCGGCTCGTTGACCGTCGCCGCCACCTCCTGGTCCGCGGGGATCACCCGGAATTCTGCCTGAAGCTCCGTGGTCTGCGGGAAGTAGCAGATCCGCTCGTCGCAGGTCTGGCTCCGGACGGTGAGCGGGATGCGGGTGGTGCCGGTGGGCGTCTCGGGGGCGAGCTGTATGGGCACATACACAATCGCCCGACCCACATAAGAGAGCAGCGGAACGGGTGTGCCGGTATAGAACACCGTCACGGTGTCGGGGTGGGGCCACTGCAAAGGGCGAAGTTCGGCGCCCGGTGGCAAGGCACCCAGCGTGACCGTCGTGGCGATCGGCACCACGCCGGCAAACTCCGGCGGCACCACCGGCCGGTTGGGCCAGGTGTGGAAGCTGGCGCGGTGCTCCAGCACCACGGCGATGACGACCTGGTCGCCGGGGCGCACGCTGGGCCGGGCGGCGACGGCGCGGATCTCGAGGGCGCCCTCGGGCGGCTTGCCCTGAGCACCCAGCCCGCTCCCGGTGAGGAGGAGCAGCGTGGCAAGCAGTCGTCGCGTGCGGGTGTGCGTCACAGTGGTTTGTCGGTCCTGAAAGTTTGGGACCACGCCTCCGAATCGCCAAATCGCCAAATCGCCAAATCGCCGAGTCGCCGAGTCGCCGAGTCGCCGAGTCGCCGAGTCGCCGAGTCGCCGAGTCGCCGAACGATAATCGCGCCCGGGGCTACCAGCACGTGGCTCGAGCAGTCGGCGCTCTGCTAGTATTCAGTCGTCACTGACCCAACGAGCCGAGCCGTGTTTCCGATCCGCGACGATAACCCAACGATCCGAACCCCGATCGTGACCTGGCTGCTGATCGCGGCCAACGTCGCGATGTGGGTGGTGGTGCAGGGGATGGGGAGCGAGCCCGGGTTGAGCCGGTCGGTATGCGAGCTGGGACTGATCCCCGGCGAGTTCCTGCAGCTCTTGCCGGTGGGATTCCGGATCCCGCTCGGCCGCGGCACGGCGTGCGTGGTGCTGGAGGGGCGCTCCTGGCTGGCGCCGCTCAGTTCGATGTTCCTGCACGGCAGCTGGATGCACCTGCTCGGCAACATGTGGTTCCTGCACATCTTCGGGAACAACGTCGAAGACGCCATGGGCCGGGGCCGTTTCCTGGGCTTCTACATCCTCGCCGGGCTGGCAGCGGTGGCGGCCCAGGTCGCGGCCAATCCTGCCTCGGCCGTCCCGATGGTCGGCGCCTCGGGCGCCATCGGCGGGGTGATGGGTGCGTACGTCCTGCTCTATCCCCGCGCCCGGATACACACCTTCGTCTTCATCTTCTTCCTCGAGATCCCGGCGTTCTTCATGCTGGGTTACTGGTTCCTGCTGCAGCTGGCGGGCGGATTCGTGCCGAACGAGGGCGGTGGCGTGGCCTTCTGGGCCCATGTCGGCGGGTTCCTCGGTGGGGTTCTGCTGCTGCCGCTTTTCCGGGACGAGGCGCTGGTGGCGCTGCACCGGCAATCCGCGAGGTTCCGGTTCCGATGAAGGTCACGGCTCTCCCCCCATGGCTGGCGCGGCTGGGTGACCGGCACGGCATCGGCGCGCTGGTGGACCACACGCTGCTCCGGCCCGAAGCCACCGAGGAGGACATCCTCCGTCTCTGCGACGAGGCGGTCGGCCTCGGACTCGGCCATGTGTGCGTGAACGGTCAGTGGGTCGGCATCGCGAGCCGTCGCCTGGGTCCCGCGCCCGCGCGCGTGGTCACCGTCGTCGGGTTCCCTCTGGGCGCGAGCGGCCTCACCCAGAAGGCGGCCGAGACCAGGCTTGCGGTGGCCGATGGAGCGGCCGAGATCGACATGGTGATTCCGCTGGGCTCGGCCAAGGCCGACCGGTGGGATCAGGTGGGAGACGAGATCGAGGCGGTGGTGCAGGCCGCCCAGGGACGAGCGGTCAAGGTGATTCTCGAGACCGCCGCGCTCACCTCTCGCGAGGTGACGCTGGCAGCGCGCACGGCGGTGGCCGCCGGGGCTAGGGCCGTGAAGACGTCTACCGGATTTCATCCCGCCGGAGGCGCCACGCCAGAGGTCGTTGCTCTGTTGCGGCAAACCGTTGGTCCGATGCTCGGGGTCAAGGCCAGCGGCGGGATCAGGACGGCGGAGACGGCGATCGCGATGCTGCGGGCCGGGGCAGACCGGATCGGGGCCTCGGGAGCGGCGGGCTGGTCGGGCATCATTGGGCCCGACGCGCCCACCCTCGCCGCACTGCTGGTGGGCTAGGGTGCGGGCGGGGGAACGGGCCCGGCGCCGTCGTTCTGTGCGCCGGCGATATCCGCGGGCTCGATGACGACTTCCCGGGCCATCACCTTTTCCAGCACATCGGCCAGCTCCTCGGCACCCCAGCACTCGAGCGACAGGTCGGCGCCGGCGTAACGCGGCACCGCCTTGACCGTGAGCCGGGTGGGGCAGAGCTCGACCGTCACTTTTTCCACGATGGCGGTGTGGCCCCGGTCGAGCCCCTCGGCGACCCGCAGCATCGCCGACAGCCGGCGCACGATGACCTGCTCCTCGCGCGGGAGCGCGGTGAACTCGGCATGGCGCTTCCTGGGGCCGGTGCGCTGGTGGTAGCGGGCGATGAGGGCCACCAGCTGGCGCTCCCGCGGGGAGAACGGCAGCTGGTCCCCGTGCATGATGAGCTGGTAGCTGTGCCGGTGATGCCGCCGGTAGCTGACCAGCTGGCCGACATCGTGCAGCAGGGCGGCCGCCTCGAGCAGGGCCCGCTCCCCGTCGCCGGCATCGAGCTTGTCGCCAAGCAGGTCGAACAGGTTGAGGGCGAGCTGGCGCACGTGCTCGATGTGCCGCCGGTCGGAGTGACAGCGCTCGGCGAACTCGCGGATCAGGCGGAGCGGCTCCACCGCGGCCGGCGCGGCGTTGGCGCCGGCCATCTCCAACAGCAGGCCCTCCCGCAGGCCAAAGGCGCTGACCTTCACCTCCCGGCCGTCAATCCGCTCCAGCAGCTCCGCGGTCACCGCCAGGCCGGCGAGGATGATGTCGCTGCGCAGCGGGCTCAGTCCCGGGACCTCGGCGCGGCGCTCGGGCGGCATCCCCGCCAGCCACTCCAGCAGGTGCTCCACCTCTCCCACCGTCACGGCCGTGCCGTGCACCGGATCCGACACGGGCAGGCCGCGCCGAGCGGCCGCCATGCGGCCAAGATTGGTGAAGGAACCGCCCGAGCCAATCAGCGTGAGCGCGCTCCAGTCGCGCATGGGGAGCTTCCGGCGGAACTGGCGCCGGAGATATTCGCGCAGCTTCCGGACGGCGGTGCGGGTATCGGTGCGACCCGCCAGGTGGAGTTCGGTCAGGCGAACCGCGCCGAAGGGCAGGGAGACGCTATGCTCGATCAGGCCGTCCACCGCGCCGATCAGCTCGAGGCTGCCGCCGCCGATATCGGCCACCACGGTGCGGCCGCCTTCCAGCGGAAAGTGGTGCGCCACGGACCGGTAGGAGAGATGGGCCTCCTGCTCCGCGTCAATGACCCGGAGGTTGAGCCCGGTGGCCTCCCGCACCCGGCGGACGAACTCGGCGCCGTTGGTCGCCTCGCGCACCGCCGAGGTGGCCACGGCAGCGATGCGGGTCACGCCCCGCCGCTCGCAGACCCCCTTCATCCGTGTCAGGGCCTCGATGGCGCGGTCCATGGCGCCGGCGTCCAGCCGGCCGGTCTGGGCCACGCCGGTCGCCAACCGGGGCTGCTCCTTCACCTCGTCAATGACCGTCAGGCCGGAGTTGGCGCCGTACTCGGCCACCAGCAGCCGGATCGAGTTGGACCCGACGTCTACTGCCGCGAGGCGTTCCCGCCGCTCCGGGAGCGGGACGACGGTCATGTGAGGGACGGGCTTCGGGGGGCGCCGGAGGCGCGCGGCTCACCGCGGTCCTCGGCGTGGTGCTTAATGGACTTCCCTTCCACCAGGAAGACCACGTCCTCGGCCACGTTGGTGGCCAGGTCCGCGACCCGCTCGAGGTTGCGGCTGACCAGGAACAGCTCCATCCCGGCGCCGATCATGTGGGGGTCTTCCATCATGTGGGTCAAGAGAATGCGGAACACCGACCGGTGCAAGGTGTCCACCTTGTCATCCCGCAGACAGATCTCACGGGCCTCGGCGGCGTCGCCCCGGATGAACGCCTCCAAGGCGTCGCTGAGCATGTCGCGGGCGAGGCGGGCCATCTCGACGATCTCGGGCTCCGGGGTGATGGGCCGCGCCTGGGCCAGCCGCTCGGCCGACTGGGCGATGTTGACGGCGTGATCGCCTACCCGCTCGAGGTCGTTGGCGATCTTGAGCGCCGAGGTGAGCATGCGGAGGTCCCGCGCCATCGGCTGCTGCAGCGCCAGCAGATTGATACAGGTCTCCTCCACCTCCATCTCCATGGCGTCGATCACCCGGTCGCCGGTGATCACGCTCCGGGCCTTGGCGACGTCGCGCTCCAGGAGCGCTTCCACCGCGAGCCCCAGCGCCGCCTCGGCCTCGCCTGACATGGTCAGCAGGCGGACCTTGACGTCGTTCAGCTCGTCGTGAAAATGCCGGTGCAAGTCGATGCTCATCCGAATCTCCCTGTGATGTACGCCTCGGTGCGGTCGCTGGCCGGGGTCGTGAACACGCGCTCGGTCTCGCCGAACTCGATCAGCTCCCCGCGGTCCAGGAAGGCGGTGTAGTCGCTGACCCGGGCGGCCTGCTGCATGTTATGCGTGACGATGACAATCGTATAGTCCTGCTTCAGCTCCACGATCAGTTCTTCCACTTTCTGGGTGGCGATCGGGTCCAGCGCCGAGCAGGGCTCGTCCATGAGCAGCACCTCGGGCTGGTTGCCCAGCGCCCGCGCGATGCACAACCGCTGCTGCTGCCCGCCCGAGAGCCCGGTGCCCGGCTGGTCCAGCCGGTCCTCGACCTCGTCCCAGAGCGCCGCCCTGCGGAGGCAGCGCTCCACCACATCGGGCAGGTCCCGCGCGGGCACCAGCCGGTTGAGCGCCGGGCCGTAGGCCACGTTGTCGTAGATGGACTTGGGGAACGGATTGGGGCGCTGGAACACCATCCCCACCCGGGTCCGCAGGGTGACCAGGTCGGTACCGGGCGCGAAGACCGACACGCCGTCGAGGAGGATGTCTCCCTCGTGACGATGGCCGGGGATGAGGTCGTGCATCCGGTTGATCGAACGCAGGAAGGTGCTCTTGCCGCAGCCGGAGGGGCCGATGATGGCCGTTACCGCCCGGCGGGGGATCTCCAGGTTGATGCCCTTGAGCACCATGTCGCCGGGACCGTAGGCAAAGCGGTAATCACGTGCCTCGATGGCCACCGAGCGGGCGCCGCGCGGCTCCCTGGGCGCCCGCGGCCGCAGGGTGGTCCGTAGCAGGGGCATCGCCGGGACCGCGGGGGCGGCG
This sequence comes from uncultured Gemmatimonadales bacterium, assembly GCA_963695185.1. GTDB lineage: Bacteria > Gemmatimonadota > Gemmatimonadetes > Gemmatimonadales > GWC2-71-9 > JADJOM01. Next base: position 5,413 of record CAVOGH010000006.1, on the reverse strand, counting down.
CCGGGTTTGGGCGTTGAGGTCAGGGTCATCCAAACCGTCCCGTGATATAGGCCTCGGTCTGTTCCTGCGTCGGCGTGGTGAAGAGCTGCCTGGTCGGACCGGTCTCCACCATCGCACCCAGGTAGAAGAAGCTGGTCGTGTCGCTCACCCGGGCCGCCTGCTGCATGTTATGGGTCACGATCACGATCGTGAAGTGGTGCTTCAGCTCGAACATCAGCTCCTCGATCCGCTGGGTACCCGACGGATCCAGCGACGCGGTCGGCTCATCCAGCAGGATCACCTCGGGCCGGGGCGCCACCGTGCGGGCGATGCACAGCCGCTGCTGCTGCCCGCCCGAGAGGGCGATGGCGCTGGTGCGCAACCGGTCCTTGACCTCTTCCCACAGCGCCGCCTGGCGGAGCGAGCGTTCCACGACCTCGTCCAGCTCTCCCCTGGGCAGCCGGCCGTTGATGCGCAGGCCCGCCGCCACGTTGTCGTAGATGGACATCGTGGGAAACGGGGTCGGCTTCTGGAACACCATGCCGATCCGGCGGCGGAGCTGCATCGGGCTCACCCGCGCGGCGTAGACGTCCTCCCCATCCAGCAGCACCCGCCCGGTGATCCAGCCGCCCTCCGACAACTCATGCATCCGGTTGAGGGTGCGGAGAAAGGTGCTCTTGCCGCAGCCGGACGGGCCGATCAGGGCGTTGACCGTGTTGGCCTGGAACCCGAGCGACACGTCCTTCACCGCAGTGAACTTGCCGTACATGGCGGTGAGCCGGTCGGTCGCCAGGCGAGAGACGGCCTCAGCCATGAGCCGAGAACCTCCGCCGGGTGGCCAGCCGGGCCGCCACGCTCAGCACGAACACCACCATGATCAGTACCAGGGCAGTGGCCCAGGCGTAGCGGTGCCACTCCTCGTAGGGCCCGATCGCATAGGTGTACACCGTCAGCGGCAGCGCCGCCATCGGCTCGTTCACGTTGAAGCTGAGGAACTGGCTGCCCAGGGCGGTGAACAGGAGCGGCGCCGTCTCGCCCGCGACCCGGGCCACCGCCAGGAGGCTCCCGGTCACGATGCCGGGAAAGGCGGTCCGTACCACAATGCTCAGGCTGGTGCGCCAGCGCGGGTAACCCAGCGCCAGGGCGGCCTCGCGCAGCGAATGCGGCACCAGCTTGATCAGCTCCTCCGTGGTCCGCATGACCATGGGAATCATGAGCATGGCCAGCGCGCAGCTTCCGGCCAATGCGGAGAAGTGCTTCTGCCGCGCCACGATCAGGGTCCAGGCGAACACGCCCACCACGATGGACGGCGTCCCGTTCATCACGTCCGCCAGGAACCGGGTGGCCTTGGCCAGCCGGGTGCCCGGATACTCGGCGCAGTACATCCCCGCGCTCACGCCCACCGGCAGTCCGATGAGACTCGCCAGTCCCACGATGGTCAGGGTCCCGACGATGGCGTGCAGGACCCCGCCGCCGGTCTCGCCCGCAGGCACCGGCATCCGGGTAAAGAATGCCAGGGACAGGCTGCCGGCGCCCTTGATGATCAGGTTGGCCAGGATCAGCAGTAGCGGTAGTACGGCCAGCACCACGGCCAGGACCATGAGCCCGACCATCATGTTGCTGACCAGCCGCCGGAGCACCCGCCGGTTCACAGCGCCTTGCTCCCGATGGCGGCCCCGCCCGCCACCCGCCAGATCAGCAGCCGCGCGCCGGCATTCACCAGCACCGTGACGACGAAGAGCACCAACGCGACGTAGGTGAGTGCCGCGAAGTGGATGTCGGTGGCCGCCTCGGAGAACTCGTTGGCGATCACCGCCGCCATGGTGTAGCCCGGCGCGAACAGCGACGCCGAGATCTCATGCCGGTTGCCGATGAGCATGGTGACAGCCATGGTCTCTCCGAGGGCCCGGCCCAGCCCGAGGATGATCGCGCCGATGATGCCCGAGCGCGCGTACGGGAGGATCGCCGACATGACCGCCTCCCAGCGGGTCGCACCCAGTGCCAGCGCCGCTTCCCGCTGGCTGTTAGGCACCGCGAGCAGCACCTCCCGCGCCACCGACATGATGAACGGCATGATCATGATGGAGAGGATCATGCTGGCCGCCAGCATGGACGGTCCGTAGATGGGCCCGGTGAAGAACGGCAGGAAGCCGAGGCTGTCTCTCAGGAACGGAAAGAACTGCTTCTGCAGGATCGGCATCAGGACGAAGATGCCCCAGAGCCCGTAGACCACGCTGGGAATCGCCGCGAGCAGTTCGATCACGAACGCGATCGGCTGCCGGAGCACCCGGGGAGCGAACTCGGTCAGGTAGATCGCCACGCCCAGGGAGAGCGGGACCGCGATGAGCAGGGCGATCGCGGAGGAGAGCAGGGTGCCGAAGATGAGGGGCAGCGCACCGAATTTCTCGGCCACCGGGTCCCACGAACTCCCCGTGACGAACCCCAGACCGTACCGCTCGATCGCCAGCTCGGAACCCACATACAGCTCGTAGACCAGCAGGCCCATGAGGACCGGTATCACCAGGGCGGCGAGGGTGAGCCCGCCCTTGAAAAGCCGGTCCGCGGTTCGTGAGCCGGACAGGTCGAGGGCCGTGGCGGGCTCGGCGGTATCCGGTTCAGGGGCGATGGTCGTTGACATGAGGAGAGACTACCGGCCCCCGCCCCCTAGCTGGTCACGGCATTGTAACGGATGTGTCACGCGGTTCCGCCCTAGTTCATCGCGATCGGCTTGCCGGCGCCCTTCAGGCTCTTGATCCGAGTGGCGACCAGGCTGCGGACGTCGGTGGGAAGCGGGGCGTACTGCAGCCCCACCGCCATCGCCTGTGCCTCGTCGGTGATCATCCAGGCGAGGAAGTCGCGGACCAGCTTTGCCTTCGCGGGCTCCTTGGTGTCCAGGCGGACCAGGAGCCAGGTGAAGGAGGTGATCGGGTAGACCTTGTCGCCGGGGCCGCTGGTGATGGACACCCGGAAATCGGTATCGGCCTTGAGCTTGGCACCGGCCGCCGCGGCGGAGGCCGACTCGAGCGAGGGCTCCACGAAATTGCCGGCGGTGTTCTTGAGCAGCGCAAAGGGCAGCCTGTTGGCCGCCGCGTAGATCAGCTCCACGTATCCCACCGCGCCTTCGACCTGCTTGATCTGCTGGGTGACACCCTCGTTGCCCTTGCCCCCGAGGCCCACGGGCCAGTTCACGGAGGTCGCAAAGCCGACCTTGTCCTTCCATTCACGCGAGATCTTGGTGAGGTAGTCGGTAAAGACGTAAGTCGTCCCCGATCCGTCGGAGCGGTGCACGATGATCAGGTCCAGCTTGGGCAGTGTCACGCCGGGGTTGAGCGCGGCGATGCGCTGGTCGTTCCACCTGGTGATCCGGCCCATGAACATGTCCACAACCGTCTGGCCGTCGAGCCGGAGTTTGGTCTGGCCGAGGGAGGGGAGGTTGTAGGTCAGGACGACGGCGCCGATGACGGTAGGGATGTGCACCACGTTGCCGGCTACCGCCTGGATCTGCTCCGCGCTCATCGGCCCGTCGGTAGCGCCGAAATCCACAGTCCCCTCGGTGAACTGGCGGATACCGCCGCCCGAGCCGATGGACTGGTAGTTGATCTGGACGCCGGTCTTCTTGTTGTAGGCGTCAAACCACTTGGTGTAGACCGGATTGGGAAAGGTGGCGCCGGCGCCGGTCAGCTTCTGTGCGGCGACGGGGGTCGTCAGGGCGGCCAGCAGGACGGCCAGCGCACCCAGGCGAACGGACAACGGACGAACGCTCATGGCGTTTCTCCTTATCATGACAACCGGCCGGGCCCGGCATTCGGGCTCGGCCGGAAGTAATCAGTTGGGCGTCACAGACACGGGCGCTTCGTGTCACGAACGCGTCACACGCCTAGAAACTGACGGTCAGGGCGGAGCGGACGCCGGTGATGCTCCTGGCGCCGGACGCCTGGAAGCTCTGGCTCTCGACTCCGACCCGGAACTGGGCCCGGCTGGAGGCGTAGAAGCCGAGTGTGGCGGTGATTAGGGCCGAGCCGTTATCACTCACGTCGGTGTCGGGGTCGGCGATGTCCACCCGGACCGAGGGCTCGATGGCGTAAAGCCAGCTGGTGGGGCTCTGCATCCGGATGTTGTAGGCGGCGAGCGCCTGGAACCCGGTCATCCGCGGCGTGCCGGCAACGGCCCGCTCCCCGCTCAGGTACTCGGCCAGCGCGAACAGACCCGGGTCGCCCACCTTGCCCCACTGGGCGTCCACGCCCCAGGCGGTGTTGCGGAAGGCCGAATCGCTGCCGAGGATCTGGTCGTGGGAGAACACCGAGCCACCGATGCTGAGCTTGCGGTACACGTCGGCGCTGCCCCGGAACCCGAACGACTTGGCGTTGTTGTTGTCGTTGACGCTCTCGCCCCGGCCGTTGTAGACACCGGCGGTCAGCACCACCATGCGGCCGGTCGCATCCAGCTTGTGCTCGATGCGGGCATGCGCACCCACGTCATGCGACAGGAAGCCGGCGCTGCCGAAGAGGTCATTGCTCTGCGACGCAATCAGCCCTTTCCCGCCGCCCCGCTCGATGGACGGGAGGTTGTTGGAGGAGATCAGCTCATAGCGGCTGAAGGGCCGCTTCTCCTGGCCCGCGCGCACGATGAACGCCGTCCGGGTCTCCGGCTTGGTCAGCCGGACATCGATCCAGGCATCCCGAAGCCGCACGCCGCCGCTGCCACTGAAGGGGCAGTTGACGGAGACGGTGTCGGGGAGCGGACCGGCCACCACCACCGGGCTGCAGCTGCTGCTGCCGGAGACCGCCCGGCCGCCTTCGAACGACGGCTGGATGAAGAGGCTGATATACTCGTTGATCTGCCCCTTGGCCTCGATCCGGGCGCGGCGGGTGAAGAAGTTGCTCTTCGGGCCGGTGCTGCCCGCGTAGTCCTCGTTCCCGAAGTAGTAGAACTGCTCCTGCAGCCGTCCTGACAGCTTGACGTTGGGGAAGGTGGTCTGGGCGGGGAGGTGCGGGGTCCCCGACAGCAGGATCACCGCGGCCAGGGACAGGAACAGACGAAACTTGCTCGGCATGTAGGTCCTCGTGACGGTGTGGTTGCCTGAATCGCGGAGCAATGAAGCGCAGGCGGGGTCACGAATACCGCTGGCGGCTGTAACGATGCCGTAACTTGTCCGGTTCGGCCGCCTCGGGCCGGTCGGCCTAACGGCTGCTGGGCACGAAGTCGCTGAAGGGATCCCGGAAGATGTCGTCCTCTTGAGGCGGACATCCCGATTTTCGTGAGGCGGGTCGGTCCGGGGGCGCGCGGAGGGGGCGGTCAGGAGCAGCGTATCGCCTCGAACCGGGTGGGTGGGGACGTCACGGTCCAGCCTCCCCGATCCCCCGCAAGCTCGGTTGCGGGGGTCACGAGCGGGCGCGGCGGGCGTCACGGTTGGGTGAGACCTTCCGGCCCTCCA
>CAVOGH010000005.1:0-2022327 GCA_963695185.1 uncultured Gemmatimonadales bacterium | reverse complement strand
TCGGCATCCCGGGCGGCGCCGTAGTCATGGCTGGCGGAGAGCAGCCCCGCAGTGACCGACTCCGCCACCACCCGGTCCAGGTCGGGTTCGATCCCGCCGATCGGGGACCGGCCGCTGTTGATCGCCCCCACCTTCCACCCGGAGGTGGGGGAGTTGCGCTGGATGACCGTGACCGTCGCAGGATCGGTCGCCCCTTCGCAGATGCGGGCGTGGGCGAGCATGGCGGCCATCGGCATGCCGACGATGCCGGGGCCCACGACGGCCAGCTTCCTGACCGACCAGTGGGTGACGTGATTATCGACGAGAGTCAGTGGCATGGCGTGGGGACGCTGGTCTGGGTTGGGGTGGCCTGGCCGGGTGGCGGCTCAGTCGCCATCAATGAACGTGCGGTACCACAGCTCCAGGTTCAGCAATCCCCAGAGCCGGCGGCTGAAGGCGGTCTCGTGTTCCATCTGCTTTTCGACCTCCGCCGGATCGAAGAGACCGCGCTCGCGGCAGCGGCGGGAGAGCAGCGTGTCGGCGAAGAAGTCGCGCGAACGGCCGCGGGCCCACAGGTGCAGCGGCACCGGGAAGCCCATCTTGTCCTTCCGCTCCAGCACCGGCCGGGGCAGCAGGTCTCCGATGACCCGCTTGAGCATGTGCTTGAGCTCGCCACCCCGGAACTTGAGGCCCGGCGGCATGCTCGCTACCAGGTCGGCCAGCCGGTGATCCAGCAGCGGCACCCGCGACTCCAGCGACGACATCATCGTCACCCGGTCCTCGACCTGCAGCAGGGCGGGGAGATTGGTCACCATGTCGTAGTGGGTCATCTTGTTGTAGTACGACAGCGTGTCCGGGTGATTGAACACCTGCTGGAACCGCTGGAACAGCATCTCGGGATCGTACTCCGCCCGGAACTCGGCCGACAGCAAAGACAGCGCGCCGCCGCTGCGATCCACCAGCCGGAAGTAGCGCCGGTCCATGTCCTCGAACAGGCCGGTGCGCCAGAACTGCTGCAGCAGCGGCGCGTATTGCCGCAGCGCGGGCAGGTTGGGCAGGATCGAGGCAAAGCTCACGATGTGCTCCGCCTCTTCGTTGCTCTCGTACACCGCGCCCTTGATGGCCTGCTCGAAGTAGGCGATCAGGTAGCGGGCGTAGCCGCCGAAGATCTCGTCGCCGCCCTGGCCTCCCAGGACCACCTTCACCTGCCGGGCGGCCTCGCGGGAGACCATCGCCTGGGGGAAGAGTCCCGGCCCGGCCACCGGCTCGTCCATGTGGTACAGCAGCCGGGGCAGCTCGTCCACGAACTGCTGCTCGGTCGGGGTGATGAGGTTGAACCGGGCGCCGCAGGCCTCGGCCACCAGGCGGGCGTAGCCCGACTCGTCGAACTCCGGCCCCTCCGCAAACCGCCCGGTGAAGACCGGCATCCCCGCACCAGTCTGCCGGGCCGCCAGCACGGTGACCAGGCTGGAGTCGAGACCGCCGCTCAGGTAGGTGCCCACCGGCACATCGCTGCGCAGCTGCAGCCGGACCGCGTCCGCGAGGAGCCAGGTGAGCCGCTCCGTGAAATAGGAGTCGCTCGTGCTGGGTGTCCACCTGGAACCTCGGCTCCCAGTAGCGCACCGCCCGGTGGCTGCCCGTGGCCAGGTCGACCAGGAGGTATTCGCCCGGAAGCAGCTTGTGCACGTCCCGGAACATCGTGCCGTCGCCCAGCACGTACTGGAAGGTCAGGTACTGCTGCACGGCCTGGGCGTCCGGCTCGGCCCGCACCCCGGGAGCCACCAGCAGCGCCTTGATCTCGGAGGCGAAGAGCAGGCGTTCGGGGGTGGCGTGCAGGTAGAGCGGCTTGATGCCGAAGTGGTCGCGCGCGGCCAGCACCTGTCCGCGCGGCCGGTCCCACAGGACGAAGGCGAACATCCCGTTGAGCCGGCTTACGCAGTCGGGTCCGTACTCCTCGTACAGCTGCAGGATGACCTCGGTGTCGGAGGTCGTGCGGAATTGGCGGCCCGCGGCTGATCAGCTCTTCGCGCAGTTCGATGTAATTGTAGATCTCGCCGTTGAAGACGATCACCGAGCCGCCGCTCTCCATCGGCTGCTCGCCGCTGACCAGGTCGATGATCGCCAGCCGCTTGTGCGCCAGTCCCACCGGCCCCTGCGCCAGATGGCCTTCCCCATCGGGGCCACGGTGGCCCAGCCGGGCGGCCATGGCCAGGAGGGTCTGCGTGTCGGCGGGCTGCCCGTCGAATCGGATGATGCCGGCGATGCCGCACATGGGAGGGTCAGCGACCGGCGGTAAGTGGGATGCTGCCCTCGCGCGACGCCGGGGGGCCGCTGGGTGATCGTCCGGGGACTCCAGTGCGGGCGCCGATGCCCCGCAGCGGACCGCAGGCAGCCGGCCGCGCCCGACGATTGCCTCCGCATGCTGGCTCATGTTCACCAGCCGGAAATGCTCGCCCAGCACCCGGAGGACCTTGAGGAAGAGCTCGATCTTCCGCTTGCCGGGCAGGTCCATGCCGGGGAAGAAGGCCAGTTCCCGCACCTGGTCGCCGCCCAGCAGGTCCAGCGGGTGCAGCAGGAAGCTGGGCTCCGTGCGGGAGAGCCGGCAGGCGGCGAGCGCGGTGCGCAGGTAGGCCAGCATCAGCGGCTCGGAAACCCGGCTGAGGTACAGCAGGTAGCTCAGGTGGAACGGCACCTTGACCACCGGAAAGGTGGTGACCGGGATCTCAAGCAGTCGGCGGCCCGAGGGCAGGAGCCACTGGTAGGGCTTCACCGGGCGGCAGCCCGTCGCGGAAGGTGCCGAACAGCGCCGCCCGCTCGCGCCGCTGCTCCGGCGACAGCTTGGCGGTCATGAAGTAGTAGCGCCGCGCGAGCGGGCCGAGGTAGGTGGGCAGGGTCGAGGCGTCGTAGCGATAGCCGCGCTCGGCCAGCAGCTCCAGGAGGGTGGGACTCCAGCTGTAGCCCGGGCCGCGAAAGCCGAGTGGCCGCTGCCCCGTTGCCCGCTGGAGCGCGTCCTCGGTGCGGGTGAGCTCGAGCACCAGCTGGTCGCGCGAGTAGCGGTGCAGCCATGGCTCGTGCTCGTACGAGTGGTTCCCGATTTCGTGGCCCCGAGCCGTCAGCGACTGGAACGCGGCCAGGTTCTCCTCCCGGTCCGCGTCCAGCCCCACGCAGAAGAAGGTGATCCGCAGCCCGAGCTCATCCAGCGCATCCAGGACCGGGGGAAAGAACACCGGCAGGTAACTCGGCCGGCTCTGCCAGCCCGGATCCCCGTGGGTCTTGAGGTAGGACCAGAGATTGTCGACGTCCAGCGAGACGCTGGCCAGAGGGCGCGGATCGGTCATGCGACGCCGGCCTTCCGGGCTGGCTGGCGGCGTGCCAGCCGGGGGAGCAGCGCCGCGGCGGCCTGCTCGGCGAGGGTCACGGTCTCGTTCACGTTGAGCGTCCCATTGGCGATCTGCGCCGAGTTGGCCAGCCAGACTCCCGGGAGCGACGTCTGCAGCGGTGGCAGGCAGCGAGCCGTGTAGTCCAGCGTCGAGACGGCCAGCACCTCGCGCACCCGGGAGAGCGTCCCGGCGAGGATGTCCTCGCGCCGGAAGTCCGGGTACATCCGCTCCAGCGCGGCCACGAATCGCTCCTGGATCTCGGCATCGCTCTGCTGCCACAGCGGATCCTCCTGCGTCAGGTAGCGCGGCAGGTACACCAGAGTGTGCCCGCCGAAGTGGGCCGGGTCCACCAGGGCGGTCATTTCGATGACGGCGGTGAAGGGGACCCACCCCTCGGTGATGTTGGTGACATAGTACCCTGCCAGCGGCCGTTTGAGCACCAGCGCCAGGCAGGCGATGCCCTGGTAGGTGACCGCTTCCAGCCGGGCCCGCTCCGCCTCGCCGAGACCGGGACAGAGCCGGGCTACCCGCGCGCACGGCACCGTCAGGACCACGTCATCGAAGCGCAGGCGTGCGCCGTCCACCAGTTCCACGGCCACGTGGTGCGGCTCCCCGGCGGCGGCGGCGGAATCGACCAGCCCGGCAGGCCGGCCGCAGACGAACTGCACCCCAGCCGCCTCCAGCCGCTCCCGGAAGCGGCGCAACACTACATCGTAGCCGCCTTCCACGTAGCCGAACATCTCCTGCTTGAGCCCCGACCGGCGGGCGGCGTACATGCGCGCGATGATCGCCCAGATGAACGAGGCGCTCGCCTGCCGGTAGTTCTCGCCCAGCTTGCTCTTGAGCAGCGGGAGCCAGATCCGCTCGAAGGTCCGCCGGCCCGACCACCGCGTCAGCCACGCGCTGACCGGGATCTGCTCCAGCGGCCGTCCATCACGGATCCGCGATGCCCGCAGGATGGTCAGGGCCAGGCGGAACTTGTCGATCAGGGAGAGCGGCGGAAAGCGCAGGAACTCGAGGCTGGTGGAGAGCGAGTAGAGCTGGCCGTCGGTGTAGAAGCCGGTGCGGGTCGTGCCCCAGCGGAGCCGGTCGTCCAGCCCCAGCTCGGCGAGCAGCGCTCGCAGCTTCTGGTCGGAGAGCAGGATGACATGGTAGAACCGGTCCCAGGTGAACCCACCGATCGTCTCCGGCGCGGCCAGGCCGCCGGTGCTCGCGGCTCCCTCGATGACCGTCACGTCATGCCCCGCGGCGCGCAGGCGCCAGGCGAGGGTCATGCCGAGCATGCCGCCACCGATGATGCCGACGTCAGACATGGGCCCGCGGGGTGGGCAGCCGCGGGGTGGGCAGCCGAGGGGTGGGGACCGCGAGGGCGGGGGCGACCGGCGGCGGTGTGCCCCGACGGAGCCGCGCGGCGAGCAGCCGCAGCAGCAGACCCAGGTGTCCGAGGATGGTCCGCAGGATCTTCATCTTGCTCTGCCCCAGCACCCGCACCTGCAGTTCGGCCGGGAACTCGACGATCCGGCCGCCCGCGAGGTCCAGCCGGCCCAGCAGTTCGGCGACGCCCAGGAACCGGGTATCCCGGGTGCTGATCCCTACGAGGCTGCTGCGCCGGTACACCCGGAAGCAGCTGGTGTAGGTCGCCAGTTTGTGATGCAGCACCAGCCGATACAGCCGGGAGAGGTTGCGGGAGAGCATCAGCCGCCACTCGGGGACGTTGCGCACCTTGCCGAGCGGATGGTAGGGTGACGCCGTCACCAGGTCGACATCCTCCTGCAGCAGCGGGATCATCTCCTGGAGCCGGTGGGGATCATAGGTGCAATCGCAGTCGAGGGAGGCGACGATCTCGGTCTGTGCGGCGGCCAGGCCGGTGGCAATCGCCCCGGCGACGCCCACGTTCACCTCGTGCCGCAGCAGCCGGCAGTGATCCCAGCTCCCGAACACCCGCTGCAGCGTTTCCCAGGTGGCGTCCGTGCTCCGGTCGTCCACAAACACGAACTGCAGCTGATACCGGTCCGCGGTCTCGGCCACCACGCTCTTGAGAGTGTTGGCCAGATAGGGGAGAACGGTGGATTCGTTGTAGCAGGGAATGACCACCGTGACCGGTGTGAGCGCGGTCCGGGCCGACGGTGCGCGGACCGGGACCGTCACGATGTCCATGGACGCTGCCGGCCGCGGTTCCAGGGCGGTGTCCAGGTCCAGGTGGTCGGCAATCGAAGTGAAGCGGTAGCGACGGAGCTGTTCCTCGAGGAAGGCCCGCATCCGGTCGAGGTTCCGGTAGGTGCGTACCCGCTGCAGCCACGGTGCGGCGCTGATCTTCGGCAGGTCCGGGTCCAGCTCCCAGGTGTGGAAGTACATGACGAAGGGTCCGTTTGCCTGCCGGTGCCACCGCGCAATGGCGCGGCGAACGAACCATGATGGCAGCTGGCGGAACCAATTACCGCCAGCGATGGGGACCATCCAGCCGCCGAGGTACACCGCCGAGATCGGAAACTCCCTCAGGGTGTGCCCGCCGGCCTGGTGGGTATGTGCCAGGCGGCGCCAGGGTTCCGTCGCGAACCGCCGCCCGATTGGCCCGATGCTCGAGTCGTAGGCGTAGCCCTCCTCGGCGAGAACATCCAGGGCCCAGAGATCGTCGGCGGCGAACCAGTCGTCTGCCACCCGATAGCCGTGGATCTGCTGGCCGCTGGCACGCGCCAGCGCCTCGCGGGCCCGGGCCAGGTCCTCCCGAAACTCCTCCGGCGTCATGCCTCGAATCGCCCGGTGGTAGTACCCCCGGCTGGCGATCTCATGCCCGCACTCGGCGATCTGCCGCACCAGCTCCGGCATGGTGTCGGCAATCCAGCCGAGGATGAAGAAGGTCGCGCGTTGACCAGTCTCCCTCAGCAGCTCGAGGGCCCGTTTCGTGTTCTGCTCGAGCCGGGGTTCGAACCGGTACCACTCGCCGCGCTGGATCAGGCGGTTGAACGCGCCGACCTGGAAGTAATCCTCGACCGCCACCGTCAGCAGGTGGTCGCCCGTCGGAGGGTTCCGGCGGAGGGTGGGCGGGCCGGGCGCGGTCATGGACGTGTCCCGGTTGAGGTTAGCGAGGTGCGGCTGACGGGGGAGACCCTTACTATCAAGTAACTTGCTTGGGGTACCCGGCGTTAGGTGCAAGAGCAGGGCCATGAGGCCCTGCGGAACACCTGTCTGGCACCGGCCTTGCGCCGTCAGGCATGAAAAGCACGGTTTTCCCGTGGTGGGTATTCACATTTCGGCCATCCGACGGGGCACCCTGCAGCAACGACCCTCCCCGGTTGTCGACCCGAGCTGTCATCCCTGCGGGGGTGATCGGAGGACCGCATACCCTCGACCGACCAGCCTGTGACCCGCGACGGCATGGGGACCTCAGCCCCCGAACGCCTCTCCCGCACCATGGTTGCGGCGGTGGGAGCGCTGCTCCTGCTGCATGTGGCGTTGGCGTGGCTGGTGCGCCAGCCCGCCGTCATGACCGGCAACGACGACGCGCTCTACCTCCTCCTGGGCCGCGCCATCCGGGCCTTTACGTACCGCGACCTGTTCGTCCTCGGCCAACCCTGGCATGCCCAGTACCCACCGGGATACCCCTTGTTGCTCGCCCTGCTGGGTGGCACCCTCGGCCCGGAGATAGGTGGACCGATCCTCCTCGGGATCACCCTGTCCACGCTGTCCCTGCTGCTGTTCTTCGACACCGCCCGGCGCTTCGTGCCACCGCTCTTCGCGGTGGCGCTGCTCGCCGCCCTTGCGGTGAACCCCCAGCTGCTCTCCTATGCCGGCTCGGTCCGCAGCGAGACGCCGTACGTTGCCTTCACGGCCCTGGGGCTCTGGTTCCTGGTCCGGCGGGAGGATCGGCGCGGGGCCCTTGTGGCCGGGGCGAGTTTCGTGCTGCTGGCCGCGCTGACCAGGATGATCGGCGTGGCCTTCGTGGCCGCCTTGGCCGGCACCTGGCTGCTGGAGCGGCGCTGGCGTCGGCTCGCCTGGTTCGGCCTCGCGGCCGCCCTCACCGTGGGGCTCTGGCTGGCCTGGATCTTCGTGGCGCCACAACAGTTCGAGGCCCGTTCCTACGGGGTGATGCTGGTTCAAAGCGCCCCGGCGGAGTCCACCCCCGTCAAATTGCTGCTCTCTCGCGCCGTTCGGACGGTGAATGCCTACGTCCTGCGCGGCAACGTCGGCACGGCGCTCGGCCTCCCCCGGGTGCCCGGGGCACGCCTCGATGACCTGCTCGGCCTGGGCTTTGTCGGAGCCCTGATCCTTGCCGGCATGATCACTTCCTGGCGCCGTGGCCGCCTCCTTACGGTCTACGTCCTCGTCTTCGCGGCGACTCTGTCGGCATGGACCTACAAGATTCTCCGGTTCCTGGTGCCCATTGTTCCGGTACTGACCCTGCTGGCCTGCATCGGTGCGGCGGCGCTGGCGTGCGCGCTGGGGGCGGGCGGCGCGGGGGGCCCTCCTCGCGGCCTTCACCGGCGTCTTCCTGATCGGCGGTGCGCAACGATACGTGGAGCTCTACAACGCCCGAGGGGAATGTCCGCGGGACGTCGCGACCGCCTCCGACGCCTGCCAGACGGAGGCCCAGCGGGGCTTCTTCCAGGCCGTGACCTTCCTTCGAGACAGCACCGCACCGGGCGCCCTGGTGATCACCACCAAGGAAGCGGTCATCGCCCTGTACACCGGCCGGACGGTGCTCCATTCGCAGGGCGCGAGTGCCCGCTTCGGCGAGCGCTTCGTCGAAGGGCTGCGGGCCGAAGGTGACGCCTACATCCTGCTTTCCATGGTGCATCGCTGGCAGGTGCCCCTTGACATGGTGCGACGCTGCGCCGAGTTCGAGGTGGTGCGTTCCTTTCCGGGGGGCAGCGACCTGATCCGGCTGCGAGCGGCGTCTGCCCAGGCGACGGACGAGGCCTCCTGCCGGGTGATCGGATTGCATGCCGACGCGTTTACCCCGCCCCTGCCCAAGCCCGATCCTCGGGCTCCGAGCCCCCGACCATAGCGCGGATGCCTCACCCCTGTGGCGCCGATACCGCAACCTGATTCAAGGTTCCACCACCAGAGTCCCGCCTGCGGCCGCCACGTGCTACCGGCACTCGGGATTTGCGTGGAGGGGCTCCGGCCCGGGGGTCGGACCGGCTCACTGGAAGAGCTGTGAGGATTCCCGTAACACGTTATCTTGCATGCAATTGTGATATCGGCGCCAGCCGATCGCCAAGCCCCCACCGAATACCCGCGGATGGCACTCAGTTTGCCCTGCTATCCTGCGATGCCGGAACAAGGGGAGAGGTGAAGACGCAACACCCTCAAGCCGGTCAACCAATCGTGGTCATTACCATCCACCAGCTCCATGGGAAACCCCCTGTCTGCACATCCCGGTCTGGCACTCGTGCTCATCATCTCTCCTGGGACCCAGAGGATTGCCGAGCTGGTGGCCCGCGTTCTTCGGTCCTGCCGGGAGTTCGGCGCGGAGCTGCTCGTGGTTGGCGGAGAGGCTGGTCAGCGCCTGATTCTGGAAGGGGAGCCGGTACGGTTCCTGGTCGCAGATCCAGCGGAGTCCTTGGGAGATCTGCGTGCGCGGGCAATGGAAATAGTGGGGGGCGGGATTGTGGTTTTCCTCGAGGCAGAGGCCGCTCGGGAAGGGGATCTGTCGGCGCTGCTCGGTCATCGGACGGGAATGGTCAGCCCGGAACAGACCACGGAGGGCGGCCCACCGGCTTCCGCGGGCCATTCCGTCGGGTAGGGTGGGGAGGCGGGGCCCCGTGACGGGGCCGGCGCTGTCGGTCGTGGTACCCTCGGTGAACGGCTGGCACGACCTCGAGGGCTGTCTGGCCGCGCTGGCGGCAGAGGCTGGGGATGTCCCACTGGAGGTGCTGCTGCCGGACCGGCTGGGGGAGGAGCTCCGCCGCCGGGTCGAGGCAGCCTACCCGGCGGTACGAGTCCTGCCATCCGGACCGGACGCGACGATCCCGGAACTCCGCGCGCTGGCGTTCTCCCAGGCCACCGCGCCCGCGGTGGCGGTCATCGAGGACCACGTGCTGGTGCCCCGCGGCTGGGCCAGGGCGATGCTTGCCGCCCTGGAACGCGGCGAGGATGTTGCAGGTGGTGCGGTCGAGAACGCGGCGACCGCCAGTCTGGTGGATTGGGCGGCGTTTCTCTGCGAATACAGCCAGTTGCTGCCCCCGATTCCAGCGGGCGAGGTGGCCGGGCTCGCGGGGAACAACGTGGTGTACCGGCGCACGGTGCTGGCCCGGGCGGAGGCGGCATGGCGGGCGGGGCGCTGGGAGGACCACCTTCACGCCGAGCTGCGCCGCAGCGGGGTCCTGCTGCACCAGCATCCCGAGATCGTGGTCGGGCACCGGAAGCGGTACACGGCGGGTGAGTACCTGGCCCAGCGATTTCTCTACGCGCGGGCCTATGCCGGGCTGAGGCTGGCGGACGCTGGCGTGGCCCGGCGCTTCGGGTACGGTGCGCTGGCACTGGCGCTACCCCCGGTCCTGTTCGGGCGAATCGTCCGGACGCTGCTGGCCAAGGGTCGCCACACCCGTGAACTGGGGCGCACCTGGCCCCTGATTCTGGTTTTCACCGTGGCATGGGGGCTCGGCGAGGTCGCCGGCGCCTGGCTTGGCGGGGGCGATGCTCTCAGGCACGTCCGCTAGCCTATCACCCGGTACCCCGAATGGAGTCTCGATGTCGGCTGCTGACAGCTTTCCACGCCAGGTGACCCAGCTCCAGCCCGGCGATCACATCGTGGTCATCGGTGCCGGCCCCGCCGGCCTCACGGCGGCCTACCTGCTGGCGCAAGAAGGGGTACCGGGTGACGGTGCTCGAGGCGGACGACATCGTCGGCGGGCATCTCCCGGACCGCCCAGTACAAGGGCTACCGGTTCGACATCGGCGGGCACCGCTTCTTCACCAAGATCAAGCCGGTCGAGGACCTCTGGCACGAGATCCTGGGCGACGAGTTCATCTCGGTGCCGCGGCTCTCCCGCATCCACTACGACGGCAAGTTCTTCGACTACCCGCTCAAGGCCATGAACGCGCTGCGCGGGCCTCGGGCTCTGGAACGCGTTCACGCATCATGCTCAGCTACCTGCGCTGGCACTGCTGGCCGTATCCGGTCGAGGACAACTTCGAGCAGTGGGTCACGAACCGCTTCGGCAAGCGGCTCTACGAGATCTTCTTCAAGACCTACACCGAGAAGGTGTGGGGCATTCCCGTGCACCGAGATCCGCGCCGAGTGGGCGGCGCAGCGGATCCAGGGGCTCTCGCTGGCCAAGGCCATCCTGTCGGCGCGCGGCGATCAACCGGCGCTCGACCAGCATCAAGACCCTGATCAACGAGTTCCAGTATCCCGCGGCTCGGGCCCGGCCAGATGTGGGAGACGTGCACCGACAAGATCCGTGAGATGGGCGGCGAGGTGCTGCTGCAGCACTACGCCCACGCCATCGAGCATGTCGGACGGCAAGGTCACCGCCGTCCGTGCCAGGACGCCCGACGGCGAGGTGCGCATCGAGGGCGAGCACGTCATCTCCACCATGCCGCGTGCGCTCCCTGGTGCGGGCGCTCGACCCGGGCGTGCCCGCCGCCGGTGCGCGAGGCCGCCGAGGGACTCGAGCTACCGCGACTTCCTGGTCGTCGCGCTGATCCTCGACGGCGAAGGACCTCTTCCCGGACAACTGGATCTACATCCACACCCCGGGCGTGCAGGTCGGCCGCATCCAGAACTTCAACAACTGGAGCCAGGCGATGGTCCCGGTAGCCGGGCAAGACCTGCCTGGGCCTGGAGTACTTCTGCTTCGAGGGCGACGGGCTGTGGGAGTCCTCCGACGCCGACCTGGTCGAGCTGGCCACCGAGGAGTTCCTCTCGCTGGAACTCGGCCGCCGGGACGTGCCAGGTGGTGGATGGCGCCGTGATCCGGATGCCCAAGGCCTATCCGATCTACGATTCGGCCTACCGCGGGCACCTCGACGCGGTGCGGGCCTACATCGACGCCGATCCCCAACCTGCACACCGTGGGGCGCAACGGCATGCACAAGTACAACAACCAGGACCACTCCATGCTGACGGCGATGATGGCCGTCGAGAACATGCGAGGCGCCCGGCACGACGTCTGGGCGGTCAACACCGACTTCGAGTACCACGAGGAGCAGAAGGTCGAAGAACAGCACCTGGGCGGGCGGACCCGCCGAGCCGGCGGCCGTCGGCTGAGCCGATGCGCATCGGGGTCGACGCCACCTGCTGGGCCAACGGACGCGGCTACGGACGCTTCACCCGCGAGCTGCTGCCGGCCATGGCCCGGCTGGCGCCCGGAGGACGAGTTCCTCTGTTTCCTCGATGCCGAGTCGGCCGGACGGCTTCGACCTGGACGCTGCCGAACGTCCGGGCCGTCCGGGTGCTGCAGGGCCAGGCGCCGACCGAGGCGGCCAGCGCCGACGGGTACCGGGCGCCCGTCGGACATGCTGCGGCTGACCCGGGCGGTGTGGCGGGAGCGGCCGGACGTGTTCTTCTCGCCGTCGGTCTACACCTACTTCCCGCTGCCGCCGGGCCAGCGCGCGGTGGTGACGGTGCACGATGCGATCGCGGAGCGGTTTCCCGAACTCACGCTCCCGAGCCGCGCGGGCGCGGCTGTTCTGGAAGGCTCAAGGTGCGGCTGGCGCTCTGGCAGGCCCGGCTGGTGCTGACGGTGTCGGACTTCGCTGCGGCGGAGCTCGCGGAGGTGCTGGGCGTGGCACCCGGACCGCATCCGGGTGAGCGGCGAGGCGCCGGCCGAGGCGTTCCGGCCCAGCGCGAGCGACGCGGAGATCCGGGCGGCGGCGGCGCGGGTGGGCGTGCCGCCGGAGGCGCGCTGGTTCGTGTACGTGGGCGGTTTCAATCCGCACAAGCACGTGGATGTGGTCGGTCCGCGCCCATGCCGCCCTGGCCGCGGGAGCTGGCCGAGCCGCTCCACCTGCTGCTGGTGGGGACGATCGACAAGGACGTCTTTCACGGCGACCAGGCCCGGATCCGGCAGGCCATCGCCGACGGCCGGCACCGAAGCGCTGGTGCACTGGACCGGATTCCTGCCGGACGAGGAGCTGCGGCACCTGCACAGCGGCGCGGTGGCCCTGGTGCTGCCCTCGGCGTGCGAGGGGTTCGGACTGCCCGCCGTGGAGGCCGCCGCCTGCGGCACCCCGGTGGTGGCCACGACCGCCAGCCCGCTGCCGGAGCTGCTCGCGGGCGGCGGGATCTTCGTGGCGCCGGGAGACGACGCGGCGCTGATCGCCGCGCTGCGCCTGCTGCTCACCGATGAGCCGGCCCGGCGGCGGATGGGTCGGCGTGGCGCTGGAGCGGTCGCGGCTGCTGAGCTGGGAACAGGGCGCCGAGCGGGCGCTCGAGCGCGCTCAGGGAGGTGGCGGCGTGAGCGGACTCCGCTTCTGCGTTCCTGACCACGTTCTATCCGCCGTACAACTTCGGCGGAGACGGCATCGGGATCCAGCGGCTGGCGCGGGGGCTGGTCAAGGCGGGTCACCACGTGACCGTGGTGCACGACGTGGACGCCTACAATGCCCTGCACGCCGGCGACCGAGCCGGCGGGGACGCCCGAGCCGGAAGGGCTGGAGGTCATCCGGCTGCGGAGCGGGCTGGGGCCGGTCTCCACCCTGCTCACCCAGCAGCTGGGGCGGCCGGTGCTGAACGGAAGCAAGATCGCCAGGATCCTGGCCGAGGGCCGGTTCGACGTGATCAACTTCCACAACATCTCGCTGGTGGGCGGGCCGGGCATCCTGAAGTACGGCTCGGCGCTCAAGCTGTACATGGCGCACGAGCACTGGCTGGTCTGCCCGAGCCACGTGCTTGTGGCGGCATAACCGGGAGCTCTGCACCGGGCGGGAGTGCGTCCGGTGCCAGCTGACGTACCGGCGCCCGCCGCAGTTGTGGCGGCGGCACCGGGTACCTGGAGCGGGAACTGCACCACGTGGATGCGTTCATCGCGATGAGCGAGTTCAGCCGGCAGAAGCACCGGGAGTTCGGCTTTCCGCGGGACATGGAGGTGCTGCCGTACTTCCTGCCCGATGCCGAGCCGGGGACGGCGCGGACGGGCCAGCGAACCACCGCAGGAGCGGCCGTATTTCCTGTTCGTGGGGCGGCTGGAGAAGATCAAGGGCCTGGACGACGTCATCCCGGTCTTCCGGGACTATCCCGGCGCCGACCTGCTGATCGCCGGTGACGGCGAGTACGCCGCCCACCTGCGCGCGCTGGCGGCGGGACCTGGCCAACGTGCAGTTCCTGGGGCGGGTGCCGCTGGAGGAGCTGCGCCGGTACTATCGAGCATGCGATCGCGCTGATCGTGCCGTCGGTCTGCTTCGAGACCTTCGGGATCATCCTGATCGAGGCCTTCCGGCAGGGCACACCGGTGATCGCGCGGCGGACTGGGCCCGTTTCCGGAGATCGTGGAGACCTCGGGCGGAGGGGAGCTGTTCGAGACCACCGCCGAGCTGGTGAGCGCGATGCGGCGGCTGGCCGCGGATCCGGCCCACCGCGCAGCGGCTGGCGGCCGCCGGATTCGCCGCCTTCCAGGAGCGCTGGTCGGAGAGCGCGGTGGTGCCGCGGTATCTGGAGATCGTGACCCGGGCGGCACGGCAGAAAGACGATCGCCGGGTATTGTCGAAGCTCGAACCGAAGGCCGGAGGATGGCAGCCGTCGGTGGACCGTCTTCAAGAGGGACGCACATGAAATTCTTCATTACGGGCGGCGCGGGGTTCATCGGCTCGCACCTGGCCGAGCGGCTGCTCGAGCGCGGCGACAAGGTGCTCGTCCTCGACGACCTCTCCACCGGTTCGATGGACAACATCGCCCATCTGGTGGGGCGACCCGGGTTCGAGTACCGCATCGGCTCGGCGCTGGACGCGCCGCTGGTGACCGAATGCGTGGACCGCTGCGACGTGACCGTCCACCTGGCGGCCGCCGTGGGCGTCCGGCTGATCGTCGAGCGGCCGGTGCACACCATCGAAACCAACATCGGCGCCACCGAGACCGTGCTCGACGCCGCCGCCAAGAAGCAGAAGCTCACGCTGGTGGCCTCCACCTCGGAAGTCTACGGCAAGAGCGGCAAGATTCCCTTCAGCGAGGAGGACGATCTCCAGCTCGGGCCCACCAGTCACTCGCGCTGGGCCTACGCCTGCTCCAAGGCGCTGGACGAATGGCTGGCCCTGGCCTACTACCGCGAGAAGAAGGTGCCGGTCATCATGGCCCGGTTCTTCAACACCGTGGGGCCCCGGCAGACCGGGCGCTACGGCATGGTGCTGCCCAACTTCGCGGCCCAGGCGCTGGCGGGAGAACCGATCACCGTCTACGGCACCGGCCAGCAGTCGCGCTGCTTCGGCCATGTCAACGACGCGGTGGAGGCGCTGCTGCGGATGGTGGCCAACCCGGCGACGATCGGGCAGGTGTTCAACGTGGGCAACGATGAAGAGGTGACCATCCACCGCCTGGCAGAACTGGTGCGGGATGCGGCCGGGTCCAGCTCCGAGATCCGGCTCATCCCGTACAGCGAGGCCTACGCGGAGGGGTTCGAGGACATGCTGCGGCGGGTGCCGGATGTCCGGAAGCTGGAGCGGACGATCGGCTTCCGGCCCCGCACCCCGCTGGCGAAGATCATCACGGACGTGGTGGCCGATCAGCGGGCCCGGCTGGCGGCGCGCTGACCGGCCGCCGGCCCCCATGGAGCTGAGTGCGCGGATGCGCGGAATCCTGACGTACCACAGCCTGGACCCCTCGGGGTCTGCCATCTCGGTAGACCCGGCGGTGTTCCGCCACCAGGTAGAGTGGCTCGCCTCGGGCCGGGTGCGGGTGGTACCGCTCCCGGATCTGTTGCGGCTGCCGCCCACGGCGGACGCGATCGCGCTCACCTTTGACGATGGGTTCGCGAACTTCGCGGAGGTGGCCGCGCCGCTGTTACGGGACTACAGTCTGCCGGCCACCCTCTTCGTCGTGGCCGGCCACGTGGGCGGCACCAACGCCTGGGGAGGACGCCGGGATTCCCGGGTGCCCACGCTCCCGCTGCTGGGGTGGGCCGACCTGAGCCGGCTGGCGGACCAGGGCGTGCGACTGGGCGGGCACACCCGCACCCACCCGCACCTGACCCGGGTCGGGCCGGAGGCCCTACGGGACGAACTGGGGGGAGCGGCGGAGACCATTCGCGCCGAGACGGGCCGGCGCCCCGAGGAGTTTGCCTATCCCTATGGCGACGTGAACCAGGCCGTCGCTGCGGCAGCGCGGGAGATCTATACCGTCGGCTGTACCACCGAGCTGCGCTGGGTCCGCCCGGTGGAAGATCAGCTCCGGCTGCCGCGGCTCGACATGTACTACCTGCGGGCGCCCGGTGCCCTGGAGGCCTGGGGCACCTTGCGGTTCACCGGTGGGGTGTGGATGCGGGCACAGGCGCGGCGGATCCGCGCCTCGCTCGGAACCGTTGGAGGGCGGTGGTGACCAGTCAGCCGTATCTCAGCATCGTGATGCCCGCCCACAAGGCCACGGGCGTCCTCCCCCGCGTCCTCGACGCCCTCCTCGCGAGCGACCTGCCGCGCGAGGCCTGGGAGCTGATCGTGGTGGATGACGCCAGTCCTGATGACACGCCCATGGTGGCGGCGCGGCATGCCGACACCGTGATCCGGATCCCCGGGCAGCCGCAGGGCCCGGCCTTTGCCCGCAACCGGGGCGTCGAAGCCGCTTCCGGCGAAGTGCTGGTGTTCATCGACTCGGACGTCTGCGTGCATCCGGACACCCTGCGGCAGTTTGCAGAGCTGTTCCAGGCGCACCCGGAGGTCGGGGCCGCGTTTGGCAGCTACGACGACCGGCCTCCTGCCCGGGGCCTGGTCAGCCAGTACCGCAACCTGCTGCATCACTACCATCACCAGCTGAATGCCGGGGAGGCGGAGACCTTCTGGGCCGGCTGCGGGGCGATCCGCCGGGCGCTCTTCCTCAAGGCGGGCAAGTACGACGAATGGCACTATCCCAGGCCCTCGATCGAGGACATCGAGCTCGGTCACCGACTGCGGGCACTCGGCGCCCGCATCCTGCTGTGTCCCGAGATCCAGTGCACCCACCTGAAACACTGGACCCTGCGCAACATGGCCAAGACCGACCTGCACGACCGCGGCATCCCGTGGATGCGGCTGCTGCTCCAGGAGGAGCGCATCGGGGCCATGCAGTCGCTCAACCTCAAACGCCAGGAGAAGATCAACACCGCTCTCGCGGGCCTCTCCGTCGCTGCCGCCGCCGCGGCCGCACTCTTCGATGCCCGCCTGTTTGCCCTGGTGGGGGTGCTGTTGCTTCCGATCTTCGTGACCAACCTGCCGCTCTACGGGTTCTTCCGGCGGGTGCGGGGGTTGGGCTTTGCGCTGGCGGTGCTGCCGCTGCACTACTTCTACTACATCCTCAACTTCTGTTCGGCGTCGCTCGGCTTCCTGCTCCACCACTTCGTGGGCGAGCCGCACCCCCGACCCGAGGTCCAGGCCTTCGCCGAGGTGGGGGTGGTGGGATGGCCGCCGGTGCCCCAGCGGGGAAAGTGGAATCCGTGGAGCGGGGCCAGTCAGGCCCCCGAAGAAGGCGTGCGGTGAGCGCGCGCCGGCCTTGCCGCGTCCCCCGACGGGGAGCGATATTCGGTACACCACCCTGCGCGCCGACTGTCCGGCGCCCGTATCGGGACTGACGCCCGTGACCGCACGCTCCTCCCATGAATCACTGCCCGCGCCCCTCGCGCTGGCCTTTGCGCCGCTGCACAAGCGGGCCCTCGGCATGGCCACGGGACTCGGTTGCGGGCTGCTGCTGTTTCTGGTGACCGCGGTGACGCTGCTCCGGGAAGGGGGCACGGAGGTCAACCTCTGGCTCCTCGGCAACTACTTCGCCGGGTATGCCCAGACCTGGCCGGGCGCGTTCATCGGCTTCGCGTGGGGCATGGGTGTGGGGTTCGTGGCGGGCTGGTTCATCGCCTTCTGCCGCAACTTCATGATCGCCGTCTCACTCTTCTGGATCCGCGCCAGGTCGGACCTGACCGAGACCCAGGACTTCCTGGATCACATCTAGCGCCGCCTACGGCGACCACTGGCCATGACTGAAACCGAGCCCGATCTGCAGAACGCGATCCTGCGCCTCAACGCCCGCGCCTGGGGTGTGGCCTTCGGGCTGCTGCTCGGTGGCGGGCTCTTCATCGCCACGGCGGTGCTGGTCATCCGCGGCGGGGAAAACCAGGGCCAGCACCTCGGGCTGCTGCGGGTCTTCTTCCCCGGCTACTCGGTGAGCCTGGTGGGTGCACTCATCGGCTTCATCTACGCCTTCGTGGTTGGCTACGCCTTCGGGCGCATCGTCGGCTCCGCCTACAACTTCCTCGTCCGCTCGTCGCGCTGAACCTCCGGCCGGCCTCCCGCACGCGCGGGAGCGCGCTGCCGGTTTCCCGCCGGTCCGCTCGCTGCCGGCTCGTGCCGGAGACGCCGGGGTACGCTCTTTGCTCTCCCGGAGGGGCTCCGGTCTTTGCCGGACTCCGCTCCAGCACTCCAAGGCGAGAACGTTCATGACGCAGGCTG
Organism: uncultured Gemmatimonadales bacterium; assembly: GCA_963695185.1. Classification (GTDB taxonomy): domain Bacteria; phylum Gemmatimonadota; class Gemmatimonadetes; order Gemmatimonadales; family GWC2-71-9; genus JADJOM01. The sequence continues at coordinate 2,004,403 of CAVOGH010000005.1, read as the reverse complement.
CCACCGGATCCCTGACTTCCACCCTGCGCGATTGGCTGCAACTGCTGCGGCCGCAGCAGTGGGTGAAGAACGGCTTCGTGCTGGCCCCCCTGCTGTTCTCGGGGCGCATGCTGGACCGGGCCGCGGCGTTCGCGGCACTCGAGGCGGCCCTGAGCTTCTGTCTGGTCGCGAGCGCCGTGTACATCTTCAACGATGCCATGGACCGGACGCGCGACCGGGCGCACCCGGTCAAGTGCCGCCGGCCCATCGCTGCGGGGCGCATCAGTGTGGCGGCGGCCCTGCCAGTTGCGGTCACCCTCGCGCTGACGGCGCTGGTCCTGGGCTGGGCGACGCGCCCGATCGTCGGCGGGATTCTGGCGGGCTACCTGGGACTGAACCTGCTGTACACCGTTCGGCTCAAGCAGGTCGTCATCATCGACGTCTTCTGCATCGCCACCTTCTTCCTGCTCCGCCTGCTGGCGGGCGCCGAGGCGATCGCGGTGGTGCCCTCGATCTGGCTGCTCCTGTGCGGGGGCCTGCTGGCGCTGTACCTCGGATTCGCCAAGCGCCGCCACGAACTGCTGCTGCTCGGGGAGGCATCGGCGGAGCACCGCGGGGTGCTGGCGGAGTACAGCCCCGAATTCCTCGATCAGATGTCGACGGTGCTGCTGTCGGTGACCCTGGTCGCCTACGTCATGTACACGGTCTCGCCCGAGAAGCTGGCCGAGGTGGGGTCGTATGCCCTGACCTACAGCACCGCCTTCGTGCTCTATGGGGTGTTCCGGTACCTGTACCTGGTGCATCAGCATGAACAGGGAAGTCCGACCGAGGCGCTGCTGACCGATCGCTCACTCCTGCTGGCCGTGATCCTCTGGGTCGTGTACTGCGCCGGGGTGGTCTACCGGGCCGCCTGAGACGGTCGGGAGGGGTCTACGAAGGGCCCGGCGGCGGGAGGGGTACCGCGGAGGGCCCTGCTGGCTTAGGGTCCTCCTGCCAGGGCGGGAGTCGGCACGGCGCGGAACCAGCGGCCGGGCCTGCGCGCTGGATACCCTTGAGGCCAAGTCGGGAATACCCGGTCAGGAACTTCCGGGTGGGCGATCCCCGGCGGGTGGAATGCCTCTTGCGCCGTCCTTCGGTGCCCCGGTGGGGGCCGCGATCAATGGAATGGCCGCGACGGGGTGCTTCTGCGCCCGGCCGTGGAATGCCGATAATCCTGGAGAAGCCATGCTCAGCTTGCACATCATTGCGCTGTACGTAGGCCCGGACCAGCTCCTCCCGCTCACCTCGATCCTCGGGGCAATCGGTGGGGCGGTCATGATATTCTGGAGACAGCTGGTCGGGCTCGCCAAACGCATCGGCGGGAAGGCCAAGCGGGACTGAGCCGGGCGGCCGCCGAGGGGAGCAACCCCGGCTCAGCCCGAAGCGGTGCCGCTGGTTCATTTCCTTCTGCCCGCCGGTGGGCAAACGGCGATACCCGACGCCGGCGCTGTGGCGCCGGCGCCACAGTTCGGTCTAGAATGGAAGCGGAGCGCCGCGTTGGAATGCCCGCAGCGCGCTACATGGGGTCCGTCAGCTGCCGGCCCGGCTTAGCCGGGCCGGTTTGATTTCCGGGATCCCGAGGCCGGCCGTTCCTCAGGGTGGTGAGGGCATGTAGATTGCTGAGTCTCAGGGCTCTACTCCTGTCTAATGCCTTGGCGGCGACTGACTTACAGCTATCCAAGGGGGCTGCTTTCCGGCTCCCTCACCCCAGCGAGCGACCACTACTGTGACGGCACCTGTTTCGACGCTCCCGCACGGCTCGGCCGCCTCCGCCTCGGAACAGAGCGAGCGGATGAACATCGTGATCGGCGGCCACGTCGATCATGGCAAGAGTACCGTGGTCGGGCGGCTGCTCGCCGATACCGGCTCGCTGCCAGAAGGGAAACTCGAGGCGGTGCGCGCGCACTGCGAGCGCAACGCCCGGCCGTTCGAGTACGCCTTTCTCCTGGACGCGCTCAAGGACGAGCAGGCGCAGGGAATCACCATCGACGCCGCGCGGGTCTTCTTCAAGACCGCACGGCGGCATTACATCATCATCGACGCTCCCGGCCACATCGAGTTTCTCAAGAACATGGTCACGGGCGCCTCGCGCGCCGAGGCCGCCCTCCTGGTCATTGACGCCAAGGAGGGGGTGCAGGAGAACAGCCGGCGGCACGGCTACATGATGTCGATGCTGGGCATTCGGCAGATCGCCGTTCTGGTGAACAAGATGGACCTCGTCGGCAACGACCAGCGCCATTTCGAGCGCATCGTCCGCGAGTACAGCGACTTCCTGGAGAAGATCGGGGTACACCCCTCGGCGTTCATCCCGGCGTCGGGTCTGCTGGGAGAGAATATCGCCAGCCGCGCTGCCTCCATGCCCTGGTACCAGGGCCCCACCGTGCTGGAGGCGCTCGACCGCTTTGCCAGCGAGGCCCCCGCCTACGACAAGCCGTTCCGGATGCCGGTGCAGGACGTCTACAAGTTCACCGCGCAGGGCGATGACCGGCGCATCGTGGCGGGGACGATCGAAACCGGGACCGTGCAGGTGGGAGACGAGGTGGTCTTCTACCCATCAGGGAAGAGGAGCCGGGTCCGGTCGGTCGAAGCCTTCAACAAGCCGGTCCAGCAGCAGGCTTCCGCGGGACAGGCTGCCGGCATCACCCTGACCGAGCAGATCTACGTGGCTCGCGGCGAGATCGCGGCGCTGGCGTCCCAACCCAAGGCCGAAGTCACGACCCGGCTCCGGGTGAGCCTGTTCTGGCTTGGCAAGCAGCCGTTTACGGACCGCAAGGACTACATGCTCAAGCTGGGCACCGCGCGGGTCCCCTGCCGTCTCGAGGCGGTCCACCGCGTCGTGGACGCGTCCAACCTGGACACCAGCGAGAGCAAGGACCAGATCGACCGTCACGACGTGGCCGAGTGCACCCTGAAGCTCAGCCGCGCCGTGGCCTTCGACGTCGCCGACCTGATCGCGGCGACCAGCCGTTTCGTGATCGTCGACGACTACGAGATCCGGGGTGGCGGGATCGTGCGTGAGGCGCTCCCGGACCGGCAGAGCGAGATCCGTGAAAAGGTGATGCTCCGCAACTTCAAGTGGGAGCCCAGCATCATCCCGCCCGAGCGCCGGGCCGAGAAATACAGCCAGAAGGCCTGCTTGCTGCTCATCACGGGGTCGCAGGACGTGAGCCGCAAGGCCCTCGCCAAGGAGCTGGAAGCGCGGCTCTTCGAGGATGGCCGGGTGGTTTACTTCCTCGGGATGGCCAATGTGGTGTACGGGGTGGACGCCGATATCGAGCGCGGCACCGAGAACCGGGCCGAGCACCTTCGCCGCCTCGGGGAGGTGGCCAACATCATGCTTGACGCCGGGGCGCTGCTGATCGTGACAGCCCAGGAGCTCACCCAGGAGGACCTCGAGGTCGTGACCACCGCGGTGTCCCCCGAACGGCTGGAGGTGATCTGGGTGGGCGACCGGGTGACCACCGACCTGAGTTACGACCTGATCCTGGGTGAGGCGGAGGCGGAGGCCGACGGCACCGAACGGATCAAGCAGCTGCTGCAGGACCAGGGAGTGTTGTTCCGGCCATGGTGAACGCGCCCCCGACCCCGGCAGACGGCACCCGGATCGTGGCACCCGCTGCAACCCTCACGCTGAGTGTGGTCGTCCCGGTCCACAACGAGGCCCGGACGCTCGAGACCATCCTGCGGCGGGTCCGGGCTGTGCCGCTGCCCATCGAGATCATCGCCGTGGATGACGGCTCCGGGGACGCGAGCCCCGAGATCCTCGCCCGGCTTGCGGCCGAGGGGGTCGTGAATCGGGTCATCCGGCACGCCGTCAATCGCGGCAAGGGCGCCGCCATCCGGACCGGCATCGACGCCGCCACCGGCGACGTGATCGTCCCCCAGGATGCCGACCTCGAGTACGATCCCGCGGACCTCGTCCGGTTGATCGAGCCGATCCGGCAGGGGGAGGCCGATGCCGTCTACGGCTCCCGTTTCCTCGAAGGGAACAACCGGGGCCTCTACCCGAGCCACTACTTCGGCAACCGGCTGCTCACGATGTGGTCCAACCTGTTCACCGGCCTGCGCCTGGGGGACATGGAGACCTGTTACAAGATGATCCGGGCCCCGCTGCTGAAGGCGCTGCCGCTCACGACCGACCGGTTCGGCATCGAGCCGGAAATCACGGCCCGGCTGGCGCAGGCCAAGGCGCGCATCCTCGAGTTGCCGATCGCCTATGCCGGGCGCAGCTTCGCCGCGGGGAAGAAAATCACCTGGCGGGACGGTGTGGCAGGCCTCTTCCACATCATCCGCTTCAGCCGCGCCCGACCCCGATGACCACCGTGACGGTGTCGCCGGATGCGCTGGTGCGACTGTGCGCGATTGCCCGGGAAGCGGGCTGCGCGATCCTGGGGCACTACCAGGCCGGCGTGGCGGTGGAGCTCAAGGACGACCGGAGCCCGGTCACGGCGGCTGACCACGCGGCCCATGCGAAGATCGTCCCCGCCCTGACCAGTTGGGATCCCGCCATCCCCGTGGTCTCGGAGGAAGGCGAGATCCCCGGCGCCGAGGTCCGGCGCCGGTGGGAGCGGTTCTGGCTGGTGGATCCGCTGGACGGCACCAAGGAGTTTCTTCAGCGCAACGGCGAGTTCACCGTGAATATCGCCCTCATCGAGCGCGGCGTTCCGGTCCTCGGCGTGATCTACGCCCCGGCGCTGGATCTGCTGTACTACGCGGGTCAGGGGCTCGGCAGCTGGAAGCGGGACCAGGGGGGAGCGCCGGTCCGGATCACTTCGCGGCCACCGCTGCCTCAGCATGCCCTCCGGGTGGCCGAGAGCCGGTCGCATCCGTCCCCGGAGCTGGAGGAGTATCTCGCGACGATTCCCGTGGCCGAGCGGGTCCCCGCAGGCAGCTCACTCAAGTTCTGCTGGGTGGCTGAGGGGAAGGCGGACATCTACCCTCGGCTCGGTCCGACCATGGAATGGGATGTGGCCGCCGGCGACTGCATTTTCCGCAATTCCGGCGAGCGGATGCCCCGGCGGTCGGCGCTGGTGTACAACCAGCCCGACCTCAGGAACCAGGGTTTCGTGATCGGCCTGGACGACCGCGACCTGGACACCGCCAGCGGCGCGGGACGGGTGCTGTGGTTCACGGGGCTGTCGGGGTCCGGCAAGAGCACGATTGCGAGGCGGGTGGTGGAGGCGCTGGAGGCGCGGGGCGAGCCGGTGGAGTATCTCGACGGCGATACCATCCGGGACATCTTTCCCGGGACCGGGTTCACCCGTCCGGAGCGGGACGCCCACATCCGGCGGGTGGGCTGGGTGGCGAGCCGGCTGGAGCGGCACGGGGTGACGGTGGTGGCTTCGCTGGTTTCACCCTATGGGGCGTCGCGGGACTTCGTGCGCGGCCTGTGCCGGCACTTCAGCGAAATCTGGATTTCCACCCCGTTCGACGAGTGCGCGCGGCGCGACATCAAGGGGCTCTACGCCCGGGCGCTCAAGGGGGAGATCAAGCACTTTACCGGTCTGGACGACCCGTATGAACCTCCGGTACGTGCCGAGCTGACGATCGATACCACGAATATCAGCGTGGATGAGGCGGTCGCGCGGGTGCTGGCCTACCGGTATTCCGGTCGGGTCCGCCCCGAGCAGCTGCACCAGGCAGGTTCACCAGTCGCCGGCCGCTGACGGCCGGCGGCCAGGACTCACGACAGGAGCGGATGGCATGACCAGTATTGCGACGATGGATCACCTTGATCGGCTGGAGCACAAGAGCGTTCACATCTTCCGTGAGGCGTACGCCAGCTTCAAGAGCCTGTGCATGCTGTGGTCGATCGGCAAGGACAGCACGGTGCTGCTGTGGCTGGCCCGGAAGGCGTTCTACGGTCACGTCCCGTTTCCGCTGGTCCACATCGACACCTCGTTCAAGATCCCGGAGATGATCCAGTACCGCGACCGCCTGGCCGCGGAGTGGAATCTCAACCTGATCTACGGCCAGAACGTGCAGGCGCTGGAGGAGAAACGCACCTTCCCGGATGGGGCGGTGGACCGGATCACCTGCTGTGGCCTGCTGAAGACCGAGGCGCTCAAGAAGACCCTGTCGGGGGAGTGGCCGCGCTGGAAGTTCAACCATGCGCGCAAGGCCTACGAGATCGACAAGAACACCGAACCGTATACCGGCGTCATCGTCGGTGCCCGGGCGGACGAGGAGGGTAGCCGGTCCAAGGAGCGCTACTTTTCGCCCCGCAACCAGCAATCCACCTGGGACGTCGGCGACCAGCCGCCCGAGTTCTGGAACCAGTACAAGACCGAGTTCGCGCCGGGCACCCATCTCCGGATCCATCCGCTGCTGGACTGGACCGAACTGAACATCTGGGAGTACATCGAGCGGGAGAACATCCCCACCGTCTCGCTGTACTACGACCACGGCACCGGCATCCGCTATCGCTCGCTTGGCTGCGGGCCGTGCACCAAGTCGGTGGAGTCGAGTGCCCGGAATGTGCGGGAGATCATCGTCGAGCTCCAGACCGGCAAGTTTGCCAACATCGCGGAACGCTCGGGACGGGCCCAGGACAAGGACGACGGTGGCGGGCTGGAGACCCTCCGGCGCGACGGGTACATGTGACCATGGACTTCGCCTGGACGGCCCACCAGCTCGACGTTCCGGGCGGCCACGCTGGAGTTCGCCCGGAAGGAACTGCGGGACGACCTGCAGCGCCCGGGAGCAGCGAGGGGAGTTCTCGCGAGAGCTGTGGCGCCGATGCGGTGCGTTCGGGATCCAGGGCCTGCCGTTCCCCGAGGCGTACGGCGGCGGCGGGCAGGACACCCTCACCACCATCCTGGCCATGGAGGCGCTCGGCGACGGCTGCACGCGACAATGGCCTGCTCTTCGGCCTGGCGGCGCAGATGTGGAGCGTCCAGATGCCCATCTGGCGGCTACGGCACCGAGGAACAGAAGCAGCGCTGGCTGCCGCCGCTGTGCCGGGGAGAGCTGATTGGGGCGCACGGCATGAGTGAGCCCGACTCCGGCTCCGATGCGTTTGCGCTGCGCACGGTCGCCGAGCGTCGCGGCGACTGCTACATCCTGAACGGAACCAAGACCTTCGTGAGTGAAGCCCCGGTCGCCGACCTTTTTGTGGTCTTCGCCACGATCGATCGGTCCAAGGGCGCGCTGGGGCTGACCGCATTCCTGGTCGAACGCGATCGCCCCGGGTTCCAGGTGGGGCGGCAGATCGAGAAGATGGGGCTGAAGACCTCGCCGATGGCGGAACTGGTCCTCGAGAACTGCTGAGGTCCCGGCCAGCCAACCGCCTTGGTCGCGTGGGCCGGGCGGCCCAGATCTTCAACGACTCGATGGAGTGGGAGCGGGGCTGCATTCTGGCCAGCAATCTCGGCAGCATGGCTCGGCTGCTGGATTCGTCGGTGCAGTACTGTCGCGAGCGGGAGCAGTTTGGCAAGCCGATCGGGGAGTTCCAGGCGGTGGCCAGTCGGTTGGTGGGGATGAAACTCCGCCTCGAGGCCAGCCGGCTGCTGCTCTATCGGGCCGCCTGGGCCAAGGAGCGCGGCCAGGACGCCGGCGCCTGGGCTGCGCTCGCCAAACTGTACGTCAGCGAGGCGATGCTGGCGACCGGGCTCGATGCGGTTCAGCTGCGCGGCGGCTACGGCTACACCACAGAATACGAAGTCGAGCGTGACCTGCGCGATGCCGTGGGCGGCACGCTCTATTCCGGAACCTCCGAGATCCAGCGAAACCTGATCGCCCGGAGCCTCGGCTTCTAGCTGATCACCACGGCCCGGTGAAGCTGCCCCACCGGGTGTGGCTTCGTCGCAGCGCGGGCGCCCGAAGAACCCCGCGGCCTCACGTAACTCTTTCTACTCCAATCGGTTAGCATTCAACGCCCGGGGCCCATGTGCCGGGGTGCTGGCACGCATTTCGCCTCCCTTGTCGACGACCGCCAATTCCGGCGGCATGACACCAATCCACCGATGACGCACGCGACCCTTCCCGCCGGCCCCCGGCCGGGAGACCCAGATGGTACGCTCCGGACCGGCCACGCTCTCGGGGCGTGGGTCGTTCCTGACCTGGCGACACTGGTCCGGATCGGGGCGGTGACGCTGCAGCTCGTGCTGGTGGCTCTCGTAGTGCGTGACTTTCGGTTGGAGAGCCGGGCCTTGTACACCCTGCTCGTGCTCACGGTCGCCGCGTTCCCGATCCATGCGCTGCTGCCGCGGCCGCTACGGCTGCCGGCCTTCGCCGTGATCTCGCTGCTGAGTCTGGTGCTGGTGCTCCAGCCCGGGGGTGCGTTGCTGGTCCTGGTGGCGGGCGCGCTGCTGGTGGGCATCTGTCACCTGCCGGTGGCGTGGCGCTATCGCCTGATCCTGCTGTTGGGGGCGGCTCTGGGATTGGCACTGCTGCGCGTCGGCCTGATCGCCAACCCGGTACCCACCGGCGTGTGGCCCGTGCTGGGCGCGGTGTTCATGTTCCGCCTCGCGCTGTATGCGCACGCGCTCCGGCTGCGGAGGCGCCCACCGGCCTGTGGCCGACGCTGGGGTACTTCGCGATGGTGCCGAATGTGGCGTTCCCGCTGTTCCCGGTGGTGGACTACAAGGGGTTCACCCAGACCCACTACGACGCACCCGACTTCCTGATTTACGAGCGCGGGATCCGCTGGGTGGTCCGCGGGGTGCTGCACCTGCTGCTCTATCGCCTGGTCTATCACCAGATGAGTCTGGACCCGCTCGATGTGCAGACTCTTGGGGAACTGGTGAAGTTCATGACCGGCACCTTTCTCATGTACTTGCGGGTGTCAGGACAATTCCACCTCATCATCGGGGTCCTCCACCTCTTCGGGTTCCACCTCACCGAGACGCACCGCCTCTACTACCTGGCGTCGAGTTTCACCGACCTGTGGCGGCGTATCAACCTGTACTGGACCGACTTCATGATGAAGCTGGTGTACTACCCGAGCTTCTTTCGGCTCCGCCGGTTCGGCCAGCGGCCGGCGCTCCTGCTCAGCACGGCGATCGTCTTCGTGGTCACCTGGGCGCTGCACGGGTGGCAGGCCTTCTGGCTCCTCGGGGATCCGAACTTCACGCTGCCGGACGCGCTGTTCTGGGGCATCCTGGCCATGCTGGTGCTGGTGACGACGCTGTATGAGAAGGGGAAGCCACGCGCGCCGGTGGTGCGAGCCTGGCGGCTGGGGCGGGCGGTCGCCGTGACCGGTACCTTTCTCGGGATGAGCGTGCTGTGGTCGCTCTGGAGCAGCGACTCGGTGGCGGATTGGCTGGGGCTCTTCTACGCGGCTCGCGAGACGACCCGGGCGGAGCTCTACGGGCTGGGGGTCCTGCTGGTGGTCGGGATGGGCATCGCCGGTTTTCCCTGGGGAATCGCGCCGCTGGCGGCCGGATCGCCGTCCGCCCCGTCGCTGGGAGTGCAGCTCCGCGACGGCGGCCTCCGCGTGGCGCTGCTCGCTGGCGCCTTCGCACTCAGTTCGGTCTGGGCGCGACCCCTGCTGCCTGACCCGGTACGCGTGCTGGCCCAGCAGCTTGGTCAGAACCGCCTCAACGCGCGGGACGAGGCGCGGCTGCAGCGCGGTTACTATGACCAGCTCAACGCGGCTGACCGCACCGGAGGACAGCTGTGGGACATGATCGGCCGCCGGCCCAAAGAGTGGGATCGCGGCCTGTTCAACACCGATCGTGTGACGCCGGTGGACGGGGTGCTGCTGGCACAGCTCGCGCCCAATCTTTCCACGACCTACAACGGCCAGCCGTTCAGCACCAACGCGTGGGGCATGCGCGATCGCGCGTACGAGAAGGAGCGCGCGCCGGGCACCTACCGCATCGCCGTTCTCGGGCCGTCCCTGGTCATGGGGTACGGGGTAGCCGATGGAGTGTCCTTCGAGGCCCAGCTGGAAGAGCGGCTCGCCGCCCGTGTCGGGCCCGGCCGAATCGAGCTGCTGAACTTCGGATTCGAGGGACACAGCCTCAGCCAGCAGCTCGCGGCGTTCGAGCGCCAGGCGAAGGCATTCGCGCCTGATCTCGTGCTCATCACGATAACCCCGCTCGAGCACCGGATGGCCGCGGAGCACCTGCAGCGGATCCTGGGCCGCCGCGCCACGGTCGAGTATCCGTACTTGTCCGAGGCATTGCGGCAGACGGGATTGGCGGCTGGTGACAAGCATCCCAAGGTGGTGCGGCGGCTCCGCCCGTACGCCAGCGGCCTTGCGCGGAGCGCCCTGGGGAGTCTCAATCAGCGCATCAGCGACAGTGGCGCGCGCGCTGCGGCCATCCTGTTGCGGATGCCGACCCAGCCGATGGGGCAGCTCGAGGCGTACGGCCAGCTGGCCGCGGCGGTCGGTTTGACCACCCTGGACCTGTCGGATGCCTACGCGGGCACGGACGAGGATGCGTTGCGCGGACACCCCTGGGACCGTCACCCCAACGCCGAAGGCAACCGGCTGTTGGCCCTCGCGCTGGAGCGCGAGCTGGATCGTGCCCTTCTCCTGCCCGACCTTCCCCCTGTCCCCCCGTTCGGAGATTGACTCATGCCCGATGTCGTTGACGTGGTGAAGCAGCACATCCTCGACCAGTACCTCCCGGGGGAGAATCCGGCGAACCTGACGCTGACCACCCCATTGGTGTCCGGAGGGATTCTCGATTCCCTGGCTACCCTCGACCTGGTGGCCTTCCTCGAGGGAGCATTCGGGATCGAGCTCGAGGCCCATGAGGTCGACCGCGAACGACTCGACACGCTGGAGCGGATTGCCCTCCTCGTGAACAGGAAACTCGGCTCCGCGTGACATGACGTCCGCCGCGCTACACCTGGGCGTGCTCGCTGCCGCCCAACGCTACCCCGACCGGCCCGCCGTGCGGGAGAGCGGAGGGGCGGTCATCACGTACGCCGACCTCGACGCCCTGAGCGCCGCCGTGCGTGACCGGCTGGTGGCGCTGGGGGTGCGGCCGGGGGATCGGGTGGGGATTCACCTGCCCAAGACCATCGACGCGGTAGCGGCGATCCTGGGTGTGCTCCGTTCCGGAGCCGCCTACGTGCCGGTCGATCCCGGCTCGCCCAACTGGCGGGCGGCCTACATTCTCAATGATTGCGCGGTGCGTGCACTCGTCGTTGACCGGAGCTTTCTGCCCCAGCTCGAACCCGAGCTCGCGGGGCTCGGCGCGGCGCCCGTCGTGCTACCCCTGGGCGGGCCCGGCGGGGGACTGGCGCTCCGAGCTGCGCTGGAGGCTGCGGGGCCCGTCGCCCCGGGGTGCGACTCCGCGCTTCCCGCGGGATCGCTGGCATACATCCTGTATACCTCCGGCTCCACCGGGAAGCCGAAAGGCGTGATGATCCCGCACGAGGCTGCGCTGGCGTTCGTGCACTGGTGTGCCGCGCGTTTCGCGCCGGAGCCCGCGGACCGCTTCTCGTCACATGCCCCCTTCCACTTTGACCTTTCCGTCCTCGATCTTTACGTACCGCTGCACCACGGTGCTTCGGTCAGCCTGATCGGGGAGGAACTGGGCAAGGACCCGCAAAAGCTCGCCAGCCTGATCGAGGCCGAGCGGCTCACGGTGTGGTACTCGACCCCATCGATCCTGAACATGCTCGTGCAGTATGGTCATCTCGATCGCCGGGACCTCCGGGCGCTCAGGCTGGTGCTGTTCGCCGGCGAGGTGTTCCCGGTGTCCCAGCTTCGCGCGCTCCAGGCGCTGGCGCCGCACCCGCGATACCACAACCTCTACGGTCCCACCGAGACCAACGTCTGCACCTCCTACGAGGTGCCGGGTGCGATTCCGGCTGACCGGATCGAGCCGTTCCCGATCGGGTGGCCCTGTGAGCACTACCGGGCGCGGGTCGTCGACCCGAACGGCCACGAGGTCCCCCACGGTGCCAAGGGCGAACTCCTCATCAGCGGGCCCGGGGTGATGGCCGGCTACTGGAACCTCCCCGACCGGGACGCCGCCGCGTTCCTCGTGGATGATGGGGGCGTCCGGTGGTATCGTACGGGGGATCTCGTCGTTGCCGGAGCCGATGGCTGTCTGGAGTTTCATGGCCGCGCCGACCGGATGGTGAAGCGCCGCGGGTACCGGATCGAGCTGGGGGAGATCGAGGCCGGCCTGGCCCGGCATCCCGGCATCCGCGAGGTGGCCGTCGTGGCCACGGCAGACGGGCAGGCCGGGGTTCGGATCATCGCTTTCCTCAGCGCCCCAGAGGAGGCGCGTCCATCGCTCATCGCCCTGAAGAACTTCGCCGTCGCCGTGATGCCGCGTTACATGGCGCCGGACGCGTACCGGTGGCTCGACGCGATTCCGCAGACGTCGACCGACAAGGTCGATTATCAGCAGCTCACAAGGATGGTCGAGGTCTCCGCCGACGGAGTCCAGGCCAGCCGGTGAACCGCAGTCACCCACCGGCAGGAAAGGCGCAACATGGATGAATCCGGGGTGGTTTGGCCTGCGCGCGGACAGACCGGCCCCTCCGCGGCGGTTTCGCCACTGCCTGGCGGCACCGCGATGGTGCCCCCACGGCGGCGAACGCCCAGCACAGCCCGAGTCCACCCGAGGTGAGCGTCAATCGGGCTTTTCTTGCGTTGGGGGCTGGCGAGGCGTCGGCCCGGCTCCTCGGTTTTGCCGCCACCATCGTCATGGCCCGTGCGCTGGGGCCGTCGGGTTACGGCCTGGTCGGCCTGGCCATGGCCGTGACACTCTATCTCAATCGGATCAGCGACCTCGGGTTCGACCTGGGGCTCGGGGTGCGTGAGGTTGCCGCCGACGCCGGCTTCCTGGCTGCGGCGTTGCCGACAGTGATCGCCGCCCGCCTGCTGGTCGCCGGCGTCCTCATTCTCCTGGTATTCGCCCTCGGCACCCTGCTGCTGCCGGCCCCCGACCAGACGGTGATCGCGGTGCAGGCGCTCACGCTCCTCGCGGTGGGTACGGGCGCCCGGTGGGCGCTGGTGGGGCTCGACCGCCCTCGGGCGGCCGCTGTGGCGATGATCGCCGGGCAGGCGCTCATGGCGCTGCTGGTGCTTGCGCTGGTGCGCGGCCCCGGCGACGTCGCCGTGGTGCCCGCCGCCCAGGTGGCCGGGGACCTGCTGGCCGCGGTGCTGTTCGTCATGGCACTGCCGGCGGCGCTGCGCCGGCTTCCCGTACGCCTGGAGCTGGCCCGGCTCCGCCCGCTGCTCCCCCGGGCCTCCTGGCTCGTGGTCAGCGCCCTTCTCGGGATCGTGATCTACAACGCCGATTTCCTCTTTCTGCGGGGCTTCCACGGGAACTCCGCGGTCGGCTGGTATGCGGCGGGCTATACCCTCGTCACCTTCTTCCTCAACCTCGGCCAGGCCTACAACCTGAGCCTGCTGCCGGCGCTGACCCGGCTGCGCGACGATCGCGGCGCCGCGCTCCAGCTGTATCAGAAGAGCATGGCGGAGGTCTTCGCCCTCACCCTGCCGCTGGCACTGGGCGGATCGCTCCTGGCAGTGCCGCTGATCCGGCTGTGCTACGGTCCCGGCTACGCCGAGACCGCGGTCCCGTTCGCCATCCTGATCTGGACGCTGCCGCTGTGTTTTCTCCGGGACGTCCCGGTCATGGGCCTCCTGGCCGGGGGTGAGGAAGGGCAGGTATTCCGACTGACGCTGCTCGCCGCCATCCTCAACTTCGTGCTCAACGTGGGGCTTATCCCACGGTTCGGCATGCTGGGAGCCGCGGGCGCAACTCTGCTCACCGAGGCTGCCCGGGCCCTGCTGGCCATCCGGGCGGCGGGGCGGCTCCAGCTCAGCCCGCCCCGGATCACCCGATTCACCCGAACCCTGGTTGCCGCCGGGGCGATGGCGCTGGTGGTGCTGCTGGGACGGGGGCAGCCGGTGTGGGCCCTCATCCCGGCCGGCGCAGCGGGCTACGGGGTCACCCTGTGGCTGGTCGGGGGCCTCCGGCTTCGGGGCGAGGCGGGGCCGGGCCTTACGGTTTGAGGCCGTCGGCTCGGGGTTTCGATACCCGGCCTGTTATTATCGTACGACAGCAGGAACGGCACGGGCATTGCAATCCGGGACAGGACCCGGCCCGCGCCGGCCCCGACGGTCGTCCTCCGTTCCTTGAGAGATGCCAGCGAACAGCACCGCGGTCGCCACCCATCAGACGCTGAACCGCTTCGAGGTGAAATACCTCGTGGCGACGCGGCGCGTGCCCGGGCTGCTGGCGGAGCTCGGGGGCTACCTGCAGCGTGACTCCCATTGGGAGGACGATTGGGGCTACTCGTTGTCCTCGGTCTACTGGGACACTCCCGACCTGCGTTTCTTCTGGGAGAAGATCGAGGGCATGAAGTTCCGTCGCAAACTGCGCTTTCGTCGCTACGGGCAGACACCGGACGTGTTCGTGGAGGTGAAGCAGCGGGAGGACCGTACCCTGCAGAAGCGGCGGGTCCGCTGGCCGCTCGAACAGGTCGAGGCGGTCTTCGGGCAGGGGGACGGCGGGGTGCGCTTCGCCGCCGCTGCCGGCGATACGGTGGCCACGGAGGTGGCGCTGCTGATCGAGCGGTACCGCCTGCGGCCCACGATGGCCATCCGCTACCGCCGCCGGGCATTCTTCGGAGCGTTCGACCCGGAACTCCGGGTCACGGTGGACGGCCGGATCCAGTACCATCCCTCCGACTTCAACCTGCGGACCCCGTTCGAGTCGGGGCGGGCGGTCCTCGATCCGCGGGTCAGCGTGCTGGAAATCAAGTATGACCATCGTGCTCCCATCTGGCTCACCAAGGCGATCTGTCGCCAGGAGCTCCGGATGGTGCGGATGTCAAAGTACTGCTCCGCCATCGACCGCGACCGGTTCGACGGCCAGAATACCTGAGACAGGCCACCTGAGAGGGGGAGGGCGTGGACGAATTCCTGCGGCAGGCTGCCTCGACCGGCGATAGCTTCGGTCTGGCCGAGACCTTCATCGCGTTGGGGCTGAGCCTGGTGCTCTCCCTTGTGGTGGCCTACTTCTACCGCCAGTCGCACCGCGGGCTCTCCTATTCGGTGTCGTTCGTGCACGCCATGATCCTGCTCGGGGTCACGGTCTCCGTGATCATGCTGATCATCGGGAGCAACATTGCCCGCGCCTTCACGCTGGTCGGCGCGCTCTCGATCATCCGGTTCCGGAATCCGATCAAGGACTCGCGCGACGTCGCCTTCATCTTCGTGACGATGGCCGTGGGCATGTCCGTCGGCACCGGGTTCTACCTGACCGCCGTGGTGTTCACGTTCTTCGTGAGCTTCGTGGCCTATGGCCTCACCCGCTTTGACGTCGGCCGCACCTCCGTGCAGGAGGCTCTGCTCAAGCTCCAGATACCGGTGGCCACCGACTACCGCACGGTGTTCCGGGAGATCTTCTACCGCCACCTCCGGGAGCATGCGCTCCTGAGTGTAGAGACGCTCCAGTCGACCGGCCAGGTGGAGCTGGTCTACTCCATCGAGTTCAAGGCGGACGTGGACGAGGCGGGGTTCCTCGATGAGGTACGGCAGGCGGCCGGGGGTGGCCGGGTGCTGATCCTCACCGGCCAGGAGAACATCGACGTCTGATGCGCGACGACGGCGGGACGGCCTGGCTGCAGTGGTTTCGGCGGCAGGAGCGGCGCATCACCGTGCTCTGGCTGGCCGGGACGGCGTTCATCCTCCTGCTGCTCGCGGTTCCCGCGACCCGGGATCGCCTGCTGGACCGTCTGGGAATGCTGGTGCACCGGTGGCAGGACCGCTGGGCGGGGGAGGTCACGGCCGGGGAGAATCTCCTCCGCGCGGGGCGCTACCAGGCGGCGGTGACCTGGTTCGAGCGGCTGGACGCACGGCACCCGGCCCGCAACGTGCGCCACGGGCGGGACAAGGAACGGGAGCTGGTCCTTCGGCTCCTCGCCCGCGGTTACGAGGCGGAGGGCCGCACCAATCGCGCCATGGGCACGTGGCAGCGGCTGGTCGACTTCGACTCCCTCAACTACACCAACCGGTTCGCTTACGCCCAGGCCGCGGAACGGCTGCTGTCGGGGTGGGCGGTGGCGGTTGAAGCGCGCGACGGCTACGCCAGCGTGCTGCGGATCTTCCCGGCGCACCTCCCCTCGCTCCGCGGCTACATCGAGTACTACATGGACCGGGGCGAGTTCATCCCGGTGGTCGAAGCCTACCGCACCTACCTCGACGCCTTCTTCCTGCACCCCCTCGAGATCCGACTCGGTGATGCCGCAGGCAGTGCCAGCGTCCCGGTGGATGGGCTACCCCATGACGTGGAAGTTCCCCTGGCACTGGCGCCGGGACAGCCGGCGGAGCTCACGATCCGCTCCAATGGCTTCGCCATCCGGGTGGAGCGCGCGGAAATCGTGCCGGCCATGCTCGCGGGTCGGGTCGCCCCGCTCCGTCCGCAGGTCCTCGATCCCGCCGGCTTGCGCGGCCCCGCTACGGCTGCGGCGGAGGGTGGCTGGCTCCCGGCGGACACCGCCTCGCTGGCACTCGGGGTCCCGGCGCTCCCGGGCGGCGCGAGCCGGCTCCGGCTCCGGGTTCGGCTGTTCAAACCGGTCGACCGGGACCTCTGGCGCCAGGTCCAGAAGAGCTACCAGAACCTGCTGGACGCTCCCGGGCTCGCTGCCGCTACGGCACGCACTCTCCCCTTCGAGAATGCCGACCGGGCCGACCGGGTGATCACCGACCTGCCGTGGGCCCGCGAGGGCATCGAGGCTGCGCGCCGTGACCAGTTCTGACCTCCCGCTCGGGGGGCCGCGTTCCGCGGCAATCCCGGGGGCTCGCCGGCTGACCGGGTTCTGGTTTGAACTCCGGTTCCGCGACGCGGTGGTTCTCACCGCCCTGCCGCTGCTGGCGGCCGGCCTGCTGGTGGGTGCCGCCGTGCGTGACTATGCCCAGGCCGGCGACTTTGACGACTGGTGGTCGACCGCCCAGACGGTTCCCGGCTATTTCAATGCGCGGCTGCGCGGGATTGAGCACCTGCCGGCGGCGTTTGGACTGCGCCACCGGCTCGATCCGGGGGTCGCCGATGCCGGCGTGATCCGCCTCGAGGTGCCGGGTGCCAGCTGGGATTCCCTGGCCCGTGACCCGCTGGCCATGTGGGGGACCTGGGTGCAGGGAACCCTGCGCTACGGACGCACGATGATCCCGGTCAAGCTCCGCAAGCGGGGGGACAACAGCATTCACTGGCTGGGCGACAAGCGTTCGCTCACCATCCGGACGCCGCGCGACGAGTTCTACAAGCGGTACCGCAGCTTCGGTCTGTCGGCCAAGGACGTGCTGACCGCGTATGTCGCCAACCGGCTGGCGGCCGAGTTCGGGCTGCTCGCGGGCGAGACCCAGGTGGCGCCGGTCTACCTGAATAACCGCTTCTACGGGATGTACCGGTTCGTCGAAGTGATCGACGAATCCTTTCTCCGACCCTTCGACCGGATGCCCGGGAACATCTTCCGGGCCGATGCGGCGGAGCGGGGGGAATACTACAAGGGCCTCCAGCGGGTGGTGTTCGAGAATCCCTACATCTGGGACCGGACGGCGAGCAACGACCGGTGGACCAGTGCGGGCAGCGGCCAGCTCGCCCTCCTCCTCGCCGATATCGCCGGATCCACCTTCGCGGACCACGAGCGGCTGATGCACCGGGTGGACCGCGATGAGTGGGCGCGGCTGTTCAGCTATCTCCTCGTGGCGGGCGATCCCTACCACATGGACCGGGTGCACAATCAGCTGATCTACGAGGACCCCTCGACCCAGCAGCTGCACCCCATTCCCTGGGACATCCGCCTGCTGGACCTCGGTGCCCGCGGGCGCCCGCTCAACAACTGGTTCCTCGCCATGCTGCGCGACCCGTTCGTGGTGGACGCCACGCTCAGGGAAATCGCCGGCCGGGTGCGGGATGATGCCTTGCTGCAGGTGGCCGAGAGTCTGGTGGTCGCGGCAGACGCGCGCTACCGCGATGGCTTTGCCTACGACCGGCTGCGCCGCGGCCTCGTGCCCGACGTGGGGGAAGTGGGCCCGGCGGTGGCGATCCTCCGCGGCAACGTCGTCAGACTCCGGCGCTGGGTGGACAGTTCGGCCTTCGCTGTCCATGTCGGGCCGACCGGGGGCGGGGCGGTGCTGGATCTCGAGAGCCAGGGCTTCGCCGGCGCGGACCTGATCGCCCTGACCGTTCCGGGGAGGCCGGTGCGAACGCCCGTCCTGCGCCTGGACACCGACCGGGATGGGGTGGCGGGCCCCGGGGACCGGGTGGTACCGCTTTCGGTGGTCCGCGATGGCGCCGTCACACGGCTGGTGCCGGCCGCCCCGGTGGCGCTCTACAGCGCCTGGACGGGCGTCGAGGGCGTGGCCCCCGGGCGAATGGCCTACCGGGTCTTCGTCGACGGTGCCGGGGCCGATGTCACCCCGGTCCTCCGCAACCGTGCCACCGGCGGCTCGGTGCAGCTCCTGCCCCTGGCCGGGGGCAGCATGGTCGGCCCCGACGACGGCTGGCATCCGTGGCGTTTCCCGGAGCCGGCGTCACGGGTGCACCGCTTCGCGGGGCTGGTGCAGATCACCGAGACCCGCCGGATCCCGGCCGGTGACACCGTGGAGGTGGCGGCGGGTACCGAACTGCGTCTCGGGCCGGATGTCTCGCTGGTCATCCGCGGGTTCCTCCGTGCCGAGGGGACCGCTGCCCGCCCCATCCGCATCCTGCCGGCGGTCGCGGGTCGACCCTGGGGGACGCTGGCCCTGGTCGGTTCCGGCGCCGATGGCAGCGTGCTGCGGCACGTCGAGATCGCCGAGGGCGGTGGCGCGCTGGTGGACCGGATCGAGTATATCGGGATGGTCAACGTGCATCGAGTGCGTGATGTGCAGGTCGAGGCGGTGACGTTTCGCGACAACCGCCGCAGCGACGACACCTTCCATGCGCTTCACAGCCGCATCCGGGTGTGGAACTCTCGCTTCGTCCGCGCCAACTCGGACGCGCTCGACATGGACGTCTCCGATGGCGAGCTGATCGACAACACGTTCGAGGCGAGCGGCGGCGACGCGATCGACCTCATGGCCTCGACCCCGCGCATCATCGGCAACCGGATCACCGGCTCCGGCGACAAGGGGATCTCGGTGGGGGAGGCGAGTGCGCCGTTCATCTTCAACAACGTGATCACCGGGTGCGCCATCGGGGTTGAAGTGAAGGACCGGTCGACACCGGTCCTGCTGCACAATGAGATCGACGGCAATCGCACCGGGTTCCGGGAGCGCCGCAAGAACTGGCGCTATGGCGGCGGCGGCTGGGCGACCATCCTGCGGAGTCGCTTCGAGCGCAACGGCCGGCTCTGGGTCCAGGATCCGTTCTCGCGCGTGACCCTGGCGGAGGTCGCGGGCCTCGATTCCCTGCAGCCGGAGACCAGCACGGATGCGCCGGGCCTCGGCTGGTTGTACGCCGCCTACGGCATCCGGCCAACGGGTCCGGTGGGTGCGGGGCGCCTCGCCACCTGGCATGCCGTGCCGCCGGTGCCGGCCCTCTTCGAGGCGCGTTTCACCGACGATTTCGGGCCGGTGAGCGATGGCTGGGTCGCCTCCGGCGGCCTGTTCCGGCTGGAGAAACGCCGGGATGCACTGATCCTGGAAGCCACCCGGTATCCCGGCGCGGCCGCACGCCGCGTGGACTGGGACCTGCCGGGGGGCGGCACCCTGGTCCTGGAGGCGGCCGGTGAGGCGCTGGGAGATGGCCAGGTCATCGTCGAGGGTGGCTCCGGCCCGATACGGGCACCACTGCGTATCGCCTCCGAACTGCACGACTCCCGGCTGACCGAGGTCGCCCTCCCACCCGGCCACTACCACGGCATCCGTCTCGAGATCACTCCGATACCCGGGCGTACCCGCATCGAGGCGGCGACCGGCCTTCGGGTGCTCGAGCCCGCCCGGGTCGACCTGCGCGGCTACGCCGTCTATCCTGCAGCATCCCTGGGTGGTTCCTGATGCGTGCGCTTCGGTTGCTTGCGATCCTGCTCCTCGCCCTGCCTGGGGCCGTCCCCGCCCAGAGGGCGCCCGGCCCGGACTATCGCTTCGTGGTGGTGGGACACATCCGCGGGAAGGATGGCGCGCTGAGTCCGAGGCTCGCGGAACTGATTGCCGACCTCCGCGCCCTCAAGCCGGACCTCGTGCTGCTGCCGGGGGATATCATCTGGGGGGATGTCCAGCGCTATCCGGTCGATTCCGCCCAGATCGAGGCGGAGTGGAATGCGGTGGACTCGGCATTTGCCCCCCTCCGGGTGCCGCTGATCCGGGCGCCGGGGAACCACGACATCAACGACCGGGTCACGCGCGAGATCTGGCGCCGCCGCTACGGCCAGCTGCCCAAGGTCGTCCGGTTCGGCACCAGCCGATTCATCGTGGTGTCCAGCGCCTGGATCCCGGGCGACAACGATTCGATCGGCTCCAAGCGGCAGCGTCTGCGGGGCGTGGACCTCGACTCGGCCCAAGTCGGCTTCCTGCGGCGGGAGCTTGCCCTCACCGGTGGCGCGCGACACACGTTCGTCGTGATGCACCATCTGCTCTGGTGGAACTCGCCGGAGTCGGGCTGGTGGCGCGAGGTGCACCCGCTCCTCGCCGGGGCGGGCGTCCGGGCGGTATTCACGGGAGACTACGGGCCGATGAAGTTCTCCCACCTGGAGCGCGATGGGGTGCAGTACTATCAGAATTCGCTGGAGTTACCGGTTCCCCTGGTGATGCTCCAGAACAACATCCGCAGCCGGCTCCTGACCAGCCAGTTCGACAACTATCTCGAGGTGAACGTGCGCGGGGACGCGGTCCGCTACACGGTGCGGACGCTGGCCGCGGAGTCATCGGGCGAGTTCACCCCGGATCGCTGGCGGGCGATCAACCAGCCCCCGGGACCGGAGCCATCGCTGTGGAACAAGGTGGTGGAGTTCGCCGGAGGGCGCCGGCGCCTGGCGATGGCCTTCATGGGGGTCGTGCTGGGGGTGGTGGCGGGTGTCTGGCTGGGGCGACGGACGGCGTGACGACCGCCGGGCTCAGGGCGCCCGGGGACGCAGCCGGACCACCACGCCGTCGGTACCCAGTCGCGCTCCGGCGGAGAGAGCGGCGTGGCCCGGCCAGTCGGTCGAGGCGCTCTGCCCCACGATGAGGATCCACCCATCCGCCGGCGCGATCGCGCGCCCCATGTCGCGATCACTGCCGCCGATCCGGGTCCCGAACGACAGGGAGGTGAGGTCCGGTGGGAACACTGCGGCGAAAAGATCGCCCTTGAGTGGATCCGGGTCGGCCCCGGGCGCGCCCAGGATGTCCCCCGATTCGGTATAGCCCGTCAGGTAGACCCGCCCCGCGCTGTCCACGGCGATCCCTTCCCCGTAGTCGAGATCTCTGCCACCGACATAGGTACTCGCGAGCAACGTCCCCTCGGGGGAGATCCGCATCAGGAAGCCGTTTCCGGCATCGCCTGGCGGAGCCACTGGTTGCCATGAACCCGGGGTCGTGGGGAGGTCCCCCGATGTGGTGGCACCGGTGACGTACACCGTGCCGTCGGGGCCCAGGCCCAGGCCATGGGTCTCGATGGCCTCGATCCCGGTACCGCCGACGTAGGTGCCCATGAGGACCTGCGAACCATCTGCGGAGAGGTGCGCCACGTACAGGTCCTGCCCCCCGCCAAGCGTCGCGTCGAAGCCGCCCGGGGTAGGGAGGTCGGGGGAGAGGGTGCTGAGCAGCACCACCACCGATCCGTCCGGCGCCAGGCACACGGACGGAGCGCCGATCTCCGTCTTGCTCCCCCCGAGGTAGGTGGCCCAGAGCATCCGGGAGCCGTCGGCCGAGACCTTGGCGACCACGACATCCTCGTCGCCGCTCTTCTGGGGCTGGAATGCGTTGGCAAACCAGGCCCTCGGAAGGTCGCCGAGCACCGAGCCCATGACCACCACGACGTTGTCCTGGGCATCGAGGTCCAGGTCGCGGATGAATCCGTTGTCGCCGGTGCCGAGGTAGGTGCAGAACCGCAGGGTGCGGCCGTCACCGCTCAGACGGCAGATGAATCCGTCCTGCCGGCCGTACGGGGGGCGGTTGCTCTGGTCGCCGCCAAACTGGGGCTGCAGCACGCCCGGCGTCACCGGCAGGCCGGGACCGGCCCGCCCGGCCACGACGAGGTCGCCATTGCTGGCGCGCTCGATGGCATAGGCCCGCTCGTACCCGGGCCCGCCGAGGAAAGTCGACCAGAGCAACTGGCCGTCGGGGGAGAGCTTCGCGACGAACGCGTCGCTCGGAAACTGCCCCCCCTCCCAGGTCGTGTCGTAGCTCCCCGGCGTGACCGGAAAGTCGGGGGAAGAGGTATTGCCTGTGATGTAGACGTTGCCGGCGCTGTCACTCGTGACGTCGCGGACCATGTCCATGTCCCGCTCGGCGCCTCCCAGCCGGGTCGAGAAGGCAATCTCCGCGTTGGTCGCGTCCGTGACCTTCGGTGCCAGCTCGCCCGCGGTGGGCGCACACGCCAGCGCCGCGAGGGAGAGGAGGTGCAGGCCCCTCACGGGATCAGGCGGATGACGAAGGCGTCATCGAGTCCACCCAGGGTCGGAAACAGGGCGTTGACCACCGGGAGGTCCGGGGAGTCCGTCTGTCCCACCACCACGAACTGGTTCTGCGGCCCGACCCATGAGGCGCGGCCGACGTCCTCGCCGCTGCCACCGAACCGCTCGGCATACAGGAGCTGAGTGAGGTCGCTGGACAGCTTCACCGCAATGATGTCTCCGGCACCGGCCGGGCTCCCCGGTACGGTCAGCGGAAGGCTGTTGGACTTGGTCACACCCGAAAAGTAGATGTTGCCCTGCCCATCGGTGGATACGCCCTGCACGCCTTCCAGGGCGGAGCCGCCGTAGTACGTATTGGCCAGGATCGCACCCGTGGGGGAGACTTTCCACACCACCGCGTCGAAGCTGCCGCCGCCGTACTGGCCCTGGAACGCCCCCGGTGTGGTGGCGAGGTTGGTCGAATTGGTCGCGACCGCCACGATGGCGTTGCCCTGCAGATCCACCGCGAGCCCATGGGTCTCCGATGCCTCGCCCCCGTTGCCGCCCAGATAGGTGCCATACAGGAGCTGGGACCCGGTCGGGTCCAGCTTGGCGAGAAACATGTCGTTCTGGCCGCCGAAGCTGGGCTGGCCGCCGTTCGGCGTCGGGAGGTTGGTCGAGGTGGTGGAGAACAGCACGATCACGTTGCCGTTTCCGTCCACCCGGATGGCGGGTGTGCCGGAGTCATCGCCCGGTCCGCCGAGATAGGTGGCCCAGAGTACCTGGCTGCCGTCGGCCTTGATCTTGGCCACGATGACATCGAACCCCGCGGCCTTGGTGGGCTGGTAGGCGTTGGTGAACCAGCTCGCCGGGAAGCCCCCGGTGGTGGTCCAGCCGACGACGTAGACATTGCCTTGCCCGTCGATGGCGAGGTCCCGGTTGATGCCGTCATCCCCGACACCG
The DNA here is from genome assembly GCA_963695185.1 of uncultured Gemmatimonadales bacterium. Classification (GTDB taxonomy): domain Bacteria; phylum Gemmatimonadota; class Gemmatimonadetes; order Gemmatimonadales; family GWC2-71-9; genus JADJOM01. Next base: position 1,980,982 of record CAVOGH010000005.1, on the reverse strand, counting down.
AAATAGCTGCACCAGACTCTGGCCGAGCCGTCCGGTTTCAGCTTGCACACAAACGCGTCTTGCGGCCCGTAGAAGTTCGCCGTGCTGCCGCCGCCGAAGGTGGTCTGGAACGCCCCCGGTGTCACCGGGAACCCGCTGCCGGCGCGTCCCCCGACATACACGAAGCCCTGCGCGTCAACCTCGACCGCGTAGATGCGCTCGAATTGCGGGCCGCCGATGAACGTGGACCACAAGAGGGATCCGCCCGCGGAGATCTTGGTGACGTAGGCATCGCTGGGCGGATTGAAACCGCTCGCATGGGTCACGTCATAGGCACCTGGCGTGGTGGGGAAGTTGCTGGAGTAGGCACCCCCGGCCACGATGATGTTGCCGGAGACGTCGATGGTGACGTCCCGGGCCATGTCGACGTCGTTGCCGCCGAGATAAGTGATCAGGTTGGGGAAGTACCCATTCCCTGCCGGCTTGGTGTTGACCACCACGTTGCCCTGGCCGCTGGCGGGGCTGCTCGTCACGGTGATGGTGGTGGCTCCCGCCTGGAGGCCGTGCAGCTCTCCGGGGCCGGTGACGCTGGCGAACTGCCCGTTCACTACGTTCCAGCCCACGGAGGGGGGCGCGGAGATCACCCGCCCCGCCGAGTCCCGCACCACGGCGGTCAGCTGGATCGAGTCCCCCACGAAGACCGAGGCGGGGTTCGGAACGACGGTCACGCTCGCCGGGGCGCCGGGTATGGGGCCGGGGCCGCCACCGCTATCACCACCACCGCAGGCGGTGAGGAGCGCGGCCAGCAGCAATCCGGAAACCGGTACCAACCGTGATGTTCGCATAAAATTCCTGCTCGAAGGCTATGGCTGTGCTACCGACGTACGCCCTCGGAATCTAATCCCGGTACCGGAGAATGAAGGGCTGCCGGGGAGAACGTGACGGACGTCACACCAGCGCGCTGGCGATGCGGGCGGCGTTCGCCATCAGGGTGAAGGTCAGGTTCTTGGCCGGCAGGAACGAGAAGCCGGCGCCATCGGCGATGAACAGGTTGGTCCAACCACGCAGACGTCCGGTGGGGGTGCAGGAGAACCGCCCCTGGTCCGCCGCGGTCATCGGCAAGGTGCCGCAATAGTGGACGCTGGCGCCCTTGGGCAGGACCCGCGTCATCCCCGGAGGCAGGATGCAGCCCAGTCGCCCCAGCGCCTTTCGCACCCGCGGCAAGGTCCGGGCGACCAGCGCCGCTTCGGCCGGGTCATCGACGTAGCGGATGACCAGGTCCGCGGTGCCGTCCGCCTGCGGGGCGATGCTGAGCTGGCTCTCCGGGCGGCGGCGGTCGTGGAAGTTCAGGTTGGCGAGGGCGAGGCCGGAGCGAAGCAGGCGGAAGACCCGGAGGCCGCCGGCCGTGTCGAGCGGCAGCCCCTGCACGATCGGGTGCACCGCCGCCGCCTTGAGCGTGGTGATCTGCGCGTGGACGTACTCCGCCGGGTTGGCTTGCGTCAGCCCGAAGGCGAGGAGATGGAACTGGTAGCTCGCCGTCACCACCGGCTTGCCGAGCATGGCCGGCGTGAGGAACGGCACATGGACCTGCCGATTGTCCATGAGCCCGCCCAGGGGCACGAGCTCGCCGGTGTGCCGGTGGTGGGTGGCGAGGACCAGCTTCGAGGTGGTGAGCGCCCCCGCCGCCAGCGCGAAGGCCTCGCCTTCGACCCGAATCGGTGCGCCGCCGGCCGCCGGCCGCGCCACCACTGCGAGGACCCGACCGGTCGAGTCCTGCTCGAGGTGGGTCGCCAGCAGTCCCGGCCGATAGCTGAACTGCGGGTGCGTGAGCAGCTCTTGCAGCGTGTGGGACGGAGCGTAAATCGACCCGCGGGGGCAGCCCCAGAAACACCGACCCAGCTGGCCACAGCCGTCGCGGCCCCGATGCGGCTGGCTGAGTGTGGCGACGCGGGAACGGCCGAGGTAGAAGCCCAGCTCCCGCTGCAGCCGCTCCCGCTGGACCCGGTAGCGCGCCAGCAGGTGGGCGGAGTGGGGATCAAAGGGCAGGGGCGGCAGGTAGGGGGCGTCACAGGGGATGAACTGGGCCAGGTCATCGGGCTCCGCGCCGACCCCGATCCGTCGCGCAACCTCTGCGTAATGCGGGGCCATGTCCTCGTAGCCGAACGGGTACTCGGCGAGGTCGGTCGGCCCGAAGGCGTAGGCACCGCCGGTCCAGGCCTCGGCCAGCCCGCCCCGTGCAAACGAGAAGACTGGCGCCATCATCTCGGCCCGGGTCCGGAAGCTCGCCGGGGTGGCGAACACGTACTCCTTGCTTGGCGGAAACCCGTAGTAGCTGGCCCGGGTCGCCGGATAGACGACGCTTCGGCCATCCTCGCCCAGGAACCATGCCGCGGGATCGGCCAGGCGGTCCTTCAGCTCCTCGATGGATGCATCCCGCTCGACCGGGGCCGGCCGCTCGTGTCCCACATCCACGAGGGTCACCTGATGCCCCCGCTCGAGCGCCGTCAGCGCGTAATGCACCCCTGAGGCTCCCGAGCCCACCACCACCACGTGGGTCACGCCGGCTTGCCCCCGCGGCCGCCTGCAGCGAGCAGCAGGTGGGCCGGGCCCAGGACCACCACCCCGGCAAGGATCGCGAGGCCGCTGCCTGCGCCCGCCAGCGCGAGCCGCACCAGGGTGAGCGGGAGGGACCCGACGGCGGCACCGTTGAGATAGTCGTGCGCCGGCGGGCTCGATTCCAGGATGGCGAGGAGCAGCACCAGCTTCTGGCGCAGAAGCCCGGTGGGGCGGAGGAAGCGGGCGTACCCATCGGCCATGCGGGTCGCGAGCGGATGCAGGCGCGCGAAGCCGACCAACATCCGGTCCACTCGGTCCGGCGTGCTCGCGACGAGCGCCGGCATCTTCCCGTGGCCGCGGGCGTACGCCTGTCGCAGGTACGGGGTCGCGGAGACGCCGGCCAGATAGCGCGCGAAGACGGCACACTCCTTCGCCATGGAGCCGGTCGAGTCAGGCATGCAGGGACGCCAGCATGTCGGCGAGGCCTCTGGCCGGGCGGGGGATCCCGGCCGGCCACGGCTCCGGCGGCACCGTGCCCGGATTGGCGAAGGAGGCGAGCTGGCCCGCGGTGAGGGGCAGCACCGGATGAAGGACCGGCTCGAGCACGGCCAGCACTCCGCGGATGAGGCCGAGGGGAGCGTGGAGAAAGGGCCCGGGGGTGCCCCGCACCCGCTGGCGCACCGCCTGGAGCAGTGCGCGGAAGGGCAGGGTGTCGGGTCCGCCCAGGCCAATGGGGGCGAAGTCTCCGGGCGGCCCTCCGGCGAGGCTGGCAAGCACGCTCGCGACGTCGGCCACGTGGACCGGCTGAACCGGAAGATCGCCCGACCCGAAGCAGACTCCGACCGGCCCCGCGGCGAGGGCGCGCAGCCCCTGGAGCACCGGACTGCCCGGACCGAGGATCATGGTCGGCCGGAGGATGTGGCCGCCCAGGCCGCTGGCCCGCACCAACGTCTCTGCGTCCCGCTTGCTCCAGGCATAGGGATAGTGTCGCTGGTCGGAGAACACCGCTGCCACCGAACTCACGAAGATGAGCCGCTGCACCCCCGCCGCCCGCGCCGCCTCGATCAGGCGACCGGTGCCCTCGACGTTGATGGCGCGGTAGGCGCCCGGACGCGCCTTCCCGGTGACGGCAGCGAGGTGCACCACGGTATGGGCGCCCTCGACCAGCCGGGCCAGCGCGGCGCCATCCTCCAGGGTGCCTGGGATAGCGCGCCAGCCTGGTGCGCGAAGCAGCGGTGCCAGCGTCCCGGGCGCCCGGGCGAGGGCGCGGAGCTCCGGGGTCGTGGCCGGGTCGAGCTGGGCGAGGAAGTGGCGTCCGACGAAGCCGGCCGCCCCGGTTACGGCCAGGGGGCCCGTCAGGTCCATGCTGTCTGGGGGCCGGTCAGCTGCCGGCGCGGCTCGGGTCGGGGAGCGGGGCCCGCGACGTCTGAAAGCCGCGGCGCCAGAGGGTCCAGCGGAGGCGCGCCACTCCCTTGATGTCCTCCCACGCAGTCTTCACGATCTTCACGCGGCTGTCGTTGTCCTCGACCCAGCGCACCGGCAGATCCATGATCCGGTAACCGTGCTTCTCGGCCAGCACCAGCAGCTCGGTATCGAAGAACCAGGCCTGATCCTTGATGTCGGGCACGATCTCCTGCACCACCCGACGGCTCACCACCTTGAAGCCGCACTGGGCATCGCTGAAGCCGGTCCACAGGACCGTGCGCACCATCAGGTTGTAGCAGCGGGAAATGAACTCGCGCTTGGCGGAGCGCGTGGTCTGCGACGCTGGCAGCAGCCGGGAGCCGGTCCCGAGGTCGTATCCCCCGGTCGCGATGCCCTGTACCAGTTTGGGGAGCACCGCGAGCTCGGTCGAGAGATCCACGTCGGTATAGCTCATGATGTCGGCATCGCTCTGCGTCCACGCGTGGCGCAGTGCCCGCCCCCGGCCCCGCTGCGGCAGCTGCAGGAAGTCGACGTCCCGGTGCCGTTCGACCAGCATCTTTGCCACTCGATCCGTGCCATCGGTCGAGCCATTGTCCACCACCACCACGCGCCAGGCCCAGTCGGTCTGCTCCGAGAGGAACGCCCGCACCGTGGTGACGCTCTTCTCGAGGACGTGCGCCTCGTTGAGCACCGGGATGACCACGTCGACCCGCAGCGGGGCGGGGGCCTTGGAACCTGCAGATTTCGGCATGCCTGGGACCTCGGTTCGAGACGCCACCTCAGTGACGTGGCTGAGGCTGACACTGTCGCAACCTACCCACAGTCTGCGGGTGGCGTGAACCTCTGTTCCGGACGCCAGCCCGGACGTGTATCGTCAACCTGTTGAGCCAGAAGGACTTGTACTACCTAACCCCTTTGACTGTGGGGCAAGCTTGGTGCCAGCGGGCGGGTCACCCGGACCGGGGTCCCGGATCGTCCCCCAGGCGGCGACCGGGGTATTCCACCCGCCAGATCAGCCAGATCACCACGCCCGCAACCAGGAATGCCGGCAGCGGGGAGATGCCCCCGCCACCGAGCTCCGGAGCGTATTGCCGCGACATTCGGCCGAGAGTCGTGAGCGCCGGGAGGCGGAAGCCGCCCAGATATACGCTCCGGAGCCCGGTGAGGATGCTCGGGTGCTGCTCCTCGAGCCGTCCCATGGCGAGCCCCCAGGACAGCGCAACGGACAGCAGTCCCAGTCCGAGTGCGAGCCATCGGGGCACCGCCAGCAGGACCACCATCAGGGCCACCACGAGGAATGGGACGGCCGGGATGACATAGCGGATGCCATGAATGTACTGCAGCCGGGTGTACTCGATGCTGGCAAAGAACAGGACGACCATGATCGGGAGAAGGAGCAGGGTCGCGAGTTCCCGCGCGGGCAGCGACAGCGTGCTCCGCCGCTTCAGCACCGGGGCCAGGGCGGCCAGGGCCAGGACCGGACCGGTCACGAACAGGCCGAAACGGGGGTCAAAGAGCAGCATCACCAGCAGGTCGAGCTGGGGCCCGGTGACGCCCTTGATGCCATGTTCGCTCAGCGCCTGGGTCTTCGGCATCCAGGCCTGCGGCGGCAGGATCGGGTTGCCGAAGCAGGCCCACTGGTAGTACCAGAGCACCAGCATCGGCCCCAGCGCTCCCAGGGTGTAGCGGAGCCCGGTGCGGAAGGTGGCCCGCAGACCACCGGTCGGCCAGGCACGCACGCAGGCATAGAGCCCGATCGCCCCGAGGAGGAGGGCGCCGGTATAGTCGCAGAGCAGTGCCATGCCACCCAGCAGGCCGGCCACGACCTCTCGGCGGCGCTGGGTCAGCCGGGTCCAGTTACCGGGATCCCACAGGACCGCGAAGGCGGCAAAACTGAACACCGCCACCGCCAGGTTCTGGTTGAGATAGGCGCTTCGGAAGAACATGGGCGTGCCGAACCCGTACAGGAGCGCACCGCCGAGCGCCAGTGAGCGGGCGAGCCCGGTCCCTTCCAGCGTGCGGAACATGATGACTACGCCGGCGGCCGCCAGTGGCGCCATGCAGAACACCATCGTGATCATGCCAATCAGCCCGAAGCGGATGTCGAGGCCCGAGCTGCGAGCCCACGCATAAAAGGCCTGGCGCGCCGGTCGGGGATCGCGATATACAGCGGTGGTGTCCTGCTGCGTCTGCCGGGAGGCGAGTTCCTGCTGCACCACCCGCTCCACCAGCGGAGAGAGGATGAAGTAGGGAATCGCGCCAAGCATCGAAATCCCCGGATTGGCGCCGTGGTACGTATGCCCGTCGCTGTGCTGAAACAGATCGGCGTGCCGGCCGGCGTAGGGGTCGAGCGTGAAGCTGTGACGTTCCACGATCGCCGCCACCAGAAAATGCTCCCGCATGAAGTCGGTCGCGAAGTGCAGGCAGTAGACCACCCAGCAGGTCAGAAACAGCCGGACCGAGATCCCCGTGCGTGGCATCGCTCAGTCCTCCACCACGTGGGTTTCGAACACCTTGCGGCTCGCCGCCCACCGGTCCGCGTTCCAGCCGGCGGGCTCGAGGGCCTCGACCGCGGCGTAGGCCATGGCGAGGGCGTGGTGGGTGTTGTCGTGCGCGAACAGCCCCTGGCGGCCATAACTCAGGAGCCGGGGTTGGCTGCCCGCCCAGCCATCGAGGGTGCCGAATGGCTGCTCGTAGCCGTTGAGATAGATCGGGTAGGCCTGCCGCAGCCGCCGCACGCTGATGCCCACGGGGGGACGAGGCAGCGGGAGGCCGGCGCGGGCCAGGTCGGCGGTCACCTGCCGGCCCAGGGCACCATCGTCGAGTTTCCAGGTGGCATCGTCGGCGTCACAGGGCAGCTCGGCGCACAGGATGGTTCGCCCGGCCGGGTCGCGCCGGGCGGCGTAGTTCTTGGGCTCGGACAGCCGGGTGATGGTCACATCCGCCGCGGGGAAATAATGGGCGTCGTACTCGGTGAACTGGTCCACATCGAGGACCAGGTACACCAGGATCATGGCGCGATAGTGGATCGCGGCGGCAGCGCGCAGCACCGGCTCGGAGAGGCCACCTCGCACCAGCCGGGCGAGCAGCGTGACCGGAATCGTGGACCAGACGTGATCCGCCTCGAAGCGGAGTTCCTCGCTCGCCTGGCGCGCCTCGACGATCCAGGGGGCGTCCGCGGAGGCCGGCGGCACAAGGGCCGTTACCTCGGTGCCGAGCCGGAGATCCGCCCCCGCACGCCGTGCGGCCTCGGCATAGGCCTCGGTGATCTGCCCGAAGCCCTGGCGGGGGTAGAAGAATCGCCCGGAGCCGGGTGGTTTGAACCCGGGGACGGCAGAGAGCACCTTGCGAACCAGCTTGCCGAAGGAGCCCGCCGAGACCCGTCGGCGGGCCTGGATTCCGGACAGCGCCTCGGGAGGGCGCCCCCAGATCTTCCGGGCGTAGGGGAAGTAGAAGTGTTCGCAGATCGTGGGGCCCAGGTTCTTGGCCAGGACCGCCGCGAACGTGTCCGCGTCTCCGTCGCTCCGAAAGGGCTTGAAGGCCGCGTCCTTCAGCGCCCCCAGCCCGAAGGTGGGTGGCAGCCTGAGTGCCAGGTCCACCGGCTTCAGCGGAAAGTGAATCCACCGACCCATGAGCCCGATGCGCCCGTGGCGGGGGCGGTCCAGGAGGTCATCGCCGAGCAGGGCGCGAATGTCGGAGAGAATGCCGGGATCGCAGGCGGGGTGGAGGCGATGGCTGCCGTAGTCCAGCCGGAGTCCCTCCAGGGAGAAGCTGCCGGCATTGCCGCCGACCACCGCCTGACGTTCCAGCAGCGTTACCTGGGCCTTGCCCTGGGTGCGCAGACGCCACGCGGCCCCCACTCCGGCGGGACCCGCGCCGAGGATGAGGACGCGCGGCTCAGGCATGCGTGGCCGCCGCGGCGGGATCACCATCGAGGGCGGCCGGACGAGTGCGACTCAGCGCGAGCCAGGTGAGCCCGCCGACGAGCCCACCGACGATGAGCACGGTCTGCCACAGCAGGGAACAGACCACGCCAACCGCAAAGGGCACCCCGAACGGGGCGAGCAGGGAGGCGAGAGTCGCCTCGCGGACCGCCAGCCCCCCCAGGCTGATCGGCATGAGGCCGGCAATCTTGGCGAGCGGCCAGACCAGGAACCAGACGGCCAGCGGCACGTCGATGCCCACCGCCCGGCCCAGCGCGCTGTTGAGCAGCACGAAGCTGCCCTGGATGGTGAGCGACAGCCCGAGTGCGACGATTGCCGTGCCCGGCGTCCGCAGCATCCGGCGGAGGGCCACCAGGCTCCGGCCGACCGGGCGGCGGAGCTTCCGCGGCCAGCGGTCAAGCCGGCGCCGGAGTACCAGCGGCAGCAGCAGCCCGGCTCCCACCGCTCCGAGGATCAGCGCGGCCGTGAGGGCCTGCCGGCCCCAGCCGGCGAGGGCGGAGTGGGCGCTCAGGCCGCCGATGGCGATCGAGAATCACCATCGCGATCATGTCGGTGAGCCGGTCGATCACCCCGCCGAGGAACGCCGCCTCGGGCCGCCGGGTGAACTTCGCGGCCATGGCCGCCCGCAGGACGTCCCCGCCGACGATGCTGGGCAGGCAGAGGTTCGCAAACAGCCCCGCGGAGTAGCAGTGGACCGCGTCTCGCACCCGCAGGCTGGCGCGGCCGGCATTGACGAACAGGCGCCACTTGAAGATGCCGAGGGCGTGGCCCGCGACGAAGCCGGCAAGCACCCCCACCCAGACGCGGGGGGCCAGGCGCAAGAGTGCCTCCCGAACCTCCCCCCACGGCAGCAGCAGGAAGAGCAGGGCCAGGAGCCCGACGCTGACCGTGATCCGCAGCCAGAGTTTCACGGCCGCATCGCCATGCGCGCGTTCTGGTCGGCGAGCAGGCCGACGCACCAGACGATGAGCGCCCCGAGCAGCGCCAGTACCGCGCTCTCGGACAGGTTGTCCTTGACGATATCGTACCCGAGTTTGGCCAGGCCGGCGAGGGCGAGCCAGGCACCGATCGGGATGAACACCTTGAGCGGGTTGAAGTACACGATGACGCGCAGGACCAGCAGCGTGAAGTCGTAGGCGTGCCGGGCGCGGATCTTGGACTCGCCCAGCCGGGCGTGGTAGTTGATCACCTGATACTCGACCCCGTGGCCGTTGCAGATCGCGGCCAGCGTGATCGTGGTGGTGAAGGAGAAGCCGTCGGGTAGCAGGTGCTCATATCGCTGCACCAGGTCCTTGCGCATCAGGCGGAGCCCTGAATTGATGTCGGGGATCTTCTGTCCGCTCAGGTAACTCGCCAGCCAACGGATGAAGGCCTTGGCGGGGCGCCGGATCAACGGAATCTGCACGGTCTGGCCGGTACGGGCGCCCACGACCATTGCGTTGCCGGCCGCGGCCGCAAGCAGCGCCGGGATGGCCTCGACCGGGTAGGTGCCGTCGGCATCCGTGATGAGGATATAGCCGTGTCGGGCCCGTCGGATCCCGAGCTTGAGCGCCGCGCCGTACCCACGGTTGCTCCCGCGTTTGAGGACCCGGGCCCCGGTCGTATCGGCTTCCGCCGCCGTCTGGTCCCTGGAGCCGTCGTCGACGACAATGATCTCATAGGCCCAGCCGGTCGATCGGAGCACCGCATCCACGTCCCGGACCTGCGCCGCGACGTGCGCCCCCTCGTTGTAGGCCGGGATGACCACGCTCACGGCCTGGGGCAAAGCGGCCCCGCCGTCGTCTTGAATATTCTCGATCACTCCCGGTCCCCCGCAATTGATGCCGTGTCCGGTGCCGGGCGTGACCCGAGCACCACGATGCTTCCGCCGCTGATCGTACCGTCAAATACCCGGACCGTGTCGTACGCCTCCGCCAGACGATCCGCCACTCCCGGCGCCTCGGCCCGCAGGCGGATGGGGAAGGTGGTGAGCACCCAGGTGCGTGCCGAGCCCGACTCGAGCGCGAGCAGGTCCTTGTCGCCCTTGAGAATGGGCCAGTTCCGCCCAAGCCACTCGTGCACCGGATAGTTGGTGAGGTCCACCGTGGCGGCGACGTCGCCCGGCCCAAGCTGAGACTCCACGAACGCCACCGCCGCCGAGTATTGCTGCTTCGGACCCCACGCCCGGTGCGCGGTGGTCGCGAGCACGAGCACCGCCAGCACCGCCCCGCCGAGCTGGAGCTGGCGACCCCACCGGTCACCCAGCCGCCCCGCCAGGGTGAACCACCCGCGCACCCCGACGATCAGCACGAAACCCGCCAGGAAAAAGAAGAACCTCGGCCAGAGGTTGTGCCGCAGGGCCACGATGACCGCCACCGTCACCACCCCGGGGAGGATGAAGAGCGAAAGGGCCAGCCGGTCCTCCTTCAGGAACCGGTAGAGCCCGGCGCCTCCAATCGCCATGATGATCAGCAGTCCGACGTATCCGCCGGGCAACCCGCGGGCGAGCACCGAGAGCAGCTCCTGCACCAGCCAGAGCGGACTCTTCCACTCGGTCGGTGGGGCCACCGTCATGGTCTCCGGCCGGCCCGAGCCCAACAGGATCGGGATCAGCCGGGGCAGCACCGGCGCATAGAGGAGCAGCCCGGCGACCCCCGCCAGGACGAGCGCCCCGAACGCCCGTCGGCCGCGGTCAGGCGCCTGCCGTCCGGCCACCAGCCACACCAGTGCATGGGCCGCGAGCAGAAAGCCCGCCGTCATGTGGGTGTAGAGGGCGAGCGCGCCCGCCGCGGCGTACAGCGCCACGGTGCCCCGGCCAGCGACCGGATCGCGCAGCAGGCGCAGGAACGCCAGCGTTGCCACCGTCGCCCAGAAGAGCAGCATCGTGTAGCCCCGGGCGTTCTGGGAGAACCAGATGTGGTGCGATGACACCGCCAGCAGTCCCGCCGCGGTGAACGCTTCGGCCTTGCTCGCCACCTGACGCCCGAGAAGATAGACCGCCACGACACCGAGGGCCCCGAAGACCGCGGCCGGCAGCCGCAGTGCCCAGGCCGAATCGCCGAAGACGGCGCGGCTCAGGTGCGCCAGCAGCGAAAACAGCGGATGCTGGTTCTTGCTCTCATAGGTGGTGAGCAGTTGGCCCAGCGGCAGCCGAACGTGCTCGACCAGGGTCTCGATTTCATCGTACCAGAGCCCGTCGCCGAGATGCGCCAGTCGCAGCCACAGCGCCACTCCCGCCAGCAGCATCACACCGAGCCACTCCTGGCCGGCAACTCCCGACCCAGAAGGGGCCTCGCCGCCGGAACCCGGAGACGATCCCTGGGCGCGGGGAGAGGCGTCGGTGCTGGAAGTTGTCATGAATCCTGAGGGCTCGGGTCAGCTTGGGTTGCCCCCCGGTGGGGCAATCCCTGTTCCAGTCGAGGCACGGCGGTGGTCTACCCACCCGGTAGCCTCGGCGCCGGAATCGGCGCCGAAGGAACCAACGTCCGCGGCAGACCTGCCACAATCAGGCCATGGTATGACACCATAAGTTATTAAATGATAACGCTTTAACAAGCGTCGATGCATTGGTCTTCTCCCGGCCTCTCCAGCTTCCGGAGGCTCGGGCGCACCCAGGTGTGGCCTGAATGCCACGAGAGGATCGTACCAGTGTCGGGATTCCGCAACGGGATAGGGGTTTTGCCGCACCGGGGCTGCTTGGCAGGGCCCTCCCGGCTCAAGCAGCCCCGGGAGGGTCGCGTCATCCCGATGATGAGCCGTGTGGGCGTTCCTGGTCGCCGCTGGGCTCTCACTGGTGGAGGCCCTCCACGCCGCCCCCCTCGGACCCGCCCGGTTCCTGGACGCGACGGGTGCTCTTGGGATGGTGGCGCCGGGATGGTCTCAGACTGGTGCTGCTGGAGGGGAATCGCCGCAGGATATCTCGACGCTCCGGCGGCGGCGGGCGGTGGGACGCTACTACCCGCGAGGCGAACTGGACCGGGGGCTCGCGGAGGTCTGCACGCTGCTCGCGCTTCCGCGTTGGTCGAGTTGCTGGGCGTACCAGGCGATGGCCTCGTCCAGCCCCTGCTCAAAGGTGAACGCCGGCCGCCAGTTCATCATCCGGCGGGCCTTGGCGCAGTCGAGGTACTGCCGGGTGATTTCATGACTGGCCTCGTTGAGAATCACCGGCTCCAGGGCGGTCTTCTTCATGCGGGTCAGGATGGCTGCGACGACTTCCAGCACCGACATCGGGGTCTCGGTACCGAAGTTGAAGGCCTGGCCGTGGAAAGCCGGGTCATCCATCCGTTCCGCCAGCTGCAGGTAGGCAGCGACCGCGTCGCGGACATAGAAGTAGTCCCGAACGAAGCTGCCGTCACTGCGGACCAGCGGCCGTTCGTCGAGCAGCGCGGAGCGGATGGTGCCGGGAATCAGCCGGTTGAAGTTGAGATCCCCGCCGCCGAACAGGTTGCCACACCGGGTGACGGCGACCGGAAGCTGGTAGGTGTGGTAGTAGGAGAAGCTGATCAGGTCGGCGCAGGACTTCGAAACGTCGTATGGAAAGCGACCCTGCAGCGGCGCATCCTCGGTGTAGGGCAGCACGGGATGCTCGCCATAGGCCTTGTCGCTCGAGGCGATGATGACCCGGCGGACCATGCGAGGCAGCGCCCGGCAGGCCTCCAGCAGGTTCCAGGTCCCGACGATATTCGCCTCGAAGGTGGAGACCACCGAGCGGGACGCCGTGCCGACGATGGTCTGGGCGCCCAAGTGAAGCACCGTTTCGATTTCGTACTCGTTCAGGGCCCTGAGCAGCAAGCCGGCGTCCTCCAATTCGCCCCGCACCATGGTCACCCGATCCACCAGCCCGTCGCGGACCAGCCGGCTGGCCGGGACCCAGTCACGCACGAGGCAGATCACGTTGGCGTCGCGGGCGAGCAGTTCGCCCACCATGGCGGAACCGAGCAGCCCGGAGGCTCCGGTCACGAAGACGTTGCGGTTCTTCCAGAAGGTCATGACCAGGTTTTCCATGGGGCGTTGCCGCTGCTCCAGAGTGACTCGAGCAACTGCTTCTCGCGGACCGTATCCATTGGCTGCCAGAATCCTTCGTGGCGGTAGGCCATCAGCTGCCCGTCGGAGGCAAGCCGCTCGAGGGGGTCGCGTTCGAGGATGGACTCGTCGCCGGTGAGATAGTCGAAAACGCCGCGCTGGAACACGAAGAACCCCCCGTTGATCCAGCCCTCGCCGGTCTGGGGCTTCTCGGAGAACTCCTCGACTCGGTCGCCCTTCAGGCCGAGCCCGCCGAAGCGGGAGGGCGGCCGCACCGCCGTCACCGTGGCCAGGCGCCCGTGGGCGTTGTGGAACTTGACCAGGGCCGTGAGGTCCACGTTGGCCAGCCCGTCGCCGTAGGTGGCCATGAAGGTGTCTCCCCGGACCAGCTGCTTGAGCCGGAGGATGCGGCCGCCGGTCATGGTGTCGAGCCCGGTATCGATGACCGCCACCCGCCAGTCGACGCCGTGCGGGTGGACGTAGTCCAGCTTCCCGGTGCGGAAATCGATGACGTAGTCGCTGTTGTGGATGACGAAATCGTGGAAGTACTGCTTGATGATCTGGCTCTTGTAGCCGCAGGCCACCAGGAAGTCGCTGTGGCCATGGCTGGCGTAGATGTTCAGGATGTGCCACAGCATCGGGCGGCCGCCGATTTCGACCATGGGCTTCGGGCGGGAGACCGACTCCTCCATGATCCGGGTGCCGCGCCCACCGGCAAGAATGATGACTTCCATCGGTCAGTAGATCACGGGATCGGGGATCGGGACGATGAAACGGCCACCACGCTGCCGGTACGCCTCCTGCTGGGCCATGATCTCGCCGGCGAAGTTCCAGGCCAGGATCAACACATAATCAGGCTGGCGCTCGAGCAGGGTCGCGGCCGGCAACACTGGAATGTGCATCCCCGGGGTGAATTTGCCCACCTTGAGGAGAGACTTGTCGACGGTGTAGGGTAGCAGCCGTGTGTCGATGCCGCAGTAGTTGAGCAGGGTGTTGCCCTTGGCGGGGGCGCCGTAGCCGGCCACCGTCTTGCCTTGCCGGTGCAGGTCCTCCAGCAGCGCCACCAGTCGCTCCCGGTTCCGGGCCACGTCGGCGGCGTAGCGGGCATACCGGGGCAGGCTGGTCATCCCCAGCGCGTGCTCGGCTTCCGCCAGCGCCTTGACCGTCGGGGCATGGTCGGGGTGACGCGACACCAGCCCGGCGTACATCCGCAGGGTGCCGCCATGGACCGGAAAGTGGTCGGTCCGGATGATCCTGAGCCCCACCGCCTCGGTCAGGCGCATCAGGGCGGTGACCGAAAAGTAGCACAGGTGTTCATGGTAAACGGTGTCATACTCCAGCCGCTCCACGAACTCACGGATGTATGGCACCTCGGTGATCAGCAGGCCGTCCTCCGCCAGCAGCTGCGCCCCGGCCCGCAGGAAGTCCTGGGTATCGTCCACGTGCGCCAGGACGTTGTTGCCGATGACCGCCCGGGCCGCGCCATACCGTTCCCTGAGCGCTCCGGCGCGGGCCGTGCCGAAGAACTCGGCCACCGTCTCGATGCCCGCGGCCTGCGCCATGGCGGCGATATTGCGGGCGGGTTCGACCCCGAGTGTCCGCACCCCCCTGGCCTGGAAGCACTTCAGGAGGCTGCCGTCGTTGCTGGCCGCTTCCACCACGAGGTCGTCGGCACCGAGGCCCAGCAAGTCGACCACCGTCCGGGCATACTCGAAGTTGTGCGCGGCGATCGTCGAGGAGGTGCCGGTGACATAGATGTAGTCCCGGAACAGCACCTCGGGGTCGATGACATCGAGAAGCTGCACCAGGGAACAACCCTCGCACAGGTAGACGTCCAGCGGGTACTTGGCCTCGGCGGCGAACTGATCCGGACCGCTCAGGAAGGCGTTGGCCAGCGGTTGCGGACCGAGGCTCAGGAACGGCCGCAGTCCGGTGGCACCGCAGCCGCGGCACGTGGTCCGCTTGTGGTGGCTCATGTGGCTCAGGGGCGTGGGGCCGGCGCGCTGCGCGCCGCCGGCTGATCGGAGTGGGCCGACGCCGGCGGCTCCAGCCGACCGAAGCGCACCCGGCCGAGATTGACCAGGAACTCCCAGCAGGTGGACGCCTTCACATTGGAGGTGCCGCCTTCCCGCATCTGGCCCAGGACGTTCATTTCGAATACCGGCAGCCCCAGCCGCCGCGCCTTGATCATGACTTCCGCGTCAAGAAACCAGTCCCGGCTGGCCAGGTTCATCCGCTCGTAATAGGCGCGCGGAAAGAGCTTCGGGTTGCCGTTGATGTCGATCGTCCCGAGCCCGCCAAAGAGGAGATTGGCGAATCCGTTATAGGCGATCGAGACGAGTTTCCGCCGGAAGCCGTCCATCCGGAATCGCCGTCGAACCTTGACGAGCTTGGGAGTCTTGGCGTTCAGGAGGATCTCGTACAGCTTGGCCACGTCCGGTGCCTCGACCTGGCCGTCGGCGCAGATGAAACCGACGTACTCGCCCCGGCATCGCGCCAGCCCGCGGAGAACCCCGTGCCCGTAGCCCTGGTTCACCGGCACCACTTCCTTCACGACCGGAAGGCCCTCTGCGATCAGCTCGTCGATGATGGCCCCGGTGCGGTCCGTCGATCCGTTGTCGACCAGGACCAGCTCCACCGCCAGCGCACGTTCCCGGAATGCCTGAACCAGCCGGACGCTGGTATTCCGGAGGGACTCCTCCTCGTTGTAGCATGGCACCGCCAGCGACAACAGCCGGTCGGTCTGCCCGCTCTGGGATTGGGTCATGGTGATTCCCGACAGAGAAATGGCGCTGGCCGAAGGCTAGCGTGCGGTGCAACCCTGTCCAGAGGGCAGCCCGTTGGGGGCTGAGCGGCTTGTCCCGGCCGCGCCCGCCGATCGGTGACGCCCGGTGAAAACGTGGTCCCCGTCATGGAGACTCCCCCGTGGAGGTCGGTGGGCTCCCGGAGAACAGGCGCGCCGCCTCGGCGCGAAGCCTCGGCAAGTCCGCCTGGCCGACGCTGGTCTTGCTCAAATCGTCCCGCTCCAGCGGGTCCCCGACGTAGCGGTACAGCTCCGCTCGCCCCGTTCCCTGGTTCCAGATGAAGCGGAGGTCGCCGGTAACGAAACTCACCATGTTGCCGTGGCTGACGGGATAGCGGGGCGACTGTCGCGGGACCTGTCTTACCGCGCTGATGAGAGTGTCCGAATTGTTTGGGGCCGAATCTAGCAAGTGCCGTGCCAGTGAGCCCCCGGGAAATGGCGAGTCGACCAGGCCAACCAGCTCCGCGATTGTCGCCGGGATATCGGTCAGGGATACCGGTGCCGTGACCGTGCGGCCCGCCGCCCGCTGCTGCGGCAGCAGGATGAGCAGTGGCACATGCACCGCCGGAAGATACAGCGTATTGCCATGATCCCACGCCCCGTGCTCGAGAAACTCCTCGCCATGATCCGAGGTGATGATGACGATGGTATTCGCCAGTGCGCCGCGGGCTTCGAGCTGGCGGAGGAGGTCTCCGAGGGACGCGTCCAGCGCGGCGATCGCGTTATCATAGGCGTCGAGGGCCCCCACCACACGCTTCGGGTCCTGCGGCTCCTCGCCGGATTCCCGTGCGATGCGAGGCACCAGTGGAATGCCGGATGTCCGGAACATCGTGTCGTAGGGTGCGGGCGGGAGGTAGGGCCGGTGGGCGTCGTAGAAGTTCAGGAACGCGAAGAACGGTCGCCCTGGATCCCGCTCGAGCCAGGCCAGGAAACGCGCGTTGATCATCGGCGCCGTCTTCCGCCCGAGGTTGTCGGAGCTGCCGGTGAGCCTTCGCAGGACACGGACCCGGGCGATCATCCGCCACAGGGCCGCGCTCCGGGCGATCTGTCCCGGAGTGCTGGTGTAGTCCTCGTAATGCGTGAAACCGCGTGCCAGCCCCACCTCCTCGCTGCAGTAATCGGTGTTCGCCACGAAGCCCCCGCTGCGATAGCCCGCCCGGCCGAGCACCTCGGAGAGAACCGGATAGGTGCCATCGAGCGGCACCATCCAGTCGGCGGAGAGCTCGTGGACATGCCGCCCGGTGAACATCGACGCGTGCGACGGCAGGGTCCACGGGCCGGGGGCAAAGGCCCGGGTAAATCGTACCCCGCTGCTGGCGCGCCGAAGCAGTTCCGGGGTGGTGGAGCGGTGGTAGCCATACAGGCTCAGGTTCATCGCGCGGACCGTGTCCAGCACGATCAGGAGGACGTTCGGCGAGTCGAGCCGCACCGGCGGAAGCAGGGAAAGGGCGCGGCGCTCAGCCAGCGTCTGCCATCCCACCATCCCGGCCATCAGGGCCGTGGTCGCTCCCGCGAGCCACGGAAAGGTGCGCCGCACCAGCCGCCGGAAGGCCGCTTCGTTGGCGCTCGCCCAGCGTGCGCCCTGGATGCCGACGCCCATGGCCAGAAGCAGTGCGGCCAGGCGGTGGATGGAGGGAAAGAGGTATAGCGGCCCGAGCATGCTGAGCGTCAGGTAGGTCCACACCGGAACCGCGCGAACGGCCGGATGCCGGATCAGCCGGAGCGCGATGAGGAAGCCGAACCCGATGCAGGTGAACAGGGCGAGGTCTGCGACCGGCGCGGTCCACAGCTGATGCCGCCCCACGAACACGATCGGTTCCACAAACAGCCGCCGCCCCTGCGTGGCGAGGACGTCGAGATAGCCGGCGGCGAGCCCGAACCACCCGGCCAGGCGCAGCTGGTCGAGCGGACCGGACGGTTGCGTTGACGGGGTCGACTGGCTCATCGGCGCCTCTCCGCGGTGATGCCTGCCGCGGCTGGGCGAGCAGCGAGTGGGGGTGTCGGGGGCGGTGTCAGACGATCACTCCGCCACGGCGCCTGGAGCCCGCGTCGGCGGCCCGACCCGCCGGTCCAGGTACTGCTGAAAGGCCGCCACCTCGTCAGCCCAGGCCGGGTCGTCGGCCAGGTTGTGCTGCTCGGCCGAATCGGGACCGACGTGATAGAGCTCGTCGCTGAGGTCAACATCGCGGATGAAGGTGAGTTCTCCCGTGATGAGGCCCTGCAGATCACCCCGGGAAGTAGGGTCCCCTGCCGGTCGATTCGGGGCCCAGCCGGTGCCCACGAGAAGGGTGTCAGCCAGTGGCGCCGAAGCCGGACGCCACGATCGTGCCAGCGTCGCCCCTCGGAACGGATGGGGGCCTCCCCCGTCCACCAGGTCCAGCACCGTAGCGGGCAGGTCTCGCAGGCTCACGGCCGCATCAACCACGAGGCCCTCCGGCACCCGCCCGGGAAGAGCCATGATCAGGGGGACCCGGAGCGCCGGCAGATAGAGCGCGTGCCCGTGCCCGTAGATGCCGTGTTCCCCGAACTCCTCCCCATGGTCGGAGGTCACGATAATCAGGGTGTTCCGCTGCAGCCCTCGGCGCTCGAGCTCGGCGAGCAGGCGCCCGAGTTCTGCGTCAATATAGGCGATCGCCTGGTCGTAGGGCCGGATGGGCCGGGGCAGATCGCCCTGGTCCGGCCCGTGCTGCGTGGCCGGGGGCAGCGGCGGATAGGCCGCGCTCGCGAAGGCGGTGTCAAACGGCGCCCGCGGCAGGTACGGTTCGTGGGCGTCCATGTAATTCAGAAAGGCAAAGAACGGCCGGTCGGGCGTGCGGTCCAGCCAGCGGAGCAGGCCGGCATTCACCTCTGCGGCCGTCTTGCGGCGATAGTGGCGCCTCGCCGGCGGCAGCAGGCTGGTGAATGGCTCGGTCGCATAGATCTTGGCCGTGAAGGCCGCCGTTCGGAGGATCTGTGCGAGGCTGATTTCCTCGGCCCCATAGAACGCGAAACCGCGATCGAGTCCCGTCCACCGCGCCGCATAGCTCAGATTGGCCACCATCGCGCCGGTGCGATACCCCCGCGCCGCCAGCGCCTCGGCGAGCGTGGAATCCCGCGAGTCCAGCGGGGTGCGCCAGCTCGCGGTAAGCTCCTGCGACCAGCGCCCGGTCATGATTGACGCGTGTGACGGCAGCGTCCAGGGGGCTGTCGAGTGCGCTCGGGCGAACCGGACCCCCGTCCCGGCCAGACTGGTCAGCACAGGCGTCGTCGGGAGGCGATAGCCATAGGCGCTGAGGTTCTCGGCCCGCACCGTATCGAGAATGAGGAGGAGGACGTTCGGGGTGCCCTCCCGCGGCGCGGCCAGGGTCGCGAGCAGGCGGTGTTCCAGGTACCGAGACCGGACCTCGATGGCTGCCGCCGTCACGACAAGCAGGGCGACCAGTCCTGGGGCCGCCGGCCGCAGGAAGCGGGAGAACCACTCCCACCGCTGCCCCAGGCGGAGCCCCGCCTGCACCCCGATACCGAGGGCAATGATGTCAACCGTGACCACGCCGAGTGGTCCGTCCCACGCCCGCAGCGCGGCCATCCCTGCCAGGGTTCCGAAGAGGCCGATCACCCTGCCGGGCGTGAACAACCCGGGCCAGCGCCGGGCCGCCGGCAGCAGGATGAGCCCGACCAGCATGAAAAACAGCAGGTTGGCGGCGGCCGGCATCCAGACGAGATACAGGCCGAGGCGGATGGGCAATCCCTCGAAGACCCCGCGCCCGACATGGGAAAGCGACTCGAGGAGACCGGCCGCAATCCCGAACCACGCCGCCACCCGGAGGAGGTCATTGCCGGTCAACCGCATCGGCTCGCTCACGTCCTCCGGGTTTGGAGCTGCGGCCATTGGCATCTCGGAACGGGAAGGGGAAGATCACCGGCGTCCGGTGGGGAATGCCTCGAAATCTGGTGCATGTGCCCTTGGAGGCACAGTGGGGTAGTCAGATTCGCGAAATGTTGACGCTGACTCCTCCCTGCATCTGGCTCCCTCGATGCCCACGGACGGATTCGACCAACCCGGACCTCATCTGCCGTGACCCGGACGACTGTTGCGAGGACGCAACAGGACCTACCTTTCATCGTGGAGTACGCTGGAGGGGCCGTCATGCCGCTCGTCCCGCGCGCCTCGGCAAGTACGGCTCTTGCTGGTGCCTCACCCTCGAACTCGCCAATGGCCATTCTCGCTCCCCTTGCCGCTACCCGTGGCGCACCGCGCGTCCTGCACGCTCTCGCCCCCGGTCCCGCCGGGGGGCTCGAGAGTGTGGTTCGCATGCTCGCAGAGGAGTGGGCCCGGCAGGGTGGTGAGGTGGGCGTGGCCCTGACTCTGGACGCGGGGTGTGACGTTCCGGAGGAGTTCGCGGCGCTCCGCGAGGCCGGTGTTGCGGTCCTGGTCCATGAGGTCAAGCCACGTGGCTACCTGCGTGAGCGCGCGCTCCAGCTCGATACGCTGCGCGCGTTCCGCCCGGACATTGTGCACAGCCACGGCTACCGCGCCGACCTGCTGGCCGGGTCCGCGGCGGGCCACTTGAGGGTGGCTCGAGTCAGCACCGTTCACGGGTTCACCGGAGGAGACTGGAAGAACCGGCTATACGAGTCGCTCCAGCTCCGATTCCTTCGCGGGTTCGACGCCGTGATCGCCGTCTCCCGCCCGCTGGTGGCTCGCCTTGCCCAGACCGGTATTCCGGTGGATCGCATCGTCCAGATTCCCAACGCCTGGGGCCCAACCGGCCCGGCATTGCCCCGCGCGGCGGCGCGAGCCGCGCTTGGGCTGCCGGCCGAGGGTGTGCTGCTGGGATGGGTGGGGCGGTTATCCCGGGAGAAGGGGCCGGACATATTCCTGCGGGCGCTTGCCCTCCCGGCGGCGGGGCGGGCGCAGGCGGTGATCATTGGTGAGGGGGGAATGCGCGAAGAGCTCCTGGCTCAGACCGTGGCCCTCGGGGTGAGTGATCGAGTTCACTGGGCCGGGCTGGTCCCCCGCGCCGGCCGGTTGCTGGCGGCGTTTGATGGTTTTGTGCTCAGCTCCCGCACCGAGGGGACGCCCATCGCCCTGTTCGAGGCGATGGCGGCGGGGGTGCCGATCGTCGCCACCGGCGTGGGTGGTGTCCCCGATGTGCTGGAGGGCGGTGTCGCCCTGGTGGTTCCGCCAGCCGATCCGGGAGCCCTCGCCGAGGGGATCGGTCTGCTTCTGGCCGATCCCGCGGAGGCGCGGGCCCGGGCCGCCCGCGCGGGGCGGCGCCTGACGGATGCGTACGCCCTCGATCCTTGGCTGGCCCGACATCGGGAGCTCTACACCAGCATCCTCGCCCGGCGGGGGAAAGCGACTGCCCCCAGATGAACACACTGGACCTGTTCTTCGTCCTGTTGCCGGCGGTCCTCGCGGGCTATGCCTACCTCATCTATCCCCTGCTGCTGAAGGCGTGTGGTCGGCTGAGCGGCCGGTCGCCGGCTGCCGGGGATCCCCCGGAATGGCCCCAGATCAGCATCGTGGTGCCGGCCTACAACGAGGAAGCCGCCATCGCGCGGACCCTCGACTCGCTGCTGGACCTCGACTATCCCGCCGACCGGCGGCAGATCCTCGTGGTGTCCGACTGCTCCACCGATCGAACCGACACCATCGTGGCTGGCTACGCGGACCGCGGCGTCGAGTTGCTCCGCCTGCCAGTCCGCGGCGGAAAGACCGCAGCCGAGAACGCCGCGCTGGGGGCCCTCACCGGGGGTATCGTCGTCAACACCGATGCCACCATCCGGATTCTCCCGGGCTCCATCAAGCCGCTGATCCGGGTCTTTCAGGACCCCGGCATCGGCGTCGCGTCCGGCCGGGACCTCAGTGTAGGCGACATCACGGTCGAGGGGAATCAGGGCGAGTCCGGCTATGTGGGGTACGAGATGTGGATCCGCTCACTGGAGACCGCAGTCGGGTCGATCGTCGGGGCGAGCGGCTGCTTCTATGCGATTCGTCGCGAGTTGCACGAGGCGCTGGTGCCGTCGGTCCTGTCACGGGATTTCGCCTCGGCCCTCACGGCGCGGGAGCATGGGAGGCGCGCTGTATCGGTGGACGATGCCGTCTGTCTGGTGCCGCGGACCGCCTCACTGCGGCGGGAATTCCGACGGAAGGTCCGCACCATGACCCGCGGGCTGGAGACCCTCTGGTTCAAGCGCCATCTGCTGAACCCGTTTCGGTACGGGCGCTTCGCCTGGATGTTGTGCAGCCACAAGCTGGTACGCTGGCTGGTCTTCCTGGTGTGGCCGCTGGCGCTGGTGGGTCTGCTGCTGCTGGCGAGGAACTCCATTCTGGCCCGCGGGGCGCTCCTCCTGGTGGGACTGGGGCTGGGGCTGGGCCTGCTGGCCTGGCGCGCCCCGGAGGGCCGGCCGCTGCCGCGAATCGTTGCGATCTGCGGCTTTGCGCTGGTGTCCCATGTGGCGGGACTGGTGGCGTGGAGCAAGGCCCTGCGGGGAGAACTCAATCCCATCTGGGAGCCGACCCGCCGGCCGGTGTGAGGCGGGGCCAGCCGCCTCACCAGGCTGGCATGACACGGCTCACGGCGGGGATCAGGTCCACCGCGACCCGGGTCGCAAGGTCGCTGGCGGCGGCCTCGGTGGTCTGGTCGTTGAGCCACACCACGATCCGCACCAGCGATTCCTCGCTCCGGCCCCGCAGGGCCGCATCCCGCAACAGCTCCCACTTCACCTGGTACTCGCTGGCGGCCACTCGGCCCCGTCCCTGGTACCAGTAGAATACCAGCGCCCGCTGCTGCTTGTTCTGGAGCAGGTACCGGTTGACCGTCGCCGGGCCACGGGGGGTCGCGACCACCGTGGTGGTCTGCTGCAGCGCTTCCCACCCCGATCCGGGCAGACAGTTCTTGGGCGAGTGGATCGTCTTGCCCTGGGTCTGCTGGTCGTAATACCCGACGTACACCTCGAACGGCCCGACCTCGGCGGGAAAGAAGCGCAGCAGATAGGATGACATCCCGGCGGCCTTCGCCTCGGCCTCGCCGATTTCCCGGGTGCTGCCGGTCCGTCCCGCCAGGGTCGCCGGAATGGAGTCCAGCGGTAACGGCAGGGTCATGCGCTGCTGCCGGTCGACCGCCAGCGTGAACACGCATCCCACCGCGAGGATCCCTGCCGGGAGCCAGTTGGCCCAACTAGGCATCGGTGGGAGCTCCGAGCAGGCGCCGCTCCGCGGCGGCTACGCCCCAGGTGAATGCCCCGAGAATGAGGAAGGCGGTCACGAACAGGAGCCAGCCTTCGCTCAGGTGCATGAACCCCTCGCCCATGGCCGGGTCCACCCAGTGCACCAGGAAGCCGGTGAGGAACACCCGAAACGCGTTGACCACCATGGCCACCGGAATCGCCAGCCCGATCAGCAACAGTCGGCTGAGCGGGTGCCGGAGCCACAGGCCCCCCACCAGCACTCCGAGCGCCAGCAGCGCCGTGAGGGAGCGGAGCCCGCTGCAGGCCTCGGTCACGAAGAGGTCCCGCCCCGGTAGCCGGATGATGTTGCCGGACAGGATGACCGGGACGTGCCGTGCCTCCAGCAGGCTCGCGCCCCACTTCGAGGCCTTCAGCTGCAGCGGCAGCGCCAGGGTATTCGTCAGCACGTCGGGCAGCGGAATCGAGAGCCCTACCAGCACGATGGGCAGCCACCAATGGAGCGCCTGCCGGATGCCGCGGAAAAAGAGGATGAGGCCGACCGCCGCCAGCAGCATGGAAAACCGCATCGTGAACAACTCGGCCGCCAGACCGGACAGGTAGCGGAGTCCCGCCCCCGCCGAGACGGCGGCCAGGCCGAGCCAATGCGCCGGTTCCGCCGGGCGCAGCCCCCGCTTCCACGCCAGCCAGACGGCCAGTGGGGCCAGCAGCAGGCCGTGGCCCGCGTCGGGGTCGTTCCACCAGTCGCGGAACAGGAGGACGGCGGGATGGCTGAACAGGATGAGGAAGGCGACTGCCGCGACCGCGAACGGCGCCACCTCCCGCGGTGAGGGGCGCGCGGTCTCCGCGTGGCTGAGAGCGGTCACCGAGGGGTTACCACCCACCCCGCTTGAAGAGAACAACCGGGACCGTCTTCAGCATGATGCGGATGTCTTCCCACAGGCTCTGGCGCCTGAGGTACTGGAGGTCGAAGTGCAGCTTGTTGCGCACGTCGTCCAGGGACTGGTCGTACTGCTGATTGACCTGGGCGAGGCCCGTGATGCCGGGTTTGACTCGCTGGCGGTACTCATACTGCGGGATGGTGCGCCGCATCTGCGCGAAAATGCTGGGCCGCTCCGGCCGGGGACCAACCACGTTCATGTCTCCCGCCAGGACGTTCAGCAGCTGGGGGATCTCATCGAGGCGATACTGGCGCAGGAACCGCCCCACCCGCGTCACCCGGGGGTCTTCCTTGGCCGCCCAGACCGCGCCTGACAGATGCTCCGCATTCACGCACATGGTGCGGAACTTGTAGATCGTGAAGACATCCCCGCCCAGATCATGCCCGCGCCGCCGATCCGCCGCCTCGCCGGAGGCCCGGCTCCAGCGCCGGTCCAGCCCTACCCGTGTCTGAGAATAGAAGATGGGGCCCCGGCTGGTGAGCTTGACCGCCACGGCGATCAGCACCATCACCGGCGCGAGCAGCACCAGCGCCACCAGGGCGACACAGAAGTTCAACGCCCGCGCCAGCTGTTCCGAGCGCGACCGGGGTACCGGCGTGTCCTCCACATCCTCGACGAGACGCAGCCACCGCTCACGCGAGGTGTGCCGGGTCGTACGGGGACCGGTGGTAGAAGCCATGTTGCGTTGCACGTCCTTGCCTGGCATCCGACTAGAAGATTCCAAAGAGTTTACCCAGCGCATATGTACTGAATATCAAGGCGGGAATCGCCGCGAAGGTGCGCAGCGTGGTGAACCAGTTCGTCTTGCTGACCTGGCCCACCTCGATCACATCACCTCCGCGCAGGTTGAGCTTGTCCAGGCTCACCCCATCGCTGACGGCCTTGGTGAAGGTCTCGCCGTCCACCATCTCGCGGTCAGCGCGGAGGATCTTGGACCGCTTGAGTTCGGTCGCATTACTGATCCCCCCGGCCAGCATGAGCGCGTCGCTCAACATGATCTCCGCGTCCATCTGGTAGAAGCCCGGCGCCTGGACGCCACCCAGGAATGTCAGCCGGATGAGGGGACGGACCTTGACCCGCGCATCGCGGATGTAGCGCCGGACCTGTTCGGTGAGATACTCCTCCGCCTCCGACCGTAACACGCCCCGCATCTGGATGTCGGGCAGGCCCGCGATCGTGACCACCCGGCCGGGTTCGACCACCACCGGGCCGGTGACGACGGTGTCTCCGGTCAGCGAGACGGTCAGCTGGTCGCCGATGAAGAAATCGCCCTCCAGCAGTCGCTCCCGGATCAGGCTGGCCTCCGCCCGCTTGTCATCGCGGAAGGACGCGCTGTAGGCGGGCGAGTTGACGATGCTCTCGGCATCCTCCATGGCCCGTTGCAGCTGGGCCCTGGTGGAGAACGGCTGACGACTGTCCCCGGGTGCGTCCTGTGCGCTCGCCATCCCCGCCGGGCCGACTACCCCGCCAAGGAGCAGGGCACAGACCCCCAGGAGGGTGAGCCGACGGAAGGACCGACCAAACCACCTTGCCATATCTTCATCCTTGCTGGTGCACACAACATGCTAGAGACGGCTGCCCTGGTACCCCACTCCCGGATTCGCAACTGCAGGACTGGGGCCGGGTTGTGGCCCGCTCGGCTCTCCGAGCGGGTCAGCCGGCCGCGGGTGTGGCTAATAGCCTACACTGCCTATGGCGGAAGCGCCACGACCAGCCACGCTCACCCTTGCGGGTGCCGTGCGCCACGGCAGAGGATTCACTCCCCATTCCGGCGCATGCAAAAAGGTAACCCACTGGCTCGTATTGCCTCGGGAGCCCGGCTGGCCTATCCTGAGTTGGTCGCCCTACCGCGGCAGCCCCATATGCGGGGGATCGACTTCTCTTGCAGGAATCTTGCTGTACTTTTCTCCGTGCCAGATCCATCCAGGCCTCAGATGCTGGCTACTACGCCACTGGGGGCGCCCGCCGATCCCCGAGGGAGCATGCCCGACCCCGTGACCCCGACGCGGCCACCGCTCGTTCTCATCGCCAACGATCAGGAATGGTCTGCCCGGTCGCTGGAGAGCATCCTCGCGCCCAACGGCTATGCGGTGCTGCGGGCCTACACGGGGCACCAGGCCCTGGAGCGCGCCCGCACCGCTCGTCCCGACCTCGTCATTCTCGATGCCCAGATGCCGGATCTCCACGGCGTGGAGGTCTGTCGGCAGCTGCGAGCCGATCCTCGCTTCAGTGCCACGACCCCGATCCTGATCACCACCGCCGGCCCGTCCGGCCGTGCCCAGCGGCTGGATGCCTATGAGGCGGGAGCCTGGGAGTTCCTTGGCCAGCCCCTGGACGGCGAAAGCCTGCTGCTGAAACTCCGGACCTTTCTCGGCTCCAAACTCGCGGCCGACCGGCTCCGCGAAGAGACCCTGGTGGATCAGCAGACCGGTCTGTACAACATGCGCGGCTTGTCCCGGCGGGCCCGGGAAATCGGCGCCGAGGTCTTTCGCCGGCATCAGGCCCTGGCCTGCGTCGTCTTCTCGGCGCTGTCCCAGGAGCAGGCGGACCCCGACCTTCCGGACCGGATCAGCCGCATGCTGGTGGAACAGGGCCGGACCTCAGATGCGATCGGTCGTCTCGGTGAGGAGGAGTTTGCGGTCATTGCCCCGGCGACCGAGGCGCACGGCGTGGCACTGCTGGTAGACCGCCTGGAGCGGGCCCTGATGGCCCCGTGACCACAACGGCGCAGGTCAACATCCCCTTCGCGCTGGCTATTGCGCCGTCACCGACTACACCACCTCGAAGCTGGATGCCGCGGAAATGCTGCTCCGCGCCACCTCCGCGCTTCGGCAGCTCCGCAGTGAGGGCTTTCCGGACCGACTCCGGGCCTTCGACGCGACCACCTCCGACGTAGCCTCCTAGCTCCCGCCTCATCCGCCCCGCTGCCGGCCCGGAGGACGGGGCCGCGATCTGCGCCGGTTCCTCGTCCGCCGTGTAGCCATACAGGTAACTGTAGTACCGGTAGATCCCCTCGGTCTGGATCTCGTTCAGCACCGCCCCCAGGACCCGTACCGGCAGCCGGTCCAGCAGCCGGAGCTTCGCCTCCGCCATCTGTCGATCCGTTTCCCCGGTGCGGAACACCATCATCATGTGACCGGTCGTGGTGCCCAGGACAAAGGGATCGATACCCGCGCCCAGCGGCGGGCTGTCCACGATGATCACGTTGAATTGCGCCTTCAGCAGCCCCATGAGTTCGGCCATCGCGGCCGACCCGAGCAGCTCCGGGCCCTGGTGCCGGCGGGTCCCGCAGGGGATGACCGACAGGTTCTTCTGCGAGGTCGGCCGGATGATCTGATCGTAGGCAGCGCCCGACGTCAGGTGGTCCAGCAGGCCCGGTCGGCGATCCACGCCGAACATGCGGTGGATCTCTCCCCGGCGGATGTCACCGTCGATCAGCACCGTCTGATAGCCGGCCTCCGCGAAGGAAACCGCCAGATTCGAGGAAACCAGCGACTTGCCGTCGCCGGCGCCGGGACTGGAAATGGTGAGCGCGACCGGTCCGGCCGGCGCCATAGGAGTGGGCCAGGTTGAGCCGGATGGTCCGGAACGCCTCCACCACCTGGGCGGCCTGCTCCGGGTTCGAGTTCCCCGTGGCGGCCCTTCTTGATGGCCGGAACGGCCCCCAGGATCGGCAGGCCCAGCTCGGTCGAGACCTGTTCCGGGTAGCGGAACCGCTTGTCCAGCTGGTCCAGCAGCAGGGCCAGCCCGACGGCAAGTCCCGACGCTGCCTGCCAGGGCCATGAAGATGATCTTGTACCCCGCGTCGCTTGCCGGCCCCTGCGGCGGCACCGCCCGGTCCAGGACCCGCACGTCCGGAATGGCCGACAACTCGGCGAGCTTGGCCTGCTCGAGCCGGCCCGCCAGCATCTTGTACAGGTCGTCCGCCGCGCCCATCTCCCGGACCAGGCGGCTCTCGGTGATCGTCACCTCGGGGATCTCCCGCAGCTCAATCGCCGTCGCCCCCAGACGCCGAGCCAGATCCATCTCCTGGAGTTTCAGCTGATCCACCAGGGCCTGCGCGTACTGCGGGATGTACTGGTTGCGCAGCAGCTCGATCTGTGTCTGCGATCGCAGCACCAGCGGATGCTCTGGCGTGTATCGCTGCAGCAGCGCATTGAGTTCGGCCTCGTGCACCGTCAGGTCTGACAGCGCCTGCTTGAGCTGGGGGGCCGAGCAGCACGGAGGGGATCGTCTGGAACGCATCGACCGTGATGGCACCCGCACGGGCCCGGGCCAGCACCGCCTCCAACTGCTCCCGATCCTGCTGGATCTGGTCCATTTGGGATTTCAGCTGGAAATACGCCGTGGTCGCCTGGCCGCTCGTGGCGGCCAGGCCCGGGGCGACCGGCAGGATACCGCTGCGCTGGGCGGTCATCGTGCTGATCTGGAAGTTCTTCAGCTGGCTTTCCGCGTTGCGCAGATTCTGATACGCAATGCCGGACCTGCGAGTCCAGCGCCATGCGCAGTTCCGTGAGCTTGCGCCGCTTGAGATCGGCGGCGATCTCCACGAACTCCTCCGAGATGGCGTTGACCACCTCGGCCACTCGGTGCCGGTCCTTGCTCACGAGGGTCAGCTTCAGGAAGTTGCCCCCATCCGGCAGCGACGGCCCGCAAGTTGGAGCTCAGGTCGCCGACGACCTGGCGGGGGTTGCTTGACCGTGAAGATCGAGTTCCCGTTTCCTGCCGAGCAGTTGCTGGGAGGTCGGGGCCCACCGCCAGCCCATGCTCCACGCCCGATCGAGTCTCCCACGGTCCCCTGCTCGATCTCGGTATCCCGGCGGCGCAGAGTCCAGTGGCGTGGGCCCTCGTCCAGGACGAGCGTGTACTTGCCCGTCCGGAAGCGCTCCTCTACATCGAACGTGCCGCAAATGCCGGCGCTTCCTTGCGGTCCTCCGGCTGGACGTAGAGCCGGAGCTTCTGGACCACCGGATCGTAGACGAGCGGTGTCTGGAGCAGCTGCACCCAGCCCATGGCATCCAGCAACTCGCCGGTGCGCAGCGGTCCCATCCGGCCGGCGTCTGACCCCTCCACCCACACCGTGGTGGTGGCCCTGAACTCCAGCGGAATCAGGCGCGTCGCGACCACTCCCGCACCGGTGCCCGCGAGGACAATCGCCAGCATCAGCCACCGGTAGCGCCGGAGTGCCGAGATATACCGGCCCCAGTTGACCCCGTCTTCCCGGGGCTCCGGGACGGGGCGAGGGTCGCGTCCCTGCCCCGATAGGGCGTAATGTCCAGCGGCGGCTCCTGCTGCGAGTCCAGGCGATTGAGAGGAGACGAGATGACCGGCCATGGCTGTCTAGCCCTGCTGTGAGGTTGAGGGCAGCTGGGTGGCGGCCCGTATTCGCTGCGCAGCCTTGCAAAGTCGGGACCGCGATTACCCCCGCCGGACGCCCCTGCCGCCAGATGGTTGCACACCGATCCGCCCGCAGAGGTTCCAGCCGAGCACCCGCTATCTGTTGCGTTAGCGCAACACTGTTGCTTTTGTGGCGCACCAGGCAATACTATGCGCCACACCTATCCCGGTCGCCTTTCCGCCGGGACTGTGGTATCAAAGATGCAAGCTGCTGGCTTTGATCAACGGCTGGGGCCGGCTGCCCACCACAACTGGCGGTGTATTCCCGGCCGCGCCACCGTCACCGGTACCGGACGGACCCCTGAGAGAAGGAGCGGGACGATGGGATCCTCACTCGCGCACAACACCCGTCGGCCCGACGGGACGCCGCCCGACGCGGGGGGCCGCGATCCGCTTTCGATCCCGGCGGAGGTCAAGGCCAGCATCCGCATCCTGATCGTGGACGACGAGCGCACCCTGCGGGAAAGTTGCGCCAGCGTGCTCCAGATGGACGGGTACAATGTCACCCTGATCGGCCGCGGGGAAGAGGCGCTGGACATCGTCAAGCGCCGGAAGTTCGACGTGATCCTCGTGGATCTGTACATGTCGCAGTCCTCGGGCATGGAGATCCTCCGGTCGGCCCTGGAATTCAACCGCGATACCATCGTGGTGGTGATGACCGGCAATCCGAGTGTCACCAGCAGCATCGAAGCGCTGCGGGCCGGTGCCTGGGACTACCTGCCCAAGCCGTTCTCCGCCACCCACCTGCAGGTCCTCATCGGCCGGGCCTCCCATGCGGTCATGGTGGCGCGCGAGACCCGTGACCTCAAGCAGCAGCTGGCCCAGCAGGGCGGCCACAGCGACAAGATCTCGCTCATCGGCATCTCCGCCCCGTTCCGCAAGGCCGTGGACCTGGCCCGGAAGGTGGCCGGCACCGACGCCTCGGTCTTCATTTCCGGCGAAAGCGGCACCGGCAAGGAAGTCATTGCCCAGTTCCTCCATCAGCACAGCCGCCGGGCCAGCCGGGTCATGGTCGCCATCAACTGCGCCGCCCTGCCCGAGCCGCTCCTGGAATCGGAGATGTTCGGCCACCGCAAGGGCGCCTTCACCGGCGCCGACCGGGACAAACCCGGACTGCTCGAGACCGCCAACGGCGGCACCCTGTTCCTCGATGAACTGACCGAGATGTCGCTGCCCCTGCAGGCCAAACTGCTCCGGGTCATCCAGGATGGCGTGGTCCGGCGGGTGGGCAGCGAGACCCAGGACGCCGTGGTGGATGTCCGGTACATTGCGGCGACCAACCGCGATCCGCAGGAGGCGGTGAATCAGGGCATTCTGCGGGGGGATCTCTTCTATCGCCTGCGGGTGGTGCCGATCAAGCTGCCGCCGCTGCGCAAGCGGCCGGAGGACATCCCGCTGCTGGCCAACCATTTCCTGACCTACTACTGGAACCGGCACCGCCAGATGGGCGACCGGGTGCCCAAGCTGCCCGATGCCAGCATCGCCTTCCTGCGCTCGCGGCCCTGGCGGGGCAACGTCCGGGAACTGCAGAACGTCATCGAACATGTTGCCGTGCTGGCGGAGCCGGATCAGATCATCCAGCCGAACGACATTCCGATCTATGAGGACACGGCGGACTTCGCCGTGGATGGGGGGCATGGGGGCGCCCATGCTGGACGAGGCCTACCACCTGGCCAAGGACCGGATCGTGGCGCAGTTCGAGAAGGAATACCTCGGCCGCCTGATCGGCCGGGCCGGGGGCAACATGTCGAAGGCGGCGCGCCTGGCCAGCATCGACCGCACTACCCTCTACCGGCTCATGGACAAGCACAACTTCCAGCGTGAAGAGCTCACGGGGCTGGCGGAGTGACCCAGTCCGGAGCGGGTAATGCCACCGCCCCGGCGGGGGGTCTGGAAGTGGGAGAACGGTTGCTGGCGGCGCTCGACCAGGCCATGCACGAGGTCGAGGCCGGCTGGCAGCGGGTCGCCGAAGACAGCCCGTCCCAGGAAGAGGTCCGGGGTCACCTCCGCCAGCTGGTGCAGGCCATTCGGCAGGGTGCGGGCGTTCCCGACCCTGCTCGACCATCCCTCCCGCGGACCCTGCTGGGCCGCCGGCTGGCCGAACTGCTCCGGCGCGGCGTGCTGGAACGAGCCAGCCGCCTGGATCCGGTGCCCGAAGCCCGTGAGCTCATCGGTCTCCTCCAGGCCATGGAGGCGGTGGACCGGGCCCTCGAGCCCGACTGGGCCCAACACTTCGCCGACCGTCTCTCCGGGCCCGACGGCATGGAGCTGGTGGTCGAGGTCGCCCACGACCTGCGGTCCCCGCTGACATCCATCCTGTTTCTCGCCGAGACCCTGCAGCGCGGCCGGAGCGGTCCCATCAACAACGTCCAGGAACGCCAGCTGGGGCTGATCTACTCCGCCGCTTTCGGCCTGTCATCCCTGGCCAGCGACGTCATCGAGCTGGCCCGCGGCGGCGACCGTCTGGTGGATCTGGACCCGCTGCCCTTCTCCGTTGCCGACATCCTCGAGTCGGTGCGGGACATCGTCCAGCCGATCGCCGAGGAAAAGGGGCTGCAGGTGCGGCTGCACATGCCGGGGGAGGACTTCCGGGTCGGTCATCCGGTGGCGCTGTCCCGCGTTCTGCTCAACCTGACCACCAACGCCCTCAAGTTCACCGTCGGAGGGATACGTGGAGGTGCGCGGCGACCAGCGGCGAGGGCAACCGGCTCGAGTTCTCGGTCCGGGACACCGGCCGCGGGATCCCCCCCGCACGCCATGCTCACGCTGTTCGAACCGTTCCGGCGCCGCCAGAAGCAGGGCGAGTACGCCTTCTCGGGCGCCGGCCTGGGACTGTCCATCTGCCGCAAGCTGGTCGAGGCGATGCACGCCAACCTGCAAGGTGGAGACCACGCCGGACGCCGGCACCCGGTTCTTCTTTGAGCTGGATCTGCCGCTCGCCTCCGATCGCCCATGACCTCCCTGCTGCACGTCGTCGGCGCCCGGCCCAACTTCATGAAGGTGGCGCCGGTGCTCAAGGCAGGCCGCGGCCCAGGTCTGGCCTGCGGCAGTTCCTCGTCCACACCGGGCAGCACTACGACGTCGCCATGAGCGACCGCTTCTTCAGCGACCTCGACCTGCCGGAGCCGGACGTGAATCTCGGGGTCGGGTCGGGCACCCACGCCGTGCAGACGGCCCGGATCATGACCGAGTTCGAGCCGGTGCTCGACCGGCTGCGCCCCGACTGGGTCGTGGTCTACGGCGACGTGAACTCCACCGTGGCTGCGGCGCTGGTGGCCAGCAAGAAGGGCATTCGCGTGGCCCACGTCGAGGCCGGGCTCCGCAGCCGCGACCGGACCATGCCCGAGGAGATCAACCGGCTGCTGACCGACCAGCTGGCCGACCTGCTGCTGACGCCCGAGCCGTGACGGCGACGCCAACCTGCGGGCGGAGGGCATCCCCGAGGAGCGCATCGCTTTCGTCGGCAATGTCATGGTGGACACCCTGCTCAGCCTGCGCGACCAGGCCCGGGCGCTGGCCGCCCCGGAGGCCCACGGCGTGGCCGGCGGCGCATATGCGTTCTGCACCTTCCACCGCCCCTCCAACGTCGACCAGCCCGGGACCCTCGCCGAGATCCTCGGCTCCCTGGACGACCTGGCGGCCCGGATGCCGGTGCTGTTCGCGATCCACCCCCGCACCCGGGCACGGATCGCGGAGTTCGGCCTGGAGCACCTGGCCCGGCGGGTGACGCCTGCTCGAGCCGCTGAGTTACCTGGAGACCATCTCCCTGCTCGACCGTGCCGCCCTGGTGCTGACCGACTCGGGCGGCCTGCAGGAGGAGACCACCGTGCTGGGGGTGCCGTGCCTGACCGCCCGGCCCAACACCGAGCGGCCGGTCACCATCACCGAGGGCACCAACCGGCTGATTCCCACCGAGCGGACGCGGGATCAACGCCGCGGTGGAGGAGGTGCTCCGCCGGCGGAGCAACGGGGGATTCTCGCCCGGCCGGCCTGAGGGCTGGGATGGCCGGGCCGGGGAACGGATCATTCGCCGCCTGGCGGGGGCCTGACCCTACCCGTATCTCCCGCTCCCACCTACATTTCCGGCGCTGCGCGGCCCGCCGCGCTTCCCCACGATCCCTCCAGACCCGACCCGGTGGCCTGAGGAGTCCCAACGTGTGATCGTCCCGGACAGGCCGGGCGTCGCCACCGAGGAAGGGAAGCGCGATCGGTCCGCGCCGATCCCGCGGAAGGCCATCGTGGCCCCCGCTCACATCTTCTTGCAGCGTAGTGCGCGGCCCCATGACGGGCCCCGCGCGACTTCCCGGCGCCGGGTCCGGGCAGGTTCGCGGGGACGGCCGGGTGGGCCGCGCGGAGCTCAACTCAACGTGACACAACCGCACCTTCGGCACCTGCGCACGGGGGAACCCCCGGCGCATGCCCCCAATGCCGCCCTGATGATTGACTTCGACAACGTCACTCTGGGCATCCGCTCCGACCTCACCAAGGAACTGAAGCACCTCCTCAACAGCGACATCATCAAGGGCAAGGTCGCCGTCTCCCGGGCCTATGCCGACTGGCGACGGTACCACCAGTACATCGTCCCGCTGTCGGAGTCCTCGATCGACCTGATCTTCGCCCCTGCCTTCGGCACCAACAAGAAGAACGCGACCGATATCCGGCTGGCCATCGATGCGATGGAGCTGGTGTTCACCCGCCCCGAGATCGGGACCTTCATCCTGCTCTCCGGCGACAGCGACTTCTCGATGCTGGTGATCAAGCTGAAGGAGTACGGCAAGTACGTCATCGGCGTGGGGATCCGGGAGTCGGCCAGCGACCTGCTGATCCAGAACTGCGACGAGTACTTCTCCTACTCCGACCTGGCCGGCCTGACCAAGGAAACCGACGCGCCCGTCGGCCCAGAAGGATCCCTGGGCGCTGGTGCAGGAGGCCGTGGCGCTCATGACCCGCTCGGGTGACGTCATGCGCTCCGATCGGCTCAAGCAGGTCATGCAGCAGATCGACGAGAACTTCGACGAGAAGAACGCCGGCTTCAGCCGCTTCAGCAAGTTCGTGCAGGAGGCCGGGCACAAGGGCCTGATCAAGCTCAGCCGGATGGAGAACGGCCAGTACGAGGTCGCCCCGGCGGAAGGTGCCGAGGCGGCCCCGGCCCGTGCCGAGGCCCGGACCGCCACCGACGAAGCCGCCCGCCAGGGAAGGACGCGAAGGCCGGTCCCGGCGTGGCCGGGGACGGGGCCGTGGGCGGGGCGGACGCGACGAGGAGCGCCGAGCGGAACCGGCGGCCAAAGCGCCGGAGGCCGGACCGGCCGCGGCGCCGGCGAGGTCCGGGCGCGACGCGCGGCGTACCGAGGAGCTCACGCTGGCGCGGGCGTTCGACCTCATGCGCACCTCCCTGGCGGAGTTGCCCCCGAGCGTGGGCCATGAAACGCTGCGGCTCAGGATGTCCGCGCTGCTGGGCCGCGAGGATGCGCTGCTCGAGCCCACTCGCTTCGCCCGGATGCTGCGGCAGGCGCATGACGCCGAGGTCGCCGACGTGCGCCGGGTGGGAGAGGACGAGTATGAGGTGATGGGCCGGGGGATCGAGTCGGCCCCGGTGCCGGTCCTCGCCGGGGCGCGGGCCGAGGCGGCCCCGGCGGCCACCGAAGCTGGCAGCCCGGCCGCGCCCCGGGGCGGAGTTCGTGCCCGCCGTGGCTCCCGGCTCGGCGCGGGCCCGCCGGCCATCCCCATGGTCGGGATCGTGAGCCTCGAGGAAGAAGCCCCGCCAGCCGCCGAGGAGCCGGCCCAGCCCAAGGGCCGCCGGAAGAAGGCCGCCAAGCCGGCGGAGGACGCCGGGGACGAAGCGCCACCAAAGAAGAAGCGCACCCGGAAGAAGGCGGCGGCGGGATGAGCAGGGCCGGACGGGCAGCGCTGCTGCCCGTTTCGTTTTTCCGGCGTGATGCGGCCACCGTCGCGCGGGAGTTGCTGGGACGGATCGTGGTGAGCGGGGCCGGCAGCCGACGGGTGGTGGGGAGGATCGTCGAAACCGAGGCCTACCTCGGCGCGCCGGACCCGGCCTCACACGCCTTCGACTATCGCCGCAGCGCGGCAAACCAGTCGCTCTACGCCCCGCCGGGGACGTGGTACGTGTACCGCTCCTACGGCATCCACTGGTGTGCCAACCTCGTCGCCGGGCCGCCGGGGGAAGGGTCGGCAGTCCTGCTGCGAGCGCTGGAGCCGCTGGAGGGCCTGGCCCTGATGCGGCGCCGGCGCGATCTCAGCCGGGACCAGCACCTCTGTTCCGGACCCGGACGGCTGTGCGAGGCGCTCGGGGTCAATCGCGCCCTCGATGGGCTGGCGATGCGTGGCTCGCCGGTGTTGGTCCTGGCCGGCGAACCGGTTCCCCGCGCGCTGGTCGCGCGGACTCCGCGCATCGGGATCACCCGGGCCGCGGAGTGGCCGCTCCGGTTCGCGGTGCGGGACTCCCCCTGGGTCTCCGGCCCGCGCCGGCACAAATGAAGCGGGGCGGCCAGCCTGGCCGCCCCGCCCGTGTTTCCGGCTGCCTGCCCGGTATCGCTCAGTACCCCCCGCCGGTGGTTTCCTCTCGCGCGCCCCCGAGGCCGATCCGCAGCCCGCCCATGAAGGCGTGGGTGGCGCCGGTGAGCAGCTTGCCCTTGCTGCGGCGCGGTGGTGACCTGATACTGCCCGAAGAGCATGAACCGATCCACCCGGAACTGGAGCCCGCCGGTCAGGCTGGCAAATCCAAAGCCCCCCAGCCGGTCCGACAGCTGCGCGGCCGTATCCGCGGCGGCGGGAGAGCCGAAAAACCCCTGGGGGTACTCCTTCACGGTGTGCAGGACGCCCGACACCAACCCCGAAATAGGGCTGAGCGATGGTCTTGAACGGGAAGGCGAGGATCGAGAGCGAGTACTTGCGCAGGTTGTTGAAGACCACCTGCCGCGAGCCGCCAACGACCGTCGGGTCGGGGTAGGAGGAGGTCTGGTTCCTCTTGAACCCCTCCTCAATGGAGAGCAGCAGGCCGGTGCGCTTGGCCGTAACCAGCACATGCGCCCCGCCGGTGGCCACCGCCCCGTTTGTCTGAGTCGGGGTCTCGAAGATGGTCACACCGCCCTGCGTCCCGACGTACCACTTGAACGACTCGAACCCGGTCGTCTGGGCGGCCAGCGTCGGGAGCTGAATCAGGCAGGCGAGCCCGAGCACCGTGCCGGTGCGGCCGAGCATGCGCATCGCGATGCCTCCAGGATGTGGGCTTAGAGCCCCTATAGGCTTTGGCAGCTTTTGCTTGGGAAGTCGAGTTACCAAACTACTTGAAGTCTTCAATTCCAGCAAGCACCCCGTTTACCGAACATTAACCGAAAGTGTGATTCAGGTCACACCAAGCCGAGGCGGTGCCCCACTTTCTTGATCGCGGCGAGCGCCTGATCGAGGTCCGCCCGGGTATGGGCCGCGGAAATCTGGCAGCGGATGCGGGCCCGGCCCTGGGGCACCACGGGAAAGCCGAACCCGGTGACGAAGAGGCCCTCATCCAGGAGCTGGCGGCTCATGGCGATGGCCTGGGCGGTCTCTCCCAGGATCACCGGGATGATGGGAGTCTCGCCGGGCAGCGGCTTGAAGCCCAAGGCGAGCAGCTGCTGGCGGAAGTAGTTGGCATTGTCGCGGAGCAGCGTCACCCGCTCGGGATGGCTCTCGAGGAACTCGATGCTGGCCAATGCGCTCGCGGCCACCGTGGGCGGCAGGGCATTGGAGAACAGCTGCGGGCGGGCCCGCTGGGTCAGGTAGTCGCAAACCGCCTCGTCGGCGGCGACAAACCCGCCCGCCGCGCCGCCCAGCGCCTTGCCCAGGGTGGAGGTGATGATGTCCACCTGACCGACCATCCCGAAGTGCTCGGCTGTGCCCCGCCCGGTGGCGCCCAGCACCCCGGTGGCGTGCGAGTCATCCACCACCAGGATGGCATCGTGCCGCCGGCACAGATCGGCCAGGTCGGGCAGGGGCGCGATGCTGCCCTCCATCGAGAAGACGCCGTCGGTGATCACCATCCGGGTCCGCCGGCCCTTGGCCGCCCGGAGCTTTTCCTCGAGGTCGGCGAGGTCGGCGTGCTTGTACACGCCGGTCTGACAGCGGGTGATGGCCTTGGCGAGGCGGATGCCGTCGATGATGGAGGCGTGATTGAGCTGGTCGCTGAGAATCACATCGTCTTCGCCCAGCACCGATCCGGGCAGCGCCTCGTTGGCGTTCCAGCAGCTGACGAAGCTCAGCGACGCGGCTGTGCCGACCAGCCGGGCACAGGCGGCCTCCAGCGCCCGGTGCACGGTGAAGGTGCCGCAGATGAAGCGCACCGAGGCGGTGCCGGCGCCGAAGCGGTCCAGCGCGGTCTTGCCGGCGGCCACGACCTCGGGCACATCACACAAGCCCAGGTAGTTGTTGGAGGACAGGACGATGACCTCGCCCCGGCCTTCCATGCGCACCCGGGGGCCCTGAGGGCTGTCGAGGTAGAGCAGGTCCTTGTAGACGCCGTCCTGGCGGAACTGGGCCAGCTCGGACTGCAGGCGGGGGACGAGGGACATGGGACCGGAGCCGGTGGAGAGGTGAGAAGAGGTGGGGCAGGCCGCGGGTCAGTCCCCGGCAATCCGCAGGATCACCTTGCCGGCCTGGCCTTCCTTGATGACCTGGATCGCCTCGGCCATCTGCTCCAGGCCGAAGGTATGGGTGATGACCGGACGGGGATCGAGCTGTCCGGCTCGGAGCAGTCGGAACATCTGCTGCCAGGTGTCGTACATCCGCCGGCCGGTGACGCCGTAGAGCGTGAGCCCCTTGAAGATCACGTCGCGGGCGAAATTCACCTCGGTGGTCCGGCTGGGGGTGCCCGAGGAAGTTCACCCGGCCGCCCAGCCGGGCGGCGCTGAAGGCGGTCTGGTGGCCGGCGGGGTGGCCACTCATCTCGCAGACCAGGTCCACGCCCTCACCGCCGGTGAGCTCCCGGCTGCGGGTCACGACGTCATCGCTGCCGGGATTCAGGGTCACGTGGGCGCCCATCTTGCGCGCGATCTCGAGGCGCATCGGGTTGTAGTCGCTGGCAATGACCAGCGAGGCGCCGGCCGCGCGAGCCACCCCCACCGCAAAGCAGCCGATCGGGCCGCAGCCGAGGACCAGCACGGCGCTGCCGGGCACGTTGCCGCCCTCGAGCACCGTGTGGACGGCGTTCCCCATCGGGTCCATGATGGCGCCGATCTCGGTTGGGATCCCGTCCAGCTTCATCACGTTCGAGGCCGGCATCGCGATGTACTCGGCGAAGGCGCCGTCACGGTCCACCCCGATGATCCGGGTGCGGCGGCAGACGTGGGCGTCCCCGGTGCGGCAGGGGAGGCAGTGGCCGCAGACGATGTGCCCTTCGGCGGTGACCCGGTCTCCGATGGCCAGCAGCCCTTCGGCTTTGGCTTCCTCGCCCAGTTCGACGATTTCCCCGGCGAATTCGTGCCCGATGGTCACCGGCGGCTTGAGCCGGCCGCTGGCCCACGCATCCCATTCCCAGATGTGCAGGTCGGTGCCGCAGACGCCCGCGAAGTGCACCTTGATCAGCGCGT
Source organism: uncultured Gemmatimonadales bacterium (assembly GCA_963695185.1). Taxonomy (GTDB): domain Bacteria; phylum Gemmatimonadota; class Gemmatimonadetes; order Gemmatimonadales; family GWC2-71-9; genus JADJOM01. The sequence goes on along the minus strand of CAVOGH010000005.1, from coordinate 1,942,188 downwards.
CGCTCGGGCCGCAGTGCGGCAGGGGGACGTCGCGGACTTCCATGCCGGGGCCGGCGGAGGTTTTGACGAGAGCGCGCATGGGGGTGAGCTGTCGGGAAAGGATCCAGGGACGCGGCAGTACTCCATCGACTCGACGAGGCCGCCGCGATCGACGGTGATCCCGGCCCTGGGGTCGAATCGTGAGCAAAGCTAACCGGGGCGCGGTCAGCGGGGCAGGTCGTCGAGGAAACGCCGCACCGCGTCCGCGAACTCGGTGGGATGGGTGCGCGGGAAGAGCGGGCCGGCACCTGCGATGGAGACGCGGGTGACCACCGGCAGGCAGCGCTCGATGCCGTCCAGCGTGGCTCGCTGTCGTGCCCCGGTCTCGGCACCCCCGATCAGCAGGACGGGCAGGTGCAGGCCGGCGAGATCGGCACAGGAGATCACCGGTTGCGGGGCTCCGACGGCGGGCAGGGTGTGGGCGTTGTCCCGCAGGCGGCCGCGTCCCGCGTCTCCGAGCGAGTCCCAGAAGTCCTTGCCGTAAAGGGTCGCGAGCCAAAGGCGCACGGCGGCCAGCGGGTCCCGCGGATTGGAGTGGGCCAGGGCCAGGCTGAACGCTTCATCGGCCTGCCGGGCGCTGGCTTTTCGCAGGGCCGTATCCGGAATGAGCGAGTCGGCGAGCGGCTCGGCCAGCACGATGGCGCGGAACAGGGCCGGCTGGCGCAGGGCGGCCTGCAGCACCACCAGGCCGCCCCAGGAGTGGCCCACCAGCACCGGGCGGTCCAGCTGGAGGGCTCGGACGACGGCGACCAGGTCAAAGGCGCTGATCTCGAATTCCTGCGGCGGATCTTCGCCGCGCCACGGGTTGGGATAGTGGCGGCGCCGGCTGTAGGCAATGACCCGAGCGTCCTCGCTGAGGGTTCCGAGCGGCCCGATCCAGAACCGGTAATCCGTGAGGGCGCCATGGACGAGCACGAGCGGCATGCCCCGTCCGGCTTCCACATACCCGAAGCGATAACCGTTGGCGAGGATACTCCGGATGGCGGTATCGGGCGCGACCTGCCCCGCGAGGCGACCGTTTCCCAGGACCAGAACCAGGGCCGTGCCGAGCCGAAACGAGTGGCGCATCACAGGATGGACCGCGTGAGTCCGCCGTCCACCGAGAGCACGGTACCGGTGATGTAGCGGGCCGGCTCCGAGGCGAGGAACACCGCGGCGGCGGCGAATTCGGTGGGCGTCCCGACCCGCTGGATCGGCACCGCCCGCCCCATGTCGGCCAGGATCTCTTCCGCGCCCTTCCCGGCGCTCTGTCCCCGCATCTCGGCCAGCTCTCGCAGGCGGTCGGTGGCGAAGTACCCTGGGCAGAGCACGTTCACGGTGATCCCGCTGGCCGCGACTTCATCGGCCAGCGCCTTGGCGAACCCCAGGACCCCGGCACGCGCCGTGGTGGACAGGATGAGGCCGGCGGACGGCTGGCGGGCGGCCACGGAGGCCAGGCAGAGAATGCGGCCCCAGCCCCGCTCTCTCATGTGCGGGACGGCGGCACGGCTGAGATGCACGGTGGAAAGGAGGGAGGTCTCGATCGCCCGCTGCCACGCTGCGGCGTCGTGGGCCTCGAAGGCCCCGGCCGGCGGGCCGCCCGAGTTGCAGAGCACAATGTCCGGGCCGCCCAGCGCGGCATGTACCTGGCGGACCAGCTCCTCACAGGCGCCCGGCAGGCTCACGTCGGTGGGGAAGGCGGCAATGCGGGGCGGGTCGGAGGATGGCCGCTTCCCGCGGAGCTGGGCCACGGCGGCCTCCAGCTTGGCCGGGTCCCGACCGTTGAGGGCAATGGTGGTACCCTCGGCGAGCAGCTGCTGCGCCACGGCGTAGCCCAGGCCGGAGGAGCCGCCGCACACCAGCGCTACGCGCCCATGGAGTCCGAGGTCCATTGCGGGGAAGGGACCCCGGCCGGCGGGTGACCGGCCGGGGTCTGGCCTAGGCGGGGACCGGGGCGGGCACCGGCTCGAGCCGGACCGCGCTCACCTTGAAGCTGGCGATCTTGGCATAGGGGTCGAGCTTGGGGTTGGTGAGCAGGTTGGCCGCCGCCTCACGGAAGTGCATCGAGATGAATACCTGGCCCGGGGCCTGCCGTTCGGAGATGCGGACGCCGATGAGGATGTTACCCCGCCGGCTGGTGACCCGCACCGTCTCTCCCTCGGTGACGCCGAGGGCCAGCGCGTCCGCCTGGCTGATTTCCACCACCGGCACCGGCTCGCGGGAGTCGAGTCCTTCGGATCGGCGCGTCATGGTGCCGGTATGCCAGTGGTACATCTGGCGGCCGGTATTGAGCACGAACGGGTACTCCGCATCCGGCAGTTCGCTCGGAGGCAGGTACTGCACCGGAATGAACCGGGCCCGGCCATCCGGGGTGGGAAAGTCTTCCGCGAACAGAAACGCGGTGCCCTCGGAGTCCGGGGTCAGCACCGGGTACTGGATGGACCGGCGCCGGCGGAGCATCTCGTAGCTCACGCCGCGCCAGTTCGGGGTCAGCGCGGCGATTTCGGTCATCACGTCCTCCGGCCCTCGCCAGGCGGTCTTCAGGCCGAGCCGGTTGGACAACTCGATCAGGATATCGAGGTCCCGGCGGGCCTGGCCCGGCGGCTCGAGTGCCGCATCGGACAGCTGGATGTGCCGGTCGGTGTTGGCGAAGGTCCCCTCCTTCTCCGCGAAGGACGAGCCGGGCAGCACGACATCGGCCCAGCGGGCGGTCTCTGTCAGAAAGAGATCCTGCACCGCGAGGAACTCCAGGCCGCGTACCCAATGCTCGGCGTGGGAGATGTTGGGGTCCGAGATGACGGGGTTTTCTCCCATGACGTACAGGCCGCGGATCGGGCTGTCGTCCTCGACCATCTCCGTCACCATCATGCCGTTGCTCAAGGAGAGCGACTCGGCCGGCACGCCCCACGCCTTGGCGTATTCGGCCCGGTTGGCCGGGTCGGTGACCGTGCGATAGTCGGTGTACGCGAACGGGATGGCGCCTACATCCGACGCACCCTGCACGTTGTTCTGCCCGCGGACGGGAAGCATCGCGGCGCCCCACCGCCCGATCATGCCGCAGCCCAGCATCAGGTTGAGCAGGCTGGCCACGATGTCGGTGCCGGTGGCGTGCTGCGTCAGGCCCATGGCCCAGAGCGTCGAGGTGTTCGGGCCCCGGGCGTACATCTCGGCTGCGCGGCGGATGGTGGCCGCGGGGATGCCGGTGATCTTGGCCGCCATCTCCGGAGAGTAAGGCTCCACCGCCGCTTTCACCGTGTCAAAATCCGTGGTGCGCCCCGCGATGAACGCCTCGTTCACCAGTCCGGCCTTGATGACGTGGTGCAACATGCTGTTGTAAAGCGCCACGTCGGTGCCGGGCAGCATCTGCAGGTGGATGTCGGCCATGCCGGCCAGCTCGGTGCGGCGGACATCGGCGACGATGAGCTTGGCGCCCTTGGCCACGGCGCGCTTGATCAGGGCCCCGAAGACCGGGTGGGTCTCCGTGGTGTTGGCGCCGGAGATGAAGATCACGTCGCAGGCTTCCTCGATCTCCCGCATGGAGCCGGAGGCCGCCGACGTGGCGAGGGCCCGGCTCATCGCTGCCACCGAGGTGGAATGGCACAGCCGGGTGCAATGGTCGATGTTGTTGGTGCGGAAGGCGGCCCGCACCATCCGCATCATGGCGTAGTTGTCCTCGTTGCTGCACTTGGCGGAAGAGAGCGCCGCCAGCGCGCCCGGGCCGTGGGTATCGCGGATCCGCAGCAGCTCCTGCGTGGTGAGGCTGAGCGCCTCCTCCCAGGTGGCCTCCCGGAACGCCGAGTACCACCCCGGCGGCGTGGCCACCCGGTCGCGCACGTCATCATCCTCGAGGACCGGCAGGCCGGTGGTGCGGGATTTTCCAACGCTCCGCTGCGGCGGCCGGGACTTCCCCTTGCGGCCCAGCTCCTCGATGAGGTGCCACGGCCCCTCGCGGTGCCGGGGTGACTCCCCCGTCCAGACCCAGCGCTCTCCGTCGTGCATCCAGCCCTTGCGGATCAGCGGGGCCATGAGCCGGTCGCGATGCTGGGTGAAGTCGTAACCGAACCGCCCCTTGACGCAGGTGGAGCCCTGGTTGGGCGAGTAGTCCTCGATCCACGGGCTGGTCACCCGCATGACCTCGTTGTCCTTCACATGCATGTCCAGCTGACAACCCACCCCACAGTAGGGACAGATGGAGCGTACCACCTTGTCCGGGGCCCGCAGCGCCTCCGAACCGAACCGCTGCTTGGGGATGAACTCGAAGATGGCCCCCGTGGGGCAGACCCGGACGCACTCCCCGCACCAGGTGCAGCCGGCGTGCTCGGCCACGCCGTCGCCGCCCACGATGATGTGACTGTGCGCGCCCCGCTCGGCCACGTCCAGCACACCGACCTCCTGAATGTCCTCGCAGGCGCGCACGCAGCGGGTGCAGAGGATGCAGAGCGACATGTCGTGCTGGATCATGACGTCGCCGGGCCGCTCGTCGCCGGTGCGCAGCGCCAGCTCCCGGGTCGGCCGCAGCGGCACGTCGTAGCGCACGACGTACTCCTCGAACTCATTACGGGGATGGGCCCGGCCACCGCCGGTCAGGTGCTCGGAGGGGTACCGCTCCAGCAGCAGGCTGAGCACCCCCTGCCGGGCCTCCACCGCGGGGGCCGACTCTGTCTCGATCACCATGCCATCGGCGGCGGCGGTATAGCAGGCCGGCTGCAGCTTGCCCTGACCCTCGACGGACACCAGGCAAACCCGGCAGTTGGCCACGGTCGGCAGCTTGGGGTACCAGCAGAGGGTCGGGATGTCCACCTGATTCTGGCGGGCAACATCGAGGATCGTCTGCCCCGGTACGAACGAGCAGGCGCTCCCGTTGATCTTTATCGAAGGCATTGGACTCCGCTGAGCTTCAGGAATCGGGATCGATCTTCTCGAATATAGACGCCGAGCCGCTGCCCGAGAAGCACGATCGGTCAGCGCCGCAGTCTCATCTTACCGGGTATTGTGGGTGGGCAAGGAGCGGGGTGCAACCTCAGGCGGGGACGTCGCGGGACTCGACCGTGGCCCGTGCGTCTGCGGGGACCGGCTTGCCGAGCAATATTCCATACGACCGGGCGGGTTTGCGACGCTCAGTGCCGCCGTCCTCCCTTGACCACTCACCGTAGTGCGTCAGGAGCGCCTCCGGTGCGAGGGCGTGCTCACTCGGCAGGATCAGGTGGACCCCACCGGGGGCGGTCCGGTGCATGAGCCGCTGGAGGATCTCGCCGCGCGCGGGTGCGGTGACGCCGTCGAGCGCCCCGGTATCGAGGACCACGATCTGGACCAGGTCGGGGACCTCGGAGGGCAGGTGCCCCAGCGGGGTCACGAAGGTGATGCAGAGATGGCCCAGCGCCTCCTCCGCCACCCGCGATTCTACCTGATCCACGAAGGTCATGTCCGGCCCGGTGAAGATGACCTCCACGTCGTGGGCCGCCAGCAGATAGGCCACCGGGGCGGCGTCGTTGCCGACGACCAGCGCCGAGTCGCCCGGTTCCAGCCGCGGCAACAGGTCAATCACCGGGCAGCGCCGATCGACACCCCAGCGGGTGGGCTCGCGCTGGGACTGGCGCAGTTTACGGAAATGGCGGGACCAGCGGCTGTACGGCTGCAGGCCCAGCCGCTTGCGGATCAGGCGGTCCACCCAGTCACTGAGCAGCACCTCGGTGAGCAGGAACTGGTCACCCCGCGCAGATTCCATCTCCGCGATCGCTTCGTCGCCCAGGTCGAGGACTTCCCGGCGAGAGAGACTGTTCTTGAAGCTCTCGATACGCTGGAGGATGTACTCGTCGTACTGCTGCCTGAGCGATGGGGCGGCCCGGCGGCGTCGCTGCTGCTGGAGCTGGAGCGCTGTCCGCATCTAGTGGATGTCGTACCTGGGCTGAACCTATGGGGAATAAGCGGTAAGGCCGTGCCCCCTAAAGTGGTATGTGAGGGCCGATCGGTCAACATTCGGGGTCCCTTCCGGGGCGTCTCGGGGCGGGGATACCTTGAGGGGGAAGCCACAGGGGAGGGACCATGAAGCGGCTGGTACCGGGACTGGGCGGGCTGGTGATTGCGGCCGGATTCTCGGCCTGGGCCTACGGGCGGCTGCCGGGCCAGGTGGTGACCCACTGGGGGATTGATGGCCGTCCCGATGGCTGGTCTTCCTCCCTGGTGGCAGCGGTGCTGCTGCCGGGCGTGGGTTTCGCCCTGGCGATGCTCTTCCTGGTCCTGCCCCGCATCGATCCGCGCCAGGGGGCGTACACCGCACCCCGGAGCCCGTACTGGGTGCTCGCCAACGCGGTGCTGGCGCTGCTCGCGGTGCTGCACATCCTGGTCCTGGGCCATGGCCTGGGCTGGGCGGTGAACGCCGCCGTGGTGGTCTCGGTGGCGGTCGGCGCGCTGTTCGTGCTGATCGGTGCCCTGATGCCGAGGATGCAGCCGAGCTGGTTCATGGGCATCCGCACTCCGTGGACGCTGTCGGACGATCAGATCTGGGAGGCGACTCACCGGCTCGGTGGGCGGCTGTTCATCGCCGCGGGAGTGGTGATCGCGCTCTCGTCACTGGCAGAGGGAAACTGGTGGCTGGTGGGCGCGATCGCGCTGGCGACGGTCCTGGCCCTGGTGCCGGTGGGTTACAGCTGGTGGCTGTGGCGGCAGAAGGAGCGGGCCGGCGAGGCTACTCGGCCCTGAGCACCGCGCCCTTGAGGTAGCCCGGTCTCGGGGATGGTGAGCACCTCCGGATGGTCCTCGCCCTGGCTCAGCAGGTGGGTCAGCGTCAAGCGCCGGCCGCTGTCTGCCGCCGCGGAGGACAGCATGTCCATGAAGGCCTCACGGCGCACGTGGGCGGAGCAGGAGGCGGTGAGCAGCACCCCGTCCGGGGCCAGCAGCTTCATGGCCCGCAGGTTGATCTCCTTGTAGCCGCGAAGCGCCTGCGGCACCGCTCCCCGGGTCTTGGCGAAGGCGGGCGGGTCCAGCACGACGGTATCGAACCGGCGCCGCTCCCGCTCGAACCGCCGCAGCAGCTCGAAGCAGTCCCCCTCCAGCCACTCCAGATTGGTGAACCCGTTCCGGGCCGCGTTGGCCTGCCCCCGCGCCAGCGCCTCGGCGCTCGCATCGATGGCGGTGACCCGGCCGGCGCGAGTGGCCAGGTGCAGCGCGAAGCTGCCGTGATAGGTGAAGCAGTCGAGCGCCGCTCCGCCCGGGCGGGTCAGCGCGGCGGCCAGCAGCCGGTTGGGTCGCTGGTCCAGGAAGGCGCCGGTCTTCTGGCCGGTCCAGGGGGCGGCGAGGTAGCGTACCTCTCCCTCGAGGAACTCGATCTCCTCAGGCACCGCACCCGCCGCCAGCTCCACGTTTTCGGGCAGGCCCTCGTGGCGCCGGACCCCCACATCATTGCGGAGCAGAATGCCCGCGGGAGCGAGCAGCTCGGTCAGCACGTCCAGGATGACCGGACGCACCGTCTCCAGCCCGGCGGAGAGCAGCTGCACCACCAGCCAGCGGTCGTAGCGGTCCACCACCAGCGAGGGCAGGCCGTCCCCCTCGCCGTGGACCACGCGGTAGGCCGAGGCGCCGATGGCGGAGCGCCGCCCGAGGGCGGCGGCCAGGCGATCACGCCACCAGCCGCGGTCCGGAGTCATGTCCTCACGGGTGAGCAGCCGGAGCCGGATCTCGGACTTGGGTGAGTACAGCGCCACGCCGAGGAACTTCCCCCGGCGGTCCACCACCCGGCAGAGGCCGGCGCCGCCGGGCTCGTCGGAGACGTCGCTGCGGAAGATCCAGGGATGGCCCCGGTCCCAGCGGGTGGCGCCTTTGGGGGTGACGGTCGCGGTGGGCAGGGCCGTGCGCGCGGGCATGCCGGCGGCTAGCCGCGTGCCCGGTCGGGGCGCAGCACGGTGGCGCCGCGCAGGTAGACGTGGCGGATCTCGTCCCGGGTGCGCGCGGTGTAGGCGTGCACCAGCAGCCGGATGCAGCGGGGCAGCGAGCCCGGCACCATGATTTCCGTGGAATGCAGCAGGGCGACGATATTCCAGCCGTAGACCTCCGCCGCCCGGGCCGGGAAGGCGGCGTTGAGGTCGGCGGTCATGGTGAACAGCCCGCTGACGATATCATCGGGGTCGAGGCCGTTGGCCTCGATCAGGTTGCGGAGCAGCTCGTCGGTCGCCTCGAGGATCAGCTGGGCCTCGTTGGCCTCGACCGTCGTGGCGCCGCGAATGCCGTATAACCGGGGAGAGGGACGCTCAGGCATGGGGAATAATCTAGCGATGCACCTGCGCCTCATGCTGGTCACCGACGACGCCCTGGTGGCCGGGCGAGACCTGGTGGATCTCGCCACCCGGGCGGTGCGGGGCGGGGTGACCTCGGTTCAGCTGCGGCTCAAGCAGGCCGGCCCGCGCGAACTCCTGGCCCTGGCCCGGGCACTCCGGGAGGCGCTGCCGGTTCCGGTGCTGGTCAACGACCGCCCCGACATCGCGCTCGCGGCGGGGGTGGGCGTGCACTTGGGCCCCGAGGACCTGCCGGTGCCCCTGGCCCGGGCGCTGCTCCCGCCCGGTACCATCATCGGCACCTCGGTCGGGACCGAGGCCGAGCTCGCGCAAGCGCTGGCACGGGAGGGGGAGGACTACTGGGGCATCGGCCCCTGGCGCGGGACGGCCACCAAGGCGGACGCGGGATCCGCGCTGGGGGTGGAGGGATTCGGGCGGTTCGTGTCGCGCGCCGGCGGTCGGCCCTGCATGGCGATCGGCGGGGTGCGGCCGGAGGACGTTCCCGCGGTCCTGGCCGCGGGCGGCGTGGGCGTGGCGGTGGTGTCGGGGATCCTGGGCGCGGAGGACGTGGAGGCGGCGGCCCGTGAATACGCACGGGCCTTCTGACCGTCGGACCGTCGGACCGTCGGACCTACCTTACCGCCCCTGCGACCTGCGGATAGCGGCAATCGCCCGATTGTGCTCCGCCAGCGTTCGGCTGAACTGGTGGTGCCCGTCCGGTTTGGCCACGAAGTACAGCCACGGCACCTGGGCCGGATAGAGCGTGGCCTCGAGGCTTTCGGTGCCCGGGGAGTTGACCGGCCCCGGCGGCAGGCCGGGGTGCAGGTAGGTGTTGTACGGGGAGGGGAAGTCGTAGTCCTTGAAGTACAGCCGGGGCTTCCGCCGGCCGGTCTTGAGCTGGATGGCGTACTGCACCGTCGGGTCGGCCTGCAGCGGCATGCCGCGTCGCAGGCGGTTGTGGTACACCCCGGCGATGATCGCCCGCTCTTCGTCGTGCCGGGCCTCCCCCTCCACGATGGACGCCAGCGTCACCAGTGCCAGGCGGGACAGCTTCAGCGTGTCCAGTCGGCGGTCCCACTCGGGGCGCCAGCGGCGGGCAAACTCCCCCGTCATCGCCTCGAGCAGCGCTGCCGGGGTGATCGGGAGCGGCAGAGTGTAGGTCTCCGGCAGCAGAAACCCCTCGAAGGTGCTGGCCTGGAGCCCCAGCTCCTGCCGGAGCGAAGGTTCTCCCGCCGCCACCAGGATCGAATCCGACGGGAGCCCGAGTCGCTCCCCCGCCAGTTCGGCGAACTCCACCAGGGTCAGGCCCTCGGGGATGGTGATCCGGGTGGTGGCGACCCGGCCTTCCCGGAGAGTGCGGAGGATCTGAACCTGGCCGGTGCCGGGGAGGATGTCATAGATCCCGGCCTGGATGGCGCGGTCCCCCCGGGTCAGGCGGGCAAGGAGCCGGAAGCGGAACGATGACGCGATGAGGCCGCGAGCGGTGAGCGTGTCCGTCACCGCCCGGAGGCTGGCGCCCTCGGGCACGGTGAAGCGGACCGCCTCGCCGGTGACGGGCGGCTCGGCGCATCCGGCGGTCAGGGCCAGCCCGAGGAGCACGGCGGCGCGGCGGATGGTCCCGGCGGTCACTGCCCGCTCCCCCGCCGCCGGTCCAGGAACGCCTGCAGCAGCACGGCCGCCGCCAGCGCATCCACCTCCTCCTTCCGGCCCCGGGTGGAACCGCCCTGCTCACGGATCAGCGAGAGCACCCGGGCGGTGGTCATCCGCTCGTCCTGGTATTCCACCGGCAGGCGGGTCCGCCCGCCGACGATGGTCCCCACCTCCCGGGCGGCGAGGGCACTTTCCCGCTCGTCCCCCTCGGAGGTGAGCGGCAGACCGACCACGATGCCGGCCGGCTGGTGCTTGGCGATGTGCTCGAGGAACAGTGGCATGGGGAAGCGCTTGCCCGGCCGGCGCACCAGCGTGTCCAGTGGCGACGCGAGGACCTGGCCCTCATCGGAAAGGGCGAGGCCCAAGCGGACCTCGCCCCAGTCGATGGCGATGATTCTGCCCTCCCGCGGAATCGGCATGCCGGCGGGGATGACGGCCCTACTGGGCCATCGTGGCGAAGAACTCCTTGTTGGTCTTGGTGCGCTTCATCCGCTCCAGCAGGAACTCCAGCGCCTCGACCGGCGGCATGTCGGCCAGGAAGTTCCGGAGCAGGTACACCCGGTTGAGCTCGTCCTTGTCCATGAGCAGCTCTTCCTTGCGGGTGCTGGTGCGCTGGATGTCGATGGCGGGGTAGATGCGCCGGTCGGCGAGGCGGCGGTCGAGGACCAGCTCCATGTTGCCGGTGCCCTTGAACTCCTCGAAGATGACCTCGTCCATGCGGCTGCCGGTGTCGATCAGCGCGGTGGCGATGATCGTCAGGGAGCCGCCGCCCTCGATGTTCCGGGCGGCGCCGAAGAACCGCTTGGGCTTCTGCAGGGCGTTGGCGTCCACGCCGCCGGAGAGGATCTTGCCGGAGTGCGGCACCACCACGTTGTGGGCCCGGGCCAGCCGGGTGATCGAGTCCAGCAGGATGACCACGTCCCGGCCGTGCTCCACCAGCCGCTTGGCCTTCTCGATGACCATGTCGGCCACCTGCACGTGCCGGTCGGCCGGCTCGTCGAAGGTGGAGGAGATGACCTCCGCCTTGACGTTCTCCTGCATGTCCGTCACTTCTTCCGGCCGCTCGTCGATGAGCAGCACGATCAGCACGCACTCGGGATGGTTCTCGCTGATGGCGTTGGCCAGCTTCTGCATCAGGATGGTCTTGCCGGCCTTGGGCGGGGCCACGATCAGGCCGCGCTGGCCCTTGCCGATCGGGGAGAGCAGGTCGACCACGCGCATGGAGAGGTCCATGGTGGTCTTCCGCTCCAGGAAGATGCGCTGGTCGGGATAGCGGGGCCGGAGGTTGTCGAAGGCGATCCGGTGCTTGGTCTTCTCCGGCTCCTCGTAGTTGACGCTCTCCACCTTGAGCAGGGCCAGGTAGCGCTCCCCCTCCTTGGGCGGGCGGACCTGTCCCATCACCGTGTCCCCGGTGCGCAGATCGAAGCGCTTGATCTGGCTCGGGCTCACGTAGATGTCGTCGGGGCCGTAGAGGTAGTTCCAGTCCTGGCTGCGGAGGAAGCCGTAGCCCTCCGGCAGGATCTCCAGGACGCCCTCGCCGCGGATGACCGTGTCCTGATCGAGCAGCGTCTGCTCGATGCGGAAGATCAGGTCCTGCTTGCGGAGGCCCGAGTAGTTGGTGATGTTGAGCTGCTCGGCCAGAGCGTGCAGCTCGGCCACCGATTTCTGTTTGAGCTCGGCGATATCCACGGGTGCGGTACTCCGCTCAGTGCTACTCCGCTCGGGAGTTGCCCGCCGGTCAGCCGGCGGACGAGCCTTGGGGGCAGACAAATGAGAAGGGGGTAGGTGTGGGCCGCGGGCCGGTTGACCCGAAGGTGCTCGAATTGTAGAGGAAGAATGGACCGCCAGGCGAGTGCGCGAGTCTCAAGGGAGCGCCCCATAATATGAGTGAGGCCCCACAGCGTCAAGGGCTGGCATGGACGCCCTGACCCGCTGCTGTACCGCCTGGCGGGTCATTCGCGCGGGGGACCGGGAGGTGGTCGAGGGCCTGGTCGCGCCCGAGCACCGGGCGCCGTCTCCCGAGCTGACGCAGGCGCTCGCCGCCTGGCCGCACACCGCCTACTGGGGCCGCCCTGACCGGAGCGAAATCGTCCTGGTCCGTCCCCTGGGGCCGGCCCGGCAGGAACGCTGGGCGGCTGCACCTGCTTCTGCTCCTGATCACCGTCGTCTGCGCCCTCGGCGCCGGCGCCAGCCTGGCCGGCACCTTTGCGGTCCCCACCGACCGGAGCGGTGTCCTGGGCACGGTGCTGGCGGGCTTCGAGTTCTTTCCGGTGTTCCTCACCGGACCAGGTGCGGTCCTGCTGAGCGGCTGGACCTTCGCCGCGGCCCTCCTCGGTATCCTGGTGATCCACGAGCTGGGCCACTACGTCGCCGCCGCCCGCTACGGGATTGATGTCTCCCCCCCTTCCTCCTTCCCATCCCCCCCACCGTCTCGCCGCTGGGCAGCCTCGGCGCCTTCCTCCGGCTCCGCTCCCCGGTGGTGGACCGTCGCCAGCTGCTGGACGTGGGCGCCGCGGGTCCGCTGGCGGGGTTCGTCGTGACGCTCGCCGTGCTGGCCTGGGGGTATGCCATCTCGGTCCCCTTGCCGCCCGGCTTCGGCTATTCCCGCACGTTCATCGAGATCGGCCACGCGCCGATCGCGCTGGGAGACTCACTGCTCACCCGGGCCTTCCGGGACTATTTCTTTCCCGGCGCGGGATCCCTGCACCTGAGCCTGCCGGCCTTCGCCGGCTGGGCCGGGTCGCTCATCACCGGGCTCAACCTGCTGCCGCTGAGCCAGCTCGACGGTGGCCACATCTCCTACAGCCTGCTGGGTCGGCGACAGGCGCCGCTCGGGCTGGCGGCCCTGCTCGGCCTCATCTACCTCTCCCAGTATTGGGCTGCCTGGCTCATCTGGGTGGCGCTGGCGCTGCTGGTGGGCGGCTGGCGCTGGACCCATCCCTCGGTGTTGTGCCCCGAGCGCCCGGTGACATGGGGGAGGAAACTGGTCGGGTTACTGTGCGTGGTGGTGCTCGTGGTGACCTTCGTGCCGGTGCCGTTCGGGGGCTGATCGCGTGACGTTTCCCGCCTGGTCCATGGCGGCGCGCGAGTCGCACCTTATATTGCGGGCCGAGGGTGGTTGCCTGCCGCGGTCTTTCCTCAACCAGGTTGGGTGCCGTGAACGCAGAGAGCGATAAGTTCCACAAGCTCCGTCACGACCTGTCCAATCCGCTCTCCGCCCTGCTGGCGGAGACCCAGTTACTGCTCCTGAACGAATCGAAGCTCGACCCCGAGACGCTCTCGAGCCTGCGGGAGATCGAGGCCCTGGCGGTCCGGATGCGCGGAATCCTGCGGGAAAACTAGTCGGCGGCCATCGCGGCCGTGTCAGGCCGACGGGGCGTGCGTCGCCTCCCGGCGCAGCGCTCCCTTCACCCCCTCACGCCACCAGCCCCCCAGCGGCAGGGGTACCAGGGACCTCCTCCTCACGGCTCATCCGGCGGGCTCCATTCATCAGGTACAGCACCAGGAAGAGCAGGCTCGCCGCGCTCACTGTCAGGCGGTAGGGCAGCGGCATCTCGCTGGCCGAGACGAACCCTTCGATCAGGCCGGCCAGCACCAGCAGCACGATCACCGCGCCGACCATCCGCGCCGCCAGCCGGCCCGCCAGCACCAGCGCCTCCCCGCGGGGGAGATCCCCCGGGGCGAGCAGCGCCTTGCCGAGCAGGAACCCCGCCGCACCCGCGACCCAGATGGCGAACAGCTCCAGCACCCCGTGCCCGATGATGAACGTCCACAGGTAGCCGAACAGCCCGACATTGGCGAAGTGACTGGAGACGGCTCCGATCGCCAGGCCGTTGAAGGCCAGCAGCACCAGTGAACCCACCCCTGCGAAGATCCCGCCCGCGAAGCAGTTGAACGCCACTCCGATGTTGTTGGTCATGATCGCGGACGCCATGAGCGGCCGGGCCTCGAGGTCGGCCTCGTAGTACCCGCGCCCGGCCTGCTGCCGTTCCACTCCGGCCTCGGCCCGCTCCAGCATCACCGCGGGGAGGAGTTCCTCGGCGAGGGCGGGCCGCTCCCTGAGGAGCAGGAATCCCGCGGCGGCGGGGAGCGCAAAGGCGAGGAACGCCACGGCGATGGTGCGCCGAGCCGCGACGATGCCGGCGGGGCACTCCTCCAGCAGGAAGGTCCAGAGCCAGGCGCCGCTCTTTCGTTCGTCCCGGTACAGCGCGTTGTGGCCCGCCGCGACCAGTCGCTCGAGCCGGGCGCGCAGCGGTGCCGGCGCCCCGTAGGTGCGGGCCCGGGCGAGGTCGGCGGCAACCTCGCGGTACCGGGCGGCGAAGTCGGGGAGTTCCGCGGCCGAGAAGCTGTCCAGCCCGGAACGGGCTGCCCGCTCGGCCAGTCGTTCGAAGGCGGTCCAGCGTTCTGACTGGCGCGCCACCAGTCGCTCCACCCCGCCGCCGCCGCGGCGCGCCCCCTCGGTCTGGGTCCCGCGTCCGCCGAAACGGCCCCGCCGGCGCGCCAGTTCATCGCGATCGAGCGCCAGCAGGAAGGTCGCGGGGTCGCGGTCTCCGCTGGAGAACCGCCCGGTGAAGCGCGGCGCCAGCCCCGAGGCGACCCGCGCCCGCACCGCCTCGGGCAGCGCCGCCGCGCGCTCGGCGAACTCGTGTACCACCCGGAACTCGGCATCGGAGAGCTGGGGCACGCCGGCGTCCGCGGGCTCCCCGGCCTGCTCCGGCTGGGCGGCCTCGGCGGCCGCCTGGGCGTGCGGCCGGTCGCGCACCACCACGGTGCCGGCCACGATGTCTCCCAGCCGCTTGCCGCGCGGGTGCAGCGCCACCGCCAGCGCGCCCAGCAGGTATGGCGGGGGCAGGAAGTCGGCGACTCGAAGCAGGTTGCGCAGGGCGGCGGCGCCGGGGGTGACGGCGTGGCCGGTGTCGCGTACCACGCGGATCCCCACCCGTCGCTTCCCCGGGGTCTGCCCGCCGCGGAACCCCTCGAAGAAGGCGAAGTAACCCCACAGCGTGACGAAGTAGACGATCGTGCCGATCGCCATGACCGCGCTGTCCCCCTGCGACAGCCACACGAGGAGGAGGAACAGCGCCACCGTCCAGCCGAGCAGGATCAGGGTGTCGAGAATGGCCGCGAGCGCGCGGGAACCGAGTCCGGCGATCTCGTAGTCGAGCACCACCAGTTCGGGGGTCTCGATCTCGAGATGCTGGCGGTAGTCGGGGGCAACCGGGGGCTTCATGATCCTGCCAATGTAGGGCCGGAACGGTTCACTTCCCAAGGGTGGGGTGGAACGGCATCTTGTGGCACCCACCCGTGGAGCCGATCCATGTCCGGTCCTGTGCTGAAGCCGCTGTCGCTGGGCGAGACACTCGACGTCGCGTTCGGGCTGTATCGCAACCTGTTCCTCACGCTGCTGATTATCACCGTGGTCACTCGCGCGCTGCCGCTGGTGCTGTCGGTGTACATCGAGTCGGCCGGCGGAGCGCTGGTCCACCTGGGGCTCTACCTCGGCACCCTGCTGCTCAATGCGGTGCTCGGCGCCATCGCGGCGGCGGCGAGCACCTTCGTTATCGCCGAGAACTACATGGGCCGCCGGCTCGAGGCGGGCGAGGCCTTTGCCAGGGCCGGCCCGTTTATCGGCCGGCTGATCATGCTGGCGCTGCTGAGCGGCCTGGTCATCGGGGTGGGATTCGTGCTGCTTATCATCCCCGGCCTGATCCTCGTGGCCGGGCTGCTCCTCGGCACGCCGGCGCTGGTGCTGGAGGGCCTCCCCTCGGCGACCCGCGCGATGGGCCGCTCCTGGAGCCTCACCAAGGGGCATCGGTGGCGGGTGCTCGGGGCGCTGGTGGTCGTCGGGGTGCTGCTGCTGCTGCCCTTCCTCGCGGCGGGCGGCCTCGCGGCCGCCAATGTGCCGCTGGACAGTGACGTGTCCGGGCCGATCAGCTCGACCCTGCTGGTGGCCGTGACCGGCGCGGCGCTGCTGCAGACGCTCATCTATCCGCTGTTCTACTGCGTGCTGACCGTGATGTACTACGATCTTCGGGTCCGCAAGGAGGCGTACGATCTCGAGGTGCTGGCACAGGACCTGGCCCAGGAACCGGCGCAGGCGTGAGCCTCCAACTCCCCGTGGCCCAGGCGCCCGCGGTCGATTCCCTGCGCGCGGTCCTCGACTCGGTCTTCACCGATCCGGCCTACGCCTGGGTGGAGCGGTCCAACCCGCTCGCCTTCCTGCGCCGCTGGTGGGAGGCGCTGATCGGCTGGATCGAGGCGCTGGAGACCCGCAATCCCGGTACCTACTGGCTGCTGTTTGGTGCCATGCTCGCGGTGCTGGCGGCGGTGGTGGTCCACGCCATCTGGGTGATGGTGCGCACGCTGCGGCAGGCGCAGGCTCCGGCCAACCCCGGCGAGATCCCCGCCCACCTGGTGCGAGACGCCGCCTGGTACCGCGGCGAGTCGGTCCGCCTGGCCCAGGCGAGCCGGTACTCCGAGGCGATGCAGGCCGACTTCCTGGCCCTGGCCCTGGAGCTGGACCGCCGGCGCCTGCTCCGGTTCCATCCCAGCAAGACGCCGGAGGAGTACGCCCGGGAGGCCCGGCTGCCTGACACGGCCCGGGCGGACTTCCGGGAGCTGGTCCGGACCCTTTACGGCCACGCCTTTGCCGGCGTGCCCGCCGACGCGGCGACCCTCGACGCCTGGCGGGGTCGCACCAGTCCGGACCGGTATGCGCCCGCGCTCTGAGGTCATGGCCGGCATCGCCGCGCTGGCGGCGCTGCTGGTGCTGGCGGCGGCCCTCGGCCAGCGGCGCAACACCGCGGCGCAGTTGGATCGGAGGCCGTCCACTTTCCTCCCCGGGCCGATGGGGGCGCGGGCGCTCGCCGACGGTCTGCAGCGGCTGCGGATCGAGGTGAGGCGTGCCCGCGTCGGCCTGGGGAGGCTACCGATCGATAACAGCACCGGCGGGCCACAGGTGCTCGTGCTGCTCAGCCCTACCATACCGCTCGCCCGCCGCGAGGTGCGCCGGGTGCTGGACTGGTCCGAGGGTCCTTCGGGAGGAAACCTGCTCCTGGCCGGACCGGGGGCGGAGCCGGTGATGCGCTGCTTCGGCTTTACCCTCGACTGGCGCGGGCTGGACAGCGTGGCGGTAGCCCCGCCCGGTTCAGCGTCCGCCGGATCGTGGCCACGGGTGGCGGGATTGCTGGCCCGCCATAGCGAGGTCACCGTCACCGACTCCAGCCGACTGAACGATGCGGCCGAGACCGAGTGTACCGTCCCGGCGTTCACCACGGCGGAGACCCTGCTGGTGGCGGCGGGGCATCGGGTGAGCGCGCTGCGGCTCACCCGGGAGGATGACGGGCGGGAGATCACCCTCCTCTCCGATGTGGGTCTGCTCCGCAACCGGGCGCTGAAGGAGACCGACGCCGGGGTCTTCGTGCTGGGGCTCTTTGCGGGACGCTACACCCGGGCCATCTTCGCCGAGGCGGAGCACGGCTTCGGCGAGGGTGGCTCGCTGGCCGGCGCGACACTCGAATGGAGCCGCCGCTCGCCGCTTGGATGGGCTGGGTGGCAGCTCGCGGTGGTGGGTCTGCTCGTCGTGCTGGCCGGTGCCGTCCGCTTCGGACCGGTGCGCCATGTCATTGTACGGCGGCGCCGCTCGCCGCTGGAGCATGTCCGGGCGCTGGCGACGGCGCTGTCGGCGGCAAGGGGGCACGACGTGGCCATCGCCGCCATGATCCGCGGGCTCCGCCGGCGGCTCAACCCCACTGTGCGGACGCGGGGGGAAGTGCGCCCGTGGCTGGCCCAGCTGGCCGCCAATGTCCGCACACCGCGGGCCCAGAATGCGGTGCAATCACTCGAACAATTGACCCGGCCGGGGCAGCCCGCGACCAGCGTGCTGACGGCCGCCAACGCAGTGGAGGATGTGTGGGAGGAATTGAGCCCCTGACCGAAGCTGAGGTCCAGCCACAGGCCGATCTTGCCCGGAAGCTGCTGGCGCAGCTCGGCCGGGTCGTCCTGGGCCAGGCGGATGTGCTCGAGGAGGCGGTGCTCGCGCTGCTGGCGCGGGGACACGTCCTGTTCGAGGGCGCGCCCGGCACCGCCAAGACCCTGCTGGTGCGCACCCTCGCCGAGACGATGGGTCTTGAGTTCCGGCGCATCCAGTTCACGCCGGACCTCATGCCCAGCGACATCACCGGAGTCAACCTGCTCACCGGGCAGGGCGACTTCACCTTCCGGCCCGGTCCGCTCTTCGGCGACCTGGTCCTCGGCGACGAGATCAACCGTGCCCCCGCCAAGACCCAGGCGGCGCTGCTGGAGGCGATGCAGGAGCGGCATGTGACGGTGGATGGCACCAGCCATCCGCTCTCGGCCAGCTTCACCGTCTTCGCCACCCAGAACCCCATCGAGTTCGAGGGCACCTATCCGCTGCCGGAGGCGGAGCTGGATCGTTTCCTCATCAAGGCGCTGCTCGGCTATCCCAGTGCGGAGGCGGAGCAGGGGGTGCTGAACCGGGTGCTGTCGGGGTTCGAGGCCGCCGAGCCGGCCAGCTTCGGGGTGGAGCGGGTGCTGGATGCGCGAGGCCTCGCCGGACTCCGCACCGCCACTCGGCGGGTGCGGGTGGAGCCGAGCCTGGTAGCGTACATCACCACGCTGGTGCGGGCCACGCGGGGCGCGCCGGCGCTCACCCTCGGCGCCTCGCCCCGCGCCAGTGTGGCGCTGCTCAAGCTCTCGCAGGCGGCGGCGCTGCTGGCCGGGCGCGAGTACGTGATTCCGGATGACGTGAAGCGGCTGGCGCCGCCGGTGCTTCGGCATCGGGTCGCGGTGGCGCCGGAGCTGGAACTCGAGGGCGTCACCCCGGACCAGGCGCTCCGCACCATCCTGGAGCGGATCGAGGCGCCACGCGGATGATCCTCCCCACCCGGCGCTGGTACGTGGTCGCCGCGGCGCTGGCGCTGGTAGCGCCGCTCGGCCTCTTCTGGCCCGGGGCGGTGGTGGGCTTTGTGGTGTTGGACGCGCTGTGGGTCGCGGCCCTGCTGGTGGATGGGTGGCGTTCGGCCGGTCCCGGCCTCACCGAGTTGGGCATCCGGCGCGAGCCGCCGGCCGCCTTCTCGGTGGGGCGCAATCTCCCGGTCGTCGTGGCCTGGACCAATCCGCTCTCGCGGCCGTTGCTGATCCGGGTACGGGAGAGCTGGCCGGAGCCGGTGGCGCCGCTCGGGCCACTGGAGCGCGAGGTCCGGCTCCCCGCGGGAGGCAAGGTGGAGGAGCGGATCGTGGTGGCGCCGCAACACCGCGGCCGGGGCACCGGGGGAACGCTGCACCTCAGGCTGCTCGGCCCATGGGGGCTGGTCTGGCGCCAGCTCCGCCGCGAGTTGCCCTGGCAGGCCACTGTGTATCCCAGCCTGGTCGGCGCGTCCCTGCGATCACTTCCCACCCAGACGCAGCGCCGGCGGGAAGCGGGTTTCCGGAGCGTCCGCAGGATCGGCGAAGGCCGGATGTTCGAGAGCCTCAAGGAATGGGTCCCGGGAGAGGATACCCGCACCATCGACTGGAAGGCCACCGGGCGCCGGGGCAAGGTCATGGCCCGGCAGTACGAGGACGAGCGCCGGCAGCAGGTGCTGATCGTCATTGACGCCGGACGCATGCTGGCGGCGGAGGTGGATGGCCGCTCCCGGCTCGAGGCGGTGGTGGAGGCGGCGCTCCGGCTGGCGCACAGTGCGGTGGACCACGACGACAACGTAGGCCTGATGGTCTTTGCCGATACGGTGCAGCAGTTCGTGCCGCCCGCCCGCGGGCGGCGGGCGCTCCGGGCGATCCTCGAGGCGCTGGCGCTGGTGGAGGGCAGGCTGGTGGAGCCGGACTATCCCGCCGCCTTCGCGTACCTCGCCGCCCGCAACCGGAAGCGGGCGCTGACGGTGATCTTCACCGACGTGATAGACCGGACGGCCAGCGAAGCGATGCTGGCCCAGAGCGGGTCGCTCAGGCCGCGGCACCTGCCGCTGGCGGTCACCCTTCGGGATCCGGCGCTGGAGCGGCTGTCGGTCGGCCGTCCCGCCAGCGCCGCTGGGGCGTTCGAACGGGCCGCGGCCGAAGAGTTGCTCCAGGCCCGGGGGGAAGCGCTGGCCGACATGCGGGCGAGGGGAGTGCTGGTGCTGGATGTGGCCCCCGCGGGCGCGGCCGGGGCGGTGGTGGACCAATACGACCGGCTCAAGCGGCGCGGCGTGCTTTAGGCCCGGCGGCCGAGGATCAAGGGATCTGATGCAGCGGCAGTCTCAACTCGATCTGGAGGCGTTCATGCGTTCCGCTGTTTCCGTGGCCGGCCTGGCCGCGCTCGCGCTGTCGGCAGTGACCCTGGCGGCGCAGCAGCCCGCCTCCAACGTGGCCCGGATGATCGCGGCGAGCCGCTCCGCCCCGGCCAACGCGCTGGAGCGGGTGATGACCTCGTCTCCGCTCATCCGTCCCAACCAGTTCCTCCAGGGAGAAATCGGCCCCGGCGACATCCAGCTCCAGAACGGCTGGGTGCTGGACAAGTGGAGCTACCAGGGGGCCAAGAACGAACTCGTCAGCTTCACGGCCAAGGCCGGGTACCAGATGGTCCTGGCGGTGTTCCTCGAGCAGGGCGCCCAGCCGGTGCACCTGGCCGAGACCGACACGGCGACCGGCCAGGTGACCGTTGAGCTCAAGCTGCCGCAGGATGGCGCCTACCTGATCTACGTGGTGGGGACCAAGCCGACTTCCAGGGGGCCGTACACCCTCAGCACCAAGTCCCAGGGGTCGGTGACCAACGTGGACTGGGCCCGGCTCTACCCCGGGGGCGGCAATCCCAATGGTCGCTACGCCCTGCTGGTTGCGGCGGATGACTACCCTGGAGAGGAGTCGGACCTGGGCGGCGGGCCGACCAACGATGTCCTCCTCATGAAGACGATGCTCACCCAGAAGTACGGCTTCAAGGAGTCCGACATCGTCATTCTCAGGGACGTCGAGGCCAACCGCGACCAGATCATCGAGGCCTTCCGGCGGCACCTGGGCCAGGCCGGCCCCAACGGCGTGGCGGTGTTCCACTACTCCGGCCACGGCATGCAGCTGCCTGATAACCGCGGCTGGACCGGCGCCGATGATCCCGAGTCCGATGGCAAGGATGAGGCAATAGCCACCTGGGGCACCCAGGGCGATCTCTACGGCTACCTGCTGGACGACGAGATGGCGGTGCTCACCAACGAACTCAAGGCGGGGCGGGCGCTGGTGATTCTCGACATGTGCCACGCCGGCACCGGCACCCGCGGTGGACCGATCCCCAAGAGCCAGCTGGCCAGCTGGAGCCAGCTGGCCGGAAACCTCGGCGTGCCGGAGGGGTTCGGTGTGGCGCATGAAACGGGCGGGCCGGTCACGCCTCAGCCGCGGTTTCTCCGCTACCGGGACTTCGAGGCAGAGATGGAGAACCCCGCCAAGCTGATCACCACCAATGTGCGTTCGGCGGGCAATGAATACGCACAGCCGTCCAACCACGTGCTCATCGCCGCCTCCTCCCCGACGGAGACCTCGGCCAACTACGCCCTCAAGCTGGCCAACGGCAATTCTGCTCGTGTGGGGCTGCTCACCTTCATGGTGTTCAAGACGCTGATGGATGGTCCTGCGACGATCACCTTCAACGACATCATCACCCAGATCGGGGCGGAGACCAATCGCATTGCGATGGACTTCAAGAAGTCCTCGCAGAATCCGGCGGTGGAGGGAGCACGGGCGGGGGAGACGGTGGCGAGTTTCCTGGCGCAGCAGTAGGGGGGGAGGCGATTGCGCGACCGGGGGAGCGGGTTTGGTGAAGGCCGGTGTGAAATCCCCGATCTCCGTCTCCGCACATCCCAATCGCCGAATCGCCCAATCGCCTATTTCTTCTTCGGAAAAATCACCTCCGGCGAGTGCCCCATCGCCTGGAGGTAGTCGCGATCAAAGGCAGCGGAGATCGTTTCCCGGCGCGAGTAGGGGCCCGGCCGGTAGCCGCGGGTGCGCACCCCCTGCTGCGACAGCTCGCAGACGTGCCAGTCCTCGCGATTGGTCATGTCCCAGAACTTCACCCCGTCGTCGATGTCGAACTTCCCGCCCGAGAGTGATTCCGGATTGAACAGCCAGTGGCAGAGGATCCGGGTCCGGTCCGGCGCCACCGGCCACAGCACGTGGTACATCACGTAGTCGGGGTGCAGGCTGAGCAGCATGTTGGGCATGATGCTGTAGTAGTAGACCCGGTTGTGCTCCTCCACCGGCAACGCCGGGTCCACCGGCACGCCGCACACCCCGCCACTCATCGTCATGCTCTTGGCGTCGTCGGCCAGGATCATGTAGCCGCCCAGGAATGGCCCCTCGACGAGGTCGTTCTCTCCCATGGTGGGCGGTGTACGCTTGGTCAGGGTGGGATGGACCAGGGCGCAGTGGTAGCACTCGGAGTAGTTCTGCACCACCAGCTTCCAGTTGGCGTGCACATCGTACTCGATGGTGCGCCCGACCTTCAGGTTGGGCAGGTTGAAGCGGCTGAACCGGCCGATCAGCGGCGCGTGTGACTCCTCGAACGGTACCGGCCGCTCCGCCAGGCTGATGAAGATGAACCCCTCCCACAGCGCCAGCGGCACCGCATGGAGCGGGAAGTCCTGCTTCCGGAAGTCTTCGAGGTCGTTGGTCGCGGGCGCGCCGATGAGCCGGCCGTCCAGCGCATAGGTCCAGGCGTGGTAGGGGCACTGGATGGTCTCGGAGAACTGCCCCTGGTGCTCCTCACAGAGCCGGCTGCCACGGTGGCGGCACACATTGTGGAAGGCCCGCACCGTGCCCTGCTGGTCCCGCAGGATGATGATGCTCGCGTCCGCCACCTCGAGGAGGAAGTAGTCTCCCGCCCTGGCGACCCGCTCCTCCCGGTCCACGCACAGCCACTGTCGGGTGAACAACTTTTCCGTCTCTTCGGCGAGTACTTCCGGAGAGGTGAAATAGCGCTGCGGCATGGTCATCTGACCATGGGTGGGGAGTTCTCGCGGCTTCCAGACGATGGCGGTCACGGTGGGGCTCGGAGCGTTGGAGGTCGCCATAAAGATGGTAACGGAAGGCGGGGCGGGGAAGGGTCCCCGCGAGACGCTCCGACTATCAGTGCGGCACCTGCCGATCTAACTTCTCCCCATGCCAGCCCGCACCGTTCACCTGATCCCCCACACCCACTGGGACCGCGAGTGGTACCTCCCGCTCGGCGCCTTTCAGGCCCGCCTGGGAGAGATGGTGGACGGGCTGCTCACCATGCTCATGAAGGAGGGGCGGCTCGGCTCCTTCCTGCTCGACGGCCAGACGGTACTGCTGGAGGACTACCTCGCGGTGCGGCCCCACCAGCGCGGAGCCCTGATTCTGGCGCTCCGCTCCGGCCGCCTCCAGAGCGGCCCCTGGTACGTCCTGGCCGATGAGCAGATCCCCACCGCCGAATCGCTGCTGAGAAACCTGGCCCTCGGCCGCGAGGATCTGCGCCGGATGGACCCTGGGTCGTCCGGCAGCTGCTACAGTCCCGACGCCTTCGGACATCCGGCGGCGCTGCCAGCGCTGGCGCGGGAGTTCGGCCTGGAGACGGCGGTGCTCTGGCGCGGGCTCCACCCCGATCAGATCGACGGGAAGGACCTCTGCTGGTGGGAGGCACCAGACGGGCGGCGCGTGCTGGTCTACCACCTTCCGGCTGATGGCTACGAGATCGGATCGGCGCTGACTGGCCTTGGCGGGCCGGACGGTGAGACGGACCAGAAGCTTGCGGAAGCATGGGCCGGCGTGGCGGACAAGCTCCTGCCCCGGATCGCGACCTCCCAACTGGCGGTCTTCGTCGGCGCCGACCACCACGCCGCCGATCCAGGGCTCGCCAGCCTCGTCGCCCGGCTCTCCCGGGTGGAGCGCGGACTCCAGTTCCGGATCTCGAGCCTGTCGGAGTTCCTCTCGGCGGCGGAGCGCGAGCTTCCCGATCTCCCGGTCATCTCGGGCGAGCTGCGCGACTCCTACGGCTATGCCTGGACGCTGCAGGGCGTGCACGGCACCCGGGCGCCGCTCAAGCGGAGGAACAGCCGGCTGGAGCTCGTGCTCCTCAGGCACGCCGAGCCGCTGGCCGCGATCTCCGGCATGACGGGCGCCAATCAGTCACTCCGCCACGCCTGGCGGCGCCTGGTCCAGTGCCACTTCCACGATGCGATCGCCGGCACGGCCGGTGACGAAGTCGCTCAGGCGATGACTACCCGGTTCAACGATGTGGAGGCGATTGCCGGGGAGACGATTCGCGCGAGCAGCCATGCGCTGGTGGGCCACGACGCCGACGGCGCGCGCGAAGGCGCAGGGGTCAGCCCCCGGCTCTATTTCTGGAATCCGGCAGCCCGGCCGCGTGGCGGGGTGGTGCTGGCCGAAGTGACGGCGTTTCGGGGAGATGTGCTGGTGGGCCCACCCGGCGTGCGGAAGGCGCGGCGTGGCCCCGGGTTCCGGCCGTTCGCGCTGGGGAGTGGCGGCACCACCGTGGTGCCCCAGATTCTGGGCGTCGTGCCGGGTCTGGAACGTGCCGATGCCGCTCGCCACTATCCCGACCAGGACATGGTGGACCGGGTGCGCATCGCTCTCCCGCTGCCGCACGCGCTTCCCGCGCTGGGACTGGCTGGGTTCGACATGGCCGCAGGTGGCGGTGAGCCGCTGGAGGAGTTCGCCACCGCGCAGGGAAGGGCACTCGGCAACGGCCGGATCCACGCGGCGGTGGATTCGGTGGGGCGGATCCAGCTCTACGACCCCGCCGGCGGCGAGCGGTTCGACGACCTGGCCGGCCTCGAGAGCGAGCCGGATCGAGGAGACTGCTACACCTTCAGCGCCGTGCCGCGTGCCAGGGTTGTGCGACCCACGGGTCGGGTCCGCCCGAAGGTGATCTGGCCTGGCCCACTCGCGGCGGCGCTCGAATGGTCGGTGGAGCTGGGCAAGGGAGCGGGAAAGACCACGGCGTCCTTCACGCTGGAGGCCATCGGTGATCTGCCCGTGCTCCGCGGGCGCATCGTGCTGGAGAGCGGGGCGGAGGACCGGCGGCTCCGGCTCCGCTTCCCGACCGGCCTTCGCCGGGCCAGTATTCTGGCGGGCGCCCACTTCGGCGCGGTCTCCCGGTCCTTCGGGGCGGGAGTCGGTCCCCGCAAAGGCGGGCTCAGGGAGACGCCGGTTGCCACCGCTCCGGCGCATCGCTGGGTGGCCGTGGCCCGGAAGCGGCGCGGCCTGGCGTTCTTCATGCCGGGATTCTTCGAGTATGAATGGACCAGCGGCGGGGACCTGCTGGTGACGCTGCTCCGATCGGTGGGAGAGCTGTCCAAGCCCGACCTGCGGGAGCGCCCCGGCCACGCCGGGTGGCCCACCCCGACGCCACAGGCCCAGTGCACCGGGCGTGAGGTGATCGAGTTCGGGCTCGGGCTGGTCACCGAGGATGACCTCGGCCGAGTCGCGGAGCTGGAGCAGCGCTGGGAGGACGCCTTCCTGCCGCCGGTGCCGCTGTGGATCCGCGACTGCACGGCGGCAGCCCCGCCCGCCGGACCGGGCATGGAGCTGGCGGGAGAGGGGCTGGTGTTCTCCTCCTGTCACTCCGCCTGGACGCACGAGGGGATCATGCTCCGCTGCTACAACGCCGGCGATCAGGACACCCGTGGCGCCTGGCGATTCCCACGCCCGCTCCGTGAGGCGCTCCGGGTACGGGCCGACGGGAGCGACGGCGCCACCCTGCCGCTGGATCAGGGGGGCCGGGCGGTGAGCTTCCCGGCCGGTCCGCACGAAATCATCTCTCTGCTGGTCACCTTCCGCTGAACGAGGACCTCGTCATGCGCACTCGGCTCGCCGTCGGTCTGCTACTGCTCGCCGTCGCCCCGCTCGCCGCCCAGGGGCACGAGGTGCTCAAGGTGCCGGGCGCCGTCCCGGGGCTCCCGTTCTCCATGGCCACGAAGGTGGGCAACGTCATCTACCTCTCGGGCCAGATCGGCAACCGGATGGGTACCCGTGAAATCGTCCCCGGGGGCATCGGGCCGGAGACTCGGCAGACGCTGGAGAACATCCGTACCATTTTGGAGTCGGCGGGAAGCGGCATGAGCGAGGTCTTCAAGTGCACCGTCTTCATGGCCGACATGGCGGAGTGGCCGGCGATGAACGAGGTCTACGCCACCTTCTTCCCCGTCAACCCGCCCGCCCGCTCGGCGGTAGGCGGCTCGGGGCTGGCGCTGGGGGCGCGGGTGGAGATCGAGTGCCTGGCGGCGGTGAAGTGAGGCGGCTCGGCGGCTCAGCGACTCGGCGACTCGGGTGAACGGCTAGCCCTGTGGTGGCGGTGGTAGAGTAGAGAGAGTCGTCCCGCTGTCGCGCGCGGAGGGCAGCCCTATGATCGCGTCGCCGCGCCGCCGAGTCGCCGAGACGCCGTGATCGCATCCGGCCGGTTGGTCACGATCCCGTTCACACCGTTCCTCCACCAGCGGAGCGCGGAGCGGGCGTCGTCCACCGTCCAGACATGCACGGTGGCGCCGAGGCGGCGGGCGGCGCGGACGAAGCGGCGGGTGGGGATCGGCAGGCCGTAGTAGGACTCCGGCACCGCGTAGTTCCGGCAGAGCGGGTCGGGCGACCCAACCCCGAAGTACAGCCGGGCGATGTCACGCCGGGAGGCGCCGAGGCTGAACGGCGCCTCACGGAAGCGGAGCAGGGCCTGCCAGTCGTTGCCGGCCACCACCGACCGTGCCGCCGCACCACTCTCCCGCAGCACCTCCGCCACCGCATTCTGCACACCGGCTTCCTTGATCTCGATCAGGAACGGCGTCTCGGGAAAGGCGTCCGCCACCTCACGCAGAGTGGGGATGCGCACGCCTCGCCCGCGAAACGGGAACGTGGCGCCGCCGTCCTCGCTGAAGCGGTAGCCGGCATCGAGTGCCTGCAGTTGGGCGGCGGTGTGATTCGCCAGCGGGCCGCTTCCGTCGGTGGTCCGCTCCAGGGTGGGGTCGTGGAACACCATCGCCACGCCGTCGGCGGAGAGGCGCACGTCGAACTCCAGCGCGTCGGCGCCCTGGGAGAGCGCCCGCCGGAAGCTCTCCAACGTGTTCTCCGGCGCGTACGCCGCGGCGCCGCGGTGACCGATGACCAGCCGGGCATCGGGGTCGAGGAGGGGGTTCATGGGTGGGGAATAGTAGCGCTTCACCAACGAGCAGGGCGATGGACGCACGAGCGGCAGGGCGGTTCCACCTCCCAGGGCGGGGGACTGTCCCCGCGGCCCGATCGGTGGCGCCGCCTGCCGCTCTTGTCCTAGGCCATCCTACCGCCGGGCGCTGTGCTGCAGCTCCCGGTAGCGCTGCACCAGCTGCACAAACTCGGACCGGTAGCCGTCTTCATCGTCGCCGAGGGCCGACTCGGCCCGCGCCAGCACCGACTCGACCGAGGCGTTGCCCCGGAAGCTCGAGTTCCGAAGCAGCATCCCGAACTCGGCCACGGCGCTGGCCCAGCGGAAATTCTGGCTGGTGAGGGTCCGCGAAGTGGGGCCCTCGTACACCTCGGTCATCAGGATGCTCCGGTTTCCGGTCGGTGGCTTGTAGCGGAGGTCCACCGTGAGCCATTCCCGGCCCTGCCGCGCGCGCGGGGTGAGTCCGGCCAGCTGGTACCGCAGCCCGCCGTCTTCGGCGGCGAGCTCCTCCCGGTTGGCCGGGACGATCTCGTACAGAGCCGTGACCGAGTGGCCGGCGCCGAGTTCGCCGGCGTCCTTGCTGTCGTCATCGAAGTCCTCGCGGGCCAGCACCCGGTTCTCGTACCCGACCAGCCGGTACGCGGCCACCCGGGCCGGGTTGAACTCGATCTGCAGCTTCACGTCCTTGGCGATGGTGTGCAGCGTCCCGCCCAGCTCGCGCACGAACACCTTCCGCGCCTCACTGAGGTTGTCAATGTAGGCGTAGTGGCCGTTCCCCTTGTCGGCGATCTGCTCCATCCGGGCATCCTTGAGGTTCCCGGTGCCGAAGCCCAGCACCGTGAGGAAGGTGCCCTGGCCGCGGTATTCCTCGATGAGCCGGAGCAGTTCCGTCTCACTCGAGGGGCCGACGTTGAAATCGCCATCGGTAGCGAGGATGACCCGGTTGTTGCCTTCCACGAAGAAGTTCTCCCGGGCAATCTGATACGCGAGCTGCAGCCCCGCCCCACCCGCCGTGGAGCCGCCTGCCTCCAGACGGTCGATGGCGGCGAGAATGGTGGCCCGGTCGTTTCCCGGGGTGGAGGGGAGCACCAGCCCCGCCGCGCCTGCGTAGACGACGATTGCCACCCGATCCACCGCGCGTAGCTGTGCGGCCAGCATGCGGAATCCCTGTTTCACCAGCGGCAGCTTGTCCGGCGAGGCCATCGACCCCGACACGTCCAGCAGGAAGACCAGGTTGCTGGGTGGCATCTCCCGGCGGTCCATGTTCCGGCCCTGCATGCCGACCAGCAACAGCTGGTGTTCCGGGTTCCAGGGTGCGGCGCCGGCTTCCAGGGTCACCGTGAAGGGATGCCGCCCCTTCGGTTCCGGATACCGGTATTGGAAGTAGTTGAGCATCTCCTCGATCCGGACTGCGTCTGGCGGCGGCAGCGTTCCGTAGCTGAGGAACCGGCGGATATTGCTGTAGGAGCCCGCGTCCACATCAATGGAGAAGGTGGACACCGGACTGGTCCGGGGGTCGAGGAACCGGTTCTCGACGATGGGCCGGTACTCCTCGCCGGTGGGGTGCATGCGGCGATCGGTGCTGTGACCGGCCTGGGCGTTGCCGAACTCGGCGCTCGGGGCGCCGGATGTGACGGCGCCATCCTCGAATCCGTTGCTGCTGACCTGCGGTACGCCCAGCTCGCTCACGGCCCCCCCCGTCCGGCTCCGGCTGTAGCTGGCGTGTTCATCGCCTGCCACCGGAACGCCGTCGACGTAGGTCACCGCCTCGCTCGGCCGGCCGCCGCGCGCGTGCAGGCTCACACCCCCGCCATCGGCGACCACGCCCGGCTGGAGGTTGAGGGGGTTGTTGAGCCGGTCAGTCAGCAGGCTGCTGCCTTCCATTCGCTGTTTCGAGGTGACCTCGTCTCGCGGGACCAGGTCGTTGGCGGCGGCCAGCACCTCGATCTCGCTGATCTCGATCGCGGTCTGCTCGAGGGTGAAGTCCTGCAGGGTCGTCTGGTTGGCCTGGACGATGAGCCCGGTCACCGTCACCGCCCGGTAGCCGACGAAGCGGGCTTCGAGTCCGTAGGTGCCGACTGGTACCCGTGCGAGGTAATAGTGGCCGGTGTTGTCGGCTTCAGCGAAGAATGCCGTGCCTTGTACCCGGACCTGGGCGCTGGGGACCGGTGCGCCGGCCTGATCGCGCACGAAGCCCTCGATGTCTCCGGTATCGGGGAGCGGCGGGGCCGACGGCGGCACGACGCCGAGCAGCAGGACCACCAGGGCAGGGGCCCACCGGGGGCCGGAGTACCGTCGGACAAGATTGTTCCGCATGACCGCCTCCTTCCCGCCTCTGTCTGGCAGCGGCGGGGCTGTCGCCTGACAGGCGCCCGGACGGGTCGCCAGGTACAGGCTTGGGTTGTGAGGTGATGCGGTCTCGGCCGAGACCCGGGAATGCACTCTGGCGACGTGCGGCGGTGTGACGTAGTGCACATGTTGCAGGGGAGGACAGTGTGTGGCACTCACGAACGGGCGTGGCCTGGGGGGGTGACCTGGGCTGGAAGAGTTGCTTGTACCTCAATGGGAGCCGGGTGCCTTGGAGGCCCCAGATAGGCAATTGGCGCCTTGGCGAATCCCGCCGTATTCTATTTCCCCGCCTGAAGCGGCATGGTATGATCCTCAGACCGGGCGGTTTCTCACCCAGGATCCCATCGGGCTGGCGGGGGGTGTGAATCTCTACGCGTATGCGGGAAACAACCCGATCAGCTTTAGTGACCCGTTCGGTTTGAAGTGTGCAGGGAGAGGAAACTGTACTCAGAGTGATGTCGGGGTAGTAGCCCAGGGAGAGGCGGCCGAGAAGGAGTGGATGGCCTACGAAAATGCCCAGAATGCCAAAGTTGTTCAGGCGGCCTTACAGGTAGTAAGCAACTTTCTCTACGGTGGGCATGAGGGGGCTGTCGTCCCAGCAATGGCTCCGGTTGGGGCGTTCAACGTCGCCAGCTGGAAGGGATACCCGTCAGGTGTGCCACGCCCCGGCGGAACGCTCAGAGTTGTTGAGGGCGCGGAATACCAAGAGGCTCGGAAGGCAGCGAACAGCGCAAATAGTGCAATCCACAGGGCTGATCCCTCTCTTGCTGGACAGCAGATTCACGAGATCCAGCCAGTCAAATTCGGAGGCAGTCCGACAGATCCCACAAACAAGATCCCATTAAGCCCGGGGCAACACGCACAGGTTACTACGTGGTGGAACCGGCTTCTCCGTTCGATCACCGGCGGCGACTGAGGTCCAGCTATGGTGGATGACACCGATCGATTGCTCTCGCGTTTGTCGCTGGGCGCGGGCCTCGAGGAGAGTAGGATAATATCCGCGCTAGACCGACTGGGGATTTCCGCCCCAGAGGACTACGTCAGTTTCATGTCGCGATCCAATGGGGCCGAGGGCGCCATCGGGGACGCGGGATATTTGGTCCTCTGGCCCGTGGAGAAGATGGAGGCACTCAATCGGGAGTATAACATCGCGGAATTTGCCCCGGGGTACGTGCTGTTTGGTTCTGACGGCGGGGACACGGCGTTCGCCTTCAGCAAGACGCAGCCACGCATCTTTTTCAGAATGCCTTTTATAGGGATGAGCGACCACGAGGCGCAACCTATCGGCAGTACCTTCATCGAGTTCACCAAAGCGATCGCTTCGCCGGGATAGTTAAAGCAGTTGACCGAGGAGGGCGCGCACTTACGAACGCCCTGCTTGTTTCCACCTGGGCGGAAAGGGGCCTCAACTGGCGGTACGGCCTCTGGGCCGTGGTCTGGCGGAGCGTCGGGCCTCAGCCAGCGCCTCAACGAGCTTGAGGACCGTGCGCTGGTCGGCGGCGGGAAGCTGCTCAACCACCTGGAGCCGTCTCCGGAAACCCGCGCGGTCTTGGGTGGTGTCTTCTTAGCGACTGGCTTGAGGCCCAGGAGCTTCCGCGGGAAACTTTGACGGCCTGGGTCAGGTCGACCAGCCGCGTCGGGGGGCTGAGCGATCTCCGCCTCGTAGTACGCGAGACGCGAGTTTGAGGGGGATGTCAGGATCAGTCAGTCGTGTGCGTGGTGGCCCTCGCTCAGCAAGCTTCGGTGCCATCCGTCTTCGAGCAGGACGAGCGAGGCCCCGACGAGGCGTTCCGGCTCCAGTTCGAAGCCTTAAGCGCCTTCGATAAGGACGAGAAGAAAGCCGCCCGGACCTCCTCGACGCCCTCATCCTCAAGCACCGGGCCCGGCGCTGGGCCTCGGCGTCGTAGGACAAAACAACAAGCGCCCCGTGAAACGAGGCGCCCCTGACCATCTTGCCGAGGTCAGCCTAGATGCTGACTACTCCGTCTCCAGAATCAGGCACCGCGCGCGAACTCGCTTGGTTGAATCGAGCTATCGGCCCGGCGTCGCATAGAAGGCTCCCAGCCTGGTACGCCGGTCTTCGGTAAGGTCAAGCAGGCAAGACAGTTGAGCCACTGGCCCCATCGTGCCACCCTCGAAGGATCGCAGAACCGCGTCACACTCGTTCTTTCGATACGCCTTCCACCGGTCTGTCGCGCTCAGCAGCCCGCGACCGGCGGAATCTCCGAGCACAGCCTTGAGAGTGTCCACCAGAGAGTCAAGCGCACGATCGGCTCGTCTCAGTTCGCGAGTTAGGCACTCCCGCACGGCTACCGTTGTGTGGGCGTCGGGACAGCGCTGCTCCTGACCACGCAATGTCTGGGCGGCCGAGCAGGCAAGTAAGATGATCAAGATGCAAACTCTCATCGGATAGCTCCAAGTTCACGGGGCCGTGTTGAACAGCTGGATCTCAGCACGACGCCTCTTCTCCAAGCCGGGCAGGGTCACTCTCTGGCCGGTAGCCTGGTTCCTTCCCTGCGTGAACCTCCCCATCGCTTCTGAGGCACCCGTAGTGTTCCCAGAATTGAGGTGCGGCAGCACGCTTCGACCGAAGTTTCCTCCACCGACGTTGAACGTGAACGACCCGACAGCGTCGACCTGATTCTGGTTCAGGGAGGGGTTGCTGATCCTATCGAGCTGAGGTTGCACGACACTCTGGACATCGGCCCCTAGAAGCGTCGCTGCTTGGTCGGCAGTAATACCGTCGGAGAAGTCTTCTCCAGCCCTGACGAGATGCCCGTACCCGATCGTCTGGTTCCCGGCTCCGTCATCGTAGGTCTCAGTTCGGAGGCCCTCATGTTCGCGGATGAGTGCGTGTCCGGTCTCGCTCACTTCGTAATGCCGTTGCGACTGTGTACAGTTGCCCCGTGGGCACAGCCCGAATGGATCACTGAAGCTGATCGGGTCGTTTCCCGCATAAGCGTAGAGATTCACACCCCCCGCCAGCCCGATGGGATCCTGGGTGAGCAGGATCCCCTCCAACCCAATGGTACCGGCTGCTCCCTGCGGGGCAAGGCGGTGCCGTGGTTATCCTCCCGCAAACCCCGGAATCCTACGTGCGCCCGCCACGGCCCGCACCGGGCGGCCCCAAGCGGGCCTTCGCGGGCACTTGCCCTGTCCAACGGCCTTCAGCCCGGGACTCCGGGGCCACGTCCGCCGCGGCGCCCCGACCCTGCCGGATGGCAGGATTTGCCACCGTGCGGCGCCGGAGATACAATAGGGCCATGCGCTTCGAAGACTACATTTCGGTCACGCCCGGCGTTCGGAACGGGAAGCCCTGTATCACCGGCACCCGGATCACTGTCGTGGACATCCTCGAGTACTTGGCAGGGGGGATGACCGAGGCTGGGATTCTCACGGATTTCCCTGACTTGCGACCGGAGCATATTCGGGCGGCCCTCGCCTTTGCCGCCGCCCGGGAACGGCGGCTCGCCGAGCCCCCGGCGGCCTGAGCGCGGGGCGTGCCGCGCCTCCTGTTCGATGAGAACCTGAGCCCAGGGCTAGCCCGACGCCTGGGGCCCACCTATCCGGGCAGCACCCACGTCCGTGACCTCGGGCTCAGGGGTGGGTCCGATGGTGCCATCTGGACTCGGGCCGCCAGCGACGGGTTCCTGCTGGTGTCGAAAGACGACGATTTCCGCCAGCTCAGCTTCCTGTACGGCGCTCCCCCCAAAGTCGTCTGGCTCGTGGTCGGGAACGCAGGCACCGAACTCATCGCCCAGCTCCTCGAGCACCACCGTCTGCACATCGATGCCTTCGTCGCGAATCCCGAAGAGGCCCTGCTCATCCTGCGGCTGCCCGACCGCGGCTGAACCCCCAGGCGGCTCCCCGGGCGTGGCCGGCGGGCATGAACTCGTTCCTGACGCCACGCGGGCGGCAGCGCCCGGGCACCTGACGCAAGGCCTCCAATGACAGCCTCAGCCGAATAGGATCCTGCTCACCCAGGATCCCATTGGGCTGGCGGGGGGTGTCAATCTGTACGCGTACGCGGGCAACAATCCCATCGCCTTTAGCGACCCGTTTGGGCTGTGCCCTGAAGAAAATATTGGGAATTGCACTCAGGCGGATGTAGGAGCATCACAGCTCAAACAGCGTAACGATTGGACGGTTGCTTTGGAGGCCTCGGTGATCGGAGGTGTCGGGCAAGCGGGGGGATTCACATTAGGACTAGCGAGGGACAACCAGCAAGGTGCGTTTTTCCTGAACTTTGACTCTGGACTGGGCTTGGGTCTTTCCTCAAGCGTAACGGTTGGCGCCTATAACGGCACAATCGATCAAGCGGTGACGGGATCAGTCGCGTCCCAGGGCGAGAAGCCTCAATGGTCTTCTTCGAACACGACCACTGTCGCAGGGTCGGGAACGGTTTCCCCGGTTAGTGGGTCGGTCCAGCTCCCGAACAGAGATGGCAAGGCTGCAGGCGCCGCCGCTGGTTTAGGCGGGGGCGCGGCGGTTACCACGACGCAGCCACACACCATCTTCATCGTAAAGTGGAACATTCCCACGACTGGAATCCCAAGTTACAACTGCACAAAGACCGGGACAGGGTGCAAGTGAGGCTCCTATGACTGACTTCCTTGATCGTCTGGGGCCGTTGGCCCTGCCTCTCACGGTGTTCATCGCAATCGAAGCGGCCGCTGCGCCTCGAGACGTCTTCACCGAGCGGGGGTGGCGCTACCGGCTTTGGGCGCTAAAGCTGCAAGCTGTAGCTCTCGTATGGGTGCTGCTGATGCCACTGCTCTTCTAATCGTGGCGCTGCGCAGAGAGGTGTGTGAGTGATTGCTTGGAGGAGGGCGCCTTCTACGGGCGCCCTTTCTGTCTTCGCAATGCTGGGGGCTTCGCTGGCTGCCGGAGCGCCGGAGCGTGGCCTGGCGGAGCGTCGCGCCTCGGCGAGGGAGTACGAGCTTCAGCACCGTACTCTGATCTGCGGGCGAGAGGTCGGCGAAGCTCTCGGCATTGCTGACGGAAGAGTACCTCACGGCCCGGGCGAAGCGGGGGTCGAGGACGGCGTACCTGAAGGTGCTGGGGAAAGCGCCGGATGCAGCGCCGTTGCCACACGACGAACCCCGGCCGGGATCCCGGAGGCAGGCAGGTTCCCGGCCGCGGAAGCGCAAGGGGAAGGCGGGTCGAAGGTAGATCGTGGATACCGGACGACCAATGGGCCGTCCGGTGAGGGTATGGTCCGATCAGGGAGCGGTCCCCTCTCTGAGACCGCTTCACCTCGCATGGAAACAAGAAGGGCATCTGACCAGGGCGCCCTCCTTGATGCTTTAGCGTGCCCAGTCTCCCGTCTGCTGGTACCTGAGAGACTTCACGCGGCCGAATGGCTAGCTCCGCGTCTCCTTGCCACCCGCAGGCTGGATGGTCTTCACGACCATCACCACTGGTGTGAAGTGGTGGCTCATCACTGCCTGCGATAGAGTCCCAGCCACTACGACAGCGCGATCACGGAAGCTATCATACTCGGTCCCTGGTGGGAAAAGCATCTGAATTTCCCGAAGCCCCTTGAATGAATCATGATTGATCTCGCTGGTCGAGTCTCCACAGACATCCACTCGACGCGCGAGTTCCAACATTGGAATCTCCAGCTTCTGATCAGACTCTGGATTCTCGCCGTAGTTCGGAGGCCCGAACTTCGGGACAATGCGAAGCGTTCCAACCAACTCGACGGGACTGGGCTCATAGGCGAGGCACGGCGGAGCCTTCTGTCCCGAGGTGAAAGCGCACGTGCAACACCAGACCAGAAGGGCCGCGGACCGCGATGAGGAGCTTTTCATCAGGGCCTCCGGTAGGTCACGGTGCCAGGAGTCCAGCCCTCTATCGCTCTGATAGCTTCTGTAACCGACTGGAGCTGATCTTGAGTTAGCGTGTTTATAGCGGTCCCGCCATCGATACCAGTTTTCCTCGAAACAAAGCTCTGATAGTTGGCAGTGTTGTTCTCGTTCGGGGGCGCCCACGATGCTGTCGCGCCATCCAAAGTCTTCCCTTGGTAGTCGTCGCGGTTCAAGAGCTGGGTCGTTGCATTTGTCCCCACCTTTTCGCTGGGAAACACGGCAAAGCGTGCGGCGACACCAATTGAACCTTGTGATCGTGCGAAGGGTCCCTGCTCAATGTTTCCAGGGTTGAGGTTCCGCCACGCTCTCGTTCCACCCGACCTCACTTCCTCGGTCCCATTGCCCCGAACGATCACGACGTTGTTTCCTTCTGCGTAGGCCTTCTCGGCGCCAATATCCGCCTGCGTACAGTTGCCTCTCTGAAGCTCGTGACAGAGCCCAAACGGATCACTAAAGCTGATCGGGTTGTTGCCGGCGTAGGCGTAGAGGTTCACGCCCCCCGCCAGCCCAATGGGATCCTGGGTGAGCAGGATCCCCTTCGGCCCCTACGCTCAGAGATAGTGCCGAACCCCGCCAGGGACCAGCCTGCCCGTCCATCACCATCCACCACCGCGGCCCGGGGGCCTGGGCGCGACGGTCGGACGATCGGCCCTGCACAATCCCCGATCGCCCGCCGTCTCCCTGCCTCACGCCGCCCTCGGCACCGTCCCGTCCAGCGCATCCGCCGGGGGTGCCTTGTCCGGGCCCGGGCCCGGAATGTTCCGGGCACTGTTCCAGGCTGCCAGCCGCTCCGCATCGTTCTCGAACCGATACTGGTTGAGGCCGTCCAGGAGTTTGACGATCAGCATGATCTGCCGCAACACCACACCGAGTTCTGCATTCGCTCCAATGTGGGCCCGCTTGCCGGCGCTCGACCGCTCGATCGCGGCCTCGTATTCGGCAATCGCCTTGTCCAGATCAGCGATCAGGGTGACGGCCATGCCGTTGGCCAGGAACAGCTCCTGATTGGTCTTGGCCTGATCCGCGATGGCGCGTACCGCCGTCAGCACCGCCTGCTCCCCACCTTTGCCACGAGGCAGGCGAAACTCCCGAATCAGATCGGGATGATCCTTGCCCACCAGTGCCGCCACGCGAGCGACATGACGGACCAGCTTCCGAAAGGTCTTGCGACGCGCCTTCTTTGTGTCGGCGGCATTGCGCTCTTCGATCTGACCATCCCGCTCCTGCCGGGCCAGCTTCTGGGCGTCCGCCAGCGCCTCCCCCAACCCCGCCACGATTGCGGCGCTGCCAGGACTGCCATCCGCATTTGCCACACTGTACTCGTAGACCCGGGTGGCGACGGCCAGCTGCTTGTTCTGCCTGCGGTTCATACGGTCCTCCTGGAGCTGTGCTCCGTTCTGGGCGGGGAGTGAATGCCCACCGACAATGCCTGACGACTGCACCCGGCACCTCCGCATGTGGCCGGACAGGGGGGGCCTGATGCGAACCGCGTGCCAGCACGGAGGACCGTTGAGTCGCGC
The DNA here is from genome assembly GCA_963695185.1 of uncultured Gemmatimonadales bacterium. Lineage (GTDB taxonomy): Bacteria > Gemmatimonadota > Gemmatimonadetes > Gemmatimonadales > GWC2-71-9 > JADJOM01. Next base: position 1,905,365 of record CAVOGH010000005.1, on the reverse strand, counting down.
CGTTTGGGCGCGCGTCGCTAAGTGCTGTGGCTCCTAGACATAGGCGACGCGCAAGAGCTCGCGATGGTGGTGTCCCCATCGCCTCGGCCTGCTGGCCGCGTTGCTCCGATCGGAGACGGCGACGTCCTGATTTGGAGACTGGGTAGACCGTGGGATGGCTTCTGGCGGAACGGTGGGTCGCGTGATTGGGCGGTCACGGCAGGGAGAGGCCAGTGGGAGGTCGTTGACGCCGCGCACCGGGTGCTCGGTCGGCGTTGGGACCTGATCGGGACCGGGTCACCGGCAGGACATTCCCGAGCTCTCTCTGCAGGTGTGTGGTGCGAGGTGCTCGCGGTTCGTTGTCGGCCGCAGGGGCTCGGTCACCGCCACGTGGCACCCGGTCACCGCTCTATCGATGTGGGTCACTCGAACGGTGGAGGCGGTCACGAATCGAAGGCGCCGGGTCACCAGTTGTTTGCAGCCGGGTTTCCGCGCACGGATTCGGGACTCGGCCGAACCGCAGGTGATCTCCATTCACCGAAGCCCGGGCACCCCAGGCCGGAGCAGGGGTTCCGGTCGAGCGCGCGTGGGCGCCCGGCCCCGCACCATGGTCACTGGCGGAGTGAACCAGGTCGGCGGCAGAACCAAACCGCGTCACCCTGTATTCACCCCCAACCGCCCAACCGCCCAACCACCTAATCGCCCGTCCGCTCCCTGCCTCCAGCAATCTGATCCCGGATCGCATCCCCCAGCAGCGTGCACGCCACCACCGTGAGCACCAGCGCCACCCCCGGCGCCAGCGCCACCCACGGCGCGTTCACCAGCGTGTCCCGCCCCGAGGCGATCATCCCGCCCCACGACGGCGCCGGCGGCTGCACCCCGAGCCCGAGGAACGAAAGGCCCGCCTCGAGCGTGATCGCGTTGCCCACTCCCAGCGCCGCCGCCACCGTCACCGGCGTCCAGAGATTCGGCACCAGGTGCCGGTAGGCGACCCTTCCGGTGGACGCCCCCAGCGACCGGGCCGCCAGCACGAACGGCCGGCCCATGAGGGTCGTGGCCTCTCCGTGCACCAGCCGCGCGATGCTCATCCACCCCGTGAGCCCCAGCACCACCACCACCAGCACCCCGCTCGGCGGCCACAGCGCCGCCAGGAGGAGCAGGAGCACCAGCCGCGGTACCGCCAGCGCGAAGTCGGTGCCCGCCAGCAGCACCCGCCCGGTCAGTCCGCGCGAGACGCCCGCCGCCGTGCCGATCAGGAGCCCGAGCACCACCGCGATGAGTGTGGCCAGGAACCCCGTCGCCAGCGAGAGCCGCCCGCCGTAAACCAGCCGAGCCCAGACATCGCGCCCCAGCCGGTCGGTGCCGAGGAGGTGAAAGGCGCCGGTGGCGTCATGCGAGAACGGCGCCACGAACCGGGTGGCCACCACGTTGCCCTGTGCCAGCGGATCGGCGCCACCCACCAGCGGCGCCCCGGCCGCGAGGCCGATCATCAGGATCAGGATGATCAGACCGGCGCGGGCCCGTGGGTCCCGCATCAGTCGGCGGGTAGCCTCAGGCATGGCGCACCCGCGGGTCCACCCACGCGCGGAAGAGATCGGCCAGCAGCGTCCCGGTCACCACCAGGATGGCGCTCACCGTGGCCGCCGCCATCACCACCGGATAGTCGCGCGCCTGCACCGCCCGGAGCAGCACCTGGCCCACGCCGGGCCAGGCGAAGATCCCCTCGACGAACACCGCCCCGGAGAAGAGCGCTGGCAGCGACAGGCCCAGCAGGGTGACGACCGGACCCACCGCCTGGCGGAGGAGGTGCCGCACCAGCACCCGCGACTCCGACAGCCCGCGCGCCGACGCCGCGGCGATGAACGGCTCGTCCCGCGCGTCGAACAAGGCGCCCCGCACAAAGCGCGCGGCGCCACCGGCCCCGATCAGCGTCAGGGTGAGTACCGGGAGAGTGAGGTGACGCAGCCGGTCGAGCGAGCCGCGCCACCGGCGGGAGGAAATCGGCGTCGAGCCCAGCCGCGCCGAAGGCGGGCAGCCAGCGCAGTTCGTAGGTGAAGAGCCAGACCAGCAGGATCGCCAGCCAGTAGCCCGGCACCGCGAACAGCGATACCGAGAGCACCGACAGCAGGGTGTCGGTGCGCGGGGTGCCGCGCGCCTGCGCCAGCGCGATGAGAATGCCCACCGAGGTAGCTCAGGCCCAGCGACAGCCCCACGAGCAGCGCCGTCCACGGCCACGCGGCAGCGAGCATGGCGCCCACCGGCCGACCGGTGCTGAGACTCACCCCCCAGTCTCCCCGGACCGCCCGGCCGAGCCATCCGGCCAGCTGTACCGGAAGCGGCCGGTCGAGGCCCAGGGTGGTGCGTACCGCGTCGAGCTGTTCCTGAGTGGCGGCGGGGCCGGCCAGGTGCCGAGCCGGATCTCCCGGCGCCAGGTTGAGCAGCAGGAAGGTCAGCACCACCACGCCGAGCACAATGGCCACGGAGGCAGACAATCTGAACAGGGCGCGGGAGAGCATGCGGGGAATCTGCCCGCCGCCGGTCGGGGCCGCCACTCTACCCGAGAGAAGGGGTGTTGGCTTTCTGCCGGGCGCACTCCACCTTTACGCCATGCGCCGCACCACCCCATTTCTCCTCCTCCTTGGCCTGCTCCTGGCCTGCGCCCCCGGTGGAGACCGTCGCGGTGACACGGTGCTGTTTGCCTCCGGCGCCGACCTGCAGAGTATCAATCCGCTCTTCACCGTGCATCCGCTGGCCCGGCAGGTGCAGCGCTACGTGCTGCTCACCACCCTGGTGCAGTACGACAGCGCCATGCAGGTAACCCCCTACCTGGCCCGTCGTTGGCAGTGGACCGCCGACGGGCGACGGGCCACGCTCCGGCTCTACCCCGAGCTCCGCTGGCACGACGGAGAGCCGACCACCGCCCACGACGCCGAGTGGACGCTGTCCGTGGCCCGCGATCCGTCGGTGGGCTATCCCCGGCTCAGCGAGGTGGAACGGTTCCGCGCCAGAGCTACCGACGACACAACACTGGTACTCGACTTTGCCGAGGCCCCGGGACGGCTCCCCGATGTACTCACCGATCTCGCGATTCTGCCCAGGCATCTGCTGGACACCGTGCCCCGCGCCCGGCTCCGGCAGGCGGCGTGGCAACTGGCGCCGGTGGGCAACGGGCCATTTCGGTTTGTGGCGCACGATCCCGATCGCCGCTGGGTCTTTGCCCGGAACCCCGACTTTCCCGCCGAGCTGGGTGGGCCGCCCCGGCTAGCCCGGCTGGTCATCGCGGTGGTGGATGAACCGATGACCAAGCTGTCGGCGCTCACCGCTGGTGAACTCGACTTCGCCGGCATCCAGCCGGCCCACGCCGGCTTCGTGGCCGATCAACCCGCACTCCGTACGGTGGACTACCCGCTGCTCTTCAGCGTCGGGGTGCTCTTCAACGCCCGGCGAGCGCCGTTTGCCGATCTCGCTGCGCGGGCGCGGGTCGCCGGAGCGCTGGACCGGGCCGCGCTGGTGCAGGCGGTGGTCTACGGCTTCGGCACGCCGGCCACGGGGCCGGTGCCGCCGGGAGTCGAGGGTGCGGGTGAGGACAGAGTTCCTGTTATTCCCGCGGGCGCTCAAGCTGCGAGCCAACCGGAGTTCCGCTTCGAGCTGCTTACGGTGGGCTCCGGAGAGGCGGCGCTGGAGCAGATGCTGCAGGCCGAGCTGGCGCGGCAGGGAATCACCGTGACAATCCGGCAGCTGGAGCTGTCGGCTTACCTCGACCGGGTGTACGGTCCCGCGCACGACTTCGACGCCGCCGTGCTCGGCGTCCCGGGTGATCTCGAGCTGGGCCACCTCGCCCCGCTTGCCACCCTGGCCGGGTTGCCGGCGCCCACTCCGCGCTCGGCCCGCACCCGTGTCGCCGAGCTGCTCGGCTGGTTCGAGGACCGCATCCCGATGACATTCATCTATCATGCGCGCGGCCTGCAGGGCATCAACCGCCGGGTCCTGGGCGTGGAGCTGGGGCTCCGCGGCGAGCTGGCCACGGTGAGCCAGTGGCACATCGCGCCGTGACCACACCGCCGCCCCGCGTGCTCCCGCCGGTGGCCCGCGCCTCCGCCCCGGTTCGACTGGACTTTGCCGGTGGTTGGACCGATGTGCCGCCGTTCTCGGCGCGGGAGGGCGGGGTGGTGGTGAATGCCGCCATCACCTTGAGAGTGGAGGCGGAGTTCGAGCCGGGACGGGAGGGACTGCTCCTCCGCTCGGAGGACCTCAATCAGGCGGCGGTGGCGCGGAGCGCCGCAGACCTCGCCCCCGACGGCGTGCTCGATCTGCACAAGGCGGCGCTCCGCATGTTCCCGCCGGGTCCGGGCACGCTGCGCACCCGGTCGGCCGTGCCGCCGGGAAGCGGGCTCGGCAGCTCGGGCGCACTGGACGTGGCGCTGGTCGCTGTGCTCACCGAGCTTCGAGGAGAGACGGTCGGTCCGGAGGAGCTGGCCGCCCACGGCTGGGAACTGGAGGCGGTGGAGGCCGGGCACGCCGGTGGACGCCAGGACCAGTATGCCGCCGCACTCGGCGGAGTGCACCGGCTCACCTTCAACGATCCGACGGTGGTGGCGGAGCGGCTCGAGCCGGACGATGCTTTCATGGCGGAGCTCCAACGGCGGCTGCTCATCTGCTACACCGGCCAGTCGCGGGTCTCCAGCGACACGATCTCCCGGGTGATGGGCGCCTACGAACGCGGCGACCCGCAGGTGACCGGTGCGCTCAGGGAGATGGTGGAGATCGCGGAGCGGATGGCGGAGGCGCTCATTTCCGGCGACCTTGCGCGGGTGGCGGAGCTGCTGAGCGCCAACTGGGCCTGCCAGCGACTACTCGATCCGGGCATGCAGACCACAGAGATGGCCCGGCTGGAGTCGGCGATGACCGCCGCCGGCGCCCTGGGCGGCAAGGCCGCCGGCGCAGGGGCGGGCGGTTCGATGTTCTTCATCATGGGTGACGATCCGGCCGCCGGCCGGCAGGCCGCGATGTCGGCCGGTGCGACGATACTCGAAGCGGGCTGGTCCGCGGTGGGAGTGGAGCGATGCTGACGGCGGAAGAACTCGAAGCCCGGCGGGGCGTGATCGAAGCAAGCCCCGACCTGGGTGTGCTGCTCCAGCGGCTGCAGGCCCATGCCCAACTGGTGCTGGAGCGCCGGCCCGAGATCCCCAGACACAAAGGCATGCTCAGCGCCGACGGCGGCTTCTGCCCCGCCGACGGGGCGGCGCTCGCCTTTGATCCGTGGAGCCCCGACGCGCATCGCTGTACCAAATGCGGGGCCATCGCGAAGGGAGAGCGCCACGATCTCCGCTGGGCCTGGTACCAGCATCTCTGGCTGGCGGAGCGGATGGCGTCGCTCGCCACGGTGGGCGTCCTGGCGGACGACGACGCGGCCCTCACCTGGGCCGCCGAGCAGGTGCGCAGCTACGCCGAGGGGTATCACGACTATCCCAACATCGACAACGTGCTCGGTCCGTCCCGGCTGTTCTTCTCCACATATCTCGAATCCATCTGGCTCACCCGCTACTTGGCGGCGGCGTTTCTGCTCCGGGAGGCCAACGCCCTGGACGAGGAGACGCTGGAGGGAGTGAACCGTCTGGCCGAGGAGGCGGCGAACCTGATCGGCGAGTTCGACGAGGGCGCGTCGAATCGCCAGGTCTGGCACAACGCCGCGCTGGCGGCGGTGGCGGTGTGGTTCGAGGATCAGGACCTCGCGCAGCGGGCGCTGGAGGGTCACCGCGGCCTGGCCGGCGCACTGGCGGATGGCTTCGGCGCCGACGGCATGTGGTACGAGGGGGAGAACTATCACCTCTTTGCGCTGCAGGGGATGCTCACTGGTGTCGCGTGGGCCCGGCTGGCGGGGGCGGAATTCTTCACCGAGGAAAAGAGCCAGGCTCGGCTGGTGGCGGCACTCCGGGCGCCGATCCTGTCGGCGCTGCCGGACGGGACCTTCCCCGCACGCAAGGACTCGCGCTTCGGTGTATCCCTGGCGCAGCCGATGTACCTGGAGCTGTGGGAGAACGGTATCGGGGGGCTCTCCGGCGCCGGAGAGTTCAAGGCCGCGAGCGAATTCTCTCCTTGGCTCGAGCGGCTGTACGCGCTGCCGGCCCCGCCGGCGGAGCGATTCGATTCCTGGCTCGAGGAGGCCGGCGAGTCGCCGCCGAAGGAGCGGGGCAGGCACAACCTCTCCTGGTGGATGCTCCTCACCATGGCGCCGGCGCTGCTGCCGGCGGCGGAAGCGCCACCCACTGCCGGCACCCTGCTCGAGGAGGAGGGGCTGGCGATTCTCCGCTTCGGTGAGAGCTACGCCAGCCTCGACTGCGGCGCGGAGATCGGCGGCCACGGCCATCCCGACCGGCTGCACCTGACGCTGCACGGAGAGGGCGTGCACTGGCTGGCCGATCCCGGCACCGGGTCCTACGTGTCCCGGGATCTCTTTTGGTACCGCTCCACCATGGCGCACAACGCGCCCCGGCTCGACGGACGCTCGCAGCCGTGGGGCGATGCCCGCTGCGAACAGTTCGAGGCGGCGGAACGCTGGGGCTGGGCCCGCGGGCGGTTCGCGGGAATGACTCGCACCGTCGTCAGCAGCGAGAAGGCGCTGGTGGATGTGGTGGAGTTCTCCTCGGAGGACGAGCACACGGTGGAGCTGCCCTGGCATCCTGCCGGCGTCGTCGAGGTGCTCACGCCGGGCCGCTGGGAGCCGGGGCAGCTCGAGGACCCCTTCGCCAAGGGGGTCGAACGGTTCGTGCCGGAGGGCGCCGGTCCAATCCGCTGGCGTGCCACCGAAAGTGGCAAGGCACTCACCGGCATCTTCGATGGCCTGGGGGAGCTGCTCCGGGCGACCGGTCCGGGCCGCCCCGGAGAAGGCGAGCGGAGCTTCCTGGTGCGCCGACATCGCGGCCGCTACGTGCGCCTCACGACCGTCCTGGCCTGGGGTGGCGTGGAGCTGGCTGGCGCCACCTTCACCGCCGAATCGCTGACCGTCGAAACCTCGGCCGGCGCGCTGACCCACCATCCCGCGAGCGACGGCTGGGTAGTGGAAGAGGGTGGCCAGGAGACCCAGCTTCGCGGCTTCCGTCGCCCGCCGGTTTCGCTGGCGGCGCTCGACGTGCCCACACCGGGGCGCGAGCGGCCGCGCTGGACGGCGCCGGAGGCCACCGCCTTCCACCTGCCGGACCCGCCGGCGCTCGACGGGACGTTGGAGGGCTTCGCCACCGATGCGCCGCTGCACCTGGACCACGAAGATCAGTATCGCCGGAGCGAGCAGCCGTATCCGGGGGAGGAGGCCTTCTCCGCCCGCGCCTACCTCGGGTGGGACGAGCGGCGGCTGTACGCGGCGATCCAGGTGGCCAAGGACCCGCTGCTCTTTCGGTCGCCGGACGCGCCGCCGCTTCGTCTCGACAACGAGGCCGACTTGATCCATGCCGACGGCGTGCAGATCTATCTGGTCACCGACGGCGTGCCGATGAGCGGTTGGCTGGTGGCCCCCGACCCGCGTGGAGATGCGCTCACCGTTCTGCCCGTGGCCGGGACGTCCGCGAAGCCCGACCAGCTCACCGGGCGGTGGGCGGCGGTGGAGGATGGGTATGTCGTCACCCTGGCCATCACCCCCGCCAACTGGCCGCCCGATCACGCCAGCGCCGAGCCGAGGTTCGACGTTGTGGTCAACGAGATGCGGCCTGGCCGGCAGCGACGGGCGGGACAGCTGGCCTGGTCCGGCGGCGGCGGCTGGGTGTATCTCCGCGGAGACCGGACCGACCCCGCTCGGCTCGGCCGGGTGATCCTGGCGTGAGAGTCCCCGGCTTCACCTCGACGGGGAGCAAACGCCCCGACGCCCTCTACGGACTGGGTGCCCCGGTGGGTCTGCCAGTGCGCATGACGCGGGCGGCCGGCGCAGAGGTGTGGGATGTCGAGGGCCGGCGGTACCTCGACTTCATCATGGGACTCGGTGCCGTGGCCCTGGGCTACGCGCATCCGGCGGTGAATGCGGCGGCGATCGCCGCCATCAACGCCGGCGTGGTCGGCCCCCTGGCGCCGGAGGCGGAAGAACGGCTGGCGGAGCGGCTGGCCGGGCTCCTGCCGTGGATGGAGCGGACCCGGTTCCTCAAGACCGGCGCCGAGGCGGTGGCGGCGGCGGTGCGGCTGGCGCGGGTGCACACCGGGCGGGACCGGGTGCTTCGATGCGGCTATCACGGCTGGCTCGACTGGTCCCAGCCGGCGGGGACGCCGGGGGTTCCGGCGGCGGTCGCGGCGCTGGCCTCCGAACTGCCGTTCGGGGACATCGAGCGGGGACGGAAGCTCATCCGGAGCGGGGGAGACCGGCTCGCCGCGGTGGTGGTGGAACCTGTCGTCGAGCGCGCGCCGGAGCCGGAGTGGTTGGCGATGCTCAGGGAAGAGACCCGGAGCGTCGGGGCGGTGCTGATCCTCGATGAGATCAAGACCGCCTTCCGCATTGCGATCGGTGGCGCGTCGGAGCGCTGGCAGATTGACCCCGACCTGGTGGTGCTCGGCAAGGCCCTCGCGAACGGTTTCCCGCTGGCCGCGGTGGGCGGCCGGCGGGAGATTATGGAGGAGGCCCGTCGGAGCTGGATCAGCTCCACCCTGGCGACGGAGCTCGTCGGCTTCGCCGCCGCCGAAGTCACATTGGAGGTGATGGTGGAGGCACGGGTGCCGCTCCACCTCGGGCGGATCGGCGGGCGGCTGTTCGCCGGCCTGGAGCGGCTGGCGGGCCAGCATCCGGCGGTGGTGGCCGGGGTCGGCGGGATCCCGGAGATGTGTTTCCTGCGGTTCATGAACGAGGAGACCGGGGCCCGTATCTCGCGCCTGGCCGCGGAGCACGGGGTGCTGTTCAAGCGGAGCGCGTACAACTTTGTCTCGCTGGCGCACGACCTGGCGACGGTGGATCATGCGCTGGGCGTGCTGGAGGAGGGGTGCCGGGAGGTCTAGACGTTCCCCTCCACTCGGCCGACATTCCCCCATGCTCATCGACATCCACGCCCACTTCTACCACCAGCGCACCGGCCGCGCCGACTGGCGCGAACGGAACCAGAGCCGCCTCGCCGCCGGCGACCGCATGGGCGTGCGCTGCCACGTGGCCTCCATCCTCGGCAGCTGGGGGCATACCTCACCGGTCTACTTCCCCTCTCCCGCCGACCTCACCCACGCCAACGCCGAGCTGCGGAAACTCTCTGCCGAGCATACCGGGAAGATCCGGGGCTATGTGGCAGTCAATCCCAACTTCACCGAGCATGCCCTGGCCGAGATGACCACGGGCAGGGCGGCGGGGATGATCGGCCTCAAGCTGGCCGCCAGCCGCCGGGCCGACGATCCGCTGCTCGATCCGCTCTGTCAGGCGGCCGCCTCCCTCGGCTTCCCCGTGCTGCACCACGTCTGGCAGCACCGCGGCCGGGAGTGGCCCGGCCAGGAGGCCTCCGACGGGGTCGAGCTCTGCCGCCTGGCAGCCCGCCACCCCAAGGTGTCGTTCATCCTGGCCCATATCGGGGGTGGGGGAGACTGGCTGCACACCCTCCGCGCCGCGGCGAAACACCCCAACGTGCTGCTCGATCTCTCCGGCAGCGGCACCGACGGCGGCATGCTGGAGGGTGCGCTCGCGGCGGTGGGGGCCGAGCGGCTGCTCTGGGCCGCCGATGTGACGCTCTGTACCGGCTGGGCCAAGTGGCGCGCACTGGAGCGGATGCTGCCGGCGCCCGACCTCGAACTGGTGGGCTGGAAGAACGCCGAGCGGATCTTCCCCAAGGGAGCGTTCGCATGATTGACGTGAACGTCTTCCTGGGCGCGTATCCCTGGCGCCGGGTGCCCGGCACCTCGCCCGAGGCGGTACTGGCCACCATGGACCGGCTGGGGATCGAAGAGGCCTGGGCCACCCACCTCCCCAGTCTGTTCTGGAAGGATCCGGCGGCCGGGAACCCGTGGCTCTACGAGACCTCTGCCCGGCTGCCGCGGCTCCGCCCCGTCCCGGTGATCCACCCCGGGCTCCCCGGCTGGGAGGAAGACCTGGCAACGGCGGCGGCGCGGGGCGCTGTGGCGGTCCGGGCTGACCCCGGCTTCCTCGGCCTCCCTCCTGCGGGCACCGATCTGCTCGGCCTCCTCGCGGCGGCGGGAGAAGCCGGAATGCCATTCCTTGCGGCGGTGCGGTTGGAGGACGGCCGGGGTCGGCATCCCCTCGACGTGGCCCCCGAGCTGGCACCGTGGATGGTGCGGGCCTGGGTCCGTTCCCACCCGAAGGTACGGCTGGTGATCACCCACGCCGACCGCGGCTTCATCGAGGAGGTGCACTTCGGCTCCACCCCCGACGAGGCCGCCCGGATCTGGTGGGACATCAGCTGGGTCTGGGGCCCACCGGAGGACCACCTGGCCGCCCTGCTTGCCAGTATGGGCGCCAAGCGTTTCCTTTGCGGGAGTGGTCAGCCCCTCCGGCTGGCCGAGACCCCGATTGCCCGGCTGGACCTGCTGGACCTGGATCCAGACAGCCGCCGCGCCATCACCCGGGAGAACGCCCGAGCGCTCGCCTCACGGAAGGATCCGCACGCATGACGGATGACGCTCGCCGGTCGCTGCCCCGACTCTCCTTCGCGGGCCGGATCGCCCCGAAGCTGGAGACGGCGCTGCAGAGCTTCGACGTGGTGGACCTCTCTCCCGAGGGGATGCGAATCCGCACGGGGAGCAACGGGGTCACCATCGGAGAGGTGCTGCACGCCGTCATCCGCTTCCCCGCCGACCGGAGCGTGGAGGTCGAGGGCCGGGTGCTCCGGGTGTCGGGGATGGAAGCCGCCCTGGTGCTGGAGCGGGGGCAGGACCGCATCGCCCGGACTGGCGCCGGCCGGTCCGCCGAGCCCCCACCGCACGGGATTGATCTGGTAGCGCGCCATGCCGTGGCCCCACGCGCGCGAACACTACCGCGTTGCCTATCCGTCGGCCCTTCGGCCCCGCTTTGAGGTCCACGATCACCTGCTCGACATCGTGGATGTCTCTGAACGGGGCCTGCGCTTCCGTCTGGGCAAGGCCCAGCCGCCCGAGCCGGGCAACGAGGTAGAGGGCATCGTCCGCTTCCGGCGCGGCGATACCGTGACCGTCCGCGGCGTGGTGGTGCGGGTGGCCGAGGGAGAAGTCTCGGCCCGCCTCGATGAGGGGATCCCGCTCCGGGTCATCATGGACGAGCAGCGCTTCCTGCTGGACCGGCACCGCTACACCGGACGCTAGGTGTCCCGTCGCTGCGACGTGGTGGTCGTGGGGCTTGGTGCCACCGGCAGCAGCGCGCTACTGGCACTGGCCCGGCGCGACCTCAGGGTCGTCGGCCTCGATCGCTTCTCCCCTCCGCATCACCTCGGCTCCAGTCACGGCCACTCCCGCATCATCCGCCAGGCCTACTACGAATCGCCCGCCTACGTGCCGCTGGTCCGCCACGCGTGGGAGCGGTGGCAGGCGCTGGAACAGGACGGCGGTCGCCGGCTGCTGCAGCAGACCGGCGGTCTCATGCTGGGGCCTCTGGACGGGGAGCTGATCAATGGTGCGTCGGCCAGCGCCCGGGAACACGACCTGCCGCACGAACGGCTCGACCGCCGGGCCCTCTCGGCTCGCTACCCCGAATTCAGGACGGTGGAAGGAACCGAGGGGTTGTTCGAGCCGATGGCCGGGATCCTCGATCCCGAGGCCTGCATCAGCAGTGCGCTGGACCTGGCGGCGAAGGCAGGGGCGGAGATCCACACCGGCGTGACGGTCACCAGGATCCTGGGTGCAGGACAGCAGCTGCAGATCCGGACTGCGAACGGTGAACGACTGGACGCCGGCCGGGTGGTGCTCGCCGCCGGCGCCGGAATGCCGGCACTGCTGGATGGAGCGATGCCGCTTGAGGTGGAGCGGCAGACGATGTTCTGGTTTTCACCACGGGAGGTCGGCGCCTGGCGCGCCGATACCCGGCCGGTGTTCATCTGGGAGTGGGAGCGCGACCGGTTCTTCTACGGCATCCCCGACCAGGGCCGGGGGGTGAAGGTGGCGCGGCACCACCAGGGGGAGGCCGGCCTTCCCGGCCAGACCGAGCAGCCGGTGCGACCCGAAGATGAAGCGCCCGTGGCCGACCTGGTCCGCCGCTTCCTGCCTACCCTCATGGACCGGCCCTCAGCCGGCGCCGTGTGCCACTACACCAACACCGCCGACCGCCACTTCGTGATCGGCCCCCATCCGGCCAACGAGCGGATCATCCTCGCCAGCGCCTGCTCGGGCCACGGGTTCAAGTTTGCCAGCGCGCTGGGGGAGGTGCTGGCCGACCTGGTCATCGAAGGAAAGACCGGGTTTGACCTTGGCCCATTCCGGCCGGACCGGTTCGGAAGCTGACGCCAGCGGCCGCCCGGCAGACGGTAGGGTGGGCAGAAAGGCGACGGGGAGCCACTCAACTGAGCGGCTCCCCGTCGGTGCTTCCAGGACTGCGCCGGGCCGTGCCCTAGTTCAGCGGGCAACCCTGCTCGTTGAAGTTCGCGAAGATGTTCTTCTGGGCCTCATAGTCTCCGCCAGGATACACGGCATTGAAGCCGTCGATGACTTCCTGTGGGGTGAGGTCGTAGTCCACGCCGCCCGAGGCAGCATTGAGAAGCGCCGCCACAGTGTGTCTGCCCAGCGCGTTGAGCCCGCCGCCGCCGGTGGCCATCACCTGCTGGAAGGTCTTGCCGGAGAAGGCGTTCTCGAACACCGACGAGAACAGGGTGTTATACGCATACGGCGCCGGATAGCTGTCGTAGTGCTGGCTCTGCTTCCAGTAGCCTGGCGTGCAGCCCTGGCCTCCCGGGGGCGGCGGCGGCGTGGCGCGGTTGTAGTACGTGATCACCGCACCCCACTCCAGCCCGACCCAGGTGCTGACGCTGGCCGTTCCGGTGTAGGTGGTGTTCGTCGTTGTTCCAGTCGGATCATTTGTATTTCCGTAGATCTCCGAGAGGGTGATGGACTCCAGCACGGTGTTGGCTGGGACCAGTTCGGTCACGTTGACCGCCTGTCGGAAACCGCCGGAGTAGTTGGCGATCAACTGGCAATCACCGTTGGCAACCGAAATGGTGGATGGAGTGCCGCCGACCGAGTAGTCGAAGGTCGCGTCGGTCCCGTCCTTACAGAGGTACACGGAGTTCCGTACCGCGGTGGGCCCTGTGGTGACGGAGGCCCTCTGGATGGCCCCGGCGGTCGGGGCGGCGGGATCCTGCACGTCACACCCGGCCAGAAGCAGGCAGGCCGGCAGGGTGGCGAGGAGCCCACGGAGGTGGGGCATGCGCATGGAGAATCGCTCCTTCAGCTTCGAATTAGGGGGTGAAATCGGCCAGTGAGCATCGTCTTTGCAAGTCCGGCACCACAGCTGGCTTGGCGAAAGCGATTGACAGCAAACAACTTACGAGCTGCCCCCCCCCCACCTGTTGCGGCGGCCCCGCGACACTTCCGGCGCCCCCAGCTACGCCCCTCCCTCCTTCTCCTCTCGGTATCGCTGCCAATACCGCAACAGCTCCCGGGTGGACTCGAACACCCGGACCTCCGGGTCCATCAGCGCCAGTTCTCTTGGCACCAGCTTGAGGTCCAGGTGGGGGTGCCCGTCCCGGGCGTGCAGCGCCTGGGGCGGGGCACCCACCCGGGCGCGCAACCGGTCCAGCTCGGCCAGGTCGTTGCCGCTGGAGAGGACGTGGGACCAGCCCGGGGCGTAGAGGTTCTCGCGGTCCATGAGCAGCATGCCCGGAAGCTAGGGCCGGACCGGCGCCCGCCAAGCCCTCCTACCTCATGCCTCTCCCCGCGAGTAAGATTGAGCCATGACGTCCACCCTGGCCGACTCGATTCCCCTGCCCGCGACCCCCGGTGAGCGCATCATCGCCCGCTGGGACGGGGTCGAGATCGTGCTGATCACCTCCCGCGACGCTGCCCCTGCGCGCGACGTCGCCGCCCAGGTGGCGCTCCGGGCGATGCGGGATACGCCGTTCCACACCCCCGCCTATACCGCCACCGATCAGGAGCCCGAGAGCCGAGTGTTTATCGCCCGGGAGGGGGGCCACGCCGTGGGCCTTGTGGTGCTGCGACCCCGGCGGCGCTGGGCCTGGTGGGCATGGGATGACTTCGACGCCGAGCGGCGGCCCTCGACGGGCGTGGCGCCCATGACTGCGTGGACCGTGGAGACCGTCTGGACCCACCCGTCGTCGCAATCGCGCGGCCTCGCCAAGCGGCTGCTGGATGAAGCCGCCCGCCAGGTGGAGGTCCGGGTGGCGTCGTTCGGCTGGCGCCGTCCCTTCACCCCGTCTGGAGAATCACTGGTGCGACGCTCCTGCCCGGTGGGGTTCTGGGTGCCGGATTAGAGGAGCGCTATCAGCTATCAGAGTGGCAACCAGCTGCCACCGCGGTCGTCGCCGACAGCCCTTGATAGCCGATGCCTGATGGCCGCTAGCTCTCCCCCCCCCGCCGTACTCAGAAGAAGTTCCGCACCACCGGTATCTGCGCCCGCCGGATCCACGCCACCAGCAGCGCGCACACGAAGACCGTCACCGCCAGCCCGAAGAGCAGGCCGCCGTCTCCCTGCACCTGGATGCCGAGCTTGGTCAGGTGCGAAAGAATGGCACCGCTGATGATGCCGAGCGCCAGGACTGCGCCGATGCCCGCCGTAGCGGGAATAAGGAGCAGCACCGCCGCGATCAGCTCCGCCACGCCGCTCCCGATCCTTCCCCACGGCTCGATGCCGAGGGTGGTGAAGATGTACACCGACTCGGGGGCGCCGGTGAACTTGAAGTAGAGAGTCTGCAGCAGGATCGCCGCCGCAACGATCTGCCCGAACCAGCTGAGGCCAGCGCGGTCTTGGGCAGGGTCAGGGTGTGGGCCTCGAGCATCGGTGTCTCCGGGTGGATCGGTCGTAGAGGCCCGCGTGCGGGCCGGTCAGGGTTCGTGACTGCGAATCTGTGCGTCGTGGTGCCGCACCAGGCGCCAGAGATCTCTCCAGCTGGTGGGCCGGGCCCCGCGGTCCCGATTGGCGGCGGCGATCTCCAGCAGGATCCGCCACTGCTCGAACAGCACCCGGTACGCGGCGATGAGGCCGTTGGCCGGATCGTAGATGTGGGTGGCCTCGGCGGTGGCGCCGTTCAGCTCCACGATCTTGAAGTCCCGGCCCTGCTGGACCTGCTCGACGCTCGGGGTCCGGATGTCGTACCGCCCGAAGAAGAACCCCGGAAATCCCTGGCTCAGGCGGTCTATCACCGCCTCCAGCGCTGGGGTCCGCACCCAGCCCCCGTCGAAGAACGCCGAACCCCGGCAATGAGTTCCCAGCTCCACCAGTTGCAGCCGCTCGCCCGCCGGCAGGACCTCGCCCAGCCGCGCCGCATGGCGGCGGAGGTAGAACGGCGCCATGCAGACGGCCCGGTCGTCGTCCAGGATGAGGGTTTCGAGGTCTCGTGTGCCGTCGCCGGTCACGGCGGGGAAGCGCTTGTCGGTGACCGAGAAGATCCGGCCGGTGGACTCGGCGGGGTGACGCACATAGAAGATGCCGAACTCCATCCCCGGCGCGTATTCCTGCACGATGGTGTCTCCCGCGGCCCGGGTGAGATAGACCTCCATCTCCTCGGCCGAGCGGATCACCGCCACCCCTGAGCCTCGCTCGCCCACGTCCGGCTTGAGCACCACCGGCCAACCGAACCGATGGCGGGCCTGGAAGGCGGTGGTCCTTGCCATCCGCTCCACCGGTGCCAGCGCGGCCGGGATCAGTTCCCAGGCCGCGACCAGCTCCGGTGCGTGGGACAGGCCCTCGAGGATCCGGGCCTTGGACTCTCCCACGAAGCCGCCGCCGGGAATCGCCGGATTGACCGCCGTGAAGAGACGCAGGCTCCCGCGCCTCAGCGCCAGCCAGAGGACGTACAGCACCACCGGCGGGTAGAAGGCCCAGCGGGGCCAGAACTCCCAGCGGGTGAGCCGCCGCCAGCGGGAGAGGAGCAGCCGCCGACCGCGGTGGGTGCCCAGCGGGATGATCAGCTTGAGCAGGAGGAAGAGGACCAGCGCGGTGAGCAGCAGGTAGAGGCCGGCGCGTTCTTCCACCACGTTGAACACGGCCTGGACCACCTCACCGAACGCCGCCGAGATGCCCACCAACGCCGGGGTCCAGACCAGGCAGGCAAGGAAGAAGTACAGCGCGAACCGCGGCGCGCTGGTCTTGAGCATGCCGGCGGCGAAGTAGGTCGGCAGGCGAGTCCCGGGCAGCACCCGGGTGGCGAAGACCAGCTTGGCACCCTGCTTGGCGATCCACTGCGAACTCCACAGCACCGCCTCGGGGGTGATGAACCAGCGCACCGGGGCGCGGGTCAGCACCGCCCGGCCCAGGCTCCGGCCGGCGTAGAACACCAGCAGGTCGCCGATGAAGATCCCGGCGAAGCAGGCGGCACTGGCGGTCCAGAACCCGATGATACCGCGGGAGACCATCAGCCCGGCGGTGATGCAGGTCAGGTCCTCGCTCACCAGGGTAGACCCGGCCAGCAGCAGGATCAGCAGGATCAGCGCAAACCCCTCGGCCCGCGGGATGCTGCGCGGGTTGAAGGGCAGGGCGGCGGCGGCCAGCCGGTCCGGCAGGGCGGTGGCTCGGGTGACCGCTTCACCGCGTTCCACCCGGTGCACGAACTCGGCGATCGGGCGCGCAATCCGCGCCGGCGCCATGAACGCGGCGAAGTGATCGCCCCCGTCCATCTTCAGCTCTGCCTGGGGGACGATGCGGGCGTGCTCCCGGGCTACGGCCGGGCTCACCAGCGGGTCCCGCTCGCCATGCAGGATGAGCATGGGACCGGGGTAGCGCTGCAGGATGCCGCGCAGCGGCCGCTGGTCGGTGTCGTAGAAGTTGCGGGCGTAGGCTACGCTCAGCATTGCGTCATCCAGCCAGCCGAAGTGGGGCACCAGCTCCCGCAGCAGCCAGAGCCCGCCCAGCTGCAGGCCGTGGACCGCGTGATTCAGGTGATAGTCCCCCAGCAGCTCGAACTCCTGCGCCCCGATCGCCGGCCAGCAGGGTGAGGGAACGCACCCGCTCCGGCGCGATGGCCTGCATCTGCAGCACCACCCCGCCGCCCATGCTGAATCCGACCAGATGCGCCTGCTGGATGCCCAGGCTGTCCATCAGCTGCAGCAGGTAGCGGGCGTGGGCACGGTTGGAGTAGTCGGGCACATCCCAGCTCGATCCGCCGGCGCCGGGCAGGTCGGGCGCCACCGCCCGGTAACGGGCGCCGAGGATCCGGGCGAGTTCGCTTACCTCGCCGTTGTCGCCGGGCGAGCCGTGCACCAGCAGGATCGCCGGTGGCGGCGAACCGGTCAGGGATTCGGCAGCGGGGGCGTAGTCGCGATAGGCGATACGGGCCACGTCGGGACGCTCCCGATCGCCGGCCACGACATGCACCAGCGTGGTGCGCTCGTCGGCGTCCACCGGGTGTTCCGTGGGACGGACCAGGCGGACGATGTGCGATGCCACCAGCAGCAGGAGGTAGCCCCACAGCAGCCAACGGCGGCGCGGTGGACCGGCGTGCTCCGCGGGCTCGCTCACTCGGGCAGGGGGCAGGGCAGTGGGCGGCGGGAAAGGGTGAGCAGGGGGAGCGCCTCACCCCGGCAGGGGGCGTCAGGTACGTGCCGGAGGCCGACGCTGTCCGGGCCGACGATCGCCTCACTGTAGCCCTGGGTCTCGGCGTCGTCGCGGTGCATGCACACCGACCGGCGGCCGCGCTCGGGGATCGTGGCTCCGGTGCAGGGCTGCCAGCGACTCCCGGGTATGCGGTGCACCGGCGGCGAAGAGCGCCCGTCGCGACTCCGCCACCTCCGGCTCGGTCACCGATGAGCTGGTACAGAGCAGTCCGGAGTCCGACTGTTGGCTGGTGGTCAGCCGGGCCCCGTCCCACGCGGCGACCGCCGCGGGGTGCCCCGGTTCGGCGGCGATCAGGGTGAAGGGCTGGGTGATGCCCAAGGCTTCCGGCGTGAGCCGGAGCAGCGCCTCCGCTTGCCCCGCGGCGCTGATCAGGTCGAGAACCAGCAGCCCACGGCTCCGGGGCGATGGCGGCGGCTGGTAGCCGGGGACGCGGTAGCGGTTCAGCAGGCCCAGGGTGAGACCGAACTCGTTGACGGCAAACCAGGTTCCGCCGGCAGCGCCGTCCAGCGGGGCCAGGAACCGGACGCCATCCTGCACCCGGAGCCCCGGCGGGGCCGCCGGGGCGCGGGTGAATCGTTCATCGCGGTTGAAGCAGAGGAAGTAGCCGTCGGGGCCGGGCAGCCAGCTTACCGTACACATGCGGGATCGCGGCGGACCGCCGCGAGGGTGGACGGCGCCACCCCGAACTCGTCTCCCGCCTCGAAGCCGGCCCGCCGGAGCAGTTCCTTGATGAGGGCGTAGTGGTGCACCGTATGGCTTACCAGGAACTGCAGCTCCCGCTTGATGCTGGAGCTGCTCCAGTCAGGCCCCACCTCGTCCCCGGCCACGCTGCGGACCGTGACCTCGATGGGTCGGGCCGCCGAGCTCGCTGGGGAGCCGGCCGAGAGTCGGCGATGAAACCGAGGGCGGTGGCGACGGCGAGCTCGCGGTCCCGCTCCAGGGGGACCTGGCGGTCGCGGGCGTCGTAGTCGATCCGGCCGCCGTCGAGTCCCGGACAGGAAGGCGCGGTAGTGATCCAGGACGTGGCGGAAATGCACCCCCACCGGGGAGATGCCCACAGCGGCGCCGCCATCGGCGTAGATGGCATCTTCCATTCGCCTGAGCACTTCTACCGCCTGCTCCAGGACCAGCAGGTTGCCTTCCACCGCTTCGAGTCGTTCCGCCATCCCTTACTCCCTGACGACTGGGGTGAACTGTTCGGCCACGGCGCGCTGCAGGCGCTCGGCCAGAAGCTTACGATCCCGCTCCACGATTGGATCCGCGCCAAAGCGGATGGTCGCCTCGATCCGGGGCAGCCGGCACAGGCCGAGCAGGTGCGGTCCGAGGGTCATGTCTCCCCACCAGCAGACCGACAGGTGCGCGGGGGGCGATCCGGCCGGTGTACGGTAACTCACGCTGGCGTGGTGCACCGGGTAGCCGGTCCGGGCCGCCCACTCGAGCAGGGCCGGGCGGAACGGCAGCACGGTGTTGCCCGGGCTGCTGGTGGCCTCGGCGAAGACGATGATCCCATCGCCGCCGGCCACTGCCTGCCGCCAGCCGGTCCATGACGCGTACTGCATCCCGGGGTGCCGTCCGGTCAATGAAAATACTGCCGCTACCGGCGGCCATCAGCCCGAACCCCGGCCAGCTCCGCACCTCGCGCTTGGCCACGAAGCGTCCCGGGGTCGCCGCAGACAGAATGGCGATGTCGAGGTAGCTGAGGTGGTTCGTCACCAGAAAGAACGGTGGCGCCGGTCTGGTTCCCTCTACGACCGTCCGGACGCGTAGCACCCGCTCCAGCCCGCGACCCCACGCCCTCAGGACGACCCGCCGCCAGCGGGACTGCCCCCCCCGCCACGGCACCAGCACCGCCACCCCCACCACGATGGCAAGGAGGCACGCCGCCGACCAGCCCGCCAGGCCGAGGGCCCGGGGCCAGCCGCCGAGCCCGGCGTCCGCAACCGCCGGCTCAGCGGAAGAAGAACCGATAGGTATGCTCGTCGAGGCCAAGGACATCCAGCGCAACCAGGAAGTCAATCGTCTTGAACTGCCGGTCAATGGCCGGCGGCCCGAACACCCTGGCGCCGAGGTTCAGGTAGCTCTCGAACAGAGGCGGGATGTGCACCGGGAAGCTGCGGACCTCTTCCGGGTCTGCCCCTTCGCAGCCCAGGCCGGGGAGCGGCGGCGCGCACAGCGTCGGGTGGACGTGGCCGTGACTGCCGAGGAACCGCATCGTGGCCTGCCCCTCGGCCGGATTCTGTGAGGTGAGCGAGCAGCAGCCGAAGAGGTGGCGCTTGCGGTTCCAGGTCAGGTACATGGCCAGGCCGCGCCAGAGCAGGTTGAGAACCCGTCCGTTGCGGTGCTCCCGGGCCACGCACGCCCGGCCGACCTCTACCGCCTCCTGCAGGAACTCCGGCGGGAGGCCCGAGAGGTCGAACTCGGCGGCCGAGTAGAACCCGTCGCGGGCTGCCATCTCAGCGGTTTGCAGCCGGTAAGTGCCGACCACCTCGCCGGTACTCTGGCAGGCGATGAGCAGGTGGTGCAGTCGGAGGTCCAGCTCTTCGTGGTCCCGGCCGGTAGCGAAGGCGCTCTCCAGCCCCTCCCCCAGCTCCAGATTGAAGACCTGGAACCGGAGCCGTTCGATCGCATCCAGGTCCTCGGTGGTCCGGGCAAAGCGCACCACGTAACGGCCCGCCGCCACCGTCTCCGAAGGCAGCAGCTCCGGAAAGGCAGGGTAGGGGGCGCCGAGGTCGCGCTGGGCGAAGTCGGTGCCGAAGGCGGGTTCGCGGGACTCTGGGATGATCATGGTGCCCCTCGGGTGGCGAGGGGGTCTCTGGCACCTACGCGCGGGGGCGCCATCTGGTTCCTCCTTGGGGGGAGGCTGAACGGAAGGCACCGGGCGTCACCGCCCGATAACACGACGGTATCGGCCGTGCTGGCCGGGGGAAATGTTCACCCTCAGGGGAGGGTGCGCTAGTCCGCCTCAGCGCCAGTCGCCCAGCAGCACCCAGGCGCCCCAATAGTAGGGATGCTGGTACTTCGGATCCTTGCGGAGCAGGCCCTGCGCCTGTCGCAGCGCCTCCGCGGTATCCATGGTCTTGAGGTTCTGGTAGAACGCAGTGATCAGCCTGGCGGTGGCGGCATCATCCACCGGCCACAGCGAGGCGATGACCGAAGGCACGCCGGCATCGAGGAAGGCGGTGGCGGGACTGGTGGGCCAGCCCGGCACGGCCTGTTCGGCTACAGCGGTGTTGCAGGCCGAGAGCACCACGAGGCGGCGCAGGTGCAGCGCGTCCATGCCCAGCACCTCCCCGACGGTGAGCCTGCCATCCTCTGCCGAGGGGCCGCTCCCGCTGGGCGCCAGGGTGAGATAGCTGTTTTCCCAGTTGGCATAGTCGAGGTTTCCGTGGGTGGCAAAGTGCACCACGTTCACTGCGGCCGGCAGCGCCTTGACCTGGCCCTCGGTCGCGGAGGCGCGCAAGAAGACGGTCGCGGTCGGGTACAGGCGCTTGAGGTCGAGGACTTCCTGTTCGGCGTTCTGCAGCGAGCTGTCGGCGTTGCCGAAGGCGGCGAGCCGGAGTGGCGGCCGCGGGGTGCGCGTCGGCGGGGCGACCTGCAGCCCGGCCACGTAGAACACTGACAGCTGCTCGCCCAGGGTCCTGGCGCCGCTGTCGCGAGATTCGGGCAGGATCTGGAACGGCAGATACAACAGCGATCCCGCCGGGGCAATGGCGAGCCGCTTCTGGCCGGCGATGGCGCCGGTGACCGGCGCGATCAGGGCCTGGTAGAGATCCGCCGCTTCGCGCCGAAGATCGCCCCCCGCCGGCGCCGCCGCTTGTCCCTGACCGGCGGCACCGATCCGCTGCACGGTGGCCATCGTCGCGCTGGGACTTCGGGCCAGCCGGACCACGAGATCCACCTTGCGGTCGAGCTGTTCACGTGACAATTCGACCACCCGGGCCACCATGGTATCCCTGGTGACGGCAAACACGTAAAGCTCGTTTTCCCCGGGCAGGAAGGTGAGCAGCACCACGTCCGGAGGCAGCTGCCGCCGGCTGCTGCTGAGGCTGCGGAGGGAGATGCTGGTGTGATTCTGCAGGTCGGGGTGCTCGCGGATCAGCCGGGCCGCGAACAGCCCGTATTCCCGCTCGGCGATCTCCTTGGCTCGGTACAGCTCGCGGATCTGGCCCTCGTTGCGGAGGCTGTCGGGCTTGGCCAGCGCGTTGGTGAGCTGGGCGTTGACGCCGTCCAGCTCGGCCTTCCGCTGGTTCTCCTCCGCCAGCAGCCGGGCCTTGGTGGTATCCGAGAACTGGATCCCCAGTCCGCGGTACTTGCTGCGCAGCTCCTCGTTCATGCTGCGGTCCAGCACCGCCAGCGCCTCCTCGGCGCGGTTCTGCCGGACCAGCAGGCTCACCAGCTCCTCGTACAGCCGTCCCTGCACCCGGCCGCTGGCGAAGGTCTTCTGGGCTCCCTCGCCCCCGGCCACCTTGGCCCGCAGCCGCTCGACGACGGCCGTCGCCTCGGTCAGGGTGGTGATGGCCTTGGTGGTGTCTCCCTCATCGCGATAGACCAGCCCCAGCAGGTAGAGCGGTTCCCACAGGTAACGGGTGGCGCCCAGCTCGCGGGCGGCATTCGAGGCCCGTTCGAGCAGGGCCCGAGCCGTGGCCCGGTCTCCCCGCGCGTAGGCCAGCTTGCCCAACTCACCGACGATAGCGGCCTGCTTGTCGCGCTCTCCGCTGCGCTGAGTGACCGTATCCGCCAGCGCCCACCATCTCCCCGCCGCGGCCAACTGGCCGCGCGCGAAGGCGATCTTGCCGAGGATCTTGAGCGTGCTGCCCTCGATCCGGACGGTCTCCATGGCCCGGGCGGCGGGGAGTGCCCGAGTGAGCCAGGCATCGGCCGAGTCGTACTGGCCGGCCTCGTACAGCGCCTCGCCGATGTTGCTGAGGAGCAGGGGGTAGAACTCTCCCTCGGCGCCGCTGGCGGTGACGATCTCGAGCGCCCGGTGAAACTGCTCCAGGGACCGCGGGTAGTCCCCCTGCCAGAAGTAGATGGTGCCGATGTTGTTGAGTGGGGTGGCCTGGGCCTCGGGGCTGTGGAGGGCTACGTAGATGCTCTCCGCCCGCTGGTGATAGCCTAGAGACCGCTGATAGTCGCCCAGGCTCTGATAGGCAGTGCCGAGACCGGTGCTGGAGTGGGCGATGCCCCAGGGGTTGTCCACCTCGACGTTGATCCCGAGGGCCTGCTCCAGCTGCCGAATCGCTTCCTGGTAGCTGCCCTGCAGAGTCAGCGCCCAGGACATGGAGGTCAGTAGGGAGCCCATCTCCTTCCGGCGGTTGCCCTGTTCGGCAACAGCGAAGCCCTCGCGGTAGGTCTGCAGCGCCCCCGCAAGGTCACCCCGCTGGGTGAGGATGTCACCGATCGCGCTGAGCTGCCACGCTTCGTTGCCGCGGTCCTCCAGTGTGCGGTAGGTCGCGAGCGACTGGCGGTGGTAGGCCAGCGCGCTGTCCAGCTTTCCCCGCACGAACGCCGAGCGCCCCAGGGCGGCGTAACACTCCGCCAGCAGGGTCCGCGCGTCCAGCTTGGCCGCCAGCGCCAGGGCTTCCCTATAGTAAGCGTCGGCGCGGGTGCGATCCCGCCGGAGCCCCGACTCGGTGATCCCGGCGAGGGCGTTGAGGGTGGTGCCGAGGTTCCATTCATCGCCGATGGTGCGCTGCAGTGCGATGGCCTGCTCAAAGTAGACGGCGGCGCTGTCGAGGGCCTTGAGCTCCCGGTGGGCAGTGCCCATGTCGTACAGCGTGAGCGCGAGCTCGCGTGGGGTCTCCAGCCGGGCCTGGATGACGCGGGCCGCCTCATAGTTGAGTAGCGCCCGCTGGTAGTCGGCGTTGTTGTAGTAGACGTCCCCGATGTTGTTGGCGACCTTCGCCCGCTCGATGTCGTTGCCCAGCTCCTCATAGACCCGGGCCACCCGGACATAGGTCTGCAAAGCGGAGTTGGGGTCGCCAGCGTCGCGATACAAGGAGGCCAGCTTGCCGAGCGAGTAGGCCACGCCGTCGCGGTCGCCGGCCTCCTCGCGAAGCTGGACCGCTTCCTCGTGGGCGGCGATGGCACCCTTGTAGTCGCCCAGCGTCCAGAGCGACTGGCCGATCTGCGACTTGGAGTATCCCGCATCACCGCGTTCGCCGGCCGCCATGTGCAGGGCGTAGGCCTCCTCCCAGATGGCGATGGCGTCCCGCTGCTGGCCCAGCTCGGAGGTCTGGTAGCCGATTTCATCGAGCTGGTCGGCTTCTTCCTCCTTGTAGCCCAGCTGGCGGTACAGCTTGCGGGCCTCGTTGTAGCTCAGGATCGAGCGTTCCCGCTGGCCCTTGTTGCCGAACAGCCCCGCCATGCCGGTATAGATCGAAGCGCGCTGGGCCTGGGTGCGCGGCATCTCGATCCGCTTCAGCAGCGCCAGCGCCTCCTCGTAGGCGCTCAGGGCGTCGGTGTAGCGGTCCACCTTGGCCAGGGCCTTGGCGTAGCCGCGCACCGAGATGGCGAAGCTCTCCACCTGGGCGGTGGAGCTGTCCACCCGGGTCCGCGCGCGCTCCAACTGCACCACGGTGTCCCAGATGGCGACCGCTTCCACGAAGCGGTTGAGCCGGTTGAGTTCGTCGGCGATGTTGTTGAGGGCGTAGCGCACGCCCTCCTCGTCTTCTGCCCGCTCGAAGGCCGGAATGGACCGGCGGTAGGCGGCGATGGCGGCTTCGCGGTTGCGCAGCCGGTGCTCGATCTGCGCCAGCCCGAAGAGCGCCCAGCCGCGCCGGCTGTCAAGCTTGTAGGCGTCCACCACCAGCAGGACCAGCCGATTGAGCGCCCGGGCCTCCTCCACCTTGCCTACTGATGCCCAGTCGTTGGCGGTGGCATTCCAGTCCGTCAGCCACACTCCGTCCGACAAGGCGTCGGGCTGGTCGGCGATGAGCTGGCGGCGCTCGGCGTCGTCGCGGGCGGCGAGCAGCTCATCCCGTACCGTGTCCTTGCCGGGCAGGGCGCCGCGGTTGGCCCAGTCGGTGAACGTGACCGCCAGGTTCAGGTGGCGGCCCTTGTAGGTGCCGGGATAGCTCACCATGTAGTCGAAGAAGCCGCGCAGGTCCGCTTCGGTGGCCTTGCCGACCAGCTGCAGCAGCGTCTTGCCGGCGTGGCGGCCGCTGGCGATCGGCGTGTTGAGGGCGGTGCTGGTGTCGCCGCTCAGTCGCTTGGCGACCTTCCGCAGGTCCACCACCATGGTACGGAGGACCCGCGTGGTGAGGGAGTCGCTGTCGCGGAAGAGCACGTTCCACATCTGGTACAGCTCGGAGCCGTCGTCCCCGCCGAAGCTGATCCGCTGGCTGACCAGGTCGGTCAGAACCCCCGGGGTTGGCGAGTAGCGCTCCACCAGCGTCAACTCCACGAGGTCGCCGGGGAGCACCCGGTAGGCCGGCTGGTCCGGATCCGTCATGCGGATGACCGCCGTGGCCTCGTTGGAGTCGCTGGACACAACCCTGGCCGGCCCCAGGTTCCGGCCGGTCCGGGGCGGAAGCGTATCGTGTCGCACTCCCCTCGCCAATCCGGGCATGCCCGCCTCGATTCCGCCGGCGGTGCCGGTCTCCAGCGTCACGACCGCCGAGTCCCCGCCGGCGTAGCGCACCTCCGTGATCCGGAAGAGCAGCTCCTTCTCGGAGACGGGATTGTCGGGGTCCTGGGCGGCGGCGATGCCGGGACACAGCGCGAGCGCCGCAGCCAGACCCAGGAAGCGGAAAGCAGAGTGCGGAAGTCGCATTGCGCGGCCGGTTGAGAGCGATGGCGCCGGGGAACTGCCGCGGAGAGACGCGGCTAGTAGTGCCCGAAGACACCTAATGTAGATTACAGTGTTGTCATCAGACCGGCTACGTGCAAGTCGTTTCCGCGCACGCATCTTTCGCCCGGTTTCCAACCGACAGGCCAGGTGCTCGTGTTCTTGAGGATTCCACCGCTGCCGGCGGCATGGCTCGCCGGCGCGCTCATCCTGCTCCCTCCTCTCGCCGCGTCTACGGCGCGGCATGGGATGACCGGGTCCGCTGTCCTCCTGGCAGCCCCGGACAGCGGCCGAAAGCTGGCCCTGATCATTGCGATCGCCCGCTACCCCCGGGCCAGCGGCTATACCCGCCTCAGCTCCGACAACGATGTGCCGCTGCTTCGCGCAGCGCTGCTGCGCCAGGGGTTCGATTCCAGCGCCATGCGGGTCCTGGCCGACACCCAGGCGACCCGGGCCGGAATCCTGCAGGCGCTGGACGACTTGGCGGCCGCGGCGCGCCCCGGCGATGTCGTGGTGCTGCACTACTCGGGCCACGGTCACCAGATCACCGATGACAACGGCGACGAGCTCGACGGACTGGACGAGGTCCTCGTCCCGTTCGATGCCCGGGCCGACGTGGATCCCGAGACCTATGAGGGACAGTTCCACGTCCGGGACGACGAGCTGGAGCCCCGGCTGGCGCGCATCCGCGAGCGGGTGGCTCCCGGCGGCAACGTGGTGGTGTTCATTGACGCCTGCCACTCCGGCTCAGCCACCCGGAGCGCGCTGCCGGTGCGGGGCGGGCTACCGCCCATTGGGAAGCCGGCCCGGACCGCGACCCGCGGCCGGGAGGATGGGGCTGGCTGGATCAGCGCTCCTGCGGCCCCCCGCGGCGCTCCGGCCGGCTCGGCGGGACCGGCGCCGATGGTGATCTTCTCCGCCGCCCGTCAGGATCAGCTGGCCAGCGAGGTGGTGCTCAAGGGACAGGACCGCACCGCGGGCTCGTTGTCCGTCGGGCTGAGCCGGGCCCTCGCCAATCTGGACGCGGCCGGCGGCCGGGTGACCTACCGCGCGCTCTTCGAGCAGGTGAAGAGCTGGATGCAGGGCGAGGTCCCGCTGCAGACACCGCAGCTCGAGGGTGATGCGGACATCGAGCTGTTCAGCGGCCGCGCGGTGGCCCAGCGGCCCTACCTGAGGGTGGCGAGCACCGAGGGGGACAGCGTGGCGGTCCTGGAGGGCGGCTCCCTCGTTGGCCTGCTGCCGGGAACCAGGCTCGCCTTCCACGCCATCGGCACCAGCGACCCGGCCACATCGAAGCCGATCGCCACCGGCGAGGTGGTCGGCGCGGATGAGCTGCAGGCCCGCGTCCGGCTGGCCAGTGCGGCCAAGGTGAAGGACAGCTGGGCGTTCGTGACTGACTATGCCTTCCAGGAGTTCCGCATCCGGGTCCGGCTGGATCCGGCGATTGCGGCGGCCACCCGGAGCGCGCTCGCGGCGGATTTCGAACGCAGTGGAGTCATCCAGCTGTCGGACTCGATCGCGGAACTGATGGTGCGGCCTGAGGGACCGCGCACCCGCGGCCCGGCGACCCTCACCGTGAGCTGGGCGGAGGACACGACCATCTCGCTGCTCACGGCGGTGGATGCCGGCTCGGCCGAGGGCCGCGCCCAGCTCACCGAACGGGTGCGAACGCTGGCGAGAAGCGCCTACCTCAAGCAGGTGCAGATGCAGGACCCGCGCATCCGGGTCCGGGTGGAGCTGGTGCCGGCCACGCACCGGTTCGGGGCCGACGGCAGCTGCGACGCGCGGCAGTCGGACACCACCCGGGCGGCGGCGCGGCTCTCCGGCGGGGGCCAGTGGGAACTCAAGCCCAACGACGGATTCTTCCTGCGCTTCGTCAACGAGGGCAGCGACGCGGCGTACATCGCCGCCCTGGACCTGACTCCCGATGGAGAGATCGGTCAGCTCTTCCCGCGTCCCGACCTGGCGGGCGAGGACAACCTGCTGCCGCCCGGGTCGCGTTACCAGAGCGCCATCTGCTTCTACGCCACCGAGCCGTTCGGCACCGAGGTGATCAAGCTCTTCGCCACCCGTAAGCGGGTGGACTTCACCCCTGTGCTCACCGCCCGTGGCCCGACCCGTGGCAGCGAGCATCCGCTCGAGCGGCTGCTGGCCAGCACCTATGGACGTACCCGCACCGGAAGCGCCCCCGCTCCCCAGGGCACCGGAACTACGGCCACCCTGATTCTTCAGATCATTCCACCGGCGCCATGAGGCGCCCCCTTCCCCCTCAGGAGACTGTATGCGCGACCGACTGACCGGATCCCACCGTCTTACCAGCATCGCCTGCGGCGCCCTGGCGGCCCTGCTCCTGTGGAGCACGCCGCTTGCGGCGCAGGCCGCCCGGCAGAAGGCGCCGATCAAGGCCAAGGGACAGGTGACCCTCGCGCGGCCCAAGGCCGCGGGGTCGTCTACCACGCTGCTGGCGGGGCTGAATGCCCGGGGTGAGCTGGATGCGTCGGATCCGGTGATGGGTACCGATCAGACCCCATACGAAGTCTGGTCCTATCGCGGCAAGGCCGGCGAGACGCTCACCATCACCATGCGCTCGGTGCAGGCGGATCCCTATCTGATGGTGGTGCGGCAAACGGCGAGCGGGATCGAGACCCTGGCCGAGGATGACGACGGCCTGGGCGGCGGCACCAACGATGCGGGTCTCCGGCTCCGGCTCCCGGCCGATGGCGACTACCTCATCGTCGCCAACTCCTCCGGGCAGCTCGGCAAAGAGTACCTGTTTGGCCGCTACTGTGTTGGAGGTGGTCTCCACCGCCAGCACCTCGGCGACGACCGACTGGGCCGCGCTGTATCCGGGTGGCGGTGCCGCGGGCGAGAAGTACGCCGTCGTGGTGGGCATCTCGGACTATCCCGGCACCGAGGAGGACCTGACCGGCCCTCGCGAGGACGCCGTGATCTTTCGCGATGTGCTGATCCGCAAGTACGGCTTCAAGCCCGACAACATCGTGACCCTCACCGACCGCAACGGCAACCGGGACCAGATCATCAACGCCGTTCCGCCGCTTCCTGGCACAGGCGGGCCCGACCGGCACCGTCGTGTTCTATTACTCGGGCCACGGCACCCAGCTGGATGAAAACGTCGGCGTCACCGGCGCCGACGATCCCGAGGAGGACGGCAAGGACGAGGCGATCTACGTCTGGGGCAACACCGTGGAGGAGAAGGGCGCCCTGCTGCTGGACGACGAGATCGGAATCCTGGCGGGTGAGCTCAAGGCCGGCCGGGTGCTCCTGGTGCTGGATGCCTGCTACTCCGGCACCGGCTCCCGCGCCGCGGGTGGATTCCCCAAGGCGGTGGCCTTCAAGGACGTCAAGGGCACCATCGAAGTGCCGAAGAGCTACCTCATGAGCGGCAAGCCGGCGCTGCCGTCCTCGCACATCCTCCTGGCGGCCTCCAGCGACCGTGAGGTCTCCTGGACTGCCGGTGGCTGGCCCCGCCGCGGCGGGCTGGCGAGCGTCTTCACCTACTACCTGGTGGAGGCGATGGCCGCCGCGCCGGCCGGCACCACCATCCAGCAGCTCATGGGGCAGGTGGGCCCCGAGACGCTGGACTATGCCAAGAACAAGTACGGCAAGACCCAGACGCCGCAGGCCGAGGGCACCCGGATCGGGGAGTCACTCGCGGCCTACCTCGGGCAGTAGGGGTGACCCGGATCGCCTATCGGGCGAACTACGTTCCACAGGGGAGGATGGTCCGCGCGATCTGGCTGCCGGTACAGATCGCGCTGGCCGTCCTCTTCGGCTTGATCCTGGCGGGAGTGCCGGTCGTAGTCACGATCGGCGCCTTCCTGCTGGCGCTCTACCTCGCCGTTCGGGCGGCGCTCTACCGCGCCGAGTTCGCACTGGATGACGAAGGGATCACCGAGGCGCTGACACCGTTCAACACCACCTGGACCTGGCGGAGGCCGGTGACCCGGCATTTTCGCTGGGATCGGGTGGTGGACTGGTCCCTCGATGACGAGCTGACCCGCGGCTACCAGATGCGGAAGCGGCTCATCATCCGCTTCCGCGACCCCCGCCACTCGATCCGTCTGGACGAGGTGGGCGGCCACGACCAGCGGGCCGCCTACGCCACGTTCGTGAACGGCTTCCTGGTGCGAGCCGGCGGGGAGAGCCTGCCACTTCCCGCGGAACTTCCGGCCCGGATTCCGAGCGAGGTGGTGCGTGGGCGGGTGGAGTGGCCGGCTCGGCCGGGTGCGCTGCCCCGGCGGCAGGCGTTCCTCAGCCGGACGACGGGGAAACTCACGGGGGTCGCACTGATCGTGGTGGTCATCACGGCTGCGGCGGCGTTGCTCCTGCTCGGAGGCAGTCTGAGCAGCTGGTACCGGTTGGTGTTCGTACTGATCCCAGGAGCCATTTACCTCGTCTGGCGCGTCTTTTTGCGACGCTGAGCGGGCGGGAATCGGGGCGCCGGGGCCCGGACTGCCGAGCCAGACGTTCCGGTGTATGTTCCCGGCATGGATCCCGCGCTCGAACCGTTTATCCGGCAGGTGGCCCTCCGGCGCGAGGAGTACAAGCTGCCGGTGCAGGCGCGCGAGCTCGCGGAGCTGTTCACTCACGCAGCGCTCGCGCTCCTCTTCCCCCATTACACTCCCTCCCAGAGCGCCTCCGCCGGTCAGGTCCGGGCCGAGATCGAGCGGCTCCGCGGCCAGCTGGATGCGTTCCTCCTGGCCCAGGGTGTCGCCGCGTCCGACGCCGAGGCTCGCAGCCAGGCCTTCCTGCAGTCGCTCCCGGGGCTGGCGGAGGAGCTGTACCTCGACGCCACCGCGACATGTGAGGCGGACCCCGCCGCCCAGAGCGTGGACGAGGTGATCCTTGCCTATCCCGGGTTCCTGGCCATCGCCTGCTACCGCATGGCCCACACCCTGAGTGGCCTCGGTGTGTGGCTGCTCCCCCGGCTGATCACCGAGTTCGCTCACCGGGAAACCGGCATCGATATCCACCCTGGCGCGCAGATCGGGCGGTCGCTGGCCATAGACCACGGGACCGGCATCGTCATCGGGGAGACGGCGGTGATCGGGGCCCGGGTCCGGATCTACCAGGGCGTGACCCTGGGGGCGCTCAGCGTGCGCAAGGACCTGGCCGAGCAGAAGCGGCATCCCACCATCGAGGACGACGTGGTCATCTACGCGGGCGCCACGATCCTCGGGGGAGAAACCACCATCGGCGAAGGCAGCGTCATCGGCGGCAATGTGTGGCTCACTCATAGTGTGGCGCGGGGGTCGGTGGTGACCCATGGCGCCACGGTGGAGCGCCAGCGGCACTCCGCAGAACACCTCCTGGAGTTCAACATATGAAGGCGAACAGCATCCTCGAGACCATCGGCAACACGCCGCACGTACGGATCAACCGCCTCTACCCCACATCGGTCGAGGTGTGGCTCAAGCTGGAGCGCGCCAACCCGGGGGGCAGCATCAAGGACCGGATCGGCGTGGCGATGATCGAAGACGCCGAACGGCGGGGCCTGCTGGGACCGCACAGCGTGATCATCGAGCCCACCTCCGGCAACACCGGCATCGGGCTGGCGATGGCGGCGGCGGTCAAGGGCTACCGGCTGGTGCTGGTCATGCCGGAGTCCATGACGGTGGAGCGGCGGCGGATCATGACTGCCTATGGGGCGCAGCTCGACCTCACCCCGCGGGAGAAGGGCATGAAGGGCGCCATCCAGCGGGCCACCGATCTGGTGGCGGCCACCCCGGGGGCATGGATGCCGCAGCAGTTCGACAATCCGGCCAATGTCGAGATTCACCGCCAGACCACGGCGCGGGAGATCCTGGTGGACTTCCCGGAGGGTCTGGACTACCTGATCACCGGGGTGGGTACCGGCGGCCACATCACCGGCGTGAGTGAGGTCCTCAAGAAGACCATGCCCAAGCTCAAGACCTTCGCGGTCGAGCCGGCCAAGTCGGCGGTGATCTCCGGCGGCAGCCCCAATCCCCACAAGATCCAGGGCATTGGCGCCGGCTTCATTCCGGCCAACCTGAACCAGGCTACGCTCGATGGCGTGCTCCAGGTCTCGGAGGAGGAGGCGTTCGCCTATGCGGTCCGGGCGGCGAAGGAGGAAGCGATCTTCGTCGGCCCTTCCTCCGGCGCCTCACTGGCGGCCGTGGCCAAGAAGATCCCGGAGATGGCGGCAGGGAGCCGGGTGCTGGCATTCTGCTACGACACCGGCGAGCGGTACTTGTCGGTGGATGGGTTGTTCGGCTAGCAGATCCTCGGCAGCTGATCGCCCGGCAGCATGTCCACAATCCGGCTGCCGCCGATGGCGGTGCGGAGCACGACATAGCGTGGATGCTCGGCCACCACCCGGCCGATGATCCGTGCCTCGCTGCCCGCCGGGTGGCTGCGGAGGACCTGGAGCGCGGCGTCGGCCGCATCGGGCCGGACGATCGCGGTGAGCACCCCTTCGTTCGCGACATAGAGCGGATCCAGTCCCAGCATCTCGCAGGCCGCCGCCACATCGCCCGGAACCGGCAGCGCGGCCTCTTCCAGCTCCATCCCCACCCCCGAGGCCTGCGCGATCTCGTTCAGCGCACTGGCGAGTCCTCCGCGGGTCGGATCCCGGAGGGTGGCCACTCCCCCGCCGATCGCCAAGCCCAGTTGGGCCACCAGCGGCGCCAGGTTGGTGGTGTCGCTGGTGATCGTGGTCTCGAACGCCAGGCCCTCCCGCACCGCCATGATCGCCATGCCGTGCCGGCCCAGCGGCCCGCTGACCAGGATCACGTCGCCCACCCGGGCGTGGGACGGGCCAGGACGGAAGCCCGGGCCGAGCAGGCCGATGCCGGTGGTGTTGATGAACATCCCGTCGGCCTTCCCACGTTCCACCACCTTGGTGTCGCCCGCGATCAGCGGCACGCCGGCCTCGGCGACGCAGTCCGCCACGGTGCGGATGATCCGGTCCAGCACCTCGAAGGGGAGTCCCTCCTCCAGCACGAAGCCCGCGGTCAGATAGAGCGGGCGGGCACCCATCATGGCGACGTCATTCAGCGTTCCATGCACCGCCAGCGCCCCGATATTGCCACCGGGAAACTCCAGCGGGCTCACCACGAAGGAGTCGGTCGAGACCACCAGCTGCGACTCCCCGACCGGCACCACCGCGCCATCGGCCATCTCCCGCAGGTAGGGATTGGTGAAGTGCGGGAGGAAGTGCCCGCCGATGAGTGCCGCGGACATCTTGCCGCCGGAGCCATGCCCCAGCTGCACCCGCTCAGGATCGGTGAGCGGCAGGGAGCAGGCCGGCCCGTCGTAGCGGACGCTGGTCATGGCGCCACCTCGGCGCCGGGGCCAGGGGTGCGGAACCGGGCGTAGTTGTAGTACGCGGCGCAGGCGCCTTCGGAGGAGACCATGGGGGCGCCCAGCGGACGCTCCGGGGTGCAGCGGGTACCGAAGGCGGGGCACTGGTTGGGCTTGAGGTTGCCGCGCAGCACGTCGCCTGCGCGGCACTCGGCCGGCTCCTCCGCGTGCATGCTGCCGAGTCCGAAGCGGATCTCCGCGTCGAAGTCGGCGTACTCCTCCCGGAGCATCAGGCCGCTGGCCGGGATGGTGCCGATGCCGCGCCACTGGCGGTCCCCCAGCCGGAACACCTGTCGCACCAGCTCCTGGGCCGGCTGGGTCCCCTCGCGGCGGACCGAGCGGACGTACTGATTCTCGACTTCATGCCGCCCCGACTCGAGCTGCTGCACCGCCAGCAGCATCCCTTCGAGGATGTCGATCGGCTCGAACCCGGTCACGATGATGGGGACGCGGTACCCGGCGGCGATGGGCTCGTACTCGGTCCAGCCCATGACCGAGCAGACGTGCCCGGCCGCAAGAAACGCCTGCACCCGGTTGTCGGGAGAGCTGAGGATGGCGGTCATCGCCGGCGGCACCGTCACGTGCGAGACCAGCACGCTGAAGTTGCTGACGCCGAGCTGCCGGGCCCGCCAGACCGCCATGGCGTTGGCGGGAGCGGTGGTCTCGAAGCCCACGGCGAAGAACACCACCTGCCGGTCCGGGGTACGCTGGGCCAGCTCCAGGGCGTCGAGCGGGGAGTAGACCACCCGCACGTTGCCGCCGCGGGCCCGTACCTGCAGTAGGTCGCAGGAGGAGCCCGGCACCCGCAGCATGTCGCCGAAAGACGTGAAGATCACGTCGGGCCGGGCGGCCAGCGCCAGCGCCTTGTCGATCTGTTCCAGCGGGGTGACGCAGACCGGGCACCCCGGGCCGTGGATCATCTCGATGGCGTCGCCCAGCAGCTCGTCGAGCCCCTGACGGACGATCGTATGGGTCTGCCCACCGCACACCTCCATCAGGGTCCAGCGCCGCGTGGCGGAGTGCCGGATTTTCTGGATCAGTGCCTGGGCCACCGTGGGGTCGCGGTATTCGGCGAGGTATTTCATGGGGCACCTCCCGCGCCACCCAGGCTCTGCTCCGCCACCTCCCGCATCCACTCCAGCTCCTCGAGCTGGCTCATCTCCCTGAGCACCTCGAACGTACGGCGGGCTTCCGCCTCATCCACCCTGGAGATGGCGAATCCAACGTGCACGATGACATAGTCGCCGGCCTGCACTTCATTGGCGACATAGGCAAGGCATACATCGCGCCGGACGCCGCCGAAGTCCACGGTCCCCATGCAGAGCCCGCGATCATCGCGGGTATCGAGAATACGGCCGGGGATGCCGAGGCACATGGGGCTCCTTTCGACAGCGGTCCGTTATCCGCTATCCGTGGGTGCTTGAAAGCAGGGCGGCGGCGAGGGCCGCCTGACCGTAGCTGATCGCGCCGTCGTTGGGCGGCAGTTCACGGGCGGTCAGGACCCGGAACCGCCGGCGCTCCAATCGGCGGCGGAGCGACGTGAGCAGCCGGGCGTTTTGAAAGGTGCCGCCTGAGAGCACCACTACCGCCAGGCCCGTCGCCTCTGCGGCGCGGCACAGCAGCATCTCCGCGGCGCGCGCCACGCTGGCGTGGAAATCCGCCGCCAAGTCCCCGGGATCCACCCCGCGGTGACGCCGAATGGCCAGGCGCGTCAGCATCGGCACAGGGTTCAGGACCCATCCGCCCTGCCCGTCCTCCTCGATCGGGACGGGGTACTCGGCGGCGGTCCGCCGTCCGGCCAGGGCTTCGAGTTCCATGGCGGCCTGCCCTTCGTACGCCACCACCTGCCGGACGCCGAGGACGGACGCGACGGCGTCAAACAGTCGGCCCATCGAGGAAGTGAGCGGCGCGTTGACATGGGCGAGAATCTGCCGTTCCGCGAGCTCCAGCTCGGGCGTGGGGACCTGGGCGAAGGTGGGCGCGCACGCATCGCGCAGCACGCTGTCCAGCGAGGCGAAGCCGAGCAGGGCGCGCCACGGCCGGCGGGCGGCGAGGTCGCCCCCGGGCATGGGGGCCTGGCGGAGGTGGGCGGCACGGCGCATGCCGGTCAGGCCGCCGACGAAGAGCTCGGCGCCCCAGGTCGTGCCATCGCTGCCGTAACCGGTGCCATCGAAGGCCAGCCCCAGCGCCTGACCCGTTTCCCCATGTTCTGCCAGCACCGCGGCCACATGCGCCTGGTGGTGCTGCACGCCGAGCATGCGGGGCAGACCCAGTTCCTGCGCCACGCGGGTGGACAGGTAGCCGGGATGGAGGTCGTGAACCACGGCCTCGGGGTTGATCCCGAACAGCCGGCGATACACGGTCAGCGTCTGCCGGAAGTGCTCCAGCCCCTCGATGCTCTCGAGGTCCCCGATGTGCGGGCTCACCCAGGCGTGATCCTCGTGGACCAGGGTGAAGGTGTTCTTGAGATGCGGCCCTACCGCGAGGAGCGGGACCGGACTGGCAACCGGCAGGTGGATCGGGAGCGGTGCATACCCGCGGGAGCGCCGGAGGAAGACCGGGGCGATGCCCGCCACCCGGACCACCGAGTCATCGCTCCGGGAGAGAATGTCACGGTCGTGCAGCAGGAAGGCATCGGCGATGCCAGCCAGGCGGCGGCGGGCCTCGCTGTTGCCGATGGCGATCGGCTCCTCGCTGAGGTTGCCGCTGGTCATCACCAGGGGACGGCCTGTTGCCTCCGCCAGCAGGAGGTGCAAAGGGGTCGAGGGGAGCATCAGCCCCACGGTGTCCAGGCCGGGCGCCACGGATGGGGCGAGCGGACTGTCCGCCCTCAGCGGGAGCAGCACAACGGGCCGCTCCTGCCCGGTGAGCAACGCGCCGGCGACATCGTTGAGGTCGGCGAGCTGGTCGGCCGCGAGGAGATCCTTCACCATGACCGCGAAGGGTTTCGCCTCCCGGTGCTTGCGCGCGCGGAGCAGGGCGACCGTCACCTCGCTGGTGGCATCGCAGGCCAGGTGGAAGCCGCCGAACCCGCGCAGCGCCACGATGGCGCCCCGTTGCAGCAGCAGGCCGGCGTCCCGCAGGGCGCCCGCGCCGGTGGCACCGGCGCGTCCGGCCGCACCGGCTTCCAGCCACAGCGCCGGCCCGCAGGCGGGACAGCTGTTGGTCTCGGAGTGGTACCGGCGATCACCGGGTGTCCGATATTCCCGCTCGCAGTCGGGGCACTGCCGGAACACGCGCATGGTCGTGCGCTCCCGGTCGTACGGCAGGCGCTCGATGATGGTGTACCGGGGACCACAGTCGGTGCAGGTGATAAACGGATAGCCGTAGCGCCGGTTGGCGGGGTCGTGGAGTTCTGCCTCACAGGTGGGACAGAGCCCGACATCCGGCGGCACCGGCAGTCGCTGCCCGTCCGCCTCGGCGCTCACCTCGATGCGGAACGACTGCACCCCGGCCGGCTCCGCCGGGTCCACATCCACCGCTTCGATCCGAGCGAGTGACGGCGCCTCGGCGCGGAGCGCCACCAGGAACGCCGCGATGGCCTGCTCCTGGCCCTCGATGAGCAGAACGACCTCACCCGAGGTGTTTCGGACCCAACCCGTCAGGTGATGACGAAGGGCAAGCCGGTGGACGAACGGCCGAAACCCCACGCCCTGGACTACGCCCCGGACCCGGACCCGGCAGGCCGCGATCGGCGGCATTGAGATGCTCATACGGCCAGCGGCGCCCCGGCCTCGGTCCGCAGGAACTCGAACCAGCGTTCGAGGCCTTCACCGGTCCGTGCCGAGGTCAGGAAGAACTGCAGGTCGGGGTTGATCTGGCGGGCGAAGGCGATCGCCTGGTCGAGATCGAAGTCGACGTAGGGCAGCAGATCGATCTTGTTGATCACCGCGTAGCGGGCATTGCGGAACATCTTCGGGTACTTCAGCGGCTTATCCTCCCCCTCGGTCACGGAAAGCACCACGATCTTGGCGGCTTCGCCCAGGTCCCAGCTGGCGGGGCAGACCAGGTTGCCCACGTTCTCCACGAACAGGAGCCGGGTCTGGGCCAGGTCGATCGCGTCGAGGGCAGCCAGCACCTGACTGGCGTCAAGGTGGCAGGCGCCGCCGGTGACCACCGCCTGCACCAGCCGGCTGGTCCGGCGGGCCAGGCGGTCGGCGTCGTTCTGGGTCTGCACGTCTCCGGTCACGACCGCGATGCCCAGCTCCTCACCCAGCTGCTCCAGGGTGCGTTCGAGCAGGCTGGTCTTTCCCGAGCCAGGGGACGAGACGAGGTTGAACGCCTTCACGCCGGCCGCGGCCAGCCGTCCCCGGACCAGCGCGGCGATCTCGTCGTTGCGGGCCATGACCCGCTCGCGCACTTCAATCGTCCGGACGGCCATCATCCACCTCCAGGTAATCGAGCCGGAGCGCGTCACCGGCGACGCGGCTCAGTTCGGGCCGGGCCCCGTCGAAGGGCGGGCCGGCCAGGACTGCCTCGAGGCAGAAGGCGAGGTTGTCGGGCTCGACTCCGGCATCGTCGCCGACGACCACCCCGAGCCGCAGCAGCTTGCCGGGGTGCTGGCGCAGGTACTCCTCCGCCAGGCGCCCCACCTCCAGCGCCACGCTCATCTCATGCATGCGCGGGCGCCGGGCGGGGCGTGAGTTCGTGCCCCCACGCCATGAGTTGCGCCACCGCCCGGCGGGCGAGTTCGTCGACAACGGCGTCGATTGATGGACTGAGCCCATCGCGCAGGTCCACCAGTTCAGGCTCGGCGCCCAGTGCCACGATGGTCGCAGGGACGGTGCCCCGGAGCTCGGCCAGGGCGAGGACTTCCCGCAGGTCGATCTGATGGGGCGAGAGCTTGTGGGCGAAGAACCGCGGCAACTCGGCGTCGGTCAGGGTCACCAGCGTGCCCGGCGGCCGGCCGGCGCGGATCGCATCCAGCAGCAGCAGCCGATCCGCGGACTCGATGGCGGGGAGGAGGTTCACCCCCCAGGTCCCGCCGTCCACCAGCTGCACCTCGGGCGAGATGAGCCAGTCCCGTTCCAGCCGCCCGAGCACGGCGATCCCGAGCCCGTCATCCGCCATGATCGGGTTGCCGCAGCCGAGAACGAGCGTGCCGGCTCCCGGCTCAGGCGTCATCGGCATCGATGAATTTCTCCTTTGCATCCACGAAGCGGCCACCGGTGATGATGGACGAAACCACCCCGGTGCGCTCGAGGGTGTCGGCCCGCATGGCGAGGTACACGTGGATCGGGACGAAGATGATGATCACCCAGGTGAGCACATGGTGGACGAACCGGACGATGGGCATGCCACCCATCACGATGCCGACCCAGTTGAACGCCTTGTAGAAGATGCCGGAGGGATTGGACTGGCCGTACATGGCGAACCCGGTGATGACCATTACCGCGGCGACCAGGTACACCGCGGTGTAGCTCAGCTGCTGCATCGGGTTATGGCCGAGATAGGCGGGCGGGTGCGGCTCGAGCAGCAGGTAGAACTTGACCTGCTTCCACATGTTGGCCCAGTCCCGGCGTCGGATGGGAAAGAGCGCCCCGAGCCGCTCGAACTTGTTCCCGGCGAGGAGCCAGTAGGCCCGCACGATGGCGGTCATGACCAACACGGCGGCGGCGGAGAAGTGCAGGAAACGCATCCACCCCATGACGAAGGGGTCGGATGCTTCGGCGCCGCCGGTAATGAAGTACGGCTTGCCGATATAGAACCCGGTGATCACCAGGACGACGATCGCCAGCGCGGCCAGCCAGTGCATGGCCCGGATGGGCGCGTCCCAGAGGTAGACCCATTTGTACTCGCCGCTGGGCGGCGGGATCTTGTGTCCCAGGCTGAAGCCGGCGGGCCGGGGCGGCGCCGGCTTGGGAGGGATGGGAGGGGCCGTCATTGCACCTTCACCTCCGTGACCAGGTTCCCGCTGGCATCCAGGACGTGGACGCCGCAGGCCATGCAGGGATCGAAGGAGTGGATGGTGCGCAGGATCTCCAGCGGCTGGTCCGGCCGGATCAACGGGTGGTTGTCCACCAGGGAGGCCTCATAGGGGCCCATCTGTCCTTCGGGATCACGCGGCGAGCAGTTCCAGGTACTGGGGACCACGCACTGGTACTGGGAGATCTTCCCGTCCTTGATCTTGACCCAGTGGCCCAGCGCGCCGCGCGGGGCATCCAGCCAGCCGAAGCCCTTCGCTTCGGCCTTGGGCCAGGTGGAGGGTTCCCACCGGTCGCCGTTGAAGGTCTGGGTATCCCCGCCCTTGATGCGGGCCACCAGGGAGTCGTACCAGTGGTTCATGCGCCGGGCCAGCATCACCGTCTCGATGCCGCGCGCGGCGGTCCGGCCCAGGGTGGAGAACAGCACTTCGGGCCCCACGTCGAGGCGATCCATGACCTCCTTCACCATGCCCTGGATCTCCGCGTGCCCACTGGCGAAGCCAACCAGCATCCGGGCCAGCGGCCCCACCTGCATCGGGCGGCCCTCGTACCTCGGCGCCTTCATCCAGGTGTACTTCTTCTCTCCCTGCAGGTAGGTCCAGGGAGTGGGCGGGCCGGTGTACTTGGCCCGGGTCTCCCCCTCGTAGGGGTGCAGGCCAACGTCGTCCCCGCCGGAGTACTCGTACCAGGCGCTGTTGATGAATTCCTGGATCTTCTCCGGCTCAAACGGGTGCACCTTGGAGAGGTCTTTGCCGAGGATGATTCCGCGGGGGAAGTACAGCTTGTCGAGATCGGTGATGTCTCCTTCGGGGAACTCGCCGTAGCTGAGGAAGTTGGGCACTCCTCCGCCGATGGCGCCCCATTCCTTATAGAAGCCCGCGATCGCGACCAGGTCCGGCCAGTACACCTGCTCCACGAACCGCTGGGCCCGGGTGATCATGTCCCGGATGTCGGTCAGCCGCTCGGTGTTGATCGTGGCGGTATCGTTGAGGTTGATGGCCGAGGCCATGCCGCCCACCAGGAAGTTCGGATGCGGATTCTTGCCGCCGAAGATGGTGTGGAGGCGGATCACGTCCCGCTGCCAGTCCAGCGCCTCGAGGTAATGCGCCACCGCCAGCAGGTTGACCTCCGGCGGCAGCTTGTACGCGGGGTGGCCCCAGTAGCCGTTGGCGAAGATGCCCAGCTGCCCGCCGCTCACGAACTTCTTGAGGCGGTCCTGGACCTGGCCGAAGTAGGTGGCGGAGTTGTTAGGCCAGGGGGAGATGGACCGGGCCACCCGGGCGGTGCCCTCGGGGTCGGCCTTGAGCGCGCTCACCACATCCACCCAGTCCAGCGCGTGCAGGTGGTAGAAGTGGATGACATGATCCTGGATGAACTGCATCCCGTGGATCAGGTTGCGGATCAGGTTGGCGTTGGGCGGAATCTTGATCCCCAGCGCATCCTCCACGGCCCGGCAGGAGGCGACGGCGTGCACCACGGTGCACACCCCGCAGATCCGCTGGGTGAAGGCCCAGGCGTCACGGGGATCACGGTCTCGCATGATCACTTCGATGCCGCGGAACTGGGTGGAGGAGGCCCACGAGTCGGTGATCCGGCCCTTGTCCGCCTGCACCTCGATCCGCAGGTGTCCCTCGATCCGGGTGATGGGATCGACGACGACTTTGGTGGCAGCCATGGTGGTCCGCTCCGGTTACGCGTTCGGTTTGCCGGGATCGCTCGGCGGCGTCTCCACCACCGGCAGCTGGCGCTTGCGCTCTCGCATCTGGTGAACCCCCGTGGCGGCCGCGTGGGCCACCACGCCGGCCGTGGCCCCGATGGCCAGGGCGGCGCCGAAGATGTCCACCCGCTGTTCGATGCCGAACCCGCCTACGTCAGGCAGGCGGCCGTAGAACGGCGTCATCGTGTCCCAGAAGTTCGGCTCGGTGCAGCCGATGCAGGGGTGTCCCGCGCCGATCGGCCAGCTGGTGCGGGTGTTCCACTGGAAGATCGGGCAGGGAGAGAAGGTCGCCGGCCCCTTGCAGCCGACCGCGTAGAGGCACCACCCCTTCCGGGCGCCCTCGTCGTCGAACTTCTCCACGAACTGGCCGGCGTCGAAGTTGGCCCGCCGCGGGCACTGGTCGTGGATGCGTGCCCCGTAGGCGAACAGCGGCCGTCCTTCCGGGTCGGACGCGGGCAGGCTCCCGAAGGTGAGGAAATGCACCACCGTCGCGGTGACCACGTCGCCGATCGGCGGGCAGCCGGCGATGTTGAGCACCGGCTTGTCCTTGATGATGTCCCGCACGCCCACCGCTCCCGTCGGGTTGGGGCGCGCCGCCTGCACGCTGCCCCAGTGGGCGCAGGCCCCGATGGCCAGCACCGCCGCGGCG
This sequence comes from uncultured Gemmatimonadales bacterium, assembly GCA_963695185.1. Classification (GTDB taxonomy): domain Bacteria; phylum Gemmatimonadota; class Gemmatimonadetes; order Gemmatimonadales; family GWC2-71-9; genus JADJOM01. Next base: position 1,864,310 of record CAVOGH010000005.1, on the reverse strand, counting down.
CCCTTCGAGGCTTCGGTGAGGATGTCCCTGGCGGTCCGCCCGCCCACCGTGCAATAGATGCCGCCGTCCTTGGTGGGGATGGACCCCGTCACCAACAGCACATATTTCCCGTAGTTCGCCTTCATCGAGTCCTGCAACGCCGACTCGGCCGCGTGCCCCGCGCCCGCCATCAGGGTGTGCTGGTAGTCGAGCGAGATCAGGTCCAGCACCAGGTCGCCGATCGTGGGCTCGGCGGTGCGCAGCACGCTCTCGACACAACCGGTGCATTCCTGCAGCTGCAGCCAGATCACCGGGGGCCGGGCGGAGGCGAGCAGCGCGTTCGCCATCTTGGGCGCCAGCTCCTTCCCGATGCCGAGCACCACGCACAGGCTGCCGCAGTACTCCATGAACTCGCGCCGGGTGACACCGTGCTCGGCCAGCCGTTCGTCGAGATCAGCGCCAGCCAGCCACAGGGGTGGATTGGGGAGTGACATCTGGAGGAACCTCCGGTTCGTCGAAGACGGAACCTGTGGCTGCTGCTGCGGCGCCGGGGAGGCAGCCGCGTGCCACACTCATCGGATCGGGACGGTGGCGTAGTCTCGGTCCGCCGTCGTGAAGTGAGGATGAACAGTGGGTGAAAAGGGTGGATGGCGGGAATACATCAAATGCCGGGATGCGTGGAACTCGGTGAGGCGCAGTCCGCCAGCGCCGGCTCGGTCCTGGTAGGGCCCCACTGCGCCCGGGGGCGCCGGGCTGGAACCTGCCGGGGGCCGGCAGCCGTATCTTGAGGTCGCCGGTGCCGGCCGCCGGCGAACTTCGCTGTGGTCCCGGGGTTCTATCTGAGACGGCCGAGGCTGAAACCGCAGGTCCCCCCCCCCGGGGCCCCTGCCACTGAGGAGAGATCCATGCAGCGTACCGCCACCCTGCTCGCCCTGCTCGCCGCCGCGCCGACCGGCCTCCCGGCCCAGCAGGCCGTGAACTCAATCAGCGAATGGCAGGTCCCCTGGTCCGGCACTCGCCCCCGCGATCCCTACGCTGCCCCGGACGGCCGGGTGTGGTTCGTGGGGCAGGCGGGCAACTACCTCGCCGTACTGGATCCGAAGTCCGGAGCCTTCAAGCGCTATGAGATCGACGAGGGGACCTTCCCGCACAACTGCATCGTGGGGAAGGACGGCATGGTGTGGTACGCCGGCAATCGGAACGGGATCATCGGCCGGCTGGACCCGAAGGACGGCAGCATCACCCGCTATCCGATGCCGGACGCCGATATCGGCGACCCGCATACCCTGATCTTCGACTCCCGCGGCGACATCTGGTTCAGCGTCCAGGCGGGCAATGCGGTGGGCAAGCTGGAGACCGCCACCGGGAAGATCCACGTGGTGCGGATGCCCAAGCGGGGGTCGCGGCCGTACGGCATCGTGGTGGACCAGTCCGACCGGCCCTGGTTCGTGGAGTTCGGGGCCAATCGCGTCGGCACGATCGATCCCGAGACCATGGTCCTCCGCGAGTACGAGATCCCCGATCCGGGTGCGCGTCCCCGGCGGCTGGCGCTCTCCGGCGGCAAGGTTTACGCGGGTGACTACGCTCGCGGCAAGCTGGTGCGGCTGGACCCGGCCACGGGGGTGTTCACCGAGTGGGCCAACCCCGGCGGGGCACGCTCCGCCCCGTACGCCATGACGGTGGACGACCGCGGCCGCATCTGGCAGGCGGAGACCGGGCCCCAGCCCAACCGTCTGGTAGGGTTTGATCCGGCCAGCGAGTCGTTTCTGCAGCCGGTGCCGGTCAGTGAGAGCGGCGGGATCGTGATCCGGCACATGACGTTCGACCCCCGGGCGAAGAGCATCTGGTTCGGCACCGACGCCGGCACGATTGGCAAGATGCTGGTCGGGGCGGCGCTGCCCTAGCGCGTTTGCAGCGCCGAGGAACACCGGGGCTGGCCGGCGAGTGCGCCCCGCCTCCCGGGTCGTGTTGCAACAGAATGCCCCGCGCGTCAGGAGTGACGGCGGGGCATTCTGGCTGCAGTGCGCCCGAGACGATTCGAACGTCCGACCTCTTGCTCCGGAGGCAAGCGCTCTATCCAGCTGAGCTACGGGCGCGGGGCCCGTGCGGGACGGTCACTCCGGCCGGCCGCCCATCACGGGGAGGGGAAAATCGCTGGCCCGGCTGCTTTGCGCAACCGGCGACGCCGCAGCTTCAGGCCACGACCGCTGCCCATCAATGCCTGGCGGCACCGGTACGCCCAGCCAATCCAGCATGGCGGGAAACAGGTCCACCGTTCGCAGCGGCGTCGAGGGAGCAGGAACGCTGGTCCACACCGGCACCTGCATGTGTCCGCGAATCAGCGAGCCGTGGCCCGACTTGTGTTCCGGGATCTCGAATCGCTTGCGGAAGTCGTACCCCTCCCGCGCCACCACGATGAGGTCGCCGGTGCGCGGCGCCCGGAACTGATCCAGCAGCTGGATGCAGGCGTCCGGGTAGGTGGAGTCCCACGTGGCCTGGAGCCAGCCATCGGGAGACGAGGTGAACGCCCCGCCGATGCCAAGCGGGTCGCCGGAGAGCGGGCGATAGGCCACGGTAGCTCTGTCGTCCGCCGCCGCGATGATGGCCTCCCCGCCGGCGCCCGCCACGCGCACCGCCCCCGGCCGCTCCTCGGCGGCCACGAACGCAACAGCCGGCTCCGCCACCAGGGACGCGATGACATCGTGCCGGGCGCCGAAGGCTTCCGGGCGGCGCAGTTCCGTGAGGGAGAGCCGCGCGTTCCGGGGTACCCCGGGTCGCGCGTACACCGTGGCCGAGCCGTTACCGGCCACCATCACCGCGGCCTGCGGATTCCGCTCCCAGACCACCGGATGCGACATCGTGGTGATGTCCTGGGCGCGGAACCAGTCCGCCAGGTCGAGGTGGGTGTGCACCGGAGTAGCGCCGTGGTCGCTCACCATGATGATCAGCGTGTCCTCGAGCTCTCCGCGTGCAGCAAGCCTGGCCCGCAGCGCCGCGACCGTGTCATCCACCTTCCGGAGCGCCCGCAGTACCTTGGGGCCGTCCGGGGTACTCTGGTGGGTATAGCCGTCCACCGCCGGGAACTGGGCGAAGATGAACCGCCACCCCGCGTCCACTCCCCGGAGCAGGTGCCGCGCGACCGCCGAGTCCGAGGGCTGGTGCCACTCGGCGTAGTGCGCCAGCGCACCCCAGAACTTGCGCTCGCCGCTGGCGGGGTCGCGCTGGGGAGTCAGTCCGCGGGCGATGGGCGTGAAGATCCCCAGGCTCTCGGGCACCAGCTCGAAGATGCAGGGCACGCCAGCGGCGATGTCGGCGTCCAGCCGGGAGGCCTGGTAGCCGCAGTAGCTGCGCACCAGCTCCCGCTCGCGCCACCAGCGCCCGGTGTAGCGTGCCTGATCGAGCCAGCGGATGGAGGGGATGTTGGCGGTGCCCGGGGTGCAGCCGGTGAGGAAGGGGAGGTAGGCGACGCTGGTGGTGGACGGGAAGACGGTGATGCCCCGCGCGATCCCCTGGTCGGTGGTCATGGCCTGAAGCGCGGGCAGCATGCCGTCCGCCAGCGCCTGTTCGGCGACGTCGGGACGGAGGCCATCCACCAGCAGGAGTATGACTCGGCGCATGATCGTGGCGCGGGATTGGGGTTTTGAGGCGACGGGAAACGTAGCTCGCAGCCGCTAGCAGAACAATGTACCGCCCGCTATGCTCCAAGCAGACCCAGGATTTGATACCCGCCATCACATCAGGCCTTGGATGGGTCGCTCACGGTCCCGCCCCCGAGTATCGCTCCTCGTGCCGTCCCTCCTCCTGGCCGGCATCGCCCCGACCCTTGCCGCGCAGGAGGCGCCCCAGCTCACCCTCCGGGTGGACTCCGTCCGCCATGAGGTAGTCCTGACGGCGGGGCCGTTCGACCTGCCATCGATGGCGGGACACCAGGATGCCGAGCACGAGAAAATGATGACGAAGTTCTCGGCCCGCTTCGACTGGCCAGTGGAGGCGATGGGACGCGGATTCACCTTCGAATTGCGTGATGCCGAGGGCAAGAGGGTCTCCCAGCGGGTGCTTCACCATCTGAATCTCATCAATGATTCCCGGCGTCAGCTGCTGTTGCCCCTGCGTGAGCGGATCATGGCCATAGGCAGGGAGACCAAGCGCCTTATGCTCCCGAACACCGTCGGCCTGCCCATCGAATCGGGGAGCCGCATGAAACTCGACGTCATGTGGCACAATGAGACTCCGGTGGATGTCGGCGGCGTCATGCTCACACTGCGGATCAAGTACTCCCCCGCCAACCTGCTGCCCTTTCCAACCGCGGTCCTTCCGCTCTCCATGGACCTGGCCGACGGGCCGGGCAGGAAGAACACCTTCATGGTGCCACCCGGACGGTTCACCGCATCGCGCGAGTTCGTCATGCCCGTATCTGGCCGCCTCCTCGGTGTCAGCGGCCACATGCACGACTGGGGCGTGCTGCTTCGGCTGGAGGAAGCCGCGACCGGCAAGGTCCTGACCACCATCCACCCCACTCTCGACTCCGTCGGCCGCATCACCCACATGCCGGTCCGGCTCTTCGGCGTCGTCGGCGATGGCCTGAAGCTGCACGCCAACCGGCGATACCGGCTGGTGGTGGTCTACGACAATCGATCCGGTGCCCCGATGGAGGGCATGGCGCTCATGAACGCGATCTTCTCGCCCAGCGACTTCAGCAAGTGGCCGGATCAGGCCTCGAGGCTGAGCGCCTACCAGGACGATGGCGCGTACCAGCCGCCGCTGCCCGCCACCGACCCGAACCCCGGGCACCAGCACTCACCGCGTTGACCGCCGGTCTGCTGCCGCCGGTCACTTCGCGGGACACACCGCAGGGGCTATACTTCGGTCGTCGCCGGTTCTCCCTCACTACCACATCGAGCGCCTCATGCCCCGCCCACGGCTCGCCGTCGTGTCGAGTCTGCTTGTGTGTCTGGCTGGCCCACTCGCGGCCCAGGAAGACCCCCAGTTCGCTGTACGGGTGGACTCGGTCAGTCACGAGGTGGTCCTCACCGCGGGGCCGTTCGACCTGCCGTCCATGGCGGGGCATGACCATGGCGGGCACAGTGACATGATGAAGGAAGTGTCGTGGCAGTTCGAGTGGCCGGTGGAGGGAACCGGGCGGGGCTTCTCGCTGACGCTGCGCGACCCGGAGGGCAAGAAGGTCTCCCAGCGAGTGCTGCACCACCTGCAGATCATCAATCGCTCGCGGCGCCAGCTGCTGCTGCCGCTGCGCGAGAAGATCATGGCGGTGGGCCGGGAGACCAGGAACATCATGCTGCCCAACACCATCGGCATGCCGATCGCCGAGGGCAGCCACATGAAGATCGACATCATGTGGCACAACGAGACGCCGGTGGACATTGGCGGCGTGATGCTGACGCTGCGCATCAAGTATTCACCCGAGAATCTCCTGCCGGAGCCGACCATCGTCCTGCCCATCACGATTGACGTGGCGGATGCCGCGGGGCGGTCCAACATTTTCACCGTGCCGCCGGGGCGGTTTTCGGCTTCGCGGGAGTTCGTCATGCCGGTGGACGGACGGCTGCTGGGCCTCAGCGGCCATATGCACGACTGGGGTGTGGGTCTCCGGCTCGAGGAGTCGGTGTCCGGCCGGGTGCTGGCGGCGATCACCACCACCCGCGACTCGTCCGGCCGGATCACCCACATGCCGATCAAGCTCTATGGGATCGTGGGTGACGGACTCAAGCTGCACGCTCACCGGCGCTATCGCCTGGTGGCCGACTACGACAACGGCACCAGCGGGCCGGTGGACGGCATGGCCCACATGAACGGGATCTTCTCACCGGAGGACCTCGACGATTGGCCGGCGAGTGCCTCCAAGGATGTGGCCTACCTCGATGAGGGCGTCTATGACCTGCCGGAGGGGGCGGCGCTGCCGGGCTCGGCGCCGGAACCGGAGCCCCAGCGGCGCTGAGGGGCGGCAGTGCTGGCAACGGCAATCGCCGGCAATGGTCCGAAGGCGGACGATCGCCGGCGATTCTTGTGGTGTGGTTATCGGGGCGCCGGGATTTGAACCCGGGACCTCCTGCTCCCGAAGCAGGCGCGCTAACCGGGCTGCGCTACGCCCCGTGATGCTGTGCGGTGCTCTTGATCATCGCCAGAGCGGGTCTCGGCGGGACATGGGCCCAGAGGGACTCGAACCCCCAACCTTCTGATCCGTAGTCAGATGCTCTATCCAATTGAGCTATGGGCCCGATGGGCGGTACAAGACTCGAACTTGTGACCTCCACGATGTCAACGTGGCGCTCTAACCAACTGAGCTAACCGCCCGTCTGAGACGGACAGACGGACAGACGGTCGGGTGGTCAGGGAGGCACCGGGGTGCGTCGGTCTCTCTGCCAGTCCGACCGTCTGTCCGTCCGACCATCAATAGCGGGGGTGGGATTTGAACCCACGACCTCCGGGTTATGAGCCCGGCGAGCTACCAGACTGCTCCACCCCGCGACGGTGTCCTGTGTTCCTTCGGTGCGGCCACGGCCCGATCGGCCTCTCTGCCGCCTTTCGAGAGCGGGAAACGGGACTCGAACCCGCGACCCCAACCTTGGCAAGGTTGTGCTCTACCAACTGAGCTATTCCCGCACGCCGCGCCGGATTGTATCTCCCGGCTCTGCCCGACGCAACTGCCCGGGCCGGCCCCGCGGCACCCGGGACTGAATATCTGGCCGGCGCGCGCCGAGACGCTGCTTCAGGCGCAGTGGTCCGCGCCACAAACGGGGCTGAGAGAAGTGGAGGCGAGGGGGATCGAACCCCTGACCTCGTGAATGCCATTCACGCGCTCTCCCAACTGAGCTACGCCCCCATTATATTAGCGCGCCCCGCTGGCTCCCCCGGCTTCGGAGAGCACGACAAGCTACCCGGCTCCCGCAGGGCATGTCAAGCAGGCGGGGCCGTTTACCATCGCACTTGAGGATCAGACCGGCTCATGAAGAAGCGGACGGGGAAGAACCCGGAAGGCAGTGCAGGCAAACCGGCCAGTGCGCGCAAGTCCGGCACCAGCGCCAAGGCCGAGACCGGGTCCACGCCGAAGCCGAAGGCCGCTGCGCGGAAGAAGGCGGGTGCCGCGTCCAGCGCCGCCCCGGCGGCGCCCCGCAAGGACGTCAAGCTCACCCCGGTGCAGCAGATCCTCATCGACAACCAGCCCACCAAGCGCGCCCGCCGGGGCCGCCGGGAGACCTCCAAGTCGCTGGGTGTCTACGACGCCGACCGGGACATCCTGGACCAGTACCTCTATGAGGTCAGCCAGACGCCGCTGCTGACCACGCCGCAGGAGATCGCCATCGCCCGGCTGGTGCGGGCCGGAGATCCGGAGGCGATGCAGGAACTGGTCAAGCGCAACCTCCGGTTCGTGATCTCGGTCGCCAAGAAATACCAGAACCGCGGTCTGGCCCTCACCGACCTGATCGGAGAGGGCAACGTCGGGCTGCTCACCGCCGCCCGGAAGTTCGACCCCGATCAGGGCGTCAAGTTCATCAGCTACGCGGTGTGGTGGATCCGCCAGGCCATCCTGGCCTCCCTCGCCCGCCAGGGCCGGACGGTCCGCGTCCCGCTCAACCGCACCGCCGACCTCTCCCGCATCGTGCGGACGGCGGAGGCGCTCCGCCAGGAACTGCGGCGGGAGCCCACGCCGGAGGAGATCGCCAAGTCCACCGGCCTCTCGCTGGAAGTGGTGCAGTCCCTGGCCGCGCTCAACACCAGCGACGTCCGGCTGGACGCGCCACTCGATCCCGATGGCGATCGCTCGCTGATCGACCGCTTCGTGGCCGGCGACCAGTCCAGCGCCGAAGAGCAGGCCATGGACAAGTTCCTCACCGAGGAGATCGACGGCGCCCTGACCACCCTCCCCGCGCGGGACGCCAAGGTCCTCCGCCTTTACTTCGGGCTCGACGGCGGACGGGAGCACACCCTGGAAGAGATCGGCGGGATGCTCGGCGTCACCCGTGAGCGGGTCCGTCAGCTCCGCGACCGCGCCCTCAAGCGGCTGCGCGAGGGAGACGTCGGGCGCGCGCTGGCGAGCTTCGCCGCGTAGAGCCGGGGCGAGCGTCACGTCCCGCCCGGCGCCCCCGACCTTACGCCGCTCCCCGCCACCGCCGTAGTTTCACCCGCGTGCCAGCATCACTTGCCGCCGCGCGTCCGGGTCCCGTGGCCCGGGCCATCGCGCGCGTGGGCCGGGCCGCCGTCGAGGGCAGCCGCGCGGTCGCCGACGTGCGCACCTGGGGTCCCCATCTCGTGCCGCAGATGCGGCGCCTGGGCGTGGACTCCGTCCCCATCGCGCTGTTCATCGCGGTCTTCACCGGCATCGTCCTCTCCCTCCTCTCCAAGTACATCTTCACCGGCGCGGTGCCGCTCTATTTCGTCGGCGCGCTGGTCGGCAAGACCATCATGATGGAACTCGGCCCGGTGCTCACCGGGCTGGCGCTGGCGGGGCGGGTGGGTGCCAACATCGCCGCCGAAGTGGGCACCATGCGCGTGACCGAGCAGGTGGACGCCCTGGAGACCCTCGCCTACAACCCCGGGAGCTACCTGGTGGTCCCCCGGGTGCTGGCGGGCATCCTGATGTTCCCGGTGGTCACCGCCCTGGCGGTGGGTGTCGGGATTGTGGCCGGCTGGATCACCGCGATCAATCTGCTGGATCTCTCCACCCTCGAGTTCATGAAGGGTCTCCGGCTCTTCTATCAGTTCAAGGACATCTGGTTCGGCCTGGTCAAGGCGGCCAGTTTCGGTGCGGCGGTGACCCTGGCCGGGTGCCTCATGGGGCTCGCCACCCGGGGTGGAGCCGAGGGTGTGGGCCGCAACACCACCCGCGCGGTGGTGATCGGCTGCGAGGCCATCCTGGTGCTGGACGCCTTCTGGGCGCTGACGCTGTTATGATGGCGGCTCGGCGGCTCGGCGCCTCGGCGGGACGCTCCCTGACTTGGGGGCGGCGCCGTCACCGGGGGCCACGATCGAGGCGCCGAGGCGCCGAGTCGGCGAGCCGCCGTCCATGATCCGCTTCTCCGACGTTCACAAGGCCTTCGGGTCCAAGGTGGTGCTCGACGGGTTCACCCTCGACATCCCCGACGGCCAGACCACGGTGATCATCGGCTTCTCTGGCAGCGGCAAGAGCGTGGGCCTCAAGCACATCGTGGGGCTGCTATCACCGGATGCCGGCCAGGTCGAGGTGGATGGCCAGGTCGTGCACGAGCTGGAGCATGCCGAGCTGGACGAGCTGCGGGGGCAGATCGGCTACGTCTTCCAGTTCGCCGCGCTGTTCGACTCGCTCACGGTGGGCGACAACGTCCGCCTGGGGCTGGCTCGGCGGGGGCTGGGTGCGGACGCCGTCGAGGCGCGGGTCCGGGAGAGCCTGGCGCTGGTGGACCTGGACGGGGCCGAAGAGCGGATGCCCGCGGAACTCTCCGGCGGCATGCGCAAGCGGGTGGGCATTGCCCGGGCGATTGCCCTGCGTCCGCGCTACATTCTGTATGACGAGCCGACCACCGGCCTCGACCCGGTCACCTCGGCGGTAATCGACCAGCTCATGGTCCGGGCCCGGCAGGAGCTGGGCACCACCGGCGTCGTGGTTACCCACGACATGCGCAGCGCCTACACCGTCGGAGACCGTATCGCGATGCTCTACAAGGGCCGCATCCGCCAGGTGGGAACCACCGAGGAGATCCGCCACACCGACGATCCGGTGGTGCGGAACTTCATCGAGGGGCGTCCGTTCGATCCCGACCGGCTGGTCCCGGCCGAGGAGCGGGCATGAAGCGGCGCAACGAATTCCTCGTGGGCCTGGTGCTGCTGCTCGGCATCGCGGCGGTGGTAGCCGGCGCCCTGTGGCTGTCCGAGGCGAACATCGGCCGCGGCGAGATCATTCACGTGGCCCGGTTCCGCACCGTCGGGGGCCTCACCCCCGGGGCCCCGGTCACCTACCGCGGCGTCCGGGTTGGCCGGGTGGAGGCGATACGGCTGGCGGATGAGTTTGTCGAGGCCGATCTGCGGGTCTACCAGGGCGTGGAGCTGCCGCCCCGCCCCGCGGTGATCGCCGCCTCACAGAGCCTGTTCGGCGAATGGAACGCGGTGATCGTCTCGCGCGACCAGCCCCAGGACGACCCCAACGTGCGGATCATGCTGTCGGAGACCGAGCGTCCTGGCGGGGACCGCTGGCCCGGTGCCACCCTGCCGGACGTGGGGCAGCTGACCGCGCAGGCGGGCCGGATCGCCACCGACATCGCCGCGGTTGCCCAGCGGGTGCAGGAGACGTTCGACTCGACCGCCGTCAGCGAGCTGCGGCAGAGCATGAAGGACTTCGGTGTCATCGCCAACAAGCTGGTCCGGTTCACCGAGAACCAGACCAGCCGGCTCAACGTGGTCACCGACAACGTGGAGCGGACGTCGGAGGCGGTGGAGGCGGCGTCCCAGCATGCCGAGGCCACACTCGCCCGGGTGGACTCGGCCACGGCCGATGGGCAGCTGCAGGACATCCTGAACAACGCCCGGGCGGGCACCGGTGACCTCCGGCTGGCGTCGGCCGATCTCCGCACTCTGCTCTCGTCGGTCCGCGGGCAGGAAGCCAGCATCGTCCGGGCGCTGATTGCCGTGGACTCGGTCCTGACCGGAATCCAGAAGGGCGAAGGCACTCTGGGACTCGCCGCCAAGAACCCGGCGCTCTACAACGAGACCATCGCCACCATGCAGGATCTGCGAACCCTGATCGCGGATATTCAGCAGAACCCGAGGAAGTACTTCAAGTTTTCCGTGTTCTAGTGTCAGCTCGCGGCTATCAGCGACCGGCTCTGCGGGGCTGTGGCAGTTCGCGGGCGCAGGACCGTCGGACCCGGCGGTGAAGCGCCGGGCCATTTGCAGATCCGCCAGCTGATAGCTGATAGCCGATAGCTTCCCAAGGCCCATGCACCCCAAGAAGAAGCGCAAACCCGAACGCGAAGTCTCCGCCGGTGGCATCGTCTTTCGACGCCAGCCGGACCGGGGCGCGCGATTCCTGCTCATCCGGGACCCGTATGAGCATTGGGGGTTCCCCAAGGGCCACCTGGAGGGGGCGGAGTCACCGACCGAGGCGGCCACCCGGGAGACCGAGGAGGAGACCGGGCTCACCGACCTCAAGCTCCACGGGCCCATCCGGATCATTGACTGGCACTTCCGCTTCAAGGGGCGCTACATCCACAAGTTCTGTCACTTCTTCCTGTACGAGAGCCCCGCCGCCGAGGTTGTGCCGCAGGCGGATGAGGGGATCACCGACTATCGCTGGCTGACGCTGGAGGAGGCGCTCGACACCCTCTCCTACGACAACGCCCGCGGGGTGCTGAAGCGGGCAGGGGAGATGGCACGCACGCTGGTCGCCGTGGGGCCCGGCCGCAAGCGCGGTGGCGAGCCGCAAGACACCGGCCCCGGCGACCCCGCCACCGGGGTACTCCACGAGTTCGATCCGGAGGAAGCGACCGCCCCGCCCGCCGGCCGGTCGGCCGGCCCCGACGAAGGTTGAAATGCCCGCCGTCGCGTCTCTCCTCCCGGGCACCCAGGCGGCCCAGACGCTTCGGCGGACCCTCCCGCTCCGGGGCCCGTGGCGATTGGTGCGCTGCCGGGGCACCGACCAGCTGGAGCGCACCCTGCGAGGGCAGCTGGTAGATGCAGTGGTGTTTTCGCCGGCGGGCCACCCCGGCGATGTCGGCGCCCTTCGCTCCAGGTTTCCGCACATCCCCTGGATCGTCTTCACCCAGCTCCGCCCCGATGACGGGCCGACCCTGCTGGAATACCGGGCCGGCGGTGTCGCCGCCGTGGTGGTGGCTGGCGTGGACGACGCCGTGGCCGGCGATCTGGTCGTCCGCCATTCGGCCGCAGTGGAACGGCGGCGGCTGCTGGCCGACGCGCCCCGGATGCTCCGGCTCACCGAGCCACTGCAGCAGCGGGTCTGGGGGTACCTGTTGGACCGGGTGGACCTGCCCATCCGCACCAGCGACCTCGCCGCCGAACTGGACTGTTCCCGGGAGCACCTGTCCCGCCAGTTCGGGGCGGGTGGGGCACCCAACCTCAAGCGGGTCATCGACCTGACCCGAGTCGCCTGGGCGGCGGCGCTCCTGCGCAATGCCGGCTACGATGTCCGGGCGGTCGCGGGTATCCTCCGCTTCGCGACGGCGAGCCACCTGGCCACCACCGCCCGCCGGATCGCCGGGGTGACGACGCGGGGCCTGGCGGAGCTGGGGCCACGCGGGGTGCTGGCGGCGTTTGCCCGAGACAAGATGCGGAGCCGGGTCTAGGGCGGCCCCGCCCCTACCGCCTCCCTGTGGCTCCCGTTATATCCCCACGCCGTTGCCTGCATGGCGACCTTGTGATACTTTTCACAAGCTGTGCCCGAGGCTGTCAGACCCCATCTCAATCGCGAGAACTATGGCGACCGATTCCGTACTCCGCCCCGGTGAACTCAAGGACGTCCTGCTCAGGGAAATCGCCAGCGCCGACCTGGCCTCCGTGGACGTCAACGAGGTGGGCACGGTGCTGGAGGTTCGCGACGGTGTGGCCCGTATCTACGGTTTGAACCGGGCGCTGGCGGGCGAGATGCTGGAGTTCTCGGTGTCGGCCACCGGTGAGGTCATCACCGGCCTGGCGCTGAACCTCGAGGCCGACAACATCGGCGCCGTCATCATGGGTGATTACCTCAAGCTCAAGGAGGGCGACGAGGTCCGTTGCACCGGCCGCCTGCTGGAGGTGCCGGTGGGGCCGGGGATGCTGGGCCGGGTGGTCAATGCGCTGGGTCAGCCGGTGGACGGCCGGGGGCCGATCACGGCGGCGGGCGCCCGGGCGGTGGAGATGGTGGCGCCGGGCATCATCGTGCGGCAGCCGGTGAAGGAGCCGCTGCAGACGGGCATCAAGGCGATTGACGCGATGATCCCGATCGGCCGCGGGCAGCGCGAGCTGATCATCGGTGACCGCGGCACCGGCAAGACCGCGATCGCGGTGGATACGATCATCAACCAGAAGGGCACCGGGGTCGTCTGCGTGTACGTGGCCATCGGCCAGAAGCGCTCGACGGTGGCCACCGTGGTGGAGAAGCTCAAGGAACACGGCGCGATGGACTACACCATCGTGGTCAGCGCCAGCGCCTCCGACCCGGCGCCGCTGCAGTACATCGCCCCGTATGCCGGCTGCGCCATCGCCGAGTACTTCATGTACGAGGAGGGCAAGGCCACCCTCTGCGTCTACGACGACCTCTCCAAGCAGGCGGCGGCCTACCGCCAGCTGTCGCTGATCCTGCGCCGCCCGCCGGGCCGCGAGGCCTACCCGGGCGACGTGTTCTACCTGCACAGCCGCCTGCTGGAGCGCGCCGCCAAGATCTCCGAGGACGCCAACGTGGTGAAGCTGGACGCCCGGATCAAGAAGCCGGGCGGGTCGCTCACCGCGCTCCCGATCGTCGAGACCCAGGCCGGCGACGTCTCGGCCTACATCCCGACCAACGTCATCTCGATCACCGACGGCCAGATCTTCCTGACCACCGACCTGTTCTTCTCCAACGTCCGTCCCGCGGTGGACGCCGGCATCAGCGTGAGCCGGGTGGGCGGCAACGCCCAGATCAAGGCGATGAAGCAGGTGGCCGGGCCGCTGCGGCTGTCGCTGGCGCAGTACCGCGAGCTGGAGGCGTTCGCCCAGTTCGGCTCGGAGCTGGACGCCGCCACCCAGCGGCAGCTGGCCCGCGGCGCCCGCACCGTGGAAGTCCTCAAGCAGCCGCAGTACAGCCCGGCCGCGGTCGAGCAGCAGGTGGCCATCATCTACGCGGTGACCAACGGCCATCTCGACGACGTCGAGGTCCGGTTCATCCGGAAGTGGGAGGCCGACTTCATCGCCTACCTCGGCTCCGCCCATCCGGCGGTGCTGGAGGGGATCCGGACCAAGAAGGCGCTGGACGACGCCAACACCGCCGCGCTCAAGGCGGCCATCGCGGCCTTCAAGCCGATGTTCAAGGCTGAGTAATGGCCAAGTCGTCGAAGGCCCTCCGGGGACGGATGCGCTCCGTCCAGAACACCCGGAAGATCACCCGCACGATGGAGCTGGTGTCCACCTCCAAACTCAAGCGCGCCCAGGACCGGGTGGTGGCCGCCCGCCCGTACGCGGCGGCGCTGGCCGAGGTGATCGCGGACCTGGTGACCCCCGAACTGGCGGAGCGGTTCCCGCTGCTGCGGCAGCCGGCGCCGCCCGCGAAGGGCGGGCCGTCACGCGCGGCGCTCCTGCTGGTCACCTCCAACCGGGGTCTCGCGGGCGGGTTCAACTCCAACCTGATCAAGGAAGCCCGCCAGCGGATCGAGCAGCTGGAAGGGCAGGGCTACCAGGTTGACCTGCACCTGGTCGGGCGGAAGGGCATCGGCTTCTTCAAGTACATCGGCCGGGGCGCCGCCTCCCAGCGCATCGACGTTGGCGACAAGCCCACGGTCGCGCATGCCACCGAGCTGGTGAGCGGCCTGATTGATGAGTACTCCGCCGGCCGGCTGGCCAGCGTGGAGATCGTCTGCGCCAAGTTCAACACCCCCATCTCCACCCCGCCGACCCTGCTCCGGGTGCTGCCGGTGGCCGCGCCCGAGAAGCGGGCGGGCGGCGTCCGGGCCGACTACATCCTCAAGCCGGGCGCGGACGAGATCCTGGCCCAGCTGCTGCCGCTGTACGTCAGGAACCAGGTGTATCGTGGCCTGGTGGAGACGGCGGCGGCGGAGCACGGGGCCCGGCGCACGGCCATGAAGAACGCCACCGACAACGCCGGCGAGATCTACGAGATTCTCAAGCGCACCTACAACCGCCAGCGCCAGGCGGCGATCACCCAGGAGATCGCCGAGATCGTCGGCGGGTCGGCGGCACTAGAGGGTTAGACGGTTAGGCGGTTAGGCGGTCAGTGGGCCAACCGCCAAGCCGCCAAACCGCCAGACAGCAACCAACACCCGAACCAGGACATCACAGCCAGATGGCAACCGCTACCACGACCGCTACCAGAAACGTCGGCAGGATCGTCCAGATCATCGGCCCCGTGCTCGACGTCGAGTTCGAGCCGGAGAAGCTGCCGGAGATCTACAACGCGCTGACCATCGAGGACACTAGCGGCCCACTGCCTATCCGGCTCACGGCCGAGGTGCAGCAGCACATCGGCCAGAACATGGTGCGCGCCGTGGCCATGTCGACGCACCGACGGCGTGGTGCGCGGCATGGAGATGGTGGACACCGGCTCGGCCATCACCGTGCCGGTGGGCAACGCGCGCGCTGGGCCGCATCCTCAACGTGCTGGGCGAGCCGGTGGACGGCGGTGCGGCGATTCCAGCCAGCAACGAGCGCTGGCCCATCCATCGCGAGACCCCGAAGTTCGTGGACCTGGAGCCCAAGACCTCGATCTTCGAGACCGGCATCAAGGTCGTCGACCTGATCGCCCCGTTCGTCAAGGGCGGCAAGATCGGCCTGTTCGGGGGCGCCGGCGTGGGCAAGACCGTCGTCATCATGGAGCTGATCAACAACGTCGCCAAGGGGCACGGCGGTAAATCGGTGTTCTGCGGGGTGGGCGAGCGGACCCGTGAGGGCAACGATCTCTACCTGGAGATGGAAGAGAGCGGCGTCCTCAAGTCGGCCGC
This sequence comes from uncultured Gemmatimonadales bacterium, assembly GCA_963695185.1. Classification (GTDB taxonomy): domain Bacteria; phylum Gemmatimonadota; class Gemmatimonadetes; order Gemmatimonadales; family GWC2-71-9; genus JADJOM01. The sequence continues at coordinate 1,848,699 of CAVOGH010000005.1, read as the reverse complement.
GCTCATCTACGGTCAGATGAACGAGCCGCCCGGCGCCCGGCTCCGGGTCGGTCTGTCCGGCCTGACGGTGGCGGAGTACTTCCGCGACATCGAGGGCCAGGACGTGCTGCTGTTCATCGACAACATCTTCCGCTTCACCCAGGCCGGCTCCGAGGTCTCCGCCCTCCTGGGCCGGATGCCCAGCGCGGTGGGCTACCAGCCGACCCTGGCCACCGAGATGGGAGACCTGCAGGAGCGGATCACCTCGACCAAGAAGGGCTCGATCACCTCGGTGCAGGCCATCTACGTGCCCGCCGACGACCTGACCGATCCGGCGCCGGCCACGGCGTTCGCCCACCTCGACGCCACGGTGGTGCTCTCCCGGGCCATCTCCGAGCTGGGCATCTACCCGGCCGTGGATCCGCTCGACAGCTCCAGCCGGATCCTGGACCCCCAGTACATCGGCGAGCGCCACTACAACGTGGCCATCGGGGTGCAGCGCACCCTGCAGAAGTACAAGAGCCTGCAGGACATCATCGCGATCCTGGGCATGGACGAGCTCTCCGAGGACGACAAGCTGGTCGTCGCCCGGGCGCGGCGCATCCAGCGGTTCCTGTCGCAGCCCTTCTTCGTGGCCCAGCAGTTCACCGGCTTCGAGGGCAAGTACGTGAAGCTGCAGGACACCATCGAGAGCTTCGAGCGGGTGCTTTCCGGCGAATTCGACGACCTGCCGGAGCAGGCGTTCTACATGGTGGGCGGGATCGAGGAAGCCGTGGAGAAGGCCCGGAAGCTGGCGAGCGCGTGATGCGCGTCACCGTCATTTCGCCCGAAGCCGCCATCTTCGATGGCGACGCCGATGCGGTCACCGCGCCGGCCTACGACGGGCAGGTGGGCATTCTCCCGCGGCATGCCCCCTTCATGACCCTGCTGGGCCATGGTACTTTGACAGTGCAGGCCGGGGGCGCGACGCACCGGTTTCGAGTGGACGGCGGTTTCCTCCAGGCGGTAAACAACACAGTCCGCGTGGTCGCGGAACAGGTGAAAGGACTCGCGCATGCGACGTAGCCTCATTTTCGCCGGGCTGGTGGCCGCCCTGCTGGCCCCCAGTCTGGCGGCCCAGACGATCGGTACGCCGATCTACAAGAGCCCCTACCGCGCCTTCAAGAAGACCGAACTGGCCGGCTACCTCTCCGACCCCGGCGAGGGCATCAGCCTCGCGATCCAGGGCGAGTACCGCATGGCGCGCCCGACCTTCGATTGGGGCCTCACGGTAGGCTACCTCGATCCGACCGGCAGCGGCGGCAAGAGCATTATCGGCCTAGGGATTGACGCGCGAGCCCAGCTGGCCCGCCACACCCAGGACTTCCCGCTCGACGCCTCCGGTACCCTGGGCTTCGGCGCGCTGTTTTCGGATGGCAACAGCGGGTTCCTGATCCCCTTTGGCGTCACCCTCGGCCGTCAGGTGCAGTTGGAGAACTCCAAGGTGAGCTTTGTGCCGTACGTGGCTCCGGTAATCGCGCCGACCTTCGGCGATCTCCTCGATGACGTGCAATTCGGGCTCGGTCTCGGCGTGGACATCGCCATCAGCCCCACCTTTGATGTGCGCGTCAGCGGCTCTCTCGGTGACATCGAGGGTGTCGGCGTCGGGCTCGCCTGGCATCGATAGGCCGCACGGACCGGCGTTTCACTTCGACCCTCCGCGGCGGTTGCCACGGGGGGTTCGAGTTTCCCGGCGCCGAGCCGCGCCTGATTTGACTTCTCCCTTTCCCCATCACTAGCTTGCGGCGCCTTACCAACCACCTGCCCGACCGAGGTCTCATGTTCCGATCTGTGCCCGCAGTTGCTGTCCTGATCCTGATCTCCATCCCGGCCCAGGCCCAGGTGACCGGGCTCCCGGTGCACAATGCCGGTGTCTCGAGCGGCTTGACGATCGGCGCAGTGGTTGGGTTCCCCGATGCGGACTACGGGAAAGGGACCGCCTTTGGCGTGCGTGGGGCCCTCGGCCTGGGTCCGTTCGGAGTGAGCGCCGTAGTGTCCCGCTGGGATCCGAAGGTGGCGGGGCATTGGGTCGCAAACCGGCCTCGGCGGCTTCCTCAACCTGAAGATCTTCGGTGGCCCGCTGATTCCGCTCTCGGTCACGCTGCAGGGTGGTGCGGAGTACACCGACAATGACGGGGTCAAGGTGCTGCACGCCCCGGTGGGACTGGGCTTCGCCCTCAAGATTCCCAACCCGGCATTGGCCATCAAGCCGTGGCTGGCGCCGCGGCTCGATATCATCAAGGTCTCCGGCACCCTGCTCAACGATGACACCGAGACCAACTTCGGCCTCAGCGGCGGGGTTGACTTCAGCCTGCTGGGCGGGATCGGCTTCGGCGTGGCCTACGACCGCACCTTCGCCGGCAACGGCGTGAACCCCTCCGTGCTCAGCGCGGGGATCAACTACTCCGTCAAGATCCCCGGGCTCTGATCCACCTGTCACCGGTTCCCCTTGTGCCCCGCATCGCGCGCTGGCTCCCGCTGGTTCTCGCCCTGCTGACCGGCGGCTGCGCCATCAGCTTCGACGCCACTGCTCTGGGCGTGCCGGCCACCCTCGCCAGCGCCGCCGAGACGCCGGCAGTGGGCACTCCCTTCAAGGTGAACGGCAAGGCCACCTATGCCTTCTGGGGCCTTTTCAGGGTCTCGCAGCCGTCGCTCAAGCAGGCGCTCGCGGCCCAGCTGGTGGACGGCAAGCAGATAGCGGACGTGAAGATCCGGGTGCGGAGCCGGTTCACCGACCTGCTCATCACCGGGCTCACGGCGGGGCTCATCGCGCCGCGCTCGGTGACGTATGAGGGGGTCGTGGTCGGTCAGTAGCCGGCCAGCGCCGATTCCACCACCGCCGCGGTCCGGTCCGCCGCCCCGGCTTGAGCCTCGACCACCGCCCGCGCCGCCGCACCAGCGGTTGTGCGGGCGGTTTCATCCTGCAGCCACCGATCCCACTGGTCCGCCAGGGCGCTCGGCCGCCCCGGCCTCCGGCAGCGGGACGAGGCCGCCCGCCACCGCCAGGCGAGCGGCCTCACGGCTTTCCGCCCATCGGGGTCCCACCAGCACCGGCAGGCTCCACGCGGCGGGCTCCAACACGGAATGCAGCCCGGCCGAGCCGAATCCACCTCCCACGTAGGCCACCCGGCCGATCCCGTAAAGCGCGGCGAGCGGCCCCACCTCGTCGACGAACCACCAGCGAGTCGCCGGCGCCGGCCTCGGCCAACCGGACCGGGCCCGGCAGCCCGAGCCGGGCCGTTCGGGCCGCCAGGGCCTCGAGGTGCCCATCCGTTGGCCGATGCGGTGCCAGGATCAGCCGGGCGGCCGGATGGCGGGCCCGGACCTGCAGGAAGGCCTCCAGGAGTACCGCCTCGTCCTGCCGCCAGGTGGAGCCGGCCACCAGCGCCGCACTCACCCGTCAGGGCCGACCACCGGACGGCGGGACGCTGGGCGGCGACCAGGTCGCGCACCTGATCGGCCCGCGGGTCTCCCGCGACCGTGATCCGGTCACGCGGGATGCCGAGCCCGGCGAGACGGTCAACATCCTCAGGACCGACCGCCGCCGCCGCGGCCACGTCCCGGTACGTCTGGCGCATGGTGCGGCGGGCGAGCGGATGCAGGCGACGGCTCTCCGCGCGCAGCTGCGCCGCGATGAGCACCACCGGGATTCGGCGGCGATCTGCCTCGGCCGCGAAGGTGGGCCAGAGGTCCAGGCGGCTCACGAGAGTGGCCCGCGGCCGCACCGCATCAAGGAATGCGGCGACCTCCTCGGCGGTGTCCCACGGGAGGTAGCCCCGCAGCTCCGCCGGCACCTCGGCGGCGAAGGGGATGGCCGAGGGGCTGAACCAGGTGACGACCCAGCGCCAGTCGGGGTGGAGCTGGCGGAGTCGCGCCAGGACTGGCTCGGCGTGGCGGAGTTCGCCGGCTGACGCGGCGTGGAGGTGGATGACCGGCACCGCGTGGTGCTGATCACCCGCGGCCCACGCCGCGATGGCACGGGAGCTCTCCCGGCGGCCCTGCAGTCCCTGTGCGAGCCGCGGGCTCCACCACGCCGCCAGGGGGAGGAGCGCCCGCAGCGACCGGGACAGCAGGCGATAGGGGAACGGCGGTGAGGCCATGGTCCGCAATCTAGCCGGGCCGGTCGGAGTGCCGTCCCGTGGCCCACCTTGTGGCTGTCCCCGGCCAATTATACGATTCAGCCGTCCGCCCGCAGTTCCACCCGTTTGAGAGGAGGTGATCCATTGTCTAGTGACAGTTGCATCGGCAGCTCGAACAGGGCAAGCGGTCGCCTGGTGAGCTACTGATCTCAGGAGGGCCGGGGCCACACGCCCGGCCGGTCTGACCCGGGGGATCGCCTCGAGTCCGATGCACATCGAAGGGGCCCGGCCGCGAAAGCAGCCGGGCCCCTTCCACGTCCGGGATCGGCACCCTTCAGGAACGGGCGGGGGCGGCCCTATCTTCCCGCATGACCGAGTACTGGCGGGCCACCCGGGCGCCGCGCTACAGCCTCCTCTTTGCCCTGCCGTTGCTGGCGCTCTACGAGCTGCTGGCCCACTTCATTGCGGGGCAGGTGGGGGTGCGCAACGGCGCCGACGTGCTGCTGAAGAGCCTCTTCGTGCTGCTGGGGGGCAGAATGGGCCTCACGATCTTCGCCGTCGTGGTGCTGGGCACCGGCCTGGCGCTGGTCGCCCGGGACTGGAAGAAGAGCGGATCGCCGCGGGCCGCCTATTTCGGCGGGATGGTGGGGGAGTCGGTGGTGTATGCCCTGCTGTTCGGCGGAGTCACCAGTGCGCTGACCGGGCTCCTGCTCCAGGGGCCGGGCGCGCTCAGCGCCTGGCAGGGGACCGCCCTCAGCCTGCCGGCCGAGCTGATGGTGTCACTGGGCGCGGGGTTCTACGAGGAGCTGCTGTTCCGGGTGGTGCTGGTGGCGGCGCTGGCGCGGATGGCGCTGGGCTGGTTCGGCTGGCGGCCGTGGAGCGCTGGGGCCTTCGCGACGGTCGTCGGCGCGTTCCTGTTCAGCGCGTTCCATTACATCGGCCCGCTGGGCGATCCACTCGAGCTGGGATCGTTCGTCTTCCGGATGGTGGCGGGGCTGCTGCTGAGCGCGCTCTTCCTGCTCAGGGGGTTCGGCATCGCGGCGTGGACCCACGCCCTCTACGACGTCTTCCTGGCCCTGCGGCAGTAGCCGGGCGGGCCGCCTCCCCGATCGGGGCCTACTGTCTGGTCCGGTCTTTCCACAGAGAATCGAACACCTGACGGTAAATGGCGATCGGCTGTGCCCCCGGGATCAGCCCGGCGCCCTCCACGTAGATGGTGGGCGTGCTGGCCACCCCGGACTTGGCCGCGCCTTCACTCTCCGCCTTGATGATGTCCCGAGTCTCGTGCCGCTCCAGGCAGGGCAGAATGTCGGCGCGCGGGATGCCGGCCGAGTCCGCGAGGGTCATCAGGAACGGGGCCGGGTCCTTGAGCGGGGCCCATTTCTCCTGATACTTGAAGATCAGGTCGTGGACCGGCCAGAACTTGTTGAGCCGGGCGGCGCACATGGCAAACTCGGCCGCGGGGAGGGCGTTGGGATGGATCGAGGTGATCGGCAGGTTGAGGAAGATCCAGCGCACCTTTCCGGTGGCGACGAACTCGCGCTCGATGAGCGGAAAGGTCTCAATGGCCAGCCGGCGGCAGTAGGGGCACTGGAAGTCGGACAGCTCGTAGACCGTGATGGCCGCCTTGGCGTCGCCCTTCGTGCGCTGGGTGTGGAGCGGGTCCGCCTGCGCGGCCGCCGCTCCGCCATGCGGGCGCCGGAAGGCCGCCAGCAGCGCCGTACCGCCGAGTGCGACCAGCAGGGTAATCAGCAACGCGGTACGTGTGCGCATCAGTCCTCTCAGTAGCGCGGAATCCGGCGGCCGGTGCTGCGGTCCAGCACCACCCGGTTGCCGCTGACCGGGACGTTCCAGTACCACTGACTGTTGGGATCCCACGCGTCCCAGGAATGGGCGTAGATCCACCAGTCGCCGGCCGGGAGCTTCAGGGTGGCCTTGCCCCAGGCGTCGGTGCTGTCGGCGATCGCCTCGCGGCCCAGGCTGCTGCTGAGACGCGAGGTGATGCTGCCGTACTCCCGATAGGTGCTATCTTCCCATCGCGCCATGAGTCGCCGCAGGCTGTCCAGCGTCGGGCCGAGGCGATTGCGGGCCACGGCGAGGGTACGCTGGGCCTGGTCCCTGCGGTCCCGGGCCCGCTTCAGGCTGTCGGAGCCGGTGGCAAAGCCGCGGTAGAGCGAATCGTACTCGGCGCTGCCGCGGGGCAGCGAATCGAGCCGCTGTCCGAGCCGGTTGAGCCCGCGCTCCAGGGTCTGGACGTTGTACGCGGCGCGGGCGTAGGCCGCGAAGGGAGCCCGGAACAGCGCGAACAGGCTGTCGAGCGGGCGGGTCAGGGCCACCGGACGAGGGTTGGCCGCTTCCAGCGACCGCAGCACGCTGTCGCGATCATAGGACAGCGCGACGAGTCCGAGCCGGGCGACTGGCGCGTCCACGGAATCAGGGCCAGGAATGGCGACTTCGATTGTGACCTCGCGGCCATCGCAGGCGGCCAGCGAGAGCAACAACAGGGGCATCCAGCGGGTCACGGGCAACCGGCTTCAGCAAGGAGTGCGGAAAGCTACCCGCGCCCTGTGGCTGCTACAACTGCTGCCGGCGCTGCTGGCCGCCCAGAACCCGCGCATTGCGCGGCTCTACCCGGAGCGGCCCAGCGACTACCTGACCGACGCGGCCCACATCGTGGCCCCTGAGGCCGCGTCCCGCATCAACGACCTCGCCGCCCGGCTCCGGACCGCCACCGGGGCCGAACTCGCTGTCGTGACCCTGCCCACTATCGAGGACCAGGCGCCCGGAGACGTGGCACTGGCGATCGGCCGGGCCTGGGGCGTCGGCGGCCGGGGTGAGATCGGTGACTCGGCGCGGAATGCCGGCGTGGTGCTGCTGCTGGTCCCGCGCACAGCGGACCATCGCGGCGAGGTCTACATCGCCACCGGCCGGGGCATCGAGGGAATCATCACCGATGCCACGGCGGGGCGAATCACCGACCTGATGCTGCCGGAGCTCCGCGAGGGGCGCTGGGGCGACGCGCTGGTCCTGGGGACCCGCGCCATCGCGGCGGTGACGGCCCGCGGCTACGGCGTCAGCGATTCCACCCTGGAGGCCGCCGATCCGTTCCAGGGCGGGGGTGATCAGGGTGAGGGCCTTCAACCCGCTGGTCATCTTCGTCATCCTCGTGTTGGTGATGATCGTGCTGTCCTCGCTCTCCAGCGGCGGGAAACGCGGCCGGCGCCGGCGGGGCCCGCCGATCACCTGGGGCGGCGGCGGCTGGGGTGGTGGCGGCGGCTGGGGTGGTGGCGGAGGCGGTGGGTTCGGTGGCTTCGGCGGTGGCGGCGGCTTCAGCGGCGGCGGTGCGGGACGGAGCTTCTAGGAGACCGGCGATGAGCGATCTCGAGCAGGCCATAACCCAGCTGGTGGCGGACCTCGATGGCGCCACCCTGGGCGACTACACCGCGGTGCTGCACGGGTCTGCGGCCCGCGGCCAGTATCTTCCGGGCTGGTCGGACATCAATGTGGTGCTGATCGTGGACGCTCTCGGGACCGACACGCTAGAGCGGCTGCACGGACCGCTGTCTCGCTGGCGTGAACGGGCAGGGGAGCTTCCCCTGCTCATGACCCGCGCCGAGTGGCAGCGCTCCGCCGACGCCTATCCGCTGGAGATCGCGGAGATGCGGGCGCATTACCGGGTACTTCACGGCGCCGACCCGCTCGCGGGACTGGCCGTCCAGCCGGAGGACCTGCGTCAGGCGCTCGAACGGGAGCTGCGTGGCAAACTGCTCCGCCTGAGGCAGGCCTATTCCCTGATGCACGAGGACAGCACCAGGCTGGGCCAGTTCGCCAGTCGCAGCATCTCGACGGTCCTGTTCCTCCTGCGCGGCCTGCTGCTGCTGTCGGGGCAGGAGCCGCCGGCCGACCCGGTGGACCTGGTGCAGGCCGCGGGACGGACCGCCGGCTTCGACGGCGACCATCTGGCGCGCATCGTTACCCGCCGGGGGGTGAAGGACTGGGCCTGCTCCCCGGCCGACATGCGGGGGTACCTTGTGGCCGTCGAATCGGCGGCGCGCTTCGTGGATCACTTTCAGACTGGAGATCGGGGATGATGCGTACCTCACGATGGGTCCTGCTCGCCGCCCTCACAGTGGGCGCCAGCGGCTGTGGCTATAACCGGATTCAGGCGCTGGACGAGCAGGTCAACCGCGGCCAGGGACAGATCGCTGCCCAGCTGCAGCGCCGGGCCGACCTGATCCCCAACCTGGTGGAGACCGTCAAGGGCTTTGCCAAGCAGGAGATGACGATCTTCACCGAGGTGGCGAATGCCCGGGCCCGGCTGGCAGGGTCCATCCAGGGCGGCAACCTCGAGGACATGGCCGCCGCCAACCAGGCCCTCAACGCGCCGCTGGGCCGGCTGCTGGCGGTGGTGGAGAACTACCCGGCGCTCAAGTCCGACGCCAACTTCCGGGCGCTCCAGGACGAACTGACCGGCACCGAAAACCGGATCGCCACCGCCCGGCAGGATTACAACGATGCGGTCAACCAGTTCAACAGCTACATCCGGACCTTCCCCTACAACCTGACGGCCAAGATGTTCGGCCACAGCACCCCGCGGCCCTACTTCGAGGCCAAAGCCGGGGCGGAAGAGGTGCCGGCGGTGAAGTTCTAGGCGGCGGCTCGGCGGCTCGGCGACTCGTTGTTCGAGTGCAACAGAAAGCCCCGCTCGTCTTGAGCGGGGCTTTTGTGTTTCGCGAATCGCCGAATCGCCTAATCCACCACCACGTCCGGCAGCACGTAGCGGAGCGGGTCGACCGCCTTGCCGTTGACATGCACCTCGTAGTGAAGATGCGGGCCAGTGGCCAGGCCGGTATTGCCCACCTCGGCGATGAGCTGGCTGCGGTCCACCCGCTGGCCCCGCCGGACGAGCACCTTCGAGGCGTGGGCGAACCGGGTCCGGATACCGAAGCCGTGGTCGAGTTCGACCACGTTGCCATAACCAGCCTCCCAGCCCGCGTACACCACGGAGCCGGCGGCGGGGGATTGAATCGGCGTGCCGGTGGGCGCCGTGACGTCGATGCCCTCGTGGGGCCGGGCGTAGTGCAGCACCGGATGCTCGCGCATACGGCTGAACGCGCTGGAGAGCCAGCCGGCCGTAGGCATGATCGAGGGCATCGCGGCCAGCCGGTCGCGGTGGAGCTCCAGGCTGTCGCCCGCTTCATCGTAGGAAGCTGCCAGGAGGTTGGCCCGGCGGATAAGGGCCCCAAGATCAACCCGGACCTCGCTGGCGCGGCGGCCGAGGACTCCGGCCGGGGCCAGTTTGCCTGAGGGGCCCGCCGGCCCGCCGATCCCGGCCTGCTGCACGCTGGGGTCGTTGGGCTCGAGGTTGGCCAGCAGGCGGATGCGGACATCGCGCCGGGCAATGGTGCTGAGGGTGTCCGACAGATCCAGCAGCTGCCCCTGGAGCTGGCCGATCTGCTGGGCCAGCTGGGCGTTCTCCCGCTCCAGCCGGGCGGCCCGCTCCAGGTCCACCGAGCGGGAGACGGTTCCATAACCAAGGGCCAAAGCGGTCAGACCGAGGACCACGCCGATGCTGGCCGCTGCCTTGAGCAGCCGCTGTGACACCTCGATCATTCTCGAGGCGCCGGAGCCCGGAGGCACCAGCACGATGGTCCACTTCCGCTTCGACATGACAACCCCTGGGTACGAGCCGGAACTACCCCGGATCGTTAAGGAAATACCGTGCCCAAATGAGGGGGAAGCCGCAGGTGGCGGCCTGAGCGCGCGATAGTATGGCCCCCGGGACAGGGGGTGTCAAGTGTCCTGGCTCACTGCCAAGTACTTGACTGTCAAGGATTTGGATGGGGTGGTTTGGGGAACAATCCGTCCGGCTTTCTCACTGCGGTTCCGGCGCCTCCCGGGGCGCTGGTGCGGGCCCATGCCTCGGAAACCGCCCCCTCCAGCCCGAGGTGGTGCCAGAGTTCTGCCGCTTTGCCCGGCATAAAGGGGGAAACAAGTACCGCCAGCCGGATGAGGCAGCGGGCCAAGGCGGCGAGGGCCTGGTCCAGATCGGCGTCCCGGCCCTGCTTGGCGAGGGTCCAGGGGGCCACCTGCACGATGTACTGGTTGGCCGACGTGACCAGTTCCCAGGCCAGCTCGGCGCCGCCGCGGAGGTCCAGGACATCCATCGCTGTGCTGTAGCGCGCGACTACCTCTCCGCCGGCCTGGTCCAGGCTGGTGAGGGCGGCGGCGGCGGGAACCCGGCCGCCGCGATACTTCTCGATCATCGCCAGGGCCCGGCTGGCGAGGTTGCCGAGCCCGTCGGCAAGGTCGGCGGTATACCGCTCGTCGAAACGCTCCCAGGTAAAGTTGCCATCGTTGCTGAATCCCACCTCGCGCAGCAGGAAGTAGCGCAGCGCGTCGGGGCCGTGGCGGGCCATCGCCTCTCGCAGGTCCAGCTTCACGCCGGCGCTCTTGGAGAAGCGGTCACCGCCGTAATAGATGAATCCATGGGCCCAGACCTGCTCCGGCAGCGGCTCCCCGGCTGCCTTGAGCATCGCCGGCCAGATGACGCAGTGAAAGCGGGTGATGTCCTTGCCGATCACGTGCAGCTGGGCGGGCCAGGCGGCACGGGACCCGGCGAAGCGGGCCGCCGTCCAGTAGTTGGGCAGGGCGTCGAACCAGACGTAGGTGGTCTGCACCTCGCCGGTGCTGATGGGTCGGGGGAACGGGATGCCCCAGTCGAAACGGCTCCGGCTGGCGGATACATCCTCGAGCCCCTGCCGGAGCAGGCCCAGGATCTCGTTCCGCCGGATCTCGGGCTGGACGAACTCGGGGTGCTCGGCCAGCAGCTGCTCCAGGAAGCCCTGATACTTCGAGAGGCGGAAGAACCAGTTGCGCTCCTCGACGTCTTCCAGCTTGCGGGTGGGATGGAGGGCGCACTGGCCGTCCACGATGTCCGCGTCCGTCTTGAACGCCTCACAGCCGATGCAGTAGCGTCCGGTGTAGCTCCGCTCGTAGAAGTCGTCGGGATTGGTCGCGAAGATCTTCTCGATGAGCTCGCGCACTCCCTCGTGGTGCGGGCGGGAAGTGGTCCGGATGAACTGATCGTGGGAGATGCCGAGGTCCCGCCAGGTCTGCTGGAACGCCTGCGCCACCTCATCGGCCAGCGCCAGCGGAGTCACGCCGCGGTCGGCGGCGGTCTGGGCCACCTTCTGCCCGTGTTCGTCCATCCCGATGAGAAACCAGACCGTGTCGCCCCGGAGGCGGCGGTAGCGCGCGATGCAGTCGGCCCCGACCTTCTCGAACGCGTGCCCCATGTGGGGGTCGCCGTTTGCATAGTCAATGGCCGTGGTGATGAAGAACCGGGGCACTCAGCTCTCGGAGGCGGGAGGTGGTGCAGCAGGCCCGCCGCCTCGGCCCCGGCGGCCGCGGCGCCGCCGCCGCCGGGGCGTGGCGCCGGGCCGGTCGGGAGCGGCGCCCGGCGCGGGCGCTGCGGGCGGGGTGGCCGCCGGGGGTGCTGGTGCGTCCGCGCGAGGTCCGGGGCGTTCCTCTCTCGGCGGGCGCCGGGGCGCGGGCGCCCGATCTTCCCGGCGTGGCGGGGAGGCCGGACGGCGATCCGGCGCCACGGACTGGGCGGCCTCGACACCGCCCGATTCGGAGCGGCGCCGGTCGGCCTCTTCCTGTTCCTCGCGCAGGTCCACCAGCGGAATGATGCGGGAGGCGTTTCCCTCCCCGCGCAGAAAGACCCGTTCGCGGAAGATGTCCACCGCGACCACCTTTTCCGACCCCTGCAGGGTGAGCAGCGTCTTGCCTTCACGCGGAAAGCGCTTCCGCGCCGCCACGTAGAACTCGTGCTCGTACTTCAGGCAGCAGAGCAGCCGGCCGCAGCCGCCGGAAATCTGGGTCGGGTTGAGCGAGAGGTGTTGATCCTTGGCGAGCGCCAGGCTGATCGGGGAGAGGTCCTTGAGCCAGGTCGAGCAGCAGTACTCCCGGCCGCAGCGACCCACGCCCCCCAGCCGGGCTGCCTCGTCGCGGACCCCGATCTGGCGGAGCTCGATGCGGGTGCGAAACATCGAAGCCAGGTCCCGCACCAGCGCCCGGAAGTCCACCCGCTTTTCGGCGGTGAAGTACACGGTGAGCTTGGTGCGGTCCCACTGCCATTCGGTGTCGCTCACCCTCATGTCCAGCTTGTGCTGCCGGATCTTCTCCACCACCTGGCGCCGGACGTCCTCCTCGGCCCGGCGGAGCTCATTGCTGGTGTGAACATCTTCGGTGGTGGCGCGGCGGAGTACGGCGCGGAGCTTCGGGGTGGCGGAGGCCGGTGGCGGGGCGGAATCGGGGACCTCGACCGGGAGCTCCACCGGGACGACGCCGTCCTCCTGCGCCTCCGTCGGCGCGGAGTCCTCCACGACCCGCCCGCCGGCATGGCCCTCCTTGATCTGGGCGCCGACCTCGCAGGAGGAGCAGCTGCCACACTTCTTGTCCGCCGCGGCGCCGGCCGACTGCACCCGGCCCAGGTCGTGGCCCCGCTCGGCCGGCACCACGACCGGGTCACGCAGGCGCAGGGGTTCCCGGTCGTCAGGCCAGAGGAAGAAGTCCCGGCGGATGCCCTTGAAACGAACTTCGACGGTCTGGGGCATCAGGCCTCGGAGTAGGCGCCCATGGCGCTGAACTTTTCCGCTCGCCGGCGCACCAGCTTCTCTGGCCGGACCTTGCGCAGTTCGTTGACATGGCGGATCAGCGCCTCACGCAGGGCCTCACCGGTGGCGTCGGGGTCGAGATGCGCGCCCCCCATCGGCTCCTCGAGCACCTCGTCAATCAGCTTGCTTTGGAGCAGGTCCTGGGCGGTCAGCTTCAGCGCATCCGCCGCCCGCTCCCGCTGGGAGGAGTCCTTCCACAGGATTGCGGCGCACCCCTCGGGCGTGATGACCGAGTACACCGAATTCTCGAACATCAGGATCCGGTCGGCGGTGCCCAGCGCCAGGGCGCCGCCGGAGCCACCCTCACCGATGACCACCGCCACGATCGGCGTGGGCAGTGCGGCCATCTCGATGATGTTCCGCGCGAGGGCTTCACTCTGGCCGCGTTCCTCCGCGCCGAGACCGGGGTAGGCGCCGGGAGTGTCGATCAGGGTGATAACGGGAGCATCGAACTTGGCCGCCATCTTCATCAGGCGGAGCGCCTTCCGGTAGCCCTCGGGATGGGCCATGCCGAAATTCCGTTTGATGTTCTCCTTGGTGTCCCGGCCCTTCTGATGCCCGACGACCATCACCGACAGGCCGGCCAGCCGGGCCCAGCCGCCGACAATGGCCGGATCGTCGCGGAACTGCCGGTCGCCGTGCAGTTCGATGAAGTCGGTGAAGATGGTGCTCAGGTAGTCCAGCGTGTAGGGCCGCCGGGGATGGCGGGCCACCTGCACCCGCTGCATGGGCGTCAGGGACCGGTAGATCTCGGTGCGCAGGGCGTCGAGCCGGGTCTGCAGCAGCCGAGTCTCCTCGGTAACGTCAAGCTGGCGTTCCTCGCCCAGCCGCTGCAGATCCTCGATCTGGCGGTCCAGCTCCTGCAGCGGCTTTTCGAAGTCCAGCACGTAGTTGGAGGCCATGGCGCCTGTTGGCTTCGGGGGACGAACTTGGCTATCAGCTATCGGCTATCCGCGGTCTGTTAGCGGATCGCTGTTCTACCCTGCCTTCACAAACCCCACCGCTTCCGGTCCCAGCAGCCGACGCAGGCCGCCAACGAGCTCTTCATCCGGTGCGACGCGGAGCCGTCGGGAGCGGGCCCGCAGGCGTTCGCCGTTGCCGTCGCTCCATTCAATATAGAGCGGGGCAGGGCCCGGGTGACGGCTGCACAGGGCTACGGCCTGTTCCAGGGCCTCGGTGGCAGGGGCGTCGGAGAGGCTCCAGCGCAGGGCCAGGCCGAGGGCGCCCGCCTGCAGCAGTTCCTCGAGCGGCCGAGCTGCCTCGACCACGAACGGGGCCCGGTCCTCACCTCGATCGCGGGCACTGTAACCTCCGGTGAGCAGCACCGCCAGATCGTCCCGGATCACCTGGTTGAGCCGGGACCAGGCCTCGGGGAAGACGATCGCCTCGGCGGTGCCGTGGAAGTCTTCCAGGGTGAGCCGGGCGTATTCCTTCCCGCTCTTCTTGGAGATCTGGCGCTTCACCTGGGTGATTACGGCGGCGATGGTGATCTGGTGCTCGCTCCACTCGGTCAGCGTCGCGGTGGTCCGGGACCCGAACACCTCCACCTCGGCCCGGAACCGCTCCAGCGGGTGGCCGGAGATGAAGAAGCCGATGACTTCCTTCTCCTTGGCCAGGCGCTCCTGCTCGCTCCAGTCGGGCATCTCCGGCAGTGGGGCGGCGGCTGGTCGCCCAGAGGAGGGCCCCTCCCCGAAGAGCGAGGCCTGCCCGACCTCTCGCTCCTGCTGCAGCAGCTGCGCCTCCCGGAGTACCTCGTCCAGCGCCTGGGTGAGCTGGGCCCGGTGCCCGCCGAGGCCGTCCAGGGCGCCGGCCGCGATGAGCGACTCCACCACCCGTTTGTTGCAGAGCCGCAGGTCCACCCGCTGGGCGAAATCCCGCAGGTTGGTGAAGGGGGAGGTCGTGCGGGCGGTGATCATCGACTCGATCGCCCCCCGGCCGACGTTGCGCACCGCCCCCAGCCCGAAGCGCATGCGCCGGTCCCCCGTGACGGTGAACTTGAATCCCGACTCGTTGACGTCGGGTGGCAGCACCTCGATGCCCAGCTCACGCGCCTCGTTGATGTACTGCACCACCTTGTCGGTGCTGCCGATTTCCGACGATAGCAGCGCCGCCATGAACTCCGCCGGGTAGTACGTCTTGAGCCAGGCGGTCTGATAGCTCAGCACCGAATACGCCACTGAGTGCGACTTGTTGAATCCATAGCGCCCGAAGGTCTTGATCTGGCTGCCCAGCTCCTCGGCCAGCCGGGGCGTGATCCCCTTGGCCACCGCCCGCTCGATGAAGCGGCCGACCTCCTCGTCAATCAGCTCCTGGTCCTTCTTGCCGACAGCCTTGCGGAGCACGTCGGCTTCGGCCAGGGAGTAGCCGGCCAGCACGTTGGCGATCCGCATCACCTGTTCCTGGTAGGTGATGACGCCGTACGTGGGCCTGAGGACCTCCTCCAGCAGCGGGTGCGGGTAGCTGACCTTCTCCTGGCCGAGCTTCCGTTTGATGAACACCAGGTGCATGCCGGCGTCCAGCGGGCCGGGGCGGAGCAGGGCATTGGAGGCGACCAGGTCGTCGAACCGGTCGCACTTCATGCTGCGGAGCGTCTCCGTGGCCAGCGGCGACTCGAACTGGAAGATGCCCGCGGTGCGCCCCGCCCGGAGCACCTTGTAGACCTCGGGGTCCTCCAGGTCCAGGCTGTCCATGTCCAGCGCGCGCCCGTGTCGCTCCCGGATCATGCGCACGGCGTCGAAGATGACCGTCAGCGTCTTCAGGCCGAGCAGGTCCATCTTGAGCATGCCCACCTTTTCCAGCGGCCCCATCTCGAACTGAGTGATGATGGCGTCCTCGCCCTCGGCGGCCTGGCCCGCGCCCTTGGTCGGGGCGGTGCAGACCGGCACGTATTCGCGCAGCGGGCCGGGCGCGATGACCACGCCGGCGGCGTGCACCGAGGCGTGTCGGGAGATGCCCTCGATCCGGCTCGCCAGCTGCACGCAACGCTCGTACAGGGGGTTGCCGTCGACCAGGTCGCGGAATTCCGGGACCTTCTTGCGGGCCTCCTCCACGGTAAGGGCGTACGCCGGCCCCGAGGGGATCAGCTTGGTGAGCTTGTCGGCATCGCCGGGGGGGATGCGCAGCAGCCGCGCGACGTCCTTCACCGCCGCGCGCGCCTTGAGCGTGCCGAAGGTGATGATCTGGCCGACGCTGGCCCGGCCGTATCGCTGGCGGACATACTCGATCACCTCGCCACGGCGCTCGAAGCAGAAGTCCACGTCGATGTCCGGCATCGAGACTCGCTCGGGATTCAGGAACCGCTCGAACAGCAGGTCGAACTTGAGCGGGTCCACGTTGGTGATGCCCAGCCCGTAGGCCACCAGTGAACCGGCCGACGACCCGCGGCCCGGCCCCACCGGGATGCCGCGCTCCCGGGCCGCGGCGATGAAATCCTGGACGATCAGGAAATAGCCGGCATAGCCGGCGGTGTTGATCACGCCCAGTTCGTAGTCCAACCGCTCCTGTACGTGCGCCGGGAGCGGGGTGCCATAGCGCGACTGCGCCCCCCGCGTGGCCAGCGACTCCAGCAGCGCCTCATCGGTGGCGTAGCCCTCGGGACGGGGGAAGCCGGGGAGAAAGTACTTCTTCTCGAAGCTGAACTCACAGGCGTTGGCCACCAGCTGGGTGTTGGCCAGGGTTTCAGGATGATCCCGGAACAGCCGGCTCATCTCCGCTTCCGACTTGACGTACGATTCCTGCCCGGTGAAGCGGAATCGTTTGGGATCGTCCAGCTCCGCGCCGGTGCCGATCGCCAGCAGCACGTCATGCGCCTCAGCGTCCTCCCGCTTCAGGTAGTGGGCGTCGTTGGTGGCCACGACGCCAAGGCCGAGCTCCTGTCCCAGCCGGAACATCCCCTCCGTAACCACCTGTTCCTCGGGGATGCCGTGGCTCTGGACCTCGAGCCAGAAGTGCTCCGGCCCGAAGGTCGTGGCGAACCACTCCGCCGACTTCCGGGCTTCCTCGTAGTTCTGCTGCCGGAGCCACAGCGCGATCTCACCGGAGAGGCAGGCCGCGAGGCCGGTGATCCCCTCGCTGTACTGGGCCAGCACTTCCTTGTCGATGCGGGGGCGGCGGTAGAAGCCCTCCAGGTAGCCGATGGAGGAGAGCCGGACCAGGTTGCGGTAGCCCTCGCGGTTGCGGGCCAGCAGCACCAGATGGGAGTACTGCGCTGGCGCCCACGACGGTTTCTGCTGGGCGGTGCGGGGGCCGAAGGCGAGGTACGCCTCGAAGCCGAGGATGGGGCGGAGCTTGCGGGCCTTGGCCTCTTCGTAGAATGACCAGGCACAGTGCAGGTTACCGTGGTCGGTGACGGCGAGGCTGTCCATTCCCAGCTTGAGGACGTGGTCCACCAGTTCGGGGAGCCGGTTGGCTCCGTCGAGCAGGGAGTACTCTGAGTGGGTATGGAGGTGGACGAATGCCATGATGATGGTGACGGTCGGAAATCGGCGGCCGACTATCTGCTGTCCGCTATCCGTTGTCCGATCCCGCAGAGTCCCGCCGCATCCATGCCGGGCACTCGGACCGCGGAGAGCTGATAGCGCACAGCTGCCAGCCAACCACCCCGCCTACTTCTCCCTTGCTTCCAGCGCACCCAGGACGTCATCCAGCCCGACGCCCCGCGCACGCAATAGTACGAGTAGATGAAAGAGCAGGTCGGCGGCCTCACTGGCGAGCCGTGCCTCATCCTGGGCGGTGGCGGCGACGACCACCTCCACCGCTTCCTCGCCGACCTTCTGCGCGATCTTGGCGATTCCGTGATCCAGCAGGGCGACGGTGTACGATCCCGGGGTGCGGTCGGCGGCGCGGGACGCGATCGTCCGCGCCAGCCGCGACAGCAGGTGGCCACCGGGGTCTGCCCCCGGTGCGGTTCCGCCATCGGGACCCACTTCGGTGGCGAAGCAGGTGGGTGTCCCGGTGTGACAGGCCGGCCCCTCCTGCACCACACGATACAGCACGGTGTCGCCGTCGCAGTCCAGGCGGATGTCGGTGACGCGCTGGGTGTGGCCCGACGTTTCTCCCTTGATCCAGAGCGCCCTGCGGCTGCGGCTCCAGTAGTGGGCCCTGCCGGTTTCCCGGGTTCGCTGCAGCGCCTCCCGGGTGGCCCAGGCCAGCATGAGGACATCCCCGGAGCGGCGGTCCTGGGCGACCACCGGAACCAGTCCGTCGGGTCCAAACCGCACCTGATCGAGCCAGCGATCGTGAGTCACGACACAAGCTATCGGCGGTGCGGATGATTGTCAAAACTCGTTGTGGCGCCTTATCTTGCCCTCACTTGCACCCGCGCCAGACCGGCGCCCGGAGCGTCGTCTGATGCGTCATCCTTCCTGCCGGCTCCTCACCCTGTCTGTCATCCTCTCCGCCTGCGGTGGAGGGGGGAATGACCCCCCCACCCCGCTCAATTGTGATGGGGTGGCCCTGTCGACCATCGCGGTCGGGGGCCACATCGTCATCGACCCGGCGGCGAGCGGCGGTTGCCTGCGGCTTCCCGCCGCCGGTCCGGCTGGAGCCGAGCATCTGGTCGTAGCGCTTTCCGCCGCCGGCCAGCAGACCCCGAATGGGACGGCGGGAAGCTTCACCCTGCAGGCCACGACGGACGGGTTCTCACCCCTGATCGCCAGGCCGGTGAGTCCGGCGCCCCTCAGCCAGCCCGACCCGGCCGCCGCATTTCATGCCATGCTGCGTGCCCGGGAGGCGGTGGACGCACGCCGCCCGGGGGTTGCGGGCGGGGCGCTCCGCCGGGGCGCGGTTCAGGCGGTGCCCATCATTCTGGGCGAGCAGCGCAGCTTCAAGGTCTGCCGCACCACGGCTTGTACCGGCTTCACAAACGTGCTCAGCACCGCGCGGTATGTCGGATCCAAGGGAGCGATCTTCGTGGACGACACCATCCCCGCCGGCGGCTACACCCAGATCGAGGTCGACAGCCTGGGGCAACTCTTCGACCAGCACCTCTACGCGATTGATACCACCGCCTTCGGGCGGGAGTCGGACCTGGACGCGAATGGCGTGGTGATCATCCTGCTCACCGACCGGGTGAATGCCCTCTCCCCCAACTGTGTCCGGACCGGCTCGGTGATCCTGGGGTACTTCTTCAGTCTCGATCTCACCAACGATCCCGACTCCAACGGCGGCGAGATCTTCTACAGCATGGTGCCGGACCCTTCGGTCCCTGCCTGCTTCTCCAAGAGCTTCGCCCATGGCAAGATCGGCCCGACGTTCATTCACGAGTTCCAGCACATGATCTCCTTCAACCGGCATGTGCTGCTGGGCGGCGGGGCCGCGGAGGAGGTCTGGCTCAACGAAGGGCTGTCGCATTTCGCCGAGGAGCTGGGTGGGCGGTTGGTGCCCGGCGCCTTCTGCACCCAGGGCAATTGCCTGAACCAGTTCGCCGCGGGCGACGTCCGGAATGCGTTCGAGTACCTGCTCGGCCCCCACAATTACTTCACCATCATCCCGGGCAACTCCAACGGGACCTTGCCGCAACGTGGAGCGGTCTGGCTCTTTGTGCGCTGGCTGGCGGATCGCTCTCCCACCGACTCCCTGCTCGGGGGTGACATCACCCGCCGCCTCCTGAGGGCCGATCAGCCGGGCGGCCTCGCGCTCACCGGTGGCAGCAACGTGGTCCAGGCCGCTCAGCTCTTCCAGGGAGGGGTCAACCTCGCCACGCTGCTGGGGCAGTGGCACCTCGCCAACTGGGCTGAGCAGGTGGCCGGCTTCACCGAGCCGAGCGCACGGCTCCGCTACAAGAGCTGGGACCTGCAGGCGGCATTCGGCCAGCTCTTTCCCGGCCCTTATCCGCTGTTTCCCGACTCGACCGCGGGAACAGCCTACCAGGTCTCCGGCACGCTGCGCGGCGGTAGCGGGCGCTACCTGCGGGTGGTGCAAGCCGTCAACGACGAGGGGGTGGCCCTGGGACTGACAACCGGGAACTCGGCGGCCGTGGCACCGCGGTTCGCGGTGGTGAGGCTCCGGTGAGGGCGGCGCGGCCGATTCCCCTGTGGATCGTCGTGATGCTGATCGCGGTCCTGGGCCCCGTCCGGGTTCTGGCCGCCCAGTCCGCGCCCCGGCCGCTCATCCTCACGCTGCCCGTCACCACGCGATCGGCCGGGCTCGGCGGGGCCAGCGTGGCGCTCTCGGGTGACGCCGGTTCCACCTTTCTCAACCCGGCCGGACTCGCCACCATCCAGCACGTTGCTATCGAAGGGGCACTGCAGCGCTATCCCGACGGCAGCTTCGAGACGATGGGGGCGGCCGCGTTCCGGTTCCTGCAGTTTGACCTGGGCGGGGGCTATCACTACCTCCGCTTCAGTGACTCCTCCGGGGTGAAGGACAACCTGGTCTGGAGCGGGTCGGGGGTGTATCGCTTCGGGCTGATCGCCCTGGGCAGCAGCCTCAAGTACATCGCGCTGGAGGATTCCTCCGGCCAGGTTCGCCGGTCGGCCGCAATGGACGCCGGGCTCGGCATCCACGTGTTCGACCTGATGACCCTCGCGTTTGCGGTCCGGAACCTGGCCGATTGGCGGGTCAACGGTGGTCCCCTCCAGCTGCCGGCGAGCAAGCACCTCGGTTTCTCGTTCAACTTCACCGACCCGCAGGAGACGGCACGCCTGCTCACCACCGTCGAGGTGGTCTGGACCGACCGAGCGCCACGGCGGACGCTGCTTGGGCTGGAGGCGGGCGCGGTGCTCGGCAAGGTCGGTCTGGTGGGGCGGCTGGGGTACGGAGCAGCCCCCGAGGGGGCGGGCCAGAAGGAGGTGTCTCTCGGGGGCGGGCTGGTCTTGAGCCGCTTCAACATTGATTACGCCTGGCAGCGCCGCACCAAGCTGGGGTCGCACATCCACCGGCTCGGCCTGCGTTTCACCCTCTGATGCCGGCTCGTCGGCGAGGCTGCATGGTCTTCTTTGTCATTATCGGTGCCCTCATGGCCGGCTACGGAACCGCCTACGTGGCCAGCGAGGACGTCCGTTATCTCACCCGGGCCGGGATCGAGCAGACCAGGATTCTCGAGGCCCGCCGTCCAATTGCGGACATGATCCGCGATGAGCGTACCGATCCCGCTACGCGGGAGCTGCTGCAGGTGGTCCTCGACGCACGCGATTTCGCCGCTGAGATCGGTTATGCCGCCGGCCAGACCTATACCACCTACGCGGAGATCGGTCGCGACACGCTGCTGCTGGTGCTCTCCGCCAGTCCGCGGGACTGTCTCTGCCCGCACACCTGGAAGTACCCGATCGTCGGCCGAATCCCCTACAAGGGGTTTTTCGACCCGGCCATGGCACGCAGGGAGGCCGATCGGCTGGAGCGGAACGGGTACGACATCTACCTCCGACCCGCCGGTGCCTTTTCCACCCTGGGCTGGTTCAACGACCCGCTCTACTCCACCGCGCTGAGCCGCGATTCGGTGGAGCTGGCCGCCACGGTGTTGCACGAGATCGCCCACAACACCCTGTACGTGAAGAGCGCGACCCCGTTCAACGAGAGCTTCGCACAGCTGGCGGGATACCGGGGTGCCGAGGCCTTCTTCCGCCGCCGCGGCTCCCTGGCGGCGGCGGAGCAGGCGGCCAACCGCTGGGCCGACGAGGTGGTCCTGAGCGAGTACTACACCGAGCTGGGCGACCGGCTGGACAGCCTCTATGCCGCGGCGTCCGACTCGGCGGCGGTGGACAGCGGGCGGGTGGCGCTGGGCCGCTGGGCCCGCGACCAGCTGCAGGGGGAGGTGGGGGCCCGGCTCAGGACCTACACGATCGGCCCCATGACCGAGCGGCCGATCAACAACGCCCGGCTGATCGCGGCCCGGATCTACCGGACCCGCCTGGGCCTGTTCGAGCAGTGGTACCAGGGCCACCACGGGGATATCGCGGCCGCGGTGGCCGCCCTCGACACCCTGATGGCTGGGGTCGAGGGCGACAGCGCCTACACCCGGCTGGAGGCCGCGGTGCGCTGAAGCCGGGGTCGTGGCGTCCTTCCGCGGCCCCTACTGCGAAATCGTGATATCTCCGGAGCCGGTCTCGATGCTGATCCGGCCCTTACCATCGCCGATTCGGCCGGTGAGACTGTCCTCGTCCTTCCGGACCAGCTGCAGCGGAAAGTCCACGTCGAAACCGCCGCTCCCCGACTCCAGGTCGATGGTAGCGCTCGGATTGTCCGGGAGCCGGACCCGCACGGCGCCCGACCCGGTGGATACCGTGAGGCGGTCGGGGGTCTGGGTGAGCGTGACTTCCACATCACCGCTTCCGGTCTCGAGTTTGACGCTGCTGCCGGTCAAGCCATCGAGCAGGATATCGCCGGAGCCGGCATCCACGTTGGCGGTGTCGAAGCGGAGCTCGCTGCCGCTCACGCTGCCACTCCCGGTGTCGATCCTGAGGGAGCGTCCCCGGGCCCGCTGCACGGTGACCTTGCCCGAGCCGGTGTCGAGGTCGAGATCGCCGTCCGTGCCGGTGACCGTGATGTCGCCTGAGCCGGTGTCCACGTTCAGCTGGCCCGATCCACCGGTCACCCGCACATCGCCGCTCATCGCGTCGAGATGGAGGATGCCGGCCACGTTGCTTGCATCCATCTGGCCGGTGCCGAGATGGATGGCGACACGTTTCCCGGCCGGGATGGAGATCCGGAGGTTGGCCGCCGCCTCGAGTCCCGAGCCGTCGCCCCGGACGGTGATTTCCCGGCTGTCCCGATCGCGGTGCCCATGGCCCCGCCACCGGTCGCCCCAGGTGCCATCACTGCGGATGCTGAAAGTGCTGCGCGAGTGCCGCCCGAGGGCCGGGTAGACGATCTCCTCACCGGGAAAGTCCACCCGGAGGGATGGCACCCCGCGAATGGGGTCGGTGGCCACGGAAATGCGGGCGGCGTCCCGTCCGGTGCGGGTCGCTTCCACCACGACATCGGGTCCGGCGCCAGGCACGACCGAGATCTGCCCGACCAGGTCGTAGACGGCGATTTCCGGACCGGCCAGCCGGTGGGTCGAGGTCTGGGCCGCGAGGGCCGGGGCGAGGGCGCCGGTCAGGCAGGCGGCCAGCAGGGCGAGTCGGGTCACGAGACGGCTCCGGGTGGTGGTATGCGGCTTTTGACAGGCACCGCGGTGGGAGGGTTGGAAGCGGCGGCGGGCTGGCCCCTTGCGGGCTTGGTACCGTGGGTCAAACTTAGGAATCACCCCCTTTCCCGTCAGGCTGGGCTGTGGATGGCCCGAGACATGTTGCCCCTGGTCCGCGCAGCGCTCGAAGGCCGGTATACGGTCGAGCGGGAGATCGGTCGCGGGGGGGCGGCTCGGGTGTTCCGGGCACGGAACCCGGCGGGGCAGGAGGTCGCGCTCAAGGTCCTGCATCCGCAGCTCGCCGCCAGCGTTGCGGCCGACCGCTTCCTGCGGGAGATCAAGTTCGTCTCCCGGCTGGACCATCCCAACGTCGCGCGCCTGATTGATTTCGGGGAAGACGACTGGGTGCTCTGGTACGTCATGGAAATGGTGGAAGGACCGACGCTCCGCCAGCACCTGGACCGGGCACGCCGGTGTTCGATCAATGACGTGCTGCACATTGCGCACGGCCTGCTGGGTGCGCTCTCCGCCGCCCACGCGCAGCTGGTCGTCCACCGAGACGTCAAGCCGGACAACATCGTGCTTTCGCCCGGTGGGGCGGTGCTGGTGGATTTCGGCATCGCCAAGGCCGTGGCCGAGGCGGGCTCGGACCGGCTCACGCGGTCCGGCTTCGCGGTAGGGACCTCCGCGTATATGAGTCCGGAGCAGATCGGCGGCCTCGAGGGCATCGACCCCCGATCGGACATCTACTCCCTCGGCTGTGTGCTGTTCGAGTGCCTCGCCGGCCGGCCACCCTACGACGACCCGTTCGAGGATCTCGTCCTCACCAAGCACCAGACCGCTCCCGTGCCGGACGTGCGGAGCGCACGGCCCGACACCCCGGAGGCGCTGGCCGAGGCGGTGGGGCGGGCGCTGGAGAAGCTGCGGGAATCCCGCTGGCAGGACGCCGAGAGCATGGCTGCCGTGCTGCCGTCGCTGGCCGCGACCTGAGGCGCGTCACGCCGGAGATGGCACCCTGACGGGGGGGCTTCACCCCGGTGTGACCCCCGCGGACCACAGTCCTTTCCTGGATGTGGTCCGCTTCTCTTTTCTCACGATTCCCCCGGCTGGGCGGGGTCCGGCGTGGGCCTTCGGCTCAGGGTCAATGGCGGCGCTTCGAATGCCGGGGTGGGGCGGTCGGGCTCAGGACAGCACGCGATGGGCTAGCCGGCCCTCGGGGTGCTGGGCCGTCTCGACCGCGAACGCGAGGTCGAGGGCCCGGGGCGGGACGCCGGCCAGCTGGCCGGCGATGTCCGCGGGCGGCAGGTCGGCGGGCTGCAGCAGCGCGAGCGTGGCGCCGCGGCCACCAGTCCGGAGTGCCTCGCCCACCTCGGTCCAGCGCGGAGCCGAGGCGGGGTTCCGGGTGGCCACCAGCGGCACCGCCGAGGGGTCGGCCGGAAGGGCGGCCGCGATGGGAATGTCCAGCGTTTGGGCCAGGTCGTACCAGCCCGGCCACGCCTCGAGCGGTACCACCGCCGTAAAGCGCCAGCCCAGGTCGCGCGTCAACTGGGCCATGCCATGCACCAGGTCAGGTTCCGTGGCTGGCGCGCCGGGCATGCCGGTCAGGATGACCGCTCCGTGCTCGGCGAACCAGCGCCGCGCCGGTGGCAGCGCCTCGGGTTTCGATCCGGGGAAGGCCGCGAAGCGGCGGGTGACCCGGATCTCCTGCTCCGCCGCACTGCGCTGGGCCGGAAACTCCGCCGCCTGAGCCGCGCCCTCAAAGGCTACTTCGGCGGCCAGGTACCGCCCTGCCTGCCGCAGTACCCGGCCACGCAGCTGCAGCGTCGCACCGTGTGGCTCGAGCGCAAAGGCCCGGTCCAGCGCCATCAGGGCGCGAGACAGCTCACCCAGCCGGAAGGCGGCGTAGCCGGCCTCGTGCCAGACGAGCCCCGAGTCGGGATCGAGCTGGGCGGCGCGGTCCAGCTCGCTGAGCCCTTCCCGAAACCGTCCCAGCTCCACCAGGGCCGCGCCTCGCAGCGTGGCACTCAGGCCGAGGTCCCCGAATTCCACCACCGAACGCTCGGCCAGCGAGAGCGCATCCGCGTGTCGCCCGGCCACGCGAAACAGCGCGAACAGCTCCATCCACGCCGCTCGCAGGTCGGGATTCGTCAGCAGCAGCTCCTGGTAGGCGCGTTCTGCGTCGTCGCCACGGTCCTCCTGCGCCAACCGCCGCGGCCGCGACAGCAGGCGGTCGGCCGCCGCGCCGCTGAAGACCCGGAACTGATCGGTCGAGTACATGGGCGCGAATGTACCCGGCGCCAGCCGATCCGCCAGAGGATCGATGTTGCTGGTCCAGTTATCGCCTCCCCGTTCCCCATGGCCCCGTCACGCTGTACCTTATTCGGCTATGGATACCGACTTCGTCTCCCGCCAGAAGCCGCGCCTGCTCGGTGAACTGAACCAGTTCCTCTCGATTCCCGAGTATCAGCGCTCTGCCGGAGCATGCCGCTGACTGCCGGCGCGCCGCCCAGTGGCTGATTACCGACCTGCAGCGCCTCGGCTGCCCCAAGGTGGAGCTGCTGGAGGGCCGTGGCCACCCGGTGGTCTGGGCCGAGAGCCCGAAGGTGCCCGGGGCGCCGACGCTCCTCATCTATGGGCACTACGATGTCCAGCCGGTGGATCCAGTCAGCGAGTGGCACACCCCGCCGTTTGAACCGACGATCCGCGACGGCAAGCTGTTTGCCCGCGGCGCCGCCGACGACAAGGGCCAGGTCTTCTGCCTGCTCCGGGCCTACGAGGCGGTGCGGGACGCGTCGGGCAAGCCGCCGCTCAACGTGCACTTCCTGTTTGAGGGGGAGGAGGAGTGCGGCGGGCATGTGCTGGACGACCTGATCCAGCGCCAGCCGGAACGGACCAAAGCGGATGCCGCCCTGATCTGTGACATGTCGTACTACGCCTCGGGCATTCCCGCCGTTTACACCGCACTCCGCGGGATGTGCTACGCCGAGATTACCGTGCGGACCCTGCAGCGGGATCTGCACTCGGGCACGTACGGCGGCGTGGCGCCCAACGCGCTGGAGACCCTGGTGCGTCTCCTCGCCGGCCTCAAGGGCGAGACCGGCAGGATCGAGATTCCCAAGCTCTACAAGTCGGTCATCCCGCCCACCAAAGCGGAGCTGCGGGACTGGAAGCGGCTGCCCTTCCGGAAGAAGGACTACCTCAAGGAAGAGGTGACCGGAAAGGCGCTCACCGGTCTCAAGAAGTACTCGGTCTTCGAGCGCACCTGGGCCCTTCCGACCTTCGAGATCCACGGCATTCGCGGTGGCTTCGTCGGGAGAGGGGGCCAAGACGGTCATCCCCGCCGCGGCGACCGCCAAGGTGAGCCTCCGCCTGGTCCCTGGTCTGCCGTTCGCGCAGGTGGCCAAGTGGCTCGAACGCGCGGCCCGGGCCAAGGCGCCCAAGTATGCCGACGTGGACGTGAAGATCCTGCACGGGGGAGACCCGGTACAGGTGGACGTGAATCATCCGGCTTTCGCGGTGCTGGACGCCGCCTTCAAGCAGGTGGTGGGCAAGCCCGCCGTGCGGGTCCGGGCCGGCGGCTCGATTCCTATCGTCCCCCGGCTCGGTACAATGGGTGCGCCGGTCCTGCTCACCGGCATCGGCCTGCCGGACGATGGCCTGCACTCTCCCAACGAGAAGCTCAACCTCAGCCAGCTGTGGGAGGGGATCGAGGTGTTCGGCCGGTTCATGGAGAAGTTCGCGGCGGCCAGATAGCTTCCTGCCGGCAAGACCGATGGGCCGGAACCTCCTGCGGAGGTTCCGGCCCATGTGCGTATCCGCGGTTGGCGCCAGCGGGCTATTCCTCTTCTTCCTCCACGACCTGCTGCTCTCCGGTGCGCCGGCCGCCAGGGTATTGCGCCTCGGTGCGGGCGTGCAACTCGTCAATGCCCAGCACCGCCCGGACGGAGGCGATGACTCCCGCCACGACGTCATCGGCCCAGTAGGGGTCCGGGGCCTCGTCCTCCGGGACGCTGCGACCACACTGCTCCAGGAACTGGATCGCGGTGGTCATCCACTCGCCCTGGGCGGAAGGACTCATGGCCCACGAGCCGGTGGACTTGAGTTCCAGCTCCGTGAGCCTGGCCAGGTCCTTTTCCAGTCCCTCGGTGACGGCGGTGGACGCGAGATGCTGGGCGACGAGGGCCATGACCTGCTGCCGCTCCGCCGCCTGCGGCTCGGGAAGCGGAGCGAAGTAGTTGCGCTGGTCGGCTACCATCTCGGCGAGGCGGATGCAGACCGCGCGCACCGCCGGCTTGAGCGCGGGCGGTGCCTCGCGGGCCCACCCCTGGGCGGCCTTGAGGATATCCTGGACCAGTTGGTCGGCCTGCGCCTCAAGAGAAGGGCGCTCGGTCGGGGCATTCATAGGACCATGAGAATGGCCCAGCGGCGGACTAAATACAAGGCAGGAGGCCGGATTGGGGCGTAGCGATCCCGCCCATCTTGACAATTTGTCGGTTTGCCCGAGGTCAGGCCTCAGCGCGGGGGGCCCCGGCGCATGCGGGCCGGGTCCGGGCGCCCGTAGCGCTCCTCTCCCCACGGCTCGCCCCGCATGTGGTAGCCGTTCTGCTCCCAGAAGCCGGGATAGTCCTCCTCGAGGAACTCGAATCCACGCACCCACTTGGCGCTCTTCCAGAAATAGAGGTGCGGCACCAGCAGGCGCACCGGCCCGCCATGCTCGGGGTCGAGGGGCTGCCCGTTATGGGACAGCGCCAGCAGGTTGCCTGGTCGGTCCAGATCGTCCAGCGGCAGGTTGGTGGTGAATCCGTGCTCTGCGTGCACCAGCACGAACCCGGCCCCCGATTTCGGGCGCGCCCGTTCCAGAATGGTCCGGACCGCGATCCCTTCAAAGACATTGTCGTAACGGCTCCACCGGGTCACACAGTGGATATCACACAGCGTCTCCTGGCGGGGCAGGGCCAGCAGGTCGTCCCAGGTGAGGGTGAACGGCACCTCCACTGCGCCGCTCACCTCGAAGCGCCAGCTGCCGAGATCAACGGCTGGCACCGTGCCATAGTGCAGGACCGGCCACTTCTGGGTGACGATCTGCCCCGGTGGGAGGCGCTGCTGGTCGGCCGGCCGGACATCGATGGGATCGGGCATGCTGCTTCTACGCTCCAGGCGCCGCCACGGTTCCCTCCGGCAGCAGCGCCTCCAGCCGGACCGGCCTCGGCTCGAGCCCGAAGACCTCGGCGACCTTGCTCCCCATCAGATCGAGGCTCCGCTCCCACAGCGCCGAGGCATCGGCCGGCCGGGTCGCCGCGGCGCCCAGTTCCCGCGCGACTGTGGTCATCTCCACATTAGCGATGCCGCACGGCACGATCAGGCCGAAGTCGTCGAGCCGGTTACACACATTGAGCGCAAAGCCGTGCGTGGTCACCCACTGGCGCACGTGAATCCCGATGCTCGCGATCTTCCGTCCCCCGGTCCAGACCCCGGTCTGGCCGGGATGCCGCCCGCCCTGGATCCCGAACCCGGCCAGGCCACGGATGAGGGTTTCCTCCACTTGGCGCAGGTACCAGTGCAGGTCGGGCTTGTGCCCCGTCAGGTTCAGTATTGGGTATCCCACCAGCTGGCCTGGGCCGTGCCAGGTGACGTCACCACCCCGTTCAACCTCCACCACGTCCAGCCCCCGGCGGAGCAGGTCATCGCTGGTCAGGGGCAGGCTCCCCGGGCGGGTGCCGCGCCCCAGCGTGACGGTGCGGTCGTGCTCGAGGAGCAGCAGGATGTCGGCGGGAATCTCGCCGCTGATCCGGCGATCGCAGAGCTGGCGCTGCAGCGCATGCGCCTCGCGGTATCCCATCCGTCCGAGCGAGACCACGTTGAGCGGGCGCATCAGGCCTCCGGCGGACCGGTGCAACGACGAACCGACCGGAGCAGCAGGATCAGCAGCAGCCCCGCGAGCGCGGCGAGGCCGAGGAGCCCCCAGCGGCCCAGCAGGCTGTCCACCGGGGCCGTAATGAAGGAGAAGAGCAGGGTGCCAAAGCCCGCGACCATGGCGAGCCCGCCCCGGCGATAGCTGGAGACCAGCGGCGCCATCAGGGCAAAGGCCGCGAGGCCGCCCAGCAGCGCCCCGCCGGTCCAGCCCAGCAGGATGATCGTGGCGATGTTGTCGGAGGGGGTCGGGGAGAGCGGGGCCAGCCCGCTGAGCTGCAGGGTGCGGACCAGCCACATCACCAGTGCCACGCTGCCCACGCCGGCGGCCGCACCGGCCGCGATGGCCCGGAGCGCCAGCCCGACATGCTCGGGGCGCGCCGGTTCACCGGTGATGGCGGCAGGGAGGGCGGGGGCGGCGGCGTCGCGACCGTCCCGGCTGTCGGCGCCCTCCCTGCCGCCAGCCGTCATCAGATGTGCATCACCCGGCCCATGCTGTCCAGCGCCGCCTCGGCGATCGCCTCGGACAGCGTGGGATGGGCATGAATGGCCAGATCCACTTCTTCGACGGTGTATTCGTTTTCCCGGGCGACGCCCAGTTCGTGGATCATCTCGGAGGCGTGTCCACCGATAATGTGCGCGCCGAGGATCTCGCCGTACTTCTTGTCCCGGATGATCTTCACGAAGCCCTCGGTCTCGTTCGAGGCCCGGGCGCGGCCGTTGGCGCTGAAGGGGAAGCGTCCCACCTGGTAATCCAGCTTCCTCTCCTTGCACTGCTCCTCCGTCAGCCCTACGCTGGCCACCTCGGGGTGGCAGTAGGTGACACTGGGAACGTTGTCGTAGCGGATCGGGTGCGGCGTGTGCCCGGCGATCCGCTCGGCGACAGTAACTCCCTCCCGGCTGCCCTTGTGGGCCAGCATCGGCGGCCCGGCGACGTCGCCGATGCAGTACACGCCCGGCGCCGTGGTCTCCAGCGTGGCCAGATTCACCTTGACGAACCCCCGCTCGTCGAGCTGGACCCCGGCCTCCTTGAAGCCCATCGCCTCGGTATTCACGGCCCGACCCGCGGCCATGAGGACCTTCTCCGCGCTGACCGTCTGGGTCTTGCCGCCGGCCTCGAGGGTGAGCGTCACCTGGTCCTTGCCCACCTCCGCCTTGGTGACCTTGGCCCCGGCGATGACCTCGATGCCGCGCTTCTTGAAGCTCTTGGCCAGGGCGTCGGAGCACTCGGCGTCCTCGATGGGGAGGATCCGCGGCAGGGCCTCGATCAGCGTCACCTTGCTGCCGAATGCGCCGAAGATGTCGGCGAACTCGCAGCCCACCGCGCCGGCCCCGATCACCGCCAGGGTCCTGGGGGCGGTCTCCAGGAAGAGCGCCTCGTCAGAGCTGATCACCGTGGTCCGGTTGATGTCGAGGCCGATCTGCGGGATCCCCTTCACCCGGGATCCCGTCGCGATCACCACGGCCTTCTTCGCCTCGTGCGTGTCGGCGCCCACCCTGACCTTCTTGCCGGGCAGGAGGCTGCCGGTGCCCTTGAGCACCGTCACCTTGTGCTTCTTCATGAGGAACTCGACGCCCTTGGAGTTCTGCTCCGACACCTTGCGCGAGCGCTTCATCGCCACGCCGTAGTCGGTCTTCACCCCGCTGACCTCGACCCCGAGATCCTTGAGCTCATGCTGCACCAGCCCTGCCACCCGGGCGCTGTGCAGCAACGCCTTGGTCGGGATGCACCCGATGTTCACGCAGACGCCGCCGAGCTTGTCCTTCTCGACGACCGCCGTGCTGAGCCCGAGCTGTGCCGAGCGGATGGCGCAGACGTAACCGGCAGGTCCGCCGCCAAGGATGATCACGTCGAAAGTGGCCACTGGCAGGTCTCCAGGGTGTAGGTCGAGGGGCGGTTCAGCGCGGGCCGCCGAAACGGTAGCCGGCCACAATCGCGAAGACTCGGTTCTTCACGTCCAGGTCGTTGCCGCTGTCGTCGATCGAGCTGAGTCCGAGCTGGTACCGAAGCCCCACCGTGAACCGATTGACGTCCACTCCAGCGCCCAAGTGCAGGCCGAAGTCGACTGATTTGGCATCGAAGGTTCCGCCGAAGGCGGGGTCGTCGCAATCCAGCTCCGCGCTCTGCCCGCTGGCCTCACCGCGGATCTTGCAGCCGAGGCTGATGCCCAGCGCGGGGCCGGCGTAGGCGTAAGGCCTGATGCTGGCGCTCGAGGCCAACGGCGTGGCATACCGTAGTCGCACGGGAATCTGGACATAGTCCAACTTGAAAGTGATGTCGACACCACTGGCGTTGTCGGTGGCCCCCTGCTGCGAGTAAAACACCGCCGGCTCGACGGCAAACGAAGGGCCCAGGGGGAACCGCATGAAGCCGCCTCCGGCGAACCCGGTTCTCGTGTCGGCGCCGTCAACGTCGCTCCCACCGAGGGAGGCGAGGTTGAGCCCGGCTTCAACACCGAACTCGGTTCGTACCGCCTGAGCCGAACCCGTGCTGGCGGACAATAGACACAGAACCGTGGTCAGCGTGAACGAGGGGCGCATCAGGACCTCCAATGGGTAGCCTACCAGACGAGCGCGAGCGGGTTTTCCAGCATCTGCTTGAGCGTCCGCAGGAAGGCCGCGCCGGTGGCGCCGTCGATGACCCGGTGGTCGCAGGACATGGTGAGCCGCATGCGCCGCCCGGGCACCACGGCGCCGTCCTGGACCACCGGCTTCTCGACGATGCTGCCGACCGCCAGGATGCCGGCTTCCGGCGGGTTGATGATCGCGGTGAACTGGTCGATGTCGAACATGCCGAGGTTCGAGATCGAGAAGGTCCCCCCGGTGTACTCCTCCGGCGCGAGCCGCCGGTCCCGGGCCCGCGCGGCCAGCTCGCGCACCTCGGCGCCGATCTCGCGGAGCGACTTCTGGTCGGCGTGGCGCACCACCGGGGTGATGAGCCCCTCGTCAATCGCCACCGCCACGCTCATATGCACGTCGTTCCAGTAGCGGATACGGTCATCCTGCCACCAGGCGTTGCAGGCGGGGTGCTGCCGCAGCGCCAGGGCGGTGGCCTTGATGATGATGTCGTTGAACGAGACCTTGCCGCCCTCCCCGGCGTTGAGCGCCGTCCGCGCCTCCCACACCCGGTCCATCTCCACTTCGGTCGTGAGGTAGAACGTCGGCACCGGACCAATGGACTGGGCCAGCCGGCGGGCGATGGTCTTGCGGATCTGGCTGAGCGGAACATCCTCGAAACTCGCCCCCGCGGCGATCAGGCGGCTCGGCGCCGTCTTTGCGCCGGCGGGTGCTGACTCGACGTCTCGGAGAATCACCCGGCCCTCGGGTCCGCTGCCGCTGATGCCAGCCAGGTCCAGCCCGCGGTCGGCGGCCACCTTTCGCGCCAGCGGCGAAGCCTTCACCCGGGCCCCGTCGGCGCGCGGTGGCCCAGGCGCCTGAGCGGGCGCGGCCGGTTGGGGCCGCGCCGGGGCGGCCACTGCGGTGGGCGCAGCGGGCGCTGATGGTGCGGCCGCCGCCGGCTTGGCGGTCGGAGCCGCTGCCGCAGCGGGCTTGGCCGCAGGTTTCCCGGCCGAGGCGACCAGGGCCGCGACATCCTCACCCTTCTCGCCGATCACTCCGACCAGATTGCCCACCGGCACCGTGGTGCCTGGCCCGGCGATCTGCTTGAGCAGCACGCCGGCGGCCCGCGCCTGCAGGTCCATCACGGCCTTGTCGGTCTCCACCTCGGCCAGGATGTCGCCCGCGGCGACGGTGTCGCCTTCCTGCTTCTTCCATTCGACCAGGCGACCCTCTTCCATCGTGGGAGAGAGAGCCTCCATCAGGATCTTGGTTGCCATTGTGCCGTTCGTGGTTGGCGGCCCCGGGGGCCGGCGGTGTCCAGCTATCAGCTATCGGCTATCGGCATCGAGGTAGAGGGCCTGCCTGGCGGCCGCGACCACTTTCTCCGCTGAGGCCTTGGCGGCTTTCTCGAGGTGCTTGTTGTAGGGCATCGGAACGTCGGCCCCGGTGACCCGGAACACCGGCGCGTCCAGTTCGTCGAAGACCGACCTCTGGATTTCGTCCACGACCTGGGCGCCGACGCCGGCGAAGTACCACCCCTCCTCCACCACCACCGCTCGATGCGTCTTCCGCACCGAGGAGCGGATCAGCTCCAGGTCAAGCGGGCGGATGGTCCGAAGATCCACCACTTCGGCACTGATCCCATCGGCCTCGAGCTGCTCGGCGGCCTTGAGCGCCACCGAGACCGTCTTGCCCCAGCTGATGAGCGACACCTGGTCTCCCGGGCGCTTCACCTCGCCCACACCCAGCGGGACCAGGTGCTCGCCCTCAGGGATCTCTCCCTTGATGTTGTAGAGCATCTCGCCTTCCATGAACACCACCGGATCGGGGTCGCGGATGGCGCTCTTGAGCAGACCCTTGGCGTCGGCCGGGGTGGCCGGCATGACCACCTTGAGGCCGGGCACGTTGGCGTACATGCTCTCGAAATTCTGCGAGTGCTGGGCCCCCAGCTGCAGGGCCGCGCCGCAGGGGCCGCGGAAGACGATCGGCATGCTGTACCTGGCCGCCGGACATGTAGCGCAGCTTGGCGGCGTTGTTGACGATCTGGTCGATGGCCAGCAGCGCGAAGTTCCAGGTCATGAACTCGATCACCGGCCGGAGTCCGGCCATGGCAGCGCCGATTCCCACCCCGGCGAAGCCGAGCTCGGTGATCGGGGTGTCCACCACGCGGGTCGGGCCGAACTCTTCGAGCAGTCCCCGGCTCACCTTGTAGGCGCCCTGGTAGACGCCCACTTCCTCTCCCATGAGGAAGACGTCGGGGTCCCGGGCCATCTCCTCGCGGAGGGCCTGGTTAAGGGCGTCGCGGTAGGTCAGCGTGGCCATGAGGCTCCTCGGGTGCAGCGTGGGGCGACCAACGGCCGGGCACAGGCCCCAATGAGCAGCGGACGCGGGGTCATTCGGCGTCCCCCGTTTCCAGCGCCCCAACCGGAGTCGCCTCGGCGTAGACATGCGTCCACAGCTCCTCGGGCTCCGGATCGGGGCTCTGATCGGCGAATTCGTAGGCGTCCATCACCTCGGCCTTCACTTCTTCGTCGATCTGGGTGATGGTCGCGTCATCGATCAGCCCTTCGGCCTTCAGGCGATCCGACCAGATCGCGATCGGGTCCCGCTTCCGGTGGGCCTCGACCTCCTCCTTGGTCCGGTAGTGGCCGTGGATCGGGTCCGACATCGAGTGGCCCACGAAGCGGTAGGTCCGGATCTCCAGCAGCGTCGGGGCGGCGGGCCGCCGCGCCCGCACTACCGCCCGCTCCATCGCGGCCATGACCTCGCCCAGGTCCTGCCCATCCACGACCTCGCGCGACATGTCGTAGCTCGACGCTCGCTCGGCGATGTTCCACGTGGCGGTCGCGCGGTCTAGCGCGGTGCCCATGCCGTAGCGGTTGTTCTCGCAGACGAAGATGCACGGCAGTTTCCAGATGCCGGCCATGTTGAGCGCTTCATGGAACGCGCCGTTGTTGATGGCGGCCTCCCCGAAGAAGCAGACCGAGACCTGGTCCCCGTCCTTGTACTTGATGGCGAAGGCGATGCCGGTGGAAAGCGGGATGTGACCGCCCACGATCCCGTGGCCGCCCAGGAACCCGCGCGAGGCATCGAACAGGTGCATCGAGCCGCCCTTGCCGCTGGAGCACCCCGTCGCCTTGCCGAACAGCTCGGCCATCACCGACCGGGGAGACATCCCCCGCGCCAGGGCGTGGCCGTGCTCCCGGTAGGTGGCGGTGATGTAATCGTCGTCGCGGAGCTGAGAGAGGCAGCCGACCGCCACCGCCTCCTGGCCGATGTAGAGGTGGCAGAAGCCGCCGATCTGGCCGAGGCTGTAGGCCTCTCCGGCCTTTTCCTCGAAGCGCCGGATGAGCAGCATCTGCCGCAGGTAGTGGCGATGCTTCTCCGCCAGCTTGGTGTCGGTCTTTCTGGCTGCCTTGATTGTGGCCATGCCGTAACTCCCTTGGTTGCTCTCGACTCCGCCCGCTCCGAGTGCCTGGACCAGTCATGCCAGGGCCGTCGGCGTCTCCGCCGCGACCTCCCAGCGGCCTTCTAGGCGGACGCCCCCGCGGCCCGGGCCTGGTCCCAGGCGTGGTAGCTGGACCGGGTGAGCGGACTCGACTGCACGTGGGTGAAGCCCATCCGCATCCCGATCTCGGCCAGTTCGGCGAACTCCTCCGGGCGTGTAATACCGCGCCACCGGCAGGTGGCTCGCCGAGGGCCGGAGGTACTGGCCCAGGGTGAGGATGTTGACGTCGCTGCGGCGGAGATCCCGCATGCAGGTCAGCACCTCTTCCCACTGCTCGCCCAGCCCGAGGATGACCCCCGACTTGGTGAGGCCCCCCGGGACCAGGCGACGGGCATTGGCCAGGAGCGCCAGCGCGCGGTCGTAGCGTCCACCCGGTCGCGCCAGCCGATACAGCCGCTCACAGGTCTCGAGGTTGTGATTGAGGATCGCGGGCCGTGCCGCGAGCACGATGGCCAACGCTCGCTCCGAGCCCTTGAAGTCGGGGATCAGGACCTCGACCGTGGCTTGGGGCAGCCGGGCCCGGATCTCGGTGACGCAGCCGGCAAAGGACTCGGCCCCGCCGTTGTCGAGGTCGTCCCGGTCCACGGAGGTGATGACCACGTGCTGCAGCCCCATCTGGGCTACCGCGTCGGCCAGGCGGGCCGGCTCCAGCGGATCAAAGGCCGCGGGGGTGCCATGGGCGACGGCGCAGTAGGCGCAGTTCCGGGTGCAGACGTCACCGAGGATCATGAACGTGGCGGCCTTGTGGTCCCAGCATTCGCCGATGTTGGGGCAGCGAGCCTCCTCGCACACCGTGTGGAGGCCCAGCTCTCGCATCAGGCGTTTGACTTCGAGGTAGGACTCGCCTCCGGGCGCCTTCACCTTGAGCCAGGATGGCTTCCGGGCAAACGGCTGGCCGGCCGGCGCGCCGGGGGCCGGGGTGTCCGAGGGTGAGCTGGACCAGCGGTGCTGCCATGTACCGACTCCACGCCAGGGCGAAGGCCCCAAGCTAAGTACAGTCGGGGGAACTGGCTATGGGGAAAGTGGCCTGTTTTCAACCATTTGGGTGATAACAGCTTCTGCCGAAGCCCCGACGCCCCGAACGGGACGTGGGGGCCCCCCACTCCGGCGGGGGCCCCCACGCTCTCCAGACCGGCCAGGCTGCGGCGCCGGCGGTGTCGCCCGGCTTACGACCCGGTTCCGCAGCTCTCCAGCAGCTTCCGGGCGTCCAACTGGGCCGAGGGGTGGACCTTTTCCTCCTCCGGCGTCTCTCCGGTCTGAGTCGCAAACTCCTTGAAGGTCCGCACCTTGATCTCCATCGCCGTGCTGCCGGAAGCATCCGGCCGTACCAGAACCTCCATCTGATGATAGCCTCGTCTGAAAGTTGCGCTCGATACACGGATCGACGCATCCACCCGCTGGCCCACGAGGCGTCGGTCGGTTACGTCATAGGCCACCCGACGATACCCAAGGGTGCGTAACTGGTCCTCGGCACACTGGTAAACGTCGTCGGGGGCCCGGGGGGTCACGGCCGTGCTGGTCCGATACAAGACGCCGCCACAGGCGGCAAGGAGCAGCAGAGCGGCGGTGAGAAGCCTGGAAATGCGCACGGGGATGGCCCTGAAAGAAGTTGAAAACGGAGGAAGCCGGACCGATGAACGGCAAATCTACAGCGAATCACGCGCGACCGGCAGCACACCGGAAACGAGACGGCCGCCCCGAAAGGAGCGGCCGCCGCGTCCGAACTGGCGATCGGTTAGAAGAACAGCATCAACCCAACGGCGGGCGTGAAGCCCGTGTTCTTGGTGTCGGATTCATGCTCCTTCGACCAGTTGTAGTTGAACTCGCCCACGAGCTTGAGTGACTTGGTGGCCTGGTGGTAGATACCACCGGAGATGAGGGTGTTCTCGAGCTTGAAGTCCGCAACATCCTCTGAGTTCTTGAGGAAGCTCGAGCCGTAGCTGCCGGCGAACGTCGTCTTGGAGTTGGTCGGCGTGAACGTGAATTGGCCGATGTACCCGTAAGACTTCGTCATGTCGTCGCTGCCAGAGCCGGTGCCGGTGTTGCTTCCGGCGAAGAGCAGAGTCGTGCCGAGTCCCTTGCCGTAATACCCTGAGCCGGTCAGGGAAAAGGTGCCGGATGAGTACCGAACGCCGCCCGAGGCGCCGAATGACGTTGCGCTCTCACCGCCACTCGCCGGATCCTTCACGCTCTGCGCCAACCCGCCGACCCAGAACTTGGTGGAGCTGGCAGTATAAGTCCACTCGGCCTCGACCCGGGGAATGTTGGTCTCGGTGTAGGGGCCGCCGGTCGGGTCGACCGACGATTCGAACAGGCCGATCGAGAGCTGTGAGGACTTCCCGCCCGCCGTTGAGTAGGTGAACTGTGCCTTGAACTGGGGATAGATGTAACCGAATCCAATGCGGCCCAGCGTCGTTCCGCCGCCGCCAAGATTGTTCCCAGTCCCGCCAACGCCAAACAGGGTCTGGTCGTTCAGAATGTTCTGGCGCCCGAAAAGGCCCAGTTCACGGCCTGCCAGGATCTGGCCCCAACTGCCGCCCACGGTCAGGAAGACCTGACGCATGTCGATCTGGGCACCGAAGCAGTCGTGAGTGCCAGTGGAGCAGTTGATCTGCGGCGCGAAGCCGAAATGCACGCCGAGATCCGTGTTTCCTTCCTTCCCCTTGGCTGCGAAGGTCGCAAAGGCCGGCAGGAGGCCGGTCCGGATGCGTGCATTCTTGGCCGATGTGCCGACGAGGACGAGGAGCGGGGATGCTCCGAGATCTCCGTCCTCATCCTCGGACTCGTAGGTCATGAACGCGTTCACATTGCCGGCAAATGAGAACGTCCAGCCGTTGCTCATTTGCATGGTGAGGCCCTGAGCATTGGCGCCACTGGCCGCGCCCAGCATGAGGGCCCCGAACAACAGAGCGCTACGCTTCATCGGTGCTTCTCCTGACTAGAAGAGGACTGAAAACGACTGACACGCTTCAGAACGGCGTACTGCCTGCACCCGCATTTCCTGACAACGCTTCGATGTCCGGCACCGTGGCCCGAAGGGCTGGTCAGGTCCCGGGGGACTTACCTCCAGGCGGAGGGGATAGGATGGAGTCTTTCCGGCCGGAACTTGGCCACCGCGTGGTTTGACTCCGGAACACCAGGGTTGTTGAGAGGATGATCGAGTCCAGCGGAGGCGGCGTGCGAACACGCCGACCGCAGCGCAGTCCTCGCCGGGAGGGTTGGCGAGGTAGGCCTCTTTTGCCTCGTTTTCATGAACAGCTCCCGCGTTGGCTGGCCGTCCATCAGGAGCCACTTCGGCACCGGCTATCTCTTGAGGCGATACAAAATTACCTCTTCCTGCCGCGACCGCAACCCGACCCCCCCCCCCGGCCAGTTGGAGGGGCGGAAATTTATGCCGCATTGGGGTATCCGGATGGGGGGTCAGGGCTTGGACTTGGGGGTTTCGACCATGGCCGGCTCCTGGGCATCCCGGGCCACCCGAAACCTGATCCACATGCCCGAAAGCCCATGGCCGGGCACCCCACAGAAGATCCGGTAGGCGCCCGCCGGGGCGGCCTTGAACCGCATGACATCCTTGGCGTAATACCCCAGGCCTTCGCTGGCCTTGGTGGTGTAGGCCCGCGGGATGGCAGCGTTTTCAGCCATGTTGGGCATCGGCTCCTTGTCGTCGATGATCACGGCGCTATGCGGAGTTCCGTCCTCGTTGATGAAGTTCATCACGACGGTGGTGCTCTCGGGGACCACCACGGTCATCTCTCCATCCACGTACCCGTTGAAGTTGAAAGGGCTCTTCACCTGTCCGGTGAGGCCTGCGATTAGTTCAAAGGTCACGGTCCGGGTCGTGGGGTTCCACTTCAGCCATTTGGGATCCGGGCCCTGGCCCTTGGCGGCCGCCAGCAGCAGGGCGGGGATGGCCAGGGCAACGGCGGAAGTCAGGGCGGCGCGGAAACGCGACATGGCAGTACTCCCTAGGAAGGGTAAAAAGTGGCGGGAGCACCCACCGGGTGCTCCCGCCGAATACTACAACCGCGCCCCTCGTGATGCCTACATACCGCCGGTGAACGGCTTGGGCAACCCGAAGACGAACACGGCATCTCCCAGCGGGAAGTTCAGCTGGGCGTTGCCGCCGCAGGCCACCACGACGAACTGCTCTCCCTTGTGGGAGAAGCTCATCGGGGCGCTGTTGCAGCCCGCGCCGCCGTTGTACCGCCACAGCAGCTTGCCGGTGCGGGAGTCGTAGGCGTTGAAGTTGCCGTTGCCTTCACCGGTAAAGGTGAGCCCACCGGCCGTTGCCAGCGCGCCACCCATCATCGGCTGGTCCACCTTGTTCTGCCACGCGATCTTGCCGGTGGCCAGGTTGATGGCCGAGTAGGTCCCGTACTGCTCCTCGCCGGGGATT
Source organism: uncultured Gemmatimonadales bacterium (assembly GCA_963695185.1). GTDB lineage: Bacteria > Gemmatimonadota > Gemmatimonadetes > Gemmatimonadales > GWC2-71-9 > JADJOM01. Next base: position 1,809,479 of record CAVOGH010000005.1, on the reverse strand, counting down.
GCCACGAACGCCGACCCCAGCCACAGGCGGCCCTTCTCCCAGGGCGCGTTGTGGGTGATGTAGTTCATCGGCTGATGCAGGCCGGCCACGAAGGCGTAGTTGAGCTTCGGGTCGATCGCGATCGGCGACCACTCGGCGCCGCCATTGGCGCCCGGCAGCATCCGGGTGCCCTCGGCGGTGGGCAGGGCGAACATGTTCTCCTGCGGGGTGAAGTTCTCGGTGCGCCGGACCAGCTTGCCGGTGGCGGCATCGAGGACGTAGACCCACGCGGTCTTGCCGGCGTGGACGACGACCTTCCTGCCGGCCAGCATGGTGACCACCGGCGGCGAGACGGCATCGAGGTCCCACACGTCGTGCGGGACGGTCTGGTAGTACCACTTGGTCATCCCGGTCGTGGCGTCGATCGCCACCACGCAATCGGTGTAGAGATTGTCGCCCGGGCGGACGGCGCCGTCGAGGTCGGGCGACGGATTGCCCACCGCGACGTAGATCATGTTGAGCGCCTTGTCGTAGGCCGGCGTCATCCACACGCCGCCGCCGCCCCGGGTCCAGGCATCGGCATACCTGGCGCTGTCGGCCTTTTCCCCTGCGATGTTGCGGTGCAGGTCGGCCCCGTCGGGCGTATGGGTCGGCCAGGTGCCCCACCAGCCGTTCGGCGCCACCGGATCAAACGTCGGGTCGCCCTTGGGCGCCGGGATGGAGTACCAGCGCCAGACCTGCTCGCCGGTGACGGCATGGTACGCGGTCACATGGCCGCGGATGCCGTACTCGCCGCCGGACACGCCCACGATGACGTTGTCACCGATGATGAGGGGGGCGTGGGTGATGCTGTAGCCGTAGGCCGGATCGGCGACTTCGATGTCCCACAGCACTTCCCCGCTCATCCGGTCCATCGCCACCAGCCGGGCATCGAGGGTGCCCATGTAGGCGTGAGGACCATGCACCGCCACGCCGCGGTTATTGGGTCCGCAGCAGTAGATCGACGCGCCCAACTTGTGCTCGTAGCGCCAGACCTGCTTGCCGGTGGCGAGATCGTACGCCATCGCCGTGTTGAAGGGCGTGGTGACATACATCATGTTGTCGATCACGATCGGCGTGTTCTCGAAACTCCCCAGCCGCCCGATGCCCGTCTGGAAGACCATCCGGGGAACCAGGTTCTTCACGTTGGTCGGGTTGATCTGCGCCAGCGTCGAGTAGCGCTGGTTCCAGTCGTTCCCGCCATAGGTGGTCCAGTTTGCCTGGGCCGAGAGGCTGGTGGTGCCTGCTGCTACGAGCAGCGCCACGAGCCCCCACTGCGCCTGCCTACGCATGAGGACGGACTCCTGAAGAAGGATGAGATGTGTTGAAGGCCTGCGGTCCAGCCGCGCTCTGGTCGGGCGCGATGCCAGCTACGACAACCCCTCAGTCCGGAGGTGTGCTCCCGGTTCCGGATGGCCACTGGCACCGGTCGCTGGTTGCAAGGTGATACCAATATCCCGGGTTCACGGTTCCCGTCAAGGGCGCTACCGGAACAGCGGCGCCGCCTTCTGGAAGGTGATCAGGATCCCCCACAGGAGTGGCACGCCGACCAGCGTCCACCCCAGAGCCACCTCGATCCAGCTCATGAGGGACGGTGGCGGTTCGGGCGCGGGGTCATTCATGCTGAGCTCCTTCCGCAGATCGGAGTCACTTGCTGCTCCGCAAGGCGGCCAGCTCGGACTCCGTCATGAAGTACCGCTCGGCCACCGGCCGGATGGCCAGGTTGCAGAGGAAGCCGATCACCAGCAGCCCGGCGAGCAGGTACATGGTGGTGTTGTAGGCCTGGGCGTTGGGCACGCCGGCCCCGATCTGGTACTCCCGGATATAGTTGATCAGGACCGGTCCCAGTACCCCTGCCGTGGACCAGGCCGTCAGCAGCCGCCCGTGAATGGCGCCCACGAACTGGGTGCCGAACATGTCGGCCAGGTAGGCGGGGATGGTAGCAAAGCCGCCGCCATACATCGTGAGGATCACGCAGAAGATGGCCGCGAACAGCGCCACGCTGCCGCTCTGGCCGGCGCTCGGCGCCGAGGCGTACAGCAGGGTCCCCAGCAGGAAGAAGATGGCATAGGTGCGCTTGCGGCCGATGAAATCCGACAGCGAGGCCCAGAAGAAGCGTCCGATGATGTTGAAGAAGCTCAACAGGGCGGCAAAGGCCGCGCCGATGGTGGCCACCTGGGCCTTCTCTCCGGCGGTGAGCCCCGCCAGCGCGGCGCCGGCCTTGCCGATCATCTTCCCGCCGAAGACCTCCTGGATCATCGGCGACGCCATTCCGATCACCCCGATGCCGGCGCTCACATTGAGCGTGAGCACCGCCCACAGGAGCCAGAACTGCGGCGTCTTCCAGGCGACGTTCACGTGCACATGGCCACGGGTCATCATCGCGTTCGTACTGGCCTTGGGCTCCCACCCGGCGGGCTTCCAGTCGGTACGGGGAATGCGATAGCCAAAGGCGCCCAACAGCATGGCGACGAAGTACAGCGCGCCCATCACCAGAAACGTCTCCAGCACGCCCACCGAGGCCGGTGTGGCGAAGCGCTTCATCAGGAGGTCGGCCAGCGGGGATCCGATCATCGCTCCGCCGCCGAAGCCCATGATCGCCATGCCGGTGGCCATGCCGCGACGGTCGGGGAACCACTTGATCAGGGTCGAGACCGGCGAGATGTACCCGAGACCCAGGCCGCAGCCGCCGAGCACCCCGGAGCCCAGCCACATGAGCCAGAGCTGGTGGAAGTGGATGCCGAGCGGCGGAGACCAGGAATCCGCCGCCCCAGCAGAACGCCGCCACCACCCCGGCCCGCCGCGGTCCCACCCGCTCCAGCCAGCTGCCGAAGATCGCGGCCGAGCTTCCCAGGAAGACGAAGAACAGGGTGTACATCCAGCCGAGCATGCTGATCTTCCAGTCGCAGCTGGTGGTCACCAGCTGCTGGAAGAACCCGACGTCGTCGCCGCAGACCACCGGCTGGGTAATGCCGATGGCCTTGCTGAGCGGCAGCCAGAACACGCTGAAGCCGTAGGCCATTCCGATGGAGAGATGGATGGCCAGGGCGGCTGGCGGGACCAGCCACCGGTTGAAGCCGGGCTTGGCAACGATGCGTTCGCGGTCGAGCAGACCGGCCATGAGCCGCTCCAGGGATATTCTGGTGGGGAATTGCGACGGGATACATTACTGTCAAACCAACTATAACGCCACACTCCAATGCCGGGGTAGCCGTGTCTCGAGTTCCCTCCCTTGCTCTCACTGCGTGCCTTTGCGCCGCGCCCCTCTCGGCCCAGCTTCCCGAGTGGGTCTCCGTGGACTCGGCCGGGCGGATCGTCAGCCTGACGCTCGAGGCCGCCCCGGGCGGGCCGGACGGCATCGCCACGCTGAGCGGTATGCACCACGGCGGCGTGCAGCTGGTAGTGCCACTGGGCTGGACCATCACGTGGACCTGGGTCAACCGCGACAGCAGTCAGTCGCACAGCCTGGTGGTCATGGCGGAGCGGGAGAAGCTCCCCACCGAGGGCGGCCGGCCCGCCATGGAGAACGCCCGGAGTCGTGCGGTCCTCGCCGGGCTCAAATCCGGCCAGCGGGACCTGGCCACCTTCCTGGCGGAGCCGGCCGGGTGGTACTGGATCCTGTGCGGGGTACCCAACCACGCCATCGGGGGCGAGTGGATCGGCCTCAAGATTGATCCTGAAGCCACCGGCGTGTCGGTCGTGACCCGGTAGTCGGCGCCTCTACTCCGCCAGCAGCGCCTCGATCTCCCGCCGGAAGTCCGCCACCAGGGCTGGGTGCTGTGCCCCGGTCGCCGGGCCGTAGAACCCGGCATGCACCCGGCGCACCGTGCCGTCGCGCCCGACGAACAGGGTGGTCGGGAAGGCCGTGAAACCGTCCAGCTGCGGCAGCAGCTCCCGGACGATGTCGGTCTCGCTGGCGCCGCCCAGCAGCAGGGTGTACGGGATGGAAAACTTCTCCCGAAAGCGCCGTACCATCTCCCCGTCCTGGGCCGGATCGCCGGTCACCTCGAAGGCCAGACCGATGATCTCCAGGCCACGTGGGTGGTACTCACGGTAGAACCGTCCCAGCACGGGCGCGGCGTCATGGCAGGCCGGGCACCAGGTCCCGAAGATGTCCACCAGCACCACCTTCCCGGCCCAGGCCGGGCCGGGGAAGGAAACCGGCCGGCCATCGAGATCGGGGAAGGTGAAGGCCAGCGGCACCGTGGTGTCCACCCGCGTCACCGCGGTGGGCGGCGTCAGGTGGGGCTGGCCGGTGCTCCGGGTGGCGACGAACGGCGTCTGGCTCCGGAGGCCGGCGTGGAACACCCCCCGCAGCGTGTCCCCCGACTGCCGTCCCGCCAGCAGGTAGACGTTGGCCCCGTCGAAGTGCGCCAGTTCGAAGCTGTCACGGGTGCCCCGGCCCCAGAAGAGTCCGTAGTCCCCGGAGTTGGAAATCACGGTTCCCTCGAGCCCCTGGTCGCCGTTGCGGAACTCGAGTATCCGCGGGGTGGCCTCTACCGCTCCCTGATACCAGGCGTCCCAGCGCCCCAGCAGCTGGTCCGGCCCGGCCTGGGCCGGCCAGGTGCCTCGCGCCGCCCGGAACGGTATGACTCGGGGCCCCCGGCGTCCGACGTTCTGGTAGTTACCGGTGAGCGAATCGCCGTGGAGCCGGGCGACGATGCCCGCAGCATAGTCGCCCAGGTCCAGCACCAGGCTGTCGCCGTGCGCGTGCACCGCCGTGAAACGCTCACAGCTGGAGGCGTTGCAGAGGCGGCCCGTGAGCGTCTCACCATTGCGGGTCACGGTTACGCTGAAGCGCAGCGGCCCCCCCGCGAGATCGAGCACCGCCCGCCACGATCCCTCCGGTCCGGGTGCGGCCAGCACCGTCAGGGCAAACAATGAGGCAAGCATCGAGGTCAGTTCAGTTCCAGTCCGCCGCCGGTGTATCGCTCACCGGCGTCGATGGTGGCGGCAAGCTGGTTTCCGGGCCACGGCGCGGGGCAGGGAAACACCGCGTTATAGGCGCAGAAGGGATTGCGGGCCCGGTTGAAGTCCAGGCGGTAGCGTCCCCCGGAGAGCGGTAGCAGCTGCGACGAACCGGCCGGCGGGGTAGCTGCCGCGTCCGCTGCTGCCGTCCCGGAAGAAGATCAGGAGCTCGGCTTCTTCGTCATCTCTCGCGCCGACCAGATAGACCCGCAGTGTCGCCGTGTCCCCGGCCATCGGCACCATCACCAATCCCGCCTCGGCGGCTTCGGCCTCGATCCCGTCCGGCCCCAGAATGCGAAACCGCCCGGTGCGTTCGGGGGGAGCAGGGTCACGCCGTAGGCCAGCGCTGGCTGATGATCGAAATAGTCAGGCGGCTGCGGATCGCGGATGGGGCCGTACGCGGCGGCCACCCGTCGTCCGCTGGGGCCGGCGATGACCAGCTGATACCCGCTGCCCAGGTCCACCGGCCGGTTCGCCGGCAGGGTACGGCGCGCCGAGCCCTGCGTCAGTTGCGCGGCAGCGCGTGTCTCGGTCACCGTTGCGCGGGTGATGTCGGGTATCGGGATATCGGCCGGCTCGGGCCCGATGGAGAGGCCCGTACCGATCGGCTGGACCGCCAGTGCCGCGTAGGGGGAAAGGCTCGCCGAGAGCAACCACCGGTCGTAGGCGGCGCGGTCGCGGGCCAGGTCGGGCGGAACCTGCGCCGCGAGCGTCGGGAGGGCCGCAGCCAGGGCGAGCAGGAGGGCTGCGCCGGCCCCGGTGGGGCCGGCCATGGCGCGACCGGGCGTCATGTCCCGAAGCTCCTTCAGGTCCTGCTCGCGCGGGCCGGTCACACTGCCCCCTCGAAGTAGTAAGGCCGGAGGGCCTCGCGCAGCTTCTGCATGCCGAGGCGAACCCTGGTCTTGATGGTGCCGAGCGGCTCGCCCAGCCGTTCAGCGATCCCCGGTGGCGGAAACATCGGGGCTGGGGCGTTGCCGCTGGCGCTGGAGGCCGGCTACCAATCCCAGTAACGCTCGGGTCGGAGCGCGTTGAGTTGTTCAGGGTCCTGCTCGCCGGCGAGCAGGCGGGCCAACAGCCGGCCGCTGATCGCCGAGAGGAGGACACCGTTCCGCCCATGGCCGGTGGCGTACCAGAGGCCGGCGAGCTTCGGTTCCTGCCCGATGATCGGCAGTCCGTCCGGGGTGATCGGCCGCAGGCCGGCCCAGGTCCGCAGCACTCGCCGGCCCGCCAACGTGGGGAAGAGCGCTCCGATGCCGGTGAAGATCTCGGCGATCCCCTGCGCGGTGGCCTCGGCGGAGAAGCCGGCATGCTCCATGGTGCTGCCGACGATCGCTTCTCCTTCCCGGGCCACGAGGTAACAGTGCTGGCTCACGAGGATGGCGGGCGGTACACCCTCCGGCCAGGAGAGTGCCGCCATCTGCCCCCGCACCGGCTCCACCGCGATCGGGCGGGGGAGTCCGGTGAGCAGCCGTGACCAGGCGCCGGCTGCAATGACGACGTCGGGTGCGCCGTAGCGCTCCCGCCCGATGACGCCGCTGACCCGGTCTCCCTGGCGCTCCAGGCCGAACGCCTGATCAGCGACCACCGTGGCACCCAGGCGTACGGCGTCCTTCAGCTGCGCCTCGACCAGCGCCACGGGATTCAGCGCACCGTCCTGGGGTGCCCAGAGCGCGCCGAAGCTGGGTCCGACCGCCGGCCACCGCGCTTTCACCTCGCCCGCATCAAACCAGTCGGCGACATGGCCCTGCTGGCGCTGCCAGGCCACGTGCGACCGCAGGGTCGTGGCATCGGCCTCGTCCGTGGCGATGCGGCCGATGCCCTCCTGCCGGATTCCCACGTCGATACCGGTGGTCTCGAGCAGCGCGGGAGCCAGTTCCGCCAGCCGCTCACGCCCCGCCAGGCCCAGTGCAAAGAGGGGATCGTCCGCCCCGTTCATCTGGGCGGCGAGCATCCCGGCCGAGGCCCGCCAGGCCTCGCCCTGCGCGTCGCCGCGCTCCAGGACCAGCACCTTGCGGCCGGCCTCGGCCAGCTCCCGGGCGCAGGCGGCACCTACCGCGCCGCCGCCCACCACAATCACATCGTAGACTTGTGTCACAGGTCGAATCAGGAAACTTTCTGGAACGTGGTGCGTACGTTGCGGCGAGACCGTCTTCCGCCGGAGGAAAATAGCATGTTCCGCAGCCTGCTCGGGTTCGCGCTTCTGGCCATTGTGGCCTGGTTCGCTCTGCAGCTCTTCTTTGGCCTGTTCGGGATCGTCATCGGCATCCTGGGCCGGCTCCTGTGGCTCGCCTTCCTGGGGTTCCTGGTCTACCTGGTGCTGAAGGTGTTCGCACCGGAAACGGCCGGCCGAGTCCGGGAAATGGTCACCGGCAAGCCGTCGGCCCTGTAGGCCGGAGCCAGCAACCGGGCGCGGTCTCCACGGGCCGCGCCCGGCTGTTGTTCCCATCTCCCTCAGCGCCCAACACCAAGCCGGGCGGCCACGCCACTTTCAACGGGGCCGGCCCGCTACCGCGTTCCCGAGCTATGGGCGTGGTTAATCCGCCACTGGCCGTCGGCCTGCCGGGTCAAGAAGACGGTGACGTACGCCTCGGTGGCCCGGTCCTCTGCCGCTGAGAGCCAGCGGTACTCCATGAGCACCCAGGCGAATCTCCCCGCTACCTCGACCCGAGACGAGCCCGACGCTCACCTGCCCCACGGCTGCGATGCCGGCGAACCGCGGCGGGCCGCCGCGGCGGGCGCCATCCGCGATGATCTCCGCATCGCTCGCATACAGCGAATCGGCACGCTCGAGCCTGGCGTCGGCGGCCAGGGCCATAGTGGCGTGCTCGGCAATGACGTCGGCAAGTTCCGTGGCCCGGGGGACGGTGGCCTGAGGCGCCGGACGGGTCCCGGCGCAGGCGGCCGAGACCAGAAGGAGCCAGGCGAGGCCGCTAGGCCAGCGCATCCGCGACCGCCCAGGCGAGGAGCGGCAACATCAGTTCGTGGTGGCCGGTGAGCAGCAGTCCGGTACCCCCGCCACGGGTGGGGCGTTCGACCACGTTCACCCGGGGCCGATAATGGCGCACCATGTCGAAATCGGCGGCCAGGAAGCCGGTGGGTTTTCCCGCGTCGAGGTTCCTCGCGACGGTGAGCGCCTTCAGGAACACCTCGGGCAGCACCACGGCACTCCCCAGGTTCAGCACCACCCCGCCATCCTGCAGGTTCGGGAGGGAGCCGGCCAGCCTGCGGAAGTCACGGAAGCTGGTGGCGCCCAGGGCGGCGCCATCCGCCGAGGGATGCTGGTGGATGATCTCGGCGCCGATGGTCACGTGGACCGTCACTGGGACCGCTCGCCGGTGGCAGGTGAGCAGCACCGACCCGTCCGCGCCGGGACATTCAGGCCGGGCCGCGAGCGCCTGGCCCAGGCCTTCGCCCAAGCCCTGTTCGCCGTCGTGGGCAGCGCGAACAGCGCGGTTCATCTCGGTGGCGGTCTCCTCCGCCATGCCGAACGACCCATCGCCCAGCCCCGCTTCGACATCCTCGCTGGTGCCGCCGAAGGCGGCCAGTTCATAGTCATGGATCGCCGCCGCGCCGTTCAAGGCGACATGGGTGACAATCCCCCGGCGCACCCAGTCGGCCAGCAGCGGGCCGGCACCGACCTTGATCACGTGGCCGCCGGCCATCACCACGACTGCCCGTCCGCCGCGATGCGCGGAGGCGATCGCGGCCGCCACCGTGCGGAGGTGGTCGGCCGCGAGGACGCGGGGCAGGCTGTCGAGGAAGGCGTGGAAGGAGTGGTCGGCGCCCGGCGGAGTGGCGAGCAGCGGGCGGCTGATCCTGCTGGCCCTGGCCCCGATCGGCACGGTGCGGAGCCGGGAGAAGTCGGGCTCCCGATACCCGGTCACGGGGTTGCCGGTGCCGGGGTCATCTGCTCGATCCGGAGGGTGACGGTCCCGAAGGGGAGCTTGGCCCGGATCTGGACCGGGATGCGGCGGGCATCATCGGTGATCCAGAGCATGGCCTGCGAACGCGGGGCGAAGAGGCCTTCGTCGCCCACGACCGGATTGAGGACGACGCAAGAGACCTCGCGGTCGTCCGGCAGCTTCATCTTCTCCCGCTTGACCACCTTGATGACGACCGGATTGAGCTCCTTCTTGAAGTAGCGCTCGAAGCGATAGGTCTTACCGACCTCGAGCGGCAAGGTGCGCAGGAAGAAGAAGAACGCCGCGTCGTCCAGCGGCTCGGCCACCGACGGTTTGCTGCCGGGCCGCTGCTCCTGGGTGTACAGGAGCGAGTCGGGAAAGATCTCGTAGTAGCGCTTGCGTTCCTTGCCGTTTTCCACCAGGTCCTGGCGGAACCGCCGGGAGATCATGTCGGCGGTGCCGGTCCACGACTGCATCAAATTGGTGCTCTTGTAGAACGGCGCCGAGGCCTCCAGGCCGAACTCGAACACAAAAGACTCCGATTCTCGCACCGTGTCCACGCCGATCACGCTCATCCAGGCGGTGCCCAGGCGGAGGAAGCCCAGCTTGGCGGAGTATTGAAACCGCTCGCCGACATGGAAAGGGTAGTCGGCAACGGCGGCCGTGTCGGCCGGCGCCGGGGCTGGCGCCGGATGCTGATTCAGCAGCAGGCCGCCCAGCAGCACGCCCAAGATGGACTTCATCGAGACACTTCCTCCAGTTCCTGGTCAGGGACTTCGCGCGGGCCCCGGCGGTCAGCGGGGGCGCGCTCGCCACGAATGCGCAGCCGGCCCCCCTGGCGCCACAGATCGCGGGCGAGCGGCCACGGATCTACCCGGCTGGGCCGCTGGCGGAGGTCGTGTCGCTCGACCATTGCGACCGTCTCCACCCGGCGCGCCTCCCGGGCGACCCGGGCGATGAGTTCGGCGTTGGCGGCCCAGCCCTGGGCGGTGAGCAGCGGGCCCTCCTGGGCTCGCATGGCGTTGCGGACCGCCGCCAGCCGGAACGCCACGAAGCCGGACACGATGTCGCGCACTCCCGGGACCCGGACGCCACGGAGCAGCCAAGGTGCACAGCGGCGGACCAGCCGGGCCCCGAAGCGGGGGTCACCGGCCAGCCTGGCCTGGCCCACGACGACATCGGCGCCGCTCTCGATCCGCTTGATGACTTCCGGGAGGTACTCCGGGCCGTGGGTGAAATCGGCCTGCAGGAAAATGGCCGCATCGCGCTTGGGACGATCGGTGCGTTCCACCGCCAACCGCAGCAGTGCCTCCATCGACCGGGCATAGCCCTGCCGCTCCGGGTGCCGCACCACGGTCAGCGGGAGCGCCGTCGTGTAGGGCTCGAGGATTTCGGCGGTGGCATCGGTCGAGCCGTCGTCCGCGACGAGAAGCTCGTACTCCCGCGGGAACGCCTGCAGGGTCTGCCGGATCTTCCAGAGCAGCAGCCCGACCGTCGGCGCTTCGTTATGGCTGGGAATGCAAATGTACAGCATCAGGGCTCGGTGGCATTAGGAGCCGAAGTGTACATCTCCGCCAGCTGATCTGCCACCGTGTCGAGCGCGAATCGTGCGAGTCCCGGGGGCACGGGGACGCGTCCGGCGCCACGCTGGGCAAGGTCGGCAATCGCGGCCGCCAGGGCCGCCGGATCGTCTGGCGGCACCAGCGTGCCCGCGCCTCCGGCCAGCAACTCGGCGTGTCCGCCGGTGTCGCTGGCGATGACCGGTGTACCGAGGGCCAACGCCTCCAGCACCGCCGTGCCCAGCGCCTCACGGAGGGAGGGCTGGACCAGCGCCTGGGCACCGCGGATGTGGGGGGCCGCGTCGCTTACCTCGCCCAGGAACAGGACCTGGTTGCCGGTGCCACGTTCTCGGGAGAGCGCCTCCAGGGCGCGGCGCTCGCGGCCCTCTCCTACCAGCACCAGCAGTGGCGGCTCCGGGAGCCGGGCGTGCGCCTCCAGCAGGACGCGGTGCCCCTTCTCCGGAGTGAGCGCGGCGACGGTGACGATGTATGGCCGTTCGCCACCACCCGGCGGCCGCCAGGGTTGTGGCGGGGCGTGACGAAGCCGCTCGACGTCCACTGCCGACGGGATGACCGTGATCCGGCGGGCGTCAACACCGGCCTCGAGCAACCGCCCTCGGACGGCGCCGGAGATGGCGACGACCCGATCGGCCCGGCGCCACCACCCCAGCCGGCCCGGTCGGGTCGCGCTACGGCGGGTGGCGACGAGTGCCAGCCTGAGGCGCGCGGCGGCGAGGCCGCCCAGAATGAGAGCGTGGCTGTCGTGGGCGTGGAGGACCGGGGACCGGCCGTCGGCGGTGAGGATCCGCACCAGGGCGCGCAGGGCTCTCGGATCCAGGGCGATCGCCCAGGGGACTTCACGGACCGGGGTGCCCTCCCGGGCCAGCGCGCGGGCGAGGATCGTGCCGCGGCCGGTCACCACCAGTTGCGGCAGGCCACGGCGATGCAGGGTGCCGGCCAGCAACGCGACCTGGCGCTCCCCGCCGCGCCACTCCCGTCCGCGGCACAGGTGAACGACGGCCGGGGTCACGTGTCCCGCGCCGCGTCGCGGAGCAGGGCCCGGAGTTCGGTCAGGCTGAAGGGCTTGTGCAGGCAGGGGCGACCGCTCGCCTCGAGGAAAGTCAGGGTGTCTCCCCGCACGGTGTCGCCGGTGGTGAACGCCAGCCGCTGCACCGCGGCCGGTGCCTGCCGGGTGAGGTCGGCGAAGAACTGCTGGCCGCCGACCCGGGGCATCCGCAGGTCGGAGATGATCAGGTCGAAGGGCTCGGCGACCGCCCGCTCCAGCCCCGCCTGCCCGTCAATCGCCGTGACGACCGCATGGCCCCAGGCCTCCAGCGTCGCACTGAGGTAGTGGAGGATGTGGGGCTCATCATCCACCACCAGGACCCGGAGCGGCCGTCCCGGCCCGCCGCTCTCTGGCGGGGCAGGCTGCACCGTCTCCGAGACGCGCCCCGGCAACTCCACCGTGAACGTCGAGCCCTGGCCTGGCGCGGTGACGACCGAGATCCGGCCGCCGTGCTCCTTGGCAATGCCCTGGCAGATAGACAGGCCGAGTCCGGTGCCCTGGCCCTCCGGCTTGGTGGTGAAGAACGGCTCGAAGATCCGCGCGACGACGTCCGGAGCCATGCCTGCGCCGTCGTCGCTGACGTCCACCGCCACCCCGTCCATCCAGCGCCGGGCGTGCACCCGGATCGTCCCCGCCCGCCCGGTGGCGGCGATGGCGTGGGCGGCATTCTGGATCAGGTTGACGAACACCTGCTGCACCTGGTTGGGATTCAGGTCGAGATCCGGCAGCCCCGCCTCCAGCGCCAGTTCCAGCGTCACCGCCTGACTGCTCAACTGGTTGCGGAAGAGTCCCACGGTGGCTTCGAGAATGGGCTGCAGCCCGGCGCGCTGGCGCGAATGCTGCCGCCGGGCAAAGCCGAGGAGGTTCTTGACGATCTTCGAGGCCCGCTGCGCCTCCTGCTGTACGACCCGGAGGGGCTCTCGGATACGGGGCGGAGTGTCCGCGGCCTCGGCCAGGAAGTCGGCGAAGCCGACCACCGAGGTGAGCGGGTTGTTGAGATCGTGGGCCACGCCGGCGATCAGCTGGCCGATCGCCGACAGTTTCTCCGACTGGATCAGTCGGTCCTGCAGCCCCCGCCATTCGGTCTGGTCCTCGAACAGGAGCACGGCGCCATCTTCCGGTCTGCTCCCGAGAGGGAAGGCGGTCACGCCGATGGCACGCGTGCGCAGGCGCAGGACGATTTCGCCGGGGGTCGGCGCGGCCAGGGCGGCATGGACCCCTTCCCGCCATTCGGCGGGGATGACCTCGGTCCACGGCTGCCCGATGGCCGCGTCGAAAGTCACCCCGACCAGCTCGAAGAAGGCCCGATTGCCGCGCTCGAGGTGACCCGCGGCATCCACCGTACAGAGCGCCAGGGGAATCGCCTCCACGACGCTGTCCCAGCCGGTGGGTGTGCCCTGGGGTGTCATGGGCCGCCTCTGTGATGGGGAGCGGGAATGCGACACTGCACCGCCGGGTTAGCACTCGCACCGGCCGGCTGCTCGGGCCGTCGCTGGCTTTCTGGCCCGAACGTTGCCTTCATTTCAGACCGAGGGCGGTCGATGACTGGATGGAGAAGGCGGCTTGTCATCGGGAGGAAGTCATGATTCTGGCCAACACCCGGGGCCGACTCGGCCCGCGCGACCTGCAACTGGTGGTCCTGCTGCTGAGCCAGGGCTCCTCACGTCGGCGGGCCACTGTGGAACGCCGGCTGGAGCAGGAGGGTCCGGATCCGCTGCTGGACGCGTCCGGCCTCGCCGAACGCCTGCTGACGGTGCGGTCCATGCTGGTGCCGAGCGAAGCGCTCTTCTTCTACGTGGTCGTGCGCCACGCCCTGCGCTCCCAAGGCCTGGACGACCGCGACCTGGCCGACTACATCGCGGCCCTGCTCCTCGAGTTCGGCGCTCGCGACCGCGCCCAGCGGGTGGACTGGCACGACGACCACTCGCATCGCTACCTGGTGGACATCCTCGCCGATATCGAGGCCAGTTCCGGCGAGCGCCGCTTCCGGGTGATGGTGCACCTCGGCAATTACGCGCTGTGGCTGGCCGGCCTCTTTCCGCAGTATATCGAAGCCAGGCGCCTCCGCCATGGCGGCCCGGACCTGAGCTATTATGACGGACTCGGCCGCCGCGGGTTCGCCATGGCCTCGGACCACGTGCTGGCCGACCGCTACCATCTCGACGAGATCTTCCAGACCGCTGCCGACCGCTATCCCACCATCCGGGAGGCGCTGAACGGCCTGAGTGTCCGGATCGGGCTGGGGGGGAACTAGCGCCTGGCCGCCGGACCAGCCGCGGCCGGGCGGCGGGTGGCGGCCACGAGGGCGTTGAAGAGCCCGTGATCGGGCGCGGTCTCGTGGTGGTGGAACTCCTCGGGATGCCACTGCACCGCCAGCAACCAGGGGTCCCCGGGCGGGGATTCCACGCCTTCGATCTCTCCATCGGGGGCGGTCGCGGTCACCATCAGGCCGGGCGCGAGGTCGCGGATGGACTGGTGATGAAAGCTGTTCACGTCGCAACTGGTGGTGCCCAGCACCTCCGCGAGGCGGGAGCCGGGTGCGATATCCACCCGATGGGTCCGCACGTCGCGATCGGTCGGGGCCCGGTGCGGCAGCGCCGAGGGTTTCTCTGAGGGGAGATCCTGCCACAGGGTGCCGCCCAGGGCGACGTTGACCAGCTGGATGCCGCGGCAGATCGCCAGCACCGGCACGCCGCGCTGTCGGGCCGCACGGAAGATTCCCAGTTCGAACGCGTCCCGCTGCGGGTCCACATCGCCGATGGCCGGGTGGCGCGCGTGCCCGTAGTGCGCCGGATCCACGTCCTCACCCCCGGTCAGCACCACGCCGTCCAGGACGTCCAGGATCGCCCCGTGATGAGCCTCGCCGAGCAGCGGCGAGAGGATCAACGGGATCGCGCCCGAGCGGATGACCGCCCGGACGTAGGCGGCGTTCACACCGCTGCGGTCCGCGCCGGAGAACAGCCTGGTGGTGCCGGTGACGCCGATCCGGGGCGCGCTCACGACAGCACGCTGTCGGGGAAGAGGGGGCAGTTGGGTGCCTCGAAGCGGGCCGGGTCGAGCTGGATGCCCAGCAGCGGTAGCATGAGGGTGTCCATCGCCACCTTGCCGATGAAGGGCGCGCCCCGGAGCGGTTCCGACTCGAAGATCATCACCCCGCGAGCCGCGCCGGCCAGGTCCAGAATCAGCACGGCGAAGCCCGGGTGTACCCGCTCAGGGATGTGGCCCTCCACCCCGATGACCCAGCCGCTGTCCGCGGTGCGTCCCACGACCGCCTCGAACGCCGGACCCGCAGCCACCCGCGCGACGAGGCGGGGAGGCAGGGTGGAAGGCGGCTCTCCGAGGGTCTGGCCAGGAATACCGAATTCCTGCAGCAGCATGGTGGCACCGGCAATCGCGGTGATGCCGCAGGCGCCCCCTTCGGGGCGGGCTCCGCAGGCGGGGAGGGCTGCCAGCGCCAGCAGGACCAGGTGGCGGTGTCGCATGACTCCAAAGTTAACGCGTCGGCTTCCTTGACGCCCCCCGGAGCGATCCGTACCATTCGACCGTTCCGCGACCCGGATGTGCCTACCGTGCTGGATGGGCTTCGAGCCCGGCTAGAGAAGCTCCTCGCCGACCATACCCCCCCGGGCGACCCGCGCGCCCGCGCGACGGCGCTGCACGCCGCACTCCTTGAGACCAAGGTTGCCGTCGGCAGCATGCGGGATGCTCTCGCCGCCACCGAACGGGCCCTGACGGAGGAGCGCCGGCAGCTGGCAGACTCCCAGCGGCGGGGGCAACTGGCCGCGGCCATCCCGGATCCGGAAACGGTCGCGGTCGCGGAGCGCTTCAGCCAGCGGCATCAGGAGCGGGTGGACGTGCTGGAGCGGAAGGTCGCGCTGCAGCGGGAGGAGCTGACGCTGGCCGAACGGGATCTCGAACAGCTCGGCGTGGAATATCGCAACGCCCGGCAGGGCACGGAGCCCGGCCGGACTCCGGCGCAGGAGGCCGCCTGGCGCGACCTCGAGGCGGCCGGCGGGGTCCGGCCCGAAACCGACGTCGCGGACGAATTGCTCAAGGATCAGCTCAACCGGGCCCACCTCGATCGGGCGGTGGACGCGCAGCTGGAACACCTGAAGAAGAAACTGCGAAAGGACCCCTGATGGGCGCGCAGCCGGAGATCGGTGGGCGGGAGCAGCCGGGCCAACGGTCCGGCCGCAGGCGATGGCCGGGCCCCGGACTGGCCGCGGTGCTGCCCGGCCTGCTGCCGGCCTTCGCCGTCCTGTCAGCGCAACAACCCATCACCCCTCCCTCCCATTTCCAGAAGCTCGCCCACACCTACAGCATCGTGGCCTGGGACTCGGTCACCGGCGACCTGGGTGTGGCGGTGCAGTCCAAGTTTCCCAATGTGGGCGGGATCGTCCCCTGGGGGCGGGCCGGAGTGGGGGCGGTGGCCACGCAGAGCCTGGCCAATACCGCCTTCGGCGAACGGGGCCTGGAGCTCATCGCCCGCGGTCAGTCGGCGGAACAGGCCATGCGCGCCATCATGCGCACCGACACGATGCTGCAGGACCGCCAGGTCGGCATGGTGGATGCACGGGGCAACAGCGCGAGCTTCACGGGGAGGCGCACCTTCGACTGGGCCGGTGGGCGGGTGGGTTGCCCGCCGCGGGACCCCAGGCGGACCGACTCCGTTCGGGTGGTGCGGGCCGGCGGCCGCTGCCAGGTGGCGGGCGGCAAGGGTGTGGTGATTGCCGGCCGGGGGTACGCGGTCCAGGCCAACATCATGGTCTCCGACCGCACCGTGCAGAACATGGCCAACAGCTTCGAGAGCTCCAGCGGCCCGCTGGCCGACCGCCTGATGGCAGCCCTGAAGGCGGGTCAGGCCGGCGGCGGAGACAAGCGGGGGATGCAGTCGGCCGCCCTGCTGGTGGTACGGAAGAACGGCGGATACCTCGGTGCCAACGACCGGTTCGTGGACATCCGGGTCTACGATGCCGCCGATCCGATCGCCGAGCTGGAACGGCTGCTGGCCCTGCACAAACTGCATTTCTTCCCCAGTGACCCGGCGGACCTGATCGAACTCACCCCGGACGTGGTCCGCGTGCTGGAGCCGATCCTGCTGACCGAGCCGCGCGGGCGGGGTCCCAAGTGGCTGACCGTCCCCCAGGGACGGGTTACGGCCCGGTTCCTCGCGGCACTCCGGGACTTCATGTACTGGGAGAATTACGACGTACGGGTTCGCATGGACGGAAAGATCGACAAGGTGGTGCTGGACGACATCCTGGCCAAGCGACGGCCGGCACGATGAGTCGCACTCTGCCGACGCGGCGGTCAGGCGGCCGCGCCGGGACCCGGTAGCGCGCCCACACCGGACGGTATTCGCGGTACCCTACTCTCAGAGGAGTTCCCTTTGGCCACCACGACATCCGCCGGGCCCGTCGGCTCGGACACCGCCTTCTTCGGACACCCGCGCGGGCTCTCCACGCTGTTCTTCACGGAGATGTGGGAGCGGTTCGCCTACTATGGCATGCGGGCCATCCTGATCCTCTTCATGACGGCGTCGGCCGCCTCCGGCGGACTCGGCTTCGACGTCGGCAAGGCGGGCGCCGTCTACGGCACCTATGTGGCGCTGGTCTACATGCTGACCCTGCCGGGCGGGTGGATCGCGGACCGGATCCTCGGCCTCAGGCGCTCGGTGCTGTACGGCGGCATCCTGATCATGTTCGGCCAGGCCTGCCTCGCGTTCCCGGGGGCCAAGCTGTTCTACCCCGGCCTGCTGCTCATGGTGCTGGGCGTGGGGCTGCTCAAGCCCAACGTGAGCGTCATCGTGGGGGAGCTGTACGGCCGGGAGGATGTTCGGCGCGACGCCGGCTTCTCGATCTTCTACATGGGCATCAATCTCGGTGCCTTCATCGCGCCGCTGGTGGTGGGCTGGCTGGCCCAGAGCGCCGGCTTCCAGGAGATGCTGCGCGGCTGGGGGATCGCCCCGGAGACGTCCTGGCACTGGGGCTTCGGCGTCGGGGCGATCGGCATGTTCCTGGGGCTGGTGCAGTACGTTCTGGGTGGCCGGCACCTCGGTGACGCCGGCATGCTGCCGAGCGTGGCGCCCGAGTCGGCGGAGGGCTCGGCGGCCCGGCGCCAGCTCACGATCGGCTCGGTGGCGCTGCTGGCGGTCGTAGCGCTGGTGGTCCTGCTGGTGCGCAACGGCACCCTCTCGGTGGAGGCGGTGACCAACGCCTTCGGCGGGCTGTATTTCGTGGTGGTGGTGGCATTCTTCGTCTGGCTGTTTGCCTTCGGCACCTGGACGCCGGACGAGCGCAAACGGCTGATCGTGATCCTGGTGCTCTTTGTCGGCGCGGCGATCTTCTGGTCGGCGTTCGAGCAGGCGGCCTCGACCCTGAACCTCTTCGCCAACGAGAAGCACCCGGACCAGCGTCTTCGGCTGGCAGTTCCCCGCCAGCTGGTTCCAGTCGGTCAACGCGATCATGATCATCGCGCTGGCGCCGGTCTTCGCCTGGCTGTGGGTGTGGCTCGGCAAGAAGGACCCCTCCAGCCCGGCCAAGTTCGCGGTCGGGCTGCTGTTCGTCGGGCTGGGCTTCGCGGTGATGATCGGTGCGGCGCGGGCCTCGGCGGCCGGCGTCCTGGTGAGCCCGATGTGGCTGACGATCACCTACCTGCTGCACACCATCGGCGAGCTCTGCCTGAGCCCCGTCGGGCTCTCGAGCATGACCAAGCTCGCGCCGGACCGGGTGAAGGGCCTGATGATGGGGGTGTGGTTCCTCGCCGCCTCCATGGGGAACCTGATCGCCGGCCGGGTGGTGGGATTCCTCGAGAACTTCACCCCGGCGACCATCTTCACGGTGGTCACCGCCTTCGCGGTGGTGGCCGGCCTGATCATGTTCATGCTGGTCAAGCCGATCCGGGAGATGCTCGCCCGGGAGTAGCGGCCGTCTGGCCGGCCCTCGGTGCATCCGGGCCCGGCCGCCTACGACGGCTGGGGTCGCTTGAACACCCGGAACAGGTACCAGAGCGAGGGGAGGAGCACCACCGCGCCGGCAGCCAGCGCGAACAGCGTGAGCCGGAGCGTCACCGCCGGGGCGGCGGCGTCCTCAATCGTGAGGCCGGGCGGAATGAGGTACGGGTACTGGGCCAGGGCCCAGCCCCAGAGAATGAAGGTGACCTGGGCCGCGGCGGTGACGCGGGCCAGCCGGAAGCGCCGCCGCCACAGCGCCCAGAACGCCAGGATGGCGCTCACCCCGGTGAGCAGGTGGAGCGGCACCGCCCGGGGCCCCCGGACAAGGGCGTTCCAGACCAGCGGGGCCTCTCGCCAGGCGAGGAGCAGTGTGGCGAGCGCGCCGAGGAAGACGCACAGCCCGGCAGTGAGGGCCCGGCGGCGGAAGTCCTCCCGCAGATCGGGGTCGGTGGCCTCCACGGTCAGGTAGACGGCTGCCAGGAAGGCGAAGACCGCCAGCGTGAACACGCCGACGCTGGCCGTGAATGGCGAGAGCCAGGGGGTGACGTAGTCGGCGGCAAACGCCCCACCCGCCGGCAGGCGCACCCGTCCCGCCGCGATCGTGCCGACACTCACCCCGAGCAGCAGCGGGGTCACCACGCTGGCAATCGAGAAGACCCGGCCCCAGCGCCGCTGAGCCGGTTCGTCATCTCCGCCGTAGCTCCGGAAGGTGAAGGCCGAGCCGCGCAGCACGATGCCCAGCAGGATGAGCGTGAGGGGAAGGTGCAGCGCGATCATCAGGCGGCTGAATGCCAGCGGAAAGCAGGTGAACAGCAGCACCACCACCAGGATCAGCCAGACGTGGTTGGCCTCCCAGACCGGACTCAGCGCGTGGGCGATCAGCTCCCGCTGGCGATGCCGGCGCGGACCCCGGGCGAACAGATCCCAGACGCCGCCCCCGAAGTCGGCGCCCGCGAGGAGCACGTACGCGTTGAGCGAGACCACCACCGCGCCAGCCAGCAGCAGCGCTGCGTTCATGGCCGGCGCTTCTCCTCCGGTGCGGCCCGCGGCACCGGTGAATACACCCGGTGCCAGTCGTGCTCCCGGGGGCTCCGCACGATCTGGGCGTAGATGAGCCAGCTCACCACTACCCCCAGAAAGATGTAGAGCAGGGTGAAGCCGGTGAGGGTATACACCAGGCCCGGCATCGGGGTCACCGCCTCGCTGGTGCGCATCACCCCCTGGATGATCCATGGCTGGCGGCCTACCTCGGTCACCGTCCACCCCGCCTCGATCGCGACGAATCCCAGTGGGGCGCACAGCGCGATCGCCCGGAGCAGCCAGGGGTGGTGCTCCAGGTCCCGACGCCGGAACGCGGTCCACCCCGCCCAGAGCGCCACCACGGCCATCAGGGTGCCGATCCCGACCATGACCTGAAACGCCAGGTGTACCACCGGGACGTTGGGCCAGTCCTCCCGCGGCACCGCGTCGAGGCCCTGCACCTCGGCGTGCGGGTCATGGTGCGCCAGCAGCGACAGTCCGTAGGGAATCTCCAGCCCCCAGCGCACCGTGCGGGTGTCCATGTCGGGCAGGCCTCCCAGCAGGAGTGGCGCGCCGCGCCGGGTCTCGAACAGCGCCTCCGCGGCGGCGAGCTTGGCCGGCTGATCCCGCGCGATGGCCCGGGCGGAGAAGTCCCCGGAGAGGGGCTGCAGCAGCGCCGCCGGGGCCCCCACCAGGAGTCCGATGGTCACTGCCCGGCGGTGAAAGCTGTTGAGCGGGTCGCGCAGCAGGAGGACCGCGTGCACCCCGGCCACCCCGAACCCGGTGGCCGCGTAGGCCGCGAGCGTCATGTGCAGCGTCTGCTGCAGCGCGGCCGGATTGGCCATCGCCGCCAGCGGATCGATGTTGGTGATCCGCCCGCCGACCAGCTCGAAGCCGGTCGGGGAGTTCATCCACGCGTTGGCGATCACCACGAAGATGCCGGACACGGCGCCCGACGCCGCCACCAGGATACCCGCCAGCAGGTGCTTCCGCGGCGTGATCCGGTCCCACCCGTAGAGGTAGATCCCCAGGAAGATCGCCTCGAGGAAGAAGGCGAATCCCTCCAGCGAGAACGGCATGCCGATGATGGGCCCCGCCAGCTCCATGAAGCCGGGCCACAGCAGGCCCAGCTCGAAGCTCAGGACCGTGCCCGATACCGCCCCGACGGCGAAGAGAATCGCCGTGCCCCTGGACCAGCGCTTGGCGAGTTCCAGGTCCAGCGGGTCCCGAGTCCGGAGCCAGCGCCGCTCGGCCACCACCATGAGCAGTGGCATGCCGATGCCCACCACCGCAAAGATGATGTGGAAGGCCAGGGAAATGGCCATCTGGAAACGGGCGGCCAGGAGGTCGGTCATGGGCGGATGTGGGGGGCCCGGCGGTCCTACTCCCCGGGGGAGGGGCCGGCGGCCACGGTGATGATCGCGCAGGCGATCCGGGCCCCGCTGGCCCCGCTGGGGTCGGTCACCTCGTCATCCGGCAGCGCGTGGATGACCAGCGCCACGCCGGGGTCCCCGATGCTGCGCTCGCCGGGCCGCAGCAGGTACCCGTCCACCCGGAGCTGCAGCCGCCCGACGCTGTCGCTGCCGACCACCAGGGTCGGCAGGTCCCCCACGTGCGGGCCTTCCGGGTTCTGGTGGCCATGCTTGCGTCCCTCCGGGTTGAAATGGCCCCCCGCCGTCGAGAAGTCCGGCGGCTCGCAGGTAGGGCTGGCGTGCAGGTGCATGCCATGGCGCCCGGGCGGCAGACCGCGGACGTGTACCTGCAGCACCGCGCCTCCGGCGTCCTCCGAGGCGGTGACCTCACCCGCCCGCCGGCCCGACGCATCGATCAGCGCCGACGTGATACGCGGACCCTGCGCCACGAGGCCGCCGGCGAGCAACGCCGAGGCGGCGACAAGGGCGACGAGGTGGGTGCATGACCGGCGGAACATTGGACCCCTTGGCGAGTGGGCGATCCGGGATACTAACCGAATACCGCTCCGGGGTGGAGCGGACAACCCGGTCGACTCTCCAGGAGATCAGAACACGAACTCGGCGCCGAGCCGGATGAGCCGTGGGGCTCCGTAGCTGAAGAGCGGCTGGGTGTAGTCCCGGGCGGCCGCGAGATAGAGCGGGCGGAGTTCGGCGGCGCCTTCCACCTGTCCGTTGTTGTCGAGGTCGGCCCAGCGCCGGTAGCGGCTGGATTCGTAGGGGATCGGCTCCGGGTGCGCGGTATAGGCCGCATCCGCCAGCGCCTGGACCTGGGCCGGACTCGCCTGGGGGTTCCCGGTGTCCCGCCGCACCGACACGATGTTCCGCCGGCCAAGGAAGTTGCGGACGTCGAGGTAGACGCTTCCGAAGTACCGCCCCAACCGGAGCGGTCGCCTGAGCAGCAGGTCGAGGGTGGCGACCAGCGGCAGCCGGTCTCCGTTGGGGAGCCCCAGGATGGAATCGCCGGCCTGGTTGGTGCGCGAGTAGGGCAACCCGGATGCTAGCCGGAAGATCCCGGTGCCCTCGAGTCCGCCGAGCACCCGGGCCCCCAGCAGCGCCGGGCCGAACTGCTCGGGGGTCGTGCCGGTGACGATGCCGGTGAAGGCGTGGCGCCGGTCGAAGTCCAGGGGGAACTCCACCCGCGCCGGGTAGGTGGTGTCGCCGGTGATGGGGTCGACCTTGAGGGCCTGACGGAGAAAGAACGCGCTGGTCGAGAAGGCCGTCGCGTCCTGCAGGGTATAGGAGAGCCGCGCACCCCAGCCGCGCCGGAACTCCCGTTCCAGCAGGATCTCACCGCCCTTCACCGTCCCGGCATCGGTGTTCCCGAAGATGCTGGAATCGGGGTCCACGCCGAACGGCACCGATCCCACCATCTGGTCCAGCCGCCGTACGAACACGTTGATGCGCAGGTTGGTTTCCGGCCGGGGCCTGAGCCGCAGGCTGAACTCGTACTGGGTGGCCGACTCGAAGCCCAGGTCGGGATTCCCCTGGCGGAACCGGCCGGTGCGGGTGGTGTCATCGAAAGCGGCATCCACCAGGAACTGGTAGTCGGGTGCCTGACGGAATCGGCCGAAGCTCGCCACCAGCGTCGCCCCCTTGAGCACGGTGCTGAG
This sequence comes from uncultured Gemmatimonadales bacterium, assembly GCA_963695185.1. Lineage (GTDB taxonomy): Bacteria > Gemmatimonadota > Gemmatimonadetes > Gemmatimonadales > GWC2-71-9 > JADJOM01. Next base: position 1,786,912 of record CAVOGH010000005.1, on the reverse strand, counting down.
CGCCAACCGGGGCGAGAGGGCGCGCTGGGTGAGGGCGGGCTGGCCGGCCAGGTCGTCCCGGCCGCTGAACTGGTCGTAGCGGACCCCGACGGTGAGGGCCAGGTCGGTGAGTCTCCCCTGGACCTCGGCATAGGCCGACGCGGTCCAGGGGGTGAAATCGGCCGCGCTGGCGGCGGGGACCGAATCACCCACGGGCAGGTACCCCAGCACCCGCTGGAAGGTGCGCACCCGCTGGCCCGAGTACTCGGCGCCGAAGGAGAGGTCGCTTCGCGAGCCGGCCGGCAGGTTCACGTCCACCCGGCCCCGCCATTCCCGGAACCGGTTCCAGCCGAGGTCACCGCGTCCGCCCCCTCCCATGAAGAAGGCGGGCACGCCCCAGGGGCTCCGTGTCGTCGGCGTTGGCAGGACGTACCCGGAAATCGGCGCGCGCGCCCGCACGGTATCCTGGCTTCGGGCGAGGTCCTCTCCCAGAATGGAAAGCCGCTGGCCGGTGAAGGCGCCAACCGCATAGTCGGTGGCTTCGCCGGGGGTGCCGCGGACGAACTCCCGGTCGAAGTACCCCACTCGCGCGTCCAGGGTGATGCCACCGGTGAAGCCGCGCTGCAGGTGGGCGTTGAGATGATTGCTGGTGACCCGGCGGGCGGCGGCCAGGTCCGGCTCGTACTTGTAGACGGGATCGAACAGCAGGCGCTGCTCGGCAGAATGCAGTCCGAGCAGCCGGAGCGTCTGCCGCCCAAGCGGAATGGTGAGCTTGGCCGCGAGATCGGCCTGCTCGCTGCTGTTGTGCGGCAGCAGCCAGGGCGAATCGTGACGCGGGTCCCGGGTGTTGTCTGGCCGCGGTGCGTTGACCGGATCGGCGTCCAATCGGCCGGAGAGGTCGGCCACGGCCAGGACCCGGATACCCTTCGGTAGCGGCCCTTCGAGGCTGACCACCGCGCGGTCGGTCCCATTGTCAGCGCCATTCCACAGCGGTCGGTCGGTCTCATACGCCACCCGCCCACCCCAGCGGTCTCCACCGTCCCGGGTGGAGAGATTGATCAGCGCCGACACCGCCTGGCCGTACCGGGCGGAGAATCCGTTGGTGATGAGTGACGCTTCCGCGAGCAGGTCCGGCGGCAGCCGCAGCCCCAGCGATCCACTGGAGGCATCGAGCTGGTTCTTGAGGCCGAGGCCGTCCAGGATGAAGGCCTGCTGCCCCAGCCGGCCGCCGCGGTAGCTCTCTCCCACCGCGCCGGCCGACAGCGCGATCGCCTCCTCCACCGTGGTTACCGGCAGCCGCCGCAGCTCCTCGGCGGTAAAGCGCTGCTGGTCCTGCACCGCCATCGGATCGAGAACCGAATCCACTCGGCTTGCGATCACCTCGATGGGCTGCAGGCCGACCGGGTCGGCCTGCAGCAGGAAGTCCACGAGGGTGGTCTGGCCGGCCCGCACCAGCACACTGTCACGGGTCACCCGCCGGTATCCGATCGCCGCGGCCGTCACTCGATGCCAGCCGGGCGGAAGCTCCCGAATCCGGAAGGTTCCCAGCTCGTCGGTCACCACCGCGGTCCGCCCCTCGTTGGCGGTCACCCGGGCCCCGGACAGCGGCTGGCCCTCGGACCCGGCCTCGCGCACCGTGCCCGCGATGGCCCCGCTGGACTGGGCCGCCAGGGAGGAGGCGAGCAGCAGTGCCACCAGGCCACCGCAGGCGAGGAACCCCCGGGGCTTCATGGCGTAGAGTAGAGGTAGAGGTCGGGCGGGCCCGGCTGGAGCGTGGCGGTCAGCTCGACCGCCACGTGGAGCCCGTCGGGGGAGATGGCCGGGTGGCGGGCCGCCCGGTCCAGGGCGCTTAATGGGGTCACCTGACTGGTGCCCATCGCCAGGTGGTACAGCGTGCCGCCATAGTCCACCTGCATCGGGCCGTACTGCGGATCGGTGAAGTAACTCACCTGGCCTCCCACGATTGCCACCAGGGAGGTCCCGGAGACGCTCACGTCCCGCGCGATGCCCAGCACACCAAAGTCGTGGATGATGCTCACGGATCCCGTGGCGAGGTTCCGCCCGAACACCCGGCTGTCGCCGGCTACCGTGAAGTAGAGAATGGCGCCGTCTCGGGACACCGAGAGCGAAGTGGCCTCGAAGGTGCCTGCGACCACCTCCAGGGAGGCGGGATTGCGATCGACCCTGAGGAGTACGATCTCCCGGCCCACCGGTACCGTGTCCACTTTGCAGGTGCTGCAGGCGGAGGGGTAGACCAGCTCGTTCCCGACGTAGACCACGGCGCTGTCCCCCAGCCAGGCGAGGTTGGTGGCCATGGCGTGTCGGAGTCCACCGGGTGCTACATAGGGGAGGACCTGCACCAGCCGGGCCCCCAGCTGATCGCCGCGTCTTCCCACGCGAATGCCCCCGCCCTGGGGGCCGGCCAGCCTACGCACCCCGACCACGTCCACCCAGGCGGCGAGATCCCCGGGTCCTCCGGCGGAGGTGAGCAGGGCGTTGGTGGAATCGTGCCGGATGTCACCGGTGGCGCACTGTTCGAGCCGACGGCTGCCACCGCCTGGAGGAAGCAGTCCCAGACAGCGGTCGTGATCGGGCGCTCCGGTCAGTTCGTAGGAGTAGAGCAGACCTGACCCGTCAGGGAGCCAGGCAGGGTACTGGTCCACGCCGGGGTCGAATGTCAGGCGGACGGGAAGGGAGCCGTCGTGCGGGCCCTCATTGCCGGTGGAGCCGGGCCGGAACGGCTCAGTGTGCGAACAGGCCGGTCCGATCAGGGGCAGCAGGGCCAGCCACGTCAAGGACGCCCACGGCCTGCGCGGGCGCAGTGCGGTGCAGCCGGCTGGGGCGCCAGGAGTAGGTGATCGGGCAGGCATGGGGTAGTGAGGTGGAGGCCCGGAGTTGCTCGCCACCAAGGTACATCGGGCATGGAGACGAGGTAAGCGGAATCGGCCACACGCGAAAGGATCCCGGCCGGGTCGCGGCCACGGCGTCCGCTTGTGGGACGGCATATCCCACCAGCGGACACCGGCGGGAACCTTGGAATTCCGAAGTGTCTTGATCGCAAGGGTTTGACACAGCCGGAGCAGCCGAGGGCACGGCACAAATCTTACCTGTCCCTCCCCCCGTAGGCTGCGGTGACAGTGCCGTTCTGAACCAGCTGACAAGGTGACCGGTGGACATTGCCCGCGAGCGGCGGCCCAACAGGAAGCGATTCCTCTATATCGGCGGTGGGGTCATGGCCCTGCTCGCCGTGACGGTGGGCCTCTCCCGGCTCCGCCCGGCCGCCCCCAGTGTGGATCGCGGAACAGTGTGGACCGACACGGTCAGGCTCGGGCCGATGGTCCGCGAGGTGCGGGGCCCGGGGAGCCTGATCCCGGAGCAGATCCGCTGGGTCTCGGCGGTGACGCCCGGGCGGGTGGAACGGAAGCCGGTGCTGCCAGGCGAGCGGGTCACCGCCAGCACCGTCCTGCTGGAACTCAGCAATCCCGACATGCAGATCCAACGGCTGCAGGCGGAACGGCAGCTCACTGACGCGCAGGCCCAACTGGTCTCGCTCAAGACTCAGCTGGAAACCCAGCGCCTCAACCAGGCTGGCGTCGTGGCCTCGATGCGGTCGCAATATCGCGATGCCATCCGCAAGGCTGCCGCGGACTCCTCCCTCGCCGCGGAGGACCTGATCTCGGCGCAGGACTACGCGCGCTCACGGGACCAGGCGGTGGAGCTCACCGAACGGCTCGGCGGTGGAGCAGCAGCGGCTGGAGATCTACACCAACACCATCGCCGAGCAGTTGGAGGTGCAGGAGGCGCAGGTGGCCCGGCTGCGGGCGGTGGCGGACTTCCAGCGGTCCATGGTGGATGCCATGGTGGTCCGGGCCGGTGCGGCCGGGGTGCTGCAGGAGCTGCCGATCGAGGTGGGGCAGTGGGCCATCTCCGGCGCCACCCTCGCCAAGGTGGTGCAGCCGGAGCGCCTCAAGGCGGTGCTCCGCATCCCCGAGACCCAGGCGAAGGATCTCGCCGTGGGCCAGCAGGCGGCCATCGATACCCGAAACGGAATCGTCCGGGGGCGCGTCATCCGGATTGACCCGGGCGCGCAGAACGGCACCGTCACCGTGGACGTGACGCTGGAGGGAGAACTCCCGCGGGGCGCCCGGCCTGATCTGAGCGTGGACGGCACCATCGAGATCGAACGGCTGGAATCGGTGACCTACGTGGGACGGCCCGCCTACGGCCAGGCCAACTCGACGGTGGGCATCTTCAAGATGATCCCCGGCAGCAATGAGGCCGAGCGGGTCCGGGTGGAACTGGGCCGCAGTTCGGTCAACACCATCGAGATCATCCGCGGCCTCAGCCCGGGCGATGTCGTGATCCTGTCTGACATGTCCCGCTGGGACGGCGTCGAGCGGGTGCGGGTGAACTAGCAGCTATCAACGATCAGCCTCAACCGGGAGCGCGCATGTCCACGACGGCACCCCTGATTCACCTCGAGGGTATCAAGAAGGTCTTCTACACCGACGAGGTGGAGACCCACGCGCTGTCCGAGGTACACCTCGAGATCAAGCGGGGCGAGTACGTGGCGATCGCCGGACCGTCGGGGTGCGGCAAGACCACCCTGCTTTCCCTCCTGGGACTGCTGGACACGCCCAGCGCCGGGGAGTACTGGCTGGACGGCAAGGCGGTGGCGCAGCTCTCGCCCGCCGAACGGGCCCGGATCCGCAACCGGGAAATCGGCTTCATCTTCCAGGCCTTCAACCTGATCGGCGACCTGACGGTCTACGAGAACGTCGAGCTGCCGCTGACCTACCGCGGCATGGCCGCCGCCGACCGGAAGCAGCGGGTAATGGCGGCGCTGGAAAAGGTGGGGATGTCCCACCGGGTCAATCACTATCCCTCCCAGCTCTCGGGCGGGCAGCAGCAGCGGGTCGCGGTCGCGCGCGCCGTCGCCGGCGAGCCGTTGATCCTGCTGGCCGACGAGCCGACCGGAAACCTCGACTCGACCAATGGCGAGGCGGTCATGGACCTGCTGCAGGCGCTGCATCGCGGCGGGGCCACGATCTGCATGGTGACCCACGACGCGCGCTACGCCCGCCACGCCGACCGGGCCATCCACCTGTTCGACGGCCGGGTGGTCGAGGACACGGTGGGGACGCTGGCCGAGGCCTGATCGGCCCCGGTCCGATCGACCATCGGACCGGTCCTGGACGACTACCTCCGGCTCGCCCTCCCCCGGGGTGCGCGACCGGCCCCCTTCAGTAGAGGTGCCCATGCACCCGTGGATACAGGATCTCCGCTACGCCCTGCGCGGGCTGCGCTCCGCCGGAGCCTACGCCGGCATCGCGATCGTCACCCTGGCTCTGGGGATCGGTGCCACGACCGCCATCGTGTCGGTCATGAATGCGGTGCTGTTGACACCACTGCCGTACCGGGATCCGGGCGCGCTGGTGACACTGGAGCATCTCTACCCCTCGCTTGACAACCTGCAGGCGCCGGTGTCGGCGATGGGCTTCACGGACTATCAGAAGCTGGACCGCCTTTTCGCGAGCACCGCGGTGGAGGGCTTCTGGACGCCCAACCTGACCGGTACCGGCGATCCGGAGCGCCTGATCGGGACCCGGGTGGCGGGGGATCTATTCGGCACCCTGGGCGTGGCCCCGATCCTGGGCCGGGGGCTGCGTCCCGATGAGGGGAGCGCGGGGTTGGTGCGCACGGTGGTGCTGAGCCACGGGTTCTGGCAGCGGCGCTTCGATGGCGACTCCGCGATCGTGGGCCGGAGCGTGGTGCTGGATGGAGAGGGCTACGAGGTCGTCGGTGTGATGCCGGCCAGGTTCAGGGACTTCTGGTCCCGACGGGTGGAGTTCTGGGTGCCGCTCAGCTTTCGGCCCGATCAACTCACCGATAATGCGCGTACCAATGAGTACCTGAACTTTTCCGGGCGCCTGGCTCCCGGAGTGATGCCACAGCAGGCCCAATCCGAACTGACCGGCTACGCCAAACGGCTGGTGGCCGACTACCCCGCCGCCTACCCGCCCGACTGGAGCCTGACACTCACCACCTTCAACGACCGGGCTACCGCCGGCATCCGGTCCGCGCTGTTCATGCTCCTGGGTGCGGTCGGGCTGGTGCTGCTCATTGCCTGCGCCAATGTGGCCAGCCTGCAGCTGGCGCGGGCTGCGGCCCGCGGGCGGGAGATGGCGGTTCGGGTCGCGCTGGGGGCCTCGCCGGCCGCACTGGTACGGCAGCTGCTCACTGAGAGCATGGTGCTCGCCCTGGCGGGAGGGGCGCTGGGGCTGCTGCTCGCCCTGTGGGGAGTGCCAGCCCTGCTCTCCCTTGGCGGCGGCAACCTGCCACCCGCCGACGAAATCCGCATCGATGGCGTTGTGCTGGGCTTCACCTTCGGCATCTCTATCCTGACCGGCCTCCTGTTCGGCCTGGCGCCCGCGCTGCAAGTGGCGCGGACCAGCGTCCATGAATCGTTGAAGGAAGGCGGCCGTGGAGCGGCCGGCGATCGCGGCAGCCTCGCGCTGCGTCGGGGGCTGGTGGTGGCCACCGTGGCGCTGGCCTTGACCTTGCTCGCCGGCGCAGGGCTGCTGCTGCGGAGCTTCGGTCGGTTACTCGGTGTGGACCCCGGCTTCCGTCCCGAACACCTGCTCACGTTCCAGGTCAATCTTCCGAATGCCAAGTACTCCAACGACACGCTGCAGATTGCCGGGTTGGAGCGGCTGGTGGCGGCAGTGAGCGCCGTGCCGGGCGTCACGACCGCCGCAGGCACGTCCAACATCCCGTTCGGCGGCAACTGGTCTACCGCCAGCTTCACCGTCGAGGGGTACCAGGCGCCCGACAACGTCCCCGGTCCCTGGGGAGACATCCGGACTATTACCCCGGACTACTTCCATACGATCGGAGCTCAGCTCAAGGCCGGCCGGTTCTTCACCGGGGAAGACCGGCTGGCGGGACGCCGGGTGGTGATCGTCGATGAAACCCTCGCCGCCAAGTACTGGCCGGGGAAGGATCCGCTTGGGAAACGGATCAGCTACGACTTCAACGACGAGGATTCGACCGCCGCCTGGCTGGAGGTGGTGGGGGTGGTCGGGCATACCCTGCACGAGGGGCTCGACGCCCCGAGACGGGTGCAGGTGTATCGACCGCTGGCACAGGCGGGGGGGCGTGCCCTTGGCATCGTGGCGCGGACTGACGCCGCACCACTGTCCCTGACCGGCGCCATGCGGCAGGCGGTCCGTTCGGTGGATGCCGATCTACCGGTGTCCAATGTCAGCAGCATGGAGGATCTGATCGCGGAGACGACCGGACCGCGTCGATTCTCCATGCTCCTCCTGGGGACCTTTTCGGCCCTGGCCGCGCTGCTCGCTTCGGTGGGATTGTATGGGGTGATGAGCTACCTGGTGACTCAGCGCTCGCGGGAACTGGGCGTTCGGCTGGCGCTGGGCGCGAAAGCGAGCGACGTGCTGGGCCTGGTGCTCGGGCAGGGGATGCGCCTGGCGCTGATCGGCGTGGCCATCGGACTGGTGGCGGCGCTCGGCCTCAGTCGGCTGCTGACCGGCATGCTCTATCAGGTGAGCGCGGCGGATCCGCTGACCTACGTGCTGATCCCGTTGCTGCTGACGCTGGTGGCGCTGGCGGCCACCTGGATTCCGGCCCGCCGCGCCACCCGGGTGGATCCGGCGATGATCCTGCGGGAAGAGTGACACCGCGCTGGAACCGCGCAGCCGCAGTGGCCTGACCTCGCGATTCGGTGTCCCGGTGCCTGCCTGGAGGTGCGCATGATCCGTCTGGTGGATATGGAGAAATCAGTGGACACCAGGCCATCGCCGACGTTCCTGCTGCGGCGGATCACCCTGGACATCGCCGCCGGGGAGTTCGTGACCATCATGGGTCCGAGTCGGGGCGGGGAAGTCCACCCTGCTGTCCATCCTTGGTATGCTCGACGGTGACTTTCGCGGCGAGTACTGGTTCGGCGAGCAGGCGGTCCACGGTCTCAAACCGAAAGCGCGGAACGACCTGGCGCGCGCACGGGTGGGCTTCGTCTTCCAGCAGTACCACCTGCTGGACGATCTGACCGTAGCCGAGAATCTCGACCTTCCGCTCAGTTATCGGAACCTCAAGGCGGCCGAACGTGCCAGTCTGGTCGCCGACACGCTCGACCGGTTCAACATCGTCGCCAAGAAGGACCTGTTTCCGCCCCAGCTCTCCGGCGGCCAGCAACAGCTGGTGGGGGTGGCCCGGGCCGTCATCGGCAACCCGCCGCTCCTGCTGGCGGACGAGCCCACCGGCAACCTGCACTCGGAGCAGGGACGCGAGATCATGGAGCTGTTCCGGCGGCTCAACGTCCAGGGGACCACGATCGTGCAGGTGACCCACAGCGAGGAGAACGCCCGGTACGGGCAGCGCACCATCCGCCTCCGGGACGGCTGGCTGGCAGACGGGCAGGGCAGCACGCGCCGGGAGGGTTAGACCCTCCCAGCCCCTGCGGAAACGGCGGCCCGCGATAGATTGATCGACGTCATGCCCAATCCTCCGCCCCGAGTTCTCGTCGCCGACGACCAGGCCGACATCCTGCAGGCCCTGCGCCTCCTGCTCAAGGGCGAGGGCTTCGCAGTGGAGACCGTCTCCTCGCCGGGCGGCGTGCTCTCCGCCCTGGAACGCAGCGATTTCGACGTGCTGCTGATGGACCTCAACTACACCCGCGATACCACGTCGGGGAGTGAGGGGTTCGACCTGCTCACCAGGATCCAGCTCCTGGACGCCTCGCTGCCGGTGGTGGTCATGACCGCCTACGGCAGCGTCGAGGGCGCGGTCGAGGCCATGCGCCGGGGAGCACGCGACTACCTGGAGAAGCCGTGGGACAACACCAGGCTGGTGGCCTTGCTGTCCACCCAGGTGGAGCTGGGCCGGGCGCTGCGGCAGAGCCAGCGGCTGGAGAGCGAGAACCAGACCCTCCGTCGGGCAGGGCTGCCGGATCTGGTGGTGGTGTCGCCGGCCATGCGGCAGGCTGCGCACCTCATGGAGCGGGTCGCGCCTTCCGATGCCAATGCCCTCCTTCTGGGTGAACACGGAGTCGGCAAGGAAATCGCCGCGCGCTGGATCCACTCGGCCAGCACCCGGGCCGACCGGCCGCTGATCACCGTCAACGTGGGCGGGCTCTCGGAGGGGGTGTTCGAGAGCGAACTCTTCGGCCACCTGCGCGGCGCCTTCACCGACGCCAAGACCGACCGGATGGGCCGCTTCGAGCTGGCCGATGGAGGCACCCTGCTGCTGGACGAGATCGCGAACATCTCCCCCGGCCAGCAGGCGAAGCTGCTGCGGGTCCTGAATACCGGCGAACTGGAACGGGTGGGCTCCTCCAAGACCCGGCGGGTGAGTGTGCGGGTGCTCTCCGCCACCAACGTGGACCCGCGGGCCGAGGTGGCCACGGGCCGCTTCCGGGAGGACCTGCTGTACCGGCTCAACACGATCGAGATCGTAATCCCGCCGCTGCGCGACCGCCGGGAAGACCTGCCGCTGCTCGCCGCGCAGTTTCTGTCGCGCCACGCCGAACGCTATCGCAAGCCGCTGAGCGGCTTCCGCCCCGACGCCATGGAGGCCATGCTGCGCTACGCCTGGCCGGGCAACGTGCGCGAGCTGGACCACACGATCGAACGGGCCGTGCTACTCGCCGATGGTGGCGAGATCCGGCTCGCCGATCTGGCGCTGGCGCCGCCGGGCGATGCTGCGTCCCGGCTGGACCAGCTTACCCTGGAAGAAGTGGAGAAGGTGCTGATCCAGAAGGCCCTGGCCCGGGCCGGCAGCAACGTCACCGAGGCGGCCAAGGCGCTGGGGTTGAGCCGGAGCGCCATGTACCGGCGGCTGGAGAGGTATGGGCTATAGACCGCTATCGGCTATCAGCTATCGGCTATCCGCTGCGCCTCCGATGGCTGATAGCCGATAGCTTTCTCATCATGCTCTCCCACCCCCGCCGGGTCCTCCTGCTTGCCCTGGCCAGCGCGCTGCCGTCGCTGGCGCTGGGCCTGGGGCTGGTGTGGCTGGGGGAGTTCTCCGATCGGGTCCGCTGGACGGCCACGGTCGTCGTGGGCGGCGGATTCGTGATCGGCCTGGCCCTCCTGCACGAGCGGGTGATCCGCCCGCTGCAGACCCTGTCCAACATGCTGGCCGCCCTGCGTGAGGGGGACTACTCGCTGCGGGCCCGCGGCGCCACGCTGGCGGAGGACTCCCTGGGACTTGTCTATTTCGAAGCCAACGCGCTGGCCGACACCCTCCGGGGGCAGCGACTGGGAGCGCTGGAAGCGACGGCGCTGCTTCGGGCCGTCATGGCGGAGATGGATGCGGCCATCTTCGCTTTCGACAGCGACGGGACGCTGCGCCTGGTCAACCGGGGAGGGGAGCGGCTCCTGCGCCAGCCCGCCGAACGACTGCTGGGCCGCACCGCGGCGAACCTCGAGCTGGAGGATTGTCTCGAGGGTGCCTCGCCGCGGGTGCTGGAGCGGGAGGCGGCTGCGGGCGGGCGGTGGGAGCTGCGCCGCGGCACCTTCCGGCAGGATGGACGAGTGCATCAGCTGGTGGTGCTGACCGATGTGAGCCGCACCCTGCAGGCGGAGGAGCGCCAGGCCTGGCGGCGGCTCATCCGGGTGCTCTCCCACGAAATCAACAACTCCCTCGCGCCCATCCGTTCCCTGGCCGGCAGCCTGCGCGCCATCGTGGACCGGGGCCATGGTGGACCCGAGGCCACCACCGACCTCCGCGAGGGGTTGGATATCATCGGGCAACGGTCGGAGTCGCTGGGCAGGTTCATGTCCGCCTACGCCAGGCTGGCCCGGCTGCCCCGGCCGGTTCCGCTCCCGGTGCGGGTAGATCAGTGGGTCGCCCGGGTCGCCGCGCTGGAGCGGCGGCTGCCGGTGACGGTCGAGCCCGGCCCGGCCCTGGTGGTCCAGGCCGACGGCGACCAGCTGGACCAGCTACTGATCAACCTGGTCCGGAACGCCGTGGACGCGACGCTAGAAACCGGCGGCACCGTGGCAGTGCGCTGGGTGGGACGCGGAACCGGCCTGGAAGTGGTGGTGGAGGACGAGGGCCCCGGGTTGGCGGAGCAGGCCAACCTGTTCGTTCCATTCTATACCACCAAGCCGGGCGGCTCCGGGATCGGCCTGGCGCTGTCGCGGCAGATCGCCGAGCTGCACGGTGGCAGCCTGCGGCTGGTGAATAGAAAAGGACGTAGCGGATGCCGTGCTATTCTCTCGCTGCCGGGGGCTGCGGAACCCTGAACGGCTCGGTTTGACACCCCCTTCTCCGGGCCCTAGGTTGATTCCTATCTGGTCACCCAAACGCACCTAGTGCCTAATACCGGTCACACTACCCGCGGTCGGCGAGGTCCGTGGCACGCGCGTCTGCGCGCCGCCCGAGTCATCGTCGGCGCCCTCCTGCTGGTCACCTGTTCAAGCGACAGCGCCATAGCTCCAACCATCCCGGTTCGGACCGAGATGGACCTCGCCGGCCTGTTCCGCGCGGGGGGGCAGATCCCCATCCCGGTGGACCAGGTCTTCATCGAGCTGCGCCGCAGCGGTGACTCGAGTGTGGCGTTTTCCCGGGTGCTCTCGGCGGCGGAGTTTTCCCAGCGGCGAGACAGCCTGATCGTCCGGATCGATCTCGAGCTCCGTGCCACCACCGAGCAGTTCTTCCTGTACGCCGAGGCGCGTGGCGTCGGGGTGGTGTATTACACGGTGCGGGGCACCGTGACCGCCAGGGCCGGCGCCTCCACCTCGACTTCGCCACTCACCCCCACCTACGTCGGCCCAGGCAGCAGTGCGGACAGCGTCCGGATTACCCTCCTGCCCGCCTCGGTGACCGCTGGCGACAGCGCCCTGGTGACCGCACTGGTCTACGACAACGATGCGGTGGTGCCGGGTGTCCCGGTGGGGATCCTGTCCTCGGATACCACGCTGGTCCGACCCCGCGAGGTGGGGCTCAATCAGGCCTGGCTGGTGAGCCCCGGGAGCGGCAGCGGCAGCGTCATGGTGTCGGCGCTCACGCCCACCAACCTTACCGACAATGGGAGCTTCAGCTGGTCCGCCACGCCGGCGATCGGCTCGGTCACGCTGTCGCCGGCGAATCCCACGGTCCAGGTGAGCCAGACGGTGCAGCTCGGCACCACGGTACTGGATATCAACAGCAACGTCGTCACCGGCCTGCCCGAGGCGTGGGTGTCCAGCGCGCCCGCCTTCGCCACGGTCAACCCGACGAGCGGCCTGGTGACGGGCGTCTCGCCGGGACCGGCCACGATCACTGCCACCGTCGGTGGGGTGAGCGGCAGCACCCTCGTCACCGTGGTGCCCCCTGCCGGGCCGGCCACCGTGGCGGCGCAGAGTACGGTCACCCAGACGGCCACGGTCAATCAACTGGTATCGGCCCCACCGTCGGTGATCGTCCGCGACGCGTCCAACCAGCCGGTGGCGGGGGTCGCGGTCACCTTCGCGGTGACCGCGGGCGGCGGCACGCTGACCGGCGCCTCCCAGGCCACCAACGGAAGTGGCATCGCGACAGTCGGAAGCTGGCGTGCGGGCCAGACGACGGGCACCAATACGGTGACGGCCACGGTGGCGTCGCTCACCCCGGTGAGCTTCACGGCGACGGGGACGGCCACGGCACCGGCGAGCCTGGTCATCATTTCCGGCAACAATCAGAGCGATTCTGCCGGTGTCGTGCTGGCCCAGCCGCTGGTGATCGAGGCGCGGGATACCTTCGCCAACGTCGTCCCCAGCCTGACGATCAACTGGAGCGTCACCGACGGGAGCATCAACCCGACCAGTGGACCGACCGACGGTGTCGGGCGGGCGCAGGCCACCTGGACCCTGGGTGTCACGCAGGGTAGCCCCACCGCCACCGCTGCGGCAGGCACGGTGCAGACGAGCTTCGCCGCGACGACGCTGTTCAGCCAGCCGATCATCCTGCTCAGCTACACCGGAATTCCCGGCGTGGGCGTGGGGCTCACGGCGGGCGTGAATGTCACATTGAACCAGCCGGCCCCGGCCGGCGGGACCGCGGTGTCCCTGGTCAGCAGTAACACGGGAGTCTTCACGGTCGCTCCCGCGGTGGTGAACATTCCGCAGGGACAGACGGCCGGATCGGCAACCATCACCGGCGTCGCACCGGGAACGGCGACCTTGGACGCGACGGCCGCCGGGAACACCGCCGGTGCGCTCACCGTTGACGTGCAGAACCGGAATATCAGTGTCCCGCCGACCCTGAATGTGCCGTACGGCCAGACCGCCTCGCTGCCGATCCAGATCCCGGCGCCTGCGCCGGCCGGCGGAGTCACGTTCACGGTCACCAGCAGCGCCACGGGCAACGTGAGCGTGGCCACCGGGTCGGTGACCATCCCGGCCGGTGGCCAGACCGCCAACGCCACCCTGAACGGTGTGCTGCCCGGCCCGGCTTCGATCACCGTGTCGAACCCGGCCTACGTGGACGGCGTCACGGCCGCGACGACCACGGCTTCGATCAACATCGTGCAGGGCTCGGCGAGCCTCAATGCGAGCTTCGGCACTTCCATCACGTTCAACTTCGAGAGCAACGGGGTCCCGACCGCCGCACCGGCACCCGGGATCACCGTCACGCTCACTCCTGCAGACCCGAACTGCGTTGCGGCCACCTCACCGGTGACGATCGCGACCGGACTGGTCAGCGGGACGTCGACGCTCACCTATGGCGGCCAGGCGACGCTGCCGTGCACCACGCAGCTCCTGGCCCAGGCGTCCAACCTGCTCCCCGACAGCATCAACGTCACCGTGGCTGCGGTCCCGGCTATCTCGGTGAGTGCGGTGACGGTGGGGAGCGGGCTGCAGACCAACACCAGCTTCTTCCTGGGGGCGGGGAATCACGGTGGGCTGAGCGTCACCCTGACCAGCGCGGACCCGGCGGTGCTGCTGTCACCCAACGCGACCACGGCGGGTTTGAGCTCGATCATCATCCCGGTGGCCAACGGCACCCAGGGCGTGGGCTTCTACGTGCAGGGGCTGGAGGGCCTGACCCAGTCGGTGACCTCGGTGGTGACGGTGCAGGCGGCGGGCTTCAGTGACGGCACGGCGACGATGACGGCGGTGCAGGCCGGCATCACGGTGAACGGACTGCCGGGCACCACCACCACGCTGTCGGCCTCGAGCGCGGTGTACGCGTATGTGGGTGTGCCGTCGGGGGCCGGCGTGAGCCCGATCCAGAACCTGCGGTTCGGCGGACCGGGCAATCTCACGGTGACCTTCACCAGCCCGGCGGGCGTGGGCGAGCTGCTCAAGGCGGCCACGGCGGCGGGGGCCACCCAGACGGCCCAGATCGTGCCCGGGACGTACTACACGCCGTTCGACACCACCTCGGGCGGGGTGGCGTTCCATCCGCTCTCGTCGGGAACGACGACCGTGAGCGTGTCGGCGCCGGGCTACATCACGACCACGAACGCCACGGCGCCAGTGACGGTGTCCGCGCCGACGATCTCGGTGAGTGCGGTGACGGTGGGGAGCGGGCTGCAGACCAACACCAGCTTCTTCCTGGGGGCGGGGAATCACGGTGGGCTGAGCGTCACCCTGACCAGCGCGGACCCGGCGGTGCTGCTGTCACCCAACGCGACCACGGCGGGTTTGAGCTCGATCATCATCCCGGTGGCCAACGGCACCCAGGGCGTGGGCTTCTACGTGCAGGGGCTGGAGGGCCTGACCCAGTCGGTGACCTCGGTGGTGACGGTGCAGGCGGCGGGCTTCAGTGACGGCACGGCGACGATGACGGCGGTGCAGGCCGGCATCACGGTGAACGGACTGCCGGGCACCACCACCACGCTGTCGGCCTCGAGCGCGGTGTACGCGTATGTGGGTGTGCCGTCGGGGGCCGGCGTGAGCCCGATCCAGAACCTGCGGTTCGGCGGACCGGGCAATCTCACGGTGACCTTCACCAGCCCGGCGGGCGTGGGCGAGCTGCTCAAGGCGGCCACGGCGGCGGGGGCCACCCAGACGGCCCAGATCGTGCCCGGGACGTACTACACGCCGTTCGACACCACCTCGGGCGGGGTGGCGTTCCATCCGCTCTCGTCGGGAACGACGACCGTGAGCGTGTCGGCGCCGGGCTACATCACGACCACAAATGCCACTCAGACGGTGACGGTGTCGCAGGCGACGATCTCGGTGAGTGCGGTGACGGTGGGGAGCGGGCTGCAGACCAACACCAGCTTCTTCCTGGGGGCGGGGAATCACGGTGGGCTGAGCGTCACCCTGACCAGCGCGGACCCGGCGGTGCTGCTGTCACCCAACGCGACCACGGCGGGTTTGAGCTCGATCATCATCCCGGTGGCCAACGGCACCCAGGGCGTGGGCTTCTACGTGCAGGGGCTGGAGGGCCTGACCCAGTCGGTGACCTCGGTGGTGACGGTGCAGGCGGCGGGCTTCAGTGACGGCACGGCGACGATGACGGCGGTGCAGGCCGGCATCACGGTGAACGGGCTCCCGGGGACCACGACGACGCTGTCGGCCTCGAGCGCGGTGTACGCCTACGTGGGTGTGCCCGTCGGGGAACGGCGTGAGCCCGATCCAGAACCTGCGGGCGGGTGGCCCCGGCAACGTCACCGTGACCTTTACCAGCCCGGCGGGCGTGGGCGAGCTGCTCAAGGCGGTCACTGCTGCCGGAGCAACCCAGACGGCGGTGATCGTCCCGGGGACCTACTACACGCCGTTCGATACCACCTCGGGCGGGGTGGCGTTCCACCCGCTCCTGTCGGGGACGACGACGGTGAGCGTGTCGGCGCCCGGCTTCATCACGACCACCAACGCGACCCAGTCGGTCAGCGTGTCCCAGCCCGGGATCTCGGTCGGGGCCACCACAGTGGGAAGTGGGCTCCAGACCAGCACCAGCTTCTTCCTCGGCGCGCCGACCCACGGCGGAGTGACCGTCCTGGTGACCAGCTCCAATCCGGCGATGCTGGTCTCGCCCAACGCGACCACGGCGGGCAGCAGCCAGATCAGCATCGTTGTGCCGAACGGGACCCAGAACGTGGGCTTCCACGTGCAGGGGCTGGAGGGGCAGACCCAATTGGTCACCGCAACGGTCACGGTGAGTGCGTCAGGGTTCACCGATGGCACCGCTCCGATTTCGGTGGTGCAGAGCGGCATTACGGTGAATGGGCTACCGGGTACCACGACCTTGCTGACGCCCTCGAGCGCGGTGTACGCGTATGTGGGCATTCCGTCGGGGAACGGCGTGAGCCCCATCCAGAACCTGCGGGTGGGTGGCCCCGGCAACCTCACGGTGACCTTCACCAGCCCGGCGGGCGTGGGCGACCTGCTCAAGGCGGGCAGCCCGGCGGGGACCACCCAGACGGCGCAGATCGTGCCGGGCACCTACTACACGCCGTTCGACACCACCTCGGGCGGGGTGGCGTTCCACCCGCTGTCCTCGGGGACGACGACGGTGAGCGTGTCGGCACCGGGCTATGTCGCGACCCCGAACGCCACCCAGACGGTGACCGTATCCGCCCCTGGCATCACGGTAAGCCCGGCGACGGTGGGGAGTGGGCTGCAGACCAGCAGCAACTTCTTTCTGGGCGGCTCGGCACACGGCGGAGTGACCGTCCTGGTGACCAGCTCCAATTCGGCGATGCTGGTCTCGCCCAACGCGACCACGGCGGGCAGCAGCCAGATCAGCATCGTTGTGCCGAACGGGACCCAGAACGTGGGCTTCTACGTGCAGGGGCTCGAGGGGCAGACCCAGGGCCTCACCACGACGGTGACGGTGGCCGCGCCGGGATTCGTCGATGGGGCCGCCAATATCACGGTAGTGCAGTCCGGGGTGCAGCTGGTCGGTGTGCCCTCCAGCATCTCCTCCACGGCGGCGACCGCCGACGTGTATGCCTACGTCGGCGTGCTCTCCGGCAACGGGGTGAGCGTCCAGAACGTACGGTTCGGCGGCCCCGGCAACCTGACCATCACCTTCACGTCCAGCAATGCGGCCGCGGCGGCGCTGGTCACCGCGGCGCAGCCGACCGGTGCGGCCACCCAGACGGCGCAAGTCGTCCCCGGGACCTACTACACGCCATTCTCGGTTGGCACCCAGGGAGTAGGCCTGGACCCGGTGGCCCCGGGTCAGGCCACCATTTCGGTGTCCCTGCCCGGCTACCTCGCGACCCCGAACGCCAGCCAGTCGGTGACAGTGCAGTAGCCAGCCGGTCGGGCTGGCCGCGGCGGTGCGGCGCACCGATGCAACTTGGTGATGCAAAGTACTTGACAGCCACCGCTCCGGGCCTTACCATCGGTGCATGCCTGCCGCCCCCCAGCCCCGCCGCCGCGAGCCCCGCCTGCCGGGCTCCGAAGCGCCTCTCCATCACCATGCCGCGGAGAATCTCCGCTTCATCCGCGATACCATGGAACGGGCCGGGGCCTTCACCGCGGTCCCCGGCTGGGGCGGGGTGGGCATGGGCCTTACCGCGCTGGCGGCGGCGGGGCTTGCGGCTGCCCAGCCGGCGGCAGACCGGTGGCTCCTGGTCTGGCTGGCGGAGGGCTGGCTGGCGTTCGCCATCGGCGGCGTGGCCATGGTCCGGAAGGCCGGGCGCCTGGACACTCCCCTCACCGCCAAGCCCGGCCGCCGGTTCCTGCTGGCCTATGCCCCGCCGATCCTGGTCGGCGCGCTCCTCACCCTGGCACTCTATCGTCTTGGACTGATCGCGCTCCTCCCGGCCGTCTGGCTGCTCTGCTATGGCGCCGCGGTCATGGCGGGTGGGGCCCTCTCGGTGCCGGCGGTGCCGGTGATGGGCGGCTGCTTCCTGGCGCTGGGGCTGGCCGCGCTGTTCGCCCCGGCCAGCGCCGGGGACTGGCTGCTCGCTGCCGGCTTCGGCGGCGTGCACATCGGCTTCGGGATCTACATCGCGCGGAGGCACGGTGGCTAAGGGAAACACCGCCCGGAAGACGGGCCCGGGAAGGGCGGAGCCGCCAAAGCTGTCGGCCCGCCCGGGGGGGCGCTCCCCACTGATGCCTGACCTGGACCGGGTCATTCATGAGCGGCTCAGGCTGGCCATCGTGAGCGCCCTTGCCGTCAACGAAGTGCTCACGTTCAACGAGCTCAAGGCCCTGCTGGAGACCACCGACGGCAACCTCAGCGTCCACGCCCGCAAGCTCGAGGACGCCGGCTACGTCTCCTGCACCAAGCGCTTCGCCGACCGCGTGCCTCGCACCGAGTTCAGCCTGACCGCCGCCGGCCGGAAGGCCCTGGAACGCTACCTCGCCCACATGGAAGCACTGATCGAGGCGGCGCGGGGCTGACCAGGCACCGCTCGCCCACTCCCGAAGGGGCTCGTGTGGCTCATAACTTTGTAGATCAAAGTACTTCGCCTGACATGGCCAGGCGCCTGGGCCCCGCGCTGCTCACCCTCGGCATCGCCGGCGACTGGCTGCTCCAGGGCGGCGACGCCGGACTCAACATCGCGCTGTGGGTCGCCGCTGTGGTCTGTACCTGGCACTGGATCCGGGCCGGCTCGGGCGACCGGCCAGGCGAACTGGAGCGGAACCTCCTGATCATTGCGCTGATGCTGGCGGGCGGGTGGATGTGGCGGGAGAACACCATGCTCCGGTTCCTCGATACGGTGGCGCTTGCTCTGGTGTTCGCGCTGCTCCCCCTCGCCGCGCAGCCGGAGGCGGTGGCATTCGTCCGCTTGTCCTCCGTCCGGGTAATGAGGGCTGCCCTCCAGCTGGCCCGCCGCGGCGCGCTGGGGTGGCTGCCCACCCTGTTCGCGCCGCGGCCGGCGCGCTCCGGCGGGGCGGAGCCGCTCCTGGCGGCGGTGGCCCGCGGTAGCCTCCTCGCCGTGCCGTGTCTGGTGGTGTTCGGGTCGCTGCTGGGCTCGGCGGATGGAGCCTTCGGCCACTTCCTCATGAGTCTGGTCCAGGTGGACGTGCCCGGGCTGGCCCGTCACTCGGCAACGGCCATGGGTATCGCCTGGCTCGCTGCCGCCATGCTGCTCGGGGCCAGACCGGCGGAAGGCCACGCCGTGATGGCCGGTCTGCCGGGCGGTGGCTCACGGCTCGGCGCCATCGAGATTGGGATGACCCTCGGACTCATGGACCTGCTCTTCGGCGGTTTCATCATCTTTCAGCTTCCCTACCTCTTCGGCGGGTCGGTGTGGGTCGAGCGCGCCGCCGGCGTGACCCTCGCCGAATATGCCCGTCGCGGGTTCTTCGAACTGGTGGTGGTGTCGGCGCTGGTGGTGCCGCTGCTGCTGGCCTGCGCCTCGATGGTCGAGGCGAAGGCCGGGGTTGCCCGCCGCCTCTTCCGGGTGCTGGCGGGCACGATGATCGGCCTGCTGCTGGCCATCATTGCCTCGGCGTTGCACCGCATGGTGATCTACCAGGGTCAATTCGGCTTGACCCAGGATCGGGTCTTCGCCACCGCCTTCATCGGCGCGATCGCGGTCACTTGCTGGTGGTTCGGCGCGACCGTCCTGCGGGACGCTTCCCAGCGCTTCATACCGGGCGCGCTCGTGGGCTGGGGGGTCTGGCTGCTCCTGCTTCATGCGGTCAATCCCGAGCAGTTCATCGTCAATACCAACGTCCGTCGTGCCGCCGAGGGGCAGCCGCTGGACGTGGAGTATCTGACCAGCCTGAGCGCGGATGCCGTGCCCGCGCTGGCGGCGGCTCTTCCCCGGCTGCCCCCCACCGATCAGCAGCAGGTGGTGCGATATCTCCGTGACCGGGCCACGATCCCTGGCTCCGACCTCCGGGGCTGGAGCGTCGCGCGGCGCCGCGCCGCGCGCGTGGTGGCCCGGCTCGCTTCCCACCCTCACGGGACGATTCCATGACGACGCCGCTCACGATCCTGCTGGCGGTACTCGCCTTTCTCGGGACGCTGGCCCTCATCGTCGCCGTTGCCGCGCTGTCGCTCTGGTGGTTCAGGGGCGGCACCACGGGGCGGGCTCGGTACGCGGCGATGGGTGCGGTCGGAGCCGGTGTGGCCTACCTGGTGATCCTGGGGGCCGCCTCTCTCGCCAGCCGGGAGGTGGTCCTTCCGGTGGGAGGTGAGAAGTACTTCTGCGAGCTGGACTGCCACCTTGCCTATGAGGTGCTGTCCGCAGGACCTGTCGCGCGAGGGCCGGACACCGGGGACCTGTGGGAGGTGGTAGTGCAGACCCGCTTCGACGAAACCACGATTTCACCGCGCCGGCCCCGCGACGCCACTCTCACTCCCGCACCCCGGCGGATTCGGCTGCGTTTCTCGGGTGATGCCCTCCCGCCGCTGTCCCCGGCGGAGCTGTCGGTGGCGGGTATCGTCGACCAGAGCGTACCCATGGACCGGCCGCTCATCCCCGGGGAGTCGTATCGCACGTCGTTCTGGTTCCGCGTCCCACCGCAGGGGCGGCCCGAGGTCCTCCTGCTCGAGGACGACATGACGGTGAGCCGGCTCCTGATCGGGCACGAGCGGAGCCCCTTCCACGCCAAGGTGCTGCTGGCGCTGCCCACGACCCTGGCCGTCCCGTGATCTTCCACGGACTGGTTGAGCTGTTCGCCGCCGCGGCCTGGGCGGTCTGGGCGGGGTGTAACCATCTCACGGAGTTGAACATCCCTGTGTTGCCCTGCCGGCACCGACTGGTATACACTCCGGGGCGTTTTTCCCTTTCGGGAGCCGAAAATGATCCGCTGGAGAGGGCTCGCCCCGCCCGCCTGGCTGGCCCTGATCACCCTCCTGGGCTCCGCCTGTCCTGCAGGCGGCCAGACTGGAGTTCCCGGCGTGCAGTCACCCGCTCAAGGTGAATTCCGGATGGAGGGGACTGTGCGGAAGGTGGAGGTCGGCATGAACTGCTGGCGCCTCGAGGCGAAGGACGGGGCGTCGTATGAGCTCCGTCCCGAACAGGCCCCGGCCGCGCTCTTCACGGACGGCAAGGTTGTGACCCTGGTCCTCAAGAAGCGGGCTGACCTCATGAGCACCTGCATGGTGGGACAGATCGTGGACGTAGTGCGGGTGGAATCGTGAGGCCCTCCCGGACGGTTCGGATTTCGAGGGTCGGGTTGAGCGGCGCCGGCCGACCCGGGGCTCCCTCGTGACCTGGTGCCCGCCGGTACCCTGAGCCTTCGTTGACTTCCCGTCCTCTCCTTTCCCGCCGCCAACTGCTGCTGCTGGCCGGTGGTGCCATCGCCGGTGGCGCCGGCCTCGGCGTCGATGCGTTCACCTGGGCGCCGCGGCGGGTACAGGTGTCCAGCCAGGCGGCAGTCATCCCCGGGCTGCCCGCAGCGCTCGGCGGACTCACGATTGCCCACCTGAGCGACATCCACCTGTATCAGGGGCTTCACCCGGCCGCCGAGCGGGCGATGGAGCTGGTGAGCGAACTCAGGCCGGACATTACGGTCATCACCGGGGATCTCGTCGAGCACGCCAGTCTGGTGGCAGAGCTGCCCCCCTTCTTCCGGGCCTGCCGGGGCCGGCTCGCGACCGTCGTGACCATGGGGAACTGGGAGTACCAGTCGCGGGTGCTGCCCAGGGACCTGGGTCGGGCGGCCGAATCGGCGGGCGCGGTCCTGCTGATCAACGGGGCGGTCAGGGTCTCCGTCGGTGGGCAGGAGCTGGCGGTGGTCGGACTGGATGATCCGCGGGCCGGCCTGCCGGATCCCGAAAAGGCGGTCGCGGACCTGCCGGACGGCCTCCCAGCGATCTGGGCATTCCATGCCCCCGGGTACGCCGACGTACTCTCCCGGCTCCCGTTCCCCCGGCCGCTGCTGGCACTCGCCGGTCACACTCATGGTGGCCAGATCCGGCCGCCGTTCCTCCCGGCGATCACCCCGCCCGCGTCGGGGCGATTCGTCGCGGGGTGGTACCGGGACACTTTCGCCCCTTTCTATGTCTCCCGAGGGATCGGCACCAGCGGGATCCGGGCTCGTTTCCGTTGTCCGCCGGAGATCGGGCTCTTCGCCCTGAAGAGCGCCTGACACAATTCGCCGCCGGGCCGTTCACCGTTCGTCGGACTTGAGCTCCCGGAGCGCCCGCGCCGCATCCGCCCCCGCCCTGGTCCCCCGGTGCTTCGCCGCATACCGGGCGAGCTCCGTCATCAGCCGGCCCCGGTGTCCAGTGCTCCGATACAGCTCGATCAACAGATTGGTCGCGAGGGTTTCCTGCCGCGGTGTGGGGTGGTTCGCCCGCACCTCGAGGTAGAGCCGTTCCGCCGCGCTGGGGTTCCCGAGGTTCTGGTGCTCCAGGGCGGCCAGCTTGATCCGGGCGGCGTTGTCCCCTGGCGATGCTTCGAGATGGGCCCGGTAGGCTTCGGCGGCCTCGCGGTAGAACCCGCGCGCCACCAGCGATTCCAGACCGGAGTGCTCCGGTTCCGGGGGCAGGTTCCCGGCGCCCAGCAGCATCTGCACCAGTCCCTGTGAGGACGCGCCGATCAGCCGCCACATCCCGAGGACGATCAGCGCGGTGATCGGCACATTCAGCAGGAGCAGCAGGAGCAGCAGGCCGGGTCCGATCTGCCCCCGGGCGAACAAGGCCACGTCCAGCAGGCTCAGCAGGAACAGCGCAGGGATTCCAATCAGCACGCCAAGCCGAAGCAACTGCCCCCGGTCGGCGGCATCCACCGCGGAGAGTCGCGGCTTACTCATGGGAGATCCGGGCCAGGTCGGCCAGCAGGGCGTCGGGGGAGATCGGCCGCCCGAGGAACCGCTCGAGCACCTGGCGTGCCGGCTCGCTCCGGCCGGGCTGGTACAGCGCGGCCGTGAGCCGCCGATACATGCCGGCGTCGCCGGCGCGGAATCCGTCCGCGTCCTCCGCCAGCCGGGCGCGCACATCGGCCGCGATGAACGCGCCGAGCGCATAGTTGAGCAGGTAGCCGGGCGCGTCGATCAGCTGTCCCCGCATCGCCCACCACGACCACTCCGGATGGGATCGGATCCCGAGGAAGCGCTCGGCGAGATCGGACCAGAGCCGGTTGGGGTCCACGTCCGGGTTCCGGTAGGCCCGGAGCTCGAACAGGGACCAGGTCATGTCGAAGGCGATCGTGGCATACCGGGCGCGCAGCGCTGCCTCGAGCGGCACGCTGTCTCCCAGGAAGTGCTGCTGCCACCGGGGCTCGTAGATTTCGAGGGCAGGGACGTCTGCCAGGGCCTCCGAGAAGGTGTCGTTGTCCGGCCAGTCGAGGAAGGCAGGACGGGCCCGGATGCCCGCGATGTGGACCGCGTGTCCGGTCTCGTGCAGCAACTCGGTGAGGTTGTCGAAGCCGCCGCCCAGATAGCTGGCGAAGACCCAGGGTTCCACTGGCCGGCGGCCGCCGAAGGTGGTGTAGGCAACCGGATATTTACCGGGGCGGGCGGCGAGGTCGTACCGAATGCCGAGAGCGCCGGGGCTGGCACCGATGGCGCTGTAATAGGCGTCATTCACCCGGCGCAGCGCGTTGAGGTCCGGGAGCCGTGGGCCCAGGCGGCGACTGGCCTCCCCGCTCTCGTAGTACCAGTCCCATGGTTCTACGAGCGAATCCGGGAGGAGCCTGCGGTAGCGGGTGAGCGCTTCCTCGAGCCAGTCCTCGAACTGCGCGGTGGTGACGCCGTAGGCCGGGGCCTTGGCGTCCACCGGTGAGAGCGAGTCGCCCCAGACCGCATTGTGGGCACGCAGCATGGCCCGGTACGGGCTGTCGGGCGTGTTGGCTCCGTTGACGCTCCGCCACACCGGATCCAGGGCCAGGAAAAGCCGCCGCCGCCGGGCGCCGTCTGGTACCCGGGGTAGCAGGCCGAGGATCGCCAGCCGGTTGAGGGTATCCCCGTCTACCACGATGGTATTCGCCGCCAGCTGATAACAGGCCATGGTGTGAGCGGCGAGCCGTTCGAGGCCGGAGCCGGGTCCGGTAGGGAGGCAGCCGGGGGGCTCCTCCTCCGCGGCGCCACTGCGCCGCTGCTCCAGCTCACTCTCCATCAGGCGCAGGGCGGCGGAGTCCTCGCCAGTTCGAGGGTCAGCGGTAGCCAGTTGGCGAGAGAGCGCGTTTCGACTGGTCAGCTCCCGCCGGCGGGCGGTGGCGGCGGGGATCCCGTCGGGCGTAGTGTCGGCGCCCAGCGCCTCGAGCAGCTGGACCCGGTCCGCCTCGTGGCGCCAGAGGAGGTACGCCGGCTCCGCGGCGGCGACCGGCACCGGGCGGGGCGCGTTGCCCTGATGTTGCGGAGCGCAGGCCAGCAGGCAACCGACGAAACCCGGGAGCAGGGCCTGCCACCGGGTCGAGCCCAGGCCCAGGCCGGGCCAGTTCCGCACCCCGGTCGGTCTCATCTTCCCGGCTCGGCGCGGCGGCTTCGGCCTCGGGGTGGTTGCCGGCACGGGTGGCTCAGTCTCCGGCCAGGTTGAACGCCGTCCGGAAGGCGCGGAAGACCTCCTTGTAGTCGCTGTGCTGGTACGCGAT
The DNA here is from genome assembly GCA_963695185.1 of uncultured Gemmatimonadales bacterium. Lineage (GTDB taxonomy): Bacteria > Gemmatimonadota > Gemmatimonadetes > Gemmatimonadales > GWC2-71-9 > JADJOM01. The sequence goes on along the minus strand of CAVOGH010000005.1, from coordinate 1,762,551 downwards.
AGACCGCGGCCCGCTCCGTTCGATTCCCGGGGCCATCATGGCCTGATCGGCGTGCGCGGTGGACTGGAAGTCCACCTCCAGACGGACCGGGGACCCCAGGTCCAAGGGCCGGCGCTTGCCGCGTCCCGCCGACTCCACCACCTCCCGCATGGCGGTCCGGATCATCTCGCAGGCCACCGCCGGGGCCAGCGACTGCGCCGCGCCCCGGCTGATGGACTGTTTCACCACGACCGTGCGCACCTCCTCCCCCAGGAGATCCCGGGCCTCCGCGGCGAGCGCCTGATCGCCGCTCACCAGCGCCACCGGCGTGCCGAAGGCACCGGCCAGGGCGGCATTGATCCCGAGTTCGCCGACTGAACGGCCGTTGAGTCGGACGTCGAGGATGCGACTGGTGTACGTGTGGTCCAGCACCGCGCTCGCGGTGCCGGCCTTGGCGTGGTAGCCGATACAGGCCGCCAGGTCCCAGCCGAGCTCGATGCCTTCCATCATGGACCAGAGCTTGGGACCGCCCGAGATGAGAGCGGCACCGGCGTGCAGCTCCTCGGCGAGCAGGTTGCGCATGCTCCAGTGACTGTCATTGACGAGGACCTGGGTGGCGCCGCCGGCCAGGGCTCCCTCGATGGCGGCGTTGGCCTCGGCGGTCATCAGCCGGCGGAAGCGGGCGTACTCCGGGGCGCAGCGCGGGTCCTCCGGATTGGTCTGATCCTCGTGGACCACGCCGGCGATGCCTTCCATGTCCACGGAGAGGTAGAGGCGCATGGGCGGTGGGGAATGAGGCTGATTCAGGTGAGGCCGGGCGCCGGGGTCACCGGGCAGGGCCGGTTGCGGAGTCTGGCAGCACGGCGTCCACTTCCATCTCCACCATCATGGCCGGATCGATGAGGCGAGTGACCTCGACCATGGTGGCGGCGGACGAATATCCGCTGGCGATGTTCTGGCGGAGCATGGCGGGTAAGGTAGCCCGCCCGTGAGCCGGCCGTCAGCCCACCGTGAGCGCCGGCCGGTCCTTCCGGGACGGCACGATCATGATCGGGGCAGGGAGGCCCGAGGCAGGAGCTGGTGGACTTGGGCCATGAGCTCGGCGAGATCGTACGGCTTGGGGAGAAACGCATCCGGGGCCGGGGCGTGGGCCGGCGGCTGGCTGTCCTCCTGGGTATATCCGCTGGTGAGGATCACCGGGAGGCGGGGATCGCGCCGCTTGAGTTCGGTCAGCACGTCCCAGCCGGACATGCCCGGCATCTTGACGTCCAGTATCACCAGGTCAACGTGGGTCCCGGGTTCGCCGTGCTGGCGCAGCGCCTCGAGGCCATCGCGAGCCTCCCGGACGGAGAAGCCGCACAGCACGAGCGCCTGGTGCAGCGGGCGCCGCACCGAGGCTTCATCGTCCACGACCAGGATGCTACCGCTGGCACCGCCGGGCTGGAGGCTGAGCGGCGGTGGTGCGACGGGGAGGCCGTCCAGCGTGCGGGGGAGGAACAGCTGGAAGATCGAGCCGGTCCCCTCCGCACTCTCCACCGTGATGCCGGCCTCGTGCTGCCGCAGGACGGCGTACGCCGTGGCCAGCCCCAGGCCCGAGCCGCGGCCGGCCTCCTTGGTGGTGAAGAACGGCTCGAAGATGCGGGGCAGGAGATCGGCCGGGATGCCGACGCCGGTGTCCCGGACCTCAATGCGCACGAACTCCCGGCCGTCGGTCACCGCCGGGCCGGCGCTGCCCCAGGCACCGGCGGCGACCCGCGCGGTGGCCAGGGTGAGGACGCCACCGGCCGGCATGGCCTCCACCGCGTTGGCGCCGAGGCTCACGATCAGGTCGGTGAGCTGCTCCAGGTCGGCCCGGATGTTCCAATCGCCGTGATCGAGTCGGGTGACCAGCGAGACTCGCGGGTCGAGGTCTCTCCGCGAGGACCTGCGCGGCGTCCTCGATCACCAGGCGAGGGTCCAGGGCCCGGCGGAGTCCCGGAGACGGGCGGGCGAAGTTGAGCAGGCGCCGCACCAGTCGGGCCGCGGCACGGGTCGCCTCCTTGGCGTCCATGAGTTCTCGGGGCGGCACCCGATCCTGGGAGACGATTCGCAGCCGGGCGGCCTCGATGCTTCCGCTGATGGCGGCCAGCGAGTTGTTGAAGTCGTTGGCGATCCCGCCGGCCAGGGTAGCAACCGCCGCCATCTTGGCGGACTCGCGGCGCTGCACGCTCTGGAACTCGCGCTGGCCCGCATCGTCCACCTGGAGCACCCACCGGCCGGGGGCACCGGGGCCGCCCAGCTGTGCGCACGGTCACGTCGCAGCTGAACTCGGTGCCGTCGGCGCGGCGGCCACGGCATTCCCGGCAGTCGCTCGATGTCCCGCCCGCGCCGCTCGCGCAGCCAGCCGGCGAGGTTCCTGCCGTCGCGCTCCCTCAGAACGGTCAGCAGGCGATCCACGGAGCCGCCTCGGATGCGCCTCCCCAGGTCTGGCGAAGAGCCGCTCCGCGGCGGGATTGGCGTCACGCACGACGCCCAGCGGGTCGAGTACCAGCACGGCGACTGGCAGCACCGCCAGCACCAGGTGATCTGTCGCTGGGGTGGACGAGGTCGGGTCGATGAGTGGCATCGGAAAGGGGTCAGTGACGTCGCCGGCACCATGCCGCGGGTCAGGCCGTGGCCCGCCGGTCGGAACGCCCCGGCGGCGGGCACAGGGAGTCGAGAGCATTGACCAGTTCGGGCAGTCCGTACGGCTTCGCCAGCGCCGGGCAGCCGCACTGGGCCAGGAACTGGCGGGTCTCCTCCCGGTGCATATCGCCACTGGTGAAGATGACCCGGCGGAGCATCGCCGGGGTGGTCGCGACGGAGGAAGCCGTAGAACTCCTCCCCGGATAGTCCGGGCATACGCAGGTCGGTGACAATCAGGTCGAAGCGCCCCTGCTCCAGCTCCTGCATGGCGGCTTCGACGCTGGGGACGTCGGTGACTTCGAAGCCATACCGGCGCAGGAATCGCCCGACGCTGCGGCGGATGCCGGGCTCGTCATCGACCAGCAGCACGTTGCGCCGATGGGCGGGGCCGACGCAGGGTGTCGGCAGGTCCAGTTCGAGGGGCGGCATCGTGGTTCGGTGCGGCGGCACCATGCGTTCCTGGCCGGCCAGCGACGGCAGCACGATCTGGAACACAGCCCCTCCGTCGGTGTGCGCCTCCACCCGGATCTCCCCACCGTGGGCTCGCACGATGCCGGCCGAGATGGAGAGGCCGAGCCCGGTGCCTTCGCCCGCGGGCTTGGTGGTGAAGAACGGCCGGAAGATGTCGTCGCGCAGCGCCGTCGGGGACGCCCGGGCCGTCGTCCTCGACGGTGATCACGATGGCATCGTTCGGCGGACGGGGCCAGGTTCAGCCGGACGGTCCCGTAGCCGCGGGTGGCCGTGATGGCCTGCTGCGCGTTGATGATCAGGTTGAGGAGCACCTGCTGCAGCTGGTTGGCATCCCCCGCATCCGGCTCCAGAGTGGATAGCCGTCCTCGGCCGGATCGTACCACGGGGCCTGCAGCGAGATGTTGTGGAGTTTGAGGTGGTGGCGCGAGAGCGCGACCGCCCGGCGCAGGATGTCCCCCACCCAGCAGAACCGCCACTCGGGCGGATGATGCCGGGCCGAGGCCAGCAGGCCGTGGACCACGTCTCCGGCCCGGCGGGCTTCGGCGAGGATCAGCTCCAGGTCCTCCCGCAGTTGCAGGAGCGGTACGCCGGGGCCGGCCAGCTCCGCCGGCGGGCAGCCAGCCATCGCGCCGCGGGTGCGTCGCTGGGCCAGAACGACAGCATCGCCTGGGCGCTGGCCACGATCGTCGCCAGTGGATTGGAGAGCTCGTGGGCAATGCTCGACGCCATGTGCCCGATCAACGACAGGCGGTCCCGCTGGAGATCATCCAGCGGGACTTCGGGGCCGGGTTGCCGCCGGGGATCAGCGCCCGTCACGGCCGGTGCGTTCGGCAGGCTGGCCATGGCGGGCCCCCTCGAAGGTCTGGTCGATCAGTGTCTGATCCGCCCCCGTCCGTCGCATGGTCGCGTGCGGGTTGAAGGCGAGCTGGGCCCCCTGGGCCGAGTCGGGCGCGTCGTCCACGGGGTCCGGGGCTCCGACCGCCGAGGGCGCGATCGAACAGCGTCGGCCACCCCGCTACGCGGACCTCGAGGTCGAGCAGGGTAGTGGGCGGCCCCCTGGAGCTGCTGAGTCGCGATGTCCTGGAACTGGAGGTGATGGTACAGCGTGCTGACCTGGTGTCGGAGCTGCTCGAAAGCCCGGGTTCTGCCGATGTCGGGTCGTCGGTCTCGTGCTCCAGCGGTCGATGAGCTCGAGCGAACGATCCAGCCCGTTCAGCAGCTGCGGGTGGCGTGCTCGGTCGTGGCGGTGACATCCGGACGCAGGCTCTGGGTGTCACGCAGGCGTGACACCGCATGGGCCTCGCAGAGCCGCCCGGGTCTGCCGGATGCCACTGAGGATCTCGGCTGATCTCGGCGTGGGCCGACAGCAGCAGCGTCGGCAGCTCGACGAGGTGCGGCTGCACCGCCAGCCGGGCGTCAGCTCCGCCAGGCGGCCCGAGCGGGCCCACTCGCCCTCGTGGCTCGGACAGCTCGGCGATCAGCTCATCCGAGCAACCGGAAGTGTCGTCTGCAGGTCGGCGGCGAGCGCCTTGACGTGGGCGGTGTCCATTCCACCATTCAGGGGCGACGGGGTCAGGCTGGTCCCGGGGGCAACGGAGAGGATCAGGTCGATCTTCTCTTTCAGCACCTGGGGCGTGAACGGCTTGAGGATGTAGCTGGAGACGCCAGCCTCGACGGCCTGGATGAATGTCTTCCTTCACGCTCCGGGTGGTGACCATCAGCACCGGGGTCCTGGCTGTGAGCGGGATTGGCGCGCAGTCCACGGACCAGCTCGAGCCCGCCCATCACCGGCATGTTCCAGTCGGTAATGACCAGTTCGATGCTGCCGTCACACTTCTGCAGGGCATCGGAGCCGTCGGCCGCCTCCACCACGTTGTCGTAGCCGATGCTCTTGAGCGCATTGACCACGATTCGTCGCATGGTGGCAGAATCGTCAACAACCAGGCACTTCATGGAACGCGCTCCTGGAGCCGGGACTTCAGTCGATGTGGACGTCACCGCGTCTCCACTCCTCGTGGATCCGCTGCGCGATACGATCCCGCACCTCTGGGTTGTCGTAGTAACCGGACGTCAGGCGCTTGAGGATCTCCCGCAGCCGCTCCTGGGAGATGCCGGACGGGCTGGTCCCTCCTTCGCTCTGCGCCGCGGCCCGCGCCTCGTCCGACAGGCGGACCTGGTCCTGGCTCCGTTGCGGCCTCCCGTGACCCGTCTGCCGGAATCCGCCGCACCACTTCCGGGCGCCTGGCGGACTGGTTGCGCCGGTCTGGTCGATCCGGGGGCCCCCGACTGGCTGGCCTCCGCCCGATTTCGTTGGATCAATGGACATGGTTCTTCCCTTGCAATGACTGTCACCCGGGCGCGGATCACCTTCGCCAGCCGAGCGATGAGCCGTCCGGAGCCCGGAACGGGTCCTTCTACTCGTGCGTCGGGGTGACCTGCTCGAGCATCTCCCGCAGCCGCTTGGGGGACAGCTGGAGTTCAGGTCCGTCCTGGAGCTGGTCAAGCAGGGCGGACATGGCGCGACCCTGCTCGCTCACGATCACCCGATCCGCCGGAGCGGGTTCCGCGCGGCGGTGACGGTTGCCCCACTCTTGGGGGGCCGGGCCACGGCACCGGGTATTTCCCGCGCTACTGGCTGAATCGCTTGAACTACCATGGTCTCCTCCTCCCTTGAGACGATACCCTCTGCACTTCACTATCGTCCGGGGGCGGCAGGACTTGAGGGGAAAAATCAGCCGGTTGTATCAAATTCGGTCGGGGGAGGCCTGGGGGGCCGGTAAGGGGAGCCGCCGCGGTGACTCCGGCCAGTGCGCCCAGCAGGGACCGGCGGCGACTCTCGAGCTGGCCGTAAACTGATCGATGCCGCCCCTGGCGGTCTCGGCCTCCCGCTGCACGGCGGCCATCCGTCCCTGACGGCGCGGGCCCGCGGGCCGTCGGCCGCGATGCAGGTGCTGGCCCAGCTCCGGCGGAATGTCGGACTCCCCGTTCCAGGGCGGTCAGGATCGCCGAGCCCTCGACCGCCAGGGCGGAGAGCAGGGGGACATCGTCGGCGCGCATGCGCGGCGCGCTGGGCATCCAGCACGTGGAGATAGTGGGCGTATGCCCGGCGACTGGCGCTCGAGCGCCCGCATGGCGGTGACGTAGAGGCTGTCTGGAAGGTCGGTCACTGCCCACGCCGCGGGTTGGGGCTGTTCCGACAATCAGTCGGCGGCCTGGCTCCAGGCGCCGTGCAGGTCGGCGACCAGGGTGATCACCTGCTGCAGCCGCGGGGCGTCCGGCTTGAGGTCGACCTGCAGGGTCTCGGCGATGAACCAGGTGTAGAGCGCGGCGAGATTGTCGCGCCACCGATCCGCCGGCCTCGAAATCGAGGGTCGCGAGCAGTTCGCCGATGATCTCCCGCGCCCGGGTCAGGCTCCTGCTGCGGGCCTCGATGTCTTCCTGCTCCACGTGCCTGCGCCGCCTGGCGAAGGCTCGCCAGCGCCTGGCCGTAGAGGAACACCACCCGGCGGGCGGGTGACATGGAATAGACATCGTTCTGCTGGTACCGGCTGACGGCGCGTAGCTCACTAACTGCCTCCCGCTCTGGCTCAGTGCTCCCGAGGATGGCGGTCACCGACTGCGACTGATTCTGGAACTGGGCCAGCGCCGACTCCATGCGGGCAGAACTGGACCAGCAGTGAGCTGCGCCGGATCTCCAGCCGCGCCTCGATCGTCTCGGCGCGTTCCTCCTGCCGCAGGATATTCTGGGCCATGGCGGTCTCCCGGAGCGAGACGAACCCGGTAGTTGCTCTGCGACGAATGCGGTCACCATCCGCTCCAGCTCGGCCCCGGTGCCGAGGTCCACCGTGGTATCGCCGGCGGCCCCGAGAGTGGCTCCCGCGTACCGCACCGCGAGGCCGGCGACGTCAGTCCCGCTGCTGCCGAGCAGCACCTGCCCCGATCCGGTGGCCGCGAACCCCCCTATGGTTCCGGCGACGTCGAGTCCGTCGGCGTAGGTCCCGGCCGCGATGGGTTCAGCGCCCTGCGTGCCGCCCGCCGACGTACGCGACGGTGATCCCGGCGCCGGATCCGTAACCCGCCTGGGTCACCTGCACCTGCCCGCCCACGTCGGCGGCAGTCAGACCGAGCCCACCGGTGGTAAACGCCGATGACAGCGCCGACACGATCTGGGCCGAGGTCATGCCGTTGGTGAGCGAAATGCTGACCGATTTCCCCAGCCGGGTGTCGGTGATGGTCATGGTGTCGGCGGTGGCATCATCACTGTAGACCCCGCCGCTGACGTCCCGCGCCGGTGACGCTCGACTGGGTCGCCAGCTGGGTGATGTCCACGGCGTAGGTGCCAGCCTTGCTGTCCGCGGTGCTCGAGATATAGGTGAGCCCGCTCCCGGAGGCGGTCCCGGTCTGCTGGAACAGCTTGCGCACGTCATCGAGCCGGTCCTTGAAGGCGGTCTCGAACTTGGCGGGGTCGAAGGTCGAGCTTGCCGGTGCTGTCCAGGGCGATGCCGGCGAGCCCGGGCCGGTTCAGGTCCGTCGCGGCGGCGCCCACGGTGGCGAGCATCAGCTGGGGCAGCCGGCTCCGCATGGTCCGAACGAGGCTGTCGCCGTAGAGCGCGGGGCGGGTCGTGGCCTCAGGGTCGCTGGTGCCCTGTTCCTTGAGGAAATCCACCAGCTTGTTGTAGGCATCCACCACGGCCTGAATGCTGCCGCGGGCTCCTTCCGCGAAACGCTCCACCGTGAGCCGGGTCACCGCGCCGGCTTCGGCGGCGGCGAAGCTCAGCGTCAGTCCTTCGATGGCGTCGCTGACGGTGTTGGTGGTTCGGGTGAAGGTCACGCCGTCAATCGTGAAGGCCAGGTCTGCGCCCGCCTGGAGCACGGCGGCCGGGTCGATGGTGGTCGGGCTGGAGAGCACCCCCAGCGACTGCAGCGCGCTGCCGGCGGTGTCGGCCAGGGTGATGCCGGCGGCGCCCGTGGTCTGGCTGGTCAGCACCAGTCGATGGCTCGACGTGCCGATCGAGAGAATCGAGGCGCTCACCTTGGTGGCGCTCGTGCCCGTGTTGAGGGCATTGATCTTGTCCCGGATCTCGACCATCGAGTCCGTCGCGACAAGGGTCACCACCTGGCCGTTCACGGCAGAAGTCGCCGGCCAGCCCGAGCGGGGCGGTGGTGCTGGCCTGACTGGCAGATCCCAGCTTCTGGGCCTGTGCCAGGGTCGATGACGTGACGCTGATGTTGTAGCTGGCTGGCGCGGCGACCGACGTGGCGCTCCCGGTCACCAGCGTTCCGGGCGCCGGCCACGATCGCCGAGGAGGTGCTCATCGCATCGAAGCCCGACCCGTCCCGCAGGGTGCGGGCCGCGGTCTGCAGAGTGGTCAGCAGGCCCCGGTACGTCTTGATCGCGTTCTGCTGGCTCTGGAGTCTGGTGATGCGATCCCGCGCCACCTGGGCCGGGCGACTCTCGGCCGCGATGATCTGGTCTACCAGGTCGCGGTACTGAATGCCGCTGACGAGACCGGAGATTGCGCTGCGAGAGTCTGGCATCGGGGCCCGGGGTTAGGGGGTGAAGCCCCCGGTGGCGGGGCAGAGGCGCGGCGCGAACGCCACCCCTACGCCTCCTCCACCGGGGATACCGCGTCAGGACTGATCAGCCACGCAGCAGGGTCAGGATGGACTGCGGGGCCTGGTTCGCCTGCGCCAGCATCGCGGTGCCGGCCTGCTGCAGGATCTGGTACTTGGTGAAGACGGTCATTTCGAACGCCATGTCGGCATCGCGAATGACCGACTCGGCCGCGGCGGTGTTCTGGATCAGGTTGGCCACGTTGGTGGAGGCGAACTCGATCCGGCTCTGCGCCGCACCCACCGTGCCGATTGACGTGGCCAGCTTGTCGATGGCGGTGTCGATCCGGCTCAGGGCGCCCTGGGCGTTGGCCGCGCTCAGGAGTGCGGTTGCCAGGTTGAAGCCGCCCGAGGCGAGGTCGAGGCCGGTGGCCTGGCTGGAGCGGACGTCGATGCCGCTGACAGAGACCAGGTCGCTCGAACCGTAGTTGCCGCTGGAACTGACCATGAACGAGCCACTGGTGCCTGCCGTCACGATGATGGTCGTGGTATTGGCGCCCGCCGCACCGACCCAGCCAGCCGACCCCTCAATGTTGATGCCGAACGTGGAGAAGTTCACGCTGGAACGCGCCGTGGCGCTGATGCCGGTCACGACCTGGGACACGCTGTCCGCGGTGCGGGTCAGCGTCGCGGTCGCAGCCGCGGAGGCAAAGGTGTAGGTGCCGACCGCCGTGCCGTTGAGCTGGATGTCGGCGATGTTGGCGCCGGCCGTGGTGTACGCGGTCGAGGCCGTCTTGTCCAGCCCGGAACCGAAGCCGCCGTTGGTGAGCGCGGTGCCGTTGTAGGTCGTGGTCGCCGCGATCCGGTCGATTTCCGACAGCAACGAGGTGAACTCCGCCTGCAGCTTGTCCGCCTGGGCGCCAACGTTGGCCGAGTTGGCCTGGGACGCCAGTTCCTTCATGCGGTCCAGAATGGTGGCCACCGTGTTGATGGCGCCGTCGGCGACCTGCAGCATCGAGTTCGCCGCGCTGGCGTTCCGCTGCGACTGCATCAGGGAGCGCACGTCGGCCCGGAGCTTGTTGGCGATCGCGAGGCCGGCGGCGTCGTCCGCGGAACGGTTGATCCGGAACCCGCTCGACAGCTTCTGGATGGACCGCTCCAGCATGCCCGAGGTGGAGCTCAGGTTCTTGTACGCGTTGTTGGCGGCGACGTTGGTGTTGATGCGTGACATCGTAGTTCTCCAGATCCTGCGAATAGCGAAGCGTCCCTGCTTCGTCCTGCGGATTTCGACCGTCAGTGGCCGATGCTGCTTGTATCGGCGGCCCGACCCGAGACTTGAGCCCCGGCGTTCCCCGTCTTGCCGGGTTCCGGCAATCGCGGGCGGAGGTTCCTGCCGGTGAGGCGCCTCGGCGCCCGGGTGTCTCGCCGCCACGGGCTCGGAACGGAGGCCGGCTCCATAGCCCCAAGTCTATGGCCGGCATGGTATTAGCGCCTCGCGACGCGCCCAAGTGCCGAGCCGTCGTCCAGTGGCCCCCGCATTGCCTTTGCCACCGGCATCAACCGTCCGCTTTGATGGAGGCAGCCGATGTCCTCGCTCGCTTGGCAGCGCCCACACCCCGATGAGGTGGGCAACCTGCTGCGCACCGCGGTCCAGTACCATCAGTCGGGCCGCCTGGGTGAGGCCGCACCCATGTATCGGCGGGTCCTCGAGCTGGCTCCCGATCACCCGGATGCCCTGCACCTGGCGGGGGTGCTGGCGTTCCAGGGCGGCCGGGGGCTGGAGGCCCTGGAGCTGATCGACCGGGCGCTGACCCGCTCACCGACGTTCGCCGACGCGCATTCCAACCGGGGGAACGTGCTCCGGGCCTTGGGGCGCGCCGATGATGCCGTGGCAGCGTACCGGCAGGCCATCACGCTGGCGCCGGCCAACCCGCTGCCGTGGGGAAACCTGGGCAATGCCCTGAGAGACCTGGGCCGGACGCCCGAGGCGCTGCTCGCCTACCAGGAGGCGATCAAACGCCAGCCGGGCTTTGCCGAGGCCCACCTGAATCAGGGCATCGTGCTGCGGCTGGTCGGACGTGGCCCCGAGGCGCTGGCAAGCTTCGAAGCCGCCATCCGGGCCCGGCCCGAGTTCGCGGCGGCCCACGACCAGTACGGCAACGCGCTGCGCGACGCCGGGCGGCTGGAGGAGGCCGTCGCGGCATACGAGCGCGCGGTGTCGCTCGATCCGGGCTTCACCGGGGCCTACTGCAATCTGGGCTCGGCGCTGTGGGAGGCCGGGCGCTTCCATGCGGCCGCCGACGCGCTACAGGCGGCGCTGACGCTCGATCCGGGCAGCCCGGACGCTCACAACCACATGGGCAACGTCTGCAAGTCGCTGGGCTACCTCGACCAGGCGCAGTCCGCGTACCGGCAGGCGCTGCAGACCCGGCCCGACTATGCCGAGGCGCATTTCAACCTCGGGGTCCTGCTCGGGGAGCTGGAGAAGCCGACGGAGGCGCTGGCCAGCTACCGGGCCGCCCTGTCGTTCAAGGCCGATTTCGCCGATGCCTTCAGTAACCTCGGGGCGACCCTGATGCAGCTGGACCGCCCGGCGGAAGCGATCACCGCGTATCGCCGGGCGCTGGAACTGAAGCCGGAATTCAGTGAGGCGTGGTACAACCTGGGCAACGCCCTCCAGGAGGAGAGCCGCACCCGGGAGGCGGTGGCCGCCTTCGACCGTGCCCGCCAGCTCCAGCCGGGCTACGCCCAGGCGGAGTGGAACCGCGGTCTGGCCCTGCTGGCCGCCGGGGAGTACGAAGAAGGCTGGAAGGGGTACGAGTGGCGCTGGCAGGTGCAGGATATCGGTCTGAAGCCGCGGGAGTTCGGGGTACCGCGCTGGGACGGCGCGCCGCTCGCTGGCCGGACCATCCTGGTGCACTGCGAACAGGGGCTCGGCGACACGCTGCAGTTCGTCCGCTACCTCCCGATGGTGGCGGAGCGGGGCGGGCGGGTCGTGCTGGAGTGCCAGCCACCGCTCAAGCGGCTGCTGGAGGCCATGCCGTCGGTGGCCTTTGCGGTGGCGCAGGGCGAACCGCTGCCGGCCTTCGACTGCCACATCCCGCTGCTGTCCCTGCCACACCTGTTCGGGACTCGTCTCACGACGGTGCCGGCCGAGATCCCCTATCTCCCGGCGCAGGCCTGGTCGGCCAAGATTCCGGTGTTGCCCCCGGGCGAGGGCATCCGGATCGGGCTCGTGTGGGGCGGATCGCACAAGCCGAATCCCCGGCGGAGCATGCCATTGGACCAGCTCGCGCCGCTCCTGACGTTTCCGGGGGTGAGCTGGTACTCGCTCCAGGTCGGGGAGCACGCGGCCCAGCTGGTCCAGCACCCCGCTTCCCGGAAGCTGATTGACCTGTCCCCCCTCATCCACAACTTCGCCGATACGGCGGCGCTCGCCGGTCAGCTCGACCTGGTCATCTCCATTGACACCTCGGTGGCGCATCTGGCCGGCGGACTGGGCCTGGACTGCTGGGTCCTGCTCAGTGCCGCCGCCGACTGGCGCTGGTATGGCCGGGCTGTCGAGAGCGTGTGGTATCCCACCACGCGCCTCTTCCGCCAGCCGAAGCCGGGCGACTGGGCCAGCGTGATCGAGCAGGTGCGGCAGGAACTCGGATCGGCGATCCTCTCCCAGACCGGAGCCGGCTGAGTGCACACGGACAGCCCACCGGTGGACACCCGCCGCCGCTACGACCGCCTCGAGGCGTTCCTCGACCGGATTGCGCAGGACGTCTATCCCGAACCGCCCTCCGGCGGCCATGAGGAGATCTCCCGCCGGGCGTGGGAGCGGGTGCGGGCCGCCGCAGCGCTCGCCCCCGGCGCCCGAGTACTGGATGTCGGTTGTGGGCAGGGTGTGGGCCTGGCTGGCTTTCGGAAGGACGGCCTGAACGCGGTGGGCGTGACCCTCAGCGAGGAAGACTTGTCCGCCTGTGACCGGCTTGGCCACGACGCCAGGCGAATGGACCAGTCGTTCCTGGAGTTCTCCCCGGGCGAGTTCGCGCTGGTCTGGTGCCGTCACTGCCTTGAACACAGCATTGCGCCTTATTTCACCCTGGCGGAATTCCGCCGGGTGCTGGTGCCGGGTGGAATCCTGTACGTGGAGGTCCCCGCTCCCGACACCTCCTGCCGGCACGAGTGGAACCCGAATCACTACTCGGTGCTAGGTCAGAGCGCCTGGCTGGCCCTGCTCACGCGGGCCGGCTTCACGGTGCTGGACGCCTTCCACATCAATCATGAAACCGGCACCGGTCCGGACGTCTACCTCGGCTTCATCTGCCGGCTTCGAGGCGCCGAACCGGTACCCGAGGCGGGTGCCGCCTGCATGGAAGCCGTGTCGCTCGGCTTCGAGGTGCAGGGCGAGCCCAGACACCTGGAACTCAGCCTCGACCGGGGAGTGGACCGGGAGCGGGCCATACTCGAGGCGGTTGCGGCCGGCGGATTCCATGCGCCGGAGGTGGCCTATTTTCTCACCAACATCCTGCAGCCGGGGGACGTCATGGTGGACGTCGGGGCGGAAGCGGGGTACTTCAGCGCCATCGCCGGCAGCGTCGTCGGGGCCGCAGGAGCGGTGTACGCCTTCGAGCCGGAGGCGGAATGCTTTCATCGGCTCAAGCAGCATGTGGAGCTCAACGGCCTGGACCAGGTTCGAGCCTGTCCAGCGGCGCTGGGGGCGGTGGCGGGGGAGAAGGGCGGTGTGGAGGTCGTTGCCCTCGACCGGGTGCTGGGCGAGTTCACTCCGAGGCGGGGCCCCCGGCTGATCAGGATTCACGCCCCGGGATCGGAGTACGAGATCATCAAAGGTGCGCTGCTGACCATTATGACTCACGAAGTCCCGTTCATCATCTGCGAGATTGACTGTGCCGCCCTGGTCCGCAAGGGCGCCAGTGAGATGCACCTGCGCGGCTTCATGCGGCTGATCGGCTACCAGGCGGCCCTGCTCAACCCGGATGCGACCGGCCTGACGCCGCTGCCCGATGACCAGTGCCTCGGTGGCGGGGGCTCCTACAATCTGCTTTTCCTGCGGGCGTGACCGCCTCGATTCAAGGCGCGGTCCGCGCGCTGTACGAACGCTATCCGTATCCGCCGGACGGCGCCGCAGCGGGCTATCCGGTGTTCGCGGCGATGGACTACGTCCGCCATGTCTTTTGGCCGGAGCGCGACGGCGTGGACGGTCTCCGGGTGCTGGACGCCGGCTGCGGAACAGGTCACACGGTGGTGCGTCTCGCGCGCGACTTCCCCGGGGTGCAGGTCACCGGGATGGACCTGAGTGAGGCCTCTCTCGGGGTGGCCCGGGAGCGAGCCCGGCGGGAGGGGGTTGGGGACCGGATCCGATTCTGTCACGGCAGCATCGAGGCGCCCACCGCTGAGGGTCCGTTCGACTACATCATCTGTGCCGGCGTCCTGCATCACCTCCCGGATCCGCTGGCCGGCGCCCGGCGCCTCGCCGGCCTGCTCGGAGCGCGTGGGGGCATGGGTCTGATGGTGTACGCGACCCACGGCCGGCAGGCGGTGTACCTGCTGCAGGAGCTGCTTCGCCGGATCGCGCGGGGCGCGGAGCTCGACCAGCGGATCAGCCTGGCCCGCGAGCTGGTCCAGGGCCTTCCGCCAAGCCACCCATACCAGCCGGCAAGGTGGAGTGAGCACGACTGGCAGGGCGACGCCGGCATCGCCGACCTGCTGCTGCACCCCCATGATGTGAGCTTCACCGTGGCGGGGCTGCAGGAGCTGATCGCGCAGGCGGGGCTCAGGCTGGAACGGTGGTTTGCACCGCCAGCCTACGAGCCCGAGCGATACCTGGCACCGGGGCCGCTCCAATTCCTGCTCTCCGCCCTGCCCGCGGACGAGAAGCCCCGGGTCGCAGAGTTGCTGCACGGGAACATGACTCAGCACCGCTGTTTCGTGACGGCGGCGGCTTCCCGGCCCCTGCGGCTGCCACCGGTCGGGCCGCTGCTCCTGCGGCAGCGGCCGAGGCCCATGGGGTTCTTCGACTGGAGCGCTGGCCGGACGGAGCTGCGGCAGATCGCCGGCGGGAAGATCGAAGTCTGGGTATTGCCGCACTGGGCCACGGAGGGGCCGCCGATCGCCCTGACCCTGGAGGCCTGGTCACGGCCGGTGCTCGCGTGGTGTGATGGAACAAGATCCGCCATGGAGCTGCTGGGGATTCAGGAGGTGCGGGCGGCGGTGCCCGGCGAGGGCCTGGAGGAACAGCTGGGGCATCTCTGCCGGTTGTTCGAGTTCGCCGCCCGGGAGGAGCTGCTGCTGTTCTCCTGAGGGAGGCGTCCGCTCAGAGGATGTCGTGCTCAGCCAGGATGTCCAGCAGGTCTGTCATCCGGGTCTCCCAGGTCCACTCGCGCAGCATCCATGCGGCGGCCCGAGCCGCCCGGGTGCGGGCTTCCCCCCGGTGGGTGTAGGCGTGTTCCATCAGCTCGACGATTTCGCCCACATCGGACTCTCCCCACCCCTGGTAACCCCGGTAGAGCGGACAGCCCCCGACGACGGGGCGCTGCAGCGTGAGCGGGTAGCAGTGGTCTTCCTGCAGCAGGTCGAGATGGCCGGTATTGGCGGACAGAATGCAGGGGACTCCGGTGGCCATGGCTTCCATGGCCACCAGGTTGGTGCCGCCTTCACAGCGATTGGGAAAGACGGCCACGTCGGCATCCCGAAGCAGCGGGGCCATGGCCATGTTCGGCATGGGGCCAGGCACGAGGGAGTTTTCCGCCGGAATGCCGTTGGCGGCCAGCCAGGGGCCAATGGCCAGGCCGCCGGCGCCGTCCGGCGCCGGCACCCCGCGGACATGTTCCATGCGGTCCACACCGACGGCCGTGTGGGGCCACGGGTTATGCCAGGCGGCGATCAGCAACGCGTCGGGATGCCGCTGCACGAAGATGCGGAACGCCGCCACGACCAGATCCTGCCCCTTGCGGTACTCCAGCTTGCCACCCGAGAACACCACGAATCGCCCCTGCAGCAGCCCCGACCGGGGCCCGGGATGAAAGACAGACGGGTCTATCCCCTGCTGCGCGATCCGGACGTTGCCGAGCCTGTTGGCCTCGAGCAGGGCACCGGTCCAGCGGGAGCCGGCAATGAGCACATCGAAGGCGTTGCCCCAGGCGCGAGCCTGATCGGTCAGCGCCGTGTCTTCCAGGAAGGTCACCCCGGCGTTTCGAGGGGTCCGCACCCGGGCGCTGGCCGGCCCGGGCTCGAGCCCGGGGCCCAGGCCGCGAATCGCAGGATATTCGGCGTCTACGACATGCGGCCCGGCGTCGGAGAGGATGCGGCCAAGGACCGGCTGGGCGAGCACCGCCTGCTGCAGAAGTGCCTGTGCCACCGGGGAGGCATCCCTCAGGTCCGGGGGGAGGAGGAGTGCTGGCACGCCCCGCCCCTGCCTGATCAGCTGCAGGGCGAGGTTCAGGCCGAAAATACCCCAGCCGTGTGCGGTGGAAAGTTCCCAGTCGATGATGATCGGCGCCTCGGCGCCTCGGCGCCTCGGCGCTTCGGGCGCGCCGCCCGATCCGGGCGCGGGCGGCGAGGCTGACGAGGTGCCGAGTCGCCCGATCGCCGAACCGGCGGTCACCGCAGCTGGCCCCGCAGGTCCAGCTCGTGCCGGGTGTGGTAACGCGGATCGGTGAGAATGACCTGGCGGGCGATCCGGGCCGGTGAGTGCAGTACCAAGGGGCCCTGGAGGTTGGCGGTGCAGGGCTCACCCCGCTCCCGCGGCAACGTCACGATGGTCAGGACCGCCACCCCTTCCGTGGGACCCGCGTCGGGGATGTCGGGCGAGTCCACGGTATACCCGGGAAAGAACCGGAAGGGATCCACCAGCAGGAAGATGAGCGCGCCGTCGTCCACGCTCTGCAGCCAGAACACGCCCTCCGGGGCGGCGGGGAGCAGCACGAAGCGGCGCTCGCCGGCGAAGCCGAGCATGCCATCCGGCATGACCAGGACGTTGTCCGGATGGATGGACAGTGGACCGAAGAGCCGGGACGCGACCGTCAGGGTCCCTGGCTGGACCGGCTCCTGGACGGGCGCGATCACCGGAGATAGTCGGTAAGTGTAGTGCTCAACACCCGCGAGGCCGACAGCAGCGCCGCCTGCAGCGTGTTCTGCACGCCCACGAAGTGGGTGGTCGCCGCCTCGAGGTCGATGTCCTGGGCCTCGCTGCGGCGCAGGATGAGGCTGGTTTCCAGCGCGTCGGAGTTCTGCATGGCGGTGTCGATCTGGCGCACCCGGGCGCCGTTGGTGACGAGTAGCGTCTGGGTGGCGTTGAAGGCGCTGTCGAGGGCGAATGCGGTCAGGCCGATGGCGGGCGGGTTACCGCTACCGAGCTCGGTCCTGAGCGCCTGCAGGCTGGAGATGACCCCGCTGGTGACCAGCAGTTCCCGCCCCGTGTGGTTGGTGACCATGTGGTAGTCGCGACCGATCTCCGCGCTGCGCTGTCCGTCGTCTCCCCAGTAGGCACCGGCGCCATCGAACGGCTGGGTGGACACCTGGTGTCCCGCGAAGAGGTACTCGGTACCGATCTGGGTGTTGCCCAGGGCAACCACCTGTTCCAGGATTCTGTCCACCTCGGTCCGCGCGGCCCCGCGGGTGGCGGCGGAGCCTCCGGCCGATCCCTCCTGGAGGGCGAGCTCCTTCGCCCGAGCGAGGAGATCGGTGATCTGGCCCAGAACCGATTCCTCGGCGTCGGTCCGGGAGCGGGCGGCAATGGTGTTCCGCCGGTACTGGTCAATGGCACGCAGGCCTCGGTCGGCCGTCAGGACCTGGGTGCCGGCAATGGGGTCCTGGCTCATCCGGTCGAAGCGCTTGCCTGAGGCCGCCTGGGCCTGCGCCTCGGCCAACTGGGACAGGTTGCCTTGGAGCTGGCGCAGGACGCGCTGCTGGAGCAGGCTGTTCGAGATCCGCATTTCTCGACCTGACGAAAGGGTGGTAATAATTGCCGTATCGGCTACATTGAGGGCAGACTTTAGGCCAGACTGTTGGACCCAGACCCATCGTGACACGCTAGGCGCCGTCGGTCCCCCCTGCCGGCAGCCCTTCCTTCATATAGGCGCTGGCCCGGGGTGCGGCTCTGCCATCAATGACTCTCGGAGCGGTTTGGGGGGACATGGCTACTATCCTGTGTGTGGACGACGAACCTGCCACCGGCGTCGTCCTGGAGCACCACCTCACGAAAATCGGGCACCGGCCTCTCCTCGCCGCCAGCGTCGAGGAGGCTCTCAAGACGGTGACCCGGACCCCCATCGATCTCATCATAGCCGACTACCGGATGCCCAAGGCAACCGGGCTTGACCTGCTCGGAATGCTGGAGAAGGAGGGCTATCAGGTCCCGGTCATCATCATGACGGGGTATTCCAGTATCGAGCATGCCGTGATCTCCATTAAGTCGGGGGCGATTGACTACCTGACCAAGCCGGTGCGCCCCGAGACGCTGGAGATCGCCGTGACCCAGGCGCTCGAGGTGATGCGCCTGCGCCGGGAGAACGAGCAGTTCCGCCGCGAGATCAACAAGTTCCGCTCGACCCGGGCGCTGGTGGGAGAGAGCCCCCAGTTCCGCCGGGTCATGGAGACCATCGCCACCGTGGCGCCCACCAAGGCGACAGTCCTGCTGGAGGGAGAGTCGGGTACCGGCAAGGAGCTGTTTGCCCGTGCCATCCACGACCAGAGCCCCCGGCGCGATGGCCCGTTCATCTCCATGAACTGCGCCGCCATGCCGGAGGGCCTGGTGGAGAGCGCCCTCTTCGGGCACGAGAAGGGCGCCTTCACCGGCGCCACGATGCGGACGGCAGGCGCCTTTGAACGGGCACACGGCGGTACCCTGCTGCTGGATGAGATTTCCGAGATGCGGTTGGACCTGCAGTCGAAGCTGCTCCGGGTGATCCAGGAGCATGAGTTCGAGCGGGTCGGCGGTCATCAGGCCATCCGGGTGGATGTCCGGCTGGTGGCCACTACCAATCGTGACCTCAAGGCCGAGGCCGATGCCGGCCGGTTCCGTACCGACCTCTTCTACCGCCTCAATGTGGTGCCGATCCGCACGCCGCCACTGCGCGACCGGCTCGACGACATCCCGACTCTGGTGCAGCACTTTGCCCGCCGGGCGGCGGAGGATATCGGCGTGACCGTGACGGGGGTGGCTCCGGAGGCGATTGAGCTGCTGCTGCGTCACGCCTGGCCCGGCAACGTGCGCGAGCTGGCGAACGCGGTGGAGCGGGGGGTGATCCTCTCTCGTGGAGGGGTGCTGCGTGCCGAGGCCTTTCAGGGTATCCTCGACGCCATGAGTGCCCGGCCGGGGGCGTTTGCGGGTGCCGGCGAGCGCGTGGCTACGATCGGATCAGTCATCTCCGGCAGCAACGCCACCCAACCGGCGCCCGCAGCCGCCGCGACGAACGCCTTCAACCTCGATGAGCTGGAACGCCAGGCCATTGGGCGCGCGCTGGTGGCCACTGGCGGCAACCGCACTCGCGCCGCCAAGCTGCTCGGTATCAGCGAGCGGACGCTTCGCAACAAGCTTAACTCGCCGAAAGAAGTACCTGCCGCCAGCGAGTCCTCCAACTAACCCATCCGGCGGAAGCACCCCCGCCAAGCCTGGCCGGGCGCTGGACTCCCCCCGCCAGCTTGATCCAGTCCGGTTCAACAGCCATGGCGCGGAGGGTTTCGGGATCCCGGAGCCCGCCTTCCAGGACCCGGTCCGCCGGCAGCCCTGAAGCGTGCTGCTTCCGGGCAGTTCGGACCCGGGCGCGCCGGTGCGCCGGAAGAATCTGCCGAGATCCCCGCCCGCCTCTTCCGCCCGTCTCCCCTCCGGCCGCAACCGCAAGCCAGTTAAGCAGGCCACGGCATCCCGGCCAACCCCATATCCGGTAACGCCTTCGCACCTCTCCCCGGGGCACGGCGGGAGCCTGCCCCCCAAGCGGCACCGCGATTGCTTTCCCCAAGAGCATCTCACCGCGTTCGGGGGCCGGATGTTCTCGTCACTGTTCGGAGCACAATCCAAGATCGGGCAGCTGCGCTGGAGTCTGGACGACTCCAGCCGGACCCAGCGCGGCATCGCCGGCCGGGTGGCGGGCGCGCTGGAAGGGAGCGGCAACGCCGACTTCGATCAGGCCCTGGCGGACCAGGCGGCGAACCACCCCAAGGTGGACCTCGAAACGGAGATGGTGAATCTGGCCAGCACCCAGCTGCGCTACGACGCGAGCGCCAAGCTCCTGTCGGCAGCGTATCAGGGGCTGCGGACCGCCATTCGCGACCGTGGCTAGGATCTTCGGACCCGGCGGCGGGCTGTGGCCGCCCCGTCCGGTGAAGTCGCTGCTCAAGCCGCTGGGCACGCCCGGCGGCGGGATGGGCGCGATGAGCCGGGCCCTCGACATCATCTCGCAGAATATCGCCAACGCCGAAACCACGCGGACGCCCGAGGGTGGCCCGTATCGCAGGCAGGTGGTGGTGTTCCAGCCCGACGGCAAGGGCGGCGTGCGCGCAGGAGAGGTGGTACAGGACACCCGCCCCGGTTCCGAGGAATACAATCCCGGGCACCCCGATGCCGACGCCAACGGCTTCGTGAAGCGGCCCAACGTGGATATCAACACCGAGATCGTGGACCTGATGATTGCGCGGCGGGTCCACGAAGCCAACGCCACCGTGTTCCAGGCGGCCAAGGCCATGCTCCGACGCGCGATCGAGATCTGACGATGCGAATTCCCGGCGCCCTGCCGCCCGCTCCTGCCGCCGCCTCCCGGGTGGGGCGGGCCTATGGACTGCCCCTCAAGCCGCCGGCCGCGCCAGCGGCACCCGCCAGCGAGTCCGGGGGCCCGTCGGCCCGGGTCTCGGTCGGCCCGACAGATCTGCGCTCGGTCCTCAACGAGGAGGAGCGTGCCTACTTCGATCAGATCGCGGCGCTGGGCCCGATCACCTACGGACCAGGCCGAAAGGCCGGACTTACGCCGGAGGCGCCTCGCGGGCTCCGGCTGGACGTGCAGGGCTGAGGCATGTCGGCCCCGATCCGGCCGGATGGTCCGCGCTTCACCCCCCTCGACCGGGCGGTGGAGCGCCTGACGCCCACCGACTCCTCGGGACCCTCCTTCGCGGACACGCTGTCGCGGGTGGTGGGCGACACTCAGCGGGTGCAGCAGGACGCCGAGAACATCATCGCGGCGTTCGTCCGCGGCGAGCCGGTCGAGCTGCACCAGGTAATGGCGGCGAGTGAAGAGGCCGGCATCGCCCTCGAAATGCTGGTGGAGATGCGCAACAAGCTGACCGATGCCTACCGCACCGTCATGAATATCCAGGTCTGACGAGTTCCCCGAGCCCTTGAACGATGACCAACGCCCTGCCGCCCGCCATGCTCGACGGAGTCCGCCGGATGAACGGAACCACCCGGTTCCTGACGCTGGGAGGTCTGCTGGTGGCCCTCGGCGCCATCTGGGCGGTGGCCCGCTACGGCTCCGCGCCCTCACTGGTGACGCTCTATGGCGGACTGGACCTGCGTGAGGCGGGGGAGATGAGCGACCTGCTGCAGAAGAACGGCATCCGCTACGAACTGGCGGGCGGCGGCAGCGAGATTCTGGTGGACATGGGGGCGGTGGCGCGGGCCCGGGTGCTGCTCGCCCAGGACGGTTTGCCCACCCAAGGCGGCAAGAAGGGCGATGAGCTGTACGACGCCCCGACATGGGGTAAGACCGACCAGGAGATGCGGGTGCTGGAGCGGCGGGCGCTGGAGGGCGAGCTGGCCCGCACCATCAGTGGTTTCCACGGCGTCGAGAAGGCGGTGGTCCACCTCGGCCTCTCCGAATCGAGCCCGCTCCGCAAGCTGGAGCGGCCCGCCAAGGCCTCCGTGGTGGTGACCCTGCGGGGTGGGCGGGTGCTGAGCGCGGAGGCCGTGGCCGGGATCACCTACCTCGTGGCCAACGCCGTGCCCCAGCTCTCCGGCGAGCAGGTTGCCGTGCTCGACAGCGAGATGCGGCTGCTCAGCGCGCCGAGCGACGGCAGCGCCCGCGGCCTGACTTCCCGCCAGCTGGAGATGCAGCGGTCGGTCGAGGACTATCTGGAACAGAGCGCCGAGCGGATCCTGGCCACCGCACTCGGCCAGAGTGAGGCGCGGGTACAGGTCTCGGCCCGGCTCAACTTCGAGCAGGTGGACAAGACGGTCGAAACCTACAACCCCGATGGCGCGGTGCTTCAGAACGAGCAGCGGAGCGAGACCATCGGCGCGGACAGCCTCGAGGGTGGCAGCGCGACCGTCGTGAACAACAGCTACCTGAACTCACGGGTGGTGGAGAAAGTCGCCGGGTCCGTGGGTGGGGTGGAACGGCTCACCGTGGCTGTCCTGGTCAACGAGAAGGCGATCACCCGAATCGCACCCGGGGCCGACCAGGCCACGGAGCTCGCCCGCTACGAACAGGTGGTGCGGGACGCCATCGGGCTCGACAGCACCCGGGGGGACCGCATCACCGTCACGGCGATGCCGTTCGAGCCGATCGTCCTGGGCGCCGACTCGGCCCCGGCCGCCGCGGGGGGCGGGGGCCAGGTGCTGGTGATCGCCGACCGCTTCAGCCGGCCGCTGATCGGGCTGGTCGGGATCATCGCCGCGCTGATTCTCGGGCTCAGAGTCCTCAAGCCAGCCGGCGGAGCAGGAGGCCACCTCGCCGCGGGGCCGGGCGCAGGCCTGATGGCGGGGTCGGAGTCCGAGCCGGAACTCCCGGTGGTCCGGGTGCCCGCGCTCAGCGCCACCACCAGCCGGCTCAAGCATGAAGTGCAGTCGGAGTCCACCCAGCGGCCGGAGATGGCTGCCTCGGTCGTGAAGACCTGGCTGACTGAGGGCTGATGGCGGCGGCCACGAAGGACCCCCTGACGGGGGCTCAGAAGGCCGCGGTCCTGTGCATGTCGCTCGGGACCGATGTTGCCTCACGAGTCATGCAGCTCCTCGGTCCGGAGCAGGTCGAGGCGGTCACCAAGGAGATCGCCGCCATGCCGATGGCGGATACCCGCACCGTCGAGGAGGTGCTGCTGGAGTACCGCCAGGTGGCCAAGGCGGTCCAGTCCCTCTCGGAGGGCGGCCTCAGCCGCGCCAACGAGATTCTGGAATCGTCGTTCGGCGCCCAGAAGGCCCGGCCCATCCTGGACCGGATCAAGGAACAACTCACCGATACCGGGCTCAAGAAGCTCAAGAAGGCTGCCCCCGAGGTGCTGCTCAGCGTGCTCCGTGGGGAACACCCGCAGACCCTGGCGCTCATCATGGCGCACCTCGATCTCAAACAGGGGGCGGCGGTCATCGAGGTGATGGATACCGAGCTGGCCAGTGACGTACTCTACCGGGTGGCCCGCATGGAGAAGGTCGCACCGGAGATGCTGGCCATGGTCGAGGCGGGGCTGTCCAGCAAGACCGACCTGACCCTCTCCCAGGAGATGACCCTCTCGGGCGGGCCCGCGGCCGTGGCCAAGGTGCTGACGCTGGCCAACAGTATGACCGAAAAGGCGATCCTGGAGTCCATCACCCAGCGCAATCACGAAATGGCGCAGCAGATCACCAATCTGATGTTCTCCTTCGAGGACCTGACGACGCTGGACGGCAAGTCCATGCAGCGGATTCTGCGCGACGTCGACAGCAAGGAGCTGGCGCTGGCGCTCAAGGCAGCGAGTGACGAACTGAAGCAGCACATCATGAAGAACATGTCCGAGCGCGCGGCCGCAGCGCTGGTGGAAGAGATGGAGTTCCTCGGCCCGGTCCGGGTCAAGGATGTCGAGTCGGCACAGACCCGGATCATTGGAGCGGTGCGCACCCTGGAAGAGACCGGGGAGATCATCCTCGGTGGACGCGGTGGGGAAGATGAGGTCATCGCCTGAGGCGCCGGTGACCGCGCCGCCACCGGCGCGGTTTGCTCTCTGGCCGCTCCCCGAGCTGGCCAGCCGGGGCTCGACGGCGGCCGCGTCGCTGCCGGCTGGCACTCCCGATCCGGCCGCCGAGGGGTACACGCGCGGGTTCCAGGCGGGCCGGGCCGAGGCGCTGGCCGAGGCCGACCGCACCATCAAGCGTGCCGCGAGCCTGCTGGTCGCCACTGCCGAAGCGCTCGACGCCGCCCGCCTCGGTGTCGTCCGGGAGCTGGAGGACAGCGTCTACCTGCTGGCCCTGGTGGTGGCCCGCCACCTGATCCAGCGCGAGGTCGCCGCCGATCCCGCCGTCGTGCGCGATCTGGTCCGCCGCGGCATTGAGGCGTTTCCGGTCGGCTCCCGCGTGGAGATCCACGTGAACCCCGAAGATCTGACGGTGCTCCGCGGCCATCTCGATCCATCGCAGGACGGCGAGCGCGCAGTCGAGATCCAGTGGATTTCCGACCCTGAGGTGGAGCGGGGTGGATGTAGTCTCGAGACCCCCCACCGTGTGGTGGATGGCCGAATCGACCTGGCCCTCGGCGAACTCTACACCCGCATGCGCAATGACTGAGCGCTCCCTGCTCGACCGGGTGGAGGCGGCCGCCGGGCGGGTGCGGGAATCACCCCGCTTCGCCGTGCACGGCCGGGTCACGCGGGTGATCGGCCAGGTGGTCGAGGCCAGCTCGGTGGACGTGGCCCTCGGCGAGCTGTGCCGGATCGAGAGCCACGGACGCCCGCGGGTCACCGGTCAAGTCGTCGGCTTTCACGAGCGGGGTATCCTGCTCATGCCGCTGGGAGAGCTCGAAGGGATTCATCCCGGCGCGACCGTGCGGCCGCTCGGGCGCGGGCTGGATGTGACCGCGGGCGACGGCCTGGTGGGCCGGGTCCTGGACGGCCTGGGCCGGCCCATTGACGGCCTGGGTGGCATTGGCCCGGCGACCCGATACGCCCTGTCGGGCGAGCCGCCGCACCCGCTGGAGCGCAGCCGCATCGAGCGTCCCCTCGGCACCGGGGTCCGCGCCATTGACGGGCTGATCACCCTCGGCCGGGGCCAGCGGATCGGGATCATGGCCGGTTCGGGCGTGGGCAAGAGCGTATTGCTGGGAATGATCGCCCGACGGGCCACCGCCGAGGTCAACGTGATCGCCCTGCTGGGCGAACGTGGCCGGGAGGTGCGCGAGTTCATCGAGCGCGATCTCGGGCCCGAGGGCCTCCGCCGGTCGGTGGTGGTGGTGGCCACCAGCGACCAGCCGGCAGTGATCCGGGCCACCGGCGCCTTCGTCGCGACCGCCATCGCCGAGTATTTCCGCGATGCCGGCAAGGATGTGGTCCTGATGATGGACTCGGTGACCCGCGTCTGCATGGCGTGGCGCGAGATGGGACTCTCGGTAGGAGAGCCGCCGGCGACCAAGGGCTATCCGCCATCGGTGTTCGCCCACCTGCCGCGCCTGCTCGAGCGTGCGGGCACCGGCCGTCGCGGGAGCATCACCGGTCTCTATACGGTTCTCGTCGAGGGCGACGATTTCAACGAGCCGGTCGCCGATGCGGCCCGCTCGATCCTCGACGGCCACATCGTGCTGACCCGGCGACTGGCCGCCCAGAAACAGTTCCCGGCCATCGACGTGCTCGACAGCGTGAGCCGGGTCCGGGACGCGGTCATCAGCCCCGAACACCTGCAGCAGGCCAACACCTTCCTGCGACTCGAGGCGGCCTATCGCGCCAACGAGGATCTGATCGCGGTCGGCGCCTACAAGCCCGGTGCCGACAAGCTGGCCGATGCCGCGGTGACGCACCGCGAGGAGATGCTGGGGTTCCTGCGGCAGGGCGCCGGGGAGGAGTCCAGCTATGAGCATGCCCGGGTCCAGCTGGGCGCACTGGTCCAGCGCGCCACCGCGGCTGGGACCGGGAGGCCGGCATGAAGCGATTCGCCTTTCGCCTGGAGCGCGTGCTCGAGCTGCGACAAGCCGCGGAGAAAGAACGGGCCCGCGAACTGGCCCAGGCCCTCAACGAGGAAGAGGCCGGGCGTGAGGCCCTGCGCCAGGGCATGGCAAGCCTCGCCGAGGCCCGCGCCCAGCTGTTTGACACGACCGGAACGGGGCTGCGAGCTGGCACGCTGCGCAACCTCGAGTTGAGCGTCTCCGCCCTCGCACGGCAGGCTGATGACTTGCAGGCGAGCCACGAGCAGAGCCTGGATCGTGTCGAAGCCGAGCGGCAGCACTACGAGCAGGCCCGCCAGGATCGGAGGGTGCTGGAGCGACTCCGGGAGCAGCGCCGGCAAGCCTGGGCAGGCGAGTACCAGCGATGGGAGCAGGGCATCAGCGATGAAACCGCCCTGGGACGAGTCAGGCTGGAGAAGGGAGGACCCCTGTGACCAGGGCAATAATCTTTGCGACCCTCGCGTTCGTGATCTCGGCGGCAGCCACGACCGGTGTGATGGTCAAACTGCATGTGCCCGCGCCGGATTCTCTGGCGGCGGCACCGGCGCGCCTCGCCACCGGCCATGCGGACAGCGTTGCGGTGGACACGGCTGGCGCGCTGCTCCAGGACTCGGTCCGGCGCGACTCGACGACCAGCGGCCCCGAGCCCACCCCGCATACCGTGGCCACCGAGCCAGCCCCGCGCCGCCCGCCCGTCCCGGCCGCGGCTCTGCCGGCCCGGCTCCCTGCGCCTGATCCGGCGGCCCTGGCGGCCGCGTACAAGCAGGTGGCGCGCGTCCTCGCCGCCATGAAGCCGCCACAGGCGGCCAAGGTGCTTTCGCAGCTCTCGGACGACGAGGTCGAAGGGATCCTCCGCGCCGTCGGTCCTCGGCAGGCGGCCGACTTCCTGGCCAATCTGTCCGTGGAACGGGCCGGGGTACTGAGCCGCCGGCTGCTCACCCCTGACGAGAAGGCACCGACACGGTGACGAGTCCGATCTCGCTGCTCGCGACACTGACCGGGGCGGAATCTGCGCCTGCGGCTCCGGCCGAAGACTCGGCGGCCTTTGCTCAGGCGCTGTTGGCGGCGTTGGCGATGGTGCGCGGGCGGCCGCCTGAGCCGCCCACGGCAAAGGTGAGCCCGCCCGGGGAGCCACCGCCGACGGAGGAACAGGCGGATGCCGAGGTGCCGTCGCGGGATGGTGACGAGGTCCAGGGCAAGACCAGGCTTGCAGAATCAGCGCCCGAGGCGCCGGAGGACTCCGCAGAGGCGGTCCGTCCCGGTTCAACAGACGCCGCACCGGTGCGCGCGCTGCGCGTGCCCGCCGGGCGGGCGTCGGTGGAAACGTTCTTGGCTGCTGCGGGGTCGCCCAACCACGGGGCCGTCAGCCGGGTCCGGCCGGTGCGGGATCCGGGCGAGCCCCGACAACCGCCGGCCGGCGGTGCGACTCTGCCACTGGCCAGCGCACTCCCCGCCGCGGCGGCCGAGGAGCTTCCGGCACCGATGCCGCCGGCGAGCGAACGGGATAATGGGCCGGGCAGCCAGCTGGCGGGCCCGCCTGGAGAATCGTGGCGGGACGGAGAGCGGGCGCCACTTTCGGCACCGGCGCCCGGTTCGGGACATGAGCCGCACGGTGCGGCCCGTCCTCGTCAAGCGCCGCTCGTCCTCCCCGCCGCCCCGTCACCGGCTGCCCAACCGATGTCATGGCCCGTGGCCGAGCCGGAGCGGGGGGAGGGTCCGTCGCAGTCCGGTAGCGAGGGTCCGGTTGCAACAGTTCCCGACTCCATCTCGCCCGAACGGCTCGCAGCAGCGCCCGTCCGGAGTAGTGATGTGACGGCCGGCGTAGACGCAGACGTTGCGGCCGGTCCCGTCTCGCCGTCGGACCGGCCACGCCCCGAGCCGGTGTTCACGCCGGCTGACGGTGTCGAGCAGGATCACCGCCTGGCGGAGATCGCCGCACGCGGGGAGGTCACGGTTCCGCAGGCCGTACTGATGGCAGTCGCGGGACAGCTGCTGCACTCGATGACCCACCGCCCTCCGACTCCTCTGCCTGAAACGACGACGGAGCCGTCGCGCTCCGATGGCAGGGGTGCGGAGCCACCCAGCTCCGCAGCGGAAGCGCCCGAGCCCAGGCTGGCCGCTGGCGTCGTTCGCGCGCGCGAGGACGGCGGCCAGTCCGCCAGCCGCGCAACCCTGATGGCCGGTGCGCTGGCCCAGCTGCTGGAGGCTGGTGAGGTCCGTGAAGTGGTGGTGGAGCGAAGTGGGACGAACACCCGCAGCCCGTCCAGTCGGGCGCAGGCATCTCCAGACCGGCCGGCTGTGGCGACGGGCGCAGCGGAGCCCGTGAGCCGCATGCAGGGGCCTGCCACCGGTGGAGAGCAGGGTGGGCGACAGGCGTGGACGTCCGGGGTGGCGGTACCGACCGAGGCCCCAGTGGCGACACGGCATGATGCCGCCCCGGTGGATCGGCCTTCCCAGCACCACACTCCCGTGCTGGTGCGGGTGCCGGTACCTGAGCCGGTGCGCTCGCCCGCCAGTTCGTACCGCCCGTTGCGGCCTGCGGAGCCGGCAGAAGCGGTGGTGCCGAGGCTCCGTCAGGCGGTCGGGACCACCCCGGCGGGAATACAGGCACCTCCAAATGTTCCGGCGGCCCGGCAGGAGCTTCCCGTAGCGGTCTCCGGCAGGCGGTCGCACGCGGAGCCGGAGCCGATCGGAGCCGGCGACACGGGCAGCGGCCCAAGCTCCGTGCTGACACCACTTGCGGCCCTCATCGGTGAGCCACTCGTGGGCGTAGACCGGCTGGTGAGCACTCCCGAGCTGCGTGAGGCACGCAACCTGCCTAGTGAGGGGGATGTGACGCCGCGTCCGGCAGGGGCTGCCGATCGGGTGACGATCACCGTCGCCGACGATGATGGCCGGCAGACCCGCATCCGGGTGGCGGTCGTCGGTGAGCAGGTGCGGGCGACCATCGTGCCGCCTGACGGCGAGTCGGCCCGGCAGCTGGAACGCAGAATGGATGACCTGACCGCCGCCCTGGTGCGGCGTGGCTTTTCGGAGCCTCATGTGAGGATCCAGTCGGCGGCCGAGGCTGGGCCGGTCTGGGCGGGGGCGGCGAACGGAGCAAGAACCGAGGTGGATGTACCGCGTGGCACGGAGCAGCCAGCGGGCGATCAGCGCCAGGGAAGCGGCCGTCGAGAGCAGGAACGCCAGGGTGATGGGCAGCAACGCCAACCCCAGGGCCGTCCTCGCCAGCGCGATCCTGAGGATCGCGGGGAGTAGATAGCGGTGATACCAACGATTCAACGCCAGCTCACCTCGGCGGTTTCCCCGGGGAGCATCGGCACCGGCAACAAGGAGCTGGGCAAGGAGGAGTTTCTCCGCCTGCTCGTGACCCAGCTCCGGCACCAGGATCCCCTGAGTCCCACCAGCCCGGAGCAGTTCGCGTCCCAGCTGGCGCAGTTCTCCAGCCTGGAGCGGATGGTCAACATCGAGAAGATCCTGCAGGACCAGATGGAGGCGACCTCGCTGTCCACGCTCGCGCTCAAGGCCGATCTGGGGGCGTCGTTCATCGGCCGGCAGGTTCTGGCCGCCGGCAACCGGATCGAGGTGGCCGGGGGCGAGTCGCCCACGGTGTCCGTAGACATCGGGTCCGGCGGCGGGCAGGCGGTACTGACGATCCGCGACCTTGACGGCAACGAGGTAGCCACCAAGCCACTCGGATTCCGGGAGGGCGGCCGTCAGACCTTCAACGTGGGCGACCTGCCTGCGGGGAGCTACAGCTATTCCGTCACGGTGACTTCGGTGACCGGGGCCGACGTTCCGGTCCAGACCTATACCCGGGGCGTGGTGGACGGGGTCTCCTTCCAGGGAGGCACCGTCATCCTGCGCGCCGGTACACTCAGCTTCCCGCTCGACAACGTGGTCGAAGTCGAGCGGGCTCCCGTGGGCGCGGCCGCTCTGGCCGCTGTAACCAGCGCCCGCATTCTTCCCTCATCCGCGGAGCCAGTGCTGCCATGATGCGGTCGCTCTTCGCCGGCGTCTCGGGACTGCGTAATCACCAGACCCGCATGGACGTAATCGGCAACAATATCGCCAACGTCAACACGGTGGCCTACAAGGGTTCCCGGGTCACTTTCGCCGAGGCGTTCGCGCAGCTGCTGCAGGGCGCCAGCCGCCCGCCGGGTGATCAGGGCGGCATCAACCCGATTCAGATCGGGCTGGGATCGAAGATCGGCAGCATCGACATGAACTTCTCCCAGGGCAACCTCGAGTCCACCGGCCAGAGCACGGACCTCGCCATTCAGGGCAACGGCCTGTTCGTGCTGAGCGACGGCAGCCGGAACTACTACACCCGGGCTGGCAACTTCCAGCTTGACGCGAACGGGCGCCTGGTGTCGCCGGCCAACGGCTTCAAGGTGCAGGGCATCAACGCCGATTCCAACGGAGTGCTCTCGACCGGGTCCGCGGTCACCGACATCTCGCTGCCGTTCGGCAAGAAGTCGCCGGCCCGCGCCACCTCGAACGTCACCCTCACGGGAAACCTGGACGCCCGGCAGCAGCCGATGGGCACCATCCTCGCCACTCAGGGCCGGGTTTACGGCATCGAGCAGAGCACCAGCAACGGCGGCGCTGGCTCCGATATCAGCGGGCTGCACGCCAGCGGCGCAGCGAATGTTCCGATCCTGGGCATGGTGCCGAACAGCACTACCGTGATGCTGACAGATGGGACCAATAGCCAGACCTACACGTATGTCACGGCGGACACCGGCGTCGGTACGTTCGACTTCCACAGCCTGAAGGATCTTGTCGCCGAGATCAACAATGACTTCGGCGCGACCGGATTCAACACCCTCAGCGTGGCGCAGAACAACGGCACCGGGGCGTTGGACTTCACGGCCATCGCCGGCATCAATCTCACCTTTACCAGCTCCAATCCGGCGCTGCTGAAGGCTCTCGGCGCGGCCAACGGCGTGCTGGCCGCGGCCGGCACGGCGTCGTCGGATCAGTTCAGTCACGTGGCGACGGCGACCGACCTCATCACCGATCTGCGCAACGGCAGCGGCCAGAGCCTTGGGCTGACCGCCGGCAACACGATCAACATCGACGGCAATGACGGCGGCACCCCAGTGACGTCGGGCAGTCTCGCCATCGGGGCCGGGACCACCTACGGCCAGCTCCTGGCGACCATCAACACCACCTTCGGGCTGACCAACATCACTGGCGCGGCGATTGACACGGCCAGCGGCGCGCTGACGATCACCGGCGACGGCGGCCTGGTCAATGCGCTCAGCGGACTCAATATCCGCAGCGCGGCGGCCGGGGCCGGCAACTTCAACGGCATCTTCGACAGCCGGGCCGGCAACTACGTCGAGCGCCAGGCGGCCAGTGACGTGACCCACCAGGCAGCCATCACGGTGTACGATTCCATCGGCACGCCGATCAGCCTGAGCATGACCTTCACCAAGGATCCGACGGCGCCGAATCGCTGGCTGTGGAGCGCCGCCGTGCCAGCCCCGGGCGCGGTGACCGGGGGCGGCAGCGGCTACGTCACCTTCGATACCGATGGCCGGCTCGAGACCTTCGCCTATAGCGGCGGGGCCAGCAGCTTCCAGTTCGACCCGGGCAGCGGGGCGACGGCGCCGGTGGATCTCCAGCTCGACTCGGGGCTCCTCGGTGACATCAACGGCCTGTCGCAGTTCGCCAGTCCGTCGAACGCGGTGGCCAGCGCCCAGGACGGCTATCCGATGGGCAACCTGCAGGACATCAGCGTCGACTCGCGGGGCGTGATTACGGGGTACTTCACCAATGGCGTCAACCAGACGCTGGCCCAGATCGCGCTGGCGACCTTCAACAATCCGAGCGGGCTGCTCCGCCAGGGCGACAACATGTACGGCGAATCGGCCAACTCGGGCGGCGCCATCGTCGGATTCTCCGGCACCAGCAATCAGTCCACGATCACCCCGGGCGCGCTGGAGAGCTCCAACGTGGATCTGTCGGAAGAGTTCACCAACATGATCATCGCCCAGCGTGGCTTCCAGGCCAACGCGCGAGTGATCACCACGGCGGACGAGATGCTGACGGAGCTGGTGAACCTGAAGCGGTAGGGCAGGGCTGAAGCAGGCGGACGGCGCCGCTATCGCCGTCGGCCGGTCGGGGGGGCTCTCCGCCATGCGCGGGGGGCCCTCTCGTGTCTCCGGCGGTCCGGCGCCCCGTGTCGGATCTGACCTGGCAACCGTCCCACCCCGGCAACTCCTCCCCGGCGGCTCGGCACTCTTTTCCCCCTATCGAAAGCCCTCGACTCATCCCCAACACCCAAGTGACACGCTGGCAAGCGCTTGGATGGACCTGTCCGGTTGGTACGCCGGTTGCCCAAGGAGGGGTGCACAGCGGTCCAGCCCGGCGAAGATCTCCACCCTGAGTGAGGCGATGTCATGGCGGAAGCAGCGGCAGCGGCAGCGGCAGGGGCAGCGCCGGCGGTTCCGGCGGGGGCGGTTACGCCTCCGGGCGCAAAGAAGACCTTTCAGCTCGTCGGTTTCACACTTGGCGGCGCGGTCCTCGGTGGCCTGGTCGCCAGCCTGGTGATCGCCCCGCGGATCATTGGCCGGTCAGCGGCGGTGGCCGACTCCAGCGGCGGCCACGGTGCCGCGAATCTGCAGGCAGTCAAACCTTCGGATCGCAAGGTGCTGGAACTGACCAACATCATCGTCAACCCTGCCGGTTCGCAGGGAAGCCGTTTCCTGATGACCACTGTGGCGTTCTCGATTGCCGGCGAAGCCGCCTACCAGATCCTCCAGTCACACGAGATCGAGGTCCGCGACCGGGTGACCTCCATTCTCGAGGCCCGCACCATGGCCCAGCTGACCGCGCCGGGTGCTCGCGACTCGCTCAAGGTGCAGCTCAGTGCGATGGCCGCGACCCTGGTCGGCCCCAACGTGCCGGTCCTGGTCTACCTCCCCCAGTTCGTCATCCAGTGAGCGCCTGATATGGCCGACGTCTTCTCCCAGAAGGACATCGACAGCCTGCTCGAGGGAGCTGCACCGCCCCCGGGGGAGGTCGCCGTCGAGGTCATTCCCTACAACTTCCTGCGCCCGCCGAGGATCGCCAAGGACCGGCAGGCGCTGCTCAACGGCATCTACCAGCGCGTCGGGGTGTCGCTCCAGGCGCTGTTCAGCTCCCGGCTCAGGACGGCGGTGGACGTGACTGTAGCCAGCGTGGAGCAGGCCACCTTCGCCGAATTCATGTTCTCCCTGGCGACGCCCTGCTCGGCCTACGTCTACGACCTCGGGGACAAGATCGGCGGTCAGGGGGTGCTCGACCTGGGGACCGAGTTTGCCTACGCGCTGGTAGACCGGCTCTTCGGCGGGACCGGCGAAATGCACGACATGAAACGCCCGCTCACCCTGCTGGAGCGCAGCGTCGTCCGGGGCGTCGCGGACAAGATCCTGGGGCTGGTAAAGGAGGCCTGGGCCGATCACCTGACGCTGGCCCCGTCCTACGCCGGTTTCGAGTCCACGCCGGAGGCGCTGCAGGTGGCCAACCGTGAGGATAGCGTGCTGATCTGCAATATCGAGGTGCGCACCGGGTCCTTCTCGGGGCCCATCGCCATGTGCATCCCGCTGCTGTCGCTCGAGAGCTTCCTGCAGGAGAAGCCCGCCCGGCATTTCCACAGTATCCGCATGAGCGCCCCCGAGCGTGAGGTCGCCCGGCACAGTATCGAGGACACACTGCGGGCGTCCCAACTCGAGGTCGCCGCGCGTTTCCCGCTGTTTCACCTGAAGGCCGGCGATGTCAGCCGCCTGGCGGTCGGCCAGGTGATTCACACCGGCCATAGCTACGATGTCCCCGTCGAGCTCCATGTCCGTGGCCAGCGCCGGTTCCTTGGCACGCTGGGCCAGAGCCACCATTGCGTCGGACTCCGCGTTTCCCAGGCAGTGAACCCCCAGCGACCCGAGGCGGCGCGCAAGGCGTCCCGCGGAAGATTGGTGTGAATCATGGATCAGAATGAGATAGACCGGTTGGCCAGCACCGGCGCCCGCACCCCGGCGGCTCCTGCCGCCAAGGCTCCCGACCTCGCCGAGCTGTCGCCTGGGGCTGCCCGGGCGGCCGGGTTCGGCGGTTCGCTCGACACCCTGCTCGATGTCTCGATGCCGGTCGCGATCGAGTTCGGGCGCACCCACCTCACGGTGCAGGAGGTGCTCGAACTCGGCAACGGGTCGGTCATCCAGCTGGACCGGATGGTGGGCGAGCCGATCGACATCTTCATCTCCGACCGAAAGCTCGCCGAGGGCGAGGTGGTGGTGATCGGCGAGCACTTCGGGGTGCGCATCACCCGCATCCTGGGCGGCGCGGCCCAGACGGCCACGGCTCGGGAGATGGCCTGATGCTGGGAGCGTTTGCCGCCCTGCTGGTGACCCTCGGGTGTCTGGGCCTGTCCGTGTGGCTGCTCCAGCGGCTCGCGCCGGGCGCACGCGGCGGTGCCGCTGGGGTGCCGCTGGCCGTCCTGCGCCGCATCGGGACCGGGCCCAAGCAGGGCGTGGCCCTGCTCCAGGTGGGCGAGCGGGTCCTGCTGGTATCCGTGAGCGATCGCGGCACCCAGCTGCTCACCGAGCTGGATGGCCCGGATCTCGAGGCCGCTCTCCATGCCGCGCCGCCTGATCCGGCGGCGGACGGCGCTGCCGCCGCCGGTTCATTCTCGTTCCCCGCGCTGGCCCGCCGGCTCAAGGTGGTCGCGCTGGTGGCTGGCCTGATGACGGCCGCGCCAGCGTTGTCCGGCCCGGCACATCCAGGCGGTGCGGTGACTGGTGGCGTGCTCGGAGCCGGCGAGCTCCAGGCGCAGACGGTGCAGGGTCCGCTGGCCCCCAGGGTGTCGCTCACCATCGGCCAGGGCGCGGAGTCGCTGCAGCTGTCGGGCGCCGTGGGGATCGTGGTGTTCATGGGCGCGATGACCCTCCTCCCCGCCGTGTTCCTGCTGATGACCAGCTTCACCCGGATCCTCATCGTGCTGCACTTCGTGCGGACCGGGATCGGTACCCAGACCGCGCCGCCCGGGCAGTTGCTCGTGGCCCTGGCGGTCCTGCTCACCGGCGTGGTGATGCAGCCGGTGATGGAACGGGCCAATGCCACCGCACTGCAACCCTATCTCAACGGCCAGATGAGCCAGGTCGAGGCCTACCAGAACGCGGTGAGCCCGTTGCGCGAGTTCATGCTGGCCAATACCCGGGAGAAGGACCTGGGTACCTTCGCGCAGCTCACCGGCCAGGAGGACGCCGACAGCCTCGAGGCGCTCCCGACGCTGACGATCACCGCGGCCTTCGTGACCAGCGAGCTCCGGACCGCCTTCCAGATGGGGTTCGTGATCTTTCTGCCATTCGTGGTGGTGGACCTGATCGTGGCCTCGGTGCTGATGAGCATGGGCATGTTCATGCTCCCGCCGGTCATGATTTCGCTGCCGTTCAAGCTGATGCTCTTCGTGCTGGCCGATGGCTGGAACCTGGTGGTCCAGCGCCTCGTGACCGGCTTCCAGGTCTGACCATGTCCGCCGGCCTTGCCATCGAGCTGGTCAACCGTGCCGTGATGCTGGTGCTCATGGTGGCGGCTCCGCTCCTGATCACCGCGCTGCTGGTGGGTGTGCTGGTGAGCCTGGTGCAGGCCTTGACCCAGATCCAGGAGCAGACCCTCACCTTCATCCCGAAGCTGGTGGCGGTGGCGGTAGTGGGAATGCTGTCCATGCCCTGGATGATCCGCGAACTGGTCGAGTATCTCACCCAGATCCTCAACTCCCTCCCGAGCCTCGCGTCCTGACCATGCCCGGACTCCTGGAGCTGGTGGGGCCGCTGGACTGGCCGGCATTCGTGCTGGTGAGCGCCCGGGTGTCCGGGTTCTTCCTGGCCGCTCCGCTGTGGTCCACCACGGGGATGCCCCGGAGCCTGCGCGGGTCGGTCGCCGTGGTGCTGAGCGTGGTGCTGATGCCGCTGGTGACGCCGGTGGCGCCACTGCCCGACGACATGATGGCGATGGCCTTCGTGCTGGCGGGAGAGACCCTGCTCGGCCTCGCGATCGGGCTGACCGGCTCGCTGCTCATTCACGGCGTGACGATCGCCGGGGAAGTGGCCAGCCTGCAGATGGGCCTGTCGCTGGGACAGGCCCTCGGCACCGTGCCGGAGGGCGCCACCGTCGGGGTCGGACAGCTGAAGGGCTATTTCGCGCTACTGCTGTATCTCTCGCTCAATGGGCACCTGGTCCTGTACCAGTCGCTGGCCTCGAGCTTCTCGGCGGTCCCGGCCGGGCGCGCGGTGCTGGGGGTCGCTGGCGGCCTCGAGGTGGCCAACCTGGCCGGTGCGGTCTTCAGTACCGGCGTGCGGGTGGCCGCTCCGATCATCGTGGCGCTGCTCCTCGCCAACCTCGCGCTCGCCATCCTGGGCAAGGCGGTGCCTCAGCTCAATGTGATGATGCTGTCCTTTCCGGTGATGATCTCGATCGGGCTGGTGACGCTCGGGGCCTCGCTTCCGTTCCTGGCCAGCTTCCTGACCGGTGAGATCGCCGGGATGCCGGAGCATGTGCGGACCACCATCCGGGCCTTTTCCGCCGCTGGGGCCGGGCGGTAGCCGATGGCGGCGAAAGACGACGGCCAGGAACGCACCGAATCCGCGACGCCCCGGCGCCGTGAGGAGGCCCATCGCGAGGGGCGGGTGCCGCGGAGCCAGGAGCTTGCGAGCGCCACCCTGCTGCTGGCGGGAACCGGGGCTCTCGCCCTGGCGGGCGGCACCAGCCTGGCCCGGCACAGCGTGGACGTGATGCGAACGGACATCGCCTGGCTCAGCGCCCAGCCGCTCAGCGCCCTTCAGGCCGCGACCATTCTCCAGCAACTCGGGCGCACCACGCTGATGTCGCTGGCCCCGTTCCTGGTCGGCATCCTGGCGGTCACCCTGCTGGTCAACGGCGTCCAGGCCCGGGGGATCGTGTCGGTGGAGCCGCTCGGCCCCAAACTCTCCCATATCGACCCGGTGGCTGGCCTCGGGCGGCTGTTCAGCCTCAACGCGCTGGTCAACCTGCTCAAGGCGCTCCTCAAGTTCACGCTCCTGGGCTTCGTGACCTACCTGGTCCTCAAGCGCGCCTGGCCCGAAGTGCTCTCCAGCGGCGGCGCCGAGGTACCCGTGATCCTGGGGCTCACCCGGACGCTGACGGTGCGGATGGGAATGCTCGCCGGGTTGGCCTTCCTGGCCATCGCTGCGGCGGACTACGGCTATCAGGTATGGCAGTACGAGAAGAACCTGCGAATGACCCGTCAGGAAGTGACCCGGGAGCACCGTGAGACCGAGGGCGACCCGCAGATCAAGGGCCGGGTGCGTCAGCTGCAGCGCCAGATGGCGCGGAAGCGGATGCTCGGCAAGGTGGCCACCGCCGACGTGGTGGTGACCAACCCGACCCACATCGCGGTGGCCCTCAAGTACGATCCGCTGATCTCGGCGGCCCCGATCGTGGTGGCCATGGGAGAACGGCTGCTGGCCCAGCGCATCAAGGACATCGCCCACCGGGCCGGCGTGCCGGTCATCGAGAACAAGCCGCTCGCGCGGGCGCTGCTGGCCAGTGCCAGGGTCAACGAGGCCATCCCCGCCGCGCTGTACGTGGCCGTCGCCGAGGTGATCGCCTTCGTGTTCAAGCGGAAGGGCATGCCGCTGCCGCGGCGGAGGGATAGATGACCACGCCCAGCTCGGCCATCGGCGGCATCGGCGCCGCCACCACCGCGCCCATGCCCGGTCCCGGCCGGGCCCGTGGCGCACCCCGCGGCGACAGCCCCACCGCTCCCACCATGCTGCAGCGTTTCGGTGGCGGCGCGGAGACCTGGCTGGCCCTGTCGGTGGTGGTGATCGTGGCGCTGCTGGTGGTGCCGCTGCCGCCCGCCATCCTCGACGCGCTGCTGGCGATGTCGCTGGCTATCTCGGTCCTGGTGCTGCTGGTCACGCTCTCGATCAGCGACCCGTTGGATTTCAGCATCTTCCCCAGCCTGCTGCTGCTGGTGACGCTGCTCCGCCTGGGCCTCAACGTCAACAGCACCCGGCTCATCCTCAGCAGCGGGCACGCCGGCGAAGTGATCGCCGCCTTCGGCAACGCGTGATCGGCGGCAACGTCGTCGTCGGGCTGGTGATCTTCCTGATCCTGGTCGTGATCAACTTCATGGTGATCACGAAGGGCGCCGGCCGGATGGCCGAGGTGGCCGCGCGGTTCACCCTCGACGCCATGCCCGGCCGGCAGATGAGCATCGACGCCGATCTGGGCGCCGGCCTCATCGACGAGACCGAGGCCCGGCGGCGTCGGGAGGAGATCCAGCGCTACGCCGATTTCTACGGCGCCATGGACGGCTGCGGCCAAGTTCGTCCGGGGCGATGCGATCGCCGGCCTGCTGATCACCGGGATCAACCTGGTCGGCGGCTTCCTGATCGGCATGACCCAGCAGGGCATGACCGCGGGCGAGGCCATGGCCACCTACACCAGTCTCTCGGTGGGCGACGGGCTGGTGACCCAGATTCCGGCGCTCATCGTCAGCACGGCCGCCGGCATCATCGTCACCTACGGCTCCAAGAGCCCGGCGCTGGGCCCGGCGATCGCCAGCCAGCTCACCCGTCACCAGGGTGCCCTGTGGATGTCCTCGGCCATCCTCGCCCTGCTCGGTCTCGCGCCCGGCTTCCCGATGCTGCCCTTCATGCTGCTGGCGCTGCTGCCTGGCCGTGGCGGCCTTCATGGCCGGTGCCGCCGAGGAGCGTCGGCGGCCCGCGGTGGCCGTGGTCCAGACCTCCCCGCAGGCCCGCCCTGAGTCCGCCCCGATCCGTGATCTGCTCCAGGTGGAGCCGCTGGAGGTCGAGGTGGGATACGCCCTGGTGCCGCTGGTGGATGAAGCCCAGAAGGGCGACCTGCTGCAGCGCATCGGGCTGATGCGCAAGCAGCTGGCGATCGAACTCGGGATGATCGTGCCCCCGGCCCGCATCCGCGACAACATCCAGCTTCCGGCCACCGAGTACGCCATCAAGCTCCGCGGGGTCCGGGTGGCCGGCGGGCGAGGTGCTGCCCCGCTATCTGCTGGCCCTCGACACCACCGGCGCGGCTCCCCCGGTGGACGGCATCCGCACCACCGATCCCAGCTTCGGGCTCCCGGCGATCTGGATCACACCAGAGCGGCGGGTGGAAGCCGAGGCCGGCGGGTACAGCGTGGTCGAGCCGCAGACGGTGCTCTCCACCCATCTGATGGAGACCATCAAGCGGCACTCGGCGG
This sequence comes from uncultured Gemmatimonadales bacterium, assembly GCA_963695185.1. Taxonomy (GTDB): domain Bacteria; phylum Gemmatimonadota; class Gemmatimonadetes; order Gemmatimonadales; family GWC2-71-9; genus JADJOM01. Next base: position 1,723,806 of record CAVOGH010000005.1, on the reverse strand, counting down.
AGCTGCTCTCCCGCCAGAACGTGCGGGAGCTGCTTGACGGCGTGAAGGAAACCCACCCCGCCCTGGTGGACGACACCATCCCGGGCAAGCTGTCCCTCGGCACGGTGCACCGGGTGCTGCAGCGGCTGCTCCGCGAGGGCATTCCGATCCGGGATCTCCCGCTCATCCTGGAGACCCTGTCCGACGCCGCCGAGATCACCAAGGATCCCGAAGCGCTGACGGAGCAGGTGCGGCGGACGCTGAGCTCGGTCCTGGTGCAGATGTTCGACGACGGCGATGGCGCCATCAGCGGCATCACCATGGGCCCCCGGCTGGAGACCGCCCTGATGGCGCTGTTCTCGCCGAGGCCGATGCGGGAGGGTGCCCGCATGCTCGAGCCGGATGACCTCACCGGTGCGCTCCGCCAGCTCAATGAACTCATGGATGCCCACAAGCGGGACGGCCAGTTCCGGCCGCTGATCACCCCGCCGGCGCTGCGCGTGGGCGTTCGCCGCCTGGTCGAGCCGGTATTGCCGCACCTGCCCGTGCTGTCGCTGGGTGAGCTGCCCGCCCAGACCCCCATTCACAGCCTCGCCACCTGGGAGCTGCCCCGTGCCGCTTGAGTCCTTTACCGGTACCGCGGTGGACGCGCTGCTGGCCCGCGTCAGCCGCCGCCTCGGTCCCGAGGCCGAAGTCATCGCGCTGCGAACTCTGCGGGCCGTCGATGGCAGCCCGTGCTACGAAATGCTCGCCGTGGACGGGGCCAGTGCCGCCGACGAGCGGCGACGCATGGCGCCCGACGGCGGCAGTCACCCGCTCCTCAAGGCCGCCCCCGGTGAAGGGGACTTCGCCCGTCGGCGGGAGCCGGAACTCGGTCCGCGGGTGCTCGCCTTCGTGGGGCCCACCGGTGTAGGCAAGACGACCACCATCGCCAAGCTGGCCACGCACCCCGAATTCTTCCGGCGGAAGCGGATCGGCCTGCTGTGCCTGGACACCTACCGCGTGGGCGCGGTCGAGCAGATCCGCACCTACGCGGAGATCGCGGGGCTGCCGCTGGAGGTGGTGTACGAGTCCACCGACATCCCCCCCGCGCTCCGGAAACTCGCTGGGTGCGACCTGATCATGGTGGACACGCCCGGCCGGGGGCCCCGGCACCACACCGATAGCCAGCAGGTCCGGCAGTGGCTGCTGCAGGTCTCACCTAATGAAACCCACCTGGTGCTGCCGGCCGGGCTCCAGCCCGAGCTGGTGCGGCGCACGGTGGCGGCATACCGCGACCACGGCATCACCCACCTCGCCGCCACCAAGATGGACGAGGCGCCGGATGACTGGACCCTGTTCGACGCCGCGGCCACGACCCGGCTGCCGATGCGCTGGATGTCGGACGGGCAGGAGGTCCCGCGTGACCTGCGCGCCGCCGCGCCGCGGCTCCTGGCCGCGGTGGCCGCCGTGCGGCTGCGTGAAGCCCGGCCGGTCGAGGTGACCACATGATGGACCAGGCCGCAGCGCTGCGCGCCATGATGGCCGGGCGCCCCACGACCCCGCTGGCCGCCTCCTCGGGCCCGCCGACCATCGTGGTCGGCAGCGGCAAGGGTGGCGTCGGCAAGTCGGTGGTGTCGGTGCTCCTCGCCGAGCGCCTGACGCAGGAGGGCCGCCGGGTGCTGCTGGTGGACGGCGACCAGAACATGGGGAACCTGCACGTGTTGCTGGGACTCGGCCGGGGCGCGCGGCTGGAGCAGGTCCTCACCGATGGTACCGCGCCGCGGGACCTGCTCACACCGGTGACCGAGCGGATCTGGCTCCTGCCGGCGGACAGCGGGGCGGAGACCCTCTACTCGCTGGGTTCGGTGGACCGCGCCCGACTGCACCACCGGCTGAGCGGCCTGTATGACGACTTCGACGCGGTGGTCATCGATGCCGGGCCGGGGCTCGAGAGCGTCGTGCGGGTGGCCACCATGCGGGCGACCCGGATGGTCGTCGTGACTGCGCCCGAACCGGCCGCGCTCACCGACGCCTACGCCACGATCAAGATCGTGCACGCCCAGGTCAGCGACCTTCCCATTGACGTCCTGGTCAACCGGGTCGTGGACGACCGGGAGGGCCCGCCAGACCTTCGACCGCCTCGCCACGGCGGCTGAGCGGTTCCTGCAACGCGGCCTGCGCTACCTCGGTGCACTGCAGGAGGACGAGGCGATTCGCCGGGCGGTCCGCACACCGGGACAGCTCGCCCGCGGCCTGGCTTCCGGGCCCAACGCAGATGTGCTCACGGCGGTGTGCGAGCGGCTCGACCTGCCGGCTCCAGCGCGCCTGGTTGGTTGAGATCACGCAGTCCGGCAAACGAGAGGATCACAATGGCAACGCAGACGACGACGATGACCGACGCGCTGTGGCAGCGCTACCGCGGCACCGGCGATCCGGCCGCTCGCACCCAGCTGCTGGACCGCTATCTCGGCCTGGTGCATCACGTCGCCCGCCAGGTCGCGGGCCGGGTCTCCGACATGGTAGAGGTGGACGACCTGGTCAGCGCCGGCACCCTGGGGCTGGTCCAGGCGCTGGAGAGCTTCGACCTCTCCCGTGGGCTGGCCTTCAGCACCTTTGCCATGCGACGGATCCGGGGCTCGATCCTCGATGAGCTCAGAAGCCGCGACTGGGTACCGCGCTCGGTGCGCTCCAAGGGCCGCCAGCTCGCCACGGTCGTGGCCCAGCTCGAGAGCCGGCTGGGCCGGTCGCCGGAGCCGCAGGAGGTGGCCGGCGCCCTGTCGCTGGACCTGCAGACCTACTGGCGGTGGCGGGAGGAGATTGACGGCGCCGTGCTGGTCTCGCTGGACGGGTCGGTGACCCAGGACCATGCGGAGGCCGCCACCATGGAGGAGACGCTGCGCGACCAGAATGCGCCCGATGCCCGGCGAGCAGCTGGCACATGATGAGACCGTGGCCAACCTGAAGCACGCCATCGGGATGCTGCCGCCGAAGGAGCGCACGGTGCTCGCACTGTACTACTACGAGGAGCTCAACCTGCGCCAGATCGCCGAGGTCCTGCACGTCACGGAATCCCGGGTCTCGCAGATCCGGACCCAGGCGCTCAAGCGGCTCCGGCAGCGCCTGGTCCCCGCCGAGGAGCGCGCATGACCCCGAGACTGTTGCGCCTGATCGCCGGTTTCCTGGCGACGTTCGTGCTGCTGTCCTACACGCCGGCCATCTCCGGCCTGGTCCGGGGCGCCGCTGGCCCGCCGGTCTCGAGCGGCCGGGCGACATCCGGCTCGCCGCCGCAGCGGTGCTGACCCTGCTGCTGCTGCTGCTGGTCATCCGCCGCCACCGGCTCGCTCCACCGTCCGCCCGGCGGCCGGTTCGGCCCGCCGGTCCCCCGCCCGCCAGTGCGCTCCTCGGCGAACTTCGGCGCCGGGCAGAGCAGGGCGAGCGCGTCCCCGAACTGGCCCGCCGGTACCGATTGTCCCAGGACGCGGTGCGGGTTGCGGTCGGCGGCGGGCCGTCCTCTCCTGCCGCCCGGGCGGAAAGAGTTTCCCGCGCCCGGCAGCGGGCGCTGCCCGCCCCCGTGCCGGCGACTCACCCACGGGCTCCGGGTCAGTTCCAAAGCCATACCGCGCAATCGGTTAGCGCTGAGCGGCGACCCCGGTGGTGGGGCACAGCGATTGCCCTTCCGGTGGCAGACCTCCAGAGGTGACCCATGGGCCTGAACGCAATCAAGAGTACCGCGCGGACGCTCAGCTACTACACCCGGCTGCAGGCGCTGACCGCAAACAACCTCGCCAACAGCGACACCGAGGGGTTCAAGGCCGACGTCATGTCCGCTCGGCTGGCGGGCAACGCCACCTACCCGGTGCCGGTGACCCGCATTGACCTCTCCCAGAGCACCCTCACGGCCACCGGGCGAGCCCTCGACGTGGCCCTGGACGGTCCAGGCTTCCTCGTGATCCAGACCGACCAGGGCGAACGCCTCACCCGGGGTGGCGGGCTGGCGCTCGATGCGGCCAACCGGCTCAGCGACCGTCACGGCAACGTGCTGCTGGGAGAGGAGGGCCCGATCGCGGTGCCGCTGCGCTACTCGAGCCTGCAGATTCAGGCCGATGGCGACGTCGTGGTGGACGGGCTTCGGCTCGACCGCCTCCGGGTGGAAACCGTGGAGGACCCCAACAGCCTGATGAAGGAAGGCGCGGGTCGTTTCCTCGCCCAGACCCCGACGGTGCCGGTGGACACCACCACGACGCTGCTGCGCCAGGGTGAGATCGAGGACAGTAACCAGGACACCCTCAAGGGCGTGGTGGACCTCGTCACGATTCAGCGCGCCTATGCCGCCAACGTGGACTCGCTCAAGGCCCTGGACTCGGTCCTCGGCACGGTGGTCAACGACGTCGGCCGCGTAACCTGACCGATAGCCGATAGCTGATAGCTGATTCACCCCGAGGACCCAGTCATGAATCCAGGCCTTCGTGCCTCCGCCAGCGGGATGCGCGCGCAGCAGACCCGCATCGACGCCATCGCCAATAACCTGGCCAACGTCAACACGACGTCGTTCAAGCGGAGCCGCACCAACTTCGAGGACATGCTCTACGAGACCCTGCAGGGTTCGCAGCTGGTCCACTACCAGGGCACCGAAACGCTGGCGCCGATCCAGATCGGCCGGGGCGTGCGGCTGGCGGACATCCAGCGGATCCACACCCAGGGTGCCTTCGAGGTGACCAACAACCCCTTCGATTTTGCCATCGAGGGCGAGGGCTTCTTCCAGGTCCAGCTGCCCAATGGCACCACCGGCTACACCCGCGACGGCACCTTCACCCGCGCCGCCGATAGTGGTGCGCTCGTGACCCATGCCGGGCACCTGCTGATGCCGGAGATCAATGTGCCGCCGGAGGCGGTGCAGGTGAGCGTTTCGCCAACGGGCAACGTCAGCGCCATCCTCGGCACCTCCGGCGAGCAGGTGGAACTGGGTCAGCTCGAGTTGGCACGCTTCGCCAATCCCAGCGGGCTCCTCTCGCTGGGCGGCAACCTCTACCAGCAGACCCCCGCCTCTGGTGATGCCATGACTCGGCGTCCCGATGGAGGACGGCTTCGGTCAGGTGGTGCAGGGTTCGCTGGAGGCCTCCAACGTGGAAATCGTGCAGGAGATGGTGGACATGATCACCGCCCAGCGAGCCTACGAGGTCAACTCCAAGGCGATCAAGACCGCCGAAGAGATGATCCAGACCGTCACCAACGAGCTGATCCGCTGATGCGGCGGACCGCATCATGCTGTCGTGCACTCCTGTCCTCGACGTCGCCGGCGCCCGCCGCGACCCAGGTCGTGCGACGGGCCGGTCCCCGCGGGCTTGCAGGCCCGACTGGCCGCGGCGGTCGCCGCGAGCTGGGGCGTCGACACCACTGGTCTGGTGCTCGCATGGGGCACCGGATCCCTGGCCGGTGCACCGGACTCGAGTCGCGTTCCGGCTGCTGGGCGGTGGCGATGGAGGCTGGTTCGCGGTGCTGATGGAACCGCCTGGCCGCGCGCCGATCGCCATGCGGCTCCGGGCCGGGGTCGGCGGGCGCCGTCAGGTGGCGGCCCGCGCTATCGCCGCCGGGCAGATGCTCGCCGCAGAGGACGTCCGTGACGAAGCGCACGTCCGCTGGGGTCCACCCGCGAGCGGTCCCGTCCCGACCGTGGAGGCGGGCTGGGTGGCACGCCGGCGCATGGTGCCGGGGGCGGTCCTCGATGCCGCCCACGTCGGTCCGGCGCCGGTGGTCAGCGCCGGACAGGCGGTGCGGGTGCTCTGGAACGAGGGCAGCGTCACCGTGGCCCTTGAGGCGGTGGCGCTCCATGACGCGGTGCTGGGCGCGCCGCTTCGAGTTCGCACCATCAGAAAGCGCGGGCGTGCTGCAGACCACCGTGACCGCGCCCGGCGAAGCGAGGATGAACTGATGCGACATGCTTGCAACCATCCTGCTGCTGGCCGCGGTCGCGCCGGCGCTCGCCGGCCCAGGCAACCCCGCCGGGGCCGGCTGCCACTCAGGCACCGGCACCGGCCGGCCACCCGCCGTGCAGAGCGGCCCACCGGTGTCAGCCGGGCCGGGTGGTTCAGCGACAAGCGGCCGCTCAGGATCGGCGACATCGTCACGATCGTGGTGGACGAGACCGTCAATGCCCACGAACGCCAGAGCGAGAACGCCAGCAAGAAGCGCTCGAATGAGATGGGCCTCAACCTCAACGTTGGCACCGACCTCGCCATCGGTCCCCAGAAGGGGTTCCAGAGCGGACTGGGTCAGGACTCCCGGGCCGGCGGCGAAGCCCGCCGTACCGGCGATCTGTCGGCGATGATCAGCGTGCGGGTCGTGTCTATCGAACCGACCGGGATGGCGCGCCTCAAGGGCGAAAAGACCGTCGGGGTGGACGGGCGCAACCAGGTGATCCAGGTCGAGGGCGTCGTGCGGCCCGAGGACGTGACATCCCAGAACACCGTGGCGTCCTCCCGCATCGCCGAATCGGTCATCACGTACAAGGGCAAGAAGATCGGCCCCGCCAAGGGGATCCTTGGCAGCATCCTCTCGATCTTCTGGCCATGAGACACCTGACTCGGCGACTCGGCGACTCGGCGCTTCGAGGGTTGTGCATCGCGCTTCCTTGCCGGTCTTCTTTCGCTGCCCGGGTCGGCGCTGCAGCGCCCAGGCGACGCAACGGGTCGGCGACCTCGTGACCGCGCCCGGCAACGTGCCGCGGCGGCTGATCGGCTACGGCCTGGTGGTTGGCCTCGAGGGCAGCGGGGACCGCTCCTTCGGCAATGCCACCGGCGGTACCCAGACGGTGCGCTCCATCGCCAACGCCCTGCGGCGGTTCGGGCTGGAAGTGCCGGCGGAGCGGCTCCGGCCGCGCAACGTGGCCGCGGTGATCGTGACGGCCGAGGCGTCGCCGTACCTGCGCGCCGGCGGCCGGTTCGAAGTACAGGTGAGTTCCATCGGCGATGCCACCAGTCTCCGCGGTGGGGTGTTGTGGATCACTCCGCTGCTCAGCGATGTGGATCAGGCCCCCGTGGCCACCGCGCAGGGCGCGCTGCTCGGCGCCGACGAGGACGTGCGCCAGGCCGGACGCCGGGGCAACTCGGCCAGGATCCCGGAGGGTGGGGTGCTCGAAGTGGATCCGTCCCAGGTTGCGGGGCTGACGCCCGCGGCTGCTGCTCCGCAAGCCCGGGCTGGCGACGGCCCAGCGGGTGGCCGAGGCCATCAACGCCGCCCTGGGCGATAGTGTCGCGAAAGTTGACGACCCAGGGTCGATCACCCTCAACCCCAGCGGGTCCGGCGGGCGATAATCTGATTGGGCTCCTGGCGTCGGTGGATACGATCCCGGTCAGGATGATACCGGACGCGCGGATCATGATTGACGCCCGCAGCGGCACCGTGGTCAGTGGCGGTACCGCGCGGGTGGCCTCCGCCGTGCTCAGCCACAAGGGGCTGACCCTGCGGATCGGCGGGACTGTCGCGGACAGCGCGCCGGTGGTTGCGGGCCTCCTCACAGTCAGCGAAGGCGCCACGGTGCAGGAGGTTGCCGCTGGGCTGCATGCCGCCGGGGCCAAGCCGCAAGAGATCGCGGCGATGTTCCTGGCCCTGCGTGAGGTGGGGGCGCTGAGTGCCGAGGTGGTGGTCCGGTGAGCGACCTCGGCCCGGTGTCTGGGGCGCCGCCGCGGATTGGTGCCGCGCCGCCCGATGCCCACGCCCGCCTCCAGCAGGCGGCGGAGGATCTGGAGGCGGTGTTCATCAACGAGCTGTTCAAGGCCATGCGGGCGACGGCGCCCAGCCAGGGCATCCTGACCCAGGATCCGGGACAGGAGCTGTTCACCGGGATGCTGGATGAGCGGCTGTCCCGGATTCACGCCGAGCGGGCTCACAGCGAGCTGAGCCAGGCGCTGTACCGACAGTTGAGCCGCCGGCTACCGGACTCCGGTGCCGCGCCAGGAGAACCATGACAGCGCACGGGCACCAGGAGTTCATCGCGGCCGACGCCGACGCCTCCGGGCGGATGGCGGATCTCGCCGACGCCCTCCTGTACGAGGCCAACGTGATCGAGGAGCTGCGTCAGGCGCTGCTGCGGCAGCGGGCCGGAGTGGCGGCGGACGACGCCGGGGTGATTGAATCGAGCATTCACGCGATGGGTCGGACGCTGCTGACCCTCGACGAGGCCAAGCGGCGCCGGGCCGCGCTTACGGCGCTCATCGCCGGCGGCGAGCCCACCCCGCTGGAGCGCCTGGAGCAACTGCTCGGCGGCATCCTGCCCCGGGAGGTCGAGGAAGCCCGCGCCATGGTCAAGCGTTCCGCCCTGATGGCCGCCCAGGATCTGGCCATCAATCAGCACATCCTGCGACGCGCGATGGACGCGGGCGACCTCTTCCTGCAGCGCCTCTTCTCGATGGCAGGCGACCCTGCGGCCGGCTACCAGCGCGGCGACCGGCCCACCGAGCCGGCGCCGCAGAGCGGGCTGATCCTCAACCGGACCGCCTGACCATGGGCCTCTCCAGTCTCCTCAGCATCGCGCGGTCGGCGCTGATCACCCATCAGCGGGCGATCGATACCACCGGCCATAACATCGCCAACGCGAGCACCGAGGGGTACAGCCGCCAGCGCCTCAACCAGAGTGCCCTGATCCCGCTGCAGACGAGCATCGGCCAGCTGGGCCGGGGGGTGGGCGCCGACGGAATTGCCCGCATACGGAACCAGATCCTGGACGCCACCTATCGGCGGCAGAATGGCGAGCTGGGCGGCTTCACCGACCCTGCGGGACATGCTCAGCAACGTGGAAAGCGTGTTCGGCGAGCCCAGCGACCTCGGCCTCGGCGCCGGCATCGACCAGCTCTTCTCCGCCTTCGGCGACCTGGCCAACGATCCGGCCGGCAAGGCGCCTCGCCAGCTGGTGCGGCAGGCAGCGGAGACCCTGTCCGGACGGTTCCGGACCGCCGACCAGCGCCTTGGCGAACTGGCTGCGGAGACGGTGACCCGAATGGAGGGGATCCTCACCGAGGTCAACGCCATCGCGCGGGAGATCGCCGACCTCAACGTGGAGATCCGGGCCGGCGCGTCCGGCGACCGCGGGGCGCCGGACGTGATGGACCGGCGCGACCTGCTGGTGGACAAGCTGTCCGGCCTGATCAGCGTGCGGGTGGTGGACCGGGCGGATGGGACGATCGGGGTGCTGGCGGGTGACGCCATGATCGTGGACGCCGCTCAGGCCATGGCCGCTGGAACTGCGCAGTCTTCGGCAACGGCGCCTACGGCGTGGCCTCGACCGGGGCGTCTGGCCTGCTCAACCTGCAGGGCGGCGAGCTGGCGGCCCTGACGGAACTGTCCACCCGGACGATTCCCGGGGTGCGGAGCCGACTGGACCAGCTGGTAGCCGGCATCGTCAGCGGAAGTCAACGCGCTGCACCAGGGCGGCCGGAACCTCGCCGGGGCGACGGGCATCGACTTCTTCGACCCGGCGGGTACCACGGCACAGGCATTCTCCCTGAGTCAGGCGGTGCTGCTGAGCTCCGACAACATCGCCGCCGGGGCGAGCGGCGGTCCCGGTGACAACTCGGTGGCCCTGGCCATCGCCGCGCTGCGGACCAGCGGCGTCGCCAGCTTCGGGGGCGACACCATTGGCGTGGCCTACCAGCGGATGGTCTCGGACATCGCGGTGGCGTTGCGTGATGCCGGGCAGCAGCAGGAGGCCCAGGACGTGATCGTCAATCACACCGACAGCCTGCGCAAGAGCATCAGCGGGGTGTCCATTGACGAAGAACTCACCCACATGATCACCCAGCAGAACGCCTTCGCGGCCGCCGCCCGACTGGTGTCGGTCGCCGACCAGATGATGCAGGATGTCCTGGGGATGGTGCGCTAGCCCGGCACCGCACACGCAAGGAGAGCTGTGCTGATACTGAACCGTCGCCAGGGAGAGGCGATCATCATCGAGGGTGGGATCCGGATCATCGTGCTGTCCAGCGATCGTCGCGGGGCCCGCATCGGGATCGAGGCGCCGACGACCATCAACATCCAGCGGGAGGAGCTGGTCTCACGCGTCGCCGAGGAAAACCGGCGTGCCAACGCCCGCTCCACCGGCACCGACTGGCTGGACAGGATCCCGCTGAAGGAGCCCTAGCCGCCGCGGCGCCACACCGGCAGGGTAACGGTCACGCGGGCGCCGCCGTGGGTCTCCGTCGGTCAGGTCCACCGTGCCGCCTTGACGGGTGGCCAGCCAGCCCGCGACGCTCAATCCAAGCCCCAGGTTGTCTCGGCGGGTGCTGTAAAGAATGGCTCGAAGGCCCGGCGCCGCACGTCGGGTCCCATGCCCTCGCCATTGTCGTCGACCGTAATCACCACCATCCCGTCCACCGCCTGCGCCCCCACCACGATCCGACCGTCCTCCCGCCCGGCCATCGCCTCCTTGGCGTTGGTCGACCAGGCTGAGCAGCAGATGCCGCAGGTTTCCCTCGATGCCGCGTACCGGCGCCAACCCGGCCGACAGCCGGAGGTCCACCTCGGCCGCCGGCAGCCCTCGCTGGTACCGCTGCAGGTCTACCACGTAGCTGAGGACGTCGTCCACGATCACCGGCGCGGTTCGGTGTCGGGCGAGGCGTAGACCTGGCCGAATCGGGAGATGGTCTCGGCCAGGTGCTGGACCGAGTCGCTCATGGCGCTGCGAAACCGGGCCCCTTCGGCGTTGGCCGAGAAGGTCGGAGTGGGGGTCAACCAGCAGGTTGAGGGTCTGAAGGGGCCCCCGCAGGTCGTGCGCGATGCCGCGCGCCAGACTCGCCACCACGGTGGCGCGATCGGCGCGGATCAGGGCTTCCTGGAATTGAGGCGAGGCCTGCACCAGCTCTGCTGGGACGGACACCATGGTCACGTTGAGTCTCCCGGGGGCCGCAGAAGCTAACCCAAGCGGCCTCGGAGGGGCAACCGCGAGGCGCCTCCTAGCGCCGCGTGACCCAGACGCCGTCCAGGATCGGGTCGGCGAGGTTCCGGCGCTCGATCACCTCGAGCATGCTGCGGCTGATGATGGTGCCCTTCGACAGCAGCTTCATCCCCGAACTGGTGCAGAGATCGGCCGCCAGCACCATCCCCTCCAGCAGCTGGTCCACCCCGACCTGGCTGCGGGTCGACTCCCACTCCTCGCGGGGCTGGTCCAGCACCACCGATTCGAGGTGCCGGATGGCCAGCGGGTCGTAGCGGGTGCCCATCTGCTCGCCGAGCTCCTCGATGGCCTGGGCCGGCGAGCGGCGCCGCCCGGCATCGCCAGAGACCAGCCGGTCGAAATCAATCGCCGCCCGCAGCACCCGCGCCCGGAGCGGGATCTGCCCAGAGACGAAGCGGTTCGGCATGCCGGTCCCGTCCCAGTTTTCGTAGATGCCCCCGATCAGATCGCCGGCCCCCTTGAGACGCTCGACCTGGTCCAGCAGCGTCGCCGAGACCACGGCGTAGTGCCAGTCGGGGTAGGCGCTGCCTCCCGGCTGGTGGGCCGCATCGACCACCCGGCCGACCTCGTGCAGCTGGGCCGCGAGCTCGAGGTCTGCCAGCAGCTCGACGGGGATCTCGAAACGCCCGGCAATCCGGCCGGCGAGCAGGCGAACCCGCCGGCCGCGTTCCGCCGCGCCCGGCAGGCCCAGGTCCACCAGGTGGATCAGCAGCTGCAGCAGCTGCTCGAAGCTGCGTCCCAGTTCGGCATGCAGGGTCTCGATCTTGTCGCGGTCCTGGCGGAGCTGGTCCTGCAGCGCCTTGATGCGCAGGCTGGCCCGCACCCGGGCCAGCAGCTCGGGCACCTCGATCGGCTTGGTCAGGTAGTCGTCCACGCCGATGTCCAGACCGCGGACCTTGAGTGCCGTGTCGCTGAAGCCGCTGAGCACGACGAACATGCAGCCGGCGAGGTCCGGGGTCGGACCGGACCTGGCGACAGAACTCGAAGCCGTCCATCTCCGGCATCCGGTAGTCGGAGATGATCAGGTCGGGGTGAATCTTCGCGTGCCCGCTGGAGGCCCTCCACCCCGTTCACCGCGGTGACCACCCGGAGCGACGCCTCGCTGTTGAGGACTGCCTGAAAATGGGTGAGCGTGAGCGGGTCGTCGTCCACCAGGAGGACGGTGCGCTCGGCGGCTGTCACCGGGACCCCACCACCCCGGGGGCGCGGTTGGCAGGGCGGGGGATGGCTGGCGAGGGAGTCGGCGCCCACGGTTCGCGGCAGCAGCATGGTGACGCTGACCCGGCGGTTGGCGTCGGCGTTGGGATCGCTCCGGGTCGCGCAACCGGCGGTCGGCCCAGCCCCGGACCTGCTGGACCTGCGCCTCATTGAGACCGCCCGCCAGCATGATGCGTCGCGCGGCGTTGGCGCGGTCCACGCTGAGCTCCCAGTTGGAGTAGCCGTCCACGCGGCGGTAGGGGCGGGCGTCGGTGTGTCCCTCGATGACCACCCCGTTGGGCAGGGTCGCCAGCTCCCGCCCGAGGAAACGCAGCAGGATGACCCCCGGCGGCTTGGGGATCGCGTTGCCGCTCTCGAAGAACACCCCGGCCGAATCCTCCAGCAGCTGGATCCGGAGTCCCTCCTCGGTGATCTCGATCTCGACGTGCTCCGCCAGGGAGGCCAGCGCCGGGACTTCGCGCACGGTCTGCTTGATCTGTTCGGCCAGCTGGCGCAGCCGGTCCCGGCGCAGGTCGATCACCTGACTCGGGGCCATGATCCGGGGGCTCTGCGACTGGGCGCCCTCGCCCTCCATGATCGAGCTGCCGAACTCGCTCGCCCGGCCGAGGGGATCCTGGAAGTAGCCGGCGATGGCCGACTTGACGTCGCTCGACTGGCCCACGATCCACAGCACCAGGAACATCGCGAACATCGCCGTCATGAAGTCGGCGAAGGCCACCTTCCAGGCGCCGCCGTGATGGGCGTGCCCGTGCACCTTCTTCTTGATGATGATGATCGGCTGTTCGCGGGCCTTGTTCATGGGCTACTTCCCCGCCTTGGCGGCCTGCTTGCACGCCGTTTCCATCTCCTGGAAGGTCGGCCGGCTGTCGGAGAAGATCGCCCGTCGGGCGAACTCCACCGCCACGATCGGCGCGAACCCCTTGGCGAAGGCAACCACGCTGGCCTTGAAGAAGGCGAAGAACCGCGACTCTTCGGAGTTGATGTGCTCGATGGCGGTCGAGAGCGGGCTGACGAAGCCGTAGGCCAGCAGGACGCCGAGGAAGGTGCCGGTCAGCGCGGCGGCGACCTTCTCGCCGATGACTTCCACCGGGCCGGCGATCGCGGCCATGGTCACGACGATGCCGAGCACCGCCGCCACGATGCCGATGCCGGGAAGCGCGTCGCCGACCTTCTGGAGCGCGCCGGCGGGCTTGCCCGCCTCCTCGTGGTGGACGTCGATCTCCCCATCCATCAGGGCATCGAGGTCGTGCGGCGGCACGCTGCCGACCAGCACCAGCCGCAGCGAATCGCACAGGAACTCCATCGCGTGGTGCTCGTGGAGGACCTTGGGGTACTTCTTGAAGATGGCGCTCTTGCCGGGCTCCTCGATGTGGCTCTCGATGGCCACCAGGCCGTCCTTCCGGGCGACCTGGAACAGCTCGTAGAGCATCCTGAGCGCGTCGAGGTAGAGCTCCCGGCTGAACCGGCTGCCCTTGAAGACCACGCCCAGCTTCCCGCCCAGCGCCTTGAGTACCGCCCCCGGGGTGGAGATCAGGACCGTCCCGAACGCGATACCGACGATCGTGACAATCTCCGAGACGTGGAACAGCGCAGCCATGTGGCCACCGGCGATGGCGAACCCCCCCACCACCGAGCCAATCACGATCAAGAGGCCGATAATTGCGATCATGGACGCGCCATCCCTTGCATGGCTGAAGTATCGGTGGCGCCTGCCGATACCTTGAGAATCCATGGGGGCCTGCAGGCTCCCTCCGCACAGGGGGAAGTGAGTGCCGTACATCATCAATGGCATGCGCGAGCTGCTGGCCAAGGGGGAGAACCTTCCCACCCTGCCCACTGTGGTGTTTCACCTCCATCGCGTCCTGGACGATGAGCGGGCGGGGGCGGCCGACGTGGCCGCGATCATCGAGCGCGATCCCTCCCTCACCGCCCGGCTGCTCCGGGCCGCCAACTCCGCCGCGTTCTCCCGCCCGGGCGAGCGCATCGCCTCGGTCCACGCGGCCGTGGCTCGGCTGGGCGTCAACCAGGTCCGCGCCGTCTGCATCGTGCTGGCCGTGGTCAAGGCCTTCAAGTCAAGGCAGGGAGGGCTCGATCACCAGGCCTTCTGGGTGCATTCCGCCGCCGTCGGCATGATCGCCCGCAGGCTCTGGGAGCGCTTCGGCGAGGATCCGGCGATCAGCGGGGACGATGTCTACGTCGCGGGTTTGCTGCACGATGCCGGGCTGCTCATCCTGGAGCAGCACTTCCCCCGGGAGTTCCTGGAGGCCCTCGCGGTGCGGTCAGCCCATGGGGGGCAATTGTGGCAGGCCGAAGAGTCCCATCTGGGCATGGACCACGGGGCCGTTGGCGGGCTGCTCCTGGGGAGATGGGCGCTCCCGCCCTTTCTCGCCGAGGCGGTCACCAATCACCACCACCCGCATCAGGCCGACGACCACCTGCAGGGAATCTGCCGGGTGGTACAGGCCGCCGAGGTGCTGTGTACCGAGGCTGGGGTGGGGCTGGCGGAGGAGGGCGGGCCCGATTGTTCGAGCGCCGACGTGCTGACCGAACTGGGGGCCGACGAGGAGACCATCGCGGCGATTGCGCTGGAGGTCCCCGGTCTCGCCGACCGGGCCCGACTGTTCCTGTCGTGACCTGAGCGTCACCGGGCTGAAACACCCAGGGGCGGCCCGGAGGGCCGCCCCTGTCTTTCAGGTGGACTTCAGGCTCGACGCGGGTCCGATCAGGCCGTCCGGCGTTGGAACCGCTGGACCAGCCGGGCCGCGTACTCGTTGCTCAGCACGATCATGACGAACAAGGCTTTGAGCATTCCCCACCTCCGTAGTTCGGCACCACTGCCGTCCCCACGTTAAACACCTGAGCGCACGATTAGTGCCACGTTGCAGCGTGAAGCCATGGGCCCTTCACGGCTGGTGCCCAAGCCGTTTCCGGACAACGGATTGCCCGGTGAGGGCAGGGCCCGCTGAGGGTTGCGTGGACGCGACACTGGATCGGTCATGCTGTAGGCATCCGGGACACACCTGCGGGAACGTGATGCCTTCCTTATTAGGCTTTCGGGCAGTCATGCTGGCGTTGACTCGGCACCGTCGCCACCGCTGCCGGCCATCGCCGACCTCCGGCTTCATCGTGACGGCGGATGACCACGAGCCGGGCGTCGTGCGGCGCCTTCGGCCCGACTGTGGGTCCCCGGCCGCAGCCGCTCCTCCCCGGTGAGGGCTCGGGCCGGCGGTTTCAGTTCCGTCCCTCCGGAGCCGATAGCTGAAATGTCTACACAGGCCGCGCGGCTTTCGGCCGCGTCGGCTCCGGGCTCGGCAACCCGCCTTGAGGACACATGCGCACCTTCACCCTGCTGGTCCTGGTTGTGGCGATCCTGGCGCCCGCCACGCAGGCCCAGATTCCCCCCAAGAAGACGACCGCCGTCGCGGCGGCCTCCAGCGAGAACCGCCTATTGGTGAGCACCCTGGCCGTGGACGGGATTGAGGCGGCCGCTGGGGTGGCCGTGAGTGACGGCTCTGCGGCGTCGTTTTGCGCAGCTGGCGGGCGGCAAGTACCAGGTGCTGACCCGTGAGGCGGTCAACGGCGCGCTCAGCCAGTTCGGCTACGCGGCCGATGACATCCTCCCCGCTGGCCGCGGTCCAGGTGCTGGCCGCGCAGCTCAAGGCGGCGTACGTGGTGTCCGGCAAGGTAGAGATGGCCGAGGCTGGCCGGGTACGGGCCTCGGCGAGCTTCGCGCGGCGCGACGGGTCGGGGCGCACCGAGATTGCCGCGGCGCAGGATGTGGGACAGTCGCCGGAGGCCTTCGGTGCGGTCCTGGCCGAGCAGTTGTACGAGAGTATTCGCTAGCGATTCCGACTCTAACTCCCGCCTGCCCATGCACCGTCTTGGACTCCGTGGCCGCCTGATCATGCTGGTCGGCGGCTTCACGATCGGCCTGATCCTCCTTGCCGTCCTCTCCTGGCAGACGCTACGCGTCGTGCGGGTCGGGGGACCGGCCGTATGCCGAGGTGATCCAGGGAAAGGACCTGATCGCCGACATCTTGCCGCCGCCGCTGTACATCACGGAGGCCTACGTGGTCATGCTCCGCATGGCGGGCGAGGGCGACGTCACTCGGCTGCGTGCGCTGGAGGGGGACTCCAAACGGCTGGAGGCGCAGTTTCGACGAGCGGCTTGCGCATTGGCGCGCCGTGACGCCCGATGGCGATATCCGCGCGGCAGTCTGGACTCCGCGGCGCGTCCGGCCCTCGAATTCTTCGAGGTGGTGAAGCGGTTCTACCTCCCGTCACTGCTTCGCAGCAGCCGGGAGGCCGCGTATGAAATGGCCCGCGGGGTCCTGACCGAGCGGTATCGAGGAGCAGCGTGCCAGGATCGTAGAGCTGGAGCGGCTGGTGTCGGCCCGGCAGCGAGTCGTGGAGGGCGGGGTGCAGCGCCTCGTGGACCAGCGCAAGCTCCTGCTGTTCGGGCTCCTGTTCGCGGTGCTGGTGGCGGGCAGCCTGCTCGCCCTGGTGGTGATCCGGGACATCCTGCATGAGGTCCGCCGGACGGGCGCTGCGCTGGGGGCGCTGGCCGCCGGGGATCTGACCGTGGCGCTGGAACGCCGCCGCGACGACGAGCTGGGGCGCATGGCAGACTCGGTAAGCACGGCCGTGGCCGGCATCCGGGGCGCACTGTTGGCCGAGCACGTGGACTGGCAGGCGGTGGGTCAGCAGCGGGCCGAGGTGAATCGCATCCGGCAGCTGGTGGAGAATGCACCCATCAATCTGACCTGGGCCGACAGAGACCTGCGGCTGGTGTACGTCAATCCGGCGGCGCGGGGGACGTTCAGCCGGCTGGGGCTGGCGGTGGACCAGCTGGCTGGCGGTCCGGTCAGTCGGCTGCACCCCGCCCTGGAACGCGAGCACGCCCGGCTGTCAGACCCGGCACGGTTGCCGTTCCAGCTCCGGGTGGAGCAGGGCGGGGAGACGCTGGACCTGACGGCGTGCGCTATTCGGGATGAGCGGGGAGACTACATCGGGCCGATGATCACCTGGGAGGTGGTAACCGAACAACTCGCGGCGGCCGGGCAGATGGAGGCCGCGCAGCGGCGGGAGCTGGCCCAGGCCGAGGAGGTCCGGCGGGCGCAGCAGGCCGCAGCCGAGCAGCAGCACGCCGCGGCGGCAGCGCGCGAGGCGGAGCAGCGCCAGCGGGCGGAAGACGAACGCCGCGTGGCGGCCGAGCTACAGGGAAAGGTGGACCAGATTCTCCTGGTGGTGGATGCCGCGGCTGCGGGCGATCTCACCCGGCAGATCGGGGTCCGTGGCGAGGACGCCATCGGCCGGCTGGGGCAGGGGCTGAGCCAGTTCTTCGGGACCCTCCGGGGCAGCGTCGCCAACATCGCCCGGACCGCCGAGACGGTGGCCAGCGCGGCCACCCAGATGAACCGGCTCGGCGAGCGCCTGGGTCACGCCGCGGGAGAGACCTCCACCCAGGCGTCTGTCGTGGCGCATTCCGCGGATGAAGTGTCCGGCAATGTGGGCACCGTGGCCACCGGCACGGAAGAGATGTCCGCAAGCATCCGGGAGATCGCCCGGAACGCCGCCGATGCCTCACGGGTGGCTTCACAGGCCGTCCGGGTGGCGGAGCGGACCAACGGCACCGTCGGCAAGCTGGGCGCCTCCAGTGCCGAAATCGGCAAGGTCATCAAGGTGATCACCTCGATCGCGGAACAGACCAACCTGCTGGCGCTGAACGCCACGATCGAAGCGGCCCGGGCCGGCGAGGCCGGCAAGGGTTTCGCCGTGGTGGCCAATGAGGTCAAGGAACTGGCCAAGGAAACTGCCAAGGCTACCGAGGAGATCGGGCGGAAGATCGACACCATCCAGATGGATACCTCGGAGGCGGTAACGGCTATCCGGGAGATCAGTGACATCATCGGTGAGATCAACCAGATCCAGGCGTCGATCGCCGGCGCGGTGGAGGAGCAGACCGCCACCACCAACGAGATCAGCCGGAACGTGACCGGGGCCGCTCGCAGCGCGCTGGACATCGCCCGCAACATCCAGGGTGTGGCTCACGCCGCCCAGGAGGCGAGCGAGGGGGCGGTGCAGAGCCAGGCGTCCGCCGCCGAACTGGCGCGCGCGGCCCGGGAGCTCCAGGCCCTCGTGGGTCAGTTCCTTATCGCGGCCCCGGCCGAACGCTGGGTGGCCGCTGGCGAGCCGGCCCGGCTGCCGCTGGCGGCGCGGCCGGGCTGACGCCCGGATATGCGGGTCCTGTGCTTCCCCGCACGGCTCCCCCGCCGAGGCGGCGGGACTTACCGACCGTCACACAGCCGGCATCGCCGGTGGGCCATCCGCCGGGGAGCCGAGCATGGGTGAGATGGACGACATCATCCAGGAGTTCCTGGCCGAGAGCGGAGAAGGTCTGGACCGCCTGGACCGCAACCTCGTTGCGCTGGAGCAGAAGCCGGGAGACCGGGAGCTGCTGGCAGACGTCTTCCGGTGCATCCACACCATCAAGGGCACCAGCGGGTTCTTCGGCTTCGCCAAGCTGGAGTCGGTGACCCATGTCGGTGAGAACCTGCTCTCAGACCTGCGCGACGGGAGAATGTCGCTCACGCCGGAGATCACCAGTGCGTTGCTGCAACTGGTAGACGCCGTGCGTTCGATCCTGTCCGTGGTGGCGTCCACCGGCTCCGATGGGGACCGGGAGTTCCCGGAGCTGGTCGCGTTGCTGGCCCGGCTGCGTGATGCCGACCCGGGCCCGCCGCCGTCTCCAGCACCTCCACAACCAACCACCGGTCGCCGCAAGCGAGCGTCGCGGGCGTTGACGCCGCTGGGAGCGGGGCCAGTCGTGGCAGCGGCCCGACCTGCGCCGGCCGAGAATACCCTCCGGGTCGAGGTCGCGCTGCTCGACAAGCTGATGAACCTCGTGGGTGAACTGGTGCTGGCCCGTAACCAGATCCTGCAGCTCGCCCCGGCGAGCGAGGACCCGGCCTTCACGGCGACCACCCAGCGGCTCAACCTGATCACGACCGAGCTGCAGGAGGGGGTCATGAAGACCCGTATGCAGCCGATCGGCAACGTCTGGTCCCGGCTGCCGCGGGTGGTGCGCGACCTGGCCCTCGCATGCGGCAAGCAGGTGCGTCTCGAGATGGACGGTGCCGAGACTGAACTGGACAAGACGATCATCGAGGCCATCAGGGACCCCCTGACGCACATCGTGCGGAACTCGGTGGATCACGGCATCGAGCCCCCGGCCGCGCGGGCGGTGTCGAGCAAGCCGGCCGAGGGTCGGATCGGCCTGCGCGCCTACCACGAGGGTGGGCAGGTCTACATCGAGATCTCCGATGACGGCGGCGGGGTTGACGTCGGCCGGGTCAGGGCCAAGGCCGTCGAGAAGGGCATCATCTCGGCCGATCAGGCCGAGACCATGGATGAGCGGGAGCTGGTGCAGCTGGTGTTTGCCCCCGGGTTTTCGACCGCCGAGGCGGTGAGCAACCTCTCTGGCCGCGGGGTCGGCATGGATGTAGTGCGCACGAACATCGAGAAGATCGGCGGGACGGTGGACCTGCAGAGCGTGGCCGGGCAGGGCACGCTGCTCAAGCTGAAGATCCCGCTCACCCTGGCCATCGTTCCCGCGCTCACGGTCACCGCGGGCGGCGACCACTTCGCCATTCCCCAGGTGTCGCTGCTGGAGCTCGTGCGGCTGGATGGTGCGGCGGGCGGCATCGAGAGTGTGCATGGCACGCCGGTCTACCGGCTGCGCGGGCGGCTGCTGCCGCTGGTCAGCCTGGCCCAGACGCTGGGGCTGCAGGCCGGCTTCGGACCGGGAGGCCACGGACCTGGCGTGGTCCACCTCGTCATCCTGCAGGCGGAAGGGCATGTGTTCGGGCTGGTCGTGGACGAGATCCGCGACACTCAGGAGATCGTAGTCAAGCCGCTGGGCCGGCTGCTCGAGGGCATCCCGGTCTTCGCCGGGGCCACCATCATGGGAGACGGCCGGGTCGCCCTGATCCTCGACGTTCCCGGCCTGGCGCATCGCACGGGTGTCGTCAGCGGGCAACGGGTCCAGGTGGCAGTCGCCGCCGGTCCGGCCCGGCCAGTGGGGCGCCTGCGGGAGGAGCTGCTGCTGTTCCGGGCCGCCGGCGACCGCCGCATGGCGATGCCCCTGTCGCATGTGGCCAGGTTGGAGGAGTTCGCCCGGTCCAGTGTTGAACATGCCGGGGGCCACCCGGTGGTGCAGTATCGCGATGGGCTGCTGCCGCTGGTGCCGGTTGCGGGGGGGCACCTCATCGCGGGCGCCGGGAGCAACGGGAGTCCGCTCCGGGTGGTCGTGTATGCGCACGAGGGTCAGGACGTAGGCCTGGTGGTGGAGGACATCCTGGACGTGGTCGACGATACCCCGGCGGTCTACCGCCGCACCGGAGCGGGCGCCGTCTTTGGCACGGCGGTGATCCAGGACCGGGTGACGGAGCTGCTCGATGCCGGCATGCTGATCGCGGAGTCGGGCGTGCCGCTGTATGCGGCGCAGGGCCAGTCCCTCAGCGGTGTGGGGGCCTAGACTCGTGTCCACCCAGAACCAGTATTGCACTGCCCACCTCGGCGACCTGCTCCTCGGCATTGAGGTGGTGGAGGTCCAGGAGGTCATCCGGGCACAGCCGATGACCCGGGTACCTCTTGCCGGGCAGGGTGTGCGTGGGCTGATCAACCTGCGCGGTCACATCGTGACGGCGGTGGATCTGCGTGAGCGGTTCGGCCTGCCGCCCCTCGACGACGGGCGACAGTCGATGAACGTCGTGGTTCGTACTGCTGACGGACCGGTCAGCCTGCTGGTGGACCGCATCGGTGACGTGCTGGAGGTCGCGAGCACCCACCGGGAAGCGGTGCCGGCGAACGTTACGCCTGTGATCCGTGCGCTCGTGACTGGCATCTACAAGCTGCCCGGCCGCCTGCTGCTGGTGCTGGACACCGCCAGGACCCTTGATCTGGATGCTGGCGGGCCGCCCGATGGCACTCCCGGCTCAACCCTGCGCGGCACGCGCACCGCTGGCGTCAACAGCCGGCCGCATCCGGAGCCGGTCTCATGAGCGGCCTCGTCTCGCGTACCATCCCCCGACCGAGCCCGGTCTCCGATCCGCTGGCAGCGCACCGGCTGCTGAGGGCGGTGGTCGGGTCGGGTGCCATGCTGGTCATCGCGGACCAGCACCAGCGTATCCTGGCTGTGAGTGATCGGGCTCGTGCCGCCACGCGGCAACTCGGGCTGGCGCGCGAACCGCTCGAAGGCCAACTCCTCGCGGCCCTCCATGGCGATCCCCCGGATTTCGCTGCAGCGCTGGCGGACCCGGCTCGGCTGCCCCACGACGTCACCGTGTCGGGCGGAGACCGGATCCTCAAGGCCGTCATCCATGCCGTCTCGGACGAGACGGGCGCGCTTGTTGGGTACACGGCCGCATGGGAGGATCGCACCTCCCGGAAGCGGATCGAAGTCGAGCTGGGCCGCGCCCTTTCAATGATTGAGAGCTGCCCGACGAACATCATCTGCTGCGATCCCGATCTGAGCATACAGTACCTCAACCCGGCCGGGCAGCGGTCACTGGAGACGCTCGCCGCGGTGCTCCCGATGAGGGTGGATCAGCTGATGGGGAAGGCGATCACGGTCTTCTTCGCCGATCCCTTGGCCACTGCACGTCACCTGGCGGATCCGGCACGGCTGCCGTACCACGAACGGGCCCTGTTCGGCGGCGAGACGCTCGACTTTACGGTGTCCCCGACGTGGGACCACCAACAGCGGTACCTCGGCCCGATGCTCAGCTGGGAGGTCGTGACGGCGAGGCTGGCCGCAGAGGCGGCGGTGGTCGAGGCCGCCCAGCGGGAGCGAGCGGAAGCGACGACCCTGCGGGAACATGTGGACAGCCTGCTGCAGGTGGTCAATGCAGCGGCAGCCGGGGATCTCACCCAGCTCGTGACAGTCGGCGGGAGTGATGCCATCGGCCAACTGGGCCAGGGTCTGGACCGGCTCCTCGGGGATCTGCGCACCAATATCGGGGCGATTGCCCGCCATGCCGAACAGCTGGCGGTGGCCGCGGTCGGGCTGTCATCCATCAGCGGGTCGCTCCGGCAGGCCGCAACGGAGACCAGCGCGGAGGCGGAGGTGGTGAGCCATGGGAGCGACGTGGCTACTCAGAACGTCTCGGCCGTGGCCGCGAGCACCGAGGAAATGAGCGTGAGCATTCGGGACATTGCCAGGAATGCCATCGAGGCGGCCGGCGTGGCGGCGGAGGCGGTGAAGCTGGCGGAACGCACCAACGCCACGGTGGGCGCCCTGGGCGTCTCGAGCCGGGAGATCGGCAAGGTGCTCAAGCTCATTACGGCTGTAGCGCAGCAGACGAACCTCCTGGCACTCAACGCCACCATCGAGGCGGCCCGGGCCGGCGAAGCCGGGCGCGGGTTCGCGGTCGTCGCCAAGGAAGTCAAGGAGCTGGCCAAGGAGACGGCCCGGGCCACCGAGGACATCGGCCAGCGGATTGAAGCCATTCAGGGCGACACGGGTCGTGCGGTCATCGCCATCCGGGAGATCGCGGCTACCATCGGGCAGATCAACGGAATCCAGGTGGTGATCGCCGGGGCGGTGGAGGAGCAGACTGCTACCAGCAATGAAATGAGCCGCAGTCTCACCGACGTCGCCCGCGCGGCCGGAGAGATTGCACAGTCGATCGCGCATGTGGCCGAGAGCGCCCGACACACCAGTGCGGGCACGCTCGATACCGAGCGGGCTGCCTCCGACCTGGCCGCGATGGCCAGCGACCTGAAGCGGATCGTCAGTCGCTTCCGGGTCGAGGCGGGGCCATGACCGTTGCCTCGAAGTCACCGCCATGCCACTGAGTCTGACGGACGTTCAGTACCTCAGCGCCCTGGTGCGCCAGCGATCGGCCATCGTGCTGGAGCCGGAGAAGAGCTACCTGCTGGAGGCCCGCCTGGCGCCGTTGGCTCGAGCAGAGGGTTTCGGGTCCATTGACGCCATGGTGAGCCACCTCCGGGCCCAGCCGGCCAATGGGCTTCCCCGCAAGGTGGTCGAGGCGATGACCACCAACGAGACCAGCTTCTTCCGGGACCTGCACCCGTTCGAGGCGTTGCGGACGGCCGTCCTCCCCGAGGTCATCCGCCGTCGCCAGGCGGAACGGCGGCTGACCATCTGGTGCGCGGCGAGTTCCAGCGGTCAGGAACCCTACACCGTGGCCATGACCCTGCTGGAACACTTCCCCCAGCTTGCCGGGTGGTCGATCAAGGTGTTGGCCACCGACCTCTCCGGCGAGATGGTGGCCCGCTGCCGGGCTGGCCGGTACGGCCAGATCGAGGTGAACCGCGGGCTCCCAGCGGCGCTGCTGATGAAGTACTTCGAGAAGAAGGGCATGGAATGGCAGGTCAAGCCGGAGGTCCAGCGGCTATGCGAATTCCGCGAGCTGAACCTGATCGAGCCCTGGGGCCAGCTCCCGCCGATGGATGTGGTATTCCTGCGGAACGTGCTGATCTATTTCGACGTGGAGACCAAGCGGAGCATCCTCCAGAACGTCTGCGGGGTGCTGAACCCCTGGGGCTACCTCTTCCTGGGTGGGGCGGAGACGACGCTGAACCTCGGTGACACGTTCGAGCGCGTGCCCTTCGACAAGGCCGGCTGTTACCGACTCAAGAGAAGCCAGGAGAACCCATGAACATGCTTGAGGCCGAAATCGGCCAGGTGGCCGAGCTGGTTTGGGAATCGGTGCTGGGCGTGAGCCTGGTTCGCCGAACCGACCCGTTGCCGGCGCTGGACCCGGTCATGTCGGCATGCGTCCGGATCAGCGGCGCATGGGAGGGGGCGGTGACCATCGAGTGCTCGGCTGACTTCGCCCGGACCGCGGCCGCCACCATGTTTGGAGTCGAGCCTCCCCTGGTGTCCGTAGCCGATAGTTGGGACGCCATCGGCGAGCTTGCCAACATGACCGGCGGCAACGTGAAGGCCCTGTTACCCGAACCCTGCCGCCTGTCCCTGCCGAGCGTGGCAGAGGGAAGCGCCCTGGCGCTTCGACCGCAAAGCGGCGTCCTGCTTACTACGGTGCTGTTCGAGTGCCAGGGGTCACCGCTCGCCGTGCGTCTCCATCGCTCATCCGGCACCTAGGAGGAAGAGTGGAACAGAGCGGCGAACAGCATGGGCGTGAGTGCAGCCGGGTGGTGATCCACCTGCGTGCCGAGGTCCAGTGCCCGGGCAGTCCGGCGGTGCAGGGAGCCATCCAGAACCTGGGTCTGCAGGGCGGCTTCTTCCTGACGGCGACGCCTCCGGATCAGGGCAGGCCCTGCCAGATACGGGTGTTTCTGGAAGGCGCCGACCTGCAGGTCCGCGCCGCTGGCCGGGTGGTGCGCCACGGGCCGGGTGGCTGCGCCCTCCGGTTCGAGGAACTCATTGGGCTCGAGAGCCTGACCCACCTCAGGAACCTGATCCTGTTTAACTCCGAGGATCCCAAGCGGGTGGAGGCAGAGTTCGACGATCACCTCGGCCTGCGTCCCAGCTGACCCGGCCGCCCCCCCCCCCTCGACGGGGCGGCAGCCGCCGGGGCCGGGCCTGCTCGCCCACCCTTCCCACCGCTCCAGTTCCCGGTTCGCCCTGCCGATACCTGAGGAGTGACTCGGGTCAGGGCGATTCCTCCGACCCGGCTGTCCCGGGCGGTGGTCCGATGGCCTGGCAAAGCCACGTCCCTCAAGCTGGAGGTCTGCGTGCGTGCCTTGGTCGTGGATGACTCGCGGGCGATTCGAAGCATCATCGGCAAGACGCTGGTCGAACTGGGGTTCGAGGTGTCCGAAGCCGGCAATGGTCGCGAGGCGCTCGTCCGGCTGGAGGAACTGGGGACCGTCGAGCTGGTGATGGTGGACTGGAACATGCCGGAGATGAACGGCTACGAGTTCCTGTGTGCGGCGCGCCAGGACCCGGCCTGGCACGAGACCATCATCCTGATGGTGACCACCGAGACCGAGATGAGCAAGATGCAGCTGGCTCTCGAAGCGGGGGCCAACGAGTACGTCATGAAGCCGTTCACCAAGGCCGTGTTGCTGGAAAAGCTCCAGCTGGTAGGCCTCACCTCCCTTTGATTCTTTATGCGCAAGATCCGGGTTCTGGTGGTGGATGATGCGGCGGCGGTCCGCAGGATCGTCAGCGACCTCCTCTCGGCTGAGGCCGAGATCGAGGTCGTGGGCACGGCCCCACACGGGCGTGCCGCGCTGGCGAGCCTGCCCGGACTGGCCCCGGACCTGGTGAC
Source organism: uncultured Gemmatimonadales bacterium (assembly GCA_963695185.1). Classification (GTDB taxonomy): domain Bacteria; phylum Gemmatimonadota; class Gemmatimonadetes; order Gemmatimonadales; family GWC2-71-9; genus JADJOM01. The sequence goes on along the minus strand of CAVOGH010000005.1, from coordinate 1,698,420 downwards.
CCTCGATATCGAAATGCCGGAGCTGGACGGACTCGAGACGCTGGTGGAACTCCGCCGGCTCCACCCCGCCATGCCGGTCATCATGCTCAGTAGCCGAACCGAACGGGGGGCGGCGACGACCCTCGAGGCGCTGGCCCGCGGTGCGTCCGACTACGTCACCAAGCCGGCCAATCTCGGCAACCTCGCGCTGGCCCGTACCAGCCTGAGAGATGATCTCATGCCCAAGATCAAGGCCCTGGCGGGCGGGGTACTCCGTACCGGGCCCCGGGTACGGCCCTCCACTGCGCCCGCCCGGCCGGCACCCGCCCTCCCGTCGCGGGTGGACGTTCTGGCAATCGGTGTCTCCACCGGCGGTCCCAATGCGCTGTCGGCCATCTTCTCCAGGCTCCCGGCAGAGTTCCCCGTGCCCATCGTGGTGGTGCAGCATATGCCGCCGCTGTTCACCCGGATCCTGGCCGAGCGGCTCTCGGCGCAGTCCCCGCTGGCGGTCCGGGAGGCGGTGGCGGAAGAGTGGCTCGAGCCCGGTACGGTGCTGATTGCTCCGGGGAACTACCACCTGGCCCTGCGCCGCGACGGCCAACGGGTGCGGGTGGTGCTCAACCAGGACCCATCGGAGAATTCCTGCCGACCGGCGGTGGATCTCCTTTTCCGCTCGGTGGCGGAGGTGTACGGGGCCACGGCACTGGGGCTGGTGCTCACCGGCATGGGCCAGGACGGGCTCCGGGGTGCCGAGGCCATGCGGCGCGCCGGTGGCCGGCTGCTGGCGCAGGATGAGACTACCGCGGTCGTCTGGGGTATGCCCGGCGCCGTTGCGGGCGCCGGCCTTGCCGACCAGGTGCTGCCACTGGATGCCATCCCGGGCGAACTGGTGCAGCGGACCATGGTGGGGCGGATCCACCGTCTGGCCGCGCCGGCGAGCGGGGCCCGATGAGCACCGCCATCGGCCATCTCGCCACTGCACCCGGTCAGATGGGGGTGGTCTGATGCGGGTACTCATTGCCGACGACGATCCGGTCTCGAATCGCGTCCTGTCGGCCACCCTGACGCAGCTGGGCCACGAGGTGGAGATGGCAGGCGATGGCCGCGAGGCCTGGGAACGTCACCTGGCGGCGCCCGCGTCCGTGGTCATCACCGACTGGATGATGCCGCACGTCGATGGGCTGGAGCTGACCCGCCGGATCCGGGCACTGGCTCCGGGTCGATACACCTGGATCATCCTGCTCACGGCCATGCGCGGCCGCGCCAGCTACCTGGATGGCATGGAGGCGGGCGCGGACGACTTCGTCTCCAAACCGGTCAACGAGCACGAACTGCACGCCCGCCTGCGGGTGGCGGAGCGGGTGCTGGGACTGCACCGGGCAGTGCTGCAACTCGAAGGGTTGCTGCCGATCTGCAGCTACTGCAAGCGGATCCGGGATGAGGCGGAGCGCTGGGCGCAAGTGGACGAGTATGTCTCCCGGCACACCGACGCGCAGTTCACCCACGGGATCTGCCCCGACTGCTACGAGCACCACCTGCGGCCGCAGCTCGACGGCCTCTCACACCGGCACCCATCGAGGTCTGCGTGAGTAGCTCTGTCTCACCGGGTTCCGCCAGTCGTGCCGGCCCAGCCAGGCCGCGCGTCTGCCATCGGCAGCGGGGGGAGCCATGACGCGCGGTCTGGACCGGCGCACGGCGCCGTCGGTACTCCTCGCGGTGGATGACCTCCATCCGGGCGTCCCCGTGGTCGAGGACGTGTACGACCAGCAGGGGCGTCTGCTGATGTCGGCCGGGACCGAGCTGACCGAGCGCCACCTGCGGGCCTGTCAGCTGTGGGGCATCACCCGGGTCCGGGTCCGGGCGGAGGGCCTGGCGGAGGAGGCCATCCCGGAAGGTCCGACTCCGGAGCAATTGGCTGCGGCGGAGTTGGCGACGCAGCAACGCTTCCGGAACACCGATCCGGCACACCCGCTGGTGATGGAGCTGTTCCGGCTCTGTGTGATCCGGGCAGCTGACTGCGCCGCGGGCGGTGGGAGATCCGCCAATGGCTAAGGCCTCGGACCTGCTCAAGGGGGTGGTGAGCGTCACCTCGCTCCCCGGGGTCTACCTGCGCCTGTCGGCGGTGGTGAGCGATCCGCGCAGCTCCGCGGCGGATGTCGGACGGGTGATCGCGGAGGACCCCGGCCTCACCGCACGGCTGCTCAGGCTGGTCAACAGCGCCATGTACGGCTTTCCCTCCCGCATCGAGACGGTAAGCCATGCGATCAGCATCGTGGGCACCACCCAGCTGCAGGACCTGGCGCTGGCCACTTCGGTGATCCGGCTGTTCGCCAGCATGCCCGCCGATGTCGTCTCCATGGAGTCCTTCTGGCGTCACTCGGTCGCCTGTGGCGTCGCGGCCCGGGCGCTGGCCTCCCGCCGGCGCGAGACCAACATCGAACGCTACTTCGTGGCCGGCCTGTTGCATGACCTGGGGCGGCCCATCATGTACCTCAAGGCGCCGGAGCAGTCCCGCGCCGCGCTGCAGCGCGCCCGGGAACTGGGCGAACCGCTCTTTGAGTCGGAGCAGCATGTCTTCGGGTTCGACCATGCCCATGTCGGGCATGCGCTGCTCGAGCTCTGGAAGCTGCCGCCCAGCCTGCGCGAGTCGGTGCTGCACCACCATCATCCCGAACGCGCCCAGCGATTCCCGGTGGAGGCCGCGGTGGTGCATGTCGCCGATATCGTCACCAACGCCCTCGGGCTGGGTTCCAGCGGGGAGACCCTGGTCCCGCCGCTGGTCCCCGCGGCGTGGGAGGCGATCGGGATCGGCGCCGGCATGATCCCGGACATCGTGGACGAGGCCGAACGGCACTACGAGTCGGCCGTGAAGATCATGGCGCTGGAGGCGGCATGAGCCTCCCGGCGGCGCCGGACCAATCCTGGCTGCTCGATGCGCTCGACATGGTGGCGTCACTGGGGGCCTTCCGGTCGGCCCGGTCCAGGGAAGAAGCGCCGCCGGTCGTCGTCGCGGCGGTCCGACCGGTCCTGCGACGGCTGATGGAGTTTGAGCAGAGCGCATTCTTCCTGCTGGAGACCGATGGGCTGGCGTTCCAGCGCATGGACCACGAGCCGGCAGAGGCGGGGCCGGCTCTGCAGCGGGAGATGGACGAACTGGTGGCCGCCGGAGTCTTCGCCTGGGCGGTGCAGCGTAACGCCCCGGTGCAGGTGCCAGCGAAGTCCTGCCCCGGGCGCACGGTGCTCCTGCACACCCTCTCCACCCGCAGCCGGGTGATCGGGATGTTCCTGGGGATCAGCGCGGAGTCGCTGGAGCATGTCCCCGATGCCAACCAGAAGCTGCTGTCCATCCTGCTGGGGAACTGCGCCGCGGCATTGGAGAGCGCCCAGCTGTATCACGAACTCGCCAGCTACAGCGCGGGGCTCGAGCAGCTGGTGGCCGAACGCACCCATGAGCTGTCTCGCTCCAACGAGCAGGCCCAGGCCGCCAATCGCGCCAAGAGCGAGTTCCTGGCCAACATGAGCCATGAGCTGCGGACGCCGATGAACGGCGTCATCGGCATGGCCAGCCTGCTGCTGGACACCCCGATGTCATCCGAACAGCGGGACTGCGTCGAGACCATTCACAGTTCCGGCAACACCCTGCTGGCCCTGCTGAACGACATCCTCGACCTTTCCAAGATCGAAGCGGGCAAGCTGACCCTGGAACAGGTCCCGATGGATGGGCATGCGGTGGTCGAGGACGTCCGGTCCCTCCTCAATGCGCCAGCCGCCGAGAAGGGCCTGGCACTGATCACCGACGTGTCCCCGGACCTGCCCCGGGCGCTCTGTGGCGATCCCGGGCGCCTGCGGCAGGTGCTCCTCAACCTGGTCGGTAACGCCATCAAGTTCACCGAGCGGGGGCACGTTGCGTTGCGGCTCTCCACCCGACCGGAGCCGACCGGACGCCTCGTACTCTGGCTGCGGGTCGAGGATACCGGCATCGGGATTCCTCCGGGCCAACGGGCGCACATCTTCGAGAAGTTCACCCAGGCGGACGCGTCCACCACTCGGCGCTACGGCGGCACCGGACTCGGTCTGGCCATTTGCCGCGACCTGGTGCACCTCATGGGTGGGGAGATCAGCGTGGAGAGCACCGAGGGTAAGGGCAGTGTCTTCACCTGCCACATCCCGGTAGAGCGGGTTCCTGGGGCGGCGCCCGTGGCGCGGGTGCCCCGGCTGCTGGGGCAGCGCGTGCTCCTGCTGGGGTCGGCGGTGGACCTCCAGCGGCTGCATGAGGTGCTCCAGGCCGAAGGCGCCGAGGTGGTGGAGACGCGGTTCGTCGGTCAGGCCCGGGCGCGCGCCGAAGAAGCGGCGCGCAATGGACGACCGCTCACCCTGGCCGTCCTCGATTCTGGCGGGCCGGAAGAACTCACCCCACTCCTGGACCGGCTGGCGGTCCCGGGTGATCAAGCAGCCTGCCAGGTGGTCGTGCTCCGCCGACCGTCGGAGCCGCCCCGGGCGCCCTGGCACTCCGCAATAGCGGCCGAACTCCCCCCCACCGGTGAACCGCAGGCGATCCTCGCGGCTCTGCTGGGGCTCCTGGCGCAGCGTCCTCTGGCCGGGGAGGCCGCCACCGCTGCGGCGCCAACCAGCGGCCTGGCCCGGGTGCTGCTTGTGGATGACGCGCCGGTCAACCAGAAGGTCGCCACCAGCATGCTGCGGCGCCTTGGTCTCAAGCCCGCCGTGGCTGGCAACGGGCGCGAGGCGCTGGGTCGGCTGGCATCGGAGCAGTTTGACCTGATCCTGATGGATTGCCAGATGCCAGTGCTGGATGGGCTGGCGGCAACTCAGGAATTGCGTGCCAGGGAGGCTGCGGTTGGCGGTCACCAGCTGGTCGTGGCCATGACCGCCCACGCCATGCAGGGCGACCGCGAGCGTTGCCTCGCGGCGGGTATGGACGACTACCTCAGTAAGCCGGTGCAGCCGCCCGCCCTGGAGGCGATGCTGGAGCGGTGGCTGCCTGGACGTTTTGTGCCCAGCACTGCCCGGCGAGCGGCTGAGGCCGACCCGAGGGCCAAGCCCATTCTGGACGAGCGCGCCATGGGAAACCTGCGCACCCTCGAAGCGGATGGTCAGCCGGGGCTACTCGCCGAGGTCGGTGCGCTGTTTGCCACCCAGGGAGGGTGCCTGCTGCAGGCGCTTCGCGACGCGGCCGTGGCCGGCGACGGGGCGGCCTGGAGCGGCCGCCTGCACGCCCTGCGGGGCTCGGCCGGTTCCGTCGGGGCGATCCGTCTGGTCGAATGCTGTGAGCAGGTGGAAGAGCGCCCCGCGCCCGGCTCACTGGCCCACGGTGAGCCCGCGCTCACGGCGCTGGAGAAGGCATTCCGTGAGGCGAAAGAGGCCCTGGGAGGGCGGCAATCGCTCGCCACGGAAGCGGCAGGATGACCGGCTGAGACCGGTTCGCTCGAAGTGGTGCCGGGGGTCAGGAGTCAGGGGTGGCGTAGTGGCAGGCGGCCTCGGTGCCGGCAACCTGGCGCAGGGACGGGGCCTCGCTGGCGCAGCGGGCATCGCGTCGGGGGTGGAAGCAGCGGGGATGCAGCCGGCAGCCCGATGGTGGATCGGTGGCGGAGGGTGGATCGCCGGTCAGCAGCATGATGGGGATCGGGGCCGCCGGATCCGGCTCTGGGGCGGCGGCCACGAGCGCCTGAGTGTAGGGATGGCGCGGCGCGGCGAGCAACTCCTCGACCGGCCCGGTCTCGACAATCTGTCCCGCGTACATGACCGCCACCCGGTGGGCCACCTGCCGAACCACCGCCAGATCGTGGGCGATGAACAGGTACGCCAGGCCACGCCGCCGCTGCAGCTCCACCAGCAGCGCCAGAACCTGGGCCTGCACCGAGACGTCCAGGGCAGAGACCGCTTCATCACACACCAGCAGGTCGGGCTCCACTGCCAGCGCGCGGGCGATCGCCACCCGCTGCTTCTGGCCGCCGGACAGCTCATGCGGCCAGCGGGTCGCGAGCTCGGTGTCCAGCCCGACTTCCGCGAGGAGCGCCGCTACCCTGGCCGGCCGTTCCGCTCGGGACACGGTCCGGTGAATCTCCAGCCCCTCTGCGACGGCATCGCCGATGCGCATGCGAGGATTGAGCGCGCTCCCCGGGTCCTGGAACACGATCTGGATCCGCCGCCGCAGCCGGCGGAGCGCCTCCGGCGCCACCGTGAAGAGGTCCTGGTCATCGAACCACACCGTCCCGGCGGAGGGGGTCTGCAGGCGCACCACCGTGCGGGCCACCGACGACTTGCCCGATCCGGACTCTCCGACCAGCCCGAGGGTCTCCCCCCGGTGAATCACCAGGCTCACGTCGTCCACGGCGCGCACCGGCGCACCGCGCCGGAGGATGCCCGCCCCCGGGTAATGCACGACGAGGCGATCCACCCGGAGCAGCGGCACGGTACCGGCAGCAGGGTTCACGGCCCGGCCCCGGCTGGCGTGCGTCGGCGCGGACCGCGAAGTCTCGGTACGGCGGCGAGCAACTGCTTCGCGGCCTGACTGGCAGGTCGGGCGAACAGCTCGCTGGTCGTGGCGGTTTCCGCGATCAGGCCGCGATGCATCACCGCCACCCGGTCGGCCCGCCCCGCGACGATGCTCAGGTCGTGGGTGATGAGCAGCAGTGCCATGCCGCGCGTCGTGCGCAGCCGGTCCAGCAGCTGGAGGATCTGTGCCTGCACCGTCACGTCGAGTGCCGAGGTCGGCTCGTCGGCCAGCAGCAGCTCGGGTTCGGCGGCGAGGGCGATGGCCAGCATGGCCCGCTGCCGCATGCCACCGCTCAACTCATGGGGATAATTCACGTAGCGCCGGCCCGGATCGCTGATACCCACCTCCGCCAGTAGCGCCTCGGCCCGCTGCCGCGCCTCGCGACGAGGCACCTCAAAGTGGGCCCGCACCGTCTCGGCAATCTGGGCACCGACGGTGAGCACGGGATTGAGGCTGGCCAGCGGGTCCTGGAACACCATTGCCAGCCGCCGCCCGCGAACCTGGCGGAGGGCCTCTCCCTCGAGCGCCATGAGGTCCGTGTCGCCCAGCCGGAGCACGCTGCCCGGCTCGATCTGTCCGGGGGGAGGCACCAGGCGCAGCAGCGAGAGGCCCGTCAGGGTCTTGCCGGATCCCGACTCACCGACCAGCGCCAGCAACTCGCCCGGCCTGACGGTGAGGGACACGCCGTTGACCGGAAAGACCCGTCCGGCGCCGCCGGGGAAACTCACCCGGAGATCCTGGACCACCAGCGGTCCGCTCATGCCGGCAAGCTCCGCCGCTCGCCACTGAGTGCCTCACCCACCAGGTTGACGGCCAGCACCGCCACCACGATCGCCAGGCCCGGCGCGAGGCTGCTGAGGGGGGACGTGATCAGGTACGGCCTGGCGTCGAGGATCATCCCGCCCCAGGACGGCGTCGGCGGCTGGACGCCGAATCCGAGGAACGACAGCCCGGCCTCGAGCAGGATCACGTCGCCCACGGCGAGCGTGGTCGCGGCGGCCAGCGGGGCCAGGGCATTGGGCAGCAGGTGCCGTCCCATGACCCGCAGGCGGCCGGCGCCCAGCGCTTCCGCGCCCTGAACGAAGCCCATGGCGCGAAGCCGCAGCACCTCGGCGCGCACCAGGCGGCTGGCGCCGAACCAGCCGGTGACACCCAGGATGACCACCAGAACGAGGAGAGGAATGCGTTCCATGACCGCAGTGATGAGGAACAGGAGGAAAATGCGCGGGATGGCCAGCGCCGCATCCACCAGCCGCATGAGCACGACGTCCACCCATCCGCCCAGGTAGCCTGCGATCAGCCCCACCAGCGCCCCGCAGGTGGTGGAGAGCAGCACCGCGCCCAACGCGATCCCCAGCGAGACCCTGGCGCCGGAGACCACTCGCGCCAGCACGTCCCGGCTCAGGTGATCGGTGCCGAGCGGGTGGCCCAGGCTCGGCCCCAGCAGGGCCCCCGCGGCCAGGTCCGGCTGGGCACGCGGGTCAGGCAGGAACCACGGGCCGGCAAAGGCCACCAGCAGGAGCAGGGCGAGGATGATCACCCCGGCCCGTCCGGTGGGAACCGCCCACAGCTCCCGCCAGCCCATCATGCCGTGGCCTGCCGGGGGTCCAGGATCCGGTGCATCGCGTCGGCCAGCAGGTTGCCGATGATCACGGTGCCGGCGACGAGCACCGCCACGCCCATGATCACCGGGTAATCGCGGGCCAGGATGGCCTCAGTGGCGAGGGTGCCGACTCCCGGCCAGGCGAAGACCTGCTCGACGAAGACCGATCCCGCCACCAGCAGCGGCAGCCACAGCCCGAACAGCGTGAGCACCGGTGCCAGGGCGTTGGGCCAGGCGTGGCGCCAGTGCACGGCGGCCTCCGTCAGGCCCTTGGCGCGCGCGGTCATGATGAAAGGCTGGACCAGCGCGTCCAGCATCGCGGCGCGCTGGTAGCGGGCCGTGGCGCCGAGGGTCACGATCGAAAGCGTGGCGGCCGGCAGGATCAGGTGGCGCAGGCCGTCGAACGTCCGGGCCCACCAGCCGGCATCGGCGGGGAGCAGGGGGTCGTGCAGAAACGCCACCGGCAGGATCCGGAGCTCCGTCCCGAACGCCCACGCGAGCACCAGGGCCAGCCAGAAGGACGGGGTGGCGTAAGCCGACAGGCTCAGGATCGTGACCCAACGGTCCGCCCGGGACCCGCGCCGCCCGGCCTGCCAGGCGCCGAGCCAGATGCCCAGCGTGAAATTGACCGCCAGGGCCGTCCCGCCTAACAGCATCGTCGCGGGCAGCCGTTCGGCGAGTAGCGCGGTCACCGGGCGGCCCCGCTCGATGGAACTGCCCAGCTCCCCACGCGCCACGCCGGCCACGAAGCTGACGAACTGCCGGGCGATCGGCTGGTCCAGGCCGTAGCGCGCCCGGAGGACCGCCACCGCCTCCGGGGAAAGCGGCCGGTCCGACTCCAGCCGGGCCAGCGGGTCGCCGGGGGACAGGCGCATGATCATGAACAGGAGGCTGGTGGCGAGCAGGAAGGTGACTAGCGCCTGGCCGGCTCGCCACAGCAGCCAGCGGCTCACGGGCGGTCCCGCTGCAGGGCCTGCCCCGACCGGAGCTGCCACTGCCACACCTCCGACCAGAGCGACTCGGGCCGAAGGGTCACCCGGGTGAACCGCTGGTGCACCGGCACACCCGCCACCAGCGCCGCCTGGAAGAGCGCGGGGACATCATCAGCAATCTGCCGCACCGCCGCGCTCCACAGCCGGGAGGACTCCGACGCGTCGCGTCCGCCGCGAGCCAGGAGCGAATCCACTTCCGGGTTGCAGTAGTGTCCCACGTTCGCGCCCCCGATACCAGCGCAGCTCCAGCTCTGTACCAGGCCGGCGGGGGTGGGATCCTGCGAGACCCCGAATGATTCCATGTCGTACCGGCCGCTGCGGCGCCGCTCCAGGAAGAGACCGGGTTCGACCTGCTCAATCTCGACGCGCACGCCCAGCAGCCGCCACGTCTCCTGCATCTGCACCGCCATCCGGATGCGCGCAGCCGAGACACTCGGCACCATCAGCCGGAACGCCAGTGGCCGGCCGTTCTTGTCGAGTGTGCTGTCGCCGTTGCTGTCCCGCCAGCCGGCTTGCGCCAGCAGCCGGGCCGCCGCCGCGGTGTCGAACCGCATGGCGCGGGGCGCGTCGAGGGCCCGGCCCAGGATGGCCGAAACCGGCGCGCTGGGGGTGGTGGTGAGCGGTCCGTACGCTCCGCGACCCATGCTGGCGCGGTCGCTGCCCAACGTCAGTGCCTGTCGTACGGCCCGGTCCGCGAACAGCGGATGGGGCCGGGCGGTGTCGGCGGGATCGCGAAAGTTGAAGGTGGCGTACTGGATCACCAGCCCGGGCACCGAGTAGTAGTGGTACCCGGGCAGCCGCTCCACCCGGCTCCAGTTGGGGAGGGCATAGATGTTCTCCACGGCATCCACCTGTCCCGAACGCAGCAGGTTGACGCGGGTCTCGGCGTCTCCCGCCAGCAGGAACACGATGCGGGCCACACCGGGCCGGCCCAGGAAGAACCGGTCGTTGGCCACCAGCTCCAGCCGCTGGCCCGGGCTCCGTCGCAGGAACCGATAAGGCCCGTTCCCCACCGGGGCGGCGACGAATGGTGCGCTGGACAACGATTCCGGCGGGATGCCCGCCAGCAGGTGGGCGGGGAGCGGCGGGGTGTGGTACGTCGCGTCGTACAGCTGCTCGGCGTAGGGCTCCCGGAACCGGACGCTCACCCGGTGGTCGGTCTCGGCGGTCACCGACTCGATACGGCGAAGCAGGGTGGCGAGCTGGGGGGAGACTCCGGCATCCCGGGCACGCTCCAGCCCGAGGACCACGTCGCGCGCGGTCACCGGGACACCGTCGTGCCATGTGGCACGGGGATCCAGCTCGAAGACCAGGGTGCGGTCGTCCCGCCGGGTCCAGTGGCGAGCCAGCCTCGGCAGGAAACTCTGTTCGTTGGTGGTGTTCAGCTCCGGGCCCAGGTCGGCCAGCCTGAGGAACATGAGGTCGGAGACCTCGCGGTTGGCCTGATCATTCTTCCAGAGGGTGGGGACGGGACTGGTCGCCTCGCGCGCCGCCGCAATCACCAGCGTCTGGGCTGGCAGGGCGGCGGGTTGGGCAAGCAGGAACAGCAGCGCGAGGGAACCGGGGGGGCGGCGCTTCATTGCTTCAATTGTAGTGGCTCCGGCCCGGCCAACGCCACAGCCTGCGGCCTACCGGCGCCAGGTCCAGGCCGGATCCTGAAAGTGTGTGGCATGCCGGCTGGCCAATTCATCGGCCCGCGCTGCAGTAGCCAGGTCCCATTCCCCGGGCCAGCGCTCGGCGGCCGATCTGAGCGCCTCCGCCAACTCCTCGAACTTGACCCGCCGGCCCAGCAACTCGCTCACGGCGACCTCAGCGCCGGCGGGGGCCTCTCCACGGGTCACCTGGGCGACCAGCTGCTGGCTGCCACCCAGCAGGATGCTGCCGTGCTGGAGGAAGGCGCGCCCCTGCTTGAGCTGGGCACTCCCGGCCAGCTTTCGCTCTCCGGCCATCACCTCACCGCCGGCGGCGGCGGCGAAACAGGCGCCGGTGCCCAGTCCGGCCGCGCGTCTCGGCTCGGCCAATGTGGCCGGTACGCCGAACTGCTGCAGCACCTCTGCGATCCAGCCGTGGATGAGGGCGTAGTTGGCCGCGAGGGAGCCGAAGCGGTCCAGCGGCGCCGCCACGGCGTAGGTGCACTCATCGGCGTGCCACACCGCCCGTCCACCTGTGGGGCGGCGGACCGTGGCCAGGCCCAGCTTCGTGATGCGGTCCCGGTCGTAGCGCCGCAGCGCCGGTTCATTGCGGCCGAACGAGAGACAGGCGGGCTGCCACCGGTAACAGCGCAGGAAGCCCTCGCCGGTCCGCTCGGCTTCATCGAGCAGCGCCTGGTCGAGGGCCATCTGCCACCAGCCGGGACGGGGGGCAGAATGGGGGATGAGGGTCCAGCGCATGGCCGCGGGCCGGGTCAGACTGCCGCGATCGCCCGACCGCGTCAGCTCCCGTACTCCTCCATCGGCGGGCAGGTGCAGACCAGGTTGCGGTCGCCGTAGGCGCCGTCGACGCGGCCGACGGTGGGCCAGGTCTTGTGTTCGCGGAGCCCCGGCGCGGGAAAGGCGGCGCGCTCGCGGGAGTAGGGCCGGTCCCACGTGTCGGCGATGACCTGCACCAGGGTGTGGGGTGCGTTGGTGAGGACGTTGTTCTCCCTCGGCGCCTTGCCCTCCTCGATCTCCCGGACCTCGCTCGCGGATGGCGATCAGGGCGTCGATGAAGCGGTCCAGCTCCTCCTTCGGCTCGCTCTCGGTGGGCTCGATCATCAGGGTGCCCGGCACGGGGAAGGAGACCGTCGGCGGATGGAAGCCGTAGTCGATGATCCGCTTGGCGATGTCCTCCACGTCGATTCCGGCCGACTGCTTGAACGGCCGGGTGTCGATGATGCACTCGTGCGCCACCAGCCCGTGCGCGCCGGTGTAGAGGACGGGATAGTGCCCCTTGAGCCGGTGGGCGATGTAGTTGGCGCTCAGGATGGCCACCTTGGTGGCCTCGGCGAGGCCATCGGTTCCCATCAGGGCGATGTAGGCATACGAGATGGGCAGGATGGACGGGCTGCCCCAGGGCGCGGCCGAGATGGTGCCGCAGCTCTCCGGGATGCCCAGCGGCACCACCGGGTGGTCGGGGAGGTGGCGGCCGAGGTGCTCCGCCACGCAGATCGGGCCCATGCCGGGCCCGCCGCCGCCGTGGGGGATGCAGAAGGTCTTGTGCAGGTTGAGGTGGCAGACGTCAGCACCGAAATCGCCCGGGCGGCAGAGGCCCACCTGGGCGTTCATGTTGGCGCCGTCCATGTATACCTGACCGCCGTGCTCGTGCACGATGCCACAGATCTCGCGGATGGACGACTCGAACACGCCGTGGGTCGAGGGATAGGTGACCATCAGGCAGGCGAGGGTGTCGCGATGCTTCGCCGCCTTGGCGCGGAGATCGGCCACGTCAATGTTGCCCTGCGCATCCGAGGCGACCGGGACCACCTCCAGGCCCGCCATCACCGCGCTGGCCGGGTTGGTGCCGTGGGCAGACATCGGGATCAGGCAGGTACGCCGGTGGCCCTGGCCGCGGCACTCGTGGTATTTCCGGATCACCAGCAGCCCGGCGAACTCCCCCTGGCTGCCGGCGTTCGGCTGCAGGGACACCTTGGCGAAGCCGGTGATCTCCGCCAGCTGCGCCTCGAGCTGGCCGAAGAGCTGCAGGTAGCCCTGGGTCTGGGACAGCGGCTGGAAGGGGTGGAGCCGGTTGAACTCGCGCCAGCCGACCGGCATCATCTCGGTGGTGGCATTGAGCTTCATGGTGCACGAGCCGAGCGGGATCATCGCGGTGGTGAGCGAGAGATCCTTGGCCTCCAGCCGCTTGATGTAGCGCAGCATCTCCGTCTCGCTGTGGCAGCGATGGAAGACGGGATGGGTCAGGAAGGCGGAACGGCGCTGGGCGTACGCCGGCACCGCCGGCTCGGTGTGGACGCCGCTGTCGCCCAGCATGTGGGGCAGCGCCACGTCCAGCGAGAAGATCGAGATCAGGTCGGACAGGTCGGCGACCGACACCGTCTCGTCCAGCGCCACCGACAGGTGGGACCGGTCGAGGACCCGCAGGTTGATCCGCCGGGACCGGGCGGCGTCGAGGAGGCGCGGCATGTTGGCCGGCTTGACCGCCACCGTGATCGTGTCAAAGAAGTGCGCGTGCACGATGTGATAGCGCAGCCGCCGGAGCGCCCCCGCCAGCATGGTGGCCTGGGTATGAACCCGCGAGGCGATGCGCCGCAGCCCGTCCGGCCCGTGGTACACCGCGTACATACTGGCCATCACCGCCAGCAGCACCTGCGAGGTGCAGACATTGCTGGTGGCCTTGTCGCGGCGGATGTGCTGCTCACGGGTCTGCAGGGCCATGCGGAGCGCCAGGCGCCCGCTGGTGTCCTTGGAGACGCCGATGATCCGGCCCGGCATGTGACGCTTGTACTCGTCCCGCACCGCAAAGAACGCCGCGTGCGGCCCACCGTAGCCCATCGGCACGCCGAAGCGCTGGGAGTTGCCCACGGCGATGTCCGCGCCCCACTCTCCCGGCGGGGTGAGCAGGGTCAGGGCCAGCAGGTCGGTGGCCACCGTCACCAGCGCCCCCGCCGTCCGCGTCAGCGCGGAGAGCGGACGGAAGTCCCGGATGCCGCCGTCGGTGGCGGGGTACTGCACCAGGCAGCCCACCACCTGCGGCCCGAACTGGAACTCCTCGGCCCGGCCAACCTGCACCTCCACGCCCCGGGCCCAGGCCCGGGTCTTGACCACCGCGATGGTCTGCGGGTGGCAGCCCTCGTCCACCAGGTAGACTGGGGTGCCGCTCACCCGCTTGATGGCCAGGGTCATCGCCATGGCTTCCGCGGCGGCGGTCGCCTCGTCCAGGAGCGAGGCGTTGGCCACCGGCAGCCCGGTGAGGTCGGCGACCATGGTCTGGAAGTTGAGCAGCGCCTCCAGCCGGCCCTGCGAGATTTCCGCCTGGTAGGGCGTGTAGGCGGTGTACCAGCCCGGGTTCTCGATGATGTTCCGCTGGATCACCTGCGGCGTGAAGGTGCCGTAGTAGCCCATGCCGATGTAATTGCGGCACAGCCGGTTGTTGGAGGCGATGCCCCGCAGCGCCACCAGCACTTCGCGCTCACTGCGGTTGGGCGGCAGGTCCAGTGGGGCGCTCAGCCGGATGTCGGGCGGGATCACCGCGTCGGTGAAGGCGTCGAGGGAGTCGTATCCCAGCGCCGCCAGCATCTCATCGATCTCCTCCCGGCGCGGCCCGATGTGCCGGTGCACGAACCGGTCGGTGCGGAGGAGCGTGTACGGGGCGTCGGCGGGCGGGGCGGTCGCCGCGGGGGCGGAGAGGATGTCGGTCATCGGGAGAGTTGGGAGGCGGGCGACGGACCACGGGCGACGGAGACCGCGCGACCGGTCATCCGTCCAGCTTGGCCTGGTAGGCCGCGGCCTTCAGCAGGGTGTCCAGTTCTGCCGGCGCAGCCAGTTTGAGGCGCACCATCCAGCCCGCGCCGTACGGATCACGATTGATCAGTCCGGGATCGCCGTCCAGCGCGGCGTTGGACTCGACCACCTCACCGGCCACCGGGCAGAAGAGCTCCGACACCGCCTTCACCGCTTCCACGGTGCCGAAGACGCCCATCCGGTCGAAGCGGGCGCCGGCCTTGGGGAGCTCCACGAAGACGATGTCTCCCAGTTCGCCCTGGGCGTAGTCGGTGATACCGATCTCCACGACCGCCGGATCGGCGGTCCGCCGGACGTACTCGTGTTCGGGGGTGTAGAGCAGGTCGGCGGGGATGTTGGCCACAGGGAGCTCCGGAAAGTCGGTGCGCGGGGGAGGATAGACAGCGAGCGGTATGGGGGCAAGTGCTGAATTATTATGAAGGCCGCCTCACCCGTTGGCGATCTCCCGCCAGACCTCCCGCAGCCGTTCCTCGAGCGCCGCCATGCTGCCAGCGTTCTCGATCAGGTACGCCGGTCGATCGCGCGGCCCCCCCCGCCAGGCCCGTTTGAACGACGACGGGCGCTGGGTGGCGAGCAGGGCCTGGGCTTCCTCCCGGCCCAGGCCCCGTTCCCGCAACCGTGCCAGGCGGACCGGTTCCGGGGCGTCTACCAGAATGACCGCGTCGAACGCCCCGGGATCCATCGCTTCAAAGAGCAACGGGATGTCGTGGACGATGACCTCGGCGCCGCGCTGGCGGGCCTCCGCTTCCAGCCCCAGACTCTGCCGCTCCACGGCCGGATGCACCAGCGCCTCGAGATCGCCGCGAGCGCCGGCATCTGCCAGCACCAGCGCCCGGAGCCGGGCCCGGTCCAGCGCCCCGGAAGGGGAGAGCACCGATGGCCCGAAGCGCTGGACGATTCGGGCCAGGAGCGGCGTGCCGGGGGCCTGGAGTTCATGCACGATGCGGTCGGCGTCGACCACTGTGACGCCCCAGGACTCGAGCAGGCGGGCCACGGTGGACTTTCCCGCGGCGGCGTTGCCGGTGAGGGCGATGCGGATCATGGAGGCGGTGTCGAGGCGTCAGGGTTGGCGGCGCTGCGCTGCAGGCAGGTGGAGCATTCCTCCGCCCCTCCGCTACAGCAGCGCCGTCTGGTCCTCGTCCCGGCGCGGCACCCGGTGACAGTGTCGGCAGCGGGCCTCGTAGGCCTCCTGCCCGCCGACGAGGATGGTGGGCGAGTCGTAGCGCGCCGGCTTGCCGTTGACCAGCCGCTGGTTGCGAGTGGCCAGGTCGCCACAAATGACACAGATCGCCTGCAGCTTGTCCACCGACTCCGCGATGGCCAGCAGGTCTCCCATGGCCCCGAAGGGCTCTCCCCGGAAATCGGTGTCGGTGCCGGCCAGGATCACCCGCACCCCACGGGCGGCCAGCGCGCTGGCCACCGTGACGATCTCGGGGTCGAGGAACTGGGCCTCGTCAATCGCCACCAATTCGGTGTCGGGGCGCACTTGCCGGAATATCTCGCTGGCGGCGTCCACCGGTGTGGCTTCGATCTCCCGGCCGTCGTGGGTAGAGACGCTGAGCACACCGGTGTAGCGCGAGTCGAGG
Organism: uncultured Gemmatimonadales bacterium; assembly: GCA_963695185.1. GTDB lineage: Bacteria > Gemmatimonadota > Gemmatimonadetes > Gemmatimonadales > GWC2-71-9 > JADJOM01. The sequence goes on along the minus strand of CAVOGH010000005.1, from coordinate 1,682,290 downwards.
TGGGACTTGAAGACCTGCACCCGGCGCCGGCCGATGATCCCCCGACGCACCCGGCGGATGAGCTCCTCGCTCTTGCCGCTGAACATCACGCCGGTGATGACCTCGATCCAGCCTGGGCGCGTGCCATGGTACATGCCGGTGGGCCTCGGTTGGAATGAAAAGGGGCAGGGCGGTGACGATACGGTGCCGGAGAGGGACGGTCAAGCGTGCCGCAAGAACTTGCGGTGGCTCGGAACGCCGGGCCATATTGAGCGCCCCGTCCCGCCCCCTGAGTGTCGGAGTCTCACGTGAACAGGCAGCAGCTGGTAGTCGCCCTGGCCGCCCGGCTGGGCAAGCCCAAGGCCGAAATGACCCGGGTCGTTGAGGCCCTCTTTGGCACGGAGGGGCTGATCGGTGGCGAGCTCAGGCGCGGCCGCAAGGTCCAGATCAGCGGATTCGGCAGCTTCGAGGCCCGCAAGCGCAAGGCCCGTACCGGGCGGAACCCACGGACCGGCCGGGCCATGACCATCAAGGCCGCCATCGCCCCGGTGTTCCGGGCGGGGAGCGGCCTCAAGCAGGCGGTCAACCGGAAGTAGGCGCTGCTCCCCGGGCTCAGCGCCGACCGCTGGGTCCGCCGCTGCGGCGCACCGGCTTCCCGCCGCTGCGACCCTCCGGCCGGCCCGCCGCCCCACCCCGGTCCAGCCGCGCGGTCACTTCGCGGCGCCGGACCGTCTTGCCGGTCAGCCGGCGGGCAATCTCTTCGGCCTCGGCGGCCGGCACCTCCACCAGCGAGAACATCTCCCGGACCTCGATCTTGCCGATGCGCGAGGCGTCCATGCCCACGTCCCGGCTGAGCGCGGCGACCAGGTCTGCCGGGGTGACTCCGTCCTTCTTGCCGGCACCGATCCAGATCCGGCTCACCGCCGGCGTGGAGCCCACCGCCGGCCGTTGCGCCGTGGATCCGGCGGCGGGCGCCAGCGCCCCGGCGGCTCGCCACAGCCGGTACAGCGCCGCCGCCACCCGGCTGGGGTCCTCCCGTTCGAACAGCGGGGCCAGCGCCAGCAGCTCACCGTCGAGCTCGCCCCGATCGAGGTCTCCCTGCACCTGCTGCCGCCGGCGGGCGCTTTCGCGCCGGACTTCCTCCAGGGCGCCGGTCGGGCGCAGCGGGTGCTGGCGGGGAACCAGGGTGGCCAAATAGGCGGCCGCGTGCGACCGGGGCCAGCAGAATCACCTCTCCCGCGGCCTGCAGCTGACTCAGGCGCTCGGGAGTGGGCAGGTCCCACGCAACGATCAGGTCGGCGGGGTGGACGTCGCCGGTGGTCACCGCCACGGTGCCGTCGGCGACCGGGAGCGCTCCCCGGGCCTGAGCGGCACTGCGCCGGTCGGCGCACCAGACGCCGAGGCTTCCGGGGTCCAGCATCTCCAGGAGCGATGCCAGCGCCTGGCCCCGCTGGCTCCAGCTGACCGTGGCCACCCGCGCGGGCTTGGCCTCCGGCAGCGCCGCCCCAGGTGGCTGTGCCAACGGACCGCAGGCGTGGGCGCGGCGGGCGTAGCGCTCGACCAGTGGGTGCCCCACCCGAGGCTGAGCGGGGACGATGATCCGCTGGGCCTCGGCCGGGACGTCCTGCATCAGGGCGCTGAGCGGCTCGTCGGATTCGAAGTGCTCGGGCCAGCCCAGCACCAGATGACCGACCTGATCGGTCTTCAGGGCGCTGCGCTCGAGCAGGGTGAGGGCGGTGTCCGGGGTGGTGAGGAGGAGGCGGAGGCGGCCCTCCCGGAGCGCCCGGGTGGCGCGGCCGGGCGCCAGCGCGGCCAGGGCCGGCAGCCCGGCGGCGTCGGCCAGGGGGAGGAGGACGGCCGCCCACTCGGCCAGCGCCTGGGCCGGCACCAGCACCAGCCCCCGGGCCTCGGTGGCGGCCAGCGCGCTGACCATCCCGGCCAGGACCGGTGCGGCGTAGCGGGCAGAGGGTGGCGCAGCCAGGACCAGGTTGTGACCCCGGGCCGCGGTCGGCACCTGGTCACGGACCAGGGCGTCTTCGGCGGCATGGCCGAAAGACTCCAGTGCGCCGGCCACCGCCGGCGAGAGATGCAGCTCCACAAGTCCCGACATCGCCAACCTCGGTTGTCAAACAGCGAAACGATCCAGCACGAGGCGGGAAGCTAACCGGGCGGCTGGCTCCGGACCAGTTGACATCGCCTGCAGGAGGGAGGACTTTACCCTCCCGCGCAGTGCTGCACCCGCCGCACCGGAGGTCGGCAATCGGTTGTGCCGGCCGCGCTGGTTATTGCCCTGAGACCCTCCTTTGCCCTGGATCCGTGCATGCCGGACAGCCTCTCCCCCAACCTGGCGTACCTCAAGCCCTCCGAGACAGTCGCCATCGGCGCCGAAACCAAGCGCCGCCGCGCGGCGGGCGAGGACGTGGTGGACCTCAGCGTGGGTGAACCCGACTTCGATACGCCCAGGCCCATCGCGGATGCGGGGATCCAGGCCATCGAGCGCGGCATGACCCGCTACCCCGCCAACATCGGCATTCCCGAGCTGCGCACCGCCATCGGCCGGAGCCTCTCGCTCATGTCGGGCGGTCGGGCCATCAACCCCGACCAGATCGTGGTCAGCAGCGGGTCCAAGCAGTCCATCTTCAACGCCTGCTTCTCGCTGTTCGGACCGAAGGACAAGGTGCTGATCCCCTCCCCGGCCTGGGTTTCCTATCCCCAGATCGTCTCGCTCTGCCGCGCCGAACCGGTGGCCGTCCCGGGAGATCCCGAATGGGGCCTCAAGGTGAGCGTGAAGGACCTGGAGCAGCGCACCGACAAGCTGGTGAAGGGCCTGATTCTCTGCTCCCCCTGCAATCCGACGGGCGCGACCTACTCCGCCACCGAAATCCGGGCCATCGCCGAGTGGGCGGCTCGGAACAAGGTCTGGATCATCGCCGACGAGATCTACCGCCGGATCTACTACGGCAACGGCCCGGCGCCGTCGTTCCTGGATCTGCCGGAAGAGCTGTGCGAGCGCGTGGTGCTCATTTACGGGGCCTCGAAGGCCTATGCCATGACCGGCTGGCGGATCGGTTCTGCCTATGCGCCCATGCCGGTGGCCAAGGCGATGGCCGCGCTGCAGTCGCACACCACCACCGGCGCCAACCACCCGGCCCAGTGGGCCGCGGCGGCGGCTTTCATGGACGAGCGGGTGGAACAGGACGTCCAGAAGATGGTGGCCGCGTTCCGTCGTCGCCGCGACCGGGTGGTCGAGCGGTTTCGGGCCGAGGCCCCCGGGGTCGAGTTTGTGGAGCCGACCGGCGCGTTCTACTTCTTCTTTCGGGTGGATGGGGTCACCCCGGGGCTGGCCCACACCGGGAGCGCCTTCTGCGAGCAGGCCATGAGCGCCGGCGTTGCCATGGTTCCGGGCGCCGCGTTCGGGGACGATCGTTGGGTGCGCATGAGCTATGCTGCCAGTGACAAGGACCTGGAGATGGCATTGGACCGGATCCTGGCCCTGATCACCCGCCTCGGCGCGGCGCCGGCCTCGACGGGCAGCGGAGCCCGCGCGTGAGGCAAGGACTCACCCGGCCAGCACGCCGCCCAGTCGCCGGCTGGCCGGGTCGCCGGGCATGACCTCGCCGTCCTGGACCCGCCTGCGCCGCGCGGTGGCGGCACGTGGGTTCACCCCCGCGACCTGGATTCCCGCCGCGAGCGAGGGTCGCGCCGAGGAGGCGACCATTCGGCCGGCCCGGCTGCTGGAGGACCGGCCGGTGGGCGGTACCCCGGTGGGCGTGCCCGAGCCGTGGCCCGGCGTTGTGGCCTTCCTCGACGGCACCCAGCGTTATGAAGTGATGGCCTACGCCGGCTCGAGCCCCGTGGTGGTGGCCGAGATCGGCGCGGCGGTGCTGGAACGGCGAGATCGCCAGCTGCACGTGGCGGTGGTGGCCCGACGCCGGCTCCTGATCGCCCGCCCGGAGGTGCTGCTGGAACTGGGGGACACCGCCGCGGGCCACCAGGCGGTGGCCCTGCCCGAGGATGGCCCGCCGCATCCGGTGCACGATTTCATGCTGGCCCGGCGGGAAGTGGACCGGTGCGCGGGGCCGGCTGGAGGTGGAGATCGGGCACCGCTACCGTGAGATCTCCGCGGCGTGGCTGATCATCGATGGCTCGCTCGCCGAGAGCCCCCAGTGGGCGTTGGACCCGCACATGATTGGTGTTTGCAAGAGCCACTCGACGCTACCGTTCGCCGATGCCGACCTGGAGGCCTATCTCAGGCTCCCGGCCGGAGCACGCTCGCCGGTGTTCCTGCCAGCGGGCCACGAAGTGGCCCCGGTCTACTCGTGGGCCCTGAGGCTGTGGCCCTGGGAGGGGAAAGACCTGCTGCACGGGCTCATCCGGGTGGAGGTGGCCCCGACGCTGGATTCGCTGGCCCAGGCCGATCAACTCTCCCGCTGGCTGCTGGCCGAACGGGCCCCGGTCAGCACCCCCGACGCCCGGTGGGACCGCCTGCTCTACGGCATTCGGGCGGTGGAGGAGTATCTGCGGGCCTCGGGCGCGCGGTAGCCCGCCTGCCCGACACGCCCGGAGCGCGCCGAACGGGGCGTGATGCCCTCCGGTCCGCGCCGTTCGCCTGCCGCTTATCTTCCCCGCATGTCCGCTCTCCCCCCCGTCGGCCGCGTCGTCGCCACCGAACTCAAGCCTGCCACGCCGCATCAGTTCCACTTCTGGACCGCCCGGGAATCGCCGGTGGGTATCGGCGCCATCGTGCGGGTGGATGCCCCAGGGCGGAGCGTGCTGGGGATCGTCACCGACGGGTTCGCCTATTCCGACCTGGACCGGCCGATCCATGACGTGATCGGCGCCGACGGCGACCCGGCGCTGGCCGGAGCAGCCCCGACCGAGCGCGCCGAGATCCGGCTGTACACCGCCGCCGTGCTGCGGCAGATCCCCGAACAGCCGCTGCAGCCCGTACCGCTCGGCACGGTCTTCCTGGCGGCGGATGCCGACGTGAGCACCGCGCTCCGGATGGACGCCTTCCTGGACGGCGAGGCGCCGACCGGCATTCCCATCGGGGTGTATGCGGCCGGCGGGCTGGAGGCGCCGATCTATCTCGACGCCGACTTCCTGCTGGGTCCCGAGGCGGCCCACCTCAACATCACCGGGGTCTCCGGCCTGGCCACCAAGACCAGCGCCGCGCAGTTCCTCCTTTCCAGCATCTTCCAGACCTTCCCGGCGCACCGGGGCAGCGTGGCGGCGGTCTGCTTCAACGTGAAGGGCCCCGACCTCTGCTTCCTGGACCAGCCCGCGGAGCTGTCCGAGGAGGACCGGCGGCTGTACGCCCGTCTCGGCGTGGCCCCGGAGCCGTTCGCCAACGTGCGCTACTACGCCCCGTACAAGGCGGACGGGGTCAACCTGAACACCCTCAGGACCAACGAGTCGCTGGCGGGCAACACGGTGCCGCTCATCTGGGGCCTCCGCGAGGTGCTCGACTACGCCGAGGTACTGCTCAACCGGGATGACGTGGATGCCAAGGCCGGGCGCGCTGATCGATTTCCTCAAGGAGCGCGTGGTGGGGCGCGAGTTCCACGACATCACCCTCTCCGAGCGCCCGCTCGAAGTGCGGAGCTTCGCCGACCTGGAAGATTTCTTCCGCCGGATCTTCGAGTTCCTGGAGGTCGCAGGCGCGCGGGGCGGAGGTCTGGCGCACCCACCACGTGGCCACCATCCGCAAGGTGCGCAACCGGCTGGGCAACATCAGCGTCCGCGCCAAGGGGCTGGTCACCGACGATGGCCACGCCAGCGACCTGCCGTGGGGGAAGTTCGAGGATCGCAGCCTCCACGTCGTGGACGTGGCCGGCCTCGACCCGCTGGTGCAGGACCTGGTCTTTGCCCGGCTGGTCTCCCAGCTGCGGGAACACCTGGAGCGGCGCGACCTGGGCGTGGACCACGTGGTGGTCTTCGTGGATGAGCTGAACAAGTACGCTCCCGCCGACGGTGCCGACACCTACGTCAGGCGGATGCTGCTCGACCTGTCCGAGCGGGGCCGCTATCTCGGGCTGGTGCTCTTCAGCGCCCAGCAGTTCCGCAGCCAGGTGCTCCGCGGCGGATCGTCGGGAACGCCGGCACGGCGTTCTTCGGCCGGATGGACATGGACGAGCTGGCCACGCCGGGGTACGGCATTCTCTCGCCCGCCACCCGGGCCAAGCTGGCGGCGCTGCCCAAGGGCGAGCTGATGGTACGGCACCCGCACTTCACCCAGCCGTTGTTCGTCAAGTTCCCCCGGCCACCGGTGCTCACCGGTCGGCTCGGGGTCGAGCGGTTCCCGCCGGCCGTGGACGTGGCCTTCGCGCCGGCGGTGGCGCGGCAGCTCCGGGCGCTGGATCCGGCGATCACGCTGGCGCGGCTGGAGCCGCTCATCGAGGGCCGGCGTGAGGAGGATGTGCGGCGGGCGCTCCACGCCACCCGCCGGGTCCGGCCGGACCATCCGCTGGCGTTCTTCACCGCCCAGCTGGGCAAGCGGGTGGAGCGGGAGGTGACCGCCCGGCGGGGCGTCGCACCGCTCAAGCGCAGCGGCGGCGACCCCTATGCCTGAGGCCTGATGCTGGTTGCTCGTGCGCGGGCTCCGCGCACTTCCACGATCCGCCCTGCCGTCCAGGTGCGGTCCGACCGAGACCGCACCCCTTCCACCGGAGAGTAGTCATAGGTGCACTGGTAGCTGGCCCGGGAGGAGCCCGCCGGTCAGCTGCGCTCTGGGCAATGGGGTCGAGGCAAAGAGGTAACCCCGAAATCAGCATCCGCCGCCGCCTCTTACTTCCATCCCCTCCCCCCGCCAGATTCCCCTCTCGTGAAACTCGCACACCTCGCCGACTTGCATCTCGGCTTTCGGCAGTATCACCGGCAGACGCCCAACGGCCTGAACCAGCGTGAAGCGGATGTGGCGGCCGCCTTCCGCCGGGCGGTGGACCAGGTCATCCAGGCTCGCCCCGACGCCGTCGTGGTGGCGGGAGACCTGTTCCACTCCGTGCGTCCGACCAATCCGGCTATTCTCTTCGCCTTCCAGCAGGTGCACCGGCTACGGGAGGCGCTGCCCGATGCCCCAGTCGTCATCATCGCCGGCAATCACGACACACCCCGCTCGGTCGAGACCGGCTCGATCCTGACCCTGTTCGAGTCGCTCGGGGCGGACGTTGTCGCCGACGAAGCCCGCCGCCTGGCCTATCCGCGACTCGGGCTGAGCGTGCTGGCGGTGCCGCACAACGCCCTTGTGGCCCCGGAGCGGCCGGTCCTGGAGCCCGCCGGCGACGAGCCGTACCAGGTGTTGACCCTGCACGGCGAGGTCGAGGGCATCTTTCCTGCGGACCGTTCCGGGCTGGAGTACGGCGGCGCAGTGGTGACCCAGGCCGATCTCGCCCGGGGCGGGTGGGGCTACGTTGCCCTGGGGCATTATCACGTGCAGCGCGAAGTGGCGCCCCGCGTCTGGTACAGCGGCTCGCTCGAGTACGTCAGTCCCAACCCGTGGGGGGAACTGACCGAGGAGCGGGAGGAGGGCCTGGGCGGAAAGGGCTGGTTGCTGGCGGATCTCGCCACCGGCCGGGTGGAGCGGTACGCGGTGCCGCCAGCCCGGCGGCTGTATGACCTCCCGGCGATTGACGCGCACGGCAGGACCGCGGCCGACCTCGATCAGCTCATTGCCGATGCCGTCGCCGCGGTGCCCGGTGGACACGCCGATCAGATCGTCCGGCAGGTGGTGCGCAACACGCCCCGTCACATCGGTCGCGAAATCAACCACACCGCGGTGCGCGCGCTCAAGTCGCAGGCGCTGCACTATCAGCTCGACCTTCGCCGCCCCGACCTGCAACGCCGCAGCGCCTCGGGTGCACCCGGACGCCGGCGCACTCTGCCGGAGCTGGTGGAGGAGTTCCTGGAGGGTCGCCCGCTCCCCGCCGGGGTGGATCGGGCGGCCCTGGTCCAGCGGGGGCGGGAGCTGATGGAGTCGGTCGAGCGGGAGTGGGCGGAGGGCTGATGCAGATCGACCGCCTTCGGCTCATCAACTTCCGCCAGCACGAGGACACCGAACTGGTCCTCGGCGCGGGGCTCACCGGTATCATCGGCCCCAACGGCGCCGGGAAGACGACGCTGCTCGAGGCGATCGCCTGGGCGCTGTATGGCAGTGATGCCGCCCGGGGCACTCGCGATACCATTCGCCGCCGGGGCGCGGGAGCACGGGTCCCGGTCCGGGTCGAGCTCGACTTCTCGCTGGGTACCCATCGCTACAACATCGTCCGCTCGCTCAACAACGCCGAGCTGTTCCAGGATTCGGACCCGGCGCCCGTCGCCAACAGCCTTGTCAGCGTGACCGACAAGGTGGCGCGCCTCCTGGGCATGAACCGCGAGGAATTCTTCAACACCTACTTCACCGGCCAGAAGCAGCTGGCGGTGATGGGGGCCATGACCGGAGTGGCCCGGGCCCAGTTCCTCTCCCGGGTGCTGGGCTACGACCGCTTGCGGCGGGCGCAGGAACGGCTGCGTGAAGGACGCCAGGAGGTCGCCGCCCGCCTCAAGGCGCTGCAGCAGCTGCTGCCCGACGTCGCCGAGCTCGACCGCGAGGCCGAGACGGTCCGCGAGCGTCTGGTGCTGGCGGGGGAGGGCGTCACCCGGGCATCGGGCCTGGAGACGACCGCCCTGGCCCGCCGACAGCTGGTGCTGCCGCGCTGGCAGGCGCTGCAGCAGCTGCGCGAACGGGTGGGTGCGCTCCAGTCGGACCTCCGGCTGGCCGAGCACAAGGTGAGCAACGCCAGGGAGAGTTTCCAGCAGCTCGACCGGCAGCTGGTCCTCGCGAACGAGGCGAAGAGCAAGCTCGAGGCGCTGGGGCCCGAGCTGGAGCCGCTGGAAGCGCTGCGCCGCGAGCTGGTCCACCTCGACGAGCAGATGACCGCCTACATCCGGCGCCAGGGTCTGGTGGCGGAACTCGAACACACCCGGACAGGCCTCCAGACCGTCCGGGCCCAGGCCGGCCGCCTGCCGCCCGCCGACGCCGTCGAAGCGACCCGGGGCAAGGTCGAGCGTGCAGAGCAGGAGCTCGACGCGCTCGATGAGCAGGCCAGGGAGCGCCGCTCCGCCTGGGACCGCGACCTGCAGGAGGCCACCACCAAGCGGGATACGCTGCGCGACCAGTATCGCGACTTGAAGGAACAGGTGGAACGGATCCAGCAGGCGGGGGCCGCGGGCGCCTGTCCCACCTGCGCCCGTCCGCTGGGCGGTGAGTTCCCCACCGTGCTGGGCATGCTGGACCGCCAGCTGGAAGAGGTCCGCTTCAACGGCAACTACTACAAGTCGCGGATCGAGCAGCTGGCTACCGAGCCCCCGGAGCTCGGCGACCTGGCCCGCCGCCGCACCGAGCTGGAGCGCGGGCTCAACGCGGTCCGGGCCGAACTCGCCCGGTTCCAGGCCCAGTTGCAGGAGGCGCCCCGGTTGCGCGACGAGCAGGCCCGGCTGGAGAGGCAGGTGCAGCTGCTCGAGCAACAGGTGGGCGCGGCGGCCCCGCAGTACGACCCCGCCCGCCACACCCAGGTCAAGAAACGGATCGCCGAACTGGAGCCGCTGGACCGGCAGGCCGAGCGGCTGCGGGAACGTGCCGGCATGGCGGAGGCGCTCGTGTCCCAGGCGGAATCAGCCGAGCGCGGCCTGTCGGACATGGAAGCCGAACTGCGCCGGCTGCAGGAGCAGCTGACCGGGTTGGGGTACTCGGATGCAGCCTGGACCACGGCGCGGGACGAGTGGGAAGAGGCCGAAGGCGCCGGCCAGCAGGCGGCGGTGGGAGTGGTGCGGGCCCGGGCGGAGCTGGCTGCCGCGGAGGAGGCCGACCGGGCCATGCTCCGACGCCGGGAGGAACGGGCCCGGCGCGAGGAGGAGGCCCGGGTGGCGGCCCGGGACCTCGCGCTGCACAACGAGCTGGACCGGGCCTTCACCGATCTCCGGACCGACCTCAACCAGCAGCTCCGGCCCGACCTGTCGGACATCTCCAGCACCTTCCTCCGCGACCTCACCAACGGCCGCTACACCGAACTGGAGCTGGATGAGGCCTACGAGGCCACCATCATGGAAGGCGGCGAGCCCAAGCCGGTCATCTCCGGCGGCGAGGAAGATGTCGCCAACCTCGCGCTCCGGCTGGCCATCAGCCAGATGATCGCCGACCGGGCCGGCCAGCCACTCTCCCTGCTGGTGCTGGACGAGATCTTCGGCTCGCTGGACGAGGAGCGGCGCACCGCAGTGGTGGACCTGCTCCGCAGTCTGGCCGATCGCTTCCCGCAGGTCATTCTCATCACTCACATCGACACCGTGCGGGAGGGGTTCGACCGGGTGCTCCGGGTCGAGTTCGACCAGCAGCGCGGTGCCGCACGGGTGCGGGACGAACAACCTGGAGCCGGCGATGGCCTGGCTGCCTGATCGGGCGATCCACGGCCCCGAGCGGCCGACCCTTCGCGACATCGATCCGCTCAACCGGGTCTTCGCGGACTCCTTCACCGACCGCTATCGCCGCGACGGCATGACCGGCGTCCGGGTGCCCCACCTCAACCCCATCATCTGGCGCTACGCGCTCGAGGATGCCGGCGACGGCGCGATGATCTGGCGCGACGGCGACGGCCAGATCTGTGGCTTCAACATGGTGCACCTGTCGGGGCGGGAAGGCTGGATGGGCCCGCTCGCGGTACAGCCCGATCGCCAGGGCGCCGGGCTCGGCAAGGAGATGATTCAGGCGGGGATCCACTGGCTCCGCCAGCGCGGGGCGCGCACGATCGGCCTCGAAACCATGCCGCGCACGGTGGAGAACATCGGCTTCTACAGCCGGCTCGGGTTCGTCCCCGGGCATCTGACGGTTACCCTGGTGCGCGACCTCGAACGTCGGCCGGTACGCCAGCCGGAGCTCCTCTCCGCGGCCGGCGCCGCGCGGGCGGAGCGGCTGAGGGCCTGCGCCGAACTCACCGGCCGGCTGCTGCCCGGCAGCCGACTATACCCGCGAACTGCAGACCACGGCGGACCTCCGCATCGGCGATACCCTGCTGGTGCGGGATGCGGCCGGGGCGCTCGCCGGCTTCGCGCTGTTCCACACCGCGCCGCTGGCTGCTGGCCGCCCGGCGGATGAACTCCGGGTGCTCAAACTGGCCGCAGTCGATGGCGAGGAGTTCGAACGCGTGATCGCCGCGCTGGAGTCGGCGGCGCTGGCCCAGAACATCCGGCGAGTCACGCTCCGCAGTCAGACCGGCCTGGGCGATGCCTACCTCCGGGCGGTTCGGCTGGGCTACCGGGCCCACTGGACCGACCTCCGGATGTCGCTGTCAGGGTTCGAGGAGGTCGAGCCCCAGCCCGGCGCGGTGGTCTGGTCCAACTGGGAGATCTAGGAGTTGCGATTTGGAAGGTGCCGAAGTCTGGATCCAACTCCCAACTCCACCCCCGCCTCACCCCGCGTACACCGCCGATGTCCGGTAGCTCGCCAGCACCCGGGCCCCGATCATCTTGATCAGCACCGCGATGGGCACCGCCAGCAGCAGCCCCGCGAAGCCCAGCATCGCCCCGCCGAACGCCAGCGCCAGCATGGTCACCACCGGGTGCAGTCCTACCGAGCCGCCCACGATCCGGGGCCCGGTCACCGACCCGTCAATGAACTGCACCACCAGGAAGACGGCGCCCACCCGGAGCAGTCCCGCCAGCGGCGCCGGCATGGTGAGCGCCACGATAATGGCCGGGACGATCGAGATGGCCAGCCCGATGTAGGGGATCAGGTTGAAGATGCCGGCGATGACGCCCAGGAGGAGCGCGCTGGGCACCCCCAGGACCGCCAGGCCCACCCCCGTCAGGGTACCCACCAGGGTGGCCTCGATGAGCTGCCCCCGCACGAACTTGCCCAGGGCCTGATCGTATTCCTCGATGAACGCCACGGCGGGACCGCGCTGTGCCCGGGGGATGAGCCCTTCGGTGAAGCTGAGCAGGGGTGACCAGTCCCGCAGCAGGTAGAAGGCGACCACCGGGGTCACGACGAGGTACCCCAGGAAGCCGACGATCGTGCCCAGGCGGTGCAGCAGCGCCAGCCCCCAGTCGGCCAGCTCGCCGAGCAGCGCGTCGGCGTTCTGCCGCAGCAGGACACCCAGTTGCTCGGCGTCCAGCCCATGGACCCAGCTCCGCTGCTGGTCGGTCAGGAAGGCCAGCCCTTCGATCCGGCTGCGGAGACCGGAGAGGAAGTCGAAGATCGTGGTGGCGAACCGGGGCAGGGTGTTGACCAGGGTGATCGCCTGGCGCCACACCTCCGGACCGGCGTAGACCAGGAAGGCGATGCCCCCGAGCACCGGGGGGAGGGTGACGATCACGATGGCGAGGCCGCGACCGATGCCGCGCCGCTCCAGCCGCGCCACCAGCGGTGCGAGCAGGTACGCGACCGCCAGCGCCAGCAGGAAGGGTCCCAGCAGGCCGCCGTAGAGCTTGAGGCCCCAGAACAGCGTCAGCACCCCGGCGATCACCATGGCCGGGCTTCACTCCCGGCCGGGCCCGGAGTGGCCAGAGCGCCACCACCACCAGCGGCAGGAGTAGCGGCGGGGTGAGGATCTCGCGCACCGAGGCCAGCAGGAGCAGGTACAGGAGGCCCGCCAGCAGGCCCGGCATCAGGTCGCGGTTGGTCGGTTCGGGCATCGGGTGGTCTCGGCCGTCGAAGGGGCGGGTCCGGGGATGGTGGCGGGGCTGCGGTGCGGCTACGCCGGCCGGCGCAGCGCCCACCAGCGGACGAACAGCACGCCCGCGACCCCCAGGAGCAGGTGCAGGCTGGCGCCGGCCGGGCCCAGGGGCATCACGAAGGTTACCAGGATCCACAGGAGCAGGGCGAGGACGGCGCCGAGCAGGGTGAGCGACATGGTCGGGACTCCGTTGCTGCGTTGACGGTGGGTGCGCCGCGTCCTATCTTCGAGGAAAGCGGCGTCGAGGAACCACGTTATTGAGCCAACAGGTCCGGTGAAGGGCCCAGATACTGCGACTGATGCCATGCCCCTCGGGGGAAGACAGAAGTTGTGGTGAGGGCGCCATCTTTTTCGTCGGGCTTCAATAAACCTCTTCGGCGTCGCCTCGCCATCCCCCGGGGCACCGGCCGGACGCCGGGTGCCCGTTTGTTTGACACTCTTGGGTGCACGGCTTGACCGTGGCGGGGCACCGGCGATCTTCCAGCCACTCGAATCGACCGGTTTCGCATGCCGACCTGTACCGTCACCCGCCGCGTGCACTTCAATGCCGCGCACCGACTCTACCACCCCGGCCGTTCCGATGAATGGAACGCCCGGATCTTCGGGGTATGTGCCAATCCCAACTTTCATGGCCACAACTACGAGCTGGACGTGGCCGTGGAGGGGGAGATCGACCCCGAGACCGGCTACGTGGTGGACATGAACGTACTGAAACATCTGGTCGAGGAGAAGCTGCTGGCGCACCTCGACCACAAGAACCTCAATCTCGACGTGCCCCACTTCGCCAACCACATCCCTACCGCGGAGAACATCGCGGCGTACTGCTGGCAGGTGCTCGCGCCCGCGATTCCGTCGGGACGGCTGCTGCGCCTGCGCCTGTGGGAGACCCCGAGGAACTATGTCGATTACGATGGGCGCTGATACCCTTGCCACGGTGCCGGTGGGATTCCAGGACGAGGTGCGCCGGATCCTCGAGGCCCTCGGCGAGGATCCCGACCGCGAGGGCCTGGTCAAGACCCCGGAGCGGGTGGAGAAGTCGCTCCGCTGGCTCACCCGCGGCTACGGCCTGTCGGTCATGGACGCGGTCGGAGATGCGCTGTTCGAGGAAGAGCACAGCAGCATGATCCTGGTCCGGGACATCGAGCTGTACTCGCTCTGCGAGCATCACCTGCTGCCGTTCTTCGGCCGCGCGCACGTGGCCTACGTCCCCAACGGCCGGATCGTGGGGCTCTCCAAGCTGCCCCGACTGGTGGAGGTCTTCGCCCGCCGCCTGCAGGTGCAGGAGCGCCTGACCGACCAGATCGCGGACGCCATCATGGACGTGCTGGAGCCGCACGGCGTGGGGGTCCTGATCGAGGCCACCCACCTGTGCATGGCGATGCGGGGCGTCGAGAAGCAGAACAGCCGTACCGTCACCAGCGGGGTGCGGGGGATCTTCCGCAGCGACATCCGCACCCGCGAGGAGTTCCTGCGACTGGTCCACGGTCGCGGGGGCGAATGAACCCGCTCGAAGGGTCGCTCGCCGTGGTCACCGGTGCCTCCCGCGGCATCGGGGAGGCCGTGGCCGGGGCGCTGGCCGGGGCGGGCGCCACGGTGGTGCGGCTGTCCCGCTCGCTGCCCGATGGAACCCATGGGGCGTTCCGGGACCTCACCTGCGATCTCTCCCAGACCGCCGGCATCGTGCGAGCCACCACTCGCATCCTCACCGAGTGGGGCACTCCCGCCATCGTGGTGCAGAACGCCGGGCTGTTCCTGCTCAGGCCCTTCGAGGAGACCGACCCCGCCGACCTGGACCGGCAGCTGGCCCTGAACGTCCGCGCTCCGTTCGTGCTGGCCCAGGGCCTCCTGCCGGCCATGCGGGGCGCCGGCGCGGGCATCCACATCACCATCGGCAGCACCTGCGACCACCTGGGGTTTTCCGAGAACAGCGCCTACACCGCCAGCAAGTTTGCGGTGCGCGGCCTGCATGAGGCGCTCAGCGCGGAGTACCAGGGCACCGGCGTACGCTTCTCCCTGATCTCGCCCGGCTCCACCGACACCCCCATCTGGGATCCGTTCGATCCCGATGCCCGCCCCGGGTTCCTGCGCCGGGCACTGATGCTGCGCCCCAGCGACGTGGCGGACGCCGTCCTGTTCGCGGCCACCCGCCCGCCTCATGCCAACGTGGAATGGCTCCGGCTGTCGCCCACTTCCTTGAGCTGACCGGATCGGCCTGCGCCGCTCACCCACGACCACTGGTGCGAGTCGCCACTCCATGACCCTCCGCACGATCGTCACGGCCGTCCTCGCCCTCGCGCTGCTGCCTGGGGCCCCGCCGGGGACCGCGGGCCACCGTGGCGCGGTGCTCTGGGCCCAGACCCTTCCGCCGCTTCCCGATTCCTCCGGCTTCGGCACCCACGTCCTGGCCGTGAGCCGTGATCCCCGCGGAACGCGTGTGGGTCGGGACCTACGGCCGCGGGATCTTCCGTCTCCCCCCGGACGCCACCGCCTGGGAGCAGCTCCGCCGTGACACCACCGGGACCAGCATCTCCTGGGACTTCGTCCATGCCTTCGCCTTCGGCAAGCGGGGCGAGATCTGGTACGGCACCCTGGGCAACGGCTGGGGAGTAAGCCGCGACGGCGGGGAGACCTGGACCAACTGGACCTTCAGCCAGCTGGGCCCCGAGTGGCAGTACGTGGCGCCGGACGGGATCGTCGTCCGCGGGGACACGGTCTGGGTGGCCACCGCCGACGGCATCCAGATGACCGCCGACGACGGCGCACACTGGGTCGCCCTGGGCGACAGCGTGGGTCCGCTTGCCCGGGGCCCGGCCGACACCGCCTTCGCCGCTGCTCAGCAGCGAATACGTCCGCCGGATCGGCTTCGACCGGCAGGGCGTCATCATCTCCACCCTGCGCGGCAACGAGCGGCTGGTGCTCACTCCGAACGAGCGCCGGCGGGAAGCCGTCGCCTTTCCCCGGTTCGCGCCCCGCAACCAGCTGTTGCTGGGCGGGCGCCCGTGGCGCGGCTCGCCCTGCGGACTCCGCATCGCGGCCGACACCACGCCCTGCTTCAAGCGCGCCTCGGCGGCGGCCGGCGAGCCGCCAGGCCCCGCGCACTACCTGGTTCCGCCGCCCCATCGACCGCTCCGACAACGCCTTCGTCGACCAGACCTATCGCTACGGCTCCACGATGGGCGGCAACTTCCAGCAGCACCAGGGGGTCGAGTTCAACAATCCCGACGGCACCCCGGTGCTGGCCATCGGCCCGGGCAAGGTGGTCTACGCCGGCCGGGCCGAGCAGGGGGCGCTCACCGTGGCGATCCGCCACGACACCACCGTGGCCGGTCCCGACGGGCCGCTCACGGTCTATAGCGTCTACTACCACAACTCCGAACTGGATGTCTCGGTCGGCGAACTGGTGAGCACCGGGCAGCGAATCGCGCGGGTCGGTAACACCGGCCGGGCCACCAACGATCACCTGCACCTCGAGGTGCACGCCGCTCCCGGGGACGATGTCGCGCTGGTGGTGGACTCCCTGCAGCGCTATCCCGCATACACCACCAACCCGGAGCTGTGGATCGATCCCCTGCCGGGGACCGGCCTGGTGGCCGGCCAGGTCTTCGATGCCGCCGGCAAGCCCGTGCCGCAGGCGCGGATCTACGGGCTGGTCAAGCCCGATCCGGTGGAGACGCCGTTCTCCTTCGCCGAGACGTATGGCGATCGTGCCCACCCGCACCCGCTCTACGGCGAGCACTTCGCCGTGAGCGACGTCCCGCCCGGCAGCTATATCCTCGGCACCGAGATCGGCGGGAAGAAGGTGTTTCGCCGCGTCACGGTGGAAGAGGGGAAGCTGACGTGGGTGGTGTTCCGGCCGTGAGAGCTATCCGCTATCCGACGCCGATAGCCGATAGCCGATAGCTGATCGCTGATAGCTCCCCATCAATGTTCATCGAACTCACCGACCATCTTCGCTGTCCCGCCGAGCATGATGAGGCGTACCTCGTTCTCATCCCCGACGCCGTCACCGGTCGGGAGGTGGAGCGCGGGTTCCTGGGTTGTCCGGTCTGTAATCGGGAGTATCCGGTGACCGCAGGGGTGGTGCACTTCGGCATCCGGCCGGGGCAGCACGCCCCGGCGGTGGCGCCCGGCGGCGGGGTTCCCGACGCTGCCGCGATCCTGAGCTTCCTGGAGCTGGAGGGTCCCGGCGGGTATCTGACCCTGGTAGGGAGCGCGGCCGGATTCGCGCCGGACCTGCGGCCGCTGCTTCCCGGGGTCCACTTCGCGGCGGTGAATCCCGTAGCGGACCTGGCCGGCGTCCCTGGGGTCACCGTGCTCTACTCGCCCAGCTTTCCGCTCAAGGCCCGTTCCCAGCGCGGGGTGGTGCTGGGACTGCCCGAGGGCGAGGACGCCCTCTGGCGCCGCCGGGCGCTGGCGGCGGTGCTTCCGGGCCTCAGGATCAGCGGGCAGGGCCCGGTGCCGGATGAGGCGGGGTTCGAGCTGCTGGCCAGCGCCGCGGGCTGGTGGGTGGGCCGGACCGCCTGAACCGGGAACGACACGGCCCCCCGGACGGATCCGGAGGGCCGTGTGTGGTGCTGCCTGCCTGGCGCCGGTTAGGCCCCCGCGGGGGCTGGCTCGGCGTAGAGGGCGTCGATCTGCTTCTGGTAGTTCTTCTCGACGATCCGCCGCTTGACCTTGAGCGTGGGTGTGAGCTCGCCGCTCTCGATCGAGAAATCCCGCTCGATCAGCAGCACCTTCTTGGGCATCTCGAAGTGGGCCAGGTCCCGCAGCGCCCGCTTCACCTCCCGCTCGATCTTGTCGTTGACCTCCCGATCGGCGATCAGGGCAGCGTCATCGCCGACGCTCATCTGCCGCTCGGCGGCCCACCCGCGGAGGGCCTCGAGGTTGGGGACGATCAGCATCACGGGGTACTTGCGCTTGTCGCCGATCATGACTGCGTTGACGATGAACGGGTTGGTCTTGACCCGGTTCTCGATCGGCTGCGGGGCGATGTTCTTGCCGCCGGCGGTGACGATGATGTCCTTCTTGCGGTCGGTGATCCGCAGGAAGCCCGCGGGGTCGAGCTCGCCGATGTCGCCGGTGTGGAACCAGCCATCGGCATCGAGCACCTCCCGGGTGGCCTCGGGCTTGTTGTAGTACCCCTTCATCACGTTGGGGCCGCGGCAGAGGATCTCGCCGTCTCCTGCGATCTTGACCTCGACCCCCGGGATCGGCCGGCCCACCGTGCCCATCCGGATCGCGTCTGGCGTGTTGACCGAGATCACCGGCGAGGTCTCCGTCAGGCCGTATCCCTCGAAGATCGGCAGTCCTGCGGTATAGAAGAACTTGGCGATCTCCGCCGAAAGCGGTGCGCCGCCCGACACGAAGAACCGGAGCCGGCCGCCAGTGCGGGCCCGCAGCTTGGAGAAGACCAGCTTGTCGCCGATGGCCTTGCGAAGCGCAATGCTTCCGGGCACCGGCTGCTTGGCCAGCACCAGGTCGGTCCACTGCTCCCCCCAGCGTCGCGCCCAGGCGAAGATCTTCTTCTTCACCGGCGACTTGGCCGATCCCTCCAGCACCCGGGCATAGATCTTCTCGTACAGCCGGGGCACCGACAGCACCACGGTGGGCCGCCGCTCGAGCATGTCGGCCGACACCGTGTCGATGCTCTGGGCGTAGTTGACCAGCGTGCCGGCGTGCCACAGCAGGTAGTGCCCGGCCATCCGCTCGAAGACGTGCGAGAGCGGCAGGAAGGAGAGGGCCTCGTCGCCGTCTACCAGGGCGATGCAGCCGCTGGCCGTCACCACGTTGCTGGTCAGGTTGCCATGCGTCAGCATGACGCCCTTGGGGTCGCCGGTGGTGCCCGAAGTGTAGATCAGGGTGGCGAGGTCACCCGGCTTGACCTGCAAGGCCTCCTCTTTCCAGCGGGGATACTTGGCCGCGGCCGCGCGGCCCCGGTCCATCAGCTCGCTGAGCGGCATGACCCCGGGCCCGGTGGCGTCGGGGTCCATGGCGATGATGTGCGCAGCGCGGGCGTGACGTCCGGGCTGCGGATGTCGAGAATCTTGTCGAGCTGTGCCCGGCTGGAGACGAAGATCGCCACCGCGGCGGAGTCCCGGAGGATGTAGGCGATCTGGCCCGACGGGAGGGTGGGATAGACCGGGACGTCGGCGCAGCGGTTGAGCAGGCAGGCGTAGTCCGCAAACGCCCACTCCGGCCGGTTCTCCGACAGGAGCGCCACGTGCTGCCCCGCGGTCACGCCCAGCTCCCGCAGGCCGAAGGCGATGGCCAGGACACTGTCTCGCACGTCCGCGTAGGAGATATCCTGCCAGGCGTCATTGCGCTTGACCCGCATGGCAACCGGGCGATCGGCGTACCGATCGAGGGCGCCGAGGAAGAGTTCGTTCAGGGTGGTAGGTGCTGCCATGGGAACCTCCCGTGGAGGGACGGTCCTTCGCTTGGTGTGGGCCGCCTGCCGTGATGGACCGCTGGCTGCGGCTATTCGAACACTACCGTGAAGCTCTGCCCCGATCCGGGCACCGTCCGGCCGCTGGGCCGGACTGCATCCACCGTCACCACGACGCTGGCCGGCTGGGTCGTGCCGGGTACCCGTCTGAGCGTCACCGGGACCGATGGGGCGCCGGTGCTGCCGGTGGCGGCAAACAGCTCGCTCGCATCTCCCGCAAAGCGCACCAGGCCGATGGCCGCCGGCTCGATGGCATAGTGGATCACGGTGCCCCCGATGCCGGCCGTGTCCGGGGTGAGCGACAGAACTGCGGCCACCAGCGGAGCGCTGGCGCTGTCCGCCGCGCTGACCGTGTCGGCGGCGGGGCCGGTCAGCGCCAGACTGTCGGACCGCCGCCGCAAGGTGAAGCTCACAAGCTCCGAACGCAGGCTCCCGGTCCGTGCCTGGACCCGCCCGGTGCCGGAGACGTAGGGAGTGGTCAGCGAGTCGGCGCCGCTCACCAGGACCGTCGTGTCCGCCGCCGCCCAAACGATCGCCGCGGCGACACTGTCGCCCTGCAGGTTCAGGGCGCGGGCCCGCAGCCGGATCGTGTCGTGCTGCTCCACCACCGCCGGCCGCGGAGTGGAGACCTCCAGCGCCACCACGCCGTCTCCCTCTCCCAGCGAGCTGCAGCCCAGGCAGCAGCATGCCCAGGGCGGGGACGAGCCGGGTCACGACGGTTCCGGTGGTGATCCGCTCACCAGCTCGCCCAGGGCGGCCTCCGCGTGCCGCACCCAGCGCTCGGCGTCGGGGCCCCGGGGGGGCTTGGCCAGGAAGGCGCGCAGGTGCTCGGCGGCCTGCCCCAGTTCTCCCTTTTCCTTGAGGCGGAAGGCCAGTCCATAGTGGGCGCCGACCAGGCTGGGGTCCAGCTGCAGCGCCCGCCGGTAATGCCGGATCGCCTCATCATGCTGGCCGGTCTTGGTGAAGGCAATGGCCATGTTCTGGAGAATGCGCGGGTCGTTGGGATTGTCCCGCATGGCCAGCCGATAGGACGTCAGAGCCGCCTCGTAATCCCCCTGACGCTCCAGAGCGAGCGCTTCATTGAGGTAGTCGAGCCGTTGCGGCTTGAGGCTCTCGGACTTGCCGCCGCCGAACAACCGCCGCCAGAGACTCATCGGGGAACAACGTCCTTCTCGAATCGGGAGGGAATTATCCTGCAAGATACCCCCGGCCGGAAGGGGCCGCAACGTGCCCCACCAGTTGTTGCGGACCCCGTGGGCCGGTAGGTTAGAAGGTTCACAGCCACCGAGGCTTGCGACCCATGAAACGCCCTTCATCTCCCGCTCCGCGCGGCATTCTCGAAATCGACTGGCCGTTCTTCGGCGAGCTGTGCCGCGCGCTCGCGCTCAAGGTGGCCCGCGAGTACCAGCCGGAGGTGGTCCTCGGCATCGCCAAGGCCGGGGTCATCCCCGGCGTGGTGGTGGCGTCCATCCTGCAGCTGGAATTCGCCTCCATGGCGGTGACCCGGCAGGACGCCGGCGGCGATCCGATCCTCGTCACCGGCCCGCCGGGCACCATCCGCGGGCGCCGGGTGCTGCTGGTGGACGAGACCTGCGACACCGGGTCCACCCTGAAGCTGGCGCTCAACGAGGTGCGGGCGCTCAAACCGGCGGAGGTCCGGACCGCGGTCTCCTTCCGCACCGGTCCCTTCCAGCCGGATTTCCATGCCTTCGAAACCGACAGGCTCATCATCCTTCCGTGGGATCGGGAGATCATCGCCGACGGCGAGCTGGTCACCCGGCCGGATTACGTCCAGTGGCTGAAGGGTAACGGCTGAGGGGCGGGCACCCGGCCAGCCATGAAGAACCTCCTGCACGACGCCATCCGCTCCTCCCGGGCCGATTACACCGACATCCGGCTGGAGCGGGTGTGGAGCACCGCGATCGCCTTCCGCGGCAGCCGGCTCGAGGGCGCCACCACCGCGCTCGAAGAGGGCGGGGTAGTGCGCTGCATCAATCGGGGCCGGGGCTGGGGCGTAGCCGGGTTCCAGGGGCTCACCAGCGTCCGCGCCGCCGTGGCCCGCGCCCACGAGCTCTCTCTGGTGGTGCCGATGCCCGCCTCCGTACGGCTGGCGGACATCCCGGTGCAGGATGCCGATCACGCGGCCGATCTCGATGGCGACGTGCGCGGCATTTCGCTGGCGGAGAAGCGCCGGTTCCTGGATCAGCTCAACCAGGAGATGCTGGCCACAGACCGGCGTATCACCGAGTCCTGGGCCGGCTACCGGGACGCAGTGACGGAACGCTGGATCGCCACCTCTGAGGGGGTCCAGCTCCACGACCTGCGCCCCACGGTTCGGCTGGCGGCCGGGGTCATGGCGCGGGAGGAGAACTTCCTGGAGCGTGCCTTCGAGTCCTGGGCGGTGCCGGGTGGCTGGCACTCCGTGCTGGCGGCCGAGGTTCCCTTCCGCGCCGCGGCCCGCCGGGCGGTAGCATTGCTGGCCGCAGCCCGCGTGCGTGCGGGCAGCTACCCCGTGGTCCTCGATCCCCGCGCCGCCGGGGCCCTCATGCACCAGACCGTCGGCCACCTGTGTGAGGCGGGCCGGGCGGCCCGCGATGCCGATGCCGGGCTCCACCCCGGCCAGCGGATCGCGTCGGACCTGCTGACCGTGGGCGATGACGGCAGCGCCTCGGGGCTCACTGGCGCCCGGCCCTTCGACGATGAAGGCACCCCGACCCAGAACACCCTGCTGGTGCAGCACGGCGCGGTGGTGGGGCGACTGCACACCCGCGAGACCGCGGCCCGCGCCGGCGTGCCCGCGACCGGTAACGCCCGTACCCCCAAGCTGGCTCACGCCCCGTCCGCCCGGCTGACCAATGTCTATGTCTCCAATGGCAAGGGCACCCTCGAGGAGCTGATTCGGGGGATTCCTTTCGGCATCTACCTGGCCGATGCCATCGCGGGCCACGCCTGGATGGGCCGGTTCTCACTCACCTCCGGCTGGGGCCAGGTGATCCGCGATGGCCATCTCGCCGAGCTGGTCAAGCCCGTCACCCTGTCCGGCGAGGTGAGCGAGACCCTCCACCGCCTGGATGGCGTCGCCGGCGACTTCCACTGGAGCCAGCTGGCCAGCGCCTGCAGTCGCGACGGCTTTGCCCACATTCCCGTGGCCGAGGGTGCCCCGCATCTGCGCTTTGACCGGCTCGCCATCAGCGGGGACCCGGCGTGATCGCCGCGCTCCTGGAACTGGCCGGTCGGCGGGTCTCCGAAGCCGACATCGTCCAGAAATCGGATGAGACGACTACCCTCCGCTTTACCAGCGGCCGCCTGGTGGCGGCCACGACCACCACCCACCACGGCGTCAACCTCCGGGTCGTGGCCGACTCGCGCTCGGGGGTGGCCGGCAGTTCTGGGGATGATCCGGAGGAGCTGCTCGCCCGGGCCATCGCCTCCGCCCGCGAAGGCGAACTCAGCCAGCTCGCGCTCCCGCGCCTCTCCCGCCTCCCCTCCGTGCTCACCCATGTGCCACGTGCCGCCGCCGCTACCGTCGCGGACCTGGCCCAGCTGGGCCACATGGTGCGGGACCGGCTCGGCGGCGACCGAGTGGACCTCGACCTGGTCGTGGAACGCTCCCTGGGCGCCGTGCGGATCGCCAACACGCAGGGACTCAACGCCGGCTACGATGTCTCGCTGGTGACCCTCGCGGCCGAGGCCAGCCGGGTCCAGGACGGGCGCCGCATCGTGGTGGGGAGCCGGATCGGCGGCGCCGACCTGCCGTCCCTGCCGGAGGTCGAGCGGCTCACCGCCGACCTCCGGCGCCAGCTGGCCTGGTCGGAACGCTCCGTCGACGCCACAACGGGGCGGCAGCGCATTGCCTTCCTGCCGGCGGCGCTGCCGGTCCTGCTGGTGCCGGTGGAGCAGGCGCTCACCGGCAAGGCGGTGCTCATCGGCAATTCGCCGCTGGCCCGCCGCCGCGGAACCGCCGTCTTCAGCGACCTGGTTACCCTGCGCGATGATCCGCTCGCGGCCGGCCGGCCCGGCTCGCGTCCCCTGGACGACGAGGGGGTTCCGAGCCGGGCGCTGACCCTGATCCAGTCTGGCGTGGTGGAGGGACTGATGTACGATCTGGAGACCGCCGGTCGGGTGGGGGTGTCACCGACCGGCCACGGTCGTCGCACCACCTTCGGGAAGCCCCAGCCGGCGTGCACCAATGTGGTCCTGGAGCCGGGAGCGTCGGCGTGGGATGAGCTGTTGGGCCAGGTAGGAGACGGGATGGTTCTGGAGGGACTGCGCGGACCGTTTCCGGCCAACGCCGCCGGCGGGACCTTCGCGCAGGCGGCGTCGCTGGCCTGGCGGGTGAGCGGCGGGGAGATCGTGGGCCTGCTGCCCGAGGTGACGGTCGCCGGCAACGCCCATGACCTGCTGGCACGCGTCGTCGCAGTGGGCCGGGACCAGGTCTGGCTGGGGGCTCGGGCTGCGCCAGCCGGTGGTTATCGACGGCGTGTCGGTGTTCTAGGCGGTGAATCGAGCCCGGGCGGGCTAGAACAGCACCCGCTTCACCAGCCAGTAGACGGCGTACATCACCGCCAGCCCCAGCGCCCACGCGCCGGCCTCGCGCAGGGTGTTGGCCATGCGCGCCGGGCCCTTGGCCGGCTCATGGTCCAGGCTCTTGTTCTGGCGGACATTGTAGGCGCACATGGCGTCAGCTCGTCAGGGCGTCGAGGTAGGGCGCCCCCTCGGCGACGCGGCCGTAGACGATCTGCAGCGTTTCCGGCGATCCCGCCAGGAAGCGGCAGCGGGCATCACCGCGCGAGCGGCACTCCACCTCCATGACCCCCAGCGGGGTCCCCGACACCCGGCTCAGGAACTCCGCGAGCAAGCCACTGGACAGATGGCACGAGGGGTAGCTCGCCCCGGCAGCGGGGTCAGACTCCCACCAGTCGGTGGAATCCAGCGCAATGACCGCCGGTGCGAGCGGCGTGACCCCGAGGCCGCCCCAGCCTGATTCGCGGAAGAAGCCGGACAGGGTCTCCCCCAGATGCCGCACGTCCAGTGAGGCGGGGCGCCCCACCTGGTAGCGGTCTCCCAGCCATTCGGTGTAGGCCTCGAACAGCGCCTCACCCCCGGCAAATCCCGCTTCCTGCAGCCAGCCCGCCGCCTGCCCGCTCACGTCGCGCTCCAGCACCTGCCTCAGGTGCTGGATGCTCTGCCAGCCAAG
This sequence comes from uncultured Gemmatimonadales bacterium, assembly GCA_963695185.1. Lineage (GTDB taxonomy): Bacteria > Gemmatimonadota > Gemmatimonadetes > Gemmatimonadales > GWC2-71-9 > JADJOM01. The sequence continues at coordinate 1,657,968 of CAVOGH010000005.1, read as the reverse complement.
GACCAGGCAGCGGGCGGGCGTGGATGGGGCGACTGAGGCCATGGCGGGCGTCTCGATGAAGGGTAGCTGGAAGGTTAGGGGATGACGGTGCAGGGAGCAAGCGGGACCGTCGCTCAGCCCGCCCGGCGGCGCAGCTCGGCCTCGTCAATGATCTCCACGCCCAGCGCCCGGGCCTTCTCGAGCTTGCCGCCAGCGTCTGCACCGGCCACGACCGCGTCGGTCTTCCTGCTGACGCTGCCGGTGACCCGCCCTCCGGCCCGCTCGATCAGGGCCGTGGCCTCCGGTCGCGACAGGGTTGGCAGGGTGCCGGTGAGGACGAAACTCTTGCCGGCCAGCGTCCCGCCCCCGCCCGGAGTGGCGTCTGGCTCGGTGGTGCCGAGACCCAGCGTTTCCAGCCGGGCCACCAGGGTCCGGTTGGCGCGGCTGGAGAAGAACTCGGCCACCGCCTCGGCGATCGTGGGGCCGACCCCCGGAACCGCCTCCACCTCCGCCGCGTCCGCATCCGCCAGGCGCTGCATCGTCCCGAACGACCGGGCCAGCAGCTGGGCGATGGTCTTGCCGACGTGCCGGATGCCGAGCCCGAACAGCAGCAACGACAGCGGCCGCTCCCGGGAGGCGGCGATGGCCTGGACCAGCTGGCTCGCCGACTGGTCGGCGAACCGCTCCAGGCCGGTGAGCTGAGGTCACCGTGAGGCCGTAGAGATCCGCCACGTCGTGGATCAGTCCCGCGCCCAGCAGCTGCCGCACCCGCTCGTAGCCCAGACCGCGGATATCCATCGCCTCACGCGAGGCGAAGTGCACGATGCCCTCCAGCATCCGCCCCGGACAGGAGCCGTTGGGGCAGTAGCGCATCGCCTCCTCTGCCGGCCGCTCCACCGGAGTGTCGCAGGCGGGGCAGCGCTCGGGCATCACAAATGGCTGCTCGGTTCCGTCGCGCCGGTCGCGGATCGGCCCCACGACCTGCGGGATCACCTCCCCGGCCCGGACGATCTCCACCCAGTCGCCCACCCGGATGTCCTTTTCCGCGATCAGGTCCTCGTTGTGGAGGGTGGCGTTGGAAACCGTGACGCCGCCTACCTCGACCGGTTCCAGCACGGCGTACGGGTTCAGCGCGCCGGTGCGGCCGACGTTGATCCGGATCTCCTTGAGGCGGGTGACCACCACCTCGGAGGCAAACTTCCTGGCGATGGCCCAGCGGGGCTCGCGCTCGCTCACCGAACCCAGCTCACGGTGCAGCGCCAGGCGGTCAATCTTCACCACCACGCCGTCGGCGTCGAATGGCAGCTCCTTGAGCCGCCCCTGCAGCCGCTCGGCCTCGGTGTGCACCGAGGCGAGGTCGGGATGGCGCCGGCGGTGTTCTTCCACCGCGAATCCCCACGCCGCCAGCCGGTCGAGCACTTCGCTCTGGGTCTGGACCGCGAGCGTACCTTCGATGACCTCCACATGAAAGGCGTACATGCGGAGCCGCCGCCGCCGGGTGATCCGCGGGTCCAGCAGCTTCAGACTGCCCGCCGCGGTGTTCCGGGGGTTGGCGTACAGCGGCTCCCCCGCCGACTCCCGCTCCCGGTTGAGCCGCGCGAATGCCGCCCGGGGCATGTAGACCTCGCCCCGGATCTCCACCAGCCCGGGGTGACCGGTGCCGGCCAGCCGGAGCGGCACGTCGGGCAGGGTCTTGAGGTTCTCGGTGATCAGTTCGCCCACCCGGCCGTTGCCGCGCGTCGCCCCGCTCACCAGCACCCCGTCCCGGTACGTCAGGCTCACCGCCGACCCGTCAATCTTGATCTCGGTGGTGTAGCCGCCATCGCCGGCGTCGGCTGCGATCCGGATGTTCCGCTCCTCCCACTCGTTCAGCTCCTCGGCGGTGAAGGCGTTGGCCAGCGACATCATCGGCCGCAGATGGGTGTGCTTGGTCAGGGATGAGGCCGGCTCCGCCCCTACCCGCTGGGTGGGACTGTCCGGCGTCCGCAGGTCGGGATGGGCCGCTTCCAGCGCCTGCAGCTCGCGCAACTGCCGGTCGTACTCGGCGTCGCTGATCTCGGCGCGTCGAGCACGTAGTACGCGTGGTTGGCACGCTCCAGCAGGCGGCGGAGTTCGGCGACGCGGGTAGCGGGTGCGGGCATGGAAGCGTGGATGGGGAACGGTGGCCGGGAGTCGGGGCCGGGCGTGGCGGGCGGGCGATCGTCCACCGGCGCCGAGCCCGCTGCGCACCCGCCCGCTATCGGGCCGAGGCTTCCTGGGAGATGACCGTGAGCGCCACGCCCACCAGGCGGTCAATCTCCTCGGCGCTGGCGCGGGCCAGGCTGCCCTCGCTCCACGGGCCGTCGCGGGCCACGAATTCGTCCACCAGGCGCCGCAGGAACCCGATCAGCGCCACCCGCTCCCGCTCACGGGTGTGGCTGCCGGAGGGCACCCCCACGCGGTGCTGCAGCCGCTCGAAGCGGTGGGCGTTGCGCAGCGCCTTGGCCGTGAGCCCGGCCACCACCTGGCAGAAGCGCAGGTCGGCCTCGGAGAAGGCCGGTCCGTCCCGGAAGGTGCGCAGCATGATGGCGCCGATGGCCGCGCCCCGCCAGGTAATGGGAATCACCGTCAGGGTGCGCACTCGCCGGGACTCGAAGGTGCCGCGCAGGTGCGTCAGGGCCGGATCGAGTTCCACGTCGGGGATGAAGACGGTCTCGCCGTCGCGGAGCGCCCGGCGGAGTTCCGGGTAGCGGTCCAGGTCCACCACGTAATTGCGAATGCTGGGATCCTCGAAGCTCGCCACCAGCCGGGCGGTCTGGCCGTCCCGCTCGGCCAGGAAGATCGAGGACCGGTCCAGGCCGAACGCCTCGCCCAGTCGCCTCGCGATGGACTGCATGATGTCCACGAAGTGCAGCGATCCCGCGATCTCCTGCAGGATCTCGATGATGGCCAGCAGGTTCCGGCGCTCCTGCTCCAGCTCCGCGATGCGGGCCTGCAGGCGGCCGGTCTCTTCGGGTACGGCGGTCGTGGCGGTCATGAATGGCCTGTGGAGGGACGCCGAAGTTTCGTGAGGTGGCGAAGGGCGGTCAAGCCGGGGTACCTTGCCATGTCACCTGAGGAGGACGCCATGACCGATGATCAGGACGAGGTTGGCGGGGCCGGCTGGGATGCCGGCAGCTTTGCCACTGGCCTGCTGCTGGGCGCCGCCGTCGGCGCCGGGATCGCGCTGCTCTTTGCCCCGGCCTCGGGGCGCAAGATCCGCCGCCGGCTCCGCCGCGGCGCAGAGGACCTCATCGAGGACGCCGGCGAGGGGCTCGACTCGGCCCGGGACCAGGCCCGGGAGGTGTTCCGGGAGAAGAAGGCGGCGCTCCGGGAGCGGCTCCGCAACGGCTAGGTCTTCGGGTCGTCCTTCTTCCCTTCGATTTTCTGGAGCAGGGCCGCCGCCTGTTCCTGATAGGCCGGGTCCATGACGTCGTATACCGGCAGAGTGCCGATCAGCTCCAGCTGGGTCCGCGCCTCGCTGTAGCGCTTGCGGTCTATCAGCACCTCGGCCAGGTCGAGCCGGTGGTAGATGTTGTCCGGGCTGGCCGCCACCGCCCGGTCCATGTAGACCAGGGCGCTGTCCCACGCGGCCGCGTTGAAGATCTTGCCGCCGAGAAAGTTCTTGGCGAAGAACCGCTCCAAGCCCGAGAGCCGCATGATCTCGGCGTTCCAGCGTCCCAGGACATGCAGCGTCTTATGATGCTCCGGCTGCAGCTCCAGCGACCGGAGCGCCGCCTCCCGGATCTCTCCCGCCCGCCGCACCCGCTCCTTCTTGCTCTTGGTAAGGGACGCCCGTCCGATGGCCGCCGAGAGGGCGTAATAGCCGTCGGTACCCTGCGGGTTCACCTCGACCGCCACCCGGGCCAGAGACTCCGCCCGGGCGTAGAGCGAGTCACGGGCAGGGCTCTTGACCGAGTCCGGGGTCTGCTTCCCGATGTCCATGAGCGCTTCCGCCGCCCGCCAATTGGCCTCATATGACCTGGGATCGTCCCGCAGCGCCGCCTCGAAATGGCCAAGCGCGGTGTGGGGATCGCGCGCGAGCTGCGACCCGATGCCGGCCGCGACCTGGTCGTTCAACGCTTGTGCGCTGAGCGGGGCGGCGAGGCAGGTCAGCAGGAGGAGTGATCGGATCATGACGGCTCGAGGTCAAGGGTCTCGGGAGGGTGGCCGGCGGCCGGGCAGGGAGGTGCCCCACTTGCGGACGGTCCGGGAAAGTGGAGACTCCACCCGGAATCTACTCGCGTCCCACTGATCCGGCAGCCTTCGGCCCCAGCTCCGTGCACTTTACCCGACTGATCGAAACCAAGCGGGACGGCTATCCCCTCCCGGTCGGAGCCTGGACCGGCGCCCTCGCGGATTACCTTGCGGACCGGGTTCCGGACTACCAGATGGCGGCACTCCTCATGGCGGTCGTCTGGCGCGGGCTGGCACCGGCCGAACTGGCGGAACTCACCCGGGCGATGCTCGAGTCGGGCGACCGGCTGCTCCCCGCTGCGCCGGGCCGCTCCCGGGTGGACAAGCACTCCACCGGCGGGGTGGGCGACAAGACGTCGCTGGTCCTCGCCCCGCTGGTGGCCAGCTGCGGCGTCGAAGTGCCGATGATGTCCGGCCGCGGGCTGGGCCACACCGGCGGCACCACCGACAAGCTCGAGGCCATTCCCGGGTTCCGGACCGACCTCACCCTGCGAGGAGGTCGAGGCCCAGCTCGAGCGCATCGGCGTGGCGATGTTCGGCCAGACCGAGCGCATCGTGCCGGCCGATCGCCGTCTGTACGCCCTGCGTGACGTGACCGGCACGGTGCCCTCCATCCCCCTCATCGCCGCCAGCATCATGTCCAAGAAGCTCGCCGAAGGCCTGACCGGGCTGGTGCTCGACGTGAAGACCGGCAGCGGGGCCTTCATGACCGAGCCGGCCCAGGCGCTGGAACTGGCCCGGACCATGGTGGATATCGGTGCGGCCCACGGCTGCCCGACTGTGGCGCTGGTGACCGCCATGGACCGCCCCCTGGGGCGGGCCATCGGCAACGCCCTCGAGGTGGAGGAGGCGCTGCTCGCTCTGGAGGGGCAGGGGCCCGCCGACCTGCTGCAGGTGACCGGTGCGCTTGGCGTCGAGATGCTGCGGCTCTCCGGGGTGGCCGACAGTACCGCGGAGGCGGAGCGGCTGGTGGCCGACGGCCTCATGGCCGGAGGCGCCCGCGACAAGTTCGCCGCGCTCATCGAAGCCCAGGGCGGCAATCCCGCCATCGTGGACGACCCCGCCGCCTTGCCCCAGGCCCAGGAGGTGGAGCTGTTCGAGGCGCCGGCCGCCGGCACCGTCCAGTCGGTGGATCCCCGTGCCCTGGGTGAGGCCGTGATTGCGATGGGGGGCGGGCGGCGGCGCCTGGGCGATCCCATCGATCACAGCGTGGGGTTCGTGGTGTCGGCCCGGCCGGGGGCGAAGGTCCAGAAGGACGAGCCCATCGCCTCCGTCTTCGCCGCCGACCGCGCCGGCATCGAGGTGGGCCTCGCGGCGCTCAGCGCGGCAATCCGCATCGGGCCGCCGGTGCCGGTCTCGCCGCTGCTGCTCTATCGGGTCAGTGCCGGCGGCGTCGAGCCGCTGTCGGAGTAGCCGTGCTGCTCCTGCTCGGTCTGGTCCTGGTGGTCGTGGTGGCGGTCTGGCTGTCCCGGTCCGTCGCAGGCGGTGGAGCCGGGGGATGCCGATCGAGCCGGTCGATGAGGCCGCGCTCGCGGAGGCGGAGCGGGACCTCAGCGACGGCGCCCAGGGCACCACCCTGGATGAGGCAGCGGAAGACGACTGGGGGCCGGGCGCGGGGGGATGAGGGGAGCCGCTATCCGCTATGAGCTATCCGAGTGCACGGAGCGGGACTTCGCCGCCCGGATAGCGATAGCGGATGGCTCCGTTCACTACACGTCCAGGTGACTCACGTACTTGGCGTTCTTCTCGATGAACAGCCGCCGCGGCTCCACTTCATCTCCCATCAGCTCGTCGAACAGCTTGGAGGCCTCCACCGCGTCGTCGAGCGTGACCCGCAGGATGGTGCGGCGGGCCGGGGTCCATGGTGGTCTTCCAGAGCTGATCCGGGTTCATCTCTCCCAGGCCCTTGTAGCGCTGGATGTTGATGTTGCCCTTCGCCCTCCGCCGTTGGAGAGCCGCTTGACGTACTCCTCCCGCTCCTTCTCGTCGTAGGCGTAGAACTCGTCCTTCTTGAAGGCCACCCGGTAGAGCGGCGGCTGCGCGATGTAGATGTAGCCGGCTTCGATCAGTTCCAGCATCTGCCGGAAGAAGAAGGTCAGCAGCAGGGTGCGGATGTGCGCGCCGTCGACGTCGGCATCGGTCATGATGATGATCTTGTGGTAGCGGGCGTCGTCCAGCTTGAAGTCATCCCGGACCCCGGCGCCGATGGCCGTGATCATGGCCCGGATCTCCTCGTTGGAGAGGATCTTGTCGATCCGGGCCTTCTCCACGTTGAGGATCTTGCCGCGGAGCGGCAGGATCGCCTGGAACTGCCGGTCCCGGCCCTGCTTGGCGCTGCCGCCGGCGGAGTCGCCCTCCACGAGGTAGAGCTCGCACATCGCGGGATCGTCGAGTGAGCAGTCCGCCAGTTTGCCCGGCAGGACGGCGCCCTCCAGGCCGGACTTCTTGCGCACCAGGTCCCGCGCCTTGCGGGCCGCCTCGCGGGCGCGCGCCGCGGAGACGGCCTTCTCGATGATCGCGCGGCCGACCGCCGGCTTCTCGTCCAGATAGGTGCGCGAGCTGCTCGTACACCACCTGCTTGACGATGCCCTCCACCTCCGAGTTGCCCAGCTTGGTCTTGGTCTGCCCCTCGAACTGCGGTTCGCGCACCTTGCAGTGGAGCACGCAGATCAGCCCCTCACGGATATCCTCGCCGGTGAGGGAGAAATCCTCCTTCTTGAGTGAACCCTGCTGCTTGGCAAATTCGTTGATGGCCCGGGTCAGCGCCGCCCGGAATCCGGTGAGGTGGGTGCCCCCTTCGTGGGTGTTGATGTTGTTCACGAAGGTGAAGACGTTTTCGTTGTAGCCGTCTTCGTACTGGATCGCGACGTCCACCTCGACGTCGTCCTTGGTCACGGTGAACGCGATCGGCTTGGGGTGGAGGGGTTTCTTGTTGCGGTTGAGCCACTCCACGAACTGGATCAGCCCGCCCTTGGCAAAGAATTCCTCGGTCTTCGGCTCCTCGCCCCGGTCGTCCTTGAGCGTGATCGTCACGCCCTTGTTCAGGTAGGCCAGCTGGCGCAGCCGGTCCGCCAGGGTCGAGTAGTCGTACTCCAGCACGCTGAAGATCTCCGGGTCCGGCTTGAACCGGACCAGGGTGCCGGTGTCCTTGGCCTTGTCCAGCTTCTCCAGCTTCTTGACCGTCTGGCCGCGCACGAAGGCCATCCGCCACTTGTGGCCGTCGCGCTTGACGATGACCTCGGTGCGCTCGGAGAGCGCGTTCACGACCGAGACGCCCACGCCATGGAGCCCGCCGGACACCTTGTAGTTGGACTTGTCGAACTTGCCGCCCGCATGCAGCACGGTGAGCGCCACCTCCACCGCGGGCAGCTTCTCCGTCGGGTGCATCTCCACTGGAATGCCCCGCCCATTGTCCTCGACAGAAATCGAGTTGTCCTTATGGACGGTGACCCGGATGTCGTCGCAGTAGCCGGCGAGGGCCTCGTCAATCGAGTTGTCTACGACCTCGTACACCAGGTGATGCAACCCGTTCTCACCGGTGGAGCCGATATACATGCTCGGCCGCTTGCGGACCGCCTCCAGGCCCTTGAGCACCTGAATGGAGCCTGCGTCGTAGTGCCCTTCGCTGCCGCCGGTCGGTTCCGTTGCCATGAATAGGTGCCTTCGTGGTAGGAGATAGTGCCTGTGCCGCGGGGTGCTATCCTGCGATCCAGCGAATGCCCTTGATGCGTCCCGTCCGCCCCGCGTTGACTCTGGCCAGAATCTGCGGGGTCATCATGGACAGTTCCGCTGCCCACGCCGCCGTCTGGACCTTGACCCGAAGCAGCCCGTCCTGACTTACCGACTCGGGGCTGGTGACCCGGGCGATCTGGGGGCCGACCAGCTCGGACCATTCCTCCAGCACGCCCGCCTGCCCGATCCGGCGCACCAGCCCGGCGCGCTTCAGGTACGCCTGCAGCGCCTCGGCCAGAGGTACCGGTCGCGGTGTGTCCGACATCAGCGGGGGTTCCCGGTCTCCCAGCCATCGTGAGTCATCGCTCGGCCGCTGCCTTTCCGTCCCGGACCCCCCACCGCTCCAGCGAGAGGCCGGCCGGCAGTTCATCGACCCGGGGGGACGTCAGGAACACCTGCGCGCCCCGGCCATCAAAGAGCTGCTCCGCCAGCCGCGCCTGCCGGTCCGGGTCCAGCTCGGCGAAGACATCGTCCAGCAACAGCGCCGGTGGTTCGCCGGCGGGGCCGGTCAGGCTGTCGAGCTCCAGCAGCTTGAGGGCGATAGCGGCGCTGCGATGCTGCCCGGTCGAGCCGTAGTCCCGGAGCGGGCGGCCGCCCAGCCGCAACGTCAGGTCGTCGCGATGCGGGCCCACCGAGGTGCTTCCCCGCGCCTGATCCCGACCCCGCGCCGCCTCCAGTCTGGCCGGCCACGCCCCGGCATCGGCCAGCTCCAGGTGGCCGGTGTACTCGAGGTCGGGTTCACCGCCGTGCTCGCCGAGCGACACCAGCGCCCGCCGGAACGGCTCCGCCGCTCCGGCCGTCCACGCCACCCGCCGGGACACCACCTGGGCACCGGCTTCGGCCAGCGGCCGGTCGAAGGCCGCCGCCAGGTCCAGCCGGCCCTGGCGGAGGGCGGCGTTGCGTTGCGCCAAGGCCGCCCGGTAGCGCGTCAGCGCCAGCAGGTAGTGCCGGTCGGCGAGCGACAGGGTGCGGTCGAGGTAGAGCCGCCGAGCCTGCGCCGGCCCGCCCGCCAGCCGCACATCCTCTGGCGAGAACACCACCGCCAGCCAGGCCCCAGCCGCATCCACCACCCGGTCCACCGGGGCCCCGTCCAGCTGGAGCTGCTTCTTGCGGCCGGCCAGGCGGAAGGTCGCGGCTACTGACCGGAGCCGGTCTCCCCGCACGAATTCGAGGCCGGTGTGGAACCCCGGCGCGCCGAAGCGCGCCACCTCGGCCTCGAGGGGGGTCCGGAACGAGCGGAACAGGACCGGGTAGGCGATCGCCTCCAGCAGGCTGGTCTTGCCCTGCCCGTTGTGGCCCAGCAACACCATGCCGGCCGCCGGGATCTCGTAGTCGCTGTCGGCCAGGTTCCGGAAGCTGCGCACCGTCAGTCGGGCCAGCCGCACTACTGCACCGTGATCCGGCGGGTCGCCGTGTCGCCGCGGTTGCCCCGCTCATCGGTGGCGAACAGCCGCACCGTGATCGTCTGCCCCGACTGGCCATTGGTCGTCACCGGCAGGTCGAAAATGAACAGCGAGTCGTCTCCCGGGAACGGCGGGAAGGTGGTGACCCCTCCCTCGACCTCGGCATAGAAGGTGTCAATCCCGTCGGGATCCCTGGAGTTGCCCTGGACTACCAGTCCCGGGCCAGCTGGAACGGTGGTGTCTCCGGCAGGCCGGTAGACCGTCGTGACCGGGCCTGCGCCCGGCACCGGGGGACCGGTGAACGTCAGCCGGTCCCGCTGGTCGCAGGCGACCGCTAGCAGCAGGAGGGCCGCCCCAAGCACCCCCCGGAGTCCATGAGGAATGGGGGTCGGGCGGACGTTTTTCATGGGGGAAATCTAGCCGCCCGGAGGGGAGAATTGCATTGGGAGAGGTCGGGCTGGACGAAGGGGGTCGGACCCTCAAGGAGCCTCAAGGACCGCCCTGGGCGGCTGCAGGACACGCCTCCAACGGGAACCCGATGGTCGGGGTGAGCCCAACCGGGAACAGGCTGGTCTGAGCCAGGCCGGGACGCGGCACCGCCAGGCGGGGGGGGGCCGTGTTCGGCCACCCCGGCAGGGTCGGTTCTATCCGATCGGTTTGGCTACTTTCGGCCGGTCACCTCCGGCTCCTTGCCATGCCCTGCCACCGGCGGCAGCAGCGCCGTATTCCCCACGGCTCCCATCACCGAGCGGACGTTCAGCGAGTCGGCCAGGCCCGACGGCACCACCATGAGCGAGCCCCGCTTGACGATGCTCTCGTACAGCATGTTCATGGCCCGCAGGTTCATGGCTTCGGGGTGGTCGCGGTAGGCGGCGGCCGCCTCGACGAACTTGTGGGCGATCTCCGTCTCGGCTGTGCCGAGGATGATGCGGGCCTGCCGTTCCCGTTCGGCCTGCGCCTGCCGGGACATGGCGTCCTCGAGGGCGGCGGGGATGATGACGTCGCGGATCTCCACCGACTGCACGTGGATGCCCCAGTTCGTCATCTTCTGCTCCAGCGCCATCTCGAGCCCATGGCCGAGCTCCACGCGCGACTGGATCAGCTCGGCCAGGTCGTGCTTGCCGATGGCGTCGCGGAGGGCGGTCTGGGCCGAGAGAATGACTGCCTCGTCGTAGTCCTGCACCTCCAGCGCCGCCCGCTCGGCGTCGCGCACGATCCAGAACGCGATGGCATCGACGTTCACCGGCACCGTGTCCCGGGTCAGGCACGATTCGGCGCCGAACGCCGCGGTCCGGATCCGCTGATCGATGGTGTAGGCCACCCGGTCGATGATCGGCACGATGCCGAAGTAGCCGGGACCGCGCAGGCCCCGGTAGCGGCCCAGCCGCAGGAGGACGGCTTTCTCCCACTGGTCGGTGTACTTGATCGAGGCGGCGAGCAGCACGCCCAGGGCCAGGCCCGCCACGGCCGCGACCGGGGGGGCGATGCCCGCGAGGAACAGTCCGCCCGCCAGCCCGGCCGCCCCCACCAGCCCGGCGGCGAGAGCGGCGAACGAATACCGGGTGTCGTTGGGCCGATGTCTGGTCATGTGTCTTACCTCGCAGAAGAAAAGTCAGCCGGCGCGGCGCCGGCGGTCGCAATCAGCGTTTCCGGACCGGCCGGATGTCCTCATACCGGGCGCGGACGGCGCGCGGGCGGAGGCCCCGGGCGGGCGGCGGGGCTTCCAGGTACGGGCTTCGCACGTCCCCCAGTTCGATCGGCAGGGCGACCCGCACCAGGATGGTCAGGACGAACAGGCCCAGCGCCCAGATGCCCGCGGTCACGCACAGCTCCACCCAGGTCGGGGTGTACTCGACGATCTCCCCCAGGGGCGACGGGATGAAGCCGGGAATGACCAGGCCGATCCCCTTCTCGATCCAGATCCCGACAAACAGCATGGCGCAGGCCGGCATCAACCAGCGCGGGATGCGCCGCAGGGGATGCATCATGAGGATGACCGTGGCGGTGACGTTGAGCGCGATCGCCGTCCTGATCCACGGGACCAGCGCGTGGTGCTCGCCCAGGCCGAAGAAGAGATACCGGGCGCTCAGGCTGTGATGCGTCGGGAAAGCGAAACTCGAACACCAGGTCGGAAAAGAGCATCACCAGGTTGATCTGCGCAGCGACGGTGGTGACGGTGGCCAGCTTGGCTGATCGCCACGTCCGAAATCGGGTAACGGCTGTTGGACCTGATGAACCCGAGCAGCAGGATCATGAAGGCGGGCCCGGCCGTGAAGGCCGAGGCCAGGAAACGGGGACCGAGCAGCGGCGAGTTCCACAGGGGCCGCGCCGGCGGGGCGGCGAAGAGGAACGCGGTGATGAGGTGAATGCTCACCGCCCACGCGACCGACAGGTAGATGAAGGGCACGTACTTGTGCTTCGCCGGCTCCCGCCCGACATAGTGGCTGTAGAGGATGTAGAACGGGATGGCGAGGTTCAGCACCAGGTAGCCGTTCAGGGCGATCACGTCCCACGCCAGCATCGAGTCGGGCCAGTTCAGCAGTCCGACGACCGGTGTGAGGCGCCACCACTTGCAACGGGAGGCCGGGGCTGTTGGCCATGACGAACGCCGAGGCACATGACCAGGGCGGAGACCGCGACCCCCTCCGCGATGAGCACCGCCTTGCTGAAGTCGACGTCGTGCAGGACGTATGCCGGCATCACCAGGATCACCGCCGCGGCCGCGACCCCGACGAGGAACGCCATGTTGGAGATGTACAACCCCCAGCTCACGTGGTCGTTCATGCCCGTGACGCCGAGCCCGTCGGTGACCTGAACGAAGTACGCGTAGCCCCCGAGGAGCATGATGGCCGTCAGCCCGCCCATCCAGAGGTGGTAGCGGCGGTCCGCCTGAGGTCACCGCCCCAGCGCACTCACGAGGAAGGCTCTGAGGTGCATGATCGCCTCAGTCGGTGAAGTACCAGAAGCGCGGTTCCGTCCCGCAATCCTTCCTTCAGGCGGAAGACCGGCTTGTTGGCCAGCACCCAGCGGATCTCGGAATCGGGATCCAGCAGGTTGCCGAAGATCCGCGCCCCGGTGGGGCACGCCTCCGACGCACGCCGGCAGACGGCCCTGCCGGGTGCGATGGATGCAGAACGTGCACTTCTCGGTGCAGCCCTGTTTGCGGGCGCGATTCCCGAGGTAATGCTGGTCGGGGTTGACCTCCTGCAGGGGCACTTCGGGCACGTCCCAGTTGAAGCGCCGGGCCCAGTAGGGGCAGGCGGCCATGCAGGCGCGGCATCCAACGCACCAGTTGTAGTCGATGACCACGATGCCGTCGGGCTCCTGCCAGGTGGCGCCCACCGGGCAGACCGGAACGCAGGGCGGGTTGGCGCACTGGAAGCACTGGGTCCCGATATAGAAGTGGCCCTCCGCCGGCACTTCGTGCTGGTAGGTCGCGTCCGCGTGGTTGAGATCGACAACACCACTTTCCTTTTCGAAGATCCGGATGTACTGCGTGTCGGCTTCCCGGTCGAGGTTGTTTTCATTGATGCAGGCCTCGACACAGCGCCGGTACCCCTTGCACTTCGAGATGTTGAAGGCATAACCGAAGAGCACTCCGGGTATGGCGTCAGATGTGGCGATGGTGACGTCCTGATCGTGGTGGAGCTTGGCCAGCCGCTCGAGCCGCTGGACGGTCTCGGCACGCTCCTCCGCGGTCATGCGGCGATAGTGCTTCTGAAAGAACTGCTGCCATTCGAGCAGCTTCAGTTCGCGCTCTTCGGGCGTCGCCGCAGAGAGCGGCGTACACGCGCTTACCGCGGCCGCGCCGGTGGCCACGCCCGCCCAGCAGGAGGCCCATCGCCTTCGCGCCGATCGACCCGTTTCTGCAGCACCGTGCCGTCATCGGCGCTGTCGGGCACCTCGGTGTGCGGCTCGTGCTCATCGGTCAGGGCTCCTGGTTCGTTCGAGTCCCGGCGCCCGTAGGGCATTCGCGGCTGGATGCCGCGCCAGCCTGACGCTCGGCAAGCGGGGCCGCCTGCCTCGCGGCCGGCGGTCCCTAGGGTGCTTCACTGGCCACATGCGGGGCCGTCCCCTTGCCGGTCCGGCACCCTCGCCGCCATGCGTAAGGGCCGCGCGGCCCTCGCCGTCTCGCGGCACCAGGCCGCCGGCGCCCATCATGCCCATCATGGAGGGGACGTTGAGCGAGTCGGCCAGCCCCGACGGCACCACCATGAGCGAGCCCCGCTTCACGATGCTCTCGTACAGCATGTTCATGGCGCGCAGGTTCATGGCGACCGGGTGGTCGCGGTAGCCGTTCGCCGCCTCGACGAACTTGTGAGGCGATCTCCGTCTCGGCGGTGCCGAGGATGATGCGCGCCTGCCGCTCCCGCTCCGCCTGCGCCTGGCGGGACATGGCGTCCTCGAGCGCCTCCGGGATGATGACGTCGCGGATCTCCACCGACTGCACCTGGATCCCCCAGTCGTGCATCTTCTGGTCCAGCGCCATCTTCGAGCCCGTGGCCGAGCTCCTCGCGCGACTGGATCAGCTCCGCCAGGTCGTGCTTGCCGATGGCGTCGCGGAGCGCGGTCTGCGCCGGCGAGCATGACGGCCTGCTCGTAGTCCTGCACCTCGAGCGCCGCCCGCTCGGCGTCGCGCACGATCCAGAACGCGATGGCATCCACGTTCACCGGCACCGTGTCCCGCGTCAGGCACGACTCGGCGCCGAACGCGGTCGTCCGGATCCGCTGGTCGATGTGGTAGCTCACCCGGTCGATGATCGGCACGACGCCGAAGAGCCGGGACCGCGCAGGCCCTGGTACCGGCCCAGCCGCAGCACGACGGCCTTCTCCCACTGGTCCGTGTACTTGATCGAGGCGGCGAGCAGCACGCCCAGGGCCAGGCCCGCCACGGCCGCGACCGGGCGGGCGATGCCCGCGAGGAACAGTCCGCCCGCCAGCCCGGCCGCCCCCACCAGCCCGGCGGCGAGAGCGGCGAACGAATACCGGGTGTCGTTGGGCCGATGTCTGGTCATGTGTCTTACCTCGCAGAAGAAAAGTCAGCCGGCGCGGCGCCGGCGGTCGCAATCAGCGTTTCCGGACCGGCCGGATGTCCTCATACCGGGCGCGGACGGCGCGCGGGCGGAGGCCCCGGGCGGGCGGCGGGGCTTCCAGGTACGGGCTTCGCACGTCCCCCAGCTCGATCGGCAGGGCGACCCGCACCAGGATGGTCAGGACGAACAGGCCCAGCGCCCAGACCCCGGCGGTCACGCACAGCTCCACCCAGGTCGGGGTGTACTCGACGATCTCTCCCAGGGGCGAGGGGATGAAGCCGGGCACCACCAGGCCGATCCCCTTCTCGATCCAGATCCCGACAAACAGCATGGCACAGGCCGGCATCAGCCAGCGGGGATCGCGCCGCAGGGGATGCATCATGAGGATGATCGTGGCCACGATGCTCAGCCCGATCCCGGTCCAGATCCACGGGACCAGCGCGTGGTGCTCGCCCAGCCCGAAGAAGAGATACTTGGCGTTGATGCCGTGATGCGTCGGGGAGTAGAACTTGTAGAACAACTCGGAGATCAGCATCATGATGTTGACCTGCGAGGCGACGGTCGTGATCAGGGCCAGTTTGGCGAACGCGCCGTCGGTGATGGGATACCTCGTGGTCCGCCGGATGAAATACAGGAGGAGGATCACGAATGCCGGGCCGGCGGTGAAGGCCGAGGCCAGGAAGCGGGGTCCCAGCAGCGCCGTGTTCCAGAATGGCCGGGACGGCAGCCCCGCCAGGAGAAACGCCGTGACCAGGTGAATGCTCACCGCCCACATCGCGGAGATGTACATCCACGGCAGGTACTTGTGCTTGGCCGGCGAGCGGCCGGCATAGCGGGTGTAGAGGATGTAGAACGGGATGGCCAGGTTGAGCGCCAGGTAGCCGTTCAGCACGATCACGTCCCAGGCCAGGAGCGACCGGGGCCAGTTGAGATAGCCGATGCCGGGCGTCAGGTGCCAGGACCCCAGCGGGTTGCCCAGATCCACGACCACAAAGCCGAGACACATGACCAGCGCGGCCACGGCGACGGCTTCCGCCATGAGCACGGCCCGGCCGAAATCCACGTCCTCCAGGATGTACGCCGGCAGGACCAGCATCATCGCGGCGGCGGCCAGCCCGACCAGGAACGTGAAGTTGGAGATGTAGAGCCCCCAGCTCACATGGTCGTTCATACCGGTGACGCTGAGTCCATACCGCCACTGGACCGAGTACGCATAGGCGCCGACGAGCATGATCAGCGTGAGCAGTGCCATCCACAGGTGGTAGCGCCGGCCACCGTTGGTGGCCGACTCCAGGGCGTTCGCGAGGAAAGGCCGCAGATGCACCGTTACCTCAATCGCTGAAGTACCAGAAGCGCGGCTCGGTCTTCAGATCCACTTTCAGCCGGAACACCCGCTTGTTGGCGAGCACCCACCGGATCTCCGAGTCGGGATCCAGCAGGTTGCCGAAGACCCGCGCCCCGGTGGGGCACGCCTCGGCGCAGGCCGGGCAGGCGGCCCTGCCGGGTGCGATGGATGCAGAAGGTGCACTTCTCGACCCGTCCCTTCATGCGGGCGCGATTCCCCAGGTAGTGCTGGTTGGGGTTGACCTCCTCCGGCGGCACCTCGGGATCGCCCCAGTTGAAGCGCCGGGCCCAGTAGGGGCAGGCGGCCATGCAGTAGCGGCATCCGATGCACCAGTCGTAGTCGACGACCGTGATGCCGTCGGGCTCCTGCCAGGTGGCGCCGACGGGGCAGACCTTCACGCAGGGCGGGTTGGCGCACTGGAAGCACTGGGTTCCCAGGTAGAAGTGGCCCTCCGCCGGCACCTCGTGCTGGAAGGTCGCGTCCCCCTCGTCGAGATCCACGTTGCCGTCCTCGATCTCGAAGATCCGGATGTACTGGGTGTCGGCATTGCGGTCGAGGTTGTTTTCGTTGATGCAGGCTTCGATGCAGCGACGGAACCCCTTGCACTTCGAGATGTTGAAGGCGTAGCCGAACACCACGCCGGGCTGGGCGCCGGTGGACTGGATGGAAACGTCCACGCCGTGCTGCAGCTGGGCGAGGCGCTCGAGGCGGGCGATCGTCTCCGCTCGCTCGGCCTCCGTCATGAAGCGGTAGTTGCCCTTGATGTACTCCCGCCAGGCCAGGAGCTTGACTTCGCGCTCCTCGTCCGTCTCGGCGCTGAGCGGTGTACACGCGCTCACCGCCTGCATCCCGGCGGCCATGCCCCCGGCGAGGATGCCCAGTGCCCCGCGCCGGTCGACGCACTTCTGCAGGAGGCTGGCGTCTCCGGCGCCGGTCGGCTCGCCGGGTGATCGCTCGGCCGTCATCGGCTGCCACCGCGGCTGCGCTCGAGTTCCGGCGCGCGGAAGGGGATGCGCACCTCGACCGCGGGCATGTGCGGGTCGTGGCAGTCGGTGCAGGCCATCACGACTCGCCGTCCCTGCCAGCCATCGAGTCGCTTCCCGTGCGCCCCGCCCGCCCACGTCTTCGCCTCCGGGAAATGACACTGCGCGCACAGCCGGTAGCTTTCATCCAGCGTCGCCCGCTCCCCGCCCTTGAGGGTCAGCAGCGCCACGTCGCCGTCCGAGTGGCAGGTCGAACACACGGCCCCGGTCTGTTCCGGGTGCACCGGCTGGATGTTGTTGTGGGCATCGCCGATCCGGCGGTTGGCCATGATCACCTTCCGGCCGAGGTGGCAGGACGTGCAGGGATACTGGTTGATGGCAGCCGTGCGGCTGCGGAGCGCGATCGGCAGCGTGATGGTGCCGAACATGCGCGCGTGTCCGGCCTCGGGAACGGCACTCCGAAGAGCCACCTCGAAGGGGCGCTCGCCCGGTCCCTTCCAGCGTTCGACCGGGACCGCGGGCACGGTCGCGAGCGCGCCGGGCTCAAGGGTCGCGTTCCGGGCCGCGGTCGCCGAGTCGATCGTCACCGCGACCGTCTCCCCCGGCGCGGGACTTCCATGCGCCGGGTCGGTCGGACGGCAACTGGAGACCAGCCATGCCGCTGCAACGCACACCACGGCGCTCCCGTACAGTGTCTGGTTCATGGTGCATCTCCGTAGGCGACCACTCCCGCGGGACGAACAAAGGCCTCTGCTTCCGGATCCAGCAGGACATGGCACTGGCGGCAGTTGGCCCGCTCCGGGTGAGTGGTGCGGATCTCGGCGACGGCCGCGGGGCCGGCATGGCAGGTGAGGCAGTTCTGCCGGTACTGCAGGTCGTGCGGGACCGGCGGAGGGGCGCGGTCCGGTGTCTTCGGGGAGAGCCTTGGCCAGACCGTCGTCGGCCACGTCGCCGAGGCGGCGGCCCGGACCGGGCCGCCGCTGGGCCCGTGACAGAGCGGACACCGGGAGTTGGGATTCCTGCTGGCTTCGGCCACGCCCAGGACGGCGTCCTCGCCCACATGGCACTGGAGACAGATGCCGCGTTCCGGGTGCGGCGTCAGCGGCACGTACGCGGAGAAGCGCACCGAGTAGCCACCACGCTCATGACACGTCCGGCAGGCGTCGGTGCGGAACTCGTCGGCCGTGAGGGGGTGCGGGATGCGTGGGGGCGCGCCCTCATAGGCGCGGAGGAAGCGTACCGTCTTCAGGGTGCGCGGGTGGGCCGAGCGTTCCCGGCGAGTCGCGGGTACCAGCGCCAGCATCGCGGGGGTGGTACGGAACACCTGCGCCTCCGCATGGATCGGCTCCTCCGGCGCGGCCACGATGCCGACCGGGACGAGCACGGGCGCCCGCGCCCGCGCTTGGGCGCCGCGTTTCAGCGCTACGCTCCCCGCGGCCACCGCCGTGGCGGCGGCCGCCGCCAGGAAGAGTCCCAGCGCGACCGCCGTCGGGTGCCGGTCGCCACTCACGGGCCGCCCCGGCCCGGCAGCCGCTCCACCCGCACCGCACACTTGCCGCCATCGGGCTGCCCCGACAGCGGACAGCAGGCGTCCAGGGTGAGCCGATTCACCGGCCGCGCCTCATCGAACGAGGGGACGAAGACCTGGCCGCGGGGCGGCTGAGAGCGATAGTCGATACGGGCCTCGAGCTCGATCGAGCCGCGCCGGCTCAGCAGCCGGACGGCCTCGCGATTCCGGACGCCCAGGTCGCGAGCGTCGTCCTTGTTGATCTCGACATATGCATGGGGCAGGGCGCGGTGCAGCGTCGGGATGCGCTGGGTCATCGAGCCCGTGCCCCATTGTTCCAGCACGGCGCCGGTCGTGAGCCACACCGGATACTCCCGGTCTGGCGACTCCGCCGGGGGCTCGTAGGGGCGGAGCCAGATCCACGCGCGGTGGTCCGGGTGGCCGTAGAAGTCGAAGGCACCTCGGGAACCGTCGGCCGCGGGGTCCTGCGCGGCGTTGTAGCGCCACCGGGTTCCCCGGCCTGCCGCATACGGCCACAGCACCCCCGGCTGGGCGCGCAGTTCGGCGAGGGGCGGGAGCGCGCTGGGTGGCTCCCGGTGGAAGCGGCCGTACTCCTCCCAGATCTGCTCGACGTGACGGCGGGAATCGAAGGGGAAGAGCTTCTCGAAACCGAGCCGTCGGGCGACCTCGATCATCTGCCAGGCGTCGCTGGTCGCGTCCCCGGGGGGCGTCACGATCCGCGCGAAGTGCTGCAGGCGCCGTTCCGCGTTGGCGTAGATGCCCTCGCGTTCCAGCCACATCGCCGCGGGAAGAACGACGTCCGCCACGTCCGTCGTGGGCGTCGGGTAGGCTTCCGAGACGACGATGAAGCGGTCCCCGCTGCGCGCCGCACGGCGGTAGCGGTCCAGGTTGGGGAGGCTGACCATCGGATCGGTGGCCGAGATCCAGAGGAACCGGATATCGCCCCGTTCCAGCCGGCGAAACATCGAGAGCGCCGGGCCGGTGGGCTGGGGGTCGATGGTCTCCGCCGGTACGCCCCAGATGTCGGCGGCCCGGCGGCGGTCCTCCTCCTTCTGCACGAACCCACGGGGCAGCGTGTGGGTCAGGCTGCCGGCATCGTGCACCCCGCTGCCGCCGCCGGGCTGCCCGGTGAGGCAGAGGGGGCTGTTGCCCGGGGTCGCGACCTTGCCCACCAGCAGATGAATGTTGTAGAGCAGGTTGTTCATCCAGGTGCCGCGCACATCCTGGTTCACCTCCTGACCCCAGAGGGACATCACCTTGCGCAACGGGTCGCCGTAGAGCGACGCCAGCCAGCGGATGCTGGCCGCCGACATGCCGCACAGCTCCTGGGCGCGCTCCGGCTGGTAGTCGGCCAGGAAGGCGACGTACTCGTTCCAGGTGGCGTCGGTGGCCTCGTCCGCGAGGAGGGCATCGTCGGCGAGACCGTCGCCGATGTTGGTCCTGCCGCGCTTGAATGCGACGTGCTGATCGAGGAACTCGCGCTGTGCCCACTTCCGCGCCACGATCTCGTGGCAGACCCCATTGGCGATGGCCGGCCCCGCGTGCGGCGCGTGCAGCAGCGAGTGATCACAGGCGTAACTGGTGCGGGTGGTACGGGTGGCGATATCGATGATGCGAACCGCCGGGTTGGCCCGCTTGCGGTCCAGCATGCGGGAGAACAGCACAGGGTCGGTTTCGGCCAGGTTGATGTCCCACAACACAAAGAAGTCGGCGTGCTCGATGTCCTCGTAGCAGCCGATCGTGCCATCGAGACCGAAGCTGGTCTGGAGGCCTGCCATGCCACTGGCGGCGTACAGGCGTGTGCTGGTCTCCACGTTATTGGTCCCCAGCGCGCCCTTGAACAGCTTCGAGGCGATATAGGCGTCCGGGATGGTCCACTGGGCCGAGCCGTAGACCGCCACGCTGTTCTTGCCATGCCGCTGGGCCGTGTCGCGGAGCTTGCGCGCCACCAGGTCGAGCGCCTCGCTCAGCGGCACCTCGACCAGCACACCATCCCGTCGTACCTTGGCCCGCGTGAGCCGATCGGCCCCGTAGAGGGCATGCACCGAGTTGTAGCCCTTCACGCAGGCCAATCCCCTGCTCACCGGCGAGTCGGGATCCCCCTTCACGGCTACCGCCCGTCCGTTCTGGATCCCGACCAGGAGGCCACACCCCACCCCGCAGAGACGACAGGGCGTCTTGTGCCAGGCGGTGCCGGACTCGCCCGGCAAGGCCGGGCTCGTTGCCGGGAGCGCCATGCCCGGGACCACCGCCGAGGCGGCCGTCGCCGCGGAGACCACTCCGACCCCCTTGAGGAACGTCCTCCGATCGACCCGTCTCATATGGCTCTGCGCTGTGAGAGAGAGGGCGGCCCGGCGTGACAAGCACCCACGGGGGCCACGCCGGATTCCGGGGTCACGGAGCGCAGCGGACACGTAGCCGGCTCAGTGACGCCCTAGGTGTGCGACGGAGAGGCCACTCGGCCTCTCCGGTTGTGAAGGGTTGTTCGATGGGGATGAGAGGAGGCGGAACGAGCGATGAAGGATTGCTTAGCCCTGCGGACCCCGGCGTTGCCGGGCAGCCCCTACCGGCCCTGGAACGCCGGCGTGCGTTTCTCCAGAAATGCCTGCACCCCCTCTCGCATGTCGGTCGTGGAAGACAACAGCCCGAAATGGCTGGCCTCGAGGAGGAGCGCCTCGGCTTGACCGGTCTCGAGGCCCGCGTCCACCGCCTCCAGCACGGCAGCCACCGCCAGCGGCCCCTGGGCGAGGATCGCGCCGACCAGCTTCTGCGCCTCGGGCAGCAGCTGCTCGGCCGGCACCACCCGATTAACCAGGCCGATGCGCCAGGCCTCCTGGGCGTCGATCGTGGCGCCGGTCAACAGCAGCTCCAGCGCCCGGCCGCGCCCCACCAGCCGCGGCAGCCGGACGGTGCCACCGTAGCCGGGGCCCAGACCGAGCTTGACCTCCGGCTGGCCGAACTTGGCGTTCTCGCTCGCGAGGCGGATGTGGCACGCCATGGCCAGCTCGCAGCCACCCCCGAGGCAGAAGCCGTTCACCGCCGCAATCACCGGTTTGCGCATGGCCTCGAATCGCCGGAACGCGGCCTGGCCACGGAGCGACCTCGCTCGCGCCTGGGCCGGACCTTGCCCGGCCAGCTCACTGATGTCCGCGCCGGCCACAAAGGCCTTGGGGCCGGCCCCGGTGAGGATCACCCCGCGAACGGCAGGGTCGGCTGCGAGCGACTCGGCGACGGCGCCAAGTTCCCCGATGACGGCCGCGTTGAGGGCATTCAGCTTGTCGGGGCGATTGACGGTGATCGTGGCAACCCCGTCGTGTGTGTCGAGGAGCAGCGTTGAGTAGGTCATGGGGACGGCGCCCGGGCCGCGTGGAGGAGAAGGTGGCGGAAACGGTGGCGCCGAATCTTAGCCGGTGCTGGCGTCAGGTCCCACACCTGAGGTGCGGCGGCCGGTGCGTGGAGGGCGGCCCGTTCGGGTCCGGGAGGCGGTATAATCCGGGCTCATGCTACGACCCATCGAGTACACCGGCGGCGCGCTCCGCATCCTGGACCAGACCCTGCTGCCGGGGGAAGAGTGCTACCGGAACCTGGCCACCGTGGCCGACGTCGCCGAGGCCATCCGGCAGCTGCGGGTCCGCGGTGCGCCCCTGATCGGCATTACGGCGGCCTTCGGCGTGGCCCTCTCGGCCGGGCGTCCGGCGGCCGGGCTGAGGGAGGTGCTGGCGGCCTGCGATGAGCTGGAATCCACCCGGCCCACCGCCGTGAACCTCCCGTGGGCCATGGGCAGGATGCGTCGGGTGGCCCACGCCACCGCGACGGCTTCGGGGGGACTCTCGCCGCGGCCCTGCTCCGGGAGGCCCAGGCCATCTGGGACGAGGACCGGGAAATGTGCCAGCGCATCGGCGAGGCCGGACTACCGCTCCTTCCCGACGGGGCGACCGTCATGACGATCTGCAACGCCGGGGCACTGGCCACCGGTGGCATCGGAACCGCACTGGCGCCCATCTACCTGGCCCACGAGCAGCACGGCAAGGTGAGCGTGGTGGCCTGCGAGACCCGCCCGCTCCTCCAGGGCAGCCGGCTGACCGCCTGGGAGCTCTCGCGGGCGGACGTGCCGGTCACGGTCATCACCGATGGCATGGCGGCCAGCCGACTCCGTCGGGGCGGGGTCACCTGCGTCATCGTCGGGGCCGACCGGATCGCCCGCAACGGCGACACCGCCAACAAGATCGGGACCTACGCGCTGGCGCTGGCCGCCCGCGCCCATGGGGTCCCGTTCTACGTGGCTGCGCCTCGCAGCACCTACGATACCGCCGCCGCCACCGGCGCCGCGATCCCCATCGAGGAGCGCCGTCCGGAGGAGGTGGCGCAGATGGCGGGGACCGCGGTCGCGGCACCCGCTCGCCTCGTGTCTGGAATCCCGCCTTCGATGTCACCCCCGCCGAGCTGATCACCGCCTACCTCACCGACGCGGGATTGCTTGCGCGCCGCCAATTGGGCGCCCTCGGCTAAGGTTCCCGGATGGCCCTGACCCCGCTGAAATTCCGCCAGCTCCCCATCCGCGCTGTGGCGAGCCTGCGACGGCTGCGGGTCCCGGCGCGACGCCCGGGCGTGCCGCGGGTGTGAGCTGGGGCACAAAAGCGCGGCTGGATCTCACCGTAGCCTGTCAATTACTGAGTCGGTGTTCTCTTATATGAAACTCCGTAGGTAAATCATTAATTACCAATATGTTACAAAGCAACTTGCAGTTTACATGTACAATTAGTCTACACAGATAGCCGGGCTGTGGCATCAGGGTTGCCCCTGAGAATGGCGCAGCGGCATTCCCGGACTCGCCGAGGTAAGCCGCCTCCATCTGCAGGAGCTCGCTATGCCTCGCTCGCGTCGGTTCACCCGTTGGTGTGGTGCGCTGCTGGTGGTGGCGTTCACGCTGACCAGCTGTACCTGGATGGAGAACCCGACGGGGCCGGTCACGGCTGCGCCGGCGGCGGAACTGCGGCTGCCGCTGCTCGAGCGGGCTCCTGAGCTGCAACCTGCAGCCGGCCGCCAGCGCCACGCGCGTCATCGGCCCCGCGGGTGGCCTGCTGCAGGTGGGCCGCCACCTCCTGATCGTACCGCCGGGCGCGCTGGCCGCGCCGATCAGCATCACCGGGGTGGCGCCGCACGATGCCTACGCCTCGGTGACCTTCTCGCCCCACGGCCTCGAGTTCGCCCGGCCGGCGATCCTGACCCTGGACTATTCCCACTGCCCGGCGGGCCGTCTCAACATCTTCAAGCGGATCGCCTACACCTCCGACGGCCTGGACATCATCAGCTTCCTGGCGTCGCTGGATAACCTGATCACGATGCGGATTACCACCCGCCTCGATCACTTCTCCCGCTACGCGGTGGCTTGGTAGCGCAATGCTGTGGTCTTCCGGTTCAAAGGTTGGCGGCGCCCGGCGCGGTCCCATGGTGGACCGGCCGGGCGCCGCCGATCATCTGGCGGAAGGCCGAGTACACGAGCGAGGCGGCCGCCTGGGACCGGCCTCCGCCTCATACGAGACCGCCATCGCCCTGGGCGAGACCGCTGGGGCGATTGCCGTTGTGGCCGAGGCGAGCCGGCGGCTGGGAGTCATCTGTCATCACCAGAACCAGCCCGAGCGGGCCCGCGATCTGTGCACCCGGAGCTACGAGAGCGCGCTCGCACACGGCGACCGGGAGCTGGCGGCGGAGGCGCTGAACACCCTCGGCGGGATCGAGTTCGAGCGCGGCGCGATGCAGCGGGCCCGGGAGTTTCTGACCGAGGCGCTGGTGCTGGGTGGCGCCCGTCCCGACCTGCGCAGCCGGATCGAGCAGAACCTCGGCATCCTCGCCACCATCCACGGCGATCACGACGGCGCCCTGGCGCACTACGCCGCGTCGCTCGAAGCCTGCCAGCTGGTGGGAGACGAAAAGGGCTGCGCCATCGCCTACCACAACCTGGGCATGATCAGCGCCGACCGGTCCGAGTGGGAAGCGGCCGAGCGCTACTACGAGCAGAGTCTGGCCATCGCGGAACGCACCGGCGAGGTGCACCTGCAGGGCCTCTGCCGGCTGAACCACGCCGAGGTGCTGCTGGCCCGGCAGGACTACGAGCGGGCCCGTCAGAGCGCCGAGGTCGCACTGGGCATCTTCGATCAGCTGGGCTCCCGCATGGACAAGGCGGACGCCTATCGCGTGATCGGCATGGTCTACCGCGACACCGGCCGCCCGGCGCTGGCGGAGGCGCGGCTCAAGGTGGCCATCGAGCACGGCGGTGCAGAACGGCTCGGTCCTCAGTGAGGCGGAAGCCTCACGCGAGCTGGCGCGGCTCTATCGCAGCATGGCCCGCAACCAGGAGGCGCTGACCCTCCTGAACAGCGCCTACCGGCTGTTCCACCGGCTCGATGCCCACCTCGACCTGGTGGACGTCGAGGCCAAGGTCAGCGACCTCGAAGGGACCTACTTCGCGGTGGTGCTCGACTGGGGCCAGTCGATCGAATCGTCCGACAGCTACACCTTCGGCCACTGCGAACGGGTGGCCGGCTACGCCGACCAGGTGGCGCGGGCACTCGGCCTCGATGACGATGCTCGGACCACCATTCGGCTGGGCGCCTACCTCCACGACGTGGGCAAGGTGAAGGTCCCGCACGAGATCCTGAACAAGCCGGGCCGCGCTGACCGAGGAGGAGTTCGCCGTCATCCAGATGCATCCGGTCTGGGGCGTGGAGCTGCTCGGCGGCCATCGAGTTCCCGTGGGACATCAAGCCGATCATCCGCTGGCACCACGAGAAGTACGACGGCACCGGCTATCCCGACCGGCTGCGCGGCGACGAGATCCCCGTCGGCGCGCAGATCATCGGCATCGTGGACGTCTACGACGCGCTCACCACCAGCCGGAGCTACCGTGCGGCCATGTCCCACCAGGAGGCCATCACGCTGATGGGTGGCATGACCACCCAGCTGGCGCTCCGACGTCTTCGAGGGATTCCTGCGCACGGTCGGTGCCGGAAAGTGAGGTGCCGGCTGGCGGTCTGATCCGCTGCGCTTGTCCCCTCCGTGGTTTCGCTGCACCTTCCCTCCATGTCCGCCATCCTCGCCCTCGATCAGGGCACCACCGGTTCCACCGCGCTAGTCGTCCACCAGGACGGCCGCGATTCTGGGACGGGGCTATCGCGAGTTCACCCAGCATTTCCCCGAGCCCGGCTGGGTGGAGCACGATCCTGAAGAAATCTTCCGGGTGACCATCGAGGCGGCCCGCGAGGCGATCGCCCAGCGCGGGCGAGGTGCCGGTGGGCATCGGCATCACCAACCAGCGGGAGACGGTCGTGCTCTGGGACCGGCAGAGTCTCGCGCCCGGTGGCCCCGGCGATCGTCTGGCAGGACCGCCGCACCGCGGAGCGCTGCCGTCAGCTCCAGGCCGATGGGCTCGAGCCGATGCTCCGGGAGCGGACCGGGCTGGTGGTGGACCCCTACTTCTCCGCCACCAAGCTGGAGTGGCTGCTCCGCGATCCGGCGCTCCGGCGCCGGGCGGAGCGGGGCGAACTCGCCGCCGGGACGATGGACACCTGGCTCATCGCCAGGCTCACCGGTGGCCGGCAGCACGTCACCGATCACACCAACGCCTCCCGCACCCAGCTGTACGGCCTGGCGTGCCCGCGACTGGGACGACGGAGCTGCTCACCCTCTTCGGAATCCCGCGGGCGCTGCTGCCCGGCATCGTGCCCTCGTCGGCGGTCTGGTCGGGCGAGAGCGACGCCGGAGTGCCTGGGCCGGAGTCTGCCCATCGCCGGCATCGCCGGCGACCAGCAGGCGGCGCTGTTCGGCCAGGGGTGCGTCGCAGCCGGGCCTGGGCGAAGAACACCTACGGCACCGGGGCGTTCCTGCTCACCTTCACGGGGCAGGAGATTCCGCGCAGTCGCAGAACGGTCTGCTGGTCACGGCGGCGGCGGGCCCGCGGGGCGAGCCGGCCTACGCGCTGGAAGGGAGCGTCTTCATCGCCGGGGCCGCGGTGCAGTGGCTCCGGGACGGGCTCGGGCTGGTCGGCACGGCGGCCGAGACCGAGGCGCTGGCCCGGAGTGTCGCCGACACCGGCGGGGTGTACTTCGTGCCCGCCTTCGTGGGGCTCGGCTCGCCCCACTGGGAGAGCGAGGCGCGCGGCACCATCGTGGGCCTGACCCGCGGGACCAGCCGCGCCCACCTGGTCCGCGCCGCGCTCGAGGCGATGGCCTTCTCCAGCGCCGACCTCGCCCGCGCCATGACCGCCGATGCCGGGACGGCCGCTCACCGTGCTCCGGGTGGACGGCGGGGCCGCCGCCAACGACTGGCTCATGCAGTGTCAGGCGGACCTGCTGGGGGCGCCGGTGGAGCGGCCGGACAACGTCGAGACCACCGCGCTCGGCGCGGCGGGCCTGGCCGGACTCGCCCTGGGCGTGTGGCCGTCGGTGGACCAGTTCCTGGCGGGCCGGAAGTTCCAGCGGTTCGAGCCCGCCGGTGACCCGGCCGAGCGGGAACGCCGCTGGGCCGGCTGGCGGCGGGCCATCGCGACCTCTCTGGCGTGGGCCCGGCACCGGGACGCGACGTGACCGGGGCGCCCACCGGCCGCAGCTTCTCTGCCGGGCTGTGGCGGCTGGCGGATCCGAAGATTTCGCTGGCCTCCTTCGCCTCGATGTTCCTCGGCGCCGCCGCCGCGGCCGCCACCGGTCCGCTGGCCTGGGGCTGGCTGGCGCTCACGGTGGCCGGGATCTTCGCGCTGGAGGTAGCCAAGAACGCGTCGGGGGAGATCTTCGACTTCGACTCGGGCACCGACCTCGCCGTCGGGCCGGAAGATCGCAGCCCCTTCTCGGGAGGGAAGCGGGTACTGGTGGACGGACTGCTGAGCCGGGGCGAGACGTGGGGGATCGCCCTCACGGGCTATAGTCATCGCCATCGCGGCGGGACTCGTGCTCGCGGTCTTCCGGGCCGAGCAGGTGCTCTGGCTCGGGCTGGTCGGGCACGGCCGGGGCCTTCTTCTACCACGCCCCGCCGCTCAGGCTCTCCTACCGTGGGTGGGGGGAACTGGTGGTCGCCCTCTGCTACGGCCCGCTGATCGCTTCCGGCACCTACCTGGTCCAGCGCGGGTCAGTGGATCCTGCGGTGGTGCTGGCCTCGCATCCCGCTTGGGCTCCTCATCGCGGCGTTTCTGCTCGCCAACGAGTTTCCCGACCTCTCCGCCGACCAGGCGAGTGGCAAGCGGACGCTGGTGGTGCGCCTGGGCCGGGAACGGGGCGGGCGGCTGTTTGTGGGGGTGGTGGCCGGCGGCGCTGCTGCTGACGCTGTCCCTGCCGCTGTTCGGCCTGCCCGGGACGATTCTGATCGGTCTGATCGCCGCCGTGCCGGCCACGCGCGCGATGCGGGTCCTTGCGAGGCCGCCGGCCGAGACCCGGCGCATCGTGCCGGCCCAGGCGATGAGCCTGCTGGCCTTCGTGCTGTATGCGGTGGGGAGCGGGGCGGGGTTCCTGCTCGGCGCGATGAGCTCGCGGGCGTGCAGCCCGATGGTCTGCGGAGGTCAGGAGCCGCCGGTCAGATGGCCGGCGGCTTGGGGGCTGCCCCGCTGATGCGGAGAGTGCCGGTCTGGTCGTCATAATCAATGGCGACCTCCTCCAGCTCCGCGTCGGACAGCCGGAATCCCACGAAGCTGGTCCGCCCCACCCGGGCGATGCCCAGTTCGGCGTGGTCCTCGGTCTCGATCTTGGCCACCCCGCCGATATCGGCCAGGCCCGGCACCGCGCTGAGCGGGATGGCCTCGCTACTGGATACCTCGGACGCAGGCGCCGCGGGAGAGCCGTCGCGGGACGCCTCACCCCGCAGCAGGCGGCCAAGCGCCAGGATGGTGGGCCGCGCCACCTTGTAGCCCGGCCGAAAGATCGAGGCGATCCAGGGGACCCGCTGCTCGCTGTCGTCCGTCATACCGGTACCTCTCCGTCCCGCGAAATGGCCTGGTTCCACGGTCCTAGAAGCGCCAGGTGAGGCCGCTGTACCACTGGGTGATTGCACCCTCCGGCCCGTACTCCCGGTTGCCGGAGAGGGAAAGATACCAGGAGCTCGCCAGGGTCAGGTCCAGGTCCGCCCCCCACCACGTAAAGCGCCGGTCGGCGGGACCCTCAAGCCGGGCGTTCTCCACCCGGGTGCCGGCCTGGAGCTCGATCTGCAGCGGAGTAGCGACCTCCACCGCCACCCGTCCGGTGAACAGCCGCCCGGTCACGGCAGGGGTCCGGTACCAGGTACCCCGACCGCTCAGCCTGAGGTGCAACGGCGTCAGCCGGTCAATCCCTCCGGTGGTCGTCCACGCGGTGGCCTCACCGGCGCTTCCCCCGGTGGAACGCCGGGCATCTCCCGCCCAGCCATACCCTGCCGCCCCGGAGGGTGACGCCACCCCATACACCCTGGCGATAGGCGTCGTCGAACGCCACCGCCGGGTTGGTGGCGTCCCGGTACAGCCGGACCCGCCGGCGGGAGTCCCAGGCCCCATGGACGCTGAGCCACCGCGCCGGCCGCAGGGCGCCGCTCACGTAGCTGCTGGTGAGGGACCACGACGACTCGCCCTGGTCCACCTTCCAGGGACGGTAGTAATCTATTTCCTGCATCGCCTGCAGCGAGACCGTCCGGCTGTTCAGGCTGGCCTGCAGGAAACCGAACTCCCGGTTGGACCGGCCATCCTGATACGAACCTACGCCGCCGGCAGTAAGGGACCATGAAGGCTGCCCGCCGGCCCCGGTTGCTCCACTGGACATACGCGCCGGCCTCGCGGACGTCTGCCGCTCACCCCAAGGGTGGGTGTGGGCTCGGTGCCGAGGAACAGGCCGGCCGCCACCCGGCGGGACCGCAATTCCACCAGTCCGCCATCGAACAGGCTCACGGCGGTGACGGCGGAGAGGTACTGGCGGCCAACCGTCAGCCCGAGCGGTGATCCTGGGCGACCGTACGAAAGGGCGGCGCGGTAGACGCGGGTGTTGCCGTCCACCTCGCTGGCGCCTTCCGCCCGGGTGCTGGTGGTCCGCCGGGTGCGGAGGTCGAGCGCCAGCGCCCACGGGTGTCCCGCCCAGCGCCGAGCCATCGAGGCGGAGATCCAGGGAGGGCTGCCGGAAGCCGCCGCCGGGCCCTTCCTCCTCCGCGACGAGGTAGCGGGCGCCGACCCGTCCGTGCAGGCCCGGCCCCCGGCGAGAGCGGGAAGGACGTGGCGCCGCGCTGGCCCGGGCCGGCAGCGTGTCGAGCCGGGCGGTGTATCGGACTGTGTCGCCCACGACGAACCTCGACGGTTCCGCTGAGAATGGTGCACGCCGCCTGGCGGGAAGAGAGGAACTGCACGACGAGGGTGGCGACGACCGAGTCGGCCCGCACCACCATCAACTGCTGCCCATCCCGCAGCCCGTCCTCCCGGCCGGCTTTCACGTAGATCGTCGGGCCGGCCAGGTACCCCACGCTGGCGGTGCGCTCGACCGGCGTTGCCTGGCCGGTAGCCTCGGGGACGAGGCACCAGGCCCAGGAACAGTGTCCCGACGAGGCGCGCGCCGAGCAGCCAGGCGGGGCGGGGCCCCGTCCTCATCACACCCGGGGATGGCATCGCAGGCACTCCGTGCTGAGGTACTGGTATCCCTGCCTGCCCTTGTGGGTGTCGTTCATCTTGGTCTGGTTGTGCTCGTGGCACGTCAGGCAGGTGAACTGGGTGAAGTCCGCGGCCTCCGTGTGGCAGGTGGCGCAATTGGACCATTCGTTCCGGTGCTTCCCGCTGTAGATCCGGAAGAAGCGTGCGTCGTGATCGAAGGTGGCCCCCTCCCAGCGCGTCGTGGTGTGGCACGAGGCGCAGTCGGTCGGGAAGCCCGCCGGCTGGTGGGCCGGGTTGCTGGTCTGGTCGTAGGCCTGCTGGTGGCAGGCCGCACAATCGGTCGGGGTGCCGGTGTAGCGGTTGCTGGTATGGCACTGGTCGCAGGGCGTGGTGCGGTGTGCCCCGGTGAGCGGAAAGTCGCTCAGGGCATGATTGAACGCGGCACCGCTCCAGGACGTGGTACTGTGGCAGGCGACGCAGTCGGTGGAGAACTGGGCCTGTGCGTGGTTCGGATCGGTCGTGCCGTCGTAGTCGGCCTGGTGGCAGCTGGCGCAGGCCGACGGCGTGCCGGTGAAGCGGCTGTTGACGTGGCACTGGTCACAGGGCGTGGCCCGATGGGCGCCGGTGAGCGGGAAGCCCGCCTGGTCGTGATTGAACCGCGCCTGGTTCCACCGGTGACGGCATGGCACTGGGCGCAGTCGGTCGGGAATCCCCCGCCGGCGTGATCGGGGTCCCTGGCCCCCTGGTAATCCGCCTGGTGGCAGCTCAGGCAGTCGGTTGCCCGGCCGACAAACTGGAACTGTCCCTGGGCGGCGGGCGCAGTGGCACGCGGTGCAGTCGGCGGCTCGATGGGCGCCGACCAGCGGGAACCGGGTGAGCTGATGCGCTCGGGTCATGACGCCGGGATCCAGGAAGCTCCGGGTGGAGTGGCACTGGCTGCAGTCGGCGCCGAGTTCGCCGAGGTGGGTGTCCTGGTGGCAGCTGGCACAGGTGCTTGCCGTTCCCTTGAAGTCGAGCGACTCGTGACAGCCTCGGCAGCTGGCCGAGGCGTGGGCGCCGGTGAGCGGCATCCCCGTCCGGCCGTGGTCAAATCCGCCGCTGCCGCCGACTCGGACCGCCGTCCAGCTATCCGATCGGTGACAGACGTTGCAGGCGACACTCAGCTCGCCGTGAGGAGATCGGGTGCGCTCCTGACCGGCGAGCCCGGCCGGCGACAGGAGCAGCAGCGCGACGCACAGAGCGTTTCTCATCGGACCTCCTTGCCGGCGTGGCAGCTTTCGCACTTGCCGGAGACTGGGCGGTATCGCAACTGGGAAGCGCCGGCATCGGGCGCGTCGGTGGGGTGGCAGCGATTGCAGGGCACCCGCTCGTGGCCGCCGCCGAGCCGGAAGCTGGCATCGCGGTCGTGGTTGAAGCGGTCCGCCGGCTTGAAGCGATCGGTACCGTGGCAGGACTCGCAGCGGCCGCCGATCGGCTCGCGAGTCGAACTGGCTGCCGTGGGGCGTCTTGTGGCATTCGCCGCAGGTGCGGGTGGACTCGAGCACCAGCGGTCGGACCGCCGCCTGCCGCAGCAGGGCCGGGCGGCTGCGCTCCGGTGGCGGTGATGGCCTTGTGGCAGCCGCCACACGGGCGTGGCGCCGTGGGCGCCCTCCAGCGCAAAGCCGTAGTCGGCATGCGCCTGCGACCGCGACGTTGGCGGGCCGGAACTGCCGCGCGTCGTGGCAGGCGGCGCAGCCACCCGCCACTGGCAGGGCACCCCCAGGTGCATACCGCGACCTGTGAGGGTCCTGGTGGCACGCGGCACACTCCACCTCGGCGATCCGGAAGGTGAACTGCGCGCGGCCAATGGCGGGGCCGGTGGCCAGCGGCGGCAGGCCGGGCCGCGACGGCCCATGGCAGGCCGCGCACCCAACCTCCGCATGGCGGCCGTCGAGCGGCAGCTTGAGCCGGGCGTGGGCCTGGGCATCGAATCGGCTGGGCGTCCACCCCGCCAGCGTGTGACAGGTCGGAGCACTCTCCCCGATCGGGCCGGGTGGCCAGCTGGGTGCCGTGATCGTCGGCATGGCAGGACCGGCACGTGGCCGAGGCGGGCTGCAGGACCACCCGTGGCGTTGCCCCAGCGCGCCGCCTGCGTGCCGGTCGTCTTGCCGTGGCAGGCGGCGCAGCGGACCTGCGCGTGCTTGCCCTCCAGCGGGTAGGCGGTCCGCGCATGCTGTGCTCAGGCTCAGGCGGGCCGGGGAGAAGCCGTCCAGGGTGTGGCAGGTGCCGCAGTCTTCGACCTGTCCCGCCAGCTGTCCCGGTCTTGTTGTGGGCGTCGGCGTGACAGCTGGCGCAGGTGGCGTAGGCCGGCTTCTTCTGAGCCACGGTGGAGAAGTCGCCGTGGCAGGCGGCGCACTTCGTCGTGGCGTGCTTGCCCTTCAGCGGGTACCGGGTGCGGTCGTGATCGAAGTTGTCGCGGTTGATCTCCTGGAAGCTTCGGGTGGTGTGGCACCCGGTGCAGGACTCACCCAGGCGGCCCGCGTGCGGGTCCCGGTGGCAGCTGGCGCAGGACCGATGTGGCACCGGGCGATAGACCGGAATCGGGATGGCCGGCGGGGTCTCGTTTGGTGGCCAGCGCGGCGGTGAGGTGGCACTTGTCGCAGGCCACGGTGCCGATGCTTGTCCGTCAGCGGATAGCTGGTGGTATCGTGCCGGAAGCCCGGGCGTCACCTTCCAGCGCCCGGCATCGTGGCACTGACGGCAGTCGGCGCCCAGCGCGCCCCGGTGGATGTCCTCGTGGCAGCTGGCGCAGCCCGACTCCAGCCCGGTCCAGTGACCGCCCTGCGTGCCCGGCCGCCAGTGCGCGGGCCGGGCCCTACCTGGAATTGCGCGGTGTGGCAGTCGCTCGCACTTTGCGTCGGCGTGGCTCTGCTCCAGCGGCCAGCCGGCGCGGCGATGGTCGAACCGTTCCGGGCTTCCCTCCGGCCACTTCACCAGCTCGAATGCCGGCTCCCGGCATGATCGGGGTGGCAGCTGGCGCAGGTCTGGGCCCGGACCGCCGCGGTTCCGTGATAGCCGCGCTCCCGCTCGGCCAGCCAGCCGATGTCCCGGTGACAGGACGCGCACTGCGCGGACAGCGCGTTGCGGCCTCCGCTGTGGCACTTCACGCAGTTGGCGCGTCCCCTCGAGGGTCCGGTGGGCCCGGGCCAGGGGTCCCGGGGAGATCTGGCCCTGAAGGGGTGCGGCCGCGAGGCAGGTCAGGAGCATGAGGAGGATTCCCGAGACGGGGCACGCGCTCACCAGAACCAGGTCGCGCCCATGGCCACCACCACGCCGACGTGCACCAGCACGGCGGCCAGGGCGGTGACCGCGAACGGGCGATGGACCACGTGCCAGAAGCGGAAGATCCGGTGGGACGGCCTCCAGCATCCGGGCCTGCTGGGTCAGCGACATCTCCCGGCGGGCCAGTGCCAGCACCCGGCCCAGGCGTCGCCGGTCCAGTCCGCCCGCCGCCCAGTGCGCTCGGCGCAGACCCGCCGCAGCCGCCGGGCCGCCCGCCAGCGGTCCACGTCGTCCCGGACCATCCGGACCGCGGTCTGCCCGAAGCCCAGCCCTTCACAGGGCGACGGATCGGAGCGGAGCAGGGACTCGACCTGTGCCGACCGGCAGCCCGCACACCCCGGCGAGCTCCTCGAGCAGGCCCCGGCGCTCCTCCGCGATCTCCTCGGCGCTCAACTCGAGGCCGCTCGCGCTGCGGGGGATGTGGACGTAGAGGTATCGGCCGGCGATGCCGCTGGCCCAGACGATCATCATGGAGAGGAATCCCAGCCCGATGATCCCCTCGAACCGCCAGCTGGCGTGGATGGCGCCGATGAACGGGAGGACCAGCGCCAGCGCCACGTGCACGTCCAGCCAGCGGGCCATGGAGCCGGTAAAGGCCAGCCGGCGGAACCGCTTCCTCAGCGGATAGAGCCAGAGGAAGAGGAAGATCAGCAGCGCCAGGATCCCGGCCGACTGCCCCACGTAGCCCGAGGGCCGGAGCCAGGGATGCAGGGGCGAGCGCACCCGCTCGGCCATCGGGGCGAAGTAGTACCCCGCGCCCGGCGAAGGTGCCCAGCAGCGTCAGCCCGATGGTCGAGCGGAGACGCCGCGGAGGGAGCGGTCCCGGGCGCGCCGGGGCCGCGGCCGCGCCGGCCCGCCGATCCTGAGCGACTGGGTGTGTGCCCGCCGCAATGGACGGCGAACTCTTGCGGGCGGTTGATTGCTGCATCTGGGACATGTCGTATCGGGAATGAGGGTCGACTCGCCAATGTGCGATGCCACTGCGGCACGGCGCCTGCACACTGCAAGAAGCAGTTCGGTGCGATTCGGCACAGCGCACGATGGCGTAAGTCATTCTATTGTCGACAGGTGTTTGAAGATGTGAGAGCGCGCACGACGCGTTCCAGGCTGTTGGTCCATTGCGTTGCAGCTGCAACGATCCGATGCACACCGATGAAGGACGCTCATGGACAGCATGCTCTATCTGGCCTTCGGCCTCCTGCTCGCGGCTTCCCTCGTCGTGCAGATCCGTGGCTTCCGCCGGCGGGAGCGGAAGGCCCGGATCTCCGCCGAGCACGCCAAGCTGGTGACCACCGGCCCCCAGGCCCAGCATCCGCACATCGATGTCACCTGGTGCATCGGCTGTGGCGCCTGCGTGAGCGTCTGCCCGGAGGGGGAGGTGCTCGCGGTGCTGGGCGGCAAGGCCGCCCTGGTCCAGCCGGAGAAGTGCATCGGCCACGGGCTCTGCGCCGATGCCTGCCCGGTGGGCGCCATCGAGATCGTCATGGCGCCCGCCCAGCATGAGTGCCGACCTGCCGGCGCTTACGCCCGAGCTCGAGACCAACCTCGGCAATCTCTTCGTGGTCGGAGAGCTGGGCGGGCTGGCCCTCATCAAGAACGCCGTCAACCAGGGCCGCGACTGCGTGGACCTGCTGGCCGGCCGGCTGCCGGCGCTGCGCCGGCGGCGGGTGGGAGAGGTCGTGGATGTGTGCATCGTCGGGGCGGGTCCGGCCGGCCTGTCGGCGTCACTGCGGGCGGTGGAGCGGGGGCTGAGCTACCTGACGCTCGAGGCCGAGGACCTCGGTGGTACCGTTGCCAAGTACCCGCGCCAGAAGCTGGTCATGACCAGCCCGGTGGAGTTTCCGCTGAGCGGGAAGTTCAACAAGCTCGAGATCGGCAAGGAGGAACTGCTCGCGTTCTGGCAGCGGGCCACGCGAAGAAAGCGGGGCTCAAGGTCCGGACCCGGGAACGGGTGGAGGCCATCCAGAAGGAACCTGATGATGCCTTCACAATCACCACCACGGCCGGTCGTTACCGGGCCTTGAGCGTGATCCTCGCCATCGGGCGCCGGGGGACCCCGCGCAAGCTCGGCGTCCCCGGGGAGGAGCTCCCCAAGGTGATGTACAGCCTCCTGGACGCGGAGGCCTATCGCGACCAGCGGATCCTCATCGTCGGCGGAGGAGACAGCGCGGTGGAAGCGGCCATGGGGCTGGCCCACGACCGGCGCAACAAGGTGACCCTGTCCTACCGGAAGGACGTCTTCTCCCGCCTCAAGCAGCGCAACGACCAGCGGATCAGGGAGTTCATGCGGAAGGGGCTGCTGGAGGTGCTGTTCAACTCCCAGCCCTCCGAGATCCGTCCGGACAGCGTCACGCTCGAGGTGCCTGGGGGCCACCGGGAGCTGCCCAACGACTTCGTCTGGGTCTTTGCCGGCGGCACCCCGCCGAACGCCTTCCTGGAGTCCATCGGGGTCAGGATGGGCCGGCAGGAGCTGACCGAGGCCGCCCGGGAGGGGCGCGAAGTGGCCTGACGACGCTATATTGGTAGCAGCTTAATCCAGGGAGCGAATCATGAAGGCGGGGCACAAGTTTCTCCTCGGAGCCGGAATCATCGTCGCCAGCGTCGCGGTGCTCATGGCGCAGGGCGTGAAGGAATTCGGGCAGTACTCCATGAAGCCGTCGGAGCTGGCCCAGCGGGTCGCCCGCGATCCCGAGCCTGTATGAAACCGGCCTCAAGATGGAGGCCAAGGTCGTGCCGGGTACCGTCAAGCGTGATGCCGCGACCCAGACGATCGAGTTCCAGGTGACCGACGGCGCCCAGACCTACCCGGTCACCTATCGCGGCCTGGCGCCGGACACCTTCACCGACGCCCAGGAAATCGAGGTCGTCGTGGAGGGCCGGCTCGGCCGGGACGGCGTCTTCCGGGCCACCACCCTGCTGGCCAAGTGCGGATCTCGCTACGAGGCGCAATACAAGGAGATGGGCAAGCAGGCCTGAGCCGGACCGACGCCGGATAGTCAAGACGCGGGCGGACCCTCACCGGGTCCGCCCGCGCTGTCTTTCGGTCGGAGCCAGCCGGCGAGGCGGCGCCGTCACCGCGCCTAGTCGTCGCCGGAGGGAATCGCCCGCCCGTGGCAGGCGGCGCAGGTCTGCGGGTTGCGCCGGCGGAGCCGCTCGGGGTCGAAGCCCGGGCCGTGCGGGTTGAAGCGGCGGCCCCCCTGGGCGGAGTGACACTGCAGGCAGTCCCGCTCGGTGTGGCAGGTCACGCAGCTCTCGATGGACTGCCGGGCCGCGACGCCATGTCCCACGAGGAACGCGCTCGCGGCATCGTGGTACCCTGGGCCGATGGTGCCGGTGGAGCGAAGCCCTGCCTGCACGTGGCAGGAGGCGCAGAACTCGCCCTGATTGTGGCATTCGGTGCAGTCCGACTGCCGGCTGAAGGCCGCGGCGGGATGGCGGGTGAGAAAGCCGGCCGGGTGGTAGCCGCCGCTGAACCGCCGGTGTTGGGCCGGTGACAGTCCAGGCACTCGGTCCGGGCGTGGCAGGCGCTGCAGCTGGCCGGGGTGGCGCTCGCCAGAGCGCCGTGGCTGTCGGCGAAGCCGGGATTGTGGCTTGCGGGCCGCGTCCGCACGATGCGCCGCCCCGGCCGCCGCGGCCCGGCCCCGCCGCGGGCAGCAGCCGGGCCACCGCCGGGGTGGAGCGGTGGCAGGCCACGCAGCTCTCGGCCGTGTGACAGGTGGCGCAGGCGGTGATGTCGCGGCGGGACTCGGCACCGTGCCGGGCCAGGAAGCGGGCCTCGGAGTGATTCGCCGGGGCCTCGAGTTCCGCCTTGTGGGCCAGCGACCGGACGTCCGGCGCCAGCGCCTGGATCAGCTTGACCTCAGGGGCGTTCACATGGCAGGCGGCGCAGAAGTCCCGGGCGTGGCAGGTGGCGCAGCTGGGCGCCACCTGGAACGCGGTGCCGCCGGGCGGCGCCGCCAGCTTGCCCATGTCCCTCTCGCTGTGCCGAACCCCGCGACCTCGTGGGACGACGGCGCCTTGAAGGCGGCAACCTGTGCCCGCGGCAGGGTGGTGGCCTCGGCGAGGGTCAGGTGGCAGGTGGCGCAGGCGGTGTCGGGCGCTTCGAGGTGTGCCACCTTCAGGCCATGGCAGTCGAGGCACTGGCCGGTCACGGTGCGCTGCACGATCATCCAGCCCTTGCCGTCCGGCGTGTGGCAGGCGGCGCAGGCCAGGCTCGAGTCCGTCGCCCAGGTCCTCCCGCACCGCCGCCTGATGCTCCCCGTGGGTAAAGCGCAGGTTGCTCGGCCATGCCGCCGTCCTCGGCTTCCAGCTGACCGCCTCCTCGATCTGGCCGTCGTGGCAGCTGGCGCAGGAGGCCGCCGAGGGCATGACCGGGCGGCCGGGATCGGTGACTCCAGCGTGGCAGCTGCTGCAGGTCGGGAACAGCTTGCGATGCTGCTCGTGGTCGAAGTCGTCCGTCGCCGCCCCTCCGACCAGGGGAGCGCTGAGCAGCAACAGGACGGCCGCCAGGCCGAAGGCGACGATGCGCCTCATCTGCCCTCCCGTCGCCGGCGCCGGCGGCAGCGGCATCCGGTCCGCGCTCGAGCCCAGCAGCCAGCGACAGGCCGGCCCGGAGCCGGGTCTGCGACCAGTCGAACTGTGCCGCGTCCGGACGGCGCCGGTCCTCCTGGTACCGCACCAGGCCCGCGGTCAGGCGCAGCCGGTCGTTGGGCCTGACTTCGGCCGAAACGCCGCCCCAGGTGAGCGACGCATCGGAGAACCGGAACTCCAGCGGCCGGGCCAGATGGCCGGCCTCGGCCGTGAGCGAGAGCGCCTCGGTGGCCCGCCAGCGGAGGCTCGCGTCCCAGCCCTTCGAGGCGGCCCCGGGGCCGAACTCCGCATGGTACCCCAGGTCCGCGTTCCAGTGGGTGCCCAGCGCGTAGCTTCCACCGGCGTTCCAGCGCCAGCCCTTGCGCTCTTCGTCTACCAGTGGCGTGAGGGCGCCGGATTCGTCATAGCGGTAGCGCTCTCCGCCCGCGCGCAGCTCGAGGCCGGCCGGAGCGGCCTGACCCACAGTGAGCCGTTGTAGGCCGTGTATGGCACCGGCGAGAAGACTCCCCAGAGGGTCCACAGGTCGAAATAGGGGCGATAGCGCCGCACCCCGACCGCGCCCCCGATGCCGTCCCGGCCATGGCGAAGGGTCAGCTCGCTGGTCCCGAACCACCCACGCGCAAAGTCGTATTCGGTGCCGCCCGTGAGGCTCCAGCCCACCAGCGGGCGAAACGTTGCCGAAAGCGCGGCTCGCTCTGAGACGAAGTTCCGGGTGTCCCGGTCCACCTCCCGCTGGTACTCGGCCCGCACGTCGACCAGGTCGGCCAGCCATTCGACCCCGGTACCCACCACCAACTGGCGCTGCCGCGGCTGGAAGTCGTCGAGGGGATTGAGGGCGGCGCTGGTCACCGGGAGCGCGGAGCCGCGGGAGAGACCCAGGCCGCCGTAGGCCGATGCCGAGAGGCCGGCCCCGAGGAATCGCCAGGTGGCCCTGCCACCATCGAACCCGGTATAGCCGAGCCGGCCGCGCTCGATCTGCCGCCCAAGGCGTCCGGTGAATCGCTCGGTGGCGTACTCCGCGTACCCCTCATTGAGCTGGGTGGCCGGGTTAGTGCCGGGCCAGACATCGGAGTCACCGAGGTCGAGTCCCAGCCGGGCGTTCAGCGTGCAGGCTCAGGCCGCGGACCCCGAACCCCCAGGCGGTGAGGTCGGCGGTGGTGACCAGAGGACCGCCGTTCTGCTCCGGCCCGGGCCGGTAGTACTGGCAGTAGCTGGCGCCGGTCCCGCAGCTGACCGCAAACCCATCCGGGCTCTCCAGCCCGCCGGAGGATGAGGGCACCGCCTGACCCACTGGGATGCTGTCGAGCCGGACGCCGCGGTAGCTCACGGTCTGGGCCCGGGCGTCCACCCGGAGCAGGTAGTCCTGTGCGGTGGCCGTCCGTGTCCCGGCCAGCGCCAGCCCGCAGACGGAGAGTGCGAGCGCAAGAGGCC
This sequence comes from uncultured Gemmatimonadales bacterium, assembly GCA_963695185.1. Taxonomy (GTDB): domain Bacteria; phylum Gemmatimonadota; class Gemmatimonadetes; order Gemmatimonadales; family GWC2-71-9; genus JADJOM01. The sequence continues at coordinate 1,618,827 of CAVOGH010000005.1, read as the reverse complement.
CGCCACGCCGGACTTCGGTCCCGAAGGCCCGCCCGCGTCATCCGGACTTTCCTCGCGACAGCTGGGGTCGCCACTCCTCCGGGTGTGCCTGCAGGTGGCAGGTCGAGCACTCGGTGGGCGCGTAGTGATCGGTCTCGGGGGCGTGACAGGACAGGCAGAAGCTGCGGGCCGGCAGCAGCTCCCGGATTCGGGCCGGGGTATGGCAGGCATCGCAACCCTCGTGGGCGGCCACGGGCCGCTGGTGCGCCGTGGTGATCGACGGCGTCCGGTGGCAGGCGGCGCAGTCACGCTCAGCCTCGTGATGCTGCACATGGCAGCCCTGGCAGCTGGCCACGGAGTCGGCCGCGATGAGGCTCACCCGCTGCTGGTGGCAGTCCTGGCAGCGAATCTCGCGATGGGTATCATGCCCGAAGTCGACCGAACGCGGCCGTGGTGGCTGGTCGCGGATGGTGACGGTCACCTCGACCGGGGCGGGCGAGAGCTGCTCGGAGGCTTCGTGACAGGTGGCGCAATCGTCCTTGCCGGGCCCCTCGTGGTGGCAGATCTGGCAGCCGCGCGGGCTCTCGAAGGTGAGCCGTGCCCGGGGGGTCGTGGTGACGTGGCAGGTGAGGCAGGCCAGCTTCTGGTGACGGGGATGTGAAAAGGTGTCGCTCGGCAGGGGGGACAGCGTGGTCGGCCCCCCCCACGGGGGAGGGTCGTCACCGGGCGGTGCATCCCCCTTCACCTTGCTCTCCCGCTCGATGGGCGGTTCGTGGGTGGGCGCGCCGAGCGACTGCCGCAGCGTCTTTGATCGTGTCGAACGGAGCAGGCGGATTGAACCGGCTGCCGGGACGGCTGCGCACCTCGTCGTGACAGCCGGTGCAGTCGCTGGCGTCCACCCGGGCCGCGTGGGGCTGGTGGCAGAGGACGCAGTCCTGGGCCACCTTACGGTGGGTGAGACCGGTGTGAAACGGCTCCTGGCGCCAGTCGGCATGACAGCCGGCGGAGGCGCATGTTGCCTTCGTGGCCGAAACGGTGGCCTGCTTGTGCGGATCGTGACACATCCCGCAGGTGCCGCTATGTGGATCCTTCTCCGGCTTGAAGCCGGGCAGGAGCCCCTTCATCTGGTGGCAGGAGAGGCACTGGTCCAGGTTGGGGCGGAGCGCCCCGGCGGCCGAGTCCCGGGTGGCGAGGGCCACGACCGGCTTGGTGAACTGATGGCAGAGGGTGCAGTGCAGGTCCGACTGGCCGGCCATCTTCCCAAGTTGGATGTTGCTTTCGTCGGTCAGGTGGCAACCCTGCTGCACGCAGGTGGTGTCGGCCGGCTGGAAGCGGTGGGCGGTGCGGGCGTGGCAGGTGAGGCACTCCACCTTGTCCTTGAGGGACGACGAGTCCGACTCGAGGTGGGTCCGGTGGCCGGCGGTGGCCGCCACGGCCTGCCAGGTCTCCTTGGCGGCGCCCTGCAGGTGGCAGAGTCTCACAGGTCTTCCGCGGGACCTTGGCGTGCTCGGGGATGTGCTCGTCCCTGGCACCTGACATCCAGAAAACCAGCTTGACCCCCTCCTTGAGCGGCTTCAGCGGATGGCAGGTGTGGCAGTTGATGGTGTCGTGCTTGCCTTCGAGCTTTGGCACCAGACTGTACCAGCCGGTGTCGGGCCGGACCCAGGCCTGTCCGCTGGGCACGAAGATGTGACAGCCGTTGCAGAACCGGGCATCGGTCTCCACGAAGTGATAGCCCGCGAAGCCCGCGCCGGCCGCCGCCAGCAGCATGAACCCTGCGGCACCCACCATGGCGATCTTGACGGTCCGGTTCCTGGTGGTGACCCAGGAGATGATGCCCTGCCGGCGGGGCCACAACCAGCGCAGCAGGAAGAAGGCGACGATGGCCGCGAGGACCACGCCGCCCCACATGACCCATGGCGGTCCTGCTGGAAGATGAACTGGATGATCGGCGTGACGACGTCCCCGAGCGGCCGGACATCGACGATCGAGTCGACGGGATGGATGGGGAGCTGGGGCTCCTGCACCGAGGCCCCGGCGAGGCCACCCCAAACGCCAGCCCCGGCAACGTAGGCGTTGCCGGGGCTGGCGTTCGGCCGGGCGGTGGCCGCCATCGGGCTCAGCGGCGTGCTGAGCGTCGAGTGGCCGCGGTCGGCCGCCCGGCTGATGGCCTTCCGCATCAGCGCCTGCACGGCGGCCGGTGGAGCGGGCAGGGAATAGGTGCTCTGCAGGGCGCTCACCGACAGGGCGAGCAGCTGCTGGGCCAGGAAGGGGTTGTGGACGCCGAAGGACTTGTCGCCGTTGTCGTAGCGAAGCCCTCGCCGTCAGGCGCACGTTGAACAGCGCCCCCTCGGCCACGCTCAGGATGTCGTCCGAGGTGCTGAACTCGGTGGTCGGGACCTGGGAGAGCAGACCCGTGTCCCCTGCGATTCGACTGGCCGCTCGCATCCACGTCCACCCAGATCTGGTCGACGAAGACCGCCAGGGTGGTGCGGTTGGCGTCGAAGGCGGCAATGGCGGCCGCGGTGTTGGAGTGGCAGCCGCGGCCCACGCAGGTGGTCCAGTTCCTTTCGGTGACTGCGTCGTAGCGCAGCTGTTGTCGCGGAGAGCGGGTTGCCCGTGACCGGCGTCGAGCGCAGGGGATCGGGCGGAACAGGTGCCCAACCGACTGCAGCTGGAAGTTGCCCCAGGCGTCGGTCACCGTGAACTGGCTCACGTGGCAGCCGGCGCAGAGCCGCGGATTGGCATCGGGGTCGCCGTGGGTGGTGGCCTGCGGGGTGGTGTCCATGCCCGACGGACACCAGCCGGCCGTGCCCAGGAGCGCCGGGCCCTGCGGGCGCGTGCGGGCCGGAGGTGTTGGAGGTGAGATCGGGCTCGAAGCGCCGCGCGTGGCACTTCATGCAGAGATTGTTCTCCAGCGTCGGATCGTCAATCGGGAAGCGGAGGCTGCCCGAATTCTCCGAGCCGTGCGGGTCGTGACAGACCGCGCAGGTGATACCCTGGGCGGAGGTATGGCTCAGGGACCACGTCGCCTCTCGACGTAATTGTCGGTCACGTTCCATGCCTTGATGGCGGCCCGTCCCTCGTGACACGGCTGGCAGGAGCCGTAGCGCGCCGGATCAGTGATCGCCTCGTCCACCACCTCGATGTTGGCTTCGCCGTGGCGGGATTCCTCGCCACTGGTTCACGAACGGGTGATGGGTGCCGGTATGGCACTCGGCGCAGGTCGCTGAGCCGGTGGTGGTATCAGCCGCCAGGCTGGCCAGGGGTGGTGCGGAGGCGTCCGGGGTCGTCACGTGGGTGAGCCCGGGACCGTGGCAGCTCTCGCACTGCACGTCGTGGTACGCCTGGCTCTGTACCGTGTTCCAGCCCGCGGCCGCGTCGACCGCGTTGCCGTTCTCGCTCACGGTGTGGCAGCCGTAGCAGAAAGGCTGCGCAAACCCGGAGTTGTCGAGCGTCGCGAAGGCGTCGGCATGGCCGTGCGTGGACCAGTCCGCCCTGGTGATCCACGTGGCAGTTGCCGCAGGTGGTCTGGTCGGTCGCTGGCGGTGAAATAGCCGAGGAATCCGCTGGCGGCATCGGGCGGGGGATTGAACGGGGGCCGGTCGCGATAGACCGTGTCCGTACAGGCTCCGAGCCATACCATGACCAGCAAGGCCAAGGCGATGGGCCCCAGGTTGGGCTGACGATGCAGTCGCATATGCGGTTCCCTGTGGATGTGGTGGGTACGACCGTAATTCTACGGAGATCAGGAGAACGCGCAATACAATTTTCGGTGAGACTTTCTTTATCTAAGTCCATGTGCGAGGACGCCGATGCAAACCCTGAACGGGGCGTGAAGAAAGCCTTCGGAAGATCACCGACGCTGGCTCGGCCGGTCCCCGCTTGCGGCGGCTCAGGGCTCCGTCCACCTTTCGCATGATTCGATGGTCCGATCGCAGCCGCACCGTCTCTGGAGTCCTGCTTGAGCCCCATCACCTGTCCATCCTGCGGCAAGTCCACCGGCGGCCGGTTCTGCCGCCACTGCGGGGTGGCCCTGGGAGCCGACCGCTGTTCCCGCTGCGGCACGGGCCTCGCGGCCGGTGCCCGCTTCTGCGCCCAGTGCGGCACGTCGGTCCGCGGCAACCGCGCCGGTCGGAGAGTGCCCGCACCCCAGTATTGTGGTTTCTGGCCGGCGGTGTAACGGTAGCCCTCGTGGGTGGTCTGATTCTCGGCCTCGGGGGTGGAGGCGGGAACTCGTCCGGCACCGCCGCGAGTCCGGTGGCGCCGGCCGAGCGACGGGGCGGCGGTGACGGACATCTCCAACATGACCCCGCGGGAGCGGTTCGACCGGCTGTACAACCGGATCATGCGGGCATCCGAGAGCGGCGATGAGGCCACGGTCACGAGCTTCTCGCCGATGGCGCTCTCCGCCTACGGCATGCTGGATCAGATCGATGCAGACGCCCGCTACCACGCGGCCCTGATCCGGCTGCACACCGGGGACATGGCCGGGGCCCGGGCCCTGGCCGATACCATCCTGGCCAACCAGCGGTCGCATCTCTTCGGTATAATTGTACGGGGCACGATCGCCCGGTTCGAAAAGAACGACGCGGCCCTGGCCCGGAGCTACGCCGATTTCCTGAAGCACTACGACGCCGAGGTCGCGGCCAAGCGGCCCGAATACGCCGAACACCCCCGCTCGCTCGAGGACTTCCTCGCGGCGGCGCGCGCCGCCAAGGGAGGCAGCAAGCCATGACGCTGTTGGGACAGTTCGCCCTCTGGACCGCCCTCCTGATCGGCGGCTGGGCGGCGGTGGTCGGGTTCTCGGGCCGCTGGCACGCCCGGCCGGCGCTGGCGCTCTCGGTCACCCGGGCGGTGCACGCCCTGTTCGGGGTGCTGGTGGTGGCCTCGCTGTGCCTCTGGTACGGGCTCATCACCCACGACTTCAATATCGAGTACGTGGCCAGCTATACCTCCCGGAACCTGCCGGACTATTACATCGTCTCGGCGTTCTGGGCGGGCCAGAAGGGCTCGCTGCTGTTCTGGTCGGTGGTGCTGGCCAGCTTCGCGTCGGTGGCCCAGTGGCTCACCCCGGCGCGCTACCGCTCGCTGATGCCGTACGTGGCCGCGGTCACCAGTGCGGTGGTGGTGTTTCTTCGTGCTGGTGATGCTGTTCGGCTCCAGCCCGTTCGAGCGCCTGCCCTTCACCCCGCCCGACGGCAACGGCCTCAATCCGCAGCTCCAGAACATCGGCATGATCATCCACCCGCCGATGCTCTACCTGGGGTACATCAGCATCACCATTCCCTTCGCCTTTGCCATTGCGGCGCTGCTGGCCCGCCGGGTGGACACCGGCTGGCTGCACGCCATCCGCAAGTGGACCCTGATGAGCTGGCTGTTCCTCTCCATCGGGATCACGCTGGGGATGTGGTGGGCCTACGTGGAGCTCGGCTGGGGCGGCTACTGGGCCTGGGACCCGGTGGAGAACGCCAGCCTGCTGCCGTGGCTGACGATGTCCGCGTTCCTGCACTCGGTGATGATCCAGGAGAAGCGGGGCATGCTCAAGCGCTGGAACATGACCCTGATCATCGGGTCGTTCCTGCTCAGCATCTTCGGCACCTTCATCACCCGCAGCGGCATCATTGCCAGCGTGCACAGCTTCACCCAGTCCAACGTCGGGTACTTCTTCCTCGGCTTCCTGCTGGCCGCCGGCATCCTGTCCTTCACGCTGCTGTATACCCGCTGGGACAAGCTGGAGGCGGACGTTGCCCTGGAGAGCATGGTGAGCCGGGAGGCCGCCTTCCTCTTCAATAACCTGCTCTTCGTGGGCATCGCCTTCTCGGTCCTGTGGGGCACCCTCTTCCCGATCCTGTCGGAGGCGGTCCGCGGCACCAAGATCTCGGTGGGGCCGCCGTTCTTCAACAAGGTCAACGTGCCGCTGGGCCTGCTGCTGCTGGCCCTGACCGGCATCGGTCCGCTCATCGCCTGGCGCAAGGCCTCCACCCAGAATCTGAAGCGGCAGTTCACCTGGCCCGCTGGTGACAGGAGCGCTCACCGGGGCCACCCTGCTGCTCCTGGGCGTCCGGAATTTCTACGCGCTGATGGCCCTCACGCTGGGCGGCTTCACCATGGGCACGCTGGTGCAGGAGTTTGCCCGCGGCACGATGGCCCGCCACCGCATGTACCAGGAGTCGTGGCCGACGGCGTTCCTGCAGCTGGTGGCGCGCAACCGGCGGCGCTACGGCGGCTACATCGTTCACGTGGGCATGGTGATCTACTTCGTGGCGTTTGCGGGCATGGCCTTCAAGACCGAGATGGAGGCGACGCTCCGCCCCGGAGACGCCGCCACGCTGCGGAGCCCCTTTGGCCACACGTACACCTTCACCCACCTTGGGGTCTCCCAGTTCGAGCAGCTCAACCGGGTGGTCACCCAGGCCTCGGTGCAGGTGACCAAGGATGGCCGGGCGGTCGGCGTGGTGAATTCCGAGAAGCGGCAGCACTTCTCCGAGCCGGCTCCCGGCGTGCGGCAGAAGTCCTTCGAGCCCTCCACCGAGGTGGGCATCCGGAGCACGCTGCAGGAGGATCTCTATATCGTCTACGCCGGCTCGGTGGCCGGCACCGAGGAAGCGGTGTACCGCTTCTCGCTGAACCCGCTGGTGCTGTGGGTGTGGATCGGCGGCGTGGTGCTGGTGGTCGGCGGCCTGATCACCATGTGGCCGGGCGGACCGACGGGTCCCGGCGTCACCCGGGCGGCGCAGGCGGGCTACGAGGTCCAGCTCGCTGGGGCGGGGACCGCTCCGTGACCGGGCGCCGGGCGTTCTTCTCCCTGATCGGTGTCCGGGCCCTCGGGCTCGGCGCTGCAACCGGCCTGCTGGCCGGAGTGCCCGGACGCATGCGTGCCCAACAGGATCCGCTCTCGGGGCAGGGCGAGACGGGTGCCCTGAGGGACCCGGGAGCCGCGGGGAGGTCCCGTCCGCGGGCCACCAGTCGGGACAACGATGAGTTCGTCAAGGCGGTGGAGCACCGGCTGCAATGCACCTGCGGCTGCACCCTCGACATTTATACCTGTCGTACCACCGATTTCACCTGCACCTATTCCCCCGAGCTGCACCTCGAGGTGCTGGCGCTGCAGGATGAGGGCAAGTCCGCCGACGAGATCGTCGCGGCCTTCGTGGAGAAATACGGCGAGGACGTCCTGATGGCGCCCAAGCCCGAGGGATTCAACATCGCGGGCTACGTGGTCCCGTCACTGCTCATCCTGCTGGTGGGCGGCGTCATGGTCGTGGTGCTCCGGCGTCGGACCATGCAGCGAGCCGCGCTGGCCGGGACACCGGGCGTCGCCCCCGCCATGCCAGCCGGCGCACTGGCCGGCATCAATGCGGCTCCTCCCGCCACGCCGGAAGAGCTCGAGCGCCTGCAACGCGAATTGAGGGAGCTGGACCAGTGATCTATGAAGCGATTGCCGCGGCGCTGCTGGCGCTGGCGGTTGTTGCGCTCATTGCCGGCCCGCTGCTCCGGGGCGGCATGGCCGCATCCATCGGGGTGGACGAGCCGGAAGAGCTCGAGGAGACCCCCAAGGGCATGGCCCTCGCAGCCCTGAAGGAAATCGAGTTTGACCGCGCCACCGGCAAGCTCTCCGACGCCGACTACGGTACCCTCAAGACGCGCTACACCGCCGAGGCGCTGGCGGTCCTCCGTCACGACCGGGACCTGTCACCTCTCGTGCCGGAACGACCGGTCCCGACTCCCCGGCGGCCGCAGGACCCGCGCCCGCGGCAAGCCCCGGCGGCGGTGATCCGGTGGAGGCGATGATCGCCGCCCGGGTGAAGACGCTGCAGGCTGCCGCGATCCGCTGTCCCAGCTGCGGGCCGCGGCCCGAAAGCGACGCGCTGTTCTGTTCCAACTGCGGCCGCTCGCTGGCGGTCGGCGGGTGTGCCGCCTGCGGCAGCCCGCTGGTGCCCGGGAGCCGGTTCTGCGAGGGCTGCGGCGCCGGCGTCGGCGCCTAGTTCAGGGTCGAGATCGGAGCGCCATTCCGAAGCTCCAGGTCCACAGTGTCCTCGACCTCCGCATCCGGCGGCAGGTCCGCTTTCGTGAAGGGCGCGCCCCCCGACCGCCACCAGTGCCGCATTCTCCAGCGCCAACCTGCCGCCGAGCGGGACGGCGAGGATCACCCCGCCGCGGATGCCCAGCGTGATCTGGTCTCCGAGGTCGGACACGCTCCAGTAATCCAGCAGGCCGCCGGCCCCCAGCGAGAGCGCGCACCCGGTCCAGTCTGTGCCAGCTCCCGGCGGATCATCAGGCTGGCGCGGTAACGGTCCACACCGCCAGTCCGCTCGTCCAGAAACAGCTCCTCGGTGGCGGCCCTGAGGCCGCCACCGGCGTACCCGCCGGAAACCCCGACTTCCCACGGCCCACGCCGCCGCCCGATTCCCACCTCCACTGCCAGCCGGGGCGTGGGGACCACCTCGACCCGAGTCCCGGAGAAGGTGGATGTGTCGGCGGAGGCACCGGTGAACGCGTCCCGGGCGACCGCCAGGCGCAGGGTCCACCGCGATCCCGAGGGCTGGGTCTGCGCCAGAGACCGGCAGGGCGGCCAGCGACAGCAGCAGGAGCGTGCAGAGCAGCGGACGCATGTCACCTCCACGAGTGGTGAGTGTGCGGGCGGCGGCGCGCCGTCTGAGGCGGCCGCCGCCCGGCGTCCTGCGGGTCTATCGCATGATCAGGTTGATCCAGCCATTGGTGTCATCGTCATCCGCCTTGAGGATCCAGTTGAAGCCGGCGTGGTACTCGTTGACCACCTTGTCCTCCATGGCGTTGCCGATGAGGTCGTCGTTGGTCTTGATGAGGTCCTGCCCAGGGCGACCAGAAAGTCCCGCAGGCTCTTGGCGGCCTTGACGATCTTGTTCACGCTGCCGGAGTCCACCGCGCCGGTGACGTCCTGGTACAGCGGTCCCAGGCTGCCGACGAACGTGGCCCACCGGTTGGAATCCGTCTTGATCACGCAGGCGGTGTCGTCGTCCTCCAGGGCCAGGATCCGGAACGACTCCCCCGGGTGGGCCGCCTTGTAGCTGTCGATCTGGCTCTGGCTGAACAGCAGCACGTTGCCGCTCCAGTTGGTCCCGCCATCCCACTGGTACAGGCCCAGGCTGTGTTCACCCGAGCACTGCAGCTTGGTCAGGGAATCAGTGCTGCCCTTCTGCCCCATAATGTGAATCTCAAACTCGGGGCTCCCCTTCAACCAACCCTCAAAATCGTCCTGGAAATGGGCCTTGGTCATGTACAGGCCGGGGGTGGGAGTGCCCCCCCCACCGCTCCCGCCACAGGTGGTGGGATCGGGACAGGTGGCGCTGGTGCTCGCTGTGGCGCTGGCCTGGACAGCGTCGAAATCGGTCTCTACCGGGACCACGGCGAGTACCGGCGTCATGGGGGGGCGGGTGGGATCCAGGAGATGCCGCCCGCCCTGGAGGTCGAAGGCAACCGGGATCTCCCCGTCTCGCGCCGCCGTGGCCACGAGGAGCCGGGAATCTCCCTGCCACGCCGCGCGGTGTTCGGGGACGGGGAAGTACACCTCCAGCGCTGGTGCCGACCGGTACACCGAATCAGTGACTTGGGGTGCCTCCCGGCTCAGCCGGGCAACCGCAAGCCGCTCGGCGGCACCCCGGGCCTCGAGGGTGCGCTGCAGGTGCAGCTTCCCCTCTCGGTAGGGGGACCGGGCCAGACGGTCGCGGAAGCGGGCTCGGAAGGCGGGATCGGCGAGGGCCACGGCCAGCCGCCGGGCAGCGCCTTCCAGCTGGCGGGTCTCCGCCGAAACGGTGATATCGGGGCGGACCGACCGAGGGTTGGACGCGGGGCCGGGACTGGCCGACTCGGGCGCCTCACAGGCGCTGAGCGTGCCCGCCACCACGGTGGCGAGCAGAAGGCGGGATGCGGTGGACATCGGGACTCCTTCCTTGGGACTTGGCGCGACGGCACGCGACGGTGACGGCGGGCCCAAGGTAGGAGCGGCTGGAGTTCAGTCTGGTGTCATTTCCTTGCGGGCAGGGTACCGGATGCTGCGGCGGGCTAGAACTCCATCTCCTCCATACGCCTCAACCCCACGCGCAGAGGGATGATGGTCGCGGCGATGCACAGCACCACCACCCCGAGCAGGGAGATCACCATCCAGGGTCCCCACACCGCCTCCTCACCCAAGAGCTGGAGCCGCATGTAGCCCATGACGGGCGTGGCCTCGATGACCAGCACCACCGCCAAGAGCACGACGGCCGCCATCATGAAGACCATGCCGCCGAAGCTGGTGGGGATCTGGGCGGCGTTCTCGGTGTCGAACCGGGGATAGAGTGCCCCGATGCCCAGGGCCAGGGCGCTGATGGCGAAGGTGAGCAGGACGATCGTCCCGAGACTGATGACCATCATGAATGTCGAGGCCTGCAGCAGCACGTTGGTACTGAAGGTGATCGCCACCGCCAGGATGAGCAGCGGGACCGTGCCGGTCCAGTACTTGGACCACAGGAGGGCCTTGAGGTCGAGCGGGCTGGACCGCAGCAGCCACATCTGCTTTCCCTCCAGCGAGACTGCCGGGAAGACGAAGCGGGCGGCGATGGCCGCGAGCACGAAGCCGGCCAGGCCGAGGTTGAGGAACACCACCAGCGAGACCAGGAAGACCGGCACCTGCTCGCCCGAGAACAGCGGCAGCGACTTGATGTTGAACACGTACACCACCAGCAGGACGGCCAGCAGGATCAGCTGGCTCCACTGGGTGGTGTCGCGGAAGAAGAGCCGCAGGTCCTTGAGCACGAACTCCCGGCGGGCGGCCGGCATCCGGCTGAACAGCCGTGAGAACACGCTGCCCCAAGCCTTTCCCCGGACGAACCGCTCCGCGCCCTCCTGCGCCTTGCTGAAGCCCTCGGCGTAGAGCCGGGCGTGCAGCAGGGCCCCCAGCACCACGAACGCCGGCCCGGTGGTCCACAGCAGCACCACGGGCAGGGGATCTCCCACCTGCTGGAGCCAGTTCATGATCATGGACGTGGCCCACTCGCTCGGCAGGAACGGGCTGGTGGGCGTCTGCAGCGCCGAGAGGTAGTCCAGCAGGCTCCGGACCCCCTCCGGGCGAGCCAGCCGCTCGGGCCGGATCAGGCGGAACAGCAGCACCAGCCCGCCGAAGGCGCCGACCGCGATGAGACCCAGGAGGTCCCGGGTGCGGCGGGCGGGGAAGATGTTCACCAGGATCAGGGTGATGGCCGAGCCGATCACGCCGGGGAGGACGAAGTAGGGGATCAGGGCGCCGATCACCACCAGGGGGAACAGCGCGCCGCCCCTGGAAGACCAGGCCGTAGGCGGTGAAGATCGGCACCGCCATCAGCACCACCATCCAGGACGAGTGCAGCAGCGTCTCGCCCAGCTTCGCGAGGTAGAGCCGCAGCCAGTCCACCGGGCTGGACACCAGCAGGTCGAGGTCCTTGGCCAGGAAGAAGCTCGACAGCGCCGTGATCAGGTTGGAGAGCAGCAGCAGCGAGGCGAAGGCCAGCAGCACGATGCTGAGGAACTTCGCCGCCAGCGGCACGCCCACTTCGCCGCTGGACTGGATATAGCGGAGGATCCGGAACGACATCCCGAACACCGCGGCCCAGAACCCCAGCGCCACCAGCAGCAGCAGCACGAACTTGCCGTTGCCGCCCGAGCGTTCCTGCCGCAGGCGATTGACCGCCGACCGCCACTTGGGCGTCGTGATGGTCTGCAGCGTGGGCTGGGGGAGGGGGCGCATGGTTGGGCGGTTAGGGTTGGGCAGTTGGACGGTTGGACGGTTCTCACCGCCTATCCGCCCAACTACTCCAGGATCAGGTCCATCTCGCGCTCGATTACTCCGCCGGTCAGCTTGAGGAACAGCTCCTCCAGCCGGGCGTCGCCGCCCTCGGTCTGTGCCCGGACCTCGGCCATGGTGCCGCAGGCGAGGATCTTGCCGCCCACGATGATCCCGATGCGGTCGCACATCTCCTCGACCGTGTCCAGCGTGTGGGTGCTCATGAGCACGGTGCCGCCCCGGTCCACGAAGGCGCGGAACAGCTCCTTCAGGAACCGCTGCCCCTTGGGGTCGAGGCCCACCATCGGCTCGTCCACCACGATCACCTCCGGCCGGTGCAGCAGGGCGCTGGAGATGATCAGCTTCTGCCGCATGCCGTGGCTGTAGCTCTCCACCAGCTCGTCCTTCCACGGCATCAGCTCGAACAGGTCGAGCAGTTCCACCATCCGCCGCTCGACCGGCTCGCCCTCCTGGCCGTACAGCGCGGCCACGAAGCGCAGGAACTCCGCCCCGGTGAGCTTGTCGTACACGTACGGCCGGTCGGGGATGAAGCCCAGCCGGCTCTTGGCCCGGATCGGATCGGCGGCGATGTCGTCGCCGGCGATCTCGATCTTGCCGGACGTGGGCTGCAGGATCCCCGCGATCATGCGCATCGTGGTGGTCTTGCCGGCGCCGTTGGGCCCGAGGAAGCCGAACACCTCGCCGCGCCGGATCTCCATGTCGATGGCGTCCACCGCGGTGAACTTGCCGTATTTCTTGCTCAACTTGGTCAGGCGGATCATCGGCTCTCCTCAATGACTTCGAATCGCATGCGGCCCGCTGCCAGGGCCAGGTGCAGCAACCGGGCCTCCCCCGACGTGCCCAGCCTGAGGCGTGCGGCTCCGGCCGCGCCCGGATAGGAAGGGTCCAGCGGCCGCCACTGCCCCGTCCACGCCTCCACCCAGGGGCGGAGCTGCCAGGTGCCATTCACTCGCACCAGCCCCCACACCGGCCGGGCCCGGATCTGGGCCGCCGCCAGCAGGGCCACCAGCAGCCGGACCCGCCCCTGCGCGGTGGCCCGGCCGGTGGCCAGCATCCGCGATGGACTGGCAAGCCCCGCGCCATCCTCAAGAGTAATGGTCCGCTGGACCCAGTTGGCCAGCGCCTCGGCGGCCACTTCCGGGGTGGCGCCGGAGGGGACCGCCGCCAGGGCTGCCGTGGCATTCTCGGGGTCCAGGGCTGTCACAACCGGCAACAGGCCCCGAGGTTCGGGAGCCGGTTCGGGCTCGGTGGCTTCAATGGGTCGGCGCACCCACACGGTGTCGCCCGTCCGGGTCTGCCAGCCGCCGTTGAGCGATGCAATAGTGTCGGGCAGCGGGCCCGGTGGAGCCAGTCCGAGAAGGACGGTGAGGGTGGGGCGGGGGGCCGGTGCGCCGGGCTGGAGCCGGTAGCTGGGGGCCGTGGGCGTGGTGTCCCAGGGCGCCGGGGGCAGCGCCCGGAAGTTGATGTTGACGATCTCGAAGGCGGAACGGCTGATGACCGCGCCGAGGGGATAATCGGTCTGGACGGTCATCCCGGCTGCGTCAATCCAGCGGCGCACGGGCAGACCGTGCTCGTCCGAATCCAGTCGCCAGGACCGCACCGTATCGCTATGGGCGACGATCCAGCGCTTGAGATCCGGGCTGAACATGGCGCTGTCGGGCACCACGAACAGCGATTCGGCGGCGATACTCACCCGCTCCATGCGCATCTCCCCTTCGAGGGGATCGTATACCGCCACGTTCAGCCGCTCACCGGCCCGGGGCAGGCCCCGCGAGGCCGCCACCAGCGGTACCGCATGGGGCAGCACCACCGGGCGTCGCACGGCCACCGACAGCGTCTCGGCTGGCCCACTGGCCGCGGAGCTGATGATCGTGAGAAGGGTGTCGCCCTGGACCGTGCCCTGGCTGCTACGGCGACCCTGCGCGGTGAGGAGGTCGCTGTTCCAGCTCTGCAGTCTGAGCGCCCGGCTGTAGTTCGCCTCGATCCGGATGCTGCTGCGGCGGGGCAGATCGGTCCGCCCCCGCGGCAGGTCAATGGTCACCAGCTCCGAGACCCGCAGCCCCTCAGGCACCGTGTCGATGGTGAGCGAGGTGAGCCCGATCTGCCGGTCTCCCAGGCGCACGGCGTGGAAGGCATTACCGGGGGGCACCGGCCAGCGGGCCAACTCGCTGGCCGACGGGCCGGCCAGCCAGTGCCGCTGGACCAGCCAGCCAAGCGCTCCGACCCACAGGGCCAGGATGAGGACGGCAAGGGTGCGGCGGCTCATCGCGTCGCGGCGTATCGGGCGGGCTGAACGTGGGGGGGCCGGGTCAGCTGTCGCCGGCCTCTCGGGCCCGGCGGTACATCTCCTGCGCGTCCTCGGGGCGGCCCAGCCGGTCCAGGACACGGGCCAGCAGACGGAGGGTGCGGCCCTGGTTGGGCGCCAGCTCCGCGGCCCGCTCCAGCGCGGTCCGGGCGCCCGGGTAGTCTCCCGCCTGGTTGAGTGCTTCCCCGAGGTAATGATGCGCGGCGGCATGAGCCGGCTCCAGCGCGATTGCCCGCTGCAGGGACTCAGCCGCCGCCGCCGGTACCCCTTTCCGCCACAGGGTCAGGCCGAGTGACAAGTGGGCCGCCATGAGGTCGGGGGAGAGCCGCAGGGCCCGGCGGAGGTCGGTTTCCGCCTCCGTGTACTGCTTGAGGCGGCCATGGATCGCGCCCCGGGACACCAGCAGGTTGACGTCATCGGGAGTGACCCGCAGGGCCACCGTGAGCTGCTCCAGCGCTTCCGCCGGATCTCCGGTGGTATCGAGCAGCTGGCTGAGGTTGTTCCGCGCCGCGACATGGGTCGGGTCGAGCTGCAGCAGCTCACGGTATCGGTGAATCGCCTCACTGGTGCGGCCCCGGCCGGCGGCCTCCGCCGCCCGCCGATACAGCCGGGCGGCGGGGCTCTCGTCGGTGCGCGGCTCGGTGATGACCAGGTCGTCCTGGGGGGCCAGGGCCGCGAAGGGTCTGAGGGGAAAGCCGGCGTCGGGCTCGTCCGGCGCCGGGTCCCCTTCCAGGCCGTAGGTCCCCAGCAGCTCGTCGAACATGGACTCACTGCCCTGATCCCGAGAACGCAGCGTGGACATGGAGCGGAAGTATAAGCAGGAGCGGGTGGACGGGGGGGAGGGCAGCAGTCGGCACTCCCGACTTCCAGCTTCCAACTCCCATGAGGATTGAATCCACCCCGCCCGCCCCCTTACGTTCCGGGGCTTATGGCGCAGGAATACCTGGTCGTCCGCGGTGCTCGCGAGCACAACCTCAAGAACATCTCCGTCACCATCCCCCGCGACCGGCTGACGGTGATCACCGGGCTGTCGGGATCGGGCAAGTCGTCGCTCGCCTTCGACACGATCTACGCCGAGGGCCAGCGCCGGTACGTCGAGTCGCTGTCGGCCTATGCGCGTCAGTTCCTGGGCCTCATGGAGAAGCCCGATGTAGACGCGATCGAGGGGCTCTCGCCGGCGATCGCCATCGAGCAGAAGACCGCCGGCCACAATCCCCGCTCCACCGTCGGCACCGTCACCGAGATCTACGACTACCTGCGGCTGCTCTGGGCCCGGGCCGGGGTGCCGCACTGTCCCAACGACGGCAGCCCCGTCGAGCGCTCCAGCGCTACCCAGATCACCGAGACCATCCTCACCTGGCCCGAGGGCACCCGCATCGAGGTGCTCGCGCCGCTGGTGCGCGGCCGCAAGGGCGAGTTCCGCGAGCTGTTCGACGACATCCGCCAGCGGGGTTTCGTCCGGGTGCAGGTGGACGGTGAGACCTACGATCTCGGTGACGTGCCGGTCCTCAACCGTCGCCAGAATCACGACATCGCCGTGGTGGTGGACCGGCTGGTGGTGCGCCCGGCAGACCGGGCCCGGCTCGCCGACTCGGTCGAAACGGCGCTCAAGGCGGCGGAGGGGTTGGTGGAAGTCCGGCGGTCGGGCGGTCAGGCGCCCCGGCGCTCGGAGGCTGCCGCCCGGTCCGGTGGCCGCACCGCCGCCGCGGACACCGTGGTCTTCTCCGAGAAGCTCGCCTGTCCCACCTGCGGGCTGTCCTTCCCGGAGCTCGAGCCCCGCCAGTTCTCCTTCAATTCGCCCTTCGGCGCCTGCCCGGAATGCCACGGGGTCGGGATCCGGCGCGAGGTCAACGCCGAGCTCATCCTGGGCGACCCGAGCATCTCGATTCTCGAAGGCGTGGTTCTCCCGTGGGGGGAGCCGACCGGCTATCTCCGCAAGGTGGTGCTGCCCACCCTGGCCAAGGCGCTCAAGTTCGACCTCACCGAGCCATGGGCCGAGATCCCTGCGGCAGCGCAGCAGGCGCTTCTGTCCGGGGTGCCGGGGAAGAAATTCAAGTTCCAGGTCGAGGGGGCCCGCAGCCGGGACGACTACGAGAGCGAGTGGGAGGGAATCGTCGCCAACGTGGAGCGGCGGTACCGGGAGAGCTCCAGCGACTCGGTCCGCACCAGCCTCGACCAGTTCATGGTGGAGGAACCCTGCCGGGACTGCGGCGGCCACCGGCTCAAGCCGGAATCGCTGGCGGTGCACGTGGGTGGGAAGGGCATCGGAGACGTAGTGGCCCTGGGCATCGCGGCGGCGCACGATTTCTTTGCCGCGCTTCCAGTCCGTGGCCCGAGCACACCCACCGGGCTCGATCCCGACATCGCGGGTCCGATCCTCAAGGAAGTGACCGACCGGCTCCGCTTCCTCCGGGACGTCGGGCTCGACTACCTCACCCTGGGCCGGGGGGCGGGCTCGCTGTCCGGCGGCGAGGCCCAGCGCATCCGGCTGGCCACCCAGATCGGTTCCCGGCTGATCGGCGTTCTGTACGTGCTGGACGAGCCCAGCATCGGACTGCACCAGCGGGACAACGAACGCCTGCTCGCCACCCTCCGCGACCTCCGCGACCTCGGCAACACCGTGCTGGTGGTGGAGCACGACGAAGACACCATCCGCGCCGCCGACCACGTGGTCGACCTCGGGCCCCGGGCCGGCCGCTTCGGCGGCGAGGTGGTGGTGGAGGGGACCGTGGCCGACGTCCTGGGCCACTCCACCTCCCTGACCGGGCGCTACCTGCGCGGCGAGCTGCGGATTCCCGTCCCGCCGGGGCGGCGCCTCGCCGGCCAGGACAAGCGCATCCGCGTCGTCGGCGCCCGCGCCAACAACCTCAAGAACCTCACGGTGGACTTTCCCGCTCGGCCTGTTCGTGGCGGTGACGGGGGTGTCGGGTTCGGGCAAGTCCACGCTGGTCACCGATATCCTGTACCAGGCGCTGGCCCGGCACTTCTACCGCGCCAAGGTGATCCCCGGCCTGCACACGCGGCTCGAGGGCCTGGAGCAGATCGACAAGGTCATCGACATCGACCAGAGCCCGATCGGTCGGACGCCGCGCTCCAACCCGGCCACCTACACCGGGCTGTTCACCCCGATCCGCGAGCTCTTTACCCAGCTGCCCGAGGCCAAGATCCGCGGCTACGGCCCGGGCCGCTTCTCCTTCAACGTGAAGGGCGGACGGTGCGAGGCGTGCGAGGGCGACGGGCTGGTCAAGATCGAGATGCACTTCCTCCCCGACGTGTACGTGCCCTGCGAGGTCTGCAAGGGGAAGCGCTACAACCGGGAGACCCTCGAGGTCCGCTACCGCGGCCGGAACATCGCCGACGTGCTGGACCTGACCGTGGAAGACGCGCTGGACTTCTTCGCCAACCAGCGGCGGATCGCGGACAAGCTCGAGCTCCTGAACGACGTCGGCCTGGGCTACATCCACCTCGGCCAGGCCGCCACCACGCTCTCCGGTGGCGAGGCGCAGCGGGTCAAGCTGGCCACCGAGCTGGCCAAGCGCGACACCGGCCGGACGCTGTACATCCTCGACGAACCCACCACCGGGCTCCATTTCGAGGACGTGCGGCTGCTGCTCGAGGTGCTGCACCGCCTGGTGGACAAGGGCAATACCGTGCTCGTGATCGAGCACAACCTCGACGTGATCAAGACCGCGGACTGGATCATCGACCTGGGTCCGGAGGGCGGTGAGGGCGGCGGCCGGGTGGTGGCGGAAGGCAGTCCCGAAGCCGTGGCCGGCGTTTCGGAAAGCGCCACCGGTCACTTCCTGCGGCGGTTGTTCAACGCCTCCTGAAACCACCCGCGCCTCGCCGCGTCGTGCCCCCGGCTGCGCACGCCCGCGATTACTCAACCGACAGAGACCGATGCCACGCTTACGCCGCCTCACCCCGCGATTCACCGCCCTGGCTCCGCTGGCCCTGTTCCTGGCTCTCGCCGATGGTCAGGCCGCCCTCGCGGCGCAGACCCAGGACTCAAGCCTGCTGTCGGTGCGCCGGATCTACGCCAGCGCCGACTTCCGGCCGGAGTTCTTCGGCCCGGCCCGCTGGCTGGCCGGTGGCAGCGCCTACACCACCCTGGAGCGGTCGCGGGACCGGAGCACCGGCCAGGACCTGGTCCGCTACGATGTGCAGACCGGGGAACGGAGCGTGCTGGTGCCGGCGGAGCGCCTGATCCCCGCCGGAGACACCCTCCCGCTGCTGGTGGACCGGTACTCCTGGTCTGCCGATGAACGCCGACTGCTGATCTTCACCAATACCGAGCGAGTCTGGCGCCTCAATACCCGGGGCGACTACTACGACCTGGAGCTCGCCGGCGGCAAGCTCCGCAAGCTGGGCGGGCCCAAGGCGGCGCCATCCACCCTCATGTTCGCCAAGTACTCCCCCGATGGCCGCCGGGTCGGCTATGTGCGGGAGCACAACCTGTATGTCGAGGACCTCGCCACCGGGCGCATCACCCAGCTCACCCGCGACGGCTCCCGCACACTGATCAACGGGACCTTCGATTGGGTCTATGAAGAGGAGCTGATGGGCTACGCCGACGGGTGGCGCTGGAGTCCAGATGGCAGGAGCATCGCCTACTGGCAGCTCAACGCCGACCAGGTGCAGGACTTCAACCTGATCAACACGACCGACTCGCTCTATTCGATGGTGGTGCCGGTCCAGTACCCCAAGGCGGGCGACCAGAACTCCGCCGCCCGTGTCGGCATCGTCCCGGCCACCGGCGGGCCCACCCGCTGGCTGGCCATTCCCGGAGACCCGCGCAACCACTACCTGGCCCGGATGGAATGGGCCGCCAGCAGCGATGAAGTGGCGGTGCAGCAGCTCAACCGGCTGCAGAACACCAACACGGTCTTTCTGGGAGACCGCCGCACCGGCCAGGTCCGTCCCATTCTGGTAGAGCGGGACAGCGCCTGGGTGGAGGTGGTGGATCACTGGGACTGGCTGGACGGCGGGCAGAGCTTCCTGTGGGTCAGCGAGCGCGACGGCTGGAGCCACGTCTACCGGGTCTCCCGCGACGGTGCCTCCGTCACCCGGCTCACCCCCGGCGATTTCGATGTGGCCAGCGTCGCGGCGGTGGATGAGGCCGGCGGCTGGCTGTATTACATCGCTTCGCCCGGCAATCCGACCCAGCGCTACCTGTACCGCACCCGGCTGGACGGCAGCGGCGCCGCCGAGCGGCTCTCGCCCGTCGAGCAGGCTGGCAGCCACGGCTACAACGTCGCCCCGGGGGCCGGCGTGGCGCTGCACACCTGGTCGCGCTTCGGGGTGCCGCCGGTCACCGAACTGGTGCGGCTGCCGGACCATCAGGTCGTCCGGACCCTGGTGGCCAACGCCCAGCTCAAGCAGCGGGTCGACGCGCTCCGCCGCGGCTCCCATGAGTTCGTCCAGCTGGACATCGGGGACGGAGTCAAGCTCAACGCCTGGGTCATGAAGCCGGCGGATTTCGATCCCAACCGGAAGTACCCGCTCTTCATCTCCAACTACGGTGGGCCCGGGTCGCAGACGGTGCTCGACTCCTGGGGCGGCGCCAACTACCTCTGGTACACCCTGCTCAACCAGAAGGGCTACCTCGTGGCGAGCATCGACAACCGGGGCACCGGGATGCGGGGGCGGGACTGGCGGAAGATCATCTACCGCCGGCTGGGCGTAGTGGAGACCCAGGACCAGGCGGCGGCGGCCCGGGTCCTGGAGACGCTGGAGTTACGTGGACGCGACCCGGGTGGGGCTCTTTGGCTGGAGCTACGGCGGGTTCATGAGCCTCAACGGCCTGTTCCAGGCGCCGGAGGTGTACAGCATGGCCATCGCGGTGGCGCCGGTGACCCACTGGAAGTATTACGACAACATCTACACCGAGCGCTACAACGGCCTGCCGGCGGACAACAAGGAAGGCTACGACGCGGGCTCGCCGCTCAGCTACGTGGACCGCATGCGCGGCCGGCTGCTCCTGGTGCACGGCACCGGCGACGACAACGTGCACTACCAGAACTCCGAGTCGCTGATCAACGGGCTGGTCAAGGCCGACAAGCAGTTCGACCTGATGAGCTACCCCAACCGGACGCACGGGATCTTCGGCGGCAACACCACGGTGCACCTGCGCACCCTGCTGACCAGTTTCATTGACGAAACCCTGGGCCCGCCGCGGCCGATGCCGCAGGCGGCCTCCGCCGGGCCGTTGACCAACTGAGGCAGACCCCGCCACGCCGGGGCTGGGCGCGGGCCGGTCGGCGGGTAGTACGCGTCCGCCGGTCAGCGAGTGCGCGGCTTCGGTCACCGACGCTGTTCGGCTTGGCCCCCACCGCCACGCTCGAGGGCTGATTGCGATGATCAGCCAGCCTCCTACATTGGAGGATGTCCCTCACCCCGGGGGTCGCCATGACCTACGAAGAGATCGTCTCCGTGCTGGGCTACGCCGGCAGCCACGATCGGGCCGTGCGTATCGTCACCACCGACCGGACCGAAGTCACCGGCGTCCCGACCAGCGTGGACACCCACGTCACCGCGCACGAGGTCTACCTCCACCCGCTCGACGACGACTCGACCGAGATCGCCATGAGCCTGGGGGCGATCCGCGAAGTCGAGCTGATGTAGCGACTGGTCGCAGCCCCACCTGACACCGTCCCGCTCCGGCGGCGGCGCGGCCAGCGCCGCCGCCCTTTGCCTCCGCCCCCCCGTACCGTAAGTTCCCTTCATGGTTTCCCTCCTTGATATCATCGGTCCGGTCATGGTCGGGCCGTCGTCGTCTCATACCGCCGGCGCCTGCCGGATCGGGCTCTTCGTCAGGGAACTGATCGGTGGACAGCCGGAGCGGGCCCAGGTGGAGCTGCACGGTTCGTTCGCCCGCACCGGCGCTGGCCACGGGACCGACCGGGCCATCGCGGGGGGGCTGATGGGCTTTCCGCCGGACGACGAGCGCCTGCGGCAGAGCCTCGAGCTGGCCGAGCAGGCTGGCCTCGAGATCACCTTCCGCAACGCCAAGCTCCGCGGCGATCAGCACCCCAATACCGCCCGGATCAGCGTCGTGCGCGCCGAGCAGAAGGTCTCGGTCATCGGGCTCCTCGCTCGGGGCGGGCCGCATCAAGATCACCGACATTGACGGGTTCGCCGTCGAGGTGACCGGCGCGCTGCCGGCGCTCATCTTTGTGGCCATGGACGTACCCGGGATCGTCGCGGCCGTGACCACCGCGCTGGCCCGCCAGGGGGACAACATCGCCACGATCAAGGTCTCCCGCCGCCAGAAGGGCGGGGATGCGATCCACATCTACGAACTCGACCAGCCCGCCAGCCAGGGCGCCATCGAGGTGATCCGCGCCCTCTCCGCCGTCCGGCTGCTCCGCGCCATCCCGAGGGTGGCATGAAGTACGAATCGCTGGAAGAGGCCGTCACCGACGCGGAAGCGGCCGGCATCTCCCTCGGAGAATTGGGCCTGCGTGCCGAGGTCGAGGCGGGAATGCGCACCCGGGACCAGGTGGAACACGCCCTGGGGCGGGCGCTCGAGGTCATGCGGGGCGCCGTGCAGCAGGGGCTCCCGGGAAACCTGAAGAGCGTCAGCGGCCTGGTCGGCGGAGACGCCGCACTCGTCACCCGGGCGGTCGGCCCACTGGCGGGAACCGTGTTCACCGACGCCATCGCCCGGGCGCTTGCCGTACAGGAGGTGAACGCCGCCATGGGGGTGATCGTGGCCGCGCCGACCGCCGGTGGCGCCGGGGTGCTGCCCGGGGTCCTGCTCGGCATAGCCAAGCACCGGCCGGTGACCGACAAGGAGCTGGTCCTGGCCCTGGCCACGGCCGGTCTCGTGGGCGCGGTGGTGGCCGTTCGCGCCTCTCTCTCCGGGGCGGAGGGCGGCTGCCAGGCGGAGACCGGGGCCGCGGCCGGCATGGCCGCTGCCGCCGGGGTGGAGCTGCTGGGGGGCACACCGACCGAGGCGGTGCACGCCGTCGCCCTGACCATGCAGGGCTCCCTCGGCCTGATCTGTGACCCGCTGGGGGGCCTGGTCGAGGTGCCGTGCGTTTACCGCAACGCCACCGGCGCCGCCATGGCCCTGGCAGGGATCGAGATGTCGCTCGCCGGCGTCCGCTTCCCCATCCCGGTGGACGAGGTCATAGACACCATGGGGGAGATCGGCCGCAACATGGACGTGCGGTATCGGGAGACCGCAGGCGGTGGCCTGGCCGCGACCCCGACAGGTCGCAAGCTGGCCAAGGGGCGCCTGGTCCAGATAAAGGGAAAGAGCGGGAGCTAGGAGCCCCCCTCCCCCGTCCCGGCCCCTGGATTCTGTATGAAACATCCTGAAACGTGTCCCCGTACAAGCCCGAGTGTCCCCGGGGCCGGGGCGCTCGCCGGTTCACGCTAATCGAATCTGAGGCAGGGATGGGCGCAGCAGAGGTCTTCGTTCCTATCACCTTCTTCCTTTCTGTCGCCCTGGTCTTCATTTCCCGGGGAGATATCGGCAAGGCCATCGCCCACGCGATCCGGGCTCGTGCCGGTGGGGGCGATGTGCAGGAACTGCGGGTAGAGCTCGCCGAAATGCGTCAGGATCTTGATCAGGTCCGACAGGAGCTGCAGGAGACCCACGAACGCCTGGAATTCTCCGAGCGGTTGTTGGCGCAGGGTCGGGCTCCCGACCAGGTGAAAGGGTAGGCCATGGAACCCACGATGGCACTCGTGGCCATTTCGGGAATGGTGACGGGCATCCTGGTCGTCGGATCGATCGTCTGGGGTGTGGTCCAGCACACTCGGATCCAGGCCCAGCGGCAGGAAGCCGACTCGGGCCTCGCCCAGGCGGTAGGTGTCCTTCGCGATCAGGTGGAGACCCTGCAGCAGCAGCTGGCCGAGACGCATGACCGACTGGACTTTACCGAGCGAATGCTGGCGCAATCCCGAGTTCCTGACCAGCTGCCCAGAGGGGGGTGAGGATGGACCCAAACGCCGTGATCCCGATCATGGGCATGGTTACGGGAATCATCACCATGGGGCTCATCGCCTGGGGATTCGTTGCCCTTGGTCGGGGCCCGGTGGGCCAGGCGCTCGCCCGCCGGATCCAGGGCCAGCACGGGCAGGCCGATCACGACGTACTGATGGCGGTGGATGCGTTGAGGGACCAGGTCGATGGGCTGCAGCAGCAGCTGCTGGAGACCCAGGAGCGACTGGATTTCACCGAACGACTGCTCTCCAGCGGCCGCTCACGGCAGGAAGAGAGCCGGACCTGATGGAAGACATCCTGGCGCTCATCCTGATCTTCGGCGGCGGCACCCTGGTCGCGATCTCGTTCAGCCCCATCGGCCGGGCCATCGCCGAGCAGATCCGCGGCGGGGGTGCAGCGGCCGCGCCGGACCCCGCGGTGTACGAGGAGCTGGACCGGGTGCGGCAGGAGCTCGGTGAGCTGCATGAGCGGGTGGATTTCACCGAGCGGCTGCTGGCGGCCAAGCGGGAGTCGCCCGGCCTGCCCGAGGGGGGCTAGCGTGGACACCGAGAAGGTGATGGTGATTGCGTTCTTCACCTTCGTGCTGCCGGTGAGCTGGATGTTCGCCGCGGCGTATTTCAAGCGCTGGAACCGACGGCTGGACCGGGACGACCAGATCTCCCCCGGAGTCGAGGCGGAGCTCGAGCAGCTGCGCGGTCGGGTGCTGGAACTGGAAGAGCGGGTGGACTTCACCGAGCGGCTGCTGGCCAAGGAACGGGAACAAGACCGGCTGCCGAGGGGGGGCTAGTATGGAAGGGGTACTGTTCATTGTCATCGTCTTCGGCGGCGGCATGTTGTTCGTGCTATCCAAGTCGGACATCGGCCGGGCCATCGCCGACCGCATCCGCAACCGCCCCCACGCTGCCGACTCGGCGGTACCGGCCCTCGTGGATGAAGTCGACCGGCTGCGCCTGGAGGTGTCGGAGCTGCACGAGCGGATGGACTTCACCGAGCGGCTGCTCGCATCCCAGCGGGAGAAACAGCATCTACCGGGAGGAGAGCCCTGATGTGGCAAGTACAGGCGCCTCCGGCGCCGCCGCCGATACCGGACTTCCAGATTCCCGACCCGGTGATCGTGTCGCAGTTCCCGACCCCACCGCCGTGGATCACCCTGCCGCCGCAGGTGACGGTGATCATCGCGCTGGCATTCTTCGCGGCGTGCGCCGTGGTGCTGTACCCGCTGATGCGGGCCATCGGCCGGCGGATCGAAGGCCGCGGTACGGCTGACCCTGCGCTTCGCAGCGAGCTGGAGGAGTTGCGGACTCGCCTGAACGATGTGGAATCGCTCCAGCACCGGGTGATGGAACTGGAAGAACGGGTGGACTTCGCCGAGCGGATGCTGGCCCAGCGGCGCGAGCCGGAGCGTCTGGGGCGGGGTGAGAGCTGATGGATGACGTGCTGAAGCTGTTCGGCATCATGCTGGCGATCGGTGGGGCCGGAAGCATCGTCTACGTCGTCGTGGCCCTGGCCAATGCGCTGGTGCGCCGGCTCGATGGCGGCACGTCGGGGGCAACGGAACAACTGGAGGCGGAGCTGGGCGATTTGCGGGCACGGCTCGATGATGCTGATGCCGCCCGGCACCGGATCGCCGAGCTGGAGGAACGGCTGGACTTCGCCGAACGGATGCTGGCCCAGCAGCGTGAGCACCCGCGGCTCGGCACGGGAGGGGCGGGGTGATGGAGCGGAAACCGGCCGGGCTGGACTGGGTGGACGTGGCGATTCACGCAGGCGTCACCTTCGCGGCTCGCGGTCGCCGCCGCGGCGTCGGCCCGGCAATCCGAAGAGATCGTGATCGGCCTCGTGGTGGCGATGTCGCTGCTGGTCCTCGGTTGGCGCCGGAGCCGGGCCCGGAGAGCCGGTGCCATTCCGACGTCGGGGGAGTACCAGTCGGAGCGGCTGGCCGAACTCGAAAGCCGCATGCTGGAAATGGAAGCTCAACAGGGACGGCTCCTCGAGCTGGAGGAGCGGGTAGATTTCGCGGAGCGCCTGCTGGCGCAGCAGCGCGAGGCCCCGCGGGTCGGGCCGGGGGAGCGTTGATGTTCAAGAAGTATGTCGGACTCGACTTCCTGGACGTGCTGATTCATGTCGGCGTGAGCATCGCCGCCGCCGTGCTCCTGGCGTCTATCGCGCCCAACGAGGAAGCCGGCGTGGCGATCGCGTTTGGCGCGTCACTGGTGGTGCTGGCGTGGCGCCGCAAGCGCGCGCTGGCGGCGGCGAGGGAGTATTCCACCGGCGAGGTGCAGGAGACCGAACGGATCCTGGATCTGGAGGCTCGCGTGGCCGATCTGGAGCAGGCACAGGGCAGGGTACTGGAACTGGAGGAGCGGCTCGATTTCACGGAGCGCTTGCTGACCCGCCACGCCGAGGCCGGCCGGTTATCCGCCGGGCGAGAGGACTGACATGGGAGACGGAATCGGTGACTTCGCCTTCTGGCTGGCCATCGGCCTGACAGGCCTGGGCCTGACCTTCGGCCCCATTGGAAGGGCGCTCGGCCGCTGGATCGAGTCCTGGGGCCACCCCCGTCAGGCCGAGCTGGACGATTCGGTGCTCGCCCGCCTCGCGGAGGCGGAGGGGCTGGGACAGCGCCTGATGGAACTGGAGGAACGGGTGGACTTCGCCGAGCGGGTGCTGGTGGAGGCTCGGAAACCCGCGCTGCAGGATGCCGATACCCCGCCCGAGGCCGCCGACGCGGTGCGCGGTTAGATTGCCTCCATTCTGGTCTGCCTGGGAGGGCGCATGACAGGAAAAGTGGACATCGAGGGCTTCCTCGATCGTTTGGACAGCGGCACCACCGAGGTCGAGGAGCTGGAGCCGAGCATCTGGGTGGTGAAGACCACCTCCGGCGCCGAGGTCCTGGTCCACCTGGCGCCACCGGTGGTGATCCTGCGGATAACCGTCATGCCGCTGCCCCACGGGGTGGAACGTCAGGGCGCGCTGTTCCGGCAGCTCCTCGGTTACAATGCCCGCGAACTCGTCCATGGCGCCTATGGCCTGGAGGGAGATCGCGTCGTACTGGTGGATACACTGGAGCTGGAGAATCTCGATTTCGTCGAGTTTGAGGCGAGCTTCGATTCCATGACGCTCGCCCTGGCCACGCACCTCGGCGCCCTGGCGCCGTACCGGGAGTAAGCCCGCATGGGGATCTTTGATCGTCTTTCCACAGCTACTCCGGTCGAACCTCAACGACCTGATCTCCCGGGCGGAAAACCCGGAGAAGATGCTGAACCAGCTGATCACCGACATGAAAGGTCAGCTGGCCAAGGCCAAGCAGCAGGTGGCCAGCGCCATCGCCGATGAGAAAAAGCTGCAGGCGGACGCGGAGGCCATGCGCAAGCAGGCCGAGGACTGGGAGCGCCGGGCCATGCTGGCGGTGCAGGAGGGGCGGGACGACCTCGCCAAGCAGGCCCTGCTCCGCTACAACGAGGCCATGCAGGGGGCGCAGCAGCTGCATGAGACCTGGGTCAAGCACAAGGCCGAGACCGAGAACCTCAAGGGCTCGCTGCGCCAGCTGAACGACAAGATCGAAGAGGCCAAGCGCAAGAAGAACATCCTGATCGCGCGGGCCCGGCGCGCCGAGGCGCAGCAGCGCATCCAGGAGACGATGTCCGGCATGTCGGACAAGTCGGCCTTCGAGTCGTTCGAGCGGATGAGCGAGAAGATCGAGCAGCAGGAACGCAAGGCCATCGCGGCCGCCGAGCTGCAGAACGAATTCGAGGGTGACACCCTCATGCAGCAGTTCCAGAGCCTGGAGTACAAGGGCAGCGCCGACCAGCAGCTGCTGGAACTCAAGAACAAAATGGGGATGCTCGGCGCCGGCGACAAGCCTGGGGCCCGGCAGCTCGGCAAGGGAGATACCGTGGATGCCGAGCTGGTGGATGATGAGGAGGAGAAGAAGTAGCCACGAATCAGCCGGAGGCTGCGACCGTATCAGAGGGGCCGGGCGATCCGGCCCTTTTGCTTGGCCACCGGACACGGCGGCGTTACCTTCACCCTCCTGTTCGCGGATAGCTGGTAGCTCAGAGCTCCTTCACCCAACCACCCGACCCATGGCCACCCCCCGCTACCTCATCCTCGCCGACGGCGAGTTCGGCCCCCTTACCTCGAAGACCGCGAACTCGGTGATCCGCTACCTGCCCGATCGGATCGTGGCGGTGCTCGATCGCGAACACGCCGGCAAGACGGTGCAGGAGGTGCTGGGCTTCGGCGGGCAGGTGCCGGTGGTGAGCTCCATGCGCGCAGGGCTGCGGGGCAAGCCGGATGTGGTGCTGATCGGCATCGCGCCGATGGGTGGACGGCTGCCCGATGAGTGGCGGACCTGGCTGCTGGAGGCGATCGACGCTGGCTGCTCGGTCTGGAGCGGGCTGCACACCTTCCTCGGGGACGACCCGGCGCTCGCACCCCGGGCACGGGAGAAGGGGGTGGAGATTCGCGACTTCCGGCGGCCACCGGCCCACCTGCCGATCTCCTCCGGCAAGGCCAAGGAGGTCGACCCGTTCGTGATCCTCACCGTCGGGACCGACTGCAACGTTGGCAAGATGACCGCGCAGCTGCAGATCACCCGGCAGCTCAACGACCGGGGCCTCCGTACCCGGTTCGTGGCCACCGGCCAGACCGGCATCATGATCGAGGGCTGGGGCATCGCGGTGGACGCGGTCGTCGCCGATTTCATCGGCGGCGCCGCCGAGTGGCTGGTGCTGGAAGGCAGCAAGGACGCGGACATCGTCCTGGTGGAGGGGCAGGGGAGCCTCAACCACCCCGGCTATAGCGGGGTCACCTGCGGCCTGCTCCATGGCGCCTGCCCCGACGCCCTGATTCTCTGCCATCAGGCCACCCGCAAGTACATCGGCGATTACCGGGAGGCGGCCTGGCTCAGGATCCCACCGCTGTCGGAATACGTCCGCCTGTACGAGACGGTCGCAGGGTTCGTCCATCCGACCAGGATCATCGGGATCGCGCTCAACACCTTCGACATGACCGATGCGGAGGCGCGCGCCGCCTGTGAGGCCGCCGCCCGGGAGACCGGGCTGCCGTGCACCGATCCGGTGCGTTTCGACTCCGCTCCGCTGGTCGACGCCGTCGTCCGGGCTTGTGAGGCCTACCGTCAGGCACGGGCCGGCCGCGTGGCCCAGCCGGCCTGAGCCGGTCCCGATGGCCGAGGCGGCGCTGCTCATCGAGGGACTGACCCGGACCTACCCCGGCCCACCCGAAGTGCACGCGCTGCAGGGGGTGGATCTCGAGGTGCAGCCCGGGGAGATCTTCGGATTACTCGGTCCCAACGGAGCCGGCAAGACCACTACCGTCGGGATCTGTACCACCCGTATCCGGCCCGGCGCGGGCCGGGTGATCGTGGACGGCCTCGACATCCGAACCGACCCCACCCGGGTCAAGGCCCGCATCGGCGTGGTCACCCAGTACAACACCCTCGACCGCGCCTGCACCGTTCGGGAGAATCTCTACTATCACTGCCGCTACTTCGGGATGAGCGGCGCCGACGCGCGGCGGCGTACCGATGAGATGCTGGACCAGTTCCGGCTCGCCGATCGCGCCGATGCCATGGCCACGACCCTCTCCGGGGGCCTGGCGCAGCGGGTGCAGCTGGCCCGGGCGATCGCCCACCGGCCTCGGATGCTGTTCCTGGATGAGCCGACCGCCGGGCTCGATCCCCAGAGCCGGCTGGCGCTGTGGGGGTTGATCGGCGGGCTGCGCGCGGCGGGAGTGACCGTCCTCCTGACCACCCATTACATGGAAGAGGCCGACCGCCTGAGCGACCGGGTCGCCATCATCGACCACGGCAAGGTCCTGGTGGTAGGCACGCCGGTGGAACTGAAACGGCGCGCCGGGGCGGAGACCGTCATCGAGCTATCGCTGGACCGGGTGGAGGAACCGCTGCTGACCCGCCTGGCCGCCTTCCCGTCGGTCCGCGACACCCAGCGTACCGCCCACGGGCTCCGCCTGCTGGTGACCTCTCCGGAGGGCCTGGTGCCGCGGGTGGCCGAGGCGGCGCTTCCCTTCGGGCTCCGCGACCTCGCGGTCCACGCCGCCACCCTGGAGACGGTGTTCATCCAGCTGACCGGGCGGGAACTCCGTGACTGAAGTGTCCGGCCGGTCGCCCAACGATACGCCGGTCCGCCGGTGGGCGGCGCTCTACGGCATGCTGCTCCGCGACCTCACGGTGCTGCGCCGGAGTTTCGCGCCGCTCATGGTCCGCACAGTGATGAACCCGCTCCTCTTCGTCTTTGTGTTCACGTACGTCTTCCCGAAGATCGGCCAGGGCTTTGATCCCGGTGGGGGAATGACCTACGCCACCGTCGTGGTGCCTGGGCTGGTCGCCGTGGGGATGGTCTTCACCGCAATCTCCGCGGTGGCCTTGCCGCTGGCCATGGAGCTCGGCGGCACGCGGGAGATCGAAGATCGGGTGCTGGCACCGGTGGCGGTGGAACTGGTGGCGCTGGAGAAGATCGTGGTCGGCGCAGTGCAGGGCATCGTGGCGGGTCTGGTGGTGTTCCCGCTGGTGTACTTCATCCCCGCCACCGACGTCGCGATCCGGGTGGCCAGCTGGCCGCTGCTCATCACGATGGTCCTGCTCGCCAGCCTGGCGGCGGGTGCCCTCGGCCTGGTCCTCGGGACCGGGGTCCGCCCGGCCCAGATCGGGCTCATGTTCGCCGTGGTGGTGGTCCCGATCACCTTTCTCGGTTGTGTCTACTACCCCTGGGCGAGCCTCGCGCCGATCCCCTGGCTGCAGGTGGTGGTCCTGATCAATCCGCTGGTGTACATGAGCGAGGGGCTGCGCGCCGCGCTGACCCCCGATCTTCCCCACATGAACCCGCTGGTCTCGCTGAGCGTCCTCAGCGTGCAGACGCTCGGGCTCGGCTGGCTCGGCATGCGGGGATTCGTGCGGCGGACGATCGACTAGCCGCGCGCTCCGGCAATGGGGCAGTGGTGCGCCCTCATCGATCCGGTACCTTGCGAGTCGCCCCCTAGAAATCCCGCCGCTCGAACCTGCGCATAGCCAGCCACAGCGGGACGGCCGTCCACAGTGCCAGCGCTGCCGCCGCCAGGACCCCTCCGAGCGCGGTGCCGAGGAACCGCTGGAAGACCGCGCCGGTATAGCCGAGCAACGCCGCCACGTCCAGGTCCAGCAGCAGCAGGACCCGTCCGAGGTCGAGCGGGTTGAGCAGGGTCAGGACGAGCAGCGGCGTCTCCAGCGGGTAGTCGCTGAACGCGGCGACCACCAGCAGGACGATGCCGTCATACAGCACCGCGGCGGCGAGCCAGACCAGCAGCGCCGCCCCGAATCCCCGCGCCCGGTCCTCGACGCTCAAGGCGATCAGGAACGCGATGGCAGTGAACGCGGCGGTGAGCAGCACCCCGGTGGCCAGCAGCATCAGGAGGGAGCGGATCGGAATGTCGCCGCCGCCCAGATGCAGGCAGAAGGGCAGCCCGATGCCGACCACCAGCGCCCCGGCGAGTGGCAGCGCCAGGCCGCCCCAGAGCCCGGCGAACATCGCCCGTCGGCTGACCGGCTGCGCCAGCAGCAATTCGATGAACTCGCGGGCGCCGTAGAGATAGAGCGTCCCGAACGTCAGGGCGACCAGCGGTACAAAGATCAGCACCAGGTTGAGCAGGGAAAGGACGGTGCGTCCCCCGTCACCTCCAAGGCGGTAGAGCGCCTCGGTGATGAGGACCAGCAGCACCGTGTAGGCCAGCACCCAGCGGTTACGGACAATGTCCCGGAGCTGGTAGCCGAGGATCTTCCGGGCCGAACTCATCGGGCCCCCTCCCGCTGCATCAGGGCGGCGATGGCCCGTTCCAGCCGGGCGAACCCCGTGAGGGCCATCAGCTGCGAGACCGGCCCGTGGAACTGGACCCGGCCTTCCAGCAGGAAGACGATGTCGTCCGCGATTTCTTCCAGTTCGCTCAGGGTGTGGGAGGCCAGCAGCACCGCCGTCCCCGCCGCCCGCCGCTCCAGCAGATGTTCCTTGAACGCTCCGCTGGCCACAGGGTCGAGGCTCGCCGTCGGTTCATCCAGCACCAGCAGCCCCGGACGGAACAAGAAGGCGATGGCCGCGGAGAGCTTCTGCCGGGTCCCTCCGGAAAGCACTCGTACCGGCTTCATGAGCTCCCCCTCGAGCCCGAAGGCCTTGAGCAGCACCTCGTCCTGCGGACGCTCCGCGCCCCGGAGGTCCTTGAGCATCCGGAGCACCTCGGCGCCGGTCAGGTTGTCGGGGAAGTGTGGCGCCTGGGGCATGTAGCCCAGGCCATGGCGGTACCCCTCACCGCCGTTGACCGGCTGTCCCAGCACGCGCAGCGTGCCGCCATCAGGCCGAACCAGGCCCAGCACCGCCTTGAGCAGCGTGGACTTGCCAGCGGCGTTTGGGCCGACCAGGCCGGTGATGCGTCCGGGTTCGACCCTGAGGTCCACCCCTCGCAGCACTTCCAGCTTGCCGAAGCGCTTGGTGAGCCCGTGCGCCTCGATGACCGCCGTGGTCGCGTTCACGGCCGCCCCCACTTCATCAGCGGCCGGGCGTCTATCATGGTCTGCGGGGTGAGCACCGGCGCCACCCGCTCGGCGGCGTCCAGCAGGGAGACAAAGAAGCTCCGGAGCAGGATCAGCGCCGGGGGGTTCTGCTGCACCACCACCGCGAACAGGCGGACCGGCGGGTAGGGGACGTCGCCGAACCCGTCCCGGTCCAGGTCG
Organism: uncultured Gemmatimonadales bacterium; assembly: GCA_963695185.1. Lineage (GTDB taxonomy): Bacteria > Gemmatimonadota > Gemmatimonadetes > Gemmatimonadales > GWC2-71-9 > JADJOM01. The sequence continues at coordinate 1,587,050 of CAVOGH010000005.1, read as the reverse complement.
TAGCCGGTGTATCGGTCCCAGAAGTTCTCCCGGAACTCGCTGCTGGCGTTGGCGCTGTTGGTGGAGACGTCGAACGAATTACGCTCGAAGCGGTTCCGGACGAAGGCGTTGTCCACGGCATTGGCCATGACCTGGACACCCCATCCGTTCTCCACGAATTCATTGGCCACGAACGTGACCCGACTGGTCCCCTCCGCGAACAGCCCGACCGTGTTCTGCCGGAAGTGGTTCCCCTCCAGCCGGCTGTCGGTAATGTCCTTGAGGAGCAGCCCGTAGGCACCGCTTCCCCGGGCCCGTTCGATGCGGTTGCCGGTCATCCGGACATGCTGGCTGTACATGACCGCCACGCCGGCGCCGTTATCGAGCAGGCGATTCTCCTCGTACACCAGCCGCTGGGAGAACATGAAGTGGATCCCGTAGCGGAGCTGATGGCTGCTGAGGTTGCGGCGTACCTCGGCGTCGGTGGTGAACTCGAAGTAGATGCCGTCGCGGTGGCCCCGCAGGTCATTGTCCTCGATGACCAGGTGCGAGGAACTCCAGGCGTGAATGGCGTTGCCGGCCAGCACCTCGCGGGTGCCATGGCCCTCGATCCGGTTGCCGCGGATCTGACAGCCGTGCACACCGGACAGGTAGATGCCGAAGAAGGTGGCCTGCAGGGAGTTGTTCTCGAACCGGCAGTGCCGGGCGTCGTTCACCTTGATCGCGGCCCGGTCATCGATGCTGGATGGGGTGACGTCGCGCAGCACCAGCCCCATGATGGTCACGCTGTCGGCGGTGACGGTGAGGATGCCGTGGTCCCCACCGTACAGGACCGGATTGCCCCGCCCCAGAATGGTGACCGCCCGGGTGACGCGAATCTCCGGTTCCCGGTAACTGCCGGATTCCACCCAGATGGTGTCGCCGGCCCGCGCTACCGCCAGCGCGGCGGTCAGGGTCGGGAGTCGGGAACCGGGCCGCACCGTGAGGGTGGTATCGGTCGACGCGGGGGCGCCGAGCACCAGGGTCAGCAGGAGGGCAGGGACCATCAGCGCGGATCGGGGCGGTGCGCGTGCGGCCGGGCCCGGACCTGATCCCATCCCAGCAACTCGCCGCCCAGCGCCGAGCGCACGCTGTCGGCTTCGGCGCCGGCGCGGAGGGCCGCGAGGCCGCTGCCCATCGGGGTCCGGAGGGAATCACTCCGCAGGTAGACCGCCTCCCCCGCTGGCAGCCACGAGCGTCCGTCCACGAAGCTCATCACCCAGCCGGACGCGTCGGCTGGACCCCGGTCGAGCCAGGCGGCCAGGCAGCCTACGTCATCGAACACGGTCACCTTGCCCGTCCGCGTGATCGCTTCCGCGCCGAACCGGGGATCGGCAATCGTCATATGACAGTGTCCGCAGGATTCGGCGCCAAAGCCGATATCCCGAGGCGACTGGCGGCCGCAGGCCACCAGGGCCGCGGCCGCCAGGGGAAGGAGCCAGGCAGTCCGATGGGGCATGCGGGCTCAGGCGGGAGCGAGTTCCGGCACCACGGCCGGCGCCCGGCGTGCATGGCGCACCTCACGGATGGTCAGCACGACGCCCGTGGTCAGCACCGCGATGGCGATCCAGCCACCCGCCGCCGGCCAGGAGGTGGAGTTGAAGTTGAGCATCTGCTTGCTGCCGATGAGCGGTGGCTGGTAGCTCATTCCCGGAATCTTGATGATCGCGTGGGGGTCGAGATCGTGCCCGTAATCGTAACCCCAGCGGTAGAAGTCGGCGAGGCCGGCCACCGCTCCCAGGGCGAACATCGTCACCCAGGCGTAGAGGTACGCCCGGCGGCCGCGCGCCGCCACGGCCAGGCCGGTGCCGATCAGGCCCGCCACCAGCCACGGCATGAACTTGAGCTCCGGAATGTCCTCCGGGGTGATCACCTTCATGCCGATGTAGTGATTCAGGTTGTTGATGCTGTTCAGATCCTGGGGCTTCTCCCCCTGGATCCGGTTGACCGAGATGTAGAGCCCCAGCCCCTCCGGATACTGGGGCGCCTCCAGGGAGATGTGCCACAGGGGCAGCACGAATACCAGCCCGAGGGCCAGAGCCGCCACGGCCAGCAGCAGGCGGCTGGAACGAAACATCACGTGAACCCTCCCCTGGACTCTGGATGCCGCCGGATGAACCCGCCTGGCGGTCTGGACGAATGGGTGATGGAGCAACTGGGGGATTCGCAACGGCGCGATCCCCCCAGTTGCTCCCCCCATCCCTATTTCGCGGGCCCGTTGTGGCTCAGCGCCACGCTGGATCCTCTCGCCGACACCCGGATGTAGCCCTGCATCTCCTGGTGCAGCGCCGAGCAGAAATCGGTGCAGTAGAAGGGGAACACCCCTACCCGATCCGGTACCCACAGGCTGGTCCGGGTGGCGCCCGGCATGATCAGCAGTTCGGCGTCACGTTGTCCCGTGATCGCGAAGCCGTGCGGCACGTCCCAGTCCTGCTCCAGGTTGGTCAGGTGGAAGTACACGCTGTCGCCGACCTGCACGCCCTCGATGTTGTCGGGCGCGAAGTGACTGCGGATCATGGTCATGGACACGTGGACCTGACGGCCCTCCCGCACCACCTTCACATCCTTCTCCGCCTTGGCCGCGCGCGGGTGACGGTTGTCCGCCAGGGGGAAGGTGCGCACCTGTTGGTCCTTGATCTTCGAGGCCAGGATCGCCTGGGCGTAGTGCGGCTCGCCGATCAGGGGAAAGTCCAGCAGCAGCTTCATCTTGTCGCCGGTGATGTCAATCAACTGGCCCGCCTGGGCGAGTTCGGGGCCGGTGGGGAGGTAGCGGTCCTTGGTGATCTTGTTGAGGGCGACCACGTACTTCCCGTCCGGCTTCCTGGTGTCGCCACCCGGAATCATCAGGTGGCCGATCGAGTAATAGGTGGGGATGCGGTCGAGGAGGGCGCAGTCGCTCACCCGCCACTTGGCGATCTCCGACGACAGGAACATCGAGGTGTAGCCGTTCCCCGCGCCATCAAACTCGTTGTGCAGCGGTCCCAGTCCGGCGTCCTTCACCTCGCACGAGAGAATCGACTCGTACTTGAGGATGGGAATACCACCGGCCTCGCCGATGAAGTCCTTCGCGGCGATCGCCGCGGTCATCTTGGCAAAGGAGTGGACCGGGATCAGGGCCGCCAGCTTGCCGCCGGCGGCGATGAACTGGCCCGTCGGATCCACGTCCACCCCGTGGGGCGACTTGGGGGTCGGCAGGTAGTACACCATGCCGGGGCAGTCGGCCACTTCCAGGACCTTGGACCCCGTGAGCGTCTCCGCGACGGCGATGCCGTTCTGGCCCCGGTGAGTCCGCAGGTACTTGGCGGGCATCGCCTTCGCCTGGCCCGCCGCGACGCACTCCTCGGCCCGCTTCCAGTTGACGGCTGCGATGTAGTCCTTGTCGTTCTGGGAGGCGTTCCGCTCCTTGAGGGTGTTTGCCTGCTCGGTGTTGTAGGAGGTGAAGAAGGCCCAGCCGTGCGACGGTCCCTTGCCCGGATGGGCCAGGTCATAGTCGAAGCCCGGCATATGGATCTGGAAGGCCAGTGACATCTTGCCCGTGGTCTTGTCCACCGCCACGAACGAAATCAGCCCAGAGAAGTTTTCCTTGTAGGTGCTGATCGGCACGTCCCGCTGCGGCGTGGGCACGCTGAACCGCGTCGCCCCGACCACGTACTCGGTATTCTCGGTCGTGAAGGGGGACGCGTGATTGCCGGCGGAGTTCGGGATCTCGATGATCTCCTCGGTCTCCATCAGCGTCAGGTCAATCCGCGCGATCCGTGGCGTGTTGTTGCCATTGATGAAGATCCAGCGGCCGTCGTGCTCGCCGTTGGTCATGGACAGCGACGGATGGTGGGCGTCATCCCACGGCACGAAGCCGTAGCTCGTCTCCAGCATCGCCTTGGTGTCCTGACTATAGCCGTATCCCTTCTCCGGATCCTGGGCGAAGACCGGGATGACCCGGAGCAGCCGGCCGGACGGCAGGCCGTAGATCGCCAACTGGCCCGAGAAGCCGCCGGACATGAACGCGTAGAACTCGTCATACTGCCCCGGGGCGACGTAGACCCGGGAGGCGGCATCTCCGGTGCCGCCCGCCTGACTGGTGCTCTTGCCGCAACCGCTGATGCCGACTGCGGCGACGAGGGCCAGGCCCGAGATCGCATGGCGGGCCCATCTGTTCGTGCACTGCATGGGGGTTCCTTCCTCCTGTTGCCGGTTAGCTGCCGGAATGGCTGGGGGCCTCGGTGCGTAGGTACTCCACGACCTGACGCGCCTGCTCCTGAGTCAGGCCCAGGTTGGGCATCTGAGTCATATGCTCGGCCATGAGTTGCCGCACTACGGGGTGCCGGGTGTACATCGCTTCGGGGTCGAGGATCATGTTCATGATGAAGGCGGGACTGCGGAGCGTGGTCACCGTGGCCAGCGCGGGACCCACATAACGCTCCTCTATTTTGTGACACAGCGCGCACTTGGCCTCGAAGAGCTTCTCGCCCTCCTCCGCCATCGCCTTATCGATCGGCCCGAGCTGGATCGGCGCGGTCACCGGGCCGATCCCGTGCTCCAGCTCGAAGGCGGTGAGATCGCCGCCGGGCCCTCCCCCGCCGGAGGCCTGGGCCGTCCCGGCCGGAGCTGGCTGGTCGCCCTTTCCGCCGCAGGCCGGAAGGGCCAGCAGCAGGGCGGCCACCGTCAGGCTGTTCCTCGAACGACGCATACCCGATGTCCTTTCTCTGGTGAGGCGAGGGGCGCGGCAGGACAACCGCCCTTGCGGAAGTGCGGGTAACGTATTCATTTGCACATGAACATATGATATTTAGCTCGTGAAGCCGGCTTCATCTTCTGACACCCCGGACGCGCCGGACCATGCTCTCGCAGACCGCTGAGTACGCCCTCCGGGCGGTCCTGACCATCGCCGCCCAGCCGCCCGGGCGGTCCATCGGCGCCAATCGGCTCGCGGCCAGCCTCGGGATTCCGCAGAACTACCTCTCCAAGACCCTCCACCAGTTGGCCAAGATCGGCCTCCTCCTTTCGGCCCGGGGGAAGCTCGGCGGCTTCCAGCTGGCGCGCTCTGCCGATCGGATCACACTGCTGGATGTCGTCGGGCCGTTCGACGATGTCACCGGGCGCCGCGCCTGCCTGATGGGCCGGGCGACCTGCAGCGACCACGCCCCCTGTGCCGCACACTCCCGCTGGAAAGCGGTGGCGGAGCGACAGGCGGAGTTCTTCCGCGAGACCACGGTGGCGGATCTGGTGCGTGAGCGGCGGGGCGCCTGAGGAACCAGGCACGCCACGACGCTGCTCCTGGCCGGGGAGCGGCGGGCAGGGACGCGGCCGACACGGCGGCTACAAGATGGTGGTGCGGAAGGGCTTGATCCGAGGCCACAGCAGCAGGAGCAGGAGCAGGATGCCGGCGCTCCGTACGCCGGCAGAGAGGTGCCGCCAGCCGGGAGAAGCACTCTCCAGCCCGGCGAGGACCCCACCCACCATTCCGACGGCCAGGAGCAGCGCCCCCGACCAGGCGAGTCGCGCGCTCCCACGTTCCGGCTGAACCGCCGCCCGCGGCAACATCCAGTACGCCGTGCCGAGCACGAACGGCACCAGCCACCCGAACAGCATCAGTTCGATGTGGGCCACCCGCCACGTGAGCCCCGGCGTGAGCGAGTGGCCCAGCCGCCAGGCTCCGATGGCCGATCCAGCCAGCAGCGCCACCAGGCTCAGGCGGAGCAGAAACCGGGACAGGGCGGGCATCAGCGGATGCGCGGCCAGAGCAGGAGCACCAGCAGAACGATGGCCAGCAGCTGGAATCCCGCCGAAACGATCAGGGGCCAGCCGGGTCCGCCGAAGCCGAGCCGCCACGGCTCGCCAACGAGCCGGAGCAGGAGTCCCGCGTTGAGGAGCCCAAAACCGGTCCAGCCCAGTCGGACATCCCCCCGGGGGGGCCTCGTGGGGTGGCGTGGGAACATCCAGAAGGCCACCCCGGTTATCAGTTGCAGCAGCCACCCGACCGTGAGCAGGTGGATGGCGCCCAGGTGGAGTGCCGCGTCGGGGAGGGTCGGCAGGGTTCCCTGTGGACGCGCGATCAGCGCTTCGACAACCAGCGCGAGCGCGAGGCAGCAGAAGCCCGACTTGACGAACCAGCGCGATAGCGTGGGCACGCTCACTGCCCCTTCATGGTGTACTCATGCACGGAGTGTGAAATTGTCTTTGTCCCCTGATTTCGAGGTGCACCATGGTGATCCTGACCAGGATCGAAGCTGGGCGGCGGTTGGCGATGGGCCTGATGCCGACGGTCAAGGGTGCCGAGGTGGTCGTGGTGGCGCTCTCGCCCGGCGGGGTACGGGTCGCGGCTGAGATCGCCCGGCTGTATGAGGCGCCCCTCGACATCGTTACGGCGCGCCGCCTGGAGGTACCCGGACGGGCGCGGTCGGTGTTCGGAGCGGTGGCCGCGGGCGCGACCCTCCTCCTCCCTGACCGGGTCGCTGCCATGGCACTTCCCGACGACTACGTGGCCGGGATGGTAGAGCGGTGCCGGCGGGAAGTCGAGCATGAGGCCTCTGCCTGGCGGGGCGGCGCCCCGCCGGTGAATGTGGCTGGTCTGGCGGTCGTGCTGGCGGACGATGGCCTGAGTGAACCGGTGCTGATCGCCGCCGCGGTACAGGCGCTGCGGAGCGCCGGGGCGGCCCAAGTCGTGTTCGCGGCCCCCAACGCGGGCCCCGAACTGTGCCAGGCGCTCACCGACCTGGTGGATGCGCGGGTGCTCCTCTACGAACCTGACACCGTGCCGGTGGCATGTGTCCGAGACGCGAACTTCGTGCAGACCACGCGGCTCGACGTGCGGAACATGGTCCGGCGCAGCCGCCCGGACCTGCCCGTCGTCACCGGTCCCTAGCGCACTGCCCGCTCTACCGGGCGGCAGGAACATCGGGCCAGCCCCGCGCGAGTAGCAGGTGCGCTCGCCAGGGCTGGCCCGATTGGTCATGCAGTGGCTTGGTCCGGGTCAGTCCGTCTCGGACGGCTCGTTGGCGCTCGCGGCGAGGTGGCTCTCCACCCGACGGAGCCGGTCCCCGGCCTCCTGGGCCACCTCGCGGATCACCGGATTGGCCTTGAGTTCTCCCACCTGCAGCATCGCCGCCGGATCGGCGATCCGGACCATCGTCCCGCCTTCCTCGACCTCCTCCAGCGTCACATTGCAGGGCAGCAGCAATCCCGCCTCGCGGTCGGCATCCAGCGCCCGCTGGGCCAGACCGGGGTTGCAGGCGCCCAGGATCTGATAGGGGCGAATCTCCGCCCCCAGCTTCTCCCTGAAGGTGGCCTGGATATCAATCCGCGTGAGCACGCCGAATCCCTCATTCCGCAGGGCGTCGGTAACCCGGGCCGTCGCCAGCTCCATATCCACCGGGAGGTGGATGGCCGTGCCGATCGAGCCCGCGCGCCGGGCCTTGAGGCGCTTCTGGATTGCCCGGCCGGCGAATCCCGCAGCCGTGGCGGCCAGGGCGGCGGCGCCTACGGCGACCCCGACCTTGCCGGCGCGTGCGAGTGCCCGCTGCCGTTTGCGCCGGCGGAGCCCAGCTTCAACCTTCTTTTCAGCGGCCAGTGCCGCCTTACCAGCGCTTCGGGCGACCTTCTTGGCCACCGAGCGCAGCTGATCCTTGGTTCTGGTCATATCATTTCTCCATCTCTGTTAAAAGGCTGCAATTGCATGGTGCTTCATGCAATCTAATGGGCGTGTAAAGGTTCGGTGAATTGCCGGGCTCCCTCGTGACACGTTTTGCCGAGTTCTTGTCAGGCGCCACGGTGCATCCCATAAAAGACCGCCCCGGCTGAGGCAGGCCGGGGCGGTGAGCGGTGTGGTCGGGCGTCAGGCCTTGATGAGGATCTTGTTCTTGGCCTGGGTGGCGACTTTCGGCAGCCGGACTGTCAGGATGCCGTCGGTGTAGTGGGCCTCGACCTTGGTGGCCTCCACCGCCTTGGGTAGGCGGATGTTCCGGACGAACCGGCCGGTTTCCCGCTCCTCCCACAGCAGGTTTTCATTGGCCTCCCGCGCCACCTTGTCGCGATGGCCGGTGAGGGTAAGGATCTCTCCCTCGAGATGGGCATCGAGGTTCTCGCGCGGGACACCTGGCACCTCGGCCCGGATCACGAATTCCTTCTCGGTCTCGGTCAGGTCCAGCGCGGGCATCCAGGCGTTCTCCATCGTCCGTCTGAACGGCTCGAACGCCATGTTCGGGAATGCCACCGGTGCCTGGAAGATCCGATCGAAAACGTCGTCAATGTCTCGGACCAGGGTTGGCACGCCAGTGGGGGTCTTGGTGAGCTTCATAACGCCCTCCTGTTGGAAAGTCTCAGCCTTCGGATGGCGAGAACTAACCTAAGGGTGGGGCGCTGAAGCCCGGTGCAACCGACCCGTAAACTTTCCTCACGATGGCGCGCGGGGCCGCGCCCCGTGACTGATCTGCCACACATAGGCCGCCACGTCGCGCGCCTGCTCGTCACTCATCGTGGTCCAGCCCCGCATCGGCATCGCCACGTCACGCGTGGAGTAGGCCCTGGGTACGCCATGCAGCACCCGGGTGAGGATGCCCTCGAAGCTGTCCGGACCGTGCATCCAGATCCCCTGGGCCAGGGCCGGCGCACTGTCGGTGCCGTTGCCCGCCACACCATGGCAGGTGGAGCAGCTGGCGCTGCCGTGGAAGAGCGCCTCACCGCGGGCGATGGCCGAATCGGTCACCTGCGGGGGGTGCACCAGCTTCGGCATAGGAGGATTCTGCGCCTGGAGCGACAGGGGCAGGGCCAGCGGCAGCAGGGCGAGCAGACGGCGCATGATGATCTCCGGAATTCAGGCCACCTTCATGATAGCCCGCTGCTCATGAAGGTCGCTGCAAGGCGGGGTGAATGCAGAACCTGCACCGGGTCAGTCGTCGTCGTGCAGGATGCGCTGGGGCGGATCGTCCAGATCATCGAATTGCCCATCCCGGGCCGCACGCAGGAACAGCCATACGAACAACCCGGCGAGCGCCATGGTGACAGGCAGCAGGAAAAGAAGCGCCTGCATCAGTCGCCGCCCCGCATCATCCGCTCCACCCGGGCGGCGTTCCAGATCACGACGCTGCTGGACAGCGGCATGAGCACGGCAGCCACCAGCGGGTTGATCAGGCCCGCCACCGCCGCCGCCACGGCCAGCGCGTTGTAGAGTACCGACACGTGCTGCCCGTCCCGGATCAGCCCCTCCACGATGCGCGCAGCCCGGATCCCGGCGGAGAGCGGAGCCAGGGAGGCCGTCGAGATGATGCCATCGGCCACCAGCACGCTGCTCGCCGAGCCGGTCGCCATGGCCACGCCGACATCGGCGGCCGCCAGCGCGGGGCCATCGTTGAGACCGTCTCCGGCGAAAAGCACGCGGTGTCCCGCCCGTTGTCGTTGCCGGATCCAGGACGCTTTGGACTGCGGGGCCATGCGGGCGGCCACCTCCGTGATCCCGGCGGTTGCCGCGACAGCGGTGGCCGCGTCCTCGTGATCGCCTGTGAGGAGTGCTGTCCTGAGCCCCAGCCGGTGCAGATCGGCGACGCTCCGGGCGGCGTCGCCCCGAGCACAGTCCCCGAGCCGGATCCGTCCGGTTTGCCGGCCGTCGCCGAGGAGGATGACCTCGCCGGGACCGGCAGACACCAGCTCCCAGGTCTCGGTATCCACCACGCCACGGATGCCGTGTCCGGCGGTTTCCACCACCTCGCGTGCCTGGGGCAGGGGAATGCCCCGCTCGGCGGCTTCGGCGACGATGGCCGAAGCGATGGGGTGGGAGCTGTAGCGTTCCAGGGCGGCCGCGACTCGCAGCACGGCGTCATCGGCGTGGAGGATCGAGATCGCCCCGTGGGTGACGGTGCCGGTCTTGTCCAGCACTGCCAGGTCCACCTGGCCGAGTGTGAGGAGTGTGTCGGAGGAGCGGAGCAGGAGCCCCCGGCGGGCGGCGGCGCCGAGCCCGGCGGCGGCCGCGAGCGGCCGGGCCAGAGCGAGCCCGCACGGACAGGCCACCACCAGGACGGCCACGGTGTTCGCCACGGCCGCATCCACCCCGCTTCCGAGATACCAGCCCAGGCCGGTGGCCGCGGCGATGAGCAGGGTCGCCGCGGTAAACCAGGGGGCTATCCGGTCGGTGGACGTGGGCGCCATGCCGGCGTCCTGGGCCGCCCGCAGTGAAGCGGCCATCTTGTGCACCACCGTGTCCTGCCCAACCGCGTCTATTTCCACGGTCAGGGCGCCGTCCACCAGCAGCGTCCCGGCCACGACCCCGTCCCCGGGCCCGACCAGCATCGGCTCGGCTTCCCCGGTGATCAGCGCGGCGCGCACCTGGCCGGAGCCCTCGACGATTCGGCCATCGGCAGCGAACTCCTCGCCCGCGCCGACGTCGATCCGCTCACCCGGCCGCAGCCGATCCACCGGGACGATTTCGACGCGGTCGAGGTCTTCGGGAGCCGCGTTCCCCGGCAGCGGGCGCGAGACCCGGCGCGCGGTTCTCGGCACCGTTCCGGCGAGCGCACTGGCCGCCTCTGCGGCGCGGCGGCGGCCGCGAGCCTCCAGCACCCGGCCCGCCAGGAGCAGCGCCACCAGCATGCCGAGGGAATCCAGATAGCCGTCCTGGGCGTGCAGCGTGGCCAGCAGACCGTGCCCGTAGAGCACGGTCACGCCCAGGGCCACCGGCAGGTCCATGTGGAGGACACCCTGTTTCAGGCTGTTCCACGCGCCGCGGAAGAAGGGCTCGGCGCACCACACCGCGACCGGTGTGGCCAGCGCCAGGCTGGCCCAGCGGAACAGGGCGGCATAGCGCGGTTCCATAGCGCCGTACCACCAGCCGGCGTAGAGCCCCTCGTAGAAACCCATCAGGTAGATGGCCGCGAAGACCGCATACCCCAGCCGAAGCAGCAGGCCATGGTCGGGCCGGTGCTCGCTCCCCAGCGGGCGGGGCTGGTAGCCCAGCGCCGCGATGCGCCGGACAATCGAGGCCAGGTCCACCAGGGCCGGGTTCCAGCGCACGGTGGTCCGACCGGAGGCATAGCTCACCATCGCCGCGGCGACGCCGGGCGTGCGCTGCAGCACCCGCTCGGTGACCCAGACGCAGGAGGCACAGCGTAGTCCGCCGACGGCCAGGCGCGCTTCGCAGAATCCGGCGGGGTCGATACTGACGGGAACGGCGCTCCAGTCACCGGGCGGGAGGGCGGTGGGGCGCGGCGGGAGCGCAGTCCGGTCGGCGTAGTAGCGCTCCAGCCCGGCACCGCAGATGATGGCGGCAGCCACCTCACAACCGGCGCAGCAGTAGCTCGGCAGCGCGCCCTCAACGGCGGTGCCGCAGTGCGGACAGCGGGCCGAGGAGTCCGCCGGCGCCGCGCCGGCGCTACCGGGGTTCGGTGCGGTATGACGGAACAACGTCATCGGCTCCGGCGATGGCCACGTAGGCGAACATCACGTTGATCAGGACCACGAGCAGGAGCCCGATCGCGATGCCCCAGGGCCAGTGACGGCCCGCCGTGCTACTGGCTGGCAATGTGCCCTCCGGTCTTGAAGGTGGCGGGCAGCAGGACCTCCTGCGTGGGTGAGGCCACCCGCACCGCGATGGGAATGGTCCGGGGCAGGTCGTCCCGGATGGGCACCCGGATGACCAGCGGAACGGTGCGGGTCTCGGTGGTGGTCAGGGCGATGTCCTGCACCAGCACGGACGCCGCCGGGATTCCCTCTACCGTCACGTGGAATGGGGCAGCACCCGTCGAGGCCGCCTTGTTGGTGATCCGGAGCAGGTAGGTGTTGCGGACATACCCGTCCGGATCCACGGTGAAGAGCATCCCGGGTGCCCGCTGCACCGTGGCATCGAAGGGCGCCCGCGCCACCAGCAGGATGGCCACGGTAGCGGCGATGCCGGCCAGTAGCCCGCCATACACGGCGGTTCGGGGCCGGAAGCGCCGGATCTTGGGGGCTCCCTTGAGCTGGCTCTCGGATCCGAACTGGATCAGGCCCTCGTGCCCCAGCTTGTGCATCACCATGTCGCAGGCATCGATGCAGGCGGCGCAGGCGATGCACTCGAGCTGGAATCCGTCGCGGATATCAATGCCCTGGGGGCAGACGAAGACGCACTTGTTGCATTCGATGCAGCGGCCGGCGGTTTTCGCGTCGGCGCCGCCCCGCGGCTCACCCCGTGGAGTCTCGTACTGGACCAGCAGGGTGTCGCCGTCGGTGAGGGCGCTCTGAAAGCGGGCGTAGGGACAGAGATAGTTGCAGAACTGCTCCCGGAACCAGGCCAGGTCCAGGTACCACACCGCACTGAAAATGCCCACCAGCCCATACACCGCGCCTCCGCCCTGGCCCGACCAGAGGGCCCGGGCCGGCACGAAATAGCTCATGAAGCCCATGGCGATGACCACCGAGATCACCGCAAAGAGCGACCACTTCACCGACTTTCGCCAGATCTTGTCCCAGCCCCAGGGCCCCTCGTCGCGCCGCCGCCGGACCACCCAGCCACCCTCAAGCAGCTCCTCCAATGGCCGGATCAGGCTGTCGAGGAAGACCGTCTGCGGGCAGGCGAAGCCGCACCACAGCCGGCCGAACAGCGAGGTGAAGAAGAACAGACTGAAGGCCAGAAACAGCAGCAGGAACAGCAGAAAGATCGTGTCGGAGGCGGTGAAGATCGCACCGAAGGCGAACAGCCGCCGGGCCGGCAGGTCGACCAGGATCGCCGGGTTGCCCCGGATCATGATCCACGGCGTCAGGAACAGGATCAGGTGCAGCGCAGCGAAGGTCCACTTGCGCAGGTCATGCCAGCGCCCGGTGACCGCCTGGGGGTAGATCCACGCGCGCTTCTGACTGAATCCCAGCATCCCGCACTCCTGACTGTGACCTCGGCGACTCGGCGACTTCGGACCCTAGTCGTCCCCGGCTTCTCGATTCTGGTGCACCACGTAAGCGGCCACCTGCGACACCTTCTCCGGCCCGAGGATCGGCCCCCAGGTCAGCATTCCCTTTTCTGGCACGCCGTTGGTAATGGTGGCCAGGATCGCCTCGGGCGTGCCACCGTGGATCCACACCGTGTCGATCAGGTTCGGCCCGATCCCGCCCGTGAGGTCCGCGCCGTGGCAGGCCACGCAATTCGCCTGATAGATGCCCTCGCCCGCCTCCACCGCCTCCTCGGTGATCACCAGCGTGGTGGCCTGGGCCGCGGCCGCTTCGCGGGGCCAGCGGCGGTCCGCTTCCGCCATCTCGGCGGCCAGCTGTCCCGGCTGCGAGCGCTTGGCGATGAAGTGATAGTGGGCCACGTAGAGCACCGCCCAGACGATCGTCAGGTAGAACAAGCCCAGCCACCAGTTGGGCATCGGGTTGTCGTACTCCTCGATGCCGTCCGCCTCATCGGCGTGCCCGAGCACCTGGTCCCGCAACGGTGCCTTGCTCACGACTCGCCTCCCTCGTTGAAGGGGAGGCGGCTGTCGGCCTCCCAGCGTTCACGGTTCTTGCTCCGGTACGCCCACCAGATCCACAGCAGAAAGCTGCCCAGGAAGAGCGCCGTCATCAGGCCGAGGACCCAGCCGAGGCGGACGCTGTCGGCGGCCTCACGGAGGAGCGGGTTCATGGCGCGCTTCCTCCGGCCGCCTGGCCGGCGGCCCCGGCGAGTGCCGCCTTGCCGTCCTTGCCGAGCCGCTGCAGGTAGGCGATGACCGCGATGATCTGGCGGTCCGGTTCGGCGGTGATGCCGGACTGCTCGAGACGGGCCACGATCTCGGTGGCCTGGCTGGCGACCGCGTCGGGGGCGCCGGCAATCTCGGCCTCGGTGTACGGGACGCCCACCTTGCGGAGGGCCCGGAGCGAGGCCTGGATATCCGCCACGTCATAGCGCTGCCGCAGCAACCAGGCGTAGGGTGGCATCACGCTGCCCGGCGAGGTGCTGCGCGGATCGCGCATGTGCTCGTAGTGCCAGGCATCGGGGTACTTGCCGCCGACCCGCTGCAGATCGGGTCCGAGCCGTCGGGAACCGATCAGGAAGGGGTGATCGTAGGCGTACTCGCCGGCCCGGGTCCACTCGCCGTAGCGCAGTACCTCGGCGCGCATCGGGCGGATCATCTGTGAGTGGCAGGTGTTGCAGCCCTCGCCGATGTAGATGTCCCGGCCGGCGACTTCCAGCGGGGAGTAGGGGGTGACGCCGGCCAGTTGCTGGGGCCCTGCCGTGGCGGTGAACATCGGGACGATCTCGACCAGGCCCCCGATGAGGACGGCGACCGTCGTCAGCACGGCAAAGAGGGCCGACTTGCCCTCCAGCACACGGTGGGCAGCGGTGTACCCGCGTTCGGTGGTCTCGCTCATGGTCGTCTCCTCAGCCCGCCGCCGGGACCGCCGCAGGGGCACGCTCGACAGCGGCGCCGCGGACGGTCCGGATGAAGTTCCACGCCATCATCAGCGCGCCCACCAGGTACATCGTCCCACCGACCAGGCGCAGCCAATAGAACGGGTGCAGCTGATTCACGATCTCCACGAAGTTGGGGTACTTGAGCTGGCCGGCATCATCGAACGCGCGCCACATCAGCCCCTCGGTGAGTCCGGCGGCCCACATGGACACGGTGTAGAGCACGATGCCGATGGTGGCCAGCCAGAAGTGGGTCGTGGCCCAGCGGGGGTAGGCGAGCGGACGGTGCCAGAGTTTGGGCACCAGCCAGTAGAGGATGCCGAAGGAGATCATCCCCACCCAGCCCAGCGCACCGGAATGCACGTGACCGATGGTCCAGTTGGTGTAATGGGACAGGCTGTTGACGGCCCGGATGGACATCATCGGGCCCTCGAAGGTGCTCATGCCGTAGAAGCTGATGGCCACCACCAGGAACTTGAGGATCGGGTCGGTGCGCACCCGGTCCCACGCGCCGCGCAGGGTGAGCAAGCCGTTGAGCATGCCGCCCCACGACGGCGCCAGCAGCACGATGGAAAAGACCATGCCCAGGGTCTGGGCCCATTCCGGGAGGGCCGAGTAGAGCAGGTGGTGCGGCCCGGCCCAGATGTAGAGGAAGACCAGCGCCCAGAAGTGGACGATGGACAGCCGGTAGCTGTAGATCGGTCGCTCGGCGATCCGGGGCAGGAAGTAGTACATCAGGCCGAGGAACGGCGTGGTCAGGAAGAAACCCACCGCATTGTGGCCATACCACCACTGTACCAGCCCGTCCGTAAGGCCGGCGAAGATCGGATAGGAGCGGGTGAGGGTGGCCGGTACCGCAAGGCTGTTGACGATGTGCAGCACGGCGATGGTGATCACGAAGGACATGTAGAACCAGATGGCCACGTACAGGTGCTTCACCTGCCGGATGGCCAGCGTGCCGAAGAAATTCACGGCGAAGATGACCCAGACCGCCGTGATGAGCAGATCGATGGGCCAGATCAGCTCGGCGTACTCCTTGGACTGGGTCAGGCCCAGCGGCAGGGTGATCGCCGCGCCCACGATGATCAGCTGCCAGCCCCAGAAGTGCAGCCGGGAAAGGGCGTCGCTGTACATGCGGGTCTTCAGCAGCCGCTGGAGCGAGTAGTAGATGCCGGTGAAGCAGATATTCCCGCCGAAGGCGAAGATCACTGCGTTGGTGTGCAGCGGGCGGAGCCGGCCGAATGTCGTCCATGGCAGCCCGAGGTTGGCTGGCCACCACGCGATCTCCAGTGCGATCCACACCCCCACCAGCATGCCCACCACCGCCCACGTGACGGTCGCCGTGAGGAACAGCTTCACGATCGCATCGTCGTAGCGGGTCGCCCCCTGGCTCCGCACCCCGGTATATTCCACGGCGTTGCTTCCTCCCCCTCGCTGAGATGATTCCCATTCTCGCTGCGGCCGTCCTGGCCGGCCTCCTCGGCAGCGTGCACTGCGTCGGCATGTGCGGCGCCTTTGCCGCGTCCTGCACCCGGGCCCGCGGTGGCCTGGCCGCCTGGCACACCGGGCGAGTGGTGACCTACACCCTGCTCGGCGCCATCGCCGGCGCCGCCGGTCACCTGCTGCCGGGTCCCGCCTGGCTACCTGCCGCGCTCGCGACCGTCCTGCTGGTCTGGTTCTCCCTGGCCCTGGCCGGCCTGGTGCCCGAGCCACGCCTGCTGCCGCCCGGGATGGTCACGGCTGGCGCCCGGGCGGTCGGCTCCACCTCGTCGGCGGCTCACCTGCTCTTCGGTGCTGTGAACGGACTGCTGCCCTGCGGGCTGGTGTACACCGCCCTTGGCGCCGCGGTGGCCCAGGCGGACCCCGTGGCCGGGGGACTGGTCATGCTGGCCTTCGGGCTCGGCACGCTCCCGGCGCTCACGGCCGCGGCGCTCGGGCTCCGCCGGGTCATTCTGTCCAGTTTGTGGCGCCGCCGGGTGTTCGCCGCACTGATTCTCGTAACCGGCCTGTGGATGATCGGCGCCCGGGCGTGGCTGCGCGCGCCGGGGGGACACCCGCATGAACAGCAGCGGCCGCCCACCGAGCAGGCGGCCGACCGGACAGAAGACTAGGGGTGGGCTTGTGAAGCGAGGTGCGAGGAAGGATGAAGGAAAGTTCAGGCGGCGCTAGAATCTCGGTCGCTTGCGGCGCTCACCGTGGGGAGTCTCCCGGGCCACCGTCGGGGCCGCGAAGGCGGGCCGCTCCTCGGTGGACAGGCCCAGGTAGGTCCGGGCCCGGTTGAGCGCCTCGTCCAGGTTGCCGGTGAGGTTGTTCTCACCCAGTTCCGTGAAGAACTCGGAGTTGGTCAGTGCCACGACCGGCTGGGAGTGGACGTCAGACAGGATCACCAGGGTGCCCTCCCTCCGGCTCCGGAGTACCACGTCCCGCAGGGCCGCCAGCCCGGTGGAATCAATCACCGGCACCCGCCGCATCCGGATCACCAGGACCCGGGGCTTCCGCGCCACGTTGCCTACCGCTGACTTGAACGACTCCGCCGCCCCGAAAAAGAACGGCCCGTCGATCTCGTAGACGTCAACGCCCTCCGGAATTCGCCGCAGGGCAGTGGCATTGGGATCGTGCGGCTCGGCCTCATCTCCGTCGCCCTGGTCGGCGGGCATGAGGCTCACGTTGGTGACCTCCGACATGCGCTTCATGAACAGGAACGCGGCGAGCACCATGCCCACCTGGACCGCCACCGTCAGGTCCACCACGACGGTGAGCAGGAAGGTGGTGAGCAGCACCACGACGTCGCTCCGCGGCGCCCGGAGTTCCGCCCGAAACCGCCGCCACTCGCTCATGTGGTAGCTCACCACCACCAGGATGGCGGCCAGCACGGCCATGGGGATGAGCCGGGCGTAGCGGCCGAAGAACAGCACGATCAGCAGCAGCGTCATGGCATGGATGATCCCGGCCACCGGGGTGCGGCCCCCGTTCTTCACGTTGGTGGCGGTCCGGGCGATCGCCCCGGTGACGGGAATGCCCCCGAACAGCGGGGCGGCGATGTTCGCGATCCCCTGCGCCACCAGCTCCATGTTCGAGCGGTGCCGGCTCCCGATCATGCCGTCGGCCACGACCGCCGAGAGCAGCGACTCGATGCCGGCCAGCATGGCGATGGTAAAGGCCGGGGCGGCGAGACTCCGAAGCAGTTCGACCGAGACCGGGGGGAGACGCGGGGCGGGGATGACGCTGTGAATCTCCCCGAAGCGGTCACCGATGGTTTCCACCGGCAGGCCCAGCCACTGCGCGACGGCGGTCGCGGCGACCAGGGCCACGAACGGTCCCGGCAGGCGATGGCTCACTCGGGGCCACCAGACGATGATGGCGAGCGACCCGAGGGCCAGGCCCACCGCCCAGGGATTGATGCTCCCGAGATTGGCCCCGAAGGCCCCCCACTTGGCCAGGAAGTCCGCCGGCACGTCCGTCATCCGCAGCCCGAGGAAGTCCCGCACCTGGCTCGAGAGGATGATGACCGCGATGCCGGTGGTGAACCCGGTGATGACAGGGTAGGGGATGAACTTGATGGTCCGCCCCAGCCGGGCCACGCCCAGGACGATCAGGATCACCCCCGCCATGATCGTGGCCAGGGTGAGTCCGGGAAGGCCGTGGGTCTGGACCACGCCATACACCACCACCACAAAGGCCCCGGTCGGACCCCCGATCTGTACCCGGGACCCGCCCAGTGCCGAGATCAGGAACCCGCCGATGATGGCCGTGATCAGGCCCGCCTCGGGTGCCACCCCACTGGCGATCGCGAAGGCGATGGCCAGCGGCAGGGCAACGATGCCAACGATGACGCCGGCGGCGAGGTCGGCGACGAACTGCTGCCGGGTATAGCCCTCGCGGAGGACCGAGACCAGCTTGGGGGTCAGCACGGAAATAGCGGGATCAGGTCAGGTCCCGTTCGGTGGGGGGACGGATGCAGAGATCGAAGGCCAGGAACAGCGTCCGCGCGAAGGGCCAGATGAGCAGCGGAAAGGCGATCGCTTCGATCGGCGCCGCGATCTGCAGGGTGTCCCACGGGGGCTGGGGCCAGGTCCGCACCAGGGTCGTCACGAAGATGGCCATCGTCACCGTTTCAGCCAGCAGGAGATTGAACCAGAGCGCCCCCAGGGTGTAGCCGTCCTCGCCCCGGCGCATCCGGATACCGCACTCCGGACAGTGGTCCTTCATCCGGAACCAGCCGATGAACAAGGGACCGCCACCGCAGACGGGGCAGCGCTTGCGCACGGCACGGGAGAACATCACCCGCTTTCGGGGAATCATGGGGAGAGACCTGACGGAGGATGGCGCTGAAACCGGGTTCACGGCGGAGAAATATACCACAGGCCATCCACCGCAACGCAGTGGCCGCCCGATAGCGGCTACTCCCCGCTGGTGCGCCGGCCTCGCGGGCGCAGACCCGCGCTCGCCATCCTGATCCGGGACGAACAGGAGCGGACGGGCCCCGAGGCAGGTATGTTAGTGCCGGGGTGAGGACCTCCAAGTCCGCTGGAGATTGAGTGCGCAGGTTCAGGTCACCATCGCAACCCGAGAAGCCATCGCAGCCATCCCGGCGACGCTGATTACCGCGCTCCAGGATCGTTATCAGCTCGAGCGCGAACTTGGCCATGGCGGCATGGCCACGGTCTATCTCGCCCACGATGTCCGCCACGACCGCGACGTCGCCCTCAAGGTGCTCCGCCCCGAGCTGGCAGTCGTGTTGGGCCGGGAGCGGTTCCTGGCCGAGATCCGGCTTACCTGCCAAGCTCGATCATCCCCACATCCTGACTCTGATCGACTCGGGCGAGAGCGACGGTCTCTGGTACGCGATCCCCTACGTCCGGGGCGAGTCGCTCCGGCATAAACTCGAGCGCGAGCGGCAGGTCGGCGTCAACGAGGCGCTGGCCATCGCCCGGCAGATCGCCGGGGCGTTGGACCACGCTCACCGCCACGGCATCATCCACCGCGACGTCAAGCCCGAAAACACGCCAACGCTTACCAGGCCGCGATGATGGCGCAGGTCACCAATCGCCCGCGGACGGCGCTCAAGATCCTCCCGCTGCGTCTGCGCGATACCACGGAACGAGCGCGCATGTGGTCCGCCTGGGCGGACATCGAAGCTTGGGCCCATCACGTGCTGGGTGAGTACGGGGTGGAACTCGCCGCTGTCCGCCAATGGCGGACAGCCTTGCCAAGGGATCCCATGGTCCGCGAGCACGAAGCCTCCGCACTTGCGGCCCTGGTCAGGTCACCAGCCTGCCGCTTCTGGCGGATTCGGTCCTGTTGGCGCAACCGGACGGCTGGTACTACCCGAATGTCGGCATCATCCCCGGCATCATTGCCCTTGAAGCGCGCGCCCACGGCTATCCGGAGCAAGCACCCGCCCTCTTCGACAAGGCGCTCACCTGGTTCGAGGCGCGAACCACCGACCCCGCCGCCACGCTCCGAGCCCGCTTCGAGCACGCCCAGGTGCTCTCCTGGGCCGGGCGTGATCGGGAGGCCCAGACGCAACTCCAGCGCCTCCTCGACACCGCCCAGGATTCGGCCCGCTACCTGGGCCAGCTGGGAGTGGTGGCGGTGCAGCTTGGGAACCACCAGTTGGCGGCCAGGATGGACCAGCGCCTGGCCCCGCTGACCACGCCGTTCCTGTACAACCTGCACACCCTGTGGCGGGCCAACATCGCGGCGGCTGCCGGTCGCTGCGTCAGGGCGGTGGATCTGCTGCGTCAGGCGCTGCTCCACGGCCAGCATTACAGCCTCGACCTCCACCGCATGCCGTACTACAATCCGATCCGGCCATGCCCGGCTTTTCATGAGCTGGCTCAAGCCTCGGGACTGATTGTGTCAGGACCCCGAGCGGAGCAGGGAACCCAAGGACTCGCGGATGGGAGGATTGAACGGATGACCGCCGGGCAAAGCCGATATCGAACCTCAGGACGCGCTCCCGTGACTACTCCCCGCTGGCACGCAGCGCGTTGAGGATTACCGTCACGTCAATGACTTCCTGCAGCACCGCTCCAAGCGTCGGTGGGATGTAGCCGAATGCCGCAGCGATCATCCCGAGTCCGGAAAGGCCGAGTCCGGCCCAGACACTTTGCTTTGCGATACGGACCGTTCGGCGGCTGATCGCGACCGCCTCGGCCACCAGGCTCGGGTCGTCGGCCAGTACCACGACATCGGCGGCTTCCGCGGTGATCCCGCCTCCGTGCGCCGCCAGGGCCACGCCCACACTTGCCCGGGAGAGCGCGGGGGCGTCGTTGGTGCCGTCGCCCACCATCAGCACCCGCTCTCCCTCGCGCTCCAGCCGCTCCACGATCCGGAGCTTGTCGGCCGGCAGCAGGTCCGCTTCGACCTCGGTGATGCCCGCGATCCGGGCCACCGCGTGGGCATGGCCGGCATGGTCGCCGGTCACCAGCATCACCCGGTTCATCCCCAGGCGGCGGAGGGCACGAACCAGCTCCGGCACCTCCGGCCGCAGCCGGTCGGCAAACTCGATCTGGCCCGCCGCCCGGCCATCCACCGCCACCCAGGCCCGCAGTCCCTCCCCGGCGCCATCGGGGATCGTCAGGCCGGGGTAGGTCAGGGCGAGAAAGCTGCGGGAGCCGACCAGCACATCCCGGCTGCCGACCCGGCCGCGCACGCCCTGACCGGGGGTCTCGAAGATCTCCTCCGCGGGCGGGATCGACAGGCCGCCCTGTTCCGCGGCCAGGACGATGGACCGGGCCAGGAGGTAGCCCGATCCCCGCTCCACCGCGGCCGCCAGGGCCAGGACCTCCGACTCCTCGAACGCCGGCTGTGGTACGACCGCGATGACCGCGGGCCGGCCGATGGTGAGGGTGCCGGTCTTGTCGAGGAGCGCCACCGTGGACCGCCCCAGCCGCTCCAGCGCCTCCCCGTGGCGGATGATGACCCGGCGCCGGGCCGCGCGGTTGATGCCGCCGATCATGGCGACCGGCGCGGCCAGGATCAGTGGGCAGGGGGTGGCGATGACCAGCACCGCGAGGACCCGGAGCGGATCCTGCGCGAGGAGCCAGGTGAAGGCACAGACCAGCAGCGTCACCGGCGTGAAGACCACCGCGTAGCGGTCCGCCAGCCGCTGCAGCGGCGACTTGCTGCCCTCGGCGCTCCGTACCAGCTGGACGATGCGGGCGTACTGGCTCTCTGCCGCCAGCGCGGTGGCGGTGAACGTGAGCGGCCCGTCCTGGTTGAGGCTGCCGCTCATCACCCGCACCCCCGGCATGGCGCTGAGCGGCAGCGGCTCCCCGGTGAGGCGGGACTGGTCCACGTGCGAGCGGCCCTCGAGCACCTCGCCGTCGCAGGGGAACATCTCGCCCGGCCGGATCAGCAGCCGGTCGCCGGGCCGGACCTGCTCAGCCGAGATCTCCTCCAGGCCGTCAGGCCCAATCCGGTGCGCCACCTGCGGCGCCGCTGCCTCCAGCGCCGCGACGGCCCGTGAGGCCCGGCCGGCGGCGTAGAGCTCCAGCGCCTCCCCACCGGTCTGCATCAGCACCACCACCAGGCCCGGGAGCGGCTGGTCCAGCAGGATCGCCGTGATGATGGCGAGCGTGGCCACCAGGTCAGCGGCGAATCGCCCGGCCAGCACCCCGCGCAGGGTGCGAAAGACCACCACACCGCCCAGCACCACCAACCCGGCGAGCCAGATCCGGCCACCCCAGACGGCGTACGGCCCCGCCTTGAGGGCGAGGCCGATGATGATGACCAGCAGGGCGAGCGCCGGCTCGCGCCAGCGCGCGATCATGAGACCTGCGTTTCCTTCTCCTCCACGCCGACGCCGGCCGGTTCCCGGCGCATCGAGAAGCCCACACCCCGCACGGTCTGGATCAGGCTCTCGCCCGCCGCCTTGTGGAGCTTCCGCCGCACATTCCCGACGTGCACGTCCACCACGTTGCTTTCCGGGTCGAAGTGCATGTCCCACACCTTCTCCAGCAGGGTCGTCCGGCGCACCACCTGCTCGGGGTGGAGCAGGAAGAACTCCACGATCTGGAACTCCTTGGGGGTGAGGTCGAGCGGCCGGTCGTGCACCAGGGCCACATGACGCAGGCGATCCAGGGTGAGCGGACCGTAGCGGAGGATCTCCAGCCGCTCCGCGCCGCCCCGCCGGGCCAGGGCGCGGATCCGCGCCAGCAGCTCGTCGAACCGGAACGGCTTGGCCAAGTAGTCATCGGCGCCGGCGTCGAGCCCCCGCACGATGTCCTCCACGCCGTCGCGGCTGGTGAGCATCATGATGGGGGTATTCCGACCCTCCCGCCGAAGCTCCATGGCGATCTGGAACCCGTTCTTCTTGGGCAGTACGACGTCGAGCAGAAGCACGTCGTACTCGTACACATGGGCCAGGGTGGTGGCTTCTTCGCCATCCGTGGCCACGTCCACGACATAGCCTTCTTCCTTGAGGCCCTGCTCGATGAACCCGGCGACCTTCCGGTCGTCCTCCACGACGAGAATTTTCATGAGGGGAAACCTACGGTTCGGGCAATGAATCCTCGTCCAACCAATCGTGAAGATAGATTCACGAACCTGGTCCCGGAAGTTCCAGCACGAAGCGTCCACCGTCGGTCCGGTACTCCGCCCGCAGTTCGCCACCCAGCAGCCGCGCCAGCCGGCGGGAGAGTGGGAGGCCCAGCCCGCTTCCCTTGGCCCCTTCCCCGGCCTTCGTCTGGTAGATGTCGAAGATCCGGTCCAGATCCTCCTCCGGCACTCCAGGTCCCTCGTCCTCTATAAGGAATACCACCGAGCCCGCCTGGGCCTGTACCAGGACGCGGACGCCCAGTCCCTGAGGGGTGTGCCGGATCGCGTTGGCAAGCAGGTTGACCAGGATCTGCTCAACCCGGTGCGGATCGGTGCGGCAGACCGGGAACTCCTCCGGCACCCGCGCCTCCAGCGCCACCCCCTTGGCGTCGGCAGTCGGTGTCAGCCGGCTGATCGCCTGGCGGACCACGCCCCCGCAATCCACATCACGGATCACCGGCTTGAGGCGGTCTTCGTCGAGCCGCGAGAGGTCCAACAGGTCGTTGATCAGGCTGATGGCCTGTTCCGCCGAGTCCAGCACCTCGAACGCCGCCCGGGGGACGGTGGCGGGGTCTTTCTTCCGGGTGAGCATTTCGGCCCAGCCAAACACCGCCGCGAGCGAGTTGCGGAGTTCGTGGTTGACCATCGCGAAGAACCGCTCGCGGGAGCGCTGCAGTTGCTGCACCTCCTCCAGCAGCCGGGCGCTCTCCTCGTGCAGCCGGGCGTTCTCGATGGCGGCGGCCGCCTTGGACGCCAGCAGGGTGGCGAACTGCTCGTCCTCGGCGGAGAACTCCCCCCCCCGAGCTTCTCGGTGAGATACAGGTCTCCAAGGACACCTCGCTTTCCCACGATCGGCACGCCGAGGAAGGAGCCCATCGGCGGGTGATTGGCTGGGAACCCTACGCTGGCAGGGTGGGCCCCGAGGTCCGCCAGCCGGATGCTGTGGCCCTTGTGGATGACGAGCCCCAGGATGCCATGACCCTTGGGAAGGGAGCCAATCCGCTCCCGCTGCTCCGGGGACAGGCCGGAGGTCGTGAAGGTCTCCAGTGAGCGGCCGTCGGGGGCCAGCATACCCACCGCGGCGTACTGTGAGCCGATCAGCTCGGCGGCGAGGTCGGCCACGCGCTGGAGCACGCCGTCGAGCGAGAGCTCGGTGATGAGCGCGGGCATCGCCGCGACCAGCCGTTCCAGCCGGGCTCTCGAGTCAGCCGGGGGCGCTGCGCGCTGGGAAGCGTCCTTGGGCATGGTCGGTAATTCTAGTCGCCTCAAGGGGTTGGGGCGAGGCGGGTGTTCCGGGCATTCTCACGCTCGCTTCATGGGCGCCTTCGTAGGATGAACAGCCATGAGGCCCTGCTTCTGGATGCCCCGCTGATGCAGCTCAGACACATCGTGGCCGCCGCGGACGAGTCGCCCGAGGGCCGGGCGGCGGTCCTTGCGGCTGCCCGGCTGGCTGAGAGCGCCGGCGGAAGGGTTACCGTCCTTTCGGTTGCCGAGCGGCTGCTGGGTGAGTCCATCGCCCCGCGCATGCTCGACGGCCTGCGGGCCATGGTGCGCGCCCAGGTGAGCAAGCTGGCCGATCCGCCCCGGGTGGAAGTCGCCATGGCGGTGGGGATCCCCGGGATCGAGATCGGGCGGTTTGCCGAGACCGGTGCGGCAGACCTGGTCGTCCTGGGCCGCAAGCGCCGGTCCGACATGCAGCGGCGCCTGCTGGGCGATACTGCGGATTCCGTCGCCCGCCGTAGCCGTACTCCTTGTCTCTTCGTGCAGGCGGGCGAGGTTCCCCTGAAGCGGGTCCTGCTGGCCATTGACGGCACCGAGCGCGGTATGTCCATACTGCTGCCCGCCATGGAATTTGCCCGGAGCATCGGCGCCCGCCTGCGAGCCGTGACCGTGGAACCGGTTTATGACAATGAACACGCGGCGCCTCGTCTGCCCACCGGCCGCAGCACCCGCCTGATGGAGGCGCTCGAGGAGATTCGGCACTCCACCAGCCTGCAGCCCGGCGTCTGGGAGCTGCATCACCACTCCGGTGGCGACTCTCCGGTCGTGGTGCATCGCGGCCGGGTAGTGGACGAGGTCATCCGGGAGGTCGAGCATTCCCGGGCGGACGTCCTGGTCGTGGGGTACCACCGTGGCGGCCCCCCCGGCGTCCTCGAGGCCGGCAGCGTGTCCCGCCGACTGGCGCACGAGGCCCCGTGCGCTGTGCTCACCATCCCTCTCTGATCCGAGAACCGACCGTATGACGCTGCTGTTCCGATGGCTTGGCCGCATGTCCGGCCTCGCGGTGGCCTCGCTGTTCGTCGCCTTCTGGTTGCATGCACCGCCCCACTTTCCGGCTCTGGAGGTCCGCTTAAAGGTGCAATTGGCCCTGCTCCTCGTGGCGGTCGCCGCGATGCTGCTCGGCTGGTGGCGGGAGCGGATCGGAGGGGCGGTCTCGTTGCTGGCCCTCGCCGGGTTTCTTGTCCTGGAGGCCACCGCGATCGGCGGGGTCCCGAGGATGATCGCGGTCTATGCCATGATGCTCCCGGGGCTCTGGCTGCTGGCGGCCGCCCAGCGAGCCGGTGCCCAGGCTCCCCTCCTGGACGGGTCCCCCACCCCCGACATGAAGAAATCTTAGGACGGGAATCAAGCGGCGCTCAGCGGGGCCCCTTATTCTTTTCCTCATGAACGACACCTCACTCGACCCGTGGGCCGAGGCGATCGACGAGTATCCGCTCACCGGGACGCCGGAGGAGAAGTTCCGGGCGGTGCTGCGGTTCGCCGTCCTCGCCCCTTCCAGCCACAACTCGCAGCCCTGGCTCTTCCGGGTGGTGGACAATGCCCTGGAGCTGCTGGCCGATCGCTCCCGGGCGCTCCCGGTGGTGGACCCGGAGGATCGGGAACTCATCATCAGCTGTGGCGCGGCGCTGCGATTCATTCGGGCCACCCTCACTCACTTTGGTCAGGGGAGCCGCCTGACGCTGTTCCCGGAGCGGGACCAGCCTGACTTGCTGGCCCGGGTGACCCTCGATGAGCCGGTGCGACCCACCGAGCGAGACCACGCCCTCTTCCGTTCCATCCCGGTGCGGCGCACCAACCGCTTCCCGTTCGAGTCGCGCGAGGTGCCCGAGGTCGTGCTCGGGCGGGCCCGCAACCAGACGGAGAAGGACGGCGCCTGGCTGCAAACGCTGACCGGCGAGTCGGACCGTGCGGCGCTGGCCGAGCTGATCGCCGAAGGTGACCAGGCCCAGCTCGCCGATCGCCGGTTCCGCCGGGAGCTGGCTGCGTGGGTCCACTCCAACCGCAGTGCCAGCCGCGACGGCATGCCTGGGTACGCCCACGGCATCGGAGACCTCGCCTCGACTGTCGGGCCGCTGATCATCCGCACCTTCGACGTCGGCGATGGCCGGGCCGCCCGGGATCGCCAACTGGCCCTGGGGTCGCCGGCGCTCGCCATACTGTGGACCGAGGAGGACAGCACGCGGGCGTGGCTTCGGGCAGGGCAGGGGCTTGCCGGGGCGCTTCTCAGCCTTCAGGCCGACGGCGTTGCGGTCTCGTATCTCAACCAGCCGATCGAAATTGCCGAACTCCGCGAACGGGTGCGCACCTTGCTCGGCCGGGAAGGCGAACCGCAGCTGATCCTCCGCCTGGGGTACGGAAAGCTGTGCCGGCCCACGCCGCGGCGGGGCGTGCCGGATGTCATGATCGATGACTGAACTCAGGATGGGAGAACTCATGCGCC
This sequence comes from uncultured Gemmatimonadales bacterium, assembly GCA_963695185.1. Lineage (GTDB taxonomy): Bacteria > Gemmatimonadota > Gemmatimonadetes > Gemmatimonadales > GWC2-71-9 > JADJOM01. The sequence goes on along the minus strand of CAVOGH010000005.1, from coordinate 1,560,423 downwards.
GCACCCTCGTGCTCCTGGCCCTCTGCGGCTGTGTTGCCGCGCCTCCGCTCGCCGCCCAGCAGCACACCGCCCCGCGGGACTCTGCCGTCGGCGGGTCCATGGGGCAGGGCGGGGGGATGATGAATCATGCGATGATGGCCCGCATGGACAGCCTCGGTGCCCGGCTGGACAGTCTGACCCGCGTCATGAGCCAGGCCACCGGCACCCGCAAGGTGGACGCCATCGCCGAAGTGCTCACGACCCTGGTGGGGCACCACCTGGAGATGCAGCGGCACATGCATGAGGGCATGATGGGTGGCGGGTCAGGCGGGCACGAGGAGGGCATGGGCGGGATGGACTGCCCGAAGGGCGGTCAGGGCAAGGGCGCTGAACCGGCCCACAACCACTAGCGCCACACGGGGAAGGCGGCAACGATCACTCCAGAACTGGAGCCCGCACTTCGGCTGGCCGTGGCTGGCCTCGTGGGGCTGGCCGTCGGGATCGAGCGGGAGTGGTCGGGACACGCCAGCGGGCCGGGCGCGCGGTTCGCCGGGGCCCGGACTTTCCTGCTGCTCGGGGCAACCGGCGGCGTCGCGGGTCTGTTGCTCAACTGGGGCTTCCCGCTGGTCGCGGCCGCCTTGCTCGCCGGGGCGGCCGCGCTGTGCGTCACCGCCTACGCGGTAGTCGCCCGCGCGGCCGGCGAAGAGGCGGTGGACGGGACCACCGAGGCCGCGGCGCTGGCGGTGCTGGCGTTGTCGGTCCTCGCCGGACTGGGGCATGAACGCCTCGCCGCGGCGGCTGTGGCCATCCTGGTACTCGGACTTCGGGAAAAGAGCACCATTCATCGGCTGGTGCGGGGGGTGGATGAAGTAGAGCTCCGGGCGGCGTTGCAGTTCGCCGTGCTGGCGCTGGTGCTCCTCCCCATCCTCCCCGAGGGCCCGTTTGGTCCGCTCGGCGGGATACGTCCCCGCGAGCTGTGGCTGGTGGTGCTCATAGTCTCCGGACTCAACTTCGCCGGCTACTTCGCCCGGCGCCTGGTGGATGACACTCAGGGGACGGCGGTCGCCGGGATGCTCGGCGGGCTGATCTCTTCCACCGCAGTCACCCTCACTTTTGCCCGGCAGAGTCGGGGCGAGCCGGAACGCGCCGGGCCGCTGGCGCTCGGCGTCATCGGGGCGTGTACCGTGCTGCTGCCCAGGCTGTTCGGCTTGGCGCTGATCCTCCAGCCGGCGCTCGCGCTCGAACTGGTCCCGTTCTTCCTCCCGCCGCTGCTGGCCGGCGTCGGGATGGTCGGCGCCGGGCTTCGCCGGCGCCGCGCGGCCCCCTCCCGCAAGCCCGACCTGCCGGCGACCCCTAATCCGCTCCGGCTGGGTACGGCGATGCTGCTCGCCGCCGGCTTCCAGGCGGTGCTCATGATCATGGTCTTCGTGCGGGACCAGTTTGGCGCGGCCGGGGTCCTCACCTCTGCCGGACTGTTGGGCCTTACCGACATGGATGCGCTTACCTTGTCCATGAGCCGACTGGCGGGGCAGCCAGGGCAGCTGGAGCTGGCGGCCATCGCGGTGGCGGTCGGGGTGCTGGCGAACACCGCTCTCAAGCTCACGGCCACGCTGGTGCTGGGGGACGCCCGCTTCCGCCGGCGCGCTGGCCTGGGTCTGGCACTGCTGGGGGCCGCGAGCGCCCTGGGCCTCTGGCTCGGCACCCACTGAGTTCACAGCTACGCGTCGGTGGACCGGGCTCGCTTTCGCTGGCCGTTCATGGATTCTTCATGGAACCCAGGCCACCTTCATACTTGGCTCTATCTGGGGGAAGATCATGAAACTCCGACAGGCTCCCTATCGCTCGCTGCTGGTGCCGCTCGATGGATCGCCCTTCGCCGAGCAGGCCCTGCCCCTGGCGCTCAGCATCGCCCGGAACTCAGGGGCGCTGCTCCGGGTGGCGCTGGTGCACCACCCGGTGCCGGCCCTGGCGACCGCGCTGGAGGTGCCGGAAATCGAGGCACAGCTGGACCAGGAAGCCCGGGTCCGCGAACAGGGCTACCTGAACGGCGTGGTGGAACGGCTGCGGCACCAGGCGAACGTCCCGGTGACCGCGATTCTCCTCGACGGCGCGGTGGCGGATGCGCTCGAGACGGAAATCGAGGGCTCGGGGACCGACCTCGTGGTCATCACCACTCATGGCCGTGGTCCCTTGAGCCGCTTCTGGCTCGGCAGTGTCGCCGACCAGCTGGTGCGGCGCCTGCACGTCTCGGTCCTCCTGGTACGCCCGGTGGGGGAGAAACCGCAAGAGCCGCGGCTTCGGCGGATTCTGATAGCCTTGGATGGCTCGCCGTTCGCTGAACAGGCAATCGCCGCGGCGACCGCGCTGGGGGAGCCGTTCAAGGCCGCGTACGCGCTCCTGGTTGCCGTGGAGCCGGCGCTGCCGGTGGCGGATCCTGCGGGGTTGATGCTGCTGCCGGTGTCGCCCGATACGGAAGTGAAGCGGCGCGAGGCGGCGGAGCGCTACCTGGCCGGCATCGCCGACCGGCTCAAGCAGGAGGGTGTGGCGGCCACCACCCACGTGGCTGAAGGAACCGTGGCGACCGCTGCGATTCTGGAGCAGGCGGAGGCACTCAACGTGGACCTGGTCGCCCTCGCCAGCCACGGCACCGGCGGGTTCGAGCGGCTGGTCATCGGCAGCGTGGCGGACAAGGTCATCCGGGGCTCCCTGCACCCCACGCTGGTGGTCCGGCCGCCCCGATCGGTGCTCTAGGCATCGGTCGGCCGGTCCGTGGCCCCGCTCGCGGCTCCCTTCGGGTACACCGGTGGGCCCGCGGGCGGGGCTGCATGGTCTCCGCCCGGATGTGCGTCCTGGCCGCCGGTGATATTGTGATCCAGGGCCCTGTAATCGCCGTCTCCAACTCGATCTCCCGCCTGGGGGCGTCACCCCAGGCTTCCCGCTTCGCGTTTCCGGGGTGCCCATGCCGATGCGCCGGATCATCCTGCTCCCGCTGCTCTTGCTGCTGGCCGTCCCGGCGATGGCCGCCGCCCAATCGCGGCTGTTCGTTGCGGGGCTGGTGGGAGCCGGCTTCAGCCTGAATGACATCGGCCCCGGCACCGGCGGTGGCTTTGGTGGGCAGGGGGCGTTGGGGGTGGTCCTCAGAGGTGTCGCCCTGGGGGGCGAGGTGGCCGAGCACTCCCTCGGGTATGATCGAAAAGTCCGCATCCTCGGCGGGTTTGTGCGGTTTTCCACGTTCGGCACGGGGCCGGTCCAGCCGTATCTCGCGCTTGGGGTAGGTGCGCATCGCTACGCGCCGGCATCGGGCGGCGGAACCACTTCGCTGGGCGGCAGCATCGGCCCCGGCGCGCTGTTCCGCCTGCGCGTGCCGCGGGTGAGCCTGCTGTTGGAAGCCCGCCTTCACACCGATCTGAACGGGGTGGCCCAAGTCAGCACCCAGGAGTTCCTGAGCGTCCTGGGAGGGGTGCAGGTCGGGCTTTGATCCGGGTTGAAGGGCGGAGGGGGCGGCCCTATGTTCCGTCCCCCGGAGCCTGGCCCGTCCACAACCCGAGGTCCTCACGTGCTGGAACAGCTCGCCGCGATTCCCGAATGGCTGCATCAGATGGCGGAGCTGCTCCGCCTCGATGCCGATGAGCTGACACGCAAGCTCCTGTCGGTGGCGGGCATCTGGCTGTTCTGCTACCTGGCGATGCGGGTGGTTCACCTGGTGGCCCGTCGGATCGAGCACGCGGTGGACGACGGGGACGACTCGGTGATGAACGAGCGGGAGCAGCGCGGCCACACCGTCTCGCAGCTGCTGCGGAGCGTGGGCCTGGTCGTGCTCGTCAGCCTTGGACTCCTCCTCTCGCTCAATGTCTTCATCCCCATCGGCCCACTGCTGGCGGGTGCGGGCATCCTCGGCCTGGCGGTCTCCTTCGGCGCCCAGAGCCTCGTCAAGGACGTCATCGCCGGGTTCTTCTACCTCCTCGAGGGACAGTTCGCCGTCGGTGACATCATCGAAGTGGCCGGCAAGTCTGGGGTGGTTGAACGGATGACGCTCCGGCTGGTGGTCCTCCGCGATCTCCATGGTGTGCTGCACATGATTCCCAATGGCCAGATCACCACGGTGAGCAACAAGACCCGGACCTGGTCGCGAGCGGTGGTGGACGTGGGTGTCGCCTACGGCACCGACGTGGACCGGGCGCTGGAGGTCTTCCGGGACGAGGCGCTCAGGTTCGCGAAGGCCCCGGAGTGGGCGGCGCAGTTCGATGGCCTCCCCGAGGTACTGGGCGTGGATTCGCTGGGCGATAGCGCCGTCACCATCCGGGTGCTGCTCCGGACCACGCCCGGGAAGCAGTTCGGCGTGGCCCGCGAGTTCCGGCGCCGGATCAAGTCCCGGCTCGACCGGGAGGGGATCGAGATTCCGTTCCCCCAGCGAACCCTCCACATGGTGCAGCCCCGTCCCCCGGTGTCAGGTGGACCGGCGGGGCGGGGTCCGGCGCCGGCCGACCAGGCGTGAACCGACGTTGGCGGGAGAACGACTCGGCTGCTCCCACCCCTCAACCCTGACGCCTGAGCCCTCCCAGGTCGGGAGCCCATGTCCCTGCATCTCTTCAATACGCTGACCCGTTCCCTGGAGCGCTTCCAGCCGATTCACCCCGGCCGGGTGTCCATGTACACCTGCGGCCCGACGGTCTGGAACTATGCCCACATCGGGAATTTCCGCACCTTCCTGTTCGAGGACCTGCTCCGGCGGTGGCTCGAAGCGAGCGGGTACGACGTCCTCCACATCATGAACCTCACCGACGTGGACGACCGCATCATCAAGGAGGCCGGGGCGCGCGGCGTTGCCATTCGTGACTTCACCGCCCCCTTCGGCGCGGCGTTTTTCGAGGACCGCGACTACCTCCGCATCCGCCCCGCGCACGAATACCCGCGGGCCACCGACTTCATCCCCGCCATGGTCGGGCTGGTGGAGCGGCTGCTGGCAACGGGAACCGCCTATCGCGGCGAGGACGGATCGGTCTACTTCGCCATTGAGCGCTTCCCGGCCTACGGGCGGCTGTCACAGCTGGATCGCCGGTCGCTCAAGGCCGGGGCCAGCGGACGGGTCAGCACCGACGAGTACGACAAGGAGAACGCGCAGGATTTCGTGCTGTGGAAGGCCGTCCGCCCGGAGGATGAGGCGGTGAGGGCCGCCTGGGATGCGCCGTTCGGCCGGGGCCGGCCGGGCTGGCACCTGGAGTGTTCGGCCATGGCGCTCGCGCTCCTGGACCGGCACGGCTACGGCGAGGTGCTCGACATCCATGCCGGAGGGGTGGACCTGATCTTTCCTCACCACGAGGACGAAATCGCCCAGAGCTGCGCGGCCACCGGCCAGGAGCAGTTCGCCCGGATCTGGATGCATGGCGAGTTCCTGAATGTCCGGGGCACCAAGATGTCCAAGCGCTTCGGCAACATCACCACGCCGAGGGACCTGAAGGCCGACGGGGTGGACGCGGGCGCCATCCGGCTGCTCACCTTCCAGACCCACTACCGCCAGAAGCTGGACCTGACCGACGAGGCGCTGGCGGCGGCCGGTGAGGGCAGCCGCCGGCTGGGCGAGTTCGACCACCGCCTCCGGCGAGCCCCGCTCGGGACCGGCGGATCGGGGGACGAGTGGTCCGGCTGGGCGGCGGACCTGGACCAGCGCTTCGACGCGGCGCTGAATGAGGACCTGAACGCCCCGCAGGCAGTGGCGGCGCTGTTCGACGCCCTGCGGGAGGGGAACCGGCTGCTGGACCAGGGCATCCCGTCGGCGAGCGCCCGCCCGTTCGGTCTGGGAGCGGGCCATGGGGGTGCTGGATGTGCTGCCGGCCGGGGGCGCCGGCGGGGCGAGCTGTCGGCCAGTGCCGCCGGCCTGGCGGCGGATGCTGGCGGCCTGAGCGAGACACCCCCAGCCGAGGCGGCGGCGGGCGAGGCGTGGGCCCTGGGGTGGGCCGGAGCCCGGCTGGCGGCGAAGGGTCGGCGGGACTATAAGGAAGCAGACCGGATTCGAGACCTCCTGAAGGGCGCTGGCTGGGAGGTCCGGGACAGGAAAGACGGCAGCGCGGAGGTTCGCCGCACGCAGCCCCGTTGACATGTCCCTAAGTCACTAGCTATCATACCGTTCTGTCCGTTTTGGCTACCCGCTGACGTAGCTCAACTGGCAGAGCACCGGTTTTGTAAACCGGCGGTTGAGGGTTCGATTCCCTCCGTCAGCTCTACCAGTCGCTATGGCGGCGGCGGTGCGCGCACGAACGGGGTGGGGTGGCCGAGTGGCTAATGGCAGCAGACTGTAAATCTGCCGCGCTTACGCGCTACGTAGGTTCGAATCCTACCCCCACCATGGCGGGCCTGCGGGCGTAGCTCAGTTGGTAGAGCGTCAGCCTTCCAAGCTGAATGTCGCGGGTTCGAGCCCCGTCGCCCGCTTGCAGAGGCAGCCGCTCGCGTAGCTCAGTCGGTAGAGCGCATCCTTGGTAAGGATGAGGTCACCGGTTCAATCCCGGTCGCGAGCTTGGAGCGCTATCCGCGGTTTCTCCGGTCCCGGCGCCGCCGGGCGGGAGGGGGCAGGGCAGCAGCGGACAGCCCGTCGCACAGAGCAGTCAGCCTGAGGATATCATGCCGCGTGAAAAAGTGATCATGGAATGCACCGAGTGCCGTGAGCGGAACTACTTCACGGACAAGAACCGGCGCAAGCATCCCGAGCGGGTGGAGTGGAAGAAGTACTGCCCGCGGTGCAACCAGCACAAGACGCACAAGGAGTCGAAGTGAGCGCGGAGGTGTCCGCGAAGGCCCCTTCCCGCGCGGTGCAGCTGGCACACGGCACCGCCGAGTTCCTGCGCGCGGTGCGGTCGGAGCTGGTGCAAGGTGACCTGGCCCATCGCGGGATGAGCTGATCAAGGCCACCCGGATGATCGTCATCATGTCCATCATCCTGGGTCTGGCCATCGGCTGGATGGACCTGCTTCTGAACCTCATCCTGGTGGATGGGGTGGCAGCGCTGACGCGGTGAGTGACGCTGCCGAGTATCGCTGGTACGCGATCCAGACGACGGCCGGGCACGAGAACAAGGTGCGTGGGCTGATCGCCCAGCGGATCAGCCAGGACCTGCGCCCGGAGGACCAGCGCATCATCCGCCAGGCCCTGGTGCCGGTGCAGGACGTCGTGGAGATCAAGAACGGCAAGAAGGTCACGGTGGAGCGGAAGCTCTACCCCGGCTATGTCCTGGTCGAGATGCTGATGAACCAGGAGTCGCTGCACGTGGTCAACAGCATCCAGGGCGTGATCAAATTCGTCGGCTCCGGCAAGTTTCCGCAGCCGCTCAGGGGAGACGAAGTCAAGCGCCTGCTGGGCATCGCAGAAGAGGTGGCGGAGTCGGCGCCCAAGGAGGAGATCCCCTTCCTGGTGGGCCAGGTGGTGGAGATCACCGAGGGGCCGTTCTGCGACTTCTCCGGTACGGTGGAAGAAGTCCTGGGAGACAAGGGCAAGGTCAAGGTGTCGGTCAGCCTCTTCGGCCGGCCGACGTCGGTGGAACTGGATTATCTGCAGTTGCGGGGACACTAGGGCAGCAGGCGGCCGGGCGAGGCAACCACGCCTGACCAACCGAGGGACCGCGACCGCACGGCACTGCGGCAGCCCAGGGGGGTCTTCCCCCGGCGACACGAAGGAGTGGTATGGCCAAGAAGGTCACCGCAGTCATCAAGCTGCAGTGTCCCGCCGGCGCGGCGAATCCCGCCCCGCCCGTGGGCACGGCCCTTGGTCCGCACGGCGTGAACATCATGGAGTTCTGCAAGCAGTTCAACGCCCGGACCCAGAGCCAGTCGGGGATGGTCATCCCCGTCGTCGTGACGGTCTACCAGGATCGCACGTTCAGCTTCATCACCAAGACCCCGCCGGCGCCGAACCTCCTGCTCAAGGAAGCCGGCCTGGAGAAGGGCAGCGCCGCCCCGAACCGGACCAAGGTGGGCCGGGTCACGCGCGCCCAGGTGAAGAAGATCGCCGAAATCAAGATGGTGGACCTCAATGCGTCGGACCTCGACAGCGCCATGCGCATGATCGCGGGGACGGCGCGGTCCATGGGTGTGGAGGTCATCGACTGATGCGCACCCACGGCAAGAAGTTCGGCGTCGCCGTGGCCCGGGTGGACCGGGCCCGCGAGTACCCGATCCCGGATGCAGTGAAGCTGGTCAAGGAAGCCGCCTTCGCCAAGTTCAACGAGACCGTGGATGTGGCGGTGCGCCTCGGGCGTGGATCCCCGGCACGCCGACCAGGTCGTCCGCGGGACGGTGGTCCTGCCCCACGGCACCGGCAAGTCGGTCCGGGTGCTGGTGATCACCCAGGGCGACAAGGTCAAGGAAGCGGAGGCGGCGGGCGCCGACTTCGCCGGGATCGAGTACGTCCAGAAGCTCAAGGACGGCTGGCTCGAGTGTGACGTCATCGTGGCCACCCCCGACGTCATGGGCCAGCTGGGCCAGCTGGGCCGCATCCTCGGCCCCCGCGGCCTGATGCCCAATCCCAAGGCCGGCACGGTCACCCTGGACGTCGCCAAGGCGGTCCGGGAGATCAAGGCCGGCAAGATCGAGTTCCGGGTGGACAAGACCGGCAACGTCCACGCCCCGATCGGCAAGATCAATTTCTCCGAGGAGCAGCTCGCCGAGAATCTGCGGGCCTTCATGGAAACCATCGTCCGCGCGAAACCGGCCGCGGCGAAGGGTCAGTACCTCCGGGGCGCCACGGTGTCGAGCACCATGGGCCCGGGTGTCCGGCTAGATACGGCGGTGTACCGATGAGCAAGGCAGAACGCCAGGCCGAGGTCGATGCGCTCACCACCGCCATCGCCGCCGCAACCAATATCTACGTGACCGATTTCCACGGGCTGGACGTGGCGCGGATGACGGAGTTCCGCCGCCGCCTCCGCGTCGCCGGGGCCCGGTACGTGGTGGTCAAGAACACGCTGGCCGAGCGCGCCTTGCTCGCCAACAGCGTCAAGGGACTGGAAGAGCACTTCCGGGGCCCCACGGGGCTGGTGCTGTCGACCGACCCGCTGCCGGCCGCCAAGGTGCTCACCGAGTTCGCCAAGGAGTTCCAGAAGCCGGGCATCAAGGCCGGCCTGGTGGACGGCGCACCGGTCTCCTCGGCACACATCCAGCGGCTGGGCAGTATCCCCGACCGGCAGACGCTGCTCGGGATGGTGGCAGGGACGATGACCAACATTGTGGCTTCATTTGCTGGCTGCCTTGAGGCGCTTCGCGAGCAGCGCGCTGCAGCCTCTAACGCTTGAGGGAGAACCCGGACATGAGCACCACCACGCTGAGCAAAGACGAGATCCTCGAGGCGATTGGCAAGATGAGCGTCCTCGAACTGGCCGACCTGATCGAGGCCTTCAAGACCAAGTTCAACGTCACCGTGATGGCTGCGGCGGCCGCCCCGGCGGGCGGCGCGGGCGGCGCGGCGGCGGTGGAGGAGCAGACCGAGTTCGCGGTCGTCCTCAAGAGCGGCGGCGAGAAGAAGATCCAGGTCATCAAGGTGGTCCGCGAGCTCACCAGCCTGGGCCTGAAGGAGGCCAAGGAGCTGGTGGACAACGGCGGAAACATCAAGGAAGGTGTGACCAAGGCTGAGGCCACCGAGATGAAGAAAAAGCTGGAGGACCAGGGCGCGGTCGTCGAGCTGAAGTAGGCCGAACGCCTGTCACGACCCGGCGCCGGTCAGTCTGGCCGGGCCGGTCGAGGACGTGGCCTTCGAACCCTACTTCGGTGAGACGACATGACGGCTGGACAGAAGCAGTAACCTTGAGATTCTCAGCGCCCCGCGTGGCCTCTCTGCAACCGGCAGGGGGGCCCGCGACGGGGCCATTTGTGTTGCGCGAGTGTATCCGATGACGGCAACTCGACCCCAGATTGTGTTCTCGAAGCGGGATGTGGGCATGGTCATGCCCAACCTGCTCGACATTCAGACCCGGGCCTTCCAGAGCCTGCTCGTGCCCGATGACGTGCACGGGGAGCGCCAGGATGTCTCCCTCGAACGGGTGTTCCGGGACCTCTTCCCGATCGCCGATGTCAACGGGAAGTACAGCCTGGAGTTCATCTCCTACCAGCTGGGCGACCCGAAGTACTCCGTCGAGGAGTGCATCGAGCGCGACATGACCTATGCGACGCCCCTGAAGGCGACGCTCCGGCTGGACGTGTTCGAGGAGGTGGACGGGCAGCGGCGGCTGAAGAACGCCATCGAGAAGGAGGTCTACCTCGGGGAACTCCCGATCATGACCCCGCTCGGGACGTTCGTCATCAACGGCGCCGAACGGGTCGTGGTGAGCCAGCTGCACCGCTCGCCCGGCGTGGTGTTCGAGGAGGACACCCACCCCAACGGCCAGCTGCTGTTCAGCGCCCGGATCATCCCGTTCCGGGGCTCGTGGGTCGAGTTCACCATCGACATCCACGACGTCATCTACGTCCACATCGACAAGAAGAAGAAATTCCCGGCCACGGCGCTGCTGCGGGCGTTCGGCTACGGCACCAACGCCGAGATCCTGCGGCTGTTCTTCGCCACCAAGGAACTGGACATCACCGGCAAGTTCGAGGGCCGGCAGGAACGGCGCGAGCTGTCCGGGGCCATGATCGCGGCCGATATTCCGAACCCCGAAGACCCGGCCGGGGCCCCGCTGGCCTCCGTGGGCGAGGAGCTGTCTCCCGAGCGGCTCAACACCCTGCGGCACGTCGGGGTGAAGAAGGTCACCGTCTTCGCCGGCTATACCTCGATCGACCTGCGCGATGACGAACAGCCCACCACCACCCGCGAGCGGGCCCGGCAGGTGCTGGCCTTCGACGTGGCCGATCCCGAGACCGGCGAGGTGCTGGCCGAGGGCGGCAGCGAGCTGACCGACACGCTCCGCAAGAAGCTCGGCAAGGCCGGCGTCACCAAGGTCGAGGTGCTGCTGCCGGCGGGCCGGGGCGAGTCACCCCTGATCCGCAATACCCTGGCCAAGGACCCGACCCACTCCGAGGCCGAGGCGCTGGAGCAGATCTATGCGCTGCTCCGCCCGGGAGAGGCCCCCAACCTGGAGACCGCCCGGGAGGCGCTCAAGCGCCTGTTCTTCAACCCCAAGCGCTACGATCTCGGCCGGGTGGGCCGCTACAAGATCAACCAGCGGCTCAAGCTGCGCACGCCGTCGAACCACACCGTCCTCACGGAAGAGGACTTCATCGCCATCATCCGGTACCTGATGGACCTGAGCGATGGTCGTGGATTCACCGACGACATCGACCACCTCGGCAACCGCCGGATCCGGTCGGTGGGCGAGCTGATCGCCAACCAGTTCTCGGTGGGCCTGTCGCGCATGGCGCGGCTGGTCAAGGAGCGCATGAGCATCAACTCCGACCCGGAGAAGATCTCGCTCGACGACCTGGTCAACGCCCGCACCGTCTCGGCCGTGATCCAGGCGTTCTTCGGGAGCTCCCAGCTGTCGCAGTTCATGGACCAGACCAATCCGCTGGCGGAGCTGACCAACAAGCGGCGGCTGAGCGCCCTCGGCCCCGGCGGCCTGACCCGCGAGCGCGCCGGGTTCGAAGTCCGGGACGTCCACTACTCGCAGTACGGGCGCATGTGCCCCATCGAAACGCCGGAAGGCCCGAACATCGGCCTGATCACCAGCCTGTCCACCTACGGGCAGATCAACGATCTCGGCTTCATCGAGACCCCGTACCGGGTGGTCAAGAACGGCAAGGTGACCAACGACATCCGGTGGCTCTCGGCCAGCGAGGAAGAGGGCTACGCGGTGGCGCAGGCCAACGCCATGCTGGATGAGGACCAGAGACTCAGCGAGAGCCTGGTGCTGTGCCGCAAGGGAGACGACTACCCCCTGCTGCCGCCGGACCGGATCGACTTCATGGACGTCGCCCCGGAGCAGCTGGTGTCCATCGCCGCGGCGCTGATCCCGTTCCTCGAGCACGACGACGCCAACCGCGCGCTGATGGGCAGCAACATGCAGCGCCAGGCGGTGCCGCTGCTCTTCCCCCAGGCGCCGATCGTGGGCACTGGGCTGGAGGCCAAGGTGGCGGCGGATTCCGGTGCGGTGATCGTGGCCCGCCGGGCCGGAACCGTCACCCGCGTCACCGCCGACGAAGTCATCGTGGACGCGGGCGAGCAGGGCAAGGTGGATCCCACCGTGCCGATGGCCCGGCTCACCCAGCACGACCGGTACCGGGTGCGGAAGTTCTGGCGCACCAACCAGGACACCGCCATCAACCAGCGGCCCCTGGTGCGCACCGGAGAGAAGGTCGCCGCCGGCCAGGTGATCGCCGACGGCGCCGCCACCGAGGGCGGAGAACTGGCCCTGGGGAGCAACGTGCTGGTGGCGTTCATGCCGTGGTACGGGCACAACTTCGAGGACGCGATCGTGCTGTCCGAGCGCCTGGTGAAGGACGACGTCTACTCGTCGATCCACATCCAGGAGCTGGAGCTGCACGTCCGGGACACCAAGCGGGGGCAGGAGGAGATCACCCGGGAAATCCCCAACGTCTCCGACGAGGCGCTGGTGGACCTCGACGAGCGGGGCATCGTGCGGATCGGCGCCCACGTGAAGCCGGGCGACATCCTGGTGGGCAAGATCACCCCCAAGGGAGAGACCGAGCTGTCGCCGGAAGAGAAGCTGCTGACGGCGATCTTCGGCGAGAAGGCCAAGGACGTCAAGGACAGCTCGCTCAAGGTCCCGCCCGGCATGAAGGGCGTGGTCATCGACGTGAAGATCTTCAGCCGCGTCGAGGACCAGGTGGTGGAGAAGGACCGCGGCGAGCGGATCGGCGAAGTGCGCCGGGTGGAGACCGACGAGAAGGCCCGCATCAGCGCCGTCATGTTCGAGGAGCTGCGGCACCTGCTGGCCGGCCAGGAAGTGGCGCTGATGCTCAAGGCCGGCACCGTCGAGGAAGCCGTCCCCGCCGGCACCCGCATCACCGCGGCCATGCTGGAGGAGCTGGACCTCGATGATATCGACCTCAAGACCCTGCGGCTGGCCAACAAGACGGCCAACGAGCGGGTCCGCATCACCATCGACCTGGCCACCCGCGAGCGGGCCAAGGTGGAGGAGAAGGCCGAAGACCAGATCGACAAGATCCTCCAGCCGGATGAACTGCCGCCGGGCGTCATCCAGCTGGTGAAGGTGTACTGCGCCGAGAAGCGCAAGGTGTCCGTCGGCGACAAGATGGCCGGCCGGCACGGCAACAAGGGCATCGTCGCCCGGATCGTCCCGGAGGAGGACATGCCGTTCCTCCCGGATGGCCGGCCGGTGGACATCGTGCTCAATCCGCTGGGTGTGCCGAGCCGCATGAACGTGGGCCAGATCCTGGAAACCCACCTGGGCTGGTGTGCCTCGTTGCTCGGGTTCCAGGCCAAGACCCCGGTGTTCCGGGGTGCCGACGAGCACGAGATCGGCGTGCTGCTCCGGCTGGCGGGTGTGCGCTGGGCCGGCCAGGCCCTGAGCCTCAAGCCGACCGCGCCCGATCCTGACGCCAAGACCATCGCCAAGGTGGTCGCCGACCTGCACCAGTCCACCCTGCTGCTGACCGAGGCGGGCATCGCGGACCTGGCGCACCGGAACGCCCTGCCCGTGACCAAGGAGCTGTACACCGGACTCAAGACCTTCCTCTCTGCAGCGGCGCGGGAACTCGCCGGCCGGGAGCAGGCCCAGGTCCGGCAGGAGCTGGTCTATCACCAGCACCGGCTGGCGGAGGCCGAGGGGGCGGAGCAGAAGCAGCTGCAGAAGGTGGTCCGGGAGCTGGAGAAGAAGGCTGACACCAGCCTGCCCGAATTGCTGGAAGCCCAGGGCCACGCGGCGCTGGCCGTGCTGGCCGGTGGCAAGGGGGAGCCGGAGGATGTCGGGCGCGCCGCCGAGGAGCTGATCAGGGCGGCCGGGCTCACTCCCACCGGCAAGGCGCGGCTCCGGGACGGGCGGACCGGGCAGGAGTTCGAGGGCGACGTGACCGTTGGCACGATCTACATGCTGAAGCTGTCACACCTGGTGGACGACAAGATCCATGCGCGGTCCATCGGCCCGTACTCGCTGGTCACCCAGCAGCCGCTGGCGGGCAAGGCGCAGTTCGGCGGCCAGCGCTTCGGCGAAATGGAAGTGTGGGCCCTCGAGGCCTACGGCGCCGCCCACGTGCTGCAGGAGATGCTGACGGTCAAGTCGGACGACGTCAACGGCCGCAGCAAGGTGTACGAGGCGATCGTGAAGGGACAGAACCTGCCCGAGCCGGGCATCCCGGAATCGTTCAACGTGCTGGTGAAGGAACTGCAGGCGCTGGGCCTCAAGGTGACCCTGGGGACCACCGCGGACGGCGACGAGTAACAGACCAGCGGCCGGTCGCCCCGTCGGTCCGACGGAGCGCCACGCCGATGTGGATTCTACGCAGAGGGACCAATGATCGATTTTCGCAGCGGCCGGGAGCCCAAGAGCTCCAGCTTCGATTTCATCAGCATTCGCATCGCCTCCCCGGAGGAGATCCGCGGCCCGCGTGACGGCAAGGAACGCGAGCGGCTGGAGCTCCAGGGGCAGCGGTACTGGTGGTCCTGGGGCGAGGTGACCAAGCCCGAGACCATCAACTACCGCTCCTTCAAGCCGGAGAAGGACGGACTGTTCTGCGAGCGCATCTTCGGTCCGGTCAAGGACTGGGAATGCCACTGCGGCAAGTACAAGCGCATCCGCTACCGGGGCGTCATCTGCGACCGCTGCGGCGTGGAGGTCACGCTCAGCAAGGTGCGGCGCGAGCGGATGGGGCACATCGAGCTGTCGGTGCCGGTGGCCCACATCTGGTTCTTCAAGACGCTGCCCTCGCCGATGGGCAACCTGCTCAACATCACCCTGCGGGAGCTCGAGCGGGTCATCTACTACTCGAGCTACATCGTCATCGAGCCGGGCGACCAGGAGGTCGAGCCCAACCAGCTGGTGGACGAGGACGAGTTCCTGCAGCTGCGCCACAAGGCCCGGGAAGAGGGCGACACCGCCTTCCGCGCCGAAATCGGCGCGCCGGCGGTGCGCGAGCTGCTCAACCGGATCGACATCAAGAAGCTGGGCGAACAGCTCCGGGCAGGCGTGGCCACCGAGACCAGCCAGCACCGCAAGAAGCAGATGCTCAAGCGGCTCAAGATCGTGGACGCGTTCCTCACCTCCGGCGATTCGGGCGACGTGCCCAACAACCCGGCGTGGATGATCCTGGACGTGATCCCCGTCATCCCGCCCGACCTCCGGCCGCTGGTGCCGCTGGACGGCGGCCGCTTCGCCACCTCGGACCTCAACGACCTGTACCGCCGGGTGATCAACCGCAACAACCGGCTGCAGAAGCTCATCCTGCACAAGGCGCCGGAGGTCATCCTCCGCAACGAGAAGCGCATGCTGCAGGAGGCGGTCGACGCCCTGTTCGACAACGGGCGCCGCTCCAAGGCGATCCGCGGCCGGGGCAAGCGGCCGCTCAAGTCGCTGTCGGACATGCTCAAGGGCAAGCAGGGCCGGTTCCGGCAGAACCTGCTGGGCAAGCGGGTGGACTACTCGGGCCGGTCGGTCATCGTGGTGGGGCCGGAGCTCCGGCTGCACCAGTGCGGCCTGCCCAAGGCGATGGCCGTCGAGCTGTTCAAGCCGTTCATCATCCACAAGCTGGTGGAGAAGGGCATCGCCGAGACGGTCAAGCGGGCCAAGAAGATCGTGGAGAAGGAGAGCCCCGAGGTCTACGAGATCCTGGAAGAGATCATTCAGGACCACCCGGTGCTGCTCAACCGCGCGCCCACGCTGCACCGCCTCGGCATCCAGGCCTTCGAGCCGGTGCTGGTGGAGGGCAAGGCCATCCGGATCCATCCGCTGGTCTGCGCCGCCTTCAACGCCGACTTCGACGGCGACCAGATGGCCGTGCACGTGCCGCTGAGCTTCGAGGCGCAGCTGGAGGCGCGGGTGCTGATGATTTCCAGCAACAACATCCTCAAGCCGTCCGACGGCCGGCCGGTCGCGGAGCCGTCGCAGGACATGGTGCTGGGCAGCTACTTCCTCACCAAGCTGCCGCCGGGGGCCGAGGAGCCGAAGGAGGGCAAGCCGGCACCGGCCTGGGACCAGGCCAAGCACTACGGGTCGCTGGCGGAGATCGAGATGGCACTGCTCCACAAGAGCATCGACTTCCACTCCGCCATCGTCTTCTGGTACCAGCCGCCCCGGGAGGCCACGGACAAGGCGCCCCGCTGGGTCAAGACCACCGCCGGCCGGGTGCTGTTCAACAGCATCATGCCCCGGCAGGTCGTGGCCAATCACGGCTTCCGCAACGACCTGATGAAGAAGAAGGCGCTGTCGGAGCTGGTGCTGCAGAGCTACCGCGAGGCGGGGCTGTCGGATACCGTGACCTTCCTCGACCGGCTCAAGGAGTTCGGGTTCCGCTACGCCACGATGGGCGGCATCTCCATCGGCGTCGAGGACCTGGAGATCCCGGCCGCCAAGGCGGACCTGCTGAAGGCGGCCGACGAGCGGGTCAAGCGCTTCCAGCGCGCCTACAACACCGGCCAGATCACCTTCGGTGAGCGCTACAACAAGGTGATCGACGCCTGGACCCACGCCAACAACGACGTGGCCGAGGCGATGGTCGCCAACCTGCGGATGAGCCGGGGCGGGTTCAACCCGGTGTTCATGATGTTCGATTCCGGCAGCCGCGGCTCGCGCGACCAGATCCGGCAGCTGGCCGGCATGCGCGGCCTGATGGCCAAGCCGCAGAAGAAGCTCACCGGCGGCATCGGCGAGATCATCGAGAGCCCGATCAAGTCCAACTTCCGTGAGGGGCTCACCGGACTGGAATACTTCATCTCCACCCACGGCGCCCGGAAGGGTCTCGCCGACACCGCCCTCAAGACGGCGGACGCCGGCTACCTGACGCGCCGGCTGGTCGACGTGGCGCAGGACGTGACGATCAACGAGGAGGACTGTGGCACCATTCAGGGCCTGGAGATGTCGGCGCTCAAGGAGGGCGAGGACATCATCGAGAACCTGAAGGAGCGCATCCTGGGCATCGTCGCCTCGGAGGACGTGTTCGATCCGCATGAACTGGACGAGCACGGCGATCCCAAGCTGCTGGTGCAGGCGGGCAAGCTGATCGACGAGGAGGTCTCCAGCCAGATCGAGGAGGCCGGGATCGAGAAGGTCAAGATCCGCTCGGTGCTCACCTGCGAATCCCGCCGCGGCTGCTGCCGCATGTGCTACGGCCGCAACCTCGCCACCATGGACATGGTGGACATGGGCGAGGCCATCGGCATCCTGGCCGCCCAGTCCATCGGCGAGCCGGGCACGCAGCTGACGCTGCGGACCTTCCACATCGGCGGCGCCTCCTCGCGCATCGCCGAGGAAGCCGAGCGGCGGGCCCGCGCCAGCGGCCTGGTCAAGTACACCGAGGGGCTGGAGTACTCCGACGTGCCGGTGGAATACGAGGACGGCACCAAGGCCATGGTCCGGATCGCGCTCACCCGCGACGACGAGAGCGCCGACGAGGAGAACAAGGAAGGCATTCTGGTGGTGGATCCCGCCGATCCCAAGCGGGTGCTCAACCGCTATCCGGTGCCGGAAGGTGCCCTGATCCAGGTCAAGGAAGGGGACACGGTGCAGGGGAAGATGTCCATCCTCTACACCTGGGACCCGTACAACGACCCCAGCATCATCAAGATCGACGGGGAGCTGCGCTGGAAGGACCTGGTCCCGGGCTCGACGCTGCGCGAGGAACTGGACGAGTCGACCGGGCTCCGCTCCCTCGTGGTCGTGGCCGATCCCGAGCGGGAGCTGCATCCCTCGGTGCTGGTGTATGCGCCCAACCGCAAGGATCCGCAGGAGTACATCCTGGCGGAAGGCTCGCGGATCATCCTGGGCAGTGAGTCGGACCAGGTGACCCGGGCACTCAGCATCTCCGACGAGGGGAATCCCTGGGCCTCGAAGTTCAAGGTCGAGGAGTACCCGATCAACGTGGCCTGGCCGAGCAAGAGCAAGAAGGAGAGCAAGGACAAGACGGTCTATCTCTCGCCCTCGGTCAAGATCCAGAAGGGCGTGACCGTCACCAAGATGCCACGGACGGCCTACAAGACCCGCGACATCACCGGCGGCCTGCCGCGCGTGGCCGAGCTGTTCGAGGCCCGCAAGCCGAAGGATCCGTCCACCATCTCGGAAATCGATGGGGTGGTGAAGTTCGGCGAGATCAAGCGCGGCAAGCGCGAGATCTACGTCTTCCCGGTCATGGAGCCGGGCAAGAAGGGCGAGCCCGAGCCGCCGCAGCTCTATGAAGTGGGCGCCGGGAAGCACCTCCGGGTCCATGAGGGAGACCGGGTGCGCGCCGGCGACCGGCTCACCGAGGGCCCGGTGAACCCGCACGATATCCTGCGGATCAAGGGGCCCCGGGCGGTCCAGGAATACCTGCTCAACGAGGTGCAGGAGGTCTACCGGCTGCAGGGCGTGCGGATCAGCGACAAGCACATCGGCGTGATCGTGCGCCAGATGCTGCAGAAGGTCCGCGTCTCCGATCCCGGCGACACCGACTTCCTGGAAGGGGAGACGGTGGACCGGCTGCAGTTCCGGGACGAGAACGAGCGGGTCATCAAGCGGAAGAACAAGGCGGCCCATTCCGAGCCGGTCCTGCTGGGCATCACCAAGGCCTCGCTGACCACGCAGTCATTCATCTCGGCGGCCTCCTTCCAGGAGACCACCCGGGTGCTGACCGATGCCGCCATCCGCGGAGCCAAGGACGACCTCCTCGGCCTCAAGGAGAACATCATCATCGGCCATCTGATCCCCGCAGGATCGGGCATCTACCGGTACGCCGAGATCGATATCGAACCGCCGGCCGGCTACGAGCCCCCGCCGCCGGTGGAGGTCGTGCCGGAGGTCGCCACGCCGGTGGCCGTGGCCGCTCTGGTGGAGGACGAGGAGTAGGCCGGCCGTCGAGCCCGGACCTCCGGGTGATGGAATGGACGACGGCCCGGGCGATTGCCCGGGCCGTCGTCGCTTTCCTGTGTGGGGCCGGTGGAACGACCCCGGGTGCTCACGCCGAGCGGGCCGCGAAGGTGTCGCGGCCTGTACTCGACATGAATCTGTCCGGCGTGGCTGCGTCAGCCAGCGAGACTCCAGGGCGGGCGGGTCGAGGCGTCTCCGAGGTCGGGAGGGGTCACGGATTCTCGCCGGATTTCCCGGCAGCGGAGGCTGGCGCACGGGCTGTGCGGTGGTGGCAGGGCGACAGGCGGTGGGGGAGGGCCCTGGGCGGGGCTCACCGGAGTCGGGCCGACTTGACCCAACCCGGCCTGCTGGCTAGGTTTGCCGGTCTATGCCGACTATCAACCAGCTCGTCCGGCTCGGTCGCAAGTCCCCGCTCTACAAGGACAAGTCGCCCGCGCTCCGGCAGAATCCGTTTCGTCGCGGTGTCTGCACCCGGGTCTACACCACCACCCCCAAGAAGCCCAACTCGGCGCTGCGGAAGGTGGCCAAGGTCCGGCTCACCAACGGCTTCGAGATCATCGCCTACATCCCGGGAGAAGGCCACAACCTGCAGGAGCACTCCATCGTGCTCGTGCGCGGCGGCCGCGTGAAGGACCTGCCGGGCGTACGGTATCACATCGTGCGCGGCGCGCTGGACGCCGCCGGCGTCAACGATCGCCGGCGCAGCCGCTCCAAGTATGGCGCCAAGCGGCCCAAGGCCGCCGGTGCCGCAGGAGGTAAGAAGTGAGCCGTCGCAGCAAGTCCGTCCGTCGGCCGGTCCCGCCGGACCCGCGGTACGACAGCCAGACCGTCTCCAAGTTCATCAACTCCCTCATGTACCAGGGAGAGAAGAGCACCGCCGAGCGGATCTTCTACTCGGCCATGGACCTCATCGAGGAGCGTACCGGTCAGCCCGGGGTGACGGTCTTCAAGTCGGCGGTCAACAACGTCAAGCCGGCGCTGGAAGTGAAGAGCCGGCGCGTAGGTGGCGCGTCGCTGCAGGTCCCGGTGGAGGTCCGCCCCGAGCGGCGGGGAGCTCTGGCCATGCGCTGGCTGATCGATTTCGCTCGCAGCCGGTCGGAGAAGACCATGCAGGAGCGGCTGGCGGCGGAGTTCATCCTTGCCGCCAAGGGCGAGGGCAACGCCATCAAGAAGAAGGAAGACACCCATCGGATGGCCGAGGCCAACCGGGCGTTCGCGCACTACCGCTGGTAGCCGCGTCGGTGTCCTGAATCGGGGCCGGCCTCCTTCCTGGGGGCCGGCCTTTGTCGTTCCGGGTTCCGGGGGCGGGGTGAAGGCCGGCCCCACGGGCCTCGAGGCTGGGGTCTGGGGGGCCAACCCCGGTTGACATTGGAGGTTAGCGGGTTACTTTTCCCGGGCTTGGGTGATTCGGGGGTTTTCCGGGTGGCCATTCCTCATGGCCTGGTAGGGCGGAACATCCTCACAGCAGGAGACATCCGGATCGCGTGACGGCCGGCCCCGAGGCACCGGGACTTCGCCACTCACCTCCGATCCTTCCGTACAACGCAGGGGATCCGCGACAGGGTCCTTCGTCGCTGGGCCAGTTGGGCCCCGACGACAGCGGAGCGATACCGCCGGCAGCCGCCGGGTCCGGTCGCCCCGCTTTTTCGCTGGATATAGCGGACATGCGGTGACGCCGGGCAGGTCCCGGGCGCGCCTGAGGCACAAAAGAAAGATTCGGGAACATAGGGAATGCCGCGCGAAACTCCGCTCGATCGGTACCGGAACATCGGCATCATGGCGCACATTGATGCCGGGAAGACCACCACCACCGAGCGCATCCTGTACTACACCGGCAAGAACTACAAGATCGGTGAAGTGCACGAGGGTGCGGCGACGATGGACTGGATGGAGCAGGAGCAGGAGCGGGGCATCACCATCACCTCCGCGGCCACGACCTGTTTCTGGATCCGCAAGGAGATCACGTACCGGATCAACATCATCGACACGCCCGGCCACGTGGACTTCACGGCTGAGGTGGAGCGGTCGCTCCGGGTGCTGGACGGGGCGGTGACCCTGCTGGACGCGGTGGCCGGTGTCGAGCCGCAGACCGAGACGGTGTGGCGGCAGGCGGACCGGTATGGCGTGCCGCGGCTGATCTTCGCCAACAAGATGGACCGGATCGGGGCCAATTTCTATCGTTGCCTCGACATGGTGCGGGACCGGCTGACCCGGAAGGCCCATCCGCTGCAGCTGCCGGTGGGCTCGGCGGACACCTTCACCGGGTACATCGATCTGATCCGGCAGGTGGAGCGGGTCTTTCACGACGAGGACATGGGCAAGACATTCACCGAAATGCCCATTCCCGATGCCTACAAGGAAGAGGCTGCCAAGTACCGGCATGAGCTGGTGGAGGCGGCCATCGAGCATGAGGACGGGCTGCTGGAGAAGTACCTGGGCGGAGCGGAGCTGACCGAGGACGAGATCCTGGGCGCCATCCGCAATGCGACGATCCGACACGGCTTCGTCCCGGTGCTCTGTGGCGCATCGTTCAAGAACAAGGGTGTGCAGGCGTTGCTGGACTCGGTGATCGATTTCCTGCCCTGTCCGACGGACGTGCAGGAGATCCAGGGGCATGTGCCGCTGCACGACACCCAGCATATCACCCGGACGCCCAAGGATGACGCGCCGTTCGCGGCCCTGGCGTTCAAGATCGCGACCGACCCCTACGTGGGACGGCTGACGTTCTTCCGGGTCTATTCGGGCAAGCTGGAGGCGGGCAGCTACGTCTACAACGCCACCAAGGACAAGAAGGAACGGGTGGCCCGGCTGCTGCAGATGCACGCCAACAAGCGGGAAGAGATTCAGGAAGTGCTGGCCGGCGATATCGGCGCGGCGATCGGGCTCAAGGACACGCGCACCGGGGACACCCTGTGTGATGAAGAGGATCCGATCATCCTGGAGGCGATGAAGTTCCCCAACCCCGTCATCGACGTCGCCATCGAGCCGAAGACCAAGGCGGACCAGGACAAGCTGGCCATCGCGCTGCAGAAGCTGCAGGAAGAGGACCCGACCTTCCGGGTGCGGACCGACGTCGAGACCTCGCAGACCATCATCGCCGGCATGGGCGAGCTCCACCTGGAGATCCTGGTGGACCGGATGAAGCGGGAGTTCAAGGTCGAGGCCAACGTGGGCCAGCCGCAGGTGGCCTTCCGCGAGACCATCACCAAGAAGGTCAGCGACGTCGAGGGCAAGTTCATCCGGCAGTCGGGCGGCAAGGGCCAGTACGGCCACGTGGTCATCCACCTGGAGCCGTCGAAGCCCGGCGAGGGGTTCATCTTCGAGGACAAGATCGTCGGCGGGGTGATTCCGCGGGAGTTCATCAAGCCGGTGGAAGCGGGCATCCGGGAGGCGCTGGAGAACGGTATCCAGGCCGGCTACCCGATCGTGGACGTGAAGGCCACGCTGGTCTACGGCAGCTACCACGACGTGGACAGCTCGGAAATGGCGTTCAAGATCGCCGGCTCCATGGCATTCAAGTCGGCGGCCCAGCAGGCCAAGCCGATCATCCTGGAGCCGATCATGGAGGTCGAGGTGGTGACCCCGGCGGACTTCCTGGGCAACGTGGTCGGGGACCTCTCCGGCCGCCGCGGCAAGGTGGGCGGCATGACCCAGCGGGGCGAGGCGCAGGTCGTGGCCGCCGACGTGCCGCTCAAGGAAATGTTCGGGTACTCCACCACGCTCCGCAGCATGACGCAGGGACGCGCGGTGTACACCATGGAGTTTGATCATTACGAGGAAGTGCCGAAATCGGTCGCGGAAGCGATCATCGCAAAGAAGAAGACCTGACAGCCACCTGGCAGTAGCCGCTAGCTGACAGCCAACACCCGAGGATCTTATGGCGAAGGCGAAATTCGAGCGCACCAAGCCCCACGTGAACGTCGGCACCATCGGTCACGTGGACCATGGCAAGACCACCACGACCGCCGCGTTGACCAAGGTCACCGCCGACAAGGGCCTGGGCGCGTATGTGCCCTATGACACCGTCGCCAAGGCGTCGGAATCTCAGGGTCGTCGTGACCCGACCAAGATCCTGACGATCGCGACCAGTCACGTCGAGTACAACACCGAGAAGCGCCATTACGCGCATGTCGACTGTCCGGGACACGCGGACTACGTCAAGAACATGATCACCGGTGCGGCGCAGATGGACGGCGCCATCCTGGTGGTGAGCGCGGTGGACGGCCCGATGCCGCAGACGCGCGAGCACATCCTGCTGGCGCGCCAGGTGAACGTGCCGTCGGTGGTGGTGTTCCTCAACAAGTGCGACCTCGTGGACGACCCCGAGCTGCTCGATCTCGTCGAGCTGGAGGTGCGCGAGCTCCTCAGCAAGTACGAGTACCCGGGCGATGACCTGCCGGTCATCCGGGGCGCGGCCATGCCGGCCATCAAGGGCGAGCAGCAGTGGGTCGACCGGATGTGGGATCTGCTCAACGCGCTGGACACCTACATCCCGCAGCCCAAGCGGGAGATCGACAAGCCGTTCCTGATGCCGGTCGAGGACGTGTTCTCGATCACCGGCCGCGGCACGGTGGCCACGGGCCGAATCGAGCGCGGCAAGATCAAGGTCGGCGAGGAAGTCGCCCTGGTCGGGTTCAACTCCGAGAAGAAGACCACGGTCACCGGCGTCGAGATGTTCCGCAAGCTGCTCGACGACGGCCAGGCGGGCGACAACGTCGGCCTGCTGCTGCGCGGCATCGAGAAGACCGATGTCGAGCGCGGCATGGTGCTGGCCAAGCCGGGGAGCATCACCCCGCACACCGAGTTCAACGCCGAGGTCTACGTCCTCACCAAGGAAGAGGGCGGACGCCACACCCCGTTCTTCAAGGGGTACCGGCCACAGTTCTACTTCCGGACGACGGACGTGACCGGGTCGGTGGAGCTGCCCGAGGGGGTCGAGATGGTGATGCCGGGCGACAACATCCAGATGCACATCACGCTCATCATCCCGATCGCCATGGAAGAGGGACTGCGCTTCGCGATCCGCGAGGGCGGCCGGACGGTAGGCGCGGGCGTCGTCACCAAGATCCTGAAGTAGTCGACTCGGCGACTCGGCGGCACGGTGCCCGGTGAGCGGGGCCGGGCCGCCGAGGGGCGGTGGAGTACGGAGAGGACGAGAACCTAGATGGCACAGCGAATTCGCATCCGGCTCAAGGCATTCGACCACGGCATCCTGGACCAGGCCGCGGCGGACATCGTCCGCACCGCGGAGAAGACCGGTGCTCAGGTGTCGGGCCCCATTCCGCTGCCGGTCAAGATCGAGCGGTGGACGGTGCTGCGGAGCCCGCACGTGGACAAGAAGAGCCGGGAGCAGTTCGAGCTGCGCACACATAAGCGCCTGCTCGACATCAACGATTCACGGCCGCAGACCATGGACGCGCTCACCAAGCTCGACCTGCCGGCGGGTGTGGACGTGGAGATCAAGGTCGAATAGCCATGGCAAACGGACTCATCGGGCGCAAGCTCGGTATGACGCGGGTGTTCACGGAGGATGGCACGTCGGTCCCGGTCACGGTGATCGAAGCGGGCCCCTGCCGCGTGGTGCAGGTCAAGACCGATGCGGTGCAGCTCGGCTTCGGGCGCCAGGCCCCCGGGCGGGCCAGCAAGGCGGAGATCGGGCACGCCAAGGCGGCCACTCTGGACACCGCACCGCACCTGCTCCGGGATTTCGGTCCCGGCGAGGCGACCTACCAGCCGGGGGACACGGTCACCGTCGGCATCTTCACGGTGGGTGAACGGGTCAAGGTGACCGGCACCAGCAAGGGCCGGGGCTTCCAGGGCGTGGTGCACCGGTATGGGGTGGGCGGCGGTCCGGCCTCGCACGGCAACACCCGGCATCGCAAGCCCGGTTCCATCGGCGCCGGGACCGACCCCTCACGGGTCATCAAGGGCAAGCGGATGCCGGGCCACATGGGCGCCGAGCGGCACACCGAGCTCGGGCTGCGGGTGGTCAAGGTGGATGCCGAACGGAATCTGCTGTTCGTGCGGGGCGCGGTCCCCGGCGCGAAGCACGGCATCCTGCTGGTGAACAAGCAGAAGGGCAGGAGCCGCCATGATTGAGGCGCCGCATTTCTCCCCGGCGGGAGCCAAGAAGAGCAGGTCGTACGCGCTGCCGGAGGCGTACTTCGACGGCACCATCCACGGCCCGGTGATGCACGAGGCCGTGAAGGTGTACCTGGCCAACCAGCGGCAGGGCACCGCCGCCACCAAGACCCGTGGGCTGGTCTCCGGTGGCAACCAGAAGCCGTGGAAGCAGAAGGGCACCGGGCGGGCCCGGCAGGGCTCCATCCGCGCCCCCAACTGGCCGGGCGGCGGCAAGGTCTTCGGACCGCAGCCGCGCGACTATCGCATCGGCATGCCGCGCAAGGTGAAGCAGCTGGCCCGCAAGAGCGCGCTGAATGCCCGCGCCTCCGAGGGCTGCCTGTACGTGGTGGAACGGTTCGAACAACAGAGCCCGCGCACCCGGGAGCTGCGCGGGTTGCTGGAGGCACTGGGCGTCGCCGAGCAGAAGGTGCTGATCCTCACCCATGGAGTGAGCGAAGCGCTGGTGCTGAGCGGGCGGAACCTGCCCCGAGTGGATGTGCTGCCGTACACCGACGCGGCCGCCTACGACGTCCTCTGGGCCGACGTGGTGATCGTCGAAGAGCCGGCGCTGGTCAACGAGGCGCCGGTGCCATTCGTCCGGCCGTTCACCCCGCTCCCGAAGACGGCGGCCGAGCCGCGCCCACCGCGGGCGCCGGCCGAGCAGAAGGCCGCCAAGCCCAAGGCCGAGAAGGCGCCGAAGGCCGCGCCCAAGAAGAAGGCCGCCAAGGCCAAGGCTCCGGCCAAGAAAGCCGCCAAGGCCAAGGCTCCGGCCAAGAAGGCCGCCGCCAAGAAGCCGGCGCCCAAGAAGAAGGGGGGCAAGTAAATGCCCGGGCTCCATGACATCGTGGTCCGGCCGGTGGTGACGGAGAAATCCTCCGCCGCGTACCAGCTGAAGAAGGAGTACACCTTCGAGGTGCATCCGCTGGCCAACAAGGCGCAGATCCGGGAGGCGCTGAAGCAGCTGTTCGGCGTCACCGCGACCCGCGTCCGCACCATGCAGATGCGCCGCAACCAGGTGATCCGTGGCCGGACCAAGGGGCTCACCGCCCGCTGGAAGAAGGCCATCGTGACACTGAAGGACGGGGAGACACTCCCCGTATTCGAGGGCTGATATGGGAATCCGTCAATTCCGGCCGATGACGCCGGGCACCCGCTTCCGGTCGGTCTCGGATTTTGCCGAGATCACCAAGGGCACGCCCGAGAAGAGCCTGCTGGAACCGATCAAGAAGTCCGGTGGGCGTAACAACCAGGGCCATGCCACGATGCGCTACATCGGCGGCGGGCACAAGCGGATGTACCGGAAGATCGACTGGAAGCGGAGCAAGTTCGGGATTCCGGCCAAGGTCTCGTCCATCGAGTACGATCCGAACCGGTCGGCCCGCATCGCCCTGCTGGTCTACGCCGACGGGGAGAAGCGCTACATGCTCCACCCCAAGGGGCTGGCCGTGGGCGACACGGTGGTGTCCGGCCCGGGCGTGGATCCGCGGCTGGGGAACATGCTTCCGCTGGGCGAGATCCCGCTGGGCGAGACCGTGCACTGCGTCGAGCTCAAGATCGGCAAGGGCGCGCAGATGATCCGGTCGGCGGGCACCTCCGCGCAGGTGGTGGCCAAGGAGGGCGACTACGTGACGCTCCGGCTCG
Source organism: uncultured Gemmatimonadales bacterium (assembly GCA_963695185.1). GTDB lineage: Bacteria > Gemmatimonadota > Gemmatimonadetes > Gemmatimonadales > GWC2-71-9 > JADJOM01. The sequence continues at coordinate 1,533,734 of CAVOGH010000005.1, read as the reverse complement.
GTCCACCGAGATGCGCCGGGTGCACGCCAAGTGCATGGCGACCCTGGGCGAGGTGGGCAACTCGGAGCATGAGCTGCTGTCGATGGGCAAGGCGGGCAAGACCCGCTGGCTCGGCAAGCGGCCGAAGGTTCGCGGTGTGGCGATGAATCCTGTGGATCACCCGTTGGGCGGCGGCGAGGGCAAGACCTCGGGTGGCCGGCCACCGGTCAATCCGTGGGGCAAGCCGGAGGGCCGGAAGACCCGGCATCCGAAGAAGGCCTCCACCCAGTACGTGGTACGCGGGCGGCGGCGGGGCAAGGCGACCGGGGGTAACAGCTAATGTCGCGCAGCATCAAGAAGGGACCGTTCGTGCAGGCGGCGCTGCTCCTCAAGGTGCAGGTGCTGAACTCCAAGAACGAGAAAAAGGTGGTCAAGACCTGGAGTCGGGCGAGCACCATCCTGCCCGAGTTCGTGGGTCATACGTTCGCGGTGCACAATGGGAACAAGTTCGTTCCGGTGTACGTGACCGAAAACATGGTCGGGCACAAGCTCGGCGAATTCGCGCCCACCCGGCTGTTCCGCGGACATAGCGGACGCCTCGTGGCGGACAAGAAGGCCAAGGCGGAGTGACCATGGAATCGCATGCGATCCAGCGGCACGTGCGCCAGTCGCCGCGCAAGATGCGGCTGGTGGCGGACCTGATCCGGGGCAAGAACGTGAACGAGGCGTACGCCATCCTCAAGTTCACCAAGAAGCTGGCGGCCCGGCAGATCGAGAAGACCCTGCGCTCGGCGGTCTCCAACGCCGAGCAGGCGGCGCTCAAGGACAACGCGGCGCTGGACGTCGACGAGCTGGTGATCACCAAGGCGGTGATCAACATGGGAACCCCGCTCAAGCGGCACACGTCGGCGGCGCAGGGACGAGGCGTGCCGATCCGCAAGCGGACCTCGCACGTGGAGATTCACGTGGGGACCAAGGAGAGCGAGTAATGGGCCAGAAAACCCACCCGACCGGGCTTCGGCTCGGCATCGTCAAGCAGTGGCACTCCCGCTGGTACGCCACCAAGGAGATGCCCGCCCTCCTCAAGGAGGACGAGCTGATCCGGAAGTACCTCAAGGCGCGGCTGGGGCACGCGGCGATCGCCCAGATCGATATCGAGCGGCGGCCCGGCAAGGTCACCGTGACGGTGCATACCGGGCGGCCGGGGGTGGTCATCGGCAAGCGCGGCGCGGAGGTGGACAAGCTGCGGGACGAGCTGGCCCAGCTCACCGGCAAGGAAGCGGCGATCAACGTCGAAGAGATCAAGCGCCCGGAGGTCTCGGCGCAGCTGGTGGCCGACAACATCGCCCACCAGCTGGAGCAGCGGATCAGCTTCCGCCGGGCCATGAAGCGGGCGGTGCAGAGCGCCATGCGCATGGGAGCGCTGGGCATCAAGGTGCGGGCCGGTGGCCGCCTGGGCGGCTCCGAGATCGCCCGTACCGAGAGCTATCGGGAGGGGCGGGTGCCGCTCCACACGCTGCGGGCGGACGTGGACTTTGCGTACGGCACCGCGCGGACTACTTACGGCACGATCGGCATCAAGGTCTGGATCTTCAAGGGTGAAGTCGTCGAAGACCTGTCGGGCCGCACCTACAGCACTGGGAACTGACCGATGCTGGCACCGAAGCGCGTCAAATTCCGGAAGACCTTCAAGGGCCGCACCCGGGGCATCGCCAGCCGGGGAGCCACCGTGGCCTTCGGCCAGTACGGGCTGATCTCCCTCGAGCCGGGGTGGGTGAGCAACCGGCAGATCGAGGCCGCCCGCGTCGCCATGACCCGCGAGATGAAGCGCGGTGGCAAGGTGTGGATCCGGATCTTCCCGGACAAGCCGATCACCAAGAAGCCGGCCGAGACCCGCATGGGCAAGGGCAAGGGCAACCCCGAAGGGTGGGTCGCGGTGGTCAAGCCGGGGCGGATGCTGTTCGAGGTCGAGGGCGTGGACGTGCCGCTCGCCAAGAAGGCGCTGGCCCTGGCCGCCGCCAAGCTGCCGGTGCGGACCCGCTTCGTCCACCGGCTGGAGGACTAGGACCATGAAGACCGACGAGCTGCAGGAGATGTCGGCCGACGATCTCCAGGCCAAGCTGGCCGAGCTGACCGAGGAGCGCTTCCGGCTCCGGTTCCGGTCGGCCACCGAAGCGATTGAGAACCCGATCCGGTTCCGCCATCTCCGGCGGGATATCGCGCGGATCAAGACGATTCTGCGGGCACGCGAACCGGGCCAGTAGGGAGCGAGGAACCATGAGCGAGCAGAACACCGAGTCCCGCAACCGGCGCAAGATCCGCCAGGGCGTGGTGACGAGCGACAAGATGACCAGCACCGTGACGGTCTCGATGACGCGGCAGTTCGCGCACCCGGCCTACGGCAAGCAGATCACCCGCACCAAGACGGTCAAGGCGCGCGATGAACACGGCGCCAAGATCGGCGACAAGGTGCGGATCATGGAGACCCGGCCGGTGGCCAAGACGGTGCGCTGGCGCGTGGTCGAGATCGTGGAGCGGGCCAAATGATCCAGCAAGAATCCATCGTCAAGGTGGCCGACAACTCGGGGGCCAGGAAGGCGCTGGTGATCCGGGTGCTGGGCGGCAGCAAGCGGCGCTACGCCGGCGTGGGCGACAAAGTGGTCGTGGCCATCAAGGACGCGATCCCCACCGGCCAGGTGAAGAAGGGCGACGTGGCCAAGGCGGTCATCGTCCGCACCGTGAAGGAGACCCGCCGCAAGGACGGCTCCTACATCCGGTTCGACGAGAACGCGGTGGTGCTCATCAACGATCAGGGCGAGCCCCGGGCAACCCGTATCTTCGGGCCGGTGGCGCGCGAGCTGCGCGAGAAGCGATACATGAAGATCGTCTCGCTCGCGCCGGAGGTGCTCTAAATGAAGCCGCTGGTCCACAAGAAGGCGAAGCGCATCCGGCAGAAGCCGGTGGTGCGGCAGCGCATGCACGTCACCTCGGGTGACACCGTGCAGCTCATTTCTGGCGAGGACAAGGGCAAGCGCGGCAAGGTGCTCAGGGTGTATCCCAAGACCGGGCGGGTGGCCGTCGAGGGGATCAACATGATCACCAAGCACCAGAAGCCGAGCCAGACCGCGCCGGGCGGAAAGATCCAGCGTGAGGCCCCGGTGCATCACTCCAAGATGATGCTGATTGACCCGAAGTCGGACGAACCGACCCGGATCCGCCGCCGCAAGGACGCGGACGGCACCCTGGAGCGGATCGCGGTCAAGTCGGGCCAGTCCATCGTGAGGAACCGCTGACCATGGCCGAGACCCAGGAGAAGGAAAAGGCGCCCAAGGCGCCCAAGGCCCCGAAGGCCGAGTCTGCCAGCAAGGGCGGCAAGGGCAAGGAGAAGGGCGGCGCGGGGGTGGCCACCGATCCGACCCCCAAGGCGGTGGACGGGGTCCCCCGGCTCAAGACCTTCTACAACACCGTGGTGCGGGCCAACCTGACCAAGCAGTTCGGGCTGACGAACGCGCACCAGGTGCCGCGGGTGGTCAAGATCGTCCTGAACGTCGGCATGGGCGAGGGGGCCAAGAACCCGAAGCTCATCGACGCCGTGGTGGAGGAGCTGGCCATCATCAGCGGGCAGAAGCCGGTGGTGCGGAAGGCCAAGAAGGCGATCGCCAACTTCGGGCTCCGGCAGGGGATGCCGGTGGGCGTGTCGGTGACGCTCCGCAACGCCCGGATGTACGAGTTCCTGGACCGCTTCATCAACGTGGTCACGCCCCGGGTCCGCGACTTTCGCGGACTGCCCAACAAGAGTTTCGATGGGCGCGGCAACTACACCATCGGGGTGAAGGAACAGATGATCTTCCCGGAGATCGAGTTCGACAAGGTCGAGCAGATCCACGGCATGGACATCACGATCGTCACCGACGCCGGCCGCGACGACCTGGCGATGGGACTGCTGAAGGAATTCGGCTGGCCGTTCCGGGGCGAGACTCCGGTGGCGGCGGCGTAAACGGATCGCCGCGCCGGGAAGGACCCGGCGGGGCCTGGAGTGACCTGAGGAGACCTGGATGGCAAAGACTTGCTGGATCGAGCGCGCCAAGCGCACGCCAAAATTCAAGGTGCGGACCGTCCGGCGCTGCCAGCGCTGCGGCCGCAGCCGGGCGGTGCTCCGGAAGTTCGGCCTGTGCCGTATTTGCTTCCGTCAAAAAGCGCTGGCCGGGGAGATCCCGGGCGTGCGCAAGGCCAGCTGGTAGGGGGACGAGCCATGAGCATGACTGATCCTGTCGCGGATATGCTGACCCGCATCCGGAACGCCTGCGCGGCCGGACACAAGCGCGTGGACATTCCGGTGAGCCGCCAGAAGAGCGAGCTGGCCCGGTTGCTGCGTGATAACCATTACATCGCGGACTTCAAGATCCTCGATGACGGCGCCCGCGGGGTGCTCCGGCTGTACCTGAAGTACCACAACGACCAGCCGGTCATCCGCGAGCTCCGCCGCGTCTCCACCCCGGGCCTGCGCCGCTACGTGAAGTCGCGCGAGATTCCGCGGGTCAAGAACGGCCTCGGCATGGCGATCGTGTCCACGCCGAAGGGCCTCATGAGCGACCGCGATGCGCGGTCGGCGAATCTCGGCGGCGAACTCGTCGCCGTCGTCTGGTAGGAAGACCATGTCGCGTATCGGCAGGAAGCCGGTGGCGGTGCCCAAGGGCGTCACCCTGACCCTCAACGGACAGGTCATGTCCGCCAAGGGACCCAAGGGGGAGCTGTCCCGCACCTTCCACCCCGAAATGAAGCTCGCACTGGAGGGGAGCCAGGTCCTGGTCACCCGGCCCAGCGAGGAACCCAAGCACAAGGCGCTGCATGGCCTGACCCGGACGCTGGTCCAGAACATGGTGGACGGCGTCACCAGCGGGTTCACCAAGGTGCTGGAGATCCAGGGCGTCGGGTTCAAGGCCGAGGCCCGGCCCACGGGCCTGCAGCTGTCGCTGGGGTTCTCGCACCCGGTGCACTATCCGGCGCCCACGGGCATCAAGTTCACGGTGGACAACAACACCATCGTGAAGATCGAAGGCTCGGACAAGGAACTGGTGGGGCAGGTGGCCGCGGAGATCCGCAGCCTCCGCAAGCCCGAGCCCTACAAGGGCAAGGGTGTGCGCTATCAGGGTGAAATCGTCCGCCGCAAGGCGGGCAAGACGGGAGCCAAGTAATGCGCGCGATCAAGTCCCCGAGCAGCCGGCAGGAGCTCCGCTTCCGCCGCCATCTGCGGGTGCGGAAGAAGCTGTCCGGCACCGCGGACCGGCCCCGGCTGGTGGTGTTCCGCTCGCTCAAGCACATGTATGCCCAGCTCGTCAACGACGATCTCGGCGTGACCCTGCTCGGTGTGAGCGACGGCTCCGAAGGCGTGGCCGTGGACGGCAAGGGCAAGGTGGGACGCGCCAAGGGGGTGGGCAAGGCGCTGGCGACCAAGGCGAAGGCCGCCGGGATCACCAAGGTGGTGTTCGACCGGGCCGGCTACCGGTATCACGGACGGGTTAAGGCCGTCGCGGATGGTGCCCGCGAGGGCGGACTGGAGTTCTAACCATGGCGGAACAGGGACAGGCTCAGGTGCCGGGCGACGCGCCCGCGAACGAGAACACCGGCGGCGGGCGCGGCCGGGGTGGCCGGGGCGGCGGCGGCGGCCGGGGCGGCCCGGGCGGCGGCCGGGGCCGGGGTGGCGACCGGGGCCAGAAGCGCGGCGAGCGCGAACAGAGCGAGTTCGTGGAGAACGTCGTGGCGATCAACCGCGTGGCCAAAGTGGTCAAGGGCGGCCGGCGATTCTCCTTCAATGCCCTGGTCGCCGTCGGCGACGGCAAGGGCCGCGTTGGCATCGCGACCGGCAAGGCCAACGAAGTCTCCGAAGCCGTCCGCAAGGCGGTCGAGGCGGCCAAGCGCAACATGGCGGAGATGCCGCGGCTGGGCACCACCATCCCGCACGAGGTGCTGGGTGAGCACGGGGCCGGCCGGGTCATGCTCAAGCCCGCGGCCAGCGGCACCGGCGTCATCGCCGGCGGCCCGGTACGGGCGGTGCTGGAGTGCGCCGGCATCACCGATATCCTGACCAAGAGCCTGGGCTCGAGCAACCCGCACAACATGGTGCGGGCCACGATCGACGGGCTGCGGCAGCTGGTGACCGCCCGCCAGGTCGCGCGCGAGCGGGGCATCGAGCTGGACCAGATCGCCTACCGCGCCCCGCAGGAGGTCTAGACCATGGGTCGCAATCCCGTCGTCGGGCGCCAGGGCCCCGCGTATCACGCCGCCGAGATTCCGGCGGAGAAGGACGCCGCCCGGGTGCGGATCAAGCAGATCCGCTCCGGCATCGGCCACCCGGAGACCATGCGGCGGACGCTGAAGGCCCTGGGCCTGAAGCGCCACCAGTCGTCGTCGGAACTGCCGAACAACGCCTCGGTTCGGGGCATGCTGTTCAAGGTGCGCCACCTCGTCGAGGTGTCGCCGGTCCAGGAGAAGTAAATGGCGGAGAAGATCACCCTCTCGACGCTGCGCCCCGCGCGGGGCGCGACCCACAACAGCAAGCGCCTCGGCCGTGGCCCGGGCTCGGGCAAGGGCAAGACCTCGGGCAAGGGCCACAAGGGTCACAAGGCGCGGCAGTCGGGCCAGTCCAATCCCGGCTTCGAGGGCGGCCAGATGCCGATGTACCGTCGGCTGCCCAAGCGCGGCTTCACCAACCCGTTCAAGGTGGCGGCCCAGCCGGTCAACCTGAGGGACCTGGCGCGCCTGGGCGCGACCGAGGTCAATCCGGACACCCTCTACGCCGCCGGGCTCATCACCAAGCGCGACGTGCCGGTCAAGCTGCTCGCCACGGGCGAGGCCGCCCGGGCCTATTCGGTCCAGGGCGTGACCCTCTCCGGCGCGGCCCGCACCAAGATCGAGCAGGCGGGCGGGAAGATCGCCGCCGAATGACCGCCGCCGCCCGGCCCAGCTTCGGGATGGATCCCGAGCTTCAGCGGAAGATCGGGTTCACGATCCTCGTGCTGGTGATCTACCGTGTGGGTGCGCACGTCTTCGCCCCCGGTGTCAATGTCCAGGCGGTGACCGACTTCATCCGCAATTCGGCCGCCGCCGGCTTCTTCGGCCTGTACGACACCCTGGGTGGCGGGCTGTCCCGCGCCACGGTGCTTGCGCTGGGCATCATGCCCTACATCTCCGCGTCCATCATCTTCCAGCTGGCGGGCGGCATCGTGCCGACAGTCAGCAAGATGCAGAAGGACGAGGAGGGCAAGAAGCAGATCACCCAGTGGACCCGGTACACCACGGTCCTGATCGCCCTCTCCCAGGCCTATACCTTCGCCGTCTTCACCGAGAGCATCCCGGGGGCCGTGCCGCTGCCCACCTTCTGGACCCGGCTCTCGATGGTGGTGGTCCTCACCACCGGCGCCATCTTCGTGATGTGGCTGGGTGAGCAGATCACCGAGCGGGGCATCGGCAACGGGATGAGCCTGCTGATCACCTTCTCGATCCTGGACCGGCTCTGGCCGGGCCTGGTGCAGATGCTGGGCTTCTGGAAGGAAGACGTGCTGTCGCTGGGACAGGTCGCCCTGTACGGCGCCATCCTGGTCGGCGTGGTCGCGGCGGTCACCGGCATGCACCTCGCCGCCAGGCGGATCCCGGTCCAGATCCCGCGCAAGGTCATGGGCCGGGGGCGCATGACCCAGGGCCAGAAGACCTTCATCCCGATCCGGCTGATCACCGCCGGCGTGATGCCGATCATCTTTGCCCAGACGATCATCATCGTCCCCGGGACGCTGGCCAGCTTCACCCCCAACGAGCGGCTGCGGGCCTTCGCCGACTTCTTCACCCCCGGCGAGCTGCCCTACGACCTGAGCTTCGCGGTGCTGATCGTGCTGTTCAGCTACTTCTACACGTCCATCATCTTCAATTCGGTGGACCTGGCCGAGAACCTCAAGAAGCAGGGCGGGTTCATCCCGGGCGTGAAGCCGGGCGCCAGCACCGCCGATTACATTGACAACGTGCTGGCCCGCGTGACCTTGCCCGGCGCGCTGTTCCTGGCCCTGGTGGCGATCATTCCGGTCACCATGACCCGACAGCTCGGCTTCCAGCAGCAGTTCGGCGGGACCTCGGTTCTGATCGTGGTGGGCGTGCTGCTCGACACCATCTCGCAGGTGCAGCAGCACCTCACGCTCCGCAAGTACGACAGCTTCATGAAGGCGGGGCGGATCAAGTTCCGCGGGCGGCAGCAGCGGTTCATGTAGTGAGCGGCCCGTCCGCCGCCGTCGGCCTGAGCAGAGCGAAGGATCTCTCCGCCCGGCGAAGAGATCCTTCGTTCGCTTCACTCCTCGGTATCAGAACAGGCCAGGGGCCTTCCACCTCCAGCCAGCAACGGTCATGAACATCCTCCTCCTCGGCCCACCGGGCGCCGGCAAGGGCACGCAGGGCGCGATCCTGGGCGAGCGGCTCGGGCTGCCCAAGTTCGCCACCGGCGACCTGCTGCGGGACGCGGTCAAGCGCGGTACCCCCATCGGGCTGCGGGCCAGGGCGGTGATGGAGGCGGGCCAGCTGGTCAGCGATGAGGTCATCCTCGGCGTGGTGCGCGAGGAGCTGGCCAAATCCGAGGCACGCAACGGGGTGATCTTCGACGGGGTGGTGCGTACCGTCCCCCAGGCCGAGGGGGTCACCGGGCTGCTCCAGGAGCTGGGCCGCCGCATGGACTGGGTGCTGTTCTTCGATGTTCCCGATGCCGAGATCCTGGCGCGGATCGAGCGCCGCCGGGGTATCGAAGGGCGCGCCGACGACGATCCGGCCGCGCTGGCGATCCGGCTCAAGGCCTACCGGGAACAGACCGCGCCCGTGCTCGACTGGTTCCGGGCCCGCGGGCCGGTGCAGGAGGTGCCCGCGGTCGGCGGGATCGACGATATCGCCGCGCGGGTCAAGCAGCTCATCGGCCGATGACGGCTGGCTGAAGCGGGGCGCGCCGCCGCAGCGCGCGCCCGCCCCCGGAGGCTGGACGCCCCATTCTGATGATTACCATCAAGTCCCCCCGTGAGATCGACACGATGGCCCAGGCGGGCCACATCGTGGCCGATACCCTGGCGCTCCTCAGCCGGAGCGTCCGGCCGGGCCTGAGTACGCTCGCCCTGGACCACCTCGCGGAGGACTTCATCCGCTCTCACCCTGGTGCCCGGCCCTCCTTCAAGGGGCTGTACGGGTTCCCCAAGACGCTCTGCACCTCGATCAACGAGGAGATCGTTCACGGGATTCCGAGCGCCAAGCGAGTGCTCCGGGAGGGGAACATCGTCAGCATTGATGTTGGGGTGCAACTCGACGGCCTGCACGCCGATTCCGCCACCACGGTGGCGGTGGGAGAGGTCTCCCCCGAGGCCAGCCGCCTGCTCCGGGTTACCCAGGAATGCCTCAAGGCGGGCATCGCCCAGGCCCGCATCGGGAATCACGTCGGCGATATCGGCCACGCGGTACAGGGCGTGGCCGAGGCGGCAGGATTCGGGGTGGTGCGGGAGCTGGTGGGGCATGGCATCGGCACCCAGTTCCACGAGGAGCCGCAGGTGCCCAACCACGGCCAGCCCAAGCGCCTAGCCCGGCTGCTGGAGGGGATGACCATCGCCATCGAGCCGATGATCACCGCGGGGCACTACGTGACCCGGACCCTGCCGGACAAGTGGACCGTGATCACCGCCGATGGCAGCCTGTCGGCCCATTTCGAGCATACGGTGGCCATCACCAGCGGCGGGCCGAGGATCCTCACGCTGCCGTCGGAGGGCGGAGTCGCGGGACAGCTGTAACTCCGGCGAGCGTTGGCTCGTCACCTCTCGCGGAGCCTACTCCCACCTGCCGCGAGCCCATGCGCCTGATCGTTTCAATCTGCCAAGTTGCTTTCGGGCTGGCTGCAGGATGCCAGGCACCTGTGGCATCCGGTCCGGCGCCCGAGCCGATTCGCCTGCTCTTCGTAGGCAACAGCCTCACCTACACCAATGACCTCCCAGGCATGGTGGACTCCCTCGCCAGCAGGACCGGCGGAGGGAGCGTGGAGGTGGAGAGCATCACGTATCCCAATTTCAGCCTGACCGAGCACCGGCTCCGGGGCGAGGCAGAAGCGGCCATGAGGCGGGGCGGGTGGACGCTGGTGATCCTGCAGCAGGGACCCTCGTCCCTGCCGGAGAGCCGGATCCAGATCGTGGCCGAAGCGCGCTGGTTCGCCGCTGTCGCCAGGGAGGTGGGGGTGCCGCTCGCGTTCCTGATGGTGTGGCCGGACCGATCCCGGCTGGCGTTTTTCGACGACGTGGCCCTGTCGTACCGGCTGGCGGCCGATAGCACCGGTTCGCTGCTCCTGCCGGCTGGGGAGGCGTGGCGGGCGGCCTGGCGCCGGGACTCAACCTTGCAGTTCTTCGGGAAGGATGGCTTCCATCCCCAGCCGCTGGGGACCTACCTCGCGGCCCTTGTCATTGTGGATCGGTTGCGACCCGCGGCGCTGGAGCACCTCCGTGCCACGCTCAGCAACGACGAGGCGACGCTCACCACCACGGCCCGCGAGCGCCGCATCCTGAAGCAGTCGGCCCGGGAGGCCAACCAGGCGGTAGCCCGGTAGCGGTCAGCGGGAACTTGAGGAGGCGTTGCGTCCGGGGCCGAACATGCGTTCCTCGGCGATCAGCCTGACCTCGGCGGCGATACGCTGGGTCTCCCCGAGCGCTGCCTCGGAGTCATCGCGGAGCAGCAGCAGGTCGGCCGGGCGGCCGGCCGCCTCGGTGTTGCTCCGCAGGTTGAGGTAGGATCCCGCCGCCACCGCGGCCGCGACCAGCGCCGCCATCACCGCATCCGGAGCGGTACCAGCCGGGCCCTCCTTCGCCGCACGGTGCGCGAGCAGGGCGATCTCCCGCGCACAGGTGACGACCGCCGCCGGGACCCGGGCCGCCTCGCGCCAGGCGGCGAGGATGCGTGCGTCGCGTTCCCCGGCGCCGCCGGCCCGGTTGCGTCGCGCGGCCAGCACTGCCTCGTAGGCGGTTTCGTCTTCCAGTCCCAGGGCCAGCAGGCGCAGGCGCAATTCCTCCGCCGATTCGATCAGCTGATTGAGGCCCGGGTCCCCGGGCGCGCGGCGCACGGCTACCCGCCCGATCATGGCCGCCAGTGCTGCGGCGAGCGCGCCCGCCACGGCCGCGACCGAGCCCCCGGCGGGTGCCGGGGTACCGGCTGCCACTCGCCGGGAGTATTCGTCGAGGCCATGCGTCGTCGTGGATTCTTCCATGGAGCTGCTTCCCTTTCGGTTGTGCGCTGGAGCGGCCGCGCCGAGTTCAGGTGGAGGCCAGGGTCTCCAGCAGCCAGCGATGAATCGGCGGGTTACCGGCCACCACGGCGGCGTGTTCCACGCCCAGGGCCCGCCCGCCGAAATCGGTCACCAGGCCGCCTGCTTCCCGCACCAGCAGCGTCCCCGCCGCGAGGTCCCACGCGGAGAGCCGCTGTTCCCAGAAGCCCTCGAACCGGCCGGCTGCGACATCGGCGAGGTCGATCGCCGCGGCGCCAGGGCGGCGCACGCCGCCGGCGCCGTGGGCTACCCGGCGGAGCTGCTGCAGGTACTGGTCAACGCGGCTGAAATCGTTGTAGGGAAACCCGGTGCCGATGAGGGCATGGGCCGGGTCGGCAATCGCGGATACGGCGATTCGGCTGCCGTTCTCCCAGGCGCCGCCTCCCAGGGTAGCGGTGCTGAGCCGGTCCAGAGGCACGTGCAGCACCGCGCCAGCCTGCAGCACACCATCCTGCGCCGCCGCGATCGAGACCGCAAAGGCGGGGAAGCCGTGCAGGAAGTTGGTGGTCCCGTCCAGGGGGTCCACGATCCATACCAGCTCATCGTTGACGACCTCCGGGCTCAGCTCCTCGCCGATGATCGCCGCCCCGGGCGTGCCGGCCAGCAGGATGTCCCGGATCTGGGCCTCCGCCGTCCGGTCCACGTCGGTGACCCAGTCGGCCCGCCCCTTGGCCGTCCAGCCATTGGGGTCGCGCCGCCTGGGGGCGCTGCGGAGGTAATCTCCCGCGGCCCGGGCCGCGGTCACGGCAAGGTTCAGTAAGTCGTTGACCGATGGCATCTTGCGTGGCCTCTCGACGGTCCTTAGCTTGCGCCGATGCCCCGAATCTTCTCCGGAATCCAGCCCAGTGGTGAGCTGCATATCGGCAACTGGCTGGGCGCGGTCCAGAACTGGGTCCGGCTGCAGCAGTCGTACGAGTGCTTCTTCTGCGTGGTGGACCTGCACGCCATCACCGGTCCGTATGAAGCCGGATCGCTCCGTCGCCGCACCCAGGAGATGGCCGTCGGGCTGCTGGCCTCCGGGGTGGATCCGGACCGGGTGACCCTGTTCGTGCAATCCCATGTGCCGGAACACAGCGAACTGCAGTGGCTCTTCAACACCGTGACGCCGATCGGTGAGCTGGAGCGGATGACACAGTTCAAGGATAAGTCTACCCGGTTCGAGAGCGTGCCGGCGGGGCTGCTGAACTATCCCGTCCTGATGGCGGCGGACATCCTGCTGTACCGGGCGGACCTGGTGCCCGTGGGTGAGGACCAGATCCAGCACCTCGAGCTGACCCGCGAGATCTGCCGGAAATGGAACGCCCAGTTCGGTGGTGGCACCGATTTCTTTGCGGAACCCCAGCCGCTGCTCACCGAGGCCAAGCGGATCATGGGGCTGGACGGCGAGGCCAAGATGTCCAAGAGCCTGGGGAACACCATCGGCATCCTCGAGTCGCCCGAGGAGGTCTGGGCCAAGCTCCGCCCCGCCAAGACCGATCCAGCCCGGGTGCGGCGCCAGGACCCTGGTACCCCGGAGATCTGCAATATCTACGCGCTGCACCGCTACTTGTCACCGCCAGAGACGGTCCAGGTCGTGGCCCAGAACTGCCGCAGCGCCGGATGGGGCTGCCTGGACTGCAAGAAGGTCCTGGCCGACCATCTCAACGCCGCACTGGCGCCGATCCGGGCCCGCGCCGCGGAGCTCAACGCCGCCCCCGACCGGGTGGAGCAGATCCTGGGGGACGGCGCGGCCCGCGCCCGCCGCGTAGCCGGCGAGACGATGCGCGAGGTGCGGGACCGGATGGGGTTCTTGCAGCCGGCGGTGACCCATCGGTAGACTGACACCAGGCGGCCAACCGCTCCCGGCTGTCCGCGATCGGCCGGGCTCTTGGCCGGCAGAGACGCTGATCTCCGCCCGTTGAGTCGGCGCCCCGCTGTCAGTTGATAGCCGATAGCCGATAGCCGACAGCTCTCTCTCACCCCTGGCGCATCACCCATGGAAAAGATCATCAAGGCGGCCGTCGAGCGGGGCGCCTCCGACCTGCACATCAAGGCCGGCGACGTCTTCCGTGCGCGCATCAACGGCAAGCTGGTGCCGCTCACCAAGCAGCGGCTCACTCCGGACCAGACCCGGACGATCGCCCTCAAACTGCTGCCCAATGAGGAAGAACGGGCCCGGGTGGACCGGCTCAAGGACTTCGACTGCTCCTGGGGCATGCCGGGGGTGGGACGCTTCCGGGTGAACGTGCTGCGGCAGCGCTCCTCGTTCATGATCGTCATGCGGGTCATCCCCTTTGCGGTGCCCACCGTGGAGGACCTGGGGCTGCCTCCGGTGGCCGTGCAGCTGGCCGAGCTGGAGCAGGGCCTGCTGCTGGTGACCGGGGTCTCCGGTAGCGGGAAGAGCTCCACGGTGGCCGCGATGCTCAACCACATCAATCAGAACCTGCAGCGCCACATCGTCACCATCGAGAACCCGATCGAGTTCCTCCACCGCGACGTGCAGTGTTCCGTGACCCAGCGTGAGGTGGGCGTGGACACCGAGAGCTTCGCGGTGGGACTGCAGGCCGCCCTGCGCCAGGATCCCGACGTCATCGTCATCGGTGAAATCGGCGACAGTGAAACGCTCGACACCGCCATCAAGGCGGCGGAGCGGGGGCACCAGGTGATCTCGACGCTGCCCACCGCCGACGTCGTGGGGACGGTGAGCCGGTTGCACTCCATGTTTCCGGCCATTGAGCGGGAGATCGGACGGATCCGACTCTCGGAAGTGCTGCGCGGGGTGATCGCCCAGCGGCTGGTGCCCCGCAAGGACGGCGGTGGGAGGCTGGCGGCCATGGAAGTGCTGCTGGCCAATCCGGCGGTGCGCGGCATCCTGCGGGATCCCGAGCGCCTCGGCGCGCTGCGGACCTGCATGCAGGACGGAGAGGCCGAGGGGATGCAGACGTTCGAGCGCCACGCTGGCCGTCTGCTCGAGGCCGGACAGATCACCGCCGAGGCCGCCGCCGCGCTGGGCGCCGGAGCGGCCTGACCCCGGAGGCATTGCTGGGCCAGCTGGTGGCGCGGTCGCGGGAAGCCGGAACGCCCGGGGCGGCGGCGGCCCGAGAGCAGCTCCAGCAGTGGCTGGTCGAGCACGGGTACCGGGTGCAGCAGCAGCAGTTCTCCTTCCAGCCCGCCGTGCTCAATGCGTTCCCTCTCCTCGGCGCCGGCCTGGGCTGGCTCGCCATCCTCCAGCTGCCACTCCTGCTGACCGACCGGCTGCCCTCCTGGCTCGGGCCGGTGAGCTGGGTCGCCGGCTTGCTGGCGCTGGGACTCCTGGCGTGGGGGATCGGGACCGGGGTGGCCGTGCCCGGCGCGGAGCGGCGTCAGGACGCCAACCTGATCGTGCGGCCGCCGGAGGAGCAACCGGTGACCCGCTGGATCGTGGCCCATGTGGACACCAAGGCCCAGGGCCACTCCATGGCCGGCCGGCTGGTGGCGGTCTGGGTGCTGGCGCTCGCCTTGGTGGCGCTCACTGGGCTGGTCCTGTGGCGGGTCTGGAGTCCGGGTCCCCTCCCGGCGAGCCCCGTGGCCGGCGCCGCCGGTCTGGTCCTCGCGGCGGGGATTCTGGCCTCCCGGGGCCGCCTTCGGGGGACCACCCCGGGAGCCCGGGACAACGGTACCGGCCTATACGCCGCCCTGGTGGCCGCCGAGCGGGGCCCTCGCCCGGGGGTAGGGTACCTGCTCTCCGGGGCGGAGGAGTTCGGGCTGGTGGGCGCCCGGGCGCTGCTGGCGGGCGGCCTCGTGGTGAGGGGGACCGAGGTGGTCAACCTGGACACCATCGCCGATCGCGGCCGCTGCTTCGTCGTGGTTCACGATCCGGCGGGTCGTCCCCTGGCAGAGCGGCTTCTGGCGGGCCTGGCGGAATCGGGGGAAGTCGGGGAGATCCGCTCGCTGCCTGCCGGGGTCTTTGTGGACAGCCTGCCGCTGGCCCGTGCCGGGGCGCGGGCGGTCACGCTGGCCCGCCTGGATTGGAGCGTCCTGGGCCTGATCCACACCCCGCGGGACACCCTTGATGGACTCGATCTGGCCTCCGCCCGCCGGGTCGGAGAGCTGGTGGCGGGGCTCCCCGCGCCAAGTTGACATTCGGTCTGGTCCCTCTAGTTTTCGCCAGAGGATGCACCGGGGCCCCCAGCAGACGGGGTCCCGGTCGTTTTTTTGAGGGCGGTCAGCCGGGCCGACTCACCCTCCCGCCAGCTGATAGCCGATGGCTGACAGCTGATAGCTGTTTACCGAGAGGACCGACCCACCGATGTTCGGACCCAAGACGCACTGCGTTGTGGTCGTCGGCGCCCAGTGGGGCGACGAGGGCAAAGGCAAGCTGGTGGATGTGCTGGCGGAACAGGCCGACCTGGTCGTGCGCTACCAGGGCGGCGCCAACGCCGGCCACACAGTGTGCATCGGGGAGGCCCAGTTCATCCTGCAGCAGATTCCCTCCGGCATCCTGCACGAATCCTGCACCTGCGTGGTCGGCAACGGCGTGGTCCTCGATCCGGAACAGTTCTTTCTCGAGCTGGACGGTCTGACCGCCAAGGGCATCCGGACCTCGGGGCGTATCCTGGTGCTCCGACCGGGCCCACCTGGTCATGCCGTACCACAAGCTGCTCGACAAGGCCCATGAGCGGAGCCAGAAGATCGGGACCACCGGCCGGGGGATCGGGCCGGCCTACGAGGACAAGTACGGTCGCCGCGGGATCCGGGTGGGCGACCTGCGCCACCTCGACGCCGTCCGAACCCTGCTGAGTGAGCGGGTGGCTCGGGCCAATCAGCTGCTGCAGATGATGGGCGCCAGTGAACTGGCGTCGGAGGCCCAGCACCACGAGCTGCTGGACCGGCTCGTGCCCCGGCTGCTGCCGCTGGCCGTCGATACCAGCCTGGCGGTGTATCAGGCGGTCAAGCGGGGCCAGCGGGTGCTGCTCGAGGGGGCCCAGGGTGCGCTGCTCGATGTCGACCATGGCACTTACCCCTTTGTGACCTCTTCCAATACCACCGCCGGGGGCGCCGCGGTGGGCGCCGGGATCGGGCCCACCGCGATTGACGAGGTGCTGGGCGTGGTGAAGGCCTACACCACGCGGGTGGGGAATGGGCCGCTACCGACCCAGGGGGAGCCGGCGGTCGAGGAGCAGCTCCGGCAACTGGGCGGGGAGTTCGGCGCCGTGACGGGCCGTCCCCGCCGCTGCGGCTGGTTCGACGCCACCGTGGTGCGCTATTCGGTGCGCGTCAACGGCCTGACCGGGCTGGCGGTGACCAAGCTCGACGTGCTGGATACCTTCGCCCAGATTCCCGTGGGCACCGGGTATGCCCTCGGCGGGAAGCCCTGTCCGGAGCTGCCCTCGGATGTGCACGCGCTGGGGCAGGTCGTTCCTCAGTACGAGGTGCTGCCCGGCTGGCAGACGCCCACCACCGGTGCCCGCCGCCTGGCGGACCTGCCGCCGCAAGCGCGGGCCTACCTCGACCGGCTGCAGGACCTCGCCGGCGCGCCGATCCGCTACGTCAGCGTCGGCACACGCCGGGACCAGATCATCGAGGTGTGAACACCACCCTCGTGGTCATCGGCGCGGGGCCCTGTGGCCTGGCGGTGGGGGTGGCGGCCAGGACGGCGGGCGTTCCGTGCATCCTGCTGGACCGCCGCACGGTGGTCTCCGCCATCGAGCGATACCCGCTCAACATGACCTTCTTCTCCACCCCGGAAAAGATCGAAATCGGCGGCGTGCCGTTCATCGCCAGCCACGAGAAGCCCACCCGGCGGGACGGCCTGCTCTACTTCCGGCGGGTGGCGGAGCACTACGAGCTCGATGCCCGGCCGGGGGAGGAGGTTACCGCCATCAGCCGGTCGGCCGGCGGCTTCGAACTTCAGGTCCGGCGGCGGCACGACACGACCCGCTACCGGGCAACGGCGGTCGTGGTGGCCACCGGCTACTACGACTGGCCCAACCTGCTGGGCGTCCCGGGGGAGGACCTGCCCCACGTGGCCCACTACTTCACCGAGGGCCACCGCCACTGGCACCAGGACGTCGTCGTCATCGGGGCGGGGAACAGCGCGGTGGATGCCGCTCTCGAGTGCTGGCGGGCCGGGGCACGGGTGGCGCTGGTGCACATCGCCGAGGGGTTCGACCGGTCGGTGAAGCCGTGGGTGCTGCCGGACATCACCAACCGGGTAAAGGAGGGGAGCATCAAGGCCTACTGGAACAGCCGGGTTGCTGCCATCACCCCGGACCGGGTCGAGGTGGTTTCCGACAACGGCGGGGCCCGCCAGAGCATTCCGGCCGACCACATCCTGGCCATGACCGGGTACCACGCCGACACCTCGCTGCTGGCCGGGCTCGGCGTCCCGGTCGACGCGGGGACCGGCGTGCCGGCGCATGACGCGCGGACGATGATGACCCCGGTCGAGGGCTGCTACGTGGCCGGGGTCATCGCCGCGGGGAACGACGCCAACCGGCTGTTCATCGAGAACACCCGGTGGCATGGGGAAGCGATCGTCGCGGATGTGCGAAGGCGGTTAGGCGGTTAGGCGGATGGGCGGTTACAAGCGACAGGGGTGGGGTCCGCGAGGACCCCACCCCTGTTTTTCGAGCCGCTCAGCCGCGCCGTCTACTGATTCGCCGCGTACCAGGCCGCCACGTTGAAGCCAACGGGATCGATCTCGTAGTACCGGTTCTTCGTGTACCGCCCGGTGGTGGGATAGAAGGGCGGGGGATTGCGGGTGCCGCAGCTGTCCCAGGTGTCCTGCTCGGCCCAGCCGCTGCCGCCACTGAACGTGCCCGACACGCCCTGCTGGATCGTGCCGCCGACAATGGACTTGCAGCCGCGGCTCTTGCCGCCGCAGTTCTCCGGGGCCACCGCCGCGGGATCGCCGGTGATCGTCTCACCCTGGAAGTTCCCGAGCGTCAGCATGAACGCGTGCCAGGTCTCGTTCGGCGTATCATCGAACCGCACCGTCCAGTTGTTCTTGACCCGCCACGGGGTATTCAGGGTGTTGTTGGAGATCACCACGTCGAGGTTGGTGATCAGCCCGAGGATATCGTTGCACCCGGGGCTGCCCGGCGGCGTGATGTAGGTGATGTCGTCCGGGAGGAGAATCCGGCCCGTCGCCACCACGGTGACCCGGCCCCGGACCTGC
Source organism: uncultured Gemmatimonadales bacterium (assembly GCA_963695185.1). GTDB lineage: Bacteria > Gemmatimonadota > Gemmatimonadetes > Gemmatimonadales > GWC2-71-9 > JADJOM01. The sequence goes on along the minus strand of CAVOGH010000005.1, from coordinate 1,515,303 downwards.
CCGCTGACCGCTACGCTGCCGGTCACGAACACGACCCCCTTGAAGTTCAGGTTCTGGGCCCGGCTGAGCGGCCAGAAGGTCGAGGCCAGCGCCGTGGCGCTGGGGACCGACAGGTGCATCGGGTTGAGACCGCCGGTATTGGTGGTGAAGAAGTTGACCAGCGCCGCCGGCGGGTTGCCGCCCCAGCCGGGCCAGGGCAGCCAGTCGCCGTACTGGTTCGTGGTGATCCACTGTCCGACCCCGGAGACCGGGTGCGGATACAGCCGGCGGTCGCCGCCCAGGAAGCACTGCCGGATCCCGCTGGTGTCGGCGTTGCGGGTCTCCACGATGCGCTGCGAGATCGTGGCGAGGAGCGGATTGTAGAAGCCGCCCATGATGCTGTCATTGCGTGCCCACCGCGCGGTGGAGGGAGCCCGGCCGCCGCAGTTGGGGGAATAGAGGTTCGGATCGGTGGTGGTGGTGGGGGTCGCGGTGCCCACACCCACGCCGCCGCCGACGTTGGTCATGCCGCCGGGAATGATCAGCCAGGGCCGCGCCGTGACGTACTTGCGCTTGTCGGCCTGGGTGCCGCCCGCGGAGACCTTCCAGACCCGGAAGTAACCCTCGTCCGAGCCGGTCAGCTGGCCATCGTTATCGAGGTCCAGCGCCACGAACTCGATCCGGGTGTCGGGGTCGTTGGCGGCGAGCGTCGCGTAGCCGGTGATGTTCATGTTGCCGGTGGTGGCAAAGGCCTGCATGTTGGCGATCGTCGTCGTGGTGGGGAAGGGGATCACCGCCGCACCGGTGGTGACGCCGCCGTTCCAGTTGCCACTGGCCTGATTGGTGATGTTGCCGACCGTCGTGACCGGGCCGTTGAAGGTGGCCCCGGGGGCCCCCGTCTGCAGGGCCATGCCCTGGTTGGAGTGCACCGGGCCATTGGCCACTTCGGTGTTACCCCAGGCGCAGCAGCTCCACGTGTTGAAGAACCGGGCAAAGCGGCTGAACGGATCCTGCTTGAGCTGCATCCGGCGCACCACGACGGCGCCCCGCGAGGTGCGCACCTCGGTGATGATGCTGGCGAAGTTGCCGAACTGCCCGGTGGTGTCGCCGTTCTCTCCCACGAACGTGGACCGGGTGAAGCCGGGGATCACCGCGCCGGTGGCGTCCAGCACGGTGGCGCCCAGCTCGAGGGTGTCGAATCCCTGACCGGCCGGCACGATCGCCGGGTTGCCGTTGATCATGTCTCGGCCCCGCTCCAGCCCGCCATCGGCGGCCATGGTCATCATCGCTTCACTGGAATGGAAGCGGGAGATGAGATTGGCGTTACTCATCATCAGGATCATGCCCACCGCCATGCCCGCCACCATCAGCGCGAGCAGCACGGTAAGGAGGAGGGCGATGCCGCGCTCGTCACGCAATCGGGCGAAGGCCATACGGGTCTCCAGCAGGGGATGTTGGGTACTCATGGCTGCAATCGGGTGGCCGGGCTGATCACCAGCGGAGACTCCGCCGGCGAGCAGTCCAGCGCCGCCACGGCAAAGACGTACGTTGAATCCGGCATCAGCGTCAGCGACAAGCTGTAGGGTGAGAAGCCGGCGGCCTGGGTGGTCAGTGGCGTCCAGGTGAGCACCGCCTGCAAGCGGTAGTAAATGTTGTACTGGCCGATGTCCCGCTCGCCGGTGAGCTCATCCGGAGAGGTGCCCCAACCGAGCTGCACGCCCCCCGCCCCCTGGGCCACGGTATCGGTCGTGAACGCCCCGCTGGGCGAGAGTGGCACGTCGCCGCAGGTGTTGATCGGCGCCAGGCCGTTGTTGGGGATCTGGATCATCGTGGACACCATCCGGCTGGTGGAATCCGCGGTCTGATCGCCATTGGTGACGATCATACTGAGGCGCACCGTCCGGATGCTGTCCGCCAGGGGCGTGGCCCCGCCGATTGCCGGATGGCGCACCGGGATCCGGGCCGCGGCCAGCTGCTTGTAGGTGGTCAGGCCCGCCGCCGACGTGCTGTCCCACCAGTACTCGAAGAAAGGACGGCCCGGATAGGCCCGGATGTTCCGGGCAATGAGCTCGCTCCGGGTGGCGTTGATGCGCTGCAGCATCACAAAATCCAGCGGGTCCGGCGTCGAGGAGTCCGGCCGGAAGTAGATCGAAATAGTCTCCGCCCGGCTCTGCGTGGCGCCACCCCAGAAGTAATTCGCCACCGGGTAGGTAATGGCCGGCGAGGTATTGGGCAGCGAGATCGGAGTGGTCGTGGTCAGGCTGAGGTCTGCCCCCGCCGGAATGTCCGGGTTGATGTACACCGCCACGCCATCGGGAAGGCGGGAGGCGTAGTTGCCGTTGAACGTGAAGACGTCATCGCCGGCGTACACCAGCATCGGCTGGCCGGTGCCGATGCCGCCGCCCAGGGTCCGCACCAGCCGCTCGGTGCTGGAGACGGCGTAGCGGAGGTTCTGGGTGAGCTCCATCCGGTTGCCGCCACGGGCGAAGTTCCGGCTCTGGGAACGCATGACGGACACCGCGGCCCCCATCACCACGCTGAGGACGATGAGCCCGATCATCATTTCGATGAGCGAGAAGCCTGCCTCGCTCCGGCAGCGGTCTGGTCTGGTCATGGCGCGGCTACCACCACGGTAAGGTTGATCGGCTGGCCCATCGTGGGCTCAGTCACGGTCACGGTGATCGTCGTAAAGTCGGCCCGCGGGGTAACGGTCGTGGTCCGGACCACCCGGGTGCGCCGCTGCATGCTGGGGTACCCCGGAAAACCGGTCGTGGTCACGTTGTTGAACGTCGCCACCAGGGTCGGGTAGGCCGCCGTGGTATTGCGGGCGCGCACCAGTTCAATCTGCTCGGTGGCCACCGCGGTGCCGATGGTGCGCACCGTGGAGGTGCCCACCGCATGCAGGAAATGCCCGACGAATCGGCCGAGGCTCAGGGCCACGACGGTCAGGATGACCATCGCGACGAGCGTTTCGATGAGAGTGAAACCCTTGCGGTTCATCAGTTCCCCCTCACCCATGCGCTGGTGGCATACGAATACCAGATGACACGGCCGCTGGAGCGGATCATCTCGCCCGCGCGCACGCTGCCGGTGTTGTTCTGGGCCAGGCTCTTGATCGTGTTCAGGTAGAACCCGCCGCTCTCACTCACGGTCCCGTCGCGCCGGAACGCGACCACCGGCAACCCGCCCTGGGTCTGGGTGAAGTTGAAGGTCAGCGGACCCGCCACCCCGTTGGTGTAGGTAATCGCCGGTGCCGTGCCCCGCCCGAAGGTGACCCCTTCTTCCAGGTTGGTGTAGGTCACCCGCTCGTTGGGGTCGATCACCCCGTTGTTGTTGATGTCCTCATGCACCCGCAGCCGTCGGTTCGGGGCATCGAACGCCACCCGCACGTCATGCTGGAGGGACACCGCCAGTCGCTGCGCGTAGGACAGCGAGGCGGTCACCCCGCGGACGGCCGAACTGACCTTGTACCCCTCCAGGTTGAGCCGGGGGATGGCCATGGTCAGAATGATCCCCATCATCACGATCACGATGAGCACCTCCACCAGCGTGACGCCGCGAACCTCCCGCCGGACGGGCGGGACCCTCGGGTCGGTCGGCTGAGCAAGCTTGCGCATGTCTCTCTCCAGGCGGCTTGGGGCGGTCCCTCGCGGGATCCTGGTAACGGCCACCCGCTGGCGTTGCCCCTCGCGGCCATGCCCCCTGGCTGACGGGGGCCGACCCTTAAAGAGGCGCGGGACGCCCAACGGAGGATGTGAGCCGGCTCACGCTGGTGAGCCGGCGCCCCGGGTGCCGCCTGCGTTCCTGCCCAATCCTGAGGCAAGAGGCAGGCCCCCGCGGGCCCGATTCGTAACTGGTTTCCACTGCCGGTGTTGAGGCGCTGTGGAGGCGCTACCGCCACAATCCGGGGTTTCCGGGCACTGCAGAGTGCGGTAAACCAGCGCTTGGCGCTGCCGCACGGCCGACCCGATGCCTACAGGCCCACCTTCACGCTACACTGTTGCCCCGAATCGGGCAATGCATTATCTGGCAACAGCTTGGCGGACACCCCGGCTTGCTGGGACCAGCCGCCCAGTCTAGCTTTGCTGCCTCCCGGACCCGCTTACCCCAACTGACGTCCCATGGCCGACACGACTCTCATGGACAAGCTGGTTTCGCTCTGCAAGCGGCGAGGCTTCGTCTTCCAATCCTCCGAGATCTACGGTGGCCTCGGTTCGGTCTGGGACTACGGCCCACTCGGCGTCGAGCTCAAGAAGAACGTCAAGGACCGCTGGTGGCGGGCCATGGTCCACGCCCGCGACGACATCGAGGGCCTTGATGCGGCGATCCTCATGCACCCGCGGGTCTGGGAGGCGTCCGGCCACGTGGCGGGCTTCACCGATCCGCTGGTGGACTGCAAGACTTGCAAGGCCCGCTTCCGGGCCGACAAGCTGCAGGACGGCCAGTGTCCCCAGAAACCGTCCAAGAAGCCGGGGGAACACAGCACCTGCGAGCTGACCGAACCGCGGATGTTCAACCTCATGTTCAAGACCTTCATGGGGCCGGTAGAGGAGTCGGCGGCGGTGGTCTACCTCCGCCCGGAGACCGCGCAGGGGATCTACGTGAATTACCAGAACGTCCTCAACGCCTCGCGTCAGCGGATCCCCTTCGGGATCGCCCAGATCGGCAAGGCGTTCCGCAACGAGATCACCCCGGGCAACTTCATCTTCCGCACGCGCGAGTTCGAGCAGATGGAGATGCAGTTCTTCGTCAAGCCCGGCAGTGATGATGAGTGGTTCGAGGCCTGGCGCGAGCTGCGCATGGCGTGGCACCGGGACATCGGCCTGGCGCCCAGGAAGCTCCGCTGGCATCAGCACGGCCCGGGGGAGCTGGCCCACTACGCCAAGGCCGCCTACGACATCGAGTACGAATTTCCCTTCGGCTGGAACGAGATCGAAGGCATTCACAACCGCGGCGGCTACGACCTGGGCAAGCACCAGGAGTACTCCGGCAAGAAGCTCGAGTACTTCGACCAGGCCGCCAACGAGCGCTTCCTGCCCCACATCGTGGAGACCTCCGCCGGTGCCGACCGGGTGACGCTTACCCTCCTGGTGGACGCCTATCGGGAGGAGGAGGTCGAGGGCGAGACCCGGGTCGTGCTGGGCTTCCACCCGGCGGTGGCACCCATCAAGGCCGCCGTGCTGCCGCTGGTAAAGAAGGACGGGATGCCGGAGCTGGCGGATCGGCTGTACCACGACCTCAAGCGCCGCTTCCCCTGCTTCTACGACGATAGTGGCGCCATCGGCCGTCGCTACCGGCGCATGGACGAGGCCGGTACGCCATTCTGCTGCACGGTGGACGGTCAGACGGCCGTCGACGGAACCGTAACGGTCCGCGAACGCGATGCCATGACCCAGGTCCGGGTCCACACGGACCAGCTGGCGGCCTGGATCCAGGGGCGGCTGGTCTAGCCGGCCGCCGCTCCTGCGCATCGGCCCGGCGCACCCGCGCCGTCCTTGCGCGAGCCTTCCCGGCATGGCGTCTGGCGAGGCCCGGGGGATTCGCAACTGCGCCAGTCGGGCTTCGGGCTAGTGAGTCCGGCGGGGAGCGGCTAGGGTTACCGGGCGGGAGGGCAGGGTTCTCCCAGTCTCCCGCGTCCGCCATTCTCCTCCCTCCGCGCCACACCTGGAGCTCCGAGTGCCCCGCCTACGCTCGAAGGACATCCACAAGACCGCCATCAAGGGCCGCCAGCTCAAGCCCGAGAGCCTGATGATGAGCTACGGGTACGACCCGAAGCTCTCCGAGGGTGCGATCAAGTGCCCGATCTTCCAGACCTCCACCTTCGTTTTTGAGAGCGCCGAGGCGGGGAAGGCCTTCTTCGAGGTGGCGTACGGCCTCCGGGAGCAGCGGCCCGACGAAGCGGCGGGGCTCATCTACAGCCGGCTCAACAACCCCGATCTCGAGGTGCTGGAAGACCGCCTGACACTGTGGGACGATGCCGAGGCCTGCACCGTGTTCGAGAGCGGCATGGCGGCGATCAGCACCACCCTGCTGGCCTACGCCCGCCCCGGCGACGTGATCCTGTACAGCCGCCCGCTCTACGGCGGGTCCGATCACCTGCTGCACCACTTCTTCTCCCAGTATGGAGTGACGGCCCTTCCCCTGGAGGCCGGAGTCCCGCTGGCGGACATCGAAGCCGGCCTGATCGAGGCGGTGGCGGGGCGGCCGGTGGCCGCCATCCTGATCGAGACGCCCGCCAACCCGACCAATGCGCTGGTGGACATCCGCGCGGTGGCCACCCTCGCCCGGCGGCTGGCGCAGGGGGAGCGGCGGCCCGTGGTCGTGGTGGACAACACCTTTCTCGGCCCGCTGTGGCAGCAGCCGCTCAAGCACGGCGCGGACCTGGTGGTGTATTCGGCCACCAAGTTCCTCGGTGGCCACAGCGACCTGATCGCCGGTGCCTGCCTCGGCTCGCGGGAGGCGCTGGCGCCGGTGCGTGGGTTGCGCACGTTCATGGGGACGATGGCCGGGCCGTGGACCGGCTGGCTGCTGCTCAGAAGCCTCGAGACCCTCAAGATGCGGATGACCGCATCAATGAAGAACGCGCGCTACGTGGCGGACTTCCTCCGGGATCACCCGCGGGTGCGCACGGTTCACTACCTGGGGCACCTGGAACCGGGGCATCCGATGTACGAACTCTACCGGCGCCAGTGCACGGCGCCTGGGTCGCTGATTGCCTTCGAGGTCGAGGGGGGGAGGCCGGGGCCTTCCGGTTCCTGAACGCCCTGACGCTGGTCAAGCTGGCGGTGAGCCTGGGTGGCACGGAATCCCTCGCCGAGCACCCGTTCAGCATGACTCACGCCGATGTGCCGGCGGAGGCCAAGCTGCGCCTCGGGGTCACCGAGGGGCTGGTGCGCCTGTCCGTGGGAGTGGAGCACTTCGACGACATCCTTGCCGATCTCGGCCAGGCGCTGGAGGCGGTGTGAGGCCATGCGCCTCGACGACTTCGAACGGCTGGTCCACCGGCTTCTCGACGAGGTGCCACCGGAGTTCCTCACCGGGGTTGCCGGGGTGAACGTCTCGCCCAAGACGCTGCCTCACCCGGAACGGGCCGAGGTGTATACCCTCGGCGAGTGCATTCCCGTGCCGGCCGAGGCGCTCGGCGATGGCGAGATCCAGAGCCGGGTGGTGCTGTATCACGGCTCGTTCCGGGCGCTGGCGGCCCAGCGCGACGATTTCCACTGGCGGGAGGAGGCCTGGGAGACGCTGACCCACGAGCTGCGCCATCATCTTGAGTGGCGGGCCCGGGTGCCGGACCTCGAGGCCTTCGACTGGGCCGCCGAACAGAACTTCGCGCGGGCCGACGGAGAGCGATTCGACCCGCTGTTTCACCTCTCTGCAGAACGGGTGGCGGAGGGCATCTACCGTCTGGACGACGACTACTTCCTGGACCAGGTGGTAGCGGTCCGGCCGGCGGCCGTCTCGCTTCGCTGGCATGGCCGGGAATACCGGGCGACCCTGCCGTCGGCAGCCAGCCTGCCGGCGTTCCTGGGCATCGAGGGGGTGGACCACCCGCCGCCGGGCGAGCTGATCCTGGTGATACGGCGGAAGGCCCGTTGGCGGGATATGTTTCGGCGCCTCACCCACCCCCCATTTCAGGCCGGGATCGCCGTCGTGCCCCTGGGCCGATGACGCCTGCGGGGCCGTGCGGGCCAAGGGTATGTTTGGAACGGGCCCGGCGCCACGCTGGGCCATGGAGAGGAACATGAAAATGCTGGCTGTGCTGGGTGGTTTGCTCCTCCCGGCAGCGGTGATGGCCCAGGTCCCCGACCCAGGCTACCGGGTCGGGGTGGTGAGCGAGTCCGGCGATATCGTCACCTGGCTTAGGCCCGGGACGGGCACCTTGACCGTGGACCGCGTCGTGCCCGTCGGCATCATGCCGGTGGACATTGACGGTCCGCACAATCTGGCGGTTGCGCCGGATGGCCGCGCCTACTACGTGACCATCGCGCACGGGACGCCGTTCGGGACGCTGTGGAAGCTCGATGCCCGGGCCGACACCCTGCTGGGGCGGGCGCCCCTGGAGATGTTTCCCACCACGATCGGGCTCACCCCCGACGGCGAGCTGGCCTTCGTGGCCAACTCGGATTTCCACGGCGACCATCCCCGGCAGAACGTGGTCTCGGTGGTCCACACCCCGACCATGACCACCATCACCCACCTGCCGGCCTGCGACATGCCCCACGGGGTCAGGTCCAATGCGGCCGGCACCCTGGTCTACGTCTCCTGCATGCACTCCGACGAGCTGCTGGAGATTGACGTAGCCACCCTGCGCATCGGCCGCCGCGTCCGCACCGGGTCCGGCCACGTCATGGTCGCCGGCGACGCCGGCCCTGACCAGCACGGCGATCACGGGGCCGCCTCTGCGCCAGGCGGAGCTTCGCCCGCCGAGGAATGCGCCCCCACGTTCGTCAGTGTGAGTCCCGACGACCGGGTGCTCTACGCGGCCTGCAACAAGTCGGGGACGCTGCAGGTCTGGGATGCCGCCTCACTCACCCGACTGGCGGAGATCCGGGTGGGCGCCGGCGCGTACAATGTCGAACCCTCGGCCGACGGACGCTGGGTGATCGTCACCAACAAGAAGGACCAGAGTTTCAGTCTTATTGACGCCCGCACACGCACCGAAGTGGCGCGGCTCCCAACCAGCAAGAAGATCGTCCATGGGGTGGCCTACTCCCCCGACGGCCGGTATGCGTTCATCAGTCAGGAGTCCATCGGGGCGGACCCCGGCGCCGTGGACATGCTGGACCTCGACATCCGGCGCATCGTCGCCTCCATCGCCGTGCCCGCTCAGCCGACCGGCATCGCCATCCTGCGTGTTTCCGCCCCCTCACCTGCCAAGCCATGACCCACGAGATGCTCACCTCCCTCGCCGCGCCGGAGGTGCTGGCGCGCGCCAAACGGTTCTTCCAGGAGCGGGTACCCGCTAACGCCGCGTTTCCCGAGCGCGAAGGGCCCTCGTTCCTCACTCTGCGTGGGCAGGGGGGGAGGAGATCGCGCTGGCCGTGGTCGCCGCCGGCACGGGGACCCGGGTGCGCGCCTCGACGCTGTTCTTCGACCAGGCGATCGGCCGGTTCTTCAGCACCCTGCCGAGCGCGGCGGAGCGGGTCGCATGAGCGGCCTCCCGGTGCGCATCATGGTGCAGGAGGTCTGGGACCAGGTCGCGCTCGACCTGCAGCCCGGCGCCAGCATTGATGAGGTCAAGCGCCGGGCGCTGGCCCTGACCCACGCCCCCGGCGAACCCGGAGATTTCGGGGTGAAGTTCCGCGGGGCGGAGATCCTCGACGAGCGAAAGAGCCTCGCCGAAACCGGCGTAGTGGCGAACTCCTCGCTGATCGTGGTCCCCCGGCGCCGCTGGCCGGTGCGCTGAGCGGCGCGGTCGCGATGCCGGACGCCCCGCCGCGCGGCCGAGCGCTCACCTATCTCGCCGTCGGCTTCCTCCTGCTCGACGCCGCCCTGCTGCTCCTTGCGGGGCTCTGGTCCCGCCGCACAGGTTTGATCGCCGGAGCGGTGATCTGCGGCGGGCTGGCCGCCGCCGTGCTGCTCCTGTGGCGGCGGCAGCGACGGCTCCTCGCCGAGATGGCCGAGGCCCGCGAGGCGGTGCGTACCGAAGCGCGAGCCCTCCGCGAACTGCTGCGGCGCTGAGCCGCGGGCGTTGCCTCCTCAGGAATCCATGCCGGTCCCGATCTTCACCCATCCTGACTGTATTCGTCACGATCCCGGTCCCGGGCATCCCGAGACCCCCGCGCGGCTGCATGCGGTGGTGGCCCGGCTGGCCCGGGACCCCATCGCCGAGATTCGCGAGGTGGCGCCGGGAGCCCGGGAAGACCTGTTGCTGGTCCATCCCGAGGGGCATGTGGCCCGCCTGGAGGAGATGGCCGCACGCGGCGGCGGCGTCCTGTCACTGGACACCGTGATGAACGAAGCCAGCTGGAAGGCGGTTCTCGGGGCGAGCGGCGCCGTGCGGGCCGCGGTGGAGTATGCCCACCGCGGGGCCGGCAACTGCTTCGCCGCCGTGCGCCCGCCCGGTCACCACGCCATGGCGGAGCGGGCGATGGGATTCTGCCTCGTCAACAACATCCTCATCGGTGCCCGGCTGGCGCAGCGCCTGGGGCGGGAGCGGGTACTCATCGTGGACTGGGATGTCCACCACGGCAACGGGACCCAGGCCCTCATGGAGGGTGACGCGTCCATCCGCTTCGTGTCGCTGCACCAGCATCCGTGGTATCCCGGGACCGGCATGGCCGGCGAGCGCGGGGTGGGGAACGTCTTCAACGTTCCCCGGGGACCCGGAGCGCCGCCGGAGCTCTACGTGGAGGATCTGTGGGCCGCGGTGGTACCGGCGGCCCGCGGCTGGAATCCCGACCTCGTGCTGATCTCCGCTGGCTACGATGCCATGGCCGGGGATCCCCTGGGCGGCTTCACCCTGGAGCCCGAGCACTTCTCCGTGCTCACCGGCCGCCTGCGGGAACTGCTTCCCCGCGCCCCCGTCATCGGGGTGCTGGAGGGTGGCTATATCCCCGAGCGGCTCGTGGCCGGGGTCCAGGCGACGGTCTGGGCTCTCTCCGACTGAGCGGCGGCGCCACTGGCCCGCCGACCGGTCACCCCCCCAGATTACTCCGCCTTCCCATCCCGAGGATTCCCGTGTCGCACGCGCTCCGTCTCGAAGCCGAAGTCCTGAATCTCAGAACTCGTCACCCCTTTATCATCTCGCGGGGAGGCCAGAGCGACTACCGCACGGTGTGGGTCCGGCTCATTGACAAGGATGGCGTGGAGGGATGGGGTGAGGCGGCCCCGGCCAAGATTTACGGTGAGACCACCGAGACGGTCCTCGCCGCCCTGCAGGCGTACAGCGAGCACCTCCCTTCGGATGCGCTCGACCTCGACTCGGCAGAGCGAACCTGGGAGCAGGCGCTGCGGCTCAACCCCTCCGCCCGGGGGGCGCTCTCGTCCGCCCTGCACGATCTGGCGGGGAAGCAGCTGGGTGTCCCGGTGTACCGGCTGTGGGGGCTGGACGCCGCCCGGGCACCGCGTTCGACCTTCACCATCGGCATTGACACCGCCGAGAAGCTCGGGCAGAAGGTGCGGGAAGCCGAGGCCTATCCGATCCTCAAGATCAAGCTGGGCACCGACCGGGATCGGGAGATTCTGGAGACCATCCGCTCGCTCACCGACAAGGAACTGCGGGTCGACGCCAATACCGGCTGGACGGTCAAGCAGGCCATCCGCATGCTGCCGGTGCTGGAGGAGTTCGGGGTGACCGTGCTGGAGCAGCCGCTCCCCGCCGATGACCTGGACGGCCTCGAGGCGGTGACCCAGGCCTCCGACATCCCGGTCATCGCGGACGAGAGCTGCCTCACCGCCGCCGACATCCCCCGGCTGGTCGGGCGGGTGGACGGCATCAACATCAAGCTGGCCAAGTGCGGCAGCCTCCGGGAGGCGCTGCGGATGATCGCCGTCGCGCGGGCCCACCACATGATGGTCATGGTCGGCTGCATGATCGAGAGCTCCATCGCCATCACCGCCGCGGCCCACTTCACCCCGCTGGTGGATATCGTGGACCTCGACGGCGCCGCCCTGCTGGCGGAGGACCCGTTCAGCGGGGCGACGATCGCCGGAGGACAGGTGCAGCTCCCCACCGGACCAGGGCTGGGCCTGCGGAAGAGATGACCGTCGGCTTCGGGCAGGTGGCGCTGCCGCTACCGCTCGCCCAGCCCTACACCTACCGCATTCCGGAGACGCTGGCGGATCGGGTTGTGCCCGGCGCCCGGGTGGTGGTCCCGGTGCGCCAGCGTGAACTCGTCGGCATCGTGACGGCCATCGCCGCCGAAGCTCCGGATATCCCGTCCGACCAGCTCCGCGACATCCTGGCTGCCCCCGACAGCGAGCCCGCCCTGCCCGAGCCGCTGCTCGGCGCTGCGGCCTGGGTCAGCGGCTACTACGGCGCGCCGATTGGCCTGACGCTGAAGGCCATGCTGCCGGGCGCCATGTGGGGGGCGTCCCGGGTCATCGCCACCCTCTCCGGCACCGCCCCACCCGGGGGAGTGGCCGGCGAGGTGGCCGCGTTCCTCGAGCGGAAGGGCGGGGAGGCCCCGGTCCCGAGCATTGCCCGGGCGCTCAAGCGGCCGGTCTGGGACGCGGTCGACCGGCTGGCTCGGGTCGGCGCGATAGCGCTCCGGGTGGAACCGGCAGCAACCGCTGCCGCCCTCGCCACCAGCCGGGTGATCCGGCTCGACGGGCCGGCGCTCTCGCTGCTCGAGCGGACCGAGCTGTTCCGGCGGGCCCCGGCCCAGCGGGCCGTCTTCGAGGCCCTCGAGGAGCTGGGCGGAGCGGCACCGACGGACCATCTGCTCGGCCGGCTCAAGTTGTCGCGCTCGGGCGTGGACGCGCTGATCCGTCGCCGGCTGGTCAGGGTCGAGGACGTCGAGACCACGCGCGATCCCTTCCACGACCTTCCCGGCACCGAGCCACCGCCCCACCCGACCCCGGCCCAGGCCGCCGCGGTGGCCGCCATCAATGCGCTCCCCCCCGGTGACGGCGCCCTGCTCTTCGGCGTGACCGGCAGCGGCAAGACCCTGGTCTATCTCGAGGCCATGCGACAAGCCCTGGATGCCGGCCGGGGCGCCATCCTGCTGGTCCCCGAGATCGCGCTGACACCACAGACCGTGAGCCGGGTCCGCGGCGCCTTCGGCGACCAGGTCGCGGTGCTGCACAGCGGGCTCTCCGACGGCGAGCGGGCCGACGCCTGGCGCGCACTCCGCCGCGGCGAGCGCCGGGTGGCCGTCGGCGCCCGCTCGGCGGTGTTCGCTCCGGTTCGCGATCTCGGGGTAATCATCGTGGATGAGGAACACGAGACCAGCTACAAGAACGGCGAGACCCCGCGGTATCACGCTCGTGACGTGGCGCGCGTCCGCGCCCGGCTCGAGTCGGCCCGGCTGGTGCTCGGCAGCGCGACGCCCGCGCCGGAGACCATGGCCCAGGTCGGGAGCCGGATGACGCTGCTCCGTCTGCCGGACCGCGCCGGCGCGCACCCGCTCCCGCCGGTGGAGATCGTGGATCTCCGTACCGCGCCGAGGGTTCCCGAGGCGGGGGCCATTCCCTGGACGGAGACGCTGGATCGGGAGACCCTGGCGGCCCTGGCCCGGCGGGAGCAGGTGCTCCTGCTGCTCAACCGCCGCGGCTACGCCACGACCATCCAGTGCCCCGCCTGCGGCGCGGTCCGGAGCTGTGACCGCTGCAGCATCGCGCTCACGGTGCACCAGGCTCCCCCGGTCCTCCGCTGTCACTACTGCGGCCGGGATGAGCCCATTCCGGCCGGCTGCCACGCGTGCGGCCATGCCGTCCAGCGGATGCGCGGCGTGGGGACGCAGCAGTTGGAGCGGTTCCTGGCGGACCGCTTCCCCACCGCCCGCCTGGCCAGGATGGACCTCGACACCACCAGCGCCAAGTGGTCGCACCAGGCGATCCTCGATCGGGTAGGCCGGGGCGAGGTGGACATCCTGCTCGGCACCCAGATGATTGCCAAGGGGCTCGATTTTCCCAACGTGACGCTGGTCGGCGTCATTGATGCCGACACCGGCCTGCATCTCCCCGATTTCCGGGCGGCCGAGCGGACCTTTCAGTTGCTGGCCCAGGTCGCCGGAAGGGCGGGCCGGGGACCCAAAGGAGGCCGGGTGGTGGTCCAGACGCGGGCGCCCACCCACTACGCCCTGACCCATGCCGCCCGGCACGACACGACGGGCTTCCTGGCCGCTGAGCTGGCGGTGCGGCAGTCGCCGCCGTATCCGCCGATCCGGTCGCTGGTGAACCTGGTCATCGCCGGGGAGTCGGACGTCCAGGTGGCGGATGCGTCCGTGCTGGTGGCCGAGTGGTGCCGAGGACTCATCGAGGCAGGAGGAATGGAGGCCGAGGTTCTCGGCCCGGCCCCCTGCGCCCTCGCCCGCATCAAGAACCGCTGGCGCTGGCATGTGGTGGTGCGGGGAGAGGGCGCGGTCCTTGGCCGCGTGGTGCGCTACGCCGCGACCCGTCTCCCGCAGCCTCCGGGGATCCGGGTGAGCATTGACCGCGATCCAGTGACCCTGCTCTAGCGGTCACCGGTCGCGTGGGCGCGAGCGACTGCTAGAAGGCGATCTGCAGCCCCGAGGTGAGATAGCGGTCCGTCGTTTCAAATCCCGGTTCCGGCGCCTTGTCGTAGCGGATGACGTATCCCGCTTTGAAGGCGATCTGGGAGGACAGTGGCGCCACGAGCGCCGTCTCGGAGTTGACCCGCAGGTCGTCGCTGTTCTTGAAGTTGGGCAGCACTTCGGCCAGCTGGGTGAAGTACGCCTTCTCGTTCAGGAACTGCTTGAGGAGCAGCGCCCCCCTCCCGCTGGTGAACTTCAGCTCCTGGTCCAGCGTGGATCGCTGCTGGTTGGCGGCCACGCCGGCCTCGAACATCAGGGCGGTGCGCTTGCGAGCAATGGCCTTGAAGCTGAGCCCCGTCCCCTCCTCGAACCGCCGCGAGATGCCGGCGAACTCGTTGCGGTCCCAGCCTCCCATCACGTAGATCCCCAGACGGGGGGTGAGCGCCCGGTCGCCGCGGAGCCGCGCCTGGTAACTCTCGGCCGAGGTCGCGCCCTCGGTGCGGCCGTAGACGGCTGCGAAGGTCTGCGCGAGGGTCCAGCCACCGGTGGTGTAGCTGGCCTTCTGGCCGGCATTCAGCGTCGTGGTGGCGGTGTTGCCTGAGGTGTTCACGAAGCCGAAGTCGGTCTCCAGGGTCCAGGGGCGCTCGGGCGCCGCTTCCTGGGCCTCAAGCAGCGCGGGCAGGGCCAATACTGTGAGCGCCAGGGCGCTCCCCAGCCATCTGCGTGTCCTCATTGTCGTCTCCTTTCAGGAACAGTCCTTGGGTGAAAGCACTGCGCCGGATGCCAAGAGGCATCCGGCGCAGGGGGAGAGCCGGGCAGACCGCCCCGACTCTCCGTGCTGGGTCGTTAGTTGCTCGTCTTGCTGAGCTCGACCCGACGGTTTGCCGCGCGCCCTTCGGCGGTGGCGTTGTCGTCGGTTGGGCTATCCGGACCGTACCCCTTGGTGGTCATCCGGATGGCGTTGATCCCCTTGGAGACCAGGTACGCCTTCACCGCGTCCGCCCGGGCCTGCGACAGGCGCAGGTTGGTGGCGCGGCTCCCCGTGTTGTCGGTGTGACCACCGATTTCCACGGTGACCTCGGGGTTGTTGATGAGCGAGGTGGCCACGGTATCCAGGACCGAGCGCGACTCGGGCAGCAGGTTGGCCCGGCCGGTCTCGAAGTTCACGTCCTTGAGCACCAGCGGACGGCCGGCCTCGAAGATCTCGGCGCAGCCCACCCGGTCCACCTTGACGCCAGCCGGGGTGCCCGGGCAGCGGTCGGCGGTGTCCATCACGCCGTCTCCATCGCTGTCGGTGCGGCAGCCGAACTGATCCACCGCGGCGCCGGCGGGGGTATTCGGGCAGCGATCGTCACGATCCACCACACCGTCTCCGTCGCTGTCTCGCGGGCAGCCATTGGCATCCACCGGCGTGCCGGCAGGGGTGTTGGGACAGCGGTCGGCGGTGTCCAGCACGCCGTCCTTGTCCGCGTCCTTGGGCAGCGAGCAGCCGTTGGCGTCCACGGCGTCGCCGACCGGGGTGTTGGGGCAGCGGTCGGCGGTGTCCAGCACGCCGTCCTTGTCCGCGTCCCCGGGCAGGGTGCAGCCGCGGGCGTCCACCTGATCGCCGGCGGGCGTCGCGGGGCACTGGTCCATGTTATCCATCACGCCGTCCCGGTCCCCGTCCCTGGGCAGCGAACAGCCGGTCGCATCCACGCGGTCGCCCGCGGGCGTGGCGGGGCAGGCGTCCACGGAGTTCTTGACCCCGTCTCCGTCGCTGTCACCGTCGCGCCGGCCACCGAGCATCATGGAGATGCCCGCCTGGCCGCCCAGGTGGAAGTTCGAGTCGGTGCGCCTGATGCCGGCCAGCGGCGGTGGATTGTTCTTGCTCTCCGGGTCGCCGATGTAGTCGCCCGTCAGGTCCAGCCGGATGGAGAACAGGTCGCCGGTGCCGAGCCGCAGCCCGAGCAGGCCGCCGAACCCGTTGGCGGACTCGTCGTAGCTGTCGCGGAACATGTTGCGGGTGTAGCCGGCCCCGAGCAGCAGGGCGGCATGCTCGCCGGCGGGCAGGTTGTAGACCAGCCGGGCATGACCGGGGAGGTAGGTGATCTTTTCGCCGTTGGGGCCGTCGAGGGCGGTGTAGCTGGCATCCACCTCGATCCCGAGGTTCTTCACCACAAATATGCCGAGCCGGCCACCGACGCCGACGTTATCGGAGAAGTTCAAGTCCGAGTCCAACCAGGTATAACGGCCGAACAGACCGGCTTCCACCGTGCCGGCATTCTGCGCCAGGGCGGGGATGGCCAGGGTGAGCAGCAGGGCCGAGAAGATCCCACATCGCTTACGTAGCAAGCAGCCTCCAGGGGGTGGTGTGTGGCGGAGGACGGACAGCCACCCGATGACCGGGCAGCGCGGCACGAGCCTCACGCGGGGTCGGAACAGTTGAAAGAAGCCTTCATACCGGTATATTCCGGCCTAACATCCAAATATAACACAATTGGACCATTACCGCAGGAATGCGTCGCTAACCTTGAACAAGTGCTCTCGGGCGTTGGCCGAACAGCCGCGCGAAGGCCGTGCCTGACAAAGCCCGGCCGTCACGCTGCCTGGCCGACATGCGAACGGGGCGGGGAGGGAGCCATCGCTCCCTCCCCGCCCCGCCGCTGTACCCAGAGGAGACCGCCCGTCAGGCGGCCCGACGGCTCAGCGTGCCGCCCAGCCGATTTCCCCGCCGACGTAGTAGTTCCGGCCTGGCGCGGTCTCGAACACGCGCCCAAACACGCCGTTCAGCGTGAACGAGCCGACGTATTCCCGGTCCCAGAGGTTGTTGATCCCGATGAAGGGCCGGACCCAGGCCCCAGCGGCGCGCCCCTCCCAGCTCAGGCGGAGGTTGGTGACCCCGTTGCCGACGCCGCGGATCTCGCCACGGTGCGCCGCGCCCAGCCCCGCCACATACAGGGTGTTCTGGTCGTCGGCGAACAGCGAGGTGGCGAGGGTGTGATCCACGTCCAGCGACACCCCCCGCACCGGCCCGGCACGCAGACCCAGCCGGGCGAAGCCCTGGGGCACTCCCGGCAGCCGCTTGCCGTCGAGCGTGTCCACGGTGCCAGCCTGCTGGTCGACCACCCGGTAGGTGCCGAAGCGGTAGTCGGCGTAGGTGTAGTTGCCGAACACCCGCAGCTGCCGGTGCAACTGGGCGCTCAGGCCGAGCTCCAGGCCGTCGTTCTTGAGCTTGCCCGCATTGACGAAATACGCCCGGCCGCTCACCTCGTTGTACGGCACGATGGCGTCTTCGATGCGGCTGATGAACCCCGACACCGAGTACGTCACCCGGCCGATCGTGCCGCGGGCGCCCAACTCGTAGTTCCAGGTGCGTTGCGGGTCCAGCTGGCTGTTGAAGCCGCCGGTCGAGTTCGGCTGGTTGGCCAGTTCGGTGGTAGTGGGGGTCTCGAAGCTGGTGGACACGTTGAGGTATGGGCTCATCCGGGCGTCCCGCACGTAGACGGCGCCGAGGTTCCCCGACACGGCGGACATGGTGCGGTTGCCGCTGTTGTCGGTCGGCGTGGCTTCACGGAGGAAGTGATCGTCCACATCGAAGGTCACGGCGTCGTATCGGCCGCCGCCGGAGACGATCAGGTCAGTGACCGGGTGCCAGTTCAGCTGGACGAACGGGCCGACCTCGGTGACGGTCTCGCGCTGGTCGAGGATCAGCGTGTCCTTGAGCCCGGAGACCGCCCGGTGGTTGGTGCGGTCGTCGCGCATGCGCTGCAGATCCACCCCCGCGAGCAGGCGCACCGGCGCGGCGGGGCCACCCAGCCGCTGGTCGGCGGCCAGCCGCACGCCGAAGACCTGACGATCGATGGTGATGAAGGTCCCGATGGTGGGACCGGTACCCTGCGGCGGCGGCGCGGCGATGGGATTGGAGAGATCGCGCACCAGGCCGAATGCGGTGACGCTGAACTCGCCCCGGTCGTTGTAGCGGCGCAGCGAAACGGCCAACTGGCCCTGGCTCACGGCCTTGTCGGCTTCCCGGCGGATATTGTTGGCCGCCGCGGAGTCGGGGTTGGCGACCACCTCAGTGGCGGTGAGCGCACCCGGGTTCTCGGCCTTGGGCGCATCGGTGTAGCCGAACCGGACGCCCAGCGCGGTGCGGCTCCTCACCAGGTAGTCGCCGCCGAGATTCAGCTGGGTGAACTCGGTGGCGCTGTGCTGCCGGAAGCCGTCGACTTCCGTGCGGCTGACCGAGAGGACTCCGCTGGCCGGACCGCGCCGCGCGGTGGTGCGGCTGTGAATCTTGAACAGCCCGAACGACCCGCCTTCGACTCGCAGCGACTGCGAGAACGGCCCCGGCGCCGCGCCCTCTGAGGTGAGCGACAGCACGCCGCCCGAGGCGTTGCCGTAGAGCGAGGAGCTGGCTCCCCGGATCACCTCGATGCGGCGCAGGTTGCCGAAATCCACGTTGGTGAGCTGGCTCTGCCCGTCGGGGAGCGTCTGTGGCACCCCATCCAGCAGCACCTTCACGCCGCGCAGGCCGAAGTTGGCGCGGCTGCCGGCTCCACGGATCGAGAGGCGCTGGTCGAGCGAGTAGTTGTACCGGTTCGCGACGTAGACGCCGGGAATGTTCGCAATGGACTCATCCAGCCCGAGCGTGGCCTGCGCGCCCTGCAGGTCCCGCCGGTCCACCACACCCACGGCTGCAGGGATCCGGGAGACGATGGCCGGGCTTCGGGTCACGGTGACGGTGATTTCCGGCAGACGGACTCCGGAGGAATCGCCGGTGGTGCTGTCAGGCGAAGCGGGAACCTGGGCGGCGAGAGGAGTAGCGAGCAGGACAACAAGGGCCAGCGGGGTAAAGCGGGACATGAGCATTCCAATCAAAGGTGGGGCATTTCGCCCAACGTGGGCCTATCCCACCCCTGACTCGCACGAGGCATGCCGCCACCGGGATTCTCGGGGTTCGCGGATGGCTCGGCTCGTGACCGCGCCGGTATCGCCGGGAAGGCGCCGAACCGGCGCGGGCCCCACCGGGCCATCCGGCCCACCGTTGGGTCAAATCACCCAGTCCCCGCTTTGCCTTGTATCGCTCCCCCGCGAGGCGTAAATTCCGGGCCATCTATGTCCCCGCAAAACTATCAGGCACCGGACTTTACGGCCTCGCCCCTGGCTGGCGCGCCGGAGGCACGGTTTGCCCCGCTGCCGGCCGACGGGGTGCTTCCCGAGGGGTTCTTCTCCACCTCGAACCTGCCGACCTACATCCGGCTGAACGGCAGGTGGGTGCTGCCGACGCGGCCCCGGATGGACTGCGCTATTGTCCGCCGTGGCGACCGGGTGGAGGTGATCGAGCCCCGGCGACTCAAGGCGGGCGAGGCCATCGCCATGGGCCTGGCCGAGGATGGCAGCGAGGGCATCTACGTGCACACCGCCGGCTTCCTCGGTGGTGCCCACAGTGCCAACGAGTTCCGCTTCATGTCCACGGAGGTCAGCCGGGAGCGGCCGGTCAACTACGAGGAGCTGGCCGGACGGCTGGTCGAGGAGCGGGGCCGGAATGGCTACCTTATCTGGGTGGCGGGCCCGGCGCTGGTCCACGCCCGCGCCCGCGGTGACTTCGAGTGGTTCGTTCGGCAGGGCTTCGTGCAGGCGGTCCTGGCCGGCAACGCGGTCGCGGTTCACGATATCGAAGCCGCGATCTTCGGTACCACGCTCGGAATGACCAACACCGGGCGCCCGACAGACGGCGGCCACGGGCTCCACATGCGGGCCATCAACCAGGTGCGGGCGGCCGGTTCCATTGAGAACGCGGTGCGTGCGGGACTCATCAAGACCGGGATCATGCACGCGCTGGTGACCCAGGGGGTGCCGTTCGTACTGGCGGGCTCGATCCGGGACGATGGTCCGCTCCCCGGCATCTACTCCGATTCGCTCGCCGCGCAGGACGCGATGCGGGAACACACCGTCCGCGCCACCGGCGCCATCCTCATCGCCTCGGCCCTCCATGCCATCGCGGTGGGCAATATGCTGCCGGCTTACCACACCCACCTCGGCGGGGTGCCCACGCCGTTGATGACCATCTGCGTGGACCAGACCGAGTTCGTGGTCAACAAGCTCAAGGACCGCGGCACCCACCAGGCCTACGGGGTGGTCACCAATGCGCAGGACTTCATGCACGTGCTGCGCTTCTACGTGGAGAAAGGGCTCGGAACGTGATCCTCAACCAGCCCGGCTCCGGCTGGGGCCGGCTTGCCGAGTACGTGGCGGGCCAGATTCCCGCCGGTGAAATCGAGGGTGTGTGGCAGTTCCGGACCATCAAGCGGGACGGCCGGGAGCTGGGTACCGCGCTGCTCTCGCGCGTCGATGGCGAGCAGGCCGAGCGGCGCCGGATCTACACCGGCCGGTTTGTGCACGTGCTCAAGGGCAAGGAGCGAGGCAAGTTCGAGGCTTGGCTGGAGGAGGTGGGCAGCGGCCCGGTGGAGACCCTGGACACGCTCCTCGCCGGCGTGCGCAAACGCATGGAAGCGGAGGACCCCCGCCCGATCCCGGTGGAGGAGTGGTTCCCGGCCCCGGATGGCGCGCCTCGCCTCGGGTGAGGGCGCGGCCCTCCTGGAGCGGTTCCGTCATTACCTCCGGGACCATCGCCAGCCGCTCACCCGGCAGCGCGACCGGGTGGCCGAGGTGGTGCTCACCTCCGACGATCATCTCTCTGCCGAGCAGATCCGCCGCCGGCTCAAGGAGGCCGGAGATTCGGTGGGCCTGGCCACGATCTACCGCACCCTGGACCTGCTGGTGCAGAGCGGCCTGGTGCGGGCCCATGACTTCGGCCAGGGCTACCGCCGGTTCGAGCCGATGCCGGCGCAGGCCCACCATGACCACCTGATCTGCGTCCGCTGCGGCAAGGTCGAGGAGTTCGCCCACGACCGGCTGGAACGAATGTTGCCGATCATCGCGGACGAATACGGCTTCCAGCCGGAGCGGCACCGGGTCGAGATCTACGGCGTCTGCCGCGACTGCCAGCGGCGGGGGCTGGGCTGACCCCCGCCGTGTTCAGGACCAGCTGAAGCCGGCTGTCCTCCGGTTCCCACCACTCTCCCGGACTCCTCATGGGCTGGCAAGGCTGGTACACCCTCGCGGTCACCCTCACGGCGCTGTACTTCCTGGCGCGCGAGAGCTACAGCCCCGCGAACATCATGATGGGTGGAGTCATCGCCCTGTTGCTTCCGGGAATCATCACCGCCCAGGAGGCCTTCCAGGGCTTCGGCAACTCCGCCCCGATCACCGTGGCCGCGCTGTACATCCTGGCCCGGGGGGTGGAGAGGACCGGGTTGATGCAGCCGCTGCTCACTGCCCTTCTGGGTCCCCGTGGGGGCAACAGCTCGCTCACCCGGCTCACCACGTCCTCCGCCGTCGCGTCCGCGTTCCTCAACAATACGCCGCTGGTCGCGATGCTGATCCCGCCGGTCACCGACTGGGCCGAGCGCACCGGCCAGTCGCCCTCGCGCTACCTGATGCCGCTCTCCTATGCGGTCATCCTCGGCGGGGCCGTCACCCTGATCGGTACCTCGACCAACCTGGTGGTATCCGGCCTCCTGGATGCCAAGATGGGCCGCCCGATGGGGATGTTCGAGATCACCCCGTTCGGGCTTCCGGCAGCTATCGTGGGGATCACGGTGCTGATCCTGACCGCTTCCCGGCTGCTGCCGGAACGGCGGCCGGCCCGAAAGGACCTGGAGCAGGAGTTTCGTGAGTTCTCGGTCTCCATGCGGGTCGTCCCCGCCGGACCGCTCGAGGAGCAAGACCGTGGAGGAGGCGGGCCTTCGAAACCTGCAGGGCGTGTTCCTGGTGGAGATCGAGCGTGAGGGGGAACAGATCGCGCCGGTGAGTTCCTCCACGGTGCTCCGCGGGGACGACCGGCTCTGCTTCGTTGGCCGAGTGGACCTGGTGGTGGACCTCACCGCGATGCGCGGTCTCGAGTCCACCGAGCAGCAGCACCTGGCCGAGTTCGACACCGCCC
Organism: uncultured Gemmatimonadales bacterium; assembly: GCA_963695185.1. Taxonomy (GTDB): domain Bacteria; phylum Gemmatimonadota; class Gemmatimonadetes; order Gemmatimonadales; family GWC2-71-9; genus JADJOM01. The sequence goes on along the minus strand of CAVOGH010000005.1, from coordinate 1,493,178 downwards.
GGCATACCTTCTTCGAGGCGGTCATCGGCGCCAGCAGCCCGCTGGTGGGCAAGACGCTCAAGGAGTCGCAGTTCCGGTCCCGCTACCAGGCGGCGGTCGTTGCCATCCATCGTGCCGGCCAGCGCCTCCACGCCAAGCCGGGCGATGTCGAGCTCCGCGCTGGGGACACCCTGCTGATGCTGGCCGACCCCGGCTTTCGGGGCCGCTGGCGCGACCGCAACGATTTCCTGCTGGTGAGCCAGCTGGGTGGCACGCCGCCCGGCATCACCCGGAAAGCCGGACTGGTGGCGGTGGTGATGGGGCTGGTGGTCTTCGTGGGCGGCGGCGGATTCCTGCCCATGCTGGAGGTGGCCCTGCTGGGGGCGGTGGCCCTGGTGGCCTTCGGCGTGCTCACGGCCACCGAGGCCCGCAATGCGGTGGACCTTGACGTGATCGTGATGGTGGCGGCGTCCTTCGGGCTGGGAGCCGGCATGGAGAAGTCGGGGCTCTCCGAGGTCATCGCCGGCGGTCTCATCGGCGCATTCGAGGGTCTGGGCCCCATGGGCATCCTGTTCGGCATCATCCTGGCCACCAGCCTGATCACCGAGCTGGTCACCAACAATGCGGCCGCCGCCCTCATGTTTCCCATCGCCTGGGCGACCGCCCAGAAGGTCGGGGCCGACCCGAGGATGTTCGCCATGGTCGTCGCGACCATGGCCTCCACCTCGTTTCTGACCCCGATCGGTTACCAGACCAACACCATGGTCTATGGGCCAGGCGGGTACCGCTTCACCGACTATGCCCGGCTCGGCGCCCCGCTGACCGTCTGCGTCATTGTCACGATCCTGCTGGTCGCGCGATTCTGGTACGGCGTGGTGTGATCCTTCGGGGCGGCCGCCCGGGGCAGGGAGAACCTGTCAGGCGTCGCTCCCCGCCTCCTCCAGTTCCTCCTCCATCTCCTGTTTCCACAGGAGCTCGTGGTAGCGTCCCTTGCGCGCCATCAGGTCGGCGTGGGTCCCTCGCTCGACCACGCGCCCCTGCTCCAAAACCAGGATCTGGTCGGTGTCCCGCACGGCGGAGAGCCGGTGTGAAATGATCACCCGGCTCCGCCCGGCCAGCGCGTCGCGCAGTCGCTCCAGAATCCGGGCCTCGGTGTGCCCGTCCACGGCGGAGAGGGCATCATCGAGGACCATCAGTGGCGGGTCCTGGGCCAGTGCCCGGGCGATGGCCGCACGCTGCCGCTGCCCGCCCGACAAGTTGATCCCCCGCTCGCCCAGCATGGTGTCATAGCCCTGAGGCAGGTCAGCCAGCGCGGCGGAGAGCTGGGCGGTGTCCCCCACCCGCTCCAGGCGGCCGTCATCCGGGGCCCCGAGCAGGATGTTGGCGCGGAGGGTGTCGCTGAAGAGGAAGGTCTCCTGCGGCACGAAGCCCACGGCCCGGCGAAGCTCGCCGAGGTCCAGCTCGCGTAGGTCCACGCCGTCGAGCAACACCCGGCCCTGGTCGGGATCGTAGCTGCGAACGATCAGCTCGGCGAGGGTGGACTTGCCGGAGCCGGTGGCGCCGACGATGCCGAGCGAACCGCCGGCGGGAAGCGTGACACTCACGTCCTGCAGCACCCAGCCGCGCTCCGGGGCGGTGGGGTAGCGGAACCAGACCCCGTCGAATGTCAGGCTGCGGGCCCCGTTCGCGGGTGGCAGCGGCGTGGGCTGCGCCGGTGAAACGATCTGCGGCCGGCTGTCCAGCAGTTCGCCGATGCGTCCCATGGACGCCTCGCCGCGCTGCACCAGGTTGACCACCCAGCCCAGCGCGATCATCGGCCACACCAGGGTCACCAGGTACACTCCGAAGGCCACGAACTCTCCCGCGGTCAGCTGGCCCTGGATGACCAGGCGGCCGCCGATCCAGATCACGGCGGCGCCGCCGAGCCCGCCGAGGAGGGCCAGCATCGGGTGAAAGGCACCGGCCACGCGCGCGAGGGCGAGATTGCGATTGGCGTACGCGGTGTTTATTGTGGAGAACCGCTGGGTCTCGGCGTCTTCCTGCCGATACGCGCGAACGATACGGGCGCCGCTGAGATTCTCGTGCACCGCGCTGGTGAGGTCGCTGTAGGCGGCCTGGATGCGCAGGGTGCGTCGGTGGATGGCCTGGCCAAAAACGGCCATCCCGATCGGCAGCAGCGACAGGGGCGCCAGGGCCAGACCCGTCAGGCGCGGACTGAGATGCAGCATGTAGGGCAGAACCAGCACCGCGCGGACGATCGTATCCGACAGGTACATGACCCCGGGTCCGGCTACCATGCGCACCGCCAGCAGGTCGTTGGTGGCGCGGGCCATGAGGTCACCGGTGGTGATCCGGTCGTAGAACGGCGTGGAGAGCCGTTGCAGGTGGGCGTAGAGGTGGTCCCGCAGGTCGGTCTCCATCCGGCGGCTGACGCCATTGAGGAGCTGACGCATGGCGAAGCGGGCCAGGCCTCCGGCCAGTGCCACCGCCAGCAGCAGCCGGATGGCGCGATGGACCGCTGCCTGCCCGTTATCCGCGCTGAAGGCGTCAATGCCCTGCTGCAGGTACTGGGGTCCGAGGGTCAGGAAGTAGTTGGAAATCACCACGCAGCCGAAACCGGCGGCGAACACCGGCCAGAAGCGCCGGGCGTGGGGCAGGAGACGCCGGAGTTGAAGCATCGGAAGTAATGTCGCTCCGCCCGGAAGGCGCGGGCAAGGTATCCCTCAGGAGGAAAAAATGTTCAGGAAAACTCTCGCCGGTCTGGGCCTGATGGCCCTGGCGGCGTGTGGCGGCGCCAAGGACCAGCAGCAAGCAGCGGCCGACAGTCTGCAGCGGGATCTCGAACTCGCGCCGGCCGAATCGCTCGCGCCGATGAACGATCAGCCGGTGACGGGTGGCGCTGCGGCTCCGGCGCCCGCCACGGCAGCGCCGAGGCCGGCGCAACCCAGGCCCAGCACGCCGACAACGACCACCCCGGCGCCGGTCACGCCGGCGGCTCCCGCCGCGCCGAGTTACGGTGGCACGCTCGCCAACGGCACCGAGATCGTGGCGAGCGCCAATGACACCATGCATTCGCGGCACAACAAGCTGGGCGATCCTTTCCACGCCACGGTCAGCGCCGACATCAAGGACGCCAGGGGGCGCACCGTGATTCCGGCCGGCGCGGTGATCAAGTTCAAGGTGATCGTCCTCGAGCCGGCCAAGAACAAGAACGACAAGGACGGCAAGATCCGGCTGCAAGCCACCGAGGTCACCGTCAACGGCACCGGCTACAGCTTCGCCGGGCTGGCCACCCGCGACGGCATCGAGCACGATCTCGTGGGGCAGGGTGTCACTGCCGGCGGTGCGGTTCGGGTCGGTGCCGGCGCGGCAGGCGGTGCGGTGGCCGGCAAGGTCGTGGGCGGCAAGACCGGCGCCATCGTCGGGGGCATCGCCGGCGCGGTCGGTGGCGCCGTCCTCGCCAACCAGACCGCCGACCGGGATGTGGTCGTCCGGCCGGGCATGAAGGTCATCCTCAACTTGACCTCCGACTTCACCCTGACGCCATAGCGATTCGGGGGTTGGTCAAGCAGGTGAACGGGGCCGCTGTCGCGGCCCCGTTTGCTTTGAGTCCAGCGGCTCGGCCGGCGGGTCAGTACCCGGCGCCGCCCCCGCCCAGCCGGGGGTCCGAGGCGCCCAGCCACCCCGTCGGCGTCCGGATGATAGCCTCGACGTCGCCCCACCGAGTCCGCACCTCGATGCGGTGGCCCATCGCCTGGAGCTGAGCGATGGTGGCGGGCGGGAAGCCGTTGCCCTCGATGCGAATGGAGTCCGGCAGCGCCTGGTGGTGGGTGCGCGGCGCAGCCACCGCCTCCGGCAGCGACATCCGGTGGTCGATCACATTCGAGATCACGTGGTAGACCTGGGTGATGATCGTCGGCCCGCCCGGCGTTCCGACCACCAGCAGGAGCTTGCCCGCCGGATCGAGCACGATGCTCGGTGTCATGGCCGAGAGCATCCGTTTCCCGGGCTGGATGGCGTTGGCCTCGCCCTGGATCAGGCCGTAGGTATTGGGCTGGCCCGGGGCGGTGGCAAAGTCGTCCATCTCATCGTTGAGCAGGAACCCCGCGCCGGAGACGGCCACCGCGCTGCCGTAGCTGTCGTTGAGGGTGGTGGTGCAGCTGACGGCGTTTCCCTCCGCGTCCACCACCGAATAGTGGGTGGTCGAGCCGCCGTCGCGGAGCGTCGGGTCGAAGGGCGGCGTTGGCGTGGCCCGGGCGAGGTCGATCCTGGCCCGAAGGCTGTCGGCATAGTTCTTGGAGAGCAGTCGCTCCAAGGGCATGCGGACGAACCCCGGGTCGCCGAGATAGACGTTGCGATCGGTAAAGGCCCGCCGCATCGCCTCGGCCTCGCGATGCATCAGGGCGGCGGAGCCGAACGGCGGCAGCGGGCCGTACCCCTCCATGATGTTGAGGATCAGGGCCATCGTGACGCCGCCGGAAGAGGCCGGTGGCATCGAGTAGATGGTATGGTCGCGGTACTGGATGGCGATCGGATCGCGCCACAGCGCTCGGTAGCTGGCCAGGTCGGCGAGGGATATCAGGCCGCCGCCCCGCTGCATTTCCGCAACGATCGAGTCGGCCACCCAGCCGCGGTAGAAACCGTCGTGGCCGTGGTCGCGGATGGCCTCCAGTGTGCGCCCGAGGTCTCGCTGTTTCCAGATGGTGCCCGGCTTCGGCGCATGACCGCTGTCGGGCAGGAAGTAGCGTCGGGAGGCGGGGAAGACGGAGAGCCAGAAGCGATGGTTCTCGATGGATTCGCTGCGGTACTGGTCCACCAGGAAGCCGTCGTTGGCCAGGGCGATGGCCGGAGCGATGACCTGCGCCAGCGGCAGCCGCCCGAACCGCCGATGGGCCTCGAGCAGGCCTGCCACCGCCCCGGGCACTCCCGCCGCGAGGTGCCCCTTCTCGCTCAGCAGGGTGAGGTCTCCCGACCGGTCCAGGTACATGTCCCGGGAGGCGCCGCCGGGGGCCGCCTCCCGGTAGTCCAGTGACGCCGTGGAGCCGTTGGCCTGGCGGAACACCATGAAGCCACCACCACCGAGGTTGCCCGCCTCCGGATGGACTACCGCCAGCGTCAGTCCAACGGCCACGGCGGCGTCGGTCGCGTTGCCGCCAGCCAGCAGGATATCGCGGCCCACCGCGCTGGCCACCGGGCTGCCCGAAACGACCATAGCCCGGGGAGCCTCGGCTACCCGGGTCTTACCGGCGAGTGGCCATGCCGGGTTGATCCCCGAGGTCTGGCCGGCGTTCGGCGCGGGTGTGAGCGGCGGACTGCCGCAGGCCAGCAGGAGCAGGAGGGCAGCGACGGGGGCACGATTGAGAAACCGCAACGGGGCCTCGCAGGGATGGGATCTCATTGCTGGCAGGGGACGTTGCCTCTAATTTACGGCCTGCAGTTCCTCCAACCAATGACCGAACCCTTTCTCGACCCCCGGCTCACCGAGCGCCGCAATCCGCGCACCGTGGCCATCGACTCCGCCTCGGCGCTTGAGGTGGTGGACCTCATTGCCGGCGAGGACGCTGCGGTACCGGCGGCCGTCGCCGGCGCCCGGCTGGAAATCGCCCGCACGATCGAGCTCATCGAGGCGGCCTTCCGGGCCGGCGGCCGGCTCTGCTACGTCGGTGCCGGCACCAGTGGCCGGCTGGGGGTCCTGGACGCCGCGGAGTGCCCGCCGACCTTCGGCACCGATCCGGCCATGGTGGTCGGGATCATCGCCGGCGGGCAGCGCGCCATGTTCCGTTCCGTGGAGGGTGCCGAGGACGACATCAATGCCGGTCTCACGGCCATGGACGGTGAGCGCATCGGCGCGACCGATGTGGTGGTGGGCATTGCGGCCAGCGGCACCACGCCCTTCGTGCGGGCCGCCCTGGGCCGGGCCCAGACCCTGGGCGCTCGCACCGTGCTGGTGAGCTGCTCGGAGCCGCCGCCGCTGCTGCGGGAGACATGCGATGTCTGCATCGTGGTGCTGGTCGGGCCCGAGGTGGTCACCGGTTCCACCCGCATGAAGGCCGGCACCGCTACCAAGCTGGTGCTTAACATGCTCACCACCGGGGCCATGATCCGTATCGGAAAGACCTGGGGCAACCTCATGGTGGACCTCCGGGCTCTCAACGACAAGCTCAGCGACCGGAGCGAGCGTATCCTGATGGAAACCTCCGGGCTTACCCGCGCCGACGCCCGCCGGGCGCTCGAGGCCGCCGGGGGCAGCGTGAAGACCGCCATCGTGATGCTGGGCCGGCAGGTGGGGCGCGCCGACGCCGAGCGGATGCTGGAGGGCTCCCGGGGCCGCCTGCGGGACGTCCTCGGCGATCCACCGGCGGTGAGCGGGGCGTGACCGAACGCCCCACCTTGGCCGTCGGCCTCATGTCCGGCACCTCGCTGGACGGCATGGATGCCGCTCTGGTCCGGTTCAGCGGCCCCACCCACTGCGAACTGCTGCACCACCTCACCCGTCCCTACTCGGCCCCGGAGCGGGACCTCATCCTCGCCGCCATCGGGCGGGGAACCGCGCGGGACCTGGCTCGCCTGGGCATCCGCCTGGCGGAATGGGCCGGTGAGGCGACGGAACAGCTGCTTGCTGAATCCCGCACCCGCGCCTCCGATCTCGGGTTCATCGCCATGCACGGCCAGACGGTCTGGCATGAGCCGCCGACCGTGAGCTGGCAGCTGGGGGAGCCCGCGGTCCTGGCGGAGCGCTTCGGGGTGCGGGTGGTGAGCAACTTCCGGGCGCGAGACGTCGCGGCGGGCGGGCAGGGGGCCCCGCTGGTTCCGATCGCGGACCTGCTGCTCTTCGGTCATCCCGAACATCCGCGGGTCATGCTCAACCTCGGCGGCATGGCCAACGTGACGTACGTGCCCCGGCGCGCGCTCGAGGTGGGCGCCTTCGCATTCGATACCGGCCCCGGGATGGTGCTCATCGACGCGGTGGCGCGCCTGGTGGAGCCGGCGCTCAGCTACGACGCGGAGGGCCTGCTGGCCCGGCGGGGAACGGTGCACGCGGCGACCCTCGACAAGCTCCTGTCCGATCGCTACTTCGCCGCCCCGCCACCGAAGAGCACCGGGCGGGAGCGGTTCGGGCAGGCGCTGGCCCAGCAGATCCATCGTGACGCTCCGGGTGCGGATGGCGTGGCCACGGCGGTGGAGCTGACGGCACGCAGCGTGGACGACGCACTGGCCCGCTGGGCGGCGGGGCCACTGGAAGTGGTGGGTTCCGGCGGCGGGATGCATCATCCGGTGCTGGCAGAACGGCTCCGGACGCTGCTCGCGGCCCGGGGTGCGCGGCTGCACAGCTTCGATGAGCTGTTCTTTTCCGGTGATGCCAAGGAGGCGGTGGCCTTCGCCCTGCTTGGCTATCTCACCATCCACGGCCAGCCCGGCAACGTTCCCGCGGCCACCGGCGCGGCGGGATCGCGGGTGCTCGGCCAGATCACGCCCGCATGAGCCTGGCGCGGCTGGTCCTCCCCGCGCTCCGGTGGCGGCCGGAGACCGGCTTTGGGCACGAGGATCGCGCCATCCTCCGGGGACTCGAGCTGGGCGTCGGTGGGTTCATCATCTTCGGGGTCCCCGGCGCCCGGGCTGACGAGATCGCCGCGCTGACCGAGTCCATCCGGAGGCAGGCGGCCCGGCCGCTCTTCTTCGGGGCCGATCTCGAGCGCGGCGCCCAGCAGCAGGCCCGCCGGCTCACCCCCTGCCCGCCGCCCGCCGCGCTGGCAGCACTCAACGATCCCGCCGTCATCCGCTGGGCCGCGGCCACCACTGCGCGGGAGGCGCGGAGTCTCGGCCTCAACTGGGTCTTTGCGCCGGTGGCCGACCTGGACGCCGAGCCCGAGAACCCCATCGTGCAGACCCGCGCCTTCGGCGACGACCCTCTGCGGGTGAGTGCGGCGGTGGCGCTCTGGGTACAGGCCGCCCAGGCGGAAGGGGTGCTGGCCACTGCCAAGCATTATCCCGGGCACGGCCGCACCCGGCACGACTCGCACAATCGCCTCCCGGCGGTCCCCGGTTCCTTCGACGCGCTGGAGTCCGCTGATCTACTCCCCTTCCAGGCCGCGGTGGAGGCCGGCGTCGGTGCGGTCATGACCGCCCACGTGGCCTTTCCCGATTGGGACCCGAGCGGCCTGCCCGCGACACTTTCTCCGGTCATCCTCGGGGCGTTGCGCACCCGGCTTGGTTTCCGCGGACTGATCGTCACCGACGCGCTCATCATGGAAGGGGCCCAGGGCGGCCGGCCACCCGGTCAGGCGGAGGTGGCGGCGGTGGCGGCCGGCTGCGATCTGCTCCTCTATCCGCCTGATGTGGAGGCGGTGACCACCGCACTGGAGCGCGCCGTGGCAGGCGGGGAGCTGCCGGAGGAACGGGTCGAGTCCGCGCTCTCCCGCGCGGCCGCCGCGCTGGCGGTCCTGGCGGAGAAGCCCGCTCCGGTCGTCCCTGGGGATGCTGGCCTCACCGCCGAAACGGTGGCGCAGAGGCTGCTCGCGGGAGGCATGCTTCGCGGCGACGCGCCCGCCCTGACCGGCGGCATGGAGCTGGACATTGTGGACGATGACGCGGGCGGCTGGTACGCTCCCGGGCCGAACGACCTGGTGCGCCGGGCACTGGCGCGGCGCAAGGTCCACGAGCGTGCCGGCGGTGCCCGGGTGGTCCTGGCCTTTGCGGAACCGCGGGCGGCCAAGGGCCGCGCCGGCTTCGGCCCGGCGGCGCGGGAGCAGCTGGCGGCCACGGTGCCCGGAGCGAGCCTGGTGGTGCTATTCGCGCATCCGCGGCTGGCGGCGGAGATCCCCGGCGACTGTCCCATTCTCCTGGCCTGGCACCGCCAGCCGCTGATGCAGGAGGCGGTGGCCCACTGGCTGGCGGGGCGGCTGGGCGAGTCGCCGGCATGACCAGTCTGGACTGGGTCGTCGTCGCCGGCTACCTGGGCTCGAGCCTCGCGCTGGGGCTGTGGGTGGCCCGGCGCGGCGCCAGAAACCTGGCAGAATTCTTCGTCGGCGGCCGGGCCATCCCCTGGTGGCTGGCCGCGACGTCCATGGCGGCCACTACCTTCAACGTGGACACGCCGCTGTACGTGGCGGGGAGGGTGGCGCGGGCCGGTGTCGCGGGCAACTGGGAGTGGTGGTGCTTTGCCTTCGCTCATGTCCTGCTGGCGGTCCTGCTCGCCAAGCTCTGGCGCCGGGCCAACGTGGTCACCGACCTGGAGCTGACAGAACTCCGTTATGGCGGCCGGCCGGCGGCGTTCCTGCGTGGTTTCCGGGCGTTTCTCTTCGCGGTCCCGCTCAACTGCATCAGCATTGGCTACGGCATGCTGGCCCTCCGGAAGGTCATCGCGGGACTGGGCCTGCTGGAGGGATTCGAGGCACTGCCTGGGGATGACCGCCTCTGGGCCATGATGCCCATCGTCCTCGTGACCCTGGCGTATACCGCGGTGGCCGGGTTGTGGGGCGTGGTGGTCACGGACCTGCTGCAGTACGTGCTGGCGATGGTAGGCGCACTGCTGGTGATGGGGTACGCGCTCCACGAGGTGGGCGGGCTGGGGGCGCTGACCGAACAACTGCGCCAGGCGGGGCAGGGCTCCCACCTCGACCTGTTGCCCCGGGGCGAGGACGCGCTGCTACCCTTCGGCACCTTCGCCGGCTACGTGCTGGTCCAGTGGTGGGCCTTCCGCAACAGCGATGGCGGTGGGGTGTTCGTCCAGCGGCTCTCCGCCACGGCGAATGAACGGGACGCCGAGCGCGCGACGCACCTGTTCAACATCCTGAATTATGTGGTGCGGACCTGGCCGTGGATCATCGTGGCGCTCGCGGCGCTGGTGCTGGTGCCGGGCCTGGAGGATCCCGAACTGGCCTATCCGGTGCTCATGAAACGCTATCTCCCGCCGGGGCTGCTCGGCCTGGTGTTCGCCAGTCTCCTGGCCGCCTTCATGTCCACCGTCTCCACCCAGATCAACTGGGGGGCCAGCTACCTGGTGCATGACCTCTACGGCCGCTTTGCCCGGGTCAGCGACGATGGCGCGCTGCTGCGCGCGGCCCGCTGGGCGTCGGTGGGCCTGACCCTGCTGGCCGCGTCCATCTCGTTCTTCATGGATGACGTGGGTACGGTGTTCCGGTTCCTGATTCTCATCGGCACCGGGCCGGGGCTGGTGCTGCTGCTGCGGTGGTTCTGGTGGCGGATCAACGCGTGGGCCGAGATCTCGGCCATGGCCGCGGCGCTGGTGATCGCCTTTTTCGGGCTGGTGCCGGCGTACGCGGCCCTCCCGTTCGGTACCAAGCTGACCATCACCGCCTTCGGCTCGCTGGCGGTGTGGCTGCCGGTGATGCTGCTGACCCGGCCGGAGACCGGCGCAGTGCTGGAGGGATTCTACCGGCGCGTGCGGCCGTCGGGGGCGTGGGGGCCGCAGCGGGCGGCGACCGGCCTGGCGCCGCTGGATGACCTGGGCCGCGACCTCAGGCGCTGGCTGGTCTGGACCGTGGCATTATTCGCAGTGATGCTGGGTGCGGGCGCCCTCCTGCTTCGCTGAGCGGGTGCAGCGACGCATTGAGCAGGTGTTCGAGCGGTTCCGGCCGTCCCAGGGCAAAGCCCTGGGCGTAGTCCACGCCCATGGCCCGCAAGGTGGCCACGGTCTCGAGGCTTTCCACCCCTTCCGCCACGGTCTTGAGCCGCATCACGTGCCCCACCCGGTGGATCGCCTCCACCATCGCGTACTCCACCGGATCGGACTCGATGTGCCGGAGGAACGAGCCGGCGATCTTGAGCTCGTCCACCGGCAGGGAATGCAGGTACGCAAACGAAGACATTCCGCTGCCGAAGTCATCCAGGGCAAACCAGCACCCCAGGGCCTTGAGTTCGCGGATGAAGTGGGCCGCCAGCGCGAGGTTGGCCACCGCCGCTGTCTCGGTGATCTCGAAGCACAGCGTCTCCGGTGGCAGATTGTGCCGGGCGAGCTGCTCCCGCACGTAGCTCAGCATCGTCGGATCGCCGAGTGAGGCGCCGGAGAGGTTGATCGAGGCAATCGGCCGCGAGCGCCAGTTGCGCTGGCGGGCGGCATACATGGACACCACCTCCCGCACCACCCAGCGGTCCACCGCGCCCATGAGGTTGTACCGCTCCGCCGCCGGGATGAACGCGCCCGGCGCCACCAGCGTGCCGTCCCGTTCCACCATCCGGATCAGCACTTCACAGCGGGTCCGCTGGTTCTCCTGGGGCACCAGCGGCACGATGGACTGCCCGTACAGCCGGAAACGGTGCTCCTCGAGGGCGGAGGTCACTCGGGTCACCCACTGCATCTCGCCCTGGCGGTGGGCCATGACCGCGTCGTTGGGTTCGTAGAAGTGCACCCGGTTGCGGCCCCGCTCCTTGGCGGCGTAGCAGGCCGCGTCGGCGTCGCGGAGCACCGCCGCCAGGCTCTCGCTGTGCGGAGTGATCGGCACCACGCCGATACTCACCCCCAGCGTGAACGGCTTGCCCTCCCAGACAAACCGGAACTCCTGCACCGCCTCCAGCAGCTCCGCCACCACCCGGCTGGCCTGCGCCGGGGGACAGCTTTCCAGCAGCACCCCGAACTCGTCTCCACCCAGCCGGGCCAGCGTGTCCCGCCGCCGGACCTTGCGCTGCAGCACCGCCGCCAGCAGCCGGAGCAGTTCGTCTCCGGCGACGTGGCCGCAGGTGTCGTTGACCACCTTGAACTGGTCCAAATCCAGGAAGCAGAGCGCGTGGGTGGTGCCATCTTCGCTGGCCCGCTTGAGCGCCCGGCCGACCCGCCGCTCGAATTCGTGCCGGTTGACCAGCCCGGTGAGGAAGTCATGGCTGGCCTGGTGGGCCAGCTGGAGCGAGAGCGTGCGGGCCCGGCTCACGTCGTGGAAGACCAGCACTGCGCCCATCACCTCCCCATCCCGGGAGAAGATCGGCGACACGCTGTCGTCAATCGAGAGCTCGCCGCCATCTCCCCTGAGCAGCAGCGAGAGGTTGGTCCGTCCCATGGCCCGCCGTTCCCGGAGACAGGCCTCCACCGGGTTCTCGAGCGGTTCCCGGGTGGTCTCGTGAATCAGCGTGAAGACGCTGCCGATGGTCCGGCCTACCACCTCGGCGCTGCGCGCGCCCAGCAGCTCTTCCGCCACCATGTTGAGGTACTCGATCCGGCCGTCGGCATCGGTTCGCACCACCGCATCGCCGATGGAGCCGAGGGTCACCTCGGCGCGCTCCTTCTCGTTGGCCAGCCGGCGCTCGAACTGTTTGCGCTCGGTGATGTCCCGGGCAAGGGTCGAATAGAAATCCACCGACTGGTCCGCCCGGCGGTGGCAGAGGATCACCTGCGACAGCGTGACCTCCCGCCCGTCGGCGGTGAGGATGGTGGTTTCCCCAGCCCAGGTGCCGGACCGGTCGGCATGCCGAAGCCCCTCCTCACGCAGGAGCAGGCGGGTCCATGCCGGTGGCGGGGCGCCGGGAAGGCTGGGGCGCTGCTCACGACTTCCCAGCAGGGCCTGTCCCGCGTCGTTGAGGTAGATCGCGTTGCCGTTCGCGTCGGCGAAGCAGACCGGGTCGGTGGTGGACTCGAGCACCGCGGCGAGGCGTCGCTGCAGCGCCGACAGCGCGATGGCGCGCCGCCGGGCCTGCATGAGGCTGGCGAGGACGCCCAGGAACAGGAACAGGGTGAGCGCCAGTCCCACCAGCACCGCGCTCCGCGCGGTGTGAACCACGTGGTACGCCTCGCTCACGTCGGTCTCGGCGGCGATGCCCAGCCCCAGGCGCTCATCCCAGGTCCAGGCCCCGACCACCTGCCGACCCCGGAAGTCGGCGTAGCCGTCCAGGTCCACTCCAGCGCGGCCGGCGGTCCCTGCCTCCGCCATCAGCGTGAGCTGTCCGGTGGCCGGGTCCGTGAGTTCCGCCGGGAGCTCCGAGCCGCGCGCGACCCTCGAGGTGCCCAGCACCCGCCCGGAGGCATCGAAAAAGACGGCCCGTCCCTGGGAGCGGAGCTGGCTCTGATCGGCGAGGCGCGCCAGCTGCCGGGTGGCCGGCAGGGCCAGGGCCAGCACTGCCACCGGTTCCCCCCGCTGGTTCCGGACCGGAGCCAGTGCGGCCAGGCGCGGGGCGGAGGTGTCTCCGGGGAACGGACTCATGCCGGGAAGGCCATCCAGCGCCCGGACGATTGCCTCGGAGGAGGCGCTGGGGAACTGGGCCGGAAGACCGACGGGAAAGCTGGCCACCACCCGTTCGTCGGGGGCCACCAGCCAGTAGCCGTCCAGCCCGTTGACCCGGACCGCGTCCTCGAGGGCCTGCTGGAGGGCCTCCCGCGCGGCCTGTGTCCCCACGCTCCCCGGCACCCGGGTCACCAGTCGCTCGGCGGCCCGGCTCAGATCCCGATCGGCGGCCAGGCTGGCCGCCAGCCCCTGCTGCCGAGTGGCCCAGTGCCCGACAGCTTCACGCGCGGTGGCGAGTGAGGTGGTGAGATTCCGCCGGACCGACTCGCGAACCGCTGCCTCGATTCGTTCCACTGTCCAGTAGGCGCCCGCACTTATCCCGAAGATGAACAGCAGCGTTCCCCCGACGGCCATGCCGGAACGGAGCCGCTCTGCAACAGGGCGAAGGAAGGCAAGGCGGGGGCGGAATGGCATCCCCGCATGATGGTGGGCAAGGGTGCCAATCGGCGGTGATGAGACTCACCCGAGGCGACTGTCATCAGGGGAAAGACGCCATCACCGCTCACGGCCGGGCCGCCGGGTGTGGACGGACCGCCACAGGATGATTGCAACAGGTTGGATGCAACAGTTCCTCGGCTGCAGCAGATGCGACGCGCGGGCCGAATCCGTGCTCCGATCTACTCCATCGCCAGCAGCTGATGGACGAATCTCACCGGCACGCTGTAGATGATCCGGCCGTTGCTGCCCCGTTCGCCGCCGTAGAGGACCCCGATCACCCGGCCCTGCTTGTTGAAGATCGGGCTGCCGCTGGAGCCCTGGGTGCCGTAGCTGTCCAGTTGCAGCAGGACCGGGAGGACCCGGGAAATGGTGCCCAGCGTGAGGGTGGAGGCGACGCCCAGTTGCGACCAGTCCCGGCCGCCCGCCAGCTCCAGTCCCATGGGAAAGCCGAGAATCGCGGCCGGGGCACCGACCGGGGTCGCGACCGTGGTGTCGGCCAGCCTGGCGACGGCCGGGACGCCGCGATGGATGCTCACCCTGAGGAGCGCGAGATCGGCGCTCGGGTGCAGGCGCACCAGGTCGGCCTTGAAGTTCTGGCGGGTGCCCTCGAAGACGACCCCGATCCGGGTGGCCAGGCCGCCGGTTGCGGTATCGGTGACCACGTGCCGGTTGGTCACCAGCAGCGCCCCGTTGGGGTCGGTCTCCACCGCGAAGCCGGTGCCGGTGAACACTTCGCCGTCGGCGAACTCCACGAACACCAGCGCCACCGCTTCCTTGTTTGCCGTCGCGATACCGGAGGCATCCAGCGCCGCGGCGCCCGCCAGCATCCGCTGCTGCCGCACCGCCGCATCGAGCCGGCGCTTGAGGTCGTTGATCATTGCTTCGTCGGCGGGGGCGGCCGCCAGCTGGCGCTGCAGCAGCTGGGCCTGGCTCTGGGCCGACTCGAGCGCGGCCTGCAGCCCGGCGCTGCTGGTGGACAACGTGCCGATCCGTGAAACCAGGCTGTCGACCTGGCTCTGCAGCATCGTCCGCTGGGAGGCCAGCGCCCGGCCGGTGGCCGCCGCCTGCCACAGGTAGGCACCCGACAGGAGCAGCAACAGGCCGAACAGCACGTAGGTGGTGCGCCGGGCCCCGCGGGTCTGGCGTTCGACCTCGACCTGGATGCGGGTGGTGGTTCCCGGCCCCGGCGTGCGTCGGGGGCTGGCCATCTGGTCGGGCGTCATGCGGGGCGGCGGAGGGGGCGCGGGCGCGGGTGGGCTCTCCGGGATGCTGCCGAAGACCACGGTTCCCGGGACGGCCGGGGCGGCCACCGGCGGGACCGGACTCTTGCGCGCATCACCGATGGCGGTGAACTCCACCTGCGGCCCGTTGGGCCCGAAGCGGATCATGTCCTTCGAGGCCAGCACGTGATCGCTGGTCAGTCGCTTGCCGTTGACGAACGTGCCGTTGGTGCTGCCGAGGTCGCGGAGCACGTAGAGGTCCCCCTCGATCGCCACGCCGGCATGCCGGCCTGAGACGTCGAGGTCCTGGTCCGCATCGAATTGCAGTTCGCTTTGGGGATGACGGCCGATGCTGATATACGCCTGGCCGAAGATGCAGGTCTGGCCGGCGCGCGGACCCGACATGAAGGTGAACTGTGCCTTCATGGTGCTGGAGCCGGGAGCGGGTTCACCGGTCTCCCAACAGGAAGAACAGCGCGACCGCCAGCGCAAACAGCGCCAGCGCGCCCACGAGGCCCCAGCGGGTTCCCGCCTGCTGGCTCAGGGGGACGGGAGCCGGGCTCCCGGTATACACGGGCACCGGCTCGGTAGTCGCCTCTCCCTCACTCAACGGATACACCTGATGGCCCACACCGGCCTCGGCATCCGGCTCGGGCAGGCCCGCTCCGCCGAAGCGAGCTGCCACCGCGGTAATGTTATCGGGGCCGCCACGTTCATTGGCGAGGGTCACCAGCTGGCCGCAGAGCTCCACCAGGTCGGGGGTGGCGTTGACCAGGTCCCCGATCTCATCCCGCTTGACCTGACCCGAGAGCCCGTCGGAGCAGAGCACCAGCACATCTCCCTTGCGGAGCGCCTGCCAGGTCAGGTCCACCTTGACTCGCTGATCAGGCCCCAGGGCCTGGAGAATGATGTTCCGCCGCTCGCTCTGTTCGGCTTCCTCTTCGGTGAGTTCACCAGCTTCCACCAGCCGCTGCATCAGCGACTGGTCCTTGGTGATCTGGGTGGCGCTGCCCCGGCGGATCAGGTATGCCCGGCTGTCTCCCACCTGGGCCAGGTAGAGGTCGGTGCCGAACACCCCGGCCACGGTGGCGGTGGTGCCCATCCCCCGGACCTCCGGATGTTCGCGGGCGTGGGTGTTGATGCGCTGGTTGGCGAGTTCCACCGCCTCCTTCATCCGGTAGGCGAACCGCTGTGCGTTTACCTCGGTATCCAGGGCCCAGACGGTGGACATGTGGGTAAAGATGGAGTCCGCCGCCATCTTGCTGGCCACCTCGCCGGCCGCCGCGCCACCCATGCCGTCGGCCACCATGAAGAGCGAGCCG
Organism: uncultured Gemmatimonadales bacterium; assembly: GCA_963695185.1. GTDB lineage: Bacteria > Gemmatimonadota > Gemmatimonadetes > Gemmatimonadales > GWC2-71-9 > JADJOM01. Next base: position 1,476,990 of record CAVOGH010000005.1, on the reverse strand, counting down.
CGCTCGCCCACCTCGTGCTCGCGGACCTCAGGCTGCAGGCTGGCGACCTTGCGCGACAGATCCGCCACGAGGAAGGTGTCCTCGTTGTGGTCGCGGGTGCGGCCCAGGTCGGTTTTCCCGAAGACGGAGATGTGGACGGTGCCGTTGGCCACAGGACCTCAGTTGAAGATCTGGAGTTGGTTGCGATACTCATCAATCGGGTCGAGCTGAACGGCCTTGTTCAGCCAGTCGCGCGCCACGGGCCGGTTACCGTCCTCGAGAAACGCCTGATAGAGTACAAACGCCGCCTTCGCCCGGAGCTTGGCCGGCAGCGTCGTCGTGCCGAAGATTCGCTCCCCCAGCCGCTTTGCCGCAACCCGCTTGGCCCCGTCCTCGGCGAAACCGATTTCGTCATAGTACACGTTGAGCTGACGTTCCAGCTCGGCCGCATCAGGATAGCTGGTCTGCGGCAGTCGGGCAGAGTCCCGGCCGTTGCTGGGCGGGGGCTTCGGCGGGGGGGTGGTGCCGGTGGTCCCGCCGACGGTGTCCGGCCTCGCGGGCGTGCCGCCGGGGTTCGTGCCCGGGTTCGTGCCCGCAGTGGTGGTGGTCCCATTGGCCTGGGAAGCCTGGGTGTCGGGCGGGACCACGACCAGCTGGGTGCTGTCCGGACCAGCGGCCGGGAAGAGCGTCCCCTTGAGGGCCACCGCCCCCCCGCCGATGGCCAGCAGCACCGCTCCCGCCGCCACCGGCACGACCGGAAATCCGCGACGGGGTTTCTCCGCCGGCGTCACTGTCGTGGCTGCCGGTGGGGCGGCGGGTGGCGCCCGCCGCCCCACTGCCGGGTCCACCCGCGTGGCAGGCACCATCTTCTTGAGGTCGTCAGCCTTGACCACCTGGGTGCCTGCCTCGACATCCACCAGTCCGGTGCTGGTCTGGGCCACCGCCTTCACATCCCGCCCGAACTCCGCCGCGGAGGCGTACCGCTCCGACGGCAGCCGGGCCAGCACCCGGTCCAGCACCCGCTGCAGCTCCGCCGGGAAGCGCACCTCCGGCCGCGCCTCGGCCAGCGGCACCGGGTCGTCGGTGAGCCGCTTGATCATCGTCTCCTGCTGGCTGTCAGCAGGGAAAGGCGTCATCCCGGTGAGCATCCGGTAGAAGACCAGGCCGAGCGAGTAGATGTCGCTGCGGCCGTCCACCGGATCGCCGGAGAGCTGCTCCGGACTCATGTACTCCGGCGTCCCCACCACAAACCCGGTCTTGGTGACCTTCTGCTCTCCCGCGTCCCCGCCGACCGCCTTGGCGATGCCGAAATCCACCACCTTGACGGTGTCCTTCCCGCGGGCGGTGACCACCATGATGTTGTCGGGCTTGAGGTCGCGGTGCACGATACCGAAGTCGTGCGCCGCCTGCAGCGCGTCGGCGGACTGCTGGATCATCACCGCCGCCCGGGGCAGCGGCAGGGTGCCCACCTCCTCCAGCAGGTCGGTGAGGCTCTTCCCCTCGATGAATTCCATCGCCAGGTAGATGAGCCCGTCGCTGGTCTCACCGAAGTCGTAGATGGCGCAGACGTTGGCGTGATTGATCCGGCTGGCGTTGGCGGCTTCGCGGTTGAAGCGGGAGATGGCGTCGGAGTCGGACATGGAGCCCGGCGTCATGATCTTGATGGCGCACTGACGGCCCATCTTGACATGCTCGGCCAGGTAGACCTGGCCCATGCCGCCCTCGCCCAGCTTCTTGGTGATGTGATAGCGGTCGGCGATGACCTGGCCGACCAGGTCGGTGGATGCACCCGACTTCCGCAGGGGTGTGCCGTCCCGCTGGCAGAAGAGCTGGTCGTCGCCGTACTCGGCGCTGCAGGTGGTGCAGACCTTCATCCGATCTCGACCCGGATCATCTGGTCACCCACCAGGAGGCGCCCGTTGGGTCCCACCCGCCGCTCGCCCCGGACTGCCACTGCGACGCCGTTGCGGCTGCCGGCGTCCAGCAGCACGAAATCGGCGTCCTCGCTGCGAATCAGCGCGTGCAGCGCACTCATGGAGGAGTCGAACGGAAACTGCCAGTCGCCCTGCTCGCGGCCGATCCGCACGCTCCGACCGGGCGAGAGATGCATGATATCCCGCGGGCTGCCGTCGGCGCGGATCTGGGCGATGTTGGCGATGTCGGCCGCGGGGGTGAGGCTGCCGAGCCGCCGGGTCTGGTCCTGCTCCGGCGGGCGGGGGCCGGGATAGCCCAGCCGCCGGTAGCGGAAGATCTGGCTGCCGCAGAGGATCTGGTCTCCGTCAGTGAGCCGGTGGGCCTCTTCGAGGTAGAGCCAGGTGCCGTTCTTGCTGCCCAGGTCCCGCACCGTCAGGATGCCGTCCACGAACAGGAACTGGGCGTGCATCGGGGAGAGGTACTCGTCGTCGGCGAAATTGATGTCGGCCCCGGCCCGCCCAACCGTGGTCACGGCATTGTGAATGGGAAAGCGGTGCGCCACTTCTCCGGTCCGGTCCAGCAGCGCCAGGTGGGCCTGCCCGGGCGGTGGTGCCGGCGTGGACATGCCGGGCACCTGCGGCTGCGGGCCGGTGTCGCCGAAGGTATGACCGCACGCCGGGCAGAACTTGAAGCCCTGGTCGTTCATCCGGCCGCAGCGGCTGCACGCGTGGGCCGCGCGCGCCTGGGAGAGCCGGGCGCCACACCGGCCGCAGAACGGCAGGTCCGCGCCCACCGGCGTGTTGCAGGAGGGGCAGCGGACCGAACCGCCGGCCTCCGCGACTTCACGGGAAGCGTCAGGTGCTGGAGTAGCCATTACTCCTCGTTGGGGCTGGGACGCCGTCTGGCTGCCACCCAGCACGCGCCGGATGCTGGACGATACGGTGATCCTCGGGTGTGCTGGAAGCGGGAAGCATTAAGACGTGTCCTCCAATCTAGGATTTGGCGCTGGGAGCGTCAACGGATGATTTGGCGTAAGTATTGGTGGCTGTGTACCTTGCAGCCCATGTCTGACCCCGGCCACCGGCTTTCACCGGTCCTCCTGCTCCTGGTGGCCGCCTGCGCCGCCCGCACCGCTGCCACCGGAACCGGCAGGACGCCACCGGTGGAGGGGCCCGCCGCCGGGCCGGCGGGGCGCACGATCGCCACGGCGGCCGATAGCGGCCTCCCCCCCGTGGATACCGTTTCGGGGCCGATCCGGCTCCGTGTGGCCTACCCCTCGACCACCGACCGGATCGACGCGGGGGATTCCACCTTCATTTTCGGTTCTGCCGGCACCGGGGAGGCCACGCTCACCGTCAACGGGGAACCGGTTGCGGTGGCACCCAATGGTGCTTGGCTGGCCTGGGTGGCCGTCCCGCCCGATTCGGTGATTGACTTCGTGATCACCGCGCGTACCGCCACCGACTCCGCGACCCTGGTCCATCCGGTGAACCGGGTCCGGCGATTCAAGGCGCCCGCGGCGCCGGTCTGGATAGACTCGCTGTCCTTCTCCCCGGCCGGCCAGGTCTGGTGGCCCGCCCACGAGTACCTCCCGCTCAGCGTCCGGGCCAGCGCGGGGGCCATGGTACGGTTGCTCCTTCCCGACGGAACAACGGTGCCGCTCAGTCCCGACATCGGGCCCGACGAGGTCCCGTGGGGCATCCGGGCCTTCGACCGCGACACCGCCAACCTGCTCACCCCCACCCGCGCCGAGCGCTACACCGGGGTGATCAGGGGGGTGCCTCTTGGCGAGCAGCGAACCGCGATCCTCGGGGCGGCCCCGGAGGTTCTCCAATCGGCCCAAGCGCCGAGGCCCCGAATGGCCCAGGCGCCGACCGTGCTCGCCATCCTGGGCGGCGATACTGCGCGTGCCACGTGGCCGTTGAACCTGCGCCTCCTGGATTCCATCCCGCCCGTCGTCCAGTTCGAGGATGACACCGCCCGGATGGGCGATACTGACAGCCTCACCGTGGGCCGCGCCCGCCCCGGAGCCACCTACCACTGGTTCTTTCCCACCGGTACGCGCGCCGTGGCGACAGGCCGACTGGGAGGGGACCTCCGGGTGCGGCTCTCGCGTGGGCAGGAGGCGTGGGTCGCTGCCGCCGACGCCCAGCTGCTGCCCGCGGGGACATCGGCGTTCCGTTCGACGGTAGGTTCCATCACCCTGACCCCGCTGCACGATCGCCTCCAGCTCCGCATACCACTGGCCGCGCGGGTCCCGTTCCGTATGGAAGAGGAGCCGTCCCGGCTCACGATCCGGCTGTACAACGCCGTCAGCGACATCAACTGGACCCGCTACGGGGCCAGCGACCGGTACCTTCGGGAGATTCGCTGGCTGCAGGCGGCGGATGACGAAGTAACCATCACGCTCGATGTGGCCGGCCCGATCTGGGGATACCGCACCCGCTGGAGCCGGAACGATCTCATCCTGGAGCTGCGGCGACCACCGCACATCGATCCCGAACGGCCCGTGGCGGGGATGACCATCCTGGTGGACCCCGGCCACCCGCCGCTGGGCGCCACCGGCCCGACCGGGCTCCGGGAAGCAGACGCCAACCTGGGCGTGGCGCTGCAGCTGCGGCTGCTGCTGGAGGAGCAGGGTGCCACGGTGCTGCTCACCCGCACCACCGACGTCCCACTGGACCTCTGGCCCCGGGTGCGGATGGCCGACAGCGTCGCTCCCGACCTGCTGGTCTCGGTCCATAACAACGCCCTGCCGGACGGGGTGAATCCGTTCACCAACAACGGCTCCAGCGTCTTCTACAACCACCCGCGGAGCCTGCCCCTCGCCCGGGCGATCCAGCGGCAGCTGGTCCTGCGGCTGGGACTGCGAGACTTGGGGGTGGGTCGGGGCGACCTGGCGCTGGTGCGTCCCACCTGGATGCCGGCGGTGCTCACCGAGGGACTGTTCATGATGGTGCCGGAACAGGAGGCAGCGCTTCGTACCGAAACGGGACAGCGGCGCTACGCTATGGCCGTCCGTGATGGAATCGCCGACTGGCTTGGGGATGTGGCCCATGGCGCCCGGTCGGACGTCCCCTAGCGCGAGAGCAGGCCGGGCCGCGCCCGGACCCTTGTCCCGCCCCCATGATTCTGAGCGTAATGCGCCTGGAGCTTCGTCCCTTCTGCCGGACCGTCGCCCTGCTCGGGCTCCTGGGGCTTGCCTTCGCCCCGTGGGCCCGGGCCCAATCCCCCGAGGACCGCCGGGCGCTCCGGGCCTTCCGTGATTCGCTCGCCACTGCCTCCGACAGCGTTTCCCTGCTGGCCTTCGAGCAACAGCTCATCGCGGTGGCCAAGGCAGATCGGAACAACGCCATGTGCCACCTCCGGCTGGGTTTCCTGGCCCAGCGACTGGGCGAGCTGGGCAGCGACCGCCGCTTCGAGGATGCCGCCGGCGAGTTCGAGTGGGCCACCGAGCTCGAGCCCTCGTGGCCCTGGGGCTGGTTCGGGCTGGGCCTGGCCGAGGACCGGGTGGGGGACTCCCAGGTGGCGCTGGTGTCCGGGCTGCAGGCGATGTTCGGCAAGGACCATCTCTCCCGGGCCGCCAACGCCTACGCCCGTTCGGTGCAGGCCGATCCGTCATTCGTGCTCGGGCTGGTCGAGCTGGCCTCCACCGCGCTCCGCCAGCGGGTCAACATCAAGACCGATCTGGCCCGCGAGGCCCTCCGCCAGGCTGCCGCCACCACCGCTTCCGCCAATCCTGAGGTGTTGCTCTACCGCGGCCGGGTGGAGCGGGAGGTGGGAGACGCCGACTCGGCGCACGCCGCCTTCAGCGGCTATCTCGACCGCGGTGGCCACCGGGGACTGGGCCTGCTCGAGCTGGCGCGCACCCGGTTCCTCCGCGGCACCCTCGATGGGGCGCAGCCCTACTACGATGGCGCCGGCATTGACGATACCCTGTCGGTGCGGGAGTATCGCGCCGACCTGGCCCTGATCGCCAACGACAGCGCCATGGCCGAGTTCGATTTCAGCACCGGGGCCAGGCGGCAGGAGTTCCTGCGGCGGTTCTGGTCGCAGCGGGATCGCGGCGCCCTCCTGGCCGACGGCGAGCGGCTGCGGGAGCACTACCGGCGCCTGTACTACGCCCGCGCCAACTTCCGACTGGTGAGCCGGAACCGGCATTACGATATCGTCGAACGCTTCCGCTCCGGCAGCCGCGACTACGACGATCGCGGCATCATCTACCTCCGTCACGGCGAGCCCACCCGGCGGGCCAACTACAACGCGCCAGGGATGAAGCTCAACGAGTCGTGGCAGTACGAGCGGGCCAGCGGCGACCTGATCTTCCACTTTGTGGCCAGCGAAGATGTTCAGGACTTCAAGCTGGTCGAAAGCGTTTTCGACATCCTGGGCTTCAGTGAGGCGGTGGCGCTCCGGGGCGACCGAGACGCCGGGGCCTCCGGTTCCCGCGCCAACGAGTTGATCCTCTCCCGGGAGCGGTTCTCCCCCATCTACAGCCAGCTGCTCACTTCCGGTCGGGCGGGATCGCAGAAGTACTTCACCGACGAGCGCTCCATCGGTCGGCGGAGCATTTCGGTGGGGACCCGGAGCGACAGCTACGAACTGACCTACGCCACCCGGCTCCGGTTACAGACTGGGGTGGTGGTGGCGGGGCGGGATTCCTCCGGCAGCCTGCTGCACGTGACCTACGCCATTCCCGGTTCGGCGCTGCGAGAGGTCCCCTCCCGGCGGGGGCACCTGTACCCGGTACGTATCCGGCTCACGGTCACCGACCAGGTCGGCCGGCCGGTCGCCCGGGTGGACACCACCCGGCTGTTCGTGGCCCTGGAACCGGTGCCGGCCCGGGAGCACCTGGTCGGGCGGATCGCCGTGCCGGTCATTCCAGGCCGGCTGCGGTACCGCCTGGCCGTGGAGCAGGGGGACGAGAACGGTGTCGTCCTCGCCACCGACACCATCAGCGCCGGCGACTTCTCGGGGGGACGCTTCGACCTGAGCGGCATCGTGCTGGGCGCCCGGGAGGCCAACCTGACCTGGCGTCCGCAGCCCGAGGATACCGTCTGGTTCAACCCGCTGGGCCGTTTCCGGCAGAACCTTCCGATGGAGGTGTACTACGAGGTGTACGGCCTCACGCCTGGCGAGCAGGTCCATACCGAACTGCTGATCACCAAGCAAGGCGGTGGTGGCTTCCTGGGTCTCTTCGGGTCGCGCAAGCCGGCCATCCGGCTGGGCTTCGATGAAACGGCGGAGGGCCCGGTGGCCCGGGTGCACCGGACGGTGTCGCTGGAAAAGCTCGACACCGGCAAGTACTGGATCGAGGCGATCGTCAAGGATCCCGACGGCTCCGAGCGCAAGAGCCGCACCGGCTTCGAGATCCGTTAGCAGGGCTTCCCGCCCTGTCCTCATACGGGGGAATTACGGCTTGACTGCCTCATGTTGAGCCACCTACTGTTCGGCCATGTTCTGTTCCCGCTGCGGAACCGAGGTACAGCAGGCCTCCCAGTTCTGCCCCACCTGCGGGCTCGATCTCCGCGCCAGCGCCCCCGTGGCGGCCATCGGCGCCGCCGATATCTCCGAGCTGGACCTCGTGCGCGAGGCCATGGCGGCCGAGTACGAGCTGGTCGAGGAGCTCGGCCGGGGCGGCATGGCCGTGGTCTACCGGGCCCGGGAGACCCATCTCGAGCGGGAAGTCGCCGTCAAAGTCCTGCCATTCTCCCTCGCTTTCGACGCCGACTTCGTCGAGCGCTTTACCCGCGAAGCCCGTACCGCCGCCCAGCTCGAACACCCCAATATCATCCCCATCTATCGCGTCGGCAGATCGGGGCGGGTGATCTACTTTGTCATGAAGTACCTCCGGGGCGGCTCGCTGTCGCGGGTCATGCACGAGCGGAAGAAGCTGGACCCGCCGGAGATCCGGAAGCTGTTGCTGGACGTGGGCAGTGCGCTGGGCTACGCCCACACTCGGGGCATCGTGCATCGTGACGTGAAGCCTGACAACGTCATGTTCGATGAACATGGCCTGTGCATCGTCACCGACTTCGGCATCGCCAAGGCGGGTACCAAGTCCCGGCTCACCGGAACCGGCATGGCCATCGGGACCCCGCACTACATGTCACCGGAGCAGGCCCGGGCGCAGAATATCGACGGCCGCAGTGACCTCTACAGCCTGGGCATTGTGGCGTATCAGGCGCTGGTGGGCGAGCTGCCCTACGACGGCGAGGACAGCTTCGCCATCGGCTACAAGCATATCATGGAGCCCATTCCGGTTCCCCTGCTCGATAGCTCCGATGAGCGGCGTCTGTTCGAGGTCATCAAGCGCCTGATGATGAAGGACCCGTTCGATCGCTTCCAGACGGCCGAGGACCTGGTGGCCGCCCTCTCCGGGCAGCCGCAGGCGGCGATGTTTGCCAGCCAGGCTCCGGCCGCCGGCGGGCGGCGGCTCTCCCAGGCGCAAGCGGCGATGGCGGTGCAGTCCACCACACCGCTCCCCGCGCTGCAGACGCCGCGCTCGCCGCTGCCACCGACCCCGGCGTTCACCTCTCCCCGCCCGAGCCAGGCGCTGGAGGTGGACACGCCGAGGCGGCCAGTCATGCGCCGTTCAGTGGCGGCTGCCACGCCGCCGCGCGCCGGCGGCTGGGTGCAGTGGTTCCTGGTCCTGGTCATCCTTGGGGGATTCGTGGCGGGCGGCTGGTATCTGTATAAGGAAGGCCTGCTGGGTGGGCATCCGCCGGTCCAGGAGGCTCCCGTACAGCCGGACAGCGCCCCGGCGGCGACCGATGCCGGTCGGGCATCCCAGCCAATTCCGAGTCCTGACTCAGCACCCGGAGATTTCGGGTTTGCCTTCCCGGACCAACCGGGGCCGGCGCCGGTCGGCGGCGCCACGCCCGCCCCGCCGGTCGCGCCGGTTCGGGATAGCGGGGTTCTCCTCCTCCGCGGGCTCCCGGCGGGGTCCCAGGTCATGATTGACGGCGCCCAGCTGTCCCAGACGAGCCCCCGTATCCCGCTCCCCGCGGGCGGGCACGAGGTCGGCGTCCTGGCGCGGGGCTTCCCCTTCTTCACTGACAGCGTAGTCATCGTGGCGGGGCAGACCCTGACGTACACTCCCAGTTTGGGCACCGCGCCCCGGGCCATCACCAACTCCGACTCCGCCGCGCAGGCCTGGCGCCGTACGCTGGCCGCACTGGACTGTGACAATCCCAAGCTGAGCAACAGGTTCGGGGCTCGCTGCTACGACCAGCGGCCGCTGCTGCAGACTGACCGGGTCCCGATTCCGCCGGGCGTGAACGGGATCCCGCTCCCGGTGCGACTCATCGTGAAGGTCTCCAGCCAGGGAAAGACCCTCGCCATCCGCACCCCGCAGGCCCCCGGCGATCCCGTCTTCGTCCGCGCGGTGGAGGCGTTTGCCCTCAACGTGCGCTGGACTCCGGCGCAGCGCGCTGGCCAGCCGGTGGACGGCTGGACCCAGGTCGTCTTCCGGCCCGACGTGCCATGAGTCAGCCCCAGGTTCACCCGACGGCCTTCGTGGCGCCCGGGGCGATGGTCATGGGAGATGTCCACCTGGCCGAGGAATCGAGTGTCTGGTACACCTCGGTCCTCCGGGGGGACATGGCCCCGATCCGGATCGGCAGCCAGACCTGCCTCCAGGACGGCACCATCGCCCATGTGGACCACGAGATCCCCTGCATCATCGGCAACCGGGTCGGGGTGGGGCACCGGGCCATTCTCCACGGCTGTACGGTGGAGGACGACTGCCTCATCGGCATGGGGGCGATCCTCCTCAACGGGGTCCACGTGGGGCAGGGCAGTGTCATCGCGGCCGGCGCGCTCCTTACCGAGGGGCTGCGGATTCCGCCCCGTTCGCTGGTCATGGGCATGCCCGGGAAGGTGGTCCGGGAGGTGAGCGAGGGGTTGGCCCGCCGGATCGAGCAAACCTGGCGGCACTATGTCGAACAGGCCCGAGCTCATCGGGCGGGGCGGTTTCCGCCGGCGGGGCGGTGAGACCGCTGGTCGGCGAGCCCGTCGGAATCTGCCCCTCCACCGGGAGCCATTGCGGCGGGCGCTGCCACGTTTGTGATGTGAAAACAGGTTTCCCACGATAATTCGTGGATTCAGAGGCTCTTGGCGGGGAGCGGATTCGTTCCTAGCTTTGACACCGGTTTCTCCTCCTGTTGACCTCGCATTACCACATTATTGTTCTGGCGCTGCACACTCCTCGCCTCGGCATCAGGGACGGGTCATGACGACTTCCGGCAATTCCCACACGCTCGACCTCTCGGCGAACGCCATCACGGTCCTGGAAAAGCGCTATCTCATCAAGGACGACCAGGGCAAGCCGACCGAGTCGGCGGTGGACCTCTTCTGGCGGGTGGCGCGGACCATCGCCGAGCCGGACCGGAAGTACGGGGCGTCGGCGGGGGCCACGGAGGCGCTGGCAGAGGCCTTCTTCGGGCTCATGGGACACCGGATGTTCATGCCCAACAGCCCCACCCTAATGAACGCCGGCCGGCCCCTGGGGCAGCTCTCGGCCTGCTTCGTCCTCCCCGTGGAGGACACCCTCTCCAACGGCCGGGACGGCATCTACGACACCCTCCGGTCCATGGCCCTGGTGCACCAGTCCGGCGGGGGCACCGGGTTCAGCTTCTCCCGGCTGCGCCCCCAGAACGACATCGTCCGTTCCACCATGGGCGTGGCCAGCGGGCCGGTCTCGTTCATGACCCTGTACGACGCCTCCACCGACGTGGTCAAGCAGGGCGGCACCCGCCGGGGCGCCAATATGGGCATCCTCCGGGTGGACCACCCGGACATCATGGAGTTCGTCACCTGCAAGGACGACACCAGCAAGATCACCAACTTCAATATCTCGGTGGCGGTCACCGATGCCTTCATGGCGGCGGTGGACGCGGACAGCGAGTACGACCTCATTCACCCCAAGACCAAGCAGGTCGTGGGGCAGCTCAAGGCCCGGGTGGTGTGGAACCGGATCATCCACGGCGCCTGGAAGACCGGCGAGCCGGGGGTCTTCTTCATTGATCGGGCCAACCACTACAACCCGGTGCCGCACCTGGGGGCCTATGAGGCCACCAACCCCTGTGGCGAGCAGCCGCTGCTGCCCTACGACGTCTGCAACCTCGGCTCGGTGAACGTCGGGTACTTCGTCAAGGACGGCCAGGTGGACTGGGACCACTTGCGCCAGGTCATCCACCTCTCGACCCACTTTCTCGAGAACGTCATCGACGCCAACAACTACCCGCTGCCGGAGATCGACCACCTCTCCAAGCGGATCCGGCGCATCGGCCTGGGTGTCATGGGGCTGGCCGACCTGCTCATCAAGCTGGGCCTCGCTTATGACAGCGAAGAGGGCGTCGAGATGGGCCGGAAGATCATGGCCTTCGTGGACGAGGAGTCCAAGGTCGAGTCGGAGCGGCTGGCCACCCAGCGGGGCGTCTTCACGGAATGGGAGCAGAGCATCTGGGGTCCGGACGCCAGCTGCGCCCGCGACGCGCAGGGCCACCGCATCCGGCCCATGCGCCGGCTCCGGAACTGCAACGTCACCACCGTGGCGCCCACCGGCACCATCTCGATCATCGCCGGCTGCAGCTCGGGGATCGAGCCGCTGTTCGCCGTGGCCTTCATGCGCAATCAGGCCGGCGTGCTCATGCCGGACGTCAACGAGGACTTCGTGGCCATCGCCCGGCAGGAGGGGTGGCATTCCGAGCAGCTCATGACCCGGATCGCCGCGGCGGGGCATATCCATTTTGACGAAGTGCCCGAGAAGTGGCAGCGGGTCTTCGCCACCGCCAACGAGATCAAGCCGGAGTGGCACATCCGGATGCAGGCGGCGTTCCAGGACCACAACGACAGCGCCATCTCCAAGACCTGCAACTTCGCCAACGACGCCTCCGAGGAGTACGTCGCCGAGATCTACCGCCTGGCGTTCGCCCTCAACTGCAAGGGCGTCACCGTCTACCGCGACGGCAGCCGCGACATGCAGGTCCTCTCCACCGGCACCACCGCCCAGAAGGTGGCCGAGCAGGCCACCTCGAGCGGCAAGTCGGAGGCCCGGTCGGACCTCAACTTCCAGGCCGGCAGCGGCGGGCGGGCGGAATCGGCCGACCTCCATGGCGAGCTGGCCGAGATTCGCGCCGAGAACGAGCGGCTGCGGAGCCTGGTGCACGAGCTGGAGGCCGAGAGCATGCAGCGGCGCCAGAAGCGCTCGCGGCCCGATGCCCTCCGCGGCACCACCCGCCGGGTGGAGACCCCGCTCGGCACCCTCTACGTCACGATCACGGAGGACGATCGCAACCAGCCGTTCGAGGTCTTCATGAGCCTTGGCAAGGCCGGCGGCGCGATCATGGCGGACGTCGAGGCGATGGGTCGGCTGATCAGCCTGGCGCTCCGCTCTGGCATCCCGATCAAGGAAGTCCATCGGCAGATTCGCGGCATCTCCTCCGACCGGGCCATCGGTCTCGGACCGAACAAGGTGCTCTCGGTGCCGGACGCGGTGGGCATCGCCATCGAGAAGTGGATGCAGGAGAAGCAGGGCATCCAGCAGGAGCTGCTGCCGGGGGCCGTGCCGCCCACCCTGGGCAGCCTCACCTCGCTGCCGGTCGCCACCAGCCGCCCTTCGGACGAGGTGGCCGGCACGGCACCGCAGACGGAGATGTTCTCCCACCGGAGCGATCCTGTGATGGCCGGGGCCTGCCCCGACTGCGGCTCGCAGCTGGAGTTCGCGGAGGGGTGCAACAAGTGCCACGTGTGCGGGTTTTCGGAGTGCGGGTGATCGGCTAACCCGGGCGCGCAGCGCCCTGTGATCTTCCCCACACGCGACCCCGGGGCCGGACCTGACATCCGGCCCCGGGGTCTTGTGTCTCCGGGCCTCCGGCGGACCCGGTGGGGCTTCCTCGGCTCCGCTGCGAGCAGGGGAGCCGCCCAGGCCCCTATCGGCAGATGTCCAGCACCTGCCCACCCTCGGCCGGCACGAAGAAGCAGACGCCGCCGCTGGTGGTCGCGGGCCGGCGAGGGCTCGAAGCGGGAACGGTCGCGAGCAGCACGCGGGACCGGCGGTCATAGAGACGCATCTCGTTGGCCTGACTCGCCGTGACCAGCAGATAGGGTGGGCTGGCCGCCACGCCGAAGCTCTCCGATCCCATGACCTGCTGCACCAGCTGTCCCGAGACCAGGTCCCACACCTGAATCTGGCCACTCACCTGGTCGCCCTGGGCGGCGAGGTACAGTTCACTCCCATCGGGAGCGATCGCGATATCCTTGGGCCCCGCCCGGAGCGGTGCCCTGAAACGGCGGCGCAAGCTCAGGCTCTCGGCGTCGAGCTCGAGGACATCGCCTGTGCCGGTCTCCAACGCGTAGAGCCGGGCCAGCGCGGGATGATGCGCGAGGGCGAACATCCCAACGCCGACGTACCGGTTGATGGTGGCCCCCGTCGTTGCGTTCAGCGCGTAGACGCCGTACTCGTTGGCGAGGAAGATCCGCTGGTCGTCCAGGGAGACCTCGACATCGTAGTTGTTCCCGGACCGCGGGGCGGGGAATTCGGCCGCCACGGTGCGCGTGGCCAGGTCGATGGCGGCGACGCCATTGGCATGCGCCACAAACCCGCGGGTGCCGGCATGATTGATCGCCACGCCAAGCGGGGCCCCCCCGACGGATACCGGGGTGAGGTCGCCAGGCACGAAGAAGTCGCCTACCGCCACGGAGGTCACCGCTGCCTGGCTGACCAGCAGGCGATTGCTGTGCCACGCCACGGCGTAGGGTTCGTCCGCCAGGGCGTACGTCAGGACCGACGCCGAGCCGTTGAAGGGGCCGCCCACCAGCACTCCGACCCTTGAAACCAGCGCGCCGCTCCGCACGCTGATGGTCCCCGATCCTCCCCCACTGATGGAAGTGACCATTCCGGCCGACGTCACACGCAGCAGGGCGGGGTCATCGGAGGCATAGGTAAAGGTGGCTCCCGGGATCGACTGGCCAATGCCATCGAGCACCTGGGCGGTGATCGCAAACGAATCCCCGGGGGCAAGGATATGTGTCGTGGGGGTGGTCGCGATCGTGGTCGGCACGATGCCGACGGTCACCGGGATGTTGATGGTGATGGTGTCCATGCGCACGACCAGCGTGGCGCTGCCGGCCACCAAGGCTTCCACCGATGCCGACTCCAGGCCCACCCGGATGACGGTCGTGTCCGTGGAGGTGTACCGGAAGGGAAGCGTGAAGTTGGTGAGGACCGCTCCGGTGGGGTCCAGGGCGTAGGCCAGAAGATAGGAGGTAGCCCCGACCGTAAGATCCAGGGATGTCGGCTGGACGGCGATTCCCGACACCGGTGGGGCGACGTAAACCGCCACGCTTCGGCTGATGGCCCCGACCGTCGCGTGGATAGCCGTGTTTCCCCGTGCGACTCCGTTCACCACGCCGGAGGCGCTCACCCGCGCGACGAGGCTGTCCACTGACTGGTACGCGACACGGACCCCGTCGATCCGGCGGCCGCGGTCGTCGAGGACCCGGACGGTGAGCTGGCGTGACGTTCCGACTGTGACGACCAGGGGATCCTGGACGAAGGCCAGGTCGGCTACGACCCGGGGCCCCCCGTCATCGGAGCAGGAGAGCAGCAGAGCAATCGTGAGGGTTTCAGCCGCCCGGCGCCAGGGACGCATCCGTCTCGGTTGAACGGGATGCCAACAAGCTACCAGCCCCCCACCGGCCCGCAAGCGCACCCGGAGGGCAGCCGGCCGGGGTCGGCGCCGAGAATGACGGCTTGAGAGGGAATACCCGCACACCTCTCTGGCTTGCCTCCGGTCGGCCCGGTCGGGGGACTCCGCGAGCCGCCGTGGCCAAGCAAGATTGCCCGCGGCTCGAATGGGCCAACCTGGGCCGGCGCCCGGCCGGAGTCCCCCGGCTGGCCCTTCCCTCTGGCCAGGCTTCTGCCCGGGATAACGGCCCCCGCCGGGTCCCTGCCACCCAGCCCCGTTGCGAGCGGCGTACCGCGATCCTATGTTGGCGGCGCGGGGATTGTCCGTCTCCGCCCCCCACATCTGGAGAGCCCAATGGCGACTCCGAAACGCCCCGTCCGCAAGACCAAGCTCCGCAACCTCAAACGGAAGTCTGTGAGGGTCTCGGTGGCCGCGCGGATAATTGGCGGGCTCGAGCAGGCAGAACCCGACAAGGTCCGGAAACAGGCGCGGTAGACCTGCCCGGGCCGGCCCCGGGCCGCTGAAGCTTTGGCTGATGGTGCGGCTCAGATGGGCCCACCGACAGTATGGTATTGCCCCTTCCGGGTGCCGTCCGGATCTGGCGCCCCCCCCAGCAGGAACCAGCGGCCACTCCCGGCCGTTGTCTCCCAACATCTCCTTCGGCTCGTTCCGCTACCCCACCTGCCCGCTTCGGCACCCAGGAGGGTCGCATGCAGAAGTTCCGCGCCATCCTGCATCACCCCGCTACCAACCTCGTGGTGGCTCTGGTCCTGGTGTCCACCAGCCTGATCGAGGTCTGGGAGTCGGTCACCGGCGGCACCGTCGAGATGGCGGTGGGCTCCATGGAAATGAAGGTGGGCGCCTACGACGGGGTCCTCGCCTACGGGCTGGTCCATCTCTTCCGGGCCGTCGCTGAGCTGGTCGAGGGGGTGGAGCACGGGCTCCGGACCCCCCGGGAGTAGACCCTGGGAGGGGTGAGCGGCGGAGCGGAAGAGTCACGAGGAAATGGGCTTCCACGACGGCGGGGGCAAGGCACTGGACCAGCTGGTGGAGGTGGTCCGAGCCATGAAGCCCGGGGGAGCCGCCGCAGACCCGGCTCGCAGTCTGACAGGGTAGCCGTTGCAATTCGGCACTGGCGTCGTCGCCTCGCTCCGCTAGACGGGAGTCGCCGGCCGGGAGGTCGCGTCGGCCAGCTGGTCCCCGGTTAGCGTGCTGCGGTGCGATCGTCGCCTTCGTTGGTCAGGGGCGTGGCGGTCCCTGTGCGTCCGCCAGGCGTGTGGGTATGGTGCCCCGCTCCGGCCCGAGGTGAGGCAATCCGGGGTGTGCACCTCGCAAACAGCTCCGGCCGTGATGGCGCGGCCGACGCATTCGTGCATATTGGATCCGAGGTGCGGCGGGCCATTGCGGGAATGTCCCGCCACGCCCGTCCCTTTCGGCCCCGAGGCGTATTCTCCCATGTCAGGCACCACCCTCCAGAGCCCACAAGGCCGCCATGGCAGGCCCGCGGTACTGGTAGCGCTGGTCTTGGCTCTTGCCTGTGGCGGCGGAGAGGGCACCGATCCGAGCGGCGAACCCCCGATACGCTCGCTCGTGCTCGGTGACACGGTTGCCGGGGACATCCCTCCGGCAGGGCGGGTGTTCTACCGCCTCAATGTCCCGACGGATACCGTGATCGCGGTCTTCGGCCAGGGTCTGGTGGGCGGGTATAGCGTCACGGTCCGCCATCTTGGAACCGGCAGCCTGGTGGGGTTTGGGCAGTTCGTCCTCGATCCCGCAGCCGAGGGCCTCACCCGCGAGGTGCGGATCGGGCCAGCCATCGTGCCCGCCGGCTCGCTCGAGCTGGAGATCACCAAGGTACTGGGTCCCGCCAATGGGCGGTTCAGGATGGTGGTCTTTGGCGTGAACCCGGGTCCCGAGACTGCCCCCCGGGTCTTCAGCGCCGGAGATACGCTCACCGGTGAGTCGTTTGCACACCCGGGAGACATCGACACCTACGAGTTGCAGGCTCCTCCGGGGGCCACCATGGCGCTCCTGCTCCACTTCCGCGAGTACTTCCTGCTCGCCATCAAGGGGGTCACCGTCGGCTACGACCTCGGTGGGCGCTACAGTCCCGACAGCGCTCCCGACGCGCTGCTGCGGCGGCGGAGCGACCATTTCATCATGCCCGCCTCGGGCAAGGTGACTGTCGAGGTGCGGCCACAGTTCGGTCCAGTTGGTGGGCCTTACCGGATCTGGGCCTATCAGGTCAACCGGGGACCCGAGCACGTCGCCGCCACGCTTGCCATCGGCGACACGCTTCGCGGTGAGGTGCTCGAAAATATCGCGGACATTGATGAGTTCACCATTCCGCTCTCCACCTCAAGGGAACTGATCGCCTACCTCGGGAACCCGGGGCCGGGCCTCAGCCAGCCGGTGGCCCTCGGGATCACCGGTGCCGGGATCAACGGCTCCTTCACGGTCAACTCGGCCGAGGACTCTGCCGGCCTCGAGGACAGGAACTCCGGCATCTTCCAGCCGCCGACGCCGGGGACGCTCAAGCTTACCCTTTTCACCAACCAGCTCGGGGCGCTCACCGGACCTGCCGCCGCGCTCCGCTATGCGGCCCAGGTGCGCGAGATCGTTCGGGCTCCAGAGCACGTGCCGGTGATGCTCACCCCCGGCGATACCCTGGTCGGCGAGGCCATTGATTACGTCGGCGACATTGATGAATTCCTCCTTCCGGTCACGGCCGGGCAGAAACTCGACGCTTTCGTTCACGCCGGGGCGGGCCGTCAGGGCGCCTACGCCAGCCTCGACGTTTTCAGCGGTCCGACCCAGCTCGCGCAGCGCGCCGTCAGCGGGGCCGGCGATTCGGCCATGGCCGAGCACGAGACCGGCGTCTTCACCGCCACCCAGACCGAGCTGCTCACCGTGCGGGTGGCGGCTGGGGGGCTGGGACGCCTCGATTACCGCATCTTTCCCTATCTCATCGACACCCTGCCGGAACACGTCCCGGCGCTCGTGGCCATGAATGACACGGTATCTGCGGAAATCCTCGACTATCCCGGTGACGAGGACCACTTTCTGCTGGTCCGGCCCGCAATACCGGACGCGCTCGTCGTCTTTCTGGAGCGGCCCTCCCCCCCGATTGGCGGTGTCGCCATGACCCTTCCGGGATCCCAGGGAATCGGGTGTTATCCGCAGGGGCTGGAGACCGAGGTGAGCTGCGGGTCGGGGCTGCTGTGGCAGCCCACGGATACCATGCCGGCGATGGTCTCCGGCGGCGGTTCGCCGCGTTACTACGGTTCCTACCGGTTCTTCAGCTTTGCCAGCGACAAGGGTGTGGAGCAGGGAGCCGGCGGCGTCGCGTCCGGGACTTCGACGACCGGCACGATTGAGGTTCCTGGGGATCTGGACACCTACACGCTGGATTACCAGCGGGGCGAACTGCTTGAATTCCGGATCCTGGCGACCGGTCCCGTGGCTGCGGGGGGCAGCCTGACGGACTCCGTCGGCACCAATTTCTACATCGCCGCGGTCGGCAACGTCGGGACCGGCCGGTTCGATTTGCCCAGGAGCGGGCGCTACCTGCTCCGGGCGTCTCTCGCGGGTGCGGCCCGCAGCGACACGGGCGCCTTCACCATTCAGCTCGACTCCGTCCCCCGGACACCGGAGACCGCCTCGCAGGTTCTGGTTCCGGATGCCGCCCCTCTCCTGGAGGCCTACGACTGGCTGGGCGACGTTGATGAATACGCGCTCAGCGCCTTGCCCGGGACCGAGCTCCAGATTCTCGCCAGCCTCCCCGGTTGGGGGAACACCGGACTTCATCTCTTCCTGCCGGGTGACTCGCTCCCTTTCAAGGATGGCACGACCACGGCGAGCGGCCGGTTTCTCATGCCGGCCGGGGGGCACGTAGTGGTACGAGCGGCCGAAGATCGGCTGGCCTCCGTCCTGGCGCCAGAGGGCAGCTTCACGGGCGCCGGTCCCTATCAGATCCAGGCCCGTACGGTCAACCGCGCCCCGGAGACCCGGCCCGCCGCAGTAGCCGTCGGCGATACGATCGCGCAGGAGACGATCGACTTCGTCGGCGACATTGATGAGTTCACCTTCCCCGGCATCGCCGGCCAGTCCGTGAATCTCGGCATCGCCTCCTTCGGGCCATATTTGCCCAGTGATGTCGTGATGGAGCTGTTCGATCCATCCGGCATGACGCTGCTCGGCACGGCGGCGGCGTACGATCGGAATGTGGTGGTGACCGGCTCCATCATTCTCCCGGCCACGGGCACGTATCTCCTCAGACTCCGCTGCCAAAGTGACCTTGTGGGTAGCGGAACGTACCGGGTGACGTTCGAGCCATAACGGTACGGCGACCTCCGAGGGTCTCACCGGTCTCTCCCCATGTCCCGCCTACCTCGAATTGTGTGCGCCCTGCTCACCGCAGCGGTGTCCACCGCAGGGTCGCCCAGGTGCCCGCGCTCTGGTCCGCCTGCAGGGCCGACTCGCTTTCCACCTTCAACTGCGCCAGCTGCTGCACCGGCAGCGTCACCATGACCTCATGATTCAAAGCCACCGGTGTGGACGAGCGGACGACGCGACAGCCCCGTCATCGAGATCATGGACCAGGTGTCGCGGGACTACACGACGGATGACGGCAAGAAGAGCTGTGAGCACCCCGACGTCGAGGCGGTCAACGACGTGAGCGGAACGGTGGCCACGACCTGGCGCCTGGTGCGGAGGTAGGAACCGGGCAGACGGGCGGACTGGCGACCCCCGCCCGGGCGGCCCACCGAAAGTCTATATTCCGCACATGATCACCCGCCGAAGCTTTCTCGAAGCCAGCGGTCTGGCCGGGTTCGGGCTCGCGGCCGGCCGCCAGCACGATCCCGTCCCCCTCCAGGCGGCACCAGGACCCGCTGCCTCCCCTCAATCGTCCCGCCGGACCCGCCGGAGTGGTGGCCCGGGACGAGGCCTATTGGGGCCGGGTCCGCGCCTACTATCGAATCTCCAGATCAGTTTACCAATCTTGAGGCGGGCTACTACGGCATGATGGCGGTGCCGGTGCTGGCGGACTTTCACCGGCACATCGACCGCGTCAACCTGGAAAGTTCGCACTACGCCCGCCGCGGCTACGACGCGGATCTCGAGGCCGCGCGTGCTCGTGTCGCCGCCCTGGTCGGCGCCCAACCCGGCGAGATCGCGTTTACTCGTGGTGCCACGGAGGCGCTGCAGTGTCTCATTGCCCAGTACAACCAGCTCCGGCCCGGTGACACGGTACTCTACTCCGACGTGGACTACGCGGCGATGCAGTACGCCATGAACTGGCTGGCCGACCGGCGCAGGGTGACGGTGGAGCACTTCGATCTGCCGGAACCCGCCACCCGAGCGTCGGCACTGGCCGCCTACGACGAGGCCCTGACCCGGCATCCCCGCACCCGGCTGCTCCTGCTTACCCACCTCAACAACAAGTCCGGCCTGATCCTGCCGGTCAGGGAAATCACCGAGCTGGCCCGGCGCCGGGGTGTGGACGTGGTGGTGGACGCAGCCCACTCGTTCGGCCAGGTGGAGCTGACCCTGTCGGACCTCGATGCCGATTTCGTGGGGTTCAATCTCCACAAGTGGCTGGGGGCGCCCATCGGCGCCGGAGTGATGTACATCAGGGAAGGGCGGCTCCCGGACATCGACCGGATGTACGCCGACGAGACCGCCCCCGCCTCCAGCATCGACAGCCGGATCCACACCGGGACGGCCAGCTTTGCCACCTATCTCACCGTGCCGGCGGCCCTCGACTTTCACGCCGCGGTGGGCCCGGCCTACAAGGCGGCGCGACTGCGCCATCTCCGCGACCGGTGGGTCTCCCAGGTCCGGGCCACGCCGGGCATAGACCTGCTCACCGTGGACGATCCCGACGCGGTGGCGGCGATCACCTCGTTTCGCCTGCATGGCCGCGGCGGCAAGGTCGAGAACCAGGCCGTGGTCGCCGAGCTGCTCCAACGGTACGGGCTCTTCACTGTCTGGCGGACCGGCCTGGCCGGCGGCGACTGTGTCAGGGTAACGCCGGCGCTGTACAACACCCTCGCCGACGCCGACCGGCTGGCCGTTGCGCTGAGGGAGATTGCCGCGCGAGGGTAGCGCTCGAGGCATGCTTACCCGCCTGGCCGTCAACCTGGTCCTGCTGGTCGCGATCTACTGGACCCTGCTGTTCTTCGCCCAGCGACGCCTGATGTATCCCGCGCCGCCGGTGGACGGAGCGCCGCCGGTGCCCGGCGATGCGACTGTCGTCTGGCTCGACTCTCCCGCCGGCCGCACCGAGGCCTGGTATCTCCCACCCCACGGACGGACCGCCGGGCCGGCGCCGATCCTCCTCTTTGGTCACGGCAACGGGGAGCTGATCCACTACTGGCCCCCCGACTTCGACACGCCCAGGCGGTGGGGAATGGGGGTGCTGCTGGTTGAGTACCCGGGCTATGGCAACTCCGGTGGCTCGCCGTCCCGCTCCTCTATTCAGCAGGTCTTCGAGGCGGCGTTCGACTGGGCCAGGGCTGAGGCAGGCGTCGATTCGACGCGGATCGTGGCCTACGGCCGCTCACTGGGCGGCGGCGCCGTGTGCGCCCTTGCCGCCACTCGGAGCCCCGCTGCGCTGATTCTGGAATCCACGTTCTCCAACACCACCGCGTTCGCCTGGGGGATGGGGGCGCCCCCGTTCCTGGTCCGGGATCGTTTCGACAACCTCGCCGCCGTGCGCGCCTACTCCGGGCCCCGGCTCATCCTCCACGGCGAGCACGACCATACCATCCCGACCCGCCACGGCCAGCGCCTGGCGGAAGCCGCCGGCGTGCCGCTCCGCCTCATGCCGTGCGGACATAACGACTGTCACCGCCCCTGGCCGGAGATCCGCGACTTTCTGGTTGTGAACGGGTTCCTGCCCGGCGGCCGCTGAGTCGGCCGGGAGCCGGCGCGCCGGGCTAGCGGCGCGAGGTACGGCGGCGGCGGCGTTCGCCGGTGGGGGGCTTCCCGCCGGAGGAGCGGCGCACCCAGCGGGGCAGCGCCTGCCGCCGGGCATCCACATCCTTTACGTCCGCCTTGGCCCCAAGACCCTGGAACAGGAGCCTGGCCCGGGCCAGCGAGGCGCGGGCCTCGAGGATGTTGCCCTGATCGGCCTGCAGCTCCGACAGGGCGCGCCAGGCCTCGGCTTCGCTCAGGCGGCCGCCGGTGGCATCGGCAGCCATGATCGCCGAATAAAGGCGCGACTCCGCCAGCGTAGGCATCCCGGTGGCGTAGAAGACCATGCCCAGGACCCGGTAGGCGTCGGGCTTGTCGGCCACCGAGTTGGTGCGGTCGAAGGTGGCCAGCGCCCGTTCCGCCAGCTGGCGGGCTTCCTCGTACTGCTGCAGGGCGTAGTGCAGCTCGGCCCGGTTGAGCGCGCAAAGCGCCTCGAGGTGCACGTCGCCGACCAGCCCCGCCAGGTAGCTGGCGCGGCTGTAATGGCGGTGGGCCATCTCCCAGCGTTCGCGGTCCGCTTCCAGCATGCCCAGGTTGTGGTGCACCTGCGCCGCCAGCCGGTTGTCCCCGGCCTCGTCGTGGCCGGCCAGGGCCCGCCGATAGTGCAGCTCCGCCGCCTGCTGGTCTCCCCGGATGCTCGCGATGTTGCCCAGGTTCTGGTCAATCCGGGAGAGCAGCGGAGCGTTGGCTGAGCCGGTTTCTTGTGCCTGCTGATAAGTCGTGGCCGCGTGGTCCAGGTCGCCGGTCTCGAAGGCGATTCCCGCCAGGGTATTCAGCGCCTCGGCCGCGAGGTCGGTATCGCCTTCGGCCGCGGCCAGCTGGTGGCTCTCATTGGCGTAGCGGCGAGCGGCGTCGGATTCTCCCTGCTGCTGGTGCAGCACGGCGAACCGCCGGAGCGCCTCGGCCAGCGTGGACTGGTCCTGCTCGCCGCGGGCGAGGTCAATCGCCTGGGCGAAGCTCGTGAGGGCATCGGCCAATCGTCCTTCGAGCTGGTGACGGCATCCGGCCTGGAGGTGGCCCGGTCCGGGGCGCACCGCCTCTTCGGATTCTGTCGGGCCCTTTGCCATCGGTAGGGGCACGTGGTGCCTCAGTAGGGGTGAGGTTTCAGGGTTGGTCAGGCTGTCCTGTTACCAGGCCACCGCGTAGCGGGAGAAATGCCCGAGCTCCGCCTGAAGCGTGCCGCTGTTGCCGTTCCACTTCGTCGTCAGCTTCTCGAGAATGGTGAACAGGTCGTCCACGTAGACGATGCCCACGTTCTTGACCGGTGGTGTGGCGCACCCGTTCAGGGACATGGTCAGGGTGGCGGGCAGGCCCGCCTTGAACCGCAGGCCCTCCGGCTGGAAGGTGACGGTCGCCGCGGTATCCGATGGCGCCGTCATGGTGATCATGGTCGGCCTCGACAGCGAGCCGGCCGGTACCTTGAGCCGATGGATGCCCGCCCAGATGGTGCCGCCATCCGGCCCGATCCGCTCCCGGGAGACGACTTCCGGCCTCGGGTTGCAGTAGAGGAGCTTGGCGGTGTTGGCGGAGAGCCCGACGCCCACGTTCGGGATGCCGCCCCGGGCCGCCGCCGCGCCGATCGTACCTGGTTCGGTCGGGCCCTGGTCGGCGGCGCAGGCCAGGACGGCTGCGGCCACCGCGGCGAAGAACGCCACCTTCAGAAGACGCGCCTTCATGAGGTTGCTCCAGATCTTCTGGTTCCTTCACATGGCCGATGTAGTTCCGGGTGCCAGAGGAAGCACTAGCCGTACCAGCCCGCACAAGAAGTGTCATGTTATTAGACGCTGCAAAGCACAGGATGCTGTAAACGCTTACAGGACAATACGTAATCGCTTATGTGATTTATGACACTATGAGTAGTATCATGACACTGAAAGGATGATTTGGGCCCGGTTTCGGCCCCGAATTCGGGGCGCCGATCCCACAGGTGCCATGTCAGTTGTGGGGCGTCGCCGCCTCAACCGGAGGGCTGGCAGCGGCCTGCCCTGCAGGAGCGGCACGGGGGCGTCCGGGCGGACGGGGCGCGCCCGTGACTTGCACCCCCCTACGGCAAACCGTATGGTGGATTGAGCCAAGCAGGTTGACCCGACCAACCATTGAGGTGGCCGCGCGCGCGTACGCCGGAACCGGCACCGCCCGAGCCCGACTTGGACCCCTTCCCGGGAGGCCCGCATGGTCCCTCCACGAGCCCGTTGCATCGTAGCGCTGCTCGCCATTACGACGGCCTGCAGTGACCCACCGACCGTTGCTCCTTCGATTACCGCTGGACTCTCGGAAGCCATCGATGCGCTGCCCTGGGAAAAGAGCCGCGACGGCGTCCCGGCGCTGGTGCCCCGATCTCTCCCCCTGCGACACCCTCTGGATCGAGCCTCGGGTAGTCCGGCTGCCCCACCCGGCACCGGTCTTCTTCGTCCCGGCCTCACGTCCCACCCTCCTGGTGCTGGGCGGAGATCCCGCCGCGGCGCTCCCGGCGCTGGAGCAGTGGCGGCGGCCCATTCGCTACGGCGACTGGGGCCAGTGCCGGGCCCAGCGCCACGATCCGGCCTGGCCCACCTATCGTCGGGCCTGCGTGGCGATGGGGATCGCGGGAGACACCGTTGGCGATACGCTGCATCTGGCCCTGCTGGTGCTTTCGCCGACCCAGGGTCTCAGCTGGCCCCGGCTCCGCCTGTTCGATCGTCCGAGTGGGTGGCGGGCGGAGATCGCCTGGATGGGAGGGGAGTAGGGGAACGGGTGACCGGCCGGGGGCGGGGGCCGGTCCGCTTCGGTGTCGCTCAACTCCCGGGACCGATCGTCCGATACTCCAGATAACCCTCCCATCTGGAGCTCGACATGTCGCGCTGCCGTCCTCGGTTCGGTCCTGTGGTGGTCGCGCTCCTGGCGACCGTGGCCTGTTCGTCGCAGACCTCACCGGCCCCCGCGCTGGTCATCTACGGGTCCTCCGAGGCCGCTCCGAGCCCCGTACTGGCATCTGCTGAACCGGGTGTGTCTCCCCGGTCGTCACTCCCCCGGGCGAATTTCGCCACCGACTCGGCGGCGCCCCGGCATATGTGGATCGCGATGTACTCGCTGTACCTCTCTCCCAACCCCGACTGCACCGCGCCGTTCCTGGTGCAGGACTATGGCACGAGCGGCTCGCTCAAGGACTTCGCGCTCAACCAGGTCCTCTTCCAGGCCGAGCCTGATGCCGGCACCTATCCGTGCATGATCTTCCGGATGAGTGATGTGCTGTCCATGGTGCCGGAGCGGAGCTTCGGCCCCTGTGATTCCACCCAGACCTACGTCGGTGACATCTATCGCGACGGGGAGACGGACTGGATTGACCAGGATGGCAATGCCATCATCGGTCATGGCACCGACAATGCTGCGGGCGCGGTGGACGATCACGTTGCCATCTTCTTCACGACCGACACCGCCGCCGCCATGGGGCGCGGGGTCAGCGCCAACCAGCTGGTGTCGCTCACCGCTCCGCTGGTCTCGCCGGGGCAGTCAACGCTCTACTGGGACATGTCCGGCGCGGTGCAGGACGAGAACGGCTACTGCTCGATCCTGCCGCGGCCGATCACCTTCCGGTAGGCGACTCGGGCGGCGGCGAGCGAGGGAGATCCGGTGAGCCCGTTGCGGCGTTATCTTTGGACTACACCTCTCTCCCTAATCCGAGGGTACCAATGATGACCTCCCGGACCCGCGTCATCCTCGCGTGGGTCTGCGCAGCTCGTTGCCGCCGCCATTCTCGGCATGGCCGGCGTCTCGAAACTCGTCGGCGCAGCGGACGCGGTAGCGCTCTTTACCCTGCTCGGCGCCGAACCAGCGGGGCGGCTTGCCACGGGTGTGCTGGAAGTGGTGGCAGTCGTGCTGCTCCTGTGGCCTGCGCGAGCCGTCATCGGCGCCGGCCTCGGCGCCGTGCTGATGATCGGAGCCATCGGCACCCACCTGGCCAAGATCGGGATCAGCTATCCGGGAGACTACAGCCTCATCACGATGGCGTGCGTGGTGCTGATCGCCTGTGTGGTGACGGTGGGGTTGCGGCGGGGCGGGTGGCAGGAGCCGCGGTCCGGAGCAGTAGCCGACGGCTGCGCTCCTACTCCACCAGCTCCAGAATCCCCCGAATCGGGATCCCCGCCCAGGCCGGACGATTGCCCAGCTCGTAGCGCAGCTCGTACAGCGCCTTGTCGAGCGCGTAAGTATCGAGCAGTTGAGCCAGGTCGTCAGGCGTCGCCGGCAGGAGCGGTGAGTCCTTCACGGTGCGCCGGTAGGCGTTGAGGAACACCGCCGAGACCGACTGTTCCCACAGCCGGGCCCACGGCTCCAGCCGCTCGGGATCGGCGGCCCGCCGGGCGGCGTGCGACTGCAGCGCTACTCGCGCGGCATAGCTGAACGATCGCAGCATTCCCGCCAGGTCCTTGAGGGGCGACTGTCTGGCCCGGCGTTCCGCCAGGGTGCGGGCCGGTTCTCCCTCGAAATCCAGGATCACAAAGTCCTGCCCCACCCGAAGCACCTGTCCCAGGTGGTAATCGCCATGGATGCGGATCTTGAGCGAACTGGGGGTGAGGTCGGTCAGCCGCCGGATGCGGGCGAGGATCGCCGTTCGCTGGCTGAGCACCTGGCTGGCGAGTTCCACCAGCTCGTTGGGAAGCCTGGGCAGCGCCTCCTTCAGCATGTCGAAGGCCCGCGTGGCGTTGTCCCGGACCGCCTGGGCCAGGATCGTGACATCCTCCTCGTCCAGGGCCACCGGCTGGAAGGCCGGGATCGTCGGTCGGTGTGGCGAGGGCCAGGTGGAGGGCGGCCGTCTGGTGGCCCAGCGCCGCCGCCGCCTCGTCGGAAACGCCGAGCAGCTCGGTCAGCTCTGGGGTCAGCCAGTGTTCGCCCATGTCGAGCCACCCCGCCGGTCCGACCGCCGCGGTGGCGTCGGCGGGACGGGTCACCGCGCGTTCGTAGTAGCGGCCCAGCTCCTCGACCATCCAGGTCCAGCCGTCCCCCTGGTTGGGCACCAGTCGCTGGACCAGGCCGAGGGTGGTGGCGGGGGTGGCGGGTGAGCGGTAGTCGAGGCTGCCGGCGAAGACCGGCACGCCGGTGAAGTTGAGCTGCTCGGTGAGGTAGCGGGTGATCTCGCAGTCGGGGCTGGGGCCCACGTCGAGTCGCCGGAACAGCTTCAGGATGAACTGGTCGCCGAAGATGATGGAACTGTTGCTCTGCTCTCCGCCGATCAGGTTGACCGGCCATCCGGTCTCCGGTGGCGGCGTCTCCGTCAGCGCCTTGCCCGGGGCGCCGGTGACCAGTCCCACTTCGCCCGCCACCTCGCCGCGGTCCCGGGCCAGTCGCAGCAGCCCGCGGCAGACCTCCTCCGACAGCAGGGCATCGTGCAGCACGCCCGACTCGCCACCGCGGGTGAGGTTGCCGAGGATCGCGCCGGGGTGGGCCTTCCCGCACCCGGTCGGCGGCCGCGCCGAGACTGACGGCCACCGGCATCACGTAGCGTTCGCTGCCGCCGTCGGCGAATCGCACTGCCACGATCAGCAGTCCCGCCTGCGCCGTGAGCCGGACGCCGTCCTCGATCCGGCAGCTCTCGATGGTGCCGTGCCTTCCCGCTGTACCAGCGCTGCCGGGGGAGGAACCCGGGCAGCAGCCGCGACTCGAGTGCGGCGCGGATGTTGTCCTGCAGCACGCCGCTCCAGGATTCTCCGCCGCTCAGCACCAGCGCCGGCTCCGCGGCGGCCGGGCTGGGCTGTTCCTCGGGCCGGGTCTGCAGCTCCAGCCACAGGAAGCCGTAGGGACCGAGCGTCAGCGGGATACGGCGTCTTGCCGATGCGGGGGAAGTCGACATACCCACGCATCTCCACCGGCGTCGTCCCCGCGAGCGGCGGAGAGATCCAGTTCGAACGGCTGCGCGAAGCGGGACAGGTTGGCCACGCAGAGGACCTGCTCGCCGTCGTTCCGCCGGAGGTAGGCCAGCACCTTCCGGTTGCTGGGCTCGAGGAACTCGATCGATCCCCGGCCGAAGACCTGGAACAGCTTCCGCAGCGCGATCATGTGCCGGATCCAGTTGAGCAGGCTGGACGGCTCGCTCTGCTGGGCCTCCACGTTCACCGCCTCGTAGCCGTACACCGGGTCCATGACCAGCGGGCTGTACAGCCGGCCCGGCGTGGCCCGGGAGAAGCCCGCGTTCCGGTCGCCGCTCCACTGCATCGGGCGTGCGGACGCCGTGGCGGTCGCCGAGGTAGATGTTGTCGCCCATGCCGATCTCGTCGCCGTAGTAGAGAATCGGCGTGCCCGGGAAGGAGAGCAGGATGCTGTGCAGCAGCTCGATCCGGTTGCGGTCGTTCTCCAGCAGCGGCGCCAGCCGGCGGCGGATGCCCACGTTGACCCGCATCCGCGGATCGGCGCTGTAGGCGTAGTACATGTAGTCCCGCTCCTCGTCGGAGACCATCTCGAGCGTCAGCTCGTCGTGGTTGCGGAGGAACAGGCCCCACTGGCAGGTCGCCGGGATGGCCGGCGTGGCCCGCATGATCTCGGTGACCGGATGCCGGTCTTCCAGCCGCAGCGCCATGAAGAGGCGGGGCATCAGCGGGAAGTGAAACGCCATGTGGCACTCGTCCTCGTCGCCGAAGTAGGCCCGCACATCCTCGGGCCACTGGTTGGCTTCGGCCAGCAGCATCCGACCGTCATAGCCCCGGTCGAGCGCGGCGCGGAGCCGCTTGAGGAGGGCATGGGTTTCCGGCAGGTTCTCGTTGTTGGTGCCCTCCCGCTCGATCAGGTAGGGGATCGCGTCCAGCCGGAGCGCGTCCACGCCGAGATCGAGCCAGAACTGCATCACCCGGATGACCTCCTGTTCCACCACCGGGTTGTCGAAGTTCAGGTCCGGCTGGTGGGAGAAGAACCGGTGCCAGTAGTAACTCTTGGCCACCGGGTCCCAGCTCCAGTTGGAGGTGTGCGTGTCCGTGAAGATGACGCGGGTGCCGGCGTACTTGGAATCGCTGTCGCTCCACACGTAGAAGTCCCGCTCCGGGGAGCCCGGCGGGGCCCGGCGGGCGGCCTGGAACCACGGATGCTGGTCGGAGGTGTGGTTGATGACCAGCTCGATCAGTACCTGCATGCCGCGCTCGTGGGCGGCGGCCAGGAACTCCTGGAAGTCCTCCAGGGTGCCGTAGCTCGGGTGCACGCTGGTGTAGTCGGCGATGTCATACCCGTCATCCCGCAGGGGCGAGGGGAAGAACGGCAGGATCCAGAGGCAGGTGACCCCCAGCTCCTCCAGGTAGTCGAGCTTCTCGATCAGGCCGCGGAAATCCCCGACGCCGTCCCCGTTGGCGTCGTGAAAGCAGCGCACGTGGATTTCGTAGATGATCGCATCCCGATACCAGAGCGGATCGGCCGAGCTGCCCGGTCGTTTGATCACGACGCCTCCACTGGAAGAGAAACATTTCCCGGGTTGACCGCTTGGCGCGTGACCAGGAGGGCCCAGGGCAGATCGGCCAGCACGTCCGGCACGGAGAGCCGCTCACCCTCGGACCGGATGCCGGCGCCGGTCAAGACGTTGTGCCACGCGGCCCCGGCGAGTTCCGGCGGCAGCCGGAGGCTGGTCCCGGCCCACCGCGAGCCCAGCGGCACCTGTTCCTTGTGCTCCCAGCCGGACATCAGGGCGGGGAGCCGCGGCACCAGCGCCACGACCGCCGTGCCAGCGTCCACCCGGGCCAGGCCCACCAGGTGGGTGGCGGTGGGGCCGCTGGCGTGAAGGGGACGGTAATCCCCCTCAAGGAACACCCCAGGGTGCCGCCGCCGGAGCCGGAGTGCTGCCGCGGTCAGCAACAGCTTGATGCTGCCCGAGCGCCATCCGCGGAGCAACTCCGCCAGCTCGGGTCCCGCCGGCTCACCCCGTTCCGCGCCGGCGAGGAGCGGGGCCAGCCGCTCGAGCTCCGCGCGGCGGGCCGAGAAATCCACCGGCCGCCGGTTGTCCGGATCCACCAGGCTCAGGTCCCAGAGCTCGGTCCCCTGGTATACATCGGGCACCCCGGGGGAGGTCAGCTTCAGCAACAGCTGCGAGCCGGAGTTGAGCATGCCGAGCCAGGCGAGACGCTCGGCCACCGGCACGAACGACCGGAGAAAGGCGGTGGCGGAACGGCCCACCAGGACCGCCTGCACGAAATCCCCCACCGCCTGTTCGTACGGCGCAACCGGATTGAGCCAGCTGCTGTGCAGCTTGGCCTCTCGCATGGCCTTTCTCATGTACCCCTGCATCCGCTCCACCACCGCCGCCCCGGCCTGGCCGCTGGCACCGGGGGGCCAGATGCCGGCCAGCGCCTGATAGAACCGGTACTCGTCCACCGGCGCGGGGGCGGGCAGCCCCGCCACCTCGGTGCGGGCATCGCGGGTCACCCGGTGCCAGCGGGTCACCAGCGCCTGCCACTGCCGGGGAATCTCCGAGACCACCGCCAGCCGGGCGCGGGTGTCCTCGCCCCACTTGGTGTCATGGGTGGCGGTGGCGAGCATCGCCAGCGGCGAGTGCCGCCGGCGCTCGAGGTTGCCCGCGTGGAACTCCGCCACCGGATCGGCCGTGACGCCGGGTTCGCCACCCACCTCGTTGAGACCCGGGAGCGGGGCCCAGCGGTAGAACGCCGTGTCCTCCACCCCCTTGGCCTGCACCGGGGCAGTGTATTGCTGGAACTTCATCGCGAAGCGGACGCGGCGGTCGTGTTCCGCGGGATCGGACGCGGGCCGGGACGGTGGCAGCAGCATCTCGCGGATGAATCCGAAGATGGTCGGCTCGAGCGCCGGGTTGCGGCGAAGCGCCTCGGCGATCACCCGATCGACCATGGCGGCATCGGCGCTGGTGGAGCCGGTGGGGCGCACGTAGGTGCGGTAGACCGGGAAGCACGCCACCACCTCCTCCAGCGCCTCCTGCAGGCTGTCCAGCGTGAAGTCGCGGTAGCGGCGGTCGCTCTCGGAGATCCGGTTGAGTGCGGCCGCCAGCACATTCAGTTCTGCGGCCATGGACGTGGTGATGATCGCCTTCTTGCTCGCGTACACGACCTCGGCGAAGGGCCGGTCCTCCCCGGTGAACCGGGCGCAGTGGCGGCTCAGCGCCGCCACCCCGGCGGGATCGAAGAACACCGCATTGACCTGGTTCAGGAAATCGTAGCCGGTCGTACCATGTACCGGCCATTCCGGGGGGAGCCGCTCGCCGGACGAAAGAATCTTCTCGACCACCGTCCAGGCGGGGCCCCCTTCGGCCAACCGCTCCGCCAGCTGCCGCAGATAGTGCCCCGGCTCGAAGAGCCCGTCCACGTGATCCAGCCGCATCCCGGTGACCGCCCCCTCGGCCACCAGCTGCGCCAGCAGGCGGTGGGTGGCCTCGAAGACCGCGGACTCCTCCTGCCGGATTGCGGTCAGCTCGTTGACGTCGAAGAACCGACGGTAGTTGATCTCGTGCATGGCGGTGCGCCAGGAGGCCAGCCGGTAGGGCTGGGCCTCGAGCAGCCGGTGCAGCAGGTCGAAGGAGGACGGCTGCCCCGGGGTGCCGTTGAAGGCCGCCACGTTGCGCTCGAGGTGGACCCTGACCAGCGGGGCCCGGGCCAGGAGTGCGCCGAGCCGGCCCAGGGCCACTTCCTTTTCCCGCCGCCGGGCGTCCACCAGCGCCAGCTCGGTGGTGGTGTAGACCGGCAGGTGCTCCAGGTGGAAGAGGATGCTCTGGAACTCGGTCAGATCCGGCTCGCCCGGGGCCAGCGCCGTTTCCAGCTCGGCGAGATTGTGCTCCAGCACCATCCGCAACTGTCGCGGGTTGAGCGGCAGGTCGTGGTCGAAATACCGAAGCACCATGCCCGCCGGCCCCAACTCCAGCCGGAGCTGGCCCGCCTCGAGCGTGATGCCGTACTGATCGCCGAGAATGGGCAGTAGGAGGCGGCCCTTGAGTTCCGGTTTGACCGGGTCCCAGTCGATGTCGAAGTAGGTTGCGTAGGGGGACGACGGGCCGTTCTCCAAAACGCTTCGCCACCACGGATTGGCCAGCGGATCGGCCGCCATGTGGTTGGGG
This sequence comes from uncultured Gemmatimonadales bacterium, assembly GCA_963695185.1. Lineage (GTDB taxonomy): Bacteria > Gemmatimonadota > Gemmatimonadetes > Gemmatimonadales > GWC2-71-9 > JADJOM01. The sequence goes on along the minus strand of CAVOGH010000005.1, from coordinate 1,445,403 downwards.
ACGAAATCCACCACGATGCCCATACCGCGCGCCTTGGCCGTCTGCGCCAGCTCCAGGAACCCCGCGGCGCCCCCCAGATTCTCGTTCAGGCGGCTGTGATCGCAGACGTCGTAGCCGTGCGGGCTCCCTGGCCGGGCGGCCAGGACCGGCGAGCAGTAGCACTCCGTCACCCCCAGCTCCGCCAGGTAAGGGAGGAGCCGGGCCGCGTCCCGGAAGCCGCACGATGGGCCGAGCTGGAGCCGGTAGCTGGTCAGCGGGAGGCGCGCGGGGGCGGGGGTCGGCATGGTCAGGCCTTTCCCGTCCTGGTCGCCAGCAGCACGGCACCGGGTTCGGCGAAATCCGCCCCGGGCCGGCTGGTGGCGACCGGGATGGGTGCCGCACCGGCCGGCGCCGCGTCCTCCCCGGTGGAGAGGAGCAGATGCCAGTGCTGGCCGGGTGCCAGCCGCGCCATGGGGTGTCCCGCCAGGTCGAGCCGACCTGAGGCCTTCAGGCAGATGATCGCCAGGAGGGCCGCGCCGCTGGTGGTCTCCCGGCGCACCAGCAGGAGGTCCGCCGACAGATCGGCCACCTCGCAGTCGCCCTCCAACAGCGCCGGCTCGGTGCGCCGCAGCTGCAGCAGGTGACGGTAGAGCCGGAGGGTGCTGCGGTGCGGCTCCCGTTCCCGCTCGTCCCAGTCGAGCCGGCTCGCGGCGAAGGTGGTCTCGTCCTGGGGATCGGGGATCCGGTCCCGGTCGGCGGGATCGCGGAAGGCGGCGAACCTGGCGAACTCGGCGCGCCGCCCGGTGCGGACCGCCTCACCCAGCTCGGGGTTGTGATCCGTGAAGTAGAGGAAGGGGCTGCTGGCGGCCCACTCCTGTCCCATGAAGAGGAGCGGTGTCTCCGGCAGCACCAGGAGGAGGGCCGAGGCCGCCCGATAGGCCGCCGGTGCGATGACATGATGCAGCCGGTCACCCATCGCCCGGTTGCCGACCTGGTCGTGGTTCTGCAGGAAGAACACGAATCGTCGTGCCGGCAATCCGGCCGGGTCGGTGCCCCGCGGCCCACCGAAGTACTCGGCGTACTGCCCCACATAGAACCAGCCCCGGAGCGCCGTGGTCGCGATGTCGGCGGCGGCGCCGGAGAAGTCGCTGAAGTAACCGTCGGCATCGCCGGCCAGCTTTCGCCGGAGCTGGTGGTGAAAGTCATCCGACCAGGCCGCGTCGAGGCCGGAGCCGCCCTGGGCCTCTGGCTTGACCAGGTGGGCCAGGTTGCGCACCTCCTCAGCGATCACCAGCGCCGTCCGTCCGGCGGCATGGGCGCTCTGATGCACGGCCTCGGCCAGCGCTGTGAGGATGTGGCGTCGCGCTGTCGTCGTGGATCGCGTGGGTGGCGTCGAGCCGGAGGCCGTCCACGTGGTACTCGGCGATCCAGGCGACGGCATTGGCGATGACGTAGTGCCGCACCGGGCCGCTGCCCGGCCCATCGAAGTTGATCGCCGCGCCCCACGGCGTCTGGTGGGTGACCGAATAGTACTGGCCGGAGAAGGAGCCCTGATAGGCTCCGTCGGGCCCGAGGTGGTTGTAGACCACGTCGAGATGCACCGCCAGGCCGAGCCGGTGGGCCTCGTTGACCAGCGCGCGCAGGTCGTCGGGATGCCCGTAACAGCGGGCGGGGGCGAACGGGGCCACCCCGTCGTAGCCCCAGTTCCGTTCGCCCGGGAAGTCCGCCAGCGGCATCAGTTCGATGGCGGTGACACCCAGCTCCACCAGTTCCGGCAGGCGCGCGACCGCCGCGCGGAATGTGCCCTGCGGGGTGAATGTTCCCACGTGCAGTTCGTACAGCACCAGCCGCTCGAGGGGAACGCCGGTCCAGCCAGCGTCGCTCCACGGGAACGCGTCCGGATCCACCACCTCCGACGGGCCGTGCACGCCGAGCGGCTGAAATCGTGAGGCAGGATCGGGAAAGGGGCCCGCACCGTTGACCAGGAACCGATACCTGGTGCCGGGGCCCGCGGCAGGGTGTGTCAGCTCGAACCAGCCCTCTCGGGATGGCTCCATTCGGGCTGGGCGCCCGCCGACGGATTCGATGAGCAGTTCCACCCGAGTGGCCTCCGGCGCCCAGACCCTGAAGCGGGTCCCGTCGGCCCCCAGCCAGCGTGGCCCGGCTTCCGGGCCCGGGCGTCTCACGCCGTACCCTCCGGGCGCGGCCCGCGAAAGGCCACCACCGCCAGGGGCGGCAGGGAGAGGGAAAGTGACCAGGGGCGGCCGTGCGCCCCGGCCGGGGCCGCATCGACGCCGCCGAAGTTCCCTTGACCGCTGCCGCCGTAGAGCGGGGCATCGCTGTTGAGGATCTCGGTCCAGTAGCCGCCGGTGGGGATGCCCACGCGGTAGGCCTCCCGCACCACCGGTGTGAAGTTGCAGACGAACAGCACCACCTGGCCCGGCTGCCGCCCTCGCCGGAGAAAGCTCACCACGCTCCGCTGGTTGTCGTTGCAGTCCACCCACTCGAAGCCGCCGGGCTCGAAGTCCACCGCATGCAGTGCCGGCTCGGCGCGGTAGCAGGTGTTGAGGTCCCGGACCCAGCGCTGCAGCCCGCGATGGTCCGCCTCCTCCAGCAGGTGCCAGTCGAGGCTCGCTTCGTGGTTCCACTCCCGCCACTGGCCGAACTCCCCACCCATGAAGAGCAGCTTCTTCCCCGGGTGCCCGTACATGTACCCGTACAGCGCGCGGAGGTTGGCGAACCGCTGCCACCGGTCGCCCGGCATCCGGCTGATCATCGAGCCCTTGCCATGCACCACTTCATCGTGGGAGAACGGCAGCACGAAGTTCTCGCTGAAGGCGTACATCATGGAGAAGGTGATGGAGTTGTGGTGATGGCTCCGATGGACCGGCTCCCGCCCCATGTAGTCCAGCATGTCGTGCATCCACCCCATGTTCCACTTGAACCCGAAGCCCAGCCCGCCGAGGTAGGTGGGGCGCGACACCATCGGCCAGCTGGTGGACTCCTCCGCAATCACGGTGGTGCCGGGGTAGTCCAGGTGCAGCTGCTCGTTGAGCGTGCGCAGGAAGTCCACCGCCTCGAGGTTCTCCCGGCCGCCGTACTTGTTGGGGACCCACTCCCCTTCCTTGCGGGCGTAGTCGAGGTAGAGCATCGAGGCCACCGCATCCACGCGCAGCGCGTCGATGTGGTAGCGGTCCAGCCAGAACATCGCGTTGCTGAGCAGGAAGGCTCGTACTTCGTCGCGGCCGTAATTGAAGACGAACGTGTCCCAGTCGGGGTGGTGGCCCTGACGCGGGTCGGCGTGCTCGTACAGGTGGGTGCCGTCGAAGTAGGCCAGCCCGAGCTCGTCGCGGGGGAAGTGGGCCGGCACCCAGTCGAGGATGACGCCGATGCCGCGGCGGTGCAGGGTGTCCACGAGGTACATCAGGTCCTCGGGTGTGCCGTACCGCGAGGTGGGCGCGAAGTAGCCGGTGACCTGGTAGCCCCACGACCCGTAGAACGGGTGTTCGGCGAGGGGCAGGAGCTCGACATGCGTGAAGCCCTGCGTCTCCACGTAGTCCGACAGCGCGCCGGCCATCTCCCGGTAGCTGAGCCAGCGGTGCTTGCCGTCCTCGTAGGTCCGGCGCCACGAGCCGAGGTGCACCTCGTAGATGGACATCGGCGCGTCGTGGATCTTGGCGGCCGACCGGGCCGCCAGCCAGTCACTGTCACCCCATTCGTAGGTGGGCGCACCGGCCACCCGGGAGGCGGTCTTCGGGGGCAGTTCGGTGGCAAAGGCGAAGGGATCGGCCTTGTCGGCGGCGAAGTGCCCGTCGCGTGAGACCACCCGATACTTGTACCCGGTCCCGGGTGTGACCTTTGGGATGAAGCACTGCCACGCCCCGCGGTCGGTGGGAGACATCGGATGGGCGTTGGGGTCCCAGCCGTTGAAATCGCCGATGACCGAGACCCGGCCCGCATTCGGCGCCACCACCGCGAAGCGCACGCCGGCGCCACCGGGGCCCTTGGCCTCGTGCGCCCCCAGGATCCGGTAGATCCGGCAGGCGGAGCGATCGCCGAGTTGCGCCAGCTCGTCGTGGGTCAGTGTCGCGGTGATCATGGCGTCTCCGTGGAACTTGGTGAAACGATCTGGCGAAAGGCCACGACCGACCGGCCGGCGACCCGATAGCTGTGGCCCTTGAGCCGGTGCGGCCGGCCCCATTCGCGCTGGGCGGTGTCGAGGATCCGCTCCCAGCGCTCGCCATCCCCGGACACCGGGAGGACAAACCGCACCCGCTCATGGTCGGCGTTGAAGGCCAGGAAGATGGTGTCACCCGTCACGTCCCGGCCCTCGTCGTCCCGTTCATCAGTGGCGGCGCCCGCCAGCCTCACCCCGAACGTGCGGCTCTGGTGCGCACTCCAGTCCTGGTCGGTCATCTCGCGGCCGGCCGGCCGGAACCAGGCGATGTCCTTCACGTCCCGGCCCCGGATAGGGCGGCCCTGGAAGTAGCGCCGCCGCCGGAGCACTGGCTGGGCCCGGCGGAGCGCGATGAGCTGCCGGGTGAAGTCCAGCAGGTCACGGAACTCCTCGGCCCGCTCCCAGTCCACCCAGCTGATGGCGTTGTCCTGACAGTAGGCGTTGTTGTTGCCCTGCTGGGTGCGGCCGATCTCGTCACCGGCCGAGAGCATCGGGATCCCCTGGGACAGGAGCATGGTGGCCAGGAAGTTCCGGACCTGCTGCTCCCGCAGGGCAACGATCGTGGGATCGTCGGTGGGGCCTTCGACCCCGCAGTTCCAGCTGAGGTTATGGCTCTCCCCGTCGGAGTTGCCCTCGCCGTTGGCCTCGTTGTGCTTCTCGTTGTAGCTGACCAGGTCGTGCATGGTGAAGCCGTCATGTGCGGTGACCAGGTTGATACTGGCGTACGGCCGCCGGCCGCTCCACTCATACAGATCGCTGCTGCCCGCCAGCCGCGTGGCCAGCTCAGACACCATGCCGCCGTCGCCCTTCCAGAATCGCCGCACCGAGTCGCGGTAGCGCCCGTTCCACTCGGTCCAGCCGACCGGGAAGTTGCCCACCTGGTAGCCGCCTTCCCCCAGGTCCCACGGCTCGGCGATCAGCTTGACCTGCGACAGTACCGGGTCCTGGTGGATCACGTCGAAGAAGGCGCTCAGCCGGTCCACGGCGTGCAGCTCCCGCGCCAGGGTGCTGGCGAGGTCGAAGCGGAACCCGTCCACCCGCATCTCGAGCACCCAGTAGCGCAGGCTGTCCATGATGATCTGCAGCACCCGCGGGTGGAGCATGTTCAGGGTGTTGCCACAGCCGGTGTAGTCCACGTAGTGGCGCGGGCTGCCGGCCGCCAGCCGGTAGTACGCGGAGTTGTCGATGCCCCGCAGCGAGAGGGTCGGGCCGAGTTCGCTCCCTTCCGCCGTGTGGTTGTACACGACGTCGAGAATGACCTCCAGGCCGGCGGCGTGCAGCCCGCGCACCATCGTCTTGAACTCGCCCACCGAGCCGGCGGGGCTCTGGTTGGCCGCATAGCGGTTGTCCGGCGCAAAGAACGCGATCGTGTTGTACCCCCAGTAGTTGGACAGGCCCCGCTCCAGCAGGTGGCGGTCGAAGGCGTGGTGGTGCACCGGCATCAGCTCCACGGCGGTCACGCCGAGTTGCTTGAGGTACCGGAGGACCGGCTCGCTGGCCAGGCCGGCGTAGCGTGCCGCGCAACGCCGGCGGCACCTCCGGGTGCTGCCGGGTGAACCCGCGCACATGCAGCTCGTACAGGATCGTCTCGTGCCACGGTGTGGCGGGTCGGCGGTCATCGCCCCAGGTAAAGGCCGGATCGATGACCGCGCCGAGGCAGCTGCTGGCGGCGTTGTCGCGGTCGTCGAACGACAGGTCCCGCTCGGGATCTCCGATCCGGTACCCGTACATGGTGTCGTCCCATTGGATCGTCCGGCCAATGGCCTTGGCGTAGGGATCGAGCACGACCTTGTGCGGGTTGAAGCGCAACCCGACCGCCGGATCGTAGGGGCCGTGAACCCGGTAGCCGTAGAGCTGGCCCGGCAGAACGCCAGGCAGGTATCCGTGCCAGATCTGGTCGGTCTGTTCCGGCAGCTCCAGTCTGGCGCTCTCGGTGGTGGCCTCGGCGCGCGTCGAAAAGACACAACTCCACCTTCGTGGCGTGCTCGGAGAACAGCGCGAAGTTGACCCCCAGGCCGTCCCACGTCGCCCCGAGGGGATACGGCCGCCCGCGATGAATCCGCATACCTGGAATGCTCTCACTCTCCGGCGCGACCCCGCACGCCCCTTGGCCCGCCGCCGGCGCCCGGCCCACCCTGAGCCGGGCTCGCCTCAGGCTGCCGCGATCCTGCAAGTACTTGTGAATCCAAGTGATATCAATGTAACTTGGACGACCTGTTGATATCAACATATCGCCCGCTGCCGCCTGACGTCCCCCCTCGCTCACGCCGGAGCCACTGATGCCGGAGAAGTTCACGCTGTCACCTGAAGTCGAGGCCGACCTCGGCTCGATCGGCGGCGTCGAGCTCGCTGTGGCGGTGACTGCGCTGGAACATCCCGAGGAGGCCGGCAAGGCCATCGCGGCGGTCCGCGCCGGCCTGACAGGGCACTTTCCCGGGGTGAAGGCGGTGGTCCTGCATCTCCACGCGGGGACGCCGCATGCGGACGCGTCGGCGGTGCCCGGTGCCCTCCCGGTGGTGAGTCTCCTGTGCCGGGGCAGCGGGCCCGGCGGGGCGCCGTGGCCGCGCGCGACCGCTCTCCGGCTGGCCTTCGAGTCCAGCCAGCGGCTCGGTGCCAAGGCCACCGCCGTAGTCGGCGCCGAGGTGGCGAGCCTGACGCCGGCGTGGATCGGCCGGCTGCTCGAGCCGGTGGTGGGGCAGGGCCAGGACCTCGTCACCCCCTTCTATCTTCGCCATCCCTACAGCGGAGCCGTCACCAGCGGCCTGATCTACCCGCTCATTCGCGCCCTGTACGGCAAGCAGCTGCGCTACCCGCTGGGGGCGGAGTTCGCCTGCTCCGCCCGGCTGCTGGAACGCCAGCTCCGGGCCGCGGGGCGCCGCACCCAGCCCGGGCCCCAGTCCCTCGAGCTGGAGCTGCTGGCCGAGGCGGTCGGCAGCGGCTGTGGCATCTGTCAGGCGGCGCTCGGTCCCCGCACCCTGGTGGCCGGGGACGGCGCGGCCGGCCTCGCCGGCGTTCTGCAGGAGGTGCTCTCCCAGGTGTTCGCCGAGATGGAGCGCTCCACCGCCACCTGGCAGAAGGTCCGGGGGTCCGCGCCGGTGGACTTGGCAGGCAGAGTGGAAGGCGCGGCCATCGAGCCGGTGGCGCTGGAGCACAAGCGTCTCGTGGATGGCTTCCGCCTGGGCCAGCAGAATCTGCAGGACGTCTGGAAACTGGTACTTCCGCCCAGCACGCTGGTCGAACTCAAGAAGATGGGCAGGCTGGCGGATGCCGACTTCCGCATGCCGGATCGGCTCTGGGCCCGCATCGCCTTTGACTTCTCGCTGGCCTGCCGGGTCCGGGTCATGAGCCGCGACCACCTCATGGGCGCGCTCACGCCGCTGTACCTCGGCTGGCTGGGATCGCTGCATACCGAGCTGGGCGATGCCCGGCCGGCCCGGGTCGAGGAGCGGCTGGAACAGCTGTGCCTGCAGTTCGAGGCGGAGAAGCCCTACCTGATCTCCCGGTGGCGGTGGCCCGATCGTTTCATCCCCTGACCGGACCACGCGCCGGAGGAGGAGGAGTCATGTGGAACCAGATTGACGATGCCCTGCGGGAGTCCCTGGGTCGGGTGCTGACCAGCCTGGCCAGCCTGCTGCCGGGGTTGGTGGCGCTGCTGCTGTCGGTGGTGCTGGCGGTACTGCTGGGTGCGCTGGTCCGGTGGATTCTGGTCGGGCTGCTGCGCGCGTTCCGGTTCGATCAGCGGCTGGAACGCTGGGGCGTGTCGGCGCTGGCGGAGTGGTCGCCGGAGCGCAGTCCCACTCTGCTGGTGGGACGGCTGGCGCACGGGATGCTGGTGCTGCTCGGCGCGATCATCGGGCTGGCCGCGCTGGACCCCACCCTCATGACCACCATGCTGGGGCGCCTGGGCGCCTACCTTCCCAACGTCTTCGTCGCGGTGCTGCTGATGATCATGGGCTCGATCCTGGCCCGGTTTCTCTCACGCGGCGTGCTCATCAGCGCGGTGAACATGCAGCTCCACTCGGCCCGGCTGATGAGCCTCGGGGTGAAGTGGCTGGTGCTGCTGCTCACCGTGGCGATGGCGCTGGACCACCTGAGCATCGGCGGCACCATCCTGCAACTCGCCTTCGGAACGCTGTTCGGCGGCATCGTGCTGGCGCTGGCGTTGGCGGTGGGGCTAGGATCCAAGGAAGTGGTCAGCAAGTCGTGGGAGCGGCAGGCGGACCGTCAGGCGGATCGGACCGAGCCGCCACTCGAGCACCTGTAAGCGGAGCCAACGGCATGCAAACGACGGACGGGCGGCGACGGGTCGTCATCGAGGGGGTCAAGCCCGAGATAGACGGCGGACGCTTTCCCATCAAGCGGGTCGTGGGAGAATCCGTGGTCGTCGAGGCCGATGTCTTCGGCGATGGCCACGACGCGGTCGCCTGCGTGCTGCGGTACCAGGGACCGGGCGAGAGCGCGTGGCGCGAGCTGCCCATGCAACCGCTCGGCAATGACCGGTGGCGGGCCAGCTTCCGGGTCGGCGAACTGGGCGTGTACCGCTACAGCGTCGAGGGCTGGACCGACCGCTTCCTCACCTGGCGGCGCGACCTCGCCCGGCGGCTGGAGGCACCCGACCAGGATCTCGAGCCGGAACTGGAGATTGGGGCCCGGCTGCTCGAGGCCACCGCCGGCCGGGCCGACCGGACCGACGCCGCCCAGCTCACGGCCTGGGTCGCCGACCTGCGCGCCCCGGGGGATACCGCCGAACGCGCCGCCATCGCGCTGGACCCGGAGCTGGATGCGGTGGCCGCTCGCTGGCCCGACCGGAGTCTCGCCGTCCGGTACCACCGCGAGCCCACGATCCGGGTGGAGCGGCTCCGGGCCCGCTACAGTACCTGGTACGAACTGTTTCCGCGATCGGCCAGCAGCACCCCCGGCCGGCACGGCACCTTTGCGGACTGCGAGAAGCGCTTGCCGTACATCGCGGAGATGGGGTTCGACGTGCTCTACCTGCCGCCGATCCATCCCATCGGCCGGAGCTACCGCAAGGGACCCAACAACAGCCTGGTCGCGGGTCCCGATGACGTGGGGAGCCCGTGGGCCATCGGCGCGGCCGAGGGCGGGCACACCGAGATTCTCCCGGCCCTGGGCACCATGGAAGAGTTCACCCGCCTCGCGGCGGCCGCCCGGCAGCGGGGCATTGAACTGGCCATGGATATCGCCTTCCAGTGTTCGCCCGACCATCCCTGGGTCAAGGCCCATCCCGAGTGGTTTCGCCGCCGGCCTGACGGGAGTATCCAGTATGCGGAGAACCCACCCAAGAAATACCAGGACATCTTCCCGCTGGACTTCGAGTCGGAGGACTGGAAGGGCCTGTGGGAGGCGCTCAGGCAGGTCGTCATGGTCTGGGCGGAGCGGGGGGTGCGGATCTTCCGGGTAGACAACCCGCACACCAAGGCCTTCGCCTTCTGGGAGTGGCTGATCGGGGAGGTCCAGGCGGCCTACCCCGACACCATCTTTCTGGCCGAGGCCTTCACCCGTCCCAAGGTGATGTACCGCCTGGCCAAGCTGGGCTTCTCGCAGTCCTACACCTACTTCTCGTGGCGCAACACCCGGCAGGAGCTGGTGGAGTACTTCACCGAGCTGACCCGGACGGAGGTGCGCGAGTTCTTCCGCCCCAATCTGTGGCCCAACACGCCGGACATCCTGACGGAGTACCTGCAGATCGGCGGCCGGCCGGCCTTCCAGCTGCGGGCAATCCTCGCGGCCACCCTGGGCGCCAGCTATGGCATCTACGGGCCCGCGTTCGAGCTGCTGGAGCACCGGCCGCGCTCGCCCGGGAGCGAGGAGTACCTCGACTCGGAGAAGTTCCAGATCCGGCAGTGGCAGCTGGACGCGCCGCACAGCCTGCGGCCGCTGCTCACCCGGCTCAACCGGGCCCGGCGGGAGAACCCCGCGCTGCAGCGTGACGCCGGGCTGGTATTCCATCGGGTGGACAACCCGCTCCTCCTGTGCTACAGCAAGACCAGCGAGGATGGGCTGCACACCGCGCTGGTGGTGGTCAACCTGGACCTGCAGCACCGGCAGGCAGGATGGGTGCAGCTCGACCTCGCCGCCATGGGCCTCGAGGAGAGCATGCCGTTCCAGGTGGAGGACGCGCTGAGTGGCAGCCGCTACCTGTGGCAAGGCGCTGCCAATTACGTGGAGCTCGATCCAGCAAGCATGCCGGCGCATCTGTTCCGGATCCGGCGCAAGGTCCGCAGCGAGCGGGACTTCGACTACTACCTCTGAGGCCGGGCGGGGGCACAAGGGCAGCGGGGGTGGGGAGCCCAGGCTCCCCACCCCCGCTTTTGCCGCCGACCGGCCCCAGCGGCTCATTCCAGCCGGACCGCCTCCAGCGCGATGGTGATCTCCACCTCGTTGCCGATGAGGGTGTTGGCGCCGACGACGCTGTTCCACTCCATGCCGTAGTCGCGGCGGTCAATCGTGGTGGTGGCATCAAAGGCGATCCGCTCGTGCCCATCGGCGTCCTTGGCCACCCCGCGGTACTGGCCGGTGAACCGCGCCGGATGCGAGCGGCCCTTGATGGTCAGGATCCCCACCACTTCCGCGGTTGTGTCGCTCATGGACAGGCCGGTGCCGCGGAACTTCATCTCCGGGAAATTGTCCACCGCGAAGAACCGGCCGCTGCGGAGGTCCGCATCGCGGAGCGCGTTGCCGGTCGTGAGGCTGTTGGTCTGGACCGTCACGTCTACCTTGCCGCTGCGCAGCCCCCGGTTGTCGGTGGTAATCACCGCATACCAGTTGGTGAAACTGCCGCGTACCCGACCCACCAGGTGGCGGACGCGGAAATCGATCTGGGAGTGGACAATATCCACCACCCACCGGTCTGCTGTGGGCGCGACCGGCGCCTGGGCGGGAAGGCCACCGGTCAGGCCGGTCACCAGCATGCCGGCCACCACCACAGTCCGTGGGATCATGGGTCGCTCCGCCATAGGGTCATCGGCCAAACTAGCCGGGGCAGGTGAAGGCGCCGTGAGAATAGGCGGAAATGGGCCATGCGGACCAACCCCGCAAGGCGCTCACGACCTGTAACAGCGCCGATGTGACCCAGCGGACAATGACCGATCGCAGTCAGGCGGTAGAGTTTGACCACGCCGGTTTGGCCATACGCCGCGAGTATGGAGCGCGGAGCGCGGCCCCTCTAGATTGCCCGTTCGGGTACCTCCAGCCACCGTCTGCCGCCCCGCGAGCCCCAATGCGCTATCGCCGCATGCCCATCGAGGTCGAGTCTCCCGAAGAGATCGGCTACGGTTCCATCCGCTTCAATCTGGCTGAGAGTTCGATCCGCGATCGAATCCTGGGCGAACTCGACCTCGGCGCCGACCTCGCCCGGTGCGTCCTGCAGTACGGCGATCACCGCGGTCACCCGGAGTTCCGACGGGCGCTGGCGAAGGAGGCCGGCTGCTCGCCCCGGGACGTGCTGCTCACGCCTGGGGCGGTCGGGGCGCTGTTCTTCGTCCATACCACCCTGCTTGCTCCGGGGGACCACCTGGTGGTCCTGCGCCCCGACTACGCCACCAATCTCGAGACCCCGCGGGCCATCGGCTGCGAGGTGAGTCATCTGGACCTGACGTTCGAGGCCGGGTTCCGCTATAGCGCGGACGACATCGCGGCACTGCTCCGGCCCAACACCCGGCTGGTGAGCCTCACGACACCCCACAACCCCACCGGAACAGTCCTCCCGGGATCGGAGTTGGCGCGCATCTCCGAGGTGTGCCGCGCCCACGGCGCCAGGTTGCTGGTGGATGAGACCTACCGCGATCTGACTCCGGGCGGGGCGCCGCCGCTGGCCACCCGGCTCGGTGAGCACGTGATCAGCGTCGCCTCCCTCTCCAAGGCGTACGGGCTGCCGGGCCTTCGGCTCGGCTGGCTCCTGACCAGGGATCCGGCCCTGGCCGAGCGGTTCCTTGCGGCCAAGGAGCAAATCGTGATTGCCGGGCCGGTATTGGACGAAGAGATCGCCTGGCGGGTTTATTCCCGTCGCCGGGACCTGCTCCCCGGCATCCTGGCGGATGTGGCGGTGCGTTCCGCGGTTCTGCGGCGGTGGATGGCGGGGCAGGGCACCCTCGAATGGGTGGAGCCGGAGGGAGGGGTCGTCGCCTTCCCCCGGATCAAGCCGGCGCTGGACGTGGACGTCGAGCGATTCTACCGTGTCCTCAACGAGACCTACGCCACCTGGGTAGGCCCGGGACACTGGTTCGAGCAGGACCGGCGCTGCATGCGGATCGGCTTCGGATGGCCCACCCCCACGGAGCTGGAGGAGGGGCTCTCCAACATCGGACTGGCGCTCGCGGAGGCGACCGGGGCCTGACGGTCAGCCACTCCCCCAGCCGGCTATCCCTCCCCGTCCCCGTTTCCGCTGAATCCTGGCACACCTACGGCCGTAGTAGCCGAGTGACGGTGCAACCCAAGGACACCAGCCGGTATCCAAAGGCGGCATGCGCAACCGGGCCGGTCATCCAAGTGCTTTCATGTATTTCTCTGCGGAGCTCCAGGTGCTGCTACCACACCGGTTCTATCCGTCACGACACCCGACCTTTGCACGCATGCCGACGGGGTGGTGTTGGGTCGCGGCAGGCGTCCTTGCTGTCACCTTGAACGCATCCCTCTCCGCCCAGAGCCAGGGAGCCGAAGCGACCCCGCCACCGGCGGCGGCGAAAGAGTTCACCGCGAGGCATGTGCGAGTCCGGGGCGGGATCCAGATAGACGGTCATCTGGATGAGCCGGCCTGGGCCGGTGCATCCTGGCGCCGGGATTTCCTGCAGAAGGAGCCGGTGGAGGGCGGCGATCCCACGGGCCGGACGGAGGTCGCGTTCCTGTACGACGATCAGGCGCTCTATGTCGGGGCCCGGATGTACAGTGCGGATCCGCGCCGGATCCCGACGGCGGTGACCCGCCGCGACCAGTTCAGCAACGCGGAGCACCTGGTCATTGCGCTGGACACCTACCACGACCGGCGGACGGCGTACAGCTTCATCATTTCCTCCGGCGGCGTCCGCGGCGACTACTACCATCCGAGTGACTCCGAGGGCTCCCGCGACTACACCTGGGATCCGGTGTGGCAGGCCAGGGCGACGGTGGATTCGGTGGGCTGGGTCGCCGAGGTTCGAATTCCTTTCTCCCAGCTGCGTTTCTCAGCCGCCGGTGCCCAGACGTGGGGTGTCCAGATCAACCGCTGGATGCCCCACGCCGACGAGGACGTCTACTGGATCGTCATTCCCAACAGCGAGACCGGGTGGTCGTCTCGTTTTGGGTTGCTCTCCGGTATTGAGGGTGTGCGCCCCACCCGGCGGCTGGAGATCCAGCCGTATGTGGCCGGAAACGGAACCTTTGAGGATGTGGCGTCTGCCGATCCGTTCAAGGACGGCAGTGATTTCGAAGCGCGAGTCGGCGCTGACTTCAAGATGGGCCTGGGCCCGAACCTCACGCTCGACGCGACGGTGAACCCCGATTTCGGCCAGGTGGAGGCCGATCCTGCGGAGGTCAACCTCTCTGCCTTCGAGACCTTTTTCGACGAGCGCCGGCCATTCTTCACCGAGGGGGCACAGCTCCTGCGTGGCGGGGGGCAGAACTTCTTCTATTCCCGGCGCATCGGCCAGTCACCGCGCGGCTCTGCCACCGGCGACTTCGTTGACCGCCCCAACAATGCCACCATTCTCGGGGCGGCCAAGGTGAGCGGACGCCTGAGGGGCGGGACTTCCATCGGGCTGCTGACCGCCTTCACCGGCAAAGAGAACGCCCGGACCTATGACGTGACCAGCCGGCGCTTCGGAAAGACCGCGATCGAACCCTTCACCACCTACGGGGTGGCGCGAGTCCAGCAGGAGTTCGGTCCCGACGCCTCGGTGGCCGGGGTGTCGCTCACCATGGTGCAGCGCGACCTCGGCGATTCCGCCCTCAAGGCCCTGCTGCCTGGCTCTGCCATCAGCGGTGGTGCCGACGCGAATCTGCGCTTCAAGGGTGGCGCCTATGTGGTCAGCGGGTCCCTGGGGTTCAGTCACCTGCGCGGGGACCCGGCGGCCATGCTCCGGGTGCAGCAGCACCCGGCGCACTTTTTCCAGCGCCCCGGCGCCACCGAGTTCAGCCTGGACTCGACCCGCGGTTCCCTCACCGGAGCGGCCGGGTCCCTGAGCGCCTCGAAGAATGCCGGGCAGCACTGGCTGTGGAGCACGGGCGCCAGCTTCGAGTCTCCGACCTTCGAGATCAACGATATCGGCCGGCTGGGGAGCGCCAACGATATCGATGCCTACGCCCAGCTCCGCTACCGGGAGACTGCACCGGGCCGGCTGTTCCATCGGTACAGCTCGAACCTCTATGTGGGCCGGGGCTGGAACTTCGGCGGGGTCAACACCTACACCAGCGCCTCGCTCGGCAACAACCTCACCTTCAAGAACTTCTGGAACCTCTTCCTGGGCGGCTTCGTGGAAGCGCGGGCTCAAAGTGACGACCTCACCCGCGGGGGCCCGCTGATGGGGCGGCCGGGCGGCTGGGGAGGAGACATCGAGCTGAACGGCAACGAGGGCAAGCCGGTCAACTGGAACGCGTCGCTGGGCTACTTCAACGACGAGGCGGGTGGCTGGAGCCGGGACCTGGGGGTGTACCTGTCGGCCCGCCCGGCGCCCGCCTGGCGCATCAGCGTGTCCCCGGAGTGGGAGCGCCGGGTGAGCAGCCGCCAGTTCGTCACCACGTTTTCCGGCGGCTCGGCGGCGACCTACGGGACGCGGTACGTCTTCGGGTACGTAGACCGCAACACCCTGTCGGCCAGCATTCGCGTGAACTACGCCTTTTCTCCGGACCTGAGCCTGGAACTCTGGGGGGAGCCGTTTGCGGCCAGTGGCCGGTATTCGAAGTTCGGGGAGCTGCCCGCCGCCCGGAGCCACTCGCTCCGCCAGTACGGCACCGATGGCACCACCATCACGCGGCTTCCGGATGGCTCGCGGGACGTGACCGATGGGACCCAGAGTTTCAATATCGCTGATCGCGACTTCAACGTGCTGTCGTTCCGGAGCAACCTGGTGCTCCGCTGGGAGTGGCGCCCCGGCAGTACCCTCTTCGTGGTGTGGCAGCAGGACCGTTCCGGAGCCGCCTCCGGCCGCACCGCACGGGTGGGCTCGCTGTTCGACTCCTTCAGCGCGGACGGGGCCCAGTTCCTGGCGGTGAAGATGACCTACTGGTTTGCGGCGCGGTGAGACTCGGCCGGGAGCGTCAATTCACCCCCTCCAGCTGCTCCTGCGCCTGGTGAGCCGTCAGGCGCCTCCTCCCCGTGGCGCCCGGTACTCTGGACGAGAGGTCGAATCCGGATAGCTTTGTCGACAGACGTTGCTGCTCACGCCGGAACGTCGAGCGTGAGGGCGTTGCGTACTTGCCGCACGGCGCCGCGCGAGGAGCCCTCCCAATGTCCGTCAGAGTCTTGCCTCGACTCAGTCCCTCCGCTGCGGTGGTGGCGGCGGTGTTTGTGGTGGTTGCGTGCGGGGGGACCGGCTCCGGCCCCTCCGAGCCTCCCTCAGCGGCGGACACACTTTTCGCCGGGGATATCGTGGGGGACGGCCTCTCTAGCGTGAAGACGCTGTTCATCGGTTCCGATACTGCGGTCGAGGTAGCCGTCTTCGCCCAAGCCGAGGGAACCGGATTCTATCTCGATGCCTATATTCCCCTGGCGAGGATCGGCGTGGAGCCTGGAACGATCTCTCCGTCCAACTGGCGATTACGGACTCAGCGATTCCGTGTGAACCCGGCCAGTCCGGTAAGGTTGGTTATCACTCCCTACCTACCCGGTGGGGGCGGCCGGTACCGACTCTGGGTCTATCCGGTGAACCGTGCTCCCGAGATTCTCGCTCAGGCAATCAGCCTGGGCGACACGCTGACCGGGGAAACCCTCGAGAACAACGCCGATGTGGATGAGTTCCTGGTCACGATCCCCGCGAGTCAAGACGCGTCGTTCTTCATTCAGGCACTCACGGCCCCGGTGACCCTCACGCTCACCAGCCAGACTGCACGCCATTATGCCACGGTCAAGGCCCCGGTCGACCCCGCTCCCGGCCATCTCCTCTATCATCGCACCCCGAACCTCGGACTCCATCCGACCAACGGTTTCATCGCCGAGGTAACGATGGATTCGGCCAGTGCCTCGGCTGCCTACACGCTTTTCGCGTATCCGGTGAACCGGGCGCCGGAGCACGTGTCGGGGACGTTGGTGTTCGGCGACACCCTCTCTGGTGAGGACCTGGAGAACCCCGCGGATGTGGATTCGTTCTCGGTCGACCTTGCCGCCGATGCGGAAGTCATCGGGTATGTCTCTGCGCCCCCGGGAATCGTCGGGCTGAGATTGACCACAAGCGGGGCGCAGCCGAAGACCTACAAGGCCTTGAGTGATGCCGGGTCGCCAGAGCTCGAGGCGGGAGCGACCGGTCGCTTCAACCTCCTCACGGGCCGTTATCCGGTGTTCGTGGAGCGGGACACCGGGTCCACGCAGGCGGGCCTTGGAGCCGCCCTTCCTTATCGGGTGCAGTTCCGCGCCATCAACCGGGCGCCGGAGACCCTGGCTGCAATCGTCACCCCCGGTGACACGCTCGAGGGTGAAGCCATCGACTACGTGGGAGACGTTGACGAGTTCTACACGGCCGCACCAGGCCAGTTCAACGCATTCCTGCAAGCGTTGCCAACGCCCGGCGCGGATACGCTTGTCCTGACCGCGGACGTCTTCGACAATCCGCTGGGGAAGCCGGCACTCAGTGTCGCGGGCGACACCGCCCTCGCGATGCAGCAGACTGGATCCTTCAGTACCGGCTCCCCTATTCGGCTGCGCATCATGGGTCAGCGGGAGACCGGGGGACTCCATCGGGGAACGTACCGGGCCTTTCTGTATCCCATCAAACGGGCACCGGAGAGTGCGCCGGCCACCCTGGTGGTCGGTGACTCGGCGACGGAGCTGATCGAATACCCTGGTGACATCGACGAGTTCACCTTCCTACCGGCCGCCGCGGACGCGCTCACCCTGAGGTTGAGCCGGGAGAGCAATCACCCGGGGGCCCTGCGCGTCGCGCTGAGCGGCGGGACACCGGCCCAGACCCTCGACTGTCCCGATTCCGGAACCGCCGGTGGTACGTTCTGCTGGCTGCCGCGGTTCGGCAATCCCACCACCTCCTTCCTGGCCACGGTCAACAGTCAGCCTGGAGGGCAGCCCGGATTCCGCGGGCCGTATGTGCTGCGATCGTGGGGCTTGCTCGACGCGCCGGAACTTGGCCCGGCGCTGCTCACCATCGGTACGCCGCAGGATGAGCGCATCGATCCGTTGGGCGATCGCGATGTGTTTGAGCTGGACTACCGGATGGGGGATTGGCTGAGCGCGTCGGTGGATCAATTCGAGATGCGCGTCTATGACAGCACTTGGGGTGACATGGCGCTCCGATCACTAGTAGGGGTGCCAACCGGCCGTTTTCAGTTGCCGGTCAGTGGTCAATACAAGTTGCGGGTCATGCACGAGCCGCTGGACCAGGCCACCACCGACGGCCCGTTCCGAATCGCGGTCAGCACCTACCCGGTCACGCCGGAAACCGAGAACCGGGCGCTGGCGCTGGAGGATTCCATCACGATGGAGGCCCTGGATCAACTGGGGGACCTCGATGAGTTTCTGCTCCAGGCTCCGGCGGGGGCGGAGGTGCAGGTGCTGGCGAAACGCCCGCTCCAGGTACCGGTGACCCTCCTGCTTCCCGGCGATTCGGTACCGTTCCGGTACGGCCTGTATGGTGCCAGCGGGCGTTTCAGCATGCCGGCGAGTGGTATGCTGCGGGTCCTGGTCGCAGAGGATCGGTACTACACCGGGGGAGGAGGGCACGATAGTACGGCCTTTCTCCTCTCGGGGGCGTATCGGCTCGTGGCCCGAGAGGTGCAACGGCCGCCGGAGCAGGTGAGCGCGGCCATCGCGATTGGCCAACTGGTCACCGGCGAATGGATCGATTTTGAGGGCGAGATCGACGAGTTCTACTTCACGGGTACCCAGGGGGCGACGATCGTCGGGGAGATCGCTGCTCCCCGCTACTCCATGCCGGAAGAGATCCAGCTCGAGATCATTGAAGTCGCCACCGGTCTGACGCTCGGAAGCGTCATCACCGCGGGGGCGCTCGCCGGCACGGCGCCGATCGTGTTGCCCGCCGATGGTCAATACATGGCCCGTGTGATGGGTGCCTCGGACGTGGAAGGTCTCGGTCCGTTCGAGTTGCAGGTGCGATAGCGGCTTGGCGGCGACACGCAGGTCCTCGCCGTCCCGGCTGGTGCGACGTTCCTCTTCGGGGTAGTTTGGCGGAGTGCAGTCTGTCCCGGAAATCCTCCACAAAAGGTTGCTGTCATGTCCGACCAGCCCGGCGAATTGACCCCGATCAAGCCCGCCCGCATTGCGCAGGAGATCAGCAAGCTCAGCGCCCAGCGGCGTAGCGGCGAGGTCAAGCCCACCGACTACGACCAGCGGTTTGCCCGCATGATCCAGGAACTCCGCGGCCGTCAGGTGGACGGCGGCCGCGAGGACATCATCGCCGCGCTCAAGCCGTTGCTGGATGCCGGCGAGATCACCGAGAAGGAGCACTTCCGCCTGCTGGCCCAGCTCGGCATGAAGTGATGTCGCTGCCCTCCCCGCTCGCGCCGCTCGACCTGACGGTGCCGGCCGGTGATGGCCTGCTCCTCAAAGGAGTGCTGGTCTACCCGGAGCATCCGGTAGGGGCGCGATACCCGCTTGCGGTGCTGGCACACCAATACCCCTCCACGGCGGACAGCTTCTCCCCCCTGATAGACGACCTGCTGGAGCTGGGCGTGGCGGTGCTCGCCTTCGACCAGCGCGGACACGGGGCGTCCACCGCCGGGCCCAAGGGTCCGGTGGTGATTGACACCCCCGTGGGTTTCACCGGCGAGGCCTTCGGGGCCGCCTTCATGGGCAGCGCCAGCCGGGTGGGGTTCGGGCGGATGGATGACGACGTCCTGCGTGTGGCCAGCTGGGGCGCCGCGCAGAACTACATTGATGCCGGGCGCTTGCTCCTCGTCGGCGCCAGCGTCGGAGGCAGTGGTGTGCTGCTGGCCGCGCCGGTCATCACCGGGCTGGCCGGGGTCGTGACCTTCGGCGCCGCCGGGGCGCCGGTCTTCCCCGATGGCCCCGCCCGCATCCGGGCCGCGCTGGAAAAGACCCGGGTGCCCGCCCTGCTCACCTCTTCGGAGGGAGACGCGTTCAACGGCGCCGGCAACGTGCGTGAGTGGAGCGAGGGGCTCAAGAGCGTGCAGACCCGGCTGGTGCCCGGCAACGCCCACGCCATGGCCATTTACTACGAAGTGCGCGACACGGTACTCCCGTTCATCCGCAAGAGTCTCGGTCTGTAGTGCCTCCGCCTCCCGTTCCCCTGCGCCAGCTGCCCCTCGGTCCCTCCGCACCACCCGTCTCGGTCATCGGTTACGGTGGGATGCATCTCTCGCTCACCGATCGCCCCCCCGAGGCGCAGGGCGTTCGGGTCATTCATGCCGCGCTCGACGCGGGGATGACCCTCATCGATACCGCCGATGCCTATTGCCTGGATGCCTCCGAGGTTGGGCACAACGAACAGCTGATCGCCCGGGCGCTGCGGCAGTGGGGCGGCCCGCGTGAGCAGGTCCTGGTGGCCACCAAGGGCGGCATCGTGCGCGACGCCGCCCGGTGGACACCGAATGGCCGGCCGGCGCACCTCCGCCGGGCCTGCGACGCTTCGCTCAAGGCGCTGGGGGTAGAGCGCCTCGCGCTGTACCAGCTGCATTCGCCCGACCCCCAGGTGCCATTCGAAGAGAGCGTCGGAGCACTCGCCGAACTCCGGCGGGAGGGGAAGATCGAGTGGGTCGGGTTGTCCAATGTTTCGGTCCCGCAGATCGAGGCCGCCAGCCAGATCGTCCCCGTCACCAGCGTCCAGAACCGGCTCAACCCTTTCTATCGGGAGGCGATCTCCTCCGGGGTGGTGCAGCACTGCGCCGCCGCGAGGATCGGGTTCCTGGCCTACAGCCCGACCGGCGGCGGTCGCCTCACTCGGAAGCTGCCTGCGCACCCGGTGCTTGCCTCCCAGGCAGCGCACCTGGGCGTCACGGCCCACGCGGTCTGCCTCGCCTGGGTCCTCGCTCAGGGGGAGACGGTCATCGCCATTCCCAGTGCCCGTCGGGAGGAGCACGCACGGGACAGCGCCAGCGCTGCCAGCTTGAAGCTCAGCCAGGTCACGCTCCAGACGGTCAGCGACGCGGAGTTCGACCGAAGCTAGCCGCCGCCTGCCATCCCCCGTTTCAGTCGCTCCGCCGGACCCGCCGACCCCGCCTATATTACCCGCATGCTACCACTTCCTCGGCGACCGGCCGTGACCGTCCTGGTGGGCGGAGTACCGGTGGGCAGCGCCCATCCGGTCGTGGTCCAGTCCATGACCAACACTGACACCGCGGACGTTTCCGGGACGATCCGTCAGGTGGCCGCGCTTGCCAGCGCCGGCAGCCAGCTGGTCCGGGTCACGGTCAACAACGAGTCCGCGGCCGCGGCGGTCCCTGCCATCGTCGCCGGGCTGGCGGAGCAGGGGGTGACGGTCCCGATCATTGGTGACTTCCACTACAACGGCCACCAGCTCCTTACCCGCTATCCGGACTGCGCGGCGGCCCTCGCCAAGTACCGCATCAACCCCGGCAACGTTGGCGGCAAGCGGGCCGACGAGAACTTCCGCAGCATCATCGAGGTTGCGCTGCGACACGATAAGCCGGTGCGCATCGGAGTGAACTGGGGGTCGCTGGACCAGATCCTGCTCACCGAGCTCATGGACGCCAACGCCCGCGCGCCCGAGCCTCGAGACGCCCGCGACGTCATGATGGATGCCATGCTGGAGAGCGCGCTCCGTTCCGCCGGCCACGCCGAGTCCAGCGGCATGCGTCATGACCGCATCATCCTCAGCGCCAAGGTGTCTGGGGTCCAGGACCTGGTGGACGTCTACCGGATGCTGGCCGCCCGCTGCGATTACCCGCTGCACCTGGGGCTTACCGAGGCAGGCATGGGGATGAAGGGCATGGTGGCGAGCGCGGCCGGACTGGCCATCCTGCTCCAGGAAGGCATCGGGGACACGATTCGGGTTTCCCTCACCCCCAAGCCCAACGGCGACCGCACCGAGGAGGTGCTGGTTGCCCAGCAGATCCTCCAGTCCCTGGGGATCCGCAGTTTCGCTCCCCAGGTCACCGCCTGCCCCGGCTGCGGTCGCACCACCAGTACCTTCTTCCAGCAGATGGCCGAGGACATCCAGGGCTACCTCCGCGAGCAGATGCCTGTCTGGCGGGACCGGCACCCCGGGGTCGAGGAACTCAAGGTGGCGGTAATGGGCTGCGTGGTGAACGGACCGGGGGAGTCGAAGCACGCCAACATCGGCATCTCTCTCCCCGGCACCTTCGAGGAACCCAAGGCCCCCGTGTACGTGGATGGCCGGCTCCTGGTCACGCTCAAAGGCGATACCATCGTCGCAGACTTCCTGCGGATTCTCGATGAGTACGTGGAGAGCCGTTACGGAGTCCGGGCGGACAGATCCCATGCCGGTCTCGCAACTCCTGGCTGACAGCCCATTGGTAGCCTTGGGCACCATGTTCCTCGCCGGGCTGGTCACCAGCCTGACGCCTTGCGTCTATCCCATGATCCCGGTGGTGGCGGGGGTCTTGGGCGGGGCGGGCAGCGCCGGTCGTAGCCGCGCCCAGACAGTTGGCTATACCATGGTCTACGCGCTGGGGCTGGCTCTGGTCTACGCCGGCCTGGGGCTGGTCGCGGGCCTCACCGGATCACTCTTTGGCACCATCAGCTCGAATCCCTGGGCCTATTTTGCCATGGGGAACCTGCTGCTGGTGTTCGGTCTGGCCATGCTGGACGTCTTCCCGGTCAATGTCCCGGGCTCGGTGGTGGGGTGGGCCAGCCGCTTCGGGGGGGGCTCCTACGGCGGCGCCTTTGCCATGGGCGCGACCTCGGGCCTGGTGGCGGCGCCCTGTGGCGCGCCAGCCTTTGCCGCTGCGCTCACCTTCGTGACCACGACCGGCTCCGCCTTCCTGGGCTTCTGGTACCTGTTTGTCTTTTCGCTCGGCATGACCGCCCTGCTGATCGTGGTGGGACTGAGTGCCGGACTCGGCGCCAGGCTGCCGGGGAGCGGCCGCTGGACCCTGTGGGTCAAGCGTGCCGCCGGTGTGCTCCTCCTGGCCATGGCCGAGTACTACTTCATACAGATGGGGATGGTCTCATGAACGGCAGGATATTGGCGTGGTCCTGGCTGGCCGGGGCGGTAATCCTGGCTTCCACCACCCAGTTGCAGGCCCAGGGAGACGCCGGGATCTCCGTCGGTAGTCGGGCACCAGTGGTCACGGTCAACGATCTGGACGGAAAACCGGTGGATCTGGGCCAGTGGATCGGCCGAAAGCCGATGGTAATCGAGTGGTGGGCCACCTGGTGCGAGAACTGCGAACTGCTCCTGCCGCGTTTTCGGGAGGCCCGGAAGCTGACCGGCGACCGGGTGGAGTACCTCGGCATCAACGTGACTGTCAACCAGAGCCCGGAGCGGGTCCGGCGCTACCTGCAGCAGCACGAGATGCCCTTCCGGGTCCTGTACGATGCAGAGGGTACCAGCACCCGCGCATATCTCGTTCCGGCGACCTCGTTTGTCGTGATCGTGGACTCGCTCGGCAAAGTCATCTACACCGGAGTCGGGGGCGATCAGGTGTTCGAACCTGCCCTGAAACGCGCCGCCGGCGTCCCGAACTGAGGTCCTGTCTATGCGCCGCCTGATCCCAGCACTTGCCCTGTCCCTGGCTCTGGCCACCCCTCTGGGTGCCCAAGACGGCCCGGCGGCGTCCCTGGTCACCGGCCCCCGAGAGGGGGATCGGGCGCCCGACTTCTCATTGCCCTGGGCTTCCGCCGAAGGTTCCGGCGGAGCCCAATGGTTCAACCTCAGCAGCCAGCGGGGCCGGGTGGTGGTCCTGGCGTTCTATCCGGCGGACTTCTCCTCAGGGTGTACGGCCGAGCTGCGGACCTTCGCCGAGCAGTATGCCGACCTCTTCGGTGACGGGGTGGTGGTGGTCGGGATCAGCACCGACTCCATTGAGACCCACCTCCGCTTCGCTCAAAGTCTCGGGCTGCCTTTCATGCTGCTGAGCGATCTGGACCAGCGGGTGTCGAGGGCGTGGGGCAGTGCCGGTGAGAATGGCAGGAACCGCCGGACGGTATTTGTCATTGACCCGCGTGGAAAAATCTCGTACGCCGACCGCCGGTTTGGGGCCCTCGATCCGAAGGCGTACGAGCGGCTCAAGGGCGCTGTACAGGCAGCCAGGGGCACATAGGCCCCCGTCCGGGACTCCAATTCAGGCGTGGATGGGCAGTATGCACACTATGTGCATACATAACCGACGACTGGCGACACTGTCACTAGTCATATTTTCAACATTCTCCGGGCGCTTTTTCTCATTGTGGGCATTGTGGTTAGCCGCTTGAGTTAAAGTGGATAACCAACCAAGCCTCTAGCCGCTTCACCCGCAACCGCTTTCCAGCCACTTTCCACCCAAATCCCCATTCCACATGTGGGAAACCGGCCCTCTCCACAGACGTGGGATAGTGGCCGGGCGCCGCGCGCCACCGATCTCAGGGCCAGCCGCTTCTGTGGAAAAGTCCGGACTCTCGTGACACAGTAACATGTCCACTTGACGGTCACCGCCCGAGGTGATGCTCCCCCTGCGGGGGGAGCCCACGTTCGCCGGTGCGCCACGGCGAGTCGATGCCTATCGGTGCTCTGGCTCGGGGCTATTTTCCTCAGGTGATCCCCCCAGCCGCAGTCGGTCGAAGCGGGTTCCTTCGCGCCAAACGGGTGCTGTCACTCGCTGAGGGCGTGGAGGGTGACGCCCTCTGGTGGCAGGACGGGGTCATCCGGCTGGTGGGCCTGGCCCGAGAATTGGAGCGCCAGGTTCCCACTCGGGTGCCCCGCATTGACCTCCCCCGCACGACGATCACCCCCGGAATTGTAGACGGCCACACTCACTTCGCGTTGTGGGCTCTGGGCCAGGGTCGCGTCAATCTGGCGGGCGCGGTCAGCCGGGCCGAGGCGCTCAGCCGGATTGCCGCCGGGAGCGCGGAGCAGGGTTGGCTGCGGGGCCACGGCTGGGACGCTAACCGCTGGGAGGCGGCGCCCGATCGTTGGGCCCTCGACGGGGCGACGGGCCCGTTCCCCGCGGCATTCGACTCGGTCGATATCCATGCCGTCTGGGCCAACTCCCGGGCCCTGCAGGAAGCGGGAATCAACCGGGAGAGTCCCGACCTGCCGGGCGGCCGGATCGTCCGGGATTCCAGCGGCGAGCCGACCGGACTCCTGCTGGAACACGCCGCCGACGCGGTGCGAGCCGTTCTCCCGGTACCGGAGGCGGGACGGCTATTGGCGGCCATCGAGAACGGCCAGCGCGCGGCGCACCGTCTGGGGATTGTGGGAATCCACAACATCGAGGGACCGGAGGCGCTGGGGGCGTTCCGGCGGCTGGAGGCGGAGGACCGGCTGCGGCTGCGGGTGCTGTTTCATCCGCCCGTGGCGCAGCTGGAGGACCTGCTGGCCGCCGGGGTGCGGAGCGGCGCGGGGTCCCCATGGCTCGCCCTGGGAGGCGTGAAGCTGTTCTTCGACGGGACGCTGGGCAGCCGGACCGCCTGGATGCTGGATCCCTACGAGGACGGCGCCGATCGCGGCATGCCACTCACTGCCCCGGAGGCCGCCCGGCTGGCGGTTCAGCGGGCGGCGGCGGGCGGTATCGCACTGGTGATTCACGCGATCGGGGATGCCGCGGTGCGGCGCGCTCTCGATCTCCTCGCCGAGGCGCCGCGGGTCGGGCCTGCCGCATCGGATCGAGCACCTGCAGTGCGTGCACGCTGCCGACCTGGGCCGGGTCGCGGACCTGGGGATCGTGGCGTCCATGCAGCCCTCCCACCTGCCGGCGGACGCGTCGGTGGCGGAGAAGCGCTGGGGCGGGCGGGCTGGGGGCGCCTTCGCCTTTCGCAGCCTGGAGGAGCGGGGCACCCTGCTGGCGTTCGGCAGCGATGCACCGGTCACTCACCTCGACCCGCGGCTGGGGATCGCCGCGGCCATGGACCGGCCGTCCAGCCCTGGGGGCGACGCCGGTCCCTGGAATCCGGGGGAGCGGTTGAGTTTCGAGTCCACCCTGAGGGCCTTCACCCTGGGGAACGCAGCGGCGGGTGGAGTCGCTGACCGCCGGGGGCGGCTGGCGCCGGGCTTCGACGCCGACTTCGTGGCCTGGGAGATGGACCCCGCGGTGGAGCGCGGCATCGGCTCGGCCATGCGGGAGGCGCGGGTCCGGATGACGGTGGTGGACGGTCAGATCGTCTGGATGCAGTAGGGTTTCGTCGGCGCCGTCGATGAGGCACCGCGCCCTGTCCGGTGGTGCCGCTTGCGATTAGACTCCCCCATTCTGCCAGCTTCCTATCGACACGAGGAGTCCGTGCCTCTCGCCGCCATTCGCCGTACCAAGATCGTCGCCACGCTCGGTCCTGCCTGGAGCCGGCCCGATCAGATGCATCAGCTGTTCGACGACGGCGTGAACGTGGTGCGCATCAACTCTTCGCACGGCACCCCGGAGATCCGGGGGCAGTGGATTCAGGCGGTCCACGCGGTGCGGGCGGAACGGCGCGATGCCATCGGCCTGCTGCTGGACCTGCAGGGACCGCGCATCCGCGTGGGGCTGCTGCCCAAGCCCATTCGCCTGATCCCGGGGGCCGAGGTGGCCTTTGCCCCCGAGCAGCTGGCCACCGCCGGGGAAATCCCGACGACCTACGAAGACCTGGCGCGCGACGTCCGCCCCGAGGCCCGGATCCTGCTCGATGACGGCCTCCTGGCTGTCCGGGTCAAGGAGGTCCGGGGCGATCGGGTGGTGGGCATCGTGGAGTACGGCGGCGAGCTCAAGTCCAACAAGGGAATGAACCTGCCGGGCATCGACGTCAGCGCGCCGGCCCTGACCGAGAAGGATCGCGAGGATGTGGTGCAGGCGGTGGAACTCGGTGTCGATTACATCGCGCTGTCGTTCGTGCGGAAGGCGGCCGATGTCGAGCAGCTGAGGCGCATGGTGCCGCGCAGCATCAAGCTGGTCGCGAAGATCGAGAAGGACACCGCGCTGCGAGACCTGTGCGGGATCCTGGAGGTCTCCGACGCCATCATGGTGGCGCGGGGCGACCTGGGCGTGGAGCTGCCGTTCGAGGAGGTGCCGCTGGTCCAGAAGCGCATCATCCGCGAGGCCAACCTGCACGGCAAGCCGGTGATCACCGCGACCCAGATGCTGGAATCCATGGTTCACGCCCCGGTGCCGACCCGCGCCGAAGCGTCGGATGTGGCCAACGCGATCCTGGACGGGACCGACGCGGTGATGCTTTCCGCCGAGACCGCGGTAGGCGAGTATCCGCGTGAGGCGGTGCGGGCCATGGACCGGATCGCGCGGGAGATGGAGTCCCACCGCCAGGGCCGCAGCCCCGCCTTCGATGCGGCGGTGGGCCGCCGCACTCCGGATACCGAAACCGACAAGCACTCCCGTCCCGGCGGGGACAGTCCGGCCCGGACGGAGGATGCCATCGCGGTGGCGGTCTGCGCCGCCAGCGAACTGCTCCGGGTGCCGATCATCCTGTGCTTCACCAGCAGCGGCTTCACCGCCCGCAAGGTGGCTACCTACCGCCCGACGGTGCCGATCGTGGCGGCCACGCCGGAGCCCGGGACCTACCGGCAGCTGTCGCTGGTCTGGGGGGTGCTGCCGATCCAGACCCAGCACGCCAGCGAGTACGACAACCTCCTCAACCAGGCCAGACAGCAGGTGCTGGAGCGCGGCTTTGCCCGCGCGGGCGAGCGCGTGGTCGTCACCGCCGGGGTGCCGTTCGATGTTCCCGGTACCACCAACCTGCTGAAGATCGAGGCGGTCTGAGGTGGAGCAGCTGCCAGCGCTCCGCGTTGCGTTATCCGCTATCCGCTGTCCGGTGTCAGCCATCCGACTGTGATAGCCGAGATCCGATAGCTCTCTTCCCCATGCGCCTCACCTTTCTCGGCACCGGCACCTCCTTCGGCGTTCCCCAGATCGGGTGCGACTGCCCCGTCTGCCGCTCCACCGATCCCCGCGACCGGCGATCCCGCTCCGGGGCGCTGGTGCAGGAGCGGGATCGGACCGTGCTGATCGACACCCCGCCGGAGCTCCGGCTGCAGCTGCTGGCCGCCCAGGTGGGTCACGTGGACGCCGTACTGTACACCCACGAGCACGCCGACCACCTCAACGGCATTGACGACCTGCGGGTCTTCTCGGTGCGCGCCCGCAAGCCGCTTCCGTGCTATGGGCCGGCGGAAACGCTGCAACGGGTGCGCGAGGGATTCCGGTACATCTTCGACGACGAGGTGCCTGCCTTCGAGGGCACCTCCAAGCCCAAGCTGGAACTGCGGCCGCTGGAGCCCGGCGTGCCCACCGAGGTGGCCGGCCTGCCGGTGCTGCCGCTGGCGTTCGATCACGGATTTCTCCGGGTGTTCGGCTACCGGTTCGGGCCCATCGGATACATCACCGACGTCAAGTCGGTGCCGGAGGCGGTCCGGGCGCGGCTCCACGGACTCAAGCTGCTGGTGCTCAACGCGCTGTGGTGGCGGAGCCACCCGACCCACCTGTCCATCGGCGAAGCGATCGAGACCGCGCAGGCCATCGGTGCGGAGCGAACCTACCTGACCCATCTGACCCACGAGACCGGACATGCCGAGCTGGCGGCCCAGCTGCCTCCCGGCATTCTTCCTGCCTACGACGGGCTTTCCATCGAGGTGACCTCATGAAGCTGCACTACGGGCGGATGCTCTCCGACCGTCTGGGGGACGAGCGGGGGCTGCCCCGCGCCCGGCTGGCCGACCTGGGCCACCGCTTCGGTGAGGTGCAGGCCGAAGTGCGTCAGCGCCGGACGGCGGGCGAATACGGCTTCTACGACCTTGGCGATCAGGCCGCGGCCGTCCAGGCGATTCGTCAGTTTGCCGAGGGGCTGGGCCAGGCTTTCGACCATATCCTGGTGCTGGGCATCGGCGGCTCGGCGCTGGGCACCCGGGCGCTGCTGAGTGCACTGAAGCGGCCGGCGTGGAATGAGCTCGATGACGAAGGCCGGGAGTTCTTTCCCCGCCTCACCGTGCTCGACAACGTGGACCCCACCAGTGTGGCCGAGGCCCTCCGGCGCATCGATCCACGCCGGGTGCTGGTGAACGTCATCAGCAAGTCGGGCGGGACCGCGGAGACCATGGCCCAGTATCTGGTGGTGCGGCAGTGGCTGGAGGATGCTCTTGGTGCCAAGGCCACCCGGCATCTGGTCTTCACCACCGATCCGGCCAAGGGGGCGCTGCGGGAGATGGCGCAGCGCGAGGGCATCGCCGCGCTGGAGATACCCCCCGCGGTGGGCGGCCGCTTCAGCGTGCTTTCACCGGTGGGCCTTCTGCCGGCCGCGCTGGTCGGGATAGACATCGAGGGATTGCTCGCCGGCGCCCGGCGCGCCCTGGTGCGGGCAGAGTCGGACGATCTGCTGCAGAACCCGGCGGCGCTCTACGCCGGCTTGCACTGGGCCGCGGACACCTCGCTGGGCGCTCGCATTCACGTGCTGATGTCGTACACCGACCGGCTCAAGGATTTCACCGAGTGGTATCGGCAGCTGTGGGCCGAGAGCCTCGGCAAGGCCCGGGACCGGCGCGGCCAGGAGGTGCACCTGGGCCCCACTCCGGTGGGTGCAGTCGGCGCCACCGACCAGCACAGTCAGGTGCAGCTCTTCATGGAAGGGCCGTACGACAAGGTCATCACCTTCCTGGGGCTCGAGCGTTTCCCGGAAGACGTGACCATCCCGGTGCCGGCAGGGGCCCCCGCGGACCTGGCCTACCTCGGGGGGCACACGCTGGCCGGGCTCTTGCAGGCCGAGTACCAGGCGACCGCCGCCGCCCTGGCCCGGATGGGCCGGATGAACTGCTCCGTGCAACTCGAGGAGCTGTCCGCGTCGTCGCTGGGCGAAGCGATCATGTTCTTCCAGCTGGCCACCGGGTATGCCGGGGTCTGGTACGGGGTTAATCCATTCGACCAGCCCGGCGTGGAGCTGGGCAAGCAGCTTACCTATGCCGCCATGGGCCGGCCCGGGTACACCGCCGAGCCGATCGGGCTTCCCCCCGGGGACGAAGTCTGAGCCCCGGGCCACGTGTTCTCACCTGCTGAGGCTTGTATGCACGCATTGCTGCGGTCCGTGCTCCTCGTCCCTGCACTGTGCCTGACGGCCGCCTCGCTGTCGGCGCAAGCGGTTCTCCGTCCCGGCACCACCGCCCGGGGCGAGTTGCGCTCCGGCGACCTCAAGCTCGATGATGACACCTACGCAGATCTGTGGCGCTTCACCGGTGTGGCTGGCCAGCCCGTCACGGTCACGATGCGCTCCAGCGATTTCGACACCTACCTCGTTGTGGGATACTTCGACGATGCCGGGACCTTCAAGATCCTCCAGAGCGACGACGACGGGGCGGGCGGTACCGACAGCCGGGTGACCCTGGGGCTGCCGCGTGACGGCGAGTTCATCGCCCGGGCCAACACCCTCAGCAAGGGAGAGACTGGCGCCTACACCCTGGACCTGGAGCCGGCGTCCGAACTGGCACCGGCGCCACGACCGGCGGCGGCGAGCCGGTCGCTGGGGGCCTACCCTGAGATCGCCATCGGCCAGTTGGTCCGGGGTGCGCTTGAAAGCGGCGACGAGAAGCTGGCCGACGACTCCTACGCCGACACGTATCGCTTCCGCGGGACGGCCGGACAGCGAGTCCTGATCAGCCTGAAGTCCCAGGCCTTCGACGCCTACCTGTCCGTCGGCCGCGCCGAGAACGGCCGGTTCACCGAGATCGAATCGGACGACGACGGCGGGGACGGCACTGACTCCCAGCTGGAGCTGTCCCTGCCGGCCACGGGTGAGTACCTGGTCCGTGCCAACACCCTGATGGAAGGGGAGAGCGGGGCCTACGTGCTTCAGGTGCAGCAGTCGCCCGGCGGCGACAGCCGGGCCGTGAGTTCCGCCAACCCGCTGGTGTCGGCGCGGCCGGGGGCGCGAATGCCGCTGGTGCTGGGGCAGACGCTGCTCGGCACCCTCGAGGCGGGAGACGAAAAGCTCTCCGACGACAGCTACGCCGACATCTGGGTCTACCAGGGCCACAGGGGCGAAACCCTGACCATGACCCAGCGCTCCACCGCGCATAACGCATACCTCACGGCGGGACCGGTCAGCAACGGCCGCTGGGTCTGGACCGACAGCAACGACAACGATGCCGGGGGCAGCGATGCCAGGCTGGTGGTGACCCTCAAGGCAGACGGAGAGTACTGGGTGCGGCCCAATGCCCTCAACAAGGGCATGGGAGCGTACACCCTGTTTGTGACCAGCGACCTGAGCCCCTCCTCCAGCGCCGCCGCCAGCCCGCTGCCCTCCTCCGGCCAACCGCAGCCTGCGATGCCTTCTGCGGGGCCGCTGCAGCAGGGCATCACCCCCGGCGCCAGCAATGCCGGCGGCGGACCAGCGCCCAGACCCAGCCAGCCCGTGCCCCCACCGGCAGCGAGGGCCCGGGTACCGATCCAGATCGGGCAGACCGTGCGGGGCGAGCTCACCGCGGCGGACGAGTTCAACTTCGACTCGACCTATGTGGATACCTATGTCGTCCAGGGCACCCGCGGCCAGCGAATGGACATCATCATGATGTCGCCGGCCTTCGGCAGCTACGTGCTGTTCGGGCGCGCCCCGGCCCCCGGGGTCAGCTTCTCGTCCATCGAGACCAAGGGCGCCAGCCGAGGCGCCGAGGCGCGCATGTCGGTGACACTGCCCGACGATGGCGAGTACTGGGTGCGGGCCAACTCGTTCGGGAAGGTCACTGGCTCCTACGTGATCTCGGTTGAATCCGGCCGCTAGCCAGCCGAGGGCCAGTTCCGTAGATTTACCAGTAGGATTTGTGTAACTCATACAAGGACAGCTACTTATGGTCGATCACCGCGCGTCGCTCATCGCCCTCTTCGGCGGCGCCGTCAGGCAGGACGCCGACCGGGTGCAGGTGCTGGATGCTGCGAAGCTCAAGTCCGAGGCCACCGATCGGGTGGTGTGGCAGGCCGTCTTCGGGGCGGGTCGCGAGCGTGAGGCTGCCCGCTGGCTCCTGTGGGAGCTGGGCCAGGCGGTGGGAGTGCGGCCGTCGTCGATCGGGCCGATCTACTTCGCCCGCGGCCGCGGGGAGTGTGGCGGCTTCACCGTGCCGGCCATCAACGTCCGCATGCTGGCCTACGACACCGCCCGGGCCATCTTCCGGGCGGCGCTGGCCCGCAACGGCGGGCGCGATCCTGCTCGAGATCGCCCGGTCGGAGATCGCCTACACCGACCAGCGGCCGGCGGAATACGTCGCCGTGATGATCGGCGCGGCGCTCCGCGAGGGGTGGACGCTGCCGATCTTCATCCAGGGCGACCACTGCCAGGTCAACGCCAAGAAGTACCAGGCCGACCCCAAGGGGGAGGTCGAGGAGGTCAAGAAGCTGATCGCCGAGGAAGTCGGTGCCGGCTTCTACAACATCGACGTGGACACCTCCACGCTGGTGGACCTCTCCAAGGCCACCCTGCTGGAGCAGCAGCGGCTCAACTTCGAGCATGCCGCGGAGATCACCGCCTTCATCCGTGAGGTCGAGCCCGAGGGAATCTCGGTCTCGGTCGGTGCCGAGATCGGCGAGGTGGGTCACAAGAACAGCACGGTGGAGGAGCTGCGGGCCTTCATGGACGGCTACACTGCCGCCATCCGCCGGGTGGGAGACATCGAAGGCATCTCCAAGATCTCGGTGCAGACCGGGACCAGCCACGGCGGCGTGGTCCTGCCCGACGGCAGCATCGCGAAGGTCAAGCTGGACCTCGAGGCGCTGGCAGCCCTGTCCAAGGCGGCGCGCGACGAGTACGGAATGTCGGGCGCGGTGCAGCACGGCGCCAGCACCCTGCCGCCGGACGCGTTCGGCAACTTCGCCCGGCTGGAGACGGCCGAGATCCACCTGGCCACCAACTTCCAGAGCATCGTGTTCGATCATCCGGCCCTGCCGGAGGTGCTCCGCCGGGAGATGTACGACTGGCTCGATGCCAACGCCGAGAGCGAGCGCAAGGCCGGGGACACCCCGGAGCAGTTCTACTACAAGGCGCGGAAGAAGGCCATCGGTCCGTTCAAGCGAGCGGGTCTGGGCCCTGCCGGCGGCCACCCGTGCCGAGATCGCGGCGGAGCTGGAGAAGACCTTCGGCTTCCTGTTCGATCAGCTCAAGGTGGGCGGCACCGCCGAGCTGGTGCGCCGGTTCGTGAAGGCGCCCTACCAGGGCCACGGGACGCTCCGGCGGGCGCTGGTCACGGCGGTGGACGACGCGGAAGCGGGGGAATAGCCATGGCACGCGACGACGAGCGGGACGTGATCTACGTGGAGCGGGAGGACAGCTCCCTCAAGCCGATCCTCTTTGGGGCGCTGCTGGGGTTGGCAGCGGGGCTGCTGTTCGCGCCCCAGAGCGGGGAGGAGACCCGGCGCGCGCTCCAGCGTCGGCTGCGCCGGGCGCGGGCCATGGCAGAAGAAAAGGTCAGCGAGCTGAGCGAGCGCCTGGAGGAGCGGCGCGAGGCGGCCGCCGATGCCGAAACGGCGCGCGACGAGGTCCGTTCCGATCTCGAGCGGAGGCTGGCCGAGGCGCGGGCAAGGCGGCAGGCGATGCCGGACGACGACCTGGACGAGGAAGAGGAGCCGGTCGCCTGACAGCCGGCGCCCTGCCGGACCGGCTGAAGCGGCTCTGGGCCTTCAGCCGGCGCACCATCCACCAAGCCGATCGTCACCGGATCCCGTTTCTGGCGAGCGCGCTGACGTTCGACGCTCTGCTGGCCGCGATTCCCTTCCTGCTGCTGGTCCTGGTCGGGCTCTCCTACGCCGCCGAACTGTCCCCCTACACCAGCCCGGAAGACCTGCAGCGGCTGTTCACCCGGTTCGTGCCCCATATCGCGGAAGCCCAGGATGACGGCCCTTTCGACCGGATCAGCGGGCTGCTGCTGGGGGTGATCCGGTCGCGGGGAACGATCTCGCTCTACGCGCTGCCCCTCTTCCTCTGGTTCTCCACCCGGCTGTTCGCCTCCATCCGCACCTCGCTCACGCTGGTCTATGACGTGCCCCCGCGCCGCGAAGACCAGCACTTCATTCTCGGCTATCTGGGCGGGAAGCTGCGGGACGCGGTCATGGTGGGTGTCACGGTGGTCCTGATCGTGGCCAACGCGGTGCTGACTGCCGGCCTCAAGGTCTTCAACGCGCGCGCCAAGCTGCTGGGGGCGGAGGATCCCGTCTTCGAGTTTTTCGTGACCGGACTGGGCCGGCTGCTCCCCGAGTCGATCGCGTTTGCCTTCTCCGTGGGGCTCTTCTACCTGGTGTACCGGCACGCCTCGCCCCGACGGCTGCCGCGCCAGGCGGCGATCGCGGGGTCGCTCTTCTCGGCCATCCTGTTCGAGGTCGCCAAGCGGGCGTTCGGGTGGTACCTCCAGCACCTCGCGATGGTGCAGGAGTTCGCCGCCGGGCCGAACCTCGCCGCCGTGCTGCTCTTCGTCCTGTGGGTCTACTACACGGGGCTGGTGTTCCTGCTCGGGGCCGTGGTCGCCGAGACCTGGGACCTCCGCAGCCGCCAGCGGACCACCGAGTCGCGTGCTTCCGCTCCGCAGCCGGCACCGTAGATTGCGGCAGGTCCCACTTCCACCCTCACGCCCGCCGCTCCTCATGCGAGTTCTCCCGACTCTGCTGTTGCTGCTGCCGTCCCTGCTGGCCGCCCAGGAGTTCGACTTCCACGACCGCGGCCCGTACCGCCCCGCCGTGCCGCGTCCCGACTCGCTACTCGGCTTTCCGCTTGGCCGTCAGCACACGATGTACTATCAGCAGCAGGCCGTCCTCGACCGGATGCTCGCCGCTGCGCCGGACCGGGCGCGCTCCGAGGTGATCGGCCGGACGGCGGAGGGAAAGGTCATGCGGCTGCTGATCATCTCCGCTCCCGAGAACATCGCCCGCCTGGAAGAGATCCGTGCCGATCTCAGCCGCCTGGCCGATCCGCGACGCACCAGCCCCCAGGAAGCCCGGGCCATCGCGGAGCGGACGCCGGTCACCGCGCTGCTCACCCATTCGGTGCACGGCAACGAGCCCGCCGGCTTCGAGACCGCGATGCAGACGACCTACCAGCTGCTGGCGTCCGAGGAACCGGCCACGCTGGAGATCCTCCGAAACGTGGTGGTGCTCATCAACCCGTCGCAGAATCCCGACGGCCATGAGCGCTTCGCCGCCTGGTCCAACAGCGTGGCGGTCGGGAGCGACGACCCGCTGGCGCTGGAACAGACCGAGCCGTGGTCGGTGTGGGGCCGGTACAACCACTACCGCTTCGACATGAACCGCGACCTGCTGGCCCAGTCGCAGCTGGAGTCGAAAGCCCTCGCGGCGGTGTACGTGCGCTGGCGTCCCCAGGTGGTGGCGGACCTGCACAGCACCACCTCCCAGTACTTCTTCCCACCGGTGGCGCAGGCCCACAACCAGAACCTGCCCGCCAGCTCGTACCAGTGGTTCGAGCGCTTCGGCCGCGCCAATGGTGCGGCCTTCGACCGCTACGGCTGGCAGTACTACGTCCGGGACGTCTTCGACTTCTTCTATCCCGGCTACATCGACATGTGGCCCTCGATGCGGGGCGGCGTCGGCATGACGTTCGAGACCGACGGCGGGCCGGAGCTCAAGAAGCGCAAGGATGACGGCACCTACACCACCTTCACCATGGCCATCGCCCATCACTACGTGGCCTCGATGGCGACTCTCGCCGAGGCGGCCCGGGCCCGGGTGGAACGGCTGCGCGACTTCTACGAGTTCCACGCGACCGGCATGCGTGAGGCCGAGCGTCGGCCCTTCCGACGGGTGGTGTTCACCGCCAACGATCCCGGCCGGGCCCGCTGGCTGGCCCAGCGCCTGGCGGCCGAAGAAGTGGAGGTGCTCCGACTCACCCAGCCCTGGAGCACCGCCCGGGCGGTCCCCTACGTCGGCAGCGGCGTGCCGGACGCCGTCGCGGGCCGGGCCCGCGGGCCGGCCCCGTTGCCCGGCGCCACCCGGCAGGTCTTCCAGTCAGGCGTCTATGTGGTGGACCTGGTCCAGCCCGAGGCGCGCCTCGCCACCACGATGCTGGAGGCGCGGTCCAGCTTCGACTCCAGCTTCGTGCGGCGCCAGCTGGCGGCCTACCAGCGCAACCAGCGTCGCGGGCCGGGAGAAAACCAGGAGGGCTACGACTTCTATGACGTGACGGCGTGGTCGCTGCCACTCACCCTCGGCCTCGATGCCTGGTGGACCGATGACACGAGCCCGGTCACCGGGACGCGGGTGCAGCCGGGACAGCCGGCGGACCGGCCGGCCCCGCCGGGACGCGCCCAGTCGGCCTACGTCTTTGCCAACCAGAGCGATGCCAACGCGCTGCTCGCCATGCGGCTCGCGGATGAGGGGTTCAGGGTCTCGGTCGCGGCCCGGCCGCTGGTGGCCGATGGTGTCGGCTGGCCCCGCTCCACCTTCGTGGTGCGCACCCAGCGAAATCCTGCCACGCTGCACGACCGCATCGCCGCCCTCGCCCGCGAAACCGGCGCCGCAGTCACCTCGGTGCGCTCGGCCTTTCCCGACACCGGCGGCGTCGGGGTGGGGAGCGAGAGCGTCACCGCCGTGCACGCGCCGAAGATCCTGCTGGTGGCCGGCGACGGGATTGAGCAGACCGCCTTCGGGGCGGTGTGGTACTACTTCGAGCAGGAACTGGGTTTCCCGGTGACCCCGGTGGCGCTGGCCACCCTGGCCAAAGCCGATTACTCCCGATACAACGTCCTGATCGTGCCCAGTGGCTCCGCCTCCCGGCTGTGGCGCGAGCTGGGCGAGTCCGGTGCCGAGCGGCTCAAGGGCTGGGTCCGCTCGGGTGGCGCGGTGATCGCGATGGGCGGCGCGGTCGGCCTGCTGAACCGAAAGGAAGTAGATCTGACCTCGGTCAAGCCGGTAGTGGCCGACTCGGCCGCCGAGAAGGACACCACCCTGACCGAGGCGGCGCGCCCCGCGCCGCCGCTGGTCTCTCCCAACGCCAGTGGTGGCCGCGAGCCCGAATACGTGCCAGGGGCCATCTTCCGGGCCTCACTCGACCGGACCCACTGGCTCACCGGCGGCTACGAGCAGGACAACCTTCCGGTGTTCCTGGACACCAGCCAGCTGCTCAGGCCCTCCGAGAAGGGCGCCAATCCGGTGGTGTTCACCGGCGCCGGACTCACCCTGGCCGGCTTTACCTGGCCCGGCAATACCGAGAAGCACCTCCATGACGGGGTCTGGGCTGCGGTGGACACGGTCGGGCTGGGAAGCGTGATCGTCTTCGCCGAGAACCCGGTGTACCGCGGATTCTGGCGTGGGCCGGCCAAGCTGCTGACCAACGCGGTGCTGTTCGGGACGGGACGGTGAGCGGGGGCTTGCCGGTATCGGCGGTCTGCGGGCCGTTCGCTCGTGGCGGGCCATCTCCTGACGTGGATCGCTGACCGAGACCCCATTTCATGCCCCTGACTCTCGTGATCCTGGCAGCCGGGCTGGGCAGCCGGTTCGGCGGGCCCAAGCAGATGGCTCCCCTGGGACCGGGCGGGGCCAAGCTCATGGACTACTCCGTGTTCGACGCCCAGCGTGCGGGGTTCGAGCGGGTGGTGTTGGTGATCCGGCCAGACATGGCCGAATGGGGGGCGGAACGAACGGGGCGGGGCACAGGATTACCGGCGGAGGTGGTGTTTCAGCGTTCCGAAGATCTCCCGGTGGGATTCTCGCTCCCGCCCGGCCGACAGAAGCCATGGGGGACGGCGCATGCGGTGCGGGCGGCCCGGGACTCGGTCGACAGCCCCTTCGCGGTGCTCAACGCCGATGACTTCTACGGTCGCGCCGCCTTCGTGGCCGCTGCGCGGTTCCTCAACGGCGGCATGGACGCCGGCGCCCATGGCCTGATCGGGTACCGGCTGGACGGAACCCTGAGTGAGGCAGGGGGGGCGAGCCGGGCACTGCTCGAACCGGACCCCGAGGGCAGCCTCGGCTCGATCGGCGAGATCCGGGACCTTCGGTCGGATTACGGCGGGATGGTGCGCGGCGAGCGCCAAGGCATGCCCATCCTGGTACCCGGGGAGGCGCTGGTCTCGATGAACTTCTGGCTATTCTCGGCGGGGATCTTCCCGATCATCGAGGAGGATCTCACCGCCTTCCTGGCCAGCGATCCCGGCCCCCGGGACGAGTGCTACCTCCCCGAGGTCGTGCAGCGGGCGATCTCGGCTGGCCGGGCCCAAGTCAACGTCCTGACTCCCGACAGCCCCTGGTGCGGCGTGACTTATCCGGAGGATGTCCCCGGCGTTCGGGCGCGGCTGGCCGAACTCACCGCGGCGGGGGAGTACCCTGAGCAGCTGTGAACTCGGCGATGCACCCTGATCTGCCGCAGGTGCTCGTACAGTTCGGCCTGCCGGCCGGCACCCCGCTGGCGATCGTGACCGGTGGCCACATCAACCTGAGTTACCGCCTCCAGGGGGCGCAGCGTCCGCTGCTCCTCCAGCGCCTGAACCCTGACGTGTTTCATGACGGCGAGGCGGTGCTGCGAAACGGAGCGTGGGTCACCACCCATCTCCGGGCGCAGGTCGAGCGCGAGGGGCTTGCCGCGCCGGAGCGACGGGTGCCGGCGCAGCTCACCACACCCGCGGGCGCTCCGGGCGTCCGCACGCCGGACGGAGCATGGTGGAGACTGGTTGAGTGGGTGGCTGCGGCCCGGACTGTCACTGGGGTCCCGGATGCCACCGAGGCGCGGGAGGTCGGGCTGGCGTTCGGGCGGTTCCTGCGCTGGATGAGTGACTACACCGGACCACCGCTGGTCCCCGTGCTCGCCGGTTTCCACGACACCCGGGCGAGCTGGACTGCCTTCGAGGCCGCGCTGCGGCGCGATGCCGCCGAAAGGGCGCGCAGCATCCCAGGAGACATTGCGCGCGCGTACGCGGCGCGGGCGTTGGCCGAGGCGCTTACGCCGGCAGCCTTGCCCGTCCGGATCATCCATGGCGATGCCAAGCCGGCCAACGTCCTGCTCGACGTGGCAAGCGGGGAGGCGCTGGCCGTAATCGACCTCGACACGGTCATGCCGGGAACCCTGCTTTTCGATGTGGGGGATCTGATTCGGTCGGTAGCCTGCGGGGTCCCGGAGGATGATCCTTCCCCAGCGCCTGGCGTGCTACGGGAGGACCTGTTCGCGGTCCTGCTCGACGGCCTGGCTGCGGGATTGCAGCGGATGCCGCTGCATCCCCTGGAGCGTCAAGGCATCGTGACCGCCGGCCGGGCGATTACCCACGAACAGGCGCTCCGCTTCCTGGCGGATCACCTGGAGGGTGATCGCTACTACCGGATCACTCGTCCGGGCCAGAACCTGGACCGCGCTCGGGTGCAGCTTCGGCTGGGCGCAGCGCTCGCCGCGGCGGAGCAGCGGCTGCAGGCAATCGTCGATGACCGGCTGCGCGGCCGATGAGGACCCCGCGCGCGGCGGCGCCATGCCATTCTCACCGCGATTGAGATTCTGACCCCGGGGACATTTCGGCACGACGCATCCGCATGCGCCCCCATCCGTCACTCCCCACGGCAGCCGATTTCTCCGCACATTCCTGAGCACGCTCCGCAGCCTGGCGGGTGCCATGGTGACGCTGGTGCAGGCGCCCGCGCGGTCCGTCACCGCGCCGGCTGGCTCCCCCACACCCGGGGGAGCAGCCGCACCAGCCCCGCGCCACTCACGATGAACACCCCCAGCCAGACCAGCGCCGGCCCGCTCTCCCCGTAGAGGAAGCTGCCCGTACCAAAGAGCGCCGAGTAGACAAACGCGAGTCCGAGCATCCAGCCCAGCAGCGCCTGCGGCAGGCTGTCGGGCGCGGCGGCTATTCCCGTTTCGGCCCGGACCGAGGTCCAGCCCGGACCGGCGGGTCGCACCAGACGGTAGAACTCGACCAGTCGGCTGCGCTCGGTCGGCGCGGTGAGGAGCGCGGTGGCTACCCACGCGATGGTGGTGACCACCACGCCGGTGATCAACCCCACGTGCCCCGGCACCGGGTGGCCCCGTACCGCGAGGACGGTCAGGCCGGCGGCGACGCCGAAGCTGGCTACCATCGCGGCGATCTCGCTCCAGGCATTCACCCGCCACCAGAACCAGCGCAGGAGGTACAGCAGGCCGGTGCCGGCCCCCACCGACAGGAGCAGCTCGAACGCCTGCCGGGCGGTGTCGAGCACCAGGGTGAACAGCGCCGCAATGACCATGAGGAGCGCGGTGACAATCCTGGCCACCAGCACGTAGTGCCGCTCGTCTGCCCCCGGCTTCAGGAACCGGCGGTAGAAGTCGTGCACCAGATACGAGGTGCCCCAGTTGAGGTGGGTGGCGATGGTGGAGACATAGGCGGCGAGCATTCCGGCCAGCATCACGCCCAGCCAGCCATGCGGCAGGAACTTGAGCATGGCGGGGTAGGCCATGTCGTGCCCCAGCAGTTTGGGATCGACATAGGGAAAGGTCCGGGCGATGTCATCCAGGGTGGGGAACACCAGCATGGAGGCCAGCGCCACCAGGATCCACGGCCAGGAGCGGATGGCGTAATGGGCCACATTGAAGAGCAGCGTCCCCGCCAGCGCATCCTTCTCCGACCTCGCCGCCAGCATCCGCTGCGCGATGTAGCTGCCGCCGCCCGGCTCGGCGCCGGGATACCACACCGACCACCACTGCACCGTGAGCGGGATGATCAGGACCGAGAGGGTCAGGCCCCAGTCGCCGAAGTCCGGCAGCAGGCTCAGGGTGGCGGGATCGGTCCTGGCGATGAGCCCGCTCAGCCCCCCCACCTCCGGCTGCCCCAGGGCAAACACCGCCAGCGCGATCGCCCCGGCCATGGCGATGCCGAATTGAATGAAGTCGGTGACCAGCACGCCCCAGAGGCCGGAGGTGGCGGCAAAGGCGATGTTGAGCCCGCCGCAGATGATCAGCGTCTGGGCCATCGGCCACCCGAGCACCACGTTGGCGATCTTGGCGGCGGCCAGGTTCACGCTGGCCATGATGACGCAGTTGAAGAACAGGCCGAGGTAGATCGCCCGGAAGCCGCGCACCAGGGTCGCCGGGCGGCCGGAATAGCGGACTTCGTAGAACTCGAGGTCGGTGAGCACACCACTGCGCCGCCAGAGCCGGGCATAGAAGAAGACGGTCGCCAGGCCGGTGAGCAGGAACGACCACCAGACCCAGTTGTTCGCCACGCCCTTCTCCCGCACCAGGTTGGTGACCAGGTTCGGCGTATCGGTGCTGAAAGTCGTGGCCACCATCGAGACGCCGATGAGCCACCAGGGCGCGGCTCGGCCCGAGGTGAAGAACTCGGCAGTGCTGCTCCCGGCGCGGCGGGCGAGGATGATGGCGGGGATGAAGCTGATGATGATGGATGCGACGACGATGACCCAGTCCAGCGGGCTCGGCTGCATTCGATCTTCCTTGGGGAGGTTCCCTGAGCGGGAAAAGAAAGTGCCCCAGGCACCCCGAAGCGACACTGGACATCGCTTAGCGCTGCTACCGGCGAGGTCCTGACGCGGTTCGCGCGCCAGCGCCCTTCGGACCTGGGGCACCGGTAGTATAGCCAGCCGTCCCCGCCTTGTGTAGTCGCGGGGCGGGTGGGGAACGGGCTCCCCTCCCCAGGTCTGAGCCTCCCTTCGAGTCGCCGAGTCCACCGTGTCGCCATGTCGGCGGTTTGACTATTATCCCCCCCATGGCACTCGCTCTCGCGCGCAAATACCGCCCCCGCCGATTCAGCGACCTCCTCGTCCAGGATCATGTGGCCGCCGTACTTCGCGGAGCGGTGGTCAAGAACCGGGTGGGCCACGGCTACCTGCTCACCGGCCCTCGCGGCGTGGGCAAGACTACCGCCGCCCGAATCCTGGCCATGGCGCTCAACTGCGAGCGGAAGGGCCAGACCGATCCCGAGGGCGAGCCCTGCGGCCAGTGTGACAACTGCCAGCGGATCTGGAACGGCTCGGCCAACCTCGACGTGGTGGAGATTGACGCGGCCAGCAACCGCGGCGTCGACGATGCGCGCGACCTGCGGGAGCGGGCCATGTACGCGGCCTCCCAGGATGGGCACCACAAGGTGTACATCGTGGACGAGGCGCACATGCTCACGCGGGAGGCGTGGAACGCGCTCCTCAAGATCCTGGAGGAACCCCCGCCGGGCGTGGTGTTCGTGTTTGCCACCACCGAGCCGCAGAAGATTGCGCAGACCGCGGCGCCGGTGCTCTCCCGGCTGCAGCGCTTCGACTTTCGCCGCATCGGCGCGCCCGCCATCCGTGACCGCCTGAAGGAGGTGCTGGCGGCGGAGGGCATCGAGGCCGACGAGGACGCGCTCACCCTGATTGCACGTCAGGCTGATGGCGGCATGCGGGATGCCTTGTCGGTGCTGGATCAGTGTCTGAGCTTTGGGGAGGGGCGGGTCACCGCCCAGCGGGTGCGGGATCTGCTCGGTCTGGTCGCGGATGAACTCTACGCCGGCCTGCTGGAGGTCCTGGCGGGGAGAAATCCGGCCGGTGTCTTCGCCCTGCTGGACCGGTTGGAGGACGCGGGGGCGGACCTGGTGGAGTTCTCCGCCGGGGTCGGGGAGGCGCTCCGGGCGCTGCTCATGCGGAAGGTCGGGGCCCGTCCCGAAGGCCTTACCGAGGCGCTGGAACAGGCGCTGGCCCGTTACGAGGACCGGTTCGAAACCGGCGATCTGGTCCGTATGCTCAAGCTCCTGGGCGAGGCGGAGGCCGGCCTCAGGCGTGCGGCCAGTCCCAGGGTCGCGGTGGAGCTGCTCCTGCTCCGCTGGGCTCTCCTGGACCGGACCGTGGACCTCTCGGAGGTCCTCGGGCGGGGCGGCGAACCCTCGGTCCACCAGGGATCCGGCTCCGCCGCGCCGCCCCGGGGATCGGCATCCGGCTCGACGGTGCCGCCCGCAAGCACGCCCAGGGCCCAGGCCGCCCCGGTTACCCCCGCGGAGGGTCCGTCGGGGGCGACAACGGCCCCGGCGCGGGTGGCGGAGGCGGTGGCACCCCAGGCCGCGTTCACGCTGGATGCCCTGTTGGCCGTGTGGCCGGACTTGGTCATCGTGGCTCGCGCCCGCAGCCGCTTCCTGGGGGAGGCGTTTTCGGCGGCGCGGCCGTCGGCCGTGGCTCCCCCGGCTGTGACCCTGGCCCTGACGGACGGGAATCCGATGCATGTGGAAGCCCTCACCCGGCAGCGGGAGGCGGTCGAACGCCTGCTGGGGGAGACCGTGGGGGAGGCAGTCAGGGTAGCTTTGGCTGGCGCCCCAGCTGGCGGTCCCGTCCCCGCCACCAGGACTCGGCGGCTGTCTGAATCCGAGGCCAGGGCGGAGCGGCTGAAGGTGCTGGCTGGCCGGGATCCCGCCCTCGGGGCCGCTGCGGACGCTCTGGATCTGGAGGTCCTCGAATAGGCCGGCCGTTGCTTGCATCGGGCCCGGTGCACCTCTACCTTCTTCATACTTTGCAGCGACTTAGCGATACTGATACTATGGCAGACTGGCAGCAGCTTCTTCAGATCGGTCAGCAGATGCAGGGGCGGATGCAGCAGCTCCAGCTCGAGTTGGCCGACAAGACCTACGACACCCAGGCAGGTGGCGGGTTGGTGCGGGTCACGGTGGACGGAAAGGGAGTAGTGCGGTCCCTGACCATCGATCCGGAGGCCTTCCACGGCCGGGACGCCGAGTTGCTGGCGGACCTGGTGCTCGGTGCGGTAGCAGAGGGGCAACGCCGGGCCGCGGAGGCCCTGCAGCAGGAGATGCGGCGGGTCG
Organism: uncultured Gemmatimonadales bacterium; assembly: GCA_963695185.1. GTDB lineage: Bacteria > Gemmatimonadota > Gemmatimonadetes > Gemmatimonadales > GWC2-71-9 > JADJOM01. Next base: position 1,402,290 of record CAVOGH010000005.1, on the reverse strand, counting down.
GTCCCATGCCGTTCAACCTGCCCCTCTGATCTTCGTGGGTGCTCTCGACGATTTGGTGACGGAGTTCGCCCGCCTCCCCGGCATCGGCCGGAAGACGGCCCAGCGGCTGGCCTTTCACATGGTGCAGCAGCCGGGAGAGCGACTGACCAGACTGGCCCAGGCGCTGGTCTCGGTGGCGGAACGGGTGCGCCCATGTACCGAGTGCGGCAACCTTGCCGAGGCCGAGCACTGTGAGCTCTGTCGCGATCCCCGCCGGGATTCCGGACTGATCTGCGTGGTGGAGGATGCCGCGTCGGTGGCGGTACTGGAGCGGGCGGGTGAGTATCGCGGCCGCTACCATGTGCTGGGAGGCCGGCTCGATCCCCTCGCCGGCGTGGGACCGGAGGCGCTGCGGCTGGACCTCCTGCTGGCGCGGGTTTCCGGGGGCGGCGTGCGGGAGGTCATCCTCGCCACCAACCCCAGCATGGAAGGTGAGGTAACCGCCACGTACGTGCAGCAGCTGCTGGCGGGGCGCGGCATTCGCATCACCCGGCTGGCGCGGGGGCTGCCGGTCGGCGGAGACCTGGACTACGTGGATGGGGTGACGCTGGCGCACGCCCTGACCGCCCGGCAGGAGGTCTCCTGATGTCCCGCCGCGTGGCCGTCGCGCTGGGGGTGGCGGCCGGGGCGGTGATGGGGTGGATGCTCGCCCAGAACCACGTGGACCGGCACCGGCAGGACCTGTTCAGCCCCCGCCCGCTCCGGCGGCTGGCGGCGCTGGCCGCGCTGGCCGGCCAGCAGCGGGCGGAGACGGTGCAGCTGCTGCGCGACTATCTCGAGTGGGAGCGGCACCCGCTGCTCAGGCGGCGGGCCCAGACCATCGTCCGCCGCTCGGAAGCGGCGCTGGGTTAACGTCAGGGGAATCGATGTCAGGTGCATCCAGCTGGTCATTCCGGGAGGAGGACTCGACCCGGATTCAGGCGATCCTCAACGACTTCCTGCGCGAGGCCACAGCCCGCACCGGGATGATTGTCGACCGCACCGGCCAGATGGTGGCCATCGTCGGCGAGGAGCCGACCTTCGACCCCACGGCGTTCGCTTCACTGACCGCGGCGGATTTCAGCGCCAACGACCAGCTGGCCCGGATGATCGGCGAGCCGGAATTCGGCTCCCTGTTCCACCAGGGAGAGAAGGAATCCATGTACCTCGCCGACATCGCGCGGCGGGTGATTCTCGTGGTCCTGTTTGACAACCGCACCACCCTGGGGCTGGTCAAGCTCCGGGTGCGGCAGACGGTGATCGAGCTGCGGCAGGTCTTCGAGGAGATGTTCGCCCGGGGCCCGGCGGGACAGCCACAGGTGGAGACCGGTTTCCTGGGTGAGGCAGAGGATGAACTTGACAAGCTCTTCGGCGCGTAGGAGGAACTGACATCCAATGTCGATGATCAACTACGCCTCGCGCGAGATCAACTGCAAGCTGGTCTACTACGGGCCGGGCCTGGGCGGCAAGACGACCAATCTCGAGTTCGTCTTCAACAAGGTGGCCCCCAACTCTCGCGGCAAGCTGATCTCGCTCGCCACCGAGACCGAACGCACCCTGTTCTTCGACTTCCTGCCGGTGGACCTTGGCACCATCCGCGGGTTCAAGACCCGCTTCCACCTGTACACGGTGCCGGGGCAGGTCTACTACAACGCCTCCCGCAAGCTCATCCTCAAGGGCGTGGATGGGGTGGTGTTCGTCGCCGACAGTCAGATCGAGCGGATGGAAGCCAACATCGAGGCCATGCAGAACCTGTACGACAACATGGCCCAGCATGGCTACAACCTGGCCACCATCCCCTTCGTAGTGCAGTACAACAAGCGAGACCTGCCCAACGCCGCCACCGTGAAGGAACTGCAGGCGGCGCTCAATCCCGGCTGGCCGGTGGACGACGCCGCAAAACAGCGGACGACCCCCGATCCCTACCATGAAGGCGAATTCCTCGTCGAGCAGGTGGACGGCCAGTGGATCGAGCGCTCACCCCACTTCGAGGCGGTGGCCATGTCGGGCGAGGGGGTCTTCGATACTCTCAAGGCGGCCTCGAAGCTCGTCCTCAAGGGCCTCGGTTCCTGAGCCGGGTGCGCGGGTTATGTCCGACGAGCCCCCAGTCGTTCCCGCTGCGGGCTCCGCTGTGTGGAACCTCCCCAACGTCCTCACCCTGATCCGGATCGGCCTCACCCCGGTCATCGCGCTGCTGCCGTTCATTGACGGCTACTGGCCCAAGCTGATCTGCTTTACGATCTTCCTCTTCGCCGCCGTGACCGACGTCGTGGACGGGTACCTCGCCCGCTCGCGTAACCTGGTCACCGACCTGGGCAAGCTCCTCGACCCGCTGGCGGACAAGCTGCTCCTCTTCGCCACGATCATCCCCATCTACTGGATCTCCCGTACCCGCCGCGACCTGTACGACATCCCGGTGTGGGGCAGCATCCCCCTGTGGGTCTGCCTCCTGCTCATTGGCCGGGAGGTGGCCATGACGGGGTTTCGCTGGTGGGCCCAGCGCCGGGGCGTGGTGATCCCGGCCGGCGCAGCCGGCAAGCTCAAGGCCACCCTGCAGAACATCTATATCGGCGCCACCTTTCTCTGGTTCACCTTTCGAGACGCCCGCAAGCCCATGGGATGGGAGCACAGCCGTTACGCCGACTACTGGAACGAGTTCCATGGCGGTGTCGTGGCGATCACCCTGGCGCTGGCTACCGCCCTGACGGTCTATTCGTTTGTGACCTACATGTATCGCTACCGGGCGATGTTCAGGGGGAGATGACAGCTACCAGCTTTCGGCCATCAACCCCAGGGCTCGCCGTCAGCCGCGGGCGCGCCTGCCGCACCCGCCGATGGCGGCCTGCTGATAGCTGATAGCTGCCACTCACCCATGCCCCCCATCGAACTCCTCACCGTCGGCACCGAGTTGCTCCTTGGCGCCACCGTGGATACCAACAGCGCCGAGATCGGGCGGGCCCTCGCCGAGATCGGGCTGCCGGTGCTGCGCCGCACCTCCGTCAGCGACGATCCGGTCGCCATTCGTGAGGCGGCCCGTGAGGCCCTCGCCCGCACCGGTGTGTTCCTTGCCACCGGTGGCCTCGGTCCCACCGCCGACGACGTCACCAAGAAGGTCATTGCCGAGCTCTTCGGGATGGAGCTGGAGTTCCGGGAGGAGGTCTGGCAGGGGCTGGTCGAGCGGTTTGCCCGCTACGGCCGCCAGCCCGCCGAGAGCAACCGGTCGCAGGCGGAGGTGCCGAAGGGCGCCACTATCCTCCCGAATCCGCGGGGGACCGCGCCCGGGCTCTGGCTCGAAGGACCCCCCGGGCTGGCGATCCTCCTCCCCGGCGTCCCGGACGAGATGCGCGCGATTCTCCGCGAGGAGGTTCTGCCTCGCCTGGTCCAGCGGAGTGACGGCCGGGTAGTGCGCTCGCTCGTCCTCAGGACCACCTCGGTGCCCGAATCCACCCTGGCCCAGCGAATCGGGGCGATCGAGGCACGGCTGGCGCCGCTGACGCTGGCGTATCTCCCGTCGGTGACCGGGGTGGATCTGCGGCTGACGGCATGGGGTTTTGCGCCCGAGGAGGCCGCCGCTCGCCTGACGGCCGGTGCGGCAGAGCTGCAGGCCCGGGCAGGGGAGTGGATCTACGCCGAGGGGGACACCGATCTTGCGGCCGTGGTGCTGGCCCGTGCCCGGCAACGCCGTCTCCGGCTGGCGACGGCCGAGTCGTGTACCGGCGGCCTGGTGGGGAGCCGGCTCACCAGCATCCCGGGGAGTTCGGACGTCTACCTGGGCGGGGTGGTGGCATACGACAATGCGGTCAAGATCAACCAGCTCGGGGTATCGGCAGCTTTGATCGAGCAGCACGGGGCGGTAAGTGAGCCGGTGGCCCGCGCCCTCGCGTCGGGCATCACCGCACTCCTTGGGGCCGAACTCGGGATCGCCGTGACAGGCATCGCCGGCCCGGGCGGAGGAACTCAGGAGAAACCCGTCGGGCTCGTGTTTGTCGCCACGGCTGTAGCCGGTGAGGTCCAGGCGCACCGGCATATGCTTCCTGGCGGGCGGGAGGAGGTACGGGCCCGCGCCGCGCAGTTGGCGCTGGCCTACCTGCTGAAACACTTGACCCGTCTGCCCGAGGCGGCGTTCCCCCCCCTGTAGCCCGGGCCCGGCCCCGCCCGGCGACCCTGCCAATCTGGCCATTTCCCCAGCCGCACCCGTTGCTATTATCTTAGGGTTGTCCGCCACGGGAAGAATCCGCAAGTGTTTGACCACAAAGATCTTGGAGATGGGGCACCGGCTTCCGTCCCAACTACCGACCCCATGCCCCAAGCCGATGGAGATCCCTCTGCCTCGGAGGCCACTTCTGGCCTTCCCATGGAGCCGGAATCGGAAGCGATCCGGCGTCTGGAGGGGGAGGTAACGGAGTTCAAGGACCGGCACCTGCGCCTTGCTGCCGAGTACGACAACTTCCGCAAGCGCGCCGCCCGGGAGCGCACCGAGCTGGCCGACCGCGCGCAGGCAGCCCTGGCGGTTCGGCTGCTCGATGTTCTGGACGATCTCGATCGACTGGTGGCAGAGGGTGCCGGTGGCGACTCGACGCAGGTCGTTCAGCAGGCGCTGGTCCTGATTGACAAGAAGCTTCGCAAGGAACTCGAAGCCGCGGGTCTGGAGCGGATTGATCCGGTGGGCGAGGCTTTCGATCCCAGCCTGCACGAGGCGGTAGCCGTGCTGCCGCCGCCGGAGCCGGCTCGGGATCACACGGTCAGCGCCACCTTCCAGGTGGGATACCGGTTCAAGGGATCGCTGATCCGGCCGGCCCGGGTGCAAGTGTACACCTCGGAAGGGCACGCCTGACCGTGGCGCGGGACTTCTACCAGGTCCTCGGCGTCCCCGACTCGGCCACCCCGGCCGAGATCAAGAAGGCCTATCGCCGGCTGGCCAAGCAGCACCATCCGGACGCCAACCCCAACAACTCACAGGCCGCCGAACGCTTCAAGGAGATCTCGGAGGCCCACACGGTGCTCTCCGACAGCGACAAGCGGAAGCAGTACGACCAGATGCGCCGGCTGGGCGCGTTTGATAGCGGCGGGATGCGACGTAGCCCGAGCGCCGGTCGGCCCGGCGGCGCGCCCGGGGGATTCGAGCAGGGATTCGATTTCTCCGACATCGGCGGCTTCGGACTGGGAGACATCTTCTCGTCGATCTTCGGGAAGGGCCGGCGCGAGGGCGCTGCGCCGGAGGCGGTGGAGACGGTCGTGGAGATCCCCTTCCGGGTGGCCGCCCTCGGTGGCAAGGTCCCGGTCCACCTCCCCATGAACGAGAGCTGTCCGACCTGCCGGGGAAGCGGGGCGGCGCCCGGGGCCTCGGTGTCCGCCTGCAGCGAGTGCAACGGCCGGGGCTCGGTGACGTTCGGCCAGGGCGGGTTCGCGGTCAGTCGGCCCTGTCCCAGGTGCCGGGGCAAGGGCCGCGTCCCGTCGATACCATGCCCGACCTGCAGCGGTGCAGGCGAGGTGCGGGTCGAGCACGAGGTCCTGATCACGGTGCCGCCCGGCACCGAGACCGGGACCAAGGTCCGGCTCCGCGGTCAGGGGCAGGGAGGCGGGCCGGGAGAGCCCGCCGGGGATCTGCTGGTCAGCTTTCAGGTTCAGCCCGACCGCTTCTTCCGCCGGGAGGGTCTGGACGTCATCGGCGAGGTTCCGCTCAACCTGGCCCAGGCGGTCTTCGGCACCCGTCTGCGGGTGCGCACCCTCGACGGCAAGAAGGTGGTGCTGCGGGTTCCGCCGGGCACCCAGCCGGGCCGCAAGTTCCGGATCAAGGGGCTCGGCATCCCCAAGGGGGACCGGCGTGGCGACCAGCTGGTCCAGGTGCAGGTGAAAATCCCGGAGGAGCTGACGCCCGAGCAGGAGGCGTTGCTCAAGCAGTACGTGGAATCGGCAGGCCTGGGGTACTGCCCCCCCTACCCCGGGTGCGGCCGACCTTGGGATGGGGAACTCGCCGGTGGCGCGGGCGGTCTCGCGGTGGGTCTCCATGAGCATGCGGTGGGTTGCCAGTTCGGCATCGTTGCCGGTGGGGCGGCGCTGGGTGTATCGGCCGTCCGCCTCCAGCTCCCACGCCTGCCGATTGTCCTGCCACATCAGGTTCAGCAGATCCCGGATGGCCATGCGGTGCGCGGGGTCCTCCACCGGCACCACCGCCTCGATGCGGCGATCGAGGTTCCGCGGCATCCAGTCCGCCGATCCGATATACACCTCCTCCTCCCCGCCGTTCAGGAAATAGAAGGCGCGGGAATGCTCGAGGAATCTCCCCAGGATGCTGATCACCCGGATGCGCTCGCTCACGCCCGGGATACCCGGCCTGAGACAGCAGATGCCGCGGACGATCAGGTCGATCTGTGCCCCATCCTGTGACGCCTCGTAGAGGGCCTGGATGATGGCCGGGTCCACCAGGGCGTTCATCTTGGCCAGGACCCGGGCCGGCCCGCCCGTGCGGGCTCGTTCGGCCTCGCGCCGGATCATCGCGATGAACCGCTCCCGCATACCGCGCGGGGCGACGATGAGCTTGCGGTACTGGGCCGGCGCGCCGAACCCGGTGAGCACGTTGAAGAGGTCGGTCAGGTCGGCGCCGAGGTCGGGGTCTGAAGTCAGCAGCCCGAAATCGGTGTACAGCCGGGCGTTGCCGGGATGGTAGTTGCCGGTGCCGAGGTGCAGGTAACGCCGCATCGCCTCACCCTCGCGGCGGACCACCAGCATGACCTTGGCGTGGGTCTTCAGTCCGGCCACGCCGTAGCTCACGTGCACCCCGACGTCTTCCAGCCGCTGGGCCCAGCGGATGTTGTTCTCTTCGTCGAACCGCGCCTTCAGCTCGATCAGCACAGCCACCTGCTTGCCGCGCTCGGCCGCCTGCGCCAGGAGCCGGACGATGCTCGAGTCCCCGCCGGTGCGGTACAGCGTGAGCTTGATCGCCACCACGTCGGGATCGTCCACCGCGGCCTGGATGAAACGCTCCACCGACGCCGTGAAGCTCTCGTACGGGTGGTGCAGCAGCACGTCACCCTCGCGAATCACCTCGAAGATGCTGCGGCCTGGGGCGAGCCGGGGCGGGTTGGCGGGGTGGTGCGGCGGGTCCTTGAGGCGCCGGCATGTCGATGCCCGCCGCCAGGCCGATCAGGTCGGCGGTGTCCAGCAGGCCCGACACCTCGTAGACGTCATCCCGGTCCAGCGGGTCCGCCGGGGCCACCTGCACGGCATTGAACTCGGCCAGCAGGACGTCCCGGATGGACTGCGGCAGGCGGGGCGAGATCTCCAGCCGGACCACGGCGCCGAACCGACGGTTGCGCACTTCCTCCTGGATAGTGCTCAGCAGGTCCTCGGCTTCGTCGTGGTCCACCTCGAAATCGGTGTTCCGGGTGATCCGGAACGCATAGCAGCCCAGGATCTCGACCCCCGGAAAGAGGGCCTCGACGTTCGCGGTGATCACCTGCTCCAGCGGCACGAACCGGGCGCCACCTTCCACCGCCACCCAGCGAGGCAGGATCTTGGGCACCTTCACCCGGGCAAAACGCTCGTCGCCGTCGGTGCCGCGGAGGTGGACGGCCAGCGAGACGCTGAGGTTGGAGATGTAGGGAAAGGGGTGGGCCGGATCCACCGCCAGCGGGGTCGAGACCGGGAAGACGTTGTCGCGGAAGTAGCGGTCCAGCCGCTGCCGTTCCTCGGCGCCCAGCTCGGCCATGTCGAGCAGGGCCACCCCATGGCGGACCAGCGCGGGCAGGACGTCATCGTGCAGGCAGCGGGCGTGCTCGTGCACCAGCTCCCGCACCACCGCGGCGATGGATCGGAGCTGCTGTTCCGGGGTGAGCCCGTCCGGCGAGCGCTCACTGTACCCGGCGGCGAGCTGGTCCTTGAGTCCCGCCACCCGGATCTGGAAGAACTCGTCCAGGTTGGAGCTGACGATGCCCAGGAACTTCAGGCGCTCCAGCAGCGGATTGCGCGGATCCTGGGCTTCGTGCAGGACCCGGCGATTGAACTCCAGCCAGGACAGCTCCCGATTGAAGTACCACTCCGGGAGGCTCAAGTCGGGCCGGGCTTCGGGCGCCGTCGGCGTGTGCAGGCTGGCGAGATCGGTCACGGGCGAGAATCTAGCGCTGGGGCAGGCGCGGGCCAGCCGGAGGTGTCACGCATCGGTAACGACGGCTCAGCGGCGGATGACACGGACCTGTCCCTCGCCCGTGAACAGGGTGAGCATGAGACTCACCAGACTGACCATCAGGCCGGCCCAGAAGGCGGGCCAGAACCCCGTCACGTGGAACCCGAGGTTGAACTGGTTCGAGATCCAGCCGGTCAGGAGCAGCATCATGGCGTTGATCACGAACAGAAACAACCCGAGTGTCAGGAGCACCAGCGGGCAGGTGAGCAGCGTGAGCAGCGGCCGCAGCGTGGCATTGACCAGGCCGAACAGCGCCGCCACCACCAGCAGGCCCAGTGGCGCGCCATCGTAGTCCACGCCGTTGACCACCTGGACCGCCACATAGAGCGCCAGCGTGTTGATCAGCCACCGGATCAGGAGCGGTCGCATTCAGGGCCTCGGCTTGAGGTACTGGTCCATCCAGTCGAGCACAGTGCCCCACCAGAGCCGCCGGTTGCGCGGCTTGGTCACGAAGTGATCCTCGTCCGGGAAGTAGAGCAGCTTGCCGGGCACACTTCGCAGGCGAAGGGCAGTGAAGGCCTGCAGGCCCTCCGACACATCGACCCGGTAGTCGAGTTGCCCATGGATGATCAGCATGGGTGTGGCCCACTTCTGGGCGAAGTTGGCTGGTGACCACTTCTCGATCGTGGCGCGCGCGGCCGGCTCGGAGGGCGGGCCGCCGAACTCCCAGTGCGGGAACCACAGTTCCTCGGTGGTGCCCGCCATGCTCAAGGGATTGAAGATGCCGTCGTGCGCCACGAGGGCCTTGAACCGCCGAGTCTGCCCAGCCATCCAGTAGACCATGTACCCGCCATACGATGCCCCGGCCGCTGCCATGCGGGTGCTGTCCACCCACGGCTCCCGGGCAAGGACATCAAGGCCCTTCATGAGGTCCTCGTATGGCAGGCCGCCCCAGTTCCGGCTGATGCTGTTGGTGAAATCCTGGCCATATCCGGTGGACCCGTGAAAGTTGACCGCCGCGATGGCGTATCCACGGGCGGCGAACATGGCGTAATTCCACCGGCTGTGCCACTGGTCCAGCCATGCGCCCTGCGGGCCGCCGTGGATCAGGTAGATCAGCGGATAGCGCGCCCCCGGCCGGTACCCGGGGGGCTTCATGATCCACCCGAACACCGAATCGCCGCGGGCGCCGACGAAGCCGAACCGTTCCAGCGGGGCGATGTCGAAGCGGCGGAACCGCTCCTCGTTGAGTGCGGTGACGGCGCGCTGGTTGCTGCCGTCCGCCGAGGCGGTCCAGATCTCGGGGGGGCGGCGCCCGCTGCTGCGCAGGAAGATCATCGATCCGCCGTCGGCCGAGAGTTGCAGCGCGGTGTTGTCGCCGGTGGACACCAGCCGGGTCGCCCGTCCGGAGGGCACCTCGATACGGTAGATCGCATGGCCGCCGCGTTCCTCCACCACGGCCAGCACCCCGCGTGCGTCCGGCAACCAGCGGAAATCGGCTATGCTGCGATCCCACCGCGGTGTGACGGCGATCCGGCGACCGCTGGCGCGCTCGTAGAGCATCAGCTGCTGCTGATCGGCCTCGAAGCCGGGGGTGGCCATGGCGAGGTACCCCAGCGTCCGGCCATCGGGCGAATAGCGGGGCGTGTGGTCGTTGCCCCGGCTGATCGTGACCGGCTGCCTGGCCGAGCCATCGGGACCCATCACGAACACGTCGTTGTTGGTGCTGGTCTCGAGGGCGCTGTCCGGGTTGAAGACGATCGCCACCTCGGTGCCCACCGGGGAAATGGCCACGTCGGTCCCGCCCAGGGCCAGCGGCGGCACGTCCCGGTCAATCGGTGTGATGTCGGTGATCGCCCCCTCGAGGGTGCTCCGGAACAGGTGGGAGCGCACGCCCACCCGCCACTCGTTCCAGTGCCGATAGAAGAGGTCGGTCACGATCGTCGCGGTGGTGGGCCAGGGCGCGGCTCGCCGGGCCGCCTCGGTGGAGTCGCCCCACGGCAGGTCCGCCCAGAAGTACAGCGCCTTCCCGTCGGGAGACCACAGGAAGTCGCGGACCGGGTTGCGGCTCTCCGTGATCCGGCTGGCCTCGCCGCCCCGGGCCGGGATCTGCCAGACCTGTGCGGTTCCGTCCCGCGTGGAAATGAAGGCCAGGATCCGGCCATCCGGAGACCAACGGGGAGCCCGCTCGTTGGCCTGGCTGACCGTCGCCTGCCAGCTCTCGCCGCTGGCCACGTTCGCCATCCAGACATGGCTCAGGGAGCGGTTCTCTTCGAGGGAGGGCGTGCTGACAGTGAACGCCACCACCGAACCGTCGGGGGAGAGCTGTGGATCCCCGACGATAGGCGTGGTGATGAACTCGTCAATGGCGATTGGCCGGGTCTCCTGGGCCGCTGCGACCACCGCCGAGCCCAGCATCCCGAACACCGCCAGAGCCAGGCGAGCACCGATCATGCGATCACCCCGCCGCCCAACACCTGGCCATCGGCCGCGTACATCACTCCGGACTGGCCCGGCGTGATCGCCCGCACCGGGTTCGCCAGGGCGAGGTCGGTCCCCGAGGCATCAAGGGCCACGACCGTGGCCGGCACCGCCCGGGCCCGGTAGCGGAGCTGGACGAGACAGCTGTCCCCCTCGACCAGCGGCTCGGCCAGCCAGTTGAGTTCCTCGATGCGCACGCGATGGCCCAGCAGGTCGTCGGCGGAACCGACCACGACCTCTCGGGTCTCGGGCCGGATCGCCACCACGAACCGCCGCTCCTGCGCCCCTCCCGGCAGGCCCTTTCGCTGGCCGATGGTGTACCGGGCGAAGCCGGCGTGTTCACCGATGACCTCCCCGCTGGTGCTCACCAGCGGTCCGGGAGCCAGGGCGGGGGCGTCGGCCGCCAGGTGCTGCTGCAGCACCCCGACGTAGTCGTCATCCGGAACGAAGCAGATCTCCACCGATTCGGGCTTGTCGGCCGTGGCCAGGCCGAGCGCGCGGGCGTGGGCCCGGGTCTCCGTCTTGGTCAGTTCGCCCACCGGCGTCAGCATCCTTGGCAGCACCTCCCGGGAGATGCCCCACAGGAAGTAGCTCTGGTCCTTGGCCGCGTCCCGGCCCCGAAAGAGACGGCCCCCGCGGGCGATGGCGTAGTGGCCGGTGGCGAGGTAGTCGCAGTCCAGGCTGTCGGCGTGCGCCAGGAGGTCGCGGAACTTGGTAAAGGAGTTGCAGCGCACGCAGGGAATGGGTGTCCGGCCCCGGCTGTACTCGTCCACAAAGTTCCGGATCACGTCCCGGCTGAACCGGTCCTCGAGGTTGAGCACGTAGTGCGGGATGCCGAGCTTCTGGCAGACCAGCCGGGCGTCGTTGATGGAATCGAGCGAGCAGCAGGGGCGGTCAGGCACGCTATCGCCATAGCAGAACAGCTTGAGGGTGGCGCCGATCACCTCGTGTCCCGCCGCCACCACAGCTGCGGCGGCGACGGAGCTGTCCACGCCGCCACTCATGGCGACCAGGACCCGCCGCCGGCGCTCCTCCGCGCCCGACCCGTTGGTTGACTCGACCCGCGAAATCTCCACCCTGCGCTCCTTGCCTTGATGCTCCCCAACCGCCTGATCGCCTAATCGGCCAACCGCCTACCGCCCCAGCACCGCTCCCAGCTTCCGCACCTTCTCCGCCACCTTTGGCAGCACCTCCGCCGCCCGGGCGATGTCCGCGGCGTCTGTCTCCCGCCCCAGGCTCAGGCGAATGGCGCTGACCGCCTCCTCTCGCGGCAGGCCCATTGCGGTCAGGACGTGGGAGGGCTCGACCGTGCCGGTGGTGCAGGCGGACCCGCTGGAGGCGGCAACGCCGGCGAGGTCGAGGTGCATCAGCAGCGCCTCGCTGTCCGCGCCCGAGATCCGCACGCTGAGCACGTGCGGCGCCCGCGGGGCGGATGCCGCGGTGACCTGGAGGTCCGGGACCGAAGCGGCAAGCTGCCTGGCCAGTTCGTCCCGGAGCGCACCGATCCTGGCCGCCTCCGCAGCCCGCTCCCGCTGGGCCAGGCGCACCGCAACCCCCAAGCCCACCGCCCCCGCGATGTTCTCGGTGCCGGGACGCACGCCATGCTGCTGGCCGCCGCCGTGGACCTGGGGGGCGACCCGCACACCGCCCCGGAGCACGAGGGCGCCGATTCCCTTGGGGGCCCCCAGCTTGTGCCCCGAGATCGTCGCCAGCGGAATGGGCAGCTCGGCCAGTGGTGTCTCGATCTTGCCGAAGGCCTGCACCATGTCGGTGTGAAACGGGACTCCCGCGGCCTGACAGCGCCGCGCGATCTCCGCGATCGGCTGAATCACACCCGTCTCGTTGTTCACCCACATCACCGACACAACGGCGGGCCGTTCCGCCAGGACCCGGTCCAGCGCGTCCAGGTCCAGCAGACCGGCGCGGTCCACCGGGAGGAGCCGCTTGCCGCCGCCCGCGTGGGCGGCGGCGTGGGCGGCCGCCAGCACCGCCTTGTGTTCGGTCGCCGATACGGCCGCCAGCATCGGCTCCCCACGATCCCGGGCCGAGATGGCCGCCCCCAGTACGGCGAGATTGTCCGACTCGGTTCCACCCGAGGTGAAATACACTTCCTCGGCCTGCACCCCGAGCGTCTCGGCCACCCCCCGCCGGGCCTCCTCGAGGCCGACGCGTGCGGCTCGCCCATAGCGGTGTGCGCTGGAGGGATTGCCGAAGGTGCCCCCCAAGTACGGGAGCATCGCCTCCAGCACCTCGGGTCGGACCGGGGTGGTGGCGGCGTGGTCGAGGTAGACCGGTCGGGGCGGCATAGGCGAGGAAATATACGCGGAGCGGGGGGAGCGCCGGGGAAACCGGGAGCCGGCCCACACAGACAGTCAGTAGCGATTCTGTAAGTCTTTGTGGAGCGGCCAGTTACATGCTCTCGACTCCCAGCGACACGACATCGTCCACCGCCATCGTCTCATGGGTGAAGAAGGGCTCGCCGTAGCGGGCCCGGATCAGCGAGCCGTAGTGGGCGTTCTGGGTCTCCACCAGGGAGTAGAGATCCTGCCCGGTCGGGAAGATTTCGCCCGCCGCCTTCGCCCCGTCAAACTGGCTCGCATAGCAGCGGACGGACTGCAGCTTCCGGTCGAACTGGGCGGAGATGTCCACGACAAACGTGGGCTTCACCGGATCCTCGCGGTAGGCCAGGGCGTAGAGGATCTTGTGCGGCCGGTGCGGCGCCCCCTCGGCGGAGTACTTCGCGAGGCCGGCGAGGAAGCAGGCGTCCCGTCCCAGTTCGGAGGCGATCCGGTGGTCGGGATGTCGCCCGACCGGGAAGGGGAGGATCACGGTGCGCGGGGCGAAGGATCGGATGAAGCCGGCGATGAGGCGCCGGGTCTCGTCGGTATTGTGAATGCCGGCGTCCGGCAGGCCGGCGTTCCGGCGCTCACTCACCCCGAGGATGCGGGCCGCGGCAGCGGCCTCGGACTCCCGGACCTCGGCATTCCCCCGGGTGCCCATCTCTCCGGCGGTCAGGTCCAGGATGGCGGTCCGGTATCCGGCGTCATGGGCCTTGAGCAGCGTGCCGGCACACGTCAGCTCGACGTCGTCCCGGTGGGCGGCAATGGCGAGGAGATCTACAGGCATCTGGTGGAAGGGCCGGGGGGACAGGTGATGGGGAACGGGGACAAGATAGCGGTCCCCGGGCCCCATCGCCCGCCGGCTCAGTCCTTGCGGGCCCGCCAGGCCCGCCGGATCACCAGGATCCCACCGAGGCCCAGCACGCCTGCAGGGACCAGAACCCCAAGGGACGCGATGAGGCCCGCCACAAACTTGATGAAGTTGCGCCAGGCCTGCGCAAAGGCCTCGCCAATGACGCTGCCGCTGCCCTGTTCGCCTACCAGCGGGGCCTTCTCGTGGACGGTCAGGCTCAGGGTGCTGGTCGCGGCGTGGGCTTTGAGGTAGCGAAGACGACCTTCCATCCGCTCGATCCCTTCCCGGACGCGGGCGAGTTCCCGCTCGATCTCAAGCACATCCGAGAGCTTGCCGGTCCGGGTGGCGAGCAATTCGATGAGCCGGCCTTCCAGTTTGCGGCCGTTCGCGACCCGGGCCGAGATGTCGGTGAATTCCTCCCCCACATCCTGGGCGCTGACATTCACGTAATCCACTTTGCCGAGCGGCTGCAGCCCGTTCACCAGCTCATCGAAGCGCGCGGCGGGAACCTTGATTTCGAGCATGGCGGAGCGGAACTGCCGCTGGCCGAGCTGCATCTGGGTGTTGGCGATGAACCCGCCTACCCGCTGGGCGAGGGCGCGGACCTCCGCGACCGCAATCTCCAGGGAGTCAATCTCCACGCTGGCCTGGCCGGTCCGGATGATCATCGGGCCAGCGGTGGTGGGATCGCGCGCTGGATCTGCCGGACCAGCAACGTCCCCGAGCGCGTTTTCGGCCGCCGCACGGCCACCGGCGACTCCGACATCGGACAGGGGCACTGGTGAGGCCGCCGGCTCGTCTCTGGCCTGCTCGGCGGTTTCGCCGGACCGGTAGGCGGCGCCTTCGCAGCCCAGGAGGAACGCGGCCAGGAACAGGGAGTACCGGATGGGCCGGTGCATGGATACCTCGACGCGGGTTGGGGTCGGGCGGGGGATGCGTGGCGGCGGGTTGATTGCACGCCGGGGGCCTGGCCTACTCGTGACGCAGCGCCTCCACGGGGTCCATCCGGGCTGCCTTGTTGGCCGGATAGAGCCCGAAGACCAGCCCGATCGCGACACTGACCAGCGTGGCGAGAACCGCACTCCACAGTGGCACGGCCGACTGCAGGCCCAGGACCAGCTTGAGGACCTGGCCCAGGGCCAGCCCCACCGCGATCCCCATCAGCCCCCCGATGAACGTGAGGGTGGCGGCCTCCACCAGGAACTGCCACAGGATCTCCTGGCGCGTCGCACCGACGGCCTTGCGGAGGCCGATCTCCCTGGTGCGGTCGGTGACCGAGACCATCATGATGGCCATGACGCCGATGCCGCCGACCAGCAGCGCCACGCTGGAGAGGGCCACCATCACCCCGAAGAAGGCGGTGGTCAGGTTGTTGATGGTATCGAGGATCTGGTCCTGGGTGATGACGTCGAAGGTGTTGGGCATCCCGGGCCTGAGGCGTCGGGCCTTTCGAAGGGCCACAATGCTCAGGTCCTTGGCCGCCGGCACCGAGACATCGGGCCAGGCCTTCACCGAGAGGAACAGGCCATTGGTCTCGTCGTAGCGATAGTTCCGCCGGGCGGTCTCGAACGGCATGATGGCGCCGATCTGCTGCCCGGGCGGCTCGAAGATGTTGGCCGGCCGCTGGTACAGCCCGATCACGGTCAGGGCCACGCCGCCCACCCGGATGCGGCGGCCCAGGGGATCGATCTCGCCGAAGAGGCGGTCCGCCGATTCCTCCTCAAGCACCACCACCGGGTCTCCGCTGAGTTCCGACGGCGCGAAGAACCGTCCCCGGAGCAGCGTCCCGCCGAGGATGTCCATGTAGTACTGGTCGGCGCCGTAGACCGTGACGGTCTGGGTGCGGACTCCCTGATACTCCATGCGCTGGAATATCTGCACCCAGATCCCGGCGTACTGGATCTCGGGTATCCGGCGCAGGGCCTCGGCATCGGCCTCGGTGAGCACCGGCCGGATCCGCACTTCGTAGGGAAGATTGTCGGGGTTGACCGGGGTCTGGGAGAAGTACCGCATGACATAGAACGCGGTTGGCCCGGCGGTGTTCATCGCGTTGAAGATCTGCGAGCGGATGCCCTCCACGATGGACGCCATCGCCATGACGGTGGAGACTCCGATGACCACGCCTAGAATCGTAAGCGCGGAGCGGAGCTTGTTGGTCCGGAGGGCGTCGAGGGCGAGGGCCACTCCTTCATCAAGGTTCCGGAGCATCGCGGCCGGCTACTCGGTCCGAAGCGCGGTGATGGGATCGAGCCGCGCCGCCCGGGTGGCGGGGTAGACCCCGAAGAGGACGCCGGTCCCGGCGCCGAGAAGGAGTGCCAGTCCGATGGACCAGCCAGTCACCCGGGCGGGGAGCGGGGTGAACTCGGAAACCGCCACGCTCAGCAGCCAGCCGCCGAGGACGCCCGCCAGGCCGCCGAAGGCCGACAGCACGATGGCCTCCACCAGGAACTGGCGCCGGATGTCCCGGCGGGTGGCGCCGAGTGACTTGCGGATGCCGATCTCGCGGGTGCGCTCGTTCACCGACATGAGCATGATGTTCATGATCACGATGCCGCCGACCACGATGCCGATGCAGACGACCGCCGGCACCACGGTGAAGAGCACCTTGGTCAGGTCTCTCCAGAAGGCCACCAGGGCATCGGCCTTGTCCACCGTGAAATCGTTGGACTCTCCGGGGCGGAGTCGGTGCGCCAGCCGCATCGCCTCCTCGGCGCGGGCCATGGCATCCGGGAGGTCTTCGGCGCGTTCCATCTTCACCGACACGGTGGTCGTCTTCCGGCGGCCGTACATGGCTTCGAAAGTGGAGATCGGCAGCAGCGCAAAGCCGTCAAAGGACTGTCCCAGCACCCGGCCCTTCTTCTCTGTCACGGCCTTGACCTGCATCTCCCGGCCCCCGATCCGGACGCGCCGTCCGATGGCCTGTTCCGGGCCGCCGAACAGCTTGTCGGCCACGTCATAGCCCAGGACCGCCACCAGCCGGCGCTCACGGATGTCGGGATCGGCCAGGGGCTCACCGGCGGCGAAGCGATAGTCCTGGACCGTCTGGTAGGGCGGGGTCACACCCAGCACCAGCACATCCCCGACGGTGCGGTTGCGATGGGTGATGTCACTCGTCGGGGTCGGCCAGCCGGACTGCATGGAGACGGCCATGGCGTCGGGCACCGCCAGCCGCACCGCCTCCGCGTCCTTTGCGGTCAGGCGAGGGCGCTTGTTGATCTCGCGCAGCTCGTCGTCGGAGATCAGGCCCAGGGCGATGGGCGTCCGCCGCACCTGGAAGGCGTTGGTGCCGATGACCGCGCCGGTGATGTTTTCCTTTACATAGGCGTTCATCCCCTGGATCACCGCCACAACGGTGACCAGGAACCCGACCGACACGATAATGCCAAGGAGGGTAAAGAAGGAACGGAGCTTTGAACCGAGGACGGACTGAACGGCCAGGCGGATGGCTTCGGCGAGCGGCATAACGGGGAAAGATACACGCGCTTGGGAGTCGGAGGTTGAGAGGTGCGGGTGGGGTTGTCAGCGCCACCCTACAATCTCCGGTCCCCGACTCCCAACTCCGAGCTCCCAACTCCCACATCCCGCATTTCCACCGTCTACTCGTACCGCAGCGCCTCCACCGGATCCAGCTTGCTGGCCTTGCTGGCGGGATACATCCCGAAGGCGATGCCGGTGATGGTCGAGGCCACCACCGCCACCACCACCGACCACAGCGGGACCGCGGCGGGGATGGGGGTAAACCTGTTCACCGCCCAGGCGATGACCCCGCCGAGCGCCATGCCG
This sequence comes from uncultured Gemmatimonadales bacterium, assembly GCA_963695185.1. Taxonomy (GTDB): domain Bacteria; phylum Gemmatimonadota; class Gemmatimonadetes; order Gemmatimonadales; family GWC2-71-9; genus JADJOM01. The sequence goes on along the minus strand of CAVOGH010000005.1, from coordinate 1,384,694 downwards.
GCAAGGCCGCCCACCAGGGTAAGCGTGGCCGCCTCCACCAGGAACTGCAGCATGATCTCGCGGCGGGTGGCCCCGAGCGCCTTCCGGACGCCGATCTCGCGGGTGCGCTCGGTCACGGAGATCATCATGATGGCCACCACCCCCACGCCGCCCACCATGAGGCCCACGCTGGAAAGGGCCAGCATCACCACGAAGAACCCCTGGGTGACGCTGTTGAAGCTGTCCAGCAGCTTGTCCTGGCTCACCAGGGAGAAGTTGTTCTCCTGGGCGGGCTTGAGACTGCGGCTGGAACGGAGCGCGGCGGTCACCCGGTCCTGCGCCTCGGCCACGGTCAGCTCCGGCTCCGGGATCACCGCGAACATCATCCAACCCTTCCAGTAGTCCGCCACCTTGGTGAAAGTGGAGTGCGGAATCGTGACCATCGGCGTCTCGTTGTCCCCGAAGAGGCTCGACGGCTCGGCATACAGCCCTACAACCTCGAAGAACTGGCCGAAGACCTTGAACCGGCGTCCGACCGGCTCCAGCCCGGGCCACAGGCTCTGGGCCAGCTTGTCGTTGATGACGGCCACCCGTGAGTTGGCCGCAAACTCGAGTTGCGTGAAGTTTCGCCCCGCGATGATCTCACCCCCCTGGGTGAGGATCCAGTCGGGGCTGAATCCCTGGACCTGCACACTGCTCAGGTCGGTGCCGCCGCCGGAGACCGGCCCGGAGGTGTTCTCCCGCCAGGTCACGCTCCTGAGTCCGGGCACCTGGCGGAGCATCTCCGCTTCTTCCGCGCTCAGCCATGGATTCCGCCGCCACGGGGACATCTCGTCCGAGCCGTCGCTGATATGCAGCCCGCCCTGGAAGTAGCGGAACACGAAAAACGTCTTGGGGCCGAGGGTCTCGATCTGGGCCGCCACGCTCCGGTTGACGCCCGTGATGGCCGAGGCCATGGCGATGACGACCATGACTCCGATGGCAACACCGAGGATGGTGAGGGCCGCGCGGACCTTGTTGGCCCGCAGCGAGTCCAGGGCGATGCCCACTCCCTCGAACAGCCGGCTGATGGACATGGGTGGCTGGCCTACTCGGCCCGGAGGGCGGTGATGGGATCGAGGCGGGATGCCCGGCTCGCCGGATAGACACCGGCGACGACGCCGACAAGGATGCCCAGCGTCACCCCCAGCGCGATGGACCAGGGCGCCACGGCGGCCGGGAGGGGCGTGAGCGCGCGGACCAAGAACGCCAGCCCGATGCCGGCGCCGATGCCCAGCCCGGCGCCGACCGTGGAGAGCGTGGCGCTCTCCACGATGAACTGGGCCAGGATGTCCCGGCGCTTGGCGCCCAGGGCCTTCCGGATGCCGATCTCGCGGGTCCGCTCGGCCACGGCCATGAGCATGATGTTCATGATCACGATGCCGCCGACGACCAGCGAGATCGCCACCAGCCCCGGCAGCGCGGTGAACAGCACCTTGGAGATCTTGTTCCACCCCTCCAGGGCGCCGGAGGCGTTCTGGAGGTCGAAGTTGTTTTCCTGCCCCGGCTTGAGTCCGCGCCGCGTCCGCATGATGCCCTCGGCCTCGGTCATCGCGGTGAGCATCATGGTCGGGTTGGCGGCCTTGATCTGCAGCTCGTCCAGGATATTGATCGGGCAGATGTAGCGCCGGGCGGGCGCGCGGAAGGGCATCACCGCGAACTTGTCCAGCGAGATGCCGAAGAGGGTGCCGCGCTTGGCCGCCACGCCGATCACCCGGTAGGGCAGGCCGGCGATACCCACTTCCCTTCCCAGCGGGTCCAGGCCCGGGAAGAGTTTCTCGGCGACCTCGTTGCCGAGCACCAGGACCGGCACCCCGGCCCGGACCTCCTGGGCGGTGAAGATCCGGCCGGCGGAGATATCAATGTTCTTGATCTCGAAGTAGCTCGGCTCGGTGCCCTGGAGGTCGATGTCCTTGGCCTGCTTGCCGCCGTAGGTCAGGGTCATCCGGTCGGCGCAGTACTGGGCCGTGATGACGGGTGTCCTGAGGCGGGCCACCACGTAGTCGGCGTCCTCGTAGCTGATCCTCGGGCGGCGCTGCCAGCCGCGCCAGGTCTCCTCGGTGACGTTCCCGGTGTTGATGCCGGGGGAGCGGCGCAGGGTGAAGGTGTTCAGGCCGATCAGCCGGTTGGCGAACTGATCCTCCATGTACACGTTCATCCCCTGCACAATGGACACCACCGCGATGAGGAACGTGACCCCGATCAGCACGCCGATCAGGGAGAAGAAGCTCTTGAGCTTCTGAGAGACGATGGTGCGGAGCGCCATCCGCACCGCCTCGAAGATCGGCATCTCAGGCCGCTACCTGGTCGTTCCGGGTGTCACTGTCGAGCTGGCCGTCGCGCAGGACCACGATCCGTTCCGCGTGGGCAGCAATGGACGGCTCGTGGGTCACCACGATGATGGTCTGGCCCTGGGCGTGCAACTCGGCGAAGACCCGCATGATCTCATCACTGGTGGTGCTGTCCAGGTTGCCGGTCGGCTCGTCGGCCAGCAGGATCGACGGCTCGTTGACCAGCCCGCGGGCGATGGCCACCCGCTGGCGCTGGCCGCCGGACAGCTCGTTGGGCCGATGCTGCATACGGTCCTCGAGCCCAACTCGTGTCAGCGCCCGTACCGCCCGCTGCCGCCGCTCCCGGGAGGGGACCCCGGCATAGACCAGCGGCAGTTCCACATTGTGCAGGGCCGTGGCCCGGGGCAGCAGGTTGAACGTCTGGAACACGAACCCGATCTCCTTGTTGCGGACCCGGGCCAGCGCGTCATCCGTCAGCCGAGACACCTCCTGGCCATTGAGCCAGTAGTTCCCGCTGGTGGGGGTATCCAGGCACCCCAGCAGGTTCATGAGCGTGGACTTCCCCGATCCCGACGGGCCCATGATGGCCACGTACTCGTTGCGACGGATGGTCAGGCTCAGCCCGCGCAGCGCCAGCACCGGCTCCCCGCCCATGGGATACTCCCGGGCGAGGTCCTCGATGTAAATGACCCGGTCGTTCATGACTGCCGTGCCTTGGTGGTGTCGGTGCCCGAGCTCTTGACCTTCGTGCTGTCCTTCAGGTCACGGATGGCCTGGTACGGGCCGGCCACGATGGTGTCGCCCACCCGCACTCCCTCGAGCAGCTCGAAGTACTCGTCTCCGGCGATGCCGACCTTGACCGGATGGAAATTGGCCACGCCGTTGGTCACCACGAACACGCCCTCTGTATCCTGCTTCTTGCCGCGGCCGCCGGCGGTGTCGCTCTGCTCGGGCGCCATCTCGTTGGGCACCTTCTGGTGCTGCCGCACGGTGAGCGCGATGATCGGCACGCTCATGGCCCCCTTGCGCACATCGGTGACGATCCGCGCCGTGCAGGAAAGATCCGGCCGGATATCCTTGGGCGGATTGGCGATGGTGATCTCCACGTCGAAATCGACCGCTCGGTCGTTGGAGCCAGACGCCGTGGAGGTGGCCGTGAGCCGGGCGCTGTTGGCGATCTTGGTCACCTTGCCGACGAATGTCTGGTTGGGGAAGGCATCGATGCTCACCTCCACCGAATCGGCCTGGGCCAGGCGGACCACGTCGGTCTCGTCCACCTGAACCTTGGCGAGGATCACCGACAGATCGGCCACCGTCATCAGCAGGCCGACGTCGCGGGAGAAGGTGCCGATCACCGCCACCTCGCCCTCCTCGATGGCCAGCCGGGTGATCCGCCCGGAGATCGGGGCCACGATGCGGGTCTTGCGCAGGTTGTCCTGGGCCTCCTGCAGGCCGGCGCGCGCCTGATCCACCGAGGCCTGGCTCGCAACCGTGTTGGCGACCGAGACGGCATAGCCCGTCTGCGCCTGCTCCACCGACTCTCGCGTGATCAGGCTGGCGTTGGTCCTCTGCAGCTCCAGGGCCCGGTCCAGGGAGCGCTTGGCCTGGTCCTGGTTGGCCTTGGCGCGTACCAGGTCGCTCCGGGCGGAGGCCACGAACGCCTCGGCCCGGCTTACCGCGGCCTGGTAGATGACCGGGTCAATCTGCAGCAGGAAGTCGCCCTTGCTGACCAGGTCGCCCTCGCGGACGCCGAGCTTGGTGATCCGGCCCTGGACGTCGGAGAGCACGTCCACCTTCAGGTCGGGCTCGATCTTGCCGCTCGCCGTCACTACCGCGACGAGGTCCCGGGTCCCGACCGGCTCGAGGCGGACTTCCACCGCCTTGTGCCTGCTCTTGGCGGCGCCGAGGGCGATGATCGCCCCGACGGCCACAACGAGCAATCCGGCGAAGAGCCCCAGTTTCATGCGACGCGACATGGTCTTTTCCTCGATTAGCGAAGCGGGCGGCCGACGGCGCTTTCCAGTGCCGCCAGGGCCTTGTGATAGTCGTACACGGAGTTGACGTAGTCTCCTTCGGCTTGCTGAACCGCGTTCTGCGCGTCGGAGACTTCGAGCGCGGTACCGCTGCCCAGGCGGTAGCGGTCCTGGGCCAGGCGGAGCTGGTCGCGGGCGGCGTCCCGGCTGGCCGACTGCACCGCGATGGCGCGGTAGGACGTCTGCACGCCCAGCCAGTTGGTGTGGACCTCGGTGCGGATCCCCAGCGCCCGCGCCCGGGTGCGCTCATCGGCATCCTGCGCAAACTCCCGGGCCTGCTGCAGCTGCAGGCTTCTCCCGAACCCGGTGAACAGGGGCAGCGAGACGGTCAGCCCAATGCTGAACGGCTGACGGGTGAATTCGAAGGGGAACTTGCTGTTGGCGTCCACGATGGCCTGGCGGGCCTGCGGCGTAAGCGCGGTGCCCGTGCCGTTGAGGCCCGAGGCGGTGTAGCACCCCACCTGGGAACTGACCGGCTGCAGCCCTGCGCCGACCCGGATCGAGTCGTTGGTGATGCAGGAGGTCGCCGAGGCCAGCGCGCCACCCAGGCTCTGCCGGATCAGCAGGCCGTCGTCGGTCTGCCGCTGGGTGAATCCGCTCCAGCCGGCCCGGAGCGACAGGCTGGGCAGAAAGGCGGTCTTGGCGGAGGTGACCCCGATGGACGCCGCCCGCTCCCGGGCGCGCAGCGCCCGCAGCTCCGGATTCTCCTCCGCGGCCTGCTCGAGGAGGCCATCCAGCGAGTACATCGGCTCCGCCACGGGGAACGAATCGCTGAGCCCGATCTGGTCAATGGCCAGTGGGGGCACCACGCCGATGCGGTTGAACAGCTCCAGCTTGGCGCTGTTCTCGTTCTGGCTGCCCCGCAGGAGGGCCACGTCGGACTGGGCCTTGAGGACCTCTGCCTGCCGCACCTCGATGAGCGTGCCCTGGCCCACCCGGTACTTGGCGTTGGCGAGATCCAGGAAGTCCTGGTTGCGCGCCACCTGCTGCCGCGCCACCGCCACCTGGGCCGACGCCTGGAGGACGTTGAGATACTGAGACGTGACGAAGAACTTGAGGCTGTTCTCCTCGGCGACGATCTCCTGATCCACCGCCCGCGAATTGGCTTTTTGCTCCCGCGGGGCCAGCAGGCGGCCGCCGTCCAGCTGCCAGGAGAATCCGGCGCTGTAGCTCGAGCCGAGGATGGCGGAGGTCTGCCGGGTGAAGCCCTGCCCGAAGTTGGCCTGACCGGAACCGGTGTAATCGAGGCCCGCCGACACCGAGGCGTTGGGCAGCAGTCCGCCATAGGCGTTTCTCATTTGCATGCGGGCGGTGGCCGCATCGTTGAGCCGCTGGCGATAGACCGGGTTGCTATTGCGGGCCTGCTGCAGCGCCTCACCGAGGCTCAGGGTGGCGACTGGTGGGACGGCTTCTGGGGACTGGGCATGCGCCGGAAACGGCAGGGCAAGCGCCATGACTGTCAGCCAGCTGTGTCGCATCGAACGATCCCCGGATCTTTAGATGAATGGACGACTGCCCGCGCCTACGGGCGCGGGCATCAGAAGTTTCAGGATGCGACGGCGACCCCTAGGTCGGGCCGCGGTGGGCCTCAAGCTGCAGGGCCGGCAGGGAGATCCGCAGAACTTCGCCGCCGTCGCCCAGCTGAATCTCTCCCTCGAGCATCCCGCTCATGCGGATGAGCGTGCCACGCTGGCCTGGCCCCGGCAGGCGCTGGACCTGGAAGGAAATCCGGCGGCCTGATTCGGGAAACAGCGCCGCGACGGTGCGTGGTGTGGGAGTGGCGAGCGGGATCAGCTGCATCAACGGCCCGAAGACGCTGTCGGCCAGCAGGAGGAGATCGCCTGACCCGGGCAGCTCGGTCGCCTCCTCTGCGCCGCGAGCCACCCGGCGGATCGTCACCCGATTGCGACGCTGCACCGCGTAGACCTGCGCCCCTGAATCCCCCCGACGGCGATCCAGCTGGAAGGCGCCTTCGCCGTTCGACTGGACCACGTTGACCTCGAGGGTCAACAGCGGCGGGGTGGCAGAGTAGCTGGTCCTGGAAGTGATCCGGCTGCCGCTGCCATCGGGGGCGACCCGAAAGCTCTCCGCGCCGATGTCGCGGTTCCCGTGGCGGATCACCAGCGTGCCGGCACGCGTCCCCTGCCCGTGTAGCGGGGCAGCGGACAGCATGAGGAGGACGGGCAGGGCCGTCGCGAGCAGGTCCCGGGCGGTGGTGAATCTCATGGCAGCCTTCAATATAGTTGCTAAGTTGGACGATATGCCGACTGGGACTCACTGGCTAAATCGCCACGCCGGGTGGTTTGCGTTGTTTGCCCTGCTGGTGGCGGCCGAATGGCTGCGGGAGCCCGCCTGGCTATGGGTAGGCGCAGGGGCGATCCTGACGCTGCTCGCCGTTTCTGGGTACTTGATGAGGGGCGGGACCGGACGGGTGCTGGCCGCGGCCGTGGTGCTGTTGTGGACCACCCTGGTGGCGGGGCAGGTACGGACCGACAGGGTTGCGGGGAACTGGCAGGTGGAACGGGAGCGCCGGCTGACCACGGCGTACCGCCGGCTGCAGGGCGAACTCAGCGCCGAATTGCGGCGGGCCCAGCGAGCCGCTGAGCGCGCCGCCCGCCTGGCCGAAGGAGATCGGACCGCGGCCTTTGCCGAGCTGTACCGGACGCTGCCGAGGGACGGGGCGGAGCTGGCGGTCGCGATTCTGGAGCCCACCGGCGTGCCCTGGGCGTGGGCGGGGCGGCAGCGGCTGGTCCCGGGTCCGGGTGGCGATTCCCTGACCGTGCGGTTCAGCCGGGTCTACGGGGTCATGGAGAGCCGCCGTCTGGCCGCAGGGGGCCGGGTGGCCGTAGCCTCCTCGCTCCTGTGGGCCGACTCTGCCACTCCCCGCTTCGACCGCAGCCTCGCCGTTCGTTTCAGCCAGTCGGCCGGTGTGGAATTGCGGGTCTACCCGCCGGGCGAGGCACCGCCGGGCGGCGACCTCTTCGACTACACCCAGCCCACGACCCGGGGCGACCGGCTGCTGTTCAGCCTCCAGCCGGTGTCGCCCGATCAGGAAGTCGTGCGGCTCAAGACCGTGACAGCCGCCAGCCGGGGGATCGCGGCGATGTTGCTGGTGCTGGTGGTGGCGATGCTGGTCCTGGGGGGCTCGCCCCTCGAACGCTTCGGTACCCTGGCGGTGCTGATCTGGGTCACGGTTCGAGCCCCGCTGGGGGACGCCGTCGGCCTGGGAGACCTGTTCTCCTCCGCGACGTATCTGCGGACTTGGCTCACCCCGGTGACCCGTTCCGCCGGGCACCTGATGGTCGCCTCCAGCCTCTTGTTGGTACTGGGGATCTGGCTCCGAAACCGCCGGATGCCTCAGGGATGGTGGCTCAGGCTCGCCGGGGTGCTGGTCCTGGTCGGTACACCTTACCTCGTTTCCGACCTGGCCCGCGGCATCTCTCCTCCGGTCAACGGCGTAACTCCCGAGTTGTGGACGGCCTGGCAGCTGGCCCTGACGGTGGCCACCGCAGCGCTCGTGGTGCTCGGTGGAGTCTGCCTGGGAGCGCGGGACCGGTCCGCAGGCGGAGGGGCGGCCGCGGTGGCAGTGCTGCTGGCGCTGAGTGCCGCGGTCATTGGCCTGGTGGTCTGGCAGCCCCGCACCGGATGGCCGGAGTGGTACACCTTTCTCTGGCTGCCTGCGCTGTTCCTGCTGGCGCGCCCGGCCCCGCGCGCGGTAACCATCGTGGCCACGGCGATCGTGGCGAGTTCTGCGGCGGCGCTTCTAACCTGGGGGGCCGAACTCAACGGTCGGATCGTGGTCGCCCAGCGTGACCTGGCGCAGCTGGGTTCGACCGAGGATCCGCTGGCCGAACCGCTGCTGGAGCGGCTGGGAGACCGGGTGCGGGCGCGTCGGGAGCCTGCCTCCACCACCGATCTGTACCTGCTGTGGCGGGGATCGGATCTGGCGGGGCAGGAATACCCTGTCCGGCTGGCGCTGTGGCAGCCGGATGGCACTCGCCTGGCCGAGCTGGCGCTGGATTCCCTCGATCTGTCCGCACCCCTGCTGGCCTCACTCGTTCGCGGTGCCGACACTACGGTCAGGCGTGCGGTCATCGGATTGCAGCGTACACCGGGCCGTCACCATGTGCTGATCGAGCGGCTGCCGAGCGGCCGGGTACTGACGGCCGCTGTCGGGCCCCGGACCCAGCTGCTGGTGCCGGCCCGACTGGCGCGACTGGTTCGCCCTCCCGCCGAGGGTCCACCGCTCTACGAGGTGTCCATATCGCCGCCCTTCGTAGGCGGTGGCGCCCGCCCGAACCCCGGGCCCTGGGTGCGCAGCGGCAATGACGTGCGCACCGAACGGCTGTTCGATCTGCCTGGGGGCAGGCGCCGGGTGCACGCCGCGCTTACGCTGAGGCCGCTGCCCCTCCTGCTGGTGCGCGGGGCGCTGCTGGTCGCCCTGGATACGCTGTTCATCGCGGTGATCTGGTGGCTGACGACCCTCCGGCCGGCCTCTCCGGCGCGGCGGTTGGAGTTGCGGCGGAAGGCGGGATCGTTCCAGCTTCGGCTGGCCGCCACGCTGGCGCTCTTCTTCGTGGTGCCCGCCGTGACCTTCACCATCTGGGGCCTCGGGCGGCTGGAGGCCGAAGCGGCGCGGACCCGCGACCTGCTGATAACCTCTGTCCTGCGGGATGCGGTGCTGACCGCCGGCGGCCTGCTGCAGGAACCTACCGAGTACCTGGCCGAGGGACTCGACCAACTCTCCAACCGGCTGCAGGCGGACCTGGTGCTCTACAGCGGCGGACGGGTGGTAGCGGCCAGTCCGCCAATTCTCGAGGACCTGGGGCTGGTGGAGCCACTGCTCGATGCCCGGAGCTTCCAGCGCCTGACGCTGGGCGATGAACTGGAGCTGACCCGGCAGGCCACCACGTACGTGGCGCCGGTCCGGGTCGGGTACCGGGTGGCGCAGTCGGGCCCGCCCGGCGGCATCGGCATCCTGGCCACGCCGCAGCTGGCATTCGACTGGGGCCGCGAGCAGGATCAGCGAGATCTGACCTTCGCGCTGCTGTTCGCTACCCTGGCGGGCGTGGGCGCCGCGATCCTCGCGGCCCAGCTGGCCGCGCGGGCGCTGTCTCGCCCGGTGGCGGATCTGGGTCGCTCCGCCCGGGCCATTGGACAGGGGGAGCCAGCTCCGCTCGTGGCTACTCCACCGGCGGAATTTGAGCAGGTCTTCGGCGCGTTCCACCGGATGGCGGCGGATATCCGCGCCAGTCAGGCGGCGCTCGAGGATGCACGGCGGCGGACGGCGCAGGTGCTGGCCAATGTCGCCACGGGTGTGGTGGCGCTGGGTCCCGATGGCAGGATCCTGCTGGCGAATCCCCGCGCCGAGCAGCTGCTGGCCACCGAGCTCACGCCGGGGAGCAGCCTGTCGGCCGCCGCCGGGCCCGGGTGGGGCCCGCTGGTGGCGGTCATCGAGCGGTTCCTGGCCGGCGGGGTGAGCGATCACAGCGCCGAGGCAGAGGTGAACGGACGCACCTTCCGCTTGCAGCTGGCCCGCCTGGGTGAGGCGATGGGTGGCGCCGTCCTGGCGCTGGACGACGTCACGGATGTCACCCGAGCTGCCCGGGTGCTGGCCTGGGGGGAGATGGCCCGCCAGGTAGCCCACGAGATCAAGAATCCGCTCACCCCAATTCGCCTCGGGGTGCAGCACCTGCAGCGGGTCCAGCGGGACCGGCCCGAGCAGCTCGACGGGGTACTGGAGAACACGGCCAGCCGGATCCTGTCCGAGATTGACCGGCTCGACACCATCGCGCGGGCATTCAGCCGGTTCGGGCTCCCGGGCAGCGAGCAGACCGCGCTGGACGAAGTGGATCTGGCCGCAGCGAGCCGGGAGGTCGGCGCGCTCTACCGGCTGTCGGATCAGGGCGCGACCGTTCAGGTCACAGCCTCGCTCCCGGTGCATCGGCCCGCTCGCCTGGATGAAGTGAGGGAGGTGCTGGGCAACCTGCTGGAGAACGCCCGCAACGCCGGTGCTCGCCAGATCAGCATTGTGGTCAGTCCGGCGGGCCTCGACGTCAGCGACGACGGCCGGGGGATCGAAGTTGATCAGCTGCCGGGCATCTTCGATCCGAAGTTCTCCGCTACCACCAGCGGCGCCGGACTGGGATTGCCGATTGTCAGGCGACTGGTGGAAGGGTGGGGGGCAAGGGTGGTGGTTTCCAGCGAACCGGGTCGAGGAACCACGGTGGCAATTCGGTGGTAGGGCGGGGTGTGGGCGGAGGGCAATTGCGCGGCACCGAATCTGGTGCCATGCTGAAGCCGCGCAATTCAGCCCCTGGTTCAGCTGGCAGCTCCAGGGACGGAGACTGGCACACGGCCCGACTCCTGCGTTTCGGCCGCGGGCAATCCAACTCGCCGCACGGGCGCCGCTCTCAAGGAGCCCCAATGAATCCCGAGCCGGTCCCGCAGGATTTGATCGCCGTTCACGACCTCCTCAAGGAAACCCTTGCCACTGCAAGGGATAACGGGGCTCCGTTCAGCTACGGGGTGGCCGTATTTCCGCGCACCGGGCGGTTTGGGGCCCCGGTGTTCGGGGTGGCCACCAGTGGCGGCGAGTCCACAGTCCTTACCTACCGGATGCTACAGTCGCTGGTGGAACTGCCCGTCTACCTGTCCGGCCGGGTTCCCGCCACGATTCGTGAAGGGCTCTCCTACGGGCCCCCGCGAGTGATCCCCGTGGCCCTCCTGGACCAGCCGGTGTTACGGATCGGATTCACCTGCATCATCGGGTCGAACCGGGATGACCTCGACCGGACGCAACCGCTGGAGACGAGCGTGTTCGCGGGAGACCTGACCGCGCCGCTGATCCTGCTGCTGGACGCGCGGCCGGATGGATGGCCCCACTAGGGGCCGCAAACAACCGCATGGGTGTGGTCGGAGCGCCGGGTGCCAGCCCGGCGCTCTGTTTTTTCGGGGTACAGGCGGGGGATTCCGGTACCCCGAAGCCGGCGGGCCATCGGCATGATGGTGTCCCTCCCCACCGGAGACACCATGCTCGCCCGCGTCCGCTCGGCGGCCCTCATCGGCATTGACGCCTGCCTGGTTGAGGTCGAGGCAGACCTCGCCAACGGACTGCCGTCCTTCGCCACGGTGGGCTTGCCCCAGGGGGCCGTGAAGGAGGGCCGGGAGCGGGTCAGCGCCGCCATCGTCAATGCCGGATTCGTCGCCCCGCTCAAGCGGACCACCATCAACCTCGCCCCGGCGGACATCAAGAAAGACGGCTGCGGCTTCGACCTGCCGATCGCCATCGCCATTCTCGTGGCCAGCGAACAGCTGCCTGTGGCCTCGCTCGTGGATGCGCTGCTGGTGGGAGAACTGGGCCTGGAAGGAGCCCTCCGCCCGGTGCGTGGGGCCATCTCCATCGCGCTGGCGGCGCGAGCCGCCGGGATCGGTACGCTCATCCTCCCGCGGGCAAATGCTCCCGAAGCCGCCGTGGTGGAGAATCTCTCCGTGATTGGTGCCGGAACGCTCGGCGAGGTGACTCGGCACGTCTCGGGGGAGGCGCCCCTGGCTCCTACGCCCGCCAACCCGGCGGCCCTGCTCGCGGATGCCCCCGGGGACCTGCTGGATTTCTCGGATGTGCGCGGTCAGCCGGCGGCCAAGCGGGCGCTGGAGGTCGCCGCCGCCGGTGCCCACAACCTGCTGCTCATCGGTCCACCGGGGGCCGGGAAGACCATGCTCGCGCGCCGGCTGCCCACGATTCTCCCCGCGCCAACCCTGGAAGAGGCACTGGAAACCACCCGGATTCACAGCGTGGCCGGGCTGCTGCAGCCGGGACGGCCGCTGTTGGCCGCCAGACCATTTCGAGCCCCGCACCATTCGGTCAGCGACGCGGGGCTGATCGGCGGCGGTTCCACCCCACGGCCGGGAGAGGTGAGCCTCGCCCACGGCGGGGTGCTCTTCCTTGACGAGCTGCCGGAGTTCCGTCGCAATGTGCTGGAGGGCCTCAGGCAGCCGTTGGAGGACGGCGTCGTCACCCTGAGCCGGGCGGCCATGAGCCTGACGTACCCGGCGCGGTTTACCCTCGCGGCCGCGATGAACCCGTGTCCCTGCGGCCATCACGGAGACCCTGCCCGCGACTGCCGCTGCGACCCGGCGCTGGTCGAGCGGTACCTGGCGCGCGTCTCGGGGCCGCTGCTGGACCGGATTGATCTACAGCTCAGGGTGCCGGCGGTCTCCGCAGCCGACCTCTCCGGAGACTCCACTGAAGAGCCCAGCGCCAGCGTGCGCCAGAGGGTGGAGGCGGCCCGCGCCCAGCAGCGGACCCGCTTTGCGTCCCTGCCCGGGGTGTACGCCAACGCCCACATGGGGCCGCGTGAGCTGCGGCGGTTCTGCCGCCTCGACCCACCGGCCGAGGCGCTCCTGCGGACTGCGCTCACCCGGCTGGGTCTGTCGGCCAGGGCCTACCACCGGGTGTTGAAGGTGGCCCGCACCATTGCCGACCTGGCCGGGGCGGACCTGGTGGAGGTGGCGCACCTCAGCGAGGCGATCCAATACCGCTGTTTGGACCGACAGCTCCGGGTGGCCGCCCATGCCTGACGGAGTACCGTCACCGGTGCCGCTGCCGCTGGGTGCGGATTGGCTTCTGTCTTGCGGGTCTCGGGTTGAGAGCCCCATCTTGGGTTGGGGTACCGGTTCCGGGAGCCTCTCATGTCGGCTTTGTTGCTGGGCGGGGCCCAACTCCTCCTCCTTGTCCAGTCCGCCTCCTCGGCCGTTCAGGGGACGGTCCGGGAAGCAGAGTCGTTGCGGCCACTTCCGCAGGCGGTGGTGTCGCTGCCGGAGCTGGGACGCAGCAGCGTCACGGACTCCGCCGGACGCTATCGGATCGACCAGCTTCCCGACGGCGCCCTCCCCATCACGGCTGGTCTCCTCGGGTACGCCCGCCAGCGATTCGTAGCACTCCTCTCCCCTGGGGCGATGCTGGACATTGATATCACCCTGCGGGCCGAGCCGGTTGAGCTGCCGGAGATTGTCTCCCGGGGGGCACCTGCGAACCAAAGGGACGCTGCGTTTCCGGCTGCCCCCGGGGTCAACATGTTCGTCAGGTCCGACCGCCTCGCCGTGCATCCCCTGGTGGCGGAGCCGGACGGACTGCTGGCGCTGGGTGGCGGGGAGGTTGCATCCCAACCCGAGTCGCCCAATGGCTTGCAGGTGCTCGGTGCCGCGGCCGATCAGACGGCCTTCCTGCTTGATGGCATTCCGGTCTTCAGTCCCTATCACTCTGCTGGCATCTTTGGCGCCTGGAATCCGGACGCCCTGGCGGGATTCAGCCTCGCCTCGACCTCGCCTCCCCTGGGCGGCCCCGCCTCACTAGGCGGGACCATCTCGGGGGAAACCCGCGTTCCCGGCCCGCGGGTGCAGGCGCGCGGCGCGCTGAGCACTTCGCAGGCCAGGGTAACCGTGGACGGCCCCCTCGGTTTCGGACAGGCGGGATTCCTGCTGAGCGCGAGGTCGGGGTTCTCCGACGTGCGGTCCGCCAAACAAGAGCAGGACTACCTGCGCGGCGGTACCAGCGACTGGCTGGCCAAACTACACCTGCCGCTGCTCGGAGGTACCGCGCGGCTGCTGGGATACGGGAACCGCAACGGATTTACCGCCGCCGCCCTGGCGGGGGGGGCGGCTTCGCCGGCCCTCGACCCTCGCAACCAGTTCCATTGGGATGCCTCGTCCATCGGCGCGACCTGGACGCGGCCGCTGCCGGCGGGGGAGCTCCTCGTCCAGGGCTGGAGCGCGGGCTCAGACGCCGGCGCCACCTGGTCGGTGGATCGGGGTGGGGTGGCGCTGACCTCGGCTCGCCGGGACTGGGGCCTCTCGGCCAGCCTGACCCGCCGGAGCGCCTCGGCAACTACGCTGGCGGGCCTGCGCCTTGAGCGGAGCCGGACCACGTACCTGCTGGACTACGACTCTGCGGCGCTGGCCGACCCGATGCTCCGGGCCAGCACGCCGGTGGCCACGGGGTTCGTAGAGCAGTCGCGCCCGCTGGGGAGCCGGGTCGGCCTGACCCTCGGGACGTCGGTGATCGCGGGGGGAGGCGGCTGGCGTCTGGCTCCGCGGATGGAGGCCCGCTGGCAGGTCCTCAACTCGGTCACCGTCACCGGCAGCTACGCGCGGCTATACCAGTTCGCTCAATCGCTCCGGAATGCCGAGTCGGTCGTTGGCAACGTCTTCCCGGTGGATCTGTATCTCGGAGCGGGCTCCGTGGCCGCGCCGGTGGCGCGGAGCGACATCATCGGGTTGGCCGCGCATTACCGGCCCCGTCAGGGGCTCCGCCTCGGCGCGCAGGCCTACCTCCGCCACTCCAAGGATCTGATCCTCGTGGCCCCGACGAACGGGGAACCGTTTGTGATTGACGGGTTCACCACCGGGACCGGGCGCGCCCGCGGAATCGCCCTGGAGGCGGAGCTCAACCGTCCCCGGTTCTGGCTCATCTCCCGGTATCGCTGGCAGTCTGCCGCCCTCTCCTACGGGTCCTCCAGCTACGTCCCGGCTGGTTCGGCGATCCACGCGCTGGAAACCGGAATCACGCTGCTGCCGACCAGGACCACGTCCATCCGGCTTGGTGGCACCGCCCTCGTGGGACGCCGGGCAACCGCCGTGGCCAATCGGTTCGAGTGGGAGTCCTGCAACCTTCGGGATCAGGGCTGTGAATTTGGGGGCAGCCCGACTCATAGCGGTGAGGTCCTCGGCGGGCACCTCGCTGCCCGCCTATGTCCGGCTGGACCTCAGCGTGCGCCAGCAGTGGGGTTTCACTGCCGGCGGGCGCCGCGCAACTATGGCTGTCTTTGGCACCTTTACCAACCTGCTTGGGCGCGAGAACATTCTGACCTACGCTCGCAACACCTCTGCCGGTGACCGGATCCGGATTGCCATGCGTCCTCCCGCCCCCCTGGTGGCCGGGCTGGAGTGGCAGTTCTGACCCGGTCGGCTCCCGCCTGTCACAATCCGGTCCCGTATCGGGTTCCATCCAGCGAGATCCCGCGGGATTCGTCCCGCTCCCGCGCCTGGGCGTGAGGGTCAGGATGGAAGGGAGATTCCCCGCTGCGCCAGACATCGCCGTCGTATGATGCGCTGTTCACCAGCGTGTTCCAGTCGGACTTTGCCCGGCTGTTCCGGTTCCTGGACCGGCTCACGGGCGAGCCGGATCTGGCGGCCGACCTGGCCCAGGAGGCGTTTGTGAAACTGCACCAGCGGGGGTCGCTGCCGGACCGGACGGAGGCCTGGCTGGTGACGGTCGCCCTGAACCTCCTCCGCAACGCCAAGGCCTCCACTCGCCGTCGGGCCCGGCTGCTGACGCCCGCGCGGGCCGAGGGGCTGCATTCCGATCCGGGACCGGCGCCCGACGAGGCCATGGATGCCATGGCGGCGCGGCAGCGGGTGCGCAGCACGATTGACCGGCTGCCGGAGCGGGAGCGAGAACTGCTGCTGCTCAGCGCGGAGGGGTACGGCTACCGCGACATCGCCGCCGCGTTGCGGCTCAATGAGGCGAGCGTCGGTGTATTCCTGGCACGGGCCCGCACGGCGTTCCGAGACCTGTACGACCGGGGGCCCGATGCATCTCACTGACGAGCAGGTCCAGCGGCTGGTGGACGCTCAGCTCTCCGAGGCTGGCGGGCGTCCGCTGGAGCAGCACGCGAGCGAATGCGGCGACTGCCACGATCGCCTGACCGCCGCCCGGCGTGAAGCTGATGCGATCCTGGTCCGACTTGCGCTGGTGGATCATCCAGTCCCGGCTGTGAGCGCCGACTCGGTGATCCGGCAAGCCCGTCAGCGGGGCGCCGGGGTCGGCCGCTGGGCCGCGGCGATCCTGCTCAGCCTCGGGCTTGCCGGCGTGGCGTACGCCGCCCCCGGGTCGCCGCTCCCCGGATGGGTCGCGGCGGTGTCGGCCTGGGTCACCGCCGAACCCGCCGCGGAGGTGAGCCCCGTTCCGCTGCCGTCCGAGCCGGTGCCCGCGCGCGCCGGCATCGCCGTGCTGCCGGGGGAGCGGCTCACGATCAGTCTCGAGATCGATGACGGGGGCAGTGCGCGGGTCTCGCTGACCGATGATGCGGAGGTGACGATACGCGCCGAGTCCGGTGGCGTGGGACTGACGGCCGGCACAGGGCAGCTCGTCGTAAAGGGCCGGGCAGGGCCCACCAGCCTCGAAGTGTGGATCCCCAGGTCGGCCCCCCGGGTGGAGATTGTGTGGCATGGTGAGCGGCTGTTCCTCAAGGCCGGAGATCGCATCATCACCGTCGCCGCGGCGGGGCCGGACGGATCCTACCGCCTCAGCCTTGGTCCCTGAGGCTGCTCACCGACGGTGGCTGTCACATCTTGGCGGGGTCCGGTGTTCCATCTGTCAGATCGAGGTCCAACACCCTCTCTCCTGACCGAGGCAGCCATGATCTCCCGACCCCGCATCATCATCGCGATCCTCGCCCTTGCCGCATGCAGCGGGAACCCGACCGGTCCTGCCTACCAGCCTGACCTGCCGGCCGCCTGGGCCAGCGCGGTGACCAACACCTTCCTTCCGCTGATCCCGGGGACGGTCCTGCAGTACTCCAGCCAGACCGCACAGGGACTGGAAACCATTCGGGTCGAGGTGCTCAGCACCTCGCGGACCGTCCATGGGGTCTCGGCGACCAGCGTGCTGGATCAGGTGTATCTCGACGGTTCGCTGGTCGAGGAGACCTATGACTGGTACGCCCAGGACACCGATGGCAACGTCTGGTACCTTGGAGAGGACTCCAAGGAGATCCTCAATGGCCAGGTGATCAGTACCGAAGGATCCTGGGAATGGGGGGTGGATGGAGCCCTGCCCGGGATCTACATGTGGGCGGACCCCGGCGCCCACGCGGGTGAAGCGTACCGCCAGGAGTACTACCGGGGCGTGGCGGAGGATTTCGGGAGGGTGCTTACCCTCGGCCAGAGCATTACGGTTCCGGCCGGGAGCTACACCGGGTGTATCGTCACGGAAGACTGGGTCGGACTGGACCCGAGCCAGTCTCACGAGCGCAAGACCTACTGTCCCGGCGTGGGGCAGGTCGAGTCGTTCCACGTGGGCTCGACTGACGAGCCGGTGCGACTGGTCAGCAAGACACCGTGAATCGCTCCTGGCGGCTGCTCCTCCAGTACTCCGGCCAACCGCTCTACATTTTCTTGGGGCACCCTCGGGGCTCGAGTACAAGACCTGCTGCCCCGGGTTCGGGCAGTGCTTGAACAGGCACCTGGAGCCGGTGCGCGAGATCGAACGCACCGGCCAGGCCCCCCTGAGGACCTGACAAGGCCCGACACGTCGCTTCACGAAACACAGGATGCCCGCCCTCCCCTTTCGCAGCTCGACGGCGGCGGGTAGTTTCGGGAGCCTTTCCCTCTCCAAGGTTCCCCGTGCGAATTCTACTCCGCGCTTCACTGGCGATCCTCCCAGTGCTGCAGGCCTGTACCCCACTGGGTCTGTGGGTGTACGAGGACCCGTCGCTGGCGCTCAGGGAGGCAACCACCGTCCGGCCGATCGGTGGCACCGGGGGAGCGGGCGACTCGCTCGAGCTGGTGCTGGTAGGGTGCAACCTGAACGACTACGACCTCACCGGCCAGAGCGTTCGCAGCCGGCTGGCCATCAACGGGGAGATGGTGGCGGAGGCAGTCAGCGACCGGAGAATCCTGCTCGCCACCCGCGATACCAGCCGATTCTCGGTATCCCTGCCGCTGCCGGAGTTCCTGAACACTGCCGACGCCACCCCGCGCTCGTTCGAGCTGCTGGTCGCCAGCGTAATGCAGACCCCGCTGGGAGAACGGGACCTCAGCTACAGCCTGCGGGGCCAGGTACAGCGTAGCGGTGACAACCTGGCCTGGCGGGTGGAGGTGGGGAAGAGCTGCCGGCCGGGGGCCTCGGCGCTGCCCAACCAGTTCGAGCGCTCGGTGCCGATCGACCTCGATCGGAACTAACGATCCTCAGTGCCCGGCTTCTTCGGCTTCTGGTTGACGAACCAGGTCAGCGCCGCAATGACCAGCGCGATCCCCGCACCGTAGCCCAGCAGGTCCCGCTCGCCATCCCAGGTGACCACCTGTCCCAGAAACACCACCCCCAGCACCACGACGATCACCCCGATCAGCTTTTCCTTTAGATCGTGCAGGTCGCGGATCTCCAGCCAGGCCGGCAGGTCCAGGCGATCGTCCACAAACAGCTCGAACAGCCCGACCGCGATCACGTACAGCACCGTGGCCAGCAGGAAGAGGTCGGTCAGTTCGATAGAAGCGAGGATCAGGTCCTTACCGCCCTTGGGCCCCGAGATGGACGAGTCGAGGATGCTGCGCACGATGGCGGCCGTCTCCAACACCCCGTAGGTCAGCAGAGCGGTGGCGGCGACGAGCGTGCAGATCACGGCGGCAAAGATCAGATACCGGCTCTTCGACAGCAGCCGCAGGAGCCGGGGGCTTGCGGGGGAGTGCGGGGGGCTCTCGGTCATTGGCTTGGCGGTAGGGTGGTTGCGGCACGCGTCAGGCGGTCGCGGATGGCATCCCACGCCGGTTCGTCGGGCGGGCGCTCCGCCAGGATCAGCGTGATGCCGCCCTCGTCCAGCCGGTGCAGCGTGGCGTAGAGCTCGCGGGCGTAGGCGGTGGGAGAGTCCGGCATGACCACCACCTGGTCCACGCCGGGGGGCCGGGAGTCGCGCACCAGCGCCGCCACCCGGCCACCGGCGGCCCGGCAGCGGATCACCGGCTCCGATCGTGAAATGTCCTCACCGGCATGGTACAACCGGAGCGGGGCCGTCGGGGAATAATGCCGGAGCAGCATCCCCGGGGACGAGCGCGGCGCGTCGCCCCGTCCTGCCGTCGCCGGCAATGCCACTGGACCGATCAGTGATTCGATCTCCTCCCCGCTCACCGCGCCCGGACGGAGCAGGATCGGGCTGGGTCCGGAGAGATCGAGGACGGTGGACTCGATGCCAACCTCGCATGGACCGGCATCGAGGATGAGCGGGACCCTTTCGCCCAGGCTGCGCGCCACATGCTGGGCGGTGGTGGGAGAGACCTCCCCCGACCGGTTGGCGCTGGGAGCGGCGAGTGGCAGCCCCGACGCACGAAGCAGCGCCAGTGCGATGGGGTGCGACGGCATGCGCAGCGCCACCGTCTCGAGGCCCGCGGTGACCGCATCGGGCACCTCGGGGCGGCGGGGCAGCACCAGCGTAAGTGGGCCGGGCCACCAGCGTTCGATCAGCCGTGCTGCGGTCTCGGGCCAGTCGAGGACCAGGCCTTCGGCCACGGCGCGGTCGGCCACGTGGATGATCAGCGGATTCCAGGCTGGTCGGCCCTTCGCCGCATAGATCCGGGCCACCGCCTCGGGGTCGAGGGCGTTGGCGCCCAGTCCATACACCGTCTCCGTCGGGAAGGCGACCAGTTCCCCGGCCCGCAACAGGTCCGCCGCCCGGTGGATGACCGCCGGGTCAGGATGGGTGCGAGAGACGCGGACGAGGTGCGTTGTCATCAGTCGTCAGTCGGCCGGCGCCGCTCCGCCTTGCGGGCGGCGCGCACCCGCTTCCCCTTGAGGCGCCGCTCCTTGGAGGCCCGGGTGGGTCTGGTGGGACGGCGGGTCTTGCGGACAGCCAGCGCTCCAGCGAGCGCGGTACGGAACCGGGCGACCGCCGCGTCCCGATTCCGGCTCTGGCTCCGGGTCTCCGAAGAAACGATCCGGAGCTTGCCATCCTCGGTGAGCCGGCTGCCCAGCGCAGCCAGCACCCGTTCCCGCTGCGTCGGCGTCAGGCTGGGGCTGGCAGCGGCATCCCACCACAGCTCGACCCGGGTGGAGGAGGTGTTGACGTGCTGGCCACCCGGCCCGCCCGAGCGGCTCGCCCGAAAGCTGAGTTCAGCAAGCGGAATCCGGACGCTGGCGGTGACCCGGATCTCGGAGGGATCTGGCATGGGGGAAGATTGCGCGGTCCCGGGGCAGGGTGGAAGGGCGGGCCCGCCTCCGATCCTCCAATCGAGGTGTTACGTTACCGCCATGGCCAGCCTGTCCCAGCTCGAGGCGCACCTTCGCTCGCTCGGCCGAGTCCTGCTCGGATTCTCCGGCGGCGTGGATTCCACGCTGCTGGCGGTGGTCGGCGCACGCGAGCTTGGCTCTCGGTGCTTCCGTGCCGTGATCGGCCGGAGCGCCTCCTATCCCGAGGTGCAGTACCAATCCGCGCTCAGCCTCGCGGCCGCATTCGGCATCCCCCTCGCCGAGCTCGACACCCATGAACTCGAGGATCCCGTCTACCGCGCCAACGCTCCCGACCGCTGCTACGCCTGCAAGCGGGAGCTGTGGGGCCAGCTGGGCATGCTCGCTGCGGCGGAGGGATTCGACACCATCATTGACGGCACCAATGCGGACGATCTGGGAGAACACCGGCCCGGCCTGCAGGCGGCCGCCGAGCGCGCGGTGCGCTCGCCGCTGGCGGAGCTGGGGTGGACCAAGGCCGATGTCCGCCTCGCCGCCCGTACCCTCGGCCTGCCGATCTGGGATGCTCCGGCGGCGCCCTGTCTGTCCAGCCGGATCCAGTACGGCCTGGAGGTGACCCCGGCGCGGCTCCGGCAGGTGGAGGCCGCCGAGGCGTGCCTCAGAGCGCTGGGGGTGACCGGGGACTTGCGGGTCCGCCACCGCGGCGAGCAGGCTTCCGTCGAGGTGCATCCCGACCTGCACCCGCTGGTCCGGGCGCACTGGCCAGCGGTTACCGCTCAGCTGATCGGTCTCGGCTTCGGACGGGTCGAGCTCGACGAGCGCGGCTACCGCCGGGGCGCCTTGATCGCCGAGTTGCCCGTCCTCGGCGGCTGATGCGGCTGTTCGCCGGAATACCGGTCACCGGTGCCGCCGCGATCGAGTTGGCCAGAGTGCTGGCGCGGCTGCAGCAGACCGGGTGGCCGGTGAAGTGGGTGCGGCCGGAGGGTCTCCACCTCACGGTCAAGTTCCTGGGTGAGGTCGCCGAGGACCGTCTCTCGGCCGTGGCAGACACCCTCGCCCCCGCTGCTGCCGGTACGGGCATACTGACGTTCGGATGCACCGGCCTGGGTGCGTTCCCCAGCTTCGCCCGCCCGAATGTTCTATGGGCCGGGCTGGCGGCAGAGACGGCGCTGGAGCTGCTGGTGGATCGAGTCGAGCGCGGCTGTGCCGATCTCGGGTTTCCGCTTGAGGGCCACCCGCACCGTCCTCACGTCACCCTGGGACGGGTCCGGCGGGGGGAGCGGTTGCCGTCATCGGCGGCGGCCCTGCTCGAGGCCGAACAGGTGGTCGGGAACTTCACCGCCGAGCGCCTCGTCCTGTATCGCAGTCACCCGGGCGCCGGCGGATCGCGCTTCGAGTCACTCTTCACTTTTCCCCTCGGGAGCTGATGCGGCTCTGGCTACTTCCATTCCGCCTCGCCGGCCTGCTGGTGCTGGCGCTGCTGTTGAGTGGGGCCTGGCTCTTCCGGGCCGACCTGCTCGGCGTCATGCGTCCTCGGGTGGTCCAAGCTCGGGATGCGTTCGGTGCGGGCGGCGCGCCCCGTGCGGTCGGTCCCGGCACCACCCCCACGCCAGCCGCGCTTGAGGCCGCGAAGGACAAAGTCGACAGCATGCATGGCTGGGCGGCCGACTCCGTGGTGCTTTCGGCCCGGGAGATGGCCTCGCTCCTCGTCGCCGGCCTTCCCGCGGAGGCGCAGGCCCGGCTCGACTCGGTGTCCGTCTCCCTCGGCCCTGACCGGGTCACGGTCAGCGGCCGCCTCGAGACCACCCATATCCCTCAGGAGGCGCTCGGCCTGCTCGCCGGCGCCCTGGAGCCCTGGGAACCGGTGCAGGGGTCCGGCATGGTGGCCGCCGCCGGCCCCGGTCGGGCCGAGTGGCGAGTGGACGCCCTTACCCTGCGTGGCTTCACTCTTCCCGCGGAGGCCAGCCGCCTCCTGGTATCCCGGGCGCTGCCGGGCGTGACCGACGGTGCCATTCCCTTCTCGCTGCCGGAAGGGATCGCGCGGCTGCGGGTGCGCGCATCCGGCGTGACGATGTACCGGGAGGGCAGGTGAGCAGCCGGATCCTCGTTGTGGATGACGAAAAAGGCGTGCGCGCCGCCCTGCGCCAGGTGCTGGAGTTCGAGGGCCACGAGGTCCGCGACGCCACCTCGGGTGGCGAGGCGCTCACCGTCTATCCCGAGTACCGGCCGCAGGTGGTCTTCCTCGACGTCAAGATGGCCGGGCTCGACGGCCTGGACACGCTGAGCCGCCTCACCGAGCTCGATCCCACCGCGGTGGTGATCATGATCTCCGGCCACGGGACGGTCAGCACCGCCATCGAGGCGACCCGCCGCGGGGCGTTCGACTTCTTGGAAAAACCGCTGGACACCGGCCGCCTGCAGGTGACGCTCCGCAATGCCCTGCAACAGGCCAGTCTCAGCGGGGAGAACGACCGCTTTCGCCAGGAGGCGGCCGAACGCTATGCCATGGTGGGAACCAGCCCGGCCCTCGGCTCGGTGCTGGATACGATTTCCCGGGTGGCGCCGACGACCGGGCGAGTGCTCATCTCGGGGGAGAACGGCACCGGCAAGGAACTGGTGGCGCGCGCCATCTACCTGGGATCGACGCGAAGGTCTCAGCCCTTTGTGGAGGTAAACTGCGCTGCCATTCCCGCCGAACTGATAGAGAGCGAGCTGTTCGGCCACATGAAGGGCTCCTTCACCGGCGCCAGCGCGGATCGGGAGGGGAAGTTCGAGCTGGCCGACGGGGGGACTCTGTTTCTCGATGAGGTCGGCGACATGTCGCTGTCCGCCCAGGCCAAGGTCCTGCGGGCGCTGCAGGAAGGGGTCATCACCCGGATCGGCGGGACCAAGGCCATCGAGGTGGACGTCCGGGTCATCGCCGCCACCAACAAGAACCTCGAGGAAGAGATCGCGGCGGGCCGCTTCCGACAGGACCTCTTCTACCGGCTCAATGTGGTGCCGATCACCGTGCCACCGCTCCGCGATCGGCCGGAAGACATTCCCGCGCTGGTCGCCCACTTTGTGCGGGAACTGAAGGCCGCGGGGGGCGGCGCCGGCAAGCGGTTCGAACCGGCGGCGATCACCGCGCTGCAGGCCAGGCCCTGGCCGGGCAACGTGCGCGAGCTTCGCAACGCCGTGGAACGGCTCCTGATCCTGACCCAGGGCAAGTCGGTCACCGGCGCCGAGGTGGCTCGCCTGCTTGGCCGCAGTAGCGCCGCCGACAGCCTGAGCGACGACGACCTGGATGTGGATCTCAACGAGGGCAACTACGCGGCGTTCCGGGATGCCACCGACCGCAAGTATCTTCAGGCCAAGCTCCAGGAGCACAACTTCAACGTGACCGAGACCGCCAAGGCCCTCGGGCTGCCGCGATCCAACCTCTACAAGAAGGTCGCGCGTCTCAATCTGACCACCAAGGAGCCATGAGCGATCAACCCCGCGATTGGGACAAGGAGCTCGCCGAGATCGACAAGCTCGTCGCCCGCGGCGGCAGCGCCGCGTCGGCGCCTGTGCCGGCCCAGCGGCATGGTGGCTCGGCACCCGCCGTCTCGGGCGGCCGGTTCAGCGGTTTTACGACCTGGCTGCGGGTGGGTCTCGGGCTGGTCCTGGCGGTAGCCATGACTCAGTGGCCCTATCCCAGCGCCTGTGGTTTCAATCTGCTGGTGTATCTCGGCGCGATCGCAACCGTCTCCGTGGCCGGACTCTGGAGTGCGGTGACCTCGTGGCAGCGCCGACTCGGCGCCGCTCACGTGCTCTCCCTGCTGGTGCTGCTCTGGGGACTGACCCTCACGGCCCGGGAAGTGCTCCCCCGGGTGGGATATGCCGCCCAGGCCCGTACCTGGACATGCGTGACCGGTGTGGAAGCACCATGACCGGTGGCCAGCCCCGCTTGCGCCGGTTTTTCGAGGTGGCTAAGGTTCTGGACGAGGCTCCTACCTGCCTGCAGTGAGGCCAACCTGAATGCGTCCCATGCGAGTCGGCACCGGTAAGCGCGGCACCCCGTCATTCGACGAGGGCTCGCTTGACCAGTACCTCCGTGAGATCAGCCGCTACCCGCTGATCAATCAGCAGGAGGAGGTCCTGCTTGCCCAGCGGATTCGTACCGGAGAGGAAGAGGCGCTGGACAAGCTGGTCCGCAGCAATCTCCGCTTCGTCGTTTCGGTCGCCAAGAAGTACCAGAATCAGGGCGTCTCCCTCTCAGACCTCATCAATGAGGGCAACCTCGGCCTGATCCGCGCCGCCCACAAGTTCGACGAGACCAAGGGCATCAAGTTCATCTCCTACGCGGTGTGGTGGATCCGGCAGGCCATCCTGCAGGCGCTGGCGGAGCAGAGCCGCATCGTACGGGTCCCGCTCAACCGCGCAGGGACCCTGCACCGCATCGGCAAGCGCTCCGCCGCGCTGCTCCAGGAGCTGGGACGCGAGCCCACTCCGGCAGAGATCGCCGAGGGCATGGACATCACCATGGAGGAGGTGCAGAAGACCCTCTCCATCAGCCAGAACCACCTGTCGCTGGACGCCCCGCTCACCCCCGGCGAGGACAACAAGCTTCTCGACTACCTTCCCGACACCCAGAACGCCGGCCCCGATGCCGATACCTTCGAGAAGGCTCTCACCGAGTCCATCGAGGAGGTGCTCCGCACGCTCAAGGAGCGGGAGGCCAAGATCCTGCGGCTCTACTTCGGGCTGGACGGGCCGGAGCCGATGACCCTCGAGGAGATCGGCAGCCTGCTGGGGATCACCCGCGAGCGGGTGCGCCAGATCAAGGAAAAAGCCCTCACTCGGCTGCGTCACGTCAGCCGGGCCCGGGCCCTCGAAAGCTTCCTGTCATAGCTGTCCCGCAGGTTAGCCGCCCCGCAGGATTCGCTCCACCTGTTCAAATTCGATCAGAAACGCATCGTGGCCATACGGGGTGCTGATCTCCTCGTACCGGGCGGTGGCCCCGCCGCGGGCGTAGGCGTGTACCCAGTCCCGGACCTCGGCGGGATAGTACAGGATGTCGCTGTCTATGCCCACACCCACAACCGCTTCCACCAACCGCGCTGTGTGGCGTCCCGCCGTTTCCAGATCGCCCACGTCGTGGACGTCCATGGCCTGCATGAGGGTGGTGTAACATCGGGCGTCGAAGCGGTCGACCAGCTTCTGCCCGTGCCGGCGCAGGTAGTGGTCCACATCGAACCGTCCGGGCGTGCGCGTCTGGCGTCGCCCGAAGCGGTCCTCGAACTCCAGCTGTGAGCGATAGGTAATCATCGCGATGGCTCGGGCCGCCGCCAGTCCCGCCGCCGGGCCCCGGCCCGGCAGGTAGCGGCCGTCGGCCCAGGCGGAGTCCGCCTCGATGGCCAGTCGCTGGGCCGCGTTCCAGGCGATCGCCTGTGCCGACGCCCGCGCCGGTGCGGCGAAGACCACCAGGCGTTCCACCGGCACCTGCGTCAGCAATCCCCACTGCAGCGCCACCATCCCACCCAGCGAGCCACCGGTGGCCAGGGCCACGCGCGAGACGCCCAGATGCTCCAGCAGCGGGATGTGGGCGCGCGCCAGGTCGGCGCTGGTCAGCAGCGGGAAGCTGCCATCGCTCACCTCGCGGGGGCCGGACGAGCCGTAACAGCTGCCCAGCAAGTTGGCGGCGATCACCGGATGCCGGCTGGTGTCCAGCGCCCGGCCCGGCCCGATCAGCGGCTCCCACCAGACGTCCGCGTCCGCGCTCCCTGTCAGGGCATGGAAAATGAGCACGGCTCCGTGGTGCCGCGCCAGCGACAGGTCGCCGAAGACCCGGTAGAACAGCCGAGCATCGGGAATCACCCCTCCCCGCTCGGGGAGGAACACCCCGAGCGAAAGGGCGTCGCTGATCGCCGTGGTCCGGGCGACGCTGGTCATCCGCTCCTTCCCGCCAGCGCCGGCTGGCCCACCTCATGGAGCTGTCCGGAGTGGACATCGTACACAAACCCGTGGATCGGCGTCCCGGGCTCGAGCAGGGGCGACCGGGACAGGAGGTCGAGGTCGTCGCGGACGCTCTGTTCCAGGTCGCCGAAGGGGAGGAAATCAATTCCGCGCGCGTCCGCGCCCAGGTCGGTGTGCACCTTGGCGTGGAGGTCCGCATTGGAGAACGTCAGCATGCCGCAGTCGGTGTGGTGGATCAGGGCGATGGCGCGGGTGCCCAGGAGCCGCTGCGAAATCACCAGCGAGCGGAGCGCCTCACTGCCGCGCCCGCCGGCATTGCGGATGACGTGGGCGTCCCCCTCCGCCAGGCCGAGCACCCGGGCAGGGTCAATGCGGGCGTCCATGCAGGTGACCACGGCGACCTTGCGGGCCGGCGGCAGGGGCAGCAGGTGCGGCGGCCGGACCTTGCTGTATTTCCGGTTGGCTGAGACCAGCTCTTCGATGACGGACATGGTGTGACCCTCGTTCGGGGTGGAGTGCTGGAAACGGCTCACGATGCGCGCAGTTCGGGCCCGCTACATCGTGGCGCTCCCCGCACCACGACCCGGTGCAGGATGTTCACCGCCTCACCCACCAGCGCAGCGGGGGCCTGCAGCCGGATCCCGTGTGGCCAGGCCTCCAGCGCCACCGCCGCGAGTCCGGTCGCCGCCAGCTCGGTGGCCAGGGCGCTCCCGTGACGGTCGAGATCGGCCAGCGCGACCCCCAGCACACTGACGGTCACGGGGTGGGTACTGCCGGGCTGGTAGGTGGCCGCCCGAAGCGGCAGGTCGCTGCTCGCCTGGCCATGCACCAGGGTCTCCGCCTGGTCCCCATCCAGCGACCAGAACTCGAGTGGCAGCCGGTGGCGTTCCGCCAGCTCGGCTGCGTCGGGATGGAGCACCTTGGAGCCGGCCCGGGTCAGCGCCGTGAGAAAGCTGTGTGGGGCCTCCCGAATGGCGGCGGTATCGTGGACCACCTTCGGGTCGGCGGTGCGGACCCCCGGAGCGTCCTTGACGAACCGCACCGCCGACGCCCGCAGCGCCGCCCCCAACGCCACCGCTGAAATGTCAGATCCCCCCCGGCCCAGGGTTGCCACCCGGCCCCGCTTCCAGCCCTGGAACCCGGTGATCACCGGGATCACCCCGGCGGCGAGCAACTGTTCGGTGGGCTCGGTGTGGATCCGCTCGATCCAGGCCGCGCCCGCCGGCCCCTCCGCCAGCACGCCCGCCTCCCTGGCATCCAGCGACACCGCGTCGACGCCCAGGTCGTTGAGCGCCAGCGCCAGCAGCGCCGCGGACACAACCTCCCCGCTCGCCAGAGCCCGCTCGGCCTCTGCCTCCGCGGCGGGAGGCCCCGCGGCGGGTCGCCCGGTCGGTCCGACCGCTGAGCGGACCTCGGAGACCAGGGCGAGCAGGTGATCGGTGACGCCACGCCGAGCGCTGGCGACCACGACCAGCGGGCCCAGCGTGGCCCACCGGGCCAGACGCCGGGCTTGCGCCGCGATCCGGCCCGGCGTGGCGAGCGCGTCGCCGCCCAGCTTTACCACGACGGGAGGTGCCACTCAAACCGCCCCGGCCGTGGCGCGGTTCGCAGCGGCCGCCGGCGCGCCGCCGAGGGCCTGGTCCAGGTCGGCGATGAGGTCCCGGACATCTTCCAGGCCCGCCGAGATCCGCACCAGCTCGGGAACGACACCGGTGGCCCGCTGCTGCTCCGCGGTGAGTTGCTCGTGGGTCGTGGATGCCGGATGGATGATCAGCGACTTGGCATCGCCCACATTGGCAAGCAGGGAGTAGAGCTTGACCCGGTCGATCAGGCCCCGCGCCGCGGTGTGGCCGCCCTTGACCCCGAACGTGAGCACCCCGCCGAAGCCACCCTCGAGGTAGCGGCGGGCGTTCTTGTGCTCGGGATGACTCTCCAGCCCGGGGTACGAGACCCACTCCACCCGGCCGTCCTGCTGCAGCCACCGCGCCAGGGCCAGGGCGTTCTCGGAGTGCCGCTGGATCCGCAGCGGCAGCGTCTCCAGGCCCTGCAGGAACAGGAACGCGTTGAAGGGAGACAGGGCGGGGCCCAGGTCCCGCAGCAGCTGCACCCGGAGCTTGATGATGAACGCGAGGTTGGCGAATGCCTCGGTGTAGACCAGGCCGTGATAGGACGGGTCCGGCGCGGAGAACTCCGGGAAGCGGGCCTTGGCCTTGGGGCTGGTCCAGTCGAAGGTCCCGGCGTCCACGACCACGCCGCCGATCGAGGTGCCGTGCCCGCCGATCCACTTGGTGGCCGAATGCACCACGATGTCGGCGCCGTGCTTGATCGGGCGGCAAAGGGTCGCGGCGCCGAAGGTGTTGTCCACCACCAGCGGGACTCCCGCCTGGTGGGCGATCTCCGCGAGGGCCGTGAAGTCCGGCACGTCGAGCCGCGGATTGCCGATCGTCTCGACGTACACCGCCCGGGTGCGGTCGTTGATCGCCGCGCGCACGCTGTCCAGGTTGTGGATGTCCACGAACGTGGTGGTGATGCCCCACTTGGGCAGGGTATAGGCGAAGAGGTTGTACGTCCCGCCGTAGAGCGTCTGGGAGGAGACGATGTTGTCGCCCGCCTGGGCGAGGTTCAGGATCGTCAGTGTCTCCGCCGCCTGGCCGCTGGCCACACCCAGCGCCGCCACACCCCCTTCGAGCTCTGCCACCCGCTTCTCGAACACGTCGGTGGTGGGGTTCATGATCCGCGTGTAGATGTTGCCGAACTCGCGCAGCCCGAACAGGTTGGCCGCGTGCTCGGTGCTGTTGAACACGTAGCTCGTCGTGGCGTAGATCGGGCACCGCGCGGGCGTTGGTCGCGGGGTCGGGCAGCTGGCCGGCGTGAATCGCCAGGGTGTCGGGGTGCAACGGCATCGGTGTGTCCTCTCGGTCAACGGGTGATGGGGCTGGGCGCCGAATGCGAAAAGGCCCGGTTCACGTTGAGTGAACCGGGCCGGCGAAGTGTCTACTGGTCTGTTGGCGAGTTACATGGATCTCGCCTGACCGACACGCGCGCTGGCGCAGTCCACCCCATGGGGGGTGCACATGCAGGCACAGCGACACATAATCGGGCAGCGCTTCATGGTTGAACGTCTCCGTCGGGTTGCGCGGTGGGGTCTAAACGCAAACCCCCGCGGCCACGAGCGCGGGGGTCATCCCACGGCTCTTTAGCTGTTTGATTTGGGGTGTACAACCCCGGGCGGTAGCAAGTGGCCCTAAGTCCATCCGCCGTGCGACTGAGGCCCAAGCTATGATCCGGGCCCGCATCCGTCAAGAGGGCGTGTCGCCCAGGTCGTCGAGGTCGTCCAGCGGATTGGTCGCGCTGACCGGGTACAAGGCAATACAGATGAAACCGGACGGGTGGTCCTTGAGCCAGGTCCGGAAGGCCAGGTGCTGCTGCAGCGTCGCCTCCAGTTCGGCCTGGTCCCGCTCCGACAGGGCGCCTGGACCATCCTGCTGGTGACGGTTCATGTCGGTGATGCTGGCCGAGAGCAGCGACACCAGCAAGTTCCGATTGACGCACAGCTCCACCGGCATGAGCATGTTGACGGAGCGGGGCAGTCGGGTAGGGCTCCCGGGGCGGGCGCTCGCCCGCCGGCTGTGCGTCACGGTCGGAGCGGTCGGTCGGGGCCGCATCGGGCCGCCACTCGTTGAGCAGTTGGGAGATACGGTTCTTCATCCGGCATCCTTGGGGGCTGGGCTCTCCCAAGATGGTCGGACTGAACCGTCGAAAACTTGAATGCGCTGCCTTAGATTCAGTTCCAGAGCGCTTCCGATCGGCCTTTCCCACAATCCCGGTACGCCATGGCCAGCAATCCATCCTTCGACATCTCCACCGGCGCGGACCTTCAGGAGGTTGACAACGCCGTCAACCAGGCGCTCAAGGAGATCGCCCAGCGGTACGACTTCAAGGGTACCCACTGCACCATCGAGTTCGACCGTGCCAAGGCCGAGATCCGGCTCGCCGCCGATGATGAGTTCCGCATGGACCAGCTGGTGGACGTGCTGCGCGGCCGGCTGGTCAAGCGGGGGGTGCCGGTCAAGAACCTCCAGACCGGCGATCTCATCCATGGCGCGGGGACGTCGGTCCGCCGGACGGTCACCCTCACGCAGGGAATCCCGGCCGACGGCGCCAAGAAGATCGTGAAGGCCATCAAGGACCATGGCTTCAAGAAGGTCCAGGCCGCCATCCAGGGCGACGAGGTCCGGGTGACCGGGCCCTCCAAGGACGACCTGCAGGCCGTCATGGCCTTTCTCCGTTCCCAGGACTTTGAGATCGAGCTCAAGTTCGGCAACTACCGCGGATGACGCTCCGGTCCGTTGCGTGGGCCCGCCGCCATGCCAGCTCACGCGCCCTGATCGGCTTGGGCCTCCTCGCGGCCACTCTGACCTGCACTCCCGCCGAGCCGCCGCAGGCGGGGCCGGTCACGGTCGCCCCGGAGGTCCGGATCGGCCTCGTGGTGGGAGCTCCACGGCTGGAGTTCTCCGGCGACAGTGGCCTGCAGGTACTGGACGGCGAGGGTGCCGTGGTCCAGGTCGTCCCTCCCGGAACCGTCTGGAAGGCTGCGCCTGGGCCGGAAGGGGTGCTGTCGGTTATCTCACCCGCGGGTGGGCGGGTGTCCCTGAATGGGCGGGCCTACCGCGGCCGGATGTCGGTGGCCCGGGGCCGGACTGGCCTGACCGCCATCAATCACGTCCCCATCGAGGAGTACCTCCTGAGCGTGGTGGCCTCGGAGATGGGGCGCCGGGACACCAGCGAAGCCGAAGCGCTCCGTGCCCAGGCGATTCTGGCCCGGACCTACGCCATCCGCAATCTCGGCAAGCGCGCCAGCGAGGGCTTTGACCTGTATGCCACCGTCGTGGACCAGGTCTACGGCGGCATCGCCGCCGAGTATCCCCTGGCGACCTGGGCGGTGCGGGTGTCGACCGGCCTGGTCGTGACCTGGCAGGGAGTGCCGATCGACGGGTTCTTCTTCTCTACCTGCGCCGGGCGGACGGCGCAGGGCACGGAGGTGTACGCCGCCGCCGATCGCCCGTACCTCGTCTCCCACGCAGACCTGGCCCCCGATGGGAGTGCCTGGTGCCGGATCTCGCCCCGCTATCGCTGGCGCGAGGAGTGGACCCGGGAACAGCTGGGTGCGGTGCTGCGTCATTCGCTCCCTGCCGTCACTGGGACGGGGGCCGAGACCGCCGCCACGGTCGAGGGCGTCCGGGTCGCTGCGCATACCGCCTCAGGCCGGGTGGCCCGGGTCACCATCGCCCTCTCGCGTGGCGCGGTAGAGGTGAGTGGGCCAGCGATCCGCCAGGTGCTCCATCCGGTAGGGGAGACCATCCTCCGCAGCGCCATCTTCCAGCTCACGGAGGTGCGGGACGGCGGGCGGCTGCGCCGGTTGGTCGCCGAGGGGCAGGGCGCGGGCCACGGAGTTGGATTCTGCCAGTGGGGCGCGGTGGGTCGCTCGCGGGCGGGACAGGATGCGCCGATGATCCTCGCCGCCTACTTTCCGGGTACCGCCATCAGCCGCGCGTACTGACGCGGCGCCCGAGGAGACCGCATGTCCGAGATACTCAAGGTGGGGATTGTGGGTGCCGGGGCCATCACCCAGGTGGCTCACCTGCCGGTGCTGCGTCGCCTCAAGGGGGTGGAGGTGGTTGCCATCTGCGACACCGACGTGGCCAAGGCCAGGGCGCTGGCCAACCGTTTCGGGGTGCGCGACGCCTTCAGCGACATTGAGGAAATCCTCGAATACGAGCAGCTCGATGCGGTGGCCATCTGCACCCCCAACCACCTGCACGAGCCGCATGCCATCGCCGCGCTGAGCGCCGGGGTGCACGTCCTGGTGGAGCGGCCCCTCGCCCTCACCTCCGCCGGGGTACAGCGGGTCCTCAAGCAGGCCGAGAAGCGCGACCGCCTGCTCATGATCGGGATGAACCACCGCTACCGTACCGACGTGCAGATCGTGCGCAGCTTCATTCAGAGCGGGGAACTCGGCAAGATCGAGAGCATCCGTGGCAGCTGGCACGTGTTCCGGCCCAGCCGGGCCCAGCTGGGTTGGCGCCTGCGGCGGGCGGAGTCCGGCGGCGGGGCGCTGCTCGACCTCGGCGGCGCCATCCTGGACCTCGGACTCTGGCTCGCCAACAACCCCAAGCCGATCCGGGTGAGCGCCAGCCTGCACGGGAATGAAGGGCGCAGCGGGGTGGAGCAGGCGGGGAGCGCCTTCGTGGTCTGTGAGGGCGGGCTGTCGCTGTTCCTGGACGTCACCTGGCGCCACATCGGGGCCGGCGAGCGGTTCGGGATCGGGTTGCGCGGGACCAAGGGCACCGCCGGCATCAACCCGCTCCACGTCTGGAAGGAGCTGCACGGTGTCCCGACCGATGTGGCCCCCACCGGCGCCATCGGGCGCGAGAACCCCTTCACCACGTCCTACCGGGCGGAGTGGGCCCACTTCCTCGCGGTCATCCGAGGCGAGGCCAAGTCATTCGACAACCAGGAACAGCTCCGGCTTCACCGCATCCTGGACGCTCTCTACAAGTCCGCCGCGGAAGGCAAGGACGTGGTGCTTTGAGTCAGCGGTTCGGCGTGCTTCCGCGATTCCGCGATTCATCAGCATCCTTCCGTGGGTCGCGCTCCTCGCGCTGGCAATCTTGTCCTTCCGTCGCCAAAGCGGTCCGTGCAGCGGGTCGCCGAGGCGCCGAATCGCCGGGCCGGCGCTCCTGGCGAGCGAACTCAGCATCTCGATCATGACCATGGGCATCGGCGCCGAAGTGTACGAGCGCTTCGGGCACAACGCCATCGTGGTGGAAGACCGCCGCCGGGGCACCAGCACCTCCTACAACTACGGCATGTTCTCCTTCCGGCAGGAAAACTTCCTGTTCCGGTTCATCCAGGGGCGGATGCTCTACTGGATGCAGGCCAGTCCGGCGGAGGACGAGCTGCCCCGCTACCAGGCTCGGCGCCGGTCGGTCTGGTTGCAGGAGCTCAACCTCACTCCGGCCCAGCGCGTGTCGCTGCGTGACTTCCTTGAATGGAACGCCCTCCCGGAGAACCGCTTCTACCGCTACGACTACTATCTCGACAACTGCTCCACCCGGGTGCGCGACGCGTTGGACAAGGTGCTCGGCGGAGCCTTCCGCGCGGCCATGCAGGGCCCCGCCTCCGGAACCTATCGCTTCCATACCCAGCGGCTCAACGCCAACAACCTGCCCCTCTACACGGGGCTCCTGCTGGCGCTGGGCCATGGCGTGGACCGGCCGGTGACCCGTTGGGACGAGATGTTCCTGCCACTGAAGCTGCGGGAATACCTGCGGGATGTGACGGTTGCTGACAGCACCGGGGCTCCGGTCCCGCTGGTGAAATCGGAACGCACCCTGTACCAGAGCGACGCCTTTCCGGTACCGGCCTCACCACCGAGGTGGGCGCGGTGGTTCCTGCTGGCCGGACTGGTCCTGGGCGGGGCGTTCTGGTGGGGACACACGGAGGTCGCGGGCGGACGGGGATTCGGGCGGGTGGCCCGGGGCCTGGCGATAGGCTGGCTGCTGCTGACGGGGCTCGCGGGCGCCGTGTTGGCGGGGCTGTGGGGGCTCACCGATCACGTCATGGCGGGGTGGAACGAGAACCTGCTGCAGGCCTCGCTGCTGAGCCTGGCGCTGGGCGGGGTGCTGCTGGCGAGGCCACTCGGCCGCGCCGGCCGCGTGCTGGCTCTGATAATCGGCGGGCTGTCCCTGGCGGGCCTTCTGCTACACCTGCTGCCGGTCTTCCATCAGGTCAACGGTCAGATTCTGGCGCTGTGCGTACCCGTGAATCTCGGTCTGGCGATCGGGAGTCAGCGGGTGAAAACCGACCCGAGCCGCCTAGGCGCTGTCCGGCTCCTCCCACACCTTGGCTTCCACGAACAGATTCAGCAGCTCCCCATCCAGCTGACCGGTCTTGACCTCGTCACCGAGGATATCGAGCGCTCGCGTGGGCGGCAGGGCGCGCTTGTAGGGCCGGTCCTGCGCGGTGAGGGCGTCGAAGATGTCGGCGATGGTCATCATCCGCGTCTGCAGGGGGATCGCCTCGCCCCGGACCTTACGCGGGTAGCCGCTGCCGTTGAGCTTCTCGTGGTGGCCCCAGGCGATGTCCGGCACCTGGGCCAGCCCCTTCGTCCACGGGATCTTCCGCAGGAAGTCGAAGGTGTGGCTCACGTGGCTCTCGATCTCCAGCCGCTCGCGATCGTCCAGGCTGCCCTTTCGGATGCTCAGGTGCTTGCAGCTCCCCGCCGGCGAGGAACGGCTGTTCCTCGCCAGCGAGGGTCTCGAACCGAAGCTCGGCGAACTCCTTGAGCTGGGCGAAGTCGCCCTCGGCCAGGACGGTCGGCTCGTTGGAGGCCAGCACCACGCGCAGAAAGCGGTCCGCGGTCTCCAGCGATGCCCGCTGTTCCTCCTGGAGCTCCGCCAGGAACGCCGGCGTAGCCGTCCTGCCCGTTGGCGGCGAGGTAGTCCGCCCGACGCTTCTCGAAGGTCCACTGCACGCTCCGCGTGATGAAGGCGTGCCGCTGGTGAATGAGCGCCAGGTCGGACTCGTACAGCTTCTTGGCCTTGACCAGCACCTGCTCGCGCACCCCGACCTTGCCGAAATCGTGCAGCAGGCCGGCGTAGCGCAGCTCCCGGATCTGGTCCCGGTCGAACTGGACCTGGCGGAAGATGCCGTCGCCCGCCCGGTCCACCACCTTCGCCAGGGCGACCGTCCGGCTGGCCACCCGCTCGGAGTGGCCCGAGGTGGCCGGATCCCGCTGCTCGATGGCGTGCACCGCCGCCTTCACGAAGCCCTCGAACAGCCGCTCGATCGCCTCGTACAGCTGGCTGTTCTCCACCGAGACCGCCGCCTGACCGGCCAGCGCCTTGACGATCTTCAGGGTGTGCGGACTGTAGGCGATCAGCTGTCGTATGGACTCCTCCGGCGTGTTCAGGCGCGCGGCAAAGTCCCGCTTGCGGTTGATCAGCTGCAGCACGCCGATGACATCGCCATGGTGGTTCTGCATCGGGATGACCAGCACGCTCTTGGTGCGGTAGCCGTAGCGCTGGTCGAAGGATTGGTTGAACGAATACTCCACGTCCGGCGGCAGCATGTAGACATCCTCGATCACCAGCGGCTCTCCCTCGGTGGCGGCGTACCCCGCCAGGGAGGTGTGGTCAATCGGAATGGTGAACTCGGCGAACGGGATGTCCGGCCGGCTGTCGTTCTGGGCCAGCTTGAACCGCAGCCGCCGGGTCCCCACCTCGTCGGTTTCGACGATGTACAGACTGCCGGCGTCCGACTGGCTTACCCGGCGCGCCTGGCTCAGAATCAGCTCCAGCAGGGTGTCCAGGTTCTTCTCGGTCGTCAGCAGGACCCCGATCTCCGCCAGTTCGGTCAGCTCGTGCAGGCGGGCCGCACTCTCGGCGCGGGCCCGGGCGTGCTCCCGGTGTGCCGCCGAGACCCGGAATGCACTGCGGAGCGACACCAGCAGCTGGCGCGGGCCTACCGGGTCCTTCACGAAGGCGGTGAGCACGTCGCCGGGGAGGTCCGCCGGCAGGTCGGCTTCCCCGGAGGTGCCCAGCGCGAGGATCGCTACCCCGGAATCCCTGAGGCCGCCCAGCAGCTGCGGTGTGAGCTGGGAGCGAGAAGCCGGATCCACCAGGTAGGCCGTGGGCCGGTCGTCGGCCCGCACGTCCGACGGCGAGGGCGCTTCCCGGAGCTCGACCTGCTCGGCGGCCAGGGCCCCGGCGACTTCCCCCGGGGACCACGTTGGCGCGTGGTAGAGGATGTACTTCATCGCTGGTCGGGACTGCTGGCCGAGTCGGCAGGCATGGGACGGACGCCCGTCACCAGCCGGTGCGGGCGCCGGGTCACCTGGTCGATGAACCAGTCCAGTTTGGCGCTCACCACCTGGAAATTGGCCAGGGTGCGCTGGAGGTCGGGGCTGAGGTCGGCGGTCAGGGTGTTCACCGAGCGGGTGAGGCTATCGGCGTTGTTGATGAGCCGGCGAGTATCACCCAGGAAGATCGTCAGGGAGTCCCCCAGCTGCCCCACCTGGCCATCGGCGGTGGCCAGGGTGGTCCGGGCCTGCTCGATCATCGGCTCGAGCCGCTGCATGACGCTGCGGGTCTCGGCCAGGGTCCGGCGGAGCTCCGGCCCGGTGCTGGCCAGTTCCCCCTGGGCGGCGCTGGCAGTGCGCTCCAGCGTCTGCAACAGGGTGCGGGTGTCGCGGAGCACGTCCGACACCTGGGTCTTGAGCGAGTCGGCGACTTCCTTGAGGGCGTCGGTGGCGCTCTGCCGGATGCTGGCGCGGATGGTGTCGCCCGGCTGCAGCGCGGCGCTGATCTGGTTGAGCGGCACCAGCAAGGCGATGGCAGCGGCGCCGATCAGCCCACTCGAGGAGATCTCGGCCTTGGTTCCCAGTGGCAGCTGGATGGGAACGCCGTTGGCATACCGTTCCCGCAGCCGCAGCGCCACCAGGAATTGCGGCGGCCCCATGGCGCCGCTGTCCACCTTCGGGGAGATCCCCGCCACCTCGCCGATGCCCAGGCCCTGCAAGTAGACCGGAGTGTCTTCCTTGAGGTCCTGGACCGACGGGCTGAGCATGTAGATCGTAATCCGCCGCTCGGTCCACCCGCGGGTCACCGCGAGGCCGATGACCATCACGGCGATGGCGCCGATGACCAGCAGGCCCACCAGCGCGTCGGCGGTGCGGGCGCGAAGGCTCATCGGGCCTGCTCCACCAGGCCCCGCACCAGCCGGACCTGACGGTCCACCCGGGGGCGAAGCAGCGCGGGCAGGTCGGGCCCGGTGACCAACACAGTGCGGCGGGCGCCCTCGGCCGTCTCGCCGCCGCGGGCCGTCTCCAGCAGTTCCGCCGAGGCCCGCTCGGTGAGGCCGTCGAAGGGATCCTCCAGCACCACCAACTCCGGATCGAACGCCAGGGCCCGCCCCAGGGCCGCTCGCCGTCGGTCCTCTGCGTTGGCCTCCGCCGGGCGAAGGTCTGCCACGCGAGTCAGCCGCACCTGGGCCAGGATCACGTCCACGCGTCCCTCGATGTCTTTGGGCCGATAGTCGCTGCCGAAGAGAAGCGGCAGGCGGATGTTCTCTCGCAGGGTGAGATTCTGCAGCAATCCTTCGCCAGCGGGAAGGTATCCCAGCCGCCGACGGAAGGCGAGTTGCGCCCCCCGGGCCAGCGTCGGGATCTCGGTGCCGAGGGTGACGACTCGACCGGTCGGCGGCCGTTCGAGGCCAAGCGCCAGGCCGCCGAGCAGCGCCACCCCGCTCAGCTCATCACCGGTGATCGCCGTGGTCTGCCAGGGTGCCAGGCTGAGCGAGAACGTCCCGGTGCCCGGCCCATCCCCAGCCCGGGGCGCGGGGAGCGACGCCCCCCGGAGCACGGCGAGCGGAACCTCCTCGAAGACCAGCGGCGCCGTCACCTGCGGGTCACACTCACGATGAGCGCCGCGCAGACAAAGATCACCGCGATGGACCCCACCGTGCCGCGAATGACGGCCTGGGGGATCTCGGTGGGGCCCCGACGCACCGACAGCCCTTCGTAGCTGGGGATGATCCCGACCACCAGGCCGAATAGCACCCCCTTGATCCCGGTAAGCACAATGTCCTGGGTGGTGAGATTGGCCATCACGATGCCGAGGTAGCGCTCGACACTCATCCCGCTGATGATCCCGGCGGCGAGGTAGCCGCCGGCAATGGCGACCACGTCGAAGACCACCATCAGGGTGCAAATGGACACCACGCAACCGAAGAGCCTCGGCAGGACCAGATAGTGGAAGGGGTCGATGCCCATGCCCTCAAGGGCGCGGACCTCCCCGAGCACGGTGTTGGTCGCCAGCTCGGCCGTGATGGCGGTGCCGCTGCGGCCGACGATCGCCAGGGCGGTGAGCAAGGGACCCAGTTCCCGCACGATGGCCACCACCATCACCTTGCCGATGAGCTCCGAGGCGCCGACCCGGTCCAGCTGGGCAATGGTGGCCGAAATGGTCAGGTAGCTGAGAACCCCGGACAGCAGCACGATCAGCCCGACCGCCTCCAGGGCGGTAAAGCGCAGCTGGTTGAGCAGCACCCGGGACGCCACCCGCCGGCCGGCGCCGGGCAGGCCCCGCAGGGAGCCGATGGCCGCCACGGCAAAGCGCGCTTGCGCGCCCACCCGGGCGAGCCAGCGCGCCGTGCCCCGCCCAATGGCGGCGAGAAAGCCGATCACCGGCTCAGCTGGGGTTTACCTTCTGCAACCCCTGCTGGGCCTCGGCGTACTGCGGGAAGACCTCCAGCGCCCGGCGGTAGTAGTCCGCCGCCCGGGTGTTGTCGCCGCGGTCCTGGTAGAGCAGGGCCCGGCTGTAGAGCGTCAGCGCCTCCGTCGGCACGCTGCGGGCGCGCGCGGCCCCGCGGACGTCGGCGGACAGGGCAGGGAGGTTGGTCCCCGACATCAGCGATTCCGACAGGTTCTGCAGCAGCTGGAAGAGGGTCTCCCGCTTCTCCAGCTTGGGGTCGCTCCGGACCACCTTGATGACCTCGCTGGTCTCGACGTCCACAATCCGGGCATCCACCCGGAAGCGGCCGTAGAGGTCCACGAACCCACCCATGATCATGTAACGGGCGCCCACGAGCTTGCCGATCTTCGCGGCCGTCGCGGCGTCCACCCGTCCGTCGGCGCCCAGGTTCTGCTCATCCACCAGGCGCTGGACGTTCTCCCGCTCCACCACGCGCGCCGCCGCGTTGCGTGACAGCTCGGAGATCAACATTCCGGCGATGCCCCGTTGGAGAGCGTCGAAATTCTCCTTGTCCTGGCCATAGGATCCGCCGTTCTCGAACGGCAGAACCGCGATCCCGGGACGGGTGTCCTGGGCGTTGACCGCGGGGGCCCAGGCCAGCAGGGCAAGGCACAGCAGGGTCATGGTCCGTCGCATATGGCACCTCTTCAAAGGGTCAGCGCCATGCCTTCCATGGCGGCATCCACTACCAATCCCGGAGTGTGACGTGCTGCAAAGCCGCGGGCCCCAGCCAGCATGGCATCGATCGCCGCGTCGTCATGCTCGGGCTCATGATGAAAGAGCACCAGTCGGCGGCAGCCTGCCTCGCCGGCCAATGCGATCGCCTGCTCGGGCGTGGAGTGCCCCCAGCCGGCCCGGGCTTCTATCATGGCCTCGGAATACATCCCGTCGTGAATCAACGTATCCACCCCCCGGAGGAATCTCACCAGCTGGGCCCGCCAATCTGGCGGGACGTCATAGCTGCCTCCGGCGCCCAGTTCGTTGTCGGTGAGGTAGGCCATGGTACGGCCTCCCGACACCGGTACCAGCTTGTACCCCAGGGTCGAGCCGGGGTGTCGCAGCCGGAACGCCTCCACCTTGAAGCCGTCGATCTCGAACGACCCGCTCTGCACCTCGGTGATGGTCAGGTCGGCCGCCAGTGCCTTGAGCGGGACCGGGAAGACCACCGGGTCCATCTGGCGGTCCAGGATCTCCTCGAGCGGCACCCCGGCCTGGGCCGCGCCGTAGATCCGGACCGCATTCCCCTTTGTGTTCAGGGGCTGGAAGAATGGCAGCCCCTGGATATGGTCCCAATGTGTGTGCGACAGCAGGATGTCGAGGCTCATCGGCCCCGGGGTAAGCCGCACCAGCTCCCGACCCAGGAGCCGAATGCCGCTGCCGGCGTCGAGGATCACCAGCTGGTCGGGGGCGCCGGAAACCGCCACGCAGGAGGTGTTACCCCCGTAGCGCGCGGTGTGAACCCCTGGCGTGGGAATCGACCCGCGCGTGCCCCAGAACATGACCGTGTACGACACAGCCTCTCTCTTCTTGATGGGCCGATGCAGGTGCAAGGAGCCTGCCACCGGGGACGGCGGCCTGGCTCACACTTCCGTGGTGCGCGGGATCACGACCGTCCCGCGGCGCGCTCGAGCAGGGCTCGGTTGATGATGCTGATGTCCTTGCGGGTGACCCTGATCAGTCCCCGCTCCACGAAGTCCCGCATCGTGCGGGACACGGTTTCGCGGCTCGAGCCGATCATCTGCGCAATGACGTGGTGGGTGATCTTCTTGGTCACTTCATCGCCTCCCTCTTCCTCCGCCAGACGCAGCAGCAGGTCGGCGACCCGGCCATTGACGTCCAGCAGCACCAGGCTGCCGATCTTCTCGTCGGCGCGCCGCAGCCGGCGGGACAGCTCCCGCATCAGGGCGATGGACACCTCGGGGGAACTCCGCAGCCTGGCCTGGAAGTCCTCCCGCCTGAGGATGAGGACCGCGGCATCGACCATGGCGATGACCGTGGCCGACCGGGGCTGATCGTCAATCAGCGCCATCTCGCCGAAGAAGCTCCCCTCTCCCAGGACCGAGAGGATGACCTCCCGGCCGTCCTCCCCGATCAGCACCACCTTGACCTGGCCGGAGGCCACCAGGTAGAGGGCGTCGCCGGGGTCATCCTCGAAGACGATCACGCTCCCCTTGGGGTAGGTCCGCTCCCGGACCAGCTCGGCAAAGGCAATGATGTCCCCTTCCCGCATGGTCGCAAAGAGGGGCACCTTCTTGAGGACCTCGAGCGGGGAGACAGACACAGGGCCTCTGGGGGTGGAAGTGTAGTAGAATACGATAGTTAGGCCGTTCTGGCCTGTCAAACCGTCCCGGGCCGGGCGGGGGGCCCCCAGTTGATACCTAAGTCTATTCCCTGCTATATTTTCAGGCTTCCCAGAATGGGACCCCGACCGTCCGGCAGGACGGAGCCGCCAAGGAGAAGATCGTGAAGCCGAACATCCATCCGATGTACCATAAGGTGACGGTCCAGTGCGCTTGCGGCAACCAGTTCGAGACCCGCAGTACGACCACCAGCATGCACGTCGAAATCTGCGCCAAGTGCCACCCGTACTTCACCGGCAAGCAGCGCCTGGTGGACACGCAGGGCCGGGTGGACCGGTTCCGCAAGAAATACGCAGACAAGACTGCCGTCACCCCCCAGGGCTGAGCCGTGGAGGCTCGACTCCGCCAGGCGCTCGCCCGGGCGGAGGAAGTGGCCCGGGCGCTGGCCGACCCGGCGGTCGCCAATGACCCGGCCCGGCTGAGGGCCCTCGGCAGGGAGCACACCAAGCTGCTCCCGGTCGTGCGGGCCGCCGAGAAACTGCAGAAGCTTCGGGGGGACCTCGCGCAGGCCCGGGAACTCGCCGGGGAAGCGGACCCCGAGTTGGCCGCCATGGCCGCCGCCGACCTCGCCAGGATCCCGGCGGAGGTCGCACCG
Organism: uncultured Gemmatimonadales bacterium; assembly: GCA_963695185.1. GTDB lineage: Bacteria > Gemmatimonadota > Gemmatimonadetes > Gemmatimonadales > GWC2-71-9 > JADJOM01. Next base: position 1,343,188 of record CAVOGH010000005.1, on the reverse strand, counting down.
CTGGAAGCCGAGCTGCACGAACTGCTCCTGCCGCGGGACCCCCTCGACGACCGCGACGCCATCGTGGAAATCCGCGCCGGCACCGGCGGCGATGAGGCCGCCCTGTTCGCGGCAGAGCTGTTCCGTATGTATCAGCGGTTCGTACAGCGGAAGGGGCTCACAGTGGAGGTCATCTCGGTCAGTGAAGGCGCCGCGGGCGGGGTCCGGGAGGCCATTTTCGCCGCCAGGGGTCCGGACGCATTCGGCCAGCTGCGGCGGGAGGCCGGTGTGCACCGGGTCCAGCGGGTTCCGGCGACCGAGACCCAGGGCCGGATCCACACCTCCGCCGCCACAGTTGCCGTTTTGCCTGAGGCCGAGGAGGTGGATGTCACTATCCATCCCAACGACCTCAAGATAGACGTCTTCCGCTCCTCCGGACCCGGCGGACAGAGCGTCAATACCACGGATAGCGCCGTGCGCCTCACCCACCTGCCGACCGGCCTGGTGGTATCCCAGCAGGACCAGAAGTCCCAGTTACAGAACAAGCTCAAGGCCATGGAGGTACTCCGGGCCCGGCTGCTCGACCGCATGATCGCGGAGCAGGAGGCAGCACGCTCCCGCGACCGGCGGGCCATGGTGGGGACGGGAGACCGTTCCGCCAAGGTCCGGACCTACAACTACCCCCAGAGCCGGATCACCGATCATCGCATCAACCTGTCTGTGTTCAGTCTGGAGCAGGTGCTGGGCGGGGACCTGGACGAGTTCGTGAACGCCCTGCGCATGGCGAGTCGGCAGGAGCAGCTCGATGAATGAGGCCGGGGAGCGGATAGGGGATCTGGTGCGGGCTGCCGCCGGCCGGCTCCGGGAGTCGGGCGGCGCGGCTCCGGAGCGGGAGGCGTGGCGCATCTGGGCCGATCTGCAGGAACAGGCCCTCGGCCGGGGGCGGCTGGAGCGAGACCTGGTCGCCGAGCCCGCGGCGGCGGCGAGCTATGAGGCCGCCGTGGCCCGACGGGCGGCGGGTGAGCCACTGCCGTACGTCACGGGGCTGGCGGGTTTCCGCCGCCTGACCCTGCGCGCTGACCGCCGCGCCCTGATTCCGCGACCCGAGACGGAGGGGCTGGTGGAGCTGATCCTGGCCCGGGTCGCCAGCGGACGGGTGGTGGATGTGGGGACGGGCACCGGCTGCATCGCCCTCGCGCTGGCCGATGAAGGGCACTACGATGCCGTGCTGGCGGTTGACCGCTCGGCCGAAGCGCTGGCCCTGGCCGCGGAGAACCGGGCCCGGACCGGGTTCGCGGTGGGCCTGATCCGTGGCGACCTCGCCACTGCCATCGCGCCGGCCAGCTGCGACGCGGTGGTTTCGAACCCGCCCTACCTGACAGCCGCCGAGCATGCCGCACTGGAGGCGGGGGTGCGCGAGTTCGAGCCAGCCGACGCGCTCGCCAGCGGCGAAGACGGTCTCGAGGCGACCCGCCGGCTCGTGGCGGACGCGGCGAGGGTGCTGCGACCGGGGGGCTGGGTGGCGCTGGAGGTGGATCGCAGCAGGGCAGCGGCAGTAGCGTGGCTGGCAACCGTGGCAGGACTGGATTCCGTGGAGATTCGTGACGACCTATTCGGCCGCGCGCGGTACCTGCTCGCGCGGAGGAGCGAGGCGAAGTGATCTGGGACAAGGCAGAAGAACTGGGGCGGCTCATCGGGCAGACCCCCGAATACAAGGCGCTGCGGCGCGCCGAAACCACCCTGCGCGAAGACAGCGATGCTCAGGCCAAGGTGGACCTGATCCAGACCCTCGCCCGGCAAATGGACGAGCTGGTGACCCAGGGCCAGATGCCCGATCAGCCGACCGCCGAAAAGTACGAGACCGCGGTCCGGGAACTCGAGGTCAGCCCCATCGGCCAGGCGTATGCCGTGGCTCGGGCCAACTTCGAGAAGGTGATGATCAAGGTGAACCAGCTTATCGCCCAGGGCATGGAAAAGGGCGCCAGCAGCAGCATCATCACGCTCGGATGAGCACCGGGTTCTTCCTGGTCGTGGAAGGACCGGAAGGGGCGGGCAAGACCACCCTGGTGGCGGCCCTGGCCGACCGTCTGCGGTCGTGGGGCGCGGACCCGCTGCTGGTGCGCGAGCCCGGGGGCACTCCGGTGGGGGAGCGGATCCGGGCGTTGCTGCTGGACCCCGCCACCGACATCGAACCCGCCAGCGAACTATTCCTCTTCCTTGCGGCCCGGGCAGACCTGGTCGCCCGGGTGATCACACCGGCGCTCGCGGCCGGCACGATCGTCCTGGCGGACCGCTTCCAGCTCTCCACGGAAGCCTACCAGTGTGGGGGCCGGGGCCTGGACCGGGAGGTGTTCTCCCTGGCCAACGGGGCGGCGACGGGCGGGCTCGACCCCGGGCTGACTCTGGTGCTCGACCTGCCCGTGGAACTGGGCTTCTCCCGCCGGAAGAAGACCGGCGAGGGGCTCGACCGGATCGAACTGGCGGGCCGGGTCTTTCACGAACGGGTCGGGGCGGTGTTCCGCGCTGCGACCGGCCCGGGCGTGGTCCACCTGGACGCCACCCTGCCTCCGGAACGGGTCTTGCACGCTGCGTGGCAGGTGGTGGAGCCCCGGCTCGCTGCAGCGCGAGGCGGGAGCCCGCATTAGTTTGGAGGTTGTCAAAGCCGGGCGCTTGCGACCCCGGCGAATCGTCTGAAGCCGGAGGTCAGGATGCGTCAGCGTTGGGGTCTGATCGCGCTCGTGGCGGTCTTCTCGTTCTTTACTGGTGGCTGGCTGCTGCAGCGGGGAACCGCGCGCGACGGCAATGTCTACCAGCAGGCCCGGCTGTTCGACGATGTGCTGTCGCACGTCAGCGCCTATTACGTGGATTCCATCCCCCAGGCCGAACTGTACCAGAAGGCCTCGAACGGCCTCCTCAGCGAACTGAAAGACCCCTACTCCGTCCTGCTCCAGGGGGACGACTACCGGGCGCTCACCGAAACCACCACCGGGAACTACGGCGGCCTGGGCATCCAGATTGACGTCCGGGACGGCTGGATCACCGTGGTGGCGCCGCTGCCGGAGACTCCGGCCGAGCGGGCCGGCGTCGAGACCGGCGACCAGATCATCTCGGTCGATGGCAAGTCCACCGAGGGGTGGACCAGCGACCAGGCCGTCAAGGCGCTCCGTGGCGCCGCCGGGAGCGAGATCCTGCTCCTGATCCGTCGCACCGGCATGGCCCAGCCCCTCCCCTACAAGCTGACCCGCGCGGTGATCCACGTGCGCTCGGTCCCGCCCGGAAACCTCTTTCCCGGTGGCGTTGGCTACGTGTCCATCTCCACGATCGCGGAGAGCTCTACCCCGGAACTGCGCCGGGAGATCACCGCGCTGCTGGCCAAGGGGATGACCTCCCTGCTGCTGGACCTGCGCGGCAATCCGGGCGGCCTGCTGGATCAAGGGGTGAAAGTCACCGACCTGTTCCTGGACCAGGAGCAGGAAATCGTCGCCACCCGCGGCCGCGCCCGGGGCGCCACCAAGACCTTCTCGGATGAGGCCCGCCAGGAGTGGCCCAACCTTCCCATCGTGGTGCTGGTCAACGACGGCACGGCCAGCGCAGCGGAAATCATCTCCGGGGCACTGCAGGACCACGACCGGGCGGTCGTGGTCGGGGTCCCGACGTTCGGGAAGGGCCTGGTGCAGACGCTCTTTCCCTTCTCCGACAATACCGCGCTCAAGCTGACCACCGGCCGGTGGTACACGCCCAGCGGGCGGACCATCCAGCGCCAGGCTCGTAACGAGGATGATCAGGCACGGATTGCCGCGCTCGAGGCGGACAGCGCCCACGGCGCCGGGACCGACACCGTGAGCCGCCCGACCTATCGCACCGACAGCGGCAGGATGGTGCGGGGCGGCGGCGGCATCGTTCCGGACCTGATCGTGCGGCAGGATTCCCTGACCGACGACGAGCGGGCCCTCGCGACGGCCTTAGGCTCCAAGTTCACCGAATACCGGGATGCGATCACCGCGACCGCCCTGCAGATCAAGAATGACAAGTCGGTCACCAGCGAGAGCTTCAGGGTCACCCCCGCGATGCGGGCGGAGGTGCTGCGCCGGCTGCGCGCCAAGGGCGTGGAGGTCAGCGATCAGACGTTCTCCCAGGCGGTGTCGCTGGTGGATGAGCAGCTGGGCTACGAGATGGCGCGCTACGTGTTCGGGCGTCCCGCCGAATTTCGCCGCCGGGCCCTGAACGACCGGCAGATGCAGGTGGCGCTCGATCTGCTCCGCCGGGCCCGTTCGCCCCAGGACCTGCTGAGCGCGGCGATGGCGCAGGCGTCCGCCGTCACCGAGCGGAGGAACTAGCCCGTCTCACCGGCGCTGGAGATCCCCGCCGCACTCGCCACCGGTCTCGCGGTTGGTGTACTCTCCGCCCTGGCGGGGATCGGGGGCGGGGTCCTGATGGTGCCCTTCCTGTACCTGGTCTACGCGCCGACCGGCGTCTCTCTCTCCGCCCAGACCGTGGTGGCTCACGCCACCAGTCTGGGCGTGGCGTTTGTGACCTCGGTGATCGGAACCTGGCGGTACGCCCGGGCGGGGGCCATTCATTGGCGCCCCGCCTTCGTCTATTCCGTCCCCGGGATTGCCGCCGCCTTCGGGACGGCCCGGCTCCTCACCCAGGCCGGCGAACAGCACTGGGTGCGTCCGCTGTTCGGCCTGTTCCTCGTGCTGTCCGCCTGGGACATGGCGCGGCGCGCGCGCGCGGCGGCGCGGCGGGCGGACCCGCTCGGCGGGCCTGATCCGCTCGGGGTCCCGGTGAGCGAGGCCGGCAGGTTGACGGGGGCGGCCACCGTCTGGCTGGTCCTGATCGGGATCATGGGCGGCGCGATGTCGGCGCTCCTCGGGATCGGCGGCGGCCTGATCGCCGTGCCGGTCTTTCTCTACATCGCCCGGCTGCCCGTCCGGGGCGTGGCGCCCACCGCCCTGGCCGGCGTCTGCCTGACGACACTGGCTGGCGGGCTGGGGTACCTGACCGCTGGACCTGGGCCGGCGGTGTCCGGCCAGATGGCCGGGTTCATGGATCTCCGCATGCTGCTGCCGCTGGCGACTCGGTGCGATGCTCACGGTGCCGCTGGGGGTGCGGGTGAACCGGCAGGCGAGCCCGCCCACCCTCTACTGGATCTTCACCGGAGTGTTCTCGGCGATCGGTCTCTCGATCGTGCTGTCATGGCTGGGGGCGGTGTGATTGGCATCATCGGCGGCGGCCGGATGGGGCGCGGCCTGGCCCAGGCGCTGGCGGGCGCCGGGGAGCGAGTGGAGCTGTGGTCTCGCCGGGAGGCGGCGGGAGAGCGGGCTGGCCCGGCGGAGGTGGTCGGTGCCGCCACCACGATCCTCCTCGCCGTACCCGACGGGGTCATCGGGACGGTGGCCGGCGGCATCACCCCGCAGGTATCCGCGGACCAGGTGGTGTTGCATCTCTCCGGCGTGCACGACCGTGCGGTCCTGGCCCCGCTGTCCGCCCGCGGCGCCGCCTGTGGCTCACTGCACCCGCTACAGACCGTTCCTGATCCGGCCACGGCCGCCGAACGGTGGCGCGGCGCCTACGCCGCGGTCGAGGGCGACGCTCGTGCCGTCGACGGAGGCGGAACGGCTGGCGAGGCTGCTCGGCATGATCCCGGTGCGATTGCCCGCCGGCGCGAAGGTGCTTTATCACGCCGGGGCGGTGGTGGCTTCCAACTACGTGGTGACCCTGGCCGGCCTGGCCGCCCGCTGGGCGGAGGCAGCCGGGCTGTCGGCGGAACTGGCGGGACAGATCTACCGCCCCCTGCTTGCCGGCGCGGCGGCCAACCTGGCCGGCACCTCACCCCCGAAGGCGCTCACCGGCCCGATCCGCCGGGGCGATCTGGACACGGTTCGTGCGCACCTCGCCGCCCTGGGGCCAGAGGACCGGCGCCTCTATGCGGTGCTGGGACTGGAGACGGTCCGACTGGCCCGCGAGGGGGGACTGGAGCCCGGCATCGCGCAGGAGCTGAGCCGGCTGCTGGCCGCGGCGCTCGAGTAGCCGCCCAGGGTAGGAAGCGGACGGGCCCGACGACGCTGGTCGTCCGGGCCCTCACTGTCTCCGTCAGGCAGAACGCCCGGCTACTGGTCCACCACCCGAACCCCGGCAGGCACGTCAAAGCGAAACGTGGCGGGGGCGACCCGCCGATTGGTCTCGACCCCGGTCAGGGTCAGGGTCCGCTGCTGCCCACCCCGTTCCCGGATCTCCAGTCGCCGAGGCAGGTGATCGTACTGGTCCAGCCACACCACTGCCTCGGTGAACGGCAGCGACTGGTCGACCGGCGTGAGCGCGACGATGTCCACCGCCCGGCCGCCCACCGCATCGGCGCGCACATACCGGCTGCGATAGCGTTCCGTGGCTCTGGTGAGGATCCAGGCCAGCACGTTGGGTCCGTAGGCCGGATCGCTCGGCACCTTCATTCTGAGTACCTGGCCGGGTGTGGTGCTCGGGGTGTAGACCCACAGGTGGTCACCGTCCATGACGATCGCCTCCCCGGCCGGATCGGTGAAGCGCATCGAGAGCTTCGCCTCCCCGGCCTGGGTGAGCCGGCCGCGACTCTCGAAGGTCCCGATCATCGGGTCGCTGATGACCTGCCGGAAGTCGGACCGAAACGAGGTCAGCCCCTGGTACGCCCGGGAGGCCTGCTCGACGATCGGGCGCGGGTCGGGCTCCTGCGCGGCCAGTCCGAGGGGCAGGGCACAGCCGGCCACCGCCCATGCGAGGGCCGCGAGCCTGGAACGGATGCCTCGGGGCCCGATCACGCCCGGATCTCCACACCGCCGGGGACCCGTCGGCCGATGGCATCGGCAATCAGCCGGATCTCCTGCATCAGGCGGGCAAACTGCTCGGGGTAGAGGCTCTGGGCCCCGTCGGACAGCGCCTGGTCGGGATTGGGGTGGACCTCCACGAGGAGCCCGTCGGCGCCGGCGGCCACCGCCGCCCGGGCCATGGGGATGACCATGTCCCGGTGGCCGGTGCCGTGACTGGGATCGGCCACAATGGGCAGGTGACTGGCGGCCTTGACCACCGGGATGGCGGAGAGATCGAACAGGTTGCGGGTCGCCGAATCGAAGCCGCGCACCCCCCGCTCGCAGAGGATCACGTTCGGATTACCCTCGGCCAGGATGTATTCCGCCGAGAGCAGCAGTTCCTGGATGGTGGCCGACAGGCCGCGCTTGAGCAGCACCGGTTTCCCCAGCCGGCCGACCTTCTTAAGCAGCGAATAGTTCTGCATGTTCCGGGCGCCGATCTGGATGATGTCGGCCACCTCGGCGACGAGGTCGGCGCCCTCGGCGTCCATCGCCTCGGTGACGATCCGCAGCCCGGTCTCGGCCCGGGCTCGCGCCAGCAGGGTCAGTCCCTCCCGACCGAGGCCCTGGAAGGAGTAGGGCGACGAGCGGGGCTTGAAGGCACCGGCCCGGAGTACGCTCGCCCCGGCTTCCCGCACGGCCGTCGCGGCGGCGAGGATCTGCCGCTCACTTTCCACGGAGCACGGTCCGGCCATGACCAGGATCGACTCCTCGCCTATGGTCAGGCCGCCGTCCAGCCGGATGACGGTCGGCTCGGGCCGCCACTCGCGCGACACCTGCTTGTACGGCTTGGTGACGTGGATGACCTCCTGCACTCCAGGCAGCGCCTCCAGGCGGGAGCCGTCCACCCGGCCGTCATTGCCCACCAGACCGACCGTGGTGCGCTGCCGGCCCGGCATCGGCCGGGCCTGGTAGCCCATCTCGGCGATGGTGTCACAGACGCGCTGGATCTGGTCGTCGCTGGCGCCGTGGTGCATGACGATGAGCATCTACACCCTTTCCAGTTCCCCCAGCCGGACCCCGACGATGGTCGAGACGCCGGGCTCCTGCATGGTCACGCCGTAAACCGCGTCGGCCGCCTGCATGGTGCGGGGGTTGTGGGTGATCACGATGAACTGGGTGGACGGCTTGAACTCCTCCAGCAGCCGGATGAAGCGGACCGACGTTGGCGTCGTCGAGGGGGGCGTCCACTTCATCCATGAGGCAGAAGGGGCTGGGCTTGGTCAGGTAGATGGAGAACAGCAGCGACACCGCCACCAGGTAGCGCTCGCCGGTGGAGAGCAGGTGGATGCGCTGGACCCGCTTGCCCCGGGGCGCCGCCGAGATGTCGATCTCGCTTTCCAGCGGGTCGTCGGAGTTGCTCAGCCGGAGGTCGCACTCGCCGCCGCCGAACAGGGTCTGGAAGACGTGGAGAAAGTTGCCCCGGATCGCGGTGAAGGTCTCCAGGAACATGGTCCGGGCGGTGCCGTCAATCTCGCGGATGGCCTGCTGCAGGGAGCCGCGCGCGGCGACCAGGTCGTCCCGCTGGGCGGTCAGGAATTCGAGCCGCTTGGCCTCCTCCGCGTGCTCCTCCACCGCCAGCGCATTCACGGGGCCGATCGCCTCCAGGCCCTCGATGATCCGGCGCGACTCGTTCTCCAGGGTCTCGAGGTCCAGTTCCAGCATCGGTGCCTCGGCCAGCAGGGTGTCGAGCGGCTTCCGCCACTCGGTCTCCACCCGCTCGACGATGCTCCGCCGCCGGCCGGCCGCTTCGGTCATCTCGATCTCCAGCCGGTGGTACTCGGCCGTGAGCTGCTCGTGCCGTTCCCGGGCCAGATGCAGGGCGTGTTCGGCGTCGGCGAGGGACTGCCCCGCGAGGGTGGCGGCCTGGTCGGCGTCGAGGCTGGCCGCTTCGAGCTCTTCGAGGGCCACCCGGCGCTCGGCCCGGACCTCGATCCACTGGGCCTGCTGGGCGGCGAGGTCGTGGGTGCCGGTCTCGATCTGCTCCAGCTCTCCCGCCAGCAGCCCGGCGGCCTGGTCCGCCTCACTGCCGAGCCGGCTGGCCCGCTCGAGGGCGGCGTGGGCCGTCTCGAGACGGGCCAGCAGCTGCGCCTCCTGCACCTGCCAGTGCACCCGGGCATCGCGGGCGCTCTCCTGCTGGCTTTCGAGATCGGCCAGGAGGGCGCGGCCCTGGCCCAGGTTCTCGTCCAGCCGGGCGCGGGCGAGGTCGCCCTCGGTGAGGCTGGCGTCAATCTCCTGCAGTCGCCGCTCGGAGCGCTCGATCCGCTCGGTGAGCGAGGCCAGTTGGGCTGTCGGCCTCGGCCAGCTCACGAGCGACGGTATGCGCCAGCCGGGTGGCATCCTCGCGATGGGCTACCGCCACCCGCTCGGCTTCACGGGTCTGATCGGCGGCGTGCCCAGCCGTCTCCAGCGCGGCCTCCGACTCGGCCAGCCGGATAACGGTGGCGCCGAGGGCCAAGTCGGCGCGGTGCAAGGCGGCCTGGCTCTCGCCGACTTCCCCCGACAGGCTCTCCAGCTCGGCGCGGCGACGGAGGGGCCCCGACGGACTGGGCGCACCAGCCAGGAGGATGGCGCCGTTGGAGCGGCGGAGCGCGCGGCCCGCGGGATCGAGAATCTGCAGTCCGGTGAGCAGCGCCTTGACCCAGGGCTCGGCAGCGCCCTGCGCGTACAGGCGATTGCCGAGCGGGCCGTCGCTGACCTCACCGCTGGGGCCCCGGTCGGCCGGGAGCAGGACGATGGCCCCGGGCTGTTCGGCGGCGTGCCACGCCTGGATGGCCGGCACGACGGAACTATCGCGGACCAGGACCGCGTGCACCCACTCGCCCAGCAGCGCGCTCGGCCACTTCGGCGTCCTCCCGGCCGGTGCGGATGAAGTCGCTCAGCGGCCCCAGGATAGCGCCGCCGAACTGCTCCCGGGCGGCGAGCAGCGCGGCGGCGCCCGGCGCGAGGCCGACGCGGTCGCGCTCCAGCTCCTCCAGCGCCTGCCGGCGGGCAGTGAGCTGGGCCAGGCTCTCTTCGGCGCTCCGCCGATCGGCGCGCTCCAGCGCCTCCCGGCGGCGGAGTTCGGCGACCAGATGCCGGGCCCGCTCGGCCTCCGCCGCGGTGCGGCGTGCCTCCTGCCCGTGGCGCTCGGCCACCTCGACCGCCTCCACCCGCTTCCGTTCCGCCAGTTCCTGCTCCGCGAGGGCGGCCTCCCGCCGGCCAGCGGCGGTGCCGGCCTGTTCGCGCAGCGAGGCGAGATCACTCTCCAGCGAATGCCGCTCTCCCTCCAGGGCGCGCAGCGTCTGCATGCGCTTCTGGATCTCCTCCTCCAGCTGGCGCACGACTTGACGCTGCTCGCCGAGGCGCAGCCGGACCTCCTGCTCTGCGGCGCTCCGGGTGCTGAGCTCCGCCTTGATCCGCTCCTGTTCCAGGCGTACCGCCGTGTTCTCGGCCTCGGCCGCCTGCTGGTCGCGGACGGCCTGAAGGCGGCGGGCCTCCATCTGGCCGCGCTCCTCGCTGGCGCGGAGCTTCCGGGCCGCGGCGTTCGCCAGCCGCTCGGCGGCCAGGGCGAGATCGCCGTCCAGCTTGCCCAGCGCCACGCGCACGTCTCCCAGCTGGCGGGTGATCTCGGTCCGCCGCGACTCCGCCTGGCCCCGGGCGCGAGCCGTGTCGTCCCGCCGGTGCTCGAGCTGGTCCGACCCCATCCCGGGCGGCGGGGAGCTCCAGCTCGAGCTCCCCGTGGCGCCGTTCCGAGGAGGCCATGGTCTCGCCCAGCTGGCTCAGCAGCTGCTTGGCCAGGGTCAACTGGACCGCGAACTTTTCCTCCATGAGCTTGGTGTGACGCTCGGCCTTGCCCTTCTGGCGGGCCAGGCTGCGCAACTGACTCTGAACCTCGGCAATGAGGTCCTCCACCCGCTGCAGGTCGCCGGCGGTCTCTTCCAGCCGCCGTTCGGTGGTCTGGCGGCCGGTCCCGGTACAGCCCGATGCCGGCGGCCTCCTCGAACAGCGCCCGCCGATCCTCGGCCCGATCCGACAGCAGCCATTCGATCATCTTGGCTTCGATAACCACGCCGGCATCGGTGCCCAGGCCGGTGCCCCGCAGCAGGTCCTGGATGTCCCGCAGCCGGACCACGGTGCCATTGAGCAGGTAGTCGGACTGCCCGTTGCGGGAGAGCCGCCGGGTGATCTGGACCTCGCGGTAGGCGATGGGCAGATCGCCGTCGGTGTTGTCGAGAAAGAGCGACACCTCGCGTCAGGTTGACCGGCCGCCGGGCCGCCGAGCCCTGAAAGATCACGTCCTCCATCTTGCCGCCGCGCAGCATGCGTGCGGACTGTTCGCCCAGCACCCAGCGGACCGCGTCGGACACGTTCGACTTGCCGCAGCCGTTGGGCCCCACGATGGAGGTGACCCCATCCTGGAAGGAGAGGGTGACCGTGTCGGCGAAGGACTTGAAGCCGGACAGCTCGAGCTTCGTGAGCTTCATGCGATGCGATCCTGGTCAGCGTTCGGGTTGATAGACGAAGAACGGGCGGCCCAGCCGGCGTCCGGTTGACTCGGCGGCCTCCCGGGTGGGGTACGGTCCCAGCACCACCCGATAGCCGTCCTCGCCGCTCTGGGGTTTCAGCACGCTGGCGGGCAGGCCCTGCTGTTCCAGCTGGCGGGCCAGCTCACCGGCCCAGGCCTGGTTCTGCGAACTGGAGACCTGCAGGTAGACCCGCCCCGGCGCGCCAGCCGGCGAGACCTCCGGACCGGTCTCGGGCACCGGGGTTTCCGTGAGGGCGCTGGCGGTGCCGGTTTCCGGCGTCCAGGCGAGTGGCAGCCAGAAGTCGATTGCGCCGCCGCGGACCCGGCCGCGTTCCGGGAAATCGCCCTGACTGAGGTCCCAGGCCACGAGATCGCGCCCGTCCCGGAGGAGCAGCAGCTGCTGGTTGGTGATCGTGGGGAGGTCGGATGCCCATTCGGTGGCGAAACTGCCGACGTAGCGATTGGTGGCCATGTCCACCAGCCAGAGTGAGTCGGCTGCGGCCGGATGCACCATCAGCCAGCGGCCGAACGGGTCCATCCGCAGGGCTCCGGCACTGCCCGGCAGGGCGATCTCGGCCAGGCGCTCACGGGTGAAGCGGCTGTACACCAGCACCGGCCCTTCCCGCCGGGCCACGTAGAACCGGTGTCCCGAGGGGGAGAAGAGAACCGCGCGGGCATGCCCCGAGACCGGAATGGAGATAGTGGCGCTCGAGTCCTCGGGGTCCGCCAGCAGCACGCTGCTGTCAGCCGCGATGGCCAGCAGATCGCCCCAGTAGGTCGAGGCCACGTCCCCCGCCGGCAGGAGGATGCGGACCGGCGGGTCCTCGGGTGACAGCCGAGTGAGGGCAGTGGCGGCCCCGGCCGAGACGGTCAGCAGGCCGTCGTTGCGGGCGCCGAAGAGGTCGCGCGGCCGGGTGGGGAGCCGGTGGCTGAACCGGACCGGGTTGCGGCGGACGAACTGGACGACCCGCAGGCTGTCATCTACCGCGTACACGGACCGGTCGGGCCCCATCGTGATGTCACGCACGCCGTTGGCGAGGATGGGGCGGGGCCGGGCGGAGAGCAGGTCCAGGGCCACCAATTCGTTCTTGGTGCCCAGGACGTAGACCAGCCCGAGGTCCAGGTCCGCCCCCACCACCCGGCGCAGCGGTGGCAGTGCCGCATCGCTCTTCCAGCCCCATGCGGTCATGGAAGCCGGGCGGTACAGTTCGGCCGCACCGCCGGCGGCAGGCAGGCGGAGCAGGCTCGACGGCGGCGTCGTGGAGGCGGCGGAAAGGCCGCGGGCGGATGTTTGGGAACCGGATCGGCAGGCCACGGCTGTGGCTGCCATCACTACCGCCAGAACCGTAGGGAGGCGCACGCCCTAAGATAGCGGACAGGGAGGGGTTGGGGGGAGCGGCAGGGCCGGCCTGCTGTTCTCCCCGGGGGCGGCCGCGCTGCCGGCGCGGCCGGGGCCGTTCCGGCCGCTAGAAGACCGGCCCGAGGCTCAGCGTCCAGTACCCGCCCACATCCGGCCGCCCCTGCGGGATGGAATAGTCCAGGCGGAGAATCACGAAGTTGAAGAGGTTCATCCGGGCCGACGCGCCGAAGACCTGTAGTGGGGCGCGGACCCGAATCGGGTCATCACCGGGTTCGCGCTTCCATTTGAGCTTGTCCCCCTCGTTCCAGGCCATGCCCACGTCATAAAACAGGGCGCCCTCGATCGGCGGGAAGCCCCGGGGGACGAACCTGAACTCCGGCGTGAGCAGCGGGAACCGGATCTCGGCGCTTCCCACCGCCAGCTGGGTACCCACCAGCCGGTCCAGCTCGAAGCAGCCGGTGGTCGTGCCGGGGTCCCCGGTGGTGCACTCGTGGCGATAGTAGCTGCCCGAGGTGTGGCCGCGCAGCAGTTCGGTGTTGCCGAGGAAGACGCGGAAGCGCTCGGCGTCGCGCCCGATGCGGCCGAAGTACAGGCCGCGGGTGGCGAGCACCACGGGTCCCACGATCTTGTCGTAGCGCCGGTAGTCGGCCAGCCCCTCGAAGTAGCGCCAGCCCCCCACGGTCTGCGAGATCTGCGCCCGGTATCGCTGTCCCCAGAAGGGGCCGACGTATCCCGGCAGCGAGTTGTCGAAGGTGTAGGCCACCGAGGGCTCGATGTAGCTGGCGCCGGGGAGGCTTCGTTCCCGGGAATCGGGATCTCCGATGGGGATGAAATTCGCGTCAGAGATCTGGGTGATGGTCTGCAGCCGGTCGCTGATGGCCGCGGCCGTCAGACCGAACTCGAACCGGGTGAACCGGCTCACCGGGTAGAGCGCCTGGCCCTGCACCGACCGCACCACGATCCGGCGCAGGTTGGTGGCCAAGACGTTGTTGCCGTTCGAATCGGTGCTGAACAGGGTCGGCTCCAGGAAGTAGTACGGTTGCTGTCCCACGCCCACCGCCCAGTTGACGCGATTGGAGAGGTTGACGTAAGTGGCCTGCACCAGCGCCTCACTGATCCGGCCGTTGATGTAGGCGGCGAACAGCAGGTTGTGGTTACCAAGCATGTCGGACAGCGCGATGGCGCTGCCGCCGAAGAAGCCCTGGCCGAAGTTGTCCCGGACGTAGCCGATCGTGGGCCGGGCCACGTAGTCGGGCCGGAACTGCACCCGATACTTCTTTATACTGAACTCGGCGGTGTCCGGCAGGACGAACTCGGTGGAGTCCATGAGCGCGGTGATCGACACCGGCCGGTCGGTGGAATCCCGCGGCGCCGGCGCCGAGTCCGCCTGCCGCAAGCCCTCTGGTGATACGTAGATCGAGCCGGGCGCCGCCAGCGGGGTGGCCGGGGCCTGGGCCGCGGCGCTGTCCGGGGTGCCGGGATAGCCGAGCACCGGGCCATAGGCCGAGTCCCGGCGCGCCGGAGTGACGCTGTCCGGATAGGCGAACCGGGGCCCGAAGGCCGAGTCCCGCGGCGGACGCGCCGGGCGCCAGGGATCACGCTTCAGCTCCCGGGGGTGGTCCAGGCTGTAGACATCGAAGCGGTCGCGGCTGTAATAGACGAACGCCAGCCGATCGGCCTCCCGGGCCCACGACAACACCGGCGAGAGGGGCGTGATGCCCTGGACACCGGTGAACAGCTCGGTGATCTGGTAGGACTGTCGACTGGCGAGGTGGTACAGGTAGATGTTGCTGACCCCATCCCGGTCCGAGACATAGGCGATGTCCTGCCCGTCGGGCGACCACTGCGGGCTCACGTTGCGGCCCTCGGCCGCGCCGGTGAGGACCTCGATCCGCCCGGAGGCAACATCGTACAGCGCCAGCTGCAGCTCGCCGAGCTGCAGCCGGTCGAAGTTGGTCTCGGGGCCCCGGTCGCTGCTGAAGGCGATGGTCCGGCCGTCGGGGGACCAAGCCGGGTGGAGATCGGCGTAGCGATCCTCCGTGAGCCGCCGGAGACCGCGGCCGTCGGCACCGATGATGAAGAGATCCGAGATGCCGCCGTTGTAGCCGGTGAACACCAGCTGCTGGCCGTCGGGGCTCCAGGCCGGAGTCGTGATCCCGTTCAGTTTGACCTTGATACGGCGCACCTCGCGGTTGCGCTTGACGTCGATGATGACGATGTCGTCACGCGGGCCACGCTTGGCCGCAAAGGCCAGCAGCTTGCCGTCCGGCGAAAAGCTGGCCGCGGAGTTGATGAAGCGGAAAGTCTCGTAATTACTGCTGTACGAGGACTCGAACAGCCGGCGCTTCACTTTGCCGGTCTCGGCGTCGGCCAGGTACAGGTCAACGAAGTAGAAGTCCTTCTCGCTGAAGTAGGCCACTTCCTTGCCGTCGGGCGACAGCGCCGGCGCCAGATGCAGGGTGCCCTCGGAGCGGTCCTGGCTCAGCATCTCGGTCGCAAAGTCCCGGGCCCGCTGGCGACTGGCCACCTCGGGGAGGTAGGTCTGCTGCACGTGGTCCTTCCACATGGCCGAGAGCTGCTTGTAGTCCACACCCAGCACCCGGCGGATGGACCCTTCCAGACCGCCACCCCCGGCCAGGGTCCCCTGCATGATCGCGCCAATCGCCTCATCCCCCCAGCGCTGGCCGATGAAGGCCACCAGCGCCTGACCGTAGCGGTAGGGGAAGATGCGCCAGTCGTTCTCCAGCTGATCAATCGTGGGGATCTTGCCCTCGATGGCCGCGTCACGGAGCCACATGGCCGTGTTGACGTCCACCTTGCCGATCGAGAGGTACTCCGCCATGCCCTCGACGAACCAGAGTGGCGGGTTCACGTTGATGAGGGTCTGCAGGCCGGCGCCGGCGCGGCCCCGGCTCCAGATGTCGTACTGGAACTGGTGCACCATTTCGTGCTGCAGGACGTGCTGGAGCTCCTCGTAGGACCCGGTAAACGGCATGATGATGCGCTGCTTGAAGAAATCGGTGACGCCGCCGGTGCCTTCGCTGGGCGATTCGCCCCCGAGCGCATTGGTCTGCTGGAAATCGGAGTGGGACGCGTACAGGATGATCGGCTTCCGCTCCTTGTACTCGTGCCGCAGGATGCGCGAGAGCAGGGCGTAGGAACGCTCGGCCATCCGCCCGGCGTCCAGCGCGGCCTGCCGCGCTTCCGGGTAGAAGTGAATGTCGAAATGCTCGGTCTTGAGAATCCTGAAATCAAAGGCGCGGTACTGGACCTTGTTCTGGCCGAAGTACTGTGCCGGAAGCGCAGTTGCGGCGCCGGCCAGGAGGCCGAGGCTCAGCGCAAGACGACGGATCATGAACACTCCTGCCGGTCAGGCGCCGGGTCTGAACTCCGGCGCATCGCTCCAGAGACGCTCCAGCTGGTAGAAGCCGCGTGCCTCTGGGTGGAACAGGTGAACGACAAAATCTACAAAGTCCAGCAGTACCCAGCGGCCGGTGGGCAGCCCTTCCACATGATGCGCCCGGATGCCGCGCCGGCCGAGCTTGTCCAGCACCGAGTTGGCGATCCCGCGCACGTGGGCATCGGAGGTGCCCGAGGCGACGATGAAATAGTCGGTCGCGTCGCTCAGGCCGCGCAGATCCAGCACCCGGAGGTCCCGTCCCTTCAGATCCTCGATGGCCCCGATGGCCGCTGCCACGTCTCCGGTGGGCGTCCGCCCGGTTCCGCCCCCCCGGGTCACGGACCCTCCGGGTGCGAGGGGCTGCCATCTTCCACCTGCCAGAACACCGCCCAGGCCCCGAACCCGACGTGCGCCCCCAGGACGCCCGTGGCCAGGGAGACGAAGACGTCCCGCGGCGCGAACGCCGCCGTGATGGCGGTCTGGACTCGTTCCGCGGCTTCGGGCGCCTCCGCGTGGACGATACCGAACCGCACCCGCTGGGGGCGAGGAGTGAGCCGTTTTTCGAGCAGGCTCAGCACTCGGGGTACCACCTTGCTGCGCCCCCGCACCCGGTCCACCGGGATGATCGCCCCGGCGTCGTCCAGCGAGAGGATCGGCTTGACGTCCAGGACACCGGCCAGCCAGGCCTTGCCGCGAGTCACCCGTCCGGACCGGAGCAGGTTGTCGAACCGGTCCACTGTGAGAAAACAGCCTGACTGGCGGCGCACCCGCCGCAGCTCGGTGGCGATCGCCACCGCACTCCAGCCCGATTCCGCCAGTTCCGCCCCATGCAGGGCCAGCATGCCGATGCCCAGCGAGGCGGAGGCGCTGTCCACGAACTGCACCTTTTCTATGCCCGCCGCCCGGACCGCCGCGAGCCCCGCCTGATAGGTGCCCGACAGCCGGGAAGACAGCAGTACCGCCACGACTTCTTCGGCCTCGGTCCGCGCATCCCGCAGCACCCGGATGAAATCCCCGGGGGTCGGCTGGGAGGTGGTCGGGTGAGCCTTGGACACCCGCATGCGGCGGTAGAAGTCCTCCGGCTTGAGCTCCACCCGGTCGCGAAAGGTCTCGTCGCCGAACATGACCTGCAGCGGGACCAGGGTAATCTGGTGCCGGTCCAGCACGCCGTCGGGCAGATCGGCGGAGGAGTCCGCCACCAGGGCGACCGGCCGCTGGTTGGGGTGGGCCAGCTGCCGGTGCTGGGCCCGCATGTCCTCCGCCTTGGTGGTCTCGATGGTGCCCCAGCGGGCCACGTAGGTAAAGACGGCATCGGGGACATCCGTGTGCACATGCACCTTGAGGACATCGCCGGCCACGACCACCTGCAGGGAACCACCGAAGTTCCGCAGCTGGACCCGGACCTCGTTGGCCGGCGGGAGCTGGGCCCCCCGGATCATGACCTCGGTGCAGAACTGGAAGTCCCGCTCGGCGGCCACCTCGATGGTGGCCGCCGGCACGAGGCCGTCGCCGCCGTCAGGGAACGCCGGCGCGGGCAGGATCGGATCTCCCTCGATCAGGCGCACCACCCCCTCGAGCATGCGCACGAAGCCCTTGCCGCCGGCGTCGACTACGCCCGCCTCCTTGAGGACCGCCAGCAGCTCCGGGGTCCGGGCCAGCGCTACCTCGCTCTCGGCCAGGATCCGGGTCATGAACACACTGATGTCGGGGGAATCGGCGGCGGCCCGCTCGGCAGCCCGCGCGGACTCGCGGGCCACCGTGAGGATGGTGCCTTCGCGCGGGTCGTCGAGGGATCCGTACAGCTGATTCACCCCGTGCCGGATGGCCTGGGCCATCTCTTCGGCACTGGCCTGGCTCTTGCCTTCCAGCCGCTCACTCAGCCCGAGGAGGAAGTGGGCCAGCATCATGCCGGAGTTGCCCCGGGCTCCGAGCACCGCTCCGCGGGCGGCGGTGCGGGCGGTGGCGTCAAGCGACGCGTCGCCGAGCGCCCGGAGGGCGTCGGCGACGGAACGGAGTGTGAACGTGAAGTTGGTGCCGGTATCTCCGTCAGGGACCGGAAAGACGTTGATCCGGTTGATCTCTTCCCGTCCGGCGGCGACCCAATCGGCGGCGGCGAGGAGCGAGCGCGCCAGGCGCGGCCCATCGACGTACCGGATGGCCACGGTCATCGAGTGCCGCTCTACTCCGCGACCACGGTCAGGCGCACCTCGGCAGTGACGTCGTGATGCAGCCGCACCGGCACCGCGTGCTGGCCGACGGTCTTGATCGGGTGTTCCAGTTCAATCCGCCGCTTATCCACGGTCTGGCCCTGGGCCGCGAGCGCGTCGGCCACGTCCTGCGCAGTGATGGAGCCGAAGAGCCGGTCTCCCTCGCCCGCCTTGCGGGACAGGGTCAGGCTCACACCGTTGAGCCGGGCGGCCTGGGCCACCGCCTCCTGGCGGTCGGCGGCTGTCCGGGCGGCGCGGGCCTTGGATTCGGCCGCGATCCGCTGCTTGTTGCCTGCGGTCGCCTCGTAAGCCAGCCCATGCGGCAGCAGGTAGTTGCGGGCATACCCCGGCTTGACCTTGACCAGGTCTCCAGCCTTGCCCAGTGAGGCCACATCCTGCCTGAGGATCACTTCCATGATCTCGTCTCCCTAGTTCGCGGCGCCGAAACGGCGCCGGAAATCCACCCATGTGTCCGCCAGCCCAATCGCGAAGCAACCGCCCATGGCAACCGGCAGAATGAACAGAACGCCCGCCAGGATGATGATCACCACCAGCAGCGGGAACGCCTCGATCGAACCCCAGAGCACGGCCGCCCCGCGCGCGGCGTAGAGTCCTCCGGTCACCAGGGCCAGGTTACCACCCACGGCCTGCGCCATCGGCGGCAACGGCAGCAGGAACACCGCCAGCGCGGCGACGACCAGCCAGACCAGGTGGTCGGTGAACCGGAACTCCGCGAAGCGCGCGGCCGGCGCGCCCGCCGGCTGGCTGGCCAACCGGTGATACCAGTTCCACGCCAGCGCCAGCCCGGGCAGCGCGGTCAGCACCAGCAGGGCGGGAAAGAGCTCCGCCATGACCGCGACGCCATCGGCCAGGGCGTCCACGTACACCTGCATGCTCGCCAGCCGCTCGGCGGCTATCGCACCGCCAGCTCCGGTCTGTCCCATCAGCTGCCGGCAAAACTCCCAGCCGGAGTGTGCCACCGCCAGCTGGATGTCGCGCCACCGGGTGCCGAGGCTCCAGGCCCAGGCGGTGGCGGCCCCGAAGGCGAAGACACTGGCCAGCAACGCTCCCGCCACTGGCGTCCGGCGTCCCGGGAGCATGACCAGCACGAAGGCGCCGGTGACGAACAGCGCCCATGCCCGCATCATTTGGGTAGCAATGCCACCCGGTTCCAACAGGGTGAGCCCGATCCAGAGCCCGGTGATTCCCACCCAGGACCACTCCCGGAAGGTCCCCGGCCGCGAAGCCAGCAGCAACCCGGCCAGCGGCCCCAGCACAAACAGCGGCGGAAACAGGAGGACGTATGCTCCCAGCAGGAGGATCGCCCGCCCAGTGATCGCCGGCCGTGCCGGGGGTGGAATCGTCAGCTCGAGCCCCGCTTGATGTACGGCAGCAGGGCCAGGTAGCGGGCCCGCTTGATGGCCACGCTCAGCTGCCGCTGGTGACGGGCGGTGATCCCCGAGAGCCGCGAAGGCAGGATCTTGCCGCGCTCCGTCAGGAAGCGCTGGAGCAGCTTCTCGTCCTTGTAGTCGATGTAGCGAACCCCGAATTCGGCCAGCGGGTCGCCCTTGCGGGTGCGCTTCATTCGTCATCCTCCTCGAGCTTGCGATCGGTCGGGGCACGGCTCGGGGTGTAGTCGTGCTCGTCGGCCACGATCAGGAAGCGCAGCACCGCATCGTCCAGCTTCAGGGCGCGCTCGAACTCCGGCAACTGGGCCGGTTCGGCGGCGAAGTTGGCGATGACGTAGTAGCCGGTCTCGCGCTTCTTGATGGGATAGGCCAGGGTGCGCTTGCCCCAGACGGTCAGCCTGGGTGGCTCCCCGGAGGACTGGGGAACGAGCGCGTGGAAGCGGGTGAGCTTCTCGGTGATGGCGGCATCTTCGAGGGCACTATCGAAGATATAGACCGCCTCGTACGGACGGGGCATGTCACCTTCCTTTGGTCTCAGGCGCCCCGGCCCTGGTGTGTGGCCGGGGAGGATAAATGTGTGGCGCAAAGGTAGTCACCAGCAGGGGTTGGTGGTAGTGCCGGGCTACCAGTCCCGGTCGGCCCCCCCGCTGGTGCGGGGACGCTGCCCCTCGTGGCTGGAGAGCTGCTGGCGCTCCACGGCGTCCAATAGCGACCGGGCCTGTTCCTGGTTCATCTCCTCGACCGATTCTCCTTCATCCCCTCCCTGGCCGCCCCCGGCCATGGCGCCGACCTGGGCCTCCGGGCTCTGGTCGTACCCGTCCTCCCGACTTCCCCGGCCGTAGTCCGCCCGGCCGCCCCGGCCGCGGCTGCCCTCCTGGGGGACGTCTCCCCGCCGTCGCAGCGCCAGCTCGAGGTTCCACTTGGCGTCCCGGTCGGTCGGCTCGAGTCGGAGCGCTTCCTCATAGGCGAGGATCGCGCGGTCCAGGTAGCCGCTGAGCGCGTTGGCGTCCTCCGCCGCGCGGACGAAGGCGTTGCCCATGTTGTAATAGGCTTCCTGCCTCAGCCGGTCGGCGCCGGACGTCGCGTCCCGCCAGCTCTTTACCGCCTCGTTGTACTGCTTCATTCGGTAGAGGCTGTTGCCGGCATTGAAGCGAACCGCCGGTCCGCCCTGTTGCCGGAGCAGCTCCTGATAGGCCTCGTAGGATTCGAGATACTTGCCCTGTTCATACAGCTGTCGACCGCGGCTGGCGTGGGACACCGGGGTGCAGGAGAGCAGGCTCGCGAGCACCCAGACGCCGAGCTGTCGCAGCCGAAGCACGGGGCCGGGCGCCCCGGCCAGCGGGTTCTTCTTCCGGGTGGCGGGGCGGCCGACCGTCGGTGCCGGGGATGTCTTCCGCTTCTGCCCCCCTCCGCCGCTGACCACCTCCAGCAACAGCACCGCGACTGCCAGCACCAGCGGCCACTGGTACCGCTCGATGGGTTCGTCGGCGGGCTGCCCCGACAGGGTGCGGGCCTGCAGGTTGGCGAGCGCATGGCTCAGCCGATCGAGGGCCGGGCGATCATCCCACCGGGCATAGGCCCCGCCCGAGCTCTCCGCGATACGACGCAGATCGTCCTCGGCCAGGTGGGAGACGACCGGCCGCCCGATGCCGTCGAGATGCCAGGGTCCGGCTGCGCCGGAATCGGCGGGCAGCCGCCCGCCTTCCAGCGTACCCACGCCCACCACGAAGACCGGCAGCCGGGCGTGGCGGTAGAGTTCGATGATTGGATCGAGCGCCCCCTCGGACCGTTCGCCATCGGTCAGCAGCAGGACGCCGCGCGACCCAATGCCGGCACCTTCCCGGCGGAGCACCCGCTCGGCCACCCTCAGGCCCGCGGCCACGTTGGTCGCCGGGTCGGCGATGTCGTCGGGACTCGCCGCCTCCAGAAACAGCTGGAACGTGCCGAAGTCGGAAGTCGGCGGCAGCTGCAGGAAGCCGCCACCGCCGAAGATCACCAGGCCCACCCGGTCACCGGCCCGCACTGACGCCAGCTGCCACGCCAGGCGCTTGGCCAGCGACAGGCGGTCGCGTCCCACGTCCTCCGCCCGCATGGAGCGGGAGAGGTCCAGCGCCACGATGAGGTCCCGCCCGGTTCGGGCCATCTCGCCCGACTGCCGGCCCCACTGCGGCCGGGCCAGGGCGAGGACCGCGGCGCCCAGGGCGATCCAGCGAAGGGTCCGGCGCCACGGGCGCCGGTCCGTCCCCGGGAGAGCGGAGGTCCGGGCCAGCACCTCCCGGTTGGCGAAGCGCGCGAGGGCCGCGTGCCGCGCCTCCCCCGCCGCTCGCAACAGCAGCCATAGCGCCGGCAACACCAGCAGGAGCAGGAGCGCGCCGGGAGTCGCGAAGACGGTCATGGCAGTCGGCTCAGCCAGGTGGCCCGGAGCAGCATTTCCAGCAGCAACAGGGCCACTCCACCGGCCACCATCCAGGGAAACAGTTCGTGATACCGGCGGGTCTCGCTGATCTCCACCTCGATGCGCTCGATCGGGTCGATCTCGGCCATGACCTGCTTGAGCATCTCGGGATCGGTGGCCTTGTAGTACTGGCCGCCGGTTCTGCCGGCGATGTCCTTGAGCGCGGCCTCATCCCGGGTCGAGAGCCGGCCCGAGAGCGTGCGCAGGCTCCACACCCCGTTCAGCGCGATGGCGCTCGTGTCGGGCGAGGAGACGCCGATCGTGTGGATGCGAATGCCCAGCGCCTTGGCAGCCTCGGCAGCCTGGCGGGGGGTGGGCTCGCCGGTGTTGTTGGCGCCATCGGTGATCAGCACTACCACCGAGGCCTTGGCGGGCAGGGTCTTGAGCTGGCTCAGGCCCAGCGCCATGGCGGTGCCGATGGCGGTTCCGTCAGGCAGCATGCCGATCTCGACCTGCTCCACCAGCCGGTCCAGCACGTCGATGTCGGTGGTGAGCGGCGCCTGCACGAAGGCCCGGCTGGAGAAGACGATCAGCCCCATGAGGTCGCCCTGGCGGCCCTTGATGAACTGGCGCAGCACCTCGCGCGCCACGGTCAGGCGATTGCCAGGCTGGAAGTCGGTTGCCTTCATGCTGCTCGACACGTCGAGGATCAGCATGATGTTGCGTGAGCGTACCCGGGTCGGATCGGCGTCGCCGGGGACCTGCGGCCGTGCCAGCGCACTGACCAGCAGCGCCACCCCGAGCAGGGTGAGTGCCGCGGGAAGCCGGTGCCACCGCGATCGCGCGGTAGACCCCGAGGCCCGAACCAGCCGGACCAGTGGGAAGGCGAGGCGTTCCGCCGGCGGCTGCCGGCGGTTTCGCCAGCGCTGCCACCCCAGCATGAGCGGCACCAGCAAGAGCGCCAGGAACCCCGCTGAGGCGAATCTCACGGGGGCGACTCGACGGCTCGGTGATTGGGCGACTCGGTCTCCTCCGCGAGACGCTGCTGCCAGGCGGTGAGCAGTTGCCGGGCCTGATCCAGGTGTTGGAGGGCCGCCGGCAGGTCGGGGCGCACCCGGGCGAACTTTACCAGGTCGGCATCGGAGAGGAGCAGGGAGAGGCGTTCCCGCCCGCCCTCGTGCCCCAACGCCGGCGGCAGTGCGGCCGCGGTCTCCGCCGTGGTGAGCCCGGCATGACCGAGCGCACCAGCGGAGAGAAGGCACTCGCGCAGCGCATCGGCGACGTCTGCGTAGAGCGGAACGGCGCCGTTGCCGCTGGCGCTGGCGTGCTGTTCGATCGCCGCCAGTCGGCGCAGCGCCCGGTCGAACGGACCGGCCTCGAGGAGCACGGCGGCGCCGGACGTGGACCCGGCGGCCCGGCGGCCCCGGACCCAGAGATAGAAGAACCCGGCCCCAACCGCGAGCGCCAGCAGCAGGGCCGGCGCCCACGCCGGCCCGCCGATGATCTGGAGTGGGCGGATGTCCTTCAGCTCTGGATTGCCGGCCGGGAGAATGGAACCGATCTCCATCGCCACGGGGGCGTGCACCAGCGTATCCGGGAGTTCTCCCGGGCCGGGACGGTAGAGCACCGAAAAGGTCGGAATGGGCTGGGGTCCGATACGGAAGAACACCATCCGGACCCGGCTGGAGAATTCACCCTCCCCGGTTGCCCGTAGCGAATCAATGCCCAGTACCCGCACACCGCTGGGGGGCGGTAGGATGTTGCGCGGGGTGAGGTCCAGCAGCTCCTGGCCGGGGCGGAGCCGGAGGTGGACGGTGAGGGCGACTTCGTCGCCGACCAGCGCGCGTGGCTGGTCCGGCCGGAGTTCCAGGCTCTGGGCGGAGGCGCTCCCGGCACCGCCACCCAGCAGCGCCAGCAGAGCAAGCAGGCTCCGCCCCAGGCCGGCCTCAACCATACTGGGCATTGCGGCGGCTGAAAAAGGCCGCGAGTGGCACGCCGTACGGCAGCGCAGTGTCCAGGCGGAGGAGGTCAATGCCACGTTCGACGCAGCGGGTCTGCAGGGCGCTATCCATGGTGGCCCGCCCCTCACGGAAACGCTCGCGGATGGCGGGATCGGCGGTATCGGCGACCAGCCAGTCGTCGGTCTCCGGATCCCAGAGGGTGGCAAGTCCCACGTCGGGCAGTTCCCGTTCGCGGGGATCGGTGATCTGCAGGGCCACCACGTCGTGCCGGGTGGACAGCCGCTCGAGGGCGGGCCACTGCGCGGGATCGAGGAAGTCGGACAGCACCACCACCAGTGAGCGATGGCGGAGCAGGGGCTCCACCGCCTGCAACGCAGCAGGCAGGTCGGTGCCCCGGCCGGTGGGGACGAGGCCGAGCACCTGGGTGACGATCTGCATGGCCTGGCCCCGGCCGCTGCGGGGCGGGGCGGACCACTCGACCCGGTCCGAGTACAGCACCGCGCCCACCCGGTCGCGATGCCGGGCCGCCGAGAGCGCCAGTACCGCGCACAGGTCTGCGATCAGTTCCCGGCGGGTGCGCTGTACGCTGCCGAACACTCCCGAGGCACTCACATCCACCAGCAACAGCAGCGTGAGCTGGCGCTCTTCGATGAATCGTTTGACGTAGGGAGTGCCGAGTCGGGCGGTGACGTTCCAGTCGATGGTGCGGACGTCGTCCCCGGGCAGGTATTCCCGCACCTCGGTGAACTCCACCCCCCGGCCGCGGAAGATGCTGGCGAAATCGCCGGCCACCAGGTCGCGCACCAGGTCCCGGGTGGCGATCTCGATGCGGCGGGCCTGCTCCAGCAGGGTGGGGGAGAGGAGAGTCATCGGGTCAGGCCGATCGGTGATGGGTCCACCGGCCGGATCGCCGGGGCATCAGGGGACTGGGACCGCGGCCAGGATCTGGTCGATCATCTGGTCCGAGGTCACGCCATCGGCCTCCGCCTGGTAGGTCGGGATCAGGCGGTGCCGAAGGGTGTCGTGGGCCATGGCCTTGATGTCCTCGGGGAGCACGTAGGCCCGGCCCTGCAGGAAGGCGTGGGCCTTGGCCGCCTTGACCAGGTTGATGCCGGCGCGGGGTGAGGCCCCGAACTGGATCAGCGCCCGCAGGTGCTTCAGGCTGCGGGCCGCCGGGTCGCGCGTCGCGGCGACGAGATCGAGCACGTACTCCTTGATCTTCTCGTCCACGAAGATCCCCCGGACGATCTCCCGGCTGCGAAGCACGCTGTCCGGGTGAATGACCACCCTCGCCACGGGTTCCTCCGCATCGGTCATCCGGTCGATGATCTCGCGCTCCTCGCTCCGGGTGGGGTAGGTGACCACCAGCTTGAACAGGAACCGGTCCACCTGCGCCTCGGGGAGCGGATAGGTGCCCTCGTGCTCCAGCGGGTTCTGGGTGGCGAGCACCAGGAACAGGTCGGACAGCCGATGGGTCTCCCCGCCGATGGTCACCTGCCGCTCCTGCATGCACTCCAGCAGGGCGCTCTGCACCTTGGCAGGCGCCCGGTTGACCTCATCCGCCAGCAGGATGTTGGTAAAGATGGGGCCCTTCTGGACGGTGAAATCGCCGGCCCGCTGGTTGTAGATGAGGGTGCCGAGCAGATCCGCGGGGAGCAGGTCGGGGGTGAACTGCACCCGGCGGCAGTCGCAGTCGATGGTGGCGGCGAGGGTGCGCACCGCGAGGGTCTTCGCCAATCCGGGCAAACCCTCGAGCAGCAGGTGGCCGTCGGCGAGGAGCCCGATGAGGAGCCGCTCAAGCAGCACCTGCTGCCCCACGATGACCCGCCCGATCTCGGTGAGGACGTCCCGGAAGGCGGCGCTCTCCCGGGCGATCTCGGGCGCGCGGGCCAGCGCGGAGTCGGGGCTGAATGGGGCCAACGCCCCGCTGCCGGCAATGCTCATCGTCGAAAGTCCACAGAAAGGAGCGGCGCCAGCAGGTGGTGGCGCCGAGTTGGCGAGGTCACAAGGGCAGCATAAGTATACAGCGGCCCGCCACTCCGCCAGAAGTGCGGCAGCGCCGACCTTGGACATCGCCCGCCGACCGCGACACTATTCAACATGAACGCTGGCCCAGGCCGACCCGGCGACTCCGGTCCCCGGGGGTTCCCCGTCACGCGGCATTCGCTGCTGGAGGCGCTCGGCTCCGGCAGCGACGCCGAGCGGGAACGGGCGATCCACACGCTCGTCACCATCTATTGGCGCCCGGTCTATTTCCACCTGCGGGGCAAGTGGCAGGCGAACCGGGAGGATGCCGA
Source organism: uncultured Gemmatimonadales bacterium (assembly GCA_963695185.1). GTDB lineage: Bacteria > Gemmatimonadota > Gemmatimonadetes > Gemmatimonadales > GWC2-71-9 > JADJOM01. The sequence continues at coordinate 1,316,831 of CAVOGH010000005.1, read as the reverse complement.
GGATCTCACCCAGGAGTTCTTTGCCGGCGCGCTCACCAGCGGGCTGTTGGCGGGGTACGACCCCAGTCAGGCCCGATTTCGGACCTACCTCAGGGGCTGTGTGGATCATCTCGCCGCCAATCGCCACCGGGCGGCGAGCCGACTCAAGCGCGGTGGCGGCGCGATCCACCTCTCACTCGATTTCGCCGCAGCCGAGAAGGACCTCGCCACCCTGGCCGGCGCCGGCTCGGTCGACCCCGACGCCAGGTTTCATGCCGAGTGGGTCCGGGCACTCTTTGCTTCGGCGGTGGCGGCGGTGCAGGAGCGGGCGGCAGCGGGCGGGCATGAGGTCAGGTTCCGCCTGTTCGAGCGTTGTGATCTCGAGCCGCTGAACGACCTCAGCCGGCCATGCTACAAGGATCTAGCCCAGGAGTTCGGGCTGCCGGTGACCCAGGTGACAAATCACCTGGCCTGGGCGCGACGGGAGTTCCGGCGGGCGGTGCTCGAACAGCTCCGCGCCATCAGCAGCAGTGAAGCGGAGTTTCGTGCGGAAGCGCGCGATCTCCTCGGCCTGGATCCAGCATGAACCCGCTCTCGGACGGCGCCCTTCGCCACCTGCAGCGGATGCTGGACGGGCCGGAAGTGTCGGGAGGCCGGTACCAGGTGCTGGAGATCCTGGGTGAGGGCGGCATGGGGCGGGTCTATCGGGCGAGAGACACTGTACTGGAGCGCGAGGTCGCCCTGAAGGTGCTGCGGCTTGAGCTCGCCGGGGCGGAGCTGGCCCAGCGGCTCAGCCGGGAGGCGCGCATTCTGGCCCGCCTGGAACACCCCGGCATCGTGCCGGTCCACGATGCTGGAGCGCTCGCGGACGGCCGCGTCTTCTACGTGATGAAGCTGGTGCGCGGTGTTCGCCTCGATCTCTTTGCCCGCGACCGGTCTGAGCATGAAGTGCTCCGAGTGTTCCTTCGCATATGCGACACGGTCGGGTTCGCGCACGCTCAGGGGATCGTCCACCGGGATCTCAAGCCGGCGAACATCATGGTTGGTGCCTTCGGCGAGGTCCTGGTGCTGGACTGGGGTATCGCGCGGATCCTGGAGGAGGCCGCGGCCGGCAGCCCTGGAGTGGTCGGTTCCAGCGGATTCCCGAAAGGAGAGAGGGAGGCGATCACCGGTGCCGGTCTGGCGCTGGGCACTCCGGGATTCATGCCCCCGGAACAGTCCGGCGGGAGTGGGGACGTGGACGCCCGTTCGGACGTCTACGCCCTCGGGGCGATGCTTCGAGTGCTGACTGGCGACCGGGCCCGGGCGCCTCTCAGGTCCATCTGCGGGCGCGCCATGATGCCGCTCGGCGCCGATCGCTACGCCGGCGTGGCGGAGCTGGCCGCCGACCTGGTGCGCTATCTCGACGCTCTGCCGGTCCTGGCCCATCGTGAGACCCTGTGGGAACGGGCCGGCCGGCTCTACCACAAGTACCAGACCGCGATCCTGCTGGTCATGGCCTACCTGGTGATGCGGCTCCTTTTCCTGGCGGGCCGGGGACTGTAAAGGCCGTGGTCGGGACGGGTAATACAGATCGGAACCACCGAATAACGCACCTTCACAGGGGGTAACGATGAACAAACCAGTCCTCGGCCTGGTCCTGGGCGCCGCCCTTGGGGCACTCGATGGTCTCAGCGCCCTGGTCTCCGCGCCGGAGGTCGCGCCCGGCATCGTAGGGATCATCATCGGCTCGATGGGGAAGGGGCTGGTGGCGGGGCTCATCATCGGCTTCGTGGCGAGGAAACTTCGCAGCCTGCCGCTGGGGATTCTGGTCGGACTGGTGGTGGCGGCCCTGCTGGCCCTGCCGTTTGCGCTGGCCACCGACCCGGCCACGGGGAAGCAGTATTTCTGGGAGATCATGATTCCGGGCTCGATGGTCGGGATCATCGTCGGCTATGCGACCCAGAAATTCGGTAGGCCTCAGACAAGCCAGGCTTGAGCCACTCGGGTTACCGCACTACCGCGGCCACCCGTCCGCGCATTCCATCAAGGAGCCCCATCCATGCGGATCGCATCTGCATTTTCCAGCGCTGGCCTGCTCGTTCTCTCCGGTCTGATCGGGGCCCCGGTCGCCGCGCAGGGTCTGCCGGTCCCGCCCACCTGGCGCTGGGTGACGGACCAGCCGGCGGTAGTCGCCAGCACCCCCGGCGCCTCCGACACCACGTTCCGGTTCGTGGTGATGGCGCCGGGGTGGCATGTCACCATGGGGCCGGGCGGAGTGCTGTTCGATCCCCGCTACTTTGCCGGGGGGGCCTACGTGGTTGAGTCGCAGATCTTTCTCTTTCCCGATTCCGGCAATGAAGAGTACGGATTCTTCGTGGGGGGGAGCGACCTGGACGGCGGTGCGGCGCGCTACCTGGCCTTCGTGGCGCGGGGCGACGGGTCGGTGGCGGCGTGGGAACGAAGTGGCGGCGGTACCACGATGCTGGCCGAATGGCAGCGCGCCGAGGCGGTGCGCCCGGGGGACGGGAAAGGTGTGGTTGGGAATCTCCTCCGCCTGGTGGTGACAAAGCAGGAGGCGGTGCTCAAGGCCAACGGGCTGGATGTGCTGATTCTGCCGCGGGGGGACCTGGCGCTCGATGGTCAGTTCGGATTCCGGATCGGGCGGGGGAACAACCTGCACGCCTCCACCTTCAACATCACCAGCCGGCTGGCGCCGACACCGGAGTAGCTCCTGGGAGGGTGCCCGATGCGGACGGGCGGGCTAGCTGCTGAACCGGAACAGCAGCACGTCGCCGTCCTGCACGACGTACTCCTTGCCTTCGGCCCGGGCCAGCCCCTGCTCCCGCGCGGGTTTCCAGCCGCCCACCCGGATGAACTCGGCGTAGGCCACCGTCTCGGCCCGGATGAACCCTTTCTCGAAGTCCGAGTGAATGACGCCGGCCGCCTGCGGGTGCACGCTCGCCCCGGTGGATGGTCCAGGCGCGGACCTCCTTCTCCCCGGCGGTGAAGTAGCTCTGCAGGCCCAGCAGGTGATACGCGGCCTTGGCCAGGCGGTCGAGCCCCGACTCGGTCGCGCCGAGCGAAGCGAGGAACTCGCCCCGGTCCTCCGGCGGCAGCTCGGCCAGCTCCGCCTCCACCTTGCCGGAGAAGATCACGATCTCCGCCTCCTCCCCTGAGGCCGTCACGGCCCTGCGCAGCGCCTCGACGTGGGCGTTGCCCCCGGCGATCTCGCTCTCCAGCACGTTGGCGGCGTAGAGCACCGGCTTGGCGGTGAGCAGATTGAACCCGCGGAAGTACGGAAGCTCTTCTTCGGTCGGCACCACGGTCCGGGCGGGCGTGCCCTCGGCAAGGGCGTCACGCAGCTGGGTGAGGAGCCGGACTTCGATCTTCGCCTGAGGATCGCCGGACTTGGCCACCCGGGCCGTCTTGTCGAGCCGCTTCTCCACCGCGGCGAGGTCCGCCAGCTGCAGCTCGATGTTGATCACCTCGCGGTCCCGCGCCGGGTCCACCGACCCCATCACGTGCTGGATATCCTCATCATCGAAGCACCGGATCACGTGGACGACAGCATCCACCTCCCGGATGTTGGCCAGGAACTGGTTGCCGAGCCCCTCGCCCTGGCTGGCTCCCTTGACCAGGCCAGCGATATCGAGGAACTCCACCGCCGCGGGGACGGTCCGCTCCGGCTTGACAATCAGGGCGAGTTGGTCGAGCCGGGGATCGGGCACGGTCACCACCCCGGTGTTGGGCTCGATGGTGGCGAACGGATAGTTGGCCACCAGCGCCCCCGCAGAGGTCAGGGCGTTGAAGAGGGTGGACTTGCCGACATTGGGCAGGCCGACGATACCGAGACGGAGCATGGCTGGTCTTTCTGGGCTGTCCGCTACTTGTTGAATCGGGTCATGGCCGCTTCGATGCCCTCGCCCAGCCAGCACTCGGCCGCCTCGGCCATCGGGTCGAGCAGCGCGGTGAGTTGGGCGCGCTCCTCGGCTGAGAACTCGGCCAGAACGAAATCGGCGGTGTCGCCGAGCCCGGCGGGCAGCGGGCCGATACCGATGCGGAGGCGGGCGTAGTCCTGGCGGCGCAACCCTGCCTCGATGCTCTTGAGGCCGTTGTGTCCACCGGCGGAGCCTGCCCCCCGCAGCCGGAACCGGCCCAGCGGCAGGGCAAAATCGTCAACCAGGATCAGGAGGTCGGCGGCGGGGTCGAATTCGGGCAGGGCCCGGAGCGGGGCCAGGGCGCTGCCGCTGCGGTTCATGTAGGTCTGGGGCTTGAGCAGGGTGACCTCCTGCCCGGCCACCGGTCCGCGGGTCTCGCGGGCCGCGGGCACCCGCCGGAAGGACGGGAGGTGCCAGCGGGTGGCGAGGTGATCGGCCAAGAGAAACCCGGCGTTGTGCCGGGTTGTCTCGTACTCCGGGCCCGGGTTGCCCAGGCCGACAATCGCACGCAGAGGCTATTCCTTGACTTCGGCCTCGTCCTCGGCCTTGGGCTTGCGGATGAGCTCGGGCTCGGTCGGGGCGTCGGCCACGACCACCGGCGCGACGACCTCTTCGGCCCGGGGGGCCACGACCGAGCAGATCGGCAGGCTGGGCTCGTTGAGGATTTCGACCTTTTCGACTTTGACGTCCCGCACGAAGATGGACTTGCCGATCCCGAGCGGCGTCACGTCCACGTCGATGCTGGCGGGAATGTCCGCCGGGAAGACCTTGATCTGCAGCTTGTGCAGCACCTGGTCCAGCACGCCGCCGAAGTTGCGCACCCCGTCGGCGGTGCCGGTCACATGCACGGGCACCTCGAGGGTGATCTTCTCGTTGGCGCTGACCTCATACAGGTCCACGTGGAGAATGTCGGTGGCCTTGAGCGGGTTGCGCTGGATCTCCCGGATGAGCGCCTTGACCGGGGTGCCGGTGCCGACGGTCACGTCGAGGATCGTGCTTCCGGCGGTGATGCCGGAGAGCAGCTTCAGGAACGCCGCGCTGTCCACCGAGAGCGCCTCGGGGGCGCGGTGGTGGCCGTAGATGACCGCCGGGATCCGGCCGGTCCGGCGGAGGGTGCGGGCAACGCCCTTGCCGCTGGCGGCGCGGGGTTCTGCCTGGAGAGAGGCCTGCTGTGCCATGGTCTGGTCCTTCGCTTCAGTCGAACAGCGAGCTCACGGACTGGTCGCTGTGTGTGTAGCCGATCGCCTTTGCAAGCAGCGGCGCGATCGAGAGAACCTTGAGCTTCTCGAATTTCCGCTCCGGTGGGAGGCTGATGGTGTTGGTCACCGCCACCTCGGTTACCGGACTGTTCATGAGCCGCTCGACCGCCGGCCCGGACAGCAGGGCGTGGGTCGCGCAGCAGTAGATGTCTTCTGCGCCGAGCCGCTTGAGCGCGTGGATCGCCTCCGACATGGTCCCGCCGGTGTCGATCATGTCGTCGGGGATGATGACGTCCTTCCCCGTGACCTCGCCGACCACGTTTACCACTTCCGCCACGTTGGCCGACGGCCGCCGCTTGTCGATGATGGCCAGGGTGGCATTGAGCCGCTTGGCGAACCCCCGCGCCATCTTGGCGCCACCGACATCCGACGCCACCACGACCAGCTCCCTGCAGCGACTTCTGCCGGTAGTGATTGACGAACACCGGCGCCGCGTACAGGTGGTCCACCGGCAGGTCGAAGAACCCCTGCATCTGGTGGGAGTGGAAATCAATCGCCAGCACCCGGTCCGCCCCCGCCATCGGCACCATATTGGCGATCAGCTTGGCGCTGATGGCCACCCGGGGCTGGTCCTTCCGGTCCTGCCGGGCATAGCCGAAGTACGGGATCACCGCGGTGATCCGCGCCGCGCTGGCCCGCCGCGCCGCGTCAATCAGCAGCAACATCTCCAGCAGGTGCTCGGCCGGCGGATTGGTCGGCTGGATGACGAAGACGTCCCGGCCGCGGACGTTCTCGTCGATCTTGACGAACAGCTCGCCGTCGGAGAACCGCTTGACCGTCACCTGGCAGAGCGGCTGCCCCAGGTGCGCGGCGACCTCTTCGGCCAGCGGCCGGTTGGCCGTCCCGCCGAGGAGGAGCATCTGACTGCGCGAGAGAAGTTCGCTCATGGTTCCGAGCCGCCCAAAATAGCTCAGGGTACGGGGTTAGGTCAACGGGGGAGGGCCCGGCGATGCTGCTGCATTGGCCCCGGTGGATTCGAACCACCATTCTCGGATCCAAAGTCCGATGTCCTGCCATTGGACGAGGGGCCAGTGCCGAGCAAGTTAGCGGGGCAGACCGCTTCCCAGTAGGAGGGCGGGGGGGCAGCGGCCGACGCTAGGAGCCCACCGTCTCCACCGCCGCCAGCGTGCCCAGTCTGGGGGGGAGCATCATCCGGGCATCATCCCGATCCCGGGCCGACCGGTACACCGCGAACAGCGTGGCGCCGGAACCCGTCATCCGGCACATGAGGGGCCGGGTCCCGGCCAGCGCTTCAAAGGCGCGCCTGATGTCCGGGTGGCCGCCGAACAGTGCGAACTCGAAGTCATTCCCCGCCAGCCGGCCGATATTCCCCCAGGAGGACAGGGTCTCCAGCTCCAGTGCCACCGCCCCCCGCCGGCCGGCCCCCTGCCAGGCGTCATCCACCATGCGGTACGCCGCCGGCGTACCGATCGCGACCGGCGGGAAGAGCAGCAGGGCGGGGGCGGCAGGCAGCGGGGGCAGCCGGAGCATGCGCTCGCCGTGCCCCCAAGCCAGGGCCAGCGGACCCCCACTCAGGAAGAAGGGAATATCACTGCCCAGCCGGGCAGCGAACTGCAGCAGTTCGTGCCTCGGGACTGGATTCCCAGCCAGCTGATTCACCGCCAGGAGCGCCGCCGCGGCGTCGCTGGACCCGCCGCCCAGGCCGGCCTTCACCGGAATCCGCTTGGCCAGTTCCAGGTGGACCCCGAAGCCGCTGCCGGTCGCCTCCAGCACCATGCGGGCGGCGCGGACGGCCAGATTGTCGTCTGCCGGTCCGCAGTCGGCGCCGCTGGTCTCCAGCGAGACCCCGGGCGCCTCCCGCCGGGTGGCGGTGAGGGTATCGTGCAGGTTCACCAGGCAGAACAGGGTCTCGATCCCGTGAAACCCATCGTGCTCGCGCGCCAGGACCCGGAGCAGGAGGTTGAGCTTGGCGCGGGCCTCCAGCGTGACGGTCCCGGTCACGCGGACTCCTGGCGAAAGGCGGTGAGGCCCAGGTTGGTGCGGGCGACCGACCACGCACCCAGCAGGGTGATGGGCAGGAAGGTGGTGACGTGATAGGTGAGGGCATAGGCCGCCGCCAGGCTCTTGTCCACGGTGTAGAGCGTGAGCACCGCGATGATGGGCAGCTCGAACGCGCCGACGTAGCCCGGTGTCGAGGGCAGGGCGATGCCGAACATGATCAGGCCCTGCATCAGCAGCGCCCCAGACAGGTCCACGGTGATCCCGAAGGCCTGGAACATGACCAGGAAGCTGAGCGCCGAGGTTCCCCACAACAGGAACGACCACCCCACCACCCCGGCCACCCGCACCGGCGACCGCAGCACCGAGAGGCCATGGCGGATGCCCTCGATGAGGCCCACCAGTTTCTCGGCGAGTCTGGTGGAGGGGATCACCAGGCGCACGACCCGCTCCGCCAGCAACGGAAAGAGCACCACCAGCGCCGCCGCCAGCAGTCCCGCCACGGCGGCGAGCCCGGCGATGGCCACCAGTCGCTGGACGCCGATGCCGGCCACGGCGCTCGCCGGCAGGTCGGCGGTGAACAGGCCGACGGCCAGCAGGGCCACCACGATCAGCGCATCGAACAGCCGCTCGACCGCGATCGAGGCGAGGACCGCGGTGAAGCGGGTGCCGGTGAGCCGGGAGGCGGCGAAGGTGCGGACCACCTCACCCATGCGCAGTGGCAGGACATTGTTGGCCATGAAGCCCATCGCGATCGCATGCCAGAGGGGCCCGGCCGGCAGCCGTCGCCCATCGTCTCCCCGCAGCAACAGCTGCCAGCGGAAGATCCGCAGCACAAAGGTCAGGGTTGCCAGCACGACGGCGCCCAGGATCGGCGCCACCCGTGCGCTCCGCACATGCTGCGCGACTTCCCGGAAGTGCAGTCCGCGGAGCGAGAAGTACAGCAGCACGGCCGAGATGGCGACCCCGACGAGGATCTGCCAGACCGGGGCGCGCGGCCTCGGGGGAGGAGGTGTCACGAAACTCTCAGTCTGCGAAGGCGAGCTCGACGAGGTCGGCCAGTTCGTCCACGAGGGGCTGGATGGCGGTGGGGGTACTGCTGGCGGTCAGGACCGCGCGGAGCTGCTGGCGAACCTCGGCGGCACGATCGACTGCCGCCCGTCCGCGGTAACAGAGCGTGGTGATATCCACGATCGCCGGTTCGGCGGCCGGGGCGGACACAAAGGCGGGGGCCGGGGCGGTCATGGGTGCGGCAACCGCGCCACCGGCGATCAGCGACTCATACAGGCTGATGCTGGCAGCAAGGTCCCAGCCGTCGGTCCCCGTGGCCGGCACCGTCGTGGGCACGGGCCGGCTCGCAGGCTGCGGCCGGCTGGCTCGCTCGGACGTCTCGTAGACGAGGGATTCGATCGGCACGACGTCCGACTCATCATCCAGCAGGGTGTCGATGGGGACCGCCGCCGCCTCAGGCTCCTGCGGGAGCGCCTCAATCCCGGGACGGGGCGCGGTCACTGCCAGCGACGCCCCCGAGGTGCCCAGCAGCCCCAGCCCCTCGATGGGAGGCCGGAGCGCGTCGGCCACCGCTGCCGGCTGGGTGAGGTTGGTGAAGCCCCGCAGCAGCTCGCCCGCGGTCGTGATCAGGGCGGCGAAGCGGCCATGGGTGCGCGCGGCGGCCCCCCGGCTGATCGCGGCCCGCGCGGCGGTGGCGAACGCCTCCACCGGCTGGGCCAATCCGGCGGGGAAGTCGGCGGTGAGGGTGCGGAGGTCTCCCAGCAGCACATGCAGACGCACGTCCCGCTGGGCGGCGGAACTGGCCTTGAGAATCTCATCCGCCGCTTGACAGAGGTGCTCCCCGCGGCTGACAACCATGGCCGCGGCCATCTCGGCGGCCAGCGGTGTCCGCGGAAGAGTGTGCCGTTCGACCACGCCCTCTTCGTTGTCGAAGAACAGCGATTCGATAGGCACCACCGGGGACTCCGACTCCTCCGGTGCGCTCAGCAATTCGGCGAAATTCCGGAATTCGGCGCCCTCGGGGTCGGGCCGGCCGCGTTCGGCCACGTCGCGGGCGGCTCGGGCCAGCGCGGTGGCAGCAGCCCTGAGCCTGGCGCTGCCGGAGGCCGGGGAGATCTCCAGCCGACTGAGCTCCGCAACCGTCCGCTCGACGCCATCGAGCAGTTCGGGAAGGGGAGGGTAGTCGGCCAGCGCGGCCAGGCCGCGTAACGGCTGCATCCGGCGCAGAATCGCCTGTGCGACCTCGTTGCTGGCCGGACTGGCGGCGCCCCGGGCCGCCTGATCCAGGACGCTGCCAACGGCGGCGGCTTCCCGGGCGAGAAAGGCACGAACCCCGCTGTCGCTCAGGGCGGGGGTCGGCACCGTGATCGGGCGGCTCCCGCCCGCGGCCGTTTCCAGCTGCAGGGCCAGCCGCTCCGCCTGCGCGCTGTCTTCCGCCGACCAGGTCCGCACCCGGCTTACCAGGACTTTGAGCGTCGCCACCGCGTCTCGGGTCAGCTCGGCGAGATCGTCGTCCCAGGCCCGGCGCCCATCCCGGTAGCCGCGGAGCAGGTGCTCCAGGCCGCTGGCGGCCCGGGCCACCGGGGCCTGGTTGGCCATGAGCGCGCTGCCCCGCAGCGCGCGAGTGAACCGAACGACCTCTTCCGCCGTGGGGGCGGTCGGGCCGGCCACGAGCGCGCCGAGCCGGTCGAGATACTCCCCGGCTTCCAGCGAAAAGAAGTCTTCGTTACCGAGAGGTTGGGTCATGGGACCGGGTGGAGGGACACTCTAGTGTAGGACGGTACGGAGCCACGGTCAAATACCGGCGCGCGCGGCGCGGATCAACTCGCGCATCTCGGCTACGGCGGCTGCGATGCCGGTCAGCACGGCCCGGCTCACGATGCTGTGCCCGATGTTCAACTCTTCGATCTCTGCGATCCCCGCCACCGCGTGAACATTTCGATATGTCAGCCCATGTCCGGCATGGACGGCCAGGCCCAGCCTCCGCGCGTGGCGGGCCGCCGTGCGCAGTTCGGCCACCGGCCCATCCGACCGGGGCCAGGCGTGGGCAAAGCGGCCGGTGTGGAGTTCCACCGCCGGCACGCCGAGGGCGTGAGCCCGATCGATGCTCTCGACGGAGGGATCAATGAAGAGACTCACCCGTGACCCGGCGCTGGTCAGCCGGGCGATCACTTCGCCGAGCCGGGCCCGGTTCTGTGCCAGGTCGAGGCCGCCCTCGGTCGTCACCTCCTCCCGCCGCTCCGGCACCAGGGTCACCTGGAAGGGGCGGAGCCGGCAACTCAGCGCCACGATCTCCTCGCTGGTGGCGAGCTCCAGGTTGAGCACCGTCGCCACCCGGGCGGCCAGCCGGAGGATGTCGTCATCCTGTATGTGGCGCCGGTCTTCCCGGAGATGGGCGGTGATGCCGTCGGCTCCGGCGGCTTCGCAGGCCAGGGCCGCCTCCACTGGATCGGGCTCGTCGGTCCGTCGAGCCTGCCGCACGGTGGCGACGTGATCGATGTTGACGTAGAGGCGCATCGTCGTCATTGCCCGGCCCCCGGAGCCTGCTTAACTTGCGCCATGATTCCTCGCAATGCTGGAGGTACCGTGCGAGACCGCTTGCTGCCCGTCCTGCTGTGCCTGCTCGCCGCCTGTGGCGGCGCTCCGGCTGGTGCGCCGGCCCCCGTGGAAAATGCCACGACGCCGGAACGCGCGGTGCAGGACTTCATGCAGGCCGTCGCCGACAGCAACATCAGCCGGATGGGCCGCTTCTGGGGTACCCGCCGGGGGCCGGCGACGATTACCAGGTCTCCGGCCGACTACCAGCAGCGGCTGGGGGTGACCCAGATCTTCCTGCGTGGCTCGCCCTTCACGATCGTCCGCACCGACCTCGTGTCCGGGGACGCGGCGCGCCGGGTGGTGGTGGTGGACCTTGACCGGACCAACACCGACGGGACTCGCTGCACCCGCACCCTGCCGGTCACCGTGGTGCAGACGAACAACCACGGCTGGGTGGTGAATGCCATGGACCTCTCGCTGGCCGGCACGCCGGGGCGGCCCTGCTCCGACCCGCGCCCCTGAACGCTACTCGGTCAGCTCGATCAGGATGCCGGCGGTGCTCTTGGGGTGGATGAACGCGATCCGCCGCCCCCCCGCGCCGATGCGGGGCTGGTCGTCCACCAGGCGGTACCCGGCGGCGCGACAGGCTGCCAGCGCCTGATCAAGGTCGGGTACTCGATAACAAACGTGATGGATGCCGGGCCCGCGGGAGGCCAGGAACCGGGCGATAGGGCCATCGGCGGTTCGGGGTTCCAGCAGCTCAACCTCCGGGCCGCCAAAGTGCAGGGAAACGATGCGGGCGCCGTCCGCCGCCTCCTCCGGGCCGGGAACCATTCCCAGCACATCACGATAGAATGCAAGAGCGGTGTCGATGCTCGGGACCGCGATACCGATATGGGCTATGACCGGGTGATCCGTCACGGGCGGGTTGCCATCCAGGATTGGAAGTCTCGATTGCGCGGTGCGCCGCGCAGAAAAAGTAACGTGAAAGGACTGTAACCGCATGGCCAGCGCCAATGTAGTGCATGTGACCAACGACAGCTTCACCAATGAAATTGAACAGACCAAGGGGCTAGCCCTGGTAGACTTCTGGGCCACCTGGTGCGGACCGTGCCAGGCTATTGCCCCGGTCATCGAGCAGCTCGCCGAGCAGTACGTCGGCAAGGTGAAGGTGGCCAAGCTGGACACCGACGCCAATACCGACACCGCCGTGCGCTTCAACGTGCGCTCCATCCCGACCGTCATGTTCTTCAAGGATGGCAAGCACATCGACACCGTCATCGGCGCCGATCCCCGGATCAAGTCGATTCTGGAGGGGAAGATCCAGCAGCATCTGGGGTAGAAGCGAGCTGTCAGCCATCGGCTATCGGAGGGGCCTCGCTTGCGGGGCCCTTCTTGCGTTGCTGATGGCTGATACCCGATAGCCGATAGGTGACCGCCAACTGTCCCCCGCCCGCCGACCTCCCTAGCTTTCAGGTATGCCCCCCGCCACCCTCTACGTCCTGGCCACCCCCTTGGGGAACCTCGGCGACCTGTCGGTGCGCGCGATCGAGACCCTGCGCCGGGTGCCCGTGGTGGCGGCGGAAGACACCCGCCGGATTCGCGGCCTGCTGACCCACATCGAGGCCCAGCCAAAGGTGCTGAGCTTCCATGCCCACTCTCCCGAGCGGCGCCGGCAGCTGCTGCTCGAGATCCTGCTTGCGGGACGGGACGTCGCCCTGGTCAGCGACGCGGGTACGCCCGGCATCAGTGATCCTGGCGAGGACCTGGTGGCCGCCGTGCGGGGCGCCGGGATCACCGTGGTGCCCATTCCTGGTCCGTCGGCCGTGGCCACCGCGCTCTCCGCCGCAGGCCTGCCGTGCGACCGATACCTCTTCCTCGGGTTCCTGCCGCGCAAGGGTCGGGAGCGGGAGCGGCTCCTCCGCGCCGCCGCCCATGCCCCGTGGACGGTGGTGCTCTACGAAGCGCCGTCCCGGCTGGCGGACCTGCTCAGCGCCCTCGTGCCCCTCGCCGGGGCGGACCGGCTGGTGGTGGTGGCCCGGGAGCTCACCAAGCTGTTCGAAGAATTCAGGACCGGAACCCTCGAAGAACTGGCAGCGTACTACGAGGAATCACCCCCGCGGGGCGAGATCACCGTGGTGCTGGCCGGGAGAGGGGACGAGGCTCCCGAGCCGGTGGATGAGGCCGAGGTCGCCGCTCGAGGCGCGGCGCTGTTGGCGGCGGGCTGTTCCAGGAAGGACGCCGTGTATCGCCTGGTGGAGGAGTCGGGGATCCCTCGCAACGAGGCCTATCGCATCGTGATGGCACTGCCGTGACCTGGGGCACCCCCGCTGCCGCCGCCCTGCTGCTCGGCTCGCTGCTCGCCCCGGCGGCGCTGGCCGCGCAGCGGGCGACCCCCCGCACCAGCGCCGCATCCGGTGTAATGGCGCTGGGGCGCCTCCACTACGATGGCGGCGGAGACTGGTACGCCAATCCGTCCAGCCTCCCCAATCTTGCTGCGGCCATTGGTGAGCGGACGGGGATGCGGGTGGCGCTGCAGGAACGAGTCGTCCGCCCGACCGACGATGAACTCTGGAACGTGCCTTTCATTCATATGACCGGGCATGGGAACGTCCGGTTCTCGGACTCGGAGCTGTCCGCCCTCCGGCGCTACCTGCAGCAGGGTGGATTCCTCCACGCCGACGACAACTACGGCATGGACGAGTCCATCCGCCGAGAACTGGCGCGTCTCTTTCCCGACCGGCCGCTGGTGGAGATTCCACTGGACCATCCGGTCTACAGCGTGGTGTACCGGTTTCCGCGGGGGATTCCCAAGGTCCACGAGCATGACGGCAAGCCGGCGCAGGCCTTCGGCATCTTTCTCGATGGTCGGCTGGCGGTGCTCTACTCCTATCAGTCCGATCTCGGGGATGGCTGGGAAGATCAGGCCGTGCACAAGGACCCACCCGAGCGACATGAGGCGGCGTTACAGATGGGCGTGAACCTCTTCGCATATGCGGTTGGATTCGGAGGCGGGCAGTGAATCGCACCGCCGATCGACTGGGGCAGTACCTGCGGGCTTTCTCCCGGGCATCGCTGCTCGCATGGGCCGCCACTGGGGTGGGGCTCACCGGGCTGCTGCTTGGAACGGCGGCGTGGGGCGCACGGCTGGGCTGGTTCGGTCAGGCGTCGTGGGTGTTCGTTGCCTGGGCCGTGGTCCTCATCGGGCTGGGCGTGGTGGGGGCGATGGGTGCGCGGCGCCTGCGCGGGCTTTCCCCGTCGTGGCTCGCCGGCCAGCTCGAGCGGCAGGGGTTCCGGCGGGGAGCCCTGGCCGGCCATCTCGAGCCGGCGGCCGCGGGGACCAGCCGGGAGCTGTTTGGGGCCGCCGACCTGGCGCAGGACACGGAACTGGGTGCGCGCGGGCCAGCGCTGGTCACCGAGCTGCTGGCGCCCTTCCGGCAGCGGCTGCTGCTTGGAGGAATCGTCCTCTTTGCCGGTGCCGGGCTGCTGGTTTCGGCGGGACCGACCCGCGGGCAGCCGGCGTTGCTATGGCGTCCGGGTGAAGCATGGCAGACCTTGCGCGCCCCGCTGGCACTGCGGGTGACGGCGACCGAGATCGAGCGTGGTGGCACCGTCACGGTACAGGCGACGGCGCGGGGCCGGCGGAACGCCGTCCTGTGGAGCCGCGCGCCCGGCGAGAGTTGGGCGGGCCGGGGACTGACCCTCGATTCTGCCGGTCACGCCACCCTCACCGTCGGACCGCTGGAGAACGACCTGTTCCTCAGGCTCAGCAGTGGCGGTCGCGGGTCAGACACCCTGCTGGTGAAGGTTCGCATTCCTGCCTTCCTCGGGACCCTGGCCGTCGTGGCACGGTATCCCCGCTATCTGGGGTTGGAGGATGAGCCACTCCCCACCGATGGCGACACCGTTCTTGTGCCTGCGGGCACGCGGCTCGAAACCACCGGGGAGGCCACCGCCGGCCTGGCGTCGGCCGCGTGGCAGTCCGGACCGGTCCGGGCGGAGCTGGAGGTGGAGGGTCCGCGGTTCCGCGGCAGCTTCACGCCGGGCGGCTCCCGGGTGTGGCTGCTGGCGCTGGCCACCCGCAGCGGCGCGTCCCTCGCCGGAGACAGCGTGCGGATTCCGGTGGTGGCCGTCCCGGACAGCGCCCCGCGAGTGGAGGTTCCGGTCCCTGGTGCGGACACCGTCGTCCCGCTCTCGCTCACCGTCCCGCTGGTGGTGGACGCGCAGGACGATCACGGGGTGGCCCGGGTGGTGGTGGAGAGCCGCCGCGTCAGCCGTCTGGGCCTGGTGGACCCCGCCCGGATCGAGGCCGTCCCCCTGCCCGATGGCGTGCGTGACCGACTCCTGCTGCCGTACCAGCTGGACCTCAACGCGCGCGGTCTGCTGCCCGGAGACTCGGTGCGGTTCGTGGTGCGGGTCAGCGACAATGCTCCGGTCGCGCAGACCACCAGCTCGCGGGAGTACGTCCTCCGCCTGCCGACGCTCAGTGAGGTGCGTGAGGCGGCGCGGGCCACCACCGAAAGCGTGGGTCGGCGCCTGGACAGCATCACCGAGGCCAGCCGCCGGCTGGAGCGGCAGACCGAGGACCTCGCCGCGGAACGTCCCCGCGGCGGCGAACGCCAGGGCGGCACCAACGAATCCCTGAGTTACGAAAATGCCAAGCGCGCGGAATCCGTGAGTGAGTCGCAGGAACAGCTGCTCAGGGAAGCGGAACAGGTCCAGCGCGCTCTGCAGGAACTGCAGCAGGGCGCGGAGGCGGCGGGGCTGAACGACCCCGCCTGGCAGGAACGGCTGCGGGAAATCCAGGAGCAGCTGCAGCGGGCGCTCACCCCGGAGTTGCGCCAGCGGCTGGCCGAGCTCCAGCGGGCCCTCGACGAGCTCGATCCCGAGCGCGCCCGCGAGGCGCTGGAGCGCCTGGCCGACGCCCAGCGAGAGCTGCGCGAGGCGCTGGAGCGGAGCCGCGAACTCTTCAAGCGCGCCGCCATCGAGGGCGACCTGGCCAACCTGTCCGCGGAGGCACGCGACCTCTCGGAGCAGCAGCAGCTGTGGAATCAGCAGGTCTCGGCCGCGGACTCGGCGCGCGCCGCCCGGGAAGAACAGACCCTGGCGGCCCGTGCCGACTCGCTCGCGGCGGCGCTGGAGCGGCTGGGTGAGGAGCTCAAGCCGGAGAGCGCCGAGCGCCAGGCGGCCATGGACGCGGCGGCGGATCGCGCCCACAATGCGGCCCGGCAGATGCGCCAGGCCAGCCAGTCGGCCGCACAGGGGAAGAAGCAGGCGGCGCGGCAGCAGGGACAGCAGGCGCTGGCGGAGCTGCGGCCGCTGGAGGAGCAGCTGTCGGAACAGCGTGAGGCGATGCAGCAGCAGTGGCGGGAAGAGGTCGTGGCGGCGCTGGACCGGATTCTGGCCGATGCCGGCCGCCTGGCCGAACGCCAGCTCCAGATCAACGACGAGCTGCGCCGGGGCAACACCTCGCCCCAGGTGCGGGCCGAGCAGGGAGCCATCGAGGAAGGGGTCGAGCGGCTTCTCGACCAGGTCAAGGAAGCGGCCGGAAAGAACGCCCTCGTGGGACAGCAGGCCAGTGTGGCGCTGGCCGCCGGACGCGACCAGATGCGCCAGTCGCGTGAGGCGCTGCAGACCGCCACCCCGAACAGCCGTGAAGCGGCCCAACGCTCGGGAGAGGCCGTCGATGCGCTCAACGCCGCAGCCTTTTCGCTGCTGCGCAGCCGGGGGCAGGTCGAGGGCGCCGGATCGGGCTCCGGGCTGCAGGAGGCGATGGAACAGATGCGCCAGATGGCCCAGCAACAGGGACAGATCGGACAGCAGTCGGGCGGGATGCTGCCGATGATGGGGCAGGGCGGCCAGATGCAGGAGCAGCTGCGCCAGCTCGGCGCCCAGCAACGGGCCCTGGCGGAACGGCTGGAGCGGATGCGCGCGGGTGGTCAGATCCCCGGGGCCAGCGATCTGGCTGACGAAGCCAAGGAACTGGCCCGGCAACTGGAGGCCGGTCGGCTCGACCGCCAGACCGTCGACCGGCAGGAGCGGCTCTTCCGCCGGATGCTCGATGCCGGTCGGACGCTCCAGGGACAGGAAGAAGACCAGCGGCGGGAGCGCCAGAGCGAGACCGCCACCGGCGATAGCCTGCGGCTGCCCCCGGCGCTGCGTGGCCGCCTGATCAACGACCGGCTTCGGTTCCCGACCTGGGAAGAGATGCAGGGGCTTTCGCCTGACGAACGCCGGCGGGTGGCAGAATATTTCCGCCGGCTCTCCGATATGCCCCCGTCGTCGGTCCCGGCGGAGCAGCCCGCGCCGAGCAAGGAGTGACGGTGTCCGCCCGCGCCGCCGGACTCCTGCTCCTCGCCCTGCTGGTCCGCTCCGGTTCGCTGGCCGGGCAGGATACCATGGCCCGGGCCTTCGACCTGGAACGCCGCGGCAGCTATCCGCAGGCTGCCGAGGTGTACCGCGCGGTGCTGCGCCAGAATCCGGCGGAGCTTGCCGCCTTGCTGGGCCTGGAACGGGCCCTCACTCCCATCAACCGCCTGCCCGAGATCCTGCCCGCCGTGCAGGCGGCGATCGCCGCCAGCCCGGGCACCGCTGCGATCTACGGCGTCGGGCTCCGCGCGTACACCCAGGCCAACCTGCTCGACAGTCTGCCGCAGCTGGTGGAACAATGGTCGCGCATCGCGCCAGGGGATGAAACGCCCTTCCGAGAGTGGGCCGCCGCCGCCCTGCAGCGACGGGACCGACCGCTGGCGCGAAGGGCCTACCAGCTGGGGCGGGAACGGATCGGCAAGCCCGAAGCCCTGGCTCCGGAGATCGCGCAGCTGGCGGTAACCGAGGAAGACTGGACCACCGCCGTGCACGAATGGTCCCGCGCGGTCCGCCAGCTGCCGGGATACCGCTCCTCGGCGATTGCCACGTTGTCCCTCGCACCCGCCGCCGCGCGCCCAGGGATCCTCGCGGTGCTGGAGCGGGAGCCGGGCGCCGAACCAGCCCGACTGCTGGTGGATCTCCGGGCCCGATGGGGCGATCCCGTGGGCGCGTTTGACGCCATGATGTTGGCGCTCCCCGCGATCCCGGCGCAGCAAGTGGAGGTGCTGCAGGGCTTCCTGGAGCAGGTGCGCAACGAGACCAGCCAGCCCTACCAGTTGGCGCAGGCCCGCACCATGGAGGCGCTGGGAGCCCGGTGGACCAATCCGGCGCAGAAGGCCCGATACCGCCTGGACGCGGCGCGGGGCTACGCAGCCGCCGGGGACCGGCCCTCTGCCCGCCGGATGCTTCGGGAACTCGCGCAGGATCCCGCCACCGGCCCGGCGGTGGCTGCGGGGGCCTCCGCCACCCTGGTGGACCTGCTGGTCAAGGAGGGCAAGACCGCCGAAGCTGCGACCGAGCTGAACCGCCTGCGCGGGCTGCTGGCGGTGGACGAGTATCGCCGGCTCCGCCGCAGTGTGGCCGCACGCTGGGCTGTCGACGGGGAGATCGCTCGGGCCGAGTCGTCGCTGGAGGCCGACAGCAGCGTGGAGGCGCTGGCACTGCTGGGCCGGTTCCGGCTCTACGCCGGCGACCTCAAGGGTGTCTCCGACCTCTGGCGGCAGGCCGGGCCCTTCGCCGGCACCCGCATGGAGGCGACCGAACGCGCCGTCATCCTCGCGCTGCTCCAGCCCATCGGACCGGACACGCTCGTGCCGCTGGGCCGAGCGTTCCAGCAGCTTGACCGGGGCGATAGCGCGGCGGCGGCGGCCACGCTCGTCGAGGCGGCCCGCACACTTCCCGCCGATGGCGGCCGGGCCGAGTTGCTCCTCTTTGGCGGCCGCGTATATGCGGGGGTGGCGCGGGGAGCGGAGGCCGAGGCCGCCCTCCAGGCGGCGGTGCTGCCGGATGCACCGGCCACGGCCGCCGCCGCGCTGCTGGAACTGGCACGACTCTATGTGGGGCAGGACTACCGGGAGAAAGCCGTGGCGGTGCTGGAGCGGATGATTCTGGAGTACCCCGGCAGTGCACTGATCCCGCAGGCTCGGCGGCTGCTGGACCAGACCCGCAACGCGGTGCCCCAGACATGAAACGGCGCGAGTTTGTCCTCAGTGCCAGCGCGGTCGTCCTTGCCGCCTCGGTGCCACGGCGGGCTGTGTTTGCCACGGCTGCAGCCCCCTGGCTGCTGATTCCCATGGATGAAGCCCAGTCGGACCACCTCAAGGCGTACGGCGTCACCTTCCGGGTGCTGCAGCGCGGTGCCAAGGCTGAGTGGTTCCTCAACTACCGCGGCGGCTCCTTCCTCGTGCCGGGCGACAGCCTCACCACGCGCGACGCGGCGCTGGCCGGGGTCACCACGATTCCCCTGTCGGAGGGCGATCTGGTGGACATCCGGGCCCGGCTGCAGCAGAACAACATGGACGCCATCCCGCTCGAGAAGCCACCCAAGGTGGCGGTGTATGCCCCGCCCAACGCCTCCCCGTGGGATGACGCGGTGACCATGGTTCTCAACTACGCCGGCATCGAGTTCCAGAAGACCTGGGATCCCGAGGTGCTGTCCCGGGGACTGACCACCTACGACTGGCTGCACCTGCACCATGAGGATTTCACCGGCCAATACTCCAAGTTCTTCCTCAACTACGCCGGCGCTCCGTGGCTGGCCGATATGGTCCAGCGAAACCAGGCGGTCGCGCGCCAGCTGGGCTTTCCCAATGTACCGGCGGTGAAGCGGGCGGTGGCACAGGAGATCCGCGGCTTCGTCGAGCGGGGCGGGTTCCTGTTCGCCATGTGCACCGCCACCGAGACGTTGGATCTGGCGCTGGCCAGCGCCCGGACCGACATCGCCGCCTCCTACGCCGACGGCACCCCGATGGATCCCGATGCCAGCCGCCGGCTCGACTGGAGCCAGACCCTGGCATTCACCGGCGCGCAGCTGGAGCTGTCACCCAACGTGCCCTCCTTCTCCGACATTGACGGGCACCAGGTGAACAGCCTGGACCGCAGGCAGCAGCTGGGGGCATTCAGGCTCTTCGGCTTCAGCGCCAAGATCGACCCGGTGCCTGCGATGCTGGTCCAGAATCACCGCGATGTGATCCCCGATTTCTATGGGCTGACCACCTCCTTCACCAAGCGGACGCTCAAACCGGCGGTGACCATTCTCGCGGAGGAACCCGGGGCCGGCTGGGCCAAGTACATCCACGGCGAGCTGGGCCAGGGCACCTGGACGTTTTATGGCGGTCACGACCCCGAAGACCCGCAGCACCAGATCGGTGATCCGCCCACCGACCTCTCTCTCCACCCCCATTCGCCGGGCTACCGGCTCATCCTCAACAACGTCCTGTTCCCGGCGGCGAAGAAGCGGGAGTTGAAAACGTAGCGACGGCTAGCAGCAATCGGCTTTTCCGTCGGGTGGGCCGTAGGAAAACCCGGA
This sequence comes from uncultured Gemmatimonadales bacterium, assembly GCA_963695185.1. Taxonomy (GTDB): domain Bacteria; phylum Gemmatimonadota; class Gemmatimonadetes; order Gemmatimonadales; family GWC2-71-9; genus JADJOM01. The sequence goes on along the minus strand of CAVOGH010000005.1, from coordinate 1,296,768 downwards.
GCCTTCGGTTAATCTTCTCCCCTGTGAGCCCGCCTCTCCTACCCTTGATAGCCGATAGCTGAACCCTCAATGCCCAACCCCGCCACCTCCCGCATCCCGGCAACCGTTCAGGGCTACCTCGCCGGGGAGATTTCGGCCGCCGGTGGCCGGGAGGTGTCGTTCGTGGCCACGGTGGACGCCGAGGGGTGCCTCGTCGAGGCCCGCGCGGTGGCCCGGGGCACGGTGGACCGGGTGCTGGCGCTCCCGGGAGTCTGCGCCCGCGGCGAGATGCTGCTGCACAACCATCCCAGCGGCCTGCTGGAGCCGTCCATGGCGGACCTCAGCGTGGCGGCCCGTCTGCACGATTCGGGCAGCGGGTTCGGCATCATCAGCAACGACGCCACCGGGCTCTATGTCGTGGTGGAAGTGCCGCGGGACGGCGCCGGGACCCGGCTCGACCCCTTTGAAGTGGTGGATCAGTTGGGCGAGCACGGCCCGGTGGCCGGGGCGCTGGGCCAGTATGAGGACCGGCCCAGCCAGCGCGACATGGCGGCACACATCACCGATGCCTACAACGACGGCGGCGTGGTGCTGCTGGAGGCCGGCACCGGGGTGGGGAAGTCCTTTGCGTACCTGATCCCGGCGCTGGCCTGGGCCCGGGCCAACAAGGAACGGACCGTCGTGAGCACCAACACCATCAACCTGCAGGAACAGCTGGTGGGGAAGGACCTGCCGCTGCTCAGGGATGCCCTGGCGCCGCTGGGCCACGAGCCCACGTTCGCGCTGCTCAAGGGCTGGCGCAACTACCTCTGCCTGGCGCGGCTGCATCACGCGGTGGGGACCCAGCGGTCCCTGCTGGAGCCTGACAAGTTTGACGAACTGCAGGGGCTCTTCGCCTGGGCGGGGCACACCACCGACGGCACCCTGGCCGACCTGCCGGTGAGCCCCAGCGGTGAGGTGTGGGACGAAGTCAGCGCCGAAGCGGATCTCTGCCCCCGGCTGCAGTGCTCGCACTTCGATGCCTGCTTTCTGTTCCGGGCCCGGCGGCGCGCGGCCGAGGCGGACGTGGTGGTGGTCAATCACCACCTGCTGGCGGCCGATATCTCGGTTCGGCGGGCCTCGGACAACTGGCGGGAGGCGGCGGTGCTCCCCCCCTATGACCGGCTGATCCTGGACGAGGCGCACCACCTCGAGGACGTGGCCGCCTCGCACCTCGGCGCCCAGGTGACCAGCCGGGGCCTGCGCCGGCTGCTGGGTCGCTTCGAGCGCAACGGCAAGGGGTTGCTGCCGACCCTGGCCTATGAACTCGGCGCCAGCGACGACCTGCTGGCGCGGGCCAGTCTGGACCTGCTGCGCGAGCGGCTGCTGCCCGCGGTGTCCGATGCGCGACGGGCCTCCGACCAGCTGCTGCTGCGGCTGCACCAGCGCCTGGAGGCGGAACCGGGCGGGGTGCTCCGCCTGACCGAGGAGTTCTCCCGCGACGACGTCTGGGCGGCGGGCCTGGGCCGGGAGCTGGACAGCACCCTGCTCGCGTTCCGCTCCATCCGGGACAATATCGAGACCATTGCGGACCGGCTGGCCGGGGCGGAGACTACCGAGCGGCGCACCCAGCTGCTGGGGGAGCTGCGAGGGGTGATGCGGCGGATGGAGAGCGCCTCGGACTCGCTCAACCAGGCCCTCCGGCCGGCTGGTGGTGGCCCGCCCACGGTGCGCTGGCTGGAACGCACCGGCCCCAAGGGCCAGCAGCTCAGCATGGCGGCGGTGCCGCTCGACCTCGCGCCCATACTGCGCGAGTCTCTCTTCGACCGCGTCAGGACGGTCACTCTCACCAGTGCCACCCTGGCCGCCGGCGGAGAGTTCGAGTTCCTGCAACAGCGGCTGGGGCTGGCGGGCGAGGACACCCCGGTAACCGTGAAGGCGATCCTGCCATCGCCGTTCGACTACGCCGAGCAGTGCCTGTTCGGCATTCCCAACGACCTGCCCGATCCGCGCGAGGACGAGCCCGGCCACGCCGGGGCGGTGGTGCAGGTGGTGCACGACCTGGCCTGGGCCTCCGACGGTGGGATGTTCGTGCTGTTCACCAGCCACGGGGCACTCCGCCGGGCGGCGGTGGAGTTGCGCGGGATTGCCGGCGAGCGCTGGCCCATCCTGGTGCAGGGAGAGTCGCCCCGTGACGTCCTGCTGGCCCGCTTTCGCGAGCTGGGACGGGCCATCCTGCTGGGGACCGACTCCTTCTGGGAAGGCGTGGACGTGCCGGGCCGGGCGCTCCGGTCGCTGGTCATCACGAAGTTACCTTTCAAGGTGCCGTCCGAACCGCTCACCGCCGCGCGGCTGGAACGGTTGGCGGAGCAGGGCGAGGACGGCTTCATGGGCTACCTGCTGCCCCACGCCGCCCTCAAGCTCAAGCAGGGCTTCGGCCGGCTGATCCGGACCCGCACCGACATCGGGACCGTGGTGCTGCTGGACAAGCGGGTCGTCACCAAGCGATACGGCAAGCTGGTGTTGAGCGGCCTGCCCCGGGCCAACCGGGTGATCGCCACCTGGACCGAGGTCCGCACCCGCATCGAGGACTTCTACGCCCGTCACGGAATCGGAGCCAGCGTATGACTCTAGGGAAGCCCGGCAAGATCATCGGCATCGGCCGGAACTACCGCGCGCACGCGGAGGAGCTCGGCAATCCCATGCCGAAGCAGCCGATCATCTTCTTCAAGCCGACCACCGCGCTGATCGGTCCCGGCGAGCCCATCGTTCTGCCGCCGATCTCGATGCAGGTGGAACAGGAGGCGGAGATCGGGATCGTGGTGCTGGAGCGGCTGCGCAACATCACCGAGGTGCGGGCGGCCACGGCCCGCATCGCTTTCCTCTGTGTCAACGACGTGACCGCCCGCGACCTGCAGAAGGTGGACGGGCAGTGGGCCCGGGCCAAGGGCTTCGACAGCTTCTGTCCCGTGAGTCAGGAGGCGGTGGAGGTGAAGGACTGGTCGGCGCTGGAGGTGATCGGCCGGGTCAACGGGCGGGAAGTGCAGCGCGCCCGGGCCAGCGACATGGCCTTCGGCGTCCCGATGCTGCTGGCGTTCATCTCGCAGGCAATGACGCTCGAGCCCGGCGATATCATCGCCACCGGAACGCCGGCGGGCACTACCCGGCTCACCAGCGGCGATGTGACCGAGGTGGAGATCCCCGGTGTCGGTCTGCTCAGGAATCCGGTCAAGTGATTGGGCGACGGGGCGATCGGAGGCGGGGACGGCTGTCCGCGCACCCTGGCGGTGAGTGAGTTCCGGTTCCGGCCCAGCCAGCGGCTCTCGCGGCTGCCGGGCTATCCGCTTGCCGACCTGCCGGCTCGCAAGCGCCAGCTGATCGAGCAGGGGGTGGACCTCATCGATCTCGGTGCCGGCGACGCGGACTACCCGCCCCCGGCGCCCGTGATCGAGGCGATGCAACGGGCGGTCGCCGAGACCCGGCTCAGCAAGTACGGGTTCCAGCAGGGCAACCCCAACTTCCGCCGGGCGGCGTGCGACTGGATGCGGCGGCGCTTCGGGGTCAGCTTCGATCCCGTCACCGAACTGCTGCCGCTGATCGGATCCAAGGAAGGGCTGTCGCACTTCGCCTCCGCCGTGCTGGACCCTGGCGACGTGGCCGTGGTGCCGGAGCCGGGCTACCAGGCCTATCTCGGCGGCACGGTGCTGGCCGGCGCGGAGCCGCTGATCTATCCGCTCACGCCCAGGACCAACTACCTGGTGGAGCTGGAGGAGATCCCCGAGCCGACCCTCCGGCGGGTCCGCCTGGTGTATCTCAACTATCCCAACAATCCCACGGCGGCCGTCGCGCCGCGCGAGTATCTGGAGCGCACGGTCGCCTTCTGCCGCCGGCACAACATCGTGCTGGCGTATGACAATCCCTACTGCGACCTCACCTTCGATGGGTATCGCGCTCCGGGCATCTTCGAGATTCCCGGCGCCAATGAGGTGGCGGTCGAGTTCTACTCGCTCAGCAAGAGCCACTCGATGACCGGCTGGCGGATCGGCTGGGCCGCCGGGGCGGCGCATTTCATCTCAGCGCTGGTGCGAGTGAAGTCCTATGTGGACACCGGGCCCTGGCTGGGGATCCAGCAGGCGGCGGCCTACGCCCTGGACCACGCCGAGGCGCTGGTGCCGCCGATTGTGGCGGAGTTGCAGCGGCGTCGGGACGCCGGTGTGGCAGCGCTGCGCGACAGTGGGTTTCGTATTGAAACGCCAAAGGCGGCGATGTATCTCTGGGTCCCTCTTCCGAACGGGGTTCGGTCGGCGGAGTTTTCCACCCAGGCGCTGGAGCGGGAGGGGGTGGTGACTCTTCCCGGTAGCGCCTTCGGTGGCGGGGGAGAGGGGTATTTCCGAGTGGCGCTGACGGTGGGACCGGATCGGATTCGCGAGGGTGTCCTGCGCCTCGGCCGGACCCGGAGCCGGCTGGCGGGGGCTGCTGGTGCCTGAAATGCCCCCACGGGACCGGCGATTCGGGGCGATTGCGCTGGGGGCCAGTGTTCTGGTCCACAGCCTGCTCTTCCTGGTGGTCATTCACGGCCGCCTGCCCGAGGTCCCGGACCGCCGGCGGCCGCTGCTGCTGGTGCTGCCCACGCCGGGCGACTTCGAGCGGACCATTCCGGTGCCGGTCTATTCGCCGCGGGTGGAGCAGGGGCAGGCCACGCATCCGTGGCGCCCGCTCCGATTCGAGCCGCAGCCGATCGACACCACAATACCGGTGCGGTCGGAGCCGCTGGCGCCCACGCCGCGCGACAGTCTGCGGCGTCGTCCGCCCGCCGGGCGGATCGGCCCGTCACTGGGCGATGGCCGCCTGTGGGTGCGGCCGCTGCCGCTCCCGCCCCGGGACCTGGCCCGGCGGATCGAACGGACGCACGCGGAGCTGGTGGACAGCGCGGTGACCGCGATCGTGCAGCGTTACCTCGATTCCATTGCGGGTGAGCCGGGCGCGGACCGGGCGCAGCTCCCGGACTGGACAGCGGAGGTTGAGGGTCTCAAGTTCGGACTGGACAGCCGGAGTATTTACATCGCCGGCCTGCGCATTCCCGCGGCGGTGCTGGCCCTGCTGCCGCTCCCGGCCAGCGGCGACCAGCGCCGCGCCATTGACCATGGCGGCCAGTGGATTGCGGAGGACCTCCGCCGGGCGGCCCAGCGGACCACGACGGTGGACGAGTTCAAGGACGCGGTGCGGGCGCTCCGGGAGGAACAGCAGCGGCTGAAGGACCTCGAGCGGGCCCAGCGCCAGCAGCCGGATTCGGCCAGCACGGAGCCAAGATGAAACTGGTGGACACCGAAGAGACCGTGGTGATCGTGACCGGCTCCGATCTGCGTTCCGAGGAGCGGGACCGTCCCACCGCCTATCGCCTCAAGGCGGAGATTGACCGGCGCAGTGACGGCCAGGCATTTCGTCGGGCGGTGGTCGTGGGCGACGTCTGGTTCCTGCAGAACCGGATCTTCCACCTCAATCCCACCATCGCCGTGGGTGGGCCGGGGGTGAATGGTCTCGCGGCGGAGTTGAGCCAGGTCCTGCCGGTGTCCTGGAGCCAGGACCAGCGGATCTACATCCATGCGGATTTCGAGACCGAGATCAAGCGCTCGGCGCTCTGGGGCGTGGACGCCGAGGCCACCATGGCCGCGGTCCAGGCATTTGTCAGTCAAGGCTTCCTCGACGATCTGCTGCGCCGCATCTGGCGCTTTCGCACGGAGGTATATGTATGAGGCCGTTCAACCGGCTGGCCCTGGCGGCGCTTCCTGCGCTGGCGCTGGGATGTACTGAAGCGGGCCCCGCCGGCCCCGGCGGTCCCGGCATCGCGGCGGTCTCGGTGTCGGCGGTGGCGCCGCCCTCACTGGTCCGGTTCGGTGTGAACCTGGCGGTGGAGCAGGTGCGGGTCCGGCTCTATCGCACCGTAAACGACATCTCGCGCGACATCGTGCAGCGGGTGGTCCCGTTCAACGTCAACACCAATGGCCTGAATGTCTCGCTGAGTTTCGTGACCGCCGCGGCGGCGGAGACGCTCTCGGTCCAGCTGGACTACGAGACCCAGACCGGCACGGTGCTGTTCACATCGGTGCAATCGGTGGAAGTGCGTGCCGGGACTCCGGCCTCGACCCCGGGGATGATGCCGTCGTACACCGGTCCCGGCAGCAACGTCGCGTTTATCGGCCTCTCGCCGCTGGACACCACCCTGACTGCCGGCGACGCGATGACCTTCACGGTCTCGGCGCTGGATGGCCAGCAGCAGCCGGTGACCAGCTTCTACATTTCCTGGTCCACCGACGACACGGGTATCCCGGTCAATGCCCAGGGACTGCTCCGGACCACCGCAGGCACCTCCCGAGTGATGACCGTGACCGCCCGGACGCCAGCCACGCTCCAGGCCCCGAGCGGCGTCAGCGCATCGCACGACCGTCACCATCCTCGGGCCGCAGGCGCTGATCATCACCCCGGACTCGGTGGAGAGGCTGCCGGGGGGCACCCAGCAGTTCACCGCCACCGGCGCGACCGGTCCCTTCACCTGGTCGGTCAACGGCACCGACGGCGGCAATGCCACCTTCGGCACGGTGGACACCAGCGGCTTCTACCAGGCCCCGGTCACGGTGCCGACTCCGTCGAGCTTCCAGATCTGTGCCCGGGTCACCGCAACGCCCGCGACCGCGGGCTGCGGCAAGATCGTCATCAGCCCGATCCCGAGCGCCGGCACCGACGTGATCGTGATCAACGACATGAACCTGTTTGACGCGAACTTCATGGCGCAGGACCCGAACAACCGACTGTTCGCGGCGAATATGGTCAATTACACGGCCAGCGGCTCCCGCTCCAACGGCAACGTGGTCATGTACGATCGAGGCCGGGCGTCCAGCTGCTTCGGCAACAGTGAATGCGGGGACGCCGGGAATTTCCGGATCGACTCCGTGATGACGGCCAATGGCTTCTCGATCGTGAAAGTGGACTCGGTCCCGGCCGCGAACTGGAGCAACATCCCTGCGAACGTGAAGGTCATCTTCCTCTGGAATCCGACGATTCCCTATACCCGGAACGACATCAACGGGTTCAAGGCGTTCGCGGCACAGGGGGGCCGGATCGTGTTCCTGGGTGAGCACGTCGGGTTCTACGGTCAGGCCGGAATCGATACCGAGAACCAGTTCCTGGCAGACATGGGTTCCCAGTTCACCAACGTGGGAGCGATCATCTCCTGCATTGAGACCATTCCGGCCAATCAGATCACTCAGCATCAGACCACGACCGGGCTGACAGCCATCACGATTCCCTGCGCCTCCCAGGCCCTGCCGGGACCGAACGACTTCCCGCTCTTCTTCGAGTCGGGGGGCCGGGCGGTGGCCGGCGTCGCCAAGATCAGCACCATCCCCTTGCCGGTCCCGCCCGCGGCGATTCAGGCTGCACCTCGGCAAGGGGCCGCTCGGAGCACCGGCACTGGCAGCCGTCCCTGAGAGAGGGTCCTAGGTGTCCCGACGAAAGCGGCCCCGGATCTCCGGGGCCGCTTTCACATTCAGGAGCGGGCAGGGGCACTACGGTGGAAGGATCGTCCCGTCGTCCTCGATCCGCGCCCCGGTCTCCGGGAAGTCGAGCCGGGTCACCCGCTGGAGGAGGCGCGTCGCAGCTCCCGAGGGATCGGGCGCCGGGCCCACTCCGGGGAGTTGCAGCAGCGGCGGGAGGCGGCCGCTCTGGTAACTGCCATCGGCACCGAGGTCCAGCTCCAGCAACGCCGTCACACCCAGCACGCCCTCCATGGAGAAGCCCCTGTAGGTAAGGAAATTCCCCAGCGAGTAGGCGATCGGCCGGCCCTGGTAGAACTCGACCCCGCGGAGGACGTGCGGCCCGTGTCCCACCACGGCGTCCGCCCCCGCATCGATCACCGCCCGGGCCCAGCGGCGGAGGTCGCCGCGCGGCTCCCGGCCCAGGAACTCCGGTCCCGCGCCGACGCGCGTCGCCGCCGCTCCCTCTTGGCCGCCGTGGAAGGTCACCACCAGCACGTCCACCAGCGGGCGGACCATTCCGACCAGCTCGGCGCTGCCGGGGATGTCGAGCAGGTTGTAGGAGTGGGGATAGGTGGCAAAGCCGATCACTCCGACGAGGGTCATGCCCTCGTCCCGAAACACCGGTGTGATGGCGACCTGGCCGAGCGGCCCGTACGGGGTGAGGCCGAGGGCGCGGAAGGTGTCCTCGGTATGCTGTCGAGCGGCCGCGCCGTAGTCGTTGGCGTGGTTGTTGGCGAGGTTGAGATGGGTAAACCCCGCCTCCTGCATCCGGGGCGCCAGCCAGGTGGGAGTGGCAAAGGCGTAGCAGCGCGTCGACTTGGGGGCGCACTTGGTGGACTCCCCCGAATCCGACAGCACCCCCTCGAAGTTGCCGATGATCAGGTCCCCGCGGAGCAGCGAGTCCACCTCGTCGAACAGCCGCCGCCCGCTGTCGGGCGGAAGGCCCTGGTCCAGCGTACGGGTGCCGAGGTTGATGTCGCCGGTGAGAATGAGGCGGACGGGCGCGGGGGCGTGGATGATGCCCTGGGCGGCGAGGTGGCTGGGGCACACAGTGACCGCAACGGCGAGGGAGAGTATCCCAGGAACCCGCAGCCAACCGCCTGACCGCCCCACCGCCCAACCGCCGCTCTTCATCACTTCGCGGCCGCCTCGATGCGGGCCAGGCTCTCCTCCCGCCCCACGACGGCGAGCAGTTCGTTGACCGGCTCCGACACCGTGCCGCCGGTGAGCGCCACCCGTACCGGCTGCATCAGATCTCCCAGCTTCTTGCCCTCCCGCTCCGCCAGCGCCTTGATCGCGGCCTCGAGATTGGGTGCGGTCCACTCCGCGGGACCAAGACTGCCAAGGGCTGTGCCGGCGACCGCGAGGTTGGCGCGGAAGCTCTCGCCCAACCTGGCCGCCAGCGCCGCACCCTTGGCGTCTCGCACGACGCGCGCACGCTCGAGCCGCACCGCCACCTGGGTGGCCACGTCGAGCAGGGTTCGGCTGCGTGCCTTGACCGCGTCAATGGCGGGGCGGATGTCCCGGGAGCCGGGGTCGACACCCAGTTCGGCGAGGTGCCGGGCCACCGGCGCCACGAGGTCCTCGGTGGGGACGGCCGAGAGGTACTGACCGTTCATCCACTCCAGCTTGGTGACGTCGAAGACCGCCGCCTTTCGCTGGATCCCCTCCAGCGAGAACAGCCGGATCATCTCTTCCTCCGGCATGATCTCCCGGTCTCCCCCCGGCGACCAGCCCAGCAGCGCCAGAAAGTTCCGCATGGCCAGCGGCAGGATGCCCTGGTTCTGGTAGTCGCCCACCGCGGTGGCACCGTGACGCTTGGAGAGCTTCTTCCCGTCGGACCCGAGGATCATCGGCACGTGGGCAAAGACCGGCGCCGGGCGGCCGAAGGCCCGGTAAATGGCGATCTGCTTGGGCGTGTTGGAGATGTGGTCGTCGCCGCGGATCACGTGGGTGATCCGCATTTCGATGTCGTCCGACACCACCGCCAGGTTGTAGATCGGGCTGCCGTCGCTCCTGAGGATGATGAAATCGTCGAGGTCGTGGCCCTGGAAGCTGATGCGGTCGTGGACCGCATCCTCCCAGGCGATCTCCGCTTCCGGCATGCGAAGCCGGATGCTGAACGGCGTGCCGGCCGCGAGCCGCTGGGTGATGTCTGCCTCGGACAGCCGGCCGCAGCGACCGTCGTAGCGGAAGCCGCTGCTGGTCTTCTCCATCTTGGCCCGGGCCGCGTCCAGCTCCTCACGAGTGCAGAAGCAGCGGTACGCCTTTCCGGCGGCGAGCAGCCGTTCGGCGTCGGCCTTGTGGCGCGCGCCGTATTGTCCCTGGAACAGCGGGCCCTCATCCCAGGTGATGCCCAGCCAGCGCATGCCGTCAAGGATGACCTGGGTGTGCGCCTCGGTGCTGCGCTCCTTGTCGGTGTCTTCGACCCGCAGGATGAAGGTGCCGCCGGTATTCCTGGCGTACAGCCAGTTGAACAGGGCGGTCCGGGCGCCACCGACGTGCAGGAAGCCGGTGGGGGATGGGGCGAAGCGGACGCGGATGGTCATGGGCGTGGCGGGGCTGGTGATGGGGGCGCAAGCGAACGGGCGACGGGAGAGGGACGGGCAGTCGCCCGTTCTCCGTCGCCCGCCGCCCTGATACGGAGTCGCAGGGATTCGAACCCTGGATAGGGCTTTTCAACCCTATAACGGTTTAGCAAACCGCCGCCTTCAGCCACTCGGCCACGACTCCAGCGGAGGGGGATTCTAGTCTCGCGCCGATGGTGGGACAAGGGCGAAGACGCTCCCCCCGCACGACTCCCTCCCTGCCGGAACTGGCCCATTCAGGGACCGGATGCAATATTCGTCGTGCGTCACCGTCCTGTGCGCAAGGAGGCCTGCATGCGCCCGCCCCGTTTGATTCCGATCGCGCTCCTGGCTGCCTGCTACGGTCCTGGCCCGACCAGCCCGCCCGAGAAACCGCCGGCGTCCCGGGTCGAGATCTACGGCCGGATCTTCGACTCCCTCACGGGGTTTCCCATCGCCGGCCTGTTCGTGCTCATCGCTGACACCGCCGTGCGGACGGGACTGGATGGCAGCTACCGCACCACGGTGCCGGCTGGATCGCTCACCTTGCGGGTGCGTTTCGGCCTTTACGAGGAGTACCAGCTGACCGCCCTGCTGCTCAGCCCGCGACAGGTGGACTTTCCGCTCCGGCGGCTCAACCCTGCGCTCACCGGCTGTACGATCAGCGCCGACACGGTGCACGCGGTGATCGTGGACCTGCAGGGCCGGAAGACGCTCAACCGGGCGGACGGCTCGAGCATCATCCTCACCGACCAGGGCGGTGACACGGTCGTCAGCGCGTGGGACTGGAGCTGGCGGGCGGTGGATGAACTCACCTGGCGGGCCCGGGTGCCGACCGGCGGGCGGCGGATCGACCGGGCCGTCTGGACCCTGCGGGACCAGCAGGGCTACGGCGAGTTCGTGGATTGCCAGGCGGTACCCGCCCCGCCCCCCGACGGGTCCCAGCCGGAGCCGCTCTGACCGATCGGGGCGGCACTATGCCGGCTGGGGTACCACCGCCAGTTCGGCCCGGTCCAGGGCTCCGGCGAGATCGGCCACCAGGTCTTCCGCCGCCTCGATCCCGACCGACAGGCGAAGCAGGCCGGGAGTGATCCCGGCGGCTTCCTGCTGCTGTGGCGTCATGGAAGCGTGGGTCATGGTCGCGGGATGTGCCACCAGTGACTCGACCCCGCCCAGGGACTCGGCCAGGGTAAAGCACTGCAGGCCGTCGAGAAACGCCGGAATCGCCGCCTCGCCACCCGCCAGTTCGAAGCTCACCATCGCCCCGAATCCGTCCTGCTGCCTGGCCGCGAGGGCGTGCCCCGGGTGGTCGGCCAGCCCGGGGTAGTGGACCCGGGCCACCGCCGGATGCCCCGCCAGGGCGTCGGCCACAGCGGCGGCGTTCTCGAGGTGCTGTCTGAGCCGGACGTGCAGGGTCCGCAGGCCCCGGAGGGTGAGGTAGCTGTCGAATGGCGCCCCGGTCACCCCGATGACGTTGGCCCACCATGCCAGCTGATCATGGAGCGTCGCGTCCCGGGCCACCACGGCGCCACCCACCACATCGCTATGGCCGTTGAGGTACTTGGTTGTGGAGTGCACCACCAGATCCGCGCCCAGCGCGATCGGCCGCTGCAGGGCGGGGGAGAGAAAGGTGTTGTCCACCACCAGGAGGGCCCCGGCGCCGGCGGCGAGCCGGGCCGCGAGCGCGATGTCGGTGATGCGCAGAAGCGGGTTGCTGGGAGTCTCCACCCAGAGCATCGCGGCGGGGGTGGCCAGCGCACGGCGCAGCTGCACGGCCTGGCTCTGGTCGGTGTAGGTCACCTCGAACTGCCCGCGTTGCGCCAGCGAGTCGAGCAGCCGCCGGGTGCCGCCGTAACAGTCGTGCGGGGCCACCAGGCGGTCGCCCGGCTTGAGCAGGTGCAGCACCAGGAGCACCGCCGACAGCCCGGTGGAGGTGACCACGGCACCCGCGCCGCCCTCGAGGTCGGCCAGGGCCGCGCCGAGCAGGTCCCGGGTGGGATTGGCGGTCCGGGTGTAGTCGTAGGTCCGCTTGTCGCGAAAGCCGCCGAAGGCGAAGGTGGAGGACAGGTGGACGGGTGGGATGACGGCGCCGTGGTGGCGGTCGCTGGCGACCCCCGCGCGCACGAGGCGGGTGAGGGAGTGGAGAGGGGACTCGGGCACGGAACGCTCCTCGGATAGCGGGTGAACGCGGCATCAGTGATGCTGCCTGCGACGTCCACCCGGAGCGATCCCGGATGAATACACGAAGCCCGGCGGACAAAGTGGCCGCCGGGCGCGTCGCGTTTTAGCACTTGTTTTACGTGGCTGCAATAGGCGGCAAATCACCACGGGGCACTTCAATTGTCCGGCAACATTAGCGCCCGGGTCGGGGCCCGTCAAGCCGACGGCGTGGGTGAGATTCGAACTCACGGAACCCTTGCAGGTTCGGCGGTTTTCAAGACCGCTGCCTTAAACCGCTCGGCCACCACGCCTCGGGGAGGAAGGTTACCGGGGCGGCGAATTCCGATCAATGCCGAGCCGGTGACCGGGGGCGGTGGGGGCCAAAACGGGCGACGGCCAGCGGCGGATCCGGGCGCAGGTCTTGCTCCGCCTGACCGGGGTGGACGCCGCCGAATGAGCGCTACCGGGCCGGCGCCGGCGGTTTCGGGGTGATCGCCTAGCGTGGCGGGAGGGCCTTGCCGGGCTCCGGTCGGGGCACCGGGGGGGAGCCAGGACGGCTGCCGGGTGAGAAGCCAAACTCCCGGATTCGTATTATCTTAGGGCCTGCTCCCGAGTACCCTTTGACTTCAGGACGCGCGTCGTGACCCAGCCGATCGCACCGTCGTTCTGCAACCGTTGCGGCAACTCGGTGAACGCCGGGGCGCACTACTGTGCCGTGTGCGGGAACGACGTGTCCGGGGCGCAGGCCTCGCTGGCCACCGAGCAGATCCGGGTGGAGCCACCCCGCTCCGGGGGCGACAGCATGTGGGTGGAGCAGCACGAGCTGCTGCGGGAAGCCACTCTGGGGGAGTACGAGATCCTGGGCGAGCTGGGCCGGGGCGGTATGGCCGCGGTCTACCTCGGGCACGAGATCGCCCTGGACCGGAAGGTCGCCATCAAGGTCATGTCGCCGGCGCTGGTTCATGGCGACGGCATGATCGAGCGCTTCAAGCGCGAGGCCCGGACCGCGGCCTCACTCAGCCATCCCAACATCATTCCGGTGTACGCCGTCCGGGAGACCGACCGGCTGCTCTACTTCGTGATGAAGTTCATCTCGGGGCGGCCGCTGGATTCGGTGGTCAAGGAGCTCGGACCGCTGCCGATTCCAATGATCCAGATGATCCTGCACCAGGTGGGCGGCGGTTTCGGCTACGCCCATCGCCGGGGGATCATCCACCGGGACATCAAGCCGGCCAACATCATGATTGACGATGAAGGCTGGTCGGTGATCACCGACTTCGGCATCGCCAAGGTGTCGCAGGCGGAGGGGCTGACCATGACGGGCATGACGGTGGGCACCCCCACCTACATGAGCCCGGAACAGTGCATGGCCCAGGATGTCACCGGTGCCTCGGACCAGTATTCGCTGGGCGTGGTGGCGTATGAGATGATCACCGGGCGGCCCCCGTTCAGCGGCGGCTCGATGATGGCCATCATGTACGGACACTTCAACGATCCGCCGCCGCCGATCGAGCAGTTCCGCGCCGATTGTCCGGAAGACCTCAGGCACGCCGTGCTGCGGATGCTGGAGAAGGATCCGGCCCAGCGCTGGCCCACCATGGAAGCGGCGGTCGAGGCGATCGGCGAGCCGTCGGGCAAGTCGGACGATGCCATGCGGAGCCAGCTCATCACGCTGGCCCAGAAGAGCGAGAACACCAAGCTGCTCAAGCGCCTGAGCACGCCGATCTCGCCCACCCCGCTGACCAAGCGGACCCGGGCCCCGCAACCGGGGGCCACACCGGCCCGGGGCACGGCCCACCCGGCCGCCGCCAGCCGGACCGCGCAGGCCCGGGCGGCCACCGTGGTCACCAGCCCGGCGTTGCCCAGCCAGCGTGGCAAGGGGCTGCTGCTCGGCGGCGGGCTCGCCGGGGTGGCCCTCGTGGCCGCGCTGGCCGTACTGCAGCCCTGGAAGCCGGCCTCGCCGGTCCAGGACCCGGTGGGCGATCCCGTGGCTACGCTGCCCACGATCGACCCTGCCACCCCCCCGGCTGGCTCGCAAGTACCGGCAGTAGCCCAGCCTGCGCCGGAGACCGTCGTCGTTACAGCGCCGCCCCCGGACCCGGCGCCTGTGGCCAGCGATCCGGCACTGCTGCGGCGGCAGCGTACCGACTACGAGAACGCCCTGAGCGGAGTCAACGGTGCCCGCCAGCGCGCCCTCACGGCCGGCGCCACCGCGCAGGAGCTCAGGGCCGGGGACTCGCAGCGGTCCCGGGCCCAGGCGCTCGCGGGCCGCGATCAGTGGGGCCAGGCTCTGACTCCGCTGCGCGATGCCTCGGACGCCTATGCGCTGGCCGAGAGCGCCGCCCGGGCCAGGACCCAGCTGGCCCAGCAGCAGGCGCCGCGGAACTCGGTGCCCGATCCCCGGATGCACCCCCAGCCGGGCCCCGAGCTGAACACCCCGCAGAATAACCCTCGTCCGGTCCAGCCTGGAGGACAGCAGCAGGCGGACCCCGGGCCGCCGGTGGTGGTGACGCAGCCTACGACCACTCCGCTGCAACCGTCCGCCCAGCCGGCCACCCCCGTGGACGAGCGGCCGGCAATCGAAAACGCCTTTCTCGGCTACGCACGGGCCACCTCCGCCGGGGACCTCTCGGGGATGATGAGCGTGTTCCCAGCGCTCCCCAAGGACAACCAGGATGCCTTCAAGGCATTGTGGAAAGAGGGCACCTCGCTGGACACCTCGCGCTGGAAGATCGTGAACACCGACTGGTCCGTAGGGGCCACCTCGGCGAAGGTCACCATCTCGGGGGTGTCCCTGATGCGCGACAAGCGGGGCAAGGTGCAGGAGGTCCCCGGTCCGCGGAGTGCCAACATGGAAAAGTCGGCCGGCGGCTGGCGCATCACCGCCATGAACTGATTCGGGGGCCGCGGCCCCTGCCTGGGGCATCTTGCCTCGCAGCACGGCGGACCTTACTCTAGGGCGTCTTCCCACATCACAATCTGGAGGCTTGATGCGACGTCCCGGCGTCCTGGCCTTGGTGCTGCTCTGCCTGTCCTTCGAGCCCGCTGCCGCGCAGAACATGCGCGACAAGATCGCGGAACTGCTGACCTTCGGTTCCTGCGGTGAGCCGCTGTGTCTCGATCTGGACGGTCAAAACACGGTTCACGGTGCGCACTTCATCCCCTCGGTGACCACCGGGGCTGGCACCATTCAGACCTTCCTGAACGACGCGATTGCCCTCAACGCGTCCAACTTCCCCATCAGCGGCACCAGCGGCGGTCTCACGGTCAAGTTCGTCGGCGGCCTTCCGGTCAAGACCAGCAGCTCGCTGGGACCGGTCTTTGCCGAGCGGGCCCAGACCCTGGGCCGGGGGCGCTTCCTGATGGGTGCCAACCTCAGCGGCATCCGATACAAGACCCTTCGGGGCGTGCCGATCGACAACTTCACCCTGAACTTCACCCATGAGGACGTCGGCAATCCCGGCCTGGGGGACCTGCCCTACGAGAACGACATGGTCCAGGTACGGATGTCGCTGTTCGTGGACCTGCTCGTTTCGTCGTTCTTCGCGACCTACGGCATCTTCGACGGGGTGGACCTGAGCGTCGCGGTGCCGGTGGTCAACACCGAGATCAAGGGCCGCAGCTCCGCCCAGATCCTGCAGATCGGCGGCACCAGCCTGCACTACTTCGGCGGCAGCGCCACCGACCCGATCCTTCAGGCCAGCACGGCCACGTTCGGATCCGCCACCGGGATCGGGGACGTGGCGGGCCGGGTCAAGATCCGGCTGCTCGACGGTGAGCGGTTCGGGGTGGCCGTCCTGGGGGACGTCCGCCTGCCTACCGGCGATGAGAAGCAGCTGCTGGGTTCCGGCCACACCTCCATCCGCGGCCTGGTCATTCTCTCCGGGCGCTACGGGACCTTCAACCCGCACCTTAACCTCGGGTACTTCTCCCGCGGCTCCAGCGACCTCAACAACGCCCTGATCGCCAACGGCGGATTCGACCAGGCGCTCAACGACTGGGCCACCCTGGGGGTGGACGTGCTCTCCGAGTGGCAGATCGGGGACAGCAAGTTCGACCTGCCGCCCACGGTGCATTATGTCCTGCCAGCCGTGCGTAGCGTGGATCCGACCCCCATTCCCAACAAGGCCGACAACCGGATGAATGCCTCGCTGGGGTTCAAGTTCAGGTTCAGCGGCGCCTCCACCCTGGTCACCAACGCCCAGGTTCCGCTGATTCGCGGCGGGCTGGCGCCCAACGTGACCTGGACGACCGGGCTGGAGTTCAACTTCTAGGCGCCGTGGACCGTTCGGCGGCAAGTAGATCGGCAGGCAACAGAAGGGGTGGGGTCCTCACGGATCCCACCCCTTCTCGCCCGGCGGTCCATAGCAGGGTCAGCTCCTCAGGGACCTCGTGGCGGTGGGTCGGGCGGCGGGCGGCGATCGGACCAGTCGGCGATCTCGGCCGCCCAGGGCTTCAGGGCGAAGTGCAGCGGCCCGGTGCCGCCGACCGCCAGCAGCAGAGGCCGAGTCCGGAGCCGTCGCGGGGGCGGAAGTGGTCCAGGATCACGCTCCCCGCAAACGCGGCAACCGCAGCGACCCATAGGGTCACACGGCGGTCCTGCCGGGCATCACGCGCCGGAGGTGCGGTCATGGTGCCGGTCTCACCGGTATCCCCCGTCCGCCCTCAGTTGTTGGGGGCCGTGTTGAGAATCCAGTCCCGGATCCTGAATCGTTCTGACTGGGTCAGCTGGGAGAGGGAGCCCTGTGGCATGGTGACGCCGCAGCCCCCCGCCTGGGTCCAGTTGATCTTCTGGTACAGGAAGCTGTTGGCGAGGCTGCCGGTGGTGACCACCAGGTTCCCGCACCCCGGGTTATCCACCGCCGCCCGGTTCACGATGTTGGTGTAGATCCCGAAGTTCCCCGCCGAGTGGCATCCGTCGCAACTGCCCAGCGAGTTGGCGGTGAAGATCGGGGCCACGTCCAGCGCGAAGGACCAGCGGGCCGCCCCGAGAAAACCGTAGGAGCCGGTGCCAGCCGCCGCGGTGACGCCATTGAAATACACGCCCCCGAACGGCTGGGCCACAGTCGGGACGCCGCTGGTGCTATACGTCCAGCTCACCAGCGTGGCCACCCCCGAGCCGTTGGTGGTGACGCCGCAGGAAGTGGTGGCCACGGCGGAGCAGACGATCAGTCCCTGACCGGTGCCCGCCGACACCGTGAAGGTCACGACAACTCCCGGGACCGAGTTGTTGAAGGCATCCCTGGCGATCACCGAGGGCGGGATCGGCACCGACTGTGCCGGGCGCACGGTTTGTCCATCACCGGCATTCAGCGCGATCGTGGTCACGCTCCCCGGGTTGCCGGTGGCGTTGAAGGTCACGGGGCTTCCGGTGAGGCCGCCTGCCGTCGCGGTGATGGTGTTGGTCCCGGCGGTAGTGCCCATGGTCCAGGCCGTCAGGGTAGACAGGCCCGTCACCGAGGCGCTGGTCACGGTGCAGCCCGTGGTTGCCCCGCCGCCGCAGTTGATGGTGCCGTTCCCAGCGGTTCTGCCCCAGGACACAATGGTGCCACTCACGTTGTTGCCGAACTGATCGGTGATTCGGACCGAGGGATTGGTGGCCACCGACGTATTGACGGTGGCCGACTGCCCGCTGCCGGCGGCCAGGGTCATGGTCGTCGCGACGCCCGCGGTGCCGGTGGCGGTGAACAGTACCGGACTGCCGGAAAGGCCGGCCGAGGTCGCGGACAGCGTATTGCTGCCCGCGACCGTGCCCAGGGTCCAGCTGGTCGCGGCGGCGACGCCGCTCCCGTTGGTGGTCTGGTTGGGGCCGGCCACGCTGCCCCCGCCGCCGGTCACCGCAAAGGCGACCGCCACCCCGCTCACCGGGTTATTGAAGGCATCCCGGACCAGCACGCTCGGGGCAACGGCGACGTTGGTGTTGACCGTGGCGCTCTGGGCGTTACCGGCGTTCACGGCGATCTGGGTTGCCGGGCCCGCCGTCCCGGTGGCGGTGAAGCCGGCCGGCGTGCCCACCCCCGTGGCGGCGGCGGACAGGCTGTTGGCGCCGGCGGTGGTCCCCAGGCGCCAGCTGGTGACCGTCGCGATGCCGCTGGCATTGGTGGTCTGGCTGCCGCCGGTCACGCTGCCGCCCCCGCCGGTAACGGCGAAAGTCACGGAGACACCGTTCACCGGGTTGCCGAACTGGTCGGTGACCAGCGCCGCGGGCGCGGTGGCAACGGTGGTATTCACGGTTGCGGTCTGGCCGTTGCCTGCGGACACCGCGATGCTCGCCGCTGCGTCCGGCGTGGCGGTGGCCGAGAAGTTCACCGGGGAGCCGGTGAGGCCGCCCACCGATCCAGTGGCGGATTGCGCGCCGGCCGCCGTGCCCAGTGTCCAGGACGTGGTCGCGATGCCACTGGCGTTGGTGACCGAACTCGCCGGAGTCATCGCACCGCCGCTGGTCGTCGCCCACCCGACGGTCACTCCCGAGACCGGATTGTTGAGGGCGTCCCTGACCAGCACCGAGAGCGAGGTGGCCAGCGCCGCTCCGGCGGTGCCCGTCTGGCCGTTGCCGCCCGCCAGGGCCATCTGGCTCGCGTTCCCCGGATTGCCCGTGGCGGTGAACGTGGCTGTCGTCAGTCCCGAGGCCATGGCAGTCAGCGTGTTGGTCCCGGCGGTGTTTCCCAGGGTCCACGAGCCGACCGATGCCAGGCCGCTGGCGTTGGTGGTCTGGCTGAGCCCGGTGGCGCTCCCGCCACCGCTGGCCACGGCGAAGGTGATAGCGACCCCACTCACCGGATTGCCGAACTGGTCGGTCACCAGGACCCGAGGCGGGGTGGTCACCGCCTGGCCTGCATTGGCGGCCTGATTGTCGCCGGCGTTCTTGGCCAGGACCGTGGCAGCGCCGGCGGCGGCCGAGGCGGTGAAGGTGAGTGCCGGGGTCACGCCGGCGGCAGTGGCCGACAGGGTGTTGTTGCTTGCCCCGGCCACCGTCCCGAGGGTCCAGCTGGTGACGGTGGCGCTGCCGGCGGCGTTGGTGGTAGCCCCGGCGCCCGGGACGACCGCTCCGCCGCCGCCGGTGACGGCCCAGGTGATGGCCACTCCCGGGACCGGGTTGCTGAACTGGTCTCGCACGATGATGGCGGGGTCGGTCGCCACGGCGGTGTTGACCGTGGCGGTCTGCCCGTTCCCGGCGGTGATTGTGGCGGTGGTGGCGGCCCCGGCATTGCCGGTCGCGGTGAACGTCACCGGGGAACCGGTGAGCCCGGTGGCCGTCGCGGTCAGGGTATTGGCCCCTGCCGTCTGGCCCAGCGTCCAGGAGCCGACCGTCGCTACCCCGCTGGCGTTGGTGGTGGCCGAGGTGCCGGTGGCGGCACCACCCCCGCCGGCCACGGCGAAGGTCACCGCCACGCCGGCCACGGGGTTGGAGAACGCGTCCCTGACCAGGACCGCCGGGTTCACCGCAACGGCTGTGTTGACCGTGGCGCTCTGGCCGTTGCCGGTACTCACCGCGATCTGGGTGGCCGCGCCGGCACTGGCGGTCGCGGTGAAGGTGGCCGGCGAACCGGCCAGGCCGGTGGACGTGGCCGTGAGGGTATTGGTTCCCGTGGCCGTGCCCAGGGTCCAGCTTCCCACCGCGGCAATGCCGGCGGCGTTGGTGGTGGCGGAGCCACCGGTCACACTGCCGCCGCCGGTCGCCACTGTGAAAGTCACCGGCTGGCCGGCCACCGGGTTGCCAAACTGGTCGGAGACCAGCACCGACGGGGGTACGGCGACGGCCGTAGCGACGGTGCCGTTCTGATTGTCGCCCGCCGAGATGGCCATCGTGGTGGCGACATCCGCGACCACATCAAGGGTCACGGTGATATCAAACGGTGAGTTGACCGCATCCGGCTCAGTGACCGGTACGGTGGCGGTGTAGCTGCCCAGGGCCAGGCCCGTCACCGAGGCGGTCAACTCGATATTGGCCGGGGCACCGGGCTGATCCAGGACCGCCGTGAGCCAGCCGGTGGCGCCGGGGCCGTACTGGATGGTGCCCAGGGCCAGCTGATCCAGCACCGCCCCGCCGCTGTTGCTGATGACCACCGTGTCCATCGGGTTGGTGCCGCTCTGGCCGAAGGCCTGCATCCGCACGTTGGGCTGGTCGGCGCTGATGACAGGGGCGGGAACCACCTGAATCACGGCGGAGCCCTGGATCTGGTCCGCGGTCGCCGTGACCATTGCCATCCCCAGGCCCACCGCCGAGACCGTCCCTTCCGCATCCACGGTGGCCACCCCCTCCGCGTTGCTGGCCCAGGTGACTGGTTTGTTTGGGAGGAAGTAGCCGCGCTGGTCGATCGGGAACGCCTGCAGGGTGTCCTGGAGCCCGAGCACGAGCACCAGGGTGTCGGGGTCCACCCGGACGGTGGTGACCGCGCCGGGGCCGATCTCGGACTTCTCCGAGCAGCCTATCGAGATGAGCGCACCGAGCAGCAGGGCGGGGGCGAGGGTCCGCAACCGGCGGGTCAGGACAGGCCGCATGGGGTCTCCACGGGTCGCCACCACCAGCCGGAATGGGGTCCGGCTGGCAGTCGGCGGTTCGCTGCAAGTGGTTCGGAGTGATGAGGAAAAGTTACTGATGGACGGCGGATTGGTCAAAGGAAAGGGGTTGACTGGCGGCTGCGGGAAAGGGCCAGGCTCCCCTGGAACCAGGCCTCCCATACCCCCGGTACGCCCCGCCGCTCAGTTATTGGGCGCGTTGTTCAGGATCCAGTCCCGGATCGTGTTGCGTTCGGTGGTGGTCAGGAACGGATTGCCCGCGGCACTGGGCATGCTGGCGCCGCAGCCACCGCTTTGGGTGTGCTGGATCTTGGAGTACAGGAAGCTGCTGGCCAGCGCCCCGTTGGTGGACACCAGCGTACCGCAGCCGGGATTATCCACCGCCGCCCGGCCCACGATGTTGGCGTAGGTGCCGAAGTTGCCCGCCGTGTGACAGCCGTTGCAGCTGCCCTGGGAGTTGGTGGTAAAGAGCGGCGCCACGTCGCTGGTAAAGGACCAGCGGGCCGTGGCGCTGAAGGTGGTGGACCCGGTGCCAGAAGTCACCGAGAGCGTATTGGCGTAGGTCCCGCCGGCGGGGGAGGCAGAAGTGGGGACACCGCTTACGCTGAGCCGCCAGCTGAGGATCGTGGCGACTCCCGACGCGTTGGTGGTCTCGCTGCAACTGTTGGCCGGGAAGAGCACACAGTTCACCTCACCCGGAGCAGTCGTATTGGTGACGTCGAACAGGACTGAGGCCCCGGACACCAGGTTGCCGAAGGCGTCGGTGGCGATGACGGAGGGAATGCTGGCCACGGTAGCATTGGGCCTGGTGCTCTGATTGTTGGTGGAATTCCTGGTCAGGGTCGTCACCGCGCCTGCCGTCCCGGTGGCGGTGAACGAGACCGGACTTCCGCTCAGACCGGTGACGGAGGCGGTGACGGTGTTGGTGCCGGCCACGGTGCCGAGGGTCTGCGAGCTCAGGGTGGAGAGGCCGGTGGAGACGCTGGTGACTGTGCAGGTAGTGGTCGTGTTGCCGCCGCCGCAGTTGATACTGCCGCTGGCGCTGGTGTGGTTCCAGGTGACCATTGTGCCGCTCACGTTGTTGCCGAAGGCGTCGGTGATACGGACCGAGGGATTGGTCGGGAGCACGGTGTTGACGGTCCCGGTCTGCCCGTTACCGGCGACGAGCGCAATGGTGTTCGCGTTGCCGGCCGTGGCGCTGGCGGTGAACGCGACCGGCGAACCGGCGAGGCCGCTGGAGGTGGCTCGCAGGGTGTTGTTGTTGGCCCCCGCCACGGTCCCAACGGTCCAGCTGGTGACCGTCGCGATACCGCTCGAGTTCGTCGTCTGGGCGGTTCCGGTGGCGCTTCCGCCCCCCGCGAAGACCGAGAAGGCGACGCTCACGCCTTGTACCGGATTGTTGAAGGCATCGCGGACCAGCACCGCCGGATCAATGGCCACGACGGTGTTGACCGTGGCCGTCTGGTTGTTGCCGGTACTCACCGCGATCTGGGTGGCCGCCCCCGCGCTGCCGGTGGCGGAGAAGCTGACCGTCCCCGCCGTGCCGTTGGTGGCGGAGAGGGTGTTGCTCCCGGCGGCCGTGCCCATCGTCCAGCTGGTCACCGTGGCAATACCGCCGGCAGTAGTGCTCTGGCTCCCGCCGGCGACCGACCCGCCGCCTCCCGTCACCGCGAAGGTGACGCTGGCGCTGCCCACCAGGTTGTTGAACGCGTCCCGGAGGATCACGCTGGGCGGAGTGGCTACCGCAGTGTTGACCGTGGCGGTCTGGCCGTTGCCCGCATTGATGGCGATCTGGGTCGGAGTGCCGGCGGTGCCGGTGGCGGTGAAGGTGACGCTGCCCACCGTGGCCGTGGCCGAGAGCGAGTTGCTGCCGGCGGTGGTGCCGAGCTGCCAGCTGCCCACCGTGGCGATGCCGCTGCCGTTGCTGGTCTGGCTGGCGCCGGTCACACTGCCGGCGCCGCTGGTGACGGCGAACGTCACGGCGACGCCGCTGACCGGATTCCCGAAGGCGTCGGTGATCAGCACCGATGGGGCCGTGGACACGGTGGTGTTGACCGTCGCCGTCTGGGCGTTGCCCGCGTTCCGGGCGATGGTCGCCGCGGCGCCAGCGGTGCCGGTCGCGGAGAACTTGGCCGGGGAGCCGGCCAGGCCCGTGGAAGTCGCATCGAGCTGATTGGCGCCGGCGGTGGTCCCCAGCGTCCAGCTGCCTACCGTTGCCAGGCCGCTGGCGTTGCTGGTGGTGCTGCCGCCGCTCACGCCGCCGGCGCCGGCGGTGACCGCGAAGGTCACCGCAACACCGCTCACGGGATTCCCGAAGGCGTCGGTGATCAGCACCTGGGGCGCGGTGCTGACGGGCGTGCCGACGGTGGCGCTCTGGCCATCACCCGCGTTGATCGCGATCTGGGCTGCGGTCGCGGCGACGGCGCTGGCGCTGAAGCCAACGGGGCTGCCGGAGAGCCCGGCAGAGGTCGCGCTCAGCGTGTTGTTGTTGCTGCCCGCGACGGTACCCATCCTCCAGCTCGTCACCGTAGCGATGCCGCTGGCATTGGTGCTCTGGCTTGCGCCGGTCAGCGAGCCGGCGCCGCCGGTGATGGCGAAGGTGACGGCGACGCCGCTCACCGGGTTGCTGAATGCGTCCTGGACGATGACACTCGGCGCAACGGCAACGGTGGTATTGACCGTGGCGGTCTGGCTGTTGCCGGCGTTCAGCGCAATCGTCACCGCGGTCCCGGCGATTCCCGTCGCGTTGAACGTCACGCTGCCCACGCCGGCCACCGTCGCGGAGAGGCTGTTGGCGCCGGCCGACGTTCCCAGGGTCCAGCTCCCCACCTGGGCCAGGCCGCTGCCATTGGTCGTCTGGCTGCCGCCGGTGCGGGTCCCGCTTCCGCCGGTCACCGCGAAGGTGACGCTCACGCCGGATACCGGGTTGTTGAATGCGTCCTGGACGATCACGCTCGGACTGGTCGCCACGGCGGTGTTCACCGGTGCGGTCTGGTTGTTACCGGCGTTGATGGCCACCTGGGTGGGCGCGCCAGCCGTCCCGGTGGCCGTGAACGTGGCGGGCGTCACCCCGGTGACAGTCGCGGTCAGGCTGTTGGAGCCGGCGGCGTTACCGAGGGTCCACGAGCCCACCGAGGCGATGCCGCTGGCATTGGTCGTCTGGCTCCCGCCGGTGACGCTGCCGCCGCCGCTGGCCACCGCGAAGGCCACGCTGACCCCGCTCACCGCGTTTCCGAACGCATCCGTCACCAGCACCGCCGGATCCACCGCGACCGACGTGCCCACCGTGGCGCTCTGCCCGTTGCCCGCGCTGATGGCCACATTCGCGGGCGCCCCCGCCGTCGCCGACGCGGTGAACGTGAGCGGCGACCCGGCGAGGCCCGGCCGGGTCGCCGTCAGGGTGTTGTTGTTGCTGCCGGCCGCCGGCCCGAGGGTCCAGCTGCCCACGGTCGCGATGCCGCTGCCGTTGCTGGTGGCGTTGCCACCGCCCACCGCGCCACCGCCGGTCGCCACCGCAAACGTCACCGGGGTGCCGGATACGGGGTTGCCGAACTGGTCGCTGATGAGCACGGCCGGATCGACCGCGACCGCGCTTCCGGCCGCGGCCGTCTGGCCGTTGCCGGTGCTCAGGGTCATGGTCGCCGCCGCCCCGGCGGTCCCGGTCGCGCTGAAGCTGACGATTCCCACGCTGGCCACCGAGGCCGAGAGCGAGTTGGCGCCCACCAGATTGCCCAGGGTCCAGCTGGTGACCGTAGCGATGCCGCTGGTGTTGGTGCTCTGGCTCCCCCCGGTCAGCGAGCCGCCGCCGCCCGTCACCGCGAAGGTCACCGTCACCCCGGAGACCGGGTTGCCACCCGCGTCCGTGACCCGCACGGACGGAGCAACCGACACCGGCGTGCCCACCGTTGCCGACTGCCCGTTGCCGGCATTGATGGCGACATTGGCCGCCGCTCCCGCGGTGCCGGTGGCGGTGAAGGTCGCGGCGGGAAGGGCACCCACGGTAGCGGTCAGGGTGTTGGATCCCGCGGTGCCGCCGAGGGTCCAGGAGGCGACCGTGGCGATGCCGCTGGCGTTGGTGCTCTGTGAGCCCCCGGTCAGCGAGCCGCCGCCAGTTGCCACGGCGAAAGTCACCGCTGCTCCGCTGACCGGATTATTGAACTGGTCGCGGACCAGAACGCTGGGGTCAACGGCTACCGCGGTGCCCACGGTGGCCGACTGCCCGTCGCCGGCGCTGATGGCCACGCTGGCGGCCGCCCCGGCGGTACCGGTGGCGGTGAAAGTCCGCGGACTCCCCGCCAGGCCCGCCGAGGTGGCGGTGAGGGTGTTGCTGCCCGCGGCGATGCCCAGCGTCCAGCTGGTGACGGTGGCAATCCCGCTCGCGTTGGTGGTCTGCGATCCGCCGGTGACCGAGCCGTTCCCGCTGGCCACCGCGAAGGTGACACTCACCCCGCTCACCGGGTTACCGAAGGCGTCGGTCACCAGTACCGCGGGACCGGTGGCCACTGCGGTGTTCACCGTGGCGCTCTGGCCGTTCCCGGCGCTGATGGCGATGCTGGCCGCGGCCGCCGCGTTGGCGGTGGCGCTGTAGCTGACGGGGGATCCGATGAGCCCGCCAGCAGATGCCGTTGCCTGTTGCGCTCCTGCCGCCGGTCCCAGGGTCCAAATGGCCGTCGAGATGCCGCTGCCGTTGGTGGTCGCCGTGCAGCTCGGCACCGGACCGCCGCCGCAGTTGACGCTGCCGCCGTTCGCCGCCGACCAGCCCACCCCGAAGCCCACCACCGGGTTGTTGGTCGCATCCTCGACCAGCGCGGCCAGCGGGCTACCAAGGGCGGTGCCCACCGTGCCGGTCTGGCCGTTGCCGGCCGAGAGCAGGATTTCGTCGGCGCTGCCGCTGTTGGCCGTGGCGGTGAAGGTCACCGTGGTGAGCCCGGTGGCGCTGGCGCTGAGCGAGTTGTTGTTGACGCCCGCGCTCGGACCCAGGGTCCAGCTGCCGACGGTGGCGATACCGCTCGCGTTGGTGGTCTGGCTTGCGCCGGTGAGGCTGCCGCCGCCGCTGGCCACAGCGAAGGTGATCGCCACGCCGGAGACCGGATTGCCGTTGGCGTCGGTGACCAGTACGGCGGGTGGGATGGGCACCGCGGTGCTCACCGTCGTGGCCTGGGCATCGCCGGCGTTCTTGGCCATGATGGAGGCGGGGCCGGTGGTGCCGGTGGCGGCGAAATTGGCCGGCGTCAGGCCGCTCACCGTGGCGGAGAGGGCGTTGGCGCCGACGGTGACCCCAAGGATCCACGACCCCACCGTGGCGACACCGCCGGCGGTTGTCGTCTGCGACCCTCCGGTGACCGACCCCCCGCCGCCGGTGACCGAGAAGGTGACGGCGGCTCCCGCGACCGGATTGTTGAACTGGTCACGCACCAGCACGGCCGGCGCTACCGCCACCGCCTGGCCGGCCACGGCGCTCTGGCCGTTGCCTGTATTCACCGTCACTTGGGTCGGGACATCCGGCGTGCCGGTGGCGCTGAACGCCAGTGGGCTGCCAGTCAGACCAGTTGCGCTGGCCGACATCGTGTTGGCCCCGGCGGTCGTCCCCAGCGTCCAACTTCCGACAGTGGCGATGCCGCTGCCGTTGCTGGAGGCGCCGCTCCCGGTGAGCGACCCGCCACCGCCGGTGACCGCGAAGGTCACCGGCACGCCGCTCACGGGGTTGCCGAACTGATCGCTCACCAGTGCCGCCGGCTTGGAGCTCACCGCGCTGCCGACAGTGGCGCTCTGCCCGTTGCCGGCACTGACCGCGATCTGGGCGGCTGCGCCGGCCTGCGCGCTGGCCGTGAAGCTGACGTTGCCCCCCACGCCGCTGGCCGAGGCTTGCAGCGCGTTGTTGCCCGCACCGGCCGCGGTCCCCAGGGTCCAGCTCCCCACGGTCGCGATACCCGCGCCGTCAGTGGTGGTGGTGCCTCCGGTCACGCTGCCACCACCGCCGGTCACAGCGAAGGTGACCGATACCCCTGCCACCGGGTTGCCCCCCGCATCGGACACCAGCACCGCCGGGTTTACCGCGACCGCGGTGCCGGCGGTGGCGCTCTGGTTGTTGCCCGCACTGATGGCGATCTGCGACGGCGCCCCCGCGGTGCCGTTTGCGGTGAAGGTCACCGGTGCAAGCCCGGTGACCGTGGCGGTGAGAGTGTTCGTGCCGAAGCTTGCCCCCAGCGTCCAGCTTCCCACGGACGCGATGCCGCTGGCGTTGGTCGTGGGCGTCGCGCCGCTGACGGCTCCGCCACCGGTGGCCACGGCGAAGGTGACCGTCGTACCGCTCACCGGGTTGCCGAAGGCATCGGTCACCAGCACGGCCGGGGCGATGGGCACGGCGGTGCCGGCCGGAGCGCTCTGCCCATCGCCGGCGCTGATGGCGACACTCGCGGCCGCCCCCGCCGTCCCGGTGGCCGTGAAGGTCGCCGCCGGCAGCCCGCTGACGGTGGCGGTCAGGGTGTTGCTGCCGGAGGTGGTGCCCAGGGTCCAGCTGCCCACGCTGGCCTGCCCGGCGGCGTTGGTCGCCGGCGTCGCTCCGGTGACGGACCCGCCGCCGCTGGCCACCGCAAAGGTGACCGTGACCCCGGCGACCGGATTGCCGAACTGGTCCGCTACGGCGACGGCGGGATCCACGGGTGGCGCGCTACCGACCGGTGCGGTCTGGCCGTTCCCGGCATCGATCGTCACGCTGGCTGCTGCCCCCGCCTGGCCCGAAGCGGTAAAGCTGATGGTCGCGGCGACCCCGCCGGTGTTGGCGGTGAGGGTATTGTTGCCAACCCCGGCCACGGTACCCAGGGTCCAGCTCCCGACCGTCGCGATGCCAGAGGCGTTGGTGGTGGCGGGGTTGCCCGTCAGGCTTCCGCCTCCGCCGGTCACCGCAAAGGTCACCACCTGTCCCGCTACCGGATTGCCCCCCGCGTCGGTAACCAGCACGCTCGGCGCCGTGCCGACGGCGGTGGCTACCGTGGCGGTCTGATTGTCCCCGGCGTTGAGGGCGATGGCGGCGGCGGCGCCGGCGGTGCCGCTGGCGGTGAAGGTGACGGCGGGAATGGCGGGTGCCGTGGCCGACAGGGTGTTCGGGCCCACCGTCGGGCCCAGTGTCCAGCTCCCCACGGTGGCCGTGCCCGCGGCGTTGCTCACCACCGTGGCACCACTGAGGCTTCCGCCACCGCCGGTAACGGCGAAGGTCACCGAGACGCCGGCCACCGGGTTATTGAACTGGTCCCGCACCTGGACCGCGGGGGCGATGGCCACCGGGGCGCCGGCCGGGGCGCTCTGGCCGTTGCCGGCAGCGATGACCAACTGGGTTGCGGGGCCGGCGGTGCCGGTGGCGGTGAAGCTCACCGCGGTCACCCCGCTCGACGTGGCGCCCAGCGTGTTGCTCCCGGCGGTGGTGCCGAGTGTCCAGCTCCCCACGGTGGCGATGCCCTGCGCGCTGGTGGTGGCGCTGCCGCCGGTCAGCGAGCCGCCGCCGCCTGTCACGGCAAATGCCACCGCCGCCCCCGGCACCGGGTTGCCGAACTGATCGGCCAGCAGCACCGCCGGGTTGATGCCGACCGCGCTGCCGGCCGTGGCCGACTGGCTGTTCCCTGCGGAGATCGTGAGGGTTGCGGCGGCCGCGGCCGTGGCGGAGGCGGTGAACGTCACCCCGCCCGTCACGCCGCCGACCGTCGCCTGCAATGCGTTGTTGCCGGTCCCGGCGACGGGGCCGAGGGTCCAGCTGGTGACCTGGGCGATGCCGCTGGCGTTGGTGGTCGCGCTGGCGCCGGTGAGGCTCCCGCCACCCGCGGTGACCGTGAAGGTCACGGTGACGCCCGCCACCGGGTTGTTGCTGGCGTCGTTCACCCGCACGCTGGGCGCGATCGCCACCGCCGAGCCTGCGGCCGCTGTCTGCCCGTCGCCGGCGTTGAGCAGGATGGCCGCCGCAGCGCCGGCGGTTCCGGTGGCGCTGAAGACCACGTTGGGGAGGCCGGTGGCCGAGGCGGTGAGCGTGTTGGCGCCGGCGGTGGTCCCCAGTGTCCAGCTCCCGACGGTAGCCACGCCCCCGGCGCTGGTGGTCTGGCTCCCTCCAGTGAGGCTGCCGCCGCCGCTCGCCACCGTGAAGGTCACAACTATCCCTGACACGGGATTGCCATTGGCGTCGTTGACACGGACCGCGGGGGCGACGGCGACGGCCGTGCCCACCGCGGCGCTCTGCCCGTTGCCCGCCTGGACGATCATCGCGGAGGCGGTGCCGGCCACGCCGGTCGCCGTGAAGGTGAGCGCGCCGGCGACCCCGGGTACCGTCGCCGTCAGTGAATTGGCACCGGCGGTCGTCCCCAGGGTCCAGGACGTCACGCCGGCAACGCCTGCAGCGTTGGTGATGGCGGCCCCGCCGGCCACGCTCCCACCGCCGGTAGCGACCGCGAAGGTGACACTGGTGCCGGGCACCGGGTTGTTGAAGGCATCCCGGACCAGCACCGACGGGGCCGTGCTCACCGGCTGCCCCGCCACCGCCGTCTGGGCGTTACCCGCGTTGATGGACGCCTGGCTGGCTCCCGCCGCCGTGCCGGACGCAGTGAACAGGACCGGCGACCCGGCCAGCCCTCCGGCCGTGGCTGAAAGGCCATTGGCGCCGGCCGTGGCGCCCAGGGTCCAGCTGCCCACTGCCGCGATGCCATTGGCGCCACTCGTGGCGCTGGCCCCGGTGATGGCCCCGCCCCCGCCGGTCACGGCGAAGGTGACCGCGGTGCCGGCGACCGGGTTGCCGAACTGGTCGGTCACCAGCACGCTGGGCGGTGTGGCCACGGCGCTGCCCACGGTGGCTGACTGCCCGTCGCCGGCATTGAGGGCCAGGTTGGCGGCGACGTCGGCGCTGATGGTGAGGGTGACCACGATATTGAACGGCGAGTTGGTCGCGTCCGGCTCGGTGACCGGTACGGTGGCGGTGTAGCTGCCGACCGTCAGGCCGGTGACCGAGGCAGTGAGCTCGAGGTTGGCGGGGTCGGTGGCCTGGTCCAGGACCGCGGTGAGCCAGTCGCTGGCTCCGGGACCGTAGCCGATGGTCCCCACGGCCAGCTGGTCGAGGGTGGCACCTCCGCTGTTGGTGATCACCACCGTGTCTACCGGGTTGGCACCGCTCTGGCCGATGGCCGCCAGCTGGACGGTGCTGGGCGTGGCGGCGATCACCGGGGCGGGCTCGACGATCACCACGGAGCTGCCGGACACCCGGTCGTGGGTGGCGGTGATGCTGGTGGTACCGAGGCCTGCGCCGGTCACCACCCCGTCCTCGTCTACCGTCGCGACCGTCTCGTCGTTGCTGGCCCAGATCACCCGCGTGCCGGGCAGGTAGAACCCCCGCTCATCGATGGGAAACGCCTGCGCCGTGTCGCTGGCCCCGAGCACCACCCGCAGAGTGTCCGGGTCAACCCGGACGCGGACGATGGCCGCAGGGCCGATCTCCGTGTTGTCGGAGCAGGCAGCGAGGACCAGGCTGGCGGCGAGAAGGTAGCGGGGCAGCCGCGCGGAGCGGCGGACCAGGGCGACCGGCATCGGGACTCCAAGTCTGGCCAGGCGGCCTGCCCGGGTCCGGCCCGGGAGGCGCTGGGAGTGCAATGAGTTGTTCGTCGGCCTGGGTCGGTGAGCCGGGAAGGCGGCCCTGGGTTGGATCAGATATTACGCTCTGAATGCTCCGCGGTCAAAGCCGCCGCGCTCAGCGGTCCATGTTGGCTTCGACCGCCCGGGTGATGGAGTCCGCTCGCGCTGCCAGGAGGGTGTCGCCGATCTGCCGCAGGGATGTGGGAAGGGTGCCATAGATGACGGTATAAAGCGACAGAATGCTCTGCGAGGGTCGGTCGACCCAGCCCCTGGGCCGTGCCCGGCTCGCGGCATCGAAGTGATACGTCTCGAACATCAGCTTCTTGCTGCGCTCGAGGTCCACGAAGGCCAGGCCACGGTTGATCACGACCGGCCCCCCGGGCTGTTCTCGGAGCGGGGCGGGGTGGAGGCGACGGACCAGCCCTTCGGTGGTCAGGTACGAGGTCAGGTTGAGCAGCTGGTCGGGGAAGCCGCCGGCGCTCCAGGCAAAGTAGATGGGGCGCTTGCCCAGATTGTCACGGATGAGAAACACGGTGACCAGGTCCGACAGCACCAGCGTGTCCCGGCCGAAGGCGATCTCCAGCGAATCCAGCCGTACCCCGGAGTTGGGCGGCAGCAGCTGGGCCTCGGGCAGGTCATCGATCTGGGCCTCGGTCAGGGACAGTACCGGCGTGGTGGGCTTCGGTCCTTTCCAGTCGCGCCAGATCGGGGCCGCCGTGGCCGGATTGAAGTCCGGCGTTACCCGGCGCCGCAGCTGTTTGATGTGCCACCGCGTGTTCATCAGCGAGAGGTTCGCCAGAGTCACGTCGGGGCGGACCTGCTGCACCTCCTGGGCGTACCAGAGTGGGAAGGTATCGTTGTCCCCGGCGGTGACCAGGACAGCGTACGGCTCCACCGACTCCAGCATGTCCCGGGCAAAATCCCGCGCCAGGGTCTCCCCGGCACGACTGGCGGTGATCCGGTTGCCGGCGAGAGGAATCAGCGCCAGGCAGAGGACCGGGGCGGCGAGCAGTGCCCCCGCCACGCCGTTCAGCGGCCGCCGCGCCAGCTGGGCCATCCCCTGCATCAGCGCACCCATCCCCACGGCCACCCACAGCCCCACGGCGGAGAACGAGATCATGAAGAAGTAGTCCCGTTCGCGCACCTCACGGGCCACCCGGCCCAGGGCGGGATCGGTGGGATAGGAGAAGCCGTACTTGAAATTGAGATAGAATACCAGCGCCAGCGTCAGCGTGAGCATCAGTACCGTGGAGGCCCAGAAGGCCCGCCGGTCTCGGCGGAACAGCGCCCCCGCGCCCAGCACGGCCAGTCCGGTGAAGAGCCCGGTGGCGAGACGGCTGCCCATCCCGCTCCAGTCGCGCGCGAACTGCCAGCTGAAGTACTGCCAGTAGTTGCCCAGCTGGGCGCCAAAGTGCGCCTGCCGGTTCAGCACCGACGGTTTGCCGTACTGCACCCGGTTGAGCATCTCCATCAGCAGGGTCCAGGTGGTCGGCTCGCCCTCGTTGATCGCCGGGTACTGGGCGGAACGGAGGGGGAGGAAGAGGTAGTTCAGCGAGATGCCCACGACCACGGCCGTGATGGCCAGGTACAACATCGGCCGCCGGAACTCCGACAGATCCCGCCAGGCGGTGTAGGCCAGGACCACGGCCAGCACCGCCAGTATCAGCGCCCGGTCCGCTGGCGGCCCGTCGATGACGGCGGTCCACTTGTTGGACACCGCCAGCGCCAGCAGGACGCCCAGCCACAGCACCCACGGCTTGAGGAACATCCGCGGCTCCGTCAGCAGCACGTAGATGGCCACCGCCGGGCCGGCCAGCACGCCCATCATGTGGTTGGTGGAGCTGAGCGCGATGACATAGGCGATCAGCACCAGCCAGCGGTCCCGGTGCTGGCCCGGCTCGTCGTCGGCCCAGTGCACCCCCAGCCAGAGCACCAGGGCGGTCGAGAGCATCGAGACGGTGTAGACCTTCTCGTTGACGGTGGACTGGTTCCAGACCGTCCAGGTGAGCGCCCCGACCAGCACCCCGGCGAAGGCCGCTGCCAGCCGGGCCCAGCGCACCGAGACCACCTGGCGCATCCAGCGGTCGGCCACCAGGAAGAGGAGCCCGGCACAGGCCGCGGAGCAGAGCGCCCCGAAGAGGTTGATGCGCACCGCGTAGCTGGCCGCCAGCGGCAGGGCGCCGAAGACGTGGGCCAGCACCACGAAGAACGGGTTGCCCGGCGGGTGGGGAATGCCGAGGACGTAGGCGGCAGCGATGTATTCCGAGGTGTCCCAGAACGCGGTGGTGGGGGCCAGGGTGGCCAGGTAGATGAGGAACACGACGCCACCGGCGGCGGTGGCCCAGAGGTACGGCGGTGGGTCGCGCCGGTAATCGAGGTCGGCCATTGCTCTCAGCGTGGTTCGGCGACTCGGCGCTTCGGCGCCTCGGCGCTGCATGTGAAGAAGGACGGAGGCTGGAGGACCTGCTCCGAGCCGACCGACCCCCGATTAGCTACCTGTGCTCCGCCCGGCGCGAGTCGCACGCTAATGCCTGAACTGCCTCGTCCCGGTGAGCACCATCGCGATGCCCTGCTGGTCGGCGGCAGCGATGACCTCGGCGTCCCGCACCGAACCGCCTGGCTGGATGATCGCGGTGATGCCGGCGGCCGCGGCTTCCTCGACTCCATCGGCGAACGGAAAGAAGGCGTCCGAGGCCATGACGGCGCCGCGGGTGTCATGCTGCTGCTGCCGGGCCTTGTGGACGGCCATGTGGGAGCTGTCCACCCGGCTCATCTGGCCGGCACCGATGCCGATGGTGCGCTCGTCCCGGGCGATCAGCACCGCGTTGCTCTTGACCGCCGCCACCGCCGCCCAGGCGAAGCGGAGATCCATCATCTCCCGCTCATCCGGCTGGCGCTTGGTCGGGACCTTCCACTGCTGTTCGGAGAGATCGTGCACAAAGCGGTCCTGCAGCAGGATGCCACCCCGCACCCGCTTGAAGTCGAGGCCGGTCTGGTCACGCGACACCGGCAGCTCCACCACCCGGAGGTTCTTCTTGGGGGCCAGCGCCTCGAGCGCCTCCTCATGGAACGAGGGCGCCACCACGACCTCGAGGAACAGGTCCTTCATGAGCTCGGCGGTGGCCCGGTTCACCACGGTATTGAATGCCACCGCGCCGCCGAATGCCGACTGCGGGTCGGCGGCCAGCGCCCGTTCGAAGGCTTCTTCGGCCGAGGCCGCCACGGCGATGCCGCAGGGTGTCGTGTGCTTGATGATGGCACAGGCAGGTCGGGTGGGCCACAGGGAGGCCGTCCAGGCCGCCGTGTCGAGATCCAGAATGTTGTTGAAGGAGAGCTCCTTGCCCTGGCGCTGCTTCAGATCCCGCAGCCCGCGGGGCTCCTCATCCACGTACAGGCCGGCCCGCTGGCTGGGGTTCTCACCGTAGCGGAGCTCCATCAGCCGTTCGAACGAGAAAGCGATCCGGCTGGGCAGACCATCTTCGTGGGGAGTGAGGTACCGGGCGATGGCGCCGTCATAGTCGGCGGTGTGGCTGAACACCTTGGCCGCCAGCGCCAGGCGGCATTCCGCATCCACGCCGCCGTTGCGCAGCATCTGCAGGATCCTGGGGTAGTCAGTCGGGTCCACCACCGCGATCACCGACGCGTGGTTTTTTGCTGCCGAGCGGAGCATGGAGGGTCCGCCGACGTCGATGTTCTCGATGGCGTCCTCGAAGGTCACCTGCGGCTTGGCGACCGTCTCACGGAAGGGATAGAGGTTCACCGCGAGGAGATCCACGGGGATGATCTTCCACGCGGCCAGGGTGGCCAGGTGTTCGGGCAGGTCGCGGCGGGCGAGCAGGGCTGCATGGACCGCTGGATGCAGCGTCTTGACCCGCCCGTCGAGGATCTCGGGGAAGCCGGTCACCGCCTCCACCGCCAGCACCGGCACGCCGCCCTGCCGCAGGGTGTTGAAGGTCCCGCCGGTGGAGATCAGCTCCCAGCCCAGGTCCACCAGCGACTTGGCGAAGGCCACGATGCCTCGCTTATCACTCACCGAGATCAGGGCACGGGGCACGCGACACTCCTCACGATGTGAATTCCAGGCGCTGGGTCAGCGGAACCGGCCGCCCCGCTTCGGCCGCCTTCAGGACCACCGCGGGGAGCAGCTGGTGCTCGGCTCGGAGCACCCGCGCGGCCAGGGTCTCGGGGGTGTCCTCCGGGAGCACCGGAACGCGGGCCTGCCCCAGGATCTTGCCCCGGTCGTACTCCTCGTCCACCAGATGCACGGTGGCGCCGGACTCGGCCCGGCCCTCCTGCAGCACCGCCTCGTGCACCCGGCGCCCGTACATCCCCGGCCCCCCGAAATCGGGCAGAAGGGCGGGGTGGATGTTGAGGATCCGTCCGCGAAACTCGGCGATCACCGGGGCGGGCACCAGCTTGAGATATCCCGCAAGTACCACCAGGTCCACCCGGTGCCGGCGGAGCCGCGTCAGCCAGTCGGCCGATTCGGCCCACCGTTCCAGTACCTCGGTCGGAATGCCGTGCTCCCGGGCCCGGTCCAGCGCCTGGCTATCTGCCCGATTGCTGAGCACCAGGACCACCTGGGCCAGGGGTGAGCCGCTGAGGGCGTCCACCAGGGCGACCAGGTTGCTCCCCCGGCCGGAGACGCAGACAGCAAGCCGCATTGGCATGGCGCAAGAACTTAAGCCACGGGGCGGCCCCTTTGTAGTGGCCGCGGGGGGCCGCTTCCGGCGCGGGCCCGAGGCTCAAGTCGGCTCGGGCGCGGCCGATAATCCCCAGTGGAACTTGCACTTAGGGCCCTGTCACGGGGCTGGCAGGCCCCGTGGTGTCCTGCGATGGCCCTGCGCTTGCCCACTGAGGGGCAAACTCCTCAGCTCCACACCGTTCTTCCGGACAGGATGGGACCGATGGCTACTCCACAGATCAGACGCCTGGGCTTGGGCGGGCTGGCGGCGGCCGTGATGCTGCTCACAGGTTGTGAGGCACAGCTTCGCGAGGGCGCCAGTTTCAGCATCTCCGACTTCATCTCCGGCGTGACCGACGCCTCCGGCACCGTGCACGCGACGCTGCAGGATGGCGCCGCTCCGAACCCGGGCAGCGGGCCGGCGGCGAGCGTGAGCGGCATCAGCGTCATGATCAACGGCGGCAGCGGTCAGCAGACGGTCAGCGGCGCCTCGGCCTTCACCCGGGTGATCGTGTCGGTGGAAGGCCTGAACGACTACTACGAGCTGACGCTTCCGGCGGGGGTCTCCTCCGAGGGCGTCCTCATCAGCCTCAGCCAGCGCGCCACCGCCGGCAACATGTACATGCTGTACGCCGTCGGATCTGCCGGAACCCTCGGCACCTATGCCCGCCAGTCCCTGCGTGTCATCCAGGTGGGCAGCGGGGATATCCAGATCAGCGCCTCGTGGACCGACTCGGCCGATGTGGACCTTCACGTCATCGACCCCAGCGGCGAGGAGATCTACTTCGGCCACAAGCTCGCGGCCAGCGGCGGCACCCTCGACCTCGACGCCAACGCCGCCTGCAGCCCGAACGAGAGCGCACCCCGGGTCTTCTATTCCAACGAGAACGTCGTGTGGCCGCTGGGCTCCGCGCCGAACGGCACCTACAAGGTGATCCTGGACTACTGGTCCGACTGCAACGTGGCCCAGACCGACTGGGTCGTGACCATCCAGCGCCAGGGGGCCCAGCCGCAGATCTTCACCGGCAGCTTCGCCGGTGCCTCCTCCGGCATGCCGGATGACACGGTGCACGTCTTTACCTACTAGGCCGGGCCGGCGGGCTGCCGGGCTCATGCTGCAGATGGATGGCTGGGGCCGCCCTCGGTTGTGGGCGGCCTCGGTCGCTTCCGCTCCGGGCGGGCCTCAGTACTCCTGCTGATCGAGCTGGACTGGCGGCCCCCGCAGCCAGCCGCCGATGGGGCGATCCTGCCAGAAGGCCACATAGCCCCGGAGGATTCGCCAGCCGAACCAGAGCGCCACCAGGGCTGCGGCGATGATCGGGCCATAGACCACCGCCACCGCGATCGGCGGGACAGCCAGCACGAGCAGCAGGCCGAGCCCCAGGCACAGCGCGGCGACCAGACCGGCGCCCAGGGTCAGCCCATAGCTGAAGCAGAGCCAGATCAGGTGGGAGACAAACCAGGCGTCGGGAGGTACGCGCCGGTAGCGTACCGCCCAGATGAGCGACAAATACACCAGGGCGGTCACCAGCGACGCAAGCTTGATGGCGAGGCCGATGCCGGGCCTGCTGCCGTGGGTGACGAATCCGGCTCCCAGACTGGCGAGCGCAGCCACGCTGGCAAGGTAGATCCCGTGGCCGAACAGCCGCTCGTAACGAGTGGGGGCCGAATGCACGGTGGCCTGGCCGTACTGCTGGAGCAGCGGCTCGATGATAGCGCGGATCAGGGGGAGCTCCCGGTGGGGGTGTCAGCCACAACAGTTGGGCAGGTCTGCTCGCGCGAGGCTTGAACAGCAATGCCGAGGAACCTTCTTGGAAAGTAAGGCGCCCAGACATGGTGCGGCAGCGGTGTGCCCCTCCATATTTCGGCCATGAGTCTCCCCGCGCTCCGGCGCTCATCGCCGCGCCACTGTGCCATTCTTCTCACCATGGCGATGGCAGATGCCTGCGGTGGAAATCCTGGGACCGTTGCCATCGGGTACGCCTCCGGGGTAGATCAACCCAACGCCGGGACGGTAGCGCAGGCAGCGATCAATGCCAGCCGTTCGGGACCTGCTGGACAGGCGGTAGCGCTCGGCGAGGCTGGCCTCGGCTCAGGGATCCTCGCCGAGTGAGGCATAGTACGCCGCCACCCGGACCTGGTGGCCGGCGCGGGTGTAGACATCCGGGCGGCGCGAGTCCATGACCTCCGCGATCACCAGCGCGACCGCTTCCGCGCTCTGCGCCTCCGTGAGCGCCCGCGAGTCCACCCCGCCGTGCCGGGCGTTGCGCCCGAACTCGGTCCGCACTGGCCCCGGCGAGACAATCGAGAACTGGATCTCGGGATGGGTCGCCTGGACCTCCGCCCGGAAGTCGGCGGTGAGAGCGTTGAGAAAATGCTTGGCGCCGGTGTAGGCCGCGCGGTGCACCACGTAGGGAATACGCCCCAGCAGCGAGGATACGTTGATGACATGGCCCCGCTGGCGCGACCTGAAGTGGGGCAGCACCTCCTGCATGCCGAACAGCGCGGAGGTCACGTTTACCCGGACCATCTCCGCGAGATCCTGTTCGCTGAGCTGGCTGGGCAGGCGGGTGATGCCCTGGCCGACATTGTTGACCAGCACATCGATCTGCCCGAACCGGCTGATTCCCTCCCGAACCACTCGCTGGATGTCCTCCCGCCGGGTCGCGTCGGCCACCACGGGCAGCGCCCGCCCGCCACAGTCCCCGGCAACCGCTTCCAGCTCGGCGCGGCGCCGCGCGACCAGCACGACGCGGTCATTCCGGGTAGCCAGGTGTTTCCCCAGGGCTGCCCCAATGCCGGAGCTGGCGCCGGTGATCACCACGACCCGCTCGCTCATTGTCGCCTCGATGCCGCAGTCGCGGCCAGCAGGGAGTCCGGCAGCCACGCCGGGTCGGTCGGAGCCTGGAGTGCACCGCGGGGGCTGGCTACTCCGGCCCCTCGGGGATCTGGTACAACCGATCGCCGCTGTCGCCGTAGAACGTCAGTGTGCCTCTCCCCTTGAAATACAGCACCGCGGCGCCGCGTGACTCCGGCCCGTGCAGGGCCAAGCCGCCGCCGCCGTGGGCAAACTGAGCCAGGCCGACCCGGATGACGTCCGTCGGGTCGTAGAGGTAGAGCGCCGTCTCGGCGGTATCGTGCTGCAGTCGCAGGCGCGTGCGACCGGAGGGGTCAAACAGCGTCAGGGCCGCGCCGCCGGAGGCGGGGGCCAGTCGTGCCAGCAGGACTCCGTTCGAGTCCACCAGCTGGAGGTCGGTAGTGCGGAGCGGGCCGTCGGGGTCGGGCGCGGAGAGGGCAGCGGCGAGCAGGAGGCAGGCCACCAGCCCGAATGCCACATGCAGGCGGCGCAGTCGCTGTTCGAGTTGAGCCAGACGTACATGGTGGGCGGCGTGGGCCGTCGGCATCGTGGCCTCCAGTTCAGGGAATCGAGCCCCAGCCCACCGCCACCCTCAGAGGTACGTCACCCGCACCCCGGACTTGCTGAAGTAGGCTTCCAGGCGCTGCCTCACCGCGATCACGGCATCGGTCCCCGCTGGGGGGGCCGCCACCACCGTGGCGGCGTTGGTGATATCGCGGACATCCGACGTCCAGACCCGGTACTCCGATGGCTGCCCTGGCTTGATTTCCGCCTGGACCCAGTAGGATCGATCCTCGATGGCCACGAGCAGGGAGTTGGCACCCATGGTCCGGACGCCGGTGGAACCGAAGAGGCGGCGTGCCGGGGAGAGTCGGGCGATGAGCCGGCGGAAGAGATTCACCGATCGAGAGTCCTTCTGTGCCAGTGCCACCGGGCGAAGCCCCGGACGGGCGTTTAGAGCCGGCCGGGACGGTTTCAGGCCGAGGTGTCCAACTAGCGGCCGTCCGGCGGTGTTGGCAAGGGCAGGGCGTCGCGGTCGCCGCGGCGCTAGGTCGTCCGGAGCAACCGGGTGAGCGTGCGGTCCAGCGCCGCAGCGAAGGCCTGCTTGCTCCGGGCATCGTAGGGCGGGGGGCCGCCGGTTACCGCACCGGCCCCGCGCGCCTGCTCCATGAAGTCACGCAGCGACAGCCTTTCGCCGATGGTCTCCTCGGTGTGCTCGGTGCCACGGGGATCGAGGACCGCAATGCCGCGAGGGACCAGCAGGGAAGCCAGCGGGATGTCCTGGGTGACGACCAGGTCACCCGGCAGGGCCTCGTCGACGATGTGCTGATCGGCCACATCCGGACCTCCCTCCACCCAGACCGCGGTCACCATGGGGTTGCCGGGCGGGGGTTGCAGCCGGCTGTTCGCCACCAGCACGGCGGGGAGGCTGAGGCGCTTCGCGGCTCGGAAGACCAGCTCCTTCACCTCCCGCGGGGCGGCGTCGGCGTCGAGCCAGATTCTCAGGGGCGCTCCGTTCTCGCGCGGGTTCGGTGTCGCCAGGGGGGCACTGGGCGGTGGCCACGCCGCCGGCCTCTTGACCGGGAAGGTCAGCTACTTTACAGTACAAAGTGGCGGCGGTCTGTGGCTGTCCGCCCGTCTCCGGTGGTGCTCATGCCCGCGTCCCCCCTGCGACAACCCAGCGGCTGGATCCCCGTCGCCATGTCCCTCGCGGCTCTCGGCCTGGTGCTGGGTCATGTGGCGATGTTCGGGGTCGTGCGGGCGGCGGATGAGGGAACCGCCGCCCACCTCTTCCAGCTCCTGATGGCCGGGCAGGTACCGGTGGTGGCGTACTTCGCGTTGATGTGGATGCCGCGCTTCCCAGGTCCCGCGCTCCGGGTCCTCGCGCTGCAAGGGGCCGCCGCACTCGCCGCCATCGCCGCGGTGTACTGGCTGACCTAGTCTCCGGGGCGGCGGCCGCGGGTATCCGCCAGCCGTGCCTGCTGGGGGCGGCCCGCTCAGAGCCGAGGCAGCCAGCGGCGCACCCGCTCGCGATAGGCGTGGTAGTCGGGCCCGAACTGGCGCGCGAGGGTCGGTTCCTCGTATCCCAGCACAAACACATGGGCGGCGCTCAGGAAGAGCACCGCGTAGGCCAGGAGCGCCACCGATCGGTACAGGACGGCGGCCCCCGCCAGTGCCAGCACGGCGCCCAGGTACATCGGATTGCGCAGGTACTTGTAGGGACCCGAGACCACCAGCCGCCTGGGTGGGTCAAACGGCGCCGGTGTCCCCTGGCCCGCGAAGGCGAAGGTCAGTACGCACCACAGGGCGAGCGTGGCCCCGGCCAACCCGAGCGCGAACCCCAGGAATGCCAGCGGCCCCCAGCTCACGGCGCCGGCGATGCCCACGAAGGCGAGAATGCGCGCCGGAACGAAGACCAGGAGCAGGCCGACGAACAGCGTGGCGTAG
The DNA here is from genome assembly GCA_963695185.1 of uncultured Gemmatimonadales bacterium. GTDB lineage: Bacteria > Gemmatimonadota > Gemmatimonadetes > Gemmatimonadales > GWC2-71-9 > JADJOM01. The sequence continues at coordinate 1,256,439 of CAVOGH010000005.1, read as the reverse complement.
GTGACGGCCCGGATCAGGATGAACGTTTTCGGCCTCCTCGGTCAGTTGGAACCGCCGCCGCAGCCCGCGAGGATCAGTAGCAGCCCGGCAACTGCCTCAAGGTGTCGCCCTTCGCAGCCCATCTGGGTTCGTGGTTGTCGAGACCACTTCCCGGGACCTACGGTCGGAGTCAGCCGACCTTCCGCAGGGTGAGATCGAAGCTGCAGAGCTGGGCATCCGGGCCCAGCTCCGCGGGCGCCGGCTGAAGAGTCACCGTGACCCGCTCGCGTTCCTCGGGTGGCAGGGCCGAGAGGATCTGGTCGGGCGCGTTGAGCGACTCGCCGGTGAAATACATCTGGGTGATCAGCTCATGATAGCCGCGCCGGGCCACCTTGAAGTGGATGTGGGGCGGGCGCACCCATTCGCCTTCGACCGGGTAGGAGCCCGGCTTGATGGTCTTGAAGCGATACCGGCCTTCGCTGTCGGTGCGTACCTCGGCCCACCCCTGGAAGTGCGGATCGAGAGGGCGGGGATTGCCCGCGTCCCCTTCGTGCTCGTAGCGGCCCCAGTGGTTGGCCTGCCAGATCTCGACCAGCGCGTCGGGCACCGGACGGCAGGCCTCGTCCAGCACCCGTCCATGCACGTGGATCACGCTTCCGTGGGCCCGCTCCGAGTGACCGTTGACGTGAGTGAGGTCGGGATCCTCGTCGTCGCGATCGTGGGTCGGGTAGAAGGGCCCGCTGGTCTGTGCCGGGGTGGCGTCGGCGCAATCCGGAGTGGGGGGTGCCGGGGTGGTGGCACCATGAAGCCGGTCGGCGAAGATGCCGGCGGCAGCGCCAAGACCGACGCCCATCAGAGAGCGTCGGGAAATCTTCGTGGCTTCGGCCATGGTCCTTGCTCGGGTTGGAGGTGGGAGTGCTGAATGTCGCGGTCCCTGGCACCGCTGTCCAGCCGATGTGGATTCCGGCCCCAGGCCGGGGCTCCGCGTTCCAACCGAGATCCGAGCGGCTACTCCGCCAGCGCGGCCGCCAGCGCCCCGCCCACGACCGCGGGTGCAACGTTGAACAGGGTGCGCGGATCGAGCAACAACCGGCCGCCCTCCACCCGTGCGACCAGCGGCGGATCCCCCAGGCGGAGCCGGGTGGCCAGACCATTGGCGCCGAGCGGGCCGGGATCGAGAGAGACCAGGGTGGTGGGGAGCACCGCACCGGGGAATGAACCGCCGCCCACCGCCGATTCTCCCTCGACAAGCTGCGCGCCGAGCCTGGCCGGACAGGCCGCGGCGAGGACCTCCGCCTGGTGCCGCAGGTCCTCCTTACTCCGCGTGAGCATGGCCAGGACCGGGATGTCCCTGATGGCCACGTCCGGCGCACGGTACAGCGACAGCGTGGCCTCCAGGGCCGCCAGGGTGAGCTTGTCGGCCCGGAGCGCACGGGCCAGCGGATTGTCGCGGACCCGCGCGACCGCGGTGGCGGTACCAACCATGCATCCGGCCTGGGGGCCGCCGAGCAGCTTGTCTCCCGAGAAGATCACGAGATCGGCGCCCACCCCAACGGCCTCGGCAACCCGGGGCTCCGACGTCAGTCCCCACCGGGAGAGATCCGCCAGCAGACCGCCTCCCACGTCATACAAGTAGGGAATCCCCAGTCGGCGGGCCAGCGCGGACAGCTCCGCGGGTTCTGGTGAGGTGACGAAACCCTTCTGTTCGAAGTTGGAGCGGTGAACCGTGAGGATCGCCGCCACCCCCGCCGCCGCCTGCTCGTAGTCCTTGAGATGGGTGCGGTTGGTGGTACCCACCTCGGCCAGCAGGGCGCCGCTGCGGGCCATGATGTCGGGGATGCGGAAGGATCCGCCAATCTCGATCAGCTCGCCCCGGCTGATGAGCACCCGGCCGCCGCCGGCGAAGGCATTGAGGGCCAGGACCAACGCGCCCGCAGCGTTGTTGACCGCCAGCCCGTCCTGCGCACCGCTGAGGGAGGCCAGCAGCTCGCGGCAGTGGTCGGCGCGCTGACCCCGGGCGCCGGCGGCAAGGTCGTACTCGAGGCTGGCATATCCCGAGGCCACGGCGACCATCGAGTCCACCGCCGCCTGACATAGCGGGGCTCGCCCCAGGTTGGTGTGCAGCACGACGCCGGTGGCGTTGAGCACCGGTCTGAGGGAGCGAAGACCCGCCTCCTGCAGCCGTTCCCGGATGGCTTCAGCCCAGCTGTCGGGCCGCCCGCTCCGGCCCTCCCGCACGGCGGCGAGCGTCTCTCGCACCGCCTGCACGACCGCGTTCCGTCCCCCTCCCACCAGCAGCGCCGCCACCTCCGGATCCCGGAGCAGGCGGTCCACCGCGGGGAGGTGCCGCCGGGCGTCCGCGGTCACGGCGACGGTGCGGGGGGAGGCACGGGCCCAGGCAGCGAGTCGCTCACCGCGGCGGCGCTGTCAGGCTTCACCGTGGTGCTATCGGGCTTCGGTGGCGGGGGGCGCTTGGGAATCACCAGGACGTTCCGGGTGTCGCCACTCACGCCGGCGGCACTCCGTATGCCCAGCACCTCGATGATGTAGCGGGCCTCCGGCACGAAGGCCGAGTCGGTCCGGAGCACCAGCTTGTCGAAGAGGGCGGGGCGGGACTTGATGATGGAGTCTATCCCCGGATCGCTTACCTCGCGCGCGGCCGGGGCGCGGGCGGGCGGTTTCCCGACGACGGGACGGGCAGGCGCCGAATCGGACCTGGCGGTATCCGCCGCCGCCCGAAGGGAGTCCGCCCGCGCGCGCGTGAGCTGCTGCAGGCTGTCGTCCAGGACCTTGGGGAGTAGCGAGCGGAAGGCTGCCGGGGTTGAGTCCGCCTGCCGGAGGAACCGCACCGTCAGGCTTTCCGGCGGCTGGTAGGGGTCGAGCGGCCCGGAGAAGGTGACGGTGGCGCTGAGGCTGTCGTTGGGGGTGACCTGCGTGATCCGCGGGCCGAGGGTGTCGCGGGGGACGAGCCACAACGGCGTGGCGGTCAGGCTGCCGGCGCCGAGTACCGTGGAGTCATAGCTCTCCCGCTGCTCCCGCTGCCGGTTCTTGTTCTGGTCGATCGCTCCGAAGACGAGGTACTCGCCGCGGGGAAGCGGCCCCACGCGGAAGCGGCCCGCCGAATCGGTGACCGTCCGGTAAACCAGGCTGTCCGGCAGCAGCACCAGCTCCACCAGCGCGGCCCGGGCCGCGCGGCCAGCGGGCCAGTCAATGGCCACGCCGCTCAGGGTGTCGGTGGGGGCAGGCCCACCGGTCGAGAAGGTGAGCACGGCCGTGGTGTCGAGCCGGTTCTGGCGGAGGTCGCTGAGGCCCGGGAGGAGTTCCACCCGGTAAACCCGGTTGGGCTTCCAGCCCTCGCGCGGGCGGATGGTGATCCGGCTCCGCTTCCAGGCGACCCTCGGCACGCCCTTGCTGGGTGAAAGGAGTACCAATCGCTCCAGGTCACCGGTGCCGAGCCCGAAGTTGGGGGAGCTGCCTTCGGAGACGACCTCGTCAAAGAGGAACTCGACGTCCCGGTCCCAGTCCGGGTAGCTGCCGAGCGACTCGGGCACTGTCGCCAGGAGCACCGGGGCGACCTTGTCCTCGGGTCCCCCGGAGGGCGGCCCCATACGGGCGCAGGCGGTGATGGCGAGGAGGGCCAGGGCGCCGACGTTGCGACGCGCCGCATCGCGCCTCAGCATCCCAGCGCACCGACCTTCTGCCGCAGCGCCTGATGCTGCCCGGTCCAGTCCGCCAGTTTCTGCCGTTCACGTTCCACGACCTCGGCGGGGGCGCGGGCGGTGAACTGCGCGTTGTCCAGCTTCTTGTGCTGCGACTCGATCAGCCCGTTGAGCCGGTCGCACTCTTTCTGGAGCCGCTCGCACTCCTTCTTGAGGTCCACCAGCTCTCCCAGGGCGATGAACACGGCGTTGCCGTCCCTCAGTACCGCGTGCCCGCCGGGCTCATCGGGCGGCGGGCCGTAGCTGAGCTGCTCCACCTTGGCCAGCCGGCAGACGGTGGCCTCCTCCACCAGCAGGGCCGGGTTCCGCCGGGCCACTCTCACGTTGACGCTCCGGGCCGGCTCCACGCCGTACTCGGCGCGGATCTGCCGGATGGCTCCCACCAGCTCCTGCAGCTGGGCGAAGTGGCGCTCGGCGTACTCGTCGTGCGCCCGGCCGTCGGGGCGGGGCCACTCGGCCAGCATGAGGGTCTCCCTGTCGGCGCGACCGGGCATGCGGCGCCAGAGCGCCTCGGTGATGAATGGCATGATGGGGTGCAGCACGGCCAGCGCCACCTCGAACGTCCGCGCCAGCGCCGCCCGGGCGACCTCGGCGCCAGGCTCGCTGCCGTAGAGTCGGGGCTTGGCCTGCTCCAGGTACCAGTCGGCCAGGTCGGACCAGATGAAATGGTAGACCACCGACGCCGCCTCGTTGAGCCGGAACTTCTCGTAGTGGCCGGTGGCCTCACGCACCATCCGGTCGCACCGGGCGATGATCCACCGGTCCGCCAGCCCCAGCTCCTTCCGCTTGACGACGTCCGGGTACGGGCCCGCGAGGGGACGAGTCGCCGAGTCGCCGAGGTTGCCCAGGATGAACCGCCCGACATTCCACAACTTGTTGGCGAAGTTCCGGCCCGGCGCGAACGAGGTCTCGAGGTCGGCGGGGTCGAGGATCACGTCCGTGCCGACCGACATCCCCGATACCACGGTGAAGCGGAGTGCGTCGGCCCCGTACTTCTCCACCACTTCCAGCGGGTCTATCCCGTTGCCCAGCGACTTGGACATCTTGCGATGCTGGGTATCGCGCACGGTGCCGTGCAGATAGACGGTGTGAAACGGGATCGCCTGCATGAACTCGCAACCGGCCATTACCATCCGGGCCACCCAGAAGAACAGGATCTCGGGAGCGGTGACCAGGACCGAGCCAGGGTAGTAGCGCTTGAGATCCTCGGTCTGCTCGGGCCAGCCGAGGCTGGAAAACGGCACCAGCCAGGAGCTGAACCACGTGTCCAGCACGTCGGGGTCCTGGCGGAGCGGGGCGCCGCAGGGACAGCTGACCAGGTCGGTCCGGCTGACGTGGGTCTTGCCGCAGCTGTCGCAGTACCACACCGGGATGCGGTGGCCCCACCAGAGCTGGCGGGAGATGCACCAGTCGCGGATGCCCTCCATCCAGTTGGCGTACTCATCGCCTCGCCGCTCGGGGATGAAGCGGAGCCGCCCGTCGGTGTGGGCCTTGAGAGCGGGGGCGGCGAGCGGCTTCATCCGGACGAACCACTGATCCGACAGCCGCGGCTCGATGACGGTCTCGCAGCGGTAGCAGTGGCCCACCGCGTGGCGGTGGTTCTCCACCTTCTCCAGCAGGCCGAGATCCTCCAGCTCCCGTACGATCCGCTTGCGGGCTTCGAACCGGTCGAGGCCGCGGAACCGCTCGGGAACGGTGTCATTCATGCGGGCGTCGTCGGTCATGACGTCCCGCACCGGGAGATCGTGCCGGTGGCCGATCTCGAAGTCCAGGGGATCGTGCGCCGGGGTGACCTTCACCGCCCCGCTGCCGAACTCCGGGTCGATGGCGCGGTCGGTGAGGATGGGGATCTTCCGGCCTGCCAGTGGCAGCGACAGCATGGTGCCCACCATGCCGGCGTACCGCTTGTCCCGCGGGTGCACCACCACGGCGCTGTCGCCCAGCATGGTCTCGGGCCGGGTGGTGGCCACGGTGACGTGGCCGCTGCCAGCGGCGAGCGGGTAGCGTATCCACCACAGCCGGCCGTCGGTCTCCTCCTTCTCCGCCTCTTCGTTGGAGAGGGCGGTGAGGCAGCGGGGGCACCAGTTGATGATGTACTTGCCGCGGTAGATGAGCCCCTTCTCGTGCAGGCGCACGAACACCTCCCGCACGGCGCGGGTGAGGTCCTCGTCCAGGGTGAAGTAGGTGCGCGACCAGTCAGCGCTGGACCCGAGAGCCCGCAGCTGTTCCAGGATTGTGTCGCCGGTCTGGTCCACGAAACTCCAGACCCGCTGCACGAAGGCCTCGCGGCCCAGGTCGAACCTGGTCCTGCCTTCGGCGGCCACCAGCTTCTCCACCACGTTCTGGGTGGCGATGCCGGCGTGATCGGTGCCGGGCAGCCAGAGGGTGGGTCGCCCCCGCATGCGCTCAAACCGGGCCAGCACATCCTGCACGGTGTTGTTGAGCCCGTGACCCATGTGCAGCACCGCCGTAACGTTGGGCGGGGGCATCATGATGACGTACGGTGGCGCCGACCCTGTGCCCGGCGCGAACCCGCCCAGCGCCAGCCAGGACGCGTAGATGTCCTTCTCGAAGGCCGCCGGATTGTACTGCGGGGCGAGGGGCTCGGTCATGCGGGCCGGCCGGACGCGGGATCCACGGGGGTGGGGGCATCGTCCTCGCCCCGCACCAACAGGCAGTTGACCAGCCGCTCCAGGCCTGCGATGGCGCCCACGCTCCGGGCCGCCCGGGCGCGGGCGGCCCGGCTCGGGACCCAGCCGTGCAACTCGAGGATGCCGGGCCCGGCCGGGAGCGGGCGGAGGTCGAGGTCCCGGAGGGTCGTATCCTGCCGGAGCACCGCCTGGACGGCTCGCACCAGCTCCGCGGGACGGAGCGGGGGGGTGGGGCGCTGGGCGGGTTGGAACAGGTTGCTGACCCGGCGTCGGTCGACCGGGCCCAGGAACTCCCCCAGGACGAAGCCGGCGGCGACCCCAAGGGCGGTCCCGACCAGGGTCCAGGCGAGTATTTCGGAGGCAGGTGGACGGCGCATGAGCAGGGGGATCAGTGGCTTACGCGGGCTGTTGAGGAGCGATTAACTTAACACCATGACTGAGCAAAATGCGCCGGTCGCGGGGACTGACATCGGACGCTGGGTGGTGGTCGGACTCTTCCTGGCGGCCTGTATCGGGGCCTACTTCGCCTTTGCACCGAAGGTGCCGCCGGTGGTGGTGCCCTACGTGACCAGCGACCCGTCCTGACCCTCATGTCCACGATCTCACTGACCCTTCCGGACGGCAGCGTCCGGGAGGTGCCCGCGGGCACCTCGGCGCGGCAGGTAGCGCAGGGCATCGGCCCAGGGCTGGCCAAGGCGGCGCTGGCCGCCCGGATCGGCGGGCAGATCCGGGACCTGGACCGTCCCATCGAAGCGAGCGCCAGCTTCGCCATCCTCACCGAGAAGGACAAGGACGCGCTGGAGGTGCTGCGCCACTCGGCGGCGCACATCCTGGCCACGGCGGTCCGCGAACTCTTCCCCAGCGCCGGCATCGGCTTCGGGCCGCCCATCGAGGATGGATTCTACTATGACTTCGCGGTGGAACGTCCCTTCACGCCGGAGGACCTCGAGGCCATCGAGAAGAAGATGGCCGAGGTGGCCGCGCGGGACTACCCGTTCGTGCGGGAGGTCGTGACCCGGACCGAGGCCAACGCCCGCTTCAAGGAAGACCCGCTCAAGCTGGAGCGGATCGAGGACCTGGGGGATGACGAGACCATCACCGTCTATACCGATGGCCCCTTTGTAGATCTCTGCCGGGGGCCGCACATCCCCTCCACCGGGCGGCTCAAGCACTTCAAACTGCTCTCCGGCGCGGGGGCCTACTGGCGGGGCGACAGCCGGCGCCAGATGCTGCAGCGGATCTACGGCACCGCCTGGTTCAAGAAAGAGGAGCTGGAGGCCTACACCCACCGGCTGGAGGAGGCCCGCAAGCGCGACCACCGCAAGCTCGGCAAGGAGCTGGATCTGTTCCTCTTCCACCCCTTTGCGCCGGGAGCAGCCTTCTGGACCGAGCGGGGAACGGCGATCTACCTCGCCCTCAACGACTACATGCGGGAGCTGCAGCGCGACGGCTACCAGGAGATCAAGACCCCGCTGCTCTACCACAAAGGACTGTGGGAGACCTCCGGCCACTGGGGCAAGTACAAGGAGAACATGTTCCTGGTGCTCGATAACGAGACTGGGGAGCACGACATGTCCCTGAAGCCGATGAACTGCCCGTCGCACCACCTCTACTTTGCGTCCAAGGGCCATTCCTACCGCGATCTTCCCACCCGGTTCAGTACCTACGACGTGCTGCACCGGAACGAGGTGAGTGGGGCACTGTCGGGGCTTACCCGGGTACGGCAGTTTGCCCAGGACGACTGCCACATCTACCTGATGGAATCACAGATTCCTGACGAGGTGCGGCGGCTCACTCGGTTCATTCTGGACTACTACGCCACCTTCGGGCTCACGGCGGCCCTCAAGTTTGCCACCCGCCCCGAGCAGCGGATCGGGACCGACGACCTGTGGGACCGCGCCGAGGCGGCTTTGCGTGCGGCGCTGGAGGCCACGGGGCAGCCGTACGAGCTGAAGCCGGGGGACGGCGCGTTCTATGGTCCCAAGATTGACTTCGACGTGGCCGATTCCATCGGTCGCACCTGGCAGCTGGGCACCATCCAGCTGGACTACAACGCACCCGAGCGATTCGACCTGCACTACACCGGCGAGGACAACTCGGCCCACCGGCCGGTGGTGATCCACCGGGCGGTGAACGGCTCGTTCGAGCGGTTCATCGCTATCCTGATCGAGCACTTTGCCGGGGCCTTTCCCGTGTGGCTGGCGCCGGAGCAGGTGCGGGTGCTGCCGATCTCCGATGCCCAGGCGGAAGCCGCGGCCCAGGTGCACCGCCAGCTCCGCGACGCGGGACTGCGGGCCACCCTCGACGCCGGCAACCAGACCCTCAACTACCGGATCCGCGAGGGCGAAGTGCACAAGGTGCCCTACATGGCGGTGGTGGGGCAGCGCGAGGCTGAGGCCGGCACGGTGGCGGTGCGGACCCGGGGCGCGGACAGCAAGCAGGAGGTCCTGCCGCTGGCCCAATTCCTGGGCCGCCTCACAGAGCACGTGGCCACCCGGGCGCTCACGCCCTAGGGCCAGGCCCGATCGGCGCCCGGCCTCCTCCATTCCCACGCTCATCGCGCAGGAGAAAGGTCCCTACTGATGGTCGTGCTGTGGTGGACGCTGGGCGTGCTCGTGGTGTTGGTAGTCGTGGTGACGGTCCAGGGCATCTATCTCGGTGCGATCCTCAAGTGGGAGGATCAGGAGACCGTCGGCCTGGGCTATTACGGCCGGCCCGCCGCGGCGCGGAAGCGCTTCAAGCGGCAGCTCCGGGTCCACGCGCTGCTCCTCACTCCGATCCTTCGTCTCAACGCCGCCCTCACCAAGCTGGACTTCCGGAAGGTGGGATTCCTCTACAAGGGAGTGGCGGGACCGCTCGGCAGCTGCAGCCCGGAGAGCTTCGCCCGGGCCGAGAGCTACCGGCCCCGTCCGGACGACATCTTCGTCGTCACCCAGATGAAGTGCGGCACCACCTGGATGCAGCACCTGGTGTACGAGGTCCTGCACCGTGGCAGCGGAAGCCTGGTCGAGACCGGGACGGCGATTTACGCGGTGGCGCCCTGGCTCGAGGGGCGCAAGAGTGTCTCGCTGGAGGAGGGCCCCCTACTCGGAACCGAGCGGCGGTCCCGGATCATCAAGACCCACCTCCCGGCCCAGCTCTGTCCCTCCGCCGCCGAGGCCCGTTACATCTACGTGGCTCGGCACCCGGTGTCGTGCTTCGCCAGCTGCATCGACTTCATCGTCACCAATGTGGGCGGCATGGCGCCGGGCATCGCCGCCTTCGAGGAGTGGTACCGCTCGCCGGAGCTGATGTGGTGGGGAACCTGGACCGCCCATGTCCGCGGCTGGTGGGAGCGGTCCCGGCGGGACCAGAACGTCCTGTTCCTCTATTTCGAGGACATGAAGCGGGACCTGCCGGCGGTGGTCCGGCAGGTGACGGCGTTCCTGGGCATGCGGCCGCTCCACGAACAGGAGCTGGCCCGGGTGCTCGAGAAGTGTGGCTTCAGCTACATGCAGGAGCACCAGGACAACTTCGAGATGCACCCGCCGCATATCCTGCAGACGAATGCGGCGCTGTTCGTGGCCGGCACCGCCGACCGGCACAAGGATGTTCCGGTGGAGGTGCGGACGCGGATCCTGGCGTGGAGCGCCGGGGAACTGGCGGACAGCGACTTCCCGGTCGCAGCGATGTACCCGGATGTGGTGGGGGAGCGATAGCGGTCTGCACGGCGTCGCTCCCGGCACGACGACAGTGAATACAGTGAATAAGGATTCATTCCGGCGCCGCGACTGCCAATCGGGGCGGTCGTAGAGTATTTTCCGGGGATTGCCGAGTCGCCGAGTAACCCTGACCCTCGAGTCGCTGTGTCCGATTCCACCACTCCTGTCATTGTCGCCGCCTGCCGGACCCCCATCGGCAAGTACCTCGGTGGCCTCTCCGGTTTCACCGCGCCGCAGCTCGGCGCGATGGTCATCCGCGAAGCGGTGCGCCGGGCGGGAATCGAGGCCGGCGTCATCGAAGATGTCATCATGGGGCAGGTGGTGCAGGGCGGGTCGGGCCAGGCGCCGGCCCGGCAGGCGATGATCCATGCGGGGCTGCCGGGGACCGTCCCGGCCATGACGATCAACAAGGTCTGCGGCTCAGGACTCAAGGCGGTGATGCTGGCCGCCCAGGCCATCAAGGCGGGCGACGCCCAGTGCGTGGTGGCCGGAGGGCAGGAGTCGATGTCCTCGGCGCCCCACTATCTCTACGGGTACCGTAACGGCATCAAGGCCGGCAACCAGACCATCGTGGACGGCATGATCCATGACGGCCTGTGGGACTCCTTCGGCGGCAATCACATGGGGGAGTACGCCGAGTATACGGCGGGCAAGGCCAAGGTGAGCCGGCAGGAGCAGGACGAGTTCGCGGTGGCCAGCCATCGCAAGGCTCTGGCGGCACAAGCGGCGGGAAGATTCAGCGCCGAAATCCTGCCGGTGGAGATCAGCGCCAAGGGCGGCACCACCACCATTGCCGCCGATGAATCCCCCCGGACGGACACCAGCGCCGAGAGCCTGGCCCGGCTCAAGCCCGTCTTTCGCAAGGACGGGACGGTCACCGCCGGCAACGCCCCGGGGCTCAACGACGGCGGCAGTGCCACGGTGGTCACCTCCCTCGCCTTCGCCAGGGCGCACGGCCTCAAGCCGCTGGCCCGGATCACCGCATACGCTACCGGCGGCGGGGAGCCCAAGGACCTGTTCTTCGCCCCTATCGTGGCGGTGCGCAACCTGATGCAGAAGGCCGGAACCAGGATCGGCGATTACGACCTCATCGAGGCCAACGAGGCCTTCGCCGTCCAGGCGATTGCCGACGGCCGCGAACTGGGCTGGGACTGGAACCGGGTGAACGTCAACGGCGGGGCAGTTGCCCTGGGCCACCCCATCGGCGCCAGCGGCGCCCGGGTACTCACCACGCTGGTGTATGCCCTGCAGAACCGCAACAAGGCGTCCGGACTTGCCACGCTCTGTCTCGGCGGCGGGAATGCGGTCGCCCTCTCGGTGGAAAGGATCTGACATGCGCACGTCCGGACGGTCCGAAACGGTGCCCGCACACCTCATCACGCCCAACCTCGTGGTGCGCTGGCCGGTGGCCATTCTCGCCGGCACCGTGATCGTCGCGCTGGCGGCCCGGGTGTCGGTGCCGGTGCCCTTCTCCCCGGTGCCCATGACCCTGCAGGGGCTCGCGGTCCTGCTGATCGGTGGCCTGTTCGGCGGCGCGGCGGCGGTGGGCTCGATGATCATCTATCTCGTCGCGGGCGCGTTCGGCGCTCCGGTGTTCGCTGGCGGGGGTGCCGGGCTGCCGTGGCTGTTCGGCCCCACCGGCGGTTACCTGCTCGCCTTCCCGCTCGCCGCGATGGTGACGGCCCGGGTCGCGGAGCGGGGGCGCTTCACGCGGTCGCTGCTGGGAGCGTTTCTCGGGATGCTCGTCATTTACGCCGGCGGCTGGGCCCAGTTGGCGCTGCTGAGCGGTGATGCTGCGGGGGCGCTGACGCTCGGCGTGATGCCGTTCGTCGGCCAGGACCTGCTCAAGGTCTTCATTGCCGCGCTGGTGCTCTGGCGCGCCCATCACATCGTACGCCCTGGCGCGTGACCGCGCCGGCCGAGCTCGCGGCCAACGCCTCGGCAGACCCGGCCGCCCCGCTGTCGCCGCTTGCGGCGCTCGGCTGGGCGGTTCTGTTCATCGGGGGGGGCTTCTTCCTGATGGTGGCCCTGACGGTCGTGGGCGCGTGGCTCACCGGCGGGTTCAAGCCCGGCGATGCCGGACCGAGGCTCCTGCTCATCCAGACGGCGAGCGGGCTGGCGGCGTTCGGCTTCCTCACCTGGCTGATCGGAAGACGGGCGCTCCGGCTGAACCTGGCCGACCTCCGCTGGAGGGCAACCAGTGGCCCGCTGCCGGGCCTCGGTGTCGGGGTAGTGCTGGGGGCGCTGCCGGCCGCGGCTGCCATTGGACTTTCTCTGGTGGTGGGTGGCGCGGGCTTCCTCCCCGACCAGGGGGACACGACGGCCTACCTGATGCAGGTAGGCCGCACCACGCTGCTCCTGGTCCCCGCGGCGCTGCTGGAGGAAATCATGTTCCGCGGCGTGGGGCAGGTGGTCCTGGCCAGGTCGCTCGGACGGGTCCGGGCGGTGGTGCTCCTGTCGGCGCTGTTTGCGCTGGCTCACATGTTCAATCCCAACAGCACGCCGCTGGGGCTCTTCAACATCGGCCTCGCTGGCGTGTTCCTGGGGTTCGCCTTCTATCTGCCCGGCGGGATCTGGACCGCCTGGGGAGCGCACCTCGGCTGGAACGCGATGCTGGCGGCGCTGGATGCCCCGGTGAGCGGGCTGCCGTTCGAGATTCCGCTGATTGACTATGCACCCGGCGGCCCCCCGTGGCTCACCGGCGGGACGTTCGGGCCGGAGGGCGGGCTGCTGGCTACGACGACGCTGGCCATGGGGGTGGCGGTCGCCTGGCGCTGGATGCGAAAGGAGCAGGCCTGATGCATGTGGCAGTGATCGGTGCGGGCACCATGGGCAACGGCATCGCCCAGGTGTTCGCCGCCAACGGACACGCGGTGACAATGATTGACGTTTCCGCCGCCGCGCTGGAGAAGGGACGGGCCACCATCGCCGGCAGCCTGGCGCGGGTGGTGAAGAAGGGCACCCTGACCCAGGCCGCCGCCGATGCGGCCCTCGGGCGGGTCGCGGTGGCGACCACGATCGCCGATGCCCGGTCGGTGGAGATGGTAGTGGAGGCGGCCACCGAGAATCCCGAACTCAAGTTTCAGATCTTCCGTGACCTCGACAGGGCCATCGCGCCCGGTGTGATCCTCGCGACCAACACCAGTTCCATCTCCATCACCGAGATCGCTGCCCGGACCGGCCGCCAGGATCGGGTGATCGGGATGCACTTCATGAACCCGGTGCCGGTGATGCAGCTGGTCGAGGTGATTCGCGGACAGACGACCAGCGACGCAACCACCCGCGCGGTCATGGACCTGGCGGCGAGCCTGGGCAAGACTCCGGTCGAGGTCAACGACTACCCCGGTTTTGTGGCCAACCGGGTGCTGATGCCGATGATCAACGAGGCGGTCTTCTGCGTCATGGAAGGGGTGGCCACTCCCGAGGCGATCGATACCGTAATGAAACTCGGCATGGCGCATCCGCTGGGACCGCTGGCGCTGGCGGACCTGATCGGGCTCGACACCTGCCTGGCCATCATGGAGGTGCTCCACAAGGGACTGGGAGACGACAAGTACCGCCCCTGCCCGCTGCTACGCCGCATGGTGGCGGCCGGACAGTTGGGACGCAAGACGGGGCGGGGGTTCTATTCATATTGAGCGGTGAGTAGGAGCGATGGGCTATCCGCTGTCCGATACTCGACATGCTTGCTCTCGGATAGCGGATAGCGGATAGCGGACAGCCGGTCGCGGACCGACTCCAGAACCACACACCTACACCCTTCTTCCATGGATCCCTTCAAGTCAATGGCCGAGTACTCCCACGAACAGCTCGTGCTGTGTCACGAGCCGTCGTGCGGCTACTTCGGCATCATCGCCATTCACGATACGACCCTCGGGCCGGCGCTCGGCGGCACCCGGTTCTGGAACTACGAGTCCACCGATGCCGCCATCACCGACGCGCTCCGACTGGCCCGGGGGATGAGCTACAAGTCGGCGGTGGCCGGCCTGAACCTGGGCGGCGGCAAGTCGGTGATCGTGGGAAACAACAAGCGGCCGGACCGGGAGGCGGTGTTCCGTGCGCACGGCCGGTTCATCGAGTCGCTCAAGGGCCGCTACATCACCGCCGAGGATGTCGGCACCAGTCCCGCGGACATGGAATACGTCCGGATGGAGACGAAGCATGTCGCCGGGCTCCATGGTCTGTCGGGGGATCCGTCGCCGGTGACCGCCTACGGCGTCTACGTGGGCATGAAGGCCAGCGCCAAGGTGCGCTGGGGCAGCGACAGCCTGGCCGGCAAGCGGGTCCTGGTGCAGGGATGTGGCAACGTGGCCCGGGCGCTGTGTGACGCCCTTTATAAGGAAGGGGCCAAGCTCACGGTGACCGACATTGATGCCGAAAAGGTGAAGCGGGTGATCGCCGGCACTGGTGCGGCGGCGGTGGGGCCGGACGCCATCTACGATGTGCCGGCGGACATCTACTCCCCCAACGCGCTGGGGGCGACGATCAACGACGATACCCTGAAGCGGCTCAAGGTGGAGATTATCGCCGGCGCCGCCAACAACCAGCTGGCCGAGGAGCGCCACGGCGACGAGCTGGAGAAGCTGGGGCTCCTGTACGCCCCGGACTACGTGATCAACGGCGGCGGTGTGATCAACGTCTTCGGCGAGGTCATGGGCTGGGACATGGACCGGGCCAAGCGCAAGGCGGCCCAGATCTACGACACGCTGCTCAACATCTTTGCCACGGCGAAGGCCCAGGGGATTCCCACCTATCAGGCGGCGGACCGCGTGGCCGAGGCCCGCATCAGGGCGGTCGGGACGGTGGCGAGGGTCCGGGTCTAGGTGGGGGAGCGGCCGGGCGATTAGACTGGTTGGGTGGCAGGGTGTCGGGGACGGGCGGAGGGTCGCGCGGACTCGGGGCGGCCGCCGGGCCCTACTGCATTTTTATTCAACCTTGGGCTATACTCTCGCATGCCAGAAGTGATTCCCATCGGCGCCGACCACGCGGGCTTTGCCCTCAAGGAGCTGCTCAAGCAGGAGCTGGCGGCTCTGGGCTACGAACCGCTCGATATCGGCACCCATTCCGCGGACTCGACCGACTATCCCGACTACGCGCACCCCGTTGCCCACCGGGTGGAAACGGGCGAGGCGGCGCGCGGGGTAC
The DNA here is from genome assembly GCA_963695185.1 of uncultured Gemmatimonadales bacterium. Lineage (GTDB taxonomy): Bacteria > Gemmatimonadota > Gemmatimonadetes > Gemmatimonadales > GWC2-71-9 > JADJOM01. Next base: position 1,241,244 of record CAVOGH010000005.1, on the reverse strand, counting down.
TATTGTGCGGGACGGGCCTGGGAATGGCCTACGCGGCCAACCGGCACCCCGGTGTTCGGGCCGCGGTGGCCTGGACGCCGGAGGTGGCCCGGTTGGCGCGGGCCCACAACGATGCGAACGTCCTGGTTCTGCCGGCCCGTTTTGTGACCGAGGCCGAGGGCCGTGAGATCCTGCGCGCCTGGCTGTCTACTCCCTTCGAGGGTGGGCGGCACGAGCGGCGGGTGCAGAAGATCGAACCTTGAGGAGACCGCATGCCGCTTGACCATAACGCTTCGCTCCGGCAGGCTGACCCCACGATTGCCCGTCTGATTGACGATGAGCTGCACCGCCAGCAGCACGGGCTGGAGCTCATCGCCAGTGAGAACTTTGCCAGCCGGGCGGTCATCGACGCGATGGGCACCCCGCTTACCAACAAGTACGCCGAAGGCTACCCCGGCAAGCGGTACTACGGCGGGTGCGAGGTGGTGGACCGGGTGGAGCAGCTGGCCATTGACCGGCTGAAGCAGCTCTTTGGGTCGGACCACGCCAACGTGCAGCCGCACAGCGGCGCCCAGGCCAACTTTGCCGCCTTCATGGTCCTCGCCAAGCCGGGCGAGACCATCATGGGCATGTCGCTCCCCCACGGAGGCCACCTCTCCCATGGCGCGGCGGTCAACCACAGTGGCACGGTATGGAAGGCGGTCCACTACGGCGTCAACCCGGCCAGCGGCCGGATTGATTACGACCAGGTCCGCGATCAGGCCCGCCGGGAGCGGCCCAAACTGCTTATCGCTGGGGGCTCGGCATACGCCCGGATCATCGACTTTGCCGCGATGCGGTCCATCGCCGACGAAGTGGGCGGCTACCTGCTGGTGGACATGGCCCACTTCGCCGGGCTGGTGGCGGGCGACGTGCACCCCTCGCCGGTGCCGCACGCGCAGGTCGTGACCAGCACTACCCACAAGACGCTGCGCGGCCCGCGGGGTGGGTTGATCCTGAGCACCGCCGAGTTCGCCGCGGCCATCAATAAGTCGGTGTTCCCCGGCACGCAGGGCGGGCCGCTGGAGCACGTCATCGCCGCGAAGGCCGTCTCCTTCGGTGAGGCGCTGGAGCCGGAGTTCAAGAAGTACGCCCGGCAGGTGGTGGAGAACGCGCAGGCGCTGGCTGCCGCCCTGGTGGAGCGGGGCTTCGCGATCGTGTCCGGGGGCACCGATACCCACCTCATGCTGGTGGACCTCCGGCCCAAGAACCTGACCGGCAAGGCGGCCGAGGCGGTGCTGGACCGGGCCGGCATCACCGTCAACAAGAACACCATCCCGGACGACCCTCAGTCCCCGTTCGTGACCAGCGGCATCCGCCTCGGCACACCGGCGCTCACCACGCGGGGCATGGGCAAGGCGGAAATGAGACGAGTGGCGGAGCTGATCGATACCGTGCTCACCTCCCCGGATGACGTGACGGTCCAACGGGTCAAGCACGAAGTCGGAGAGTTGACTTCTGCGTTCCCCCTCTACCGGCCGCGTCGCGCTTGACCCTCGGCGGCTCGGGTCCTAGCTTCGCTATAACCGATCCCGGACCTGCGCCGAACTCAATGCACGAACTGCAATTCTCCACGGAAACTCTCCTTCGGATCCGGTCCGAGGACAACCGCTACCACGAGCGGGCATACCTCTTCATGCTCGGGGCCATCGAGTTTCTGCAGTCGAAACTCGAGATCCGCCGGCATGTCAGCGGCGCCGAACTCGCCTGGGCCTGCCGCGACTATGCCGTCCGTCAGTTCGGGCTGATGGCGCCGAGCATCCTGGACTACTGGGGAATCCGGTCCACCGAGGACTTCGGCCAGATCGTCTTCACCCTCGTTCGCACCGGTCTGCTGGTCACCCAGCCGAACGACCGCCCCCACGACTTCGCCGGCGTCTTCGAGTTCGACGCCGCCTTCGGCGAGCCCTATCCGTGGGAAGGGATCGGAGCGCTCAGGGGACAGGCGATTGGACCCTTGGGCGAGTAGACGACTCGGCCGATTCGGTGCGCGCGGCTCGCAGGGGTGCGGTGCCCTGCCTCCCCCTCGCCTGGCGGCCTCGTTGCCCCAGCGCTATTTCCCGCCCAGGCGACGGCTTCCCCCTTCCCCGTGATTCCCTTGTTTCTCCCCATCCTCTCCCCTGCGCAATCGTCCGACTGGGACGGTCGCGCCACCAAGGTGGGGATCTCGTTGGCCACGCTCATGGACGCAGCGGGCCGCGCGGCGGCGGGGGTGATCGCGGCGCGGTTCGGCGAGCGGTTGCCGGGGGGCGTGCTGGTCGCGGCGGGCCCCGGACACAACGGCGGCGATGGCTGGGTCATCGCGCGGGTGCTGCAGCGGCTGGAGGTGCCGGTGTTCGTCGCCCCGCTCGCGGGCGAGCCCGTCGGCCTCACGGCCGCAATGGCCCGGCTCGCCGCCGAGGCAGGGGTGCGGACGGTTGAACCGGACGGGCCGTGGCCGGCGGTTTCGTTGGTGGTGGACGCCCTCCTCGGCACTGGCGCCAAGGGAGCCCTGCGGCCCGCCGTCGCGGCGATGGTGGAGCGAATCAACGACCTCGCGGTGCCGGTTGCGGCGGTCGACGGCCCCACCGGGGTAGACCTCTCGACCGGCCTGAGCCACGGGCCGGCGATCACGGCGGCGCTCACCGTGACCTTCGGCGGGCTCCGGCGGGGCCACCTTCTGGCCCGAGATGAATGCGGCGATGTGATCGTGGTGGACATCGGCCACCCGCCCGCCGATCCGGCGCTCCCCCGGTTGCTTGGCGACCGGGACGCCGCGGCGGTCCTGGGCCGCTTCGCCGCGCGGGACCACAAGGGAGATCGCGGCCGAGTAGTGGTTCTCGGTGGATCCTCCGGAATGGAGGGCGCGCTTCGGCTGGCCGGACGGGCCGCCTTTGGCGCTGGCGCCGGGCTGGTGCACGTGGTGGCGCCGGCGGAGACCATTCAAGTGGTCAAGAGCGCCGAGCCGGACCTGCAAACGCTGGTGCATCCGTTCACTACTCCGCTGGATGGCGGCCTCGTCGCCCTCCTGGCCAGCGCCGACTGTGTGGTCATCGGCCCCGGCCTCGGTCGCGAGGTGGGGCGGCTGGAGTTTGTCTGCGCTGCAGCCCGCGCCTGCCGTCGGGTCCTGATCGACGCCGATGGGCTCAACGCCTTCCAGGGCGATCCCGGCGCGCTCACCGCGCTTGCCGCGAGCCTGACCGTGGCAATCACGCCCCATCCGGGGGAATTCGCCCGGCTCTTCCCCGCGCACGCGACGGGGCTCGACCTCGACCCCTGGTCGGCCGCCACTGCCGCGGCGGTGGACTCCGGGGCTGTCGTGCTGCTCAAGGGGGTGCCCACGGTGGCGGCGGTGGCGGGCGATCCGCCGGTCACGGTGGCGGCCGGCAATCCCGGCCTCGCGACTGGGGGGAGCGGCGACGTGCTGAGCGGGATCGCCGCCGCACTGCTCGCGCAGATGGAGTCTCCGCAGCTGGCTCTCGCGGTTGCCGCCCAGGCGCTGGGCCGGGCCGCCGATCAGGCGGCCCGGCGGACGACGGCGCGGGCGCTCCGCCCGATGGACGTGATCGGGGCGCTGCCGGATCTCTGGCGGGCCTGGGAAACACTCCGACAAGTGCCGCCCGAGAGCCGGCCACCGGTGCTGCTGGAGCTGCCCGCGCCGCAGCGGTGGTAGTGGGAATGCACCGCGCGCTGCCGTTCTGCCTTCTGCTGGCCTCTCCCCTGGCGGCGCAAAGTCGGGAATGGCAACCCGATGAGCGCGCGGTACTGGCCGACTTCACCCGCATCGTGGCCGTGGCCACTTCCCTGGACCGGGTGTTCGCGGTCTCCCCGTCGGCGCTGCTGGTGTACCTGCCGGGGGAGCGGCGCTGGGAAGGGCCCTTCATGCCGCGGGACGCCGCCGCCCTCCGCGAGGTGCGGGCGGCGCTGTTCGATCCGCTGGATGGCGGGCTCTGGCTGGTCACCCGGTCCGGCTGGCTCCGCTACGACCCGGCGATCCGGCTCTGGGAGAGCGGCACCGTTCCCGGCCTGGTGAATGACGCCGCTCTCGATCAGGACAACCCCGCAGGCGGCCTTTTCCTGCGGAGCAGTAGCGGCTGGTACAGCGCCGGGCGGGGTGGGATTGCCATTCCCCGCTTCCGCGCCCCGGCGCCCGGTCCGTCCCGCCACCGTGGACGAGGCGATCCGCAGCAACCCCGCCATCCAGGCCACCAGCGCATCGCTCAGCTTCACCAGCCGGATGCGGGACACTCGATTCCTCTCGGCAGCGCGTGCCCAGGCCTTCACCGGGTTGGGGTGGTATCTCGGTACCAGTGGCGCCGGGCTGATCTACTTCGGCGAGGGGGCAGGAATGCCGGAGGTGATTCCCTTCGGATTGCCGGGAGAGCGGGTGGGCGCGGTGTTCCCCGGTCTCGACGGCGTGTGGGCCGCCACCGACCGAACGGCCACGGTGGATCCGGCCATCACGTTCATCGGGCAGCAGCTCAACCAATTTCACTGGTACCAGGGCCCCCGGGCCACGGGGCTGCCGTTCGTGGCGGCCCGTCGCATGGTGGGCGTGGGCTCTGCGCTCTGGCTGGCCACCGACAATGGGGTGGTGCGCTACGTCCCCCTGGAGGATGCGGCCACCCGGCTGGTCGGCGGCGGGCTGCCCGATTCACGGGTGTACGACATCGCCCAGCGGCAAGGCAGTGTGGTGGCGGCAACGGCCCACGGCATTGCCCGCTACAGCGATTCGGTGGGCTTCCTACGGCTGGCGCCTAACTTCGTGGACCAGGCGCTGGCGGTGGCGCTCTCGGGTGACACGGTCTGGGTAGGGACCACCCTCGGGTTGTTCGCGTCCGTGCCCGGTGAGGATGACCTGCTCCAGCCAGCAGCGCTGGGAGAGGCGCCTAGCACCCGGGTGCCGGTGGTGGACATCACCTGGAGAGGAGACACGCTGGTGGCGCTCACCGAGGATCACCTGCTCTGGCGTGATCCCGGCACGGGACGATTCACCCAGGGGCCACGCCTCGGCACCACCCTCGGCCGGCTGCACACGGTGGTGAATGGATTGCGCGGGCTCTACCTGGCCGGCGACCGCGGGGTGGGCTTCGCCGGGCTCGCCACGCCGATCGTCAGGTCCTTCACGACGCCGGGGGATCTCCCCGGTCAGGTCACCGACCTCGCCGTCGACGATGCCTACCTGTGGGTGGCAACGCTCCGCGGTCTGGTGCGATTCAGCCTGGATGTGCTGCGGTGACCGGCGCCTCCGCGCTCGGCCCGGGCCGTGAGTTCGACCGGATCCGCCAGATCCTGACCCGGCTCGGGCCCATCGCCCGCGGCGTGGGAGACGATTGCGCGGAGGTGCCCGATGGGGCTGGCCGGCTGGTGGTCAGCTCCGATCTGTCGATCGAGGGGCGGCACTTTCGGCGGGACTGGCTCAGCCTGGAGGAGATCGGCTGGCGGGCCACCGCGTCTGCCCTCTCCGATCTGGCCGCGGTGGGTGCCAGCGCCGTCGGCGCGCTGGTGAGCCTGGGCGTCCCGGCGGACGCGGCCGATCTCGCGGTGGTGATGCTCATGGACGGAGCTGGTCAGGCGCTCGGCAGCGTCGAGGCGGTGCTGCTCGGTGGAGACCTGTCGGCAGCCGGGCAGTGGATCGTGGACGTGACGGTGCTGGGACGAGCGGAGCGGCCGGTGCGTCGAACGGGCGCCCGACCCGGTGACGGTCTCTGGGTGAGCGGCCACCTGGGCGGGGCCCGTTCGGCGCTGGCGCAATGGCGGGCAGGTCGCGAGCCGGACGCAGCCAGCCGGCACGCCTTCGCCCATCCGATGCCGCGCATTTCCACCGGACTGGCGCTGGCACAGGCGGGCGCCCGGGGGATGCTGGATCTCAGCGACGGCCTGGGCGGCGATGCGCAACACCTGGCGGCAGCGTCCGGCGTCGGCATCGACATCATGCTGGACCTGCTCCCGCTCGCCCCCGGCGTGGCGGCTGGCGCCCAGCTGGAAGGCGTGGCCGAGGCGGTCTTCGCCGGCCGAGGTGGGGAAGACTTCGAACTCCTGGCCGCCATGCCGGCCGAGTTCGGGGCCGAGCAGGCGGCGGGCGTGACCCGATCCACCGGCGTCGCCGCTCACCCGGATCGGGGTGGTGCGGCCGGGTGGTGGCGTTCGCTTCCGGCGGGCCGGCACCGAGGTGGAGTTGGGCGGGTTCGACCACTTCGCCTGAGTCTGCCGGCCGCCCACGCAGCACCCGCAGCCCGTTCCCCGCCGCCCGTCGCCGGTTTACGTTCCTTCCGTCCATACTTCTCAACCCGAATCCCCAGGCGCATGTCCACCATCATCGAAGTGCACGCCCGCGAGATCATCGACAGCCGCGGCAACCCCACCGTTGAGGCAGAGGTGGTCCTCTCCAGCGGAGCCAACGGCCGGGCGGCCGTACCCGAGCGGCGCGTCCACCGGCGAACACGAGGCGGTGGAGCTGCGGGATGGCGATGCCAAGCGCTACCTCGGCAAGGGAGTGATGGAGGCGGTCCGCAACGTCAACGAAGTGATCGGGCCGACGACTCGAGGGGATGGCCGCGGAAGAGCAGGTCGCGGTGGACATGGAGATGCTGGACCTCGATTCCACACCCAACAAGAGCCACCTGGGTGCCAACGCGATCCTGGCGGTGTCGATGGCGGTGGCCCGAGCCGCGGCGCAGGATGCCGGCCTGCCGCTGTACCGCTACCTCGGCGGCCCGCTGGCCCGCATGCTGCCGGTGCCGATGATGAACATTCTCAACGGCGGCGCCCATGCCTCGAACAACGTGGACGCCCAGGAGTTCATGGTGGTGCCGGTCGGGGCCGAGACCTTTCCCGATGGGCTGCGGATGGGCGTCGAAGTCTTCCACGCGCTCAAGAAGGTGCTCGGCAAGATGAAGCTCTCCACCGCCGTGGGAGACGAAGGCGGCTTCGCGCCCATGCTCCCCTCCAACGAGGCGGCGCTGGACGTGGTCATGGAGGCGATCCGCGAGGCAGGGTACGAGCCGGGCCGGGACCTGGCGATCGCCCTCGATGTGGCCGCGAGCGAGCTGTACCAGGACGGGGAGTACGTCTTCAAGAAGGGTGATGGCTCCCGGCGTCCCGCCTCCGGGCTGGTGGACCTCTACGCCGGCTGGGTGGATCGCTACCCGATCGTCTCGATCGAGGACGGCCTCGCCGAGGACGACTGGGACGGCTGGAAGCTGCTGACCGAGCGGCTGGGAGACCGGTGCCAGCTGGTGGGCGACGACCTGTTCGTGACCAACGTGGACCGCCTGCACCGCGGAATCGAGCAGGGCATCGCCAACGCCGTCCTGGTGAAGGTCAACCAGATCGGCACGCTGACCGAGACGCTGGAGTGCATCGAGATGGCCAAGACCGCCGGGTATGGCGCCATCATCTCGCACCGCTCGGGGGAGACCGAAGACACCTTCATCGCCGACCTCGCCGTCGCGGTGGGCACGGGTCAGATCAAGACCGGCAGCGCCAGCCGGACGGACCGGGTCGCGAAGTACAACCAGCTGCTGCGGATCACCGAGGAGCTGGGAGAGATCGCCCAGTATCCTGGCCGCGATCTGTACGCCCTATGAGCCGGAGCCGGCTGCTGACCCTGCTGGTGCTGGTCGGGGCGGTGGTGTTCGCGGTCGCCGGCGGTGAGTACGGCACGCTGGACTGGCTGGAGCTGCGGCGACAGGAACGACAGGAGACGGCGCGCATCGCCGCCCTCCGGCTGGAGGTGGACTCGCTGCGGCGTTTTGCCAGGCGGCTGGAGACGGATTCCCGGCTGGCGGAGCGGCTGGCGCGGGAAAATTTCGGCATGATCCGACGGGGGGAGTTCCTGTACCGGCTCGAGGCGGACAGCCTTGACGGGCAATAGCTTAGCTGAGTAGCTTCGCGCCTCTGGGATAGGGGGATTTGGCGAGTGCTGGACCGTTTCCCTCGTCCCGTGGCTGGGTAGCTCAGGTGGTTAGAGCACGGCACTCATAATGCCGGGGTCGGCGGTTCGAATCCGCCCCCAGCTATCAGTCAAAGCCTCGCGCTCCCACGGAGTTGCGGGGCTTGTTGCTGTGGCGGAGGTTGCTGTCGGTCGCTTCATGGCCCCGGAGATGGACCCACCGATTCCGCGATCAGCCTTGCAGGCCTCCACTTCGCGGCTCATCTTGACCGGTGCGTTGCACGGCACCTCCCATCGCGTATCGCTGACCCATCCTGGAATGGCCCTGCCGCCTCAGCGCCCATGCTCCACACCGATACCATCGACAGACTCCGTGCCTGGGAGGATCGGTTCCCGGTGCTCGACTGGACCGTCAACGGCCTGCAGGTGTGGCCACTCGTGCGGCTCCAGCTCTCCGCGGATCTGCTGGCGGCCGGGCGACCGGCCAGACCGGACGCCGGCCGGGCGGGAGTCTCTGGCGTACTTCGCCCGCTGACCCGCGCCCTCGCCCGAATCCGGCATCACCGCTCCGAGGTGCTCCGGGTGACACCGGTGGATGCGCTGTTCCTCGGGCGTCCCGCCAACCGGCAACCGATCGACGGCGTCTGGTGTGAACGGTTCTACGATCCGATCGCGGACGTGCTCGAGGCGGACGGGCTGACCTCGCTCCATCTTGAGCATGGCTCCATGGGCGCCGAGATCCGCCTGCCTCGGCTCCGGCCCTCCCTGGTGATCACCGGTGCGGTCGCTCGCCGGGAGTTCCGGGCAGCGCACCAGGCCTCGGAGACCAAAGCGCTCGACGGACTCGATGTGCTCCTGCGGGAGATGACGTGCATTGCACCGTCCACCCGAGTCTCGCGGGGGTGGATCACCCGCCGGGCCCGGGCCATCGAGCTGGTGGCCCGCTACCTCGGCAAGGTGATGCAGCGGGCGCGCCCGCGGATCGTCTTCTGCACGGTGTACTACACGGTCGTGGGCATGGCGCTGTGTCTCGCGGCGCGGCGTCGTGGCATCCCGGCGGTGGACGTGCAGCACGGGGTCACCCTGGGCAATCCCGCCTATCAGGGCTGGTCGCGGTTTCCCGACGGGGGCTATGCGTCACTCCCCGCGTGGTTCTGGGCCTGGAGCGACACGGATGCCGAGCCGGTGCGCCGGTGGCCGGCAGCGGCTCGGCCGGCCCATATGGCAATGATCGGCGGACACCCACAAGTGGCGTTGTGGCAGTCCGACCATCCGCAGGCCGATCCCCAGCGCGCGCGCATCCCGGCCCGGAGTGGGACGGGTCTTACGATCCTGGTGACGCTGAGCTGGAGCTCGGGATTCTCCGAGCTGCTGCAGCAGGTGCTGCGGACCTCGCCCGCCGACTGCCAGTGGTGGATCCGGGTGCACCCGCTGATGGACCGGGAGCGTCCGGCGATTCGCGCGTGGTGCGCCCGGCAGCTTCCGGGACGCTCCCACGTGGACCAGCCGACGGACCTGCCCCTGCCGTTGCTCCTTGGCGCGGCGGACCTGCACCTGACCCACAACTCGACGGTGGTCCAGGAAGCGGCCCGCCTGGGCATTCCGTCGGTGCTGATCGATCAGCGCGCGCTCGACGTCTATACGGAGGAGTTGCGATCGGGGTGGGCGGTGTTTGCCGGAGAGCCAGAACGGATTCTCCGAGCGCTGGCCTCGCAGCAGCAGCGCCGCAGGGACCTTGTACCGCTGGACCCGTACCCTTCGTGGTCGGCGATGACAGACGCCGTGCGCGCCCTCATGACCAAACCGGAGCCATGCCTCGCTACTGCACCCGCTGCATCCTCCCCGACACCCGTCCGGGCGTGAAGCTCGATGGGCACGGCGTGTGCTTCGGCTGCCGGAACGCCGAGGCCAAGGCCCGCATCGACTGGGCCAGCCGCGCGGCCGAGTTCCGGGTGCTGGTCGCGGAGGCTCGAGGCCGGGGGGCCCGGTATGACTGCGTCATCCCGGTGAGCGGAGGGAAGGACAGCTTCTGGCAGGTGGTGACCTGTCTGCGACATGGGCTGCGGCCCCTGTGTCTTACCTACGTCTACCCGGGCCGAAGCCCGCTGGGCGAGCGCAACCTGCGGGCGCTGGTCGCCCTCGGGGTGGACCATCGAGAGTTGCGGCTGGAGTCCGAGGTCGAGCGCGCCTTCATCGACCGGGCCTTCCGCCGGACCGGGATCAGCGGACTGGTCAGCCACATGGCCATCTACGCCTATCCCATCCAGGTGGCGGCGACCGAAGGCGTCCCGCTGGTGGTCTACGGGGAGAATTCGGCGTTCGAGTATGGCAGTGAGGATGAATCCCTGATCGGCGCCAGCGTGGACCGGCGCTGGCTGGAGCGGTTCGGCGTGACCAACGGTACGACGGTGGAGGATTGGTATGATGAAGTCCTCCTCCCGGAGCGGCTTGCGCCGCTGGTGCTGCCCAGCGACGCGGTGCTCGCGGCCAGGGGGGTGCGGGCGGTGTTCCTCGGATACTTCGATCGCTGGGACCCGGAGCGCTCGCGCGCGATTGCCGCTGACCACGGATTCAGCGCTCGATCTGGCGGCCCACGCGTCGGGCATTACGACTTCGTCAACATCGACGACGACATGCTGGGCGTGCATCACCACGCCAAGTGGTTCAAGTTCGGGATCACCCGGACCTGGGACACGCTGTCGATGGAGATCCGGGCGGGGCGGCTGTCCCGTCCAGCGGCCATGGACTTCCTGCGGCAGCGGGGCGATGAAACGCCGTGGGACGATATCCGGGCCTTCTGCGACTATCTGCGTGTCGATGTGCCGGAGTACTTCGCGATCCTTGAACGGTTTCGCAACCGGGACATCTGGACCAGGCGCGACGGCCGGTGGTGCATCGAGGATTTCCTGCTCCGGGACTTCGAATGGCCCGCGGATCCGGAGCTATCGTGACCCCCCCGCGGCTGGCACTGGGGACGGCACAGCTCGGGCTCCACTACGGTGTCGCCAATGCGGGGGGCCGGCCGACAGCTCCGGAGTGCGAGCGGATTCTCGACGCGGCGCTGGCGCTCGGGATGGAGTACCTCGATACTGCCCGGGCGTACGGGGAGGCCGAGTCGCGGATCGGCCGGTGGCTGCGGCGGCGGGCCCGGCCCGAGACACTGCGTGTGGGCACCAAGCTGTCCCGCCTGGCCGGGGGGCTGACGATCCCGGAGCTGGAGCGCGAGGTTGCCGCAGCAGTCGATCGCTCGAGAATCACGCTCGGCGTCGAGCGTCTCGACGATCTGCTGCTGCACTCACCCGAGAATCTGCGCGAGTACGGCCCGGACCTGGTCGCCATCCTCACAGTCCATCGTGATGCCGGACGCGTTGGCCGAATCGGGATGTCGGTCTACGACGTGGAGGAAGGTGTGCTGGCCGCGGCCTACCCGGCGTTGAGCGTCACGCAGGTGCCCTTCAACATATTTGACCGGCGATTCGTCTCCGCCCGGGTGGTCGACCGGTTGCGGTCGGCGGGCCACGAAGTGTTCGCCCGCAGTGTGCTCGCGCAGGGCCTGGTGGCGCTTTCCCCCGCCAGCGCCGAAGCCGCCGTCCCGGGATCCGGGGGTTGGGTGGACCGATTCCAGCAGATCTGTTCCGTCCATGCGGCCCGGCCGGTGGCCGCGGCGCTCGGGTTCGCGCTGGCTCGGAGCGGGGCGGACCAGGTGGTGGTGGGGGTGGAGTCGGTGCAGCAGCTGCAGGAGGTAGTCGCGGTGTTTCACCGCCCCGCGCCGATCCCGTTGCTGGATGACCTGCAGGGTGAGTTCGCTGCGGTCCCCGAGGCGTTGCGGGACCCGCGGCGCTGGCCCGGGGCCGCATGACGAACCCACCGCGGGTCATCATCGTGATCCAGGCACGCATGAGCAGCACCCGTCTGCCCGGGAAGGTGCTCGCCCCGCTGGCGGGGCAGCCGGCGATCGTCCGGATGGTGGAGCGGGTCCGCCGGATCCAGGGGGCGGAACATGTCGTGGCCACCTCCGTGGAGGCCTCGGACGACCCGCTCGTGGAAGTCTGTGAGGCCCACGACATTGTCTGCACCCGCGGGTCGCTCCGGGACGTTCTCGGCCGGGTCGCCGCGGCCATCCCGGCCAGGAGCGAGGTGGTGGTGCGGCTGACCGGTGACTGTCCGCTGGTGGACCCCGCGCTGGTCGATCACCACATTGCGCGGTACCGGGCAACCGGCCCGGCGGGAGGATACGTGTCGAACACGGTCTCCCGGACCTATCCCGACGGGCTCGACGTGGAGGTCATGAGCGGAGAGCTGCTGCGGGAGGCCGATCATAAGGCGACGCTGCCGTCCGATCGCGAGCATGTAACCCCCTGGATCCAGCGCCACGCCCGGACGATCACGGTGGCCCAGGCGGTAAATCTCTCGGCGCTCCGGTGGGTGCTCGACACGAGATCGGACTACGAGTCGCTGTCCGCGATCTACGCCGCGCTGTATCCGGCAGACCCGTGTTTCGACAGTCGCTCGGTCTATCGGCTGCTGCTCGCCCGACCCGGCCTCATCCGGGTGGCGGATGGCGCCTCGGTGGCCCAGATGCGTGAACGGATGCGCGCCCTTGCCGCGGTGGAGGTTGCGGGATGACGCTGACAGCGGATCTCTATCGCCGGGCGCGGGCACTGATCCCCGGCGGTACCCAACTCCTGAGCAAGCGGCCGGAACTGTTCCTGCCCGAGCAATGGCCGGCCTACTTCCGGAGTGCCCGGGGCGTGGAGGTGGAGGACCTGGACGGCCGGCGGTACACGGACGTGTCTCTTCATGGCGTTGGATCATGCCCCCTGGGCTACGCGGATCCAGAGGTGGACCAGGCGGTCATCGCCGCGGTACGGGCGGGGAGCATGGCCACCCTCAACTGTCCCGAAGAGGTGCGCCTGGCGGAACTCCTCTGTGCGCTGCACCCCTGGGCCGAGATGGTCCGGTACACCCGCGGCGGAGGAGAGGCGATGGGCGTGGCGGTCCGGATCGCGCGGGCCGCGACCGGGCGGGAGCGCGTTGCCGTGGCCGGATATCACGGCTGGCACGACTGGTATCTCGCCGCCAATCTCGAGCAGGACGCGCTGCGCGCGCTGCTGCTCCCGGAGGTTCCTGTCGCGGGCGTTCCGCATGCGCTCGCGGGCACCGTGGTGTCCTTCCCGTTCGCCGATGCCGCCGCACTGGACCGGCTGGCCGAGCAGCACGGTCAGCAGCTCGCTGCCATTGTCCTTGAGCCGGCGCGCAACGATGTGCCGCCGGCCGGGTATCTCGAGCGCGTGTCGGAGGTGGCCCGGGCGCACGGTGCGGTGACCATCTACGATGAAGTCACCAGCGGGTTCCGGATGGGGATCGGCGGCGCACATCTCGGACTCGGAACTCATCCTGACCTGGCCGTCTTCGCCAAGGGGATGAGCAACGGCTATGCGATGGCGGCGGTCATCGGTCGTCGCGCTGTCATGGAGGCGGCCCAGCGCACCTTCATCAGCAGCACCTACTGGACCGAGCGCATCGGCCCCACGGCGGCGCTGGCCACCATCGCCAGGCTGCGCGACCAGAACGTACCGGCACACCTCGCCACCATGGGGGACCGGATGCGCGCCGGGTGGGCGGCGTGCGCCAAGCGGCATGGGCTGGTCATCGCCATTCGCGGCATCCCGCCGCTCCCCAGCTTCGCGTTGCAACACGGTGCCGATTCGGCCGCCCTCATGACGCTGTACACCCAGTGCATGCTGGATCAGGGTTTCCTGGCCGGGGGCGCGTTCTACCCGTCGTTTGCGCATCAGCAGCGTCACGTGGACCTGGCGCTGGACGCGACCGATCGGGCCTTTGCCACCCTCTCCGCGGCGCTCGGGAATGGCGACGTCCTGGCCCGCCTGCGGGGACCGGTGGCGTCGGCCGGGCTCCGTGGATCACCAGCGTAGACCCGGGATCCGGATGGCCCACGCCGAAGCGCTCGACGCAGTCGTCATCGGTGCCAGCCTTCGGGGCCTGGTCACGGGATTCGTGCTGAGCGAACTCGGGTTTCGCGCCGTGGTGCTGGAGAAGGCCCCACGCCTGGGCGGTGCGGACAGCTCGTTCGTCACTGTCGGGGGAACCCGCTTCGACCACGGTCTGCATGTGCTCGACGCCGGGCGGTCGGAGCTGGCCACCCGGCTCTTCACCAGGGTACTGGATGGCAGGGTCCACGAGGTCACGCTTCGCCGGGGAATCGTGCTGCGCAACGAACTGATGCCCTACGCCCCGCTCCCGGACGAGATGCCGCCTGCCCTCCGCGCGCTGCTACCGAGGGCCGCGCTGGTGGACGACGTGGGGGACGCGCTCCCCACCCGGGATCGGCTGCGCCGCATCTACGGGCCGGCATTCACCGACCTCGTCTTCGACGAGGTGTTGCCGTCGTACCCGACCGAGAATCGCCACCGGGTGCTCGGCGTGGACGAATCCCGGCTGCTGGCCAACATCTATCCCTGGTTCTTTCCACGGGCTCGGCGCGCAGGGGTGTCGGACGATGAGTCGCGCGCATTCCATGACCGGCTGCGCAACGGGATCGCGCAGCGGGTGCTCTATCCCCGGGAAGGAGGTTTCGGGGGTTTCGCCGAGGGCTTCCGGCGGTCCTGTGATCCGGAGCGAATCGAGGTGCTCACCGGTGTCGAGGACTTGCACATCGAGGCCCGCCCCGAGTCCGGCCGGATCGACTGGGTGAGTGGGGCCGGCCGGCGCTTCACCGCCCCGCAGTACTTCTGGGCGGGTTCGTGGAGCGGCCTCTGTGCCCTGCTGCGGCTCCCGTGCCAGGACGTGGCGACCGACCGGGTCATGCTCGGGAGTTTCCGGCTGAACCGGCCTGCCACGACCGGATACCACGAAATCCTGGTGGGTGATCCTCAGCATCACCTTAATCGGATCCACTTCCCGGCGATGTTCCGGGAATCCTCCGATCCGCTGCTCCAGGTGGAGTTCGCTGTGCCGCGCGCCGCCTCCTGGCCGGAGGATCCGGACCACTGGCGTTCGGTCTGGGTGGCGAGCCTCCGGCGCCTCGGGCTGCTGGACGGGGCTCATGTTGTGGAGGAGTTCGACTTCCGCAGCTTTCCCATGCACTTCAACGGGTTCGGCGCCGAGGGGGAGGCCCTGCGGGACGCTGATCCGTTGCTCCTGGGGAGCGAGACCAATGTGCGGCCGGTCGTTCCCTCGATGGCCAATCTGAACCTCAATCGCTATGTGCCGCGTGCGGTCAGCTATGTGACGACGGTCCTGGCGGCTCACGATCACCTCGGGCGGAGTCTCGAGTTCCGTGCATGAGCGAACCGCCACCGCTGGAGAAGGCCCGCCCCGGCCTGTTGAGTTCGGCCGCGGTGTACGGCGGGTCGAACATCCTGCAGCGGATCATCCCGCTGGTCCTGCTGCCGGTGCTCACCTATTACCTCTCGACGGCGGATGTCGGGATGATCGCGGTGTTCACCGCGGCGGTGGGGATGGCCACGCCGCTGGTGGGGATCAACGTCCCGTATGCCGTCCGGCGTCGCTACTTCGACCCCGATCTGGATGGGTTCCCCACGTATCTCGCCAACTGCCTGGGAGTGCTCGCGGCCGGCACCACGATTGCGCTCGCCCTGGTGGTGGCCGCCGGGGCGCCCCTCAGCCGGATCGCAGGGCTCTCGGTCGGCTGGCTGGCGGCAGCGGTGCTGCTGGCGGCCCTGCAGGAGTTCCTGCAGGTGCCGTTGACGATCTGGCAGGTCGAGCAGCAACCGATGCGTTTCGCCAGGGTACAGGTGGCCAAGTCGGCGGTTGGGGCGGGAGTGACGGTCGTGCTGGTCATCGCGCTGGCCCAGGGCTGGACCGGCGCGACCGCCGCGATGCTGGTCACCGGGGTGCTGTTCGCGCTGCTGGTGGGTGTGCCGGCGCTGGCGGGCAGGGTCACTTGGCGCTACGACGCGGCGAGTCTCCGTCACGCCCTCCAGTACGGCGGCGGTCTCATTCCGCACACGCTCGGGACAATGGGGATCCGGAGCATCGACCGGTTCATGATCGCGTACTATGCCACCGCGTCCGAGAACGGACTCTACTCGGTGGGGTCGCAGGTCGGCCTGGCGGTCTCCCTCGTGGCGGACGGATTCAACCGGGCCTGGAGCCCGTGGCTCTACGCCGGCCTCGCCCGGAACGATCCGGCCACGGATCGTCAGATCGTCCGTCTCACCTATGCCTGCTTCGCCGCGATCTCGGCTGTGGGCGTCGTGGTCTGGCTCGGCGGGCCGGTTGTCATCCGCGTCCTGCTGGCACCCCACTTTCACTCGGCCGCCCGCTTCGTTGGCTGGGTGGTGCTGGGGCTGGTCTTCAACGCGATGTATCTGGTAGTCGCCGGGGTGGTGTTCTACTCCGGGCGGACATTGACCATCTCGGCGATCACCCTGTTCTCGGCGGTGGTGAGTGTGGCGCTCATGTTTGTGCTGGTACCTCGCCTGGGAGCCATGGGCGCGGCGCAGGCCGGGGCGCTGGCCTTCTTCCTGAAATTCATCCTCACCTGGATCACGGCCGATCGGTGCCGGCCGCTGCCCTGGCTGCCAGGCCGCTCCCGAATCCCGACGCCAGGGACCTCGCCCGATGAGTGACGCACGGTTTCTCCCATACGCCCGGCAGCTCGTCGAGGAAGACGACATCGCCGCGGTGGCCGAGGCATTGCGGAGCGACTACCTGACCACCGGCCCCCGGATCTCCGCGTTCGAGGCGGCGCTCTCCCGGACGGTCGGAGCGGAATGGGCCGTGGCGGTCAGCAGTGGGACGGCGGCGCTCCACGCGGCCTGCTTCGGGGCCGGCGTCGAGGCGGGGGACCGGGTCATCGTTCCGGCGGTGACGTTCGTCGCCACGGCCAACTGCGCCCGCTACCTGGGCGCCGAGGTGGTCTTCGCCGATGTCGATCCCGAGACCGGACTGGTCGAGCCGGCCGCGGTGGCGGAGTGTGCTACTGCAAGGACCCGGGCGATCCTCGCGGTCCATCTCGGCGGAGGCTCGGCGGATGTGACGGCGCTGTCGGCCATCGCCGAGCGCTGCGGGGCAACGATGATCGAAGACGCGGCCCACGCCCTGGGAGGTCATCGCGGACCGGTGCCGGTGGGCAGCTGCGCCGATGGCGCCCGGATGGCAGCCTTCTCGTTTCATCCGGTGAAGCACATCACTACCGGTGAAGGCGGAGCGGTGACGGGGAACGACCCTGAACTGCAACGGCGGCTGCGGCTCTTTCGCGACCATGGCATTGAGCGGACGCCCGGGCGCCTGCAACAAGACCCGCCCGGGCCCTGGTACTACGAACAGCAACTGCTCGGCCACAACCTGCGCCTCACGGACATCCAGGCGGCGCTGGGGATCTCCCAGCTTGGGAAGCTTGCGCGATTTGTGGCTCGGCGGCGGGTGCTGGCCTCCCGGTATGACCGACTCCTCCAGGCGGTGCCCGGCGTGAGCCCGGTGGTTGGCGACGCCAGGCGCCCAGGGGCGGCGTACCATCTCTATCAGGTGCTGATCGACTTCGCGGAGCGCGGATGCTCGCGCGGCGGGGTGATGCGGCACCTGCGGGAGAACCTCATCGGCACCCAGGTGCACTACATCCCGCTGCCGCTGCAGCCCTATTACCGGGACCGCGGCGCCGATCCCGGCGCCTTCCCCGGTGCCATGCGGTATTACGAACGAACTCTCTCGCTGCCGCTCTTCCCCGGGATGCGGGACACGGACGTCGATCGCGTCGTCGAGACTCTGGCGGCCGCCCTCGACCGTCCGGCCATGAACCAAGGAGGCACCAGTGGCGAGTGAACCGAGGGCGAGTCTCGACGGCAAGTCCATCCTGGTCACGGGTGCGACCGGTTCCTTCGGGCGCGCGTTCATCGGGTCCGTGCTTCGCAGCCCCGGCGTCCGGCGGGTCGTGGCATTGAGCCGGGATGAGCTCAAGCAGTGGGAGATGCAGCAGCAGTATCCACATGAGCCGCGACTGCGCTTCTTCCTGGGCGATGTGCGGGACGGGATGCGGTTGCACCGCGCGTTCGACGGCATCGATATCGTCGTGCACGCGGCCGCGCTGAAGCAGATCCCCGCCACCGAGTACAATCCCTTCGAGGCGGTGCGCACCAACATTCAGGGCGCGGAGAACGTCATCAACGCGGCGATCGACCAGGGTGTCGGGCAGGTGATCGCCCTCAGCACCGACAAGGCGTCGAGTCCCCTCAACCTCTACGGGGCCACCAAGCTGGTGTCCGACAAGCTCTTTGTCGCGGGCAACGCCTACGCCGGCGGCAAGCGGACCCGGATGTCTGTGGTGCGCTATGGGAACATCGTCGGCAGCCGGGGGAGCGTCATTCAGCATTTCCGGGCCCTGGCGCCAAGTGGCAGGCTGCCGGTGACCGATCTCCGGATGACGCGGTTCTGGATCACGCTGGATCAGGCGGTCTGCTGGGTACGCCGCAGCCTGGAGCGGATGCATGGTGGAGAGATCTTCGTTCCCAAGCTTCCCAGCATGCGCATCACCGATCTCGCGCGGGCGATCGCTCCCGATGCCGAACTGGACATTGTCGGCATCCGGCCGGGGGAGAAGCTGCACGAGGAGATGATCAGCGCCGAGTGCGGGCGCCACGCGCTGGACATGGGCGATCACTACGTGATTCTCCCGGCGATGGACTGGTGGCCGCGCGGACAGGTGGTGGGCGAGCCGCTCCCGGAAGGGTTCTGCTACGCCAGCCACAGCAACACGGAGTGGCTCGGCGTGGAACAGTTGCGGGGAATGGTTGCTGACCTGTAACGCGCCGGCCGCGCCCCGGCCCCGGAGCAGGCCATGCGGCTCCTGATTCGCGCCGATGGCGATCGGAGCATCGGCATCGGACATGTCATGCGGACCTTCGCCCTGGCGGAACGAGTGCTGGCGGCTGGCGGCGAAGTGACGCTTGCCAGTGCCCGGCTCGATGCCGCGCTTGCCGCACGGGTCCGCCGTGGGGGCGTGACGGTGACCTCGGCGGCGGGGGCGACGGAACCGGGGAGCACCGCCGACGCCGACTGGGTCATCGAGGAGGCCATCCGTCGCGCCACGGAATGGGTGGTTGTCGACGGCTACGGCTTCGACTTGGTCTATCAGGAGCGGCTCGAGTCCGCCGGACTCAGCGTCCTGCTGGTGGACGACCTGGCGCGGTGCGGGCGGTACGCCGCCCGCATCGTGCTCAACCAGAACGTCATGGCCGCGCCCAGCCTGTATCCGGACCCGGGGAGCGGTACTCGGTATCTGCTGGGCCCCCGGTTCGCCCTGCTGCGAAGCGAATTCACCGATGTCGCGGCCCGGGCGCGGCGCATTCCTGAGCGGGCCAGTCGGATCCTGGTTTCGCTGGGCGGCGCGGACCCGGTCAACGCGGGCGCCCGGATTCTGGACGCGCTGGCCCGCGTCGCCGATCCGGCGCTGCAGGCGCGAGTGGTGATCGGCCCAAGCAACCCGCATGCGGCGGCGATCCGCGCCTGCGGGCCCGATCCGCGCATCGAGATCCTCCCTGCCGGAGACAGCATGGCACCGCTGATGCAATGGGCTGACCTGGCCATCACTGGAACGGGAGGCACGGTGTACGAACTCGCCTGTCTGGGCATCCCGACCCTGGTTGTGGCAATCGCCGAGTATCAGCGGGTACTGGCCCGGGCGCTCGCGGAGGAAGGCCTCGCCATCGACCTCGGCTGGCATGCAGCGCTCGTCCCCGGCGATCTGGCCGAGCGGATCGCGGCCATCCAGGGTGACGCGGCGCAGCGAGCTGACCTGAGCCGTCGGGGCCAGGAACGGGTAGACGGTGGAGGCGCCGACCGGGTACTCGACGTGCTGCGCTCCCCACACCGCTGAGCGGAGGGTATCGATGCCCGAGCCGGGTTTTGCCATCGCCAGCCGTCCGATCGGGCCGGGTCATCCCACCTATATCGTCGCCGAGCTCTCCGCCAATCACATGCAGGACCTGGGGCGGGCCAGGGAGCTGGTACGGTCCGCGGCAACCGCGGGGGCCGATGCGGTCAAGCTCCAGACCTTCACCGCGGACACCATCACGCTCAATCTCCGCGATGACCCGTTCCGCATCCGGCAGGGGACGGTTTGGGAGGGTGCTGTCCTCCACGACCTCTACCGCGAGGCCGCGCTGCCCTGGGATTGGCATCCCGAGCTGATGCACCTTGCCGCCTCGCTGGGCCTGCACTGCTTTTCCACTCCATTTGACACGACCGCGGTGGATTTCCTCGAGACGCTGGCGGTTCCGGCCTACAAGGTCGCCGCCTTCGAGCTGGTCGATATTCCGCTCCTTCGGCACATTGCCCGGACCGGTCGGCCGATCATCCTGTCCACGGGCATGGCGACCCTGGACGAGATCGCTGAGGCGGTCGAGGCGGTGCGCGCGGTGGGGCCCGTGCCCGTTGCGCTGCTCCGCACCTGCAGCGCCTATCCCGCGCCACCGGAGGAGATGGACCTCCGCTCCATTCCCGAACTCGCGAACCGCTTCGGAGTCGTGGCCGGCCTGTCCGACCACACCCTGGGGATCGCCGTGCCGGTGGCAGCCGTGTCGCTCGGCGCCCACATCGTCGAGAAGCATCTGACTCTGGCGCGCGGCGACGGCGGCCCGGACGCCGCGTTCTCGCTGGAACCCGCCGAATTCACGGCCATGGTCCAGGCGGTTCGGACCGCAGCGCAGGCGCTGGGGCGGGCCCGCTTCGGTCCCACGCCACACGAGCGGGCCAGCCTGCAATTCCGCCGGTCGCTGTTTGCGGTTGCCGACATCCGGGCCGGGGAGTCCCTTACGCCGGCGAACGTACGGAGTATCCGTCCCGCGGCCGGCCTTCACCCGCGCCACCTGGAGGAGGTGCTCGGCCGTCGCGCGGCATGCGACATCGCCCGGGGCACGCCCCTCTCCTGGGAGCTGCTCGGGTGAGGGCCTCGGCCGGGGTGCCGCTCTCCATCCGGGCCGCGGAGGAAGCGGACCGGACGCTGCTCTTCGAGTGGGCCAACGACCCGGTCACCCGCGCGGCGTCTTTTTCATCCGGTCGCATCCCGTGGGAGACGCACTGCGCCTGGCTTGCCGCGCTGCTGGCTGATCCCAATCGCCGGCTCTATATCCTGCTGGCCCCAAACGACGAACCCGTTGGTCAGGCACGCTTCGATGGGTTCGGTGCAGGGGAGGCGGTCATCTCGATGGCCATTGCTCCCGGCTGGCGGGGACGCGGATTGGCGGCTCCCGCCATCCGCCTGGCCACCAGCCGAGCCAGGGAGGATGGGGGGGTCGGGGTGATCCACGCCTACATCCGGCCGGTGAACGAAATGTCTCGAAGGGCGTTCACCACGGCCGGATATGTGGAACGGGAACGAACCGAAGTGGCCGGCAGTGAGGCAGTGCACTGCGTCGCTCTGCCATGACTGCCCTGGAGGTCGCGCCCGGACAGCCATGACCCGGGAATCCCACCGGGGTCGTGGCGGACCCGGACCCGCTCAAACCAGGCGCCACCAGCCGGCATCCAACGGCCGAACCCCCAACTGGAGGCAGTCATGCCGGTCATGCGGAATGTCGCGTTTGCGGCGGTGGTCGGATTCGGTGCCCACTCAGCGATGGGAGGATGGACGGTGATCAGCGTGGTGAATCCTCCGCTGTCCCTGGAGGCGGGCGCCTCCTACAGAATGGAATACACGGTGCGGCAACATGGACAGGAACTGCTCACGGGGCTGAGGGGCAGTGTGCTCGTACAGCCCGGAGACGGCGGCTCGGCGGGCCCAACGTCGGTCCGATCCGAAGCGGGCGCGAGGAAGGGCTACTACACCGCGATTATCCGGGTCCCGGACAGCGACCGGGTCACCCTCACCGTGAAGAGCGGATTCGGCGCCGGTGGCTGGGGTGATCTGACGCTCGTGTCTCTCCCCGTCACCCGTGCCGGTGAGCCGCGACCCATCGTGGCCCCCGCGGAGCGCGGCCGCCAGCTCTTCGTGGCCAAGGGGTGTGGCAGCTGTCACCTGAACGGCGATGTGCCGGAGTTCGCTCACCTCAACCGCACCATCACCGGGGTTGGGCCGGACCTGACTGGCCGCCGACTGGAGGCCAGCTACATCCGGCAGCGACTCTCCGATCCTGGTAGCCTGCCGCCGATCGGGACCGGCAATGTGCGGATGCCAAACCTCGACCTGGCCACCGCCGATGTCGAGGCACTGGTGGCCCTGCTCACCGGCTCCGGTACGAGGGCCGGGCTGTAACGGGACGCTGGCATCCTCGGTGGATCCTCGCACGTGGCCCGCACGCCTGGCGACCGCCTGGCGTGCCTGGTCATCCTGGGCTTCACTCCCCCCGGGATCCTCCGATGGTTGTAAGCCAGGGACGGCCGGCAGACTTGCAGCCCTCAGATCCGGTCCCCATGTTACGCCATCCGTTTCAGACTTCCTGCCCCACTCCCCGCCCAGGAGGTTCTTCATGCTCGTGCTGCAGGCGGTTCCCGCCCCCGGACAGGACGCGTACCGGCTGTTGCGGGCCCGTATCCGGACCGCGAGTACGTGGGCGTGGAGCAACAAGGCCAAGACCAGACTCAAGCACGTGCAGCGGCCCAAGGGAGGGCATATCGCCATCTCCGATGCCAACGGCGTCCTGGTGGCCCATGTCCACCCCAAGACCAGCAACGACCTGTTCTATCTGGCGGAGAAGTTCACCGGACGGCTCGTGGCCTGGTTCGAGACCGACCTGGTTGCCATCAATATGCAGCTCCTGGCCGACCCGCCCCCCAAGAAGCGGCGCAGGCGCTGACGCCACGAGGCCTGCCGTGCATTGGTCTCTGCGGCCCTAACCTGGCCGGGCGCCAGGCGGATCGGGCGGCGGGGCCTTCGGGCCGCGCCGTCCGCTTCGCGTCTACCATCTCCCGTGCCGCTCCTCTAGGTTTCCCGCATGTCCCGCCCATTCTTCTACCGCGAGACCGAGGGGATCCGGATCAGCGTGCGTCCCGTGTACCTGCCGGACCGGTCCCACCCCGCCCAGCAGCAGTTCGTCTTCGCCTATTTCGTTCGGATCGAGAACGTCGGCTCCGTGGCCGCGCATCTTCTCACCCGCCGCTGGCTCATCCACGATTCCATCGGGGAGGACACCGTCGTGGAGGGGGAGGGCGTCGTGGGCCAGCAGCCGCACCTCAATCCCGGCGAAGTCCACGAGTACCAGAGCTTCTGCGTGCTCAAGTCGCCGGGCGGGTACATGGAGGGCCAGTACCTGTTTGTCCGGCCTGACGGTTCTGGGTTCGCGGCCGAGATTCCCCGCTTCACATTGGAAGCCAACCAGTCGGCCGAGCCGCGGCACTGACGGGCCGCCTTCCGTGACCCTCCTCGACGATTGTCGCGCCGAACTGGACCGGCTGCAACTCGGGCCAGGGCCTTGGCTCGTGGCGGTTTCGGGGGGCGCCGATTCGATGGTGTTGCTGGATCTGCTGGCTCGGCTGGGTGAGTCGGCGCCTGCCCTGGTCGTGGCCCACGTCGACCATGGTATTCATCCCGAGAGCGCGGCGGTGGCGCAGCTGGTCGCCCGCCGGGCGGCGGAACTCGGCCTTCCAGTCGTGGGCACCCGGCTCCGGCTCGGCTCGGCCGCTTCCGAAACCCGCGCCCGTACGGCCCGCCACGCGGCGCTTCGGACCCTCCGGCGCCTGGCCGGTGCCCGCTGGATTCTCACGGCCCACCACGCCGACGATCAGCGCGAAACCGTCCTGATGCGGGTCCTTCGCGGGACCGGCCCCGCCGGGCTTGCCGGGATGCCCCGGAAGGGCGGCTGCCTGGCCCGGCCACTGCTCGCCGTGGAATCCGCTCAGCTTAGAGGCTACGCCGTGGAGCGTGGGCTGGAGTGGTGGGAGGATCCCGCCAACCGGGATCCCAGGCACCTCCGCTCCTGGCTCCGGACGTCCTTCCTGCCCCAGGTCGCGGACCGGTTACCCGATCTCGCCGACCGGCTCGACCAGGGCCGGCGCCACGCGGCGCAGGGCCGGCGTGCCTGGTCCGAATCCCTCGCCCACTGGCCCGGACTCGCGTACCGCCGAGACGGAGGGCGGCACTCCGTGGCATGGTCCGTCCTCGCCTCCCTCCCGGCGGCGCTCCGGCTGGAGCTGGTCCAAGCGTTGCTCCGCTCGGCGGGCGGTCCGGCGGGGGCTCGGGGAGCGCGCCGCGCGCTGCAGGCGCTGGTTCGCGGCGAGAGCGGCATGTCGGCCGACCTGGGCCGGGGCTGGAGGCTCGAGATGGCGTTCGGTCGGCTGGTGGTTGCTCGGCCGGAATCCGCTGCTGTCGCTGCCGCCGGGGTGCTGGACGGTGGTGCGGGGGAACTCTCGTGGGGGCGCTGGACTATTCGCTGGGGTCCCGATACCGCCCCTCGCCGCCAGCCGCGCGACGGCGGGACGGCGTGGTTCATCCCCGGGACACTGGTGGTGCGGGCCTGGCAGCCGGGAGACCGGGTGGCGCCCCTCGGCGGCGCAGGGCACCGGCTGGCGGTCCGCTGCTTCCAGGACGCGAAGGTCGCGGCCAGCGTCCGTCGCCGCTGGCCGGTGTTCGCGTCCCCCGGGGAGGAAGCCCTGATCTGGATTCCGGGCGTTTGTCGTTCGGCGCTCCGGGTTCCGGCCGGCGGCGAGCCCGCGGTCCGGGTGGAGCTGATCCCGCGTGCCTGATCCACGGCTGGGCGGGCGCGAGGTGCGGCGTGTGGTGTTCGACGCGGAGACCATCCAGCGGCGGGTGGCCGAGCTGGGGCGGGAGATCACCCTCGCCTACCCGGATGGAGACCTGCTGCTCATCGGCCTGCTCAAGGGCAGCTACGTGTTCATGGCGGACCTGGCCCGACAGATCCTCAGGCCGCTGCAGATCGACTTCCTGGTGGCCAGCAGCTACGGTGCGTACCAGGCTTCGAGCGGGGAGGTCAGGCTCCTCTATGAGCCGCCCGCCGCCCTCGCGGGCAGGCAGATCCTGCTCGTTGAGGATATAATTGATAGCGGCCGTACCTTGGCGTCCCTGGCGGACCGGCTCCGGTCCCGGAACCCCAAGAGCCTCGCGATCTGCGCACTGCTGGATAAGCGCATCGCGCCCCCCCCTCCGGAGCTTCGGTTTGTGGGGTTTGAGGCGCCGACCAGCTTTCTGGTCGGTTATGGCCTGGATCACGCGGAGGATTTCCGGCACCTCCCGTATATCGCGGAAGTGAACTAGAGATGGCTGAACGCATGCCTCCATCGCCCCGGCCCGACTGGCGGGGGCTGAGCAAGAACCTGGCGCTCTGGGTGCTCGTGGCCCTGGTGGCCATGGCTTTGTTCCAGCTGATGAACAACCAGCGCAGCGCGATGCAGGAGTTCACCTACACCGCGTTCAAGGAGCAGCTGTCCCAGGGCAACGTGAAGAACGTCGTGGTCTACGACGGCAAGCAGCTCGAGGGAGAGTTTGCTTCGCCGGTGACCCAGGACAACCGCAAGGCCAAGAATTTCCTGGTGCTCCTGCCCATCAAGGACAGTGAAGGATTTCTGGCCGAGCTGGAAAAGGCGGGCGTACCGATCTCGGCCAAGGAGCCGAAGATCGGGGTCGCCAGCTTCCTGCTGGCCGCGCTGCCCTGGATCGTGATCATCGGGCTGTGGGTGTTCCTGCTGCGCCAGCTGCAGGCCGGCGGCAGCCGCGCGTTCAGCTTCGGGAAGAGCAAGGCCAAGCTGCTCACCGGAGACACCCCGAAGCTGACCTTCGCCGACGTGGCGGGGGCGGATGAAGCCAAGGTCGAGCTCCAGGAGATCATCGAATTCCTCAAGGATCCGGGGAAGTTCACCCGGCTCGGCGGGCGGCTGCCCAAGGGCGCGCTGCTGGTCGGACCCCCGGGGACCGGCAAGACCCTGCTCGCCAAGGCGGTGGCCGGTGAGGCCGGTCGGCCGTTCTTCTCGATGTCGGGTTCGGATTTCGTGGAGATGTTCGTCGGCGTCGGGGCGTCCCGGGTCCGGGACCTCTTCGAACAGGGCAAGGCCAACGCACCCTGCATCATCTTCATTGACGAAATCGACGCCGTCGGCCGCCATCGTGGCGCCGGCCTGGGCGGCGGGCACGATGAGCGGGAGCAGACGCTCAACCAGCTGCTGGTGGAGATGGACGGCTTCGAGTCCAACGACGGCGTGATTCTGATCGCCGCGACCAACCGTCCTGACGTCCTCGATCCCGCCCTGCTGCGCCCGGGCCGGTTCGACCGCCAGATCATGGTGGACGCCCCGGATGTGCGCGGACGCGAGGGCATCCTCCGGGTGCACACCCGCAAGATCCCGCTGGCGGCGGACGTCGTGCTGGAGACCATCGCCAAGGGCACCCCCGGCATGGCCGGGGCGGACTTGGCCAACCTGGTCAACGAAGCGGCGCTGCTCGCCGCCCGGCGTGACAAGTCGCTGGTGGACATGCAGGATTTCGAGGACGCCAAGGACAAGGTGATGCTGGGCGTCGAACGGAAGAGCCTGGTGCTGTCGGAGGATGAGCGACGCCTCACCGCCTTCCACGAGGCCGGGCACACCGTGGTGTCGCTCAAGACGATGGGCTCCGACCCGATCCACAAGGTCACCATCGTCCCGCGCGGGCGGGCCCTGGGGCTCATGATGTCGCTGCCGGACAAGGATCGTTACGGGCAGACCAAGGAGTGGCTCATCGGCCGGCTGGCCATCGCCTTCGGCGGACGGGTGGCCGAGGAGCTGGAGTTCGGGCTCAACAAGATCACCACCGGCGCGGGCAGCGACATCGAGCAGGCCACCGCCATCGCCCGGCGCATGGTGACCCAGTTCGGCATGAGCGAGAAGATCGGCATGATGGCCATCGGTGACCGGGAGCAGGAGATCTTTCTCGGGCGCGAATTTGGCCAGCGGCGAGAGACCTCCGAGCGCACCGCTCAGCTGGTGGACGATGAGGTCAAGCGCTTCCTCGACGAAGCCCATGAAGGCGCACGCAAGATCCTGACGGAGAACCGGGAGCTGCTGGAGCGGATCGCCCTTACGCTGCTGGAGCGGGAGACCATTGACCGGGGTGAAGTCGAGCTGCTCGCCGCGGGACAGGCACTGCCGCCGGTGCCGAGACTGCCACCGCCCAGCGCTCCGCCCACGGCCGCTGCGCCGAAGACCGATCCTGCCCCGGTCCGCACGCCCATTCTGGGGGCGCCACCCGCAGAACCCATGGGCGCGTGATCGCCAGGCCGCTGGCCGCGCACTCCGCCCGTGCGGTGAAGGAGTTGCTGGCCGCGCGGGGGTGGGACGAGGTGAAGGCCGATGCCGCCGCCGGGGCCCTCCGCCCGGCGGCGGTCGAGCTTGTCGGCTTGGACGAGGTCACCCTCCTCGCGCTGGTGCGCCACGCAGGCCACCTGGGGCTCGATCTGCTCACGGGGGCGGACTGGGCGGTGGTCAGTGGATCCGCGGCGCGCCTGAGCGCCCTGGCCCGGCCCTGGGTGGTGCCGGCGGAGCTGGCGCAGGTGGCGGACCTCGTCGGCCGGGCACTGACGCCCGAGGCGCCGGCGCACTGGATCACCGGCCGTGGCAATCTCCCGCTGGCCCATCCGATGGTGATGGGCATTCTCAACATCACACCGGATTCCTTCTCCGACGGGGGCCGCTACTTGTCCCCCGACCAGGCGCTGGTCCAGGCGGACCGGCTGCTCGCCGAGGGCGCGGACATCCTGGATGTCGGCGGCGAGTCCACCCGTCCCGGCAGTGAGGCGGTGCCGGAGGCGGAAGAGCTGGCGCGGGTGATCCCGATCGTGGAGGCGCTGGTGCGCCGGCATCCGGGTGTGGCGATCTCGGTGGACACGGTCAAGTCCGGCGTGGCCCGGGCCGCGCTGGGCGCCGGGGCCGGTATCATCAACGATGTCAGCGGTGGGCGCCTCGACCAGGAAATGGCTGGCACCGTGGCGCGGGGCGGCGCCGGATTCGTGATCATGCATTCACGCGGCACGGTCAGTACCATGGCGCGGCTGGATCACGCAGAGTACGCCCCGGACGTGGTCACGGGAGTCAGGGAGGAACTGGCCCAGCGGCTGGAGGCCGCGCTGGCGGCGGGCCTGACGCCCGACCAGGTGGTCCTGGACCCCGGCTTCGGTTTCGCCAAGACCGCGGAGCAGAACCTGCTCTTGTGCGACCGGCTGGCAGCGCTGCTGCCGCTGGGCCGCCCCCTGGTGGTGGGCCCGTCGCGGAAACGCTTTCTCGGCAGCGTCACCGGCCGCGAGGTCACCGAGCGGGACGTGGCCACCGCGGCGGCCTGCGTGGTGGCTTTTGAGCGTGGCGCCCGGATCTTCCGGGTGCACAACGTGGCCCTGGCGCGCGACGCCCTCGCGGTCGCCGCCGCGGTGCGGGGCCGGGCCTAGACAAGCGGCGTCCCGGCGCGGGCGAGCAACAACGGCAGCACCCTTCTCCGTTCACATTTCAACGACCTTTCCATGACCGACCGCCGTCCTTCGTATGGGTTTGCCGCCGCAGCTGGCCTGCTGGTGCTGCTGGGCTACGTGGTGACCCTGGCGCCCACCGTGACCTTCTGGGACGCGGGCGAGTTCATCGCCGCCACCAAGACGCTGGGGATCCCCCATCCGCCCGGGACGCCGCTCTTTGTGATGATCGGCCATGTCTGGGCCGCCATCGTGCCCCTCGCCGACTATGCCCAGCGGCTCAACCTGCTCTCCGCGGTAATGGGGGCCTGTGGCGCGGCCTGCTTCTTCCTGGTGGCGGAGGACACGCTGCGGCAGTCGTTGGAAGGCATGGCGCCGGCCACGGAACGGCTGGTGCGGCTCACCGGCGCCTTCGCGGCGTCCCTGGTGGCGGCGTTCACCTTCACGATGTGGCAGAACTCCAATGAGACCGAGGTGTACTCCGTTGCGGTGTTCACGATCGCCCTGATCTGCTGGGCCTGCCTGCGCTGGCGGGCGGCGCGGGGAACCATGCGGGCGGCGCACCTGCTGCTGCTCATCCTGTACCTGGCCGGCCTGTCCATCGGGAACCACCTCCTGGCCCTGCTGGCCGGCCCGGCAGTGGTCGCCTTCCTGCTGGCCGCTGTGCTCACGGAGCCGGCGCCCCGGCGCGAAGACCAGTTGACCGAGCTGGCGCAGGTGGCGGTGATGGCCGGCACCTGGGCGCTCCTGATCGGCAGCGGACTCGGCAGTACCACCCTCATCGTCGTGGGCGGGATCTGTTATGCGGCCGCCTTCGCGTTCGCCGCCAGCCAGGGCAGCGCCACCTTCGCCCTGGTGGCGTTGGCCATCTCCTTCATCGGCGTGACCAGCTACCTCTTTCTCTTTATCCGTGCCGGGCACGCGCCGATGATCAATGAGGCGCAGCCGGATAATTGGGAATCGCTCTTGGCAGTGATCCGGCGCGAGCAGTATCCGGTGCGCACGCCGCTGGATAACCCGACCCAGTTTCACGGTCCCGAAAACACCGGCCGCAGCTTCGACATCATCCGGCTGCAGCTGCTGAACTACTTCCAGTACTTCGACTGGCAGTGGGGCAACGGAATCCGCTGGATGCTGGGGAAGCTGCCGGTCCGGGTCCTCGCCACGCTGCTCTTCGCCGGGCTCGGAATCGTCGGGGCCACGCTGCAGCGGCGGGCGGACCGCCCGGCCTGGTGGCTGATGTTCATGCTGTGGCTCACCACCGGCCTGGGGCTGGTGGTCTACATGAATTTCAGGCCGGGATTCAGCGTTGGCTACGACCTCTTCCCCAGCTCCGGCGACCACGAGGTGCGTGAGCGGGACTATTTCTTCATCGCCAGCTTTGTGGTGTGGGGCTTCTGGGCGGGCCTCGGGCTGGCCCAGATGGCTCGCACGCTGATCGAGCGGCGCGTCCTGCCGTCGGCACTGGCCGCCGGCACGGCGGGCCTGCTGGTCCTGGTGCCGTTCGCCGGAAACTTCGAGGCGGCCAGCCGGCGGCACAATCCCGATGCCCGGCTGGCGGCCGACTTCGCCTACGATCTGCTCAATTCGATGCCGCCCTATGGCATCCTCTTCACCTACGGGGACAACGACACCTTCCCGCTCTGGTGGGCGCAGGAGGTGAAGGGGATCCGACCGGATGTCCTGGTCGTCTGCCTGGCCCTGGCGGAGACTGACTGGTACAAGAAGCAGATCCGGGACTGGCCGATCCGGCCCTTCGACGAAGCCGCCGCCCCGGCCTTCTGGCGCAATCGGAACCCGACGCCCCCCCGGAACCCGCCCCACTCCTTTACCGACCAGCAGATCCTCTCGGCTCAGCCGATGCTGCTGCCGCAGGATGTGCCGCTGCAGATCGGCTCGGTTCGCCATGTGCTGCCCAAGGGTACGCCGCTGTACAGCCGGGACTTTCTCGTGCTCAGGATCCTGCAGGACAACCTCGGCAAGCGCCCCATCGCCTGGTCGTTGACGACTGGCGGGGAGTTCTACGGCCTGGAGCGCTATCTCCTGCAGCAGGGCCTGGTGATGGCCATGCAGCAGCAGGTCGTTGATACCACCCGTTCCGACGTGGACCTGCAGCGCATCCTGGGTGTGGCCCTCGACGTGCCGACCACCGATTCCCTGATGTGGAACACCTACCGCTACGCCGAGCTGCTGGAGCGCGATGCGCCCAACCTGGAGCCGACCTCGGCCGGGGTGGCCAACAACCTCTCGCTGCCGTTCGCCCAGCTGGCCTACGCCTATGAGGCTCGGGGCGATCGGGAGCGGGCGGTGCTGAGCCTGACGCGGGCCGGGCAGCTGTCCTCCAATCCGGCCCTGGGACGCGCCCTCCAGACCCTGATCGGCACTCCACCGGGTAAGTCGGCCCTCCCCCAGCCATGAGGGTGCCGGTCCCCCCGGGCGGCGATGGGCCTGAACGGGCGGAAACCGGCCTCGCCCACTACAATTAACCTCAACCCCCGCCTACCTTTACCCGCCATGCCCTATCCGGCCCTGGCGGAGCGATTGGCGGAGGTTCGGGCCCGGATCGCGCAACGGCAGGCACACCGGGGTTGGAGTCATCAGGTGACCATCATCGCCGTCACCAAGACTCACCCCGTGGAGGCGGTTCGTGCCGCGGCCCAGGCTGGCGTCACCGCCGTGGGTGAGAACCGGGTCCAGGAGGCGCTGGCGAAGCAGGCCGAGGTCCCGGAGCTGCGCGGTGGAGTGGCACCTCATCGGAACGCTGCAGCGCAACAAGGCGAAGCACGCCGTCAATCGATTCGCGCTGATCCACTCCGTCGACGGTCTCCCCCTGGCGGCTGACCTGGATCGGCGGGCGGTCGCAGGGCAACCGACAGTCGGTGCTGGTGCAGGTCAACTGCTCCGGTGAGGCGCAGAAGGGCGGCGTGGAGCCGGCCGGGCTTCCGGCCCTGCTGGATGGCTTGGCGGGCATTGCCCCGGCTGCAGGTCCGTGGTCTGATGACCATGGCCGAGTTGAGCCAGGACGAAGCCAGGCCGAGGGCCGCGTTCCGGCGCCTGCGGACCCTGCGGGACGAAGCCGTCGGACGGGGGCACGAGCTGCCGGAGCTGTCGATGGGAATGTCGGGTGACTACCTCGTGGCCGTGGAAGAGGGCGCCACGATGGTCCGGTTGGGAACCCTGCTGTTTGGAGAACGCCTGCCATGAACGACGACGCGTTTCACCTCACGCCGAACGATGTCCGCGCCCAGGAATTCCGGCGCTCGTTCCGAGGCTATGACCGGGAGCAGGTGGAGGAATTCCAGGTCCGAGTTTCCGAGGAACTGGACCGGCTGCTGCGGGAGCGGGCCAAACTGGAAGACCGAATGCAGAACTTCCAGGAGCAGCTCCGCTCGTTCCGCGAGCGGGAGCGGGCCATGAACGAGGCACTGCTGGCCGCCCAGCAGCTGCGGGTGGCCGCCCAGGAGCAGGCCGAGCGGGAGGCCGAGGCCATCGTGCGGGAGGCCCGGTCCGACGCCTTGCGGCTGGTGGGGCAGGCCCAGGAGGAGGAGCGCCAGATCCGGGAGCGCCAGGATGCCCTGCAGCGGCAGTTCGCCGCCTACCTGTCCAACTTCCGCGCCCTGCTGGAGCGACAGCTGGGAGAGGTGGAAGGCCTGCAGTCCCACGCCCAGATTACCCATCAGGTGCAGACGGAGCTCCTGCTCAAGCGACACGCATGACCGAAACCCCTCTCTACGACCGGATCCAGCAAGCGGCCGCCACCGTGCGCGGCCGCTCATCGCTCACCCCCCGCGTGGCGGTGATCCTCGGCACCGGCCTCGGCGGACTGGCCAAAGAGATCAGCGTTGATCAGATCATCTCCTACGAAGACATCCCGGGCTTTCCGCTTTCGACCGTCGAGAGTCATGCCGGCCGCCTGATCCTCGGCACCCTCCGCGGTACGCCAGTGGTGGCCATGCAGGGCCGGTTCCACCGCTACGAAGGCTACAGCCTGCAGGAGGTCACCTTTCCGGTGCGGGTGATGCACGCCCTTGGCGCGCGCACCCTGGTGGTGACCAACGTCTCCGGCGGCATGCACCCGCTGTGGGCGCCGGGGGACCTCGTGCTCATCGCCGACCACATCAACCTGCTGGGCGACAATCCGCTCATCGGCCGCAACGACGACCGCCTGGGCCCGCGCTTCCCCGACATGTCCGACCCGTACGACGCCGGGCTCCGCGCCCAGGTGCGGGCGCTCGCGCTGGCGCAGGGCACGACCCTCCGGGAGGGCGTCTACGTCTCCGTCCCCGGCCCCAATCTGGAGACCCGGGCGGAGTACCGGATGCTTCGGGCCATGGGGGCGGACATCGTCGGTATGTCCACAGTGCCGGAGGTGATCGTCGCGGTGCACCAGGGGATGCGGGTGGCTGGGCTGTCGATCATCACCGACCAGTGCCTGCCGGACGCGCTCCAGCCAGCCAACATCGAACACATCATCGCCATCGCCATGGGCGCCGAGCCCCGCCTCACCCGCCTGGTGGCGGAACTGGTCGAACAGCTGCACGCATGACCTACCAGCCGTGGCCGGAGGGCGGCGCCGACCAGATGGAGACGGCGCTGCTGGAGCTGTGGGCCCGCGAGCGACTCTTCCAGCAGACGCTCGATGCCACCCAGCACGGGACGCCCTTCGTCTTCTTCGAAGGTCCCCCCACCGCCAACGGCAAACCCGGAATCCACCACGTCTTCTCTCGTACCATCAAGGACCTGATCTGCCGCTTCCGGACCATGCAGGGGCGGCAGGTGACCAGGATCGCGGGCTGGGATACGCACGGCCTTCCGGTGGAGATCGAAGTCGAGAAACAGCTCCAGCTCAACGGCAAGAAGGCCATCGAGGAATACGGTGTCGAGGCGTTCAATCGCCTGTGCCGGGACAGCGTCTTCACCTACAAGGCCGACTGGGAGGCGCTGTCCAACCGGATCGGGTACTGGCTGGACTACGAGCACGCATACGTCACCTACACCAACGAGTACGTGGAGTCGGTCTGGTGGCTGCTGGGGCGTCTGTTCGAGCGGAACCTGCTCTATCGCGGGCACCGGGTGCTGCCCTACTGTCCCCGCTGCGGCACCGTGCTCTCCAGTCACGAGCTGGCGCTCGGCTACGAGGAGATCCGGGACAAGTCCATCTACGTCACCTTTCCGCTGGCCGATGACAGCGGGCGGGAACTGGTGGTGTGGACCACGACCCCCTGGACCCTGCCGTCGAACGTCGCTGCCGCCGTGCACCCCGACCTGACCTACGCCCTGCTGCAGAGCGACAAGCACCCGGGCCGCACCTTCGTGGCGGCCGAGGCGCGGGCGGAGGCGGTGTCCGAAATGCTGGGCGGCAAGGTGGTCGCCGCCGGGACCGTGGTGGGTTCCGCCCTCGTGGGGCTCCGTTATCGGCGGCCGCTGGACGTTGTCCCGCTGCCGGAGGACCGGGAGCACTCGGTCATCGTTCCCGGGACCTTCGTGACGGCCGATGACGGATCCGGCATCGTGCACATGGCGCCGGCGTTTGGCGCCGACGACTACGCCGCCGGGCAGGAGCACGGCCTGGCGCTGCTGCGGCCCGTGGCCGCCGACGGGACCTTCCAGGGCACGACCTGGCCCGAACTCGAGGGCCGCCTGGTGACCGCCGAGGAAACCAACGAGCTGATCGTGCGCCGGCTCAAGGCCGATGGCCGCTGGCTGCGCACCGAGCAGTACGTCCACACGTACCCACACTGCTGGCGCTGCCGCAGCAAGCTGATCTACTACGCGAGGGATAGCTGGTTCGTCCGCACCTCGGAAATGAAGGAGCGGATGCTGGAGATCAACCGTGGCGTCAACTGGCAGCCACCGGAGGTGGGTGAAGGCCGCTTCGGCGCGTGGCTGGAGAACAACGTGGACTGGGCCCTCTCCCGCGACCGGTACTGGGGCACCCCGCTGCCGGTCTGGGTCTGCGACCAGGATCCCGCCCACGTCGAAGTGATCGGGAGCTACACTCAGCTTGCCATCCGGTGGGGCCAGGACCTGCCAGCCGATTTCGATCCCCACAAGCCATTCATCGACGGCTACAGCTGGGGCTGTGACTGCGGCGGCACCATGCGCCGGGCCCCGGAGGTGATAGATACCTGGTTCGATTCGGGGGCGATGCCCTATGCCCAGTGGCACTATCCTTTCGAGCATGCCGAAGAGTTCGCCGCCCACTTCCCGGCGGACTACATCTGCGAGGGCGTGGACCAGACCCGCGGCTGGTTCTATTCCTTGCTGGCCATCGCCACGACGGCGTTCGATAGCCCGGCCTACCGCAACGTCATCGTCAACGAACTGATCCTCGACGCCGAGGGTCAGAAGATGTCGAAGAGCCGCGGAAACGTGGTGGACCCGTGGGAGCTGATCGCGGAGTTCGGCGCGGACACCGTCCGGCTCTATCTCCTCGTCTCCAGTCAGGTCTGGCTGCCCAAGCGGTTCGACCGGCGGCAGATCTCCCAGGTCACCGGCGACTTCCTGCGGGCGCTCCGGAACACCTACGAGTTCTACCGGCTGTACGCCGGGCCGGCCCCGCTGGCCCCGCCCGCCGTGGCGGAGCGGCCCGACATCGACCGCTGGGTCCTGGCGCGGCTGGAGGTCGCGGTGCAGCAGGTGACGGGCGCCTGGAGCGGTTACGAGCCGACGGCCGGGGTTCGGGCGCTGATGGACTTCGTGGTGGACGACCTCTCGAACTGGTACGTGCGCGTGACCCGTGAGCGGTTCTGGGCCCCGGACGGTCAGGCCGACAGCGCCGCGGTCGCGACCTTGCGGGAGTGTCTCCTGACGGTGAGTCGCCTCCTGGCCCCGGCCGCGCCGTTCGCGAGCGACTGGCTGCATCGGGCACTGACCGGGGAAACCGTCCATCTGGCCGGGTGGCCCGCCGCCGGTTCGGGGAGCCGGCGAGCCGAGCCGAGCCTGCTGGTCGCCATGGACGCCATCCGTCGGCTGGCGTCCCTCGCCCGCGCAGCGAGGGAGAGTGGCAAGATCCGGGTCCGCCAGCCTCTCGGGCAGATGCAGGTAGCGGTGCCGGCCGCGGTTCGTGGTCCGGTCTTCGAGGGGCTATTTTCCATTCTGCAGGCGGAGGTCAACGTCCGCCGCATCGTCGTGGCGGAGTCCGATACCGAGCTGGTGCGACTGAGGGCCAAGCCCAATTTCCGGTCGCTGGGCAAGCGCTTCGGCAAGGCTACTCCGGCGGTGGCGGAGGCGGCACAGGGGCTCTCGGCCGAGCAGCTCAGGGTGCTGGAAACCGGGGGACAGGCTGTCCGGCATGTGAATGGGCAGGACGTAGTGTATTTTCCCGAGGATATCGTCGTGGAGCGGGAGGTCGCCACCAGCTGGCTGGTGGACAGTGACGGCCCGTACGTGGCCGCGCTGGACCCGGCGATTGACGCGGAGCTGGGCGCCGAAGGTCTGGCCCGGGAGATAGTCCACCACGTCCAGCGGCTTCGGCGGGACGCGGGATTCAACGTCAGCGACCGGATTGCTCTCGGGGTAGAGGGCCCGGTCGCGGTGCTGGACGCGGCGCGGGCGCATCGGGACTTCATCTGCACCGAGACCCTGGCGCGGCACTTCGAGGCAGGACAACCATTGCCGGATGCGGACCTCCGGCAGCGCGTCGATCTGGACGGACACGACGTGACACTCAGCGTGCGACGGCTTGCGGCCGGCGCCTGAACCCACGGCCCAGGTGCGGCCAGGCAAGGGTATCGGAATGAACAAGAAGCAGTTGACCCACTTCGAGAAGCGGCTCATGGAAGAGCGGGCCCGCGTGATGAAGGAACTCGGTTACTACGACGAGTCCTTCAACGCCACACTCCAGAACTCCGACGGCGACCTGTCGTCGTATTCCCTTCACATGGCGGACCAGGGGACCGACGCCATGGAACGCGAGAAGCAGTTCCTGTTCGCGTCCCAGGAGGGCCGCTACCTCTGGCACGTCAACGAGGCGCTTCGGCGGCTTTACAAGACGCCCGACAAGTTCGGGGTCTGCCACACCTGCGGGAAGGACATCAACTACGAGCGGCTCGACGCGCTGCCGCATGCGCGGCTGTGCATCGAATGCAAGGAAAAGGAAGAGAATGCCAAGCGCCGCTGACCGGCGACTCTACTGGGGGGCCGGGCTGGTCGTGCTCCTGCTGGACTTGGTCACCAAGTTTCTGGCGGAGCAGCACCTGCTGCGCTCCGCCGGGCGGGTGGTGTTCGGGGAGTGGTTCCAGCTGCGGCTGGTCTACAATCCGGGCGCGGCCTTCGGGCTGGATCTGGGGCCGTATTCGCGCTGGATCTTTATGGTGGTCGCCGTTGTGGCGGTGGCGGTGCTGTACCGTATGTCGCGCCAGTCCGAAACCGGTGACTGGTTCCGGCAGCTGGCGCTCGGCCTGGTGAGCGGCGGCGCTCTCGGCAACCTCGTGGATCGGATCCGTTCGACTCAGGGCGTAGTGGATTTCCTGGACCTCGGCCTGGGCCAGTGGCGCTGGCCTACGTTCAACGTGGCCGACATGGCGGTCAGCTGCGGGGCCATCGCCCTGGCGATCTCGCTATGGCGGGAAGACGCCCGGCGGGAGACGGAGGCCAGCAGCGGTGGCCGTCCCATGCCACCGGAGCGCACCCCTCCGGAACCGGCTCTCGGGGGAGAGAAGTGACCGGCATCGCGCCCTCTTCCCTTCCCATGCCTCCCCTCACCTTCTCCGTCCTTCCCCCCACCACCGAGCGGCTCGACCGATTCCTCGCGGACCAGCTCCAGCTGAGCCGCACCGTCGCCGCCCGGCTGGTCGCCGAAAAGCTGGTGAATGTTGGCGGCAGCATCGCCCGCGCCTCGCGTACGCTCGCTCGGGGGGAGACCGTCACGGTCGCCGTTCCGGAGCACCAGCCGCCGCGTACCCTCAAGCCCG
Organism: uncultured Gemmatimonadales bacterium; assembly: GCA_963695185.1. Classification (GTDB taxonomy): domain Bacteria; phylum Gemmatimonadota; class Gemmatimonadetes; order Gemmatimonadales; family GWC2-71-9; genus JADJOM01. The sequence goes on along the minus strand of CAVOGH010000005.1, from coordinate 1,204,078 downwards.
CCGCAATCGCACTCGATGTGGTGTACGAGGACGAACATCTGGCCGTCATCAACAAGCCGGCCGGGCTGGTGGTGCATCCGGCGCCGGGGCACTGGGACGACACCCTGGTCAACGCCCTGGTCGCGCGGGGAACCACCCTCTCGGGCGGCGCCGAGGGGCGGCCCGGCATCGTGCACCGGCTGGACCGGGACACCTCGGGCCTGCTGGTGATCGCCAAGACCGACCTGGCGCACCGGAAGCTCGGCGCGATGCTCGCCGCCCGCCGGATCACCAGGCGCTACGCCGCCCTGGCCTGGGGCCACCTTGACGAGAGCCCGCTGGTCATCGAGGCGCCCCTCGCCCGGCACCCGCGCGACCGGAAGCGGATCACGGTGCAGGGCGAGGGGCGAGCGGCCCGCACCGACGCGCTCGTGGTCGCGCGCCTCGCCCAGGTGGACCTCCTCCGCCTCGAGCTTCACACCGGTCGCACCCACCAGATCCGGGTGCACCTGGCCCACATCGGCCACCCGGTCGTGGGCGATCCCGTCTATGGCGGGGGAGGCAGCCGGCGGATTTCCGGAGTCCAGCGGGTGGCGGCGGAGGTGTTGGAGCGGCTTACCCCGAGGCAGGCGCTGCACGCCGCCTGGCTCAAGTTCCGCCACCCTGCCAGTGGCGAGCCCCTCGAATTCCAGGCCGATTGGCCTGACGATCTGGCACCGGTCCTCTCCCGCGCGCTGGCGCCCGAGCATGCCGTTGCTCCGCCAGAACCCCTCCGCTATCTTGGCTTCTTTGAAGGACATGGCTGACATCCCCTCGCGCCGGCTGGTGATCTTTCGGCTGGGTTCGCTGCCCTGCGCGGCGGCGGCCACCGTCGTGCGTGAGGTGATTCCGGCCGGCCAGCCGACCAGAATTCCCGGTGCACTCGATTCGGTCGCGGGCCTGCTCAACCTGCGCGGCGCGTTACTCACTGTGGTGGATGGGCGCCGGGCGCTGGGCTTGACCGGAATGCAGGCAGAGCCGGAATCGGTCCTTGTAATAGACCAGGCACCGCGGGTGTTCGGCCTGGCCGTGGATGAGGTGCTGGACCTCGTCGACGTGCCGACGGAGGATCTGGCCGAGGGAGAGAGCCTCCCCGGGGTGGACCCACGGCTGGTCCAGGCCGTGGGACGACACGGTGGGCGAGTCTTCGCTGTGCTTGATGTCGGCGCTCTGCTGACGCCAGCGGTCGGCTGAGGTGGAGCGGGTGGTGCAATCAGAGAAGTTGCCGACCGGCGGGCGCCGGCCGGCGTCGGCCACCGGACTGACGCTGCGTGCTTCCGGCCCTCGGCAATCGTTCCAATGTCGCTGCTCGACTCCACTGGAGGCCGCGTGAGCCAGACGGTGCTGGTGTGCGATGATGCGATCTTCATGCGCACCATGATCACGGACATCCTGCAACAAGCCGGGTTCGAAGTGGTCGGCGAGGCCGAAACGGGGCGCGAAGCGGTGGAGAAGTACCGCTCGCTCAAGCCGGATCTTGTCACCATGGACATCGTGATGCCGGACATGGGCGGCATCGAGGCGGTGCGGGAGATCTGCAAGGACGATCCCGAGGCCCGGATTCTCATGTGCAGCGCCATGGGGCAGCAGGCCCTGGTGGTCGAGGCCATCCAGGCCGGCGCCAAGGACTTCGTGGTCAAGCCATTCCAGCCTTCCCGCGTGCTCGAAGCGGTCCAGCGTATCCTCGGCTGAGGCCGCATGGACCTCTCCCGGTACGCTGCGCTCTTCGTCACCGAAAGCCGGGAACAGCTCGGCGCCTGTGCGCAGGCCCTGCTCGAGTGGGAACGGCGTCCGGAGGCGACGGAGCCGGTGGTCAGCCTGTACCGCGCCATGCACACGTTCAAGGGCATGGCCGCGGCCATGGGCTATTCCAACTTGACCGAACTGGCCCACCGGAGCGAATCGGTGCTGGACCTGCTGCGCAGCGACCCGGCCTTGGGCAGAGAGCTGATCGACCTGTTCTTCCGGGTGGTCGATAGCCTGGAGCAGGGTGCCTCGGTCGCGGTGGACGGCGGGGACCCGGGCCTGAGCTTCACGGCGCTCCTGGCGGAGCTGGACGACGCGTCGGTCGCCGCCGCTCCCACCGGCAGCTGGGCCATCCCGGCGCCGTCGTCCCCGGTGGTCGCGGCACCGGTCGAGGCGACCCGGTCGGGGCGGGAGATACGGGTGTCCATCAAGCCGGGGGCCACCATGCGCGGGGCCCGGGCGCTGATCGCGCTCCGCAAGGCGGAGGCCCTCGGGACCGTGAGCAGCGTGCGGCCCGGCGTGACCGCCTTTGACCAGGATGACTTCGACGGGCGGTTCCGCTTCGAGCTGGTGAGTCCGGCGACGGATGCTGTCGTGGCCGCGGCGATTCTCACCGCCGGCGACGTGCTGGCCGTCGAATTCGCGGCGCCCGAAGAAGCCGGGCGGGGGCAGGGTACCGCGGAGCGCAGCCGCCAGATCCGGATTGACCTGCGCCGGCTGGACGCGATGATGAACCAGGTTGGTGAACTGGTGGTCGCGCGGGGCCGGCTGCTGGAGCTGGCCGAGCAGAGCGACTCCCCCGAGTTGAAGGCAGTCGCAGCCCGGATCGGACGGGTCACCAGCGACCTGCACGGCGAGGTGACGCAGGCTCGCCTGACGCCGGTGTGGCAGGTGTTCGACCGCTTTCCCCGGGTGGTCCGGGACCTGGCCCGGCAACTCGGCAAGCGGGTGCGGTTCGAGGTGGAGGGAGAGGAGACCCAGCTGGACCGGGCCCTGCTGGACGAGCTCGGGGAGCCGCTCATTCACCTGCTGCGCAACGCGATTGACCACGGGATCGAGACCCCCGCGGTGCGGAAGGGGCGGGGCAAGCCGGAGGAGGGGCTGATCCGGATCGCCGCGTCCAGCGACCGGACCACCGTGCTCATCCGGGTGAGCGATGACGGCGCCGGCATTGACCGGGCCAAGATCCTCGCGGTGGCGATCCGCGAGGGCGCGGTGCCGATGGAGGCCACGGACCTTCCGGATGACGCACTGCTGCGCATCCTGGCCCGTCCGGGCTTTTCGACCGCCAAGACGGTCACCGACGTCTCCGGGCGGGGCATGGGGATGGACGCGGTGGTCTCGCGGCTGCGGTCCATTGGCGGGGCGGTAGAGGTGTCCACTTCCCCGGGGCGGGGCAGCGAGTTCACCCTCCGGCTCCCGATGACGCTGGCCATCGTCCGCGTGCTGCTCGCCCGGGTCGGGTCGGAGCGCTACGCGATCCCGCTGGCCGGAATCGCCGAGACCGTCGAGTTTCGCGCCGACCATGTGGCGGCGCTGGAGGGTCGGGAGGCGTACATCCTGCGGGAGCGCCTGGTCCCGACCGTCCGCCTGCGGGACCGGCTCGGCGCCGTCGGGGAGCGGCCGCCGGGGCGCTCGCCCGCCGTCATCGTGGAGGTGGGAGAACGCCGCGCGGTGGTGGTGGTGGACGCAGTGCTGGGTCAGCAGGAAATCGTCGTCGAGCCGTTCGACGCGCCGAAGGGAATGCTGCCGGTGTTCAGCGGGGCCACGATCCTCGGGGACGGCGTTCCTGCCCTGATCGTCGACCCGGCCGCGCTGGTCTGAGGAGGCTCGCATGGACGACGTGAGAGAACTGCATGCACTTCAGCGCGATGCGCTGCGCGAAGTCGCCAACATCGGCGCCGGGCACGCCGCCACGGCCCTCTCCCAGCTGACCAACCGGCGCATTATGATCTCGGTGCCGGAGGTCAACATCGTCCGCCTGGAGGAGGTGCCGGAGATCCTCGGCCGGGCCGACGAAGTCGTGGCGGCGGTGCTCATGCACATGATGGGCGACCTCACCGGCCGCACTCTGGTCCTTTTTCCGGAAGCGTCGGCCCGCGAGCTCTGCGACATCCTGCTCCGCCGGGCCCGCGGCACCACCACCACCTTCGAAGAGATGGAACAGTCCGGGCTCAAGGAGGTGGGGAACATCCTCTCCAGCGCGTACATGAACGCCCTGTCAGACTTCATGGGGATGATGCTGGTGCCGTCGGTCCCCAGCCTGGCGATCGACCAGAGCGGTGCTGTCCTGACCTCGATCTACATGAATTTCGGATACGATCGCGACTACGTCTTCTGTGTGGAGACGCGCTTCCTCTTCGAGGATCCGGGGCTCACTCTCCGGGGGCACTTCCTCCTGCTTCCCGACCTCGCCAGCCTCCGGGCCATCTTCGACGCCATCCGCCTCCCCTGAGGGGCTCGTGACCGGGCCCGCGCTGTCCGACCGCGACCTGAGCGTCCTCCGGTCCTTCGCCCGCCGGATCGATCCGGCCGACGCGGGCGCGCACAACAACCTCGGTGTTCTCTACTACCAGAAGGGCCTCATCCCCGAGGCCATCGAAGAGTTCCTCCGGGCCATCGAACTGGACTCGCGCATGCAGGTCGCCCGCGAGAACCTGGAGATTGCCTACTACGCCACCGGCTATTACGACCGCCGCATGGCCGAACTGCGCGAGCGACTGCGCCGCGATCCGCTCGACACCGAGGCGCGCTGGGCGCTGGGCCGCACCGCCGCCGCCCTGGGGCAGTGGGACGAGGCCGCCGCCGCATTCACCGAACTGCTGGAGCGGAATCCGGAGAGCGTCCCGGCGCTGCTGCAACTCGGGCTCGCCGAACGGGGCCGGGGCCAGTTCGAGCACGCCACTGCCGCCTTTGAACGGGCCCGGCACCTCGACCCCGAGAGCCCGATCACCCTCTTTCATTACGGGGAGGTCCTCTACAATCGCGGGCTGTCGGACCAGGCCCGTCAGGCGCTCGAGGAGGCCGTGGGCCGCAATCCCGACTACGCGGATGCATTCTACCTGCTGGCGTTCGTCTATGGCGACCTGGGCTTGCACGAGGACGCCCGGACGGCCACCACCCGGGCCACCGCCCTCAACCCGACCCTCGGCCGGGCCCACAACAACCTCTCGCTCAGTCGCTATGAGGCCCTCACCGATGCCGGGCCGGGACGGGGCGACCAGCCCCGGCGGCCCATGCCGCGGCCCCAGGTGGTCGAAGGGTCCGGGCTGGCCCACTTCAATCTCGGTCTGGCCTTCCGGCAGAAGGGCTACTACGTCGAGGCGCTGCGGGAATACCGCCTGGCCCTCGAGGCCGGTGAGGATGCCCGGCTGGTGCGGCAGGCCATGGCGGAGGTGTACCTGCTCCGGCGCGACCTCGCCGCGGCCCTCGAGATCTATGATGCGCTGCTGGCGGAGGACAGCGCCTCGCCGAAGCTCTGGAATGAGCGCGGCGTGTGCCTGCACCAGTCGGGACGCCGGGATGACGCGGTGGCATCCTATCAGCAGGCGGTCCTCGTGGACCCCGCATACGCGCTGGCCTGGAACAACCTGGGGGTCCTCCGCACGCAGGAGGCGGAGGGGGACGGGGCGCTGGAGGCCTTCCAGCAAGCGCTCAAGTTCCGGCCCGGCCTGGCGGCTGCCCGCCTCAACCTGGCCCTGGTGCTGTTTCACCGCCGCCGGCTGCAGCTGGCGCTCGAGGCCTATCGGCAGGTGCTGTCGGATCAGTCCGGCAACGCCACCGCCTGGAATGGCGTCGGCCTGGTCCTGGTGGAGCTCAAGCGGTTCGAAGACGCCCGGCATGCCTTCTCCCGCGCGATTGAAGCCGATGCCACCAACGCCTCCGCCCACTACAACCTCAGCTTTACGCTCAGCCACCTCGGTGACTTCGATGGGGCGTTGCGCGCCACCAAGCGGGCGCTGGAGCTGGAGCCTTTCTACGTGGCCCAGAAGTACGCGCTGACGCTCGATCTGCAATACGAGCATCCGGAAATCGCGGTCGTCCCCGAGATTTCGGCGGATATCACGGCCGATCATGTGGGGGACGACTTCCTGTTCGATTCCCGCCTGCTGGACCGGGTGTTTGAGGAGCTGGAGCCGGCCGAACGCCAGCCCGGCACGCCGGTCGAAGATGCCCTGGCGCTGGCCGCGGATTACATCGCGAAGGGCTTCCTCGAACTCGCCGCTGTGGAGATCGAGCGGGCGCTGGCCCGGGGCGCGGCTCCGGGCCGGGCCACCACCCTGCTGGGGCAGGTGTTCTCCCGCCGCGGGCTCCACGGGGAGGCGCTCGAGCGCTTCCAGCAGGCGCGCGCGCTCGACCCGGCGGAGCCGGAGGCGGTGCTCGGCGAGGTGCAGGCGCTGCTGGCCCTCGGGCGGGCCGCAGAGGCGGTGGACAGCGCCGAACTGCTCCTGCGCCTGGTGCCCGATGACGTCGAAGGACTGGTCGCCGTGGCCCGAACCCGCATGGCCTGCGGGGATTCCTTGGGCGCTCGCGCGGTCCTTCGGGAGGCCCGGACCCTTGCCCCGGGGCGCTCCGACCTGCTGCACCTCGAGGCAGGAATCGCCGAGGACCACGGCGATCTCCCGGGCGCCGTCGAAGCGCTCCATGGGGCGCTCGAACTCGACCCGGGCGTGGCCCAGGTGTGGCGCGACCTCGGACGGCTGGAGGAACGGCGTGAGAACTGGGTCGCCGCCCGGCTGGCCTACCAGCGCGCCCTTGACCTCCTGCCCACCTACATGGAAGCCGCGCTCCCCCTGGCCGACCTCCTGCGGCGCACCGAGTCCGCCCGGGCAGCGGTGGAATACCTGGTGGATGTCCTGCTGGCCGAGCCGTGGGACCTGGACGCGCTGCTGCTGCTGGCCCGCGCGCTGCTGGATGATGCGCGCGCCGACGAGGCGCTCCAGGCGGTGGAGCTGGTGCTCAAGTTCGAACCGGAAAACGAAGCGGCGCTGTTCTATCAAGGGGTGGCACTGGCTCGCAACCGCCGTTACGGCGAGGCGGTCCGGACCTGGGAGCGCGTGGTGCAGGTGGACGCGGCGGGCCCCTACGCACAGGCGGCCCGGGTGCATGCCCGTTCCGCTCGCGACCTGGCCCACATATTCGCCGGGGCGGCCTGAACAATGGCAATCGAGGGCCCGCTCAAGGAGCTCAGTATCCACGATGTCTTCCAGCTGCTCGATCTGAGCCGGAAGACCGGCACGCTCCGGGTCGCTTCGGACCTGCGCCAGAATGCCGGTACCGTCTACTTCGAGGACGGCATGGTGACCGGGGCCGAGATCCGCAGCAACCCGTTTCCCCTGGGCCGGCTGCTGATGCGCGCCGGCAGGATCTCGGAGACGGCCTTCAATGAGGCCCGGGCAACGCAGGCACAGGGCGACAATCGCCGGCTGGGTCAGATCCTGCTTGAACAGGGGCTGGTGAGCGCCCGAGATCTCGCGCGCGTGGTTCGGCAGCAGGTCGAGGAGGTGGTCTTCGAGCTGGTCGGGTGGTCGGAGGGGTATTTCGCGTTCGAGGAAGGCAAGCGCGGCGACTGGCCCACCGAGGCGGATCTGCGTGTGGCCACCGGGGCCCTGCTCATGGAGGCGGCCCGGCGGACCGACGAGTGGTCCCGCATCGAGAAGAAGATCACCCACCTCGGCCTGGTCCCGAAGCTGTCGCCCGCTGCACGACCAGGCCACCCCCCTGGACCTGCTGCCGGGTGAATGGGAGTTGCTGGCCGTCATCGACGGCGAGCGCTCGGTGCGGGATCTGGCCTCGGTCCTGGGCCGACCCGAGTTCGAGATCGCGCGCGTCCTCTTCGGGTTGGCCACCGCTGGCATTATCCTGCTGGAGGATCCGGCGCGCCGCGCCATGGAGGCGCTTGGCAGCGCCGACCTGCCCATCCTGCTGGGCGAGGTAGATCAGCTGCTTGGCGCCGGTGATCCCGAGGCCGCCGCCCAGGCCGCCCAGCAGGCCGTGGCCGGCAACCCGGAGGAGCCCCTGGCACACCTGGCATATGGTCGGAGCCTGCTGGCGGCGGCCCGTCCGGGGGAGGCGTCCGAAGCGCTCTGGCAGGCGGTCCATCTCGACGCCGAATCCGCGCCGGCGCACCGCCTGTTCGGGTTGAGCCTGGCGGCGACAGGCCGGTTCCGGGAGGCGGCCCAGGTCTGGGAACAGTGGAGACGGCTGGCGGCGAAGGCGCCCGAAGAGGAGGCCCAGGCCGCCGCGGTCGAGCGGGTGCGGCAGGCGGCACTCGCGCTGGACCTCGCGCTCAGGGGATCACGTGACTGACGACATTCGCGCGCTCAGCGCGCAATACGCCGCCGACCCGTCGAGCCTGGTCTTCCTGAGGCTGGGCGAGGCGCTCCGGCACCGGGGCCAGACTGATGCCGCCCTCAAGGTGGCGGTGCAGGGGCTTTCCCGGTATCCGCACCTGCCGGATGCACACGACCTGTACGCCCGCATTCTCGCTGACCGGCAGGATTATTCCAGCGCCTTCGACGAGTGGGACACCACCCTGCGGCTCTCCCCGCACCATCTGGGCGCGCACAAGGGCATCGGGTTCCTGTACTACCGGGCTGGCGAGCAGGAGCAGGCGCTCTATCACCTGCGGCTCGCCGTGTCGCTCGACCCCGAGGATCCGGGACTGCGCCAGGCGGTGGAGCGGGTGGCGGGCGGTCGCGAGATCTGGGACACCCCGGCGCCGGAGGCACCGGCCCTCACCGCGGCACCGCCCGACGGCACGGTCCCGATGCAGGCCGACCCGTTCGCCGGTCTCGAGGGTTCGCGGGACCGGCTGCTGTTGGTGGATCAGGATGGGCTGCGGCTGGGAGGCGGCATGGCCGCCCCCGACGGCCGGAATGTGAGCGACGAGGCGGCGGCCATGCTGGCGGGTACCACCCGTGAGGCGGGCCGCGCCGCGCGGCTGCTCGAGCTGGGTGACTGGACCCACCTGACTATCGAGGGTGTTGAGGTCAGCGCCTGCCTGCTCAACCCGACCGGCGACACCAGCCTCCTCGCCGCGATGGATGCGGGGCTACCGGCGGGCCAGCTGAGTTTCTTCGCCGAGCGCGCGGCGAAGGCGGCGCGCGGCTGGCTGGAGCGGGCGCGATGACCGCTCAATTCGCCTCGCTTGCTGGAAGCCCTGACCCGGCTCCGCGGTATCCGTGGCGCCCTGGTGGTTTCCGGCGCCGATGGGCTGGTCGTGGCGGAGTCGCTGATCGGCGGGCTCAAGGGCGCGCCGCTCGCCGCGGTGGCGGCCACCCTGGCGGGGCGGGTCGCGGAGCTATCAGGCCGCAGCGGTTTCGGGGTGCCGCGATTTCATGCACCTGCAGGCCGCCGACGGCGCGCTGCTGGTCGTGCCGGTGGGCGAACTGCTGCTGGTCGCAGTCGCGGGACGCGACGTGGCCCTGGGTCTGCTGCGCCTGGAAATGCTCCGCACCTCGGAGCGTCTGGCTCTGATGCAGGCCGTCGAACCCTGGGTGATCCCGCCGTTGCGCACCTTCGTCGGCGGAGTCCTCGGCCCGGCTTGCCCTCCTGATGACCTCCTCCGGCCAGGTCGTGGCGCAGCATGGCTTCGTGGGCGCGCTGGACCTCATGGCGGCGGCCGCGCTGGGCGCAGGCATCGTGGCGTCGAGCACCGAACTCGCCCTGCAGGTCGGCTGGACCCCGTTCCGGACGGTGGCCCACCAGGGTCAGCGCCAGGCCCATTTTCTGGCCTGGTTCGATACGCCGCGGGGCCGCTGGGTGGCCCTGGTGGTGTTCGGCAACGAGACCAAGCTCGGGCTGGTGCAGGTGTTCTTCGATCAGATGGTGCAGGAACTGGCGGCGGCCGCGCCGGTGGCGGAGGAACCGCGCCGGGAAGTGCTCGCCGCGGACTTCGAACGGGAACTCAACGCGAGCCTTCGGTCGCTCTTCGGACGATAGCCCATGTCCCTCGTCAACTTCACGACCCGCGAGATCACCTGCAAGATCGTGTACTACGGCCCGGGCCGTTCCGGGAAGACCACGAACCTGCAGTACATCTACGGCCGCGTGCCCGAGGCCCGCCGCGGCCGGATGGTCAGCCTCGCCACCCAGACCGACCGTACCCTGTTCTTCGATTTCCTGCCCATCGACCTGGGGGTGATCAGCGGCTTCACCACCCGCTTTCAGCTGTACACCGTCCCCGGGCAGGTCTACTACAACGCCACCCGCAAGCTGGTTCTGCAGGGTGCCGACGGCATCGTCTTCGTGGGCGACAGCCAGGCCCGCCGGCTGGAGGACAACATCGAGAGCCTGCAGAACCTGCAGTCCAACCTGCTGGCTCAGGGCGTGGATGTCCGCAACTTCCCCGTGGTCCTGCAGTACAACAAGCAGGACCTCCCGGCCGACCTGATCCTCCCGCCGGCCGATCTCGACGATGCGCTCAACTTCCGCGGCTATCGCAGCTTCCCCGCCGATGCGGTGCGCGGGGCCGGGGTGTTCGAGACCCTGAAGGGCATCTCCGAACTGGTGCTCAAGCGGCTGGCCGCCGGGGGCGCCGGAGCGGCCTGATGACTCGGCTCAATCCTCGGCACCGCTTCGACGCCTACGTCGTGGGCGCGGCCAACCGCCTGGCGGTGACCGCCGCGCGGGCCGTGGCCGAATCGCCCGGCGCCGTCTACAACCCGCTCTTCGTGTACGCCGGCTCCGGGCTGGGAAAGACCCACCTGCTGATGGCGATCGGGCACCTCGCCCTGGAGATCAACCCGCAGCTGACGGTCGAGTACCTCACCCTCGACGAGTTCATCGAGGCCTTCCACGCCGCCATCGCCGCCGGCCAGAGCGAGGCGTTCCGCCACCGCTACAGCGACACCGGGCTCCTGCTGGTGGACGATGTGCAGTTCCTGACCCATCGGCGGGAGATGCAGGCCGAGCTGCTGCGGCTGACCAACGCGGTGCTGACCGCCGGCCAGCAGATCGTGCTCTCCAGCGACCGGCCCCCCAACGAAATCGAATCGCTGGACGAGCGGCTCATCCAGCGCTTCGCCGGTGGCCTGGTCATTGACATCGCCGGGCCCGACTACGAGACCCGGGTAGCGATCCTCCGGCGGCAGTCGGAGGAGCGGAAGGCCCAGTTCGATCCCAGCGTCATCGAGGCCGTGGCCGCGCTTCCCATCGGCAGCATTCGCGAGCTGATCGGCGCCTTCAACCGCCTGATCGCCTTTCAGGCCGTGAGTGAAACGCCACTCACCTCGGCCGAGGCCCGTGCAGTGCTCGCGCGGACCATGCCGGCCACCGTGCGCGGGGGGCCGGCGGAGCCGGTCCCGCCAGCGGAGGAGGGCCGATCGCCCGCGGTGGGGGACGCCCGCCCACCGGCACCACCCGCCGCCACGACGACCGCAGACTCGCCGTTCACTCTGGGCAGCGGCGACGAGTTCGGCGCCTTTCTCACCGAGATCTCCTCCGCGGTGGCGCGGCAGGTCGAGGCCTGGCGGGGCCGGGTGGCCGAGGCGGTGGTCCGCTGGGAGGGTGAGGGGTACCGCACCGAGCGGCTTCAGCGGCTCCTCCAGGGGGAGGCCCCGGTAGATCCCGACGCGGCGCTGCGGGATTTCGAAGACGATATCGCACGGCTCAAGGAGCTGGCGGAGGAGGCCCACGAGCTCGATTCCGCCATGCTCGCCCGGCCCATGTTCCAGGATCCCGACCGCCTGCCCGAGGCGGAGGCCGAGCTGGTGCGGGCCCGCGAGGGCCTGAGTCCACCGCCCAGCCCGTCGCCGCTGTGGCGGCTCGAGGAGTTCGCCGAATCGGCCGCCAACCGGGAGGCCCTCGGCGCCATTCGGTCGGTGCTGGGAGAACCCGGCGGCCACTACAACCCGCTGGTGATCGTAGGCGGCACCGGCGTCGGCAAGACCCACCTGCTGCACGCCATGGGCAACGCCCTCGCCCGGCCCGGAACGGTGGTGGCCTGCCTCGGGGCGGTGGATTTCGTGGACGATCTCATCAAGGCCATTGACCGCGACCGCGTGGCCTGGTGGCGGGCGCGCTACCGCCGGATCGGGGCGCTGCTGCTGGACGACGTCCACCTGCTCGCGGGCAAGGACCGCACCCAGGAGGAACTCTTCTGGCTCTACAACCTGCTGGCCGAGGGCGGGCAGCAGATGGTGTTCACCTCGGCCCAGCCGCCGGAGGCGCTGGAGGGGATCGAGCCGCGACTGCGCACCCGGCTCGAAGCCGGGCTGGTGGTGGAGCTGCCGCCGCCGGACCGCGAAATCCGCGAGGTGATCACCGCCCGCCTGCTCCGCGACAAGGGGGGCGAGGCCGACCCCGACCTGACCGCCTACTTGGCCACCCGTCCGGTGGAATCGGTGCGGGCGCTCCAGGGCCTGGTGCAGCGGGTGATCGAAGCCGCCGACGCGGAGGCCGAACGTCCCAACGCAGGGATTGCCCGCCGGGTGCTGGAGGGTGCCCCGGCCGGGCCACCCGGCGTACCAGCAGCGCCCGCACCAGCGGCCTCCTCTCCCCCACCGGGAGCCTCCGCAGCCGGGAGAAGACCATCTGGGACTGGCCTGACGCCGCCGATCGCATCATCGAGGAGGCGCGCTGATGGCGATCAAGGGCAGTCTCAAGGAAGCCAGCCTGCCGGACGTGCTGCAGCTGCTGGCGCTCGGCAAGAAGACCGGCTGCCTGGCTGTCGCCGACCGGCAGAACTTCGGCTACATCTTCTTCGACGAGGGCCGGATCTGCTATGCCTCGATCGTCAACCGGCGCGACCGTATCGGCGACCTCCTGCGCAAGAACCAGCTGGTGACCACCGAGCAGCTCGATCATGCCATCCGGCTGCAGGAGCTGCACCGTGAACGCCGCCTGGGAGACATCCTCATCGAGACCGGCGCGCTCGAACGGGGAGAGCTGGAGCGGTTGCTGGCTCTGCAGATCGAGGAGGCGGTCTTCCACCTGTTCGCCTGGATCCAGGGCACGTTCAACTTCGAGGCCGGGGTCAAGCCGGAGGGCCAGGTCTTCACGGTCTCCATCAATCCCGAGTCGCTGCTGCTGGAGGGGGCACGCCGGGTAGATGAGTGGAGCCAGATCGAGAAGAAGATCCCCAGCTTCGACCTCATCTTCTCGGTGGATCCCGCCGCATCCGCCGGGCGAGAACGTCGGCCTCTCCCCGGCGCAGGAACGGATCATTCCCCTGCTGGACGGTACCCGGGACGTGCAGCAGGTCATTGACGAGTGCTCGCTGATCGAGTTCGACGCGGCCCAGGCGCTGTTCGGGCTCATCACCGCCGGGTACGTGCGCCGGGTCGGGACCTCGGCCCGCCCCGAGGCGCCGCGCGCCAACGACGTGCGGGTGCAGGAGCACCAGAACCTCGGCATCGCGTTCTACAAGACGGGGATGCTGGACGAAGCCCAGCGCGAGTTCCGCCGGGTCGCTGACCTCCGCCCGACCGAACCGCACGCGTCCTTCTTCCTCGGGCTGATCGCCCTCAAGCAGGCGCGCTGGCAGGAGGCGGTGGACTCGCTCCAGGAAGCCATCGAACGCGGTGCCCGGCGGGCCTCCAGTTATCACAACCTGGCGTTTGCGTTCGAGCAGCTGGGGCGGCTGGCAGAGGCGGAGGCGGCCTACGCGGAGGCTGCCTCGCGGGCCCGCGACGATGCCCGGGTGATGATCGGCTGGGGTGTCACCGCCCTCAAGCGCAACGATCCGGAAGTGGCCCTGGGCCGCCTGCAGCGGGCGGCCGAGCTGCTGGGCGATCGCCCCCGTCCGGCGACCTGGTTCTGGGCCATGGCGCTCGCCGTCGCCTGCCAGGGAGACCTGGTGGAGGCGCTGTGCCGTCTCCGAACAGGGCGTGGAGGTCCATAGCGGCAACGCCGTCCTCAAGAACAACCACGCCGTGCTGACCGAGCTGGCGGGCGACCTCGCCAGCGCCGAGCTGCTCCTGCGCACCGCCCTGGCGCAGGACCCGACCCTGGCCCCGGTCTCGAAGAACCTCGGCGACCTGCTGTACCGGGCGGGACGCTTCGACGATGCCTTCGAGGCCTACGAGCGCGCCGCCAAGCTGAGCCCGGCGCTCGGCGACGACCTCTACTTCAAGATGGGCAACATCGCCTACAAGCGGCGCGACCGGGAACGGGCCCGCTCCTGCTGGCGCCGGGTCACCGAGCTCAATCCCAGTCACCAGCTCGCGCGCGCCAACCTCGACACCCTGGACGCCAGCGCGTGACCGCCACCGACGAGGCCGGGTTCGCCGCCCTGGCGGAACGGATCGCCGGACGCGCCGGCCTCGATATCGGCGCCTACAAGGACCGCTGCCTCCGCCGCCGGATCGCGGTGCGGATGCGCGCCTGCGGGGTGCACCGCTACGCCGACTACGTGGCGCTGCTGGATGAGCAGCCGGAGGAATTCGACCGGCTGCTGGATGCGCTCACCATCAACGTCACCAAGTTCTTCCGCAACCGGGAAACCTGGGAATGGCTGGGCCGGGACCTGCTCCCCGCCCTGCTGCAGGCGCGGTCGGGCCAGCTGCGCGTGTGGAGCGCCGGCTGCGCCTCCGGGGAAGAGCCGTACACCATCGCGATGCTGGTGGCGGAGGTGCTCGAAGCGTCTCGGCCAGCCGGAGTGGCTGGCCCGGGTCCGGATCGAGGCCACCGACATCGACCGCCGCTCCATGGAACGCGCCCGGAGCGGCGCGCTACCCGCGCCGGGCCTTCAGTGAGGCCGACCCGGCCGGTGCCGCTACGGTACTGCACCATCGTCGGGCGAGGGCGAGGAGGAGCTCGAGATCCGGGCGGAGATCCGGCGCATGGTGGAGATCCGTCCTTTCGACCTGACCCACGACCATCCCCCGGTCGCCCGGTACGACCTGGTCTGCTGCCGCAACGTGGTCATCTATTTCGACCGGGATACGCAGGAACGGCTCATGCACCTCTTCGCCGATGCCCTCGGCGCCGAGGGCATCCTCGTGCTGGGAAAGGTCGAGACCATCCTGGGGGCGGCGCGTAATCGCTACGCCCTGCTGGAACCGCGCGAGCGGATCTACCGGAAGATCGCGTGACGGCGACGGAACTGCTGGTGCGCGTGGCGGACCTGCAGGCGGCGCGGGCTGATGGCGTCCTGGTCACCCTGGGGCTGGGCAGCTGCGTCGCCATCATGCTGCATGATGCGGCGGGTCAGCTCGGCGGGCTGGCGCACATCCTGCTGCCTTCCCGCTCGCTCAGCCGCGGGAGCGACAACCCGGGGCGCTTCCCCCAGACCGCCATTCCGGCCCTGCTGGAGCGCATGGCCGAGCTGGGCGCCGACCGGCGGCGGATCACGGCGCGGCTGGTCGGCGGGGCCGCCATGTTCGCCAGCCTGGCGCCCGCCGGCTCCATCCAGATGGGCGACCGCAACCTCATCGCCGTCCGGGAGGTGCTCACCGGCCACGCCATCCCGATCGTCGGCGAGCTCGTCGGTGGGGCGCAGGGCCGTTCGGTCTGGTTCGAGGTGGCAACCGGCAGGATCCGGGTGCGTTCGGTGGGGCAGAGTGAGCAGTTCCTCTGAGCTGCCCGGCGTCCTGGTCGTGGACGACAGCGCCTTCTTCCGCCGTCTCGTCAGCGAGGTGGTCGCGGGGTCGGGCGAGTTCCGCGTCGTGGGCACTGCCTCCGATGGGCTCGAGGCGCTGGAGAAGGTCCACGCACTGCAGCCCGACCTGGTGACCATGGACCTGCAGATGCCGGGGCTCGGCGGACTCGAGGCGATCGGGTACATCATGTCCGAGGCGCCCCGGCCGATCGTGGTGGTGAGCGCCCATGCCGGGCCACGGCTCGGCGGGCTCGATCCGCGCCCTCGAACTCGGTGCCGTCGAGCTGGTTCCCAAGGAAGACAACCGGGGCGGCCGGCTCTCGTCACTGCGTATCGCGCCCCGCCTGCTGGATGCGCTCCGGGCGGCGGTTGCCGCCGACATCCGGCGCGTCCCTGTCCTTGCCCGGCCCCGCAGCGAGCGGCGGTTTCGCCGGACCCCGGCCTGCCGGCGCCGCCCGGCGCATCCTGGCCATCGCCGCCTCGACCGGCGGGCCGAGAGCCCTCGCGGAACTGGTTCCCGCGCTGCCCGTGGGGCTCGAGACGGCCGTGCTCATCGTCCAGCACATGCCGCCGGGGTTCACCCGGAGCCTGGCCGAGCGGCTCAACGGCCTCGCCGCGCTCACGGTGGTGGAGGCGGAACCGGGCATGGAGGTGAGAGCGGACACCGCCTACCTGGCCCCCGGGGATTATCATATGAGGCTGGTCCCGGGGCAGCGGGACGCTCCGGCTCGCGCTGGATCAGGAGCCGCCGGTGTGGGGGGTGCGGCCCGCCGCCGACCCGCTGTTCCATTCGGTGGCGCACGCCTTCGGACCGCCGACCGTCGGCGTGGTGCTGACCGGCCTCGGCCGTGACGGCGCCGCCGGCCTGCGCGCCATCCACGACGCCGGTGGTGTCGGGTATCGCCCAGGACCGGAGTACCGCCACGATCTACGGG
This sequence comes from uncultured Gemmatimonadales bacterium, assembly GCA_963695185.1. GTDB lineage: Bacteria > Gemmatimonadota > Gemmatimonadetes > Gemmatimonadales > GWC2-71-9 > JADJOM01. The sequence goes on along the minus strand of CAVOGH010000005.1, from coordinate 1,187,836 downwards.
ATGCCGGGTGCGGCGCTCGAGGCCGGCGGCGCGGACCTGGTGCTGCCGCTCGGCGCCATCGCCGACCGGGTGGGCGCACTTGCTCCGCGAGGTGACCACGGCGATGAGCCGCGCACAACTCCTGTACGTCCGGGCCGGCGGCCAGCGCTGCGGCCTGCCGCTGGAGCAGGTCCTGGCCGTGATCGAACCGGGTCCGGTTCAGCCGGTGCCGGGCCGGCTGACCGCCCTGCGGGGAATCACCGAGGCGCGTGGCCGGATGGTCTCGCTGCTCAACCTGGGCGCGCTCCTCGGCGGTGAGATGCTGCCGGGGCCCGCGAGTGGCATGCTCGTGATCGCCCGGGTCGGTGGCCGCGAGGTGGCCCTGGAGGTGGACGAGATCGACGCCGCACCGGCGGGCTCGGTCGTACCACTGCCTGACCACGCCGGCCTGCAGGCGTGGGCCAGCGGCGCCGTGAGGCAGACGGACGGCTGGGTGCCGATTCTCAATCTCGAAGGCCTGGCCGAGCGCTGGCGTCTGGCAGAGGAGGGGACAGCGTGAGTGGCGACGAACTGCAGTTCGTGGTCTTCCGGCTCGGGTCGCAGGAATTCGCGCTGAGCATCGTGCAGGTGGAGCGGATCCTGCGCTACGAGGTGCCGGCGGCGCTGCCACAGGCGCCGGAGTTCCTCGAGGGCGTCATGCCCTACGGCGGCGGAGTCGTTCCCCTGGTGGACCTGCGCAAGCGCCTGTCCCTGGATGCGCCGCTCAAGGAGGAGACCCGGGTGATGGTCGTGCATCTGGACGATCAGCAGGTGGGCGTGGTGGTGGATCAGGTCAAGGAGGTCCTCCGGGTGGACACCCGCACGATCGCCTCCCCGCCGCCCATGGTGCGGGGTCTGGCCGCCCGGTACATCAGCGGCATCATCACCCGGCCCGGACGGACCATCGTCGTGCTCAACGCCGGCCGGCTCCTCTCCGCTGAGGAACGGCTGGCCCTGGAGGAGGCGTTGCCGTGAGCGAGACCCCCGCTACCACCGAGCCCCTGGTCGCGGCGTACCGGGAGCAATACCGCGACATTGCCGCGCGCCTCGAGCGGGCCACGACCGCGGCCGAGCGGGAGGTCGTCAAGCGCGAGATCATCGCCTACTTCAAGCGTGTGGACATGGCGCTGGCCGAGCTGGCCCAGGTGAAGGAGGAGATCCGCCAGCTGGTGGACCGCTACAAGCAGAGTGCCGCCAGCACCGAGGCCGCGCCGGCGCCGCAGTTCACCGGCGCCCGTCCGGTCGTCCAGCAGGACCATCTGGGCGCCTCGACGTACATCGAGAAGGGCTGGAGCCTGATCTCCCTGGGCGACTATCGCCGGCGCCATCCAGTCGCTGAGCAAGGCCCTGACGCTGGCGCCATCGGAGATTCAGGCCCAGTCGCTGCTGGGGTGGGCCCAGATGCTGCACGAGGACTACGACGACGCGCTCGGCACCTTCTCCAAGGTGCTGATGAAGGAGCCCGCCAACTCGCTGGCCCGCATCAACGTCGGCTATATCTGCCTCAAGAAGCGGATCTTCGGTGAGGCCATCGAGCACCTCTCCAAGGCCATCCGCCTCGACAACGACCGCAAGGCGACCCTCTACGCCCATTACTACCTCGGGCTGGTGTATCTCGAGCGGGAGATGTTCGAGGACGCGGTGACCTTCCTCCAGAAGACCCTGCAGCTGGGGCCCAATCTCATCGAGGCCTACTACGAGCTGGGCCGCGCCAACTGGTTCGCCGGAGAGAAGGAGGCCGCCGCCGGCCGCCTGGAGCGACGGCTTCAAGGCCAACAAGTTCAATCCCTGGGGCAAGCGCTGCAAGGAAATGCTGGACCTCACCGCCGGCGGGGGCGAGCCGCCCCGGTAGCCGGGCTCGACACTCCCTCCGCCTCTCCACGCCCGCGGCCCTGTGCTGCTCCCCCTCCTCGCCCTGCTGCTCGCCGATTCCCTCGCCATCCAGGTTGGCCAGGTGTCGGTGGTCGCGCCCCCGGACCTGCAGGCGATGGCCGTCTCCCTGGCGGAGCAGGCCGAGCGCCCGGTGGACTGGCCGGGACTGGGGCGACGGGTCCCGCCGCCCTTTCACCCTGATCATGGCGCGCGATTCCGCCGCCCTGGCCCGGCTGACCCGGGGCCGGGCCCCGGGCTGGGGCGCCGGGCGTGGCCATTCCCGGTGCCCGGCAGATCTTCCTGCGGGCCGATCTGCCCGATCTGGCCGCGTACCCTCCACCACGAAGTGGCCCACCTGGTCCTGCGCGACGCGGTCCGGGACCCGGACGCCGCTCTGGTTCGACGAGGGCTACGCCGCATGGGCCTCGGGTGAACTGGAACGGTTTGCCACGCTGGAGCTGAACCTGGCGGTGGCCGCCGGACGGCTTCCCACCTTGCCGCAGCTGGATGCCATGCTCCGGAGCTCGGCCGCCACCGCCGACCTGGCCTACGCCCTCGCGGCGAGCGCCGTGCTGGAGGTGTCGCGCCGACCCCCGGCCGGGAGCCCTGGAGCGGGTCCTGGCCGGGCTGGTGCCCGGGGCGACCTTCTACGGCGCCCTGGAGCAGGCGACCGGCCTGAACGAGAGCGGCTTCGAGCGAGCCTGGCACCAGGGGCTGCGGCGCCGGTACAGCCTGCTCACCTGGCTGGCGGCCGGGGGCATCTGGCTCCTGGTCGCCGCCGGCGTGGTGGCCGTGGCGTGGAACCGGAAACGGCGGGAGGCGCCGCGCCGGGCCGCGCTGGACTGGGGATGGCCCGGGCCGGAGGTAGCCGAGTCCGACGCCGGGGGTGACGGCGGCCCGCGCCGGACGGCCCCGTTGACCCCGGGGCACCGAGGCAGTAAGCTCAACTCCCATGCCAAGTTCCGACTCGACTACCCCCGGGCGGCAGCTCAGGTTCAGCTCCCGGAACGTGATGCTATTGGGGGCGGCGCTCGTCTCCCTGATCGCGGGCTACCTCTGGCTCCAGGCCGGCGGAACCACCGGTGCGGCGGCCCTGCTTGTGCTCGGCTACTGCGTGCTCTTTCCGCTGGGGATCGCGCTCTGAGCGCCGATGCGCAAATTTCTCCTGTTGGGTCGTCTCCCGCCCGGCTGGGCTGGCGGGGAGTGCCCCTGTCCGGGCGAATAGCTCAGCTGGTCCAGAGCGCCTGCCTTACACGCAGGATGTCGGGGGTTCGAATCCCTCTTCGCCCATTTCAGAGCCTACCGGCGCGGCCGCAGTGCTGGACCGCGCTGAGTCCCCCAACTTGCGGAGATCGTTGATGCGACTGGTCCGTCTGCTCACCCTGACCCTGCTCGCAACCGGGACTTCCGTTCTGGCGGCCCAGATCCCCACCCGCCGCCCCACCCAGACGCAGGCTTCCGCCGCTCGGATTCTGGTCGGGAATCCGCACACGTTCAACGCCCGGGACTCGGTGTCCGCCGTCGCCATCGGGGACGGCATGCGGACCCGCATGGACAAGATCTCGGGGAGAGACTTCCGGGTGCTCAGCCGGACCGACATGAATGAGGCCCTGGTGCAGTTCGGGTATCCGGCGGACGCCATCCTGGCCGCGCTCCCCGCGCGCAACCTGGCCCAGTCCCTGAACGCCCGCCTGCTGCTGGTCTCGAACCTGACCCGCAACCAGGCTGGCCTGTACACGGTCACCGCGCGCCTCGCCGGGATCAACGACGACGCCGGCAACGTGGTGACGATGACCCAGGCGGCCGGCCGAGCCGCTGGGTGACCTCGGTGGCAAGGTGAGCGATGGCTTCGCCCCGGCGCTCAAGGCTGCCTCCGATGCGAAGGCCTGCGTGGACCTGACCCGGACCGAGCCGGAGAAGGCGCGCCGCGGCCGCCAAGCGGGCGCTGGTTACCCTGCCCAAGCACGGCCTCGCCAACTTCTGCCTGGGTCAGCTGGCCCTGGCGCGCGGCCGCAAGGCCGACAGCACCGAGGCGATGCAGTACTTCCAGGCGGCGGTCACGGGGGACCCGTTGAGCCTCGCCGCGTGGACCCAGCTGGCCGCCGGCCGGGAAGCCGCCGGGGATACCGCCCAGACCATCGAGGCGCTGAAGCAGATGCTGCGCATCGCCCCGACCAACCAGCCGCTGCGCGAACTGGCCTTCAAGAAATTCCTGTCCTACGGCAAGCCGGAGATCGCCGAGGAGGTGGCCAACGACGGGCTCGAGCTCGACCCGACCAACATCGATCTCCTGGAACTGCGCGCCAACGCTCGCATCTTCCGCGAGAACTACAGCGGCGCCCTCGACGACCTGGAGCAGATCATCGCGCTGGATTCAACCCGGGCCGACAGCACCTTCTATGTCAAGTTCCTGGTGACCGCCAGCCAGAAGCCGGACACCGTCCGGCTGGTGCGCTGGTCCTCCCAGGGACTGAAGAAGTTCCCCGAGAACCTGACGATCCTTCAGCAGGTCACCGGTGCCTACTCGCAGCTTGGCATGGCCGACAGCCTGCTCGATGCCATGGCCGTCCTGCGCCGGGTGGACTCGACCGCCGCGGTCGGGCTGGCGCTGCAGGAGGCGAAGAACCGGCAGGACAACAAGATGTTCGCGGAGGCAATGCCATTCATCGACTTCGCGGCCCGGCATGGTGATGCGCAGGCCCGGGAGAGTGCCGCGGGCCTGCTCCTGAACGGAACCCTGCCGTTGCTCCAGCCGCCACAGCAGGACTTCCAGGGAGCCGCCTCCGGGCTCCGGCGAGTCGTCCAGCTGGCGGATCCTGCGGGACGGTACGCGCCGATCGCGAGTCACTTCCTCGGGCTCTCGCTGGTGAACATCATCAGCGGACTCGATTCCGAGGCGGAGAAGCAGAAGTCCTGCGACCTGGCTCGGCAGGTGGAGACGAACACCGCCGAGGCCGAGGCGGCCCTGGCGGCGGCCAGGGCCTATACCGCGCAGGAGGAGGCGAGGACTCGGTTGCTGCAGTACCTCGGCGGCCTCAAGCCCAGGACGGCTTCCATGATCCGGGTCTATTGCAAGTAGCCCGCTCCGAAGGCGGGCAGGGGAGCGCGCGAGTGGGGTCGTGCCAGCCCGGCGTCTCGCCTCCCGCCGCGGGCCGGGTACGGAAGGGCTCGGCCCACTACCATCTGTCTGGGGCTCTCCCTATATTGCTCGCCCGCAGCAGGGGGCTGTAGCTCAGCTTGGTTAGAGTGCCGCACTGTCACTGCGGAGGTCGCGGGTTCGAGCCCCGTCAGCCCCGTTTTTCTCGGCACCCCGTCCGCAGGCGCGGCCGGGGTGCTGTCATTTTCTCCCGCTTCCGCGGTTCGTCATGACCTCGGCTGGTTCGTACCACTTCCCGGTGCTGCCGGCGGCTGTGCGTGAGCTCGCCCACGGCCGCCAGCGCGCCGTCGACTGCACGCTGGGGGGCGGTGGGCACGCGGAGCTGCTCCGCGCGGCCGGTGCCGAAGTCCTCGGGATTGACCGTGATCCGGCCGCACTGGCGGCCGCCCGCGCCCGCCTTGGCGATACCGGCATCCGGTACCTGCTGGCGCCATTCTCCAGCCCCGAAGCGCTGACCGCCATCCAGGACTTCCGGCCCGATCTGATCCTGCTGGACCTCGGTGTTTCGTCCCACCAGCTGGACGCCGAGAGTCGGGGGTTCAGCTTCCGGCCGGGCGCCCCGCTCGATATGCGGATGAGCCAGTCGGGCGAGACCGCAGCGGATCTCCTGAACCTCGGATCCGAGACGGAGCTGCGCGCCATTTTCGCCGACTACGGAGACGAGCGGCAGGCGGGTCGGCTGTCCCGGGAGATCGTCCGACGTCGCGGTAACCGGCCCTTCGAGAGCAGCGACGACCTGGTCAACGCCATTCGCGCCGTTCTGGGGCCGCGCAGCGGCCCGGGAGATTTCGCCCGGTTATTTCAGGCCGCGCGGATTGCGGTGAACGATGAACTGTCGGGACTGCACCTGGCCCTGCCGGCCATGCGGGAGGCGCTGGTGCCAGGTGGGAAGCTCGCCGTGATCAGTTATCATTCTGGTGAGGACCGGATCGCCAAGCACACCCTGCAGGAGTGGGCCAGGGCGTGCATCTGCCCGCCCAAGTCGCCGGTGTGCACCTGCCGGGGAACGCCGCTTGGCCGGCTCACACCGCGCAAACCGATCCGCCCGGACGACGCCGAGATCGCCATCAATCCAAGGGCTCGCAGTGCCACCCTCCGCATCTTCCAGCAAGCCGAGAGTTAAGGGCCGACACTGGGTCCTGCTGTGGCTGGTCGTGTTCCTCGGCGTTGCCGTCGTGGTGCAGGCCCGTCAGGCGTCGGCCATCGGGACCGCCTCACGGGTGGGCCAGCTGGTGGACCAGCGCACCGCACTGGAGGCCGAGCTCGCCGCCCTGGAGCGGGAAGTCCGGCTGGCCACGGGGCGGCGGGTGCTGGGTGGGCGCGCCGAACGGGAGCTGGGGCTGCACTTCCCGGCGGACTCGGAGTTCATCTTCTTCTACCGGCCACCGGCCGGCGACCGCTGAGCCATGGCCAAGTTCACCGTGCGCCTGACGCTGCTCGAGGTGGTACTGGCCCTCGCCGCGCTGGCGGTGATCGGCAAGGCGGCCCAGCTGCAGCTGGTTCAGGGGGCGCGGTGGCGGGCAGAAGCGCAGGAATCTCGCAGCGAGACGGTCGTGCTCCCGGCGCGGCGGGGCGGGATCTACGACCGCAACGATGTGGCCCTGGCGGTGACGCAGGAGTATTTCGCGGTCGGGCATCGCGCCTAACGAGCTGCGGGAGCGCGCACGGGACGCCCGGACCATTGCCCGGGCGCTGGGTCTCCCCCCGGCCGAGGTGGCGGGGACATCGCCACCAAGCGATGGGTCGGCTATCGCGGGCCGTTCAGCGGGCTGCAGGTGCAGTCGCTGCGGGAGCTTCGCGGGGTGCACCTCGAGGGGAGCTATGCCCGGCACTATCCGGCGGGGCCCGCTCGCCCGGGGGGTCATCGGCGCGCTTGCGGGCCGACAGCGGCCGGGGCGCCAGCGGCCTGGAGCTGGCGCTCGATACCCTGCTCACCGGCCAGCCGGGGCAGGCGGTGGTGCTCAAGGACTCTCGGGGGCGGCGCTACGCCTCGCCATCACGGCTGGTGCGAGGATCCGGTGGCCGGGCAGGACGTCATCCTCACCCTCGACGCCGAGCTGCAGGAGATCGCAGAGCGGGCGATCGAGGAGGCCATGGACCGCTACAACGCCGCCGGCGGGGACATCGTCATGATGGATCCACGCACCGGCGAACTGCTGGCCCTGGCCTCCCGCGTCACCGAGCGAGGGCCGCCGCATCGCCGGCAAGGCATCCTTCTTCACCGATCCCTTCCAGCCTGGCTCGACCGCCAAGCTGTTCACCGCCGGCGCGCTGCTCTCGCTCGGAAAGGTGGACTCCACCGACGAGGTCTACGCCGAGAACGGGATCTGGGTCATGGAGGTCTCGTCCCGGGGGGCCACGCGGACCATCCACGACGCCCACAAGGTGCCCGGCAACCTGACCCTCGCCGGGGCGATCAAGCTGTCGAGCAACATCGCGATGGGGAAGTTCAGCCAGCGGCTCTCCGCGGCCGAGCAGTACGACGCGCATGCGCGACTTCGGCTTCGGCAGCCCGACCGGGGTCATCTTCCCCTCGGAGGCCGCGTGGCACACTCCGGATGCCCGATCGCTGGGACGGCTACAGCAAGGCGAGCATTGCCATGGGCTACGAGTTCCAGGTGACGCCGGTGCAGCTGGCCGCGGCCTACGGCGCCATCGCGAACGACGGCATCCTGCTCACGCCCGCGCTGGTGCGGGAGTGCGCGGCGGCCGATGGCCGGGTGCGCTGGCGGCACCAGCCGGAACCGGTGCGCCGAGCGGTCTCTCCCGAGGTCGCGCGGACCCTGCGGGACTATTTGCGCGGCGTGGTGGAAGAGGGCGGGACCGCCGAGGCGGCTCAGCTCAGCAACTACAGCCTTGTGGGCAAGACCGGCACCGCGGTCCGCTTCGACGGCCAGGCGTACGTGCCCGGAAGCTACACCGCCACCTTCGCGGCCATCTTCCCGGCGGATGACCCGATGCTGGTGGTGGTCGTCAAGATTGACGATCCCAAGGGGGCCGCCAGTTATGGCGGCCAGACCGCGGCGCCGCTCACCCGGGCCATGCTGGAGGAGGCGCTGGCGGCGCGCCGGAGTGCGATTGACCGCCGTCGCCTTGGCGGGCCGGTGCCGCAGCCCGAAGGAACCCAGGCGGTGGCCGCGCCCGCCGCCGAGCCGACGACCGAACCGGTGGTGCTGTCGCTGCCTCTGCCGGCGGACTCGGACGCCCGCCCGGGCCGTCGGGCGGTGCCGAATGTGGCGGGCCTGTCGCTTCGCCGGGCAGCGAGTACCGTGCATCGCCGTGGCTTCCGGGTGGCGATCCACGGAACGGGGCGGGTGCTCAGGTCCCAACCGCCCGCGGGGCGATTCGCTGGCATTTGGCGGCACCGTGACCCTCTGGGCCGAATGAACCGCCGCCCACTCCGCAGCCTGGCCGAAGCGCTGCAGCGGGACGGGCTGCTGCTCGGACCGCTGGCCGGCGATGCCGAGATCACCGGCGTCACCGCCGACAGTCGAGCGGTGCGGCCGGGCATGCTTTACGTGGCGGTCCGAGGTTCCACCGTGGACGGGCATCGGTTCGTGGCGGATGCCGTCAGCCGCGGTGCCGGCGGCATCGCCGTCGAGCAGCGGCTCGGATCCGGTGTGGCGGAGCTGCTGGTGGAGGATGGCCGGCGAGCGGCGGTGAGCCTGGGGCGCTCCTGGTACGGAGACCCCGGACGGCGCCTGACGCTGATCGGCATCACCGGAACCAACGGAAAGACCACCACCACCGCGCTGGTCCGGCATCTGTTCAACGAGGGGGGCACCGCCGGGAGCATCGGCACCCTGGGGGCCTTCGACGGGGCGGGCGACTCCGGTCGAGTCCACGGCGGGGTCGCTCACCACGCCGGGTCCGATCGACCTCCAGGCGACGCTGGCCGGCCTGGTCGGCGCGCGGAGTGACCCACGTGGCGATGGAAACCTCCTCGCACAGCCTCGACCAGGGGCGTCTGGACGGGCTGAGCTACGCCGCCGGTGTCTTCACCAACCTCACCCGCGACCACCTCGACTACCATGGTACGATGGACGCCTATCTCGCGGCCAAGCTCAGGCTCGACGGCCTGCTGGCGCCGGACGGTGTCCAGGTGGTCAACGCCGATGATCCGGCGTGGCGGGCGCTGCCCAGGGGCCGGCGTCGCCTCAGCTTCGGGATCCGCCTGTCCGCCGATGTGCGGGCGGCTCAGCTCATCCTGGATCACGCCGGTAGCCGTTTCCTCATGGAGACGCCCGCTGGCCGGGCCGAGGTGCGGTTGCCGCTCCTGGGAGAGTTCAACGTGGCCAACGCCCTGGCCGCCGCTGCGGCCGCCGTGGCGCTCGGACGGCGCGCCGGAAGCGGTGGCCGCGCGGCTCTCCGCCGCGCCGCAGGTGCCCGGCCGGATGGAGCGCCTGGCCGAGGCGCCCGCGGTCGTCCTGCGGGATTACGCCCACACACCCGACGCGCTGGAGCGGGCGCTGGCGGCGCTCCGACCGCTCACCCCCGGCCGTCTGATCGTGGTCTTCGGGTGCGGCGGCGACCGCGACCGGGGCAAGCGCCCCGTCATGGGACGGATCGCCGCAACCCTGGCGGATCTCGCGGTCGTCACCTCCGACAACCCGCGTACCGAGGACCCGCTGGCCATCATCGCCGAGGTCGAACAGGGGATGGGACAGGCCCCCCACCGCCGGACGGTGGATCGCCGGGAGGCGATCGCGATGGCGCTGGAAAGCGCCGGCCCGGGGGACACTGTTCTCCTGGCCGGCAAGGGGCACGAGACCTATCAGGTGGTGGGCACCGAGAAACTCCCCTTCGATGAACGGGAGATCGTCCAGGGGCTGCTGGGGCAATGATCTGGAACGACGCGGTGGTCCGGGAAGCGCTCGAGCCAGCGGGGTGCCGGCCGGCCGCGTCCAGCGGGGAGGCGGTGTTTGCAGAGATTTCCACCGATACCCGGACACTCCGGCCCGGCGCCCTGTTCGTGGCCATCAAAGGGGAGCGATTCGATGGCCACGACCACCTGGCCGCGGCGCGGGCGGCGGGGGCCAGCGGCGCGGTGGTCCGCCGAGGCAGCGCCGCCGTCGAGGGGCTCACCCTCTACGAGGTCGATGACACGCTGGTGGCCTACGGGTTGCTCGCCCGCGCCCGGCGGCGCGCGCTCACCGGTCCCGTGGTGGCCATCGGGGGGTCCAACGGGAAGACCAGCACCAAGGAGATGTGCGCGGCAGCGCTCCGCACCCGGTTCCGGGTGCATGCGACGCCCGCCAACGACAACAACCTCGTCGGGGTGCCCAAGACCATCCTGTCGGCGCCGGCCGACACCGAGGCGCTGGTCATCGAGGCCGGGGCGAGCCTCCGGGGCGAACTGGCCCGGATGCGGCCGGTGATCGAGCCCACGGTGACCATCACCACCAACGTGGCCGTCTCGCACCTCGACGGCTTCGGCGACCTGGCCGGGGTGCTGGCCGAGGAACTCGACCTGCTGGACGGGAGTGCCGCTGGCCATCGTGGGGACCGAGCCGCCTGCGCTGGCCGAAGGAGCGCGACAGCGGGCCAAGCGGGTCATCTCCGCGGGGCTTGGCCGGGCCGACCGGGTGCCGCAGGCGGCGGCGGTGGACTCGACCGGGCGTCCCACGCTCGCGGTGGATGGTCAGCGGATCACCCTCCCGCTCCTCGGCCAGCACCAGGCCGCCAACGCCATGCTGGTGTGGGTGCTGGCGGAGGAGCTGGGACTCGACCTGGCGCGGGTGGCGGACGCGTTCCGGTCGCTCCGCCTCCCGGGGGGGCGGGGGGAGGTGATCGAGGCCGGTGGGCTCACGATCGTGCACGACGCCTACAATGCGAACCCCGCCTCCTTCCTCGCGGCCATCGCCACCGCGCGGGCCATGCGGGGGGGCCGCCGGCTGGTGTTCGTGGCGGGCACCATGCGGGAGCTGGGTGCGGAGGCGGCGCGGCACCACGCGGCGGTGGCGGCCGCGCTGGTCGGCCTGGAGCCGGACCTGCTGGCGGCGGTGGGAGAGTTCGTTCCGCCACTGGAGCTGTACCGCGCCCGGCTGGCCGACCGGCTGCTGACCGCGCCGGATGCACCCGCGCTCGGCCCGCTGCTCCAGTCCCGACTCCGAGGGGACGAGCTGGTGTTTCTCAAGGCATCCCGCGGTGCGCAGCTAGAGCGTATACTTCCGTTCCTCACCGGGCGGGACCACCAGACACACTGAGGCGCCGTGTTCTACCACCTGCTCACGCCGCTTGCGAAGCAGTACCTGATCTTCAATCTGTTCAATTACATCAGTTTCCGGGCGGCGGGCGCCACGGTGACGGCCATCCTGCTGGCCTTCGTGGTGGGTCCGGCCATCATCGGCCGGCTGCGCCGCCGGAAGATCGAGCAGGTAATCCGGGCGGAGGGTCCCGCGAGCCACCTCGGCAAGCGTGGCACCCCGACGATGGGCGGCAGCATCATCCTCATCGCCACTGTGGTGCCGACTCTCCTGTGGGCGCGGCTGGACAGCCGGTTCATCCTGTTCGCCATCCTGGCGACGCTGTGGATGGGGGCCATCGGGTTCCTCGACGACTGGCTCAAGGTGGTGCAGGGCAAGTCGCGCGGGCTGGTAGCGAAGTGGAAGCTGGCCGGGCAGGTGAGCTTCGGCGTGGTGCTGGGCACCCTGCTGGTCTACTTCCCGGTGGTACCGCCGGAGACCGTGCCCGCGGCGGCCACCACGGTGCCGTTCTTCAAGTTCGTGATCGTGATCTTCGCACCGTGGCTGTATGTGGCCTTCGTGACCACGGTCATCACCGGGTCCAGCAACGCGGTGAACCTCACCGACGGCCTCGACGGCCTGGCCACCGGGCTCTCGGCCATCGCCGCGGCGGCGTTCGCGCTCTTCGCCTACATCCTGGGCCGGACCGACACGACCGGCTACCTCAATCTGTTCTACCTGCCCGGCGCCGGAGAGCTGACCATCTTCTGCGCCGCCCTCATGGGCGGCTGCGTGGGCTTCCTCTGGTTCAACGCCCATCCCGCCCAGGTCTTCATGGGCGACACCGGCAGCCTGGCGCTGGGCGGCGCCTTCGGGCACCGTCTCGATCCTGCTCAAGTCGGAGTTCCTGCTGCTGATCATCGGCGGGGTGTTCGTGGCGGAGGCGGTGTCCGTCATCCTGCAGACCTCCACCTACAAGTGGCACAAGCGTACCCGGGGCCGGGAGTACGCGGACCAGCACAAGGTGTTCCGCATGGCACCGCTGCATCATCACTTCGAGAAGCTTGGCTGGCACGAGAGCACCGTGGTGACGCGGTTCTACATCCTCGGGATCTTCTGCGCCATGGTGGCCCTGGCGACCCTCAAGCTGCGATGAGCCTCGAGCGCTGGCGGGCCGGCGGCCGCGAGGCCGCCGTCATCGGACTGGGGAAGAGCGGGGTGGCGGCGGGGCGACTGCTGCGCCGCGAGGGCATTCCGGTGTACGCCTCCGACAGCGCGGCCGAGCCTGACAAGTCGGTGGGGGAGGCGGGACTGCAGCTGCTCCGCGCCAGCGGCGCCGAGGTGCAGCTGGGCGGCCACGACCTGGCGCGGATCAGCCGGGCCGGGGTGTGTGTGGTGTCGCCCGGGGTGCCGCCGGCGGCGGCGCCGCTGCAGGCGGCCCGGCAGGCGGGGGTGCCGGTGATCTCCGAACTGGACGTCGGGGTGGCGGGGCTCCCCGGGGTCCGCTTCGCGGCGATCACCGGCACCAACGGCAAGACGACCACCACCGCGCTGGGCGCCCACCTGCTGCAGGCGGCAGGCATCCCCTCCGTCGCCGCCGGTAACATCGGCCGACCGCTGGCGGAGGTCGCGCTGGCGGTGGAACACCCGGAGTGGATCGTCCTGGAGATCTCCTCCTTCCAGCTGCACGACACCTACGACCTTGCACCCGCGATCGGGGCGATGACCAACCTGGCCCCCGATCACCTGGACCGGTACGAGACGATCGACGAGTACTACGCGGACAAGGACCTGCTGTATCGCAACGCCACCCCGTCGTCCTGCTGGATCCTCAACGGCGACGACCCCGAGGTCTTGCGGCGGGCCGCGGGCCGGCCGGGCACCGTGCTCAGCTTCCGCGTCCAGGGCCGGGCCGACGCCTGGTACGACCCGGTACGCCGGCAGCTGCTGCTGGGGACGGTGGTGCTGCTGCCCCGCGCGGAGCTGGCCCTGTTCGGCGACCACAACGTCGCCAACGCACTCTGTGCCGCCCTGATCGCGCGCGAGGCCGGCGCGGGGCTGGCGGCCATCGCCCAGGGCCTGGCCAGCTTCCGGGCGCTGCCCCATCGCATGGAACCGATCGGCGAGGTGGGCGGCGTGCTGTGGATCAACGACTCGAAGGCGACCAACATCGCTTCCACGATGGTCGCGATGCGGGCGCTGGAACGGCCGTTCGTGCTGCTGCTGGGCGGGCGCCACAAGGGAGAGCCGTACACCGCGCTGGGGCGCGCGGCGGGCGAGCACTGCCGTGGGGTGGTGGCCTTTGGCGAATCCCGGCACTTGGTGAGCCAAGACCTCGCCGGCCTCGTCCCGGTGGTGGATGCCGGGACCGATTTCGGCGAGGTGCTGCGGCAGGCCCAGCGGCTGGCCCGCCCGGGGGATGCGGTGCTGCTCTCGCCGGCCTGCTCCAGCTACGACATGTTCCGGAACTATGAAGATCGGGGCGCACAGTTCCGCGTCGCGGTCGAGCAATTGCCGGGTGCGCCTCCGGCGCACCCGGCCTGAAGGGCGGCCCCATGAGTGCACCGATGGTCCGGCACCCCGGAGAGCTGCGCTGGGAGACCCGCCTGCTGGCGGTGGTTACTGCTACGCTGGTAGCCTTCGGCATCGCGATGGTGTACGGGGCCTCCAGCCTCGTCCGCACCACGGGCGGCGGGGTCGTGGGCGGGGCCTTTGCGCTCAATCAGTTCATTGGCGCGGCGCTGGGCGGCATCCTGATGCTGACCCTTGCCCGGCTGGACTATCGCCACCTGCGCCCGCTGGCGTGGCCGATCATGTTCGTCACACTCTTCCTGCTGCTCCTGCCGGTCCTCCCCTTCACGGACGCCATCGCCCCGTCGCTCAACGGGGCGCGGCGCTGGATCCGGCTGGGGCCGGTCAGCTTCCAGCCCTCCGAAATGGCCAAGCTGTCGGTCATCATCTGGTGCGCCATGCTGGCTACCAAGAAGGGCGAGCAGGTGCGCGAGTTCAAGAAAGGCCTGGCGCCATTCCTGGTGGTGCTCGCCCTGGTGTCCGGGCTCATTCTCTTGCAGCCGAACATGTCCATGGCGGTCGTCGTCGCCCTGCTCGGCGGGATCGTGCTGTTTGCCGCCGGCGCCAAGATCGGGCACTTCCTGCTGCTGGGGATCGGCGCCGTCGCGGCCGGGCTGCAGCTGATCCAGCGGGCGGGCTATCGCGCCGAACGGCTCGACAAGTTCCTCAACGGCGCCGAGGGCACCAGCCAGATCTACCAGTCGCTGGTGGGCATCGGCTCGGGACGGATCTTCGGAGTCGGCTTCGGCGAAGGGCAGCAGAAGTTCGGCTACGTCGCCTACGCCTACTCCGATTTCATCTTCAGCACCATCGGTGAAGAGTGGGGCTTCATCGGCATCACCCTGATTGTTCTGCTCTACGTGATGTTCTGCTGGCTGGGGTTCCGCATCGCCCGGACCGCGGAGGATCCTTTCGGCCAGTACCTGGCGGCCGGGCTCACCGCGGCGGTTGGGGTCACCGCGGCGATGCACATGGCCGTGACCCTCAGCCTCATGCCCACCACCGGCCTCACCCTGCCGTTCATCTCCTTCGGCCGCTCCAGCCTGGTGGTGTCGCTGATCGGGGTGGGGATTCTCATCAGCATCGGACGGATGCGGGGCAAGGCGAGCCGGCCCATCCGCCGACTGAAGGATTCATGACGGCGGTGCGGCGGCTCGGCGACTCGGCGGCGCGCTCGCCCGCGGAGACCTAGGTGGTCCCCACCGGGGCCGGACCGGCGAACCACGCTCGAGGGGCCGAAGCGTCGACCCGGCGGACGGTTCTCATCGCCGGCGGCGGGACCGGAGGGCACCTCATGCCCGCGCTGGCCATCGCCGCCCGGCTACGCGAAACCCGACCGGATCTCGAGCCGGTCCTGCTCGGGGCGGAGCGCGGCATTGAAGCAGAACTTCTCCCGGCGCGCGATTTCCGCTTTCACCTGCTTCCGTTCGAACCGGTCTACCGGCGCCAATGGTGGAAGAACGTCCGGCTGCCGGTCATGGCGGTGCGGGTCCTCGCTGGCCTGCGAAGGGTCTTCGCTGCAGAAGCCCCTGTGGCGGTGCTGGGCACCGGCGGCTACGCCTCGGGCCCGGCGGTCTGGCTGGCAGCCCGGCGAGGCATTCCCTGCGCCATCCAGGAGCAGAACGCCTTCCCCGGACTGGCGACCCGGCTCCTCTCGCGGCGGGTCGATGAGGTGTACCTCGGCCTGCCGGAGGCGCGCTCCCGGCTCCGGTTCGGGCCGGCCACCCGGGTGTTCGACACCGGGAACCCGATCGTCCCACCGGACCCGGGGCGCAGAAGCACCGCGCTGGCTCGCTTCGGGCTCGGCGGTTCGCCCGCCCGCCCGGTCCTGCTCGTCACGGGAGGGTCCCAGGGGGCGGTGGCCATCAACGAGGCGGTGGCGGCCTGGCTCGCTCTGGATGGCGCCCGGGAGTGTACGGTGCTGTGGGCCACCGGCCGGGGGAGTCATGCGCGATTCTCCCGCTTCCACCGGCCTCCCGAGGTCCAGGTCTTCGATTTCCTCGATCCGATGGCCGACGGCTACGCTGTGGCGGACCTGGTCGTGGCCCGGGCCGGAATGATGACCGGAGCGGAACTCTGTGCGTGGGGGCGTCCGGCGGTCCTCATCCCCCTGCCGACCGCCGCGGAGGACCACCAGCGGCACAATGCGGTGGCGCTGCAGGAGGCCGGCGCGGCGGTCGTGCTGGAGCAGCGGGACCTCACCGCCGACACCTTCGGAAAGGTCGTCGGGGGGCTGCTCAGGGACCCGGGCCGGCTCGCTGAGCTGGCCCGGGCTGCCCGAAATCGGGGAAAACCCGACGCCGCCGCCCAGATCGTGGCCCATCTGGTGGCCATTTCGGAGGCCTGAGCCGCTTTCGCAACTCTCGGTGGGATTTTAGATTAGCTCACCGACATGCCCCTTTTCGATCCTGCCGATCCCCGTCCCGTCCACTTCATGGGAATTGGCGGCGCTGGGATGAGTGCTCTAGCCCTGCTCGCCCGCCGTCGCGGAGTCTTGGTCACCGGCTGTGATCCCGACCCCAGTGGTGCCGCCGATGTCGCCCTGCTCGGGGCGCAGGTGGAGCCCGGGCACGATCCCGCCCATCTCGACGGGGTCCGCGCCGTCGTCGTGACCGCGGCGGTGCCCGTCGATCATCCCGAGCTGGCCCGTGCCCGTGCTTTGGGAGTCCCGGTCATCCCCCGCAAACAGGCGCTGGCAGACCTGGTCAACGCCGGGCAGGTGGTCGCAGCCGCCGGGACCCATGGCAAGTCCACGACCACGGTCATGACCACGCAGGCGCTGGCGGCGGCCGGGCTCGATCCCACCGGGATCGCCGGCGGCCGGGTGAGCGAGTGGGGCGGGAATGCCCGCCCGGGGGGCGACCGGGTGTTCGTGGTCGAAGCCGACGAGTACGATCAGGCCTTCCTCACGTTGCGGCCCACCGTGGCCATCATCAACAACGTGGAGGCTGATCACCTGGAATGTTACGGCAGCCTGGAGGCCCTGGAGCGCGCCTTTGCGCAGTTTGCCGCCCCGGCCAGCCATGTCCTGCTCGGGGCGGATGATCCCGGCGCGCTCCGCGTGGGAGAGACGCTCCGACGGTCCGACGGCCCGACGGCCCGTCGGAGCGTCTGGCGGTTTGGTCTGGCGGAGTCTGCGGAGCTTCGTCTGACTGACATCGTGCAGGACGAGACCGGCAGTCAGGCTCGGGTCAGCCTGCCGGACGGCCGCGCGGTCACCCTGCGGCTGGCGGTGCCGGGTGTCCACAACCTCCGCAATGCCGCCGGCGCCCTGGGGGCGGTGGTGGCGCTGGGCGGTCCGCCCGAGCCGGCGCTCGCCGCCCTGGCTGCATATCAGGGACTGGGTCGGCGATTCGAGCGGCTGGGAGAGGCGCGGGGCATCACCTTCGTGGATGACTACGCCCATCATCCTTCGGAGCTGGTGGCTACCCTGGCGGCGGCGCGGCAGGCCTTTCCGGGGCGGCGGATTCTGGCGGTGTTCCAGCCGCACCTGTTCTCGCGTACCCGCGAGCACTCGGCGGCCATGGGCCAGGCCCTGACGGCCGCCGATCTCGCGGTCGTCACGGATATCTATCCCGCGCGGGAGCAGCCGATCCCCGGGGTGACGGGGCTTCTGGTGGCCGAGGCCGCGGCCAAGGCTGGGGCCGAGGTCATCTACGAGGCGGACAAGCACGCCCTGCGGGACCGGATCGCCGGGCTGGCGCGCAAGGGAGACGTCGTGATTACCCTCGGCGCAGGCGACATCACCCGGGTAGGCCGGGAACTGGTTCGATGGCTCGAAGCCGCCTGAGCAAGCCCGGGTGGAAGGTGCTCGCCGCCCTGGCGCTGGGAGGCCTCCTCTGGCTCGGGCTGCCGCGCCTGCTCACGGGGGTGGACTTCTTCCGGGTCCGCAAGGTGGAGGTCCGCGGCCAGCGCTACCTGCGGGCCGAGGAGATCGTGGCCGCACTGCCATTGCATCCGGGCGAGAGCATCTTTGCCACGCTGGACTCGGTCAACCAGGCCGGAGACGCCATCCCGGGCCTCGAGTCATTCCGGGTGCACCGGCGGCTTCCGGGAACGCTTGTGGTTACTGTACGGGAGACCGAACCGGTTGCCCTGGTCTTGCGCAATGGAGTGCTGCAGCTGGTCAGCCCGCGGGGCAGGTTTCTTCGATTTGATCCCCTGGTGGCCGCGCCGGACCTGCCGCTGGCCCAGACCGCCGACTCGCTCGTGACCGGCCTGTTGGCGCGGGTGCGTGATGCCGATCCGACCCTGTTCGGTCGAGTGATCCGGGCGGAGCGAGCCGGGGACGGGGTCCTGCTCTTGGTGGAGCCGGCGGCAGAGTCCGGGGCCCGACGCGCGCTGCCGCAGCGGCTGCGGTTGAGTCCGGATGCGCCGGCCAGGGTGATCCGGGCGCTGACGCAAGTGGAGCAGGATCTCGTCAGGAAGGGCCGGCAGTGGGCGGAGCTGGACGCCCGTTTTGCCGGCCAAGTCGTCGTACGCTGGGAGGCAGCGTGAGCGTCTCGCCCAATCGGCTCGTGGCGGCGGTGGATCTGGGCAGCACCAAGGTCACCGCGGTGATCGCCGAGGCCCAGGGCGATCCCCGGACGTCGGGGACCCGGATCCTGGGGATCGGGGTGGAGCGCTGCCACGGGGTCCGGCGGGGCGTGGTGCGGGGCATCGAAGAGACCACCCGCGCCATCAGCAAGGCGATGAAGGACGCTGAGCGGATGGCCGGAGTGGAAGTGGGCTCGGTCTATTGCGGCATCGCCGGCGAGCACGTGGCGGGGCAGACTTCCACTGGGGTGGTGTCGGTCACCGGCGGGGAGATCCGCACCGGCGACGTCGCCCGGGTCAACGACGTCGCCTCGAGCGTGCCGCTCGGCAAGGATCACGAGCTGCTGCACGCCATTCCGCAGGACTACCTGGTGGACATGCAACCGGGGATCAGCGAGCCGATCGGCATGACCGGCTCCCGCCTGGATGCGCAGGTCTACCTCGTCACGGTACTGTCCAGCGTGCCCCAGAACCTCCGCAAGTGCGTCGAGGGGGCGGGCTACCATGTGGCGGAGTTCGTGCTGGAGCCGGTGGCCGCGTCGCTCGCGGTGCTCACCCCGGATGAGCGGGAGCTGGGCTGTGCACTGGTGGAACTGGGCGGGGGATCCACCAACGTGGCTATCTTTCAGGGCGGCAAGATCCGGCACACGGCCTCGCTGCTCATTTCCGGGGGGCACGTCACCAACGATATTGTGCATGGGCTGCAGGTCACCCAGCAGGATGCCGAGCGCCTCAAGGAACGGCACGGCGCCGCGTGGGAGCTGCTGGTGCCCGAATCGGATGTCATCGAATTGCCCGGGACGCCGGGGCAGGGGGCCCGCTCGGCCCACCGCCAGGTGCTCGCGCACATCATGCGCATGCGGCTGCAGGAGACGCTGGAGTTCGCCCTGGACGAGATCACCCGGGCCGGCTACCACCAGCGGCTGCCGGCCGGGGTGGTGCTGACCGGCGGCGGGGCGCAGGCGACGGGCGTGGTCGAGCTGGCGCGGGAGGTCTTCGCGATGCCGGTCCGGGTGGGCAAGCCGGGGCAGGGACTCGCCGGGCTGACCGACAGCGTGGAGTCCCCGCGGTTCGCGGTGGCGGCCGGGCTGACGCTCTACGGCACGACGGCAGCTCAGGCAGGGCTCGGCGTTCGGGTCGGGCAAGCGCAGTTCGCAGGCGGTGGAAAAGTGGGTTCGGCCGGTACGGCAGTGGTTCCAGGACATCTTCTGATCCTTCTCAGGCGGGCCGGAGAGAACATCCCATGATCTTCGAGCTGGAAGAAACCGGGGCGCAGGGCGCCCGCATGAAGGTGGTCGGCGTCGGCGGCGGCGGCGGCAACGCGGTCAACCGGATGATCGAGGCGCAGCTCCAGGGGGTGGAGTTCATCTCGGTGAACACCGATGCCCAGGCCCTCGCCGAACTCCCGCGCGGACGTGAAGGTCCAGATCGGCCGCAAGCTCACCCGCGGACTGGGGGCGGGGGCCCGGCCGGAGATCGGGCGCCAGGCCATCGAGGAGAACCGCGACGACGTGCTGGCGGCGATGCAGGGCGCCGACATGGTCTTCGTCACCTGCGGCATGGGCGGCGGCACCGGCACCGGGGCGGCCCCGATCATCGCCCAGATGGCGCGGGACATGGGCGCGCTCACGGTCGGCATCGTCACCAAGCCGTTCCTGTTCGAGGGCAAGAAGCGGATGAAGCAGGCGGAGATGGGCATCGCCGAGATCCGCGCCGCCGTGGACACCATGATCGTGGTGCCCAACGAGCGGCTGCTCGCGGTGGTCGGGAAGGGCATCCCCTTCCAGGACTCGCTCAAGAAGGCGGACGAGGTGCTGCTGCAGGCCACCCAGGGCATCGCCGACCTGATCACCAAGACCGGCCTCATCAACGTGGACTTCGCCGATGTCCGCACCATCATGCAGAACGGCGGCTCGGCCCTGATGGGCACCGGCGTCGGACGGGGAGACAACCGCGGCATGGAGGCGGCCCAGCAGGCCATCTCCAGTCCGCTGCTCGACAACGTCTCGATCACCGGCGCCAACGGGGTGCTGATCAACATCACCGGCGGCCCCGACCTCACCATGGGTGAGGTGACCACGATCAACGACATCATCCACGACGCCGTGGGCGACGAGGCCGAGATCATCTTCGGCGCCGCCACCGATCCCTCCATGCAGGGCGAGGTGCGGGTCACGGTCATCGCCACCGGCTTCGACCGGCCGGAACCCCCCGCGGCCACGGCCGCCGGCGCCAAGGCGGTGCCGGGGGTCATCAACTTTCCCGCGCCCAAGCGGGCTACACCGTCTCCGACCGCTTCGCCGATCCCGCCCGCCCCCGGCACCACGGCCGGAGCCCCGGCGCTCGGCGCCAGCGACGTGCCGGAAATGGAAATTCCCACCTTCATCCGGCGGCAGATGGACTGAACATCGACGCCCGCCACGAGCCCGGCGGTGCAGGGACGCTGGCCACCGCCGGGCCGGAGGACTATGTCGGCTGATCGAGTGGCAGGACTGAAAACCATCGCGGCATTCATGGTCGCTGCCGGTGTGCTGGCCGGCGCCGGTGTGTTTGCGCTCGGGGAGAGCTGGCCCTGGCGCCCGGCGCCGGTCGTCGGCGCCAAGGTGGCGGACCTGCTCACCATTCGCACCGCCGATACCCTGCGCCGTGGAGAGACCCTCTCCGAGCTGTTCGTGCGCCAGGGTCTGCCCGGTTTCTCGCTCAGCCCGGCCTCCGCCGCTGGCCTCTTCGATCCCCGCCGCCTCCGCCCCGGCCTGGTGTTCACTTTCGAGCGGCTCGGTGACGATCCGGTGCCCGCCCGGGTCGTGCGTACGCACCGGCCCCGAACAGCGGGTGGCGCTGATCCGCGTGGCCGACGGCTGGACCGCGTACGCCGAGCCGGTGGTCTGGTCCAGCGCGCCGATCAGCGTCGAGGGACGCATCACCACCTCGCTGTACGAGGCGCTGGACGCCATGCAGGGGGACACGCTGCTCGCCGGCGGAGGACCGCATCCGGCTGGCCTGGGACCTGGCCGACATCTTCGCCTGGCAGGTGGATTTCAGCCGGGACATCCGCCCGGGCGACAGCTTCCGGGTGCTGGCCGAGCGGCTCACCTCGGAGGAGGGAGACGTTCGATTCGGCCGGGTGCTCGCCGGCGACCTCGTCATCGGTGGAAAGCCCTACGCGGCCTACCGCTTCACGTCCCCGGACGGTGCCAGCGGCTTCTACGACGCGGAAGGCCGCTCGCTGCGCCGCGCCTTCCTGCTGGCGCCGGTGGCCTTTCGCCGCATCTCTTCGCGGCTCAATCGGGCCCGGCTCCACCCGGTGCTGGGCGTTTGTGCGCCGGCACGAGGGCACCGACTACGCGGCCGATCCCGGCACGCCGGTCATGGCGGCCGGCGACGGAGTGGTGGTTCGTCGCGACTGGATCGGCGGCTACGGCAACCTGGTCGAGCTCCGGCACGCCAACGGCATCGTGACCCGCTACGGGCACCTCAAGTCCTTCGCCAAGGGAATGTCCACCGGCGACCGGGTGCAGCAGGGCGCAGGTGATCGGATACGTCGGCTCGACTGGCCTCGCGACCGGGCCGCACCTCCACTACGAGTTCCGCGTCAACGGCGTCTCCCGCGATCCCCGCGGAGCACGGACATGGGCAGCGGTGATCCCGTTCCCGCCGGCCAGGTGGCCCGGACTTCGCCCTCGAGCGGAACCGGCTCTCCGCCCTTCTCGGTGCCGGTGACCCGGTCTTCGCCGGCGCCGCCGCCCAGCCCACCGTTCTCCCGGGCCGCGGCGCGTCGTTCTGACGGCGCCCCGTCCGGGGCCGCCCCCCGTGGATCTCTATCCCGCCATTGACCTCCGTGCCGGCCGCGTCGTGCGGCTGTCCCAGGGAGAGGCCAACCGCGAAACCACCTATGGCAGTGATCCCGTAGCACAGGCGGAGCAGTTCGCGGCCGCCGGCGCGCGCTGGATCCACGTGGTGGACCTGGACCGGGCATTCGGGACGGGTGACAACCACGCCGCGCTCGCGACCATCTGCCGGAGGCTCTCGGCACGGGTCCGCATCCAGACCGGCGGGGGCCTGCGATCGCTTGAGGCGCTGCGGAGCCGTGCTCGATCTGGGCGTGAGCCGTGCCGTGCTGGGCACGGCGGCCGTCACCGATCCGTCGCTGGTGGCCCAGGCGGTGGCTGCCGCGGGGCGGGACCGCATCGCCGTTGGCCTGGATACCAAGGCAGGTCTGGTGGCGATCCGCGGGCTGGGTGGAAACCTCGTCCCTTACCGCCGTGGACGTCGGGCGCAGGGTACTGGCGGATGGTGCCGGCACGATCATCTACACCGACGTCGCACGCGACGGCATGCTGACCGGCCCGGATCTCGAGGGGGCGCAGAGCGCTCCAGGCGCTGGGCGCTTCTGTCATCGTCAGCGGCGGGGTGGCCACGCTCGCCGACCTCCACGCGGTCCGCGCCGCCGGTCTGGCGGGCGCGATCATCGGTCGCGCGCTGTACGAGGCCCGTTTCACCCTGGAAGAGGCACTCCTGGCCCTGCGCGGTTAGTCTCCGCGCAGGAACCGGGACCGATCATCCGCCGCCGCGCTGCGAACTCTCGGGTCTGCAGCCAGGCGCTCATCTCTTGCCGACTCGGAGCCTCTTGCTGCGGCTGCTACTGGTAGTGCTGCTCGCCGGTCTCGCTGCCTGGGCGACCTACTGGCGACTGGAGCAAGTCGGCCGGCGGGGGTGGGCGGCCGCCCTCTGTCGCGGCGTCGCCTGGTCGGCGCTTGGCCTCCTGCTGCTGGACCTCTCCTGTAGCCGGGCCGCTCGGGAGCACACCCGTCCACTCGTGCTTCTCGATGGCAGCCTGAGCATGTCAGCCGCCGGGGGCCGCTGGACCGAGGCACGGGACTCGGCCCGAGTCTGGGGAGACATCCAGCCCTTCGGCGACGCCGGCGGCCTGCACGACAGCTCGCCCGGCTTTGGGCGCTCCTCCCTGGCGCCAGCGCTGCGCGCGGCGGCCGCATCGGATCGGCGAGTGCTGGTCGTCACGGACGGGGAGCTCGATGACGGCGCCGATCTCGGCCCCGACCTCCTGCGGAGAGCCGGGGTGCGGGTCTTCCCGAGAGCCGCCAGCCCTGATCTCGCAGTAGTGCGCGTTGATGGGCCCGGCCGGGTCACGGCCGGCGACACGATTCGACTCGAGGCGGAGGTGCGGGCGTGGGGTGCCCCGGGGGATTCGGTCCGCGTGGAGGTTCGGGTGGACCAGCGGGTACTGGCTCGACAGGCACTCCGCCTGGCGACGGATGGCAGCGCCCTGATCACCTTCCGGTTGCCCAGCGCAGGCCTGCCGGTTGAGGCACTCCTTTCTATTGGTGTTACCGCCGGGGATGCGGAGCCACGAGACGATACCCGGCTCATTCTGGTCCGGGTCACGCCAGCGCCCGGAGTCGTCCTGCTGGCCGACCCAGCCGACTGGGACGCCCGCTTCCTCTTTCAGGCGCTGCGGGATGTGGCGGAACTGCCGGTGCGCGGCTACGTGAGCCTCGAGCCCGGCCGCTGGCGCAGCATGGCCGATCTCGCCCCCGTCGCAGTGGCCGAGGTCGCCCAGGCGGCCAGCCGCGCCGATGTACTGGTGCAGAAGGGTGGCAGGCCCGACTTCGCGCGGCCAGGCCGGGCCCGGGGACTCTGGGACTGGCCCAGCGGCGAGGGTGGCGAGACCGTCATCTCCGGTGAGTGGTACGCGACGGCGGGGAGCAGCTCACCGGTCGCTGGGGCCTTCATCGGACTGCCGCTCGACTCCTTCCCCCCGCTCATCCAGATCACCCCGATTGAACCGACAGCGGCAATGTGGACCGGTCTCGCGGTACAGCAATCGCGCCGCGGTGCCGAGCGCCCGGTGTTCGTGGGCGAGGCGACCGGCTCCAGGCGGCGCGTGCTCACCGCCGCTGAGGGCCTGTGGCGCTGGGCCTTCCGGGGCGGGAGCAGCGAACAGGCCTACCGTTCGCTGGTCTCGGCGACCCTCTCCTGGCTGCTGGGGGGAGCGGATTCGCTGGCAGGCAAGGCCCGGCCCATCAGGCCCGTGGTCGAGAACGGCCGGCCGGTGGTGTTCGGCTGGGTCGGCGGCGGTGCGCCCACGCCGCTTGGCATCACCATCTCCGGAGCGACCAGCCGGCGCGACACGCTGCGTTTCGGTGGCGACGGCCGCGCCGATCTCCGGCTCCCACCGGGGCGATTCCGCTATCAACTCGACGGTGCCGGTAACGGGACGATCGTGGTGGACACCTGGTCCGAGGAGTGGCTGCCTCGGGCGGTGGTGGTGCAGGACCGGGAGGTTCCGACAGTGACCCAGGCCGGCGTCACCAGCACCCGTGGCTGGGTCTGGCTGTTCCTGCTCGCGGTGGTAGCGCTGGGGGGGGAGTGGCTCGCGCGCCGGAGGCTGGGGCTGCGATGACTGGCGGTCCGGTCAGCGGAACGAGCCGCTGTCCGATCCGCGCCCAGGCTCGCCGCTTCCTTCCCGGGGTGGTGCCGAGAGCAGGCGCTCGGTGAATTCCACCCGTTCAGCGAGATCGATCACCTCTCGGCGCAGGGCATCGAGTTCATCCAGAATCATGGGATCGCCGGCCAGCCGGTCGGCCGGTTCCACCTCCCACCGCGACACCAGCCGCCCTTCGGCGTCGTGAAAGGCGCCCGCCGACACCAGGATCAGGTCGTAGAGATACCAGATCCCCAGGCCGCCCAGGGTACAGGCCATCAGCACCCCGGTCCGCACGTGCCCGGTATAGAACCGATGGGCGCCGAAAACGCCGAGCACGGCAGCCAGGGTAACCGCTACGCCACGTGACCGGTCGGATGGGGGCATGGACACGCCGCGACACCAGGGTTGAGGTGGCCTCGCCGGATCGGGTGGCGAGGGACGCCGGATACATGCGGAAGATAGCCCACGGCACATCGGCGAACAGACCTTGGTCCGAGGCTCCCGGTCGTTAGTTTCCCATCATGGCAGCAGACCGAGTAGGGGAACCGCAGAAGCTCTCGCTGTGGCAGCGCCTCAAGCGGGCGGCGCTGACCGATGTCGGCGCCCTGGTCCGGGGCATGAACGCCGCGGACCTCGAAGCGCTGGAACGCACCCTCATCGAGGCCGATTTCGGGGTGCAGGCCACGGTGGAACTGGTCCAGACGGTGGAGGATGAGGTCCGGCGCGGCCGGCTCAAGACCGAGGAGGACCTCAGGAACGCGGTGGCCGCCAAGATCACCGCCATGCTGAACGGCGCCGACCCGCCCACGGCCCTGCTGGCCCGCGCCCGGGACGCCGGGCCAACGGTGCTGGTATTCGTGGGCGTAAACGGGGTGGGGAAGACCACCAGCGTCGCCAAGATCGCCCAGCGCCTGCTCCGGGAGAAGCGCTCGGTGCTCCTGGCCGCGGCGGACACCTACCGAGCTGGCGCCATCCAGCAGTTGCAGACCTGGGCCGAGCGGCTGGGTGTGCCGTGCGTGGCCGGGGCGCCCGGTGGCGATCCCGCGGCCGTGGCGTTCGATGCCATCGAGGCGGCCACCACCAGGGGTGTGGACTCTGTGCTGATTGACACCGCCGGGCGCCTGCACACCCAGGAGGGCCTGATGGATGAGCTCCGCAAGGTCATCCGGGTGATCGCCCGCAAGCGCCCTGGCGCGCCGCACGAGACCCTGCTGGTGCTCGACGGCACGGTCGGCCAGAACGCGGTCCAGCAGGGACGGCTCTTCGGGGAGGCCGTACAGCCGACCGGGATCATCCTCACAAAGTTGGACGGCAGCGCCAGGGGCGGTGCGGCGGTCGCGGTGCGGAAAGAGCTGGGGTTCCCCATCAAGTTCGTCGGCACAGGAGAGACGCTCGACGCACTCGAGCCGTTCGATGCGCGGGCGTTTGCGGGGCGCCTGCTGGAATAGAAACAGGTTGCTGATAGCAGCCCTTCACACCACTCCCCGACTCCATGCCCCCCATCCGTCCCGATACCCCGGTCAAGTTCCTCAAGGGGATCGGCGAGCGACGTGCAGAGGCCTTTCAGCGGCTGGGCGTGCGCACCGCGCAGGACCTGCTCTGGCATGTCCCGTTCCGGTATCTCGATGCGTCGAGCGTCACTCCGCTGGCGCGCGCCCGGGTGGGAGAGGAGGTCGCGTGCGTTGGGCGGGTGGTGGCCAAGCGCCTGATGCCTACGCGGAGCGGACTGCGGATCTTCACGGCGGTGCTGCGGGACGACAGCGGCATGCTGGAATGCGCCTGGCCTGGACAGGGCTTCCTCGACCGCAGCATTCGTGAGGGCCAGACCCTGCTGGTGGTGGGAACGGTACGGTTCTATCACGGCCGGCAGCTTACCCCCCGGGAGTTCATCGTCCTGGCAGACGCCGAAGGGGAGGGCGAGGAGCCGGGCGGCGGGCGGGTGCTGCCGGTCTACCGGGCGACCGAGGGGCTCTCCCACAAGCTGATCCGCAGCCTCATCACCCGCCACCTGGACGGGCTCATCGGCTCGGCCCCCGACCCGTTGCCCGAGGATATCCGCACCGGGCTCGGCCTCCCGGCGCTGGCCGCATCCCTCCGGGTGGTACACGCCCCCGCCACCATCGAGGAAGCCGAGCACGGCCGCCGCCGCCTGGCCTTTGACGAGCTGCTGGACCTGCAGCTGATGCTGTCGCGGGCCCGGCTGCTCGCCAAACGCCGCCGGACCGGTACCCAGTTCGAGTTGCGGCACAGCTACACCACTCAACTGGCCAAGTCGCTCCCGTGGCCGCTGACGGCGGACCAGAAGAAAGCCATCCGGGAGATCACCGGGGACATGACGGCGCCGGAACGGATGCATCGCCTGCTCATGGGCGATGTCGGGACGGGCAAGACGGTGGTGGCCCTGTTCGCCATGCTGCTGGCGCTGGAAAATGACTACCAGGCGGCGCTGATGGCTCCGACCGAGCTCCTGGCGGAACAGCATCTTGCCACCCTCACCTCGCTCCTGGCACCGCTCGAGCTCCGGCCTGAACTGCTGGTGGGCCGCCTCACCACCGCCGCCAAGGCGGCCCGCCGAAAGAAACTGGCCAGCGGAGAGGCCCGGCTGGTCGTCGGAACCCACGCGCTGCTTGAGGACGCGGTGGCATTCCGCCGGCTCGGTCTGGTGGTCATTGACGAGCAGCACCGCTTCGGGGTGGACCAGCGCGCCCAGCTCGTGGGCAAGGGGGACTCCCCCGACGTGATGCTACTGACGGCAACACCCATCCCGCGCTCACTGGCGCTCACCCGCTTCGGCGACCTGGACATCTCCACCCTCCGGCAAAAGCCCCCCGGACGCGGGCGCACCACCACCGGGGTGCGATTCGGCGGGGAGCGTGAGCGGGCGCTCGACTTTGTGCGGGAGCAGTGCCAGGCGGGCCGGCAGGCGTACGTGGTGCTGCCGGTCATCGAGGAGTCCGAGCGGGCCGACCTGCGGGCCGCCACCACCATGGCCGCGGCGCTGGCCGGCCGGTGGCCCGACCTCGTGGTAGGGCTGGTCCACGGTCGGCTCAAGGCCGCGGAAAGGGACGAGGTGATGCGGCGGTTCCGCACCGGGGAGGTGCATGTGCTGGTGGCCACCACCGTCATTGAGGTTGGTATTGACGTCCCCAACGCGACCGTCATGCTGATCGAGCACCCCGAGCGCTTCGGTCTGGCCCAGCTGCACCAGCTGCGCGGGCGCATAGGACGGGGCGCCGAAGAGAGTTACTGCATCCTGCTGGCTGAGGGGGCGGTGCCCCGGCGCCTGAAGGCGTTTGCGGCCACCCAAGACGGGTTCAAGATCGCCGAGCTTGATCTCGAGGAGCGGCGGATGGGGGACCTGATCGGCCAGCGGCAGGCAGGTGACTTCGAGCTCCGGCTGGCGCGGCTGCCCGAGGATACCGATCTGCTGCAGCAGGCGCGCGCGGTGGCGATGCAGATCCTGGCAGAGGACCCCCTCCTGACCCGCCCACGCCACCTGCCGCTCAAGGCGCGGGCCCTGGGGCGGTACCCTCGGGCGGTGGAGTTGTTCCGGACCGGGTGAGGCGGGGCACAGCGAACAGCTATCTGCAGGTCGCTCAACGGAGCGTTGCCTGCACCACGTCCCGCCGCATGTTCCGCCACCTGGCTGAACGCCCAGGGCCAGCTGATAGCTCTCCCTGCTAGAACCCCACCCTCACCCCGACGTTGGTCACGCTCCCCTGGAAGGTTACCTCGGGTTCGAAGGGAATGTTGTCAGGCCGCCCGCGAGGTCGGGTGAGTTCCCACACAAACAGACCCGCCGCGCTCAGCACCGCCACCTCGCCACCCACCAACCAGCCGCGGGCGCGCCGGTCGCCCTGGAGGGCGCGCTGGTAGTGTCCCTCCGCGACCGTGTCCAGGTAACTACCACCGGGGGCCTGATCGCAGCGGCGCGGGTCATCCCCGCAGTACCGCGCCAGCCGGTTGTAGGCGCGGTCGGCATCGGAGTGTGCTCGCGCGGCCTTGATGCCCATGCCGATCCCCGCGGCCAGCATTCCCCACTTGCCGTACTTCACCAGTGCCGGTGAGCCCGATCGGGGCATGAAGACCGAGTCGGGCGCCTGCGCCGCCAGCGGACCGGTGCCCATGAGCAGGAGCAGGACCACGGCACGGGGAACTGTCGGGCGAAGCGACGTGAGCGGTCTCATGGGCGCAGGCGGTGAAGGTCTCCCCGGCCGCTGATGGCGAGGAAGTCGCCGTTGGCGAGCAGCACCGGCGCCAGTTCGAACGGACGCCCCAGGGCCGCGCGCCAGCTCTCGCGGCCATCACTGGTGAGGAAGGCCCGCAACACCCCGTCGGCCCCGCCAGCGAGGACCCAGTCGCCCACCAGCGCCGGTGCCCCGGTGGCCGGCCAGCCGGCCTCCTGTAGCCTGGTGATCTCGGGTCGTGGGTCTCCCGAGATGCGGAACACCGAACCCACGCGGGTCACCCCGAAAATGGTATCGCCGGCGACAGCGGGCTGGGTGAGCAGGGGCGCGTCCAGCCGGACCCGCCAGCGCTCCTCGAGGGTGCCCTTCTCGAGCGCCACGATGGTGGAATCCCCCGTCGCAGCGATCAGCAGGCCGTCGTGCTCCCTCCAGGGGGCGACGATGGTCCCGGGCGCCCGGTGGCGTTCGAGGACGCGGCCATCACCGACCCGCAGCACATAGAGGCTGTCCTGGGAGCTGATCAGCACCCGGCCGTCGTCGAGGGAGATCGGGGGGACCCAGGTGGAGCGCACCGCCTGGCGCCAGCGGACCAGCCCGCTTTGCGCGTCCAGGGCGATAGCCTGGCCGGTCCTGGTGACGGCGATGATCTGGCCATCGATCAGGGCGAGCGGGGCCTGGATATCACCGGTGCGGGTATCCCACAGCCGGTTCCCGCTCACCCGGGCAAAGGCATACACCCGTCCGGATGGCCGGTCGGTGGCAGCGAAGATCCGGTCGCCGCCCCGGACGACGCCACCGATGAGGGGACCGGTGAGCCTGACGGTCCAGCGGGTGCGGCCGGTCTCGAGATCAACCGCCACCACCTTTCGATCGGCACCGCCCAGGTACACGTTGCTGCTGTCCAGCGCCACCGGCGCACTGGGTCCCCGAATCGGCCGCGTATGCCACAACCGGGTAAGCCCGGTGCCGGGGAGGATGTGCGGTTCCTGCAGGGCGCGGGGTTCCAGCTCCGGGACCGGCCGGTAGGAGCTGCACGCCGCGTTGACGCTCAGCAGCGTGACGGCTAGACTCCACGCCCCACGAAGGTATCCCCACTCGCGCCAGCAGCGACCATGACCACCGCCCGCATCGAAGAGCTGTCCCAGCACGCCGACTCCATCGTGACCGTCCGGGGCTGGGTCGCCCATGTGCGGACCGGTGGCAAGATCGCCTTCGTGGTGGTCCGGGACGGCACCGGCTACCTGCAGACGGTGGTGAGCCGGAAGGAGGTGCCGGAGGCGGCGTGGGCGCAGGTCGGCTCCCTCACCCAGGAGAGTTCCGTGACGGTCACCGGCCGGGTCCGGGCCGAACCGAGGGCGCCCGGCGGTTACGAGCTGCAGCTGAGCGATATCCAGGTGATCGGTGGCAGCACGGATTTTCCTATTCAGCCGAAGGAGCATGGGACCCAGTATCTGTTTGAGCACCGGCATCTATGGCTCCGCAGCCGCCGTCAGGTGGCGATTGCCAAGGTACGCCATGAGGTGGTGCAGGGCATCCGCGACTTCTTTTACGAGCGCAACTTCACCCTGGTGGACACCCCGATCCTGACCGGATCGATCGGGGAGCAGGCCGGCGAGCTGTTCAGCACCGAGTACTTCGACCTGGGCAAGGCCTACCTGGCGCAGACCGGCCAGCTCTACGTCGAGGCCGCCGCCGCGGCCCTCGGCAAGGTCTACTGCTTCGGGCCCACGTTTCGGGCCGAGAAATCCAAGACCCGCCGCCACCTGACCGAGTTCTGGATGGTGGAGCCCGAGGTGGCCTTCAACGACTCCACCGCCAACATGCGGCTGCAGGAGGAGTTCGTCAGCTATATCGTGGGCCGGACCATCGAGCGCCGGGCCGAGGAGCTGAAGGAGCTGGAGCGCGACGTCTCCGGACTGGAGCGGGTACAGGCGCCGTTCCACCGGATCTCCTACACCGACGCCGTCGCCCGCCTCAAGCAGCTCGGCTCGGACATGGAATGGGGCCGGGACCTGGGCGGCGACGACGAGACGCTCCTGGCGCAGCAGTACGACCGGCCGGTCTTCGTCTACAACTACCCCAAGGGTGTCAAGGCGTTCTACATGAAGGAAAACCCCGACGACCCGCGCACGGTGCTCAACAACGACTGCCTGGCGCCCGAAGGATACGGTGAGATCATCGGCGGGTCACAGCGCGAGGACGACTACGATCGGCTGCTGGCCCGGATTCAGGAGCAGGAGCTCGATCCCGAAGCCTACCGCTGGTACCTCGACCTCCGGAAGTACGGCACCTTCGTGCACTCGGGCTTCGGTCTCGGAGTGGAACGCACCGTGGCCTGGATCTGCGGCATTCCTCACATCCGGGAGACGATTGCCTTCCCCCGGCAGATACACCGGCTGTATCCCTGAGGCGGCGCGAGCCGGACGGCCAGACCGACGTCCCCGCTCAGCTCTCCGCACTTGCTCCGGCCTCTTTCACCTCCTCCCACAGTCCGTCCAGCACCTCCAGCCCGGCGGTCGGACACGTCAATCCCGCGTTCGCTGGCCAGAGCGCTCCACGCCTTGAAACCGCTCCCGGAACTTTGCGTTGGCCCGGTCCAGCGCGGTGGTCGGACTGGACCCTGGCCTTCCTGGCGAGATTGACAACCGCGAAGAGCAGGTCACCGATCTCGTCCACCAGCCGTTGCGGAGGGTGTGGCTGAAGCGATTCCTCGGCCACGAGCGCGGGGGCGGCAGCCGCCACACGCCCGGCGGGATTCGCGAGCTCCGATTCCACTTCGGCCAGTTCCTCCCGCACCTTCGCGGCGGGCCCGGCGGTATCGGGCCAGTCGAATCCGACCGCCGCGGCGCGTTCCTGCAGCCGATAGGCCAGGTGCAGGCTGGGCAGGGCGGGCGGGAGGCCCTCGAGCACCCCGCGTCGGCGTTCCTTTCGCTTGAGTGACTCCCACTGTTCCCTCGGGCCGAGATCGAAGAGGTGTGGGTGCCGGCGGTGCATCTTTCGCTCGAGATCTCCTGCGACGTCGTCGGCCACGAACTCCCCCCGCTCCTCGCCCAGGACCAGCTGCCAGGCCAGATGCAGCAGCAGGTCGGCGACCTCCTCCCGGATCGCAGTCGGGTCGCCCTCTGCCACCGCGTGGTCCAGCTCGAAGACTTCCTCGATGAGGTACGGCCGGATCGTTTCGCGGGTCTGAATCCGGTCCCAAGGGCACCGCTTTCGCAGGTCCCGGACCATCGCGATGGCGCGTCCAAGCGCTGAATTGTCTTGCATTTACCCTCCGTGGCCGGTATGATACGCGCCGCTCTCGCATGCCGTCAATCGCGAACCCTCCAGAGCGCGCCTGGGCCGACATCGACCTCGGCGCCCTCAAAGCCAACGCCCGCACCGTGGCCCGGATTTCCGGTGCCCGGCTGCTGCCCATGGTCAAGGCGGACGCCTACGGCTTGGGCGTTATCCCGGTGGTGCAAGCGCTTGAGACACTCGATCCGTGGGGCTACGGGGTGGCCACCATCGAGGAGGGCGTCCAGCTGCGCACCGCCGGCATTACCCGTCCCGTTGTGGTGTTCACGCCGCTGCAGGCCGCGCTGGCGCCTCGTTACCTGGCCCATGCGCTGCGCCCCACGATCGGGGATGCGCCCGCCCTGGTCGCATGGCTGGCCCACGGCTCGGCACCCTTCCATGTAGAAGCCGACACCGGCATGGCCCGCAGCGGATTCCCGTGGACCGGCGACGCCGGCTGGCGGGAACCGCTCGGGGAGGCGACCGGCTTCGAGGGTTTCTTCACCCACTTCCACTCGGCCGAGGACGACCCGGCCTCCGTCCACCGGCAGTGGCAGCGGTTCCAGCAGATGCTCGAGGCACTCCCCCGTCGGCCGGCGCTGGTGCACGCCGCCAACAGTGCGGCGGCCCTCCAGGGCGCGCGCTACGCGGCCGACCTCGTGCGGCCCGGCATCTTTCTGTTCGGCGGCGCCGCCGGCGGTCCGGCTCCGGAGGCGGTGGTCCGGCTCCGGGCACCGGTGGTGGCCACACGGATCGTCCGCTCCGGTGACTCGGTGAGCTACGGCGGCAGCTGGATCGCTCCCCGAGACACGCGGGTCGCGACCCTTGCCCTCGGCTACGCCGACGGCATGCTGCGGTCGCTCAGCAATCGGGGTGCTGTCGAGCTGCACGGGCACCTGGCCCGCGTGGTTGGGCGGGTGACCATGGACTTCACCATGGTGGCCACGGACGTGGCTGCGGAGCCGGGAGACGTGGCCACGGTATATGGTGGAATCGTCTCGCTGGACGAACAGGCGCGGCGTGGCGGCAGCATCAGTTACGAACTCCTCACCAGCCTCGGCCAGCGGGTGCCGCGGCACTACACATGAACCCCCACTTCGCCTCACTGGTTGCCGGGCTGGCCCACCAGGCCGACCAGGCGCTCAACGGGACCGTCCCTGCGGGGGCGCCCGGCAATCCGGCGCCCCGGGACGTGGCCCGGGCGCTCATCGACACGCTGGTCATGTTGGAGGAGAAGACCAGGGACAGCCTCGACGCCGAAGAACAGCAGCTGCTCTCGGCCGCGCTCACCGCGCTCCGGTTCCGGTTCGTCACCACCGAGCCGAAGTAGCGCTCCCGCGCGTCCCCCACCTCATGCTGCCGACCCCGGGCTCCAGCCGCCGCGCCGCGTTGATCGTCCTCGATGGCGTGGGGATCGGTGCGGCACCCGACGCCGCCGACTATGGTGATGCCGGCAGCGATACTCTCGGTAACCTGGCCCGCGCCGTCGGGGGCCTGTCGATCCCCAACCTCGAGCGCCTGGGACTGGGCCGTTGCGGTGAGTTGGCCGGCGTCAGCCCGGTGGCCAGTCCCGAGGCCGCCTGGGGCGTGGCCCTTCCCGCCAGCGCGGGCAAGGACAGCAGCACGGGGCACTGGGAGCTGACCGGCGTCCGGCTGGAGCTCCCCTTCCGCACCTGGCCGGACGGATTCCCTCCGGCGTTCCTGGCCGCGCTCACCGCAGCCACGGGGCGAGGTGTGCTGGGGAACCGTCCCGCCTCGGGCACGCAGATCCTGCAGGAGCTCGGTGAGCAGCACCAGGCCACGGGCAGCTGGATCGTCTACACCTCGGCCGACAGCGTCTGCCAACTTGCGGCGCACGAGGAGCTGGTTCCGCTGGCGGAGCTTTACCGGGCCTGCCTGGCCGCGCGGGACCTGCTGGTGGGAGACGATGCGACCCTTCGAGTCATCGCCCGACCCTTCACCGGAAAGCCCGGGGCCTGGCGGCGGACCGACCGGCGCCGGGACTTCAGCCTGCCACCCCCCGGCGAGACCCTGCTGGACCGGCTCCACGCGGCCCACATCCCGAGGGTCGGCATCGGCAAGGTGGACGACCTTTTCGCAGGCCGGGGCATCACCAGTATTCACCCCGGGGGCAATGGGGAAACCTATGGCGCCATCGCCAGCGGGTTGCGGTCGCTCCACCGCGGGCTGCTGTTCGTCAATGTGGTGGAGTTCGACCAGACCTGGGGGCACCGCAACGACGTGCCGGGGTTCCACGGTGGCCTGCTGGCCCTGGACGCGGCGCTTCCGGCCATGCTGGCCCCGATGCGGGAGCACGATCTGGTTATAATTACCGCCGACCACGGCAACGACCCGACGACCCCGTCCACCGACCATTCCCGGGAGCGGGTCCCGGTGCTCGCGCTGGGCCGCCGGGTGCGGCCGGTCCCGCTCGGCGCCCGACCGACGTTCGCGGACGTCGGCCAGACCCTGGCCGAGTTCTTCGACGTCCCCCCGCTCGCCTCGGGCCGGTCTTTCCTTGCGGAGATCTGGGATGGCTGATGCGCTCGTGACGGCCGCCTGGGCCGCGCGGGCCCGGGCGTGGTGCCCCTATTCGGGCTTCGCCGTCGGGGCGGCGCTGGAGGCGGCGGACGGCGCGATCTTCGCCGGCTGCAACGTGGAAAACGCCTCGTACGGCCTGACGCTGTGCGCGGAGCGGAATGCGGTGGCCGCCGCGGTGGCGGCGGGTGTGCGCCGCTTTACCAGGCTGGTCGTCGTGACAGATCGGGACCCGCCGGCCGCGCCCTGCGGCGCGTGCCGGCAGGTACTGCTGGAGTTCGGACCTGATCTCGTGGTGGAAGCCGTTGGCCCGGGCGGGACCCGCCGCTGGGCGCTGACCGAGCTTCTTCCCGAGGGATTTCACCTGTGAGGTGGGACCGCTTGCTTAGGAACCTTCGAATGATGCCGGTGCTGGCCGCCGCGCTGCTGGCCGCGTGTCAGGAGCGCCTTGCCGCCCCCGCCGACTGCCCCAATCTCTGCCCCGGTGGGTACGTCATCCAGGACACGATCCTGTCGGCGGTGGCCGATGGGGACACCAGTTTCAGCGGCTACCTGGTTGCCGGGCAAGGCGCCCAGCTGCGGGTGTCGTGGCAGTTTCCAGTGAGCGAAGATCGGGTGCTCATTCAGTTCGTGCCCCGTCCGGATTCCCTGACGGTGGGCGATAGCCTGACGGCCTATACCATCGACTCGGTGCGGGTGGAGGTGTCGCTGGTCTATCGCGACACCAGTGTGACCGGCCTCAAGCTCTTCCTCTACCGGCTGCCGGCCACGGTGGATACCACGACCACCTTCACCGACGTCGACACCGCGTTCACCATGGCAAACATGGTGGACAGTTTCGTGGTGGACACCGGGAATGCCCAGCGGCTGCGGGCGGTATTCTCCGGCGCAGCGCTCTCGCGGGTGGCCATCCCGGCGGCCGACAGCGGGGTGCTGGCCCTGGGGGTGCAGATTCGCGCCGACCAGGGGACTGGAGTACGGATCGGCAGTCCGGCCGGCGGATCGGCTGCCCCGATCTTCCTCACCTACGTGAAGCTGCCCACCAGCGACACCACGACTGTGGACCGGGTCATTACCCGGACCGCACGGTTCGCCACCTTCCTGCCCGAGACCACACCTCCGCCGGATCCCTCCGTGCTCACCGTTGGCGGGGTTCCCAGCAGCCGGGCGGTGCTCCGCTTTCCCTGGCCCGCTTTCCTGAGGGATTCCGCCCAGCTGATTCGTGGAACGCTGGAACTGGTGCTGGCCACCCCGATCGAGGGGATTCCCGGCGACACCGCCCGGGTGCAGGCCCGCCCGGTGCTGGCCGACTTCGGGGCCAAGAGCCCCACCACCGGCGATGCCTTCTTCATCAGCCTCGCGCCGGTGGTGCCGGGACAGACGGACACGGTGCGCTTCGAGGTGCGTAACGCGCTCACCGCCTGGCAGGGCGGGTCCCCCCGGCCGTCCACGTTCATCTTGCAGCTGTCACCGGAGGTGAGCACCTTCACCCGCCCGATCTTCGGTTCCAGCCGTACGCCGGGCGCGGTACCCCGGCTTCGGGTCACCTACGCCCGGACCTTCCCGTTCGAGGAGCCGTAATTGTCGTCGCCACACCTCATGACACGCGCGCTGCTCCTGGCCGCGCTGTCCGCGGTCCCGGCGACCCTGCCGGCCCAGTCGTCCATCTTCGGCGTCCGGGGTCTCGGCATGCCGGGCCGGCCCTACACTCCCGCGACCCGGGCCACCGGGGGCAGCTTCGGGCTGTTCGACGGAGAGAGTAGTCTCAACCCGGCCGCCCTGGCGTTTCTCAAGGCGGCGACGGGCAGTTTCACCATGACCCCCACGTGGCGGCACTGGGAAAGCCCGGCGGGCAGCGCGGAACTGCGCGAAACCCGCTTCCCCCTCATGGCGTTCGGCGGCCCGATCCCGGGGAGCAACCTCGGGATCGGTGTCTCCATCGGCAGCTATGCCGACCGTGATTTTCGGCTGACGACACTCGACACCATCACCCTGCGCGGGGCACCGGTAGAGGTGATGGACACCATTGCCTCACTCGGTGGCCTGAACGAAATCCGCCTCGGCGCCGGGGTGGTGGTCAGCAGCCGGACTACGGTCGGGGCCGCGGTCTACTGGATTACCGGCTCGAGCCGGCTCGATGCGCGCCGGAGCTTCGGTGACAGCACTTACCTGCCCGTGCGCCAGTCGGCCGAGCTGTCGTACCAGGGCTTTGGGGTATCCCTGGGGGTGGTGCACAAGCTGCGGCAGAACCTCCAGGTGGCGCTCTATGCCCGCACCGATGGCCATGCCGATGTGGATCTGGACTCGGCGGGGGTGTACACGGTGGACCTGCCATACACCTTCGGGGCGGGGGCGCAACTCAAGCCGTCGGCGCGCCTGACGCTCGCGGGGCATGCCATGCTCCGGACCTGGTCGGGCGCCAACTCCGACCTGCTGGCGCGGGGTGGGACGGGAGCCAGGAATACCGTGGAGCTGAGCGCGGGCGGAGAACTCGTCCGTAACCTCCGGCGCCCGGGTAACCTGCCGCTGCGGTTCGGCATCCGCTACGCCCAGCTCCCCTTTCCGATCGAACCGGGCCAGCGGCCGCGGGAATTCGGCCTGTCGCTGGGGACGAGCACCCAGTTTGCCCAGGATCGGGCCTCCATTGACCTTGCCCTGGAGCATCACTGGCGCAGCGAATCGTCCCGCTATTCGGAACGCGCTTTCACGATCGTGTTCGGGCTCTCGGTGCGGCCGTACGGCGGACGGTAACCGCAAGCTCCCAGCGCCCAGCCAGCAGCTCCCGGCGGGCAGGCCCGCCGGGGGCGGGCTGTTACTGGCTGACCCCCCTCAGGCACCCTTATCTTCCCTGACATGAAGACCGTCTACATCGAGACCTACGGCTGCCAGATGAACGTCGCCGATAGCGAGCTGATGCTCGGCTCGCTCGGCAGGGACGGCTATGTGCAGACCGAGCATCCCGACGGGGCGGATGTCATGCTGGTCAACACCTGCGCGGTCCGGGACAACGCCGAGCAGCGGGTCATCGGCCGGCTGGGCGAACTGCAGCAGCACAAGCGGGCCGGTACCGTTCTGGGCGTGGTCGGCTGTATGGCCCAGCGTCTCGGTCCCCGGCTGCTGGCGCAGGTGCCGAA
Source organism: uncultured Gemmatimonadales bacterium (assembly GCA_963695185.1). Lineage (GTDB taxonomy): Bacteria > Gemmatimonadota > Gemmatimonadetes > Gemmatimonadales > GWC2-71-9 > JADJOM01. Next base: position 1,149,917 of record CAVOGH010000005.1, on the reverse strand, counting down.
GGTGGACCTGGTGGCCGGGCCGGACGCCTACCGGAATCTCGGGGCCCTGATCCTGCAGGCGTCCGCCGGCCAGCGTCAGGCCGACACCGAGTTCAGATCGTGGGAGCACTACGAAGATGTGCCCCCGGTGCGGGAGAGCGCGGCGACGGCGTTCGTAACGGTCCAGCGCGGCTGCGATTATAAGTGCACCTTCTGCATCGTTCCGTATACCCGCGGGCCCGAGCGAAGCCGCAGACTGGACGACGTGGTGCGCGAGGTCCGGCACCTCGCCGGCCAGGGCACCACGGAGGTGACGCTCCTTGGGCAGACGGTCAACAGTTATCACGACGGCCACTCGGACTTCGCGGACCTGCTCCGCGCGGTGGGTGGGGTGGACGGCCTGCGCCGCCTGCGCTTCACCAGCCCCTATCCCACCGATTTCACCGAACGCGTCATCGAGGCCATGGCCACGACGCCCGCGGTCTGCGAGCATGTGCACCTGCCGGTGCAGAGCGGGTCCAACGCCGTGCTCAAGCGGATGCTCCGGCGGTACACCCGGGAACAGTACCTCGAAGTGGTGGACCGACTCCGCACCGCCATGCCCGCGATCACCTTTTCCACCGACATCATCGTTGGGTTCCCCGGAGAAACCGAGGCCCAGTTCCAGGAAACCCTCAGCCTGGTGGAGTCGGCCGGCTTCGATGACGCCTTCACCTTCCGCTATTCGCTCCGCGAGGGGACGCCGGCAGAACGGCTCAAGGATCACCTGCCCGAGGCGGTCGGCGGCGAGCGGCTGGAGCGGCTCATCGCCCTGGTCCGTGCCCAGGCTCGACAGCGTAACATTTCCCGCGTGGGTGCCGTGCAGGAGGTGCTGGTGGAGCGGCCCGCCCGTCGCGGGGACATGGTCCTGGGCCGCACCCGGGGCAATGCCATGGTCCTGCTGGATCTGCCGCTCAGCACCATCGGCGAGTACCATGATGTCCAGCTCACCGGCACAACCGGTTCCACTTTCACCGGGCAGGTGGTTCGGCCCGCCCTCATGGTGCTCGGATGACCCGCCCTGTAATCCGAAATCTGATAGAAGGCCACGCCGCGGAGGTCTACGACCGCGTGGTGGGGCATTTTCCCGACTTCTGCGGCTGCGACGTGTGCCGGATGGATGTGATGGTCTACTCGCTCAACCGGCTGCCGCCCCGGTACGTGGTAGGCCTGGAAGGGACGATTGTCACCGACATCGCTCTCGACAAGGACCAGAACCGCGCGCCAATAGACGTCGCGGTCATGGAGGGCATCCGCAAAGTGACATTGGCGCCGCGCTGCGGCCGGAAGGCGCGCTAACGGTTCGTGCAGCGCCGCCAACGCGCCACCGCCCGGGAACACGCCGGTGAGCGCACTCCTCCTCCTGCTGGTGTTCGGGGCCGGTCTCGCGACCGGCCTCGTGCGTTTTTGGGACCCGGTTGCGGTGATGGCATCCCTGGCCGCGTGCGCCGTGCTCCTCCGAAGACGGCACGCAGGACTCTGCGCGATGGCCGCCCTCCTCGGCCGCGCCCTCGCGCTGAGCGCGTGGACCGAGGTTGAGACGAGTTGTGCCGCCCGGCTTCCCGTCGGACCGACTGCCTTGGAGGTGCGGTTGCTGGAGCCGGTCGAACCCGGTGCTGGTCCGGTGCTGGTGCGCCCGCTCCGGTTGAGCTGTAATGGCGCCCTCGAGGCTCGCTGGCCGGACGGGGAGCAGCTCCCGGCCGGCTCAGGGGTCCGTGTCGTTGGCCGCTGGCTCGCGCGCCCCGACCGGGCCGGGCGTCCCGGCGGGCTGCTGCTGGTGCAGCGCTTCACGCCAGCCGCCGCGGTGCCTACCGCCCCCGATCGGCTCCGCAACTGGCTCGCCGTGACGACTCGACGTCTCTACGACACCCGCACGGGCACGGTCGAGGCGCTGATCGTCAACCGCCGGGGCGCCATGCCCGCAGAGCTGCGGGAGCGCTACGCTCGGGCCGGGCTGGTGCACATCCTCTCGATCTCGGGCTTCCACGTCGGGATCATCGTGGGATGGATCGTGCTGCTCGGCCGGGCCGCCGGACTCGACCCAGTGCGTGCCGCTCTGGTCGGGGCGATCGCCGCCAGCCTGTATGTGGTCTTCCTCGGCTGGCCGCCGCCCGCGGCGCGGGCGGCCTTGCTGGCTGTCGTGGCCGCCCTGTCTCACTGGCGCCAGCGAAATCCTTCCGCACTGCCCTTGCTGGCGGCCACCTGCCTGTTGGTCGTGCTGGCAGATCCCTGGGCCATACTCGACCCCGGAGCGTGGCTTTCGGCCCTGGCGCTGGCCGGAGCACTGGTCGCCACCCGCTGGAGCGATCGCGCCCTGGCTCGTCACTGGACCTGGCGGATGCTCAGCGGTTCGGTTGGTGCCACCCTCGCCACCGCACCCGTCACCGCGTGGCTGTTCGGAATGGTCTCGCTGGCCGGGCTCGGCCTCAACTTCCTCGCCATCCCGCTCGCCGCGATCGCGGTCCCAGGAGTGATCCTCAGCCTGCTGGCGGCGGCAATTGTGCCGCCCCTCGCCGCGCCGCTGGCCGCGGGGAGCGGAGCCCTCCTGGGGCTGCTTGACCAGGTCGCGTGGTGGGGGGGCCGCTGGGACGCCCTCACGGTGATGCAACCGCAGGAGCTCCGGTCGGCCCTCCCATGGCTGGGGTTGCTGGGGGTGGTGGGGTGGGGGATCGCGGGCGGCACCAGCGGGCTTGAGGCGATGCGGCGGTGGTCCCTCGCCCTGGCTGGGATCATCTGGATCCTGCTCGTGGCGGAGGTGGGATCGGCGGGTCTCCCTCACAGGACGTCCGGGGTGACATTACATTTTCTGGACGTGGGTCAGGGAGACGCAGCCCTGCTGCGCACGCCCGGTGGTCGGTGGGTCCTGATCGATGCCGGTCCCGCCACCGACCGGGGCGACGCCGGTCGCCGGGTGATCGCCCCCTTCCTCGGCAGGCAGCGCGCTCCTGGACTTGCCCTGGCGGTGATCTCCCACGCTCACCTGGACCACCTGGGTGGCCTGCGGGCCGTGCTGAACCGCTTTCCTGCCGCCCGGGTGCTCGAGCCGGGCGCCCTGGTTGGAGACTCACTGTACACCGGCCTGCTGGACCTGCTGGCCGAACGCGGTATCGGCTGGACGGCGGCGCGGGACGGCATGACCTTCTCTCTGGATTCCGTCCAGCTCACCGTCCTCCATCCCGACGCTCAGTGGGCGGAATGGGAATCGGACCTCAACGAGGACTCCGTCGTCCTGCTGGTCGAGTATGGCCGCTTCCGGGCCCTATTCGTGGGTGATGCGGGGCTGCGGGCCGAGGAGCGCCTGGCGGGACGGGTCGGGCCGGTGAGCGTGCTCAAGGTGGGTCATCACGGCTCCCGGTCTGCCTCCGGCGAGCGCTGGCTGTCCGAACTCCGGCCCGCCGTGGCGATCCTGAGCCTCGGGAAGGGAAACCGGTACGGCCATCCCCACGCGGAGGTGCTCGCCCGGCTCCGCGGTGACGGGATCGGCGCCTGGCGCACCGACCAGGACGGCACGATCAGTATTTTCACCGATGGCCGGCTGGTGGAGCTCTCCAGCACCGGCCGTGACACGAGTTTCACACTGTCCCCATGACACCCCACGAGGCGTCGCGTGCTGCCTGACTCCCGCGTCATAACGATCGAACGGTTCATTCTTGACCAGGAAGAGCACTACCCCGAGGCCACCGGGGAGTTGTCCAACCTGCTATACGATATCGCCCTCGCGGCCAAGATCATCGCCGCGAGCATCCGCCGCGCGGGGCTGGTCAATATCCTGGGGAGCGCCAACGCCACCAACGTCCAGGGGGAGGAGCAACAGAAGCTGGATGTGTTCGCCAATAACACCATGACCAACGCCCTCAACCACACCGGGCGGGTCTGCGTCATGGCATCCGAGGAAGCCGAGACCATCATACCGGTGCCGGACAACTATCCGGTCGGCAAGTATGTGGTGCTGTACGATCCCCTGGACGGGTCCTCCAATATTGACGTTAATGGGGCGGTCGGGACCATTTTCAGCATCTACCGCCGGGTGAGTCTGGAGGGACGGGGGAGCCTCGCCGATGTGCTCCAGCCGGGCTGCAAGCAGGTCTCCGCGGGCTACGTGATCTACGGCTCCAGCACCATGCTGGTCTATACCACCGGCCAGGGTGCGGCGGGTTTCACACTGGACCCTTCGATCGGTGAGTTCCTGCTTTCCCATCCGCGCCTGGTGACGCCCCGGGTCGGCCGCTACTACAGTATCAACGAGAGCAATTTTGCCCGGTGGCAGCGAGGCACTCAGTGGGCCGTGCGCGGTTTCCACGGCGATCGCCCGGAGGAGATCAAGGGCAAGAACAGCCGCTACATCGGGTCCCTGGTGGCCGATTTCCACCGTAACCTGATCGCCGGCGGGATCTTCATGTACCCCAGCGACAGCAAGAACCCCGGAGGCAAGCTGCGCCTCCTGTACGAAGCCAGCCCCATGGCCTTCATTGCCGAGCAGGCGGGCGGCTCGGCCACGGACGGAACCGCCCGTATTCTGGATATCGTGCCCACGGAACTGCACCAGCGGACCCCGCTGGTGATCGGCTCCCGCGAGGATGTCGGCTTCGTGGCGGACACGCTCCGGACCATGAACCAGGAACGGGCGTAGTGCCCTCCGGTCCAGCGGGAGCCTCGCGTGACTGACGGCCAGCAGAAGCGCCTCTTCGGCTCGCAGGACTGGACCGGTGATCCCGGGCGGGATCTGGGCCGTCCGGGCGAGTTTCCGTTCACCCGCGGCGTCTATCCCGGCATGTACACCGAGCGGTTGTGGACCATGCGCCAGTACGCCGGGTTCGGCACCGCCGAGGAGACCAACCAGCGGTTCCACCACCTCCTCGCCGCCGGCCAGAGCGGACTGAGCACGGCCTTCGACCTGCCGACCCAAATGGGCTACGACTCGGACCACCCCATGGCTGCGGGTGAGGTCGGACGGGTCGGGGTGGCGATCGACACCGTGGAGGATCTGCACGACCTCTTCCGCGGCATACCGCTCGACCAGGTCTCCACCTCGATGACCATCAATGCCACCGCCGCCATCCTGCTGGGCATGTACGTGGTGGTGGGGGAGGAGCAGGGCGTCAGCCGGCAGCAGCTGCAGGGCACGGTGCAGAATGATGTCCTCAAGGAGTACATCGCCCGCGGTACCTACATCTACCCCGCGGAGCCGTCTCTCCGGCTGGCCACCGACCTCTTCCGGTTCGTGGCGGAAGCGGGGATGAACTTCAACCCCATCTCGATCAGCGGCTACCACATGCGGGAGGCCGGCGCCACCGCCGCACAGGAGATCGGGTTTACCCTCGCCAACGCCCTGGAGTATGTAAGCCGGGCGGTCGCCGCCGGCCTCGAGGTGGACCGGTTCGGACCCCGGCTCTCGTTCTTCTTCGCCGCCCACAACGACCTGTTCGAAGAGGTCGCCAAGTTTCGCGCCGCCCGCCGGCTGTGGGCCCGCCTCGCCCGGGAGCGATTCGGCGCCAATGACCAGACTTGCCGCCTCCGCTTCCACACCCAGACGGGCGGGGTGACGCTCCAGGCCCAACAGCCGCTGAACAACGTGGTGCGAGTGGCGGTGCAGGCGCTAGCCGCGACGCTGGGCGGCTCGCAGTCGCTGCACACCAACGGCTACGATGAAGCGCTGGCGCTCCCGACCGCCGAGTCGGCCACCCTGGCGCTCCGCACCCAGCAGATCCTGGCGCACGAGAGCGGGCTCAGCAACGTGGTGGATCCGCTGGCCGGCAGCTGGTACGTCGAATCGCTTACCGACCGGCTCGAAGCCGAGGCCCGCGATCTCATCGCCCAGGTGGATGCCCTGGGGGGTGCGGTGCGGGCGATCGAGCGCGGCTGGTTTCAGGAGGCCATCGCCCGAAGCGCCTGGCAGCTGCAGCAGGCCCAGGAATCTGGTGACCAGGTGGTCGTGGGAGTCAATCGCTTCGTGGAGGAGTCGCCGGCACCGACGCTGGTTCGGCCGGACTACTCCGCCCTCGCCGCGCGGCAGCAGGCCCGGCTGGCAGAGGTGAAGCGGGGACGTGATGCCGCGAAGGTGGCCACGGTGCTGGCGGCGGTGGGGGCCGCGGCACGCGGCGAGGCTCAGCTGGTGCCACCCATCATCGAGGCGGTTCGCGCCCGGGCGACGCTCGGGGAGGTCAGCGATGTCCTGCGGGAGGCCTGGGGGGAGTACCACAGTTCCGCCTGACAGGGCGCCGCGCCGCCTGGCCTTCGGTTCCCGCGGTGGGCTAGAGCTTGATCTGCACCCCGAAATGCACGACCAGGAGATTGGTCTCGCTCTCCACCGGGGAGATGACCACGTTGCCGCCTGAGTCGGTGTCGAGGCTGCCCTCCCGGAGATACCGCGTCCGGCCATGGGTCTGGTACCGGAGACCGCCGTCGAGAAAGACCGGTGTGCGGCCGTGGGAGATCTGGTACATCAGCCCGCCGCCGAGCGTCAGCGCCCAGGTCCAGTCGTTGAAGTTGGTGCTGCTGGCGAAGGGGTTGGTATTGTTGGACCCCTCGGCGCTGGTGACCGTGGAGAAGTTGGACCCGCCGATCGTGCCGTAGAGGTGGGGCCGGAGGGCTCCGGTTGCGAGGTGAAACTCGGGGCCGACGCCGAAGCTGTAGATGTTGTTGCTGGTCGTGAGGTCCACCGAAATACCGGGCAGCCCGGGGAAGGGGATGCGTTCCGAGGTCTGCCCGTACTGAATCCACGAGCCGTACAGCCGGATTCCGATCCGCCGCGCCGGATCCAGCAGGAAGGTCAGATTCCCGCCCACGCCGTAGCCGGTTCCCACGAACTCCCGAAATTCTCCCTGAGGAAACGCCAGCTGCAGGTTGAGGGCCCCGAACGCCCGCGGTGGCGACTCCTCCACCACCTCCCGGTAGTTCTGGGCCGCGAGCGGGCTGGCGATGAAGAGGGCGGAGACCGCGAACGCGAGTCGGGACACAGCATGCTCCGGATACGAGGGTCTGGGAACAAGCGACCGCAGCCAATAGTCCCCGGTCCCGCGCGGAGCGTCAAGGGCGGCTCTGGCCGGCCCCGGGACGCCGGCATACATTACAGGCAGAAGTCACTTGACCCAGGGATGGGACGGGACCCGAAGTGGAGGCCCACGCCATGCGTTTTCGTGGCGATTCCATCCCAGCGTCGCCCGCCCGAGTTCTCCTCGCCGCGGTCGCCGTCATCAGCTGGGCCGCCCCGCCGCTGCCTGCCCAGGCGGCCCGTGCTGCGGAGCCCTACTCCCGAGGCAAGCCCCTCAGCGAGTGGGTGACCCAGGCTACCCATTACATCCCGGAACTCCGCCGCGAGGCTGTGCGGGCGATTGCGGCCCTCGGTCCCGGTGCCAGCTCGGCGCTCCCCACGCTGGTGCGGGCCACCCGGGATGAGAACGAGGAGGTCCGGTTCTGGGCGGTGACGGCCATCGGCGGTCAGGGCCACGAGGCGCGCAGTGCGGCACCCGCGCTCATCACCGTGATGGCCGACGATCTCCGGCGGGTGCAGGAGGCGGCTCGCCATGCCCTCGAGGCACTGGGTCCGGTGGCCACGCCGGTGTTGCTACCCGCACTCCGGAGCCGGGATCCCTGGCTGCGGGCCAACGCGGCCGAGGCGATCGGGGTGGTGGGCGATACGCGCGGCCGGGTGGTGCCGGAGCTGATTGCGCTCCTGGTCGACGACTCCCTCTGGGTCCGAGCCTCCGGCGCCTGGGCACTCGGGCAAATCGGCCCGGCTGCCCGGTCTGCCGCCAAGCCGCTGGCCCGGATGCTCCAGGAGGAGCTCCGGCGCGATCCCGCGCTCGCTGCATCGTCAGGGCGTGTCCGGGTCGAGCATGTGACCTTTGCCCTTGGCCGCATGGGCCGCCACGCGGGCGACGCCGTCCCCCAGCTGCTGTCGGTGTTTCGTGACGGCAGCGATTCGCTCCGGTCCGTGGCCACGGTCGCGCTGGCGGCCATCGGGAAGAAGGCGGCCCGTCCGCTGGGGGAGGCGTTGCAGGATGGCCCCATGGCGATCCGCCTCGATGCGGCGCGCGGACTGCGGCTGATGGGGCCCGAGGCGAAGGACGCGGTGGCAGAGCTCATCAGGCTGCTGGAGCGGATTGACGAACTGGAAGGGGGGCGCGAGCTGGTCATCGCCGCCGCCGACGCGCTCGGTGCCATCGGCAAGGACGCCAAGGCGGCTCGCCGGGCGCTGGAGCGCCAGCGGGCCCGGAGCGTCTCGCCGGACGTCGTCGCGGCACTCGACCGCGCCCTCCGCAAGCTCCGGTACGGCGGGTGAGTTGATCCTCGATTCTCACCCAGGGCAGATCATTGGGGTAGCAGTAAGGTCCACCGCCATCCTGGACCGGGATTACTGGAGTCGGCCTACCACGAGTGCCTCTCGCCCGCCTGCATCCTGGCCTGGCCATCAATTTCAACATTCCCGTTCACTCCAGTTCTCGGGGCAACGAGTTCGCCGGGTTGTCGACGGATATTGAGCCCCTATCCCTCTGTGCCCTCTCTAGTCGCTGTGCCTCTGTGTTTCACCAACCGTGCCCCCAGGTCTGATCCGCCTTGAATCACCGGCCCCGACCGGCTAAGATATTGCGCCGTTTCCTCTTAGATGCGCGGGTGGTATGCCGACGTACGAGTACCAGTGCCCCAGGGGGCACGCCTTCGAACTGTTCCAGAAGATGTCCGACAAGCCCCGGGGCAAGTGCCCGACCTGTGGCCAGCCCGGGACCCGGAAGATCTCCGGCGGCGCCGCCCTGGTGTTCAAGGGCTCCGGGTTCTACATCACCGATTACGGCAAGGACGGGAAGGGCCCCCGCAAGGACAGCGACAAGGCTCCCGCCGAGAAACCCGCCGAGACCAAGCCTGCCGCCACGAAATCGGAGGAGGCGGCCGCCCCCAAGCCCGAGAAGCCCGCCGCGAAGAAGAAGGCCGGGAGTGAGTGACCTCATCCGGGCCGAACTGGCCCGTGTGGCCACTGGCCTGGGCAGCCCGGACGTGGGGTTCGTGCTCGAACGGCCCAGGGACCCCGGCCACGGCGATCTCTCCACCAACCTCGCCCTGCTGCTCGCCAAGCCACTCAAGCAGAACCCCAGGGCGCTGGCCCAGCGGATCATCGGTGAGCTGGCCCTCCCGCCGGACGTCGTCGCGAAGACCGAGGTCGCGGGTCCCGGCTTCATCAACTTCTGGCTGGCCCAGGACGCGCTGGCCTCCCTGCTGGCCACCATCATATCCGCAGGACCCGCGTACGGGCGCTCCGCGCTGGGCGCGGGACAGCGGGTCAACGTGGAGTTCGTCTCGGCCAACCCGACCGGACCGCTGCATGTGGGGCATGGACGCGGCGCCACGATGGGGGACGCCCTGGCCGCGCTGCTGGAGTGGACCGGTCACGCGGTGACCCGCGAGTTCTACATCAACGATGGCGGTGTGCAGATCGAGCGCGTCATCCAGAGTCTCGCGGCGAGGGTGCGGCAGCGGCTGGGACAGGCGGCGGAGATCCCGGAGGGCGGGTACCACGGGCACTACCTGGTGGAGCTGGCCGAGCAGCTGCTGGCGGAGCAACCCGGCCTGGCCACCGCCGACCCCGCGACCCTGCTGGCCGCCTGCCGGGTGGCTCCCGCCCGCATCCGGCAGGAGCAGGAGGATCTCCTGCGTGACCTCCGGGTGGTCTTCGGTGTCTGGTCGTCCGAGCAATCCCTCCTCGCTGCCGGAGCGGTGGAGCAGACGCTGGCCCTGCTGGCGGCCAAGAGCCTGACATACGAGCAAGAGGGGGCGCTGTTCCTGCGGACCAGCGACTTCGGCGACGACAAGGACCGGGTGCTCCGCAAGAGCGACGGGAGCTTCACCTACTTCGTGCCCGACATCGCCTACCACGTGGGCAAGCACGACCGTGGTTTCGAGCGGGTCATTGACGTCTGGGGGGCGGATCATCACGGCTACATCCCCCGGATGCAGGCCGTGCTCCGGGCGCTGGGCTACGGCGACGACTACTTCGAGGTGGCCCTCGTCCAGCTGGTGAAGGTGGTGAAGGACGGAGAAGAGGTGCGCATGTCCAAGCGCTCCGGGGAATTTGTCACCCTGCGAGACCTGCTCGACTGGGTCGGCGTGGACGCCACCCGCTACTTCTTCCTCACCCGGCCGGGGCAATCGCCATTCACCTTCGACGTGGACCTCGCCCGCCGACAGACCGACGAAAACCCCATTTTCTACGTCCAGATGGCGCACGCCCGAATGACCGGCATCTTCCGGGTGGCCGGGCTCGACCCCGACTCGGCCACCGGCGCGGTCCACCTGGAGGCGCTCACCGCGCCGGAGGATCTCGACCTGCTCAAGAAGCTGCCGGTCTTTCCGGATGTCGTGGCCGCCGCGGCGCGCACGCGCGAGCCGCACCGGGTCACCGACTACCTCGAGGACCTTTCTCGCATCGCCCATGGCTGGTACCACAAGTGCCGGGTCCTGGGAGAGGCGCCGGATACCGAGACCGCGCGGCTGGCGCTGGCCCGGGCCACCCGCCTCGTACTCGCCAACGGGCTCACCCTGCTGGGGCTCTCGGCCCCCGATCGGATGTAATCGCATGAGACTGCTCGCAGTGGGGAGCGTGGCGCTGGACTCGGTCATTACCCCGTTTGGCGAGGTCACGGACGCCCTGGGCGGGTCGGCCATCTATTTCGGCGTGGCCTCCTCGCTGCTGACCGGCGTCCGGGTCGTCGGGGTGGTGGGAGACGACTTTCCCTCCGCCGAGCTGGAGCGGCTGAACGGGCGGGGCATCGACTGGAGCGGGGTCGAACGGGCCAAGGGGGAGAGCTTCCGGTGGAAGGGCAAGTACTCCTTCGATCTGCAGAGCCGGGAGACCCTGGAGACCCGCCTCGGGGTCTTCGCGGACTTCCATCCCAAGATCCCGAAGGCGTTCGCCGAGACTCCGTACGTCTTCCTGGGCAACATCCACCCCCAGCTGCAGCTCGCCGTGCTGGATCAGATGCGCGCGCCCAAGCTGGTGGCCTGCGATACCATGAACTACTGGATCAGCAGCGCCAAGCCCGAACTGCGGCAGGTGCTCAAGCGGATAGACCTGCTGATCGTCAACGATGAGGAAATCCGGCAGCTTTCCGGAGACTGGAGCGTACCCCGGGCCGCCCGCTGGCTTCTCTCCCAGGGACCGAAGCGGGTGGTGATCAAGCGGGGGGAACACGGCGCTCTGCTGGTGGAGCCCGGCCGCACCTTTTTCTGTCCCGCCTATCCCATGGAAGAGGTCTTCGATCCCACCGGGGCCGGCGACGCGTTTGCGGGCGGGTTCCTGGGGTACATCGCGCGCACCGGAGACACCAGCAGCGACGGGTTCCGGCGAGCGATGGTCTACGGCTCGGCGATGGGATCGTTCGCGGTGTCGAGCTTCAGCATCGGCGGGTTCGACGGCGTCACTTCCGCCGTGCTCGACGCCCGGGTCCGGTCGTTCAAGGATCTCACCCACTTCGAGGTTGCGGAGGCGCTGGCATGACCGAGCGGCAGTACGCGGCGGCCGGCGTGGATCTCGTCAGCGCCGAGGAGGCCAAGGCCCGCATCAGCCGGCTGGTGGCCGGGACCCGCACGGCCCATTCGGTGGGGCAGGTGGGCGCCTTCGGCGGCATGGTGCGGGTCCCCGCCGGAATGCGGCAACCGGTGCTGGTGATGAGCACCGACGGGGTGGGGACCAAAGTGCTCGTGGCGTTACAGGCGGGTCGTTTCGATACGGTGGGCGAGGACCTGGTCAACCACAGCGTCAACGACATCCTGGTGCACGGGGCCACCCCGCTGGCCTTCATGGATTACGTGGCCGGCGCGGGCCTGACGGTCCAGCAGATTGCCGGGATCGTGGAAGGCGTGGCCCGGGGCTGCCGGGCTCACGGGATGGCGCTTGCCGGTGGGGAGACGGCGGCGATGCCGGGGCTGTATCAGCCCGGTCATTTCGACCTGGCCGGGACGATCGTGGGGGTGGTGGAGGAGGATCAGGCGCTGCACGGGGATCGCATTCGGCAAGGAGACCTGCTGCTTGCCTACCAGTCCACCGGCCTCCACACCAACGGCTACACCCTGGCCCGCCGGATCATCCAGGACGTCCTGAAGCTACAACTCGATGCCCCGCTGGCCGATACTGGGGAGACTGTGACCGGGGCGCTGCTGGCGGTCCACCGGAGCTACAGCCGGGCGGTGATGCCCGTCATAGACCAGGTCCACGGGATCGCCCACATCACCGGGGGCGGGATTCCCGGCAATCTGGTCCGCGTCTTGCCGCAGGGATGTGAGGCTCTGGTCGAATCCGGGAGCTGGACCTGGCCGCCGCTCTTCCGCCTGCTGCAGGACGCGGGCGGAGTGAGCATCGAAGAGATGCGGGACGTCTTCAATCTGGGGGTCGGTCTCATCGCCGTCCTCCCCCCTGCTGCAGTGCCCGCCGCACAGGCTGCCGCGGGGTCCGCCGGGGTGCCTACCTGGGTGCTCGGTGCGATTCGACAGGGAGCAGCGGGGGTGCGGTTCAGCCCCTAGATCACTCATACCGGGAGTCATGCATGCGAAGCGCCGTCGTATTGTCTGCCCTGCTGCTTGCTGGCCCTTCCGTCCTGGCGGCACAGAGCGCCTATTCGGAATGCCAGGACGTCCGGATCACGATCTCCCAACAGAACATCAACCTCTGCAACGCCGGGGTGGACGCCGCCAACATCTTCCACCCGGTGGCGGGTCTCCTGGTCAGCGGTGGCAACCCGGTCCTGGGCAGCATCAAGACCCTGGGCGGCTTCCCCCACCTCTCGCTGACCGCCCGGGTCAATGCCACCAAGCTCAGCATCCCCGATCCCAATTACGATGGCACGGGCCCCGGCAACGGCACCACCGTGGGCCAGGACGACGAGGTCTTCGCCCCGGCGCCGTTGGTGGAAGGCGCCCTCGGAATTCTCAAAGGATTCGGTCCGACCCGGATGTTCTCCGTGGACCTGCTTGCCTCCGCGCAGCTCCTCCCCACCGATCAGGTGGACGGGCTCAGCGTGGACAACGACGCACGCAAGATCGGCAGTATCGCGCTGGGCCTTGGCTTCGGTGCCCGGGTCGGAGTACTGACCGGCCGGGGCCCGATCCCCACAGTCACCGTCTCTGGGATGATCCGCAGCATTCCCAAGATCACCGTCGGCGACGTGCCCGGCGGCGATGCGTCGCAGTTCGGGGTGGACCTCAAGGCTACCAACCTCCGGGCCGTGGCGGGTTACAAGTTCACCGTGCTGGTGTTCGGCGCGGGCCTCGGCTACGACAAGTACACCGGCAACGCCGACATCCTGATCGAAGACCAGAACATCCCCGGTCCCCCGATCGCCATCAACGTGGACCTGAACAACAGCCGCACCATGGCGTTCCTGACCGGCGCGCTCGACTTCCCGGTGTTCAAGATCGCAGCGGAGGTGGGCTACCAGTTCGGCAAGGACCAGAACCTGCGGACGACCTTCACCGGGAACGACCCGTCCGACAAGCGGCTCTTCGCAGGTGGGGGCATCCGCTTCGCCTTCTAGACGGCACGGCCGTCCGCCCGACCAGCCGCCGCCCGAGGCCAGCGCTTCGGGCGGCGGCCTCTTCTTGGCCGGCCGGGGCGATCGCGTTCCTCAAGCCTGGCTGTTCACCCGCCGATACTCGAGACGATGAGACCATCCCGAGCGGTGCGGGTTCGCCCGGCTGCGATCGTCCTGATTGCGCTCCTGGCCACCCCGCTCCGGGCGGGTGCGCAGGCGAGCCCCTGTCCCGCAGACACCTCCTCCACCGGCCGGCTCTGCCAATCCGGGATAGACGCCCTCACCGCCTTCCTCCCGTTGGAGGGGCTCCTGGTCAGCGGCGGCAATCCGGTGCCCGGAACCGCCGCCGCGATCGGCCGACTCGGCCACCTCCGCGTCACCGGCCGGGTGGGATTCGCCCGCGTCACCATTCCCGCGCGCAGCTACGACGGGACGACCGACACCGTCGCCGCTGAAAAGCGCCTGCTGGTCCCGGTTCCCCGCCTGGACATCGCACTCGGGCTCTTCAGCAAGCAGCTGCCGCTTGGCACTGCAGCGGTGGACCTGCTGGGCTCAGCTGTCCTGATACCCACCGGGGCCACCACCCGAATCGCGATCGACGAGAACGCCCGCGAGGTCGCCTCAATGGCCCTGGGGCTGGGGTTCGGATTCCGGGCCGCCCTTACCATGCCGGCACCCAAACCGACGGTCTCCCTGAGTGTGATGAAGCGGGACATGCCGTCCATTCGTTTTGGCTCTCGGGCCAGCGGCGATCCGCTGCAGGCCGCCACCTCCCTCTCCGCAATCAACGTTCGCCTCATGGTCGGCGGAAAGGCCGGGCTGGTGACGCTCGCCGCCGGCGCGGGCCTCGACCTCTACACCGGCACCGGCGTCGTCACCTACGCCGATTCGGCCGTCGCCGGCGGAGACAGCACCGTCTCGGTGAAGCTCTCCACCTCCCGGATCATGACGGCCCTGAATGCCGGCATCGAAATCGGCCCCATCCACCTGTGGGCTGAAGGGGGCCTCCAGGTCGGGAAAAAGACCGAGCTCCCCACCCACTTCGAACTCAACGACCCAAGCAGCAGCCGCTTCTACGGCGGGACCGGGGTTGCCCTGAAGTTCTGACCTCGCCCCGACCCTACCGTTCCGCCGCTCCGCCTTTGCCCCTAAATTCCCACCCGTGAACGATTTTGAAGCTATGGGCCGGGCCTTGGAGCTCGCCTGGCGGGGCTGGGGGCGGGTTTCCCCCAACCCGCTGGTCGGGGCTGTCCTGCTTCAGGATGGAACCGTGGTCGGCGAGGGGTGGCATGCCGAGTACGGGGGGGTGCACGCCGAAACGGCGGCGCTCCACGCCGCGGGTGGGAGGACGACCGGGGGGACCCTGTTCGTGACCTTGGAGCCGTGCAACCATGCGGGGAAGCAGCCGCCGTGCACGGAGGCGATCATCGCTGCCGGGGTACGACGGGTGGTGGCTGCCGCGCCGGATCCCAACCCGGAGGCGGCCGGCGGTGCGGACCGACTCCGGGCCGCTGGCATTGAGGTGGAATTCGGGGTGCGGGCGGATGAGGCGGGAGCCCAGAACGCGAGCTTCTTCCACTCCTTCAAGGGACTGGCCCGGCCCTTCGTCGCGCTCAAACTGGCGACGACGCTCGATGGCCGGATCGCGGATCACGGCGGGCGATCCCGCTGGATCTCCGGCGAAGGCGCCCGGGACTACGTGCACTGGCTCCGGGCCGGCTTCGATGCCATCGGGGTCGGCGGCCATACGGCCCGGGTCGACGATGCCTCCCTCACCGTGCGCGGCGAGCTCGAGCCTCGGCAGCCGCCCCGAAGAGTCGTCTTCGATCGCATGGGCGACCTCCCCGTGGATTCCGCGCTGGCACGTTCGGCGGGGCAGATTCCGACCATTCTCATTTCCAGCCCAGCCATGCCGTCCGCCCGGCTGGCATCCCTCGAAGCGGCGGGAGTGATCGTCCAACGTCCTCCGACGCTGGCCGTGGGCCTGCAGGCCCTGCGCATGCTGGGGATCGGGTCGCTCCTGGTTGAGGGGGGAGGCCGGCTGGCCGGCCAATTGCTGGCTCAGGGGCTGGTGGACCGGTACTACTGGATTCAGTCGCCGCTCTGGCTTGGGGAGAGCGCCGTGCCCGCCGTGTCGGGCCTGCCCGGCCAGATGCTGGTGGAAGCGGAACGCTGGCGCGTTGCCGAGCGCCGACCCTTGGGGGAGGATACCCTGCTGGTCGTGGATCGGGAGTCATGTTTACCGGAATCGTGACCGCCATCGGCACGGTCCGGTCGGCCAGCCGGACCGAGGATGGACTCACCCTTCGGATCGGGGCCCCCTACCGTGGGCTGCGGAAGGGAGAGAGCATCGCGGTGGATGGCGCGTGCCTGACCGTCGAGCGCACGGGGGCGGGATGGTTTGCCGTCCATGCCGTCGAGACCACTCTGGCCCGGACTTTACTGGGCGGATACCAGAAGGGTCAGCGGGTGAACCTGGAGCGGGCCCTCAAGGCCGGGGACCGGCTGGGCGGCCACCTGGTGCAGGGTCATGTGGACGGTGTGGGGACCGTTGAGCGCATAGCTCGCCACGCCGATGCCTGGCTCCTGGACGTCCGGGTGCCGCCGGAGGTGTCCCGGGTGTCCATCCCGCTCGGGTCGATCACGGTGGATGGGGTGAGTCTCACCGTGAACGCAGTCCCGGCGCCGGGGCTCATTCAGGTCTCGCTCATCCCGTTTACCTTTCAGCACACCACCCTGGGGCAGCGCCAGCCGGGCCAGCAGGTCCATCTGGAGGGCGACACCATCGGGAAGTACGTTGACCATCTACTGCAGCGGTCGGCTGACCGCGTCCCATGACTTTCGGCACTATCGAGCAGGCCATCGAGGACCTCCGCAACGGCAAGTTCGTTGTCGTCGCGGATGACGAAGAACGCGAGAACGAGGGTGACCTCATCTGCGCGGCCGAACTGGTCACGCCGGAGATGGTGAATTTCATCATCACCCATGCGCGGGGCCGCCTCTGCCTGGCGCTGACGGGCGAGCGCTGTGACGAGCTGGAACTGCCGCAAATGGAAAGCCGGAACACCGAGTCCATGCGCACGGCATTCACCGTCACCATCGACGCCGACCCGCGGTTCGGGGTTACCACCGGCATTTCGGCATCCGACCGGGCCAAGACCATTCACGTGGCCATCAACCCCAAGACCGCGCCGACGGACCTGCGGCGGCCGGGGCATGTGGACCCGGTGCGGGCCCGGCCAGGCGGGGTGCTGCAACGCGTCGGGCATACCGAGGCCGCGGTGGACCTGCCGCGGCTCGCGGGACTCTACCCGGCGGGGGTCATGTGCGAGATCATGGGGCGCGACGGCGAGTCCGCCCGACGCCCCGAGCTGGAGATCTTCTGCGCGGAGCACGGCCTTACATTCGTCACGGTGGCCCAACTGGTGGCGTACCGGCTGCGGATGGAGCAGCTGGTACATCGCCAGGCCGAGGCGCGCATGCCCACCGAGTTCGGGGACTTCCGGATCCTCGCCTACAGCAACGACGTCGATGGCGCGCAGCACGTGGCCCTGGTCATGGGGCAGGTGGACGGCGAGCGGGACGTGCTGGTGCGCATGCACTCGAAATGCCTGACGGGCGACGTGTTCGGCTCGCAGCGCTGCGACTGCGGTCCCCAGCTGCACGCCGCCATGCGCGCCATCGGCGCGGCGGGGCGCGGGGTAATCGTCTACCTCGACCAGGAGGGGCGGGGCATCGGGCTGGTGAACAAGGTGCGGGCCTACGCCCTCCAGGATGATGGGGACGACACCGTTCAGGCCAACGTCCGGCTGGGTTTCGGGCCGGACCTCCGTAACTACGGCATCGGTGCGCAGATTCTGCGGGATCTCGGGCTGAGCTCCATCCGCATCATGACCAATAACCCCCGCAAGCTGGTGGGCCTGGAGGGCTACGGACTCGAGATCGTCGAGCGCCTTCCCCTCCTCACCGATCCGAATGTCGAGAATCGCGCCTACCTCGAGGCCAAGCGCGACAAGCTCGGCCACCTGCTGGCCCACTGAGCCGATGCCGGAATTTCGCGGGCAGCTCCGGGCGACCGGGCGCATCGCCATCCTGGTGAGTCAGTACAATGAACGGGTAACTGGCCGGCTCCTCGATGGGGCGCTGGCCTGCTGCCGGGAGGCGGGACTCGCCGCCGCGGACGTGGACGTGGTGTGGCTGCCGGGTGCGTTCGAACTGGGCGCGGCCGCTGCGGCCGCGGCCGATACGGGACGCTATTGCGCGATCGTCGCCCTGGGGGCGGTGGTGCGGGGGGAGACGGCCCATTTCGAGTTCGTGGCTGGGGAAGCCGCGCGGGGCCTGTCCGAGGTCGCCTCGCGGAATGGCCTGCCTGTGGCATTTGGCGTGCTGACGACCGACACCCTGGATCAGGCCATGGCCCGCGCCGGCGGCACCGCCGGCAACAAGGGCTACGAATCGGCTGAGGCCGCCATCCGCACCGCCGATGCGCTGGCCCAATTGCGGAGCGCCGATGCTCAGGCCTGAAAGCAAGGCGCGCGCCCGCGCCCTGCAGATTCTCTACTCGATGGAACTGGTGGGCGACCTGACCCTGGCCGATGCCGTCACTCGGTTGGCGCAGCTGACCGGGCCCGATCCGCTGGTCTACGACCGGGCCGAGGCCCTGGCCCAGGCGGTGCTCCACGAGCGCGATGAACTCGACCGGCACTTCATGGATGCCGCGGAGCACTGGCGGCTCGACCGGATCGCCCCGGTCGAGCGCAACATCCTCCGGATCGGCGTGCATGAGCTGCTCCTCGGGGCGGCACCACCCAAGGTGGTCATCGACGAGGCGCTGCAGCTGGCGCACTATTTCGGTGGGGCCAAGGCACCCGCATTCATTAACGGAGTGCTGGACCGGGTAGCCCACAGTCTCGGACGGCTGTGAACATCCTTCTGGTCAACTGGCAGGACCGGGAAAACCCGCAGGCCGGGGGGGCGGAGATCCACCTGCACGAGATCTTCGGTCGGCTGGCTGCCCGCGGTCACCGGATTCGGCTGGTCTGTTCCGGCTGGCGGGGTGCCGCGTCGTCGGCCACCGTGGATGGCATGGAGGTCCTGCGGCACAGCGATCGCAACGGTTTTGCCCTGGCGGGACGGAGGGCGGTGCGCGCGGCGCTCGCCGTGGAGACGCCGGATGTGCTGATCGAGGACGTGAACAAGATCCCGCTGTTCACCGCCTCGCTGACTCGGGCTCCAGTCGGCGTGATCATCCCGCACCTGTTTGGGTCCACTGTGTTCCAGGAGGCGCCCTGGCCGGTGGCGGCCCTGGTCTGGCTGCTGGAACGACCGATTGCGCGCGCCTACCGGCGGGCATCGTTCCACGCTATCAGCCAGAGTACCCGGGACGACCTCGTTGAGCGCGGCGTGGCGCCGGAGCGCATCGTCGTCATCCACCCCGGGGTGGATGCCGTGGCGTTCCACCCCGGGGGCACTCCCGGCCGACGGACCCCGCTGCCGGTGTTCCTGTATATCGGGCGGCTGCGACGCTATAAAGGAGTAGAGTTCGCCATCCGGGCGCTGGCGAAGGCACGCGAATCCAACCCAGCGGTGCGGTTGCTCATCGCCGGGTCGGGAGACGACCGGAGCCGGCTCGAGACGCTCACCGCCGGGCTCCGCCTCGAGGGGGCGGTGCAGTTTCTCGGGTTCGTGACCGAGGCCCGCAAGCTGGAGCTGCTGCAGACGGTCTGGGCCAACATCTTTCCGTCGGCCAAGGAAGGGTGGGGCATCACCAACGTCGAGGCGGCGGCCTGCGGGACGCCGTCGCTCGCCTCGGACAGCCCGGGGCTCCGCGATTCGGTACAGGACGGCCGAACCGGCTATCTCGTGCCGCATGGGAACACGGAGGCGCTCGCGGCCCGGATGCTGCAGCTGGCCGCCGATCCCGCCCTGGTCGAGCGGCTGGGCAGTCAGGCTCGGCACTACGCGGAGTCGCTGAGCTGGGACCAGGCTGCGAGCCAGACGGAGGCGTGGGTGCAGGGGATGGTGGGGTGAGGGGATACACCGTTATCCGTATATCCGCGGTCCGCCGGGGCTGACGCGGCGCTCGATGTCACACCCCGGACAGCGGACAGCGGATAGCGAATCGCGGAAGGTTGTCTCAAGGAGGACCCGATGCAAACCACAATCACGGCCCGTCACGGCGACGTATCCGATGAACTCCGGGCCCGCGCCGAAGCGGTGCTCCGCCGCCAGGCCATCAAGTCCGGGACCCGGCGGCGCCGGTCCGCGCGGGATGTCGTGTGACGATCAGCATCCGCGACTTGCTGGCCCGCAAGGGCGATCCGCTCCAGCTCGAGCCGCTGACCGGCGAGCTGGGACTGGACCGTCCTATCCCCGATCCCGAAGTCGCCAGTCCGGGGCTGGCGCTGGCGGGGTATACTGGCAGGTTCATGCCCCGGCGGCTCCACGTGCTCGGAGAAACCGAGATCACCTACCTCAACGCGCTGGAGGCAGGCGAGCGTCGCTCCCGCCTGGAGCAGTTCTTCCAGTTCGAGCTGCCGGTCATCTTCGTGACCAAGAACCAGGAAGTTCCCGCCGAGCTGCTGGAGCTGGCCCGGGGGCACGGCGTGCCGCTCCTCAAGAGCCGCCTCAAGACGGCGGAGTTCTACCGCCGGATCAAGCCGATCGTGGAAGCGGCCTTCGCGCCGCGAACCACCCTGCACGGCTCGCTGGCGGATGTCTACGGTGTGGGGCTCCTGTTCATCGGCAAGTCGGGCATCGGCAAGAGCGAGTGCGTCCTGGATCTGATCGAGCGGGGGCACCGGCTGGTTGCGGACGACATCGTCCAGGTGACTCGCCGGGGGAGCGATATCCTGATCGGCCAGGGGCACGAGCTGGCGGCCCACCACATGGAGATCCGTGGGGTGGGGCTGATCGACATTCCGGCGCTCTTCGGGGTGCGGTCGGTACGGCAGCAGAAGCGGATCGAAGTGGTGGTGCAGCTGGAGGCCTGGGAGACGGCCCAGGACGCGGAGCGGACCGGGCTGCAGCAGCTCGAGACGATGATTCTCGAAGTGTCGCTCCCCCGGGTCATCGTGCCGCTCAACCCGGGCAAGAACATCACCGTCATCGCGGAGGTGGTCGCCATGATGCACCTGCTGCGCTACTCCGGCGTGGATGTGGCGGCGGCGTTCAACGAGCGGCTCATCCGGAAGATGAAGGAGAAGCAGGGCCTGCGTGAATACCTCCAGGACGACTATGAGTGAACCAGTCCGCGGCATCGTGATCGCTCACGGCGACCTCGCCGCCGCTCTCATCGAGGCGGCCGAACGCATCAGCGGGCAGCGTGGGGCGCTGGTGGCGGTCTCCAACAATGGCTGCGGCCGCGAGGAGATCGCCCTCCGGCTGGCCGATGCGGCCGGGGCGAGCCCGGCCGTGGTGTTCGTGGACATGCCCTGCGGTTCCTGCTTCTTCGCCGCGATGCACCTGGCCCATGAACGGACGGATGTCCGGGTCGTGACCGGCGTGAACCTTCCCATGCTGCTCGACTTCCTGAACAACCGGGCCCTGCCGCCCGGCGACGGCGTGGTCCGGGCGGCCGAGAAGGGTGCGGACGCGATCCGCAAGGCCTGATGCCGATCGTGCTCTATCGGGTGGACGACCGCCTGGTGCATGGCCAGGTGGTCATTGGCTGGGGCAAGCCGCTGGGGATCGCCTTCGTGGTCCTGGTGGACGATGCCGTCTACGCCAGTGAATGGGAGCGCGACCTCTACCGGATGGGAGTGCCGACGGAAGTGGACCTGTACTTCGCCGGGCTCAAGGAGGCCGCCGAACAGGTACCGGGGTGGCGGGCGGACCCCCGGCCCGGCCTCCTCCTGACCGCTGACGTCGCCACCATGGCGGCGCTCTGCCGGGTGGCACCACCGGTCGAAAAGGTCAATCTCGGGGGACTGCATCACAAACCGGGTCGCCGGCCACGGCTCCCGTACGTCTACCTCACCGATGAGGAATTCGCTGTGCTGCAGGGGCTGGCCGACTCCGGCGTCGAGATCACCGCGCAGGATCTTCCCACCACCTCGCCGGTGTCGCTGGAGGCGCTCCGCTGATGCTCTCCCCGGCCGGCACGACCGCCGCCCTGCTCGCCTGGGGGACGGTCGTGGGTGTGGATCTGGTCAGCCTGCCGCAGGGGCTGCTTTCGCGGCCGCTGTTTGCCGCCCTCGGCACGGGACTCATCCTGGGCGATGTGCCGACGGCGCTCGCCGTCGGGTTGGTGCTGGAACTCTTCGCCCTCGATGTGCTTCCCGTCGGTGCCTCACGGTACCCGGACTATGGGGCGGCCACGGTCGGTGCGGTGGTCTTCGCTGACGGGGCGGGTGCGTGGCAACAGTCGCTCGGCGTCGCCACCCTGTTCGGTCTGGTCATGGCCTCGGTGGGCGGCTGGACCCTGCAGTGGCACCGGGAGGCGGGCGGTCGAGCCCTGCGCACCCAGGCCGCCGGGCTGGCCGCCGGCGACCCCGGCACCATCGCCCGGCTGCACTGGCGTGGCATCTCCGGTGACATCGTCCGGAGCCTGTTCCTGACGCTGCTGGCGCTCCTCGGGGCCGGGCTTCTGCTGGGCCCCGTTGAGGGGGATAATCCGCGGCTCGCGCTGGTCACCGCGGTGGCGGTGGGCGCCGGGCTCTCCGCCGCGCTGGGTGGCGCGATCCGAAGCGCAGGACGGGGTGTCCGGCTGCGTGCCCTGGCCATCGGAACGGCGCTGGGACTCCTCTTCCTGGTGCTCCAGTGACCAGCGGCGCAGCGCGCGCGTTCGTCCGCCTCTTTGCGATCCAGGGCGCGTGGAACTACGAGCGACTCACGGGCATCGGCATGGGCTACGCCGCCCAGCCCCTGCTGGAGGACTTGAAGCTGTCGGACCCGGCGCGCCACGCCGAAGCGGTGGTGCGGTCGGCCGAGTACTTCAACTCGCACCCGTACCTCGCGGGGGCGGCGCTGGGGGCTCTGGTCCGCGCCGAATACGACCTGGTCCCGGGTGCCCAGATCACCCGGCTGCGCACCGCCCTGACCAGCCCGCTGGGCGCGCTCGGCGACCAGCTCTTCTGGGTGGGACTGGCGCCCGCGACCGCTGCGGCGGCGGGCCTGGCGGTGGTGCTCGACCTCGGCGTCTGGACCCTGGTGGCGATCCTGGCGGCGTACAATCTGGTCCGCCTGGCGACCTCGTGGTGGGCCCTCAACATCGGCCTGCGATCGGGCATGCGACTCGGGGCGGCGCTGGGTGATTCCTGGCTGCTCCGCACCGCGCCCCGCGCCGGCGTGGCGGCCGGTGTGCTGGTCGGCGCCCTGCTGCCGGTGGCCGCGGGCTGGCTGCTCCAGGGCCAGCAGGTCACCGGCCTGGGGACCGCGCTGCTCACGCTCGGTCTGGGCCTCGGCGCCAGCTGGGCGCTCGGGCCGAGGATGACCGCCGTCCGCTTCGGCCTGGGCGCCCTCGGCGGCGCGTTGCTTCTTGCATGGGGACTGCCATGACCGAACGCGAGGCGAAGATCGTGAACCAGCTCGGTCTCCACGCGCGGCCGGCCGCCCAGCTCGTCCGGGTCGCCAGCGCCTTCCAGAGCGAGGTCGAGATCATCAAGGATGGCATGGCCATCAACGGCAAGAGCATCATGGGCGTGATGATGCTGGCGGCGGAGTGCGGCAGTTCGCTCACCTTCCGGGCTACCGGCGCCGACGAGGCGGCCGCGGTCGAGGCCCTTGTGGCGCTGGTGGCCAGGGGGTTTGGCGAGGCATGAGCGACAACCGGCTGCTCGGTGTGGGGGTTTCGCCCGGGGTGGCCTTCGGCCCGGCGATGATCGTACGGCACGACGTGCCGGACGTGCCTAACCGTGCGTGTCTGCCGGACGAGGTCGAGGCCGAGGTCACCCGGCTGCACCTGGCCGTGGCCGGCGTGGTGGAGACGCTCGGCAGCCTGCGCGACCGGGTGCACGAACGGGCCGGCCGTGAGGAGTCGCACATCTTCGACGCCCAGATCCTGATGGTGCAGGACAGCGACTTTCTCCGGGGCGTCGAGCACCTGATCCGGGAGAATCGTCTCAGCGCCGAGACCGCCTACGAATTCAAGGCGCTGGAGGTCCGCAACGTGTGGGCCGGGTCGGGCAGCGCCCTGTTGCGGGAGCGCCTGGCGGATCTGTCCGCCATCCATAACCGGATGCTCACCCGCCTGCTGGGCCGCCCGGAGGAGGAGCTCTGGGCACTGCCGTCTGACGAGCAGGTCATCGTGGTGGCCCGGGAGCTCTCCCCCGGGCTCACGGTCCAGCTGGACCGCGACCATGTCGTCGGTCTCATCAGTGAGGAAGGCACCCGGACCTCCCACGCCGCGATCCTGGCCCATTCCCTGGGTATTCCCGCGGTCATGGGCGCGGTCGGGGCGCTGGAGCGGATCCTGAGCGGCACCACGCTCCTGCTGGACGGTCAGACCGGGGTGGTGCTGATCGATCCCACCCGCGCCGAGATCGAGCGCGCCCGCGCCCTGCTGTCGCGGCGCCAGAAGCTGGAACTGGAGCTCGAGGCCGCGGTGTCACAGGCGGCGATCACCCCCGATGGCGTCCAGCTCACGCTGATGGGGAACGTGGACCTGCCGGACGAGATCATGACCGCGGCCCGGCATGACGCTCACGGCGTGGGCCTGCTCCGGACCGAGTTCCTGGTCACCGGCCGGGCCGTGCTGCCGACCGAAGACGAACAGACCGACTACTTCCGCCGGGTCAGCGACGCTTTTCCCGGACACACGGTGATCGTGCGCTCCTTCGATCTGGGCGGGGACAAGTTCCCGGCCGCGTTCCGGGCCCCGATGGAGGCCAACCCGTTCCTCGGCTGGCGCTCCATCCGGGTCTGCCTGGATCACCCGGAGATCTTCCGCCCCCAGCTCCGGGCGGTGCTGCGAGCGGCCGCGGATCGGCACCTGCAGCTCATGCTCCCGCTGGTCACCCGGGTCGAGGAGGTGCTGCAGGCCAAGGAGATGCTGCTGGAGGAGGCGCTGAACCTCGCCCGCGCGGGGGTGCGCGCCGCCGCGTCGGTTCCCGTCGGTGTGATGATCGAGACCCCGGCGGCGGTCATCATGGCCGACCAACTGGCCCGCCACAGCGCATTCTTCTCGGTGGGGACCAACGACCTGGTCCAGTACACCCTGGCGGTCGATCGCGGCAACGCCCGACTGGCGGAACGCTTCGCTCCGCACCATCCGGCCATCCTGCGCCAGCTGCGGTCCATCGCGGAGGCGGGCGCCCGGGCCGGCATCGGCGTCAGCGTCTGCGGCGAGATGGCGTCTGATCCCCTTTCGGTCGTCCTCCTGCTCGGGCTTGGCTACCGCACGCTGAGTGTGGCCCCTCCGGCCCTGCCACTGCTGAAGTGGGTGGTGCGGAGCGTGCCCATCAGTGTGGCCGAACGCGCGGCCCGCGCCGCCCTGGAAGCCGACACCGCGGAAGGAGTCTCGTACGCGCTCCGCGCCGCGGTGGAGGATCTCTTTGATCCGCGCCTGCTGGAGACCCTCGCAGCGTTGCCGCGCCAGACCACTGGCACTAGCTTGCGCGCATGACAACCGGCTCGCTCCGCGAGCCCCCGTTCACACCTACATCCCCCGCTCATGGCCACCACGCCCCGCCACGTTTTTACCTCCGAGTCCGTCACCGAAGGTCACCCGGACAAGGTGGCCGACCAGATCTCCGATGCTGTCCTGGACGCCATTCTCAAGCAGGATGCCGCCGGCCGCGTCGCCTGTGAAACCCTGGTGACCACCGGCATGGCCATCGTTGCGGGAGAGATCACCACCAACTGCTATGTGCATTTTCCGGAGGTGGTGCGGGAGACGATCCGCAAGATCGGCTACGTGGACGCCAACTACGGGATCGACGGCACGACTTGCGCCGTGCTGGCCGCCATCGACAACCAGTCGCCCGACATCGCCCAGGGCGTGAATACGGGCGGCGCCGGCGACCAGGGGATGATGTTCGGCTATGCCTCGGATGAGACCAAGGAGCGCATGCCGCTGCCCATCCAGCTGGCCCACCGCCTGGCCGAGCAGCTGGCCGCGGTGCGGCGCGGGGAGAAGGGCACCAGCCAGCTCGAGTGGCTACGGCCCGACGGCAAGAGCCAGGTGTCCGTGGAGTACAGCGGTGACCGGCCCGTGGCCATCCGGACGGTGGTGGTCTCCACCCAGCACGCCGCCACCTGGAAGGGGCGCGACCTGTCGCAGAAGACCATTCGCGAGGGTGTCATTGAGGAGGTCATCCGGCCGGTGCTGGCCCGGACGGGGCTGGACACCCGACGGACCAGGATCCACATCAATCCCACCGGACGCTTCGTCATCGGCGGCCCCCATGGAGACGCCGGCCTGACCGGCCGGAAGATCATTGTGGACACCTATGGTGGGATGGCCCGTCACGGGGGCGGGGCGTTCAGCGGCAAGGATCCGTCCAAGGTGGACCGGTCGGCGGCGTACGCCGTACGGTGGGTGGCCAAGAACATCGTCGAAGCCAAGCTGGCACGCCGCTGCGAGGTCCAGGTCGCCTACGCCATCGGGGTCCGGGAGCCGGTGTCTATCATGGTGCACACCTTCGGGACGGGGGCCGTACCGGATGCGCGGCTCGAGTCCGCCGTGCGGGAGGTGTTCGATCTGACCCCCGGCGGGATCATCAAGGCGCTGGATCTGCGCAAGCCGATCTATTCCCCGACGGCGGCGTACGGCCATTTCGGCCGCAAGCCGTTCAGCCGAGGCGGGCTGCGGTTCTTCCCGTGGGAGCAGACCGACCGGGTGGAAGAACTCCTCGACGCCGTCGGATGATCGAGGTTACCGTCGCCCACCTGGGGCTCGACCGCACCACGAACACTCCGGTGGTGATTCTGCGGGAGAAATCCGGCGAGCGAATGCTGCCGATCTGGATCGGACCGGCGGAGGCGAGCGCCATTGCGATGGAGCTGCAGGGCATCAAGGCGCCGCGCCCCATGACCCACGATCTCCTCAAGTCCGTCATCACCGGCCTGGGCGCCACGGTGCGGCGGATCTGCATCAGCGGCCTCAAGGAAAAGACGTACTTCGCCGAACTCTGGCTGGCCCGGGAGGATCACCTCTTCCAGCTCGACGCCCGGCCATCGGACAGTATCGCCCTGGCCCTCCGGGTGCAGGCCCCGATCTTCACCGACGACGGATTGCTCGAACTCGGCGACGATGTGACGGCCCCCGACCCGGATCCCTCCGCCGAGGCGGAGAAGCTCCGCGCGTACCTGGAGAAGATGGACCCGGAGGATTTCGGGAAGTTCCAGCCATGAGGCGCACCCTGCGGTGCGCCTTTCTCTTGTGCGCCGCCCTGCCACTCCATGCCCAGCAAACGGTCACCGCCTCCGGGCAGGTGATGCTGGTGCAGGGAACGGACACCGTGCCTGTAACCCGGACGACGGTCGTCCTGCACCGCGTGGGCCGGGCGCTGCAGGGCCCGGTAGACACCACCCTCACCGATGCTCGCGGACGCTTCCGGTTCCGCTACGCTGCCGATAGCGGCTCGGTCTACCTCCTGAGCGCCGGATTCGCCGGTATCGAGTACTTCTCCACCGCGCTCCAGGGCAGTCCGACGAGCCCTGACAGCGGCCTGGTGCTCCTGGTGTCGGACACCTCGGGCACCGCCCCGGTCAGCGTGGCCTCGCGGCACATCGTCATCAGCAAGCCGGATCCGAGCGGGCTGCGGCCCGCGCTGGAGATCGTGGTGCTGCAGAACAGCGGCACCCGGACCCGCGTGGCCGGCGACAGCACGCGGCCCGTCTGGGTGGCCCGGCTGCCCACCGGGGCCGCCGGAGCCCAGGCCGGCGACGGCGACTACTCGCCCGAGGCGCTCATCTTCCGGGGGGACAGCGTCCTGCTCTTCGCACCGGTGGCCCCGGGCGACAAACAGCTCATCTACACGTACTCCCTGCCACCCAATCCCGGTCGGGTACGCGTCCCGATGCTGGACTCCGTCGCCGCCCTGAACATCCTGCTGGAAGAGCCGGATGTCGTTGTGCGCGGGGCCGGGATCACCCGCGCGGGACCGCAGACCATCGAGAACCGGACCTTCGAACAGTGGAACGGAGCGGCCGGCGGCGGGTCGGTGCTGGAGATCGGCTTCAGCGGCAGCCTCGCCCGCTGGCTGCTGCCGGGGCTGGTGAGCCTGGTGGCGCTGGCGCTCGGACTGATGACGCTCCGCGCGCTGCGGCGACCCACTACGACTGCGGTCGCTCCTCCGGTGCTCGACCAGCTGGCCCGGCTGGATGCCCGATATGCCGGCAAGGAGGCCGAGACGCCGGCGGCCGACTGGGCCCGATACCAGGAAGAGCGCGCCCGCCTGAAGGCTCGACTCGCGGCAGGGCTTGTCCCGGAGGATCGCGTCACTTAGGTTAGCGCCGTCGTCAACACCAACACACGAGTCGGGATGCTCGGAAGCCGGTGCAATACCGGCGCGGCCCCGCCACTGTAACGGGCAGTTCAGTTCCCGCTCACATTCGCCACTGGGAAACCGGGAAGGCGAGCGGGATGCCCGAAGCCAGGAGACCTCTCGTCTCGTGCCACCACGATCACCCTCGGGGGAGGGACCGGTGGCGACTTGAGCCCTCTGCTGGCTTCTGTCCGCCCATCTCCACGGCCCCGGGGATGGGCGTTCGCGTTGCGGCTGCTGTGCGCGATTCCCGTCCTCTGCTGCGCCGTCCTTGCCGCCTGCGCCTCACCGCGGGCCGCTTCGGCGCGCCTGCTGGCTGTTGACGACGCCGGCGACACACTGCGCCTGGCGCGTCCCGCCCAGCGGGTGGTCTCGCTGAGTCCGGCGACCACCGAACTGGTCTTCGCGCTGGGCAGCGGGCACCGGCTGGTGGGGCGCACCCGGTGGTGTGACTATCCCGAGGCCGCCGCGGCGGTGCCAGACGTGGGAGACGGGATCCCCCCCAACCTCGAAGCGGTCCTGGCCCAGCGCCCCGACCTCGTGCTGCTGTACCGGTCGGCCCAGAACAGCGATGCCGCACGCCGCCTGCGGGAGGCCGGGGTGGGGGTGTTGCAGCTCGACTTCAACCGCCTGCAGGATGTGCCGCGCCTGGCCCGGCTGCTCGCACCGCTGCTGGAGCGGGGCACCGCCGGCGATTCCCTGGCCAGCGCGTTCGAAGCAGCCGTCGCCCGCGCCACGATCGCACCCGACTCCGCCTGCCCCCGGAGCCGGTGTCCCTCGG
Organism: uncultured Gemmatimonadales bacterium; assembly: GCA_963695185.1. GTDB lineage: Bacteria > Gemmatimonadota > Gemmatimonadetes > Gemmatimonadales > GWC2-71-9 > JADJOM01. The sequence goes on along the minus strand of CAVOGH010000005.1, from coordinate 1,121,172 downwards.
TCCTGCTGCTGGCGTGGGACCAGCCCCCGATCGCCATCGGGGCAGGAAGCTTCCAGAGCGAAGTGCTGGAGCGCGCCGGCGGGCGGAACCTCTTTGGCGATCTCTCCGCCCCGTCCGCCACCGTGAGCATCGAGGCCATCGCTGCGCGGGATCCCGACCTGGTCCTGGTGGGAGACAGCGGGCTGCCCGCGATCGCCGGTCGCCCGCAGTGGCAGGTGGTGCGCGCGGTCCGAGAACAACGCTTCATTCGCTTCTCGCCGGCCGCCTTTGGCCGGCCCAGCCCGCGCGCGCCCGACATCATCCTGGCCCTGCGGCAGGCCCTGGCGGAGGCGCGATGAACCGCTGGCTTCTGCTCGGACTGTTCGCCGTCGCCGCACTGCTCGCGGGGATTGCGGTGGGCGCGGTGGCGATCCCTCCGATCCGTGTGTGGCAGGCGCTCCGCCACGCCGGCGCACCTGACGCCGCCATTATCAGGCAGCTCAGGGTGCCGCGGGCCCTGCTCGGATTCATGGTGGGCGGCGGTCTGGCCGTCTCTGGCGCGGTGCTGCAGGCGCTCATTCGCAATCCTCTCGCCGATCCGTACCTGCTCGGCCTCTCGGGCGGTTCCGCGCTCGGCGCGGTGCTGGTGATTTCGCTGGGGCTGGGCGGGGTCTGGACCCTGCCGCTGGCGGCACTGGGGGGCGCGCTGGCCGCGCTGGCGTTGGTGTATCGCCTGAGCCTGGTGCAGGGGCGCCGGCTTGACGCCCACATCCTGCTCCTCGCCGGCGTGGTGGTCAGCGCGTTCGCAGGCGCCGTGGTGAGCGCGGTGCTGGTGCTCTCCAGCGCCAGCCAGCTCCGTAACGCCTTCCTGTGGATGCTCGGCGGCCTGAGTGGCGCCTCCTGGCAGGCGCTCGCCGTGTTCCTCGCCTACGCCATTCTCCCCCTGCTGGTGCTCGCCTGGCATGCCCGGGGTTTCGACCTGCTCGCCCTGGGGGATGAGACGGCTCGGCACCTCGGCACCGATCCCGAAAGGCTCAAGCGGGTGGCGTTCGTCGCGACCGGACTGCTCACCGCCGTGTCGGTCGCCGCCTGCGGCATGATCGGCTTCGTGGGCCTGGTCGTGCCGCACGCGTTGCGGCGGCTGTGGGGACCGCTGCACGCCCAGCTCCTACCCGCGGCATTCCTGGCGGGAGGCGCCTTCCTGGTCCTGGCCGATGCGCTCGCCCGCAGTGTGGCGCCGCCGCTGGAGCTGCCCGTCGGCGTGGTCACCGCGCTGGTCGGGGTCCCGCTCTTCGCCGTGCTGCTGCGCCGGAGCATCGCATGACCATTCGGGCCCAGCGGGTCACCGTTCACTACCCCGGCCGGGCCGCCCCGGCCATCCAGGACGTGGACCTCGAGCTGTCGCCCGGGGCGTTGATCGGGCTGGTCGGGCCCAACGGCAGCGGCAAGACCACCCTGCTGCGTGCCATCCTCGGGACGCTGCCGCTCTCCAGCGGCTCGGTGACGATCCTGGGCCGGCCGGTGGACCAATGGCGCCCGCGCGATCTCGCCCGGCAGGTCGCGGTCGTGGCACAGCGGGAGGAGATGCTGTTCCCGCTCACGGTGGAAGAGACCGTCGCGCTGGGGCGGTACGCCCATCTTGGCCCGCTGGCCGCGCCGGGCGCGCACGACCGTCGGGTCGTGGCCGAGGCGATGGCCCGGGCCGACGTTACCGAGTTCGCCGGCCGGCGCACCCATACCCTCTCGGGCGGAGAGTGGCAGCGGGTTCGGGTGGCCCGGGCGCTGGCGCAGGAGCCGAGGGTGCTGGTGCTGGACGAGCCGACGGCGTCGCTCGATGTGCGCCACGAGATGGAAGTTTTCGAGCTGGTGCGGCGGCTCGCCGCTGACGGCATCGCCACCCTGCTCATTACCCATCACCTCAACCTCGCCGCGCGCTACGCCGACCGCCTGCTCCTGCTGCGCCAGGGCAGGGTGGCCGCCGAGGGCCCGCCGGCGGAGGTGCTCCGCCCGGAGATCGTCGAGGATGTCTTCGCCTGGAGGGTCGCCGTCACCACATGGTGTGATGGTGCGCCCCAGGTCGTCCCCCTCAAACCCGGCGAGTAGCCGGAGAAGAGTCTGTCCGTGAACAACCGTCGCATCCGTGCCCTGATGGTCTGGGCGTCCGCCCTTGTCCTTCCGGCCTCGCTGGGGGCCCAGCAGCGCGATACCGTCGAACTGGATGAGATCGTCGTGACTGCCGACCGGGCCCCGACTCCGCTGGCGCGGGTCATCTCGCCCACCACGATCATCTCCGGCGAGCAGCTCCGGGAGCGTGGCATCTTCTTCCTCCAGGACGCACTCCGGCAGGTGCCAGGGGCGGCGGTGGTCTCGACCGGCTCTTACGGCGGTACTACCTCACTCTTTGTCCGCGGCGGTGAGAGCGACTATACCAAGGTGCTGATCGACGGCGTGGCGGTGAACCAGGCGGGCGGCGCGTTCAACTTCGGCACGCTGAGCACCGACAACATCGAGCGGATCGAGGTCGTGCGTGGCCCGGTCTCGGTGCTGTACGGATCGGATGCCGTTACCGGTGTCGTCAACGTGATCACCCGTCGCGGGAAGGGCGGGCTGAGCGGAGAGGCCTCGGCGCAGGGTGGCAGCCACGGCAGCTGGCTGGGCGCCGCTGCGGTCAGCGGCGGCAGCGCGGTCGCCTCCTATTCCGCCGGGTTGTCGCGCCTGTCCACCGACGGCATCTACCGCTTCAACAGCGGGTACGCCAGCACCGTCGGCTCGGGCGCCCTCAGCGTCCGCCCCGACGAACGGACCGACATCACCCTGACGGCCCGGACCGGCGACAACACCTTGCACTTCCCGACCAACTCCGCCGGCATCGCCAACGACAGCAACCAGATCAACCGGCAGGATGGCACCACCCTCGGCCTGGAGTTGGGCCGCCGCCTCGGAGGGGGTGCGGAACTCCGCATCCAGCTCGCCTCACACAGCCAGGTGGACGGATCGAGCGATACACCGGACTATCCGGCCGACACGGTCGGCTTCTTCGCCTCCCAGAGCCAGACCCGATCCCTGCGCCGCTCCGCGGACGTCCGGGGCATCCTGCAGCTCTCCCCTCGCGCCCGACTCACCCTCGGCAGCCAGGCCGAATTTCAGGACCTCCGGGAGTTCAGCCGCTCGGAGTTCAACTTCGATACTGCCGTCTCCGTCAGCGCCGATCCGCCCTTTGCGGCCACCCGCCGGAACATCGGCGCCTACGGGCAGGCGGTGGTGGATGTGGGCGAGCGCGCCCTGATCAATGTCGGTCTCCGGCTGGACGACAATCAGAAGTTCGGGACCCATTTCACCTATCGTGCCGGGGCGGTGTACACACTGGTCGGCCGTCTGCGGGCACGGGCCGGCATCGGGTCGAGCTTCAAGGAGCCCTCCATCCGGGAGAACTACGCCCAGAGCCCGTTTGAGGTGGGCAACCCGGGGCTGGCACCGGAAGAGAGCACCGCGTGGGAATTCGGACTCGAACAGGGCCTGCTGGGCGGCACGCTCACCCTTTCTGCCAACTACTTCGACCAGCGCTTCAAGAATCTGATTCAGTACAACGGCGGAGCCAGCCCGGGAAACCCGACCTACGAAAACGTCGCCCGCGCCACCAGCCGCGGGGTAGAGCTGCTGGCCGACCTCCGGCTGGCTCGGCGGACGAGCGTCTCCGCGTCCTACACCTACCTGCGAACCCGGGTGCGGGATGCCGGGTTCAATACCGGGACTGGCGACGTCTTCGTGGAGGGCAAGGAGCTGATCCGGCGCCCCTCCCACAGTGCGCGTCTCGATGGCCGATTCAGGCCGATCGATCGCCTGGCCTTCGGCGTCGCCGTGAACTACACCGGGGCGCGGCAGGACGTGAACTTCCAGTCCTTCCCGTCCACCCGCACGACGCTGCCAGCCTATCTGCTGGTGGATGCAGACCTGTCCGTGTCGATTCTCAGCGCGCCCGGCGCTCCGCGGGTGGCGGCGACCCTGCGCAGCGAAAACCTGCTCGACAAGCGCTACCAGAGCGTCGTGGGCTTCCCCGGCCTCGGGCGGGCGGTGTTCGTCGGGGCCCGGGTGGGGCTGTGATCCAGTCGGCCGGGCCGGGCACGCCGGAGGTCGCATACGGAGGCTGACCGCTGCATCTTTCCAGCATGATGCATTGCCGATCTGCCGCCCGGCTCGGACTACTGCTGCTGCTGGGTTTGGGCTGCGCCGAGGCCTCCGCCCCGCTGCCACCACCCCTGGAGCTCGTCCTGGTCCTCAACCAGGGCGACGCCTCGCTGAGCATCATTCCGGTCCAGTCCCCGGCAGCGGTGGATACCGTCTCCCTCGGGGTCCTCACCCTGCCACCGCCCGGCATGGCCGCGCTCGGCCGCTGGGCGCTGGTGCCGCTTGGCGCCACCGATGCCGTGGCGGTGGTGGACCTGCAGGCTCGTACCGTCGCGCGGACCATCGGGCTGCCGGTCGGGTCCGGTGCCACCGGTGCCGCCGTGGTGGATGATTCCATCGCCTATGTCGGCAATCCATCCCTCAACACCGTGACCAGGATCAACTACCTCACCGGGGACACCGCCAGCGTGGCCGTCGGGGTCACCCCCCAGGCGCTGGTCTTCACCCGCGGGCGAGTGTTCGTGCTCAACGGCAACCTCGCTGGCGGTGTCCCTGCCGGCCCGAGCTGGGTCTCGGTGGTGGATCCGGTCACCAACCGGCTGGCCACCGGGATCGACTCGATCCCCCTGCCGGGTCCCGGTGGGGCCGCCTCTGGGGTCATCGCCAGCGACGGCGTGCTCTACGTGCTCAATCGCGGTCCGGCTGACGGCAGCGTGAGCGGCCGACTCTCCCTGGTGGATCCGGTGGCTCGGGAGGAAGCCGGGAGCTTCGGCGGATTCGGGGGCGCTCCGGGCCGGGTGGCGGCCGATCAGGTAGATCGCCTCTACGTCAGCAGTCCCGGCTGAGGGCCTGATGGTGTTCGACCGGCTGGCCCGGAAGGTCATCCGAGGGGCCGGAGACGGGGTGCCCATCCCGACGTTGAGTGCCGTAGCGGTTGACGCCGGGGGGCGCGTCTACGGGCTGGAAGCCGGAGCCTGCGGCAGTCCCGCCGTTGGCCGGGTGCATATCCTGCGGCGCAACCTGACGACCAGCCGGGTGTTGGATGTGGGAGCCTGCCCGGTGGATGCGGTGGTGACCACAGTCCCGCCCGCACCATAGGGGATCTCCCGGCGGCGGCTGGCGGCCGCCGGCGGCCACCCCATCCTCATGCCACTCATTTCAACCCCGGCCATTGTCCTTGCCACCTGGCGTTACGGTGAGACCTCGAAGATCGTCCGCCTGGCCACCCGCGAGCACGGTGTGCAGAGCGCCATCGCCAAGGGGGCCCTCCGCCCCCGTAGCCGCTTCGGCGCGGCGCTGCAGGTGCTGAGCGGCGGCCAAGCTCACTACATCCATCGTGACAGCCGGGAGCTGCACACCCTTACCGCCTTCGATCTTGTGAGCCTGCCGGTCCTGCTGACCCGGGACGTAGGCCGGTATGCCACAGCCACCGCCCTCTCCGAGCTGATGCTGCGCGTGGCCCCGGCCGAGCCGCATCCCGAAGCGTTCGAGCTGCTCGCGGCCGCGTTGCGCCGCCTCGAACTGGAACCGACAGGCTCTCTCGAGGCTGCCGCCATCCACACGGTCTGGAGGCTGGTCGCAGCCCTGGGCTTCTCACCCGGGGTGGAGCGGTGTGTGCGCGACGGGCGTCCGCTGGAGGCAACCGGCGCGCTCGGGTGGAGCCTGCAGGAGGGCGGGGCGCTGTGCACCACCTGTGCCCGAGGCACCGAGACGGTGCGCCTGCCGCCGGAGAGCGCAGCCGCGCTCCGCCAGCTGCTGCAGCCAGGCGGGACCCTGCCGGCCCTCGACCGCCCCAACGCCGCGGCGCATCGCCGGCTCGTGGCCCGCTACATCCGCCACCACCTGGGTGAAGGGGCGACCCTTCCCGCCCTCGATTTCTGGCAGCAGGTCGCTTGGGTGCCGGCATGATCGTCGGAACCGCTGGCCACATCGACCACGGCAAGTCGGCCCTGGTCCAGGCGCTGACCGGCCGTGCCATGGACCCGCTGGAGGAGGAGCGCCGCCGCGGCATCACGCTCGACCTCCACTTCGCACCGCTGCACCTCCCCGATGGAACCCTCGCCGGCGTGGTGGATGTCCCCGGGCACGAGGATCTCATCCGGTCCATGGTGGCCGGGGCGGCGGGACTCGACCTTGTGCTGCTGGTGGTGGCCGCCGATGAAGGCATCATGCCGCAGACGCGGGAGCATCTGGCCATCGTCGAGCAGCTCCGCATCCCGGCGGGGATTCCGGTCATCACCAAGGCGGACCTGGTCGAGCCGAAGTGGCTTGCGATGGTCCAGGCTGAAGTCGACGAGTGGCTCGCGAGGTCATCTGTCCGCTTCAGCCCGGCGGTACCGGTGTCGGCACACACAGGACAGGGCGTGGACGCGCTGCGCGCTCGGCTGGCGGCGTCGCTGGCAGGCGGCAGCGCGAGAGGACGCATCGACGACCTCCTCCGCCTCCCCATCGACCGGGCCTTCTCGTTGCCGGGCGCCGGCACGGTGGTCACGGGCACCCTCTGGTCGGGGCGGCTGGCCGCGGGAGAGCAGGTGTGCATCCTCCCCGCCGGACTCCAGGGTCGGGTGCGGTCACTGGAGCGCCACGGCACCGCGGTGGCGCAAACCACGCCGGGAGACCGCGTCGCGGTGGCCCTGGTGGGTATCGATCGGGAGTCGGTCCGGCGCGGTGCGGTACTGGTGGCCGCCGGGTCCCCCTGGGAGGCGACCGGTGCCGTGGACGTGCAGCTGGAACTCCTCCGGACGGCGCCTCGCGCTCTGGCCGGCCACGCCCGGGTACGGGTGCACCTCGGCACCTCCGAGGTGCTGGCGCGAGTGCAAACCGCCCAACCCATCCCCCCCGGCGGGTCGGGATTCGCCCGGCTGGCGCTGGAGGAGCCAATCGTCGCGCGGGGGGGCGATCGGGCCGTGATCCGCAGCTACAGTCCGGTCACCACGATCGGTGGCGCGCTCGTCGCCGACCCACTGCCGCCCCGACGGCGGGCCCGCTGGGACCCGGCGCTGATCGGTCAGGACCCGGGGGCCCGCGTGACGGCCCTCCTCGCTCGCCGGGGTGAGGGGGTGGCCGTGGCACTCCTGCCGGTGCTCTCCGGCCTCACGCCGGAGGCGGGCCGGACGCTGGGGCGGGAGCGTGGGTTCGTTGAACTGCGCGGCGAGCTACTGCTGGCATCCCGCGTCCAGGATGCCACCCGAACCCTGCAGGAGCGGCTGGGCGAGTTTCACCGCACCCACCCCGCGGCGCCGGGCATGCCGCTCGAAACCCTCCGGGCAGGGCAGGGCCTCGCGGGGGAGGTCGCCGTGGCGCGGCTCGACGGCGCAGGAGCCATCGCGATCGCCGCAGGCCTCGTACGCGAGGTCGACTTCCGTCCGCGCGCCGCCGGTGGCGACGCGATGATTGAACGGATCATCCAGCGCATTGAGCAGGGCGCCCTGACGCCGCCTTCCCTGGCCGAACTGGAAGCCGAACTGCGGACCCCCGGTACCGCCGATGCGGTCCGTCTGGCCGCCCGGACCGGCAGAATCGTGGCGGTCGAGCGGGACCGCTATTACGGAGCGCGGGCGCTGGCGGTGCTGACGACCCGTCTCGTAGAGCTGTCCGCGCGCGGCCCCATCACCCCACCGGCGGTACGTGACGCCCTGGGGATCTCGCGGAAGTACATCATCCCGCTGCTGGAGTGGGCCGACCGAAGCGGGCTCACGGTCCGGGAGGGTGATGTCCGTCGCGCCGGGCCCAGGCTCCCGCCAGCTGGTCCCGCCGGGCAGGATCCGATTCCCTGAGCAGCGGTGCAGCCGCCGGGCCGCACCCGCTTTCTTGCGTTCACCCCCGGGTCCGGTGATCTTGCCTCTCAACTTCACGAGGCAGGCCGGCAAGGGACAATCCAGGTAGGAGGAATACCCATGTCCGGGAGCTACTGGCCCGGGATGGTCCTCGCGCTGCTCGCCGGCTGCGGTACTGCGGTGTCCGCACAGGAACGGGCACCACCAGCGGTGGAACTGCGGGAGAACTATCCCAACCCGTTCTTTCCTGCGACCACAATCCCGTTTTTCCTCAATCCCGAACTGTGCGACGGAGGCCAGCAGCCACTAGTCAGTCTGAAGATCTACAATGTTCTGGTCCAGGTCGTCGCCGTCCCGATTCTCCTCAACTCCAACGGCGAGCGAGTGGATGGCCTCCGGCTCCGGTGCGGCATCCACGAGGCCTACTGGGATGGTCGGGTGATGAACGGCAGCCGCGAACTCACTCCGGGCATCTATTACGCACAACTGACCGTTGAGGGGGTCCGCTACACCTTGAAGATGATCGCAAGACGCTGAGGACCGGGGGCTCTCCGAGCGGGAGAGCCCCTGGCCCCGGCCGTCTGCCAGAGCGGCAGTGTTTTCCGGCCCGTGCCTTGCCTTCACTGTCCTCCGAGGAGCCCCTTCGACACGAGGACCCGATGATTCGACCGGAAAGACTGACCATCAAGGCCCAGGAGGCCTTTCGCGAGGCTGCCGGCGTGGCAGCCGGTCGCGGTAACCCGGTGGTGAACGACGCCCATCTCTTCAGTGCCCTGCTGGCGCAGGAAGAGGGCGTGGTCCGGCCGCTGCTGCAGAAGAGCGGGCTGAACGTCACCGCCCTGATCAGCGAGACCGACCGCGAACTGGACCGGCTGCCGCGTCAGGAGGGCGGGGGGGAGCCGACCTTCGCGCGAGAGCTGAACAAGATCTTCGACCGGGCCGAGGCCGAAGCCAAGCAGCTGGGCGACGCCTACGTCTCCACCGAACATCTCCTGGTTGGAGTGGTGGAAGAGAAGGGGACCACGGCGCGCCAGCTCCTCAGCGCCCACAACGTCTCCGCCGACGACCTGCGGGCGGCGCTCGCAGGCGTGCGTGGCTCGCACCGGGTATCCGACCAGTCCCCTGAGTCGCAGTACCAGGCGCTGGAGCGCTTCACCCGCAACCTCACCGACCAGGCCCGCAAGGGAAAGTTGGATCCCGTCATCGGCCGGGACGAGGAGGTCCGCCGGGTCATGCAGGTGCTCTCCCGGCGCACCAAGAACAACCCGGTGCTCATCGGCGAGCCCGGGGTGGGCAAGACGGCCATCGTGGAAGGGCTGGCGCAGCGCATCGTCAACGGGGATGTGCCGGAGTCGCTCAAGCACAAGGACATCGTGGCTCTGGATATCGGCCTGCTGCTCGCCGGAGCCAAGTACCGGGGCGAGTTCGAGGAGCGGCTCAAGGCGGTGGTCAAGGAGCTGACCCAGGCCGAGGGCCGCTTTGTGGTCTTCATCGACGAGATGCACACCCTGGTGGGCGCCGGCGCGGCCGAAGGCGCGGTCGACGCGAGCAACCTGCTCAAGCCGGCGCTGGCGCGCGGTGAGCTGCACGTGGTCGGTGCCACGACGCTGGACGAATACCGCAAGCACGTCGAGAAGGATGCCGCCCTGGAGCGGCGCTTCCAGCCGGTACTGGTGGGCGAACCAAGCGTTACCGACACGATCGCCATTCTGCGCGGGCTCAAGGAGAAGTACGAGGTTCACCACGGCGTGCGGATTACCGACAACGCGCTGGTGGCGGCGGCTACCCTCTCCGACCGCTACATCGGCGACCGGTTCCTGCCCGACAAGGCCATCGATCTCATGGACGAGGCGGCCAGCCGCCTCCGCATGGAGATCGACTCGCTGCCGCAGGAGATCGACGAGGTCGAACGCCGGATCCTGCAGCTGGAGATCGAGCGCCAGGCGCTGCTCAAGGAAAAGGACAAGGCCGCCGTGGAGCGCCGCAAGGCGGTGGAGCAGGAGATGGCCGGCCTCAAGGAGCGCTCCGGCGCCATGAAGGCGCAGTGGCAGGCGGAGAAGCTGGCCATCGGCCAGGTTAGTACCCGCCGCCAGGAGGTGGAGGCGCTCCGGACCGAGATGGACCAGGCCCGCCGCCGGGGAGACCTGCAACGCGCCGCCGAGCTGCAGTATGGCCGCATCCCGGAACTGGAAGGGGAGATCGCCGCGGAGGAGAAGCGCCTGGCGCAGATCCAGGCGACGGTCAAGTATCTCAAGGAAGAGGTGGAGGCCGAGGATATCGCCCAGGTCGTAGCCAAATGGACCGGTGTGCCCGTGGCGAAGATGCTGGAGAGCGACCGCGAGCGCCTGGCCCGGCTGGAGCAGGAGCTGTCCCGCCGAGTGGTCGGCCAGCAGGCTGCCGTCGAGGCGGTGTCCAATGCCGTCCGCCGAAGCCGCGCCGGCCTGTCCGACCCCAACCGTCCGACGGGGTCGTTCATCTTCCTCGGCCCGACCGGCGTGGGCAAGACCGAGACCGCACGCGCACTGGCGGAGTTCCTGTTCGACGACGAGCGCGCGGTGGTGCGACTCGACATGTCCGAGTACATGGAGAAGCATTCGGTGGCCCGGATGATCGGAGCCCCCCCTGGCTACATCGGCTACGAGGAGGGAGGTCAGCTCACCGAGGCGATCCGCCGCCGGCCGTATAGCGTGATCCTCTTCGACGAGATCGAAAAGGCCCATCCCGACGTCTTCAACCTGCTGCTGCAGATTCTGGACGAGGGCCGGCTGACGGACGGCCAGGGGCGGGTGGTCGATTTCCGGAACACCGTGATCATCATGACCTCCAACATCGGGAGCCCGCTGATCCTCGAGGCCGGTGAGGCGGACGAGGCGGCGTGGCGCGGCGTCGAGGCCGCCGTGCGCGGCCAGATGAGTCAGCACTTCCGCCCCGAGTTTCTCAACCGGGTGGACGAGATCATCGTTTTCCGCCAACTGGGCCGACCGGAGATTGCCCGGATCGTGGAGCTGCAGCTGGCCCGTCTGGTGGAGCAGCTGGCCCAGCGCCAGATCACCCTGGTGGTCGGCCCGGAAGCCCGGGCGCTGATCGCCAGCGAAGGGTACGATCCGGTCTTCGGCGCGCGGCCGCTCAAGCGGGTGATTCAGCGGCGACTGCAGAATCCCATCGCGCTGGAGCTGCTGGAAGGCAAGTTCGCCGATGGGGACACCGTGGAAGTTCGCCGCCAGGGCGATGAACTCCGGTTCAGCCGCCGGGAGGCGGCCCCCGAGCGGGCCAGTGCCTGACACCCCTGCCTCCGCCGCCGACCTGGAGGGCATGCGCCTGGCGCTGACGGAAGCCCGTCGCGCGCTGGGAACCGGTGAGGTGCCCGTGGGGGCCGTGGTCGTGCAGGAGGGTGCGGTGATCGGCTCCGGCTTCAACGAGACGGTCGCCCGTGGCAACCCGACCGCCCACGCCGAGTTCCTGGCCATCTCCCGGGCGCTCGCCCATCAGGGCACTGACCGCCTTCCGGCCGCAACCATCTACATCACCATGGAACCCTGCGCCCAGTGCGCCGGGGCACTGGTGCTCGCCAAGGTCGGGCGGGTGGTCTTTGGCGCCTGGGATGAGAAGGCCGGAATGGCCGGGTCGGTGGGAGACCTGCTGCGGCACCCCCGGCTCAACCATCGGGCCGAAGTACGGGGCGGCGTCCTGGCGGCGGAATGTGGGGAGCTGCTGCGAGGGTTCTTCGCCGAGCGGCGGGAGGGCTAGCTCCCAGACGGACGAAACGCCCGACCCCTTTGGGACCGAGCGTCTTACCACGGCCTGGCATCACCCGGTTGCCGCCTCCGGGGCCCCGAAGGGCTATGAATCTGTTGGCGATGAGTATACCCGGGGGCTGCCCTTTCCGCAACCCCCGGCCCGATACCGGTCAATCGTCGCGTTCGGTCCGCTCCAGGGCGCCCTGTGAGCTCTGCAGCTGGCCCCCTTCCGCCGCCTCCACGTAGGCGCTCGCCGCGCCATGCTTGTAGACCAGTTCCCCGCCGCTGTGCCCCACAGCGATCCCCGCCCCCACCAGCCCGAGCGCCCCCGCGGTGGCCACCACCCGCGCCGCCTGGCCCACGCGACCCCGGATCAACCCGGCGCCCATGAGCACGACCAGGACGCCGGACAGGGCCAGGAATCGCTCCGCGTCTTCCTCATGCGCGTGCAGGGCCTGCTCGGGGACGACCTCCTCCACCCGCTCCTCCTGACCCTCACCGGTCTTGAGGGCCGCCCACGCCGAGATTGCCAGCAGGGCGGCGGTGGCCACGGGGATTACCCAGGCACGGCTGGGCGCGACCCCGCGGCGGATGGCCCATAATGCTCCCAACACCACCAGGGGCAGGAGGACCACGAGAACCACAGGGAAGTGAACAACAGCGGGATGCAGCGGATCGGGCAGCACGGTGAGGCTCCAGGTTGAATGTGGCCGCACAATGGGGATCCGGGTGGCCCGCCACAATCGGGCAGATGCCGGATCGCCCCATTCCGGATTATGATTTGGCCCCACCACGTCGGATGCCGGAGGCGGAGATGACCGAGGTTCCCGAACGCGGAATGCGCCTGCTGCTGCTGGTGATCGTCCTCCTGATGATCATCGGCGGGACGATTGATATCATCCTTGACGCCCCGACGAGCTGGTGGTCGCTCCACGTGGTCTATGAACTCTTCCTCATCGCGAGCGGCCTGGTGGGCGCAGTGTGGCTCTGGCTGGGGTGGTTCCGGGCCGAGCGGGTCAACCGCACTCTGCGTCGCTCCCTTCAGGCCCGGCAGGAGGAGCGGGATGCGTGGCGCGCCAGCGCCCAGCGTGCCCTGGAAGGGCTGGGGAGCGCGGTGGACCGGCAGTTCCAGGGCTGGGGCCTGACGGGAGCGGAACGGGAGGTGGCCTTACTACTGCTCAAGGGCCGCAGCCACAAGGAGATCGCCCGGGACACCGGACGGAGCGAGCGCACCGTGCGGCAGCATGCGGTGGCGGTGTACCACAAGGCCGACCTCGGCGGACGGGCGGAGCTCGCCGCGTTCTTCCTGGAGGACCTGGTGCTGCCAGGATCATCGGGGGCTGCGCCTCCGCCGCCGGCAGGTAGTTCCACCTAGGGGAATGGTTCGAAATCGGCCGCCACTAGGCGGCCTCGCCAGTAGGTAAATCGACCCTCCGGGAGCTGCCAGGAGATTTCCCCCCGGCGCGGCACCATCAGCCCCCCCACCCGCTCGTACTGGCTGAAGGCTCCGATCCACGGCGTCAGGACCTGCTTGCCCTCCACCGACCGGTATCGTTCGGCCACGGTGCCGGTGATCTCTCCTCCCGAGCCAAAATGGAAATCCACGGAGGCCCGGACTCCCCGGTCGGTCAGCGTGGCGCGGGCAGCGCTGTCGCTGATCGCCGTCCAGGTGAGTTTCGCACTGGGGAGCAGCGCCGTCGGCACCCACGGCGCCTCGGCGAGGTAGCGTTGCAGCGCCGCCGTGGCGATCTCGGGGGAGCCGGTCTGGTGTGCCAGAGGTACCAGCCCCAGAAGGGCGGCGTGCACGGTCCCGACCCCCTCGAGGTAGCTGTCCCGAACCCGCGCGCCAACGGGTGGGACCATCACGATGTTCGCGTCCCACATGAGCCCGGGCGGTTCGGTGGTTACCCGGTCCACAGCGGTGAAGCGGTTTCCCTTGCCACCGGGATGAAAGAAGAACTCTCCCTCCTGCACCAGCCGGGCAGTCCGAACCGGCGGCGCACCCGCCGGCAGGGCATAGGCGAAATACCGGGCAACGGGCGCAGGCACCGCAGCACGACCCGCCGGCAACGACTGGGTCGGGTCCGACCGCGTCGCCGCCTCGAGGCGATCAGCCATCTCGTCGCTCGCTTTCCGCCAGCGCCGGTGCCCGACCCAGGAAAGGAACGCAAAGATCGTCAGCGCCACAGCCACTAGCAGGACGGCCGCCTGCAGCCACTTGGGCATGGTCACCTCCCTGATCCACCCGGTGGATTTCATCCTCTACCCGAACAGGTGAATCGGTCATGAAGACGGTCGGAACGCACTGATAGTGGATCGTCCGGATTCACGGCGGATGAACTCGTCTCCGCCTGCGGCCCCAGCGAGATTGCACGGTGCTGCCAGCGGCCTGAGCCGAAACCCGGGGGTGGTGCCGGAACCCGACATGGCGGCCCGCCAACCGGCGGGCGGTGCTTGGCGCACGCAAGGGGAACTGGTTAGCTTGTCGCCTGCGGCGGGGGTCAAGCGTCGTGCGGAAAAGAGCTTGCAGAGGTGTGGGCCGCCCCCGGGCGCAGATCGCGGGGACAGGTGTCCGAGTGGCTGAAGGAGCCGGTCTCGAAAACCGGTAAACCCGCAAGGGTTTCGAGGGTTCGAATCCCTCCCTGTCCGTGAAAGTGCTCTCGGCTATCAGCTATCAGACGGCCCTCTCGGCGACTTTGCGCCGGAGGGTCGTGCCGCTTGCGGGACACGCTGACCGCCGATAGCCGATCGCTCCACCCTGACCCTATGTCCCACACACTCGATCAGTTCACCGGCTGCATTCTCGGCCTGGCGCTCGGCGACGCACTGGGCGCCGTGGTCGAAGCACGCCCGGCAGCCGACGCGCGGCGGTACGTGGACGAGGTGCTGCGGGCGGGCCAGGCCGGGGCCGCGGGACGGGAGGGATATCCCTTCGGGCAGGTGACCGACGACACCCAGCTCATGCGCGAACTGCTCGAGAGCATCCTGGACGGGGGCGCGTTCGACCCGGCCCGCTTTGCGTCCCGGCTGCAGGCGTTTGTCGGCCTGGGCCACCTGGTTGGCGGCGGACCGGCCGCACACACCACAGCGGCGGCGATCCAGGCGGGTGTGCCGTGGTCCCAGGCTGGCATGCCAGCCCCGTACGCCGGTAACGGGGCGGCGATGCGCGTCGGACCGCTCGGACTGTTGTACGGCGATGACTCCGAAGCGCTGGCCCGTGTCACCTGCGAACAGGCCCGGGTTACCCACCGGGATCCACGGGCCGCGGCCGGGGCGCTGGCCATCGCAACGGCGGTGGCGGTTGCCGCGCGCGGCCGGTCGATCCGGGCCGGGGAGTTTCTCGAGGAGATTGGCGAGTCCGTGGTCCATCTGGACGCCGGCGTGGCTGGATCGGTGCGTCAGGTGCGTGGCTGGGCGGCACTCCCGATGAAAGCGGCGCTGGCGCATCTGCGCCGCCATCCCATCGCTCCGAAAGGGGAATGGCCGGGCCACGGGGTCTCCGCATTCGTCACGACGAGTGTCTGCTGGAGCCTGTACGCGTTTCTCCGGGAGCCGGACTCCTGGTGGGATGCGGTCTGCCTTGCCATCCGGGTGGGTGGCGACACCGATACCCTGGGGGCGATGACCGGAACGATCGCCGGCGCCCGCCATGGCGGCACGGCGCTGCCCGCTCATCTCACCGCCACGCTGACCGACCGTGGGAGGTGGCGACTCGCAGACCTCGAGACGCTGGCCCAGCGTTGTTACTCCCTGTCCCGGGGTGGCATACCCTGAGCACCCCTCCACCAGAAACTGGCCGGAGCACCCGCTCCGGCCAGTCGCTTGGCTGTTCCTCTTTTGGGCTCCCAGCCCGGGATCGGCGCCTTGTCAGTGGAGGTTCTGCCTCAGCTTGGCGATGTCCAGCATCGGGATGCCACCCTCAGTGGGTACCAGGACCACCAGGTTGTTGGACCCTTTCATGTCGTGCAGCACCTCGAGGTACTGTTTGGTCAGCGCCTCCGCGGTCAGCGTCTGGTTGAGCAGGCGCTGCTGGTCGCTCTGCAGGCGGGCCACCTCGACCCGGTGGCGCTCGGTCTGGATCTGCTGCTCCTGCGCGATCTTGCCGTTGATCGCGGCCACGACCTGGGCCGGCGGCTGCAGGTCCCGGAGGAAGAACGCCGTCACCTCGGCGATGCGGAACGGCGGGCCACCGGCCCGCGGCTGGGTGATCAGCGCCGAGTCCACCAAGGACTGCATATAGTGGGCGATTTCGGTCCGCTTGGAGATGTCATTGATGGAGAACCGCACCATGCCGTCCCGGACACCCTGCCGGATGGCGTTGTGGACGATCGAGTGGATCTGCTCCTCGGTGCCGATCTCGATGAAGATCCGCGGCGCGTCCTGCGGGTTGATCTGCCAGCGGAGGCCCGCGTCCACCGTCATCCCCATCTGCTCGCTCGACAGCGCCTCGATGGACTCGGCCTCTTCGCCGACCTGGGGAAACTGTTCCTCACGCGTGGAGTAGCGCTCCATCGACGACCATGGCGCCACCAGGTGGAGACCGGGAAGGTATGGCCGCTCGTCCACCGTGCCGAAGGCGTGCTTGACCCCGACCTCGCCGGGCTCGATCACCACCACCAGGGCACTCAGCACGATCACGACACCCAGCGTCGCGAAGGCCAGCGACATGGCGCGCAGCAGACCGGAGCTCCGCCCGCCCGCACTGCCGGAGCGGGCCACCATCATGAAGAACGACACCAGCAGGAGGACGCCACCGAAGACGAGCTTGCCCATGGTGCACCTTGGAGGGGTGGGGGAGCGAAGAAGGTAAGGCATCCCGGCGGGACGAGCCAGCGGTCCCTGATTGTTGACACTTTCCGAGGCCCGCCGCTAAGTTGAGCCCCCGCAGTGCCAGGGGACGGGTGCTCGAGTGGTTTAAGAGGCACGCCTGGAAAGCGTGTAAACCCGCAAGGGTTTCGCGGGTTCGAATCCCGCCCTGTCCGTGGAGTCAGAGCTCTCAGCTGCCAGCTATTGGCGATCAGCTGTCGACGGTGGGGAAGCCGACGGCTCTCCGGGCTCCCGGGGGGCCGTCTTGAGTCTGCAGGAGGGTTGCCGGGCTGGCGGCTGATAGCCGATGGCTGGAAATCCAGGGAACCGTTTCCGGGCTCCCGGCGTATCTTCCTATATATCCTCCGGAGGTACGATGCTCATCCGCCGCCCCCCCGACATCCGCGCTGCCGAAATCACCGACGAACGCCTGTACCTGAACCGGCGGGAATTCCTCGGTGGGCTCGCGGCGGCCGGGGTGGTGCTCTCCGCCGGGGAGCGGAACGCGATCGCCGAGGGGCTCGCCCGAGAGACCCGGCGTGCCGCCGGCGGCGGGGATGACCAGCTTACGCCCTACGAATCGGTTACCACCTATAACAACTACTACGAGTTCGGCACCGGCAAGGACGACCCGGCCCGCTTGGCGAAGGACTTCCGGGTGCGTCCGTGGAAGGTGCGGATCGAGGGGGAAATCGCCCGGCCAGCAGACTACGATTTCGATGATCTGGTCAAACCCTACAAGCTCGAAGAACGGGTGTACCGGCATCGTTGCGTGGAGGCCTGGAGCATGGTGGTCCCGTGGCAGGGATTCTCCCTCAAGGACCTGATTGCGCGGGTGCAGCCCACCAGCCGGGCCAAGTACATCGAATTCACCACCCTGCTGGACCCCAAGCAGATGCCGGGGCAACGCCGCGCCATTCTGCCGTGGCCCTACGTCGAGGGCCTCCGCCTGGACGAAGCGCTGAACCCGCTGGCCATCCTGGTGACCGGTCTCTATGGCAAGCCGCTGCCCAACCAGAACGGCGCACCGCTTCGGCTGGTGACACCGTGGAAGTACGGCTTCAAGGGCGGCAAGTCCATCGTCCGGATCCGGTTCACGGAGACCATGCCGAAGACCACTTGGGCGGAGGCGGCGCCGGACGAATACGGCTTCTTTGCCAACGTCAACCCGGCCGTCGACCACCCCCGCTGGAGTCAGGCCCGGGAACGCCGGATCGGAGAACTGTTCAAGCGGCCGACGCTGCCCTTCAACGGGTACGCGGACCAGGTAGCAAGCCTGTACGCCGGCATGGATCTCCGCCGCAACTACTGAGGCTCCCGCCTTGGCCTTCCGACCGGTGCAGGCGCTCAAGCCGCTGGTCCTGCTTGCCTGCCTCGGGCCGGCCGCCTGGCTGGTCTGGGGGGCCGTCGGCGGCGGCAGCCTCGGCGCCGACCCGGTCAAGACGCTGCAGATCGTCACCGGACTGGCGACGCTGGTCCTGCTGCTCATCACCCTGTCGGTGACCCCTCTGCGGCGACTGTTCTCCTGGAACTGGCTGGGGCCGCTCCGGCGGATGCTGGGGCTGGCGGCCTTCGGGTATGTGCTGGTCCACGCGCTCATCTATTTCATCCTCGATCAATCGCTCGATCCCGGCCTGATCTGGACCGATACGATCGAGCACCCGCGTATCGCCGTGGGCTTCGCCGCCTGGCTCCTGCTGATCCCATTGGCGCTCACCTCAACCGATCGGGCCATTCGTCGGCTGGGCAAGCGGTGGGGCCGGCTCCACCGCCTGATCTACCCGGCCACCGTGCTGGGCATTCTCCACTACCTGATGGTCCAGAAGCTGGACCTGCGGGAGGGGCTGCTGTTCGCCGGCGCGTTCGGGATCCTCATGCTGGCCAGACTGCCCGTCCGCCGGGCGGGGAAGGCGCCCACGGGGGGCTGACCACTGGCCCGCCGGGGCACCCACCGACTAGCTTCCCGGCCAACGATCATGCCATCACGATCCACTCTCCTCGACGAGCGAGCCATCGCCCGGGCGCTGACGCGCATGGCCTCGGAACTTGTGGAGCGCTCCCAAGGCGGGGCGGACCTGGTGCTGGTGGGAATCCAGCGCCGCGGGGTAGAGCTGGGCCAGCGGCTGGCCAAGCTGGTGGAGCAGCTCGAGGGGCGGCCGATTCCCTGCGGCAAGCTGGACATCACCCTCTACCGGGACGACCTCCAGGCCATCGGTGCCCGGCCGGTCATCGGCGAGACCCAGATCCCCGGCGACCTCGACGGCCGCACCGTGGTGATCGTGGACGACGTGCTGTACACCGGCCGGACCATCCGCGCGGCCCTCGACGAGCTCACCGACTTCGGGCGACCCAAGCGCATCCTGCTCTGCGTGCTGGTGGACCGCGGCGGCCGCGAGCTGCCAATCCAGCCGGACATCGTCGGCCTCAGCCAGACCACCGTCGCCGGTGACCGGGTTGACGTGCTCGTCAGAGAACTCGACGGTCGGGACGCCGTCGAACTGGTGCGCGGCTCGTGACCCCGGTGCCCACCCTTGGCAAGGACCTGATCGGGCTCGAGCACCTGTCGGCCGAGCAGATCACGCTGATCCTCGACACCGCCGAACCGTTCAAGGAAGTCAGCGAACGGCAGATCAAGAAGGTCCCGGCGCTCCGCGGCAAGACCATCGTCAATCTCTTCTTCGAAGCCTCCACCCGCACCCGCATTTCGTTCGAGTTCGCCGAGAAGCGGCTGTCGGCGGATACCGTCAACGTCGCCTCCACGGGCAGCTCGGTGTCCAAGGGGGAGACCCTGGTGGACACCGCCCGCAACCTCGAGGCGATGCGCATCGACATGGTGGTCATCCGCCACGCCGCCTCCGGTTCGGCGGAGTTCCTGGGGAAGCGCATCCGCTCCAACGTGATCAACGCCGGCGACGGCAAGCACGAGCATCCCACCCAGGCACTGCTCGACATGCTCACGCTGCGGGACCGTTTCGGCCGGGTGGCGGGACTCAAGGTGGCCATCTGCGGGGACGTGCTCCACAGCCGGGTGGCCAGAAGCAACATCTGGGGCCTCAAGAAGCTCGGCGCCGAGGTGGCGGTCTGCGGGCCGGCCAGCCTGCTGCCGCGGCACATCCGGGAGCTGGGGGTCGAGGTCATCCCGCGGATTGACGACGCCATCGCCTGGGCGGACGCCCTGAACGTCCTGCGACTGCAGCTGGAGCGCATGACCGGCGGGTTCATCCCCTCGCTGCGAGAGTACAACCGGGTCTTCGGAGTGACCCGTGAGCGGCTGGAGCGCTCGGGGAAGGACATCGTGATCTTGCACCCCGGACCGATGAACCGCGGGGTGGAGATCGACAGCGACGTGGCCGACGGCCCCCACAGCGTCATCCTGCCCCAGGTGACCAACGGAGTGGCGGTGCGGATGGCGGTGCTCTACCTGCTGGCCGGTGGCGCCCCGGACTGGCAGCACCAGGGAGGCAGTGAGTGACACGACCGATTCTGATCAGGGGCGGCCGGGTGATCGATCCGTCCCGCCGGAGCGACGGGATCGCCGATGTGTATCTCGTCGAGGGACGGGTCGCCTCGGTGGGGCGGGGGATTGTCGGGGAAGATGGCTGCCAGATCATCGAGGCGGCGGGCAAGGTAGTTGCCCCCGGGCTCATCGACCTGCACGTCCATCTGCGGGAGCCGGGCTTCGAGGACCTGGAGACGGTCGCCACCGGGGCCATGGCCGCGGCCGCAGGCGGCTTCACGGCCGTTTGCGCCATGCCCAACACCGATCCCCCGCTCGACAACCAGGGGGCGATCGGCTTCGTCATCAGCCAGGCCCAGAAGGCGGGCCGGGCCCGGGTATACCCCGTGGGCACCATCTCTGTCGGGCAGCTGGGGGAGAAGCTCTCCGAGTTCGGTGAGCTGATGAGTGCCGGGGCCGTGGCCATCAGCGACGACGGCAAGCCGGTCATGAACAGCCACCTGATGCGCACCGCGCTGGAGTATGCCAGGACGTTCGGTATCCCGGTGGCAGATCACTGCGAGGAGATCACCCTGGCCCAGGGCGGGGCCATGCACGAGGGCATCGTGGCAACCCGGCTCGGTCTCAAGGGCATTCCGGCGGCCGCCGAAGAGATTCACGTGGCGCGCGACATCATCCTCTCCGAGCTCACCGGCGGGCACATCCACCTCTGCCACATGAGCACGCGGGGGTCGGTGGCGCTGATCCGCCGGGCCAAGGAGATGGGCCTGAAGGTGACCGCCGAGGTGACACCGCACCACTTCACCCTGACTCACGACGCCTGCCAGGGATACAACACCAACGCCAAGATGAACCCGCCGCTGCGCGAGGAGGCGGACGTCGAGGCGCTGCAGGGGGCCCTGAAGGACGGCACCGTGGACGTGATCGCGACCGATCACGCCCCGCATCACTACGACGCCAAGGAACGCGAGTTCGACGAGGCCCCCAACGGCATCCTCGGGCTGGAGACCGCGTTTGGCCTGGCGGTGAGCCAGCTGGTCCGCCCCGGAATGCTGACGCTGCCGGACCTCCTGTATCGCATGAGCACCAGGCCGGCCCAGCTGTTCAACCTGCCGGGCGGCTCGCTGGCCGCCGGGGCACCCGCCGACGTGGTGATCCTCGATCCCGAAGTGGAGTGGACCGTGGATCCGGACCGGTTCTATTCCAAGAGCCGCAACACTCCCTTCGGTGGCCGCCGGCTCCGGGGCCGGGCCGAGCTGACCATCGTCCGCGGGAGAGTGGTCTACGAGCGCTCGGAAGCCTGACACGATGACCGGCATGGCCCAGGCTGCCAGCCAGATCATCCGCTGTTGCCGGAGGCTGTGGGAGGCCGGCCTGATCGCCGGCCTGGACGGCAATATCTCGGTCCGGATCGGCCCCGAACGGCTGCTGGTGACTCCCCGGGGCCTCCTGAAGGGCGAGCTGGGCGCCGCCGACCTGGTACAGGTGGACCTCTCCGGCCTCCGGGTTGGCGGCTTTCGGGAGGCCACGAGCGAGTTAGATTTGCATTTGCGAATTCACCGGGTCCGGCCCGACGTGGGGGCGGTGATCCACGCCCACCCGCCCACGGCGACGGGTTTGGCGCTGGCCGGGGAGGGGCTCCCGGGTGATCTTCTTCCCGAGGTCACGGTGCTCTTCGGGGACGTTCCGGTGGTGCCCTACGCCCGGCCGGGTTCCCCGGAGCTGGCGGATGCGGTGGAACCGTACCTCATGGGGCGCGCCGGACTGCTGCTTGCCAACCACGGCGCGGTGACATGGGGCTCCGACCTGCCGTTGGCGCAGGTGCGGATGGAAAGCATGGAACACGCGGCGAGAATCCTGCTCGCCGCCCGACAAGCCGGTCAGGTACGCCGGCTTACCTCCGGCCAGGTGCAGGCGCTGGCGGGCCTGCAAGAGAATCCCGGACATGACCAAGCAGAACGCAGATAGCGCAAATCCCATCGAGCGCCTGCTTCAGGACCGGACCCAGTTCGTGAACTGGCTGGCCCGGCTGAACTCACCTGGCGAGGGCCCGGCCAGCGTGCCGGAGAGCGTACGGGCACGGGTCCGGGCCGACTACGAACGTCGGCTGGACGCGGTCTTGCGGGAACTGCGCACCCACGTCACCCAGATTGAAGAGCAGGTCGGTGATCTCACCGTGCGCCATGGCACGCTGACCAGCCGCGAGGCGGAGCAGCAGGAGCAACTCGCCGAGGCTGAGGTCCGCCACCTGGTGGGCGAGTATGACGAGCGCCTGTGGGACGGCATCCGCGCCGAGCGAATGAAGGTCATGGGGCAGGTCCGTGAGGAATTGGCTCAGACCAGCGCGGAGATCGCCCGGCTGAGCGAGGTCCTGGCCACCATCCGGGCTCCAGTCCCGCAGGATCCCGAGCCCGAGCCGCCACCACCGGCTCCCCCCGTCGCGGTGTCGGCCCCCCGTCCACCGGTCCGGCCCGCCGAGCCGCCGCCACCCGAGGCCCGGCCGGCCGCCGCCGCCGGACCGCCGGCTCAGGCGGAGATCCCGTTCAAGCCGGGGGCCCCCAAGCCACAGCCTGTCGCACCTCCCAAGCCACCGGCCAAGAAGGAGGAGGTACCGGGGCGGACCCTGTGGTTCCCGTCGGGCAAGCCCAGCGATGCACCCGCTCCAGGGGGCAAAGTGGACGAACTCGCGTTCATCAAGTCCATTGATGCTCCTCCGGCTTCGCCGACCCCTCCCAAGTCCCGGCCCAGTGGCGGGTTCATCAAGGCCGACAACGCCCTGACCCCTCCCCCCGAACCTCCGGCACCCAAGCCGGGGGCCGCCGCCCCGGCGCCGGCCGAGACAACCAAGGAGCGGCCCAGTCAGTTGGCGGGACAGAAGACGCTCAAGTGTGGAGAATGCGGAACGCTGAACCGGCCCACGGAGTGGTACTGCGAGCGCTGCGGGGCGGAGCTGGCCGCGCTGTAGCGGCGGACCCGGGGCGGACCCGGGGTCGCCAGACAGGAAAGGGTGGGGATCGGACACCGATCCCCACCCTTCATCCGTTATGGCGTGCGCCCGGGCCGACGGCTACTTCTTGCCGGTGACCAGCTTCTGCAGCCGGCTCTTGGCGCGGCTGGCGGTGTTCTTGTGGATCAGGTTCTTGCGTCCGGCGCGGTCCAGCAGCCGGACGGCCTCGCGGTAGGCAACCTGGGCCTCGGCGGGGCTGGCAGCGCTACGGACCTTCTTGACGGCGGTGCGCAGCTGGCTGCGGCGGACGCGATTGCGCTCATTGGCAGACAGCGACTTCCGCAGCGCCTTCTTGGCGGACTTGATACGGGGCACGGACAACCTCGGGTTCGGACCGACGGGGCCGGCCCACAGGGGCCGACAAGGAGGCAGGATTGTAGACGGAAAGGCCCGCAAGGTCAAGCGGTGGACGGGTTTCAGGAGCGTCGGCGGGGGGTTAGATTGCCCCGCCTTCATGCAAGATTTCATTCTCGCGGCGCCGATCCTGCTGTTCTCCCTCGTGGCCCACGAGTATGCCCATGCGCGAACCGCGCTCTGGCAGGGAGATGACACGGCCTTTATGCTGGGGCGGGTCACCCTTAACCCGCTGCCGCATATTGACCCCATCATGACCATCCTGGTGCCGGCCATCCTGTGGATCTCCACCAATGGCGCCTTTGTCTTCGGCGGCGCCAAGCCGGTCCCGGTGGTGCCACGGAAGTACCGCAACTACGTCAAGGGCGACCTCATCGTCTCCAGTGCCGGCGTGATCACCAACTTCATCCTGGCGCTGGTCTGCGCTGCCCTGTTCCTGGGCCTCGGCGTGGTGGCGGGGATCGCGCCTGGGGCGGTGGACCAGGTGAGCGTGGTGCAGCGCATGATGATGCTGGGCATCTGGGTCAACCTGCTGCTCTGTTTCTTCAACTTGATCCCCATTCCACCGCTGGACGGCTCCCACCTCCTGTATCACGCCCTCCCCCCGGCGTGGGGAGCGCGCTACCGCCAGCTCGGCAACTTCGGGTTTCTGCCGCTCATGGCGCTGCTGATCTTCTTCCGCCCGCTCATCAGCGCCTTCCTCGTCCCGGCCCAGTGGGTCATGCTCCAGCTGGTCTACGGCATCGCCCCGTTTGGCGTGGGCGACACCTGGAACGTCTTCGCCCGCTGATGTCCAGCCCCGCCGCCCCCACCTCCGCGCTCGGCGCCGAGCCGGCCTTCGTGGTCCGGCTGGACGCGTTCTCCGGGCCGCTGGACCTGCTGCTGCACCTGCTGCGGGAAGAGCGCATCGATATCGCGGACATCCCCATCGCCCGGATCGCTGACCAGTTCCTGGGCGCGATCCACGAGCTGGGGCTCAACCAGGCAGCCGACTACCTCGAGATGGCCGGCCGTCTGCTCCGGCTCAAGGCCCAGATGCTGCTGCCCCGGCGCGAGGGGGAGGAGGGATGGGAGGATCCGCGGCACGAGCTGGTCCGGCGGCTGCTCGAATACCAGCTGGTCAAGGAAGTCGCGACCTGGCTGGAGCGAGCCCAGGAGCGCCGGGCGGAACAGCATGCCCGCGGCTACCTGCCGCCCCCACCCGAGCTGCCGCCGGCGCCGCTCACGCTGGACCTGCTCGAGCTCCTCACCGTGGTGGAGCGGGTGATCTCCGAGATCCCCTCGCCGGTGCTGCACCGGGTGGTGCCACGCCCGCTGGACACCGAAGGGGCCATCCGCCGACTCGAGGCGCTGCTGGCCGAACGGGAGGAGTTCACCTGGCTGGAAGCGGTGGGGCCCCGGGCCACGATCGTGCAGGTCCTCTCGACCCTCCTGGCCCTGCTGGAGCTGGCGCGGCGCGGCGCGCTCCGCCTGTCCCAGCCCGGGTCGTTCCAGCCGATGATGGTGCACCGCGACGGCCGGGAGCGGCTGGACGCGCTGACCCCGCTGCCCGTGCTCCAGCCCGCCCCCGAGCCCGCCGCCCCCGAGACTCCCGCGCCGACCGCGACCGAGGTTGCCAGTGAAGCCCCTGACCCAGCTCATTGAAGCGGCGCTCTTCGCCGCCAATCGCCCCATCACCATCGAGGAGCTCCAGACCCTCGAGCCCGAGGCCGCGCTCGCCGATGTGCGCACTGCGTTGGATGAGCTGCGGGAGCACTACGACTTCGACGGCCACTCGGTGGAGGTCGTGGAGTTGGCGGGAGGCTACCAGGTGCTCACCCGCCGGGCCTTCGCCGAGGCGATCGAACGAGCCCAGTTCGCGGTGCGCACGCCGCGGCTGACCACCGCCGCCATGGAGACCCTGGCGGTCATCGCCTATCGCCAGCCGGTGGGGCGGGCGGAGATCGAAGAGATCCGGGGAGTCTCGGCCGGCGGGGTGCTGCGGAGCCTCCAGGAGCGGAGCCTCATCGAGGTGGTGGGCCGGAGCGAGTCGATGGGTCGGCCGCTGCTCTACGGGACGGCGCCGCTGTTCCTGGAGCTGCTCGGCCTCCGGGACCTGGGGGAATTGCCCCGCGGCGAGGAATTCAGCGTTGCTCTCCAGCCCCACAAGCCCGAGACCGGCGATTCCGAAGACGCGGCGGCCTCGGTGCCGGCGGAATCATGACCGAGATGCGGGTGCAGCGGGCTCTGGCCCGGGCGGGGATCGCCAGCCGGCGGGCGGCAGAACAGCTGATCACCGACGGCAAGATCCGGGTGGACGGGAAGGTCGCCACCATCGGCATGAAAGTGGATCCCGATACCCAGCGCATTACGGTCAACGGGAAGCCGATCCCGCGAGTGGATGCCTCCCGCTGGCTGGCGTTCCACAAGCCACTCGGCGTGGTCACCACGGCGAACGATGAGGCGGGACGGCGCGCGGTGCTGGACTTCTTTCCCGGCATCCCGGGGCTGACCTATGTGGGCCGTCTGGACGTGAACACCACCGGTCTCCTGTTGCTGACGACGGACGGGGACGCCGTCCATCGCCTGACCCACCCCCGGTACCGCATTCCCCGGAGCTACGTGGCGCTGGTGCACGGCCGGCCCACCGCGGAGATCGAGGCGGCCATGACCCGTCCCGTCAGCATCGACGGTCGGCCGGTGTCGGCGACCCGGCTGCGGGTGCGCCCAGGCAAGGACGGCCGGAGCATCCTCGACCTGACTCTCATCGAGGGCCGCAACCGTATTGTGCGACGCTGGGCCGAAGCCATCGGCCTCAAGGTGGAACGCCTCGCCCGGCTGTCGTACGGTCCGGTGCGGCTGGGGGACCTCCCGGTCGGGACCTCGCGGCCCCTGCTGCCAGCTGAGGAGGCGGGGCTCTACGCCGCCATCGGCATGGGACCGCAGAAGCCCGGACCGAAGCGACGATAGCCACCCGACGGCGGTGTGAGGGAGATCACCTCCTCGCGGGGTGACAGGCGCGACGGGATGCAGTATCCTCAGTCTCGCGCGCAGTGCGCACCACCGCTGACGCATCCGGCCAGTACCCCCGACGTGCCGGCGGATGCCGGACTCACCTTCCGCCCACTCACTCCATGACCGCTCGTGCCTCCGGTTCCGCCCGCAGTGTAGATGCCGGCCCGATCCAGCAAGTGGTGCTGGAGGTCGGGAAGCGCATCGTGGGGCAGGAGATGATGGTCGAGCGGCTGATGGTAGGGCTGCTCACCGGTGGCCACATCCTGCTGGAAGGGGTGCCTGGACTGGCCAAGACCCTGGCCGTCAAGACCCTGTCAGAAATCGTCGAGGCCAGCTTCTCCCGCATCCAGTTCACGCCCGACCTGCTCCCCGCCGATCTCATCGGGACCATGGTGTTCGATCCCCGAAACCAGGAGTTCCGGGTCAAACAGGGTCCGATCTTCGCCCAGATCATCCTGGCCGACGAAGTCAACCGTGCCCCCGCCAAGGTCCAGGCGGCGCTGCTGGAAGCGATGCAGGAACACCAGGTGACCATCGGCGGGACCAGCTTCGCGCTGGAGGAGCCCTTCCTCGTGCTGGCCACCCAGAACCCGATCGAGAACGAGGGCACCTACCCCCTGCCGGAGGCGCAGCTCGACCGGTTCATGCTCAAGGTGCGGGTGGGCTATCCGTCGCGGGATCAGGAGAAGGAGGTCCTCCTGCGGCGCAGCGGCCGCGACGAGACGCCGGTCCGCCGGCTGCTCGATCCCGCCACCATTCTGGCGCTGCGCGAAACCATCGCGGCCACGTATCTGGATCAGAAGGTGGTGGACTACATCGTGGACCTGGTGCGGGCCACCCGCGACCCGTCGGTCGTGGGCCTCTCCAACCTGAAACCGCTGGTGGCCTTCGGCGCGTCGCCCCGGGCGTCCATCGCGCTGGCCCAGGCCGCGCGGGCACACGCGTTCCTGCGCGGGAGGGGCTACGTGATCCCCGAGGACGTCCGGGCCATGGCGCTGGACGTGCTTCGCCATCGGGTGTTGCTCACCTTCGAGGCGGAGGCAGAGGAGATTGACTCCGATCAGGTCGTGACCCGGATTCTGGACGCCGTTCCCGTCCCGTAAGGGCCGGCGGCCCCGGAGACCACGGCGCCGACCCAGCCGCCATCGCCATGCCGAACATCTCCCCCGAGATCCTCAAGCAGGTCAAGCTCATCGAACTCCGCTCCCGCGGGCTCGTGGCCTCGCTGTTCGCCGGCGATTACCGCTCGGTCTTCCGCGGCCAGGGCATGGAATTCGCCGAGGTCCGGCAGTACGAGCACGGCGACGACTTCCGGGCCATTGACTGGAACGTCTCCGCCCGGCTGGGTCATCCGTACGTCAAGAGCTACACCGAGGAGCGCGAGCTCACCCTGATGCTCATCGTGGACCAGTCCGGGTCCACCCACTTCGGCACGCCGCGGAGCAAGTCCGCTCTGGCCATCGAGGTGGCGTCGATTCTCGCCCTGGCGGCCGCGACCACCAACGATCGTGTGGGCGCGCTGCTCTTCGCGGAGAAGGTGGAGCGGGTGGTGCCGCCGGCCAAGGGTCGCCGGCACGCGCTGCGCATCATCCGCGACCTGGTGGCCTTCACCCCGTCGGGGCGGCGGACCAATCTGGCTGCGGCCCTGTTCTATGCCACCGAACTGCTCAGTCACCGGAGCATCGTCGTTATCCTCTCCGATTTTCTGGCGGAGGGCTGGGAGCAGCCGCTCCGACAGCTGGCCGTGCGGCATGATGTAGTGGCCATCGCGGTGGAAGACCCACGCGAGACCGAGCTGCCGGATGCCGGCTGGATGGAGCTGGAGGACGCGGAGACGGGACAGCGCCGGCTGGTGGACACCGGGGCGCGCGAGGTCCGCGGCCGGCTCCGGGCGCTGGCGGAGCGCCGGCGTGAGGAGCGGCACCGGGCCTTCGGGTCGGCGGGCGTGGACCACGTAGCGATCAGCACCGCGCGGGACTACACCTTCGCGCTCCGCCGGGCGTTCGCGCTCCGGGCTCGACGGCTCCACCGATGATCGCGCTCCTGCTGCTGCTGCAGGCGGCCCTCCCTACCGTGGGCGACACGATCTGGATCGAGCGGGAGGTCGCGGCGCCGGCCGGTGCCGAAGTCCGTGCCGCGCCATGGTCTCCGACGGGATCGATCGGCCTGCTCGGGCGGCCGCTGCTCCGGCGGGAGGGAGCGCTGACCATCATCGCCTACCCGGCGGTGGCCTGGAGCGCCGGCCGGCACGTGGTCAGCGTTCCGGGGCCGGTGGTGATCCGTCCGGACGGCACGACCGACTCGCTGCCGTCGGAGTCACGCACCATCAACGTGGCCAGCGTGCTCCCTGCCGGTGTGCCGCCTGACAGCGTGGCGGTGCAGCCGGAAACCGGGATCATCGCGCAACGCGTCAGCACGCCGCTGCCCCTGATTGTCGCCTTGCTGCTGGCCACGGCGTTGTTCCTCCCCTTGCGCTGGTGGCGGCAACGCCGGGGACCGCCGGGGGGCACGCCGCGCCTGCCCGTCACCCCGGCGGTGCCACCGCTGGCGGAATGGAGTGAGGACGGCGAGCACCGGGCGGTGGCCGCGGTCGCCGCCTTCGAGCTGCGGCGGGTGGTGGTGGGCCACTTGCCGGGGGTCCCCGCCGGCGTCATCACCTCCCGCCTCATCGGGATCGTTGCAGAGCAGAAGCCGGGGTGGCCCACTGAAGAGATCGCGACGCTGCTGCGGGCCCTCGATTCCGCCCAGTTCGCCGAGGCGCCCGGGGCCGAGGTCGTGGAGCTGGCGCAGCGGGCAGCGCGGCTGGCAGCCCGGCTGGAGCGTGTCGCATGAACTTCGCCCGCCCCTGGCTCCTGCTGCTGCTCCTGGTGCCGGCGCTCTGGTGGGCCTGGCGGCGGAATCAGCGCACACCGGGCACCACCTACAGCGACCTGCGGCTGATCAGCCTGGTAGGTC
This sequence comes from uncultured Gemmatimonadales bacterium, assembly GCA_963695185.1. Classification (GTDB taxonomy): domain Bacteria; phylum Gemmatimonadota; class Gemmatimonadetes; order Gemmatimonadales; family GWC2-71-9; genus JADJOM01. Next base: position 1,091,982 of record CAVOGH010000005.1, on the reverse strand, counting down.
CGGGCAGCGTACTGGCCCGGATCCCTCCCACCCTCCGGCTGCTCGCCTGGACAGCGTGGGTGCTGGCCGCCGCCGGCCCCCGGCTCGGCGGCTCCCGCGTCGAGGTCAAGCGCGAGGGCATCGCCATCGTCCTGGCCATTGATATCTCCAGCAGCATGCTGGCCGAGGATTTCGCGCCCTCCAACCGCATGGAAGTGGCCAAACAGCAGGCGATCTCCTTCGTCCAGGGCCGAAGTGCCGATCGCATCGGGGTCGTGGCCTTTGCGGGAGAAGCCCTCACCCAGGTGCCGATCACGGTGGACTATCCGGTGCTGGAGCGCGCCATCTCCGACCTGCGCATCGGGATGCTGGAGGACGGCACCGCCATCGGGACCGGACTGGCGACATCGGTCAACCGGCTGCGCCAGGCGCCGGGCAAGTCCAAGGTCATCCTGCTGCTCACCGACGGAGAGAACAACCGCGGGACCGTTGACCCGCGCACCGCCGCCGCCGCCGCCGCCGCGCTCGGTATCCGGGTGTACACCATCGGCGTCGGGACGGAGGGAGAGGCGCCAATCCCCACCGGACGGGGGCTCTCCGGGTTTCGCTATGAGGTGCTGCCGGTGCGCATCGACGAACCGCTGCTCCGCGACATCGCCGCCACCACCGGCGGCCGCTACTTCCGGGCCCAGGACACCGAGGCGCTCAGCCGGATCTTCCGGCAGATCGACGGGCTGGAGAAGACTCCCATTCAGGTGACGCGGTACGTGAAGTACGACGAGATCGCCAAACCGCTGATGCTGATCGGGCTGCTCGCGCTGGGGCTGGAGCTGTTGCTCAACGCGACGCTGGTGGTGCGGGTCCCATGACCTTCGATACGCCGCTGCTGCTTCTCCTGGCGCCGCTGATCGCCCTGGGTATCGGGGTGGTGGCCCTGGTGGCCCGGCAGCGGCGGGTTGCACGCGCGGCCGCCTGGGCCCCCGATCTCGCCTCACAAGCCGGTCGGGCCGGGAAGTGGGGGCCGGGGCTGATTGCCCTGGCCAGCCTGGCCGCGGTGGTAGGGCTGGCCGGGCCGCGTGGCGGGCGAGTGATGGTCAAGACCGAGAGCCAGGCGCTCAGCATCGTGATGGCGCTGGACATCAGCCGCTCCATGCTGGCCGAGGACACCCGGCCCAGCCGGCTGAGACGGGCCGTCCAGGAGGCCCGGCGGCTGGTGCAGGACCTGGCCAGCGATCGGGTCGGCCTGGTGGCCTTCGCCGGCCGGAGCTACATCCTGGCCCCGCTCACGCTGGACGGCGGCGCGATCACCATGTTCCTCGATGCCCTCTCGCCGGACCTCGCCAGCCAGGGCGGTACCGGACTCGCCGCCGCGCTCACCCAGGGCGGGGAATTGCTCGACGCCTCACGGGAGGCCGGCGACCGGGTGCTGATCGTGTTCACCGACGGCGAGACCCACGATTCCCTCCCCGAGGTGCTGGCCGCCGCGACCCGGCTGCGGGAGGCGGAGGTCCGGGTGATCCTGGTGGCCGAAGGCCTTCCCAAGCCGACCAACATCCCGCTCCGCGACAGCGCGGGAACGCTGGTGGAGTACAAGGCCGATGGCGAGGGGAAGCCGGTCGAGACCATGCGGCGGGACGATATCCTGCAGCAGGTAGCCGATGCCGCGGAGGCGGCGCTGGTTCCGGCTGAACTTCCCGACCAGGCCAGCGCCGTCCGCGACCTGCTCTCGGCGTTTCAGCGAGCACCCACCAGTTCCACCAGTACCGAGGATCTGCGGCCGCTGGTCTGGATCCCGGCCCTCATCGGGCTGCTGCTCCTCGGCGCCCAGACGAGTACCCGGCGCACCGCCGCGCTGATCGGGGTTGCCCTGTTGCTGTGGGCGCCCCGGGCGGCGGGCCAGCGGCCGGCACCAGGTGTGCGCGACTTCGAGGCGGGCCGGATGGCGGACGCCGCCGCTCGGCTTTCACGCGGACTCTCCGAGAGCGCCACCGACACGGCGTGGTACAACGCCGGCACGGCCATGCTCGCCGCCGGCGACTATGCCGGCGCCCGCCGCGCCCTGCAGCACGCGGCGGCCACCGTACAGCCCGACCTGCGCTACCGGGCGCTGTACAACCACGGCGTCGCCTCCCTCCGCGAAGCCGCCGCCGATTCGCTCAAGCGCGATTCGCTCCTCAGCCTCGCCGCAGACCGGCTGCAGGAGGCGCTGCGGCTGGCCCCTTCGAGCCAGCGCGCCAAGTGGAACCTGGAACTGGCCCTGCGGCGACGCCCTCCGCCGCCCAGTGGCGGGGGAGGCAACAACCCGAAGCCACCGCCGCCCGCCGGCGACCCGCCGCCAGATCCGGGTTCGGGGCAGTCAGAGAGCGGGGCGGGTCAGCCCAGTCTCTCGCCGTCGCAGGCCGAGCAGATCCTCAACTCCGTCGCCCGGGAGGAACGCGACACCCGCTCTCGCCGGCTGGGCCGGGCCCGGAGTAACACCAGCACTGAGAAGGACTGGTGATGCTGGGCTCGCTCATGATGCTGCTGGTCCTGCAGGGGCAGGGACCCCAGGTGATGGTCGCGGTGGACCGGGACCGGGTCGCGCCCGGCGATGTGATTCTCTACACCATCCGGGTGGCGAGCGACCTGCCGGACCCGATCCGGATCGATGTGCCCGCGCTCGGCGGGTTCGAGCTGGAGGCCCGGGGGGAGCGAAGTGAGGTCAGCGCCGAGGGCGGCGGCGGGCGCACCACCACGGTAGAGCTGCGGCTACGGGCCACCCAGCCTGGGGAGTGGCGCCTGGGGCCGGTGCAGGTCCGGCAGGGAGCAGCCTACGCCCGGGGTGAATCGGTGCTCGTGACCATCGAGGGTGGCTCGCCAGCACCGGTGACGGCGTCGTTGAATGCCCGGCTCGCCCGACTGGTGCAGCGGGCCCCGCCCCCCGGGGTGCTGGGCCCGGCCGCGATCACGGTGATGGTCTCGGACTCCGTGGTCGTGGTGGGGCAGCAGCTCGACATTGTGACGATCGCGTGGTTCGAGCGCGAGCTACGCCAGCAGCTTCGCCGGGCACCCACGGTGGAATCGCCGCAGGTAGACGGGGTGTGGTCCTATCCCCAGACGGTCCCCGGAGGGATCGCGGCCAGCCGGCAGGTGGGCGGCAAGTGGTACGACCTCTTCGTCCTGCATCACGTCGCCTTTCCGCTTACGCCCGGCCGGATCACCGTTGCCCCCGCACGGCTCCAGTACAGCGTCCCGCTGGCCTTCCAGTTCTTCAGCCAGGAGGAGCGGTACAAGCTTGCGAGCCCCACGGTACCGATCGAGGTGCGCCCCCTGCCGGAGGCGGGGCGGGATCCGGGCTTCATCGGGGCGGTCGGCCATGACCTGCGCCTGACGCACTCCGTGACCCCGGCGCAGTCGCGGCAGGGAGAGGCCGTCAACGTCGAGCTCTCGATCACTGGCGAGGGCAATGTCGCCCTGTGGCCCCAGCCCGAGCTCCGCTGGCCAGCGGGAGTTCGGGTCTATTCCGAGGCATCGGGCGAACAGGTGTCGGTGCGCGATGGGCGGCTGGGTGGCAACAAGACGTTCCGGTTCCTGCTGGTGCCTGACTCTGCAGGGGCGTTGAGTGTCCCGCTGTTGCGCTACCCCTATTTCGATCCGGTCACCGGTCAGTACGCCGTGGCCACCTCGGCGGGACCCGCACTGGTGGTAGCCCCGCGCGGCGAGCGCATGGCCTCACGGGCGGAACCGCCCCCGATGCGCCTCGACCAGCGGCGGCCGCTGGCGCTGCGCCTCCAGCGGAGCTTGCCGGACTGGGCCTGGGCGGTGGCCTTCCTGCTGCTGCCCCTGGCTTTCGGTCTGGTCAGCCGGTCCGGGCGCCGCCGGGCGCCCGCAGCCCCGGCGGCGCCTGCCGCACCGCCGGACTCGCTGGCAGAGGTCGAACGGCGGCTGCAGCAGGCCCTGGCGCGACTGGCGCCTGGTCTCGCGGATTCCGCCGAGGTGGAGCTGACGGCGTCGCTGATCCGCTCCGGGGTGGACCCGCAAGCAGCCGACCGCATCACCGTGCTCCGGTCTGCGGTCCGGCAAGCGCGGTATGGCACCGGGGTGCGTGTCGATACCAGGGCGCTGGCGCGGGACCTCGAGGATCTGCTCGGCCAGCTTACGCCGCGCGGGAAGGACGCCCGCCGCCGCTGGCGGGAGCGGGCCGGGCTGGCGGGCCTGCTGGCTGGATGCGTCGTGCTCCCCGGGTCCGCCCAGACTCCACCGGAACAGCTGTACGAGGCTGGCGCCTATTCCGCGGCGATGGCCGGCTTTGCCCGGCGGGCCCTGGACGATCCGGGCATCCCGACCCACTGGTTCAATCTCGGCGACGCCGCGTGGCGGGCGGGTGATGACGCCCAGTCACTCGCCGCCTGGATCCGGGCGGCTCGCCTCAGCCCGCGAGATCAGGGAATCCGCCGCGCGCTGCTGCTCGTGCCGCCGGGTGACCCGGGGGCATCAGGCAACCTGTGGGTGGCCCCGGTGACGCCGGCGGAACTCTGGCTGCTCGGCCTCCTCAGCTGGGCGGCTGGCTGGACCGGCGCGATCGCCACCCGCCGCCTGCAGGGCCGCTGGCTGGTCCTGCTGGGCGGTGCGGTCATCCTGGTCGGGTGCGGCGCGGCCCTCGGGAGATGGTATCGCCGGCCGGTGGCAGTGCTCTCCGCCAACCAGGTGCTGCGCCTGTCTCCCCACGAGCAGGCTCCGCCTGCCGGTGAGGTGGCGCGGCTGGGGACCGTCCTGCTGGGAGAACGACGCGGGGCCTGGGTGCGGGTCGCCGCCTCCGGCGCGCAGGAGGGCTGGCTGCCTGCTCAGGCGCTCCGGCCCGCCGGCGACCTCCGGCGGCCCTGAACGAATTCCCCGCGTCCGGTATCTTTGGTCATGCCCCGTCGCATCGCGATCCTCCCTGATACTGTCGCCGACCAGATCGCCGCCGGTGAGGTCGTCGAACGTCCCGCCTCTGCCGTGAAGGAGCTGGCGGAGAACGCGTTGGACGCGGGCGCGGTTTGGGTGCGGATCGCGCTGGAGCAGGGCGGCAAGACCCTCATCGAGGTGAGCGACGACGGCCACGGCATGGGGCGGGAGGACGCGGTCCTGGCACTCGACCGGCACGCCACCAGCAAGATCAGGAGCGCGGCCGATCTCGTCGGGGTGCATACCTTCGGCTTCCGTGGCGAGGCCCTGCCGGCCATCGCCTCGGTCTCCCGGCTCAAGCTCACCACCTCCGAGGGTGAGGCCGAGGGCACGGAGGTCGAGGTGAACGGTGGGCGGGTGGAGCAGGTGGGCGGGGTCGCGCGCCAGCGCGGCACGACCGTGACTGTGCGGACCCTGTTCTACAATACGCCAGCCCGGCGGAAATTTCTCCGCTCCACCTCCAGTGAGGCGCGCGCGTCGTGGGAAACCGTGGCCACGCTGGCCCTCTCCCATCCGGAAGCCGGCTTCGAGCTGCTGCTTGATGGCCGCAATCGTTTGCATGTGCCACCCCGGCAGACCCCCGTCGCTCGGCTGGAGGCGGTCTGGGGGGCCGAGGTGGCCCGCACGCTGATCCCCGTGGAGCACGCGGTCGGCGGCTTCCGGGTGCACGGGTTCATCCAGCGTCCCGCCGAGGCGCAGCCCACCGGACGCCGTACCCAGCTGTTCATCAACGGCCGGCCGTTTCGCGACAACTTCCTGGTGCGCGCGGCGGAAGCGGGGTACCGCTCGGCCATCCACCCGGGCGACCGGCCTTCGCTGTTCCTGCACCTCGAAACCGCAAACGAGGACGTGGACGTCAACGTCCATCCCGCCAAGCTCGAGGTGCGCTTCCGGGACCGGCTTGGCGCCGAGCGGGCGGTGGAGGAGGCGGTCCGTGAGGCGTTGGGACGCCTGGAGGCGGCCGCCGTGGTGAGCTGGCCCGGCGCCGGCGAACGGTGGTCGGCCGACCGCAGCGTCCCGTCCGGACCCGTCCCGGCCGACCTGTTCGCGCCGATCGGGGATTCCCTCGCCGTGGAGAGCACCACCCCTGAAGGCGAACCGCTCGCCGGTGGCCGGAGGCCGGCGGAGTCCGCCATGCCGGTCGCCCAGCTCTTCAACACCTACCTGGTCTATGAGGGCCCCGAGGGACTGGTGTTCGTGGACCAGCACTCGGCCCATGAACGGGTGCTCTATGAATCGGTCATGGCTCGGCTCAATGCCGGGGATGTGGCCAGCCAGCGCCTGCTCCTGCCACTCACGCTGGAGCTGACGGACGAGGAATTGGATGCGGTGGAAAGCTATCGTGAGGCGCTGGAACGAGTGGGCTTCGAGGTCGAACCGTTCGGCGGACGCACTGTGCTGGTGCATGCCGTGCCCGCGCCGCACCCGCGCTTCGACGCCGGCCGGTGCTTCCACGAAGTGGTCGCCGACCTCGCGCGGGGCCGCTTCGGCGGCTGGGCCAACCGGCTGGAGCGCTTCGCCGCCACGTATGCGTGCCGAGCGGCGGTGAAAGCCGGCGATCCGCTGGACGAGCGGGAGCGGCGGGAACTGCTCGCCCGGCTCTTTGCGTGCGCCCTGCCGCCGCACGACGTCCACGGACGTTCGACCATCGTGCAGCTACCCCGCGAGGAGCTGGAGCGGCGCTTTGGCCGGCGCTAGAACGCCCGTTCTGGTCGGCCCCACGGGGATCGGCAAGACCGCCGTCGCGATGGCGCTCGCCGCCCACTGGCCCCTCGAAGTGATCTCCGCCGATTCGCGCCAGGTCTATCGCGGCCTCGATATCGGCACCGCCAAGCCGCCCCGGCGCTGGCTCGCCAAGGTTCCCCATTACGGCCTGGATCTCGTGTCTCCCGGTCACCGCTACAGCGCCGGCCGCTTCGCCCACGACGCCCCGGGGTGGCTCGCGCTGGTGCGGGTCCGCGACCGCCTGCCGGTGGTGGTGGGCGGCACCGGTCTCTACATCAAGGCGCTGGCCGACGGCCTGTTCTTCGAACCGCCACTCGATCCGGCGGCGCGAGGGGCGCTGGAACGCCGCACCTCGGTGATGGAGGACCATGAGCTGGTGCGCTGGGCCCGGCGCCTCGACCCGGGGTTCCAGGGCGGTGGCCGCCAGCGCTCGGCCCGCGCCATCGAAGTGGCGCTCCTGAGCGGTCAGCCGCTCAGCTATTGGCAGGCCCACGCGCGCGCCAAGGGGGTGCTCACGCCCTGGTATGTGGTCCTCACTGCGCCGCGGGCGGTGCTGCACCAGCGCATCCAGGCCCGGGCCGCGGAGATGGTCCGCCAGGGGATGATCGAAGAGGCGGCTGCGGTATTGGCGGAAGGCCACGCTCCCGGGACGCCAGGGCTCGATGCTATCGGCCCACGGGAGGCGGTCGAGTACCTGCACGGTCAGCGCAGCCGCGATAGCGTGGCCGAGGCGGTGACCATCGCCAGCCGCCAGTACGCCAAGCGGCAGGAGACCTGGTTCCGGCACCAGCTCGACGGCCAGATTCTCACCCTCGACGCCACCCGGCCGCCGGAGGAGCTTGCCCGCGAGATTGCCCGTGCCTGGGAGCGGCATGGGGAGGGCGGGGGCGGATCGTCCGGCTGAGATCATCTGGTACGATCGGATGACAAGCTCGCCGGGGCTGGCTATTCTCCCTGTCGCCCTGGATGTCGTTGCTCCCTCGCGCCCGCCGGACCCGATGCCCGACTTTCGCAGCGAGCTCTCCGAGGCGGCCCAGACTGGCGACCTCGCCACTGTCCGCCGGTTGCTGGATCGGGCCCCGGACTTTGCCAACATGCCCGACCAAGGGGGCTATACCCCGCTGCACTACGCCGCCTACTTCGGGCACGCGGAGCTGGCAGAGTATCTCGTGGGGATCGGCGCCGATCCGCTGAGCCTCTCCATGGATCCGCTGCACAACACGCCGCTGCACGCCGCCGCCACCGGCGGCCACGCTGCGGTGGTGCAGGTCCTCCTCGATGCCGGGGCCGACCCCAACGCCCTGCAGACCGGCGGGTGGACGCCGCTGCACTCGGCCGCCGACCGCGGCCACGCGGCGGTGGCTGGTCAGCTGCTGGCCGCCGGCGCGGACGCCGCCGCGCTCAGCGTCTCGGGCAAGCGCGCCAGCGAGCTTGCCCGCGAGAAGGGGCACCAGGCGGTGATCGACGCCCTGGAGGCAGGACGATGACCCGCGGGCTGGCGGCCGGCAGCGACCGGCCCGGCGCTGCGCTCCGTTGGCGGAGGTCCCTGTGAAGATCGGTATCACCTGTTACCCCACCTACGGCGGGTCCGGCGCCGTGGCCACCGAACTGGGCCTGGCACTGGCCCGGCGCGGGCACGAGGTGCATTTCATTTCGTACGCCTCCCCCTTCCGGCTGCGCGGATTTGCGGAACGGGTGTTCTTCCATGAGGTGGACACGGCGATCTCGCATTACCCGCTGTTCGACCATTTTCCCTACACCCTGGCCCTGGCATCCAAGCAATACGAGGTGGTGCGGCGGCAAGAACTCGATGTCCTGCATGTGCACTACGCCATTCCGCACGCCACCACCGCGTGGCTGGCGCGCGAGATGCTGGCCACCGAGCGGCGGCTCGGCGTCATCACCACGCTGCATGGCACCGATATCACCCTGGTGGGGCAGGAGGCCAGCTTCTACGCCATCACCAAATTCTCCATCGAACGGTCCGACGAAGTCACCGCGGTCTCCAGCTTCCTCCGCGACGAGACCTACCGGACCTTCGGCTGCGTCAGCTGCAACGTCCGGGTGATTCCCAACTTCGTGAACCTGGAGGAGTACCGGCCGAACCCGGACGCCAGCCGTGAGGCCTTTGCTCCGGCCGGGGACAAGGTCATCACCCACATCTCCAACTTCCGGGAAGTGAAGCGGGTCCGCGACGTCGTGCGGATCTTCGCCCGCATCCGCAAGGCCCTGCCGGCCACGCTGGTGATGGTCGGCGACGGCCCCGACCGGAGTGAGGCGGAGGCGGAGGCCGAGCAGCTTGGCGTGCGTGATAGCGTGCGCTTCCTCGGCCGGCTCGACCGGGTGGCCACGATCCTCCAGGCCAGCGACCTCTTCCTGCTGCCCAGCCAGAGCGAGTCCTTTGGCCTGGCCGCGCTCGAGGCGATGGCCTGCGGTGCGCCGGCAGTGGCCAGTCGGGCCGGTGGCCTTCCGGAGGTGATCGAGGACGGTGTGAGCGGCATCCTCGAACCTCCGGGATCGGTCGAGGCGATGGGCCGCCGGGCGGTGGACCTGCTGCGGGATTCCGTCCGGTACGCCACGGTGCGCCGCAACGCCATCGTGGCGGCCCAGGCATTCTCGGCCGAACGCATCGTGCCCATGTATGAGGAACTGTACGCCGAGACTCTCAAGTGACCCCTGCGGACCTGATCGCGGCGATCATCCTCGGGTTGGTGGAAGGGGCCACCGAATTCATCCCGGTGTCGTCCACCGGGCATCTCATCGTGGCCGGCCACGCCCTCCACTTTACCGGTGAGCGGGCCAGCACCTTCGAGATCTTCATCCAGCTCGGCGCCATCCTGGCGATCGTGTGGATCTATCGGGACAAATTCCGCACCGTGCTGGCGAGCCTGGGTCGCGAGCCGGCCAGCCGGCGCTTCGCCACCAACCTGATCCTCGGCTTCCTGCCGGCGGCGATCCTCGGGGTGCTGGTACATCACTGGATCAAGGCCCGGCTGTTCACCCCGGTCGTGGTCGGCTGGGCCTTCATCGCCGGCGGGATCGTGATGCTCCTGGTCGAGCGCTGGGCGCCACCCGCCCGGGTGCAGGACACGGCCGAGATCCCGCCCCGGCTGGCGCTCGGGGTCGGACTGGCCCAGATGCTGGCCCTGATCCCGGGCGTGTCGCGCTCGGGTGCCACGATCATTGGCGGCTACGTGCTGGGACTCTCGCGCACCGCCGCCACGGAGTTCTCCTTCTTCCTGGCGGTGCCGGTCATCGCCGCCGCCGCCGTGTTCGACCTGCTCAAGAGCCTCGAGGTGCTGCAGCCGGCCGACGTGCCGGTCTTCGGCCTGGGGTTCCTGGTCGCCTTCGTCAGCGCGCTGGTGGTGGTCAAGGCCTTCCTTCGATATGTGGCGCATCACACCTTCGTGGTCTTCGGGTGGTATCGTATTGCGGCCGGCCTGGTGCTGCTGTGGCTGGCCTCCCGCGGCCTCTTCGGTGATGCATGAGCCCGGTGACGACCCCGGCGCTTCTCCGAGTGGCCAGCGTTCCCTCGACCCAGGACTTCATCCACCGGCTCGCTGGCGAGGGGGCGCCCCACGGGACGGCGGTAGTCGCCGCCGAGCAGACGGCTGGTCGGGGCAGCCGCGGTCGCCCCTGGCAGTCTCCCGCCGGCGGCCTCTGGCTGAGCGTGCTGTACCGCCCGCCGCAAGCGCCGGCCCTCGAGGTGATGAGTCTCCGGGCCGCCCTGCTGGTCGCGGGGTCGCTCGAACGGGCGGTGCCGGGGATCCGGTTCGGGATCAAGTGGCCCAATGATCTCCAGCTCGGAAGCCTGAAGGCCGGCGGCATCTTGTGTGAGGCGCGGTGGCAGGGGGCCTCGCTTGGTTGGGTTGCCGTCGGGATCGGTCTCAACGTGAGCAACGCCGTCCCGGAGGAGCTGCGCGCCCAGGCAACGACACTCACACTCCACGTCGCGGGACTCCGCCCCGAGGACCTGGTCGAGCCCGTCGTGCGGGCGATCAGCGACGCAGGCCAGCGGCGCGGCGACCTGACCGATGGGGAGCTGGATGATTTCCGAGCCCGGGACGTGCTGCTTGGCAAGCCGGTGACCGGCCCGGTGGCCGGCGTGGCTGACGGAATCTCCGCCCGGGGCGAACTCCGGGTGCGGTGCGCCACGGGCACGATCTCGCTCCTGCGGAGCGGACCCGTGACGGTGTAGTAGCTTTCGGACGACTCGAACCTGGACGCGGGCCTTCCCCCATGCTGCTAACCATCGATGTCGGCAACACCGAGATCACCATCGGGCTGTTCCAGGGCGAAGCCATCATGGGCCACTGGCGGCTCACCACCCATCCCGACCGTACTCCGGATGAGTGGGCCGTGGCACTGGGAGCCTTCCTCCTCCATGCCGGTCATTCCCCCAACGAGGTCAAGGCGGGGGCCATGGCTTCCGTGTCTCCGGGGGTCACGCAGAGCCTGCTCGACGGCGTGCGCAACCTCACCGGCGCCCAGGTGCGTGTCATCGACGCCACCACGCCGCTCCCCATCCGGCTGGACGTGGACGAGCCGCTCACCGTCGGCGCCGACCGCATCGTCAACACCCTTGCCGCGATGAGCCGGTACCGCAGCGATACCATCGTGGTGGACTTCGGGACCGCAACGACCTTTGACTGCATCACCGGGGACGGCCGTTTCATCGGCGGGGTGATCATGCCTGGGCTCCGCACCTCCGCCGATCAGCTGACCCGGCGCGCCGCGAAACTCCCGGCCACTGAGCTCCGCCCGCCGGCACAGGTCATCGGACGCCGTACCGAAGAATGCATCCGGGCAGGCGTGCTGTTCGGCAGCGCCGACGCGGTGGACGGAATCGTCCGGCGGATCCAGGCGGAGTGGCCCGGTGGCGGGAAGCCGAAGGTCGTCGCCACCGGTGGGCTCGCCGGAACGATCGTCCCGCTCTGTCGGACCATCGAGCAGGTGGATCCCGACCTCACCCTGCACGGGCTCAGGCTGGCCGCGGGCCATCTCGGCATCGCGTGGTAGGCCCGCGCACCGGGGCATCGCCGCTGCGGCGGGCGGGCTATCGAGCCTTGGGGCAGGGCTTCGACTATCTGCTGCACCTCAGGCCCGCCGAGTGGCCCATCATGGCCGCACACACCGCACTGGGATACCTCCTTGCGGTGGGGGTCGCTGGTGCGCTGGCGGGCGAGCGACTCGGAGCCGCCGGCCTGGGGCTGCTGCTGTGGGTGGTCTGCCTCAACGGCGGTACCCTGGCCATCAACTCGGCGTTTGACCGGGATGAAGGTGATATCGGGTACCTCAAGTCGCCTCCGCCGGTGCCGGGGCGGCTGGGCCTGTTCGCCTTTGCTCTGATGGCGGTAGGTCAGGTCGCCGCCTTCTGGCTCCCCCCGGGGTTCGCCGCCGCCTACGGGATCTGCTTCCTCCTGTCGTTGCTCTATTCGGTGCCGCCGTTCCGCTTCAAGGCAGTCGCCGGCGTGGATTGGCTGATCAACATGTGGGGGTTCGGCACGCTGACCCCGTACGCCGGGTACGCCGCGACCGGCCATGCCCTTCCGCTGGACCACGGCCTGGTGCTGCTGGCCTTCTGTCCCCTCTTTGCCGCGCTCTACCCTCTCACCCAGCTCTACCAGTTCGAAGAAGATGAGCGCCGCGGCGACCGCACTCTGGCCCTCATCCTGGGCATGCGTTGGAGCCTCCTCGCAGCGCTGCTGGCTACGCTGGTGGCCTTCACCATGTTTGCGGTTGCGGGATGGGAGGCGGGCTGGAATGCCCGACCCGACGGCTGGCTCCGGTGGAGCGGGCTGGCCCTGGCGCTGGTGGTCTGGGGGGTGGTCCTGATTCCCTGGCTCCGCCGCTATCGGGACATGACACCAGACCACCATCAGCGCGGGATGTACGCCGCCCTGCGGGCATGGGCCATCACCGACATAGTGGTGATATTCGCATGGGGTCTTTATACTTAGCCCATCCTGAACCCTCCCCCGGAGTCCGCATGAGTTCCATGGTCCACGCCCAGGCCGGGGCCGACCAGACCGACATCCCGTTCATCGTGCGGGCCTCGGTCAAGCTCGCTGTCATCGAATCGGTGTGCGTCCTGTTCATCGCGCTCGCCTCGCGGATGCTCGCAGGGAGCGTGGAGACGGCGGTGCTCGCCGTGCTGGTGACCGCGGGCGTACTGGCCGTCACCATCCTGCCGGGACTGTGGACCCGGGCGCGCACCATCGAGGGGATCGCCGGGGCTGCGGGCATCGGACTGGCGGCCGCGTGGGTCTTCCTGCTGGTGGATGTCTCGCTGTTCCAGCCGTTCGGCCTGTGGACCAGTCGCTGGCGCGAAATCGGCGGCGGGAGCAACTGGTGGTACCATCCCGTGTGGTGGATGGTGGGGACCTACCTGCCGTGGCTGGGAGCATGGATTCTCGCCAACCAGACCGCCCGCGGCGGAGCCCCCAGCCCGGTGGCGCTCGCCATCTCCTCCCTCGGCCTCGCTCTTGTCTGTGCCGTCGTGGCCGTCCTCGCCGGGTTCCCCGGGGCGGGGTGGAACCTCGGCACCTTCGGCGTCGCTTTCCTTCCCGGCCTTGCCCTGGCCACGATCGTGTCGGCGCTGGGGGCGCGCCGGAAGTAGCCGTGGATGAGGTGGACGGCGCTGGTATTACGGATCGTGGGATGGCTGCTCACGCCACTGGTCGCGTGGGCAGCTTCGTTTTTGGGGGCATGGCTGGTGCTGCTGACCGCCGGAACGGCCGGTTCGCCGAGAGCCGTGGTGGGAATGGCACTCGCGGCCGCCCTCCTGGCCGGGATCATCGCGCTCCTCCTGTGGCGAAAGGTGCTCAAGCGGTTCCCCAAGCTCCGGCACACGCTGCAGGTCAGCACCGCGGGGCTCCCGGTCATCGAAGCACCGCCGGGCGAGGCAGCCAGCGGGGATCCGGCCGGAGGGCGGGGGAGCGCCGAATGAGGTATCTGGCGATGGCACCCTGGACGCTCCTCCTCCTGCTGGCCTGCGAGTCGCCCCCGGCCAGGACTCCGGCCGCGGTGGCGACCGTACCCCCCCCGCCGCCGGACTCACTCGCGCTGACCGCCCCCGGTGGCGTCCAGGTGTGGTTTACGGGGACCCGGCCCGCAACCGACTCGACCGGGCAGGCCTGCACGGAACGAGTGATGGAGATCCGCCGGGAGGATCGCCGCATCGCCATCCCGCTGCTGTACACCGGCCAGGTTCCCCGACTCATCAATGACTCGACGCTGGAGGTTCCCATCTGGCTCCACTGCCGCCCAGGCAACGTCTACCGCGTCAGTCTCACCACTGGCCAGCCGGTCCGGATCCAGTGAAGCGCCTGCTGCTGCTGCTGGCGTTCGGCGCGACCAACCCGCTCCTGGCGCAGGGCCCGGGGTTCATGCTGGGGCGGATGTTCACCGATCCACCGGGCGTAAGCTACCGGCTCGGGGTCAATCACTCGCTCTTCGGGCCGGTGGGCGTGGGAATCCAGGCGCTGGTGGTGGACAGCCGCTACCCCATCGGCAATCTCTGGGGCCTGGGCGCCGATCTCGCCTTGTTCCGGGGCGGACAGCCGGGGCCCTACTTCGTCGGCGGTCTGGAAGGTGGCTACGCCTCTCGGAGCCGGGATCCGTTCTGGAGCGCATGGTCGGTCGGCGTCGGATACGAGTTGCGACTCTTCAACAGCCTCTCCCTGGCCGCCGAGGGACGTTACCGTGATATCGCACCGAGGGACTACACCGGGGTAGAAATTGGCCTCCGCCTCGGCCTGCACCGCGGGCGGCGAAGTGGCGGGGGAAGCCCCGCGCCGCGGCCGCCATCCGCCTCCGCGGCCTCGAGTGTCGCCCCGGAAGCCGAGGAGGTGCGGAACGACCTGGACCGGGCCGGGGTACCGGCGGAGCGCGCCTCGCTGCTCAGCAGCGTGGTGCAAACGGCGCTGGACGTGATGGGGATGCCTTACCGCTGGGGCGACGACGGTGAGGAGGGCTTCGACTGTTCCGGCCTGATCCAGTACGCCTTCGGGCGCCACGGCATCAGTTTGCCGCGCCGCAGCGCCGATCAGGCCCGCCAGGGCACTCCGGTTCCGCGGGAGCTGGACGCCCTCCGGGCGGGAGACGTGCTCACCTTCGCGACGACCAGCGAGTCGATCTCCCATGTAGGTCTCTACGTCGGCAACGGGAAGTTCATCCACAGCGCCACCGGCGGTGTGCAGATCAGCGTCCTCAGCCCGGATGATGTCTCCGGACGGTGGTGGTACCGGCGATGGATCGGCGCCCGGCGAATCGTGTCCTAGCCCGTCACCGCCCCACCGCTGCCACGAAAGCCAGACGCCCCTTCCGGCCAGAGCCCGGAAGGGGCGTCGTCCTGCGAACCGCGCTGCCGCTAGGGATTCTGGCCGTTGTCGTGCTGGTGAGCGCCGTGGTCGTGCTCCGCTTCGTCCATCGACTGCCCCCGCATCTCGAGCGAGGCGAGGTCACGCTGGAAGACCGGATCGGAGAAGTCGATCGCCGGCCAGCGGCCGATGTCGTCGGGGGTGAACAAGGCGGCGATGTGCGCCATGGCGCCATTGGCGAGGGTCCGCCCGGTCGGATTGTCGTACTGGGCGACGACCCGGTAGCGATGCTCCGGCTTCAGGCGAATTCCACGCCCGCGGATGCCGGGCAGGCTCCGGCTTACGCCGCTCACCCGGCCATCGCTGGAGCGGCTGGACTTCACCCGGGCCAGCTCCTTGCCGGATTCGGCATCCTCCAGCCGGACCATGACTCCGTAGTCGTGCAGGTGCCCGCTATAGGCGATGATGCGGCCGCCCACCGGCAGGGAGAACTCGTACGCCTTCTCCGAGCGGCCCGGCGGGACGTCAAAGGTGTTGGTGCCGCCCACGGTGAGGTTCACGTCCATGTAGAGCGGCATCACATCCACCGGCCGGGGACGCAGATTGGCCGGGGAGTAGTCCAGCTTCATGGTCAGGCGCACGCCGGATAGATCCTCCCCCGTATCGTTGTGCCAGGCCACATAGAACCCGAGCTTCATGCCCGGAGTCAGCGGCACCCCCACCGTGGCGGGGACCACCGCATCCTCGGTCTCGGTGCCCGCCCCGAACAGCCGTTCTGCCGCCGGATAGAGCAGCTGACGCCGGCTGTAGTTCACGGCAATCAGGTGGTGCATGATGCGGCGCGGGAGCAGCCGGCCCTGGGCATCGCGCACCTCCAGACTGAACCCCCTGAACCAGCCAGCGACCGGCCAGACGAACTGCTGGACCGGGGTATCGTGGGAGGCGCCGAGATCGTGCGTGGCGTGGTCCTGCATGGGCGGCATGGCGGGGAGATCCCAGGGACCCGCCGTCACCACGACCTGGCGGTGGGCGCTATCCACGACCACCTGGACGGAGGGTGCCCGTTCCTCGATCTGGGTCTGGGGAGCGGGGGCGAGCGCGGCAAGCAAGAGGAGGTTGATCATCCTTGATCTCCGGACTGGTGGAAGCGGCCGGTTGGCCGGGTAGAATCTAGACCCTCGACGTCGGTGCGCCAACCGGGGATTTGGGTGGCGACCGGCCTGGAGTCCCCGCTTGAAGCCGGGCGCCCCGGTTCCAGTTCCACGCCCCATCGCTTAGCGCTCTCGCTTGACAACTGCTAAAGGTACTTTATCTTCATCGTTGGCTACTAGCAGTCTTGTACCGTGACTGCTAAGTATTTCAACCACAACGGTTTACACTTAACACGAACGGCGTGGAGGAACACATGGGCGCTACCAAGGCCAAGCCGAAGCTCAAGATGCACCCCCTCGAGGACCGGGTGGTCATCTATCCCGATGATGAGGGCGAGTCGATGCGGGGCGGGCTGTACATCCCCGATACCGCCAAGGAAAAGCCGACCCAGGGCGAGGTGCTCGCCGTCGGGCCGGGCCGGATCGAGAAGGGCGCCCGGATTCCCCTGGACGTCAAGGTCGGCGACAAGGTCCTGTACGGGAAGTACAGCGGCACCAACATCACGGTCGACGGTGAAGAGGTAGTGATCGTGAAGGCGTCCGATATTCTCGCGAAGATGGGCTGAACCGGCGTCAGCCGGAAGGGTGAGTGGCGGGCCGACGGCCCGCACCCGCCCATCTCAGCCTTTGCACTTGAGCCTTAACTGGAGACGTACCCGATGGCTGCCAAGGAACTGATGTTCAACACCGATGCCCGCGCCAAGCTGAAGAAGGGCGTGGACGCCCTCGCCGACGCGGTCAAGGTCACCCTCGGCCCGAAGGGCCGCAACGTGGTGATCGACAAGAAGTTCGGTTCGCCGACCGTCACCAAGGACGGCGTCACCGTGGCCAAGGAAGTCGAGCTGGCCGATCCGATCGAGAACATGGGCGCCCAGATGGTCAAGGAGGTCGCCACCAAGACCAGCGACCTCGCCGGCGACGGCACCACCACCGCCACCGTGCTGGCCCAGGCGATCTACCGCGAGGGCCTGAAGAACGTGACCGCCGGCGCCAACCCGATGGAGCTGAAGCGGGGCATCGAGAAGGCGGTCGAGATCGTGGTCGATGAGCTCAAGAAGCTCTCGACCCCGTCGGCCGGCAAGAAGGAAATCACCCAGGTCGGCACCATCTCCGCCAACAACGACGCGGAGATCGGCAAGCTGATCGCCGACGCCATGGAGAAGGTCGGCAAGGACGGCGTGATCACGGTGGAAGAGGCCAAGGGTCTCGAGACCACGCTGGAGACCGTGGACGGCATGCAGTTCGACCGCGGTTACCTCTCGCCCTACTTCGTGACCGATCCGGAGAAGATGGAAGCGGCCATGGAGGATGTGTACCTCCTGATCCACGACAAGAAGATCTCCGCCATGAAGGAGCTGCTGCCGGTGCTGGAGAAGGTGGCGCAGACCGGCAAGCCGATGCTGATCGTCTCCGAGGACGTCGAGGGCGAGGCGCTGGCCACCCTGGTGGTCAACAAGCTCCGCGGCACCCTCAAGGTCTGCGCCGTCAAGGCGCCGGGCTTCGGCGACCGCCGCAAGGAGATGCTGGTGGACATCGCCAAGCTGACCGGCGGCAAGGTCATCTCCGAGGAAGTCGGCTTCAAGCTGGAAAACGCGACCCTCGCCGACCTGGGCCGGGCCAAGCGCGTGGTGATCGACAAGGACAACACCACGATCATCGATGGCAAGGGCAAGGCCGACGATATCCAGGGCCGGATCTCGGAGATCAAGGTGGCGATCGACAAGTCCACCAGCGACTACGACCGGGAGAAGCTGCAGGAGCGGCTGGCCAAGCTCTCCGGCGGCGTGGCGGTGATCAACGTCGGCGCCGCGACCGAGACCGAGATGAAGGAGAAGAAGGCTCGGGTCGAGGACGCGCTGCACGCGACCCGCGCGGCAGTCGAAGAGGGCATCGTTCCGGGCGGCGGCGTGGCTCTGCTGCGTTGCCAGGCGGTCCTGGACAAGCTCAAGGGCACCGACGACGAGAAGATCGGCGTCGAGATCATCCGCCGGGCGCTCGAGGAGCCGATCCGCATCATCGCCCAGAACGCCGGCGTGGAGGGCTCGATCATCGTGGCCAAGGTCAAGGAGTCGAAGGACAAGAACTTCGGCTACAACGCGGCCACCGACGTGTATGAGGACCTGGTCAAGGCCGGCGTCATCGACCCGACCAAGGTCACCCGTACCGCGCTCCAGAACGCGGCGTCCATCGCCGGCCTGATGCTCACCACCGAGTGCGTGGTGGTGGAGCGGAAGGAAGACCGGCCGGCGCCTGCTGCACCGGGCGGCGGCGGCATGGGCGGCATGTACTAGCCCTCCGGTTCTCGGTGGCCTCACGGCCACCGGCCGGCCGCACACAGGGGTCCCGGGGTATTCCCGGGACCTTCTGTTTTCGGCGTCCGGGAGCGCCGCTTATCTTTCCTGGCGTCGGTGGAACATGGCCCGCATCCTGCTTCTCCCACTACCGGAGGCGGGAAAAGTCATCGAAAGTGTCTCAGGGAGGAGCAACGTGCTGATTCGCGTGTCCATTTTGGTGCTCGGTGTGCTGCTGGTCACATCCACCCGGCTGCCGGCCCAGGCACCCACACCGGTGCTGGGAACCTGGCAGGCCGACCTCAAGGAGGACCGGAAGGATGCCCCGCGCACGGTGATCGTCCGGGCCGATTCCAGTGCCAGCTATGGTACCGAGACGGTCCGCTGGCGGCTCAAGCCCGACAGCATCATGCTCGCGCTGGGCGGCGAGTGGGTGACCTACCGGCTGCAGATCCGGAACAACCGGCTGACCCTCTCCGGCGGGGACCTCACGAAGCCCGTCAGCCTCACCCGGGTCGGACCACCCACCGCCCGCCCGGACAGCATCCCCGTGCCACCGGATCCCGACACCGAGTAATCGCGCACCTCTATCCGCACCAAGGGGGACGCCACGGCGGCGTCCCCCTTCCTGTTTCCCGGCCCCGCGCGAGGTTCAGCCGACCAGAATCGGCTCCAGCGGTTCCCGCTGCAGCGCCACGTGGAGGGTGGTGGTGTGACCGTCCCGACGCAGTACCGGCTCGACGGCCCGGCGGGCCTCCGCCTCACTGTTGCACCGCTCGCTCAGGTGCGCCAGCACCACCCGCCGGAGTTCAGGGTGCAGCACCTCGGCCAGCAGCTCGGCGGCGGCCCGGTTGGACAGGTGGCCGGCCGATCCAGCGATCCGCTCCTGTACCACCGGCGGGTAGCTGCTGGTACGCAGCAGCACGTCGTCATGATTGGCCTCGAGGACCAGCGCGTGGGATTCCCTGAGCAGGAACCGCACGGCCGTGGTGGGCCGGCCCAGGTCGTAGGCCAGCCCGACCCGCTGCCCGGCGGCAGTCCGGATCGAGACGGCGACAGGTTCGGCGGCATCGTGGGAGGTGGGGCAGGCCTCGATCTGGAAGCCGCCGACCATGATGGCCCCCATGAGTGCGAGAGGCCGGAACTCCACGCCCGACATTCGCACCCGGACGCGGTCCCAGGTGCCGGGGGCGGTGATCACCGGGATACCGAGCGCCAGGGCGAGGCGAGCGGCACCGGCGGTGTGGTCGTTGTGCTCGTGGGTGATGACGATCCCGCGAAGTGCGCGGAGATCCAGTCCGGCCTTGGCCGCCCGCCGGGTGATCTCCCGGGCGCTGAACCCGGCATCCACCAGCAGCGCTTCTCCCCCGGACTGGATGGCGAAGGCGTTGCCCCCGGAGCCGGAGCCGAGGACAAACAGCGTGGTGTTCATCGGGAGGTGAGGCGGCGGTAGATAGCCGAGAGGGCCGCGCGGCGTTCGGGCGTGAACGACACCTCGCGCCGGGGCAGGACCCGCTCGGCCACCTTGAGGAACCCCTCCTCCGACATCAGCTCACGGCCTTCGCTGCCCCACGCGAACGGGCGCACGGCCTTGGGCAGGGGGCCGGGTCCGAACACGTTGGCCCCGGTGCCGATCACCGTCCCGGTGGGCAGCAGGCTGCCGATAGCCGTCTTGGCGTGGTCTCCGACCAGACTGCCGAGCAGCTGGCGGCCGGTGGGCAGGCGCTGTCCGTCCACTTCGAGGGCCACTTCCCCGTAGGTGTTCTTGAGGTTGGAGGTGGTCGTGCCGGCGCCGAGGTTGACCCAGTGGCCGAGCACGCTGTGACCAACGAACCCGTGGTGGCTCTTGTTGGCGTAGCCCAGCATCACGCTGGTGGAGACCTCGCCCCGCACGCTGCACCGGGGCCCGAACACTGAGGCGCGCAGGTGATCGCCCAGCAGGCGGCAGCGTTCGCCCGCGAAGAGCGGCCCCTCCAACCGGGTGCCGTGACGGACCTCGACACCCGATTCGAGCACGATGGCGCCGGCCCGGGTGTCGAACACGACGCCCGGCTCCACCTGCGCGCCCCGGCAGAGCACCAGCGCCGGATCGCCCAGGACGATACTGCCGGCCGGCACCACGTCCGCCGTCCCCGCGGCAAAGCCGAGGCAATCGGCGAGCGAGAAAGCGCTCCAGCGCGCTGAGCAGGTCGAAGCTGCCCGGAGCAGCATGCCGTCCACCGCGATGGCGGCACCGCGATCGTGCGGGCCCTCCCAGCGTTCGCCGGCCGGCACGATCCAGGCGACCGTGGCGCCCTCATGTGTCAGGCGCCGGGTCTCGGCGGCCAGGACGATCGGGGCGCCGGTGGGCGCGAACCACGCGGCGGCCACCAGCGCCGGGCCGCTCACACTGGTGTCGGGGCGCACCGGAGGTTCGTCGCCCTCGTGGAACCCGACCACGTGCCGGCCCAGGATCGCGGTGGTCTCCGCGTCGCAGGCGGCCTCCCAGCGCTCCCGGATCTTCCAGATCCCCGCCCGCAGTTCGCTGATGGGGCGGGCGCCCGGTAAACGGTGCCCACGTGGCGCCGGGGTCGGCAGGCTCGAGCAGATAAAGAGGGGATGTGCGCATGTGCGGATGGGAGCCGTCGAGGGAGCGCATCCGCTCCGCTACGGAATGTCCCGGACCTCCGGTGGCAGCTGGTCGAGGATGGACTTGAGCTCGGCGGCCCGACGCCGTGACATCACCAGGATCCGACCGTTGGCGTGCACCACCACCACGTCCTTGAGGCCGCTGAGCACCACCGGGTCGCCGGCCGACCAGACGACGCAGTCCTCCGCCTCCGACAGGAACACCGGGCCCACGCTGACGTTGCCGTGACTGTCGCGCCGCCGGACGCGGGGCAGGGCGTCCCAGGTGCCGACGTCGTCCCAGGTGAACCGTCCCGGGTACCACCGCCACCGCCCGGCTCCGCTCCAGCACGCCCACGTCGATGGACACCGGCGTGAGGGCGGCGAAGAACCCGGCGACATCACCCGCCGCGAGGAGAGGGAGATGCGGCGCCATCTCCGGCGTATGGCGCGCGACCTCTTCCAGGAGATCGTCGGCCGTCCAGGCGAACAGCCCGCTGTTCCAGTAGGCGCCCGAGGCCATCAGGTCGAGGGCCGTGGCCGCGTCGGGTTTCTCGGCGAAGCGGGCCACGCTGCGTGCCACCTCGTCCAGGGAATTCCCCGGCACGATGTATCCGAACCCGGTGTCGGGCCGGGTCGGCACGATGCCCGACCGTGACCAGCCGGCGATGACGCACCGCGGTCATGAGGGCCTGGGCCGCGCTGTGGCGGAACGACTCTGCCTCGCGCACCGACCAATCGGCGTGCAGCGACAGGACCTCGGCCCGGGGATCCCGCCGCCGGGTCTCGTGCGTGGCCCACACCAGCGCGGGCCCGGTGGACGCGGCCCGGGGCTCCACCAGCACGTTCTCCGGGGCCAGACCCGAGCACCGCCTGCAGCCGGCGGTGCCAGGGCGGCGCCGGTCACCACCACCACGTGTTCCTTTGGCACCAGCCCCACCAGGCGAGCGACGGCCTGCTCCGCCGTGGACTCGGCCCCGGCGAGCGGCAACAATTGCTTCGGCAAGGCGGGCGTACTCAGGGGCCAGAAGCGGCTGCCCGAGCCTCCCGCCAGGATAACGGCCCAGCGCATGAGGATGGAAGCGGCTAGAGCAGCGTGGCGAGCTCGGGCGCCTGGCGCCGGAGCTCGTAGAGCAGCGCGCCGATGTTGGTGGCCCGGGCGGCGAGGACGAAGAGCTGTCCCTCGCTGCCCAGCGGCCGCACCACCGCCAGGCGGTCCTGGAATTCCAGCACCGTGGCGGAGAGCGGTTCACAGTCCGCGGCCTCGCCGAGCCGCCGCGCACCGGTGGCGAAGGTTGCCGCGAGGGCGGCCACGGCGTCGGCGTCCAGCTGGGAACGGCCGGCGCTATCGATCGGGAGTCCATCGCTGGACAGCACCACCACGGCATCCACGTCCGGACGGGCCGCGAGGCCCTGAACCACGTCGCGCAAGCCAGCCATTGGGGACTCCGCACGGGAGAGGGGGTTGCAGTGCGCATTGTACCGGGACAGGAGGGGCGAAGTCAAGGAATCACTGTGGGTTGACCCCCTCCGGGCGCTTCAATAGCTTCCCCCCATGCGAGCACCGATCAGGGCCCTCACGTTGGCGTCGTTCGTCGTCATCGCGGCCTGCAGCCAGGACAGCGGGATCCCCGATCCAATCTTCTCCCAACGTCATCGATACCGTCACCCTCTGGTCCCTGACCGACGGGCCGCTGACCCAGCCCACCGCCTACTCGCTCACGTTCCGCGACGGCGTACGGACCTGGGAGGCGGGCTCGGGGTTTGAGTTTGCCTACGATGTGGGCGATGACGGCAGCAGCCGCTTCCTCCCACTGGCCGTGCTGGGATTGGCGCCGCCCAACCGTCTCCGCCCCGGACTGAAGCGGTCCACCGTCGGTTTCGATCAGATGCGGCGGGCGCCACTCAACGGCTACCTCACCCAGGACAGTATCCCCGTCGCCGAGGGCGACCTCTTTTTCATCCGGACCACGGTCAGCACCTGCTCGATCTATGGCGTGCCGCTGTACGGCAAGCTGGAGGTGCTCGATATCGACACCGCCGCCGGGACCGTGACCTTCCGGGCGCTCACCAACCAGAACTGCACCTATCGCAGCCTGAACCTCGGCCTCCCGTAATCCAGACCGGCCGTGATTGACATCAAACTGCTTCGCCAGGACGCTGACGCCGTCCGCGCTGCGCTTGCCCGCCGCCTCGACCCGGCGGTGGAGGCGACGCTGGGCCGGCTGGCCGGCCTCGACCGCCGTCGCCGCGAAACCCTGACCCGGTCCGAGGCCCTTAAGGCGCAGCGCAACAGCGCCACCGAAGCGGTGGCGCGGCGCAAGAAGGCC
This sequence comes from uncultured Gemmatimonadales bacterium, assembly GCA_963695185.1. GTDB lineage: Bacteria > Gemmatimonadota > Gemmatimonadetes > Gemmatimonadales > GWC2-71-9 > JADJOM01. The sequence continues at coordinate 1,068,652 of CAVOGH010000005.1, read as the reverse complement.
GGTGAGCCCGCCGATGACCTCCTGGGGGAGCTCAAGCGTTCCGGGGAGGAGGTCAAGGTGCTCGACGCTGAGGTCCGGGAGATCGACGCGGCCCTGGACCTGGACCTGATGACGGTGCCCAACCTGCCGCTCCCCGAAGTGCCCGACGGGGACGCCGCGGGTAACTCCGTGGTCAAGGAGGTGGGCGCGCACCCGCATTTCGACTTCCCCCCGAAGCCGCACTGGGAACTGGGAGAGGCGCTCGGTCTCTTCGACCTCCCGCGCGGCGCCAAGATCAGCGGCTCGGGCTTCCCGCTCTTTACCGGACCGGGGGCCCGGCTGGTGCGGGCGCTGGCCAACTTCATGCTGGACCTGCACACCGGCGAGCACGGCTACGTGGAGATCGCAGCACCCTACCTGGTCAATCGCGCGTCCATGACCGGCACCGGGCAGCTCCCCAAGTTCGAGGAGGAGCTCTACTTCGTCGGGGCCGACGATCTGTTCCTGATTCCCACCGCCGAAGTCCCGATCACCAACATCCACCGGGATGAGATCCTCGATGCGGGCGAGCTGCCGCTCGGCTACGTCGCGTGGACCCCGTGTTTCCGGCGCGAGGCCGGGGCGGCAGGGAAGGACACCCGCGGCCTGATCCGGGTGCACCAGTTCGACAAGGTGGAGATGGTCCGCTACTGCCGGCCCGAGGAGAGCCGGGCAGAGCACGAACGACTCACTCGGGCGGCCGAGTCCGTGCTCGAGCGGCTGGAGATTCCCTACCGGCGGGTGGCCCTGGCCGCCGGGGACACCGGATTCGCCAGTGCCTGCACCTATGACCTGGAAGCCTGGGCGGCCGGTGTGGGCACCTGGCTGGAGGTCTCCAGCGCCAGCACCTTTACCGACTTTCAGGCGCGGCGGGCCAACATCCGATTCCGGCGCGAGCCCGGCGCCAAGCCGGAGTTCGTGCACACCCTCAACGCCTCCGGGCTGGCCTTCCCGCGGACGATCATCGCGCTGCTGGAGAACAACCAGCAGGCCGATGGCTCCGTCCGCATTCCGTCGGCGCTGGTGCCGTATCTGGGCACCGACCGGCTCTCCCCGCGTGCGTAATCCGGACCTGCGCCGGTACGTGCCGGCGCTGGTGGTGCTTCTGGTGGTTCTGCTGGCGGGACTCTCCGCGGGCTCTGGCTGGGTCGTCCTGCAGCACTTCCGCCGGGATGCGGTGTCGCTGAGCCGCCTCTACGCGGGGGTCTTTGCGGGCCTCAACGATCCCCGTGAGGGCGGCCAGGCCGACGCACTGCTCCGTCTGGGCGAACAGGTGCGGCGGGCGGGCATCCCGCTCATCGTCACCGACACCGCCGGACGGGTGACGGCGGCCGCCAACCTCCCGTTCGAGGCTCGCAGTGGACGATCCGCGGGTGCTGGCCTACGCTGCATTCCTCGACCGGGAAAACCCGCCCATCGTCGAGCCGGCGCTGGGCACGCTGCATTTCGGCCCGGTACCCGCCAAGCGGCAGCTGACCCTGCTGACCGTCCTGCAGGCGCTGATCCTGCTCATCATCGTGTCGGTCGGGTTCGCCGCCTATCGCAATGCCATGGCGGCCCAACGCGACCGGCTCTGGGTGGCGATGGCGCGTGAGGCGGCCCACCAGATGGGGACGCCGCTGATGAGCCTGCAGGGGTGGATCGAGCAGCTGCGCTCCCGGGCCACTCCGCCGCCCCACCTGGCCGATCATCTCGCGGCCGACGCAGACCGGCTGGAGCGGGTAGCGCAGCGGTTCGAACGGATCGGCCACGCGACCCGTCGGGATCCGATCGATACCGTGGCGCTGGTACTGAAGGTCGCAGCGTACTTCGAACCGCGGTTGCCCACGCGGGTCAACCGAATCGACCTCCGGGTCCAGGTTCCCGAGACGGCCCCGGTGGTGCTGGGCGATCCGATCCTGCTCGAATGGGCGCTGGAGTCACTGGTCAAGAATGCCATCGACGCGCTGCAGGGACGGGAAGGAGCCATTACGCTCCGGGTGAACGCCGAGCAGGAGGCGGCGGCCATCCGGGTGGTGGATACGGGTCCCGGGGTGCCCGGCGAACTGCGACGGACCATCTTCGACCCCGGCATCACCACCAAGTCCGGTGGCTGGGGCATCGGCCTGGCGCTGGCGCGGCGGGTAATCGAGGACTCGCACGGCGGAGAATTGATGCTGGAGCACGTCGAGCCCGGGGCCACCTTCCTGATCCGGATCCCCATGCATGAGCGGTAGCCCGACCAGCCTCGCCGGCCTCTCCAGCCTGAACCCCGCGCAGCGGGCGGCGGTGGAGCACGTCCATGGGCCCTTGCTGGTCGTGGCCGGAGCCGGCTCCGGCAAGACCCGGGTCCTCACCATGCGGATCGCCCGCCTGATTGACGAGACCGGCGTGCCGCCGCATCGGATCTTTGCGGTCACGTTCACCAACAAGGCTGCCGGAGAGATGAAGGACCGGGTGGGACGGCTGCTGGGCCGGGACCCATCGGGCCTGTGGATCGGCACCTTCCATTCGCTCTCGGCGCGTCTGCTTCGGCGCGACGCCGAGGCCCTGGGCTTCACTCGCCAGTTCACCATCTACGACGAGGACGATCGCCTGGGCGTCATCCGACGTCTCATGGAACAGCTCGGCCATCCCACCAAGCTGTTTCCGCCCAAGCTGATCCAGTCGCTCATCTCCAGTGCCAAGAACCGCATGACCGGCCCGGAAGCGCTGGCCAGCGCGTCGCCCTTCGACCGGGTGGCCCAGGTGGCGGCCGATGTCTATCGGGCCCTCGGCCCGGCCCTCAAGGCGGCCAACGCCATGGACTTCGACGACCTGATGCTGCACCCGCTGACGCTGTTCCAGGAACGCCCCGACCGGCTGGCGTTCTACCGGGACCGGTTCGCCTTCCTGCTGGTGGATGAGTTCCAGGACACCAACGCCGCGCAATACCGGCTGGTGCGGCTCCTCGGGGAGCACGGCAACGTCTGCGCGGTGGGCGACGACGACCAGTCCATCTACGGCTGGCGCGGGGCGGACGTCCGCAACATGCTCACCTTCCGGGAGGAGTTCCGCGACACCACGCTGGTGCGGCTGGAGGACAACTACCGCTCCACCCGCATGGTGCTGGACGCCGCCAACGCCGTCATCGCCGACAACAAGGGCCGCATCGGAAAGACGCTCCGCGCCAACCGCGCCACCGGGGAGACGGTCGTGGTGCTGGCCGCGGCGGACGAACGAGACGAGGCCGAGTGGATTGTGCGGGAGTTTCGCACCCGCCAGGCCGCAGGCGACTGGATGTGGACGGAGATGGCGGTGCTGTATCGCACCAACGCGCAGTCCCGGGCGCTGGAGGAGGCCTTTCGGCGGGCGGGGGTGCCGTACCGGATCATCGGGGCGATCAGCTTCTACGACCGCCGGGAGGTCAAGGACCTGCTGGCCTACCTTCGGCTGGTGGCCAACCCGGCAGACGACGAAGCCTTCCTCCGCGCTGCCCAGGTACCCAAGCGTGGCCTGGGAGAGTCGAGCCTCGCCATCCTGGTCGAGGCGGCGCGACGCTGGTCCAAGCCGCTGCTGGCCACCGCCCACGCCGCCGAGCTGGTGCCGGACCTCCGGCCCAACGTGCGCGAGAATCTGCGCCGGTTCGGCCAGCTGATCGAGGACCTGCGGGAGCGGGCCGGGCACTGGCCGCCGGCCCAGATCCTGGAGCAGGTCATCACCGCCATCGGCTACGAGCAGGTGCTCCTGTCCGAAGGCCCGGAGGGTGCCGACCGCTGGGAAAACGTCCGGGAACTCCTCGCCAGCGCGGCCGAGTGGTCCGAGGTGGTGGAAGCACCGGAGGACGAGCCGGCCACCCCGCTGGAACGGTTCCTGGCGGAGGCGGCGCTGCTCTCCGCCAACGACACCAGCGCCGGCGCCTCCGAAGGCGTGACCCTGATGACCCTGCACACGGCCAAGGGGCTGGAGTGGCCGGTGGTGGCGCTCTCCGGAATGGAAGACGGGCTCTTCCCGCTGCTCCGTTCGGAGGAGCAGCCGGATGGGCTCGAAGAGGAACGGCGGCTCTGCTACGTTGGTATCACCCGCGCCAAGGACAAGCTCTATCTCACCTGGGCGCGCTCCCGCCGGCGCGGCGGAGAACTGCGGCCTGGGCGGCGGTCGCGCTTCCTGGAGTCCCTGCCGCCGGGAGTGGTTGAGGAGAAGCGCACCTCGAGTCTCTGGGTCCCCAGCTGGAGCGCCGCGGCGGCCCCTCGGCGACCGGGCGGCGGGGCGGGGCGCTCAGGCTGGCGGGACGACGAGTTCCCGGCCACCGCGGCCGCCCCCGAGCCGGCCGAGGAATCGCAGGTGGCACCGCGCTACGTCAAGGGAGAGCGGGTGCGCCACCGCCGGTTCGGGAGCGGCACCATCCAGGGACTCAGCGGTACCGGCAAGGACCTCAAGGTGGCCGTGAAGTTCGACGACGACGAACACGGCCTCAAGCAGCTGCTGGTCGCGTACGCAGGACTTGAACGGGAATGGGAGAGCGCATGAGCATCGGACGGGAAGAAGTCCTGAGGGTGGCCCGCCTGGCAGAACTCGACGTCGTCGAGGCGGATCTGCCCCGGCTGGTCGAGCAGATGGGCAACATCGTCGGGTTCGTGGAGCAGCTGAACGAAGTTCCCGCCGGCGACCAGGCACCACCATTTCTGGCTGGGCCGGCGGCACTGACCCTCCGGCCGGATCAGCCCGATGCGGTGCCCCTCTCCCGCCCGCCGTCGGAAATGGCGCCGGAATTCATTCGCGGGCTCTTTGCGGTGCCCCGGCTCGGCGCCATGGAGGGAGAATGAGCGGCGTCCGGTTCATCGCGGAGGCTGTGGGCGGCGCACGCACCTCGGCCGCCTCCGTGGCGCGGGAAGCGGGGAGGCGCCTGCATGCCTCCCAACACCTCAACGCGGTGCTCCACACAGAGCAGGCCTCCCTGGACCGCCAGGCGGCCAGCCTGGATGCCCTTCCGGCCGGGGGACGCCGGGCTCTGCCCCTGGCGGGGGTGCCCATCGCGCTGAAGGACAACATCGTCACCACCGAGGGGCCAACCACCTGTGGCTCGAAGATCCTCGCCGGGTATGAGTCGCCGTACGACGCCACGGTCGTCACCCGGCTCCGTGCCGCCGGGGCGATCATCGCCGCCAAGACCAATCTCGACGAGTTCGCCATGGGCTCCTCGACGGAGCACTCGGCCTACGGCCGGGTACTGCACCCGCTGGACCCGGCCCGCGTGCCCGGCGGCTCATCCGGCGGCTCCGCCGCGCTGGTGGCCGCCGGCGTGGTGCCAGCTGCGCTGGGTTCGGAGACGGGAGGCTCGGTCAGGCAGCCCGCCAGCTTCTGCGGCGTCGTCGGGGTCAAGCCGTCGCTACGGGCGGGTGAGCCGGTTCGGGCTGGTGGCGTTCGGCTCGTCGCTGGACCAGGTGAGCGTCTTCGGCCAGACGGTAGAGGATGCGGCCCGCGTGCTCTCGGCCATCAGCGGCCACGACCGCCACGATGCCACCAGCGCCGCCCTGCCGCCGCTCGAGCTGGAGCCGGCCCGCACCGACCTGCGGGGGCTCACCTTCGGCATGCCGCGGGAGTACTTCCCGCCCGATCTGGATGGCGGCGTCCGTGCCGGGCTGGACCGCACCGCCCACCTGATCCAGTCGCTGGGCGGGTCGGTGGTGGAGGTGTCGCTGCCGCACACTCGCTTCGCCGTGCCCTGCTACTACATCGTGGCGCCAGCGGAAGCGGCCGCCAACCTCGCCCGGTACGACGGGGTGCGCTACGGCCAGCGGAGGGTGGGTCCCGAGGGAGATATCCGCGCCCTGTACCGGGCCACCCGGGGGCAGGGATTCGGCGCCGAGGTGCAGCGACGCATCCTCATCGGGACCTACGTGCTGTCCTCGGGCTACTACGACGCCTACTACCGCAAGGCCCAGCAGGTCCGGGCCCTCCTGGCCGACGACTTCCGGCGGGTGTTCGAACAGCAGGGGGTGGACATGCTGCTCACCCCGACCACGCCCACACCCGCCTTCAAGGCCGGCGAGAAGACAGCGGATCCGGTGGCCATGTACCTCGCCGACATCTTCACCTGTTCCATCAACCTGGCGGCGCTGCCGGCCATGAGCCTCCCGGTAGGGCGCGCCGAGGGTCTGCCGGTCGGCGCCCAACTGGTCGCGCCGATGTTCGCGGAGGGCCGCATGCTGGCGGTGGCCGCAGGCGCTGGAAGCGTCGCTGGACGCCGCCGGGGAGGTCCGCTGATGACCTGGGAAACCGTCATCGGGCTGGAGGTGCACGTCCAGCTCCTCACCCGTACCAAGATGTTCTGCGGCTGCATCAACCGCTTCGGCGCAGAACCCAACACCCTGGTCTGCCCGGTGTGCCTGGGCCTTCCCGGCGCGCTGCCGGTGCCCAACGAGCACGCGCTCCGGCTGGCCACCCGGGCGGCGCTGGCCCTGGGCTGCACGGTGCATCATACCAGCATCTTCGCCCGCAAGAACTACTTCTACCCCGACCTGCCCAAGGGGTACCAGATCTCCCAGTTCGACCAGCCGCTCGCCACCGGCGGCAGCCTCACCATCGAGTCGCCGGAACGGGGCCGGCTCACGCTGGGCATCACCCGGCTGCACGTCGAGGAGGACGCCGGCAAGTCGCTGCACGACCGGCTGCCTGGGCGGACCGCGGTGGACCTCAACCGGGCCGGTACGCCGCTGGTGGAGATCGTCAGCGAGCCCGACATGCGCAGCCCCGCCGAGGCACGGGCCTACCTGACAGTGCTCAAGCAGATCCTGCTGTACTGCGAGATCAGCGACGGCAACATGGAGGAGGGCTCGCTCCGGGTGGACGCCAACGTCTCCATCCGGCGTCCCGGCGAGCCGTTGGGCACCAAGACCGAAGTCAAGAACATGAACAGCTTCGCCAACGTGGAGCGGGCCCTGACGGTGGAGCGGGACCGACAGGTGGCGCTGGTGGAGACGCGGCGGCCGGGTGCAGCAGATGACCCTGCTGTTCAACGCCGCCAGTCCGGCGAGGTGCGGCCGATGCGCTCCAAGGAGGAGAGCCACGACTACCGCTACTTCCCCGACCCCGACCTGCCGCCGCTGGTCCTGAGCCGGCTCTGGGTCGAGCAGCAGCACGCGGCCCTGCCCGAGCTGCCGGAGGCCAAGCGCGATCGCTTCATGACCGTCCACGGGCTCCCGCCCTACGACGCCGGGGTGCTGAGCCACGAACGCGTGGTGGCCGACTACTTCGAGGCGGTCGTCGCCGCGGGAGTGGAGCCCAAGGCCGCCTCCAACTGGATCATCAACGAGGCGCTGCGGGACTACAACGAGACCGGGCGGCTGGCCGTGGCCCCGGCCCGGCTGGCGGCGCTGGTATCGCTGGTCAAGGACGGCACCGTGAGCAACCAGGCCGCCAAGCGGGTGTTCGCGGAGTTGCTCACCAGTGAGGAGGCCCCCGCAGCGCTGGCCCAGCGGCTGGGCCTGGTGCAGGTGGGCGATGCCGACGCGCTCGGCGCCTGGGTGGAGGAGGTGCTGGCGGCCAATCCGAAGGAGGCTGAACGCTACCGGGCGGGAGAAACGAAACTGCTCGGGTTTTTCCAGGGCCAGGTGATGAAGAAGAGCGGCGGCAAGGCAGACCCGAAGAAGGTCGGGGCCCTGGTGCAGGAGAAGCTCGGCCGACCGGGATGAGGCAGCTACTCGGGCCGCCACTCCAGCGTACCGAAGAACCCATCCGGCGTCACCGGTCTTGCGTCGCTCCCGTCCTGCCGCATGACGTAGACCCGACTCGTGCCGGACATGGAGTGCCCGTTGAAGGCTATCCAGCGACTGTCGGACGACCAGGCCGGCAGGAGACTCGGCATGGTCTCGCTTCCGACCTGCACGAGCCCGGTGCCGTTGGCGCGCATTGTCCAGATGGTCTGGGGCCCGGGCTGCCCCAGGGCCACGTAGGCGATGTGACGGCCGTCGGGCGACCAGACCGGACTTTCGTTCAACGAGGTCACTCCGACCGTGGGGGTGAGGGGAGCGGAGCCATCGGCGTTGACGAAGGCGATATCCGAACCGCCGCTCGCGGCTCCCCGCTGGTACACCAGTCGGGCTCCGGACGGCGACCACATGAACGGCCCTTCTCCGCCCGGGGAAAGGCTGACGTTCAGGGGCGAGCTCCCATCCGGATGCATGGTGTATAGCTCGCCGGTACCGTCCCGGTCCGTGTTGAACGCGATATAGGCCCCGTCCGCCGACCATGCCGGATACTGGTCCGTCCCGGGGTCGTTGGTGAGCCGCAACACGCCGCTCCCATCCGCATTCATGACATAGATCTCGAAGTTGCCGTCGCGATCGGAGCTGAAGAGGAGCTTGGCGCCGTCGGGAGACCAGGAAGGCGCGTAGTCGGTTCCGGGCGAGTTCGTCAAGTTCGTGGGAGACGTCCCATCGGCCCGGACGACGAAGACGTCCGAGCCGTTCGCCGGCGCGGTGTCCTGTCCGATGAAGGCGAGCCACTCCCCGTCCGGCGACCAACGCCCGTAGGAGGTGACGGCGCTGCCCGTCAGGCGGAGGGTATCCGACCCGTCCGCATTCACCCGGTACAGTGCATAGCTGAGTCCCAGGGACTTCGAGAAGGCGAGCTGTTGCCCGGCATGCGAGGGTCCAGCGCCGTCACCACAGGCGACCAGCAGGCTTGCCCCGAGCATCAATGCGGCGGGCATCACACACCGGCGGAGGTCCGACAGGAAACCGCGCATGATCGTCTCCCTGGAAATCATGGATGGGCCGGTCAATGGTCCAGACGTGAGGGATCTTCCTCTCCGAGCAACCGCACCACGCTCATCGGGTCCACGCTCACACCGCCGTAGCGGGTCACCCAGTGCAGATGCGGCCCAGTGACCCGGCCGCTCTGGCCCACGTCGCCGATGCGCTGGCCGCGGGTCACCAGGTCACCGATCGCGACTCGGGCACGGTGCAGGTGGAAGTAGCCCGAGATCAGACCCTCGCCATGATCCAGATAGACGACCGTGCCGGCCAGGTAGAAATCGGCCACCAGCGCCACCCGCCCGGCGTTGGCGGCGTAGACCGGCGCCCCGATGGCCCCGGAGAAGTCGGTGCCGAGGTGCCGGCCGGTCACCGTGCCGTTGAAGACCCGGGCGGTGCCGAACCCGCTGGTCACCCGGGTGGGGCGGGGCCGCTGGAACGGTTCGGTCCACCCGCGCGACGTCTGGTGCGCGAGCCCGACTTACCTGCCGGGCGGCCGCGTTGTCCCGGGCGATGCGTGCCCTGGCGGCGGAATCCGGTTCCGCCATGCCGGGGGCCACTCGAAGTACTTCACTCGGGTAAGCGCCCCGCGAGACGCCGATGGCAGTCACGATGGTATCGCTGCCGCCGGAGTGTTCCAGCACCAGCCGGATCGGAAGGGAGTCGCCGCCATCGATGGGCACCGGCAGGAGCCCCTGCCAGATGATGCCATCGCTGCTATGGAGATGGAGCGGCTCCTCGGCGGCCTCTCCCTCGACCCCCGACACGAGATCGGCGATGGTCGGCGTGACCCGCAGCCTTACCACGGTCCCCCGTACCGGCCGGGCCGGGTCGGTCTCCAGAGCGGCCTGGGCGCTTGCAGGCCGGACCGCGAGCAGAAACAACAGCGCGAAGGCCGCCCTCACGAGGCTGGTCGCTCTCCGGTGAGCAGCTGGCTGGCTTCCGATTGCCCCTGCAGCAGCAGCCCAAGCCGTTCCTGGAGCTCCCGCGCCGCCTCGAGGTCGGCGGTGAGCGTTTCGGGGACGGAGGAGCCTGCGTGCAGCTTGAGCAGCCCGAGCCGGAGCGACTCGAGCAGGGTGACGGTTTCGCGGAGGCGCTGAGCCCAAAGGGCCCGAGCGTCGGAGAGCGGGGCCGCCCCACCGTCCCCTGCCGCGGTCGCCTCACCAAAGAGCGTGTCGGGCGCAGCCCGCACGATGAGATCGTCCAGCTCCTCGACCTTCCGGCGCATCTGCTGAGCCTGGCCGGTGAGGAACTCGATCTGGTCCGGCAGCCCCGAGAGATCGCGGCGCTGTTCGGCTGGAAGCGCCCGGAAGAGCGCCTCAGCGGCCTGGCCCAGCGCGACCTCCGTGGGGCGATGCAGCGTCTGTTCCGGGGCGGTGCGGCGAACCAGGCGCCAGCCCGCCAGCTTGACGATGCCCCGGCCGATCGCGCCATTCCAGAATCTCTCCCGCCACTCTGCCAGCCGGTCGCGGGCGGGCAGCTCCCGGCCGGGAATGAAGAAGCCGAGTGCCGCACCCCCGACGGCGGTGGCGGCCAGCGCCACCCAGAACCCCTGGGCCAGCTTGCCCATCGGTCCGGAGGCGAGCAGCGGCAGGAGCGCGCCCGTGACGATCAGGCCAATGAAGGAACCCCATGCCACCCGGCGGATCCAGCGGCCCAGCCTCGAGGGCGGGTGACCGATCTCGAACGCCAGCTCCTCCCGCTGCCGCTCGGCCAGGTTGCGCATGGCCAGCAGGAGATCGCTCGGGGTGTAGCCGGCGGCGAAGACCTTGCGGGTCTGCCGGAGCCGCGCGATCAGATACAGCGCCCAGGGCAGGCCGATTACGCTGAGCAGCAGGATCAGGGCGCCCACCGAGGCGCTCCGTCCGCCTTCCACCATGAGGATGATGCTGACCCAACCGGCGGGGAGGCCCCAGAGCAGGGACCAGAGGATGAGCGCGCCCCGCGACTGATTCCCCTTGGTGAGCCAGACCCGCAGCGGCGCCGGCAGTTCCGCCGGGCCGGCGGCGAGCTGCTCCAGCGCGCCGGCCAGCTCCTCGGCGGTCTGGAACCGGGCGGACGGATAGGGGGAAAGACAGCGGTCCATGGCGCGGCAAAACCCGCGTGGCACATGTGGCGCCACCTGGGCCAGGAGCGGCGGAGGGCCGGCAAGCTGAAGCTGGAGCAGGCTGGAGAGCTCGGTGGCGGGGTAGGGCAGGCGGCCGGCGACCGCCACATATCCGACGACACCCAGGGAATAGAGGTCGGTGCGCCCGTCCAGCGCGTCGCCCCGCGCCTGCTCGGGGCTGAGATACGCCACGGTGCCGGCGAGTCCCTGGCCCTCCGGCTCGCCCCGCTCCGGCGCGGCGATCCCGAAATCGGCGATGAGGGCCCGGCGCCCGCCAGCCTCGAGCAGGATGTTGTCCGGCTTGACGTCGCGGTGGACCACCCGCTCGGCATGCGCGTGCCCGAGTGCCCACGCGATATCCCGGAGGATGGGGGCGATCTCCCCGGGAGGCAGCGCCCCCCGCTGCCGCAGCCGTGCGCCGAGCGTCTCCCCGGGGATGTAGGCCATGACGAACCACACCAGCGGACCCGATTCTTCCACCGCGTGCACCGGGACGATGTTGGGATGAGAGAGCCGGGCAGCGAGCCGGGCCTCGCGCTGGAAGCGTGACCGCAGCGCCGGGCGAGCGGCGAGATCGGGGCGCAGCAGCTTGAGCGCCACTAGCCGGTCGAGACTCACATCCCGCGCCAGGTAGACGATCCCCATGCCGCCCCGGCCCAGCTCGTGTTCCAGCGCGTAGCGGCCGGCGACCGCCTCCTGTAGTTCGAGGAACAGCCCGTCTGGCTGGAGCGCGGCCTCGCTCATGGTGGGGGGGATCGATCCGAGGCCCGGCGACCGCGGTGCCACGGTTTCTTGACCCGGGCCGACTGCCACACCGGAAGCTTGTGCTCCGGCAGCCCGAAGACCTCCTCCGCGCGCGCCTCGAGCCGAGCCGGATCGCGCCAGCCGCCGGCGAGCAGCGTCTCGCGCCGCATCCCCTTCGCCAGCCGCAGCGGTTTCTCCCCGGATGGATCGAGGCGCCGTGGGTGGGCGTTCTGCTCAGCCAGCATCTCCATGATGTACTCGAAGGAGAGGGCGAGGTGGCGCTCGATGTCCAGCACCGGCAGATCCCACCGGCTGCGACGCTCGGCCACCTGAAAGGCCCGATGCCAGCCCTGCATCTCCGTCAGGTGAACCATGCCGCGGAACAGCCGCCGGTTGGTGCGCACGCTGAAGATGGTGGGGGAGATGATCTGGTCGAGGTGAGCGTCGGCGGGGGTGTGATCCAGCAGGATCACTTCCTTGGCGGTGCGGGCGAAGCTGTCTCCCAGGGGCGTCTCGAACCGGCTCTCCCAGTACGAGTGCCCGAACCCGCTGGTGGAACTGGTGAGCAGCAGCTGCCGCGGCACGAAGTAGTTGTGCGCCACGACGTCGGCCGCCAGGTGCGAGAGATACCCCAGGCCAAAGGCCCGCAGAGCGTCGGTGCGGGCCAGGTCATGGATTTCCTGGCCCACGTGCCAGGAGTGGCAGTGCCGGCCGACCGGGGCGTACTTCTTGGCGATGGAGCTGTCGGCGGCGATGTTGCCATACAGGAAGTCGAACGGGAAGGCGCGGAGCAGATCGGCCGCCACGGCGGGCAGCGTCTCCAGGTTGGCCAGCACGGCCTCGCCGAGATAGATGTGCGTCCCCGGCGTCCAGGCCAGGAGCGGGTCCGGCCACAGCAGCGCGACGATCGCTACCAGAGCGAAGGCCGCCAGCAACCGGGAGCCGCTCAACGCCCGCGCCCGCGGCCCATCAGCCGGCGGAGACGCGCGTACCACCCGGCCCCGCTCCGGAAGGTTCGGAGGGTCACCGCCACGTCCAGCGCGGTCTCCTCGACTTCCTCTTCCAGCAGCTCGTAGACCGCCTCAAGGTTGGCGATACGCTGGCGCAGTCCGGTCCGAAGCGCCCGGCTGGCGCCGACCAGCTCTTCCGCCTCGCCCCCGATCAGCTCGGCAAGCCGGCGTCCCTCCTGCGACGCCGCCTCCACCGCCGTCAGGGCAGGGCGGAGATCGCGGTGGAGTTCCTCCACAGCCCGGGAGAGGTGCTCCATCTCCTTCCCGGCCTGGCGGATGGCCAGGCCGATGGCCGCCGCAATGACCACGAACGCCAGGGCGATGATCACGAGGGCGACCGCCATCGTGGGACCAACCCATGCCGGCGGGGGGCCGGCCTGCAGGAGCAAGAGCATCAGTAACCTCCTCGAGACTACAAAATACATCCGAGCTTGACGTCCGCACCATGCGTCCCGACCTTTGCGCCATGCCTCCACGCTTCCAGGTGCGCGGCGGACGCGCCCTCCACGGAACGGTCCGGCCCGCCGGCAACAAGAACGCCGCCCTGCCCGCCATCGCCGCCACCATCCTCGCCGACGGGCCCGTCGAGCTGGGCAACATGCCCCGCATCCGGGACGTCGACACCATGCTGGCGCTGGTGGCCGACCTGGGCGCGACCTGCGAATGGACCGGACCGAACACGGTCCGGATCGATGCCCGGCCGGCCCGGCCCAAGCCCCTGAATCCGGAGTTGTGCGCCCGGATCCGGGCGTCCATCCTCCTGGCAGGGCCGCTGCTGGCCCGCTTCGGATCGGTCACCCTGCCGCCTCCGGGGGGCGACGTCATCGGGCGCCGGCGGGTGGATACCCATTTCCTCGCGCTGGAACAGCTGGGCGCCTCGCTCAATCTTGGTCATAATTACGAGATGGAGGCCAAGACGCTCACCGGTGCGGAGATCTTCCTGGACGAGCCCAGCGTCACCGGCACGGAGAATGCCCTGATGGCCGCCGTCCAGGCGCGGGGCCGCACCGTCCTCCGCAACGCGGCGGCCGAACCGCACGTGCAGGACGTCGCCCGGCTGCTGGTCGCCATGGGAGCGGAGATCAGCGGGATCGGCACCAACGTCTACACCATCCAGGGCGGCCGCCCTCTCGCCGGCTGCCAGTACGACATCGGGCCCGATCATATCGAGATCGCCAGCTTCATCGGGCTCGCGGCGGTGACCAACGGTCACCTCGTCATCGAGAATGTGCGGCCCGACGATCTCCGGAGCACCCTGCTGGGGTTCGACCGGCTGGGGGTCCGCCCCCGTGTGGACGGCGACCGGTTGGTCGTCGAGGCGGGCCAGGAGCGCCGGGTGCGGCCCGATTTCGGCGGCCACGTACCCAAGCTGGAGGACGGCCCCTGGCCGGCCTTCCCGGCGGACGCGATGTCCATTGCCGTCGTCACCGCCACCCAGTGCGAGGGGATGGTGCTCATCTTCGAGAAGATGTTCGAGTCGCGGCTGTTCTTCGTGGACAAGCTGATCGGCATGGGCGCCCGGATCGTGTTGTGCGACCCCCATCGTGCCGTCATCGCCGGTCCCTCGGAGCTGCGGGGGGGCACGGTAGAATCCCCGGACATCCGGGCCGGCATGGCGATGCTGCTCGCCGCCCTGGCGGCGGAGGGACAGAGCACCATCCACAATATCGGCCAGATCGAGCGCGGCTACGAGCGGATTGACGAGCGCCTGCGCGGGCTGGGGGCGGAGATCGAGAGGCTGGAGTGAGGGTAGGTTGCCGTTCTCCGCTATCCGCAGCCGCGATGAGCGGAGAGGATCGAAGGTGGTACACGGCCCGCCACAGCGAGCCGATAGCGGATAGCGCATAGCTGCTAGTTTCCCCCGATGCCCGCCTCTCTTCTCACCGAGACCCGACTCCCGGGTTCCATCCCTCGCTACCAGCTCACCGCCTGGCGGGAACGCTTCGGCGTCGTGGCCGGCATCACCGGCCGGGATTACGATCTCGGCCTGTGGACCCGGCACCCGGTGGGCGAGGTCATGGGGCGGTGGCGGACGTTCCGGGACGCCGAGCCAGGCTTTGCCGCCACGATACTGGGCAATCAGGTACACGCCACGGAGGTGGTGCGCCATACTGGTGGGGCGGGCTGGACCCAGCTCGACGGGGTGGACGGCCACGCCACCGGGTCGCCAGGCCTCCTGCTCACCGTCACGGTGGCTGACTGCATCCCGGTCTACCTGCTGGATCCTCGGGCCCGGACGGTGGCGTTGCTTCACAGCGGGTGGCGGGGCACGGCGGCGGGCATCCTCGGGCGCGGGGTTGAGCGGCTCCTTGAGGTCAGCGGCGGGGCGGCACAGGATATCGTAATGCATTGTGGGGTAGGAATTTGCGGTGTGTGCTATGAAGTTGGGTCAGAGGTCATGACCGGATGCGGGCTTCCGGTCGATGGGCCCGGTCCCTGGCATGTTGATCTGCGGGAAGTGCTGGTTGAGCAGGGGCGGCGCCTGGGCCTGACAGAGATCTCCATCTCCGGCTGGTGCTCGGCCCACGACCGCGACCGGTTCTACAGCCACCGGGCCTCCGGCGGCAGGGATGGCAGGATGGTCGGCTACCTCGGATTCCCGGCGGGCAGCACGGGCCCCTGAAGCGGGCGCCCGATTGACGGAACCCTCTCACCCGCCTATACTTTCCGCGCTGTCCGGGGAGCTCCAACCGCGGTCGTCTGTTGATGTGGGGGAGTTCCCCCACATTTTTTTTGCAGGGTCCTCATGAGTCCCGACAGTCTGCTCGACCCGGTTCGCCACCTCGTGACCGACATGGGATTCGAGCTGGTGGAGTTTCGCCGGAGCGGGCCGCCGCAACGCCCAGTTATTCAGGTCCGGATCGACCGGGCGGACAGCCGGCCGGGATTCGGAATCACCGCAGACGACTGCGCGCTGGTCAGTCGCGCGCTCGAGCGGTACTTCGAGGGGCCGGGTGGTGTCGGGTCCCGCTACCAGCTTCAGGTGTCGTCGCCGGGCATCGAACGGCCGGTGCGTTTCCCCGAGCACTGGCAGCGATATGCCGGCCGGGTCGTGAAGCTGACGGCTCGCGGGGTCGCGGGACATCCGCACGCCGTGATTCTCGGCGTTCCCGACGCGGGCCATGTGCGGGTGCGGCTCCCCGATGGGGCCGAGACCGTCATCGCGCTGGAACAGGTCAAGGAAGCACTGTTACTGGAAGCAGCAGACCCGTCGGCGCCAGGCCGGCGGGAGCCATAGGCAGGAGACGAGGGATGTCCGGTTCCCCAGAGGTGCTGAGCGCCATTCGCGAACTCACCACCACCAAGCAACTAGACCGCGCCGAGCTGCTGGACCTGCTCCGCGACGGTATCCACGCCGCGCTGGCGCGCCGCTACGGACCCAACGTCCGTTTCGAGCTCGAGTTCGACGAGCTCAAGGGCGACATCAAGGTCGTCCGGCTGCGCCAGGTGGTGGAGGTGGTCGAGGATCCGAGCTGGCAGATCCTGTTGGAGGAGGCCCAGTACGAGGACCCCGACTTCGTCGTCGGCGACATGCTGGAGGAGGAGGTCCCCTTCGCGGACTTCGGGCGGCTGGCGGTCCAGGCGGCCAAGCAGCGCATCATCCAGCGGGTGCGGGAAGGCGAGCGCACCCGCATCCGGGACGAGTTCACCTCCAAGGTGGGGGAGCTGCTCTCCGGCGAGGTGCAGCAGATCGAGCGCGGCAAGCTGGTGATCATGCTGAACCGGTTCCGGGAGGCGGAGGCCATCATCCCGTACCGGGAGCAGAATCACCGGGAGAAGTTCCACCAGGGAGACACCATCCGTGCCGTCCTCAAGCGCCTGGAAGAGACTCCCAAGGGCCCGAGGCTGATCCTCTCCCGGGCGGACCCGCTGTTCGTCAAGGCGCTCTTCAAGCTGGAAGTACCGGAGATCCAGCAGGGCATCGTGGACATCCGCGCCTGGGCGCGCGAGGTCGGCAGCCGCACCAAGATCGCCGTGATCTCGCGGGATGACGCCATCGACCCGGTGGGCGCCTGCGTGGGCCTCAAGGGTTCGCGGGTGCAGGCGGTCGTCAACGAGCTGGGCGGCGAGCGGATCGACATCGTCCCCTGGTCGCCCGATCCGGAGCGGTTCGCCCGCCTGGCGCTGGCGCCAGCCCGGGTGGCCAAGGTGTTCTCCGATCCGGCCAACAAGACCATCCAGGCGGTCGTGGACGAAGACCAGCTCTCGCTGGCCATTGGCCGCAACGGCCAGAACGTCCGGCTGGCCTCGGAACTGACCGGCTGGAAGATCGACCTCTACTCCAGCCGCGAGTGGCTGGAGCGAGGCGGCGAGGGGCCGCTGTTCGCGCCGCTGCCGCCGGAAGACGAGGCGGTCGGGCAGATCCCGCTCACCGATCTGCAGGGGCTATCGCCGGAACTGCTGGCCCTGCTCAACGGCGCCGGGATGCAGACCCTGAGCGACGTGCTGGACCTCGATCGCGAAGACATCGAGCGGGTGCCCGGGATGACCCCCGAGCGGACCGACCAGCTGCTCAGCTTCCTGACCGAGCTGACGATGGAAGAAGGCAATGAAGAGGGCGGCGCCGCCGCCACCTGAGCAGGTCCTCCGCCTGCTCGGTCTGGGCTACCGGGCCCGGCAGGTGGTCCTCGGGGTGGAATCGGTACGGGCTGGCCTGCAGGCGGATCGCTTCGCCTGCATCGTGGTGGCCGGGGACGCGAGCCCCCGGGCACAGGAAAAGGTGGTGAGGCTGGCGGCGGCGAAGGGGATCCCCCTCATCGCCGGCCCGTCAGCAGAGGTGATCGGGGCCCGGCTGGGCAAGCCGGGCATCATGGTCGCCGGTGTGGTGGATCGGGCACTCGCCCGGGGAATCGCGAATGCGGCCCCGGCGGTGGCCCCCAGGGAGGCGTGAGTGGTCAAGACTCGAGTTCATGATCTGGCAGCAGAGTTTGGAGCGTCCGCCGAGCAGCTGATGGGGCTGCTCAAGGACATGAACATCTTCGTGCGGAGCCACATGTCTGCGCTCGAGGATGGGCAGGTGTCCGCCGTCCGGGTGCGCTGGGAGCGCGAGAAGCGCAAGGCGGCCCAGGCCGACGAGCCCGCCCCCAAGAAGGGCCGGCGCAAGGCCGCCAAGGCAGCCGAGCCCGAGACCCCCGCGGCCGAGCCGAAGCCGTCCAAACGGCGGCGCACGGCAGCCGAGGTGGCCAAGGTCGAGGCCGAAGCCGAAGCGGAGCGGGTGGCCGAGGCGCTGCGGATCGAGGCGCTCGAGCTGGCGCGTCCCGCCGAGAAGCGCGAGGAGGCCCCCACCGCCGCGTCCCTGGAGGAGCGGGCCCGGGCGCTGTTCCGGGACCTGCCGCCGTCCACTGGCGAGGAGACTCCCGAAGCCGCCACCGCCGACGGCCCGGCCACGGTCAAGACCGAGCCGGCTGCTCCGTCACCGTTCCTGCGCGCCCCGGGCGAGGCACCCGCGGCACCGCGGGCAGCGGGTCCGGTCGGCGCGCCCCCCCGCATTCCCACCCGCATTCCGCGGCCCGTCGCCCCTCCGGGTGGCGAAGTACCGCGGTTCAACCGGCCCAAGCCGGTCTTCAGCTCCAGCTCCGGTCCGGGCGCCCAGCGTCAGGGTGGTGCCCGGCCCGCAGGGCCGGCCCGGCCCGGGGGGCCGCCCCGCAGCGGCGGCCCCGGACGCCCCGGCGCTCCCGCCACCGGTGACCGGCCGGCCCGCACCTTCGGGCCCGACGCCCAGAAGGGCGCCGCCCGCAAGAAGGGGAAGAAGGGCCGGAAGAGTTCGGTGGATCAGGACGCCGTCCTGGCCAACATCGAGAAGACGCTCGCGGGGATGCGGGGACCGGTCCGCCGGGGCGTGCGCCGGGACGACTCCAGCTATCGTGAGGCGCTCGCCCGGGCCAAGGAAGAGCGTGAACTGGAGAAGACCCGGGTTCGCGTCAACGAGTTCATCTCGGTCGCGGAACTCGCCGACCTCATGAAGGTGCCCGCCACCCAGATCGTCCAGCTGGCCTTCAAGGAGCTGGGCCTGATGGTGACGGTGAACCAGCGGCTGGACTTCGACCAGATCGAGCTCATCGCCTCGGAGTTCGGCTTCGAGGCGGTCAAGGAGCAGGAGTACGCGGCCCCGGCGGAGACCGCCGAAGCCGAGGAGGCCGACGAGGGGAACCTGGTGCCGCGCCCGCCGGTGGTCACCATCATGGGCCACGTGGACCACGGCAAGACCTCCCTGCTGGACTACATCCGCAAGGCCAACGTGGTCGCCGGCGAGTCGGGTGGCATCACCCAGCACATCGGCGCCTACAACGTGACGCTGCCCAGCGGGAAGCACATCACCTTCCTGGACACCCCGGGCCACCAGGCCTTCACCGCCATGCGCGCGCGCGGCGCCCAGGTCACCGACATCGTGGTGCTGGTGGTGTCGGCGGAAGACGCCGTGATGCCCCAGACCGTCGAGGCGATCAGCCACGCCAAGAACGCCGGCGTGCCGATGGTAGTGGCGATCAACAAGATCGACCTGCCCGCCGCCAACGTGCAGAAGGTCAAGCAGGAACTGCTGACGCACAGCGTCGTGCTGGAGGAGTTCGGCGGGCAGGTGCTGTCCACGCCCATCTCCGCCAAGAAGGGCACCAACGTCGACAAGCTGCTGGACCAGATCCTCTTGCAGGCCGAGATCCTCGACCTCAAGGCCAACCCGGACCGCGCGGCGACCGGCACGGTGGTGGAAGCAACCCTGGACCCGGGCAAGGGGACCGTGGCCACCATCCTGGTCCAGAAGGGCACCCTGCAGGTCGGCGACAACTTCATCTGCGGCAAGTTCTCCGGCCGGGTGCGCGCGCTGTTCGACGCCCGCGGCAAGAACACCACGGCGGCCGGCCCCTCGATCCCGGTGCAGATTCTCGGCTTCGAAGGCACGCCGTCGCCCGGAGACAACTTCGTCGTCACCGGCGACGCCGGCGAAGCGCGGGATATCGCCCAGAAACGGCAGCGGCTGGAACGCGAGGCCCAGAACCGGCGCACCGCCCGCGGCGGCTCGCTGGAGGACATCTCCCGCGCGCTGGCCCAGGGACAGATGGGAGCGCTCCGGCTCATCATCAAGGCCGACCAGGGCGGACCGGCCGAGGCGCTGGCCGATGCCCTGGGGCAGCTCAGCACCGGCGAAGTGCGGGTGGACATCGTCCACCGCGGTGTGGGCACCATCAACGAGAGCGATGTGCTCCTCGCCAAGGCCTCCGGCGCCATCATCCTCGGGTTCCACGTCCGGCCGGATGCGGGCGCCCGGCAGGCGGCGGAGCGGGAGCAGGTGGACGTCCGCACCTACCGGATCATCTACGAGGCCGTGGACGACGTGCGCAACGCCCTCGAGGGCCTGCTCAAGCCGGAGTCGAAGGAGACGATCCTCGGCGAAGCCCACGTCATGCAGCTCTTCAAGGTCAGCAAGGTGGGGACCATCGCCGGCTGCCAGGTCAAGAGCGGCGTGGTGGCACGCACCGCCAAGGCGCGAGTGGTTCGGGATGGCGTGTCGGTCTACGCCGGCAACATCTCCAGCCTCAAGCGCTTCAAGGACGACGTGAAGGAAGTCCGCGAAGGCCTCGAGTGCGGCATCGGCATCGAGAACTTCAACGACATCAAGGTGGGCGACGTGATCGAGTCCTACCGCGTCGAGGAGGTCAAGCGCACGCTGGCGGGCTCGGCGGCCAGCTCGGGCACGGGGTGAGGGAGCCGCGGTCCGCTACCCGCGCCCGACCGCTGATAGCTGATCGCCGATAGCTGATGTTCACCCTCACCCAGCTGTGGGACCTCCATCTGGAAGGCTGCCACTCCCTCAAGGAGAAGCGGGCCGTGCTGCAGTCATTGAAGGCGGAGCTGCGGCGGGCCCTGAACGTGGCGGTGGCGGAGGTCGAGCATCAGGACAAGTGGCAGCGGGCCGGGCTCGCCTGCGCCACCGTCGGCAGCGACCGCCGGGTGGCGGAGGAGACGCTCCGGGCGGCGGATCGCATCGTGGAAGCGACGGGCGGGGTACGGATCATGGATACGGCGGTGATGGGACGATGAAAGCGGCACGGCGGCGCCCCGACCAGGTGGGCGAGAGCATCCGGCAGGTCATCGCCGATCTGCTGCTGACGGAGCTGCGCGATCCCCGCATCGGCTTCGTGACGGTCACCGGCGTGCAAGTCACGCCCGACCTGTCGGTGGCCACGGTGCGGGTGAGCGTCATGGGGAGCGAGGAGGAGCGGGCCCAGGCGCTCGAGGGGCTGGAGAGCGCGACGGGATTCCTCCGCACCCGAGTGGGCCGGACGCTGCGTACCCGGGTCACGCCCGAGCTCAGGTTCGAGCTGGACCGCGGCCTGGAGCACGCCGCGCGCATCAACCAGATCCTTGGCGAACTGCGCGGCGAGGGCGAGCCCTGATCGGCGCGCTCCTGGTGGACAAGCCGGCGGGCCCCACCAGTCACGATGTCGTCGCGCGGGTCCGGCGGGTCTTCCGCCTCAGAGCCGTCGGGCACACCGGAACGCTCGATCCCTTCGCCACGGGACTGCTGGTGCTGCTGCTGGGCCGGGCGACCCGGCTGGCGCGGTTCGTCGAGCAGCAGCCCAAGCGCTACCTGGCCACGGCCCGGCTGGGCCAGGCGACGACGACCGACGACCTGACGGGGGAGGTGCTGGAGGACTCGGCCACGCAGGGACTGGGCGACGGGCAGGATCCGCCGGAGTCCGGCCTGACGGGACCTCCCCCCAGTGGTCGGGCCGTGGAGGAGGCGCTCGCCGGGTTCCTGGGTCCGCAGCGGCAGCGGCCGCCGGCCTTCTCGGCCAAGCGCACCGGCGGCGAGCGCAGCTACCGGAAGGCCCGGCGGGGCGAGACGGTCGTGTTGCCGGAGGTGGACATCGTCGTCCACGCCGCGGAGCTGGTGGAATACGACTTCCCGGTGGTGCGCTTCCGGGTCACGGTGAGTGCCGGAACCTACGTCCGGGCGCTGGCCCGGGACTTGGGAACACGGCTGGGGCTCGGGGCACACCTGACGGCGCTCCGCCGTGAGGCGATCGGGGAGATCTCGGTGCTGGAGGCGACGCCGCTGGAGACCTTGGACACCGACACGCCGGTGCTGCCACCCCTCGCGGTGCTGGGCCATCTGCCCCGGGTCGCCGTGACGCAAGAACAGGCGCTGGCGCTGGGATTCGGCCGGATGGTGACCGTCAGCGGGCTCAGCGGAGCGATCACGGCGGCGGTGGCCCCCGGCGAGCGGCTGGTCGCGGTGGGGACCTGCCGGGACGATGGCTTTCATCCCAGCGTGGTGCTGGAAACCGGCTCCTGATGTCGCTGCTGCCGCAACACCCCGAGGGAACGATCGTCACCGTCGGCACCTTCGACGGGGTGCACCTGGGTCATTTCGCGGTGCTGCGGGAGATCGTCGAGCGGGCCCGTATCGCGGGGCGGAAGAGCGTCCTGGTTACCTTCGAGCCGCACCCGCTGGCGGTGGTCAATCCACAGGCGGCGCCGCTGCTCCTGACCAGCGGGATCGAGCGGCGGGAGGTACTGGCGCAGACCGGGCTGGACTACGCCGTGTTCCTCCGGTTCGACCGGGAGCTGGCCGGGTACTCGCCGGAGCGTTTCGTCCGGGAGGTGCTGATCGGCCGCTGCGGCATGCGGGAGCTGGTCATCGGCCACGACCACGGCTTCGGCCGGGGCCGCAGCGGCGATGTCGAGACCCTCCAGCGGCTCGGTGCCAGCGACGGGTTCGCGGTGGACGTGGTCGGACCGGTGGAGCAGGGCGGGCATCCGGTGTCCAGCACCGCGATCCGTCGGGCCGTTGCGGGGGGAGACCTTCGGCACCGCCGCCGGGCAGCTGGGCCGGCCCTATACCGTCAGCGGCCAGGTGGTGCGTGGCGAGGGCCGGGGACGCACCCTCGGCGTCCCGACCATCAACCTGGGTGCGGTCCACCCCCAGAAGCTGCTGCCGCCCGACGGGGTGTACGCCGCCCGGGTGGAGTGGGCTTGGGGACAGGCCGGGGGCATGCTGAACCAGGGGCCCAGGCCGACCTTCGGCGAGATGCGCCGCGGGATCGAAGTGCACCTCTTCGGGGTGCAGGCCGACCTGTACGGGCAGTGGGTAAGGGTAGAGTGGGTGGAACGGCTCCGCGACGTGCAGCACTTCGCCTCCGCGGGGCACCTGCAGGATCAACTGGAACGGGATCGAGCCCGGGCGCTGGAGGTACTGGCCCGGCACGAACCCCCTATCGACACGAGCCACGCACCACATGCGTAAACCGGCATGCTAGTCACCAATCTCAGGTCCCGGCTCATCGTCACCGGGCTGGTCCTCGCCGCCGCCGTCGCGGCTCTGGTCCCGCGCGAGATCAAGATCCGCGAGCGCGGCCAGGATGGCGTCATCCGAAACACCACCGAGCGGCGGGTCCCGCTCAAGCTGGGTCTCGACCTCCAGGGCGGCATGCACCTGGGCCTCGAACTGGACCAGTCCAAGCGCATTTCGGCCGACCCGGCCCGGGACCTGGACCTGGCCCTGACCGTGCTCCGCAAGCGCATCGACGAGTTCGGCGTCACCGAACCGCTGGTGCAGAAGCAGGGAGACGACCGGATCGTGGTGGAGCTGGCGGGAATCCGCGACCCCGACCGGGCCAAGCAGATCGTCCAGAAGAGCGCCTTCCTGGAGTTCCGGATCACCGATCGCTCCCAGTCGCTCGACAAGGCGTTGCCCGCCATGGACCGGGCGCTGCAGCGGTTGGGTGTGCAGACGACCGCGGGTGGCGCGACCCAGCCGTCGGCCGTGCAGCAGCTCCTGCAGGGCGACAGCAGCCAGCCTGCGGCGGCCGATTCCCTGGCGCCGGTGCTGGGAGGGGCGCTGTCCTCCCTGGTCCAGCCCAATCCCGAGATTCCGGGCGAGTACCTCGTGGAGGAGGGTGCCGTGGTCCGGGTGGACAGCTTGCTCAATCTCCCGGACGTGCGGGCGCTCTTCCCCCGGCGCTACGAGTATCGCTGGTCAGCGACCACGCTCAGCCTCGGCGCCAAGGCGTACCGCCCGCTGTACGTGCTCGAGGAACGACCCATCGTCACCGGCTCCAACCTGGTGGATGCCAAGGAGGCGATCGATCCGCTCACCAGCGGCCCGATCGTCACCTTCGAGCTGGACCGCAAGGGCGCCCGGGATTTCGGCGAGGGCACCGGTCGCAACGTGGGCAACTACATGGCCATCATGCTGGACGACCGGGTGCAGGGCCGCCCGCCCGTCATCCAGGAACGGATCGAGCGGCGGGGACAGATCACCCTTTCCGGCAAGTCCATCACCGAGGCGCGCGACCTCGCCCTCACCCTGCGGGCCGGCGCGCTGCCGGTGCCGCTCAAGATCGTCGAGGAGGCCCAGGTCGGCGCCAGCCTGGGAGAGGACTCGATCCGCGGTGGCATCCTGGCGGGGCTGGTGGGCACGCTCCTCGTCGTCCTGATCATGATCTGGATCTACCGGCAGGCGGGGGCGCTGGCCGTGGCCGCCCTCGCGCTGTACTCGGTGGTCTCCATCGGGGCGCTGGCCATGATCGGCGCGACCCTCACCCTGCCTGGGCTGGCAGGCCTGGTGCTCTCGGTCGGCATCGCGGTCGATGCCAACGTGCTGATCTTCGAGCGTATCCGGGAGGAGCTGGTCCTCGGCAAGACCGTGCGGCTGTCCATTGACGAGGGATTCCGGCACGCCATGAGCGCCATCGTGGACTCCAGCGCCACGACGGTCATGACCGCGCTGTTCCTCTTCCAGTTCGGCACCGGGCCGGTCAAGGGCTTCGCGGTGACGCTGACCATCGGTATCCTCTGCTCGCTGTTCACCGCGGTCTTCGTGACCCGCACCTTCTTCATGTTGTGGCTGGATCGCAAGCCGGCCATGCAGACCCTGAGCATCTGATGCGACGCTACTTCGCAGACGCCAACTACGATTTCATCGCCTTCCGGCGCATCGCCTACAGCGTCACCGGCGCCCTGCTGGTCATTGGCCTGCTGGCGCTGGCCGTCTGGCGGCTGAACTACAGTATCGAGTTCACCGGCGGCACCCTGGTCCGGATCGAGATGAAGGACCAGGCCTCCCTCGACGTGGCCCGGGTGCGCGCGGCGCTCGATGCCAACGGGATCCGCGGCGCGGAGATCACCAGTTTCGGGGGCCCCGGAGAGTATGTCATCCGCGCCCGCACGGCCAAGGAGGGCAGCGACGCCGACAACACCCAGGAGACCGCCGCCGCGGTCGGCGCGGCGCTCGAACAGGTGACGGGCCCCGGCAACTTCGTCATCCGCAGCCGCGGGGCCGTGGGCCCCAAGGTCGGCGGCGAGCTCCGCGCCAAGGCGTTCCTGGCCATTCTGTACAGCTTTCTCGCCGTGCTGGCCTACCTGGCCTACCGGTTCGAGTGGCGCTTCGGGCTCGCGGCCGTGGCCGCCACCGCGCACGACATCATCCTCACCATCGGCTTCATCGCGATCATGCGGATCGAGGTGAGCCTGGTGGTGGTCGGGGCGGTGCTGTCCATGGTGGGCTACTCGCTCAACGACACCATCATCATCTTCGACCGGGTCAGAGAGAACCTGCACAAGTTCAAGCGGGACCACTTCTCCGCCATCCTGAACCGCTCGATCAACGAGACCCTGCCGCGGAGCGTGCTGACCCACGGCACGACCCTGGCCACGCTGACCGCGCTGGCGATCTTCGGCGGCGAGGTGATCCGGCCCTTCGCGCTGGTGATGTTCTTCGGCGTCTTCACCGGGACCTTCTCCTCCATCTACATCGCGAGCCCGGTCCTGATGGCCATCGAGCAGAAGTGGCCCGGGGCCGATGTCCGCGGCGTCAAGGCCATCGCCACCCGCCAGGCCGGTGAACGCAAGGAGCCGGTCGGCGCCAAGGGATAGGCGGCGGAGGAGGCGCGGCCTCCGGTCCGCGACCCCGCTCCCGGCGCGACCGCCGTCATGCTGGTAGACAGCCATTGCCACCTCGGGGCGGAGCCGTTTGTCCCCGACGTGAGCCAGGTGCTGGAACGCGCGTGGGCGGCGGGTGTCGCCCACGTTGTCGTAATCGGGGAGAGCCCCGAGGCGTCTCGCCGGGCGCTGGAGCTGTGCGGCCTGGATGGGCGCCTCTCCGCCACCGCCGGCCTGCATCCCCACGAGGCGTCCCGCTGGTCGGCGGACCTGGACCAGTGGCTGGCCGGGGCCCTCGCCGACCCGCGGGTCGTGGCTGCTGGTGAGATGGGGCTGGACTATCACTACGAGCACTCGCCCCGCGACGAGCAGCGGCTGGCCTTCGAGCGGCAGCTGGAACTGGCCGTCGCCGCCGGGAAGCCGGCCGTGATCCACGCCCGCGATGCCGACGACGATGTTGCGGCGGTCCTCCGCAATCACCCCCGCGTCACCGCCATCCTGCACTCCTTCTCCAGCGGGCCCGGCCCTCTTGCGCCAGGCGCTGGATGACGGCCACTATGTGTCGTTCAGCGGGATGGTGACCTTCCGCAACTGGACCCTGGACGAGGCGATCCGGGCCGGTGGCCCCCGATCGCCTGCTGCTGGAGACCGACGCGCCGTATCTGGCGCCGATTCCCCACCGCGGCAAGCGCAACGAACCGGCGTTCGTGCGCCGGACGGCCGAGCGGGTGGCGGCGGTGCGCGGTGAGTCGGCCGAGCGGTGCATCGAACAGACCGGAGCCAACGCCCGGGCCGTGTTCGGAGCCCGTATCGGCGGCTGACAGGGGTCTTCACGGGGAGTTCACGACACCGCGGCTATAATGTTCCCGGTGGGGCGGGCCCGAAGCCCCCCACCGGATCACCGATCCTCCGACTCTTCTGCCAGGGGAAGCCCGCCAGCCATGTCCACCGTCCCGTCAGACATCGCCATCGCCCAGGCGGCCAAGCTCCGCCCCATCGCCGAGGTGGCCATGGAGATCGGCCTGGGCCCAGATGAAATCCTGCCCTACGGCCGGTACAAGGCCAAGATCACTCCCGAAGCGATCGCCACCCGCACCCCCCGCGGCCGACTGGTCCTGGTGACGGGCATCAATCCAACCCCGGCCGGCGAGGGGAAGAGCACCGTCACGGTGGGCCTCGCCCAGGCGCTCCGGAAGCTCGGCAAGAAGGTCGTGGTCGCTATCCGGGAGCCCTCGCTGGGCCCGGTCTTCGGGGTCAAGGGCGGCGCGGCCGGCGGCGGCTACGCGCAGGTGGTTCCGATGGACGAGATCAACCTGCACTTCACCGGGGATTTCCACGCCATCACCTCGGCGCACAACCTGCTCTCGGCCATGCTGGACAATCACATTCACCATGGCAACGCGCTCGGCCTCGACAGCCGCCGCATCACCTGGCCGCGCACCATCGACATGAACGACCGGGCGCTCCGCGTCGGTCATCGTCGGGCTCGGGCGGACTCAACGGTGGCCCGACCCGCGAGGAACGGTTCGTCATCGTGCCCGGCAGCGAGATCATGGCGATCCTCTGCCTGGCGACCGACCTGCGCCGACCTGGAGCAGCGGCTGGCGCGGATCATCGTGGGGCTGACCCGGGACAAGAAGCCGGTCCGCGCCGGCGACCTCAAGGCCAGCGGGGCGATGACCCTGCTGCTCAAGGACGCCATCCTGCCCAACCTGGTGCAGACCCTCGAGGGCGGGCCGGCGCTGGTGCACGGCGGACCGTTCGGCAACATCGCCCACGGCTGCAACTCCATCGTCGCCACGCGGCTCGGGCTGGCCCTGGGCGACATCACTCTCGACCGAGGCCGGGTTCGGCGCCGACCTGGGCGCGGAGAAGTTCTTCGACATCAAGTGCCGCTTCGGCGGCCTGAAGCCCGAGGCGGCCGTGGTCGTGGCGACCATCCGGGCCCTCAAGATGCACGGCGGGGTCAAGAAGGATCAGCTCGGGCACCCCCGACGTGGCGGCCCTGCAGCGGGGGATGGTGAACCTCGAGGCCCACGTGAAGAACGTGCTCAAGTTCGGCGTGCCGGTGGTGGTGGCCCTCAACCGGTTCCTGTCGGACTCGAAGGAAGAGCAGGACGCCGTCCTCGCCGCCGCCCGCGGCTGGGGCGCGCGGGCCGCGCTGTCCGACGTATGGGCGCGGGGCGGCGACGGCGGGATCGAGGTTGCGCCAGGAGGTGCTGGCGGTGCTGCAGGAAGGCAAGGCCAACTTCAAGCCGATCTACGACAGCGCACTGCCGATCAAGCAGAAGATCGAGATCATCGCCACCCAGATCTACGGGGCCGATGGCGTGACCTTCTCCCCCACCGCCGAGCGGTCGATTGCCCAGTGCGACGAGATGGGCATGGGACAGACGCCGGTCTGCATGGCCAAGACCCAGTACTCCTTCAGCGACGATCCGACCAAGCTGGGGCGCCCGCAGGGATTCAAGGTCAGCGTCCGCGACGTCTACGCCTCGGCCGGCGCCGGTTTCGTGGTGGCTCTGGCCGGCGATGTGATGACGATGCCCGGACTGTCCAAGACGCCCAGCGCCGAGGCGATCCGGGTCCACTCCGACGGCAGGATCGAGGGGTTGTTCTAATGCCCATCCAGTTCGTGGCGACCGACGCCGCACCCAAGGCCATCGGCCCATACAGCCAGGCGACCATCGCCAACGGGTTGATCTACACCGCCGGCCAGATCGCCTTCGAACCCGGCAACCATGGAGATCGTGGGCGGGGGCATCCGGGAGCAGACCGAGCGTGTCCTGGCCAACCTCAAGGCAGTGCTGGAGGGGGCCGGGTCCGGGCTCTCCAAGGTCGTCAAGACCACGGTCTTCCTGGTGGACATGGCCGATTTCACCGCCATGAACGAGGTCTACGCCCAGGCCTTCGGGGACCACAAGCCGGCCCGCTCCACCGTGGCGGTGTCGGCGCTTCCCCGCGGTGTCCGCGTGGAGATCGAGGTGATCGCCACACAGTAGGGAGGCATTTGGGGGTGGATCGGGCCTGGTGGCCTGGCCGGTCTTCAAAACCGCGACGGAGGTGCCATCGGCGGCTCCGGTGGGTTCGATTCCCACACGCTCCCGTTTTCCTGATCGCGCTGCCGGCGACCCTCGGCCGGGCCCTCTGCATCCCGCCAATGAACACACTCCTGCTGGTCAATCCTGCGGCCGGTCGTGGACGCGCGGGCACGCTCGCCCAGCCGGCCGAAGCCGCGTGTGCCGCCACCTGGGGCGCGGTGGACCGGCTCGACACCACCGCCCCCGGCACCGCGGTCGACCAGGTGCGCCGCGCGGTGGAGCGGGGAGTCGAGCGGGTGGTGGTGCTGGGGGGCGATGGGTCGCTGCACGAGGCCGCCAACGGCCTGCTCCGGGCCGAAGTCACGAACCCGGCCCCCCATCGCGATACTGCCCGCCGGCACCGGCAACGACTTCGCCAAGCTGGCCGGAACCGCTGGGCTCGACCCGGCGGAGGCGGTGTCCCGGCTGGCCCGCGGCCGGGTGCGCATGCTGGACGTCGGGCACGCCTGGGACGAGTATTTCCTCAACTCCGTCGGGATCGGCTTTGACGCCGAGGTCGCCGCCGAAGTGGCTCGGGGCGGCGCGTTGACCGGCATCCCGGCGTACCTGATCGCGGTGACCCGCGTGCTGCGCGGGTTCATCTCCCCGACCTTGAGCTGCCGCTCCGCCGAGGCCAGCTTCACCGACCGATTCCTGCTGATCGAGATCGGGGTGGGACCCGTGGTCGGCGGCGGGTTCCGGATCACTCCCCACGCCAAGCCGGATGACGGAGTCTTCGATGTCTGCGCCATCCGCCACCAGACGAAGCTCGGCATCCTCACCAAGCTGCCGCTGGCGATGTTCGGCTGGCACACCCGGCTGGCCGCCGTGCGCAGCTTCCGCACGGCACGGCTGGACATCTCCCGCGTCGACGGGACCGCTCCGGGCCCAGATGGACGGCGAGCTGCGCGCGCTCCGGTCCGAGATGACCATCACCCTCAAGCCGCTCGCCCTTCCGGTGCTGGTCGACCGGATGAATCCTGCCGCGCGCCTTCGCCAGCGACAACAACGCCGGCGTTCACCCCGAGGTCCTGGCCGCCATCACCGCGGCCAATGCGGGGCATGTGCGCGAGCTACGGCCACGATCCCCTGACCGCCCAGGCGGAAGCGCTGTTTCGCGAACACTTCGGCCCCGCGGCGCGGGCCTTCTTCGTGTTCAACGGGACCGCCGCCAATGTGGTGGGCCTCCAGGTCGTCACCCGGCCCCACCACGCAGTCATCTGCGCCGAGAGCGCGCACATTCATGTGGACGAGTGCGGCGCGCCGGAGCGGTTCACCGGCTGCAAACTGGTGACGCTGCCGACGGCTGACGGCAAGCTCCGCCCCGAGGAGCTCGAGCGCCTGCTGCACGGTGTGGGAGACGAGCACCGGGTCCAGCCGCGGGTCGTCTCCATCACCCAGGCCACGGAGCTGGGCACGGTATATCGGCCCGAGGAGATCCGAGCCCTGGCCGACTGGGCCCACGGCCGCGGGATGCTGCTGCACCTCGATGGCGCCCGGATCTGCAACGCCGCGGTGGCGCTCGGGCTTCCGTTCCGGGCCTTCACCACCGACGCCGGGGTGGACCTCCTCTCCTTCGGCGGCACCAAGATCGGCCTGCTTGGCGCGGAGGCCGTGGTCTTCCTTGGCGAGCCGGCCACCGCCGATGATGCCCTGGGTCCGCAAGCAGGCCATGCAGCTCGCCAGCAAGATGCGCTTCCTCTCCGCGCAGTTCCTCGCCCTGCTGGGCACCGACCTCTGGCAGCGGAACGCCGCGCAGGCCAACCGGATGGCCGCGCTTCTCGGCCGAGCGGATTCGCGGCATCCCCGGTGTCACGCTCACCCAGCCGGTAGAAACCAACGGGGTGTTCGCCCGCCTCGCGCCCCGGCATATTCCGGCCCTGCAGGAACGGGCGTTCTTCTACGTGTGGAACCCCGAGACTTCGGAAGTGCGGCTCGATGACAGCGTGGGACACCACGGAGGAAGATGTGGAGAGCTTTGCTCGGGCGGTGCGGGAGATCGTCTCGATGAGACCGCTCCTGGCGGTGGTGACACTGGGACTGGCCGCCATCAGCCCCGCCGCCGCCGTGGCCCAGGATCCGGATCCGCTCCCCGTCGAAGCCCCGCCGCCCGCGGATACGCTAGCGCCCGCGCGCGGTCCGGCGGACTCGCTGTATCCCAAGGCACCCGCCTCACCGATGGGCGCCCTGTGGCGCTCCATCCTGATCCCCGGGTGGGGCCAGGCCAAGAGCAACCGCAAGCTCACCGGAGCTCTCTTCGTGGTGTGGGAGGGGGTCACTCTCGGGATGAGCATCAAGACCAATCACGAACTCAACTACCTGCGCCGGACCGGGTCTGCCAGCGTGCGGGCCAAGGAGAAGGAACGCCAGGACTGGCTGGTCCTGCTGGCGTTCAACCACCTCTTCTCGGCCATCGAAGCCTACGTGTCGGCGCACCTGTGGGACTTTCCCGAGGATCTCGAGGTCCGCGCGGCGCCGTTACCTGGCGGCGGCACCGGAGCCGGCATCCGCCTGCCGTTCCGCCTGCCGTGAACCCGGCCCCGATCGGCATCTTCGATTCCGGGATCGGCGGACTCACCGTGGCACGGGCCATCTACAGCCGCCTGCCCGGGGAGTCCACGATCTACTTCGGCGACACCGCACGCGTCCCCTACGGGCCCAAGAGCCCCGAGACCGTCCGCCGCTACAGCCTGGAGATCCTCCACTGGCTGCTGGGGCAGGGCGTGAAGCTGGTGGTTGTCGCCTGCAACACCAGTACGGCGCACGCCCTCGCCGCCCTGCGGGAGGTGTCGCCGGTCCCCGTCCTCGGGGTGATCGAGCCGGGGGCGCGCGCTGCGGTGGCGGCGTCACAGGGCGGGCCGGCCGGAGTGATCGGCACCGCCGGCACCATCGCCAGCAACGCCTACGCCCGGGCCATCCACGCTTTGGCGCCCGCGCTTCGGGTCGAGCAGGTCGCCTGCCCACTGTTCGTGCCGCTGGTGGAGGAGGGGTGGTTTGAGCATCCAGCCACGGAGCTGGTCGCGCGCGAGTACCTCGCGCCGCTGCGCCAGGCTGGGGTGGACACGCTGGTGCTTGGCTGCACTCACTATCCGCTGCTGAAGCCGCTGCTGGGGCGGGTGATGGGAGAAACGGTCCGGCTGATTGACAGCGCCGAGGAGACAGCCCGGGCCGCCGCCGAGGCGCTGCAGGCGCGCGACCTGGAGGCGCCGGTGGGAAATCCGGCCTACCACCGGTTCGTGGTGAGCGACGACGAACCCCGGTTCCGCCAGGTGGGAAGCCGGTTCGTCGGAGAAAAGCTGGCGAGCGCGGAGGTGGTGCCGCTGGGTTGAGGGAGGCGCCCCGGAGGTCCCGGGTCAGCCCCTGCCACGACGCCGAGGAAGATGGCGATCACGCCGGGAATGCTCACCTGGTAGACGCCGGGCCGGAGCATTGGTGCGCTGGTTCAGCGCGAAGACCACCAGCCCCGTGCCGCCCCGCAGCACCCGTTGGCGAGTCCTCCGGTGACGGGTCCCCCTCGGGAAGGTCCGGCATGCTCATCCGGCAAAGACCTCGAGGGTGGCGCGCCCCTCGCCCACCACGGCGTACCGCCGACCATCGCACCACGATCCCGGATTGACGTAGAGCCGGCCGGCGCCAGCCTCCGCCACGGCTGGACGATGGGTGTGCCCCATCGCCATGAGGCCGAGCGTCGGGTCCTCCGCCAGTCGGGCCAGCGCCCACTCGCGCTGCCGCGCTGCCGCACGGTCCAGGACCGCCGGATCACGGGTCGCGTCGCCCAGCACCCCGCTCAGGTGATCCACCAGCCAGAAGCCGAGGTCGGGGTGGATGGCCCGAAACAGGCCGGCAGTCCCCGGGCTGAAAATGATCCGCCGAAGCACTCCCGCCGACCAGTGCGACTCGGTGATCCCGTCACCGTGGCGCACCACCGCGGGCGTGCCGCCCAGCCGGAAGCGGGCCTCAGTGGGCTGGAATTCGATGCGAAGGTCCCCCCAGAAGTCATCGGCCCAGCGGTCGTGGTTCCCGCCCACGATGAGGATCGGCATCCTCCGGCGTAGCTCCGCCAGCGCCGTGACGACTCGGATCCCCTCACGGGGAATCGCGCGGCGATAGGTGAACCAGAACTCGAAGAGATCGCCGGTGACGACGAGGCCGTCCCCGAAACCGGGGACGGCCTCGAGAAACGCGAGCAGTGACTCTTCACTGGCATCCGCACCACGACCGAGGTGCGCATCCCCAACCAGTACCAGGCGCTGGCAGTCCACGGGCAGGAAGATAGGCGGATAGATGGCGAGGGGAAGCACTCGTCCCGCGGCCCCGGACCCGCCCGCTGGCTTGCTCGGTCCGCCCCGGACCGCCACCTTCCCGGAGGGCCCGCCGCCCTTGTCCCGGCTCAATCGTCCCCTCTCGTGCCCCGCGCCTGTGCACTCACCTGCCGCCGAATCCGTCACCACCGTCCGAGTCAACTACTCCGAGACCGACCAGATGGGCGTGGTCTATCACGCCCGCCACGTCGTCTGGCTCGATATCGCTCGCACCGAGCACCTCAGGTCCCTGGGATACAGCTACCGGGAGCTTGAAGCGGAAGGCGTCCGCCTGGTGGTGACCGATCTCCGGGTGCGCTACCGCCAAGCGGCCCGCTACGACGATGTCGTGCGGATCCGTACCCGGGTCCGGGAGGTCGCCAGCCGGCGCGTGATCTTCAGCTATCTGCTGGAGATCGAGTCCACCGGCGTCCTCATCGCTGACGCGGAGACCACTTTGCTCTGCCTGGACGATCAGCATCGGCTGGCACGGCTCCCGGCTCACGTCGTGGAGGTCCTCGGCGGAACCGGCCCCGGAGGCCGCGCATGAGGCGGGCCCTGCCGTTCTTGCTCCTGCTCGCGCTGCCACTACCGCTGGCCGCCCAGGCCGGGGGGGGTGCCGACGTGCTGGCCGAGGTGCTGGGGGCCGAGGATGCCCGCCGCTACGACGAGGCGCTGCTGCGGCGGGCCCTCGGAGAACGGGACACCCTGGTTCGGCAGGCAGTGGTCCGGTCGCTGGGGCGGCTGCAGAATCCGCGGGGACTCGACCTGCTCCGGGATCTGCTGAATGAGCCCGACACGACCATTCAGGCGGACGCCATCTTCTCCGTGGGCTTGATCGGTGACTCGGCCGGCACCTCGCTCCTGGTCCGGCTGGTGCGCGACCGTCGGCCCCTCACCCAGGCGGCCTGGCTCGAGCTGGTGACCGCCATGGCGCGGCTGGGCGGCGCCGAGGCGGTGCGGTTCATGACCGATGTGCTGGCCGAGGCCGACCGGAGTCCCGCGCTCGCCGAGCGGGCGGCGCTCGAGAGCTGGCGGCTGGGTCGCGGAGCCCCGGTTCCGTCGCTCCTCCCGCTGCTGGGAGACAGCCGGGAGGGGATGCGCTACGCCGCGGCCTATTCGCTGGCCAGGCTCCGGGCACCCGCCGCCGCTTCGCGTTTCCTCGAGGGCCTGCGAGATCCCTCCCCACTGGTTCGGTCCACTGCCGCCCGGGCGCTGACCCGGACCTACGCCGATTCCGCGCGCCTCGGCCACGATCAGGTGGCCGACCTGCTGATGCACGCCATCGGCGACGCCGACCCAGGCGTCCGCATTCAGGCCCTGCGGTCGCTGGCCACGCTGCAACTGCCGCGGACGGCCGACCGGGTGCTGTTCCTGCTCGAGGATCCCATCCCGAACGTGCAGGTCCAGGCAGTGCAGGCGCTGGGGGAGATCGGCGGAGAGGCCGCTGGGGCGGAGCTTGCGCGCATCGCCGTGGGAGACAAGGGAACCTGGGCCCGGCGGGTCGAGGCGCTGGAGAGCCTTGCCCGGGTGGATACTGCCCGCTTCGTGGCGGTGGCTGACCGCTGGAGCGCCAGCCCCGACTGGCGTGAGCGTGCCGCCGCTGCCCGCGGATGGACTCGCATCCGCCCTGGCACCCGGCCGGTGGCGCTGGCGGACGACGACCCCCGGGTCGTTGCCGCCGCGCTCGAAGCCTGGGGCAGGGCCGTGTCCGGCCCGGCGCCGGAACTACTGAGTGCCGCCGCTACGCACCTCGGTCACCGGGACCTCGCCGTCCGGGCCACTGCCGCCGAGCTGCTGGCCCGTTCCGGCAACCCGGCCGACATCCCCCGGCTGGTGGCCGCGGTGCGGCTGGCCGACCGGGATTCCTCCGCCGACGCGGCGATCGCCGCCCTGCAGGCCATCACCACCATCGTGCGCGCCAATCCAGCGCAGGCCGAGCAGCTGGAGCGCGACGCTGTGACCAGCCTTCCCCGGCCCCGGAATCCGGTGATCCGGCGCTGGGGCCGGGACCACTGGCCGGCGGCGCTCGAGGCCTGGGGGGACCCCTGGCCCATCACCACCGGCCGCACGCTGGAGGACTATCGCAGCGTGGCCCGGACTCTCATCCTCGGCGCCCCCGCCGAGCGCACACCGATCGTCCGGATCGACGTGGACCAGCTGGGCCTGGTGGAGCTCCGGCTGTTCGGTCCGGTCGCCCCCCTGACGGTGGCGCATTTCCTTCGTCTGGTGGACCGGCGCTACTTCGATGGCCTGCGCTTTCACCGCGTAGTGCCGAGCTTCGTAGTCCAGACCGGCGATCCGCGGGGCGACGGCTGGGGCGGGCCCGGCGGCGCCATGCGGGATGAACTCAACCGTCAGCGCTACGACGCCAATGTGGTGGGCATGGCGCTCTCCGGTCCCGACACCGGGGGCAGCCAGTGGTTCATCACGCTCAGCCCCCAGCCGCACCTCGACGGCGGCTACACCGTCTTCGGTGAGGTGGCCACCGGCAAACAGGTGGTGGCCCGGATCACCCAGGGCGACCTCATCCGGACCATCCGGCGCTGATGCGACTCCCCCGGCCTGCCGTTCTCGCCCTGCTGGTCACGCTGGCGCTGCTCGCCGGCATGGCCGCACCGGCGTCGGCGCAGTTCTACTATCTCAGCCAGAACAAGATCCAGTACCGCCGGCTGGACTGGCAGGTCCTGAAGGGCCCGCGGGTGGACGTGTACTACTACCCGGCGGAGGCGGGACTCGCCCCGGTGGCGCTGGCCTACGCCGAGGAGAGCTACGACGTACTGGCCCTCAAGTTCGGGCACACCGTCACCACCCGGATTCCGCTGATCATCTACGCCTCCCACGCGGACTTCGAGCAGACCAACGTCCTGCCGTTCACGCCCCCCGAGGGCCTGCTCGGCGTGACCGACTTCCTCAAGCGCCGGGTCACCCTCCCGTTCCGCGGCAACCTGGCCGAGTTCCGTCACACGCTGCGCCACGAGATGGTGCACGTCTTTCAGCTGAGCCTCCTGTCGGACCGCTTCGAGCGCTCGCCGCAGGCGGCCGGCGTCCCGCTGCCGCTCTGGTTCACCGAAGGGCTGGCCGAGCTGTGGTCCGGCGGGGAGGACGCGCGCGACGAGATGATCATGCGCGACCTCGTGATCTCCGGCCGGCTGCCGGGGCCGGAGCAGCTCGCCTGCGTCACCGGCGGCATCGTCTACCCGCTGGGCGGGCGGGTCCACCGCTGGCTGGTCGAGACCTACGGTGACTGGCGGGTGGCCCAGCTGTATCGCGAGCTGTGGCGCTACCACAGCTTCGAGGACGCGATCGGCGGCGGTCTACGGCCGGACCCTGGCGGAGCTGAACGAGGAGTTCCAGGTGGCCATGCGGCGCCACTACTACCCGGTGGTGGGCCACTGTACCGCGCTGCCGGCGCTGGCGCCGCGACTGCGCCACCGCCGCGATCAAGCCCAGCTACGCCGAGGGCGATTCCGGGGTGGCCGAGGTGGTCTACGCGGCTGCCAGCAACGGGTATATCGCCATGCAGGCCCGGCCGCTGGACGGCGGCAAAGCGCGCAACCTCCTGACCGCCGGGCGCAGCGCGGCGTTCGAGAACTTCCACGCCTTCGAGTCCCGGATCGACGCCTCCCGGCGCGGGCTGCTGCTGTTCGGGTCGCGGTATCCGTGACCGGGACGCGCTGATGGTCTTCGACCGCGAGCGGGAGGAAGTGGTCGGCCGGTACCAGTTCCCCAGCCTGGTGTCGGTGCTCTCGCCCAGTCTGGACCCCCGATGGCGGGTCGGTGATCTTCAGCGGCCTGGCTGAAAGCGGCATCTCCAATCTGTACCGGGTGCGCCTGCCGGGCGGATCGCTGGAGCCGCTGACCGACGACGTCTACCAGGACGTGGATCCCAGCGTGAGCCCCGACGGGCGCCAGGTGGTCTTCGCCTCCGACCGGACCGCCAACGGCCTGGACGACGCCGTCAACCTCTTCATCCTGGACCGTGAGCAGCGGGGAGATCCGCCAGCTGACCTACGGGGCCTGGGTGGACGAGACCCCGCGCTGGATCGAGCCGAACCGGATCCTGTTCAGCTCCGTCCCGGGACGGCGTGCTCAACGTCGTTCTCGGTGGACACCCTGGGAAACGGCCGGCGGGAGACCTCGGCCTGGACCGGAGCGTTCGATGCGGCGCCGATTCCCGGCCGCGAATCGCATCCTGGTGGGCGGGTTCGACGACCTCCAGCTCGGCATCTATCTCTATCCCACCGATTCCACGGCCCGGCGGGAGACCTTCGAGACCGCCCAGCCGCCGGCCCACAGCGAGTGGCAGTGGCCGACCGGTGAGTACGGTGCCGTGGCGCAGGCCTCCAGCCAGCCGTACCGCCGGAAGTACGCCCTGGACTTCGCGGCCGGGGGCTTCGCCTATGCCCCCCGTCTGGGCACGGCGCAGGGAGCCACCTTTCTCATCAGCGACCTGCTCAGCGACAACCTGGTGTATGTGAACATCTCCACCTATCAGGGCAGGGGGTTCACCAGTCTGTTCAACAACATCAGCGCCCAGGGCATCTACCTCAACCAGACCCGGCGGCTCAACTGGGGCCTCGGCGCCTATCGGTTCAAGGGCAATCAATACGAGGGCGACTACTCGGTCGCGTACACCGAGAACACGACGGGCGCTTTCGGCCTGATCCGGTATCCGCTGTCCCGCTTCGCCAGCGTCGAGGGGCGCGCGGTCATCGAGCACTCCGACCGTTTCGACTTCACGCTGCCGGTCGCGACGCCGCGCCGGAAGGGCTGGATCGCCTCACAATACGCCACCTATACCCACAACAACTCGCTGTGGCTGCCGAGCGGGCCCATCGACGGCCACCTGCTCTCGGTGACCGCCGGCATCGGCAGCGATTTCAGCAACGCGCGGTTCGACAGCTATACCACCGTCCTCGACGCCCGGAAGTACCTCCGCCTCGCGGGTCGAAGCGCCTTCGCGGTGCGGGCCTTCGGATTCTACAGCGGCGGCGACCGGCCCGAGCGGGCAAACATCGGCGGCACGCTCGGACTCCGTGGCTACCCTAACTACGGTTATGTCATCGGCTCCCGGGCCTGGATGCTCAACGGCGAGCTGCGCTTTCCCCTGCTCAATTACTTTACCCTCGGCACACCGGTCGGCGCGGTGACGTTTCCCGATATCCAGGCGGCCTTTTTCGTGGACGCGGGCCGGGCCTGGCTGTTCGACAACTCCGACCGGGCCGTGCTCGGCAGCTACGGGATCAGCTTCCGCTGGCCAGTGTTTCAAGGGCTGGTGCTCCGGCTCGACTGGGGCCGTCGCTTCAGCGACGACGACTTCCGTGGGTATGGGCTGCAGCCCGACCAGCGCCAGCGCAGTTTCCTCCAGTTCTTCTTTGGATATAACTACTGATGCTGCAATGGTTTCGGCTTGACCCTCGTATCGGCCTTGCCTATCTTGCCCTCGGAGCTAGCGGGGTGCCACGGCGCGCCCCCGGCGCTCCTGCCGCCAGGCCTGTCGCTGCAGAGTCCCGATACCGTCCGGGCCTGGGTTGCCACGACCGAGCCGGCGGGCCGAGCCCGGCACCGGTTCCGCTGGCTCTACCAGGACGAGAAGTCGAGCAAGGGCGGACGGGGCAGCGTCCACCTCGCCGGCCCGGACACCTTGCGGTTCGATTTCGCGGGCTCGCTGGGACTCGGCAAGGGATCGGCGCCTCATCGTGGGGGATTCCTCCCGCTGGGTCGTGCCGGAGCGGTCGGTGGAGGAGCTGGTGCCCAGCATCCCGCTGCTGTGGGCCATGTTCGGCGTGGCCCGGGATCCGGCGCCCGGCTCCGAACTCGCCGGGCTGATACAGAGCGGGACGAACCGCCTGGCGCTACACGGCGGGGAGCGACACAGTCGAGTATCTTCGAGTAGTGGGAGAGACGCGTTACCCTGCAGGCCGAGATGCGCCGTGCCGGCAAGGTGATCGGACGGAGCCGGATGACGGCCCGGACCGACGGGACCCCGATTTCAGCCCGGCTGCTGGTGCCTTCGGTGCCCGCCAAACTGGAGATCACGTTCTACGAGACCACTCGCCGCCCCTCTTTTCCGCCTGATACCTGGCGTCCTGCCGAGCCTTAGCGCCCTCGGCCTGGCCGGCTGCCTGTACGGCTTCACCGGCGGCGGCCTGCCACCCGAGATCAAGACTGTGGCCATTCTGCCCTTCGACAACCTCACCCCGGAGCCCATCCTGGCCCAGGAAGTCTCCGACTCCGTCCGCGCCGCGGTGCAGGGCCGGCTGGGGCTGCGGCAGGCGGGCGAGGCCAGCGCCGACGCGGTGGTGCGCGGTTCCATCACCCGGTACGAGCCGGACGTGGTGGTCGCCTTCGCCGGCGCGGGCAACAGCCAGGTCACGGTGGACAAGCGGCTGGTCCAGGTGACCGTCTCGGTGGAGATCGTCGGCCGCGACGGCAAGACGATCTGGCAGCGTAGCGGCATGATGCTGGAGGGAGACTACGAACCTGCCTCCGAGACCGAGGCGCGGGGGCGGGGGAGGGCACTCAGCAAGCTGGTAACCAACATCGTGGATGGAGCGCAGTCACAATGGTGACGTCCCGCTTGCGGTCCCGGAAGGGAACGAGCGCCACCGGCTGTCTGGTCTCGCTCCTGATACTGGCGGCCGGGGTGTACTACGGCATCCACCTCGGCGAGCCATGGGTCCGATACTACCGCCTGCAGGATGAGATGCGCGGCTCGGCCCGGCTGGCCCCGACCTTGAGTGACGGTGTCATCCGCCGCCGGCTGGAGGCCAAGGTGGAGGAGCTCGGCCTTCCCCCCGAGGCCCTCAAGTTCCAGATCAGCCGTTCCGGCAATCCCCGCAAGATCGTCATCACCACGGAGTACAGCGAAACCGTGACCGTACCACTCCTCACCCACACCTTCACCTATACTCCCCGGGCAGAAGAGCCGTTGTGAGGCCTGGTCGTTCCCGTCCGGTGCCGCGGCCCTGGCACCTGCTCGTCCTGGCACTCGTCTGCCCCCCCTTTCTGTATGCCGCCGGGGGAGACGCCGCCTTCGCCGACCTCCTGCTCATCGTCGCCGCCATGCTGGCTGCCGGCAAGCTGCTCGGTGAAGGCGCCGAACGCCTGGGCTATCCGTCGGTCCTGGGCGAACTGCTCGCCGGGCTGCTGATCGGCCCCAGCCTCCTTGGCATCGTGCCCGCTCCCGGGACTCCCTCCGCCGACACCATCCGGGTCCTGGCCGAGCTGGGTGTGATCCTGCTGCTGTTCGAGGTCGGTCTGGAGACCGAACTCAAGGAAATGTTCAAGGTCGGTCCCGCCGCGCTGGCCGTGGCGATGGTGGGCCTGACGGTACCGTTCGCGCTCGGCTACGGCTACTGGGTCAGCCTGCCTCATCCGGCCACGGGCGACGGCGCGGATCTCGGGACGGTGGCCATCTTCATTGGCGCCACCCTGACCGCCACCTCGGTCGGCATCACGGCCCGGGTGCTGACCGACCTCGGCCAGATGGAGACACCGGAGGCCCGGATCATCCTCGGCGCCGCGGTGATCGACGACGTGATCGGGCTGGTGATCCTGAGCGTCGTGTCGGGCCTTGCCGCCGGCGGCAGCGTGAGCGCTTTCGGTGTGGCGAACACCCTCGTGGTGGCGGTGGCGTTCCTGGTCGTGGCCGTCCTGGTCGGGAACAAACTGATGCCCCGGGTGGCCGACCGGGTCACCCGCATGCGGGTGCGCGGCATCGTGGTCGCGTTCTCGCTGGCCTTCGCCCTGACCCTTGCCGCGCTCGCCGCCAAGGTGGGATCCGCGCTCATCATCGGCGCGTTCGCCGCCGGGCTCATCCTCCGCGGCACCCGCCACTGGCACACCGTGGAGGAGCAGGTCCGCCCGGTGGCCGCCGTGCTGGCGCCGATCTTCTTCGTGAGCGTCGGCGCGGCCGCCGACGTGCGCTTGCTCGACCCCCGCCAGCCCGGGGCCGGCAGCCTCCTGCTCATCGCCGGCGTGCTCACCGTCCTCGCCGTGGCTGGCAAGATGGTCGCGGGCTGGGCCGCTCCCTGGCTTTCCATTCACCGACCCACCGTCGGGGCCGGCATGGTCCCCCGGGGAGAGGTGGGGTTGATCTTCGCCGATGTAGGCCGCACCGCCGGGCTGCTGAGCGCGAGCACGTTCAACGCCGTGCTGATCATGGTCATGGCCACGACCTTCCTGGGGCCGCTGATGCTCAAGCTGGTGATCCCCCGGCCGAAGGAGCAGGAGTCGGGATGACGGGCGGGACCGCGGCCAAGATCCGCAACCTCGAAGCGGCGGCCGCGTGGCGCGGCAGCCCAGCCAGGCCTCATCGTCTTCACCAACGGCGTCTTCGACCTCGTCCACCCCGGTCACATCGCGCTTCTCGAGGCAGCCCGGCAGGCGGGAGACGCACTCGTCGTCGGCGTCAATAGCGATGCCTCCGCCCGTCGCCTGTCGAAGGGACCCGGCCGGCCGGTGGTGCCGGAGCTGGCACGGGCCCGGGTCATCGCCGCGCTCGAGGCCGTCGACTGCGTGGTCCTCTTCGACGGCGACACCCCGATCGACCTCATCCGCCTGCTGGAACCAGACGTCCTGGTCAAGGGCGGGGACTACACTCGTGCCACCACCGTCGGCGCCGACTTCGTGGAGGCCCGTGGCGGCCGGGTGCACCACGTCGAACTCGAACCCGGCTTCAGTACCACCGCCATCGTGGAGCGCCTCCGTGCCCCGTCCTGACAACAGAACCAATGACCAGCTCCGCCCCCTGGTACTCGAGCGGGGTATCAACCCCTACGCCGAGGGCTCCTGCCTGATCCGGATGGGCGGCACGCTGGTGCACTGCGCCGCGTCGGTGGAGAAGGGGGCGCCGCCCTGGAAGAAGGGCTCCGGGGAGGGGTGGGTCACCGCCGAGTACGCCATGCTGCCGCGGGCCACCTCGGAGCGCACCGACCGGGAGCGCCGCGGGCCGGGCGGCCGGACCCAGGAGATCCAGCGGCTCATCGGCCGCTCGCTCCGCGCCGCCATGACCACGATGGCCTTCGGCGAGTGGACCATCAAAGTGGACTGCGACGTCCTCCAGGCCGATGGCGGCACCCGCACCGCCAGCATCACCGGCGGGTGCGTGGCCCTCGCCGATGCCTGCGCCTGGCTCGCCCAGCGGGCCGGGGTGCCGAATCCGTTCGGCCAGCTGGTCGCGGCGGTGTCGGTCGGCATCGTCGAGGGCGAGCCGCGACTCGACCTGGCCTACCTCGAGGACCGCGACGCCGGCGTGGATGCCAATATCGTGATGGTCCATCCCGACCGCTTTGTGGAGGTGCAGGGAACCGGTGAGCACGGCACCTTCGCCCGGCCGGAGCTGGACCGACTGATCTCCCTCGCCGAACGGGGAATCGCCGAGCTGTTTCGCGCGCAGCGGGCCACCCTCGCGGGATGAAACTGCTCTTCGCCACCCGGAGCGCCGGCAAGCAGCGTGAGGTCCGCCGGGTGCTCGAGGCCGCCGGGCACGAGGTCGTCTTTCCCGACGATGCGGGCGTTGCGGAGTCGGCGGCGGAGGAGACCCTCGAGACGGCCGACAGCTTCGAGGCCAACGCCCGCCTCAAGGCCGAGTATTTCAGCCGCAAGACCGGCCTGCCCACCGTCGCCGACGATTCGGGGCTCGAAGTCCTCTCGCTCGGCGGCGCGCCGGGAGTTCGCTCCAAGCGCTGGGCCGGCGTGAGCGGCGATGCCGCCACCGTGGACGCCGCCAACAACGCCGAGCTGCAGCGCCGCCTGCGGGGAGCGCCCGAGGCCAGGCGGCGGGGCCGCTACCGGTGTGTGCTGGTCTACCTGAAGACCCCCGGGGCGATTCCGGCCGTCTTCGAGGGGAGCAGCGGCGGGAGCATCCTCGACGCGCCGCGCGGCGCCGGCGGATTCGGGTACGATCCCTATTTCCTGAGTGATGAACTGGGCCGGACCTTCGCCGAGGTGTCTGGCGAGGAGAAGGACGCCATCAGCCACCGGGGGCGGGCGCTCCAGAAGCTTCTCGCAGCGCTCGCTGGAGGCTGAGTGGCCTCGCCGAGGAGATGAGGAGTACCTTCCTGACCACGCTGACGGTGCTGGCCGCCTGCGGCGGAGGCGGCGGCGGTTCGGCGCTGGCCGGTTTCAGTCCCGGCCCGCCGCCGCCGGAGCAGCGGCGCGGGGCCGCCCTGTTCGGCAGCTACTGCTCCTCCTGCCACGGCGCCTTCGGCACCGGCCAGGGACTGGGACCGCCGCTGCTGGATTCGCTTTACCTCGCGCCGGGGTTCGACGATGCCGCGATAGCCGACGCCGTCACTGCGGGCGTCCGGCAGCAGCACTGGAACTACGGCGCCATGCCGGCGGTGGCGCGGCTGGGACCGGATGACCTTCCAAGCATCATCGCATACGTCCGATGGGTTCAGCAACGCTGGCTGGAATCGACGGGTCGCCCGCCGGGAGCCTCATGAACCGAACCGAACAGATCGTGCGCGCACGTATGGGTATCGCCCTGTTGAGCGTCATCGCCGGCACCTCGGCGGTCTACCTCCACCTCTACAAGCTCGGGCTGGCCGGAGCGCTCACCTGCAGTGCCGGCGGGTGTGACCGCGCCATGTTCAGCCGCTGGGGCTGGTTTCTCGGCGTGGACGTCGCCCTGGTGGGGATCATCGGGTACAGCCTCCTGCTCGGCGCCGCCATCCTCGGACTCCAGCCGCGCTGGC
Source organism: uncultured Gemmatimonadales bacterium (assembly GCA_963695185.1). Lineage (GTDB taxonomy): Bacteria > Gemmatimonadota > Gemmatimonadetes > Gemmatimonadales > GWC2-71-9 > JADJOM01. Next base: position 1,025,090 of record CAVOGH010000005.1, on the reverse strand, counting down.
AGGCCCGCCGGGCGCCGGCGCTGGGCCTCCTGGTGCTGGCGTCGCTGGGATTCGCCTTCACCATCCGGCTCAAGTACGGCGAGTTCGTGGTGCTGAAGACCTTCTGTCCCTGGTGCGCCATTTCCGCGGTGAGCATCACCGTGATCCTGGCGCTCGCGGTGTGGCAGTGGCGGCGGCACCAGGCGCCGCCGCCGCCCCGCCTGAACGACACGGCCTCCATGAGCTACGACTTTCTCCGGCCCAAGCCCGGCCCGACGGCCGGGTCCGGGCCCTCCCCGGGCGCCCCCGAATAGCGGTGCCGGGCGGACGGCCAGTTGGCGCGGCAGAGGGCGTCCGCTAAGTTCCCGGCCCCACGGGGTGTGGCGCAGTCCGGTAGCGCGCCTGCTTTGGGAGCAGGAGGTCCCGGGTTCGAATCCCGGCGCCCCGATTCGTCATTGTGAAGTGCAGCAGCGTCACCCTCACACCCGCCGATCCCGCGGGATCGGTCCCGCCGCGCCGCCCCGGACCGAAACCCACCCGGCTTCCGGCCGTAAAGTCGCCGTCCATGGGCTCAGAGATCCTCACGTACCTACGTCTCGGCATGCACCATATTGCCGATCTGCGCGGGTACGATCACATCCTGTTCGTCGCCGCCCTCACCGTGGCCTACCGGCCGAGTGATTGGCACCGGCTGCTGTGGCTGGTGACCGCCTTCACCCTGGGGCATTCGGTCACGCTGGCGCTCGCCACCCTGGACCTGGTGCGGGTCAATCCACGCCTGGTCGAGACCGCCATCGCCGGGACGATCGTCGCCACCAGCCTGCTGGCCATCGTCTTCGCCGCCCGCACACCGGCCGGAGAAGCGCTTCCGGTGGCCGATCACGGCCAGCGGCTCCGCTACGGGCTGGCGGCGGGTTTCGGCCTGATACACGGACTGGGCTTTTCGAGCTTCCTCAGGAGCCTGCTGGGCGGAGAGGAGTCCATCGTGGTCCCGCTGCTCTCCTTCAATGTCGGGCTCGAGGCGGGGCAGCTCCTGATCGTGGCGGGCGTCCTTCTGCTCGGCGTGCTGGTGGAGCGGGTGTTCCGCCTGAGCCGACGGGACTGGGTGCTGGTCGCCTCGGGCGCCATCGCCGCGACCGGGACCACGATGATCGCCGAACGCCTGGCCGCCTGATGCCGGCAATTGTGTACGCCTTACCGACTTCCTTCTTCGAGAGTGCCTGATGTCCAGATTGCTTCGTGCCGCCTCCGCCCTGCTCGCCCTCGCGCTGGTGCTCGTCTCCCCCGCCGGGGCGCAGCAGTGGCTCAACGCCGAGCCCAACCCCAAGACCAACGAGTCCAGCTTCCGGGCCATCGAGGAACTGCCGGACCCCTCCGAGTTCCGCAACGCCTCCGGCGGGCCGGGCGCCAAGTACTGGCAGCAGCAGGTGGACTACGTCATCCGGGCCACGCTGGACACCGTCCAGCACCGGGTGACCGGTGCGGAGCGGGTGACGTATCACAACAGCTCGCCCGACCGGCTGGAGTATCTCTGGTTCCAGCTGGACCAGAACATCGACGACCCGTCGGTGAGCCGTACCATCGCCATCTCGCCGGCCCTCCCCAAGCAGCTTTCACCCCAGGCTCGCCGTTTCCTCGACCCCGCGCCGTTTGACGGCGGGCACAAGATCACCCGGGTCCAGCTGGTCACCGGCCGGGCCCGCCAGGAACGCCGCACCGACGCCGCCTACGTCATCAACGGCACGATCATGAAGGTGCAGCTGGCCGCCCCGCTCCTGCCGGGGCAGCGGGTCGTGGTGGACATCGACTGGCACTTCCTGGTGCCGGAAGGCGGTCGCAACGGCCGCGGCCAGCGCGAGCTGGTCACCGACGGCTGGCTGTACGAGGTGGCGCAGTGGTTCCCGCGGGCCTCGGTCTACGACGACGTGAGCGGCTGGCAGACCGACCAGTTCCTCGGACAGGGCGAGTTCTACCTGAACTTCGGCAGCTACGACGTCGAGCTCACCGTGCCGCGGAATCACATCGTGCAGGCCACCGGCACGCTGCTCAACCCGCTGGAGGTCATGACCCCGCTGCAGCGCCGGCGTCTGGCCGAGGCGCTCACCTCCGAGACCCCGCGCTTCATCCTCACCAAGGACGAGGTCATGACCCCGGGCAGCCGCCCCGCCGGCACCGGCCCGCTCACCTGGAAGTTCAAGGCCGACAGCGTGCGCGACTTCGCCTGGGTCTCCTCCAAGACCTTCGTGTGGGATGCGGCCGGCTTCCGCTACCGCCCGGGCGGACGGGTGATCGAGATGCACTCGCTCTACCCGCGGGACGCGATGCCGCTGTGGGACAGCGTCTCCACCCGGGCCATCGCCCAGACCATGAAGACCTACGGCCGCATGGCGTTCGAGTACCCCTATGCCAAGGCCGTCAACGTCCACGGGCCGGTCTTCGGCATGGAGTACCCGATGATCGCCTTCTGCGGCGCTCGGCCGGCGCCGGACGGCAGCTACTCCGCCCGGCCTGGCGCGGGCCCTGATCTCGGTGACCATCCACGAGGTCGGGCACAACTGGTTCCCGATGATCGTCGCCTCGGATGAACGCAAGTGGACCTGGATGGACGAGGGGCTCAACAGCTTCCTGCAGTACTACGCGGAGAAGGACTGGGATCCGGCGTATCCCAGCCAGCGGGGACCCGCGCGGAACATCGTCAACTACATGAAGGACCCGGACCAGACCCCGATCATGACCGAATCGGACATGATCCACCGCCAGTTCGGCAACAACGGCTACGGCAAGCCGGCCGCCGGGCTGGTGATGCTGCGCGAGCAGATCCTCGGCCCCGAACTGTTCGACCAGGCCTTCGGCGACTACTCGAAGCGCTGGGCCTTCAAGCATCCGCAGCCGGCCGACTTCTTCCGCTCCATGGATGACGGCGCCGGCGAGCTGCTCAACTGGTTCTGGCGCGGCTGGTTCTACACCACCCACGCCAACGACCAGGCGGTGACCGCGGTGGAGGAGCAGAACGCCCAGGAGCTGGTTGGCAACACCGACCGGGGCCGGTACTACTACCGGATCACCACCGAGAACAAGGGCGGGCTGGTCATGCCGATCCAGATGGACGTGACCTTCGACGACGGCACCACCACCCGCCTCCGGCATCCCGGTGGATGCCTGGCGCCGGAACGAGAAGAGCTTCACCAACGGGTTCTTCTCCGACAAGCAGGTGGTCAAGGTGGTGCTCGACCCGGACGAGGCGTTCGCCGACGTCAACCGGGAGAACAACACCTGGACCAAGGCCCCGCCGGCGGCGTCATGAGGCTGGCGCTCCTGGCGCTGCTGCTTGGCCGGCGCCCGCCGGCGGGCGGGGAGCCCCGGTCGAAGGACCGACTGGTCCGCCCGGGGCGCCTCGGCACGGCGCATGACGTGCATATCTCCCACACCCGGCTGGTGCTCGAGGGCACCGCGGTCGCCGGCCGGGTGCGGGTGTTCCACGACGACCTCCAGATCGCGCTCCGGGCCGAGGCGGGGGATTCCGCTCTGCTGGTGACCGGCGACCGACCGGGCCGACCGGCTGTTCGAGCGTTATCTTCGCCGCGCACGTCAAACTCGAGAGCGACGGGCAGCCCATCCGCCTGTCGGTGACCGCCTCCGGCGTGGAACGGACCCGTCGGCGCAGGAGGTGGTCTGGTACGTGCTGGACGGGGACGGTGGAGCGGCCGGTCTCCCGGCTGGTGATGCGGCAGGGGCTGTTCTTCGAGATGTACCGGGACCAGCAGAACATCGTGCAGCTGCTCCGGATGCCAGGGGAGGAACGGCGCACCCTCTACTTCTCGGCCCAGGACCCCCGGGAGCAGGTACTGACTTTCTAGGCCCCCGGGGAGGGTGTGCTACTGGCCGCCGACCCAGCCCGGAGGCCCGTAGTCCGACCGGGTCGAAGAGTCCGGGCGGGAGCGTCATGCCCTGGCGCACGTCGGCGTACGCCTCGCTGGTCACGGTCTCGCCGCCGATATTGAAGAGCACCTCCACCGCGATCCAGCCCCGGCCCAGCGGCTGGTAGCGGTTGAACTGGGTCTCCACCATCTTGCCCGAGCCGTCCGGCACGGGCTCCAGCATCCGCACAAACAGCAGCCGGTCCTTCTCGACCCAGAACTGCCTGCTGGTGGTATCTCCCGCGAGCGCACCCACGACGTAGGCCGGCGCACCCTGCCAGCTGGTCTCGTGAACGCGCGACAGATCGAAGCCCAGCCTCTCGCAGCTTGCCGATGGTCTTCTCGGGCGGGTCGAAGTAGACATCGAATCCCAGGACCATGAGCGGGTGCACCAGCGGGCGGGCGTTGTCCAGCTTCCCCTGCCGGAAGCGATAGAGCGAGTCGTTCCGGAAGACGATCGTATTGCCGCTGTCCACCGGTGCGATATCAATGCGGAACAGGCCGGGGAACTGCAGCGCCTCGTACCACGTCTCGGTCCTGGGCGCGGGCCGGGTGAGCACCGTCGTCTGCACGAAGGTGAGCGTCGAGTACCACTGGCCGGCGTACTCGCGCATGCATCGCCCGGACCACGTCGGCGCCGTCGCCGGGACCGGCCGACACGGGCAGCGAGAGGAGCAACAGAGTGTGGACCCAGGAAGCCCAGGGGAGCATCGGATCTCCAGGAGGACAAGGAAGGTGCACCGCGCCAGCGGAGGCGCACCAGTCTACGCCCGTGGTCAGGCCCCGGTTTCGGCCCGTTGCCGCGCGTCGGGGGACCGCGATCCTGCCGGCGCCGTACGGACCGCCGCGGGCTGCCCCCACAGTACCCCCGCCGACGCTCCCCGGCTAGAATTCCTGCGCGACCCGCCACCGGGGCGGGCTCCCAAGCGCCCGTAGCTCAGTTGGATAGAGCAACAGCCTTCTAAGCTGTGGGTCGCAGGTTCGATTCCTGCCGGGCGCGCTCGGTCTCACTGTGTGATGCCTTCCGATGGCACTCCGACGTCCCAACCCCGAAGCGCTCCGCACCCTGCTCGCCCTGGCGCTGCCGGTGATCGTCGTGCAGGTCGGGTTGATGTTCATGGGCGTGGTGGACACCATCATGGTCGGCCACCTCTCCGCCGAGGCGCTCGCCGCGGTGGCGCTGGGCAACGTCTACTTCTTCGGCGCGGCGATCTTCGGCATGGGCACCCTCATGGCCCTCGATCCGGTGATCGCCCACGCCGTCGGGGCGGGGGACCAGGAGGGCGTCGCCCGGGGTGTTCAGCGCGGCATCGTGCTGGGCGGCCTGCTCTGCATCCCGACGGCGCTGCTGCTGCTCCCCGCGCCCTGGGTGTTCTCGGCGCTCCGCCAGCCACCGGAGGTGGTCCCGATCGCCGGCGCCTACGCGCAGGTCTCGATTCCGGGGACCATCGGCATCTTCGCGTTCACGGTGCTCCGGCAGAGCCTGCAGGCGATGGGCCGGGTGCGGCCGATCGTGTGGCGATCATCATCGCCAACCTGGCCAATGCCCTCCTCAACTGGATGCTGATCTTCGGCCATTTCGGAGCGCCGGCCATGGGCGCGGTGGGCGCGGCCTGGGCCACGACCATCTGCCGCCTGCTCATGGCCGGGCTGCTCCTCTGGTTCGCCTGGCCGCTCCTGCGCGAGCACATCCGGCCGCTGCGGCGGGAGGCACTGGAGCTCGCCCCGCTCGGGCGGCTGCTGCTCCTGGGTGCGCCGATCGGCGCGCAGCATCAGCTGGAGTATGGCGTCTTCGCCATCGTGGGCCTGCTGATGGGCGTGATGGGAACGATGCAGGTGGCGGGACACCAGGTGGCGCTCAACCTGGCGTCCATCACCTTCATGGTCCCGCTCGGCCTCTCCGCCGCCGCCGCGGTGGTGGTGGGGCACGCGGTCGGACGGGGTGACCGCGTCGGCGCCGCGGAGGCCTCCCGTGCCGCGCTGTTCGTGGCGGTGGGCTTCATGGGCACCACCGCCGCCATCTTCCTCCTGCTGCCCGGTCCGCTGGCCCGGCTCTACACCTCGGTCCCCGAGGTGATCGCCATCGCGGTGGTCCTGATCCCGCTGGCCGGGGTCTTCCAGGTCTTTGACGGGATCCAGGTGACTTCCATCGGCCTGCTGCGCGGATTGGGAGACACCCGGACCCCGATGATCACCGGGATACTCGGCTTCTGGGTCCTGGGACTCCCGGTCAGCCTGCTGCTCGCCTTCCGGATGGGCTATGGACCCGCCGGCCTCTGGTGGGGCCTGGTGCTCGGCCTGGTGGCGGTGGCGATCTTCCTGCTGTACCGGCTCAGGGTGAAGCTCCGGGCGCCGCACCGGCGGGTGACGCTGGACTTCCCGGTGCCGGTGGAGCCGGGGCGGAGCTGAGCCCTCCCTCCGAACGATGGCGGCGCTACGGCCGGACCGGCCTCACCACGCCCCTTCGGCGCGTGCCGCCACGGCGCCGAGCAGGCCCTCGAGGGCGGCACGGGCCCGGCGCACCGCGAAGCGGTAGATCCCCCGGAACCCCTTGATGCCGAGGGCGGCCCCGCCCAGGCCGCCCGCCAGGGCGGCGACCGGCGCCACGCCGGTGGCGAGTCCGAGCGCCCCTGCCACCGCCAGCCCGACCGCCCCGAAGGCCCCGCCGCCGATCGCGCCCCCCAGGACCGCCGCCACCGTCCCGACCGAGAGGCCGGCGTTGTGCGCCGTCACGGCGCTGTGCACCGTCAGCTCGCAGGCCGGGGACGGACCCGGGATGACTCGCAGCGACACCAGCAGATGCTTGAGGCCGACCTCGTTGGTCTCGTAGGCGAAGCCCCGTTCGAACGGCGTCTTCATGCCGGGCATGTCGAAGAGCAGCAGCCCGCCGTCCGCGGGGTCTCCCTGCCGGTCCCGCAGCGCCAGGCGATACGGCTCGCCCGGCAGCACCGCCTGCATGGCGGCCAGGACGTCGGCCGTCCCGGCGCCGATCACCCGGCGGGCGACGATCAGGTCGGGCGGGTGTCCCAGCAGCTTGAAGGCCAGGGCGTGGCCCCGGCCGGCGTGGGGGAGCACCTGCCAGGCGCGCAGGTCGGCGAGCGCGGCGTCAACGTAGCTGTCATCAATGCCGGCTTCCCGGGCCCGGGATCGGACGCGGGCGAGCGGGTATCCGCCGGCGCCCTGGTCCTCGACGGTGCCGGCCAGCTCCGGCGGGGCGGGGGCCCCGGCGGTCCCGGTGGCCTCCGACTGCAGCTGGGCCGACAGCCGCCACACGCGGGCGGCATCGGCTCCGCTCAGGAAGACCTGTTCACCCTCCATGTTGACCACACCGGCGCTCCCTTCCAGTTGACGTTCGGCTCGCGTCGGACCTCCGGACTGAGGCCTCCCCAGCGAACCTACCCATGAAAGCGGGCAGCCGTCTACCGGCGGGGCGTTCTAATTTGGGTGAGGCGAGTACCGGTTCGAGGACGATGGCGCCGACTCCAGGCTCGACGCTCTGGCATTCGAGTGCGATGGCGGCGGACTTGAGCGGGGCGCTGGAGGACTTGAGCGACTCGCTCACCGACTCGAGGGACCCGGTGGCGGACTCCAGCGACCCGCCCGGGCATTTCAGGGACCCGCTCCGCGGCTCGAGCGACCCGCTCGCGCGTTCGAGCGACCCGCTCGCCCGCTTGAGCGACTGGCAGGCGCGGTCCAGGGACCCGTCGAGCGACTCGAGAGACCGGCGCGGGTGCTCCGGGGACCCGTCGAGCCGAGCCGGATTCGAGGAGCGGCGCTTGAGGAACGGTGGGAGCTGCTCCAGACACCGTGCGAGGTGTGCCGGAAGCGCTGTGAGGCGCTCCAGATTCCCTGCGAGGTGCTCCAGATACCTCAAGAGCTGGACCGTGGACCCCCTCGGCCTCATCCCCTTCCGTCTGATCCGCTCCGGATCCCGCGCCTACTCCCCCGGCCACGCTGGCGGAGGCCCCCGGGCCTCACACCGGTTCGGGGAGGCGTCCACTGTCTCCGATCGGAGCGATGGTGTCCCGGATTGAGGACGGTGTCTCCGATCGAGGACGATGACGCGGGTCCTCCCTGGCGGGACTTTGCCAGCGGCGCCCGTTGCTACCGCTGCGGCGGGATCACGACTTGCGCAGTGTCAGGCGGCGCGACGGTGTGCGCTGGCATGCCCGATGCGTACCGGCAACCCCGTCCCGCAGTCTGGCGGATGCTGCTCGGGACTCGGATGGCTGGATCGGGCGTGCCGGTGATGGGGCGCCCGACCGTGGATCCGCCGGCATCTCACGAGGAGGTAGTATGACAACCGCGGTGCGTTTGGTTCAACTGATGGCGATTCGGGTCTACGAATTCGTCATCGCCTTCCCGGAGGCCAATCCGGGGTACAATCAGGCAGTTGCGTTGCTGAAGGATCGGCTCGCCCGTGCCGAGGCGCTGGCGGCGATGGAACGGAGCGGGCGAGTGGCGAAACGGGTGGCGAAGGACCAGCGGAAGGCGCTGGTGGCGGACCTTCGGGCCACGCCGCTCAGGCTGCTGGCGGAGGTGGCGCGGGCGGCGTTCAAGGATCAGCCGGAGGTGATGCGGCGGTTCCGGGTGCCGTCGAGCGGGGTGGGGAAGACCACCTTCATCACGGCGGTGCGGGCCACGCTGGCGGAGGCGGAGGCGGCGCGGGAGCTGCTGTTGCAGCACGGCCTGCCGGAGACGCTGCTGGCCGAGGTGGCGGCGGCGGTGGAGCGGTATGACGGGCTGATCACGGCGGCGAATGCCGGGCTGCGGGAGCATGTGGGGGCGCACGCGGACCTGGAGGCGGTGGCGCAGGAGATCCTGGGCATCGTCCGCCACCTGGACGCGCTGAACCGCTATCGGTTCCGCGACAACCCGGAGCAGCTGGCGGCCTGGAAGAGTGCGCGCAACGTGGCCTGGGCCCGGCCGAAGGGGGAGGAGGAGGCAGGCGCCGGTTCCGGTGGCAGTCCAAGCACCGGCTCCGGTGGCTGGTCCGGCGCCTGGTCCGGCGCCGATGGTGCAGTGATGGGTAGGGCAGGGACCCCGACGCCGGCGTCGCTCCTGGCTGTGGAGGGCTGGGGCGGCGGCGGTGGAGGGGGGGGGTAGGCGGTTGGGCGGGTGGGCGGTTGGGGTGTGGCCGAGCCGTGATCGGCAGTGGCGGTTTGGTGGGGCACTTGGGGGTGGAGGGTGGTCGGGGCAGGACCGGGGCGAGGGAGGCCGGGCGGGCGAATCCGGAACCGCTGCGAGAGTGGGGTGCGAAAAGGGCCGTGGGAGGCTTGTGCGGCCGGGCCGGAAGGGCCAATCGGACACGGGAGAGGGTGGATGGCTGCGGATCCTCTTGACCGGTGGGGGGATTGGGGGAAGTTGGGTGAAGGCGGAGTGGCGGTTTAGATAGCGCTCGTAGCGAGTAGCTTTCGAAAAGCAGTTAGCTAGCAGCAAGAGTGTGGTACATTCCTAATGGCCTCCTGACGACGAGTTACCATGGCTGATGCGAAGAAGGAGTGGTTCCGCCACCACGTTCGCGAGCGTGCCGAGCGCGAGCTCGGTCAAACACTGGATTCATTGGATGACATCCGTCGCTCTTACTGGATGACCCGAGTGTACGGTCGAGGAAGTGCTTCTACCGCTGTTTCCTGGCTCTTTGCCCGAGGATCCAGCTGACCTAAAGGCTTGCTACACAGATGGGTTGGGCGGACGGGGGCTGTGATTTCATCTGCCGGCACGACGGCACTGTGACAATTATTCAAGCGAAGTACCGTGGTGCCGCGGCCCATGTGCTGCCCGCCCGATCGATACCTTTTCGGATGTCCTCGCCAGGCTTCACCCGAAGCTTGGTGCGAAAGTGCCGAAAAACGAGGAAGTAAAGGAGATCCTCCTCGACATCAATTGGGCAAATGATCGATTTGATCTGCAATTCATCACGTTGGGCAAGATCAATGACACCATGCGTGCGCGTGAGGTCCGCGGCCAAGCACCCCTCTCCGGAATTAAGGGAATTGAAGACCGCGTGGACCTGACACTGCTCGACGAATCGGACCTCAATGACCGACTACGGGACGCTTTAAGCACCGCACAAGGGATCACTCGACCGATTGATCTGATCTTCGCGGCGCCCGCCAGTCAATCCGCTCCATGGTTCACTTACAACTCAGGCAATGACCGTCGGGCTTGGGTGGGACTTGTTTCGGCACGCCACCTAAGCAATCTCCGAGGCTTCCGAAACCGGCTCTTCGCACTGAACATCCGCAATTATATAGGTGACAACAAGACCAATTCCCAGATCAAAGACACCGCGTCGAACGAGCCTGACGACTTCTTCTTCTACAACAATGGCATCTCCGCAGTTGCGACGAAAGTCACGGAATTGCCGGAAGCTGCCACACCTTCGCTGCGAACGGTTCTCAATTATCAACGGTGCCCAAACTTTCCGATCCTTAATAAAGGCACACCAAGCCGCCCCCAAAACGGCCGGAGAGGCCAAAGTATTGCTGCGAGTCACCGAGGTTGTGCTTCGCAACAAATCGTCCGACCTCGTGTTTATTGACAAGGTTACGGAGTACAACAACACACAGAATCCCGTGCGTGTCTCAGACTTTCGGAGCAATGACGCCGTCCAGCGGGCGCTCAACAAGCGGTTTGACCAATTAAGCCGCAAGGGTGGCCACAGTACTCTGAGAAGGCGCGGCTGCTGACCGTGAGAAGAATCGCATCCCTATTGGAATGGAGGAGTTCGCTCAGACAATCTTCAGTTTCCGGTACGGACCCCCCGATGTACACGGCGGTAAGCAACACCTCTTTGACACCGACCCCGAAGGAGGGTACGCGAAGCTTTTCGGGGAAGACGGGCAGATCTGGGAAGGCCTTACAGATGATCAGTTTGCCCTCCTCGCTGGCGAATGGTTCTTCTGCTCTGAGGCCCGCGATGCAATGGCCGAGCTCAAACAAGAGGCGCTCGAACGGGCCAGCGAGGAGCACCGACCAGCCATCAAAGCCGCCTTGGAGCGACGGTGGATGGTGTACTTCACGCTTCGTGTCCTACTTGAGGAACGCTACAAGCGAGCGAAGACCGATCCAAGGACAGATCTGGCGCGCCTTTCAAAGCCCAAATGGCTCGACGAGGACGCAAGTAGCCCGCTTCGCGCCGCGGTGAGAAGCTACTGCCTCGGTTCGCGCGAGGTTCTCATCCGCGTGTATCGCGCAGCCCAAAAGCAAGCGGATTTCGTGCAGCGCAACTGGTACCGTAGTGATAGCACCCTCAATGATATTCGCGAGGACGCCCAGAACGCAGACTCGCTCATCAATGGACTGCCCTTGTTGCGGGCTGCTAGCTAACCCGCAAATGCAGCTGCCGGGGGCCTGATCGCCTCAGCCGCCGCGGCTGTTCTTGGGCGCCTGGACTGCGGCGGCTTCGGCAGGCCCCCGCAGCTGATTTGCATATCGTTAGCCGCACACCGCCGAGGGAGCTTATGGCCGGCAGCAGTACCCCAGCCTTCCCCCAGGCGCATCTCGAGTCACTCTGCCAAGCCCTAGCCGACACTAACGACGGCCTTACTGGCACAGAGATTGGGTCCATCCTTGCCCAGGTGAAGGTTCGCGACACTGATCCGACTCTCACAAAATGGAAGCGGCTCTTCAACGCGTTGGCTTCACGACAATACGCCGACCAATCAAGCGATCGCATTCTTGCCTTCATCAAGGCGGCTCTCGAACCTGCCCGATACCCCGGACGTCGTAACGTCTTTGAGAACCGGCGCGCGCAGGTGAATGTCGTCCTCGCATTTGTTGGCCTTGAGTTCCGCCAAGATGGCAAGTTTGCAAAGGTGAACCAAGCGGTGACCCTCAAGGATGCCGAGGCCAGAGCCAATCGGCTGCGCGGCGCCTTGTCCGAGCGAGGCGTCCACAACGCCGCTCAGGCTCCTGGCGGAGGTGGCGCGGGCGGCGTTCAGGGACCAGCCGGAGGTGTTGCGGCGGTTCCGGGTGCCGTCGAGCGGAGTGGGGAAGACCACCTTCATCACGGCGGTGCGGGCCACGCTGGCGGAGGCGGAGGCGGCGCGGGAGCTGCTCCTGCAGCACGGCCTGCCGGAGACGCTGCTGGCCGAGGTGGCAGAGGCGGTGGATCGGTATGACGGGCTGATCACGGCGGCGAATGCCGGGCTGCGTGAGCATGTGGGGGCGCACGCGGACCTGGAGGCGGTGGCGCAGGAGATCCTGGGGATCGTCCGTCACCTGGACGCGCTGAACCGCTACCGGTTCCGCGACAACCCGGAACAGCTGGCGGCCTGGAAGAGTGCCCGGAACGTGGCCTGGGCCCGGCCGAAGGGGGAGGAGGAGGCGGGCCCGGTTCCGGTGGCAGTCCAAGCACCGGCTCCGGTGGCTGGTCCGGCGGCTGGTCCGGCGCCTGGTCCGGCGCCGATGGTGCAGTGATGGGTAGGGCAGGGACCCCGACGCCGGCGTCGCTCCTGGCTGTGGAGGGCTGGGGGCGGCGGCGGTGGAGGGGGGGAGGCGTTTGGGCGATTGGGCGGTTGGGCGGTTAGGCGGCTTGGCGGGCGTTGGTGGTCCGTGGCGGGGGGGGGGGCAGTTGGGAGTGGAGGGTGGTCGGGGCAGGGCCGGGGCGGGGGAGGCCTGGCGGGCGAATCCGGAACCGCTGCGAGAGTTGGGTGCGAAAAGGGCCTGGGGAGGCTTGTGCAGCCGGGCCTGCAGGGCCAAACGGACACGGGAGGGCGTGGATGGCTGCGGATCCTCTTGACGGGTGGGGAGATTGGGAGAAGTTAGGTGAACGCTGGAGCGGCGGGTTGGATGGCGCTGTTCGGCGGATAGCGCCGAAAAGCAGGTTAGGCAACACCGTGAGCCTGTTCGAGGGAGTGCCGTGACGAGCCAACTGATAGATCGTGGAGCGCTTGCAGCCGCCCTTCGCAGGTTGGTCCTTGAGGTTGGTGACCACGAGAGCCTCGCCACATACAATCCTGACTCAGCTCAGTACCGTCAGAATCGCGAGCAGGCGGTCAAGGCCGGCCCCGCGGTGGACGCGCTCGCTGCGAAGGTTGCTACAGAGCCTGCGCTCGCCGTGTTTGATTGGACTCCAATTCGAACGTCTCCGACGTCTACATGGACCGGGAGGTATTTCCACCTGGCTCGGTGGCTCCTCGCTCAAGCACGCCTTCAGGATCCCGATGTCGTTGTTGAGCGGCTGGAGCAGTTCCTCACCACGAATGCGGCCGATGCCCTAGAAGTTGTACCACTGTGGGGCCTGGCCCCTGTTCGCGAGATCCCATTGCCGCAGGGTATCTGCCTTGTTCCCTTCGCTGAAGTGCCAGCGACAGTCCCCAAAGATATGCTCACTGGTATTCCATCAGCCCGGTTCAGAGATGAGAACTCCTTCGTGTGGGCACCCAGACCCAAGGCCGCTCTTGTTCGAAGGTTCACCCACGCGCCAATCATCAATCCTGCAGGTAATCAGGACCCGATGTGGGCAGAAGGCTGGGGAGCGCCCGACACTCGGGCCAACGAGATGTTAGAGGTGGCGCGCTTGTTGACAATTGTGCGGCCATCAGCGGTGTTCCCTGTCGCACACTGGTTCCAGCTTGAGGGTGGACTTCCAGCTATAGGAAACACCGGTGGTTGGGGAGGCCACGAGTATCATCGGCGCTTCGTCGAAGAAGTTCAGCCCGGAGACTACGACGCGGAGGACCTTCACGCCCTTGTATCCCAGTACTCCGCCCTATCCGTAAGTGTCCGTTCTCGGTTGCTTGTCCCGCTCGAGCGTTTGCGCCTGGCGTTCCTCAAGGTGACCCCAGTTGATGTCGCACTTGATCTCGGCATTGCGCTTGAGGCTCTCCTAACCCACGAGCAGCAGAGTGACGCGCCGATCTCCTACAGGGTCCGGCTCAGGGCAACGCATCTGCTCGGTGGTGGCGCCGCAGAGCGCCAAGCCACGGCAAAGCGCTTTCGCATCGCCTATAAGCTGCGAAGCAAGGCCGCTCATGGTGGCCGGGTTGATGATGAAGCCCTACGGGACGCGGGCGGGGCGGGGTCTGTGGAGGCCTATCTTCAAGAGTGCGCAGTCCTTGCCGCACAAATGATACGCAGGATCATTGCCATTGGTGACTTTCCGGATTGGGAGGGCCTTGCCATGGGGTGGGTCAACCCAGTAACGGAGGGTCAAGGCGGCCTGTAATGCTATTGCCTAACCAGCGCATGGACGCTGCCGGGGCGCGGCCGTCGGTTTGTCAGCGGACTGGCACGAGCGGACGGTGGACTGTAACGTGGCCTGATCCCGCCGCTGCCCCGCAGGTCATGCGCGGGCGTTAGGCAACGCTAGATCACCCAGCCACAGAACGGCATGCGAATAGCAACGATAACCATCACAGCATTTCGCGGAGTGCCAGGGACTCTAACAGTTGATCTCCGCCCGTGGCCCTCCGATGATCCAGTTTCCCTCCTACTGACGGGGGACAACGGGACGGGGAAGTCATCCATTGTTGATGCACTGGAGTTCGGCCTACAAGGCCATTTTGCGCAAAGCCGCCACCTTGCCACCACCCGGCTGCCTTCCCTGGTCTCATTTGCAGCCACAGACGCCCCTAGTGTTTCGATCACTCTTTCTGACGGGACAATTATCACTCGGCAGACCGTTCAGGATGAGCAGGGGCTCCTCAGCTCCGTAACCCAGCCTCACCCGTCCTTTCAGATCTCGCCCTTCGTTCTCCGCCGGGCAGACATTTTAAGGTTCTTGGATAGCACAGACTCCGAACGTACCCTCGTATTTGGCAATTATCTACGCTCACCAGGCCAGAGGGAATGGCATCCACCTCCTCGTGAGCAACTAGCCGATCTGCGCGACCAGCGACTGAACGCGAAGGTCGAGAGAGACCGCGTTGCCAGCGCACTGGCGACCGCTCTCAAGGTTGATATCAGCGAGATCCCCGTCGTGCGCAACGAGTTTCGCGTTTTCATTCACAATCGGCTTTACGGAGGTGTCTCTAAAGAAGCCTTTGAGAAGCGAGGTATCCGCCTGAAGGTCAACACTCGAGCGGAGGAGCTCGCGGGAGCCTGGCTGGTCGCCTCCGAGAACCATTCTGAGCTGAAGGCTCGTATCAAGGCGTTCGCCGTTGAGCCAGACGGGAAGGGATTCCCGACTCACCTGATTCCTGAGATGAACGCTTTCCTCAAGGGAGTTGAGGCCAGGTTAACATCGGCCTTCAGGTCCGTTTCCACCGCGTCCTTTGTAACTGATGTAGCCATTGAGTTCGGTACAATCGGCGATCTCGCGCTCCGGATCGGCCTCGTTCTCACGAACGGCAAGACCGCCTCCCCACGCCAGGTCTTGAGCGAAGCAAACCTTGACCTGCTAGCGCTCTTGTTTTTCGTTGCCTTGGCTCAGGAATCCGTTTCACGAGGTCAAGCCCCCTTCCTCATTCTGGATGACGTATTGCAGAGTGTCGATTCCACAGTGCGAGTCGCATTCGTGGACTACGTGCTATCAGAGCTCAAGGACTGGCAGCTGATCTTCACGGTCCATGATCGCCTCTGGCAGGAGCAGCTCGTCCATCTGTTTCGCAGACGAGCTCATCGGTTTCGGGCGCTCGATATCCTGACTTGGTCCTTCGAAAGTGGCCCAGCGATCGCGGACGCGCGCCTTGATCGCGAAGCCGGTCTCACTGACGCCTTGAAGTCCGGTCGTACAGGTTCCATCTGCTCCGAAACAGGCTTGCTCCTTGAACGCCTCTCCCACGAACTGAGCGTCGCCCTCCCAATATCTGTGGTCCGCAAATCAGGTGATCGGTACACGCTAGGGGACCTTTGGCCAGGCATCCTTAAGGCGCTAAGGAAGACAACGGCTGCGTCGCTCGCCGAGGCGGTCGATCGGTGGCTGCATTTACGCAATCTCCTTGGCGCTCACTATAACGATTGGGCACAAAGCGTTGCGCTCTCCGAGGCACAGCAGTTTGGGACCGCGGCTATCGCTCTCAACAGAGCGCTAAGTTGCGACGGTTGCTCTACTGTTGTGTCTCTTGACACAGTAAGCCGCGATAGCTGGCATTGTCGTTGCGGTGCTCTTGTAGTTGCGAAGCGGCCATCTGATGTCTAGCGCGTTGCCTCACTACCGCATGACGCTGTCGGGGCGCGGCCAACGGATGGCCACGGGACTGGCGTTCACGAGCCGCGCCCCACAGCTAATGCGGGGTCGTTAGCTGGCCTCGACCACGCTCGATACCCGACTTGTCCGTACCACCTCGCAGCCGGTGCTCCAGTCTGCAGTACTGAGGCAGTATGTCATTGAAGACCGTTTCACGTGGCTGGGCCGTAGAGTACACAGTCGTGGCTGGAGTCCTTGCCTTTAGGCCTCCTAGGGCAGCCAAGGCTATCCTCCCGCCTGTTCATGGCGCCACAGGCACAGAGCTCATTCTCGAGTGCCTCAGTGGTGCGCAGCGACGCGCGCGGCCATCGGTTGTCGCAGAGTTGGCAGGACCGGACGTCTCACCGTAACGTTTCCTTGATCGCGCCGCGGCCCTGCAGGTCATTCGCCGGGGTTAGGTGGCATTGTCCTTGACGGTTACACAGTTTTGCTTCCAATCAATGACTCCAAACCCTCAGACCGCAGAAGCCCTCGAGTGGTATCATCGCTTCGATCAGGCACTTTGCGACGGCTACTTCGTGGACATCCGCTATATCGCCTCGGAGGGGCCTCAAGGCCTTTCTTTACTCGAGGCGGTGATCCTCCTAAACCCACTTCCACACGATTCGGACTACAACCTTTCGCTTCAAGTGCCCGGCTTTCACGCCGGTCAATTGCAATCGGCTGGGGTCGCAAAGGCAGCAGTCCTTGAAGTCATTGCCAATGCACTCAACGGTTCAGTGACATCCGGCTCTCACACTTACTCGCTTCCAAAGGATCGTTCATACACGATCCGCGAGGGCCCCCTAGATCAAGGCGGTTGGTTCACGCCCTTATCTGTCCAAGTATTCGGTGCGGCTTCTGATACTCTTCCCAACCGCAAGAAGATCGACGACGCCCTGCGCCGGACGGTGCCTCCCTTCGATGGAGTCGAGGATGTGGGAGCCTGGCTGGGACTCAAGCCTCCAGATGGCAGCACACTCAGCACCATCACAATTGTGTCCAATCCCCCTGTGGATCTGCGCACCGACATGTCGGCACTTAGCGATGGGAAGCTGAGGCTGATTCTCCACGGCCTTCCAGCCGTTGACCGATCGCAGCTTACCGTGGCTGTGCGTACTGTACCCGGTGGGGGCCTCAAAGGCCGTGTCCAGTTGACGGAGGCGATCGTGTGGGATGAGGTGAAGGACGGCAGGATCTCCGGCCGCCTGGAGGTAACGCTTCCAGAAGCCACAGGTGTCCTAGCGATGCTACTCATCGGGGACAGCACCATACGGCGCAATTGGTTCGTGGACCCAACGAAGTCACCGAACGTGCGATATGCAGCGGTTCAGCGCTTTGACATAGGTCTCCGAATGGTGAGACAAGGTCTCTTTGAGGCTACGGAGTCTCATCGGTTTGAAGGAGCTGTGTCTGCCCTGCTGTTTCTTCTGGGATTTGCCTCGACCGTCCAACTCGAGAAGGACTCTCCCGACCTCATCGTCGTAACACCGTTGGGCAAAGTACTTCTGATAGAATGCACGACGCGTGTTGCTGATGTCTTTGCCAAAGTCGGCAAGCTAGTAGACAGGCGTGGAGCTCTAGAGCAGGCAATGTCTGATGCAAGGGTCCAAGGTGAGGTATCCACTGCACTCGTCTGCCGCCTTCCTCGCAATCAGATTGCAGCTCAGAATGAGATTAGGAAGGCAGGAGTCTTACTTGTCTCACGCGAGGACCTTGAAGAGGGATTGACCCGCGCGCTCCTTCCGGCCAATCCCGACCAGATTGTAGAGGAGGCTAAGCGCTCCCTACGTTCGTAAGGCCACCAATGCCACCTAACCACCGAATGAAGCTGTCAGGGCGCGGCCATCAGTGGGGTCAGGGCAGGCACACCCGGACGGCAGCCGGACTGACCTTGCCGGTCTTGCCGCGCCCCTGCCGCGTATGCTGGGCGTTTGCTGGCTGCCCAGCTGCGCCGTGCACCGCCGGGACCGGGCGCTGAGCGGATCCGCCGTCCTCACCACCAGCCCCCAGTCCGTCACCCCCATCCCGAATGAGTCCCGCCAGGTGCCCGCCCAGGGCCGTCAAGTGATGGTGCCCCCGACGCCAGCGCTGAACGCCACAGTGCCCTCACGGCCCCACACCCCCAGCCCCGACGCCTGCACCTCCCCCCCGTCCCGCTAGATTCCGGCCTCATGCGCTTCGCCACCGTCGTCTTCGACTGCGACTCCACCCTCTCCGCCATCGAAGGCATCGATGAGCTGGCCCGCGAACACCGCGACCAGATCGCCGGGCTCACCAGCGACGCCATGGCCGGCCGCCTGCCGCTGGAAGCGGTCTACGGCCGGCGGCTGGCCCTGATCCGCCCCACCCGGGCCGACCTCGAGGCCCTCGGCGATCACTACATCCGGGCCCAGGTGCGCGGCGCCGCCGACACCGTACGCGCCCTCCTCGCCACCGGGGTGGTGGTCCAGATCCTCAGCGGCGGGCTCGCCCCCGCCGTCCGCCGCTTCGCCCGCGCCCTCGGCGTCGCCGCCGAACGGGTCGCCGCAGTGGAGGTGCACTTCGACGAGGCAGGGGAGTACACCGGCTTCGACACCGACTCCCCGCTGGCCCGCTCCGGCGGCAAGCAGGCCTGGATTACCGCCAACCAGGCCCAGCTGCCCCGGCCGATCCTCCTGGTGGGAGACGGCGTGACCGACCTGGAGGCCCGGCCCGCCGTGGACTGCTTCGCCGCCTTCACAGGGGTCGTCGCCCGGCCCGAAGTGGTGCGGCAGGCCGACATGGTCCTCCCCGGACCCTCCCTGTCCGACGTCCTGCCGCTGGTGCTGCCATTGAAGTAGTATTCCCCCGCGATTTCCCTCGTCTTTTCGTGCGCCTTCTCGGAGTTCACCATGTCGTCCGCCGTCACCACGGCCGCCCCCGCGTTCGGGCGGTTCTTCCTGCCCGGCCCCACCGAGGTCCACCCCGATGTGCTCGCCGCCCAGACCCGCCCGATGATCGGGCACCGGGGCAAGGGGATGGAGCAGCTCATCGCCCAGATGATGCCCGGGCTGCAGCGGATCTTCCGCACCCAGCGGCCGGTCTACCTGTCGGCCTCCTCCGCCACCGGACTGATGGAAGCGGCGGTCCGCAACTGCGGCGGCCGGAAGGTCCTGTCGCTCGTCAACGGCGCCTTCAGTGAACGGTTCTTCAAGATCGCGCTGGCCTGCGGCTGTGAAGCGGAGAGCTACGAAGTGCCCCTCGGCCAGGCCCACGATCCCGCCCGGCTGGCCGCACTCCTGCGGACCAAGCGCTACGACGCCGTGACCGTGGTCCACTCCGAGACCTCCACCGGCGCTCTGAATCCCATCCAGCAGCTGTCCGAAGTGGCGCGCGCCGCGGACGACGTGCTCCTGCTGGTGGACAGCGTCACCGGCATCGCCGGCGCGCCGGTGGAGACCGACCTGTGGCAGCTGGACTTCGTGCTGACCGGCTCGCAGAAGGCCCTCGCGCTGCCACCCGGCCTCGCGCTCGGCGTGGCCCATCCCCGCGCGCTCGACCGGGCGAAGGACACCGCGAACCGCGGCGTGTACTTCGACCTGCTGGAGTTCGAGAGCTACATCCGGAAGAACCAGACGCCCAACACGCCGGCGCTCTCGCTGATGTACGCGCTGGCCACCCAGGTCGCCCGGATCGAGAAAGAGACGATCGAGGGCCGCTGGGCGCGGCACCGCGCCATGGCCGAGCGGACCTGGCAGTGGGCCGGCTCGGAACGGGAACGGGGCAGGGATGTGCGGGTGCTGGCGCCGGAGGGATACCGCTCTCCTACCGTCACCTGCCTGACCGTTCCCGACGGCATGACCGGCTCGAAGGTCAACGAGGCGATGAAGGCCCGCGGCTTCACCATCTCCGCCGGCTACGGGGCGCTCAAGGATTCCACCATCCGGATCGGCCACATGGGCGATCACACCGTGGCCGAGCTCGACGAGCTCCTCGCCGCACTGTCGGAGGTCATCGCCGCGTGAGCACGTTTCGCATTCTGGTCGCCGACAAGATCGCCCGTGAAGGGCTGGCCCCACTGGCCGGCGACGTACGCTTCGAGCTGATTGAACGCCCCGGTCTCAAGGGCGACGAGCTCGCCCGCGCCATCGCGGAGGTGGACGCGGTGCTGGTGAGAAGCGCCACCAAGATCACCCGCGAGTCGCTGGCGCTCGCCACCCGGCTCAAGGTCATTGGGCGCGCCGGCGTCGGCGTGGACACCATTGACGTGGAGGCCGCGACCGAGCGGGGCGTCGCCGTGATGAACGCCCCGGCCGGCAACACCGTCTCCGCCGCGGAGCTGGCCTTTGCCCTGCTGCTGTCGCTGATCCGGAAAGTCCCCGCCGCGGATCGTTCCATGAAGGCCGGCCAGTGGGACCGGACCAGCTTCAGCGGGATCGAGTTGCATCGCAAGGTGCTCGGCCTGATCGGAGCCGGACGGGTCGGGGGAGAGGTGGCACGCCGGGCCCGCGCCTTCGGCATGAAGGTCGATGGCCTACGACCCCTTCCTGAGCCCGGAGGCCGCCGCCGAGATGGGGGCGGAGCTCTACACCCTGGAGGCGGTGCTGCAGGCGGCAGACGTGCTCTCGCTGCACGTGCCGCTCACCGACAAGACTCGCGGCATGCTGGGCGAGGAACAGCTCGCGCTGGTCAAGCCGACGGCATTCATCGTGAACGCCGCTCGGGGCGGGGTGCTGGATGAGTCGGCGCTGCTCGCCCGGCTCACCAGCGGCAAGCTGGCCGGCGCGGCGCTCGACGTCTTCGACCAGGAACCGCTGCCGGCCGATCATCCGCTGCGCGCCCTCCCCAACGTGGTGCTGACGCCCCACCTCGGCGCCAGCACCGAGGAGGCCCAGCTGAACGTCGCCGTGGAGATCGCCGAGGCGGTGCGGGCGGCCCTGCTTGAGGGCGACTTCTCCGGCGCCGTCAACGCCCCGCTCGTCGGCGGCGACCGGCTGCGCCGGCTGCGCCCGCTGCTGGACCTGGCCAGTCGCCTCGGTCGCCTCGGCGCGGCCCTCACGGGACCCGCCGTCACCGAGGCCGAGATCCGCTTCACCGGTGTCGGGGACGACCTGCTCCGGCCGCTGGCCGCAGGCGTGATGATCGGTGTCCTGGAGCGGGCGGTGGGGGCCCCGGCGGTGAACTTCGTCAACGCCCTGCACCTGGCCCGGCAGCGTGGCGTGAAGGTGGAGCGCACCCGCGTGGAGGGCGCGCACGGCGACGCCGACCTCATTGAGGTGTTCATCCGCTCGGCCAGTGGCTCGGTCCGGGTGGCCGGCGCCCTGCTCGCCGAGGGTCACCCGCGGATCGTGCGGATTCACGACTTCCGGGTGGACGTGGCCCCGCGGGGCACCCTGCTGGTGCTCCAGAATCGGGATGTCCCCGGCGTGATCGGGCGGGTCGGCACCTTTCTTGGCGACGCCAGCATCAACATCGCCGCCTACCACCAGGCCCGGATCACCGCCGGTGGTGAGGCCCTCGCCGTCATCGGCGTGGACGCCGAGTTGCCGCAGGATACGATCGACGCCCTCTCCCGCCTCGCCGAGATTCGTTCCGTGTCGCAGGTTACCTTCGACTGAACCCGGCCCCGACCACTTCTCTTGTCCGCGAGTCCGCCTCCATGCTGATCCTCTCGCTGTTTCTGGCCCTGCAGCAACCCACGGCACCGGCACCGCCCACGGCGCCGTCGCCGATCGCCCGGGTCGTCATCACCCCGGCGATTCGCACCCTGGCCCAGGGGGACACGGTCCGGCTGTCGGCGGAGGCGCTGGACAGCGCCGGTCGCGCGGTCCCCGGCGCCACGGTGCGGTTCTTCGTGGCGGGCAATACCCGCTTCGAGGGGCGGGTGGACTCGACCGGCCTGGTGTTCGCCGGCTCCCCGGGGGCCCTCGGGGTGACCGCGATGGCCAGCGTCACCGGAACGCGCCCGGTCGTGGGCCGGCTGGAATTGCGGGTCACCGCGGGAGTCCCCGCCAGGGTGAGCGTCACGCCGGCGAAGCTCCGCGTGCTCCCCGGCCAGAGCGTGCTGCTCCAGGCCCGGGCGCTCGCCGCCAGCGGCGACCGAAGCGACACCGACCTCCGCTGGCGCAGCTCCGCCGCACGGATCGCGAGCGTCTCGGCGGAAGGCGCCGTCACCGCCCACGCGCCGGGCAAGGCCACGATTTCAGTGCGGGCGGGAGATGTCGAACAGCTCGTTCCGGTTGAGGTCCTGGCCACCCCAGTGGCGTCGCTCCAACTCACGCCGGGTGCCGCCAGTGCCCGCCAGGGAGACGTGGTGCGCCTGACGCTGGTTGCCCGCGACCGAGCGGGACGGCCCATCGATGGCCTCACGCCGGCGTGGAGCCTCTCGCCGGGGCAGGGGATCATCGATCAGGATGGGGCCTTCGTCGGCTACCAGGCCGGGCGCTATGCGATCACCGCCACCGTCGGTAACCGCTCCGCCCAGGCGCTGGTCACCCTGGCCTGGCGGGACGTCCGGCGGCCCGCCCAGGTGGTAGGCCGGCTACCCCGAACCCAGTTTTCGACCGAAGAGGTGTGGATTCATCCCAGCGGCCGCTACGCCTACCTCGGCACCGGCGGCGGGGGAGACCGGCTGTACGCGATCGACATCAGCGACCCCGCCAATCCCGTCGTCACCGATTCGCTGATGGCCAACACCCGGCGCGTCAACGACATCATGACCACGCCGGACGGCAAGTATCTCGTCCACACCCGCGAGGGCGCCGCCGACCGCAAGAACGGCATCGTCATCGCGTCCCTGGAGGACCCGGCCCACCCGCGGGTGATTTCGGAGTTTACCGACGGCGTGACCGGCGGCGTGCACTCGGCCTTCATTTATCAGCAGCCGGGGTACGGCACCCACATCTATCTCACCAACAACGCGACCGGCTACATGCACGTGGTGGACTTGAACGATCCGTTCCATCCCAAAGAAGTGGCGCGGTGGACCACCCGGCCCGACCAGATGGGCAATTACGTGCACGATATCGACGTGCAGGACGGACTGGCCTACCTGAGTTACTGGAATGACGGGCTGGTGATCGTTGATGTGGGCAACGGGATCAAGGGTGGCAGCCCATCCAGCCCGACGCTGGTGTCACAGTTCAAGTACGACCTCAACGAGCTGTACCGGGAGGTCGAGGCCACCGCCGGCCCCGGCTTCATCCGCGGGACCCACACCGCCTGGCGTCACGGCCGCTACGTCTTCATCGCCGATGAGGTCTTCCCCGGCGCGCCGGTCAAGGGCGCCAAGGACGCCTCCGCCTTCCGCGCCTACGGGCGCCTGCAGGTGATCGACGTGAGCGACCTCGAATCGCCCAGGTCCGTCGCCTGGTATGAACCGGAGTATGGTGGGGTGCACAACGTGTGGGCGGCGGGGGATACGCTCTACATGGGCGCCTACAATGCCGGCTTCCGGGCCTTCGACATTTCGGGGGAGTTGCGCGGCGATCTGCGGGCCCAGGGGCGGGAGATGGTGCACGTCAACACCGCCGACATGGGCGGCAAGACCCAGAACAGCGCGATGACCTGGGGCGTGGTGGTCCGGGACGGACTGGCCTACGTGAACGACACCTTCAACGGCCTCTGGATCATCCGCATGGAGCCCCGGCCGGCAGCGCTGACGCCGTAGTCCGGGGGGCTACTCCACCACGGAAGTGGGGAGCGATTCCAGCAGCACCTCGATCGCCAGCGCCTCGGCCAGCGGCATGCCGGCCTCGAGGTCCTTGTCGAACTCGTCCAGCGCCTCCTGCGCCGCCCAGTACAGCAGCCGGCACGCAGTCAGGTCGGCCGGGTGCTCGTCGCCCAGCTCGTAGGCGGCCTCGCGCATCGCGTCCTGCTCCACCAGCACCCGGGCCATGAGCCCGAGATCGCGGCAGCGGGCCTCCGATACGGTCAGGTCCCGGAATCCGTTCGGGCCGCGCTGGTGGGCGGCGGTCAGGTCTCGCAAAGACGCCTGTTGCAGCAGGGCCA
This sequence comes from uncultured Gemmatimonadales bacterium, assembly GCA_963695185.1. Classification (GTDB taxonomy): domain Bacteria; phylum Gemmatimonadota; class Gemmatimonadetes; order Gemmatimonadales; family GWC2-71-9; genus JADJOM01. The sequence goes on along the minus strand of CAVOGH010000005.1, from coordinate 1,001,108 downwards.
GCATGGTGTACTTCCGACCGGGAGCCCGGCGAACCTCATCCCGCTGGACATCCAGCGCGACCATCACCTCTTCCTGCAGGCCGGGATGGGACGCTACGTCCAGCGGGATCTGATTCCACAGGCCGGGCACCGGACGCGCCAGCTGGCTCCGCACCATCTCCTGGACCGCGAAGACCGAGTCCCCGGTCATGGTAGCGTAGCGCCAGCAGGCTCGACCGAGGGATCCCTCTTTGATCCACAGGGTCCGGAGGTACTCGGTGCGCTGCTGGTCGTTCACGGGGGCTGGCTTCATGGGGACCGGTCTCGGCCAAGTGTGGCGCGGCGCAGGCTGTGGAAAAGGTCGTCTGCCATGCCGCAGTACACTGATCCACAAAGCAGCAACCGTGCCGGGGGAAATCGCCCCGGTGCTCCCCAGCTAAGACGTTGTCTGATACAGAGATCGGAGCTCGGCCTCGAACGGCTCCGGGCGCCGCCCCCCGGCAGTCCCGACCGCACCTACCGTGATCTGCGGGACCGGAGGGCATGACCGCCCCGTCGCAGACGCCGGGTGAGTGCCCTCCGCCCCCGGCCAACCGTGGACAGCCGGGAAGGCCGGGGTGATTCTTCACCCAGCGGCGCCGGCCACCGCCCCCTGTCCCCTTGAATTCCGATGATTGCCCCATGACTTCTGCCGCAGCCATCGCCGGCCTGAACGATGTCGCCCTCATCCGCCGCCACTTCCCGGCCCTGGAACGCCAGCATCGCGGCCGGCCGGTGGCGTACTTCGACGGCCCGGGCGGCACCCAGGTCCCCCGCGCGGTGGTCGAGGCCATGACCGACTACCTCTACCATCACAACGCCAACACCCACTGGGCCTATCCCAGCAGCGTGGAAACCGACGCCATCCTCGCCGCCGCGCGCGAGGCGGCCGCCGATTTTCTGGGGGCCGCCGCGGACGAGGTCGCCTTCGGCGCCAACATGACCACCCTCACCTTCCACCTGGCACGGGCGCTGGGCCGCGGCTGGGGACCGGGCGATGAGATCGTCGTCACCGAACTGGATCACCACGCCAACCTCGCCCCCTGGCAGGCGGTGGCGAAGGAGCGCGGAGTCACGCTCCGCACCGTTCCCATGGATCCCGCCACCGGCACCCTGCGCTGGCCGGAGCTGGAGGCCGCCCTCGGTCCCAGCACCCGGCTGTTGGCCATCGGCGCCGCGTCCAATGCGCTCGGCACCGTCACGGATGTGACCCGCGCCGCCGGTCTCGCTCGATCGGCGGGTGCGCTGTGCTTCGTGGATGCGGTCCATTTCGCCGCCCACGGGCGCATTGATGTCCGCGCCATCGGCTGCGACTTCCTGGCCTGCTCCAGCTACAAGTTCTACGGACCCCACGTGGGGATCCTCTATGGCAAACGGGACCTGGTGGCCAGCCTCGACGTGCCCCGGCTGGAACCGGCGCCCAATACGCCGCCGGAGCGGCTGGAAACGGGGACGCTGAACCACGAAGGCATCGCCGGCCTGCACGCCGCCATCGAGTTCCTCGCCTCCCTCGGCAAAGGCGAAACCCGCCGCCAGCGGCTCGATGCCGCCAGCCGCCGGCTCCACCAACACGGCCAGGCGCTCGTGGAGCAGCTCTGGTCCGGCCTGGAGCAGATCAGGGGCGTGACCCTCTACGGCCCCCCGCCCAGCCAGCCGCGCACCCCGACGGTGGGGTTCACCGTGGCCGGGGTCGGCTCCGACACAGTGGCCGCCCAGCTGGCCGATGACGCCGTCTTCGTTTCCAACGGTGACTTCTATGCGGCGACCGTGATCCGGCGGCTCGGTCTCTCTGACACTGGGCTGGTCCGCGCCGGTTGCGCCTGCTATACCACCGAGGAGGAGGTGGCCCGGCTGATCGCCGCCGTAGCGCGGGTCGCCGGTGGCCGCCCCGCCTGATCGTGATCCTCCGACCTTCCCCGTACCGGAGACCCGGCTGACGCTCATGGCTACCCTTTCCGCTCCCCGGATCACCCGGGCGCCGACCGGCACCGCGCTCAGTTGCCGAGGTTGGCATCAGGAGGCGGCCCTCCGGATGCTCATGAACAACCTCGACCCCGCGGTCGCCGAGCGGCCCGAGGACCTGGTGGTCTATGGCGGCACCGGCAAGGCGGCCCGTAACTGGGAGTGCTTCGACCGCATCGTCCAGACACTGCGGCGGCTGGGGAACGACGAGACCCTGCTGATCCAGTCCGGCAAGCCGGTGGGGGTGTTCCGCACCCACGAGGAAGCACCAAGGGTCCTGCTGGCGAACTCCCACCTGGTGCCGCGCTGGGCCACCTGGGACGAGTTCCGGCGGCTGGAGGCCCTCGGCCTCACGATGTACGGCCAGATGACCGCGGGATCGTGGATCTACATCGGGACACAGGGGATCCTCCAGGGGACCTACGAGACCTTCGCCGAGTGCGCCCGCCAGCACTTTGGCGGGACGCTCGCCGGCAGGCTCGTCGTCACCGGCGGGCTCGGCGGCATGGGCGGCGCCCAGCCGCTCGCCGCCACCATGAACGGCGGTGCCATCCTCGGCGTGGACGTGGATCCCGAGCGCATCCGCCGCCGGGTGGACACCGGCTACTGCGACCGGATGGAGACCTCACTCGACGCCGCCCTCAGTCTGCTCCTCAAGGCCCGCGAGGAGCGGCGGCCGCTGTCGGTCGGTCTCGTCGGCCAACATCGCCGAGGTACTGCCCGAACTGGTCAGGCGCGGCGTGGTGCCCGACGTCCTCACCGACCAGACCTCGGCGCACGACCTCCGGGTCGGGTACGTCCCGGCCGGATATTCCCTCGACGCCGCCGCCGAGCTGCGCGAGCGCGATCCCAAGGGCTACGAGGCCCGGGTGCTGGATTCGATGGTGGCGCACGTCGAGGCGATGCTGGCCCTGCAGACCCGGGGCGCCGTCACCTTCGACTACGGCAACAACCTCCGCGGCCAGGTGGCCGATCACCGCGGCCTCGCCGACGCCTTCCGGATTCCCGGCTTCGTACCGGAGTTCATCCGGCCGCTCTTCTGCCGCGGATCAGGACCCTTTCGCTGGGCTGCGCTCTCCGGCAACCCGAAGGACATCGCCGTCACCGACGACGCCGTCCTGGAGACCTTTCCGAAGAACGAACCCCTCGCCCGATGGATCCGCATCGCCCGGGAAAAGGTGCACTTCCAGGGGCTGCCGGCCCGGATCTGCTGGCTGGAGTATGGAGAGCGCGCGGAGATGGGCCTGCGGTTCAACTGGCTGGTGAAGAAAGGCAAGGTCGAGGCCCCGATCGTCATCGGGCGCGACCACCTCGACACCGGATCGGTGGCCTCTCCCAACCGCGAGACCGAGGCGATGAAAGACGGCTCCGACGCCATCGCCGACTGGCCGCTGCTCAATGCGCTGCTCAACACCGCCTGCGGAGCCAGCTGGGTGTCGCTGCACCACGGCGGCGGCGTGGGCATCGGCTACTCCATCCACAGCGGCATGGTGGCCGTCGCCGACGGCACCGACATGGCAGACCGCCGGCTCGAGCGGGTGCTCACCGCCGATCCCGGCACCGGCGTCATGCGCCACGCCGATGCCGGGTACCAGATCGCGATCGACACCGCTCGCGACCGGGGCGTTGACCTCCCGATGCGCGACTGACCGGCCGAGCATGCCCGTCCTGACCAACATCGGCGTCGCCGCCACCTGCAGGCCCGAGGGGCTGCAGCGGGAGATCCACCCGATCCCGAACGCCGCCGTTGCCTGGGAGGGTGAGACGATCCGGTGGGTCGGACCGGAACGGGAGCTGCCGGCGCAGCACCGGGGCGGGGAGATGCACGACGCGGGCGGAGGGCTGGTCATCCCGGGGCTGGTGGACTGCCATACCCACCTGGCCTTCGGCGGATGGCGCGCCGATGAGTTCGAGGCTCGGCTGCTGGGCCGGAGTTATCTCGAGATTGCGAAGGCCGGCGGCGGGATCGCCTCGACGGTGGCCAGCACCCGCGCGGCAGACAGCGCCTCTCTCCTGGACCGGTGCCGGCACCATCTCCGCGAAATGCTCGCGCTCGGTGTCACCACCGTGGAGGCGAAGAGCGGCTACGGCCTTACCCTCGACGATGAGATCCGGCTCCTGGAGATCTACCAGTCCCTCGGGGCCGAGGGGCCGGCCCGCATCGTGCCCACCCTGCTCGCGGCGCATGTCGTGCCCGCGGAGTATCGCGACCGGCGCGCCGAGTATGTCCGGCTGGTCATCGAGGCGATCGTCCCGCGGGCCGCCAGGGCGGGGCTGGCACGGTTCTGCGATGTGTTCGTGGAGGAGACGGCCTTCACGGTGGAAGAGGCGCGCCGGATCCTGCTGGCGGGGAAGACCCACGGTCTCGGCGCCAAGCTCCATGCCGACCAGCTCAGCGCCTGCGGCGGAGCGGAACTCGCCGCCGAGGTGGGCGCCGTCTCGGCCGACCACCTGGAGAAGGTCACCGCGGCCGGCATCGGGCGGCTCGGGGAGGCCGGGGTGGTGGCGGTGAGTCTGCCGTTCGCTTCTCTATATCTGAACGTGGCCCCGCTGCCGGCTCGCCGCTTGATCGAGGCAGGGGTCTCCGTCGCGGTGGCCACCGACTTCAACCCCGGCTCAGCCCCCAGCTATCACCTGCCGTTCGCCCTGACGCTCGCCTGCACCCTGCAGCGCATGACGCCCGCGGAATCCCTCAAGGGCGCCACGATTATCGCCGCGCGGGCCATCGGCCTGGAGGCCGAGGTGGGTTCCCTGGAGCCCGGCAAGTCGGCCGACTTTGCGGTCATCGAGGCCGACAGCGTCGAGCAGTGGCTGTATCACCTTCGGGCCAACGCCTGCACCGCCACCTATCGCGGGGGCCAGCGGCTCGCCGCGCGCTGAGGGCCGTCAGGACTTCCGCATCACCTGTTCCACCCGGTCGAGCACCTTCACTTCGGCGGCCTCGGCCTGGGTCGTCAGGCCGGCGACTTCCTTGGTGAATCGCTCCGCCAGCGCGGGATCCCCCAGCCCACCCAGGTTGATACGAACATTCAGTGCCGCCCCCCTGACCGCCGCCCGCGCGGCCATCGCCCCCACGCCGGCATCGGACACCGACGCCGGGTTCCCCTCCAGGGCCATGGCTTCCATGAGAGGGAACAGCTCCAGCGACACCTTCATCACCTTGAGCGGAACCTCCACGGCGCCCAGATTCGCGGCGTTGAGCGCAGCCTTGCGGGCCGCTTTCTCCTCCGGCGTCCCCTTGGGGAGGCTCAGGGCGCTCATGACGCGATTGAATGCGGCCGTGTCGTCGTCGACCAGGTCGAGCAACTCGTCCTTGAGCGCCTGACCGCGTTCCGCCCAGCGGGAGAACTCCTCCCAGCGCTCGTCCCATCCCCGTTTGTGGGCGGAGAGGTTGGCGACCATCGTGCCGAGCGCCGCGCCGAGAGCACCCACAAGGGCGGCCACCGACCCTCCGCCCGGGGCGGGACTCTCGCTGGCGGTCTCATCGACGAAGCCCCGCATACTCATTCCGACCAGCGGGCGAGCCGCCGCATCGCGGAGCCGGTACTCGACGATCCGCTCTTCCGGGCGGAACGGCGCCAACTCCTCCAGCCCCAGTGACTTGACGGCGATGGTGATGAGGTCCGCCTCGGAGACGCCGAGCGACCGCTGCTGCTGCCGGAGGTAGTGGCGGCCGGCCTCGAGCAGGGCCTCCCGGGGAATCAGCCCGACCAGCTCCGAGCCCGTCACTCGGATGCCCCGGGCCGTGGCCGCGCGGCAGACCTCGTCGAAGGCCGCGTGCATCGACGTCACCGACAGGTCCGTCAGGTTCATGGAGACCTGCGTGACTCCGTATTCGGGGATGAACCAGCCGATGGCCTTGACCGCCTTGAGGGTGCCGGGGTCCATCACCGGCTGGCCCGCCTGGTCGGTAACGACCTTGCCGGTCAGCGGATGGCCCGCTCGACGCGGCCGGCCGGCTTCGCGGACGTCGAACGCCACGGCGTTGGCCCGCCGGGTGGAGGTGGTGTTGAGGTTCACGTTGAAGGCCACCAGAAAGCCCCGGGCCCCGATCACGGTGGCGCCGCTCCCGGGGTCGAAGGCCGCTGGCCCGAAATCCGGTCGCCACTCCGGCCGGCGGAGCTTCTCCGGGAGGCCTTCATATTCGCCTGCCCGAATGGTCGCCAGGTTCTTCCGGGCGGGATCGGGCTGGGCGGCCTCATATAGATAGACCGGGATCTCCAGCTCCCGGCCCACCCGCTCGCCCAGTTGCCGGGCAAGCCGGGCGCACTCCTCCAGCGAGATCCCGCTGATGGGGACCAGCGGGCAGACGTCGGTCGCCCCCAGGCGCGGGTGTGCGCCGGTGTGGGTGCGCATATCGATCAGGTCACGGGCGGTAGCAATGGCGCGAAAGGCGGCCTCGAGGACCGGCTGGGGCGGCCCGGCGAAGGTCACCACGGTCCGGTTGGTGGCGGCACCAGTGTCCACGTGGAGCAGGGCCACCCCCGGGACACTCTCCACCCGGCGGGTGATCTGGCGGATGATCTCGGGATCGCGGCCACAGCTGAAGTTGGGAACGCACTCGATCAGCGACATGAGTGAGCAAATTGAGAGGGAAGGGGCTGGTTCTCGACCAGACAGGGAAGAATACCCAGGGCGGGAGCGTGCGCCACGGGTGGCGGGCCTTGCGTTCCCTTCGGGGGTCACTTACCATACCGCCCCCGCAGAAGTCCCGTAGTCAAACCTGCGGTACTGGCCGGGCAGGTCCTGTGGTCGGAAGTTTCGATACCCCTTGACGATGCGCCATGGCCGGGCTATGATACGAGGCTCCCACAGAGTTTCGTGGTGGAGCGGCAGGACCAGCTCTTTGACAATCGATGTGAGCTATGGTGTAGCAGTGCGGACCCTTTGATCCGATCGGGTGCAGACTCGATTGGGGATGGGTTTATTATCTGCAACACAAACGTGATTCGGACGACCTGACAAAACACAGTCAGCCGTTACGAATGAGCTATTTCGAATTCTCTTGGAGAGTTTGATCCTGGCTCAGGACGAACGCTGGCGGCGTGCCTAACACATGCAAGTCGAACGGGGTAGCAATACCCAGTGGCGAACGGGTGCGTAACACGTGAGGAACCTGTCCATCGGCGGGGGATAGCCGGCCCAACGGCCGGGTAATACCGCGTACGACCATCGGGGGGCATCCCCGGATGGTGAAAGCAGCAATGCACCGATGGAGGGCCTCGCGGCCTATCAGCTAGTTGGTGAGGTAATGGCTCACCAAGGCAACGACGGGTAGCTGGTCTGAGAGGATGATCAGCCACATTGGGACTGAGACACGGCCCAGACTCCTACGGGAGGCAGCAGTGGGGAATCTTGCGCAATGGGCGAAAGCCTGACGCAGCGACGCCGCGTGTGGGATGACGGCCTTCGGGTTGTAAACCACTGTCGGGAGGGACGAAGATCTGACGGTACCTCCAAAGGAAGCACCGGCTAACTCTGTGCCAGCAGCCGCGGTAATACAGAGGGTGCAAGCGTTGTCCGGAATCACTGGGCGTAAAGGGCGCGTAGGCGGCCTGGTAAGTCGGGGGTGAAACGCTGCGGCTCAACCGCAGCACTGCCTTCGAGACTGTCAGGCTTGAGCACGGTAGAGGCTGGTGGAATTCCCGGTGTAGCGGTGGAATGCGTAGAGATCGGGAAGAACATCGGTGGCGAAGGCGGCCAGCTGGGCCGTTGCTGACGCTGAGGCGCGACAGCGTGGGGAGCAAACAGGATTAGATACCCTGGTAGTCCACGCCGTAAACGATGGGTACTAGGCGTCGGGGGGAGCGACCCTCTCGGTGCCGTCGCTAACGCAGTAAGTACCCCGCCTGGGGAGTACGGTCGCAAGACTGAAACTCAAAGGAATTGACGGGGGCCCGCACAAGCGGTGGAGCATGTGGTTTAATTCGAAGCAACGCGAAGAACCTTACCTGGGCTTGACATGCACGGGAAATCCGGTGGAAACATCGGCCCCTCTTCGGAGTCCGTGCACAGGTGCTGCATGGCTGTCGTCAGCTCGTGTCGTGAGATGTTGGGTTAAGTCCCGCAACGAGCGCAACCCTCGTTCCTAGTTACCAGCGGGTTATGCCGGGCACTCTAGGGAGACTGCCGGTGTCAAACCGGAGGAAGGTGGGGACGACGTCAAGTCATCATGGCCCTTACGTCCAGGGCGACACACGTGCTACAATGGCCGGTACAACGCGTCGCCAACTCGCAAGAGTGCGCTAATCGCTAAAAGCCGGTCTAAGTTCGGATTGTGGGCTGCAACCCGCCCACATGAAGCTGGAATCGCTAGTAATCGCGGATCAGCCACGCCGCGGTGAATACGTTCCCGGGCCTTGTACACACCGCCCGTCACGCCATGGAAGCTGGGGGGACCTGAAGTCGGTGGGCCAACCGCAAGGAGGCAGCCGCCAAAGGTCAATTCAGTGACTGGGGCGAAGTCGTAACAAGGTAGCCGTAGGGGAACCTGCGGCTGGATCACCTCCTTTCTGGAGCAGCGAGTAGGCCCGGAGACCATCCCGCGGCAGAAAGCTTCTCGGAAGTCGCCCGCACTGCGCCGCCATAGCTCACATTGATTCTTGCTCTTTGACAACTGAAGGCTGGATGTGGAGACACCGCACATGTGTGCGGTGTCACAGGGAATCCAAACCGTAGTTAGTAGCAGCAACAGATGTGAGATCAAACGCAATAAGGCACACGGTGGATGCCTTGGCATCGAGAGGCGATGAAGGACGTGGTAAGCTGCGATAAGCCTGGGGGAGCTGCACACAAGCTGTGATCTCAGGATGTCCGAATGGGGAAACCCGTCCAGCGGCGACGCTGGTCATCCCGCAAGGGAAGCCAACCCGGGGAAGTGAAACATCTCAGTACCCGGAGGAATAGAAATCAACCGAGATTCTCCTAGTAGCGGTGAGCGAACGGGGAAAAGGCCAAACCCGGGGTGCTTGCACCCCGGGGGTTGTGGGACCACGACATGGGATGTACGACGCGAGGGTGAAGCGGCCTGGAAAGGCCCGCCAGAGACGGTGACAGCCCGGTAACCGGATGCGTACGACCCCTAGTGGTATCCCGAGTAGCGCGGCGCACGTGGAATGTTGCGCGAATCTGGGGGGACCACCCTCCAAGCCTAAATACTCCTCGATGACCGATAGTGCACTAGTACCGTGAGGGAAAGGTGAAAAGTACGCCAGGTGGCGAGTGAAACAGAACCTGAAACCGTGTGCTGACAAGCGGTCGGAGGGGGCGTAAGCCCCTGACGGCGTGCCTTTTGCATTATGATCCGGCGAGTTGCTCCTCACGTGCAGGTTAAGGCCTTCAGGGCCGGAGCCGTAGCGAAAGCGAGTCTGAATAGGGCGATTTCGTACGTGGGGGCAGACCCGAAGCCGTGGCGATCTACCCTTGAGCAGGTTGAAGCCGCCGTAACAGGCGGTGGAGGACCGAACCGATGTGGGTTGAAAACCGCTCGGATGACTTGAGGGTAGGGGTGAAAGGCCAATCAAGCTCGGGGATAGCTGGTTCTCCGCGAAATATATTTTGGTATAGCCTCGGGAAATGAGTTCCTGGGAGGTAGAGCACTGGATGGGTCCGGGTCGTGAATAACGATACCTCCCCCAACCAAACTCCGAATGCCCATGGAATGCTGCCCGGGAGGCAGTCGCTGTGCGCTAATGTACAGCGGCGAGAGGGAAAGAACCCAGAACGACGGCTAAGGCCCCGGAGTGGTGGCTCAGTGTAGCAAAGGATGTGATCTTGCTGTGACAGCTGGGAGGTTGGCTTAGAAGCAGCCATTCCTTTAAAGAGTGCGTAATAGCTCACCAGTCAAGCGAGGTTGCGCCGATAATGGTCGGGACTTCAAGCCACCCGCCGAAGCCTCGTCTTCCAGGCTCACGCCTGGAGGGGTAGCGGAGCGTTCCCAGAACGATGAAGCCGGGGCGGAAGCCTTCCGGTGGAGTGATGGGAAGTGAGGATGCCGGATTAAGTACGCGAGAAACCATGTGAAAACCATGGTCACCGTAAGCCTAAGGGTTCCTGAGCCATGTCGATCAGCTCAGGGTCAGTCGGTCCCTAAGTCGAGGCCGAGAGGCGTAGACGATGGGAAACGGGCGAACATTCCCGTACCAACAATAGGCCGTTACGAGTTCGAGGAGGGACGCAGGAGCAAGGTCGCCGGCGCGTGGGTGGATTATGCGCTGTAAGGCGGGTAGACGTTTCCTCGTAGGCAAATCCGCGAGGATAGTCGAGCGCCGATGCCGAAGGGGCCGCAAGGCTCCGCAAAGGGTGGCCGACGCATGCTGCCAAGAAAAGCTTCGCGAACCAGGACTATTGTTGACCGTACCGCAATCCGACACAGGTAGGCGAGGCGAGCAGCCTAAGGTGCTCGAGTGATTTACGGAGAAGGAACTCGGCAAAATTACCCCGTAACTTCGGGATAAGGGGTGCCCACGCAAGTGGGCCGCAGAGAATCGTGTCAAGCGACTGTTTAACAAAAACACAGGTGTCTGCTAAGGCATTTTCCAAGCCGACGTATAGACACTGACGCCTGCCCGGTGCCGGAAGGTTAAGGCAAGTCGTCAGCCGCAAGGCGAAGCGATGAACCGAAGCCCCGGTAAACGGCGGCCGTAACTATAACGGTCCTAAGGTAGCGAAATTCCTTGTCGGGTAAGTTCCGACCTGCACGAATGGCGTAACGACTTGACAGCTGTCTCCTCCGTAAGCTCGGCGAAATAGCAGTATCGGTGAGGATTCCGATTTCCCGCGACAGGACAAAAAGACCCCATGCACCTTTACTACAACCTGTCATTGATCGTCGGTATCAGCTGCGTAGCATAGGTGGGAGCCGTTGATCTCCAGGTTTCGGCCTGGAGGGAGGCAACAGTGAAATACCACCCTTCTTTTACTAACGATCTCACTCAGGCGGCAACACCGCCGAGGACCGTGACTGGTGGGTAGTTTGACTGGGGCGGTCGCCTCCCAAAAAGTACCGGAGGCGCGCGATGGTGCCCTCAGTGCGGTCGGTAATCGCACGTTGAGTGTATAAGCAAAAGGGCGCCTGACTGCGAGCGCGACAGCGCAAGCAGGGACGAAAGTCGGCTTAAGTGATCCGGTGATCCCGTGTGGACGGGTCATCGCTCATCGGATAAAAGGTACGCTGGGGATAACAGGCTTATCGCGCCCGAGAGTTCATATCGACGGCGCGGTTTGGCACCTCGATGTCGGCTTGTCACATCCTGGGGCTGGAGAAGGTCCCAAGGGTCCGGCTGTTCGCCGGTTAAAGTGGCACATGAGCTGGGTTCAGAACGTCGTGAGACAGTTCGGTCTGTATCCGTCGTGGGCGTGGGAGTGTTGAGGGACGTCGTCTCTAGTACGAGAGGACCGAGACGAAGTGACCGCTCGTGTACGGGCTGTCCCGCCAGGGGCAGCGCCCGGTAGCGATGTCGCGCGGAGATAACCGCTGAATGCATCTAAGTGGGAAACTCTTCCCAAGATGAACACTCCTGGAGCTTAAGCTCCCTAAAGGGCCCTGGAAGACTACCAGGTACATAGGCGGCAGGTGTACGGGGAGTAATCCCTTCAGCCGAGCCGTACTAATCGCCCGTGAAGTTTGATCTCTCCCGGTTTTCCCAATCCCATCCAGCCTTTGGTTGCCAAATCTTCCCAGGCGCGGAGCGCTGCTCCCGCCTGGTCGGAAATGGCTGACGACTAGCGCGCGGGGGCCACACCCGGTCCCATTCCGAACCCGGAAGTTAAGTCCCGCAGCGCCGATGGTACTGCCCCTGCGAGGGGGTGGGAGAGTAGGCCGTCGCCAGCCACCCATCTGCAAGGCCCGGACGCCACTGGCATCCGGGTCTTGTTGTTTCCCCCCTGCCGCACCCCCATATCAGCGCCGGTCCGCCGGCGGCCCTCGGCATCGCCCTCCGGAGGTAGATTTCCCCTATGCCACTGGTCGGTCACATCGCGCTGGCCGGCCTCCCCAACGCCGGCAAGTCCTCGCTGCTCAATGCCCTCGTGGGCACCCATCTGGCCATCGTGAGCCCCCGGGCACAGTCCACCCGGCTCCCGGTCGTCGGGACTTCTGACCGAGGGCGATACCCAGATCATCCTCCACGACCTCCCCGGTCTCCTCGACCCCAAGTACCCCCTGCAGGAGCGGATGCGCTGGCTGGCCCAGGAGGAGCTGGCCCGGGTCCGGCTGATTCTCCACCTCCACCCCGCTCCCGACGCCCCGGCTCCCCCATTCTGGCCCCTCACCGGCCTGCCCAGTCCCGCTTCCGATACCGCTGGTGACCGTCTATACCAAGGCCGACCTGGCCCGCCGCCCCCGGGGAGCCTCGCCGTCTCGGCCCTGACCGGCGCGGGCCGGGCCGAGCTGCTGCAGGCCATCCGGCCCCACCTGATAGAGGCCCCCTTCGAGTTCGACCCCGAGGACGTCGGCACCCAGCCGGTCCGGTTCTTCGCCACCGAGTACCTGCGCGAGGCCGCCTTCCAGTGCCTGGAAGATGAGGTCCCCTACGCCGTGGCGGCGCAGGTGGAGGAGTTCCGCGAGCACACGAAGCCAGTGTACATTCGTGTCTCGCTCCTCGTGGAGCGAGCTTCCCAGAAGGGCATCGTGATCGGGTCCGGCGGCCGCACCCTCAAGGCGATCGGCCAGCACGCCCGTGCGCGCCTCGAAGCGCTGCTGGGCGAACAGGTCTACCTGGACTGCTGGGTGAAAGTGGCCCCGGACTGGCGCCGCAAGGCGCATCTCCTTACCGAGCTCGGCTTCCCCGAGCCCCCACGGGTGACTCCATGACCCTGGCCCCTGAACTGCTCGAGATCCTGGTCTGCCCGCGCTGCAAGGGAGACCTGGAGTACCGCCAGCAGCCGGAATCGCTGGTGTGCGCCGCCTGCCGGCTGGTGTACGCGGTGGAAGACGGCATTCCCATCATGCTGATTGACGAGGCCAAGCCGCTGTGAGCGATCTTCTCGCCGCCGCCCGGGTTGAGGCGCAACGGCTGCAGCACGATTACGTCGGCACCGAGCACCTCTTCCTGGCGCTCCTCAACGCCGGGGATCCCTCCCTGACCACCATCCTGGGGGCGTTCTCCACCACCCCGGCCGCCGTGCGCGAGCGGCTGGAGAAGCGCAGCCCCCAGGGCAAGGGTGCCCCCGAGAATCCGGAGGAACTCCAGCTCCGCTCCGGCGCCCGGCGCGCCCTCGACCAGGCACGGAACCTGGCCGGCGGAGAGGAGGCGTCTCCCCGGCACCTGCTGGCCGCCCTGCTGACCGACGGGAAGGGGGTCGTCGCCTCCAGCCTCGGAGATCTCGGCATCCCGGTGGCAAAGGTCCGGGACGCCCTGGGGATCGCCAAGCCGGAGGCGGTGGACCGCCCGGAGCGGAAGGAGCCGGCCGAGCGGCGCGAGCGCCCCGACCGGCGCGAACGGCAGGAGGCCCGGGAAAAGGAAAGAGAGCGGGAGCGGGAGAAGGCTGCCCGCGTGGCGGCCCCGCCGCCACGGGCCGAGCGAGGGCGGGGCGGGGCGCCCGACCGAGCCACGCCCCCGGCTTCTCCAGGACCGCCCCGGATTGCCCCGGTCCACGAACCGCTGCTCACCTGGCGCAAGCTGCCGCTGCTCGCCATCCCGCTCAGCCTGTACCTTGCCTGGGGTGGGGACTTTCATCCAGGCCTGGTCTTCGGAATCTCCTGCCTGGCCGTGCTGCCGCTGGCCGGCTACATGGGGGAGGCCACCGAACACCTGGCCGCCCGGACCGGGCCCACGCTGGGCGGATTCCTCAATGCCACCTTCGGCAACGCCGCCGAGCTGATCATCGCCATCGTGGCCCTGCAGGCGGGGCTGGTGGAGCTGGTGAAGGCCTCGATCACCGGCAGCATCCTCGGTAACCTGCTGCTCATCCTCGGGCTCTCGCTGGTGGCCGGCGGCCTCAACAAGCCGATCATCAAGTTCAACCGCACCGCCATGAGCGTGAGCGCGGGGATGCTCGCGCTGGCGGTGACCGGGCTGTTGTTTCCGGCGCTCTTTCATGCCACCCACCAGGGCCCGAAGCAGGAGCTGGCGGAGCTGTACCTGTCGGAGGCGGTCGCCGTGGTGCTGGCCCTCACCTACGGGCTGTCGCTGCTGTTCTCGCTCAAGACCCACAGCCGGCTGCTCGGCGGGGAGCCCCACCCCACGAGCGGGCACCTCTGGAGCGTGCCGTTTGCGATCGGGGTGCTGGCGCTGGCGACCATCGGGGTGGCGGTGGAATCGGAAATCCTGGTGCACCGGGTGGAGGACCTCACCCGCGGCTCCACCTGGATCACCGAGAGCCTGCTGGGGCTGATCATCATTCCGATCATCGGCAACGCCGCCGAGCATGCGACAGCGATCGTGGTTGCACGCAAGGGCAAGATGGACCTGGCGCTGCAGATCGCCCTCGGCTCGAGCACCCAGGTGGCCCTGCTGATCGCCCCGATCCTGGTGTTTGCGGGTGTGTTCGTGGGGGCCAACGCCTCGGGGCATTACATGAACCTGGTGTTTACGCCGCTGGAAGTGGCCGCGGTCGGGCTCTCGACAATCCTGGCGGCGATTGTCACGCTGGACGGGGAGTCGCACTGGTTCGAGGGGGTGCAGCTGCTGGCCTTGTACGCGATGGTGGCTATCGCGGTATTCTTCATTTGACAGCCGCCTCAGAAGCCCGTACCATGCATCGTTTTCGTCCTGTTCGACTCGCCCGGGAGCCCTAGGCTGCGCACACGCCCGACGGTCCTGTATCACTCGCCGGAACCCCTGGCGGTGCCCGACCTCGTCCGCCAGTGGGCCGAGGCGCGGGATTTCCCCTTGCTCGGACTGGCGGACCCGGCGGAGATTCATTCAATCATTCTCCGCGGGTACCCCTGCTTCCTGTTTGTGGAAGCCGACTCGACCGAGGCAGGGGGCGTGGGGCTGGTCCGGCGGCTGAAGAGCGACGCCTTTACCGCCATCGTTCCGGTGGTAATGCTGTCGCGGAAACACGATCCCGCGCTGGTGGAGAGCTGGTTTGCCGCCGGCGCCGATGAAGTGATCACCAGCGTCTTCTCACCGGCGGAACAGCGGGCGAGGCTGGATGCGATTCTCACCCGGACCGAGCGGGACGTGTCGGTGCATCCGAGCACCCGTCTGCCGGGTACCACCGAGATCGAGCGGGAGATCCGGCGTCAGCTGGAGTCGGGGCAGGAGTTCGCCGTCTGCTACGCCGACCTGGACCACTTCAAGGAGTTCAACGACCGCTACAGCTACTACGACGGCGACCGGGTCATTTACATCCTGTCGCGGCTGCTGCATGATGTCGTCAAGGGGCTGCTGGGGACCGTGGGCTTCGTGGGCCATATCGGCGGTGACGACTTTATCTTCATCGTGCCGCTGCCGGAGACCAATCCGGTCTGCAGCGAGATCATCAGCGTGTTTGACACCCTGATCCCGCTGCAGTACAACGACCAGGACCGCCGGGCCGGCTACTTCTTCGGCAAGGACCGCCGTGGCCAGTTGCACCGTGTGCCGCTGATGACGCTTTCAATCGGGATCGTGACCAACCGCAGCCGGAAATTCACCCATCCGGCCCAGGTGAGCGAACTCGCGACGGAGATGAAGAGCTACGCCAAGACCCTTCCCGGTTCGGTGTTTGTGGTGGATCGCCGCCAGCAACCCGAATCGGAAGAGCCCGGGGATCGTAACCCCGGCGGCGCCCGCCAGGGGGGGCCATGAACGTAACCTGTCCGTCCTGCACGACCGTCTATCGGGTCGACCCTGCCAAGGTCCCCGAGGCCGGCGTGCGGGCCCGCTGCAAGGTCTGCTCGGGGATCTTTCCGGTCACCCGGATCGGGGCCCCCGCAGCCGCCCCGAAGCCGCCGGAGCTCCCACGCCTCTCCCAGGCGCCACCCGCGGCGGCGCCCCCAGTACCGGCCCCGCCCGCGCCACCGGTGGCCCCGACGCCAGCTGCGGTGGAGCCGCCGGCAGCCCCGCCGGTGCCGCCGCCGATAGCCCCGCCGGTCCACCGGCCCACGGTGGCGCCGCCAGCGCTGCCGGGAGGTGCCCCCAGGCCCACGGCCCCGCGCCAGTTCCCGCCGGGCGGGCCCGCCGCGCCCAGGACCCCGATGCCACCGCCGCCGGCGGTTCGGCCGACCGCCCAGAGCTCGCATCCGCCTGTGGTCCCGACCCGGCCGGTGCCCGCCGACCAGTCCGCCATTCCCACACCGCCGCGGCCGGCACCCGGCATCCGGATGCCCGGCGGTCCAGGCGCGGCGCCTTCCGCTGCCACGCCGGTGCGCCAGGTGCCGGTGCCGGGCCCGGTCTCCCCGCGCCCGCCGGCCACACCCGGGCGGCCGGTCAACCCATTCCTGTCGCAGGATCCAGCCCAGAAGGCCCGTCGGCTGGCGCGCGCACTGATTTCGGACCTGGTCGTCTACTACCCCGATCGCCGCAAGGAAGGCCTGGCCAACGGGACGCTGAAGACGCTCTTCCAGGAGGAGATCCAGAAGAGTTGGGAGGAGTACACCGAGCAGGTGGGGAAGGAGCTGGCGGAGTCCACCTCGTACTTCACCGAGGCCCTGAACGAGATCCTGGCCAGCGGCCAGAAGGTCTTCTAGCCCCCCTCCAGTCCCTACCGCCCTCCCCAGGGGGATCCTCGGCAGCGAGGGTCCCCCTGCGGTCTTTTGGGGACTGTTCCCATGGGTGACGGTCCGGGTGCGATGGCAGTATCTTTCCCGCAATCTCTGACCAATGAACGACTTATATGCGTGATGTCATCGAACAACTGAATGCTCTCGGCGATCGGGTATCCCAAATCCGGGGTTTTCTTTGACCTGGCCGCCAAGGAGCAGCGGCTGAGGGAGCTGGAGGCCCGCCAGGGGGAGGCAAACTTCTGGTCCCGGGCCGATGAGGCCCGTCAGGTCGTGCAGGAGATCCGGGCGATCAAGAACTGGCTCAACCCCGAGGCGGAGCTGCAGCGCCGTCTGGGTGATGCCCGGACCATGATCGAGCTGCTGGAGGACGAGCCCGACGCCGAACTGCAGGCCGAGCTGGCGGAGGAGGCGGTGGCGCTGGCCAAGGCGGTCGAATCCTTCGAGCTGCAGGCGATGCTCCAGGGACCTGACGATGCCGGCGATGCCATCGTGACCATCCACCCGGGTGCGGGAGGCACGGAATCCCAGGACTGGGCCGAGATGCTCCTCAGGATGTACGTGCGCTGGGCCGAGCGGCACGACTTCGAGGTCAGCATCCTCGACCGGCTGGATGGGGAGGAAGCCGGCATCAAGTCGGCCTCGATCGAGATCAAGGGACGCTACGCCTACGGCTTCCTCAAGGCGGAGAAGGGCGTGCACCGCCTGGTGCGCATTTCTCCGTTCGATTCGCAGGCCCGCCGGCACACCTCCTTCGCCTCGGTCTTCGTGTACCCGGACATCGACGACACCATCGAGGTGGACCTCCGGGACGAAGACATCCGGATGGATGTGTACCGGGCCTCCGGCGCCGGCGGGCAGCACGTGAACAAGACCTCCTCGGCGGTGCGGCTCACGCATGTCCCCACCGGCCTGGTGGTCGCCTGCCAGCAAGAGCGCAGCCAGGGCAAGAACAAGGCGACAGCCATGAAGATGCTCCGCGCGGCCATTTACCAGAAGAAGCTGGAGGAGCAGGAGGTGGAGCGGGCCAAGCTCGAGGCCACCAAGACCGACAACTCCTGGGGCAACCAGATCCGCTCGTATGTCTTTCAGCCCTACACGATGGTGAACGACCACCGCACCGAGCTCAAGGTCGGCGACGTCCAGCGGGTCATGGACGGGGACCTGGACGATTTCATCGAGGCGTACCTCAAGCGGTTCGGGGGAAAAGCGGCGTGAGCGAGGAACGATCGTTCGTGGAGGAGGCGCGCCGCGCCAAGCTGCCCGAGCTGGCCCGGCTCGGGGTTCGGCCGTTCGCCTACCGCTTCGACCGGAGCCACACCGCCGGGGACGCCCTGGCCGCCTATCGTGACGAGCACGGGGAACACGGCCCCGAGGTCCACATCGCCGGCCGGATCGAGTCCTGGCGGCCCAAGGGCAAGGTGGTCTTCGGCCACCTGGAGGATGAATCGGGCCGGATCCAGGTGTATCTGCGCAGCGACGCGCTCGGACCGGCCTGGGCCCTGGCGCAGCTGCTGGACCTCGATGACCACATTGGTGTTCGGGGGACGCTGATGCGCACCCGCGCGGGCGAGGTCACCGTTCGCGCCGCCGATGTGACCCTGCTGTCGAAGTCGCTCCGCCCGCTGCCCCGCGGCAAGCGCGAGGTGCTGCCCGATGGTGGAGTGCGCGAGCACGGTGGACTGGCGGACCCGGAGCTCCGCTACCGGCAGCGCTACGCCGACCTGGCGGTGCACCCGGAAGTCCGGGAGCTGTTCCGGCTGCGCTCCCGCATCACCACCCGGATCCGTGGCTTCCTGGACGCCCGCGGGTTCCTGGAGGTGGAGACCCCGGTACTGCAGCCGCTGTACGGCGGTGCGGCCGCCCGGCCGTTCGTGACCCACCACAACGCGCTGGACATGCAGCTGTACCTGCGCATCGCCGACGAGCTCTACCTCAAGCGGCTGGTGGTGGGCGGGCTCGAGCGGGTGTACGAGATCGGGCATGACTTCCGCAACGAGGGGATGGACCGGTCGCACAACCCCGAGTTCACGATGCTGGAGCTGTACCAGGCCTACGCCGACTACCATGACATGATGGAGCTGGCGGAGGCGCTGATTGCCGACCTGGTGGGCCAGGTGAGCGGCGGGGCGGGGGTCCTCGAGCGCGACGGGGTCACGCTGGATTTTGCCCGGCCATTCGCACGGGTGGGCTTCGTGCCGGGCATCCTGGCCCATAGCGGCGTGGATGTGCTGGCCGCCACCGAGGAGGAGATGCGCGCCCGGCTCATCAAGAGCGGGGTCCCCCGGGATGACGCCGCCGGGTTCACTGGTGGCAAGTTGCTGGACGAGATGTTCGGCGCGTTCCTGGAGCCGCATCTGGTCCAGCCGACCTTCGTCGTGGACTATCCCAAGGTGATCTCACCGCTGGCCAAGGAGCACCGGAACGAGCCGCGCCTGACCGAGCGATTCGAGCTGTTCGTCCAGTCCCGCGAGCTGGCCAATGCGTTCAGTGAGCTCAACGACCCCGACGATCAACGGGCCCGCTTTGCGGACCAGATCCGCCAGCGCGCCGCCGGCAACGAGGAGGCACAGCCCTTCGACGCCGACTACGTCCGCGCCCTGGAGTACGGCATGCCGCCGACCGGCGGCATGGGGATCGGCGTGGACCGGCTGATCATGCTGCTGGCAGGGCAGGCCTCCATCCGCGATGTCATCCTGTTCCCGGCCATGCGGCCGGAGGATCAGGCCGGGTCCGCCGGATGACCGCCGCACCCACTCCCGAGCCGGGCGGCTCCCGCGCTCGCCCGCGCGGCGCTGGGGCCACGTTCCGGCAGCTGCTCCAGTGGCCCAGCCGGCTGGAGCGTGAGATCGCCGTCCGGTACCTGCGGAGCCGACGCGCCTCGGGCCGGGTCTCCCTGATCACGGCCATCGCCTCCGGCGGCGTGGCCGTCGGGGTGGCGGCGCTGATCGTGGTGCTGGGCGTGATGAACGGGCTCCGCAACGACCTCCGGGAGCGCATCCTGGTGGCCAATCCGCACCTCCGGGTGCTCACCTACGGCAGCGGGCTCCGGCTGGACGACTGGCGCACCGTCATGGCCGAGGTCGCCAGGGAACCGGGCGTGATCGCGGTGGCCCCCGAGGTGCTGAGCCAGTCGGTGATCTCCGCTGGCTCGGACTATGCGGAAGGGGTCAACGTCCTGGGGTTCGATTCCGATACTGGAAATCGGGCGGTGACGACCCTGCCGCAATCGGTGGTCAAGGGGGATCTCACCTTCCGCACCTCCCGGCCCGAGGTGGATGGGGGGATCGTCCTCGGGCAGCGGCTGGCCGAGCGGCTCACCGTGTATCCCGGAGATGTCGTGACCCTGGTCCCGGCCAAGCCGCCGGAGGTGAATCGGGCCCTGGGGGTAGGCGTCCCCCGGTACTGGCGCTTCGAGGTCACGGGCATCTTCAACACGGGGATGTTCCTGTACGACAACCAGTTCGTGGTGATCTCCCGGGAAGCCGCCCAGCGGTTCACCGGGCTTGGAGAGGCGGTGTCCGGCATTCAGGCCCGGCTGGCGGACCCCTGGCGGGCGCCGGAGATCGGTCGCCGGCTGGAGGAGCGGCTGGGGTATCCCTACCGGGCGCTGGACTGGCAGCAGCAGAATGCGTCCCTGTTCAGTGCGCTGGAGCTGGAAAAGGTCGCCATGGGGCTGATCATCTTCTTCATCATGATCGTGGCGGCGTTCAACATCGTCGGCACCCTGACCATGGTGGTCGCGGAGAAGACCCGCGAGATCGGCATACTGCAGGCGATGGGGCTCGGTGGTGGCGCGATCGCCCGGATCTTCCTGGTGCAGGGCGCGGTGGTCGGCCTGACCGGGGTGAGTCTCGGCCTGGTCGCGGGGTTGGGAATCAGCTATGCGGTGGACCAGGGGCGCTGGATCCGGATCAACCCCAGCGTCTACTTCATCGACCACCTGCCGATCCACGTCGAGCCGACGGACGTAGCCATTGTGGTGGTGGCCAGCCTGCTGCTGGCGATCGTGGCCACGATTCCCCCTTCCCGCGCGGCCAGCCGGCTGACCCCGGTGGACGCGATCCGGCACGAATGACCGCTGTGCTCACGGCGCGGGGAGTCCGCAAGGTCTACCAGGACGGGGACGGGCGCCCGCTGGAGATCCTCTCCGGGGTGGACCTGGAGGTGACCCCGGGCGAGTTCGTGGCCATCGTCGGGGCGAGCGGCTCAGGCAAGAGCACGCTGCTCCACCTGCTCGGCGCACTGGACCAGGCCACGGAGGGCCAGATTACCCTGGAGGGCGCGGAGTACGGGCGCTCGAGCCCCGCGGAACTGGAACGGATCCGGAACCTGCGGCTGGGATTCGTGTTTCAGTTTCACCACCTGCTGCGGGACTTCTCCGCGCTGGAGAACGTCATGCTGCCCCAGCGGATCGGCGGCCGGCCGGCGGAGGCGGCACGGGAGCGGGCCACCGCCCTGCTGAGCCAGCTGGGCTTGGCCCAGCGGCTGTCGCACCGACCGGGGCAGCTGTCCGGTGGCGAGCAACAGCGGGTGGCCGTTGCGCGGGCGCTGGCCAACAATCCCCGAGTCATCCTCGCCGACGAGCCATCGGGAAACCTCGACACCGCCCAGGCCGAGCACCTGCATGGCCTGCTCGGCACCCTGGCGCGCGACTTCGAGACCGCGCTGGTGGTGGTGACCCACAACCGCCTGCTGGCCGCCCGGGCGGACCGGGTGCTGGCGGTCGAGGGTGGGCGCCTGTTGCCGGTGGACCGTGTGGAAGTGGAGAGCTGATGCGCTGCGACCAGTGTCATGAACGTGAGGCCGTCGTCCACCTGACCCAGATCGCCGAGGAACAGGTGGTCACGGTGCACCTGTGCGAACGGTGTGCCGCCGAGAAGGGCGTCGAGAGCAGCGCCAGCCTCGGCAAGACCCCGGTCGGGACCTTCCTCGCGTCCATGGGGAAGGGGATGGATCTCGCCAGCGCCATGCCGGGACTGACCCCCTCCGGCGCCTGTCCGACCTGCCATGCGACGCTCAGCGACTTCCGGGAATCCGGGCGACTGGGTTGTGCGGAGTGCTACCGGACGTTCGAGGGTTCGCTGCGGGACCTGCTGCGCCGCCTGCACGGCTCCAGCCGCCACGTCGGCAAGCGCTACGCCCCGCCGGGCGAGACCCTGCTCACCTCCCTGCCATCCCTGTCCAGCTGCGCGAGCAGCTCCGGCTGGCGGTCGAGGCGGAGAACTTCGAGCTGGCCGCGGAACTGCGTGACCGGCTGCGGGTGGTCGAGGGGGCGACTGATTGACCTGAGCCTGCTTCCGACGGCGGCATGGCGTGGCTGGACGCCAGCGGGCCGGTGAGCCACCTGGTACTGTCCACCCGGATCCGCCTGGCGCGCAACCTCCAGTCTCGACCCTTCGCGCCGAGGGCCACCCTGACCGACCGGGAGGCGCATCCTGGCGGACGTGCAGGGGGCGGCCCGGGAAACGGTCGCCCTCCGGGAGGCGCTGATCCTGCGGCTGGACCAGATGGGGCGGGAGGACCGGCTGCTGCTCCACGAGCGCCACCTGGTCAGCCGGGAACTGGCCGGTCTGGGCGGAGCCGCCGGCCGTGCGGCCGGGGTCGGCGCTGCTGCTGGGAGCCCGGGTGGGGGTCATGCTGAACGAAGAGGATCACCTGCGGCTGCAGGGCCTGCGTTCGGGGTTCGATCTGGAGGCGCTTTACGACCAGGTCGACGAGGTGGACAGCGAACTGGGACAACGACTTCCCTTCGCATTTCACCCTGAGTTTGGTTACCTTACCTCGTGTCCGACCAACGTCGGCACTGGGCTGCGGGCCTCGGTGCTGATCCACCTTCCGGCACTGGTCCTGACCAAGGAAATCTCCAAGGTCCTGCAGGGACTCGCCCAGGTGGGCCTGACGTTTCGCGGACTGTACGGAGAGGGCAGCGAGGTCGTCGGCAATTTCTTCCAGCTTTCGAACCAGACCACGCTGGGAAAGTCCGAACGGGAGCTGCTGGACCACCTCGGCAAGATGGTGCGGCAGGTGGTTGAGTACGAGGAGCAGGCACGGCAGGTATTGTTGCGGGACGTGCCCAACATCATCGAGGACAAGGTCTGGCGGGCGTACGGACTGTTACGCCACGCGCGGACCCTCTCCTTCGACGAGACGATGAACCTGCTGTCGGGAGTGCGGCTGGGCGTGGGGCTGGGTCTGATAGACCGGGTGGGTCTGTACGGGCTCAACAAGCTGCTGGTGCATACCCAGCC
The DNA here is from genome assembly GCA_963695185.1 of uncultured Gemmatimonadales bacterium. Taxonomy (GTDB): domain Bacteria; phylum Gemmatimonadota; class Gemmatimonadetes; order Gemmatimonadales; family GWC2-71-9; genus JADJOM01. Next base: position 978,227 of record CAVOGH010000005.1, on the reverse strand, counting down.
GGCCCATCTGGCCGCCGTGGCTGGGGTAGGCACGGAAGATCCGGAACTGAGTGTTCGCCGCGCGCGGTTCGTCCGCACGCTGCTGGAAGACGAAGCAGGACGCCGAGGGTCGCTGCCATGAACGGGTACAACTTCACCGACCGTGTGCGGAAGGTCTTGCAGATGGCTCGCGAAGAGGCGGCCCGGCTGCACCACGAGTACGTCGGTACCGAGCACATCCTGCTTGGGCTGATCCGCGAGGGGGAAGGCGTCGCTGCGGCGGTGCTCCAGAACCTCAACGTGGACCTCGAGGAGATCCAGCAGAAGATCGAGGAGACGGTCAAGAAGGGCAAGGCGGCCGCGGCCACCGGTCCCGACCTGCCGTATACCTCCCGCGCCAAGAAGGTGCTGGAGCTCGCCATGACCGAGGCGCGCGAGCTCAACCACAGCTACGTGGGCACCGAGCACCTGCTGCTGGGGCTGCTGCGGGAGGAGAAGGGCATCGCCGCTCAGGTCCTCACCGACGCTGGCGTCAACCTGGAACAGAGCCGGGCGGAGACCCTGCGCCTGCTGGGCAGCGACATGCCGCAGACCCAGTCGCCCACGGGCGGCTCCCCGGCACCAGCGGCCGCGCCCAAGTCCGAGAAGAAATCCAAGACCCCCGCGCTGGACCATTTCTGCCGCGACCTCACTCAGCTGGCCGCCGAGGGCCAGCTGGACCCGACCATCGGCCGGGCCAAGGAGATCGAGCGGGTCATGGAAATCCTGGCCCGGCGCAAGAAGAACAATCCCGTCCTCATCGGCGAGCCCGGTGTGGGCAAGACGGCGATCGTCGAGGGCCTGGCCCTCATGATCGCCAACGGGCTGTGCCCGGATGTGCTCAAGGACCACCGGGTGCTTTCCCTGGACATGGCGGCCGTCATCGCCGGCACCAAGTACCGGGGCCAGTTCGAGGAACGCCTGAAGGCGGTCATGAACGAGATCGCCCAGAACAAGCAGATCATCCTCTTCATTGACGAGCTGCACACCCTGGTGGGCGCCGGCGCGGCGGAGGGGGCCATTGACGCCTCCAACATGCTCAAGCCCGCGCTGGCGCGGGGCGAGCTGCAGTGCGTCGGCGCCTCGACCCTCAACGAGTACCGCAAGTACATCGAGAAGGACGGGGCGCTGGAGCGCCGCTTCCAGACGGTGCTGGTGGATCCGCCCACCATCCCGGAGACGGTGGAGATCCTCAAGGGCCTGCGCAAGAAGTACGAGGACCACCATCGCGTGGTGATCCCCGACGAGACCCTGGACGCCGCGGCCAAGCTGTCGGAGCGCTACATCACCGACCGCTTCCTGCCGGACAAGGCCATTGACGTCATCGACGAAGCCGGCGCCCGGGCGCGGCTCGCCTCCCAGGTGCCGCCCGCCGAGGTCGCCAGCCTGAAGGGTGATCTGGAAAAAGTGAACATCGAGAAAGAGGACGCGGTCCGCGACCAGAACTTCGAGCGGGCGGCGGCGCTCAGGGACAAGGAGCGGGATCTCCAGACCCAGATCCGGCAGCGACAGGAGGAGTGGGAGAAGGAGCGCCAGACCCGGCGGCCGGTGATCAGCGAGGAGGATATCGCGTTCATCGTCTCCCGCTGGACCGGCATTCCGGTCACCCGGCTGCAGGAGCAGGAGGCCGCACGGCTGCTGCGCATGGAAGACGAGCTGCACCTGAGCGTGGTGGGCCAGGACGAGGCGATCAAGGCCATCTCCCGGGCCATCCGGCGCTCGCGTGCGGGGCTCAAGGATCCCAACCACCCGATCGGCTCGTTCATCTTCTGCGGCCCGACCGGGGTCGGCAAGACCGAGCTGGCGCGGTCGCTGGCCAAGTTCCTGTTCGCCGACGCCTCCGCCCTGATCCGGGTGGACATGTCGGAGTACATGGAGAAGTTCTCGGTGAGCCGCCTGATCGGGGCCCCGCCGGGCTATGTGGGCTACGAGGACAGCGGCACCCTTACCAAGGCGATCCGCCGCAAGCCCTATTCCGTCGTCCTGCTGGACGAGATCGAAAAGGCGCATCCTGACGTCTTCAACATCCTGCTGCAGGTGCTGGATGAAGGCCACCTCACCGACAACTACGGCCGGATGATCGATTTCAAGAACACCGTTGTCATCATGACGTCCAACGTGGGCGCCCGCGACATCATGCAGGGCAAGACGCTGGGCTTCCACGGGCAGGACTTCAAGAGCTCGTTCGACAAGATGCAGGAGAAGATCAAGGAAGAGATCCAGCGGACCTTCAACCCGGAGTTCCTGAACCGGATTGACGACGTGATCGTCTTCCATCCGCTGGCCAAGGAACACATCGCCGAGGTGGTGACCATCCTCGTACGGGACGTCCAGAAGCGGATCGGGGAGGAAGTCCTCCGGCTCACGCCCGCGGCGGTGGAGTTCCTCGCCACCCAGGGGTACGACCAGAACTATGGCGCCCGGCCGCTCAAGCGGGCGATCCAGAAGTACATCGAAGACCCGCTCAGCGAGAAGATCCTGCTGGGCGAGTTCACCCGGACCGACGAGATCGAGATCGACGTGGCCCCGGATGCCGAGCGCCTCGTCTTTCGCGCCCTGAGCGGCTCGAAAGCCTGACACCTCCCCCCACGCGGTGGCCGGCCCGTCCGGTCACCGCGCTTCGTCTCCCCTGATGCGACTTCGGCGCTACCTCCTGCTAGCCAGTCTGCCGGTTGCCGCGCTTGCCGCCCCGTTGGGCGCGCAGGACCCGGCGGCCGCGGCCCCCACCCCCGTCGTGGACAGCATCGCGGTCGAGGGCAACAGCCGGATTTCCACCCAGCAGGTTCTCGGCACCGCCGGCCTCCGCCCCGGCCAGGCCACCAACTACCGCGACATCCAGCGAGCCATCCTGGCCCTGTTTCGCACCGGTCAGTTCGACGATGTGGGGGTCTCGCAGGCCGACGATCCCTTCGGCCGGATCATCCTGGTCTTCCGGGTCCGGGAGCGGCCGATCCTCCAGCGCTGGGCGCTGAAGGGCGTCGAGCAGCTCTCCACCGGCAACGTGAAGGAGCGGGTCAAGCTGGTGCAGGGCCGGCCGCTGGACCGGTCGCTGGTGGAGCGCGGCCGGGCGGGCATCGATTCGCTCTACCACGCCCAGGGCTACTACGCCGCCACCGTCAAGGTGATCGAGACCGCCCCCGGGCCGGGCCAGGTCGGCATCATCTACGACATCGACGAAGGCAACCGGGTCGCCATCAGCCAGGTCATCGTGGACGGCAACGACCGCTTCAGCGACAAGACCCTGGTGAAACGCATGAACACCAGGCCCGAGGGGTTCTGGTGGTGGCAGAGCGGCCAGCTGGACGATGACAAGCTGCAGCAGGACATCCGGGAAAAACTCCCGGCCTGGTACGGCAGCAACGGCTACATCGACTTCCAGGTCGCCCGCGATTCGATCGCCGTGGACTCCACCAACGGCAAGGCGGTGCTGCACCTGGCCGTGGAGGAGGGGGCGGCCTACCGGATCGGCGGGTTCCAGATCACCGGCAACCGGCGATTCAGCACCGAGGAACTGATGGCGCTGTATCCCTTCGGGGCCGACGGCGGGGCCGGGAAGCCCTTCAACAGCGTGGAATGGTCCAGCGCCACGGAGGGTGTCTCCACGCTCTATAGCAACAACGGCTATATCTATGCACAGATCGAGCCGGAGGAGACCCGGCGCACCAGCCCCGAGGGCGAGCCGCTGATTGACCTCAAGTGGACCATCCGCGAGGGGCAGCCCGCCACGATCAACAAGATCAACATCGTGGGCAACGACGTGACCCACGAACGGGTGGTCCGTGAAGCCATCGTCCTGGCCCCGGGAGAGCTGTTCAACCGGGACCGCCTGATTCGCAGCTGGCAGAACATCGGCAACCTGGGGTTCTTCCAGCAGCCGATGACCCCGCCCGATGTCCGGCCGGTGGAAGGCCAGGCCGACGTGGACATCACGTTCCGGGTCGAGGAGCGACGCACCGGGAACATCAATTTCGGCGCCTCCCTGGGCCAGGGCACCGGCGTCGGGGGCTTCCTCGGTCTCGAGGAGCCGAACCTGTTTGGCCGGGCCAAGCGGGGCCGGCTGTTGTGGCAGTTCGGGCGCAACATCAACGACTTCACGCTCAGCTTCACCGACCCGGCAATCCGCGAGAGCCGGATCTCCGGTACCGCGACCCTCTTCAACTCGCGGCAGCGCTTCACGGTGGGAGACCTGGGGCGGCGACGGCAGGTGGGCGGCAGCCTCCAGTTCGGCTTCCCCTTCTTCGGATCGCGCTTCACCCGCGTGTACGCCAGCTACGGCCTGCAGCAGATCAAGTTCACCGGTGGCTCCGAAGACCTGCGGGCCCGCTTCCGCTGCACCAACTGCACCCGCTCCACGCTGGGGGGAAGTGTCGTCCGCGATACCCGGATTGGCCTGCCCTTTGCCACCGGCGGGGCCATGTCCAACGTGTCCCTGGAGTTCAACGGCGGTCCGCTGGGCGGTACCGGGGACTATCGCAAGCTGGACGTCGAGACCCGCTACTACGCCCCGCTGGGCACCCTGGGTGGCAACGCGCAGCTGGGAAGCGGCGTCCAGTTCGTGCTCGGCTTCACGGCCAAGACCGGGTTCATCTTCGGCGACGCCGGCCCGTTCTTCACGGAACTGTACTCGCTGGGCGGAACCCAGTTCGGCATCCCGCTGCGCGGCTATGACGAGTTCACCATCACCCCCAACGGGTTCGACCCGAGCGCCGGCGGCAGCGCGGCCGCGAGCCCGGCGTCGTTCGGCAAGGCCTACGCCGCCTTCACGGTGGAAGCGGGTGCACGGGTGAGCCAGTCGCTGTACGTCAGCACGTTCCTCGATGCGGGCAACGTGTACCGCAGCGCCCGGCAGTACGACCCCAGCCGGCTCTTCCGCGGTGCCGGCTTCGGCGTGGCCGTGCTCTCGCCCCTCGGCCCGATCGGTATTGACCTCGGCTACGGCTTCGACCGGGTCACCCGGACCGGTCGGCCCGATCCGGGCTGGCAGCTGCACTTCAAGCTGGGCCAGTTCTTCTAGGCTGGCGCCGTTCACCTTCAGCAGGGAGTCTCTCGATGGTGCGTGTCTCATTCGGCCGCTGGCTGGCCGTTGCAGTGGCGCTGGTGGCGGGTCCTGCCGCGCTGGAGGCGCAGGAGGGGGGCGGAGCCAAGCTCGCCTTCATGAACGCCCGCGCGGTGCTGCTGGCCACCCCCGGCTACACCCAGGCCGAGTCGACCTATACCCGGGAGCTGACCGGTTTTCGGGGTGAGGTCGAGCGGCTCCAGGCCAGCTTCGATTCTTCCGCCGCCGACTTCGAGCAGCGTTCCGTCATGCTGTCCGCCACCGCCAAGACCGCCAAGCGGCGGGAGCTGGAGGAGCAACGGGAACGGCTGCAGGCCCGCGCCACCGAGCTGCAGCAGCGGGCCCAGCAGCGAGAGCAGGAGCTGCTGGCGCCGATCCACAGCCGGGTCAACGACGCGATTGAGCAGGTCCGGTCGGAGGGCAGCTACGCAGTGATCTTCGACGTGAGCGCCAACGACGGCCTGATCATCGCCGTGGACAAGACGCTCGACGTCACCCAGCGGGTCATCGACAAAATCAAGGCGACACCCTGACCCACGCGGCTCCCTCCGTCCGCCTCGCGGCACGGGCGCTCGCCGAGCTGGTCGGCGGCCGCCTCCAGGGCGACGGGGACCTTCTCCTCCAGCGGCTGGCCCCGCTCGACCGGGCGGGGCCGGATGCTCTCAGCTTTTTCTTCACCCCCAGATACCTCGCCGAGTTCAGGGCCACCCGGGCCGGGGCGGCGCTGGTAGCCGCCCCGCTGGCAGAGGCGGAGGGTGGCCCGGCGACCCGGATCATTGTGGCCGATCCCGCCACCGCTTTGACCCGAGCGGCTGGCGCCTTCTCGACCGACCCGGCGAGACCGACCGGCATCGACCCCACCGCCCGGGTCGCGGACGATGTTCGCCTGGGATCGGGGGTGTGGATCGGTCCGTTTGCGGTACTCGAGCGCGGGGTGCGGCTGGGAGAGCGGGTGAGCGTCGCCGCAGGGGCGTTCCTCGGGGCCGGTACCGTGGTGGGCGACGACAGCGAGATCGGCCCCCACGCCGTATGTTATCCCGGCACGATCCTGGGAGACCGGGTGGTGCTCAAGGCCACCGCAGTCATCGGCGGGCCGGGGTTCGGCTACCTGCGCGGGCCAGGCGGACATCAGCGGGTGCCTCACACCGGCCAGTGCGTGCTCGAAAGCGACGTCGAGGTCGGCTCCGGCAGCTGCGTGGACCGCGGCAGCTTCGATGACACGGTCATCGGCCAGGGCACCAAGATTGACAACCTCGTGCAGATCGGACACAACGTCCGGGTCGGCCGCCGCTGCCTGGTGATGGCCACCAGTGGTATCGCGGGCAGCTGCCGCATCGGTGACGATGTCACCATTGCCGGCGGGGTGGGGATCGCCGACCATGTGACCGTTGGCGACGGGGCGGTGATCGGCGCCAAGAGCGTCGTCTTCGGTCCCGGCGAGGTGACCGCGGGCGCAGTCGTGACGGGATACCCGGCCCGGCCGCACCGGGAGTTCCTGCGGGCCCACGCCGCGCTGTTCCGGCTGGCACCGCTCGCCGCCCGGCTGGAGCGGCTGGCTGAAGGCGCGGCTGATGCCGAGACGGACCGTCGCTCGCCCGGTTGAGGTCAGCGGCACCGGCCTCTTCAGCGGGATCGCGGCCACCCTGCGGGTCGAGCCGGCTCCCGCGGGAGCGGGCGTGGTCTTCCGGCGGGAGGACCTCGGCGGTGGGCACCTTATTCCGGCCCGCGCCGTCTGCCACGTGGCGGCGGAGCGGCGGACCGCGCTGGAGCATCGGGGCCACCGCGTGGACACCGTCGAGCACCTGCTGGCGGCGGTGAACGTCCTGGAGCTGGATGATGCGGTGCTGGCACTGAACGGGCCGGAGGTGCCGATCCTCGACGGGTCGTTTGCGCCGTTTCTGGAGCTGCTCGAGTCGGCTGGCGTCGCGTTGGCCAGCGGTGAGGCAGGACAGGCCACCCTGGCGATGCCACTGCGCGTGACGGAGGGCGCGTCGGAGTACCTGGTTGCGCCGGCGGATCGGCTGTCCATCCAGGTGACACTGGAGTACGCCGAGCCGGTGATCGGGACGCAGTCGGCGGGGTGGGCGGGAGACCGGGAGTCCTTCCGCCGGGACATCGCCCCCGCGCGGACCTTCGGCTTCGAGCGGGAGGTCGCCATGCTCACCGAGCGGGGGTTGCTGCGTGGCGGCTCGGCCGGCAGCGGCTTGCTGCTCTCATCCGATCGGGTGGTCAACGGCAGCGTCCGCTGGCCCGATGAATTCGCCCGGCACAAAGCCGGCGACCTGGTGGGCGACCTGACCTTGCTCGGCGCCCGGCCGCGGGTGCGAATCGAGGCCCGGCGTCCCAGCCACCGCGGCAACATCGCCTGTGTCCGCGCCATTCTGGCCGCGGCAAGAATCCCGGAGGAGTGATGCTCGACGTCCAGAAGATCCAGGAGATCCTGCCACACCGCTATCCGTTCCTGCTGGTCGACCGGATCATCGCGGTGGAGGGCACCCAGCGGATTGTCGGGCTCAAGAACGTCACGATCAACGAGCCGTTCTTCCAGGGCCACTTCCCGGGGCACCCCATCATGCCCGGCGTGCTGATCGTCGAAGCCATGGCCCAGACCGGCGGCATGCTCCTGATGGAGCGGATCACCGAGCGGGAGAAGAAGGTCGTCTACTTCATGTCGCTGGACAAGGTCAAGTTCCGCAAGCCGGTCGTCCCCGGTGACCAGCTGCGCCTGGAAGTGGAGATGCTGCAGTTCCGGGGCAAGATCGCGCGGATGAAAGGCGTCGCCCTGGTGGACGGCGAGGTGACCACCGAGGCAGAGATGATGGCCTGCGTGGTGGACCGTTGACGGTCTCCATCCACCCAACCGCGGTGGTGGACGGGATGGCCCGGCTCGGCCATGACGTCGAGCTGGGCCCGTACGTGGTGATCGGCCCCGACGTGGAAGTCGGGGATGGCTGCCGCCTCGGTCCCCATGTGGTCCTGGAGCGGAATGTGCGACTCGCGGCCGGGGTGCGCATCGGCACCGGCTCGGTCCTCGGCAGCCCGCCGCAGGACGTGAAGTACCGGGACCAGCCGACCTGGGTGGAAATCGGCCGGGGGACGGTCATACGCGAGCACAGCACGATCAATCGCGGCACCGTGGCCACCGGCCGGACCCGGATCGGGGCCGACTGCTACCTGATGACGTACGTGCATGTGGCCCACGACTGCGACATCGGCGACGGGGTCACGATCGCCAACGCCACTCAGCTCTCCGGGCACGTCACCGTGGAACCGTGCGCCACGTTGAGCGGGCTCATCGCGGTGCACCAGTTCGTGACGATCGGCACGCATGCCTTCGTAGGTGGTGCCTCCCGCATCAATCAGGATATCCCACCCTATGTGAAGGCCGTCGGCAATCCCGCCGAGCTGTTCGGCCTCAACACCGTTGGCCTGCAGCGCGCCGGGTTTCCCCCTGAGACCCTTCGGGCCCTCAAACATGCCTATCGGCTGCTGTTCAACTCGGCCATTCCCCGGGCGGACGCGGTGACGGAGCTCGAGCCGGATGCCCGCCGCTTCCCCGAGGTCAGGTGCCTGCTCGACTTCATCGCAACGGCCAGCCGCGGGATTCCGGCGTGAGCGCCCCGATCCCGGTCGGCGTCATCGGCGTCGGCGCGCTGGGCTGGCACCACGCCCGCCACCTGGCGGCAATGCCGGAGGCACAGCTGGTCGGGGTCTACGACATCCGGCCGGCACGAGCCCAGCACGTCGCCGAGGCCATCGGTACCCGCGCGTTTGGCAGCCGCGAAGACCTGCTCCGTGCGGTGCGGGCCGTGACGGTGGCCGTGCCCACCGCGTCACACGCGGAGGTCGGGCTGGCGGCGCTGGCGGCGGGGGTGCCGGTGCTCATGGAGAAGCCGCTCTCGGCCACGATGGCGGAAGCCGACGCGCTGGTGGACCTGGCCGCGCGGAGCGGGCTGCAGCTCCAGGTGGGGCATATCGAGCGCTTCAACCGGGCGCTGCGCGCCGCGGAGCGCTACCTCGACCGGCCGCTCTTCATCGAGGGGGAGCGGCTGGCACCGTTCCAGCCGCGCGGAACCGACATCCCGGTCGTGTTCGACCTCATGATCCACGAGCTGGACCTGATCCTCCACCTGACCGGCGGCGCCGAGGCGTCCGACGTGCGGGCCAACGGGGCGACGGTACTCTCGCCGCTGCTGGATGTGGCCCATGCCCGGGTCGAGTTCACGACCGGCACCGTGGCCAGCGTCACCGCCTCCCGGATCGCCGAGCAGCGGGTCCGCCGGCTCCGGGTGTACCAGGAGGAGGGCTACCTCTCCCTGGACCTGGACACCGGCCGGGGGGAGTTCCTGCGCCTGAAGCACCCCTGGCTGCCGGGGGATGCCTCCCGGCTGGAGGACATCGCGGAGCGGATTCCGCTGGAGGCCCCGGCGGCCGATGCGTTGCGGCTGGAGCTGGCCAGCTTCCTCCACGCGATTCACGGCGATCGGGAGGCGGTGGTCACTGGTCGCGAGGGGCGGGCCGCTCTGCGCCTGGCCCTTCGGGTAGCCGAGGCGATCCGCCACGCAACCCCGGTCCTGATAACCGGCGGGTGAGCCTGGCCCGGCCCGCACGAATCCTCGTCTCGGCGGGCGAGCCGTCGGGGGACCAACATGGCGCCGGCGTGGTGGCGGCTCTCCGCGCGGCGAGGCCCGACCTCGAATGCGAGGGCCCCGGCGGACCAGCCATGGCCGCCGCGGGGCTGACCGTCCGTTTCCCGGTGGAGCGGCTGAGTACGATCGGATTCGCCGAGGTGGTGCGGTCCGTTCCGCGGCACCTCGGCCTGCTGCGAACCCTGGCCCGCGACGCCCGGGCAGGCCGCTACTCGGCCGCGGTACTGATCGACTATCCGGGGTTCCATCTCCGCCTGGGACGAGCCCTGCGAAACGCCGGCGTGCCGGTAGTGTGGTATGTCGCGCCCCAGCTGTGGGCCTGGTGGCCGGGGCGCCTCTCCCGGCTCCGCGCCGCCGCCGACCGGCTCGCCGTGATCCTGCCGTTTGAGGCAGACTGGTTCGGGGCGCGGGGCATGCCGGCAGAGTTTGTCGGTCACCCGCTGATGGACCGGACGTGGAGCGAGCGGGCGGAGGCGAGGGCCCGCCTCGACCTGCCGTTGGACCGGCCGGTACTGGGTATCTTTCCCGGGGTTCGGGAGGGCGAACTCACGCGCAACTGGCCGCTGTTCCGCGAAGTCGGAAAGCGGATGCTCGCCGAAGGACTCGCCTCCCGGGTGATCGTCGCGGGAACCGCCCACGGGCACTATCCGGATGCGGGACCGCTGGTTGTCCACCGGGACCTGTCCGACCAGGTCCTGGCCGCCTCGACCGCGGCCCTGGTCAAGTCCGGCACCACTGGACTCGAGGCGGCCTGCGTGGACACGCCGGTGGTCGTGGCGTACCGGTCCTCCCGCCCGACCTATGCGGTCGCGCGGCGGGTCCTGACGGCGCCATGGATCAGTCTGGTGAACCTGGTAGCGGGGCGGCTGGTCGTGCCGGAATTCTGGCATCTTCCGGTAGAGGCGGAGGAGGTGTGTACCGCCCTCCGGCCGTTGCTGGATTCCGGCACCCTCGAGCATCAGGCGCAACGGGGAGCCTTGGCCGCAGTCCGGGCCTCGCTTGGCGCTCCGGGTGCGTCGCGGCGGGTTGCCGGAATGGTCCTGGAGCAGCTGGGGTGATGCACACCTGGGGCAGTCGGACAGTGCTTGGGCTGGGACCGCCCCTTCTGGAAGCGCTGGCGCGAAGCTGGCGGGTGGAAGTCGTGAACCCCGAGGTCGGCGGTGCGCTCCTGGCTCCCGGGGGGTGCTACGTGCTGGTGTCGTGGCATGATGCGCTCCTGCCGGTGTTGTGGCATCACCGCGGGCGCGGGATCGCCGCAGTGGTCAGCCAAGCCCGGGACGGCACGTATCTGGCCCGGCTGGCAGACCGGTTAGGCTTCGCGGTGATCCCCGGTTCGAGCACCCGCGGGGGGCGCCGCGCGCTCCTGGGCGCCATCCGCAGCCTGCGGGCCGGGACACCGGTGGGGCTCACCCCCGATGGGCCTCGGGGCCCCCGGCGGGAGATGAAGCCGGGCGCGGTGGCCGCCGCCCAGGCGGGGGAGGTGGCGCTCCTCCCGGTGCATGCGGAGGCGCGGCCGGGGTGGCGGGCGGGCTCGTGGGATCGCCTGTTGGTCCCCGGGCCATTTGCAGCGGTTCGGCTGGCCTATGGCGAGCCGTTCCGCGTCGAGCGCGGCGCCGACGCGCGGAACCACGGGATGAACCGGCTGGCACAGGCCCTGAACGACGCAGCGAGGATGGCAGCATGGCCCAACGGCGGGGCGACACCCACAGGCTGATTCGCTGGTTATGGACCAGCACCCGTGTGGATGCGCGGCTGGCCCGTACGGCGCTCCTGCCGGTGTCGGCCCTGTGGCACTCGTGGATGGCGGCTCGCGCCGCGGCGTATCGTCGCGGGCTGATGCCAGTGCACGACCTTCCACTGCCGTCGGTGGCGGTCGGCAACCTGACGGTTGGCGGTTCGGGCAAGACCCCGGTGGCCATGTGGATCGCCGGGTATTACGCCGCCCGCGGGCTGGTGCCCGGTATCCTTCTCCGCGGCTATGGCGGCGGCGACGAAGCCGCGGTGCATGCGCGGGCACTTCCCGCAGCCATGGTCGTGGCCGATTCGGATCGGGTCGCCGGGGCGGAGCGGGCGCTGGCCCGTGGCGCCCAGGTCCTGATCCTGGATGATGCTTTTCAGCGGCTGGACGTGCGTCGCGACCTCAACGTGGTCGTCGTGAGCGCGGAGACCACCCGGGCAGTCCGCTGGCCGCTGCCGGCAGGGCCGTGGCGGGAGGGCATGGGAGCGCTCCGTCGGGCCGACATGGTGGTGGTCACCAGAAAGCGGGCGAGCGCTGACGCGGCCGTGGCGCTCGCCGACGATCTGGGCCGGCGGGTCGGCCGGCCGGCGGCCATCGCCCACCTCGGTGTGGCGCGCTATGAGGGGCTGGTCAGCGGCCGGGCCCACGCTCCCGATGCCCTGAGCGGGCGGCGGGTGGTGGCCGCCGCGGCGATCGGGGATCCGGGGGCCTTCGTGGCCCAGACCAAGGCGACCGGCGCCCAGGTCCAGGTGGCTACGTGGAAAGACCATCACGCGTATGGCCCGGACGATGTGGCGTGGCTGGCGCACGCTGCCCGCCGGGCGGATCACCTCGTCATCACCGAGAAGGATGCGGTGAAGCTGCGCGACCGCTGGCCCCAGGACGCGCCGGAGCCGCTGGTGGCAGTGCTGGATCTCACATGGGAACGAGGCGGCGAGGACATCGCCGTCGCCCTCGATGCCGTCACAACGCCGGCCGAGCGGCTGTAACGCCAACCGGAGCAGATATGACCGCGAGCAGTAGTCGCACCATGCAGACCGTCATGCGACCCGAGAAGGATGGGTTCCTCCCGGCGGAGAACCCCTTCGAGGAGATGATGTCCCGGTTCGACGACGCGGCGGCGCGCCTGGGCCTGGAACCCGGCCTCTACAAGATCCTGCGGACGCCGGAGAAGCAGCTCATCGTCGCGGTTCCGGTGCTACTCGACAACGGCCAGGTCGAGGTGTACACCGGCTACCGGGTCATCTACAACACCTCCCGGGGACCTGCCAAGGGCGGCATCCGCTTCGACATGCAGGTCACGCTCGACGAGGTCAAGGCACTGGCCGGATGGATGACCTGGAAGTGCGCGGTGGTGAACCTCCCCTTCGGTGGCTCCAAGGGCGGGGTGATCTGCGACCCCTCGAAGATGACCAATGGGGAGATCGAGCGGCTCACCCGGCGCTACACTTCGGGGATCATCGACTTCCTCGGCCCGGACTCGGACGTGCCGGCACCGGACGTCAACACCAATGAGCGGGTGATGGCGTGGGTGATGGACACCTACTCCATGCAGAAGCGGCACACGGTCACCGCCGTGGTGACCGGCAAGCCGATCGCCATCGGCGGGTCGCTGGGCCGGCGCGAGGCCACCGGCCGGGGCTGCATGTTCGTGACCCGCGAGGCGCTCAAGAAGCTCGGCATCCCGATCCGGGGAACCCGGGTGGCGGTGCAGGGCTTCGGCAATGTCGGGTCCATCGCCGCCGATCTCATGGCCCGCGAGGGGATGACCATCGTGGCGGTGAGCGACAAGTCCGGCGGCATCTACGACCCCAAGGGGCTGGACCTGGCGGACGTGTTCCAGCACGTGAAGGAGCACCGGTTCCTGGTCAACTATGCCAAGGCCGAGACGATCACCAACGAGGACCTGCTCACGCTCGACTGCGACGTTCTCCTCCCGGCCGCTCTCGAGAACGTGATCACCGACGAGAACGCCGGCCAGGTCAAGGCCAAGATCCTCTGTGAGGGCGCCAACGGCCCGACCACGACCGAGGCTGACCGGATCCTCAACGAGAACGGTGTCTTCATCATCCCGGACATCCTCGCCAACGCCGGCGGGGTGACTGTCAGCTACTTCGAGTGGGTGCAGGACCGCGGTGGCTACTTCTGGGACGAGGAGACGGTCAACAGCCGGCTCGAGAAAATCATGGTGGACGCCTTCGGGCAGGTCACGACCATGGCGGATCACCACAAGGTGGACAACCGGATCGGGGCGTACATGCTCGCGATCGAGCGGGTCGCCGCCGTCCACCGGCTGCGCGGCATGTACGCCTGAGGCCAGGGAGTCCGGGCGCCCGCACCGGGCTCGGTCCCCAGGGACCCGCCGCCATGCACCTGACGCTGCTCGCCGTCGGCCGGCTCCGCCCGGAATTTCGCGAGGCGGCGGACCAGTACCTCCGCCGCCTCGCCCGTTGTGTGCGCGCGGAGGAGTTGGAAGTGAAGGAAGCCGGCCGGGCCGCCAGCCCGGCGGAAGCGCGCCGGGTGGAGGCCGGCCGGCTCCGGGAAAAGCTTCGGGACCGGGCCTACCTGGTCGTGCTGGATCGGGAAGCGGCCCCATGGAGCAGCGACGCGCTGGCCCGGCAGACCGAGCGCTGGGAACGGTTGGCGCGTCCGGTCGCTATCATCATCGGTGGCTCGACCGGCCTGGACCCAAGCCTCCTCCGCGAGGCCGACCAGCAGTGGAGCCTGGGCCCGCTCACGCTACCGCACGAACTGGCCCGGGTGGTTGTACTGGAGCAGCTGTACCGGGCCTGGACCATCCGCCGCGGGGAGCCGTATCACAAGTGAGCCATCAGCTATCAGCGGGGGCAGGCAGGCATCTCGCGCCTTCCAGTGGGCCGCTGTGCGCCGATAGCCGATAGCTGACCGCTGCTAGCTCTCACCCACCAACCCATGCCCGAGTGGTTCGAAGAATGGTTCGGCGAGGAGTACCTCCACCTGTATCCGCACCGCGACGATCGCGACGCGGAACAGGTGGTGGGCCTGCTCACGCGGACGCTCCCCTGGCAGGCGGGCTGGCGGGTGCTGGACGTTGCCTGCGGGGCGGGGCGTCACCTGCTGGCGCTGGAACGGGCCGGCGCCCGGCCCTTCGGGTTCGACCTGTCGCGCGCGCTGCTCGAACGTGCCCGCGCCGCCACCTGCCGGCCGCTGATCCGGGCCGACATGCGCGCCCTGCCGGTGCGAGCCGGCAGTATGGACCTGACGGTGAACCTGTTCACCAGCTTCGGGTACTTTGCGGCCGATGAAGAACACACCGACGCCCTGGGCCAGATGCTGGCCACGGTTCGGCCCGGCGGGTGGTTTGCCATCGATTTCCTCAACGCCGAGCAGGTGCGGAGCGCCCTGGTGCCGCTGGAATCGGCGCAGTTCGGCAGCCTCACCGCCGAGGTGCGGAGAGACCTCATCGAGAACGGACGGTTCGTACGGAAGACCATCATCATGCCGGATGGCCGCCGGTTCGAGGAACGCGTCCGGCTGCTGGGCGCGCCGGAGCTGGAGCGCATGATCCAGGCCCACGGCGCCCGGATCAGCGAGCGCTTCGGCGACTACCTCGGCGCACCCCTGGGACAGGGACCCCGGACGATCCTCCTCGCGCAGGTGGCACCATGAGCTTTCGGATCGTCACGACCCCGCTCGAGGCGCCGGTTCGCTGGCCGGCACCCCGCGCCGGCGGGATCAACCCCGACCTGCTGGGGGCATTCGTCGGCGCCAACGGCGCCGCCCACAACCTCGAACGGCTCCGCGATCCGGCCACCCTGGTGGTGACCACGGGCCAGCAGCCGGGGCTGCTCACCGGACCGCTGTACACCATCCACAAGGCCCTTTCCGCCGTCGCACTGGCCCGGCTGTGCGAGGCGCGCTGGCGACGCCCGGTGGTGCCGGTGTTCTGGGCCGCGGGTGGCGATCACGATTTCGCCGAGGGGAACCACGCTTCCTGGACCGCCCCGGACGGCAGTACCGTCACCGCCGTGCTGCGCGAACGCGACCCGGAGGCGCCGCTGACGCCTCTCTACCGCGAACCGGTGGGCCCCGAGATCCATCCCATCCTCGAACAGCTCGCCACGGACCTCCCACCCTCGGAGTTCCGGGACGAGGTACTGGACCTCTTCCGGCGCTGGTACCGGCCCGAAGCCACTCTCGCCGACGCCTGCGCCCATACTCTTGCCGAGCTGCTGGCCCCCTTCGGAGTCGTGGTCTTCGATGCCACGCACCCGGCGATGAAGCGGGTCCAGATGCCCTACCTGCTGTCCGCGCTGACCCGGGCGGAGCCCCTGGAACGCGCCTTGATGGAGCGCCACACCGAGCTCGTCAGCGCGGGCCGGGATCCGGGAGTGACCGTCGGGGATGGCGCCACCCTGGTGATGTTCGAGGGGCAGCAGGGGCGGGATCGCCTCGCCGCCCGCAGTCCCGGTTTCGTGACCCGGCGCAGCCAGGAGCAGCTCTCCTTCGCCGAGCTCGAGCGCCTGGCCGAGGCGGATCCCGGGCGGTTTTCCCCCAACGTGTTGCTCCGGCCAGTCATCGAGAGCGCGGTCCTCCCCACCGTGGCCTACATGGCCGGCCCCGGGGAGCTGCGCTACCTGGCCCTGGCCGATGCGGTTTACGCCCAGCTCCAGGTGCCGCCGCAGCTGCCGCTGCCGCGCTGGTCGGGCATCATCGTGGATGCCCGCACCGACCGGGTGCTGCAGAAGTTCAATGCCGCTCTCGAGGAACTGCTCGCCCCGGGGCAACAGCTGGAACGCCGGGTCGTGCGCGAACAGCTGCCCGAGGAGGCCCGGGCGGCCCTCGACGACCTTCGCGCCGCTATCGCGGCCGGCTACGAGGTGCTCGCCGGGGCCGCCGCCGTCATCGACCCGACCATCGAGAAACCCATCTTGAACCTCTGCAACCAGGCGATGCGCGGCACCCAGGAGGCCGAGAAGCGCCTGGTCAACCACCTCAAGAAGCGCCAGGTCATCGAAACCCGGCAGATCGCCAGGGCGCGGGAGTTGATCCTCCCGCTGGGCAAGCCGCAGGAGCGGGTCCTTACCGTGGGACCCTGGCTGGCCCGGTTCGGGCCGGTCCTGACCGAGGAGCTGCTCCGGGTCATCGAGGGGTGGTACCGTGAGGGACTTGAAGCCGCCCCGACACCGGCGTAGACTCGACCCATGGCCTTCCTCGGCATCATCCTCCTTGTGGCCCTCATGATCCCCATCGTGGGGATCGTGCTCGATTCTCCCGTCGGCAAGGCCCTCGGCCGGCGACTCGAGGGTCCCGATCAAGCCCCGCCAGCTCTCTCCGACCTGGCCCGGCGCGTGGAGGTGCTGGAATCCGAGCTGGATGAGCTGCATCGCTCGGTCAAATCGCTGGAGGAGGAGAACCAATTCCTCCAGCGATTGCTTGAGGACGGCCCCCGAACCGCTCTCCCGCCGCCGCCGAAACCCTGACCCAGCCGATCGCGCCTGCACCCCAGCAGCACCGTACCGGCGCCCATGCCGCGCTGGTGGCCAGCGGCATCTTCCTGAGCCGGATTGCCGGACTGGTCCGCCAGCGGGTGCTGGCCCACTACCTCGGGCTCTCCGTCGGCAACGACGCGTTTACTGCCGCTTTCCGTATTCCCAACCTGCTGCAGAATCTGCTGGGAGAAGGGGTGCTCTCCGCCTCGTTCATCCCCGTGTATGCCCGGCTCCGGGCCGAGGGCCGGGACGCGGAGGCCCGACAGGTCGCCGACGCAGTCTTCTCCCTCCTGGCCCTGACCACCGCCGTCCTGGTGCTGGCTGGCGTCGCGCTGGCCGTGCCGCTCACCGATCTCGTCGCGCCCGGCTTCGAGGGAGCCGCCCGCGAGCTGACCATCCGCCTGGTGCGCATCCTCTTTCCGGGCGCCGGGCTCCTGGTGCTCTCCGCCTGGTGTCTCGGCGTGCTCAACAGTCACCGGCGGTTCTTCCTGCCCTATGCCGCGCCGGTGGTCTGGAACCTGGGCATCATCGTGACGGTCCTCATCGCGCCCGGACGGCACGATGAGTTCCCGGCCGCCGAGGCGGCCGCCCTGGGGTCGTTGATCGGCAGCGCCCTCCAGTTTGCCATACAGCTTCCGGCGGTGCTGAGCCTCCTGGGTGGACTCCGGCCGGCACTCCAACCCATCATCGCGCCGGTGCGGCAAGTGCTGCGGAACCTCGGACCGGTAATACTGGGGCGGGGGGTGGTGCAGATCAGCGCGTTCGTGGACACGATGATCGCCAGCCTCCTCGGCGCCGGCGCGGTCGCCGGCATCGGGACGGCCCAGATGCTGTACATGCTGCCCGTGAGCCTGTTCGGGATATCCATCTCCGCCGCCGAGCTGCCCGCGATGGCGTCCAGCTCGGGCACCGTCCCTGAAGTGGCCGCCGCCCTCCAGCGCAGGCTGCAGTCGGGGCTGCAGCGGATCGGCTTTTTCGTGATTCCCTGCGCGGTGGCCTTCCTGGCACTCGGTGGCGTGCTCATCGCGGCCCTCTTCCAAACCGGCCGGTTCACCGCGGGAGATTCCGCCTACGTCTGGACTATTCTGTCCGGGTCGACGATCGGCCTGCTGGCCTCCACCCAGGGCCGCCTGTACAGCTCGGCGTTCTACTCACTGCACGACACCCGGACACCGTTGCGCGCGGCGGTCGTCCGGGTTGTGCTGGCGGCGGTACTCGGGGTGTCCGCTGCCCTCTATCTGCCACCCCTGCTGCACATCGGGCCGCAGTGGGGCGCCGCCGGTATTACCGCCGGCGCCGGCATCGCTGCGTGGGTGGAGCTGCGGCTGCTGCGCAACGCGCTCCTTCGCCGGCTCGGTGGGTTACCTCCGGTGCGGCAGCTTCACCTCCTGGCGGCAGCCGCGTTGGCTGGCCTGGTCGGCCGGGTCCTGTTGCAGCTGCTGCCGCCTGTCGGTCCGGTACTCACCGCGGTGACGGTGCTGGGGGCCTTCGGCGGTATCTACCTCGCGGTGACCTTCTTCGCCGGGGATCCCACCGCCCGGGCGCTGTACGCCCAGATCCGGCCGAACCAGCAGTAATCCCCGCATGCCCCCCGACGCCTTCGATGCCCCCAGCACGATCCCCGAAGCGCTCCAGCGAAAGCTGGACACCCTGCCCGATGCGCCCGGCGTCTACCTCTGGAAGGATGCCGACGGCAATGTGCTGTACGTCGGGAAGGCCAAGCGGCTCCCGGGGCGGGTGCGGAGCTACTTCTCGGCCGCGTCCGCCGGCAACGCGCGACATCTCTTCCTGCTCCGGCAGATCGCCGATGTGGAGACGATCGTCGTGCAGAACGAGGCCCAGTCGCTGCTGCTGGAGAACAACCTGATCAAGGAGTACCAGCCGAAGTTCAACGTCCGTCTGAAGGACGACAAGAGCTACCCGTCCATCGCTGTGACGCTGGGGGAGCCGTTTCCGCGCGTCCTGGTGACCCGGCGACGCGACCTGCCGGGGGCGCGGTACTTCGGGCCCTATACCGATGTGTCCCTGCTCCGGAAGACCCTGGCGATCGTCCGGCGACTTTACACCGTCCGTAGCTGCCACGACGACCTCCCCCGGGAACGCCGGGACCGCCCCTGCCTGGATTACCACATCGGACGGTGCCGGGCGCCCTGCGTCGGCTGGCAGGGGCGCGAGGACTACGGCGCCATGATCGCCGAGGTGGTGGACTTTCTCGAGGGCCGCACGGTGGACGTTAGGTCCCGCGTACGCCAGGCCATGGTGCGCGCCAGCGAGCGCCAGGACTTCGAGCGCGCCGGCGAGTATCGCGATCAACTCAAGTGGCTCGAGCAGGTCGAGACCCCGTCCAGTGTCGAGGTGATCGGCACCGGCGATGCCGACATCGTCGGCTACGCCCGGGACGGCGACGACGCCGTCGGCGTGCTCCTCCGGGTCCGAGACGGCCGGGTGGTGTCCCGGGAGCATGCCTTCATGGAGAATCTCACCGACGATAGCGAGGAGGAGATCCTCAACTTTTTTCTGGTCCGCTCGTACATCCCGCTGACCGGTCGGGTTCGCCGGCTGGTGCTGCCGTTTCCCCCGGCAGACATGGACCTGCTCCAGGAGCTCCTGCCCGAGACCGAATGGAATGTGCCCCAGCGCGGCACCGCCCGGCGGTGGCTCGACCTCGCGGATCAGAACGCCCGGCACATGATGGAGAGCCTCCGGATCGAGTCCTTCGAGACCGACGAGCGGGCGGGGGACCCGGTTTACGCCCTCGGCCGGGACCTGGGACTGACCGGCGTGCCGCGCACCATGATCTGCGTGGATATCAGCACCAATCAGGGGCGTGACACGGTCGGCTCGCTGGTGTGGTTCGAGGCCGGCCGGCCCAGGAAGAGCGAATATCGCAAGTTCAAGATCAAGGGCGTGGAACAGCAGGACGACTTCGCGGCGATTCAGGAAGTCGTCACCCGCTACTTCACCCGAAGGATCGAGGAATCGAAGCCCCTGCCGGACCTGATCGTCATCGATGGTGGCAAGGGGCAGCTCAGCGCGGCGCTCGGTGCGCTCCGCGCCCTGGGACTCGGGGAGCGGCCGGTAGTCAGTCTGGCCAAGAAGGAGGAAGAGATCTTCTTCCCCGACCGCTCGGAGAGCCTGAGGCTTCCCCGCCGCAGTCCCTCCCTCCGGCTGCTGCAGCGGCTCAGGGATGAGACGCACCGCTTCGGGATCGCCTACAACCGACAGCGCCGCAGCGAGCGGACGATTACCTCGGCCCTCCTGGAAATCCCCGGCGTCGGCCCCTCGCGCCGCCGGCTGCTGCTGGAACGTTTCGGCAGCCTGGCCGGAGTCAAGTCGGCGACCGTCGCGGAGATCGCCTCCCTCCCCGGGCTCTCCACCCGGCTCGCCGAACGGATTCTCGAGGCGGTGGGCAGGATGTAGGCGACCTCGCTAGGTTCCGCGTCATGTCCCGCGCCTTCGTCAAGGAAGACCCCGAAGAAGTCCCCGTCCGGTACGACCTGCCCCCAGTGGGAGACCCCGGCTTCCCGCTGGCGGCCGCTTGGGCATTGCTCGAAGGGGCGAACCGCGGCGACTCCTTCGGCGCCGAGGCCGCGACCGGCCATCGTTGGGGCGATCCGGTGCTCCGTCCCCACGTGACGCTGATCCGGCTACAGGCGATCGAACGCCACGACGACCGCCTGGTAGAGCTGGCCGACCGGTTTCTAGCCGCCGACTGAACGGCATCGGTGTACCGGCTGCAGGCGAGGCCTCAATACCCCACCTCCCATTCAACACCATGGACTGGATTCTCGAGTGTTCCGGCTGCAGCACCCGCCGCTCCGCCGAAGGACTCGCCACTGTGTGCGAGGCCTGTGGTCAGCCCTGGCTGGTACGCTACCCGGACCGCCCCCCGCCCAGCCTCACTGCCCGGGCCGAGGTCCGCCGTGGCCAGGGCATGTGGCGCTACCGTCCCTTCCTGCCGCTGGAGGAGGGCGAGGTCCCCCTCACCCTCGGAGAGGGCGACACCCCGCTGGTGGACGTGCCGCGCACCGGCCGCCGCCTCGGGCAGCCCGACCTCTGGATCAAGGACGAGGGCGCCAACCCCACCGGCTCCTTCAAGGCCCGGGGCCTGAGCGCGGCCGTCACCCGGGCGGTCCGGGCAGGGGTCACCCACTTCGTGATTCCGACCGCCGGGAACGCCGGTGTGGCAGCGGCGGCCTACGCCGCCCGGGCGGGCGTGTCCGTCCGGGTCTACGCGCCGACGTCCACCCCGAACCCGATCCTGGCCCAGATCCGAACCTTCGGTGGCGACCTGGTGCTGCTCGAGGGCCATATCGGCGACTGCGGCAAGGCGGCGCGAAGTTGGGCGGCGGAGCAGGGCGCGTTCGACCTGTCGACTCTCCGGGAGCCATACCGCATCGAGGGGAAGAAGACCCTGGGCATCGAACTGGCGATGCAGCTGGGCTGGTCGCTGCCCCAGGCGATCATCTATCCCACCGGCGGCGGCACGGGTCTCATCGGCATGTGGAAGGCCTTCCGCGAACTGCGCGATGCCGGATGGGTCACGGATGAGCCACCACGCATGTTCACCGTGCAGGCAGCCGGCTGCGCCCCGATCGTGCGGGCCTTCGAGGCGGGCGCCGACCGCGCCCAGCCCTGGCCCGACCCGGAGACGGTGGCCAGCGGGCTCCGGGTTCCCGGGCCGCTGGGTGATCGACTGATTCTGAAGGCGCTCCGCGAAAGCGGCGGGGGAGCCGTCGCCGTGTCCGATGCCGTACTGGAGGAGGAGGCCACCGAGGGCAGCCGGGAGACCGGCATTGACCTCTCGCCCGAGGGCGGTGCCGGCCTGGCGGCAGTCCGGGTACTTCGGGAGCAGGGGACCCTGCGACCCGACGACCGCGTGGTCGTCTTCAATACGGGCGCAGGGTGGCTCTACCGCACCCCCGACCAATTGCTCCC
This sequence comes from uncultured Gemmatimonadales bacterium, assembly GCA_963695185.1. GTDB lineage: Bacteria > Gemmatimonadota > Gemmatimonadetes > Gemmatimonadales > GWC2-71-9 > JADJOM01. The sequence continues at coordinate 956,357 of CAVOGH010000005.1, read as the reverse complement.
CGCCTGACCGGCAGGCGATATTACAGGTCTATGGCCTCCAGCCGGATTCTCATCCTCGACCCCGCGGCGGGCATCAGCGGCGACATGCTGCTGGGCGCCCTCCTGGACGCGGGCGCTCCGGCCGACCGGCTCCGCTCGCTGCCGGGCAGGCTGGGCTTCCCGGAAGTAACGATCGAAATCGAACGGGCCTCGCGCTGCGGATTGGCGTGTACCAAGGTGAACGTCAGGCTACCCTCGGGAATTTCCGAGCCGCCGAGCCCGACCTGGGGCGAGCCCCATCCCCACACGCCCGGCCATTCCGACCACGCCCACGCCCCCGCCACGCCCGGCCACCATCCCGGGGACGGCCACCGGCACCTCGCAGATCTGCTCAGGATCCTCGGCGAGGCGGACGTAAGCCACTGGGTTCACGCCCGCGCGGCCGAGGCATTTCGGCTCCTCTGTGAAGCCGAGGGAGCGACCCACGGCGTGCCGGCGGAGTCGGTGGCGCTGCACGAGGTCGGCGCGGTGGACGCCCTGGTGGATATCGTCGGCGCCATCGAATGTGTGGAAGTCCTGGGTGCCGACCGCGTCTACCATCGTCCGGTGGCGCTGGGCACCGGATGGGTGCATGCCGCCCACGGCGTCATCCCCGTGCCCGCGCCGGTGGTGACGCGGCTCCTGGAAGGTATCGAGGTCGGGCCCAACGGGCCGGTGACCGGGGAGGCAACCACTCCGACCGGGGCCGTGCTGCTCCGGGTCCTGGGGGCTGGATCGCCTCCTGAACGGTGGCGTCCGCTGGCAACGGGCTGGGGTGCGGGGATGCGTGATCCTTCCCAGTACCCGAATGCCCTCCGCGTCCTGATTGCGGAGGCCGCCACGGAAGTGTCTCAGATCGTGATGGTGTGCTCAGATCTGGACGATCTGAGCCCGGAGTATGTCGATCCACTCAGGGAAGCGCTCTTCGCCGCCGGAGCGCTGGATGTGTATGTGTGGTCTACACATACGAAGAAGGGCCGCCCCGGATTTCGGGTCGAGGTGATCGCCGAAACTGCCGATGAGGCAGGAATTATTGAGGCATTCTTCCTGCACAGTACCACCGCAGGGGTGCGTCGCGCGGTGCTGGATCGGGTGACGCTTCCCCGGCGACAGATCACCGTCTCGGCGTCCGACGGCCAACCGGTGAAGGTCAAGGTGCTCGACACGCCCGGTGGTCCGAGGGTTAAGGCAGAGTTCGATGACGTCCGCGCCGCCGCGGCCCGGCTGGGCCGCCCGGCGCTCGAAATCGCGCGCGAGATCGAAACGACCGCGCGCGCGCTGGTGGCCGGTCCGGCCCCCGTGCGTTCACGTTCACTGAAGGAGCAGGGATGACCAGGATGGCATCTGCCGGCGTCGTGCTGCTGCTGCTCGCCGCCGCCCCACTGGCCGCGCAGGATGATGGCGTCGCCAGCCGGGTGATTGGAGGACTCGACACCAGGCTGGTGCAGGCGGAGTGCAAGCTGGACGGCGGCGATTTCCGCGTGTCCAGCGGCAAGACCTACCTCAAGACCGGGATCGAGGCCAGCGAACCATCCAATCGCTCCCGTGCGGTGCGCGACGGCATCCGGGTGGTGCTGGAGGCGCTGACCGAGGGGAAGCTGGCCAACAAGAGCTCGGAGGCCTGGTACTGGCTGGGCCGGCTCTACCTGCAGCATGGCGAGTTGCTCGGCGCCGACTCGGCCTTTGCCCGGGCCCAGGCGATGGCGCCGGAATGCAAGCAGGACATCGGAAAGTACCGCTACCGCGCCTGGGTCAGTCTCTACAATGCGGGCAACGGCTTCCGGCAGCAGCGGAACGAGGACTCCGCCGCGGTCATGTACCACGCGGCGAACCAGATCTACCGGGTATCTCCGCTCGCCTACATCAACCTGGCTGACATCTTCAGCCAGCGGCAGCAGTCCGACAGTGCGCTGTACTACTTCGGCCTCGCGGCCGCCACGGAGCCGACCGACGGGGCGCATGTCGTCGCCCGGAATCAGGCGGTCTTCAATCAGGGCGTCATGCTGCTCAACCTCGGACGTGCCCCCGAGGCGGTGGTGGCATTCCGCCGCTACATTCGGCTCGCGCCCGAGGACGTGGCCGGCAAGAAGGCGCTCGCCCAGGCCTTCCGGGCGGCCGGCATGGTCGACAGCGCCCAGGCGCTGGAACACGAGCTGGTGAGCACCGTCCCCGTAGGCGGAGACGAGTCCGAGGTCTCCGAGGGCGACCTGTTCGATATCGCGGTGCGGCAGTTCAATGACAAGAACTACCGGGAGGCGGCGGAGACCTTCGGCCGGATCACCTCGCGCAACCCGTGGAACCGGGACGCCCTCTTCAACCAGGCCAATGCGTACCTGGCCTTGCAGGACGGACCGAACCTGGCCTCCACCGCTGAGAAGCTGCTTGCCATCGAGCCGTTCTCGGAACACGACTACTCCCTGCTGGCCCAGGGCCACAAGCTGGCCGGCAATCAGGACGGCACCTTCAAGGCGATCGTGGCCCGCGAAGGCCTGCTGGTCAACGTCGAGTCCGAAGGGCTCAAGCGAACGGGGGAGGGTATCACCTTCACCGCCTCCGCGACCGGCAGGGAGGCGCGAGATGAGAACAACAAGCTGCTCGAGGCCAAGCCCCTGACCCTGACGGTGGATTTCCTGGGAGATGGCGGGGCCGTAGTGACCAGCAAGGACGTGACCATCCGGGTCCTCAAGCCGGGTGAGAAGTTCCCCTTTTCCGTGATCGGCTCGGGCGAGGGTATCCGGGCCTGGCGGTACCGGGTGCGCTAGTCGGACCCGACCGAAGGCGTCCGAGCGCCCCGGAAGTCATCCCGGGGCGCTCGTCCTTTGTGCGTTGGGAACCACCTCCGGACTGGCCGCGTTTAGTCCTCGCAAGCGGCTGAGTGATCGACCGAAGCCGGAGGATCTCATGGATCAAGCCAGACACGTCGCTCGTCCCGCCAGACCGGCGCGCCGCACCGCGATTCCCACGCGGTACGGGGCCCACCGGACCAGGGTCCTGGCCATCCTTCATCGGTGGGAACGGAGCTACCTGCGGCAATGCGGATTCTGACGCTGACCTGGGTGCAGTCCCGGGATGCGGAGGGTCAGGCCACGGCGGATCTGGTGCGGGCGCTCGCAGGACAGGAGGCCGAAGTCATGCTGCTCCTGCCGGACCCCGACGGACCGTGCATCCTCACCGGACTTCGGGTGCTCTCGACCGATGGGCCGGTGCCACTCCAGGCCGGACCCGGTGGCGCCCGGCAAGAAGCCAGGGCCGGCATCCACCCCGGCGGCTGGCCAGCGGCCGCGCCGTTAACAGCCACCGGAGGCCCGCCCTTGATCGCTGAAATGACCTGCGTGGCGTGAGTCGGGAACCTTCCGGCCGGCCCCGGCGTTGGATCTTCTGGCAACTAGACCCGGTGGCATTGCCGAAGGTCGCAATTCAAGGCACCTTCAACCAATCCCGAAGGGCGGTTGGAATGGGAATCTCACTGGCTGGTAGCGAGGCCGCAGTGGGCCGGGAAGGCGGTCCGACCCCATGACCTCACAGACGGAGGCGGCCAGTCCACCCGCGGTGGAGCTCGAGGTGCTGCTGCTGCCGTTGCTCAACAGCGCCTACGGCACGGCCATGCACCTGACCCGGAACCGGGCCGACGCCGAGGACCTGGTGCAGGAGGCCTCGCTGTTGGCGTGCCGAGGCTTCGGTACCTTCGAGCAGCGTACCAACTTCAAGGCATGGTTCTTTCGGATCCTGACGAACTGCTTCTATAGCAAGTATCGCAAGCGGAAGCGGGAGGGGACCCAGCTGGAGCTGGAGGATTCACCGGAGCTGTACCTGTACTGTCAGACAGCGGCGGCCGGGCTGCACGCCCGCACCGAGGACCCGGCGACGGCGGTCATGTCACGGATGGATTCCGAGCAGGTTGGCAGCGCCATTGACGCGCTGCCGGAGGAGTACCGGGTGGTGGCGACCCTGTACTTCCTGCAGGATTTCTCGTACCAGGAGATTGCGGAGGTGTTGGCTGTCCCCGTTGGCACGGTGCGCTCGCGACTTCACCGGGGACGCCGGATGCTGCAGAAGGCACTGTGGTCGATGGCACAGGAACGCGGCATCATCGGCGAACTGACCCCCATGACGGAAGCCGAGGCGTGAGCATGAACCACCCCAATCGATTGACGTGCGAAGAGGTCTTCGCCCGGCTGGATGATTTCCTCGACCGGGAACTGAGCCCGGAGGAAATGCGCCTGGTCGAGGAACACATCGAGACCTGCGCCGCCTGCGCCAGTGAACATCGCTTCGAGCGCCAGGTGGTAGACTCGGTGCGGGCCAAGCTGCAGCGAATCGAACTGCCAGCCGCTGTGCGCCAGAGCATCCTCGCCCGGCTCGCTTCTGGAGGGTCTCAGTCGTCCTGAGGCAGGCCCCGCCGAAGCACCGCCGCCAAGGCAGCTGCGGTGCCAGTTGCTAGCAGGAACTCGGCGGGGAGCGGCCCCGCCAGCAGAGTGGTCAGATCCACCGTGGACTCGCTGATGTGGCTGATCTCCTCCAACCCGAGCCCCCGCCAGAGGGTGGGGCACGCCGCCAGTACCGTCCTGCCGAAGATCGCGCGGTCGAACCTCGCTCCCGCCAGTTCCGCCTCGTAAAACAGCGTCCAGTTCAGGTCCGCGTCCCTTAGCTCGGCGGCGGCCAGCGAGGTCCTGCGGAAGCACGCCCCCGTCAGATTGGCGCCGTGGAACGACCCCCCCTCACAGTTGGCATGGCTGAAATCGGCGCCAGTCAGATCGGCGCCAGCGAAGCGACACGCGGGCAGCGAGGTATGGGAGAAGTCGGCGCGCTGCAGAATGGCATCACTGAAGTCCGGGCCAACTCCCTGAGCGGCGGCCAGCTTGAAGGCCGCCCGGGTGAGGTTGGCACGGTGCAGCACTGCTGCGCTGAGGGTCACGCCGAGCAGGCGGGCGTCGGCTAACTCCGCCCCGCGGAAGCTCGCGCCGGTCAGGTTCGACCCACTGAGGTCTACGTGGCCGCCCATGACGCGGTCCAGCCGCGCCCCGCTCAGGTTGGCCAGGCAGAGATCCGCCCCCCTGAGGTCCGCTCCCGAGAGGTCCTGTCCGCTCAGGTCCGCATATGACAGGGCAGCGTTTGCCAGATCTGCACCCGCGAGGCTCTTCCCCTCTCTCCGGAGGATGACCTCGCCCGAACCGAGGTGCCTTACCTCGATCATCATTTGGCCCTGTGAAGGAGGCGATAACATACCGCCCCAAGGGCCCGGGAACCATCCCGCCCCGCCGGCCCTTATATCCCGCGACTGGCGACCATCCGGTGCAGCCTGCCGGTGGGCCAGTGCATGAGGGCGGGGGTCATGAAGCGATCGGAAGGACAACAGGTGGTGTCGCCGGTCACCCTCGACGGCCTCGTTCGGGCCCGGTTGCAGGCGGTGCGGGCCCCGGCGGGACTCCATGACCGGATCCGCGCGCTCATCGCCACCGAATTCCGGGACGAGACATCCAGCGACAGCCAGTGGAGGGTGTGATGGCCGAGACGGCAGAAGCCAGGCGGCTCCGCGAGGAGCGGGAGGGACGGGCACGGTGGCGCCAGTGGGGGCCCTATCTGTCAGAGCGTCAATGGGGCACCGTGCGGGAGGATTACAGTCCGGGTGGCAACGCCTGGGACTACCTGCCGCATGACCATGCCCGGAGCCGGGCCTACCGCTGGGGAGAGGATGGCCTGGCAGGATTCTCCGACGACCAGCAGCTGCTCTGCCTGAGCCTGGCGCTCTGGAACGGACGGGACCCCATCCTCAAGGAGCGGCTCTTCGGCCTGACCAACGGCGAGGGCAACCACGGGGAGGACGTCAAGGAGTGCTACTACTACCTCGACGCCACGCCCAGCCATGCCTACAACCGGATGCTCTACAAGTATCCGCAGCGGGAGTTCCCCTACGCCAACCTGGTTGAGGAGAACCGTCGGCGGGGCATCGGCGCGCCGGAGTACGAACTACTGGATACCGGTGCCTTCGACGAGGATCGCTACTTCGATGTGGCGGTCGAGTACGCCAAGGCCGGTCCGGAAGACATCCTGCAGCGGATCACGATCACCAATCACGGGCCCGCCCCGGCGGCCCTGCACGTCCTGCCGCAGCTGTGGTTCCGCAACACCTGGAGCTGGACCCCCGGTACCGAGCGACCCTCGCTGCGTCAGCGACTCGAGGGCGGGGTGGCCGTCCCGCACCCGGGCCTTGGCCAGTTCACCTGGGTGGTGGAGGGCCAGCCGGTGGCGCTGTTCACCGAGAACGAGACCAACGCCCGGCGGCTCTATGGCTCGGACCAGCCAGGCCCGTTCAAGGACGCGTTCCATGAGGCCATCGTCAGCGGTCGCGCGGAGGCGCTGGCCACGACGGGGCAGGGGACCAAGTCCGCCGTCCATCTGGTCGTCGAGGTTGCACCGGGAGGTAGCGTGGTGGTCCGGAGCCGGCTGGCCCGGGCCCTGCCAGAGCATCCCTTCGAAGGGTTCGACGCCCAAGTGGCTACCCGCCGCCGCGAGGCCGACGACTTCTACGGCGAGCTGCAGCAGAACATGACCGATGCGGACGAGCGCCTCGTCCAGCGCCAGGCGCTGGCGGGGATGCTGTGGAGCAAGCAGTTCTTCTACTTCGACATTCCCGCCTGGCTGGAGGGTGACCCAGGCCAGCCGGCACCGCCCGAGGGGCGCCGCCGGGGCCGCAATCATGAGTGGAGCCACCTCAACAACGCCGACATCCTGTCCATGCCGGATGCCTGGGAGTACCCCTGGTACGCTGCATGGGACCTGGCGTTCCACTGCATACCCCTGGCCATGGTGGATCCCGATTTCGCCAAGGACCAGCTGCTGCTGCTCACCCGTGAATGGTACATGCATCCCAACGGGCAGCTGCCGGCCTATGAGTGGGCCTTCGGGGACGTCAACCCGCCGGTCCATGCCTGGGCGGCGTGGCGGGTGTTCCAGATGGACCGCAAGCGCCGGGGGGACCAGGGCGACCTCGAGTTCCTCGAGCGGGTGTTCCACAAGCTCATGCTCAACTTCACCTGGTGGGTCAACCGCAAGGACGCCCAGGGACGTAACGTCTTCCAGGGCGGCTTCCTTGGGTTGGACAACATCGGTGTCTTCGACCGCAGCGCCCCGCTTCCGACCGGCGGGTTCATCAACCAGGCCGATGGGACCGCGTGGATGGCGATGTACAGCCTCAACCTCATGCGGATCGCGCTGGAGCTGGCGCTCCACAACAAGGTGTACGAGGACATCGCCACCAAGTTCTTCGAGCACTTCCTGCATATCGCCCACGCGATGACCAACATCGGGGACGAGGGAGTGGGGCTCTGGGACGAGACCGATCAGTTCTTCTACGATGTACTGCACACGCCGGACATGCGGCTTACCCCGCTCCGGGTGCGCTCCATGGTAGGGCTGATTCCGCTGTTCGCGGTTGAAGTACTGGATGAGGACCTGCTGGAGCGGCTGCCCGAGTTCAACCGCCGCCTCAAGTGGTACCTCACCTACCGGCCGGAACTGGCCGATCTGGTCAGCCGCTGGGACAAGCCCGGGGCTGGCGAGCGGCGGCTGCTGTCGCTGCTCCGCGGCCATCGGATGGGCCGGCTGCTGCAGCGAATGCTGGACGAAGGCGAGTTCCTGGCCCCCCACGGGATCCGGGCGCTCTCCCGGCACCACGCCGAGCACCCCTACACCTTCGACGTGATGGGCCATCAGCTCAGCGTCCGGTACCAGCCGGCGGAGTCGGACTCCGGCCTCTTCGGCGGAAACTCGAACTGGCGCGGTCCGATCTGGATGCCGGTCAACTACCTGCTCGTGGAGTCCCTGCAGAAGTTCGCCCACTACTACGGCGACCGGCTCCGGACCGAGTGTCCGGCAGGCTCCGGGATGATGCTCACCCTGGATCAGGTGGCCGACGAGCTGGCGAGCCGGCTCTGCCGCCTGTTCCTCAAGGACGCCAGCGGCCGGCGGCCGGCCCTGGCCGCGCATCCAAAACAGCACGAGGACGAGAACTTCCGCGACTATCCGCTGTTCCATGAGTACTTCCACGGCGACACCGGGCGGGGCGTCGGCGCCTCACACCAGACCGGGTGGACCGGCCTGGTCGCGAAGCTACTGCAGCCCAGGCGCTGCCCGGTGACCGGCCACATGCTCGACCTGCCCGCCCGCGAGGCCCAGCGGGCCACGAGTCCCCTGGAGGTCGCATGACGACGCTTTCCCCGGAGCACCTCGCGAGCGAGTGGCTCGAGACGGACGGCCTGGGCGGATTCGCCAGCGGCACGGTGGCCGGATGGCGCTCGCGGCGCTACCACGGTCTCTTCATTCCGGCGGTGACCCCGCCCAGCGGACGGGCGGTGATGCTGGCCGGGCTGGAAGCCCGGATCGTGACCGCCCAGGGCGAGTTCGCGCTCTCCACCCAGCACTACACCCCGGATGTGACGCATCCCGACGGCGTCACTCGGCTGGCGGGGTTCTCCATGGAGCCCTGGCCCACCTGGACTTGGCAACTACCCGGTGGTGGCGTGGTCACCCAGGAGCTGTTCCTGCCAAGGGACCGGTCCATTGCCTGCCTCCGCTGGCGGCTTCAGGGCGGAGAGGGCCGGCTGTTCGTTCGGCCGCTTCTGGCCGGCCGGGATTCCCACTCGATGCATCACGAAAACCCCGACTTCCGTATGGAGACGGTGGTGAACGGAGAATGGCTCCGCTGGCAGCCCTACGGCGCCGTGGCGGCATTGAACTCGCTCACCAACGGGAGCTTCCGGCGTGACCCGATCTGGTATCGCAACTTCCAGCTGGATGAGGAGCGCACCCGGGGCTTCGACCACACTGAGGACCTCGCCTCGCCGGGCGAGCTCTCCTGGACGCTCCACGCGGAAGAGGCCGTCTGGCTGCTTACGGTGGATGGGCCACGCGGACTGGAAGCGGTAGGTCGCGGCCGGGCGGTGGCTACCGTGACCCGGCTGGCGCAGGGTGAGGCGCGGCGGCGGGCCGCCTTCCCGGGAGCGCTGGAGCGCGCGGCGGACCAGTACCTGGTGCGACGGGGCGGAGGCATGACGGTCATCGCCGGCTATCCGTGGTTTACCGACTGGGGCCGGGACACCTTCATCGCGCTCCGGGGCCTCTGCCTGGCTGGTGGCCGCTGGGACGACGCCCGGGCCATCCTGGTCGAATGGGCCGGCGCGGTGTCGGAGGGCATGCTGCCCAACCGGTTCGTCGAGGCGGGCGATGCCCCCGAGTTCAACGCCGTGGATGCCGCGCTCTGGTACGTGATCGCGGTGCATGAGTTCCTCGAGCAGGGCCGCCAGATCGGGCGGCGGCTGCCCGCCCCGGAACGCGACCGCCTGCTCGAAGCGGTGGACGCGATCGTCGAGGGCTACGCCCGCGGGACCCGGTACGGCATTTCGGCGGACACCGATGGCCTGCTGCGCGCAGGCGTCCCCGGTGTTCAGCTCACCTGGATGGATGCCAAGGTAGGTGACTGGGTCGTGACCCCCCGGATCGGCAAGCCGGTGGAGATCCAGGCGCTGTGGATCAACGCGCTCCGGATCGCCGCCGCGCGCGACGCCCGCTGGGCCCGGCTGCACGGGCGGGCCATCGCCTCGTTCCGCAACCGATTCGTGCGGCCCGACGGCGAAGGGTTGCACGACGTCGTTGATGTCAACCACGAGCCTGGAACTGCCGACGCCAGCTTCCGCCCCAACCAGCTTTTCGCGGTCGGCGGTTTGCCCTACCCGGTGGTGGAAGGAGAGCTGGCCCGGCGGATCGTGGATGCGGTCGAGCGGCGGCTGTGGACGCCGCTGGGGCCCCGGAGCCTCGCTCCCGAGGAGCGGGGCTACACGCCGGTGTACGCCGGCGGTCCGGTCGAGCGCGACGGGGCCTACCACCAGGGGACTGTCTGGCCCTGGTTGGCCGGCCCGTTCATCGAGGCCTGGCTCCGGACCCGGGGCAACACCGCGGAAGCCCGGGAAGAGGCCCGCGCCCGCTTCTTGGCCCCGCTCCTGGACCACCTCGGGAAGGCCGGCCTGGGACACGTGTCCGAGATTGCCGACGCGTCGGCGCCTCACGCGCCGCGCGGCTGCCCCTTCCAGGCGTGGTCGGTGGGTGAGGTGCTGCGCCTCGACCGGCTCGTGCTGGCAGCACCGGCGGCGCCCACGAGCCGCCGGGCGCTACAGGCGCTGGGGGCATGAGGACACCCTGGACGGAGTACCTGGCCGAGGCCCTCGGGCTGGGGATCTTCATGATCTCCGCCTGCGTCTTCGGGGTGCTGCTCTTTCATCCCGCCGCCGCCGGTGTCAGGCACATCCCGGATCCGATGGCCCGGGGCGCCCTCATGGGGCTGGCCATGGGCCTCACCGCGATGGTCAACATCTACGCCCCGTGGGGCAAGCGCTCGGGAGCGCACCTCAACCCCGCGGTCACCCTGGCGTTCCTGCGGCTGGGGCGGATGCGTCCGCGCGACGCCGTTGGCTACATGGCCGCCCAGTTCATCGGCGGGGCCGCCGGTACGGGACTCTCGGTCTGGTTGCTGGGCCAGCGTCTGGCCGATCCGGCGGTCAACTACGTGGTCACGGTCCCCGGGGCGCAGGGCGTGGCGATTGCCTTTGGCGCCGAGCTGGCCATTTCGTTCCTGCTGGTGTTCATCGTCCTGCACGTCTCTTCGGCGCCAGGTATCGCGCCGGCCACCGGAGTGGTGGCGGGCGCGCTGGTGGCGCTCTTCATCACGTTTGAGACCCCGCTCTCGGGCATGAGCATGAACCCGGCCCGGACAGTTGCCTCCGCGCTGTGGGCCGGGCAAGCCCCGGCGCTGTGGCTCTACATGGTGGCGCCGGTGATCGGCATGCTGCTCGCCGTTGCCGGGTTCCGTCGGCTGGCCGGGTCCCGGCGCTCCGCCTGTGCGAAACTGATTCACGATCCTCGCGTCTACTGCATGTTCTGCCATCATCGCTGACCACGGAGGGAACCTCACTCACGTGTCAGGCATTACAGCCCCGTGCGGCCTGCATGGGGCAGGCCGCCAGACTCACAGTCCTGGAGGCAGTAATGCGCGGCATCACGAAGGCTCTCACTCTCCTCGTGGCACTCGTGGCGGTGACCACGGCGGCGGCCATGCCGGCCAAGGTCTGGACCAGCAAGCAGTTCGCCGGCGCCAAGGCCAATACGGGCACGGTGACGGCCACGTCGGAAGGGGGCAAGATCACCCTGCGCCTGTCCGATGACTTCAAGGTGCCGGACACTCCGGCTCCGCACTGGCAGATCGTGGACTCGAAGGGCAACACCTTCCTGCTGAACCGCCTGGTCATCAAGGGCGACAAGTACAACCAGGAGATCGTGCTCCCGGCCCACGTCAAGGATGTCGCCAAGGTGCAGATCTGGTGCGCCTGGGCCGAGGCGCTGCTGGGCGAGACCTCCTTCGACTCCATCGTCAAGTAACCACGGCTGTCCGGGGGCCAGTGCGCAGCGCACTGGCCCCCGGGCATTCCCATTCCTGCTCGAGGATTACGCCATGAAGTCCCGATCCCTGCTCATCGCGCTCCTGCTCCTGGCGCTCGGCGCCGCCGACCTGGGAGCGCAGGTCGCCCAGAAGCGGAGTCTCACACTCGAGGGCGCCCGCAACGTCATTGCCGCCGCCACGGCCTACGCCCGCACCAAGGCCGGGACCGGTGTCATCGCCGTGGTGGACGACGGCGGCAACCTGATCGCCGTCGAACGGCTCGATGGCACCTTCGCCGCCGGGGCGAACATCTCCATCGGCAAGGCCCGCACCGCGGTGCTGTTCAAGCGGCCGACGAAGGTCTTCGAGGACATCATCCGCAACGGCCGCACGCCGATGCTGGCGGTGGACTTCACCCCCCTGCAGGGCGGGGTCCCGATCGTGGTGGACGGCGAAGTCGTCGGCGGGGTGGGTGTCAGCGGTGCCGCCAGCGCGGCCGAGGACGAGGAACTGGCCATCGCCGGTGCCGCGGCCGTGACCGGCGTCGTGCGCCAGGCCCAGGCGGGCCCGATGGGGATCAATTACTTCACCCACGCGCAGGTGCAGCGGGCGTTCGCCAATGGCGGTGTGCTGGTGGACGGGCAGGGGCGGGACTACGCCGTCAACGCCAGCCGCCGCGACAAGGCCGGCGAGGCGGAGGTGCACATCCTCGACACCGACCTGATCTACGTCCAGGACGGCTCGGCGACCTTCGTCACCGGCGGCACGGTGATCAACCCCAAGACCACCGAGACCAACGAGATCCGGGGAGAGGCGATCGCGGGCGGCGAGACCCGCCAGATCGCCAGGGGCGACGTCATCACCATTCCCAACGGCACCCCGCACTGGTTCAAGGATGTCCGGGGCCCGTTCACCTATTACGTCGTCAAGGTGAAGTGAGGCGGGGTCCCATGCGCATTCCGACGCTTCTCGCCGCCGCGCTGAGCCTCGCCGCCGCTTCGCTGGCGGCGCAGGTCACCGCCGACGCCCCCGCCGGTCTGCCTGTCGCCATCGTGGACCTCACCACAGAGGCCGGGGCGGGCCTGGTGCAGGGCCAGTGGCGGACCGCCACCGCCCGGCTGGTCGAAGTGGACCACCGCGCCCCCGGCCCGGACCTGCGGGCGTCGGGTCGCCCGATCCGCACCCTCGACCTCGAACCACACGCCGGGCCGGCGGACTTCGACGATCGTGCCTGGGAGGCCATCGCCCCCGCCACACTCGAGTCCCGCCGGGGCAACGGCCGGGTCTCGTTCGTCTGGTACCGGATCAACCTCACCGTGCCCGGGCGGGTCGGGGACATGGACCCGACCGGCAGCACCCTGGTCTTCGAGCTGGTAGCGGACGACTACGCCGAGATCTGGGTCAACGGCAAGCTGCCGCTGGTGCTGGGGCAGACCGGCGGCGCACTGGTCCGCGGCTTCAACGCCCCCAATCGCGTGGTGCTCAGCCGGGACGCGCGCCCGGGGCAGCGCTACCAGCTGGCGGTGCTGGTGGCCAACGGGCCGCTCTCCAACCCGCCCGCCAACTTCATCTGGGTCCGCTCGGCCACCCTCGATTTCTACCGGCCGGAACAGGCACGGGTGGCGACCGCGACGGACGGCGATGTGCTCCGCCTGCGCCCGGCCGTCAACGCCATCGTCCCGCTGGATGCGGTGGTCGAGAAGCTGGCCGGTGGCTTCCGCTTCACCGAGGGACCGGTGTGGGTGCCGGAGGGCGACCATCTGCTCTTCAGCGACCCCAACAGCAACGCGATCTACCGCTGGACGCCCGACGGCGAGGTGTCGGTCTATCGCACCAAGAGCGGCTACGCCGGCGCGGACATCGGTGCCTACCGGCAGCCGGGCTCCAACGGACTGGCGCTCGACCGCGAGGGCCGGGTGACGATCGACCAGCACGGCCACCGCCGGGTCATCCGGGTGGAGCGCACCGGGGCTGTGACGGTGCTGGCCGATCGCTACCAGGGCAAGCGGCTCAACAGCCCCAACGACCTGGTCTACCGTTCGGACGGCTCGCTCTACTTCACCGACCCGCCATTCGGACTCCCCAAGGTGTTCGGCGATCCGGCCAAGGAGCTGCCGTTCAGCGGGGTCTACCTGCTGCGCGAGGGGAACCTGTCCCTCGTATCCACCGATCTCACCGGCCCCAACGGCATCGCGCTCTCGCCGGACGAGAGGACGCTCTATGTGTCCAACTGGGATCCGTCGCGGAAGATCATCATGGCGTATGATGTGGCCCTCGACGGGTCGCTCGGCAACGGGCGGGTGTTCTTCGACATCACCCGCAGCGAGCCCGGCGAGGATTGCTGGGACGGGCTCAAGGTGGACCAGGCTGGCAACCTGTACGCGGCGGGTCCCTCGGGGATCTACATCCTCAGCCCCGCCGGCCAGCATCTCGGCACCATCCGGCTGCCGGAGCATGTCGCCAACTTCGCCTGGGGCGACGCCGACCGGCGCACCCTCTACGTGACGGCCTCCACCGGCCTCTACCGGGTACGGCTCGCTGCGGAGGGATACGTGCCGTTCCCCGAGGTGCAGGCGGCGGCGCGCTGAGGCACTGACCGACCTCCGCGCGGTGGTCGGGCGGCACCTGGCCGCCCGACTGGCGCGGGGCACTCCAACACGGAGCAGGACGATGCGCGGTTTGACCTATTGCCTCCTCGGCGTGCTGGGCGTCCTCGCCGGCCCCGCGGCGGCGCAGGCACCCGATCCGGTGCCGCTCTACCCGGAGAATTACAGGGTCCTGGTGGAGAACGACCGGGTCCGGGTGCTGGACTTCACCCTCCGCAAAGGCGCCACGGAGGTCCCCCACCGCCATCCCGCCCACGTCCTGTACGTGCTGCAGGGGTTCAAGGTGCGCTTCACCCTGGGCGATGGCAGCGTCCGCACGAGAGAAGTGCAGGCGGGCGAGCTGCTCTACAGTGACGCCGTGGTTCACTCGCCGGTGAACATCGGGGACACCGATGCCCACGGCATTCTCATCGAGCTCAAGTCTCCCCCGGGCGCGGAGGCGGCCGCGGGAACCGGGATGGCCGATCCGCTGACGGCCTTCACCTTCATCCGGGGCCTGCCGGGGCAGGGGGATTCGCTGCAGCAGCACCTGCTCTCGCTCACCGCGCCGACCCGTGCCGAGACCGGCGCCATCCGCTATGACCTGTACCGTTCGGTGGAGCGGCCGGACGACTTCATCCGCCACGAAGTCTGGGCGGACAAGGCCGCGCTCGAGCGACACAAGGCGACCCCGCACCTGCGGGAGTCCTTCGCCCGCCGTCAGCGCGAGGGCTGGAGCACGCAGATCACGCTCTGGCGCCCGGGCGAATAACGATGCGCACCGTCCGTCTCCTTCTCCTGCTGGCCCTGCTTCCGGCCATCCTGCCCGCCCAGGGGCCCGGTACCCCGGCGGTCCAGGGCCGGGTCACCAGGCTCGACCCGCGACTGGACCGGCTGATCCCCGCCGGGGCCCGGCTCGAGCTGATCAGCGAGGGCCACGACTGGGTCGAGGGTCCCCTCTGGGATCGCCGGCGCGGCTGCCTGCTCTTTTCGGACATCCCGCGCAACGCGGTCTATCGGTGGTGCGAAGGGCAGGGGGAAGCGGTGTTCCTCCAGCCCAGCGGCTACACCGGCTCCGCAGGGTTCACTGGTGCGGAACCGGGGTCGAACGGGCTCGCCTGGGACCTGGCCGGCCACCTGCTCCTGGCTGAGCACGGTGATCGTCGGATCAGCCGGCTGGAGCCGGGCGGAGCGAAGACCACCCTGGTGAGCCACTACCGCGGCAAGCGGATCAACAGCCCGAACGACGTGGTGCAGCTCGCCAATGGTGACTTGCTCTTCACCGACCCGCCCTGGGGACTGCCCAAGTGGTGGGACGATCCGGCCAAGGAACTGCCGTGGAGCGGGGTCTACCGTCTCTCGGCGGACGGTGAGCTGAGCATCCTCAGCACCGAGTTCCAGGCCCCCAACGGGATCGCGCTGTCGCCCGATGGCCGGACCCTGATCGTGAGCGAATCCAAGCCGGACATCGGCGGGTGGTACGCGCTGCCGATGAAGCCGGATGGGACCGTCGGTCCACGGCAGCGGCTGGTGGACGCGGTGCCGTGGTCCGCCAACCGCAAGGGGGTGCCCGATGGCCTCAAGCTCGACCGGGAGAGCCACGTCTTCGGCGGCGGGCCGGGCGGCGTGTACGTCATCCACCCCGATGGCACCCTGCTCGGGGTGATCGAGACCGGCAGCGCGACCTCGAACACCGCCTGGGGTGGCGACGGCAGCACGCTCTACATCACGGCGGGCACCCGACTGTTCCGCATCAGGACCAGCACCGGAGGGTCGTAGCCAGGGTCGCCCGGCAGGGGGAGGCAGTCCTCCCCCTCCGCGCCGCCGCCCCACCGCCACCCCCGCTCCGGGAACCTCCCACCTGCTGCGGCGTTCTGGTCGGCGAGGAGGCCACATGAGCCACGAGTCGCCCGACACCCTGCTTGACCACAGCACCCTCGCGGGACGGACCGTGTACGTCCGTCGCGGGCCGCGCTGGGAGACCTACATCGTGCGACCCGAGGGTGGCCTGAGCCCGGAGCGGGCAGGGACCCCCGAGGTGCACCACTGGCGCATTCCGAGAGCGAGCTGACATGACCCACTACGACGTGATCATCATCGGTACCGGCGCCGGCGGCGGCACCCTGGCCTGGAAGCTCGCCCCCTCGGGCAAGCGCATCCTGCTCCTCGAGCGCGGCGACTACGTGCCCGCGCGAGCCGGACAACTGGAGCACCCGCGCGGTCAACGTCGCAGGGCCGCTACCAGACCCAGGAGATGTGGAAGGACGGCGACGGCAAGCCGCTCCACCCGCACACCAACTACTGGGTCGGCGGCAACACCAAGTTCTACGGCGCGGCCCTGTTCCGCCTGCGCGAGCGGGACTTCGGCGAGCTACGCCATCACGGCGGGATCTCGCCGGCGTGGCCGATCGGCTACGACGAGCTCGAGCCCTACTACACCCAGGCCGAGCACCTCTACCACGTCCACGGCGAGCGCGGCGCGGACCCGACCGAGCCGTGGAGCCGGCGCCCTACCGCTTCCCGCGGGTCTCGCCACGAGCCCCGGATCCAGCAGCTGCACGACGACCTGACGGCGCGCGGGCTACCGGCCGTTCCACGTGCCGCTCGGGATCCAGCTCGACGAGGAGAACCCGCGCCAGAGCCTCTGCATCCGCTGCGCCACCTGCGACGGCCATCCCTGCCTGGTCAACGCCAAGGCGGACGCCCAGGTGATCTGCGTCGACCCGGCGCTGCGGCAGCACCCGAACGTGACGCTGATGACCGGCGCCAAGGTGACCCGCCTGGAGACCGGCCCGTCCGGCCGGGAGGTGACCCGCGTGCACGTCGAGCGGAACGGCGGCACCGAGACGCTGTCCGCGGGCATCGTGGTCGTGGCGTGCGGCGCGATCAACTCCGCGGCGCTGCTGCTGCGCTCGGCCAGCGACCGGCATCCGGGCGGCCTCGCCAACGGCAGCGGGATGGTCGGCCGGCACTACATGGGGCACGTCAACTCGGTGCTCATGGCCATCTCCACGAAACCCAACCCGACGGTCTTCCAGAAGACCCTGGCCCTCAACGACTTCTACTTCGGCGCGCCGGAGTGGGAGTACCCGATGGGTCACATCTGCTTCGTCGGCAAGCTCGACGCCGACACCCTGGCGGCGGGGGCACCGCCAGTCGTGCCGGGCTTCACCCTGGACCTCATGGCCCGGCACTCGCTCGACTTCTGGCTCACCTCCGAGGACCTGCCGGACCCGGAGAACCGCGTCACCCTCGACCGCGAGGGCAACATCGTGCTTCGCTACGCCCCGAACAACGTCGAGGGCCACGTCCGGCTGACGCGACCGGCTCCGCGGCCATCATGCGGGACGTGGGCATGAGCCACGTGGTGCCGCGCGCAGACTGTTCGTCGGCCAGCGCATCCCGCTCGCCGGGGTGGCGCACCAGAACGGCACGATCCGCTTCGGCCACGATCCCAGCGACCTCGGTCCTCGATCCGATGTGCCGGGCCCACGAGGTGGACAACCTCTACGTCGTGGACGGGAGCTTCTTCCCCTCCAGCGGCGCGGTGAACCCGGCGCTCACCATCATGGCCAACGCGCTGCGCGTGGGCGACCACCTGCTGGAGCGGCTGGCATGACCCGGTCCTTCTCCCGCGCGACGTGGCGGCTGTATGGGTGGGTGCTGCCGGTCAGCCACCTCTGGTTCGCGCTGGCCTTCCTGGTCGCCGCGCCGGCGTGTGGTCCCGGTGCTGGCGGCGCAGAGTTACCCGTGCTGCGGCACCGGCCTCTCGGCCCCCCGCCGCGCCGAGCAGGTGCGGCAGATCGGGATCACCGTCGCGGACCTGGACCGGTCGGTGGCGTTCTACACCGCAGGTCCTGGGGTTCGTGGTCGAGCGGCGAGGACGAGGTCGCTCGGCGGTGAGTGGGAGCGCCTGACCGATGTGTTCGGCGTCCGGCTTCGCCGGGCGCACACTCCGGCTGGGCGCACGAGCGGCTGCAGCTGACGGAGTACCTCGCGGCCACCGTGGCGGGACGGCCGGTTCCCGTGGAGAGCCGCAGCAACGACCGCTGGTTCCAGCACATCGCGATCATCATCAGCGACATGGACAGCGCCTACCGGGTGCTGCGGGCCCACCGGGTGCGCCACGCGTCCACCGGCCCGCAGCTGCTGCCCGAGTCCATCCCGGGCGCCGCCGGCATCCGGGCATTCTACTTTCGCGATCCCGACGGGCACCCCCTCGAGATCCTCCAGTTCCCGCCCGACAAGGGGGAGACCCGGTGGCACGCCACCGGACCGGCTGTTCCTGGGCATCGACCACACCGCCATCGTGGTCGGAAACACCGAACGGAGCCTCGCGTTCTATCGCGACCTCCTGGGCCTCGGCGTCGCTGGGGGAAGCGAGAACCGCGGCACCGAGCAGGACCATCTCAACAACGTCGAGGGCGCCCGCCTCCGGATCACCACGCTGCGGGCCCCGTCGGGGCCAGGCGTCGAGTTCCTCGAATACCTGCACCCGCTGGACGGGCGGCCGTATCCCGACCGACGCCCGCGCCAACGACCTGATTCACTGGCAGACCACGGTCGTCATGTCGGATCCGGAGGGGGTGGCCGCGCAGGCCACGATGGCCGGCGGCAGCGGGCTCTCCCGCCTCGCCGGACGGAACCGTTCCGATACGGCCGGCGTTCTAATCCGTGACCCCGACGGCCACGCCGTCCACCTCGTCGCCCCTTGAGCAGGGAGGCGTCCATGGCCACGATGTACCGGCTCCTCAGCCTGCAGGATCTCGAGCCCGCGACCGCCCGGATCGTCGCCTGGTGCGGCGCCGAACGCCGGCCGGTGAGCCCCGGGGCGGTGCAGGGCAGCCTGCGTCGCCTTCTGAATGACTCCAGGGCCGGCCACTGCTGGATGGTTGAAATCCGCGATCGCCCGGTCGGCTACCTGGTCCTGACCTTCTCCCGCGGGGCCGGCGGTGAGCCCCGGGCCTACGTTTCCGCGCTCTACCTCGAGCCGGCGGCCCGCGGCCAGGGGCACGGCGCCCGCGCCGCCCGGTTTCTCGACGAAGTGGGCAGCTGGCTCCGGACCCCCGTCCACGGCTTCGGCGTCGAGGCCGAGAACAAGCATTCATCTCTGTTCGCCCGCGGGGCCGGCGAGCCGGCCTACCCCAGCCTCAGGATCTCCGCATGACGACCACCATGACTCCGATGCCCGCGAAGTCTGCTCGCCCCGCCGCCGCCACCATGCGGGCGATTGCCGTCCTCCCGGGCCAGCCAGGAACGGCCCACCTCCGGGAGGTACCCAAGCCGGCCCTGACCGAGATTCCCGGCGGTCGTGGGGTGCTGGTGCGGGTGCTTCGCGTCGGGGTGGACGGCACCGACAAGGAGATCAACGCCGCCGAGTACGGCCAGGCCCCCCCGGGCGACGACTACCTGATCATCGGGCACGAGAGCTTCGGGCGGGTGGAGGCGGTGGGTCCCGACGTCACCGAACTGGCGCGTGGGCGACTACGTCGTGGCGACGGTGCGCCGGCCCGGCACCAGCCTGTACGACCTGATCGGCACCAACGACATGACCACCGACGAGACCTACTACGAGCGCGGCATCAACCTGCGCCACGGCTACCTGGCCGAGTACTACGTCGAGGACGCCGAGTTCGTCGTGAAGGTGGCCGTCGGCCTCAAGGAGGTCGGGGTGCTGCTGGAGCCGCTCACCGTGGTCGAGAAGGGCATCGCCCAGGCCTACGAGATCCAGCGGCGGCTCCGGGTCTGGCGCCCGCGGCGGGCGGCGGTGATGGGCGCCGGGACGATCGGTCTGCTGGCGGCGATGGTGCTGCGGCTCCGCGGCATCGACGTGACAGTGTTCGGGCTGCGGCAGAAGCCCTACCGCAACGCGGACCTGCTGGAAGCCATCGGTGCCCGGTACATCTCGACCAAGGACACACCGATCCCGGACGCCGCGCAGCAGTTCGGACCGTGGGACCTGATGTTCGAGGCCACCGGAAACTCGTTTGTGGTCTTCGAGAGCATGCAGGTGCTGGGCAAGAACGGCGTCCTCGTCCTGTCCAGCGTCACCGGTGGCGACAACCGCATCGAGGTGCCGGCCGACCGGATCAACCTGCAGTTCGTGCTCGGGAACAAGGTGATGGTCGGTACGGTGAACGCCAACCGCGAGTACTTCGAGACCGGCGCCAAGGACCTGGCCCAGTGCGAGGCCGAGTATCCGGGCTGGCTCAGCCCGGCTGCTCACCCATCCGGTGAAGGGACTGGAGAACGTGGCCGAGCTGTTTGCCACCCTCACCACCGCGCGGGACGCGATCAAGGTCTACTGCGAGGTCGCCTCCGAGTGAGCCGCTGCCATTGACAACCCGCATCGCGTCCGGGCACATTATCGGGCGCTTCGCGGGCGTAATTCAGTTGGTAGAATGCCAGCTTCCCAAGCTGGACGTCGCCGGTTCGAGTCCGGTCGCCCGCTCTCGCCGGTCCACCTTCACCCACTTTCGGCACCTGGCTCCATCGAGACCAGGCGCTGGCCGCTTCCCCAGCGATCTTGCGGGAGCTCGCCAGTACGGTCCATGTTGTCTCGGTTTGGCGTGGCGGTGTCCCGACCGGGACGGCGAGTTCGGACGGCACTGGAGCCAGATTCCGCGGATCAGGCCGTAAGTGACTGTAGGACAATAGCTTATGCTGGCATATGCAGGCCAGGGTCGCGGTCGGGCGAGACGGTCTGGAAGTTGCCTTTCTACCCACCGCTGATGTAACCAACAGGGATCCCCCTCTCACGCACGACCAGCATCCAGGAGTGCACCTGCCATGCGCCGCTTCATCCGTTCGATGGTCCTCCTCGTTAGTCTCTCCACCCTTGGCGCCGCCGGCGTCGCCGCCCAGGGGCTGCCCGAGGGCGTAACCCAGGAAATGGTGGACAAGGGCAAGGAGATCTACGCCAAGCAGGGGCTGTGCTTCGCCTGCCACGGTCAGGAAGGCAAGGGGTTGGTGGGGCCGAGTCTGGCTGACGACGTATGGCTGCACAGCAAGGGCAGCTACCCGGAAATCGTCGCCCAGATCATCAAGGGCGTTCCCAAGGAGGAGGCCAAGAGCGGGGTCCCGATGCCGGCCAATGGTGGGTCAAGCATCACCGAGGAAGAGGTCAAGGCCGTCGCCGCGTACGTCTACAGCATCAGCCACAAGAAGTAGGCGGGGCGTTGCTTTCGTCCGGGAGTGAAGCCTGGTTTCGCAGGACGCCCAAGAATCCGCCCCAAACCGGCGCCGTCCTGAGGTCGGGTTTGCGTGGACAAGAGACTGGCAGGTAACGACTTACAGCTGCAGGCGTGGCAGTGGCATGTGCATTGCGACCCCATTCCTGAGCCTACCCCGAGTGCCCTCCGGCCCCCGGGGACCCTTCCGCTGGGAGTGGGTATGTCGAACCGGGGATTCACGCTCATAGAGCTGCTCATAGTCGTCGTGATCATCGGCATCCTCGCCGCGATCGCGATTCCCAAGTTTGCCAACACCAAGGAGAAGGCGGTGCTGGCCTCAATGAAGTCGGACCTCCGCAATCTGGTCACGGTGCAGGAGAGCTTCTACTTCGACAACTCGGACTACGCCGGCAACTTCGGGCCGGGCCCGCAAGTCCCCGGTGGCGGTGGGGCGGGGAGCGTGACCTTCACCCCGTCCACCGGCAACGTCGCTCACCATCACCTACGTCGACGTCAACGGCTACTTCGCGGAGATCACCAACCCGATCCTGCTGGGTGGGGTGACCACCTGCGGCGTGTTCGTGGGCGCGCCGGCCAATTCGCCGGATCCTGCGGTCACCCTGGAGGGCGTCCCGGCCTGCTACTAGCTGGGGGGAAGCCGGGCCGCGTCTCCGAAGGGCCGGAATCCAGCGGATTCCGGCCCTTCACTTGTCCACGGGCTATATTCCCCCCGCAATGATCAAGGTTACGAATGTCGCCCCCGAATCTCTCGGTGCCGAACTGGGTCTCCAGGTCGGCACCGAGTTGGTCGCGGTCAATGGCCGGGAGGTCGAGGACTTTCTCGACTGGGAATTCTTCACCGCCGACGAGCAGTTCCTGCTGCACGTGCGGCAGCCGGGTGGGGAAGAGGTCGAATTCGACATCGAGCGCCCGGAGGACCTCCCCATGGGCGTGTCGGTGGAGCCGCCCGGATCCGGCGCTGCGCCAACCGCTGCGATTTCTGCTTCGTGGACGGGCTCCCGGAGGGCCTTCGTGAGGCGCTCTACATCCGCGACGACGACTATCGGCTCTCGTTCAAGTACGGGAATTTCGCCACCCTGACCAACCTGAAGCCGCAGGACGTCGAGCGGATCATCGAGTTTCGCCTGTCGCCGCTATACGTGTCGGTCCACGCCACCGATCCGGTCATCCGGCGGTGGCTGCTTCGCAACCCGCTGGCCCCGGACATCGTCGAGCAGCTTCGCGGCTTCGCCGCTCACGGCCTCGTCTTCCACACCCAGGTGGTGATGTCCCCCGGCGTGAACGACGGCGCGGTGCTGGAGCGCACCCTGACCGATCTGTACGGCTTCGGCCCGGCGGTCCTGAACGTGTCCGTCGTCCCGGTCGGGCTCACCACCTACAGCAAGCATCACCTGGTGCGCGAACCGACCCGGGAGGAATGCCGGGCCGCGATCGGCCAGCTGGAGCGCTGGGCCGACCGGGCCCGGGCCGAGCGGGGGGTGACCTGGGCCTTCGGCGCTGACGAACTCTACCTGCGTGCCGACCTCGAGCTGCCGCCCGTCGACCCACTACGACGGGTTCGAGCAGGTGGAGAACGGTGTGGGGTCGGTGCGTTACCTCCAGCAGCGTATCGCCGAGGAGCGCGACTCGCTGGCGCCTGGCGGGGTCGGCGGATCGGCGTGCTCACCGGAAGCTCCATGGCCGCCCTGATGCCCCAGGTCCTGGCCCCGCTGACTGAGGCGACCGGCGCCCGCTTCGAGCTGCTCCCCCTCGAGAACAGCCTGTTCGGAAAGTCGGTCACCTGCGCCGGCCTGCTGCCGGGCGCCGCCTTCCAGGCCGCCCTCGCGGTCCGGCCTGACCTCGACCTGGCGCTCATCCCGGCCGAGTCGCTCAACGACGAGCGGCTGTTCATGGACGACCTCCCGCTGTCCGCCCTGCAGGCGGCGGTCCCAATGCCCCTGCGGCCTTCCTACTGCTTCACTGACGCACTCGAAACCCCGCTGGTCCCGTGAGCAAACCCACCGTCGCCATCGTCGGCCGCCCCAACGTCGGCAAGTCCACGCTCTTCAACCGGATCCTCGGCGGGCGGGACGCCATCGTCTCCGAGGAGGCCGGCACCACCCGCGACCGGCACTTCGGGGACGCGGAATGGGGCGGGCGTTTCTTCTGGCTGGTAGACACCGGCGGCCTGATGCCCGGATCCACCGACTCCATGGACATCGCGGTCCGGGAGCAGGTGAACCTCGCCCTCGAGCAGGCGGACCTTGTGGTGTTCGTGGTGGACGGCAAGGAGGGGGTCAATCCGGTGGACCGGGAGATCGCCGCCCAGCTACGCCCATCGGGTCGCCCGGTCATTGTGGCGGTCAACAAGCTCGACGACCTCCCCAGGACCACCACCCAGTACGACTTCTACCAGCTCGGCCTGGGCGAGCCGCTCCCGGTTTCGGCCGCGGTTGGCAAGGCCAGCGGCGACCTGCTGGACGCCATCGTCGCCCTCCTCCCCCCGGAGCGGGAGGGCGAAGCCGAGGATGCGATCCAGGTGGCGGTCGTCGGCCGGCCCAATGCCGGCAAGTCCTCGCTGATCAACCGGCTGCTCGGCGAACCACGGCTGGTGGTGTCCGCCGAGCCCGGCACCACCCGGGACGCCATCGACACCCCCTTGCGGTACCACGGCAAGACGCTCAACTTCATTGACACAGCGGGGTTACGGCGCAGGGCTAAAGTAGAAGATGACATTGAGTTCTACTCGACCCTCCGAACGCACCGCGCCATTGAGCGCGCCGACGTCTGTGTGCTGGTCGTCGATGCACAAAATGGAATGCACGCGCAGGACCTGCGCATTGCGACGGAGGCGTGGGAACAGGGCGCGGCGGTGATCGTGGCCGTGAACAAGTGGGACCTGATCCCCGAGAAGGACCCTAACACAGCGAAGCGAGGGCAGGAGCAGCTGGAGGAAAAGGCACCCTTCCTCCGCTTTGTCCCCTTCCTCTATATCTCCGCCGTGTCTGGCCAGCGGGTGACCCGGCTGCCTGACCTGATCCTCGAGACGGCGGCCGCCCGGGAACACCGGGTCACGACGTCAGAACTCAACCGGGTGCTGCAGGACCTGATGGCCCGGAACGCGCCGCCCCAGGCGCCGGGGGAAGAGGTGAAGCTGCTGTATGCCTCTCAGGTCGGCACCCGTCCGCCGGTGATCGCGATCGTCACCAACCGCCCGGACGACGTGCCCGAGACGTATCAGCGGTACTTGAACAACGGTTTCCGCGAGGCCTTCGGGTTCACGGGGGCGCCGCTCAGGATCAAGTTCACGGGCCGCGGAGCCAGGCGGCACCAGTCGCGGGATGACGGGCGTCGGGTAAGAAGGTAGCGCTGGGCTGGGGCCGGGAGGCCATCGGCCTCCGGTCGTCGGCCTCCAACGGGAAGCTCAACGTGCTCCTTCATAGCTGCCGCGGCACGCCGTTCCTGGAACGGGGCTGACGGCCAATGGCCCTGCTTTGGTTGTTCGCCTCCTACCTCCTCGGGGCCTTTCCGACCAGCTATCTCGCCGGGCGGCTGCTGCGGGGCATTGACCTCCGCGAGCACGGCAGCCGGAACCTTGGCGCCACCAATGTCTTCCGCACGATGGGCTGGCGGGTGGCCGTTCCGGTGGCGCTGGTCGATGTGCTGAAGGGCGCGGTGCCGGTACTGCTGCTCGGACCGATGGTACCAGAGATCCACTGGTTCCCGGCCCTGTGCGGCGTCTCGGCCATGGTGGGGCACACGCTATCGCCTTTCGTGGCCTTCAAGGGCGGGAAGGGCGTGGCCACCGCGGCGGGGATGTTCCTGGCGCTGGCCCCCGGCGCGGTGGGCATTGCCGCCCTGCTGTGGGGCGTGCTGGTGTGGCTCACCGGATACGTCTCGATCGGCTCAATCGCCGCTGCCGCCGCATTTCCGGTTGCGGATTACTGCCTCTACCCGGCGCGGCGGACCCTGCCGGACCTGGGCCTCGACATCGCCATCGCCGCGTTCATCGTCTGGAAGCACCGGGGCAACATCCAGCGGCTACGGGCCGGAAGCGAGAACCGGTTCGGCAAGCAGGACATCAGGGACACCACGAGCCCGCCGGTATGACCACGATCGCCGTGCTGGGAGCCGGCAGCTGGGGCACGACCCTCGCCGACCTGCTTGGCCGCAAGGGCCAGACCGTGCGGCTTTGGGCTCACGAGCCTGAGGTCGTCGCTGCCGTCAACGCGGGGCACGAGAACCCGATCTTCCTGCCGGGATGCCCGCTGAGCGAGGCGGTAGTGGCGGTGGCTGATCCGGTGGAGGCGTGCCGGGGTGCCGAGGTCGTGCTGGCGGTGGCGCCGAGCCATGTCCTCCGGCGGGTAGTGGAGCGTGCCCGGCCGGGGATCGCCGACGGGGCCCTGCTGGTGAGCGCCACCAAGGGCATCGAGAACGACACCCTGGCGCTGATGTCCCAGATCCTGACGGATGTCCTGCCGGGTCGGCCGGTCTGTGCGTTGTCGGGACCGAGTTTCGCGCTGGAGGTCTATCAGCAACAGCCCACCGCGGTGGTGGCCGCCGCCAGCGACGAAGCGGCGGCGCGGGAGGCCCAGCAGGTGTTCTCGACCTCGCGGTTCCGGGTCTACTCCCACACCGACGTCATCGGGGTGGAGCTGTCAGGAGCGCTGAAGAACGTGATCGCCATCGCTGCGGGCATCCTCGAGGGCCTCGGCCTCGGCAATAATCCGCGGGCCGCGCTCATTACCCGGGGCCTGGCGGAGATGACCCGGCTGGGAGTGGCCACTGGGTGCGGACCCGCTCACCTTCGCCGGTCTGGCCGGCATGGGAGACCTCATCCTCACCGCCACCGGCGGCCTGAGCCGGAACCGGGCTCTGGGCATGGCCCTCGCCGAGGGCCAGACACTGGCCGGGTACACGGGCGCCCACCGGTCGGTGGCCGAGGGAGCCAACACCGCCCGGGCAGCGCAGGCGCTGGCGAAGCGGGCGGGTGTGGAGCTGCCGATCTGCGCCCAGGTCTCCGCGATCCTGTTCGATGGCAAGCCGGCGAAGGCGGCGGTGACGGACCTCATGGAACGAACCCTCAAAGCGGAGCAGTGGCGTTGACCATGGCGCGGCCGGTCCAGGAATTCTTTTCCATCGGGGAGGTCTGCGCTCTCACCGACCTGAAGCCGCACGTCCTGCGGTACTGGGAGAGCCAGTTCCGGTTCCTCAATCCCGCCAAGAACCGCTCCGGCAACCGGGTCTACAAGAGCCGGGAGGTGGAGCTCATCATGCTGGTGAAGCACCTTTTGTACACCGAGAAGTACACCATCGAGGGAGCCCGACAGCGAATCGAGCATTATCGCCGCACCGGCGAGCTGCGGGGAGCGGCGCGGGGCGCCACGGAGCGGGAGACCCTCCGTGAGCTGCGCGAGTCCATCGAGGAGATCACCCTGATTCTCGATGGCAAGGTGCCGCCACCCCGGCCCGAGCCCGCCGAGGAATAGCCGCCGCCGGCGCTGATTATCTTCCCCACCAATGAAAATCCTTGTTGCCAACGATGACGGGATCCTTGCCCCCGGCCTGGCCATGCTGGCCGAAATCTGCCAGACCGTGGCCCAGGTCACGGTGGTCGCGCCGGATCGCGAGCAGAGCGGCACCTCCCACAGCCTCACGATGCACCGGCCCCTCCGGCCGGCCCGTCGCCCCGACGGCTCGTTCCAGGTAGACGGGACCCCTACCGACTGTGTGCTGCTTGCGCTGGGCGCCCTGATGCCGGAGCGCCCCGACTTCGTCTTCTCGGGCGTCAACCACGGCCCCAACATGGGAGAGGACGTGCTCTATTCCGGCACCGTGGCCGCCGCGATGGAAGGGGTGACGCTCGGGGTACCCAGCGTGGCGATCTCCTTCGCCGGCCGGGCCAGCGATGTCGAGACGCTCCACAGCTACCGGGGCCCGCTGACCCGGCTGGTGCAGCAGATCGTCGCCGCCCCGGAATTTCCGCCGGAGACCCTGCTCAACATCAACCTGCCGCCCTGTGGCGCGCCGGCGGTGAAGGGCGTCAAGGTGACCGCGCTCGGCAGCCGGTACTTCAAGGAATCCCTGACCCGCATGAGCGATCCGTGGGGACGGGAGATGTTCTGGATCGGCGGTGGCTCCATCCACTGGACCGGCGGGGCCGATTCCGATCACTACGCGGTGGCGGAGGGATACATTTCGATCACCCCGCTGCACATGGACCTCACCAACTACAAGCTCCTCGAGACGGTCCGCGGATGGTCACTCGAGGGCTAGGCGCGGGGGACAGCTTCGGCGGCTACCGGACGCAACTGGTGGCGGAGCTGCAGGGCAAGGGCATCCGCGACCTCGCCGTGCTGCGAGCCATCTCGCAGGTTCCGCGGCACCTGTTTGTCCCCGCCAGCGTCCGGCACCGCGCCTACGAGGACAGCGCCCTGCCGATCGGGGCGGGGCAGA
The DNA here is from genome assembly GCA_963695185.1 of uncultured Gemmatimonadales bacterium. GTDB lineage: Bacteria > Gemmatimonadota > Gemmatimonadetes > Gemmatimonadales > GWC2-71-9 > JADJOM01. The sequence goes on along the minus strand of CAVOGH010000005.1, from coordinate 928,698 downwards.
CCATCTCCCAGCCCTGGGTCCAGGCCCGATCGCTGGAGCTGGCGAAACTCACCGGACGGGAGCGGGTGCTGGAGGTGGGGACCGGTTCCGGGTACCAGACGGCCCTCCTCACCCTCCTCGCCGACCAGGTGTTCAGCGTGGAGCGGATTCCCGCGCTGGCTGCCTCCGCCCGAGCCGTGCTGGCGGAGGCCGGCGTCAAGCATGTCACCGTGCTGACCGGTGACGGCACGCTCGGCTGGCGGCCCTACGCGCCCTACGACGTGATCATCGTCGCAGCGGCCTCGCCGGAGGTTCCGCGGCCACTGGTCGAACAACTCGCCCCCGGGGGCCGGCTGATCCTCCCCCTGGGCGATCGCAACACTCAGACCCTGACCCTGGTCACCCGCAATCGCGAGGACGAGGGTATCAGGAGTCAGGAAATCTCGGACGTGCGGTTCGTCCCCCTGATCGGTCAGTTCGGCTTCGCCGCCGACATCCCCCAATAGCCGGAGCCCGCATGGAGCTGCTGAAGGACTTCATCGACCTGTTTCTGCACCTCGACCAGCACCTGAGCGAGCTGATCGCGGCGTACGGCACCTGGACGTACGCGATCCTGTTCCTCATCATCTTCTGCGAGACCGGCCTGGTCATCACCCCGTTTCTGCCGGGCGATTCGCTGCTGTTTGCCGCCGGCACCTTTGCCGGGATGGGCTCCCTCAATCCGTGGCTGCTGGGGGGGCTGCTGTTCAGCGCCTCGGTCCTGGGCGACTCCACCAACTACTGGATCGGGCGCTTCATCGGGCCCCGTGCCTTCAGCGGCAATATCCGGTTCCTGAAACAGGAATACCTCGACAAGACCCACGCGTTCTACGAGCGCCATGGGCGCAAGACGGTCTTCCTCGCCCGGTTCCTGCCCATCGTCCGGACCTTCGCGCCGTTCGTCGCCGGAGTAGGGGCGATGTCCTATCCCCGGTTCCTGGGCATGAGCCTGAGCGGAAGCCTCTGCTGGGTCGGCCTCTTCGTAAGCACCGGCTACTTCTTCGGGAACCTGCCCGTGGTGCGCGAGCACTTCAGCGTGGTGGTCATGGCCATCATCGCGATCTCTCTGCTCCCCATGGGGATCGAGCTCGTGCGCGGGTGGCTGGTCGGACGGAAGCGGGGATGACTCGGCGGTACCTCGTCCGCGGTCGGGTGCAAGGAGTCGGGTTCCGCTGGTTCGTGCTGAAGCGGGCGCGGCACCTGGGCCTCTGCGGGTGGGTCCGCAACCTGGCGGAGGGGGCGGTGGAAGTGCAGGCCAAGGGGGGCGAGCAGCAGCTCGAGGACCTGGAAGCCGCCCTCAGGAGCGGCCCGCCGCACGCCCGAGTGGATGGGGTGGAAATCGCCGAGATTTCGGACGAGCAGGAATTGCCCACGACGTTTGAAATTCAGTAGTTACGAGATTGACTTCAACCGAAATCCGGAGCCCAATGTCCCTTCCTGTCACCGACCAGCTCCGCCGGGCCCTGCGAACCGTCCCGGATTACCCCAAGCCGGGTATCGTCTTCCAGGACATCACCCCGGTGCTGCAGAACGGACTCCTGTTCCGGCAGGTCCGGGAGGCCCTCACCGACCCGTTCCGGGCCACCGGCATCACCCACGTGGTGGGCATCGAGGCCCGCGGCTTCATTCTGGCGGCCCCCGTCGCAGTGAGCCTCGGGGCGGGGTTCATCCCGCTCCGGAAGCCGGGGAAGCTGCCCTGGAAGACCGTCAAGCACGAGTATGAGCTCGAGTACGGCACGGACTCGCTGGAGGCTCACATGGACGCCTGTCCCCCCGGCGCCCGGGTACTGGTGGTGGACGACGTGCTGGCGACCGGCGGCACCGCCGAGGCCGCCGGCGCCCTGGTCCGGCGGCTGGGTGGGGAGGTGGCCGGCTGGTCGTTCCTCATGGCGATCACCGGCCTCAACGGCGTCAGCCGGCTCAAGGGTGCCCCGAGCCACATCGTGCTCGACGTCTAGCGCGTTGACGGCACAGGGCTCGGACAGGTATTTTGAGAGGCTTTGCCCCCGTAGCTCAGCTGGATAGAGCAGCGGTTTCCTAAACCGTTGGTCGGACGTTCGAATCGTCTCGGGGGCACCTGACGACCGCTCGGGCCTTCGGCCCGGCCTCCTCGATGGGAAGGACAATGGCAGCGACCGTGGAAGCTCCTCAGCACAGCGCCAACGCCCGCGCGCAGGACACCAGCCTCAAGGGCTGGCTCAGCCACGCCACCAACCGCTACCTGGCCATCGGGGCAGGGGTGGCGGCGGTCCTGTTGATCGGCTGGTTCGTCGTCCTGAGCAGCCAGCGGAAGGAGAGCTTCGGCCTCCTGGCCCTGGACCAGGCCAGGAGCGTCGCCGAGACCGGCAACCTGGCCCAGGCGGCGAGCGATCTTCAGAAGGTCATTACGACCTACGCCGGCACCAGGGCGGGCCAGGAGGCGGTCATCACCCTCAACCAGGTGCGGCTGGTCAACGGTCAGCATGAGCTGGCGGTGGTCGGCCTGCAGGACTTCCTGAAGTCCGGCCCGGACAAGGCCTATCGGGCGCCGGCCCAGGGGCTGCTGGGGCGGGCACTGGAGAACGCCAAGCGGCCCGCGGAGGCGGCTGCAGCCTATCTGGCGGCCTCTGCGGCGGCGGAGGTGGACTATCTCAAGGCCAGCTACCTCCTGGACGCGGCTCGCTCGTACGCCGACGCGGGAGATCGGGAGAGGGCCATCTCCACCTATCGGACGCTGCTCAAGGATCTGGGGAAGACCAACTCCCGGACCGAGGCCGAAATCCGCCTGTCGGAACTGACCCAGGGCCAGATGTAACGGTGTCACGCGGCTGGCCGGGCTGGCCAGCGCACCTCCGGGCCAACGCTCTCTGCGCCACGGCGCCGGGGGCGTTTTTCTTGTGCCAACGGCATGCTGCACGCGGGTCTCAAGCCCCTGGACCTGCCAGTCGAGCCCTCGGCAAGCGGTGGGCCGGGCAGAATCGAGGGACCGGTGGAACTGGTGGAGCGGGAGGTAACCTGTGGCTTATATGTCGTATAATATGTATTATGTTAAGTAGTTTCGTGGACAACTGGGGATAACTCGGTGCCGAACCTCCCCCACCACCGTATCAGATTGTCAGCATTGATGTTACGATGCACCTTCGAGCCACGGTAGGGCTGTCAGGGCCAGCGAGGAGCCTTCAAAATCCACGCTCTGGGGCACCGCGAAACGGCGCGATACTGTCGCGGTGCTGTAGAGGTGTGGGTGCGCCCAGCAGGCCCTGGATTTCCCCACTGAAGACCAGGCGCCCTTCCCCGGCCAGCCAGACATCGGTCGCGCGATGCTCCCCAAGTGTCGCCTGGATCCGAAGGAGGCGTCCGCTCCGGGTCACCAGATCCAGCGGTAGGGTCGCCCGGCCGGCCTCGTGCCAGCCCCACGGCTGCCGCCACGGCGCCGGTGCCGCATGCCAGGGTCTCACCCTCGACCCCCCGTTCGTAGGTCCTCAGGCACCACCGGCCGTCAGCATCGGGACTGACGAAGTTGACGTTGGCGCCGGCCGCGCCGAGCGCGGGATGGGAGCGGAGGGCCCGGCCGCGGCTCATGAGGTTGGCAGACTCAAGATCGGCGACCTCAAGGACCAGGTGAGGGACCCCGACGGTCGCGAGCGAGGGTGACGATTCGCCCGCCGAGAGGAGAAGCCCCGGAGGTGGCGGAGACAGGTCGAAATCGGGCAGGTTGAGCTCCGCCCACTCCCCGTCCTCGCGACACCGGACCGGGAACGTGCCGGCCCCGGTCACGAGCTGCATGCCCTCCGGCCCGGCCAGACCCAGGGTAGCGGCGAGCCGGGTACTGCACAGCGCGGCGTTGCCGCACATGTCGGCCCGGGAACCGTCACAGTTCCAGAAGTCCATCCGGACCCGGTTGCCGGATTCGGGGGTCAGGATGACCATACCGTCCGCCCCCACCCCCATGCGCCGGTCGCACAGGGCGGCGATGGCCTCGGCGGACCACGCCTCCGCCGTGGTGTGGCGGCCGTCGAGCATGACAAAGTCATTGCCCGACCCGGTCATCTTGTAGAAGCGGGTGCCGGGCATCAGATCCGTCCCAGTATGCCCTGCAGCCGGAGCCACCAGACCATCCAGATGGCCTCCCGCACGATCGCCTTGTTCATCTTGCTGTGCCCCTCCACCCGGTCGGTAAAGACGATGGGGATCTCCTTCAGCCGGAAGCCCCGCTTCCAGGCCCGGAAGCTCATCTCGATCTGGAAGGCGTACCCGTTGGACCGGACCCGATCGAGCTTGATGGTCGCCAGCGTCTCCCGGCGAAAGCACTTGAAGCCCACCGGTTGCGTCGCTGAGCGGCAGTCCGGTGATCGACGCGGGCGTAGAGATTGGCCCCGAGGGAAAGCAGCAGTCGCGAGATGGGCCAGTTGATGACGTTCACGCCCGTGGCATAGCGGGACCCGACGACCAGGTCGGCGTCTTCCAGCGCCGTGAGGAAGCGCGGGATGAACGCGGGATCGTGGGAGAAGTCGGCGTCCATCTCGAACAGGGCGTCGTAGTCCCGCTCCAGCCCCCAGCGGAACCCGGCGATGTAGGCCCGGCCGAGCCCCTCCTTGGCCTGCCGGTGCAGCACATGGACCCGGGACTTGGTGGAGGCCATGCGCTCCGCGATATCACCGGTGCCGTCGGGGCTGTTGTCGTCCACGACCAGGACCTCGAGCCGGGGATCCTGCTTGAGGATCGCCGGCACGATCTGGGCGATGTTGGTCGCCTCGTTGTAGGTCGGAACGATGACGAGGATTCGCTCAAGCACCCGTGGACCTCCGGGCCAGGGCGAGCGGCGCCAGGATCATTCCGATGGCCAGCAGCAGCGCGGCAAGCGACACAATCTTCCCCCGGGCATACGTCTGCGACTCGAACCTCAGCGATACCTCACGGGCTCCCGGCGGCAGCACCACGCTCAGCAGCGTCTGGTCAGCCCGGTGGACCGCCGCCGGCTGGCCATCCACCGTGGCGTGCCAGTCGGGGTACCAGTTCTCTCCCACGACGAGATACGAGGCCGCCGGGTTCTGGCCCTCCAGGGTAATGCGCATGGCGCCCGGGCTCCACTCCACGACAGTGGCGTTGACGAGGGAGGCAGGCAGCGTCTCCCCGAGCGGCGCCGGGGCGACGGAGCGTGCTCTCGGGATAGAGAACCGCGAGACTCACCGGGAACTGCCGGTTGATCACGGTCGGGGGGATCTGGGGTTCCGGGGCCCTGGCGGCGGAGGCCACGACCCGGGCATAGGGCGGCACCGTGTCGCGCTCGTAGAGGACGGCCTGGGTTCCGAACGTGGAGGTGATCGGCCCGAGCAGGTGGTGGAAGCCAGGCACTGCCTGCTCCTGCTGGCAGGATCAGGAACCGCACCGCCAGCAGGTCCATGAAGTTCGGGCTGAACACCCCCTGCCAGCCCTGGTCCTTGCCGCCCAGTTCCTGGTAGAACCGGAGTTCGTTGCCGTGGTATCCCAGGACGCTGGGAATCCGGTAGGCCATGAGCGTGGACTGGGGATAGGAGTTCTGCGCGTCCAGCACCCGGAAGGGCATCGGCTCCTGCCGGAGCCGGGTGGTGACCTCGTCGTCCTTGAACAGCTCCGCGGCCCGGGGCGAGAACAGGTAGAACTGCCGGTCCACGCTCCACAGGTCCGCGACGGCGACGCCGGCCACCAGCAGCGCCGCGCCAGCCCACCGCGGAGCCGCCCAGCGGCCACCGCCCAGATCGCCGCCCCGCCCAAGGCCACGAAGACCAGCAGCCGGAGGGAGCCGAGCCGGAGCGCGGCGGCGTTGGCCTGCACCGCCTCCATCCGCTGGGCGATGGCGATCCCCTCCGCGACGGACCTGCAGCACGCCGGTGGCCCCCAGCAGCGCGAAGACCCCGAAGCCGCCTGCCACCACGAGGACGCGACGCGGCCCCACCTGCCCCGCCATGATCCGCTCCAGGCCGATGCCCGGCGAGCAGCGCCAGCGGGAACGCCACCAGGAAGAACACCATCCCGACCGCCCGCATCTTCTTGAGCATCGGCAGGAATTCGAAGAACGGGCGATAGAACGGCGTGTGGCCGGCAAAGGCGAGGAGCTGGAACAGCACCACCCCCACCAGCAGCGCCACTACCAGCCGGCGCCGCGCGGCGTCGCCCCAGGCGAAGCAGGCCAGGATGAGCGGCACCACACCGACGTACTCGGTGTGGAACTTGATGGGATTCTCGCCCCAGTAGTTGTCCAGCACCCCGTTGAACTCCGGCAGCACCCAGGTGAAGACCTCCGCCGGTGGCATGGCGTAGCTGTTGACCCATTCCCAGCCGGTGTTGGGCCCGCCGGCGGCGCGGGGGGAGTACGGGATGTACTCGAGGAAGGGAAGCACCTGGAGCGCGGTGATGCCGATGCCCACCACCACGGCCACCAGTGCCAGTCCCACCGCCAGCCAGGGGTTCTGTCCCGCCGGGCGCTGGTCGTCCCAGAAGGCCAGGTACAGCGTCCACAGCCCGAGGGCCAGCATGAGGAAATAGCACATCTGGTAGTGTCCGAGTACCAGCAGCGCCACTACCAGCGCGAAAGCGCCGAAGGCCCATCGCTGGGCGCCGCGGATGGCGGCGAGCAGGACCCAGAAGGCCAGCGGGGTCAGGGCGGAGACGAAGAGCTTGCCATCGTGCCCGGGACTCATCTGGGAGGCGACGATGCCGCTCAGCTGGTAGGCCACAGCGGCGGCAATCGCCGCACTCCAGCTGAGCCGCAGTGCCCGCGCAAACCCGAAGGTGAGCCAGCCGGCCAGCACGAAGTGCACGGCCATGCCCCAGGTGATGGCCAGGTCCACCGGCATGATCCAGCGGAGCCAGGCGGTCGGGTAGAAGATGTCGCCGTGCATGGCGGCGATGTACGGTAGCCCGCCATACAGGTAGGGGTTCCACTGCGGAATGGCGCCGGTGGTCAGGAACTGCTCCGCCCCGAACAGCCGGAACGAGTACCCGGCGATGAACATGTCGGAGCGCATCCCCCCGAACAGGATCTGCCCGGTGAGCAGGGGCCACAGCAGTGTCAGGACGGCGAGGGTGCACACCAGCAGCGCGGTGGCTCGGGGCCAGCGGGGTTCCCACGGCAACGGGTCAGGAGACACTGGGTTTCCTCGGGCGAAAAAGCAGGAACGGTACCGCCGCACCAAGTTCGGTCACCGTCAGGAGCAGGCGGGACGCCACGGCCAGCGCGGTGGCCGCGCCCAGACCGACGCTCTGCTGCAGCAGGACGATCAGCAGCCCCTCCCGCACCACCAGACCGCCGGGCGCGAACAGCGCCACCAGTCCCGCCACATATGATGCAGCAAAGGCGGCGATGGCCGCTTGGGGCCCGAGCGCCGGAGCCGGGAGCGTGGCCAGTGCCAGCAGCCAGAGCGAGGTGCCGTACCCGAGCCAGGCAATGATGTTGGCGAGCAGTCCGAGGATGAGTGGCTCACTGCCCGGTGTCAACGTTCCCTGGTCCGTCACCGCCGATCAGGGCGAGCAGCCGCCGCGTGACCGGGGGCCAGGCCAGCACGGCCACCACGAGGAGCGCCGCCGCGCCACCCGCGAGCAGCCAGAGCAGCAGGCCCGGTCGCTCGGCATGGATGGCGCCAGCCCCGAACAGTCCCGCCACGGCGGCGCCGCTCCCGACCGCCAGCGTCTGCAGGATGATCGCTGACGCGGTCGCCGCCCAGGCCGCCACACCAGCCTCCCGGGCCATCAGCGCCATACCGGTGATCGCCCAGACCTTGCCAGGGACGTACTTCCCGAGACTCGAAAGCACCCAGATCCGGGCTGCCTCACGATAGCCCAGCCGCTCCCCCCAGCCCGCAAGCATCCGCCGCCACGCCTCGACCAGCATCGCGTACATCACCCAGACCAGCAGGACGCTGCCAAGCGCCGGCACCGGCCGGAAGGTCCACTGGATCGGCTGCTGCGCAAGGTCGCCCCAGTTCCGCCGGAAGGTCAGGATCACGAAGACCAGGATGATGCCGGCCACCAGCAACCGGGCCGCGCGGAACAGCCGGTCAGGCATCGAGCACCTCGCGGTACCACCCTTCACAGACCTCGGCCACGTGGGCGGGGCTGAGGCTGGCCCGGAGCGCCGCCCCGAGCACCCGAGCGGCCGCCCGGGCTTCGAGGTTCCCCAGGAGGGCCCGGATGCCGTCCGCCAGCGCCATGGCAGTGGGCTCCACTCGCCGCCCCGCGCCGTGTGCGGGGACGATGTCGAGTACCCCGCCGCCGTCGAGACAGGCGACCACCGGCACGCCCGCCATCAGCGCCTCCGCCGCGGCGAGCCCATATCCCTCGTTCCGGGCGCAGAAGATGGCCAGGTCCGCGCTGGCCAGCCGCTCGGCCACTACCGCCGCCGGCTGGGCCCCTTCGAAGCGTACGCTCGCGCCAAGCCCGAGGGCCCGCGCCAGCGACTGCAGCGGTGCCCGCTCGGGGCCGTCGCCGATGATCGTGAGCGGCAGGCCCGCCTCCGCCCGGGTCACGCGGGCCAGCGCATGAAGCGCCAGGTCCACCCGCTTCTGCCGGGTCAGCCGGGCGACGATGACCAGCCCACCGCCGCCCTCGCTCCAGCGGGTAAACCGGGTGGTATCGGTTGGCATCGGCTGCTGCCGGGTGGGATCCACGACCCGTCCGGTGGCCCGGTGGACAACACGGGCGAGCGGCGCGGAGACCGTCGTCACCAGCGCCGCGCGCCGCAGCACCGGGCGGGCCAGCCAGCGGGCCACGGCGAAGTGTTCCAGCAGCGCGGCATCGGTGCCGTGCAGCGTGACTACCAGCGGCGCTTCCGGTGGAGCGGCCAGGCCTCCCGGCACCCACCAGTGTGCGTGGACCAGTCTGGCGCCGTCCCGTAGCTCCTCCCGTGCAGCCCGGCGCAACGCCCGGCCCAGCCGGATCGCCAGCACCAGGCCCCCCGGCGTCCGGCCCGACCTCGGCCATGGTGCCGCGGTACGCCAGCGTCTCTCGGGCGGCGCTGGCGTAGCGCACCCGGCGGACGGGGATCCCCTCCAATTCCGGCGCACCGGTGTCTCCCCCATCGGCGGGCGCGACGACTCGCACCTCCACCCCCCGGGCGATCAGGGCCCGGGCCAGCAGCGCCAGAAAGGTCCCCGAGACATCGCCGGGATGCCGGGGGAAGTTATGGGTGAGGAAGACCACGCGCAGCGGCGAGTCAGGCATCCGGGGTGCGGCCGGTCCGGCGGTGGTCCTGCCGGACCTCTTCGCGGAGCCCAGCGACCATTTCTCCCAGGAACCCGAAGCCGAACAGCACGATGCCCGAGATGACCATCGTCTCTACCAGGTTGAGCAGCGGCCGGAAGCCGATGCCGTACCCGAACCGGAGCACCAGCGCCACGATGCCCCCCAGGAAACCGACGACGAAGAGCGCAGCTCCGAGCACCCCGAAGAAGAGCATGGGTTTGCGGCCGAAGCGGAGCTGGAACCAGACCGACAGCAGGTCCAGGACCCCGACCGGGATCCGCTTCCAGTTGAACTTGGAGACCCCCGCCCGCCGGGGGTGCAGCGGCACTGGCCGGCTCGTCAGGCGGTAGCCGTCGGTCGCAGCGATGACCACCATGTAGCGGTGCCAGTCGGGGCGGAGCGGCAGGCCCCGCATGATCTCCCGACGGTAGGCCTTGACCGAGTTGAGGTCGCTCACCTCAACGCCGAACAGGGCGCGGCAGAGCCGGTTGTAGATCGCGGAGACGAAAGCCTTCTCGTACTTCCCCTGCTTGGTGCCGGTGACGATGTCCGCCTCGCCCGCCAGGATGGGGGCGACCAGCGCCGGGATGTCTTCAGGCAGATACTGCAGGTCGGCGGGATAGAAGACATAGATGTCTCCCGCCGCGGCTTCACCGGCGGAGCGCAGGGCGTCGGCGATCCCCCGCTGCCGGCGGTGGGTGACCACGTGAAGGAAATCGTGCTGCCGGGCGAGGTCCGCGAGCACTCCGGCGGTCCCGTCGCGGGAGCCGTCGTCCACCACCACCACCTCGAAGCTGAACGGCGCCGCCCCCAGGCTCTCGGCGCAGAGGCGGATGAACTCGGGGAGGTTGTCGACCTCGTCCTTGGCGGGCACGAGGACGCTGACGAGTGGCGCTGGCGCGCTCATACCCGCTTCCGCATGCGGGCGGGCAGGATCCCCAGCTGGTCGCGGTACTTGGCCACCGTGCGCCGGGCGATCTTGATGCCCTGCTCCTGGAACAGGTGCACGATCTGCTGGTCGGTCAGCGGATCGGAGACATTCTCCTCCTGCACCATTTTCTGCAGTTTGGCCCGGATGGACCGGGCGCTGGCGTCCTCGCCGCTGGAGGTGGCGAGCGCGCTGGAGAAGAAGAACTTGAGCGGCAGCACCCCGCGCGGGGTCTGCACGAACTTCTCGTTGGTCACCCGGCTGACGGTGGACTCGTGCATGTTGATGACCTCCGCCACTTCGCGCAGGGTGAGCGGTTTGAGGTACTCGATGCCCTTCTCGAAGAACTCCCGCTGCCGGTCCACGATGAAGTTCATCACCTTGAGCATGGTCTGGCGGCGCTGCTCGATGGCCTGGATGAGCCAGTTGGCGCTGTTCATCCGGGAGGCGATGAACTCGCGATGTTCGGTGGTGAACTTCTTCTTGTCTCGCGCCAGCGCCTGGTAGGACTTGGAGAGCCGCAGCCGGGGCACGCCGGTGTCGTTGAGGAACACCCGGTAGGCGCCGTCAATCTTGTCCACGATGAGGTCGGGGATGACGTACCCGTCGCCCCCGGTCGAGTGCTTGAGGCCCGGTTTGGGATCCAGCCGGGCCAGCAGGTCGGCCGCGGCCTGCACCTCCGCCGGCTCGACCCCGAAGCGCCGGCCCAGCTCGTTCCAGCGGTGGGCGATCAGGTCCGGGAAGGCCTCCTTCACCAGGCGGTAGGTGAGGCTCTCCCCCTCCTTCCGCTCCTCCAACTGGAGCAGCAGGCACTCGCGCAGGTCGCGGGCGCAGACCCCGGGCGGGTCCAGGCGCTGCAGGATGTGGAGCATCTCCTCCACCTCCGCCGTGGTGAAATACGGCACATCCGGACGCCGCGGCCGGGGCACCGGCGGGGCGGCCACTACCGGCTGGTCCTCGCTGATCATCGCGGTGCCACCCTCGGGCACCCCGATCATCTCGGGCCCCTCGGCCACCGCCGGCGGGGCCTCCGGCTCGGCCTCGGCCTCGAAGACCTCATGGAAGGGGTCGTCCTCGTCCGGCTCGTGCTCGCGTGCCCGCCGTGCAGCGGTGGCCTTGTCGGCGTGCTGCTCCATCAGCCGGTCCACCTGCTCCAGAATCTCCGTCAGGGTGGAAGCCAGGTAGCCGTCTTCCTTGAGGTTCCCGAGGAATTCCTCCGACAGGAGCTTCTGCCGGGGCGAGAGCTCCAACAGCATGAGCTGCTCGCGAAGATAGTCCACCAGTCCCTGGGTCTCGACCGTCACCGGCTCGGTGTATTCCTTCTGCTCGAACTCCTCCCGGGCGCCGCCGTGCACCTCGAACCCGTTGAGGAGAATCTCCTCCCAGTCGGTCTCGTTCTCCTCCTTGACCTTCTCCTTCTCCTCCTCCTTGGTGGGCGTCTGGTCGCCCTGAGTCACATCCTCTTCCTCGGGGTCGATCAGGTCCAGGAAGGGGTTGATCAGCAGCTCCTGCTTCAGGTGCTGCTGCAGGTCCATCATGGGCATGTACAGCATGTCCATCGCCTGGTACAGCCGCGGATTGATCCGCAGGTCCTGGCGGAGCGACGTGTGCTGGGAGAGGCCGGTCCTCACGCGACCGCCCCCAGGCGGGCCCGGAGCCGCGCCGTCAGGGTGGGCCCGAGGTACAGCTCGGCCACCCGGTCGTCGAAGACGAGGTCGCGGACCGGACCCGAGACCTGCACCTTGCCCTCGAACATGATGTACGCGCGGTCAACGATGTCGAGCGTCTGTTCCACGTTGTGGTCGGTGATGAGCACCCCGATGCCCCGGTGGCGGAGCCCCGCCACGATGGTCTGAATGTCGTGCACGGCGATGGGATCCACTCCGGCGAACGGCTCGTCCAGCAGCATGAATTTGGGCTGGGTCACCAGCGCACGGGTGATCTCCAGCCGCCGGCGCTCGCCGCCGGACAGCGAGTACGCCTTGTTCTTCCGCAGATGCTTGATGGACAGCTCGTCCAGCAGCGTCTCCAGCCGCTCGCGCCGCTGGCTCCGCGACAGGCTGAGCGTCTCCAGGATGGCCAGGATGTTCTCCTCGACGGTGAGCTTGCGGAAGACGCTCGGCTCCTGCGCCAGGTAGCCAATCCCGGCCCGGGCCCGCCGGTACATCGGAGCGTCGGTCAGATCCTTGCCATCCACCGTCACCTTGCCCTCGTCGGGACGGATCAGGCCGGTGATCAGGTAGAAGGTGGTCGTCTTGCCCGCGCCATTGGGCCCGAGCAGCCCGACGATCTCCCCCTGCTCCACCCGGACGGTTACCTGGTCCACCACCCGCCGCCGCTTGAAGCTCTTGCTGAGATTGCTGCCTTCCAGCACGCTGCCGTCCACCACCGACGGCGCATGCCGCGCCCGGGCCTGCGCACGGCGACTCTCGGCCCGGGCACGGGCGGCTTCCAGCAGCGCGGTCCGAGTCTCCTCCCGCGCGTCCCGGGCGCTGTCCCACCACTCGCCCGTCGCGGCGACCACCTGCCAGCCCTCCGGGCCCGGCGGCACGATGAGACCGGCGTCCTGCAGCCTCGGCAGCACCGAGCTCAGCAGATTGTCGTGCACTTCATCGCCGGAGAGTTCCCGCGCCACCTGCCCCTCGGCCTCGAGCGCACGCAGCACCTCGCTCCGGAAGGCGGCGGCAAACCGGGTGAACTCGGCCTGGCCGTCGGCATCCGCCTCTCCCAGCAGCGCCGCCAGCGCCAGCGGCAGCGAGGGATCGCTCTGCTCGCCGAGGCTGCCCATGAGGTTGCTCATTGCGGGCTCCGCCCCCGGAGCGAGTCTGCCCTGACACTGTCCGGTCGGAGCGCCACCGGCTCGAGGTGCACGCCGTCCACCTCGCCCCGGATGTTGACCCGGTCCACGCCCCGCCGCCCGCCGGTCTTCATCTGCACGGTGATCCGCTCTCCCCGGGAGTAATTGATGGACGGCAGCGCCGTCGCGGCACTGCGGCTCTCGACCCGATAGTAAGAGCGGGCGGTGCCGTGCGCGTCCAGCCGGTCCAGCGACGAGATCGGCGTGCCGGCCGAGTCCCAGCTGGTGAACATCGCCACCACGGTGTCGCCGGACATCCAGTCTCGCTCCGCGCCGGGCGCGGCGGGGATCGTCCCCACGAACGCCTTGCGAAAGGCCCTCACCTGCTGCAGCAGCTCACCGGGGGTATCGAACGCCAGCGAGTCGCCCAGAATCTCGTACTCGGCGGTGACGCCCCGGGTCCGGATGCTGTCCCCCCATGCCAGCGTCTGGACCAGCCGCTGAGCCTCGAGATCGAGGCCGATCGTATCGGCCACAAGGTCCACATCGGTGCTGACCGCGTGGGCCTGCCTCAGCGCGGTGATGTAGGTGATCGCCTGGCCATCCAGCGCCAGCTCGATCCGCATGCCGGTCAGCTGGAACGAATCCCGGCCCAGGCCGCGCATGGAGCGGTGAACCGACCAGCACACCCAGACTCGCGGCGCCGTTGTCGAGCGACAGCGAGTCGCTCCGCGCGGCGAAGTCACTCCGGTCAATATGCACCGTGCCCGCGGCCCATAGCCGGTCGTTCCCCTTCATGCGGACCCGGTCGGCGATGATCACATAGGGCTCGCCCCGCTGGCCCACCGAGTCGGTCGGGAAGGACCGGATGGTCGGCCGGCCAATGGCAAACAACTCCAGCGTGTCTCGCACGTCTGCGACTGCCCGGTTGTAGTCCAGATACGGGCCGGTGAGGGTGGAGCCGTTGGCCCGGTTCTCCGTGACCACCGATCCCCGCGCCTCCCAGCGCTCGCCGTTGCGGAAATAGGTGCCGCGCTCGGCGTCCATGGTCACGGTGGAGTCCCGATACTTTACCCGGCCGATGAACTGCACCAGGGTGTTCCGCCCCCGCCCGAAGAACGCCACGCTGTCGCTCTGCATCCGCACCGTGGTGCCGGCGCAGCTGATCTGCACGCCGCCCCCGGCGTAGTAGTTGGTATCGGCGCCCACCACGAACTGGGAGCCCAGCCCGCCCACCCGGTCCACGTTGAAGACGCAGCCGGCGGGCCCCTGCGCCGCGGAGGGTACCCGGCAGGCCCAGCAGAGCCACCCCGAGGAGACCCCACCCCAACGGCGAATCGAGGCGTCGCCGAGTCGCCGAGTCGCCGAGCCGTCTCATTGCCCTGGCAACCGGAAGCTGCCCGACGGCGCGCTGTCACGGCGTCCCGCCTGCCCGCCCCGCGGCTGCTGGGCGACGACGTTGCGGAAGTCGGGATCGCTGGTGAAGCCGTTGCCCTCGAGATGCTGGTCGGCGCGGTCGTAGGTGAAAGGCCGGTCCGAAGAGATCCGGTGCTGCCGTGAGTCGTACTTGAGCTCCTGGCTCCGGAGCCGTCGGCCGTCCGGCGTGGTGGCCAGTACATTGCCCCAGGACTGCATGGAGCCGTCCCGCATCTGATAGGTGCCGGAGTCGGCCTTGATGGTAGAGGACTCGTTGCCCACCGCATCGTAGAACGACACCGTGACGGTCTTCAGGCGGGCCAGCTGGGTGATCTCATAGATGTACGCGGTGTCGGCGAGGACCTTGGTGCGCCGCACCCCGTTGTTGGTGATCAGGTGCTCCATGCTGAAGAGCACCTGGTCGGCGGTGTCGGCCGCGGTAACAGTCGCCGTGGGGCGCACTGCGTCCTCCTGGCACGCGGCCAGCAAGAGCGCCACCAGCAATGCCCCGGCGAGGGGCCGCACCGCCATCCGCACCGTCATCACCCCTCTCCCCGATCGTCGAGATAGACCCGGACCGCTTCATCCCACCGCCCCTGAGCCCGGAGCAGCACCTCGATCGCCTCGCGCACCGCCCCGTCCCCGCCCCGCGCCGCGGTCTGGTAGTGGGCCAGCGCCTTGACCTCGTCCACCGCATTGGCCACCGCGATCGGCAGCCCCACCCGCCGGAAGACCGGGAGGTCGGCCAGGTCGTCTCCGACGAAGGCCACCTCGTCCCAGCCGATGCCCCGGCGCAGCAGCATCTCGGTCATCGCCGGCACCTTGCGCGCCCCCTTGTCCTGGATGACCTCGTCCACCCGGAGCTCTGTGGCGCGGAGCGTGGTGGCGTCGGAGTAGCGGCCGCTCACCCAGGCCACAATGAGCCCCATCCGCCGCGCCAGCCCGATCGCCAGGCCGTCCCGGATGTCGAACTGCTTGAACTCGACCCGCTGCCCGCCCACCAAACCGAGATAGATGCTGTTGTTGGTCAGCACCCCGTCCACGTCGAGGCCTAGCAGCTTGATACGACCGGCCAGGGCGCTGTCGATCACGGGGCCACTCGGCGATTCGGCGAGTCGGCGAGTCGGCCGCCGGACCGGGCCGCGTGCCACACATCCAGGGCCTGCACCAGCAGCGGCTCCAGCTCATCCAGCGGCCATTGCGTGGCGGCGTCGCTGAGGGCGTCGGCCGGCGACGGGTGGGTCTCCAGATAGAATCCGTCCGCGCCCGCCGCGGCGGCCGCCAGCAGCAGCGCCGGCACGTGTTCCCGCTGTCCCCCGCTCGCCCCGCCCGGACCTCGGCCCGGCTGCTGCACGGCGTGGGTGGCGTCGAACAGTACCGGCACGCCACACGCCGCCCGCATCCGCTGGAAACTCCGCATGTCCACCACCAGGTCGGCGTACCCGAACGCCGTGCCCCGCTCGGTGACGGCGATGTCGCCGCCACCGCCCTCCCGCACCTTGGCGGCCGCGCCGGCCATCGCCTCAGGAGCCATCCACTGGCCCTTCTTGATGTTCACCGGGAGACCGGTGGCGCCAGCGGCCACGAGGAGGTCGGTCTGGCGGCAGAGGAAGGCCGGAATCTGCAGCGCATCCACCACCTCGGCGGCAGCCCCTGCCTGTGAAGGCTCGTGCAGGTCGGTGAGGATCGGCAGGCCGGAGCTGCGCCGGACTCGAGCGAGCGCCGCCAGCCCCCGTTCCAGGCCTGGGCCTCTCGCGGCACCCGCCTGGGCCCGGTTGGCTTTGTCGAAGCTGGCCTTGAAGCAGACAGGCAGACCCAGCCGGGCGCCGATCGCGGCGAGGACATCCGCCGTACGGGGGAGGATGTCTCCCTCTTCCACCAGGCACGGTCCCGCGATCAGCAGCGGCGCCTCGCGAAAGGACCACGCCATGGGTCTAGCTGGCCGTGGCCGCGACCGGCTGAGCGAGTGGAGCCGGCCGGGCCTTGCCCCGATCCAGCGCCGCGCCGATGAAGCCGGCAAACAGCGGATGCGGCCGGGTGGGGCGGGACTTGAGCTCGGGGTGGAACTGGCAGCCGAGAAACCAGGGATGGTCCGGCAGCTCGATGATCTCCACCAGCCCGCCGTCGGGCGACTGCCCCGAGAGTCTGAGGCCATGCTCCGCCAGCACGTCGCGGTAGGCGTTGTTGACCTCCCAGCGGTGGCGGTGCCGCTCGCTGATCTGCAGCGTCCCGTAGGCCTGCGCCGCGCGGGAACCGGGGCGGAGCCGGGCCGCGTAGGCGCCCAGCCGCATGGTGCCGCCCATGTCCTTCACCTCCCGCTGATTGGCCATCAGGGCGATCACCGGCTCCTCGCACTCGGGCTCGAACTCGGTGCTGGTGGTGTCGCTCATGCCGCAGGCGTTGCGGGCAAACTCGATCACCGCGATCTGCAGCCCGAGGCAGATGCCGAAGAACGGCACCTTGTGCTCCCGGGCGTAGCGAATCGCCTCCACCATGCCTTCAATGCCCCGGATGCCAAACCCGCCCGGCACCAGCAGCCCGTCGTGATCCTTGAGCAGACGTCCCGCCGCCTCCTGACTGGTGAACTGGTCGCTGGAGAGCCAGTGGATATCCACCCCGGCGTCGTGCGCAATGCCGCCGTGATGCAGCGCCTCGGCCACCGACTTGTAGGCATCGTGCAGGTCGGTGTACTTGCCCACCACCGCGATGCGCACCCGGTGCTTGGGCCGGAGGATCTTCTCCACCATGGCCCGCCACGGCCCCAGATCGGGTTCCTTCGTCTCCAGCCGGAGCCGCTCGCACACCACCCGGTCCATCCCCTGATCCCGGAAACGGATGGGGATCTCGTAGATAGAGGCCACGTCGGGGCTCTCGATGACGCAGTCGAAGTCCACGTTGCAGAACCCGGCGATCTTGCGCTTGATCTCGGCGCCGATCGGCTGCTCGCTGCGGCAGACCAGGATGTCGGGCTGGATCCCGATCTGCATGAGGTCCCGGACGGAATGCTGGGTGGGCTTGGTCTTGAGTTCGCCGGCCGCCGCAATGTAGGGAACGAGCGTCAGGTGGATGAACAGCGCGTTGTCGCGGCCGATCTCCTGGCGGAACTGGCGGATGGCCTCGAGGAACGGCAGCGATTCGATGTCGCCCACCGTGCCGCCAATCTCGGTGATGACCACGTCGTGCCCGGGGGCGCTCCGCCGGATCGAGTTCTTGATCTCGTCGGTGATGTGCGGCACCACCTGCACGGTGCTGCCGAGATACTCGCCCCGGCGTTCCTTGCTGATGACGGTGGAGTAGATGCGGCCGGTGGTGACGTTGTTCTGCTGGGAGAGGGAGCGATCGATGAAGCGTTCGTAGTGACCGAGGTCCAGGTCGGTCTCGGCACCGTCATCGGTGACGTAGACCTCCCCGTGCTGGAACGGCGACATGGTCCCCGGATCCACGTTGATGTACGGGTCGAACTTCTGCATCGTGACCGACAGGCCGCGCTCCACCAGCAGCCGGCCCAGTGAGGCCGCCGCGATGCCCTTGCCGAGCGAACTGACCACCCCGCCCGTGACGAAGATGTACTTGGTGCCCTGCCCGGCCGCGGTCATCGGTATGCCTCCTGTCCGGTCCAGAGAGCCTCCGCCCGCCGGAGGTCCTCCGGAGTGTCCACCCCAGGCTCGGCCGGAGACTCCAGCCGCGCGACTCCCACGGTCATGCCGTAATGCAGCGCCCTGAGCTGCTCCAGCCGCTCCGCCCGCTCCGCCGGCGCCGGCTCCAGGCTGGCCCAGCGCGCCAGCGCCTCCCGGCGGAACGCGTATACCCCCAGGTGCTGCCAGTACAGTCCGTGCGGCAGCGGCCCGCCGTCGCGCTGATGCGGTATCGGGGCCCGGGAGAAGTACAGCGCCCGCCCGTTGTGGTCCGTCACCACCTTGACTCGTGCCGGATCCTGGGCCTCTGCTCCCGACATCGGTGCCGCCGCCGTGCCGATGTCATCCCCGCCGGTCACCCGAGCCAGCGCGCCGGCCAGCGCCTCCGCCGGGAGAAACGGCTCGTCTCCCTGGACGTTGGCGATGATCAGGTACCCACTGAACTCACTCCGGCGAGCCACCTCGGCCACCCGGTCCGTGCCGCTGAAATGGGTGGGGTCGGTCAGCACTCCCCGTGCCCCAGCTCGCTCGGCGACGGCCAGGATTGCCGGGGCGTCCGTGGCCACGACCAGCTCGTCTACCAGGCCCATGTCCCGGACCCGCTGGATGACGCGGGCCACCAGTGGCTCACCCGCCAGGAGCTGCAGCGGCTTGTTAGGTATGCGGGTAGAGCCGAGACGGGCCGGAATGACGCCAAGGACGCGCATTTCCGAACGTAATAAAGGCGGGGGGTCCTGTCAAAAGTCGTGCCGGGAACGCGGAGGGGTGGGTCAATACCTGCTATCAGGTTATTTGTCAACCATTTAGGGGGTCGCTACCAGCCGCCCGCCCCGCCACTCCCGGGCGAGTTTGAGGAAATTGGCCAGCAGCCTCTTGCCCCCGTCGGTGGCGATGGACTCGGGGTGAAACTGCACCCCGTAGAGCGGGTATTCACGGTGCTCCAGGGCCATGATTTCCTGGCCCGGCTCGCGGTCCCCGGACCAGGCCGTGATCTCCAGCTCCGCCGGGAAATCCTCGCCGGCCACCACCAGGGAGTGATACCGCATGACTGTCAGGGGCGAAGCCACCCCGGCAAAGAGCCGGTCGCCACGGTGCACCACCGCCGTGGTCTTGCCGTGCATCAGTCGGCCGGCCCGCACCACCCGGCCGCCAAACGCCTCACCGATGGCCTGGTGGCCCAGGCAGACCCCGAGCAGCGGCACCCGACCGGCCGCCGCGCGGATCAGGGGGATGGAGATCCCGGCGGCGCGCGGCTCGCCCGGACCCGGCGAGATCAGGATCGCCTCCGGCTGGAGCGCCAGGACCTGCTCCACGGAAAGGGCGTCGTTCCGGTATGTCGCCGGCTCGGCGCCCAGCTCTCCGACGTACTGCACCAGGTTGTAGGTGAAGCTGTCGTAGTTGTCGAGGACCAGGAGCATGGGGCGCGCCGCCGCTACGGCTTGGGCGGGGGAGGCGGCGCCGGGGCGGTCACCGTCACACCCGCGCCGGTGGTGACCCGGGTCGAGCGTTCGACCTCCACCGCCGCCTCGCGGAGCGCGCGGGCCACCTCACGCTGGACCGAGTCGCCCACCTGCCGACCTATCTGCGCCAGCGAGTCGATTTCCGCAGGCGAGAGCCCGGAGAGTTCGTGGAAGGCCTGCCTGCGGGCCTCCCCTGCCCGCAGCCGGTCCACCAGCAGGCGCATCCGCACCCGGACGGAATCGGCACTCCGCTGGATGGCGCGACGCTCGGAGGCGCCCGCCGCCGCCGCCGAGTCCTCCAGCTGGTCGGCTTGCCCCCGGAGCTCGTCCACCGAGTCCCGCCGGGCCTCGATCAGCTGATCGAGCGCGGCCTGCATGGAATCCCGGCGTACGGCCAGCTGTTCCCTGGCCCGGTCGGCAGGACTGGTCACGTGGAAGCCGTGGCGGTTGATCTCAAATTTGGTCTGGCGGATATCCGCGACCGTCTTCCACGGCAGCAACAGGGGGAAGCTGTCGCTCGTCCCCGTGACGATGATCACACCGAACGGCTCCAGACCGCTGGTCGAGTCCTCGGGCCCGCGGCAGCGGAAGGTGGTGTTCTCGTCGATATTCTCCACATCGTCCAGGGCGATCTGGCAGTCCCTGAGTCGGTCCGGGGACACCGAATCTGCCAGCTTCACCAGGACCCGGACACCGGAGAGGTGCTGGGGATCGGAGCGCAGGAACTCCAGACGGCTCAGGCTGCCAAGCTGGGTGCTGCCCAGCCGGAAGGGCACCAAGCCGATCAGCGGAATGGGGATCGGGTCACTGCTGTTGATCGTCGAGTGCACCGTGTTCTTGACGCCCCGCACGGTGGTGATGACCAGCATCCCCACGGCGAAGATGCCCAGGGCACCGGCGGCGATCCTGATCCAGTAGTTTCTCATGTCGGGCTCCAGCAAAGTCCGGGGTCACCGGGAATGTTGCACTTAGTGACGCCCAAGCCCACCAAAGGGTTTCACGGCCAGCCTGAGGACAGCTTAATGATAGAGGTAGTCGGGCTTACCAAGCTGTATGGGACGCTTACCGCAGTGCAAGACCTGTCCTTTACAGTGGCGCCGGGGGAGATCCTGGGGCTGGTCGGCCCCAATGGTGCCGGCAAGACCACCACCCTCCGGAGCGTGGCGGGAATCATCCAGCCCTCCGGCGGGAAGGTGCGGATCGCCGGGCACGATCTGGCCCAGGATCCCATCGCGGCCAAGGCGGTCCTGGCGTTCGTGCCGGACGAGCCCCAGCTCTTCGATTACCTGACGGTTTCGGAGCACCTCGAGTTTGTGGCCCGGCTCTACCGTCGGCCGGACCTGGCGGATCGGATCGCGCCACTCCTGGCCGAACTGGAGCTCACGGACAAGCGGGACGCGCTCGCGAGCGAGCTCTCACGCGGGATGAAGCAGAAGCTGGCGATCGCCTGCGGGCTGCTGCATGAGCCCAAGCTGTTCATGCTGGACGAGCCGCTCACCGGCCTGGACCCGGTGGGCATCCGGCGGATGAAGGCAACGATCACCGCCCGGGCGCGGG
Source organism: uncultured Gemmatimonadales bacterium (assembly GCA_963695185.1). Lineage (GTDB taxonomy): Bacteria > Gemmatimonadota > Gemmatimonadetes > Gemmatimonadales > GWC2-71-9 > JADJOM01. The sequence continues at coordinate 907,689 of CAVOGH010000005.1, read as the reverse complement.
CCGGAGCGGCGGTGGTGCTGAGCTCCCACCTGCTGGAGCTGGTAGAACAGCTCTGCACCCGGGTGCTCATCCTGCAGGGCGGCCGGCTGGTGGCCCTCGGCTCAGTCGCGGAGATCATCGCCGAGCGGCCGGAGCTGAGCGGTCGGGGGCTGGAAGAGATCTTCCTGACCCTGACCGGCCACGGCTGAGCGGCATGAAAGCGGCCGCCCTGTACCTGCTGCGGCGGATCGCCGTCAACCGGGCCCGTCGTACCCTGCTGCAGCTACGCAGTCCGCGTTATGCGGTCGCGCTGCTGCTGGGCCTGGTGTACCTGGTGCTGGTGCTATTCGGCCAGCTGCACCACACCGGGGGGCCATTCGCCGCGAGGGCCATCGGAACCGGCGGAACAGTGCTGTTCCTGGTCCTGGTGGCCAAGTGGTGGCTCTTCGGCGCTGACCGCTCGGCGCTCGCTTTCACGCCGGCGGAGGTGCAGTTCCTCTTCCCTGCCCCCGTGAGCCGCGCCGCCCTGCTCGGCTACAAGCTGGCGCGCACCCAGATCCTCATCCTCCTGAATGTGCTGATCTGGATGGTGCTCGTTCGCGGCGGTGGACCGGCTGGGCTTGGCCCTGCCGGACAAGCGGTGAATCTGTGGCTCTTCTTTTCGATCATCTCCCTGCACCGGCTCGGCGTCGCCCTCACCCGGCAGACCGCGGTGGAGCACGGCCGCGCCGGCCTGACCCGAGCCGCGCTACCGCTGCTGCTGGTGGCTGGCGGTGCGGTCGTGGTGTGGATCACCATTGCCGGGCTGGCGCCGGGCTCGTTTGCGAATCCCCTCGCCGCATTGGTCCAGGCGACGGAGACGCCGCCCCTGGCCTGGCTCCTCTGGCCGTTCCGCCTGCCGCTCCTCCCTTTCGGCGCGGAAGGCGTGGGCGAATGGTTCCGGAGCGCTGCGGTGTCCGCCGGTATCCTGGCGCTGCACGTTGTGTGGGTGCTCCGGGCCGACCGCGCGTTCGAGGACGCCGCGCTGGCGGCGAGCGCCCACCGCGCCGAGCTGCTCAAGCGATTTCGCGGCACCGGGCACCACCTCCCCGCCGGGGGCACGGTGCCCAGGAACTGGTTCCGGTTGGCGCGCCGCGGCCATCCCGTCGGGGCCATCATCTGGAAGAACCTCACCAGGCTGGCCCGGGCCACCAGCCCAGGGCTCCTCGCCATGGCCGTGGTCGGCGGTGCGTTCGCCCTGGCGCTGGGGCTGGCCCGGAGGGAGGAGAGCCCCTTCATCCTCACCATGGTGGGCACGCTTGCGTTGACCTGGTGCGGAATCCTGGCACTCATCGGCCCGCTGTGGGTCCGTGCGGACCTGCGAGGAGACCTGCCACACCTGTCGCTGCTCAAGACCTGGCCGCTCCCCGGGCTGCAGGTCATGACCGGGGAGGTGCTGAGCTCGGCGCTGGTGCTCACCGCCTACCAGGCGATTCTTGGAGCGGTGGGACTAGTGGCGCTGAGCGGCATAGAGGGCACGATGCCGCCGCCGAGCCTTCTGACGGCCGCCAGCCCGGTCGTGCTGGCGGCGCTGCTCGGCCTCAACGTGCTGGCGGTCGGAATCCAGAATGGCGCGGCGCTGCTCTACCCCTCCTGGGTCAGCAGCGAAATCCGTCCGGGGGGCATCGAGGCGCTGGGGCAGCAGGTGCTGACCACCGGCGTGTCACTGCTGCTGCTGTCCCTGCTGCTGACAGGGCCGGCGATCCTGGCGGGCGGCGCGCTCTACCTTTTCACCGAGACGCTGGGGAGCTGGGCGGCGCTTCCCGCCCTCCTGCTGGCGGTTATCGGAATGGCTCTCGAGGCGTGGCTCCTGCTGGACTGGCTGGGCGACCGGTTTGAGCGGAGCGATCCCGGAGCAGCCTAGCCGCGAGACGTCGGGCTTCCCAGGCAGCGGTCTGCCGGCCACGCCAGCCGGGCCGCAGCCATGTCAATCACTGGCTCGGGCTGTGGCCATGGTTAGCCGCCAGGGCGTCAGTGCAGCGAGCACGGCGGCGGTGAGAAACAGGGCCGCCACATCGCCCCAGAGATGTCCGATCTGGCTCGGATCGTTGAAGGAGTGCACCGCCATCACCGCCCCATGAACGATGCTGGACCACACGGTGAACCAGATCAGCCCCAGGTGACGGCCGGGGTCGCGCGCCGCCAGCAGGAGAAAGACCCCGAGGGTGGCGTAGATCCCGAGAATCATGTGAAGGTACGCGAGCTGCTCCGGCACCCAGGCCCAGCCGCTCGGCCAGAGCCGGTTCAGGGCGAAGATCCCGATGATAAAGAACAGGCCGAAGGCGGTGAGAACCGGGCGCAGGAGCGGCGAGGGAGCTGAGGGGCCCATGAGTCCTCCATGAGGGAGTCAAGCCAGCTGGGGAACAGCAACAAGGCCCGAAGGAGCCCTCGGCTCTCACTTTCGTTTTCTGAGCGCAGACCTCCGGTATTGGCCGTGCGTTCCGTGGAAGATTCTCAGGGAGTGTAATCGCAACCTACCCGCCGCACCCCGTGATCGCAACGACGGAACCAAGATCACGGCGACGGGATGCCTCACGGCGGCGGCACGAGCCGACACACAACAGCCGGCACGACTGGTGTCGCGCCGGCTGTTGCAGGGTACAGCTGCCGGAGTTAGGCCGGGACGCTGATCCGGCTCACCTTTTCGGCGGCCGGGCCCTTCGGGCCCTGAACGACGTCGAACTCCACCCGGTCTCCCTCGGTGAGGGACTTGAACCCCTCGCCGGTGATGGCCGAATGATGCACGAAACAGTCCTTCTCACCACTCTCGGGAGTGATGAAGCCGAAGCCCTTCGCATCGTTGAACCACTTGACGGTGCCTGTAGTACGCATGCTGCGTGTTCCTTCGCGGTGTGAGCGGCCTGCCTCGAAAAAGGCCCAGCCTGCCCACGGTCCCCGTGAATCAACCCTCACGGGAGGGAGCGTCCCCACGGCATGAGGAACTTCCCCAAGCCGTCCGCGATCATCACAAACAAAAAGGGGCCGCAGCGTTGCCGGGCCCCTGGTGTCTGTTCGGAACTTGTCCGCACATGGTGCTGCATCGATCGCAGCATAAATGTACTGCTTTCGGGCGATCCGGGCAAGGGTGTGGGCAGGCGCCGACCCCGCGCACCTGGGGCGGTGCTGGCCGGCGCTACAACGGCATGAGCTGGAGAAACACCAGGTCGAGCGCCGTCGGGAACGTGACCGTGCTGGCCGGAACGGTTCCCGCCAGACTCGATCCGGTGTAGGTGGCCATAACGGGACTGGCACCCGGCACCTGCAGGCTGATGGCGCTCCCCTTCCTGGAGTCGGTGCCAGAGATCGTCCCCTGCTCCCTGGATACGCTCCCGCCAGCCGCGGTGCAATCCAGAGTCATTTGGCTGGTCAATGTGAAGGTGGCGTCCTCGAACAGGTTGAGCAGGGCGGAATCGAGGTACTGGTCGCAGTTTGTCAGGGTAATGTCGGCCATTTCCCGCTGCCGTCAAGAGAACCCGCGCTGCCGGCACTCCCTCGGTGGCACGACTGCAGCGGCCGTCGCCGCCGTGCCAGCGGCACGTCGCGTCCCGCAACATGTGACGCAACCCACACACCGACGCCGACGAGAGAGTGAACCTGACTGGGGTGCGTACTCCGGATGCACTCTTTCCAGGAGATTGAATGGCACTCCATCGCGCCTTGGCCCTCGCCGTCCTCTGCACCGCGGTCGGCTCCGCACCTCCCGCGGCAGCCCAGCGGGCGTTCCGCGTCGGGGCCACGGGCAGTCTGTTTGAGTCGGGCGCCCCCGGGTCGTCCTCGTCGAGCGGATTCGGCGGCCAGTTTGCCTACCTGGCCGGCACCGACAACGAAGTCTCTGCCAACGCCACCCGCTGGCCCGGTGCGCCGATCGGCACCGGCGAGAACGGCGCCCTGGCGCTGGCGCTGGAATCCACCTGGTACCCGGTCGAGGCGGTGGGCGTGGCGCCGTTCGTGGTGTCGGGGTTTGGCGGGGTGCGCTACACCCGTCCCGGCAGCCTGCTGACCCAGCCGGCGCAGCAGTGGGGCTTTTCCTATCTGATGGGATTCGGCATGCGGGCCAACCTCGCCAGCCAGTGGTCCGCCTCACTGGAGGCGCGGCTGCGGGATGATGACGGGACCCGGAACATGGAGTATCGCGCCGGCACCTCCTTCGGGTTCGGCGCCCGGCGCCAGCCGCAGACCGCCCCCGGCACCATCGAGCCGTTCGTGGCGGCGATCCTGCCGCTGGGCAGCGCCCCCTACGAAGCGCGCACCCCGCTGGCCGGCGTGCGCTTTCGCCGGGACCGGTCGCGGCACACCAGCTTCGCGGTGGATGTGGGTGCGGTGGGGCTGCAGCCGAGCCCCGATGCGCTGACCGGTGCGGCGGCGCAGACCACGTCGTACTATATGTTGCCCGCCTTCGAGGCCGGTCTGGCGCCCAAGTGGGGGCGGCCGTACCTCAGCATCGGCCCGCTGCTGGCTGGATTTGCTGACGGGCCCGACGCCGGCATCCGCGCCGGCATCCACGCGGGGACCGGGCTCGACATCCACGCGGGCCGCCGGATGCTGGTGACCGCGCTCACCCGCCTCACCTGGTTCCAGACGACAACTGGCGCCAATCAATTCGGCCTGATGCTTGGGGTCGCGGTGGGGCCCCGGCTGCGTCAGGCGGACGCCCCGCTGCCGGGAGACAAGGCCCAATAGCCACATCGAGGCCTGCGAGATCCTGCCGGTCCCGGAGGTGCGGGGACCGGCAGGGTCACGTCCGGCCACCCCACCGTTCGAGGATCCGGGTGCCCGTCGGGTCGCCGACGCAGGTCGTGCCGAGCCCGTCCTTGCGCCTCCTCAGGCGGCCGGCCCAGGCGCTCTCCGCGCCCGGTACAGGCTGACGACCGCCACAACAGTCGCGATGAGCAGGAACGGATAGATCAAGAGGAGGTCGACGCGGATGTTGCATTCCCCGCTGCAGAGCCAGCGCAGGCGCATGGCAGTCTCGTAGAGACTGTACATGATCCAGCAGCCGCCCACGATCACGGGAGCCCGCCCGCCAATGCGCCGACCGAGCGCGACCAGAAGCGCCCCGACGCAGGCGGCCAGCCACGGAAAGTAGATCAGGATAGCCATGAGCCGATTTGATCCCCCACCCCTCGTAACGCCGCCCTGGGCGCAGCACACGTGGCGAACCACGGGCGCGCGCGGCACGCCGATGATTCCGGGGCCGTCCGCTACGGCAGGTTCACCCAGGCGGGCAGTGTGCTCGGACCGACGAAACTTTCCCCGGAGCACTGCAACGGGTCGGCATCTCGGGCGGCCCGCGTGAGGCTGAGTGAGCTGCGGGAAGCAACCCCCAGCGCCTGGTACCCGGCGAAGATCGAGTCGGGCATCGTGTCGAAGTAGGACACCAGCCGGTAGCCCGTCGGCGTCCGGAAACGGATGGCGATGTCGGACATCGTTTGGGAGCCGATATGGGTACCCAGGGTGTCGCCCGCCACCACCGTCTGCCCGACGGTCAGGCCCGGCACAGGACTCAGGTGGAAAACTACCACCGTCGCCGCCAGGAAGCCCGATGGCACGAGGTTGGACCTGCGTGCCGAAAGTGGTCTCCTGCTGCAGCGCCACGATGCGGCCCGTGACGGGGGCCTGGATCGGGATCGTGGCCCAGTTCAGGCTCGACTGCGGCTGGAAGTAGTGCTTCATGCTCCGGCAGGACTCGATGCCGTCAGAATAGTCGTTGCCGATGCCCGAGCGGAATCGGGAGATCCGCGCGATGAGGCTGGGATCGATGTAGTCATGCGCGATGAATTGGGCCACGCCGAGAGAGTCCGGATCCCAGATCGCGATGACCGTGATCGTGGTCGAATCGGCGTGACCATCCACCGAGGCCACCACCACTGCGGTGCCTTCCCCCACCCCGCTCACCAGCCCACCGGAGCTCACCGTGGCGACGCCCACGGCGCGGGATATCCAGCCGAAGACGGCATCACCCACAGGCAGGTTGGCCGCGTCCCGGGCCTCCGCGGCCAGCTGCAAGGTCGCGCCCAGCGCCAGGTCCGCCGACCCCGGAGACACCGCGACCGTCGAGACCTCCGCCTCTCCCGGCAGCGCCGGGTCCTGGGCCCCGGTACAGGCGAGGGCTGCCAGGACCACGATCGGCAGCCGGGAACACGCGGAAGGTGGGCGCATACCCGGAGTATCGGCGCGTTCGATCGGTTCATGAAGAGCGGCCGGGCGATGGCAGGACGGCAGCGTGCGGAAGCGGCGATCGCCGAGCAGCGATTCGCCATCGCGGCCGGGCCATCCAGCTTGACACGCACCGGCCCCAGGTGGACTCTTGTCCGCGCAGGGGAGGCAGCGATGCCGGAAGACTCTCGCCATCGTCAGGGCCGCCACGGCCAGGGAGCGGTACCCGACCGGCCCTTCTTGCCTCACTTGGCCCGCGCCTCGCGATCGCCTCACCTGCGGCCGCTGCGTTGCGGCCCGGCCCTCGACCCGAGCGCTCGCCGCCGCGTGGACGGCCGACAAGCCGATTGCCCGGAGTCCCCCAATGTCTGACCAGACTCGCAAGCTCCCGCGCGCCCGCCTGGTGGAGTCACTTCCCACCGGTCTGGAGGACCTGGGCGGCGCGCCGGGCGTGGCAACTACCGCTGAGGTGCTGGTGCGCCTCACACGCACCGCGCAGTCCACTATTGACCTCACGGCCATGTACTGGGCCCTCCTCCCCGACCCCGCCCATGACGAAGAGGGCTTCACCGCGGCGAGGCTGGACGAACTTGGCGCCGGTGCCGGCCGTGACCTGTACCAGGCGCTCCACGATGCCGCGGCCCGCGGGGTCGGTATCCGCATCCTGCAGAGCCCGGGAGTTTCCCAGGGGGCGAAGCAGCCGGTGACGAAGCCGGAGTCGGACACCTTGCGAGCACGCGTTCCCCGACCAGGTCGCCATCCACTCGATCACCATGGGCCAGTGGTACGGTGGCGGCGGTATCATGCACCAGAAGATCTGGATCTTCGACGCGCAGCACCTCTACATCGGCTCGGCGAACATGGACTGGAAGTCGCTGACACAGGTGAAGGAGCTGGGCGTGGCCCTGGAGGATTGTCCCGCCGTTGCGGCCGATGTCGGTCGGTACTTCGAGGGCTGGTGGACGGTGAGCGGCAGCTCGAGCCGTCGGCGGTCGAGGTATTCGATCCCACCGTCCGGATTGACCGCAAGGTGCCGCCCTGGTCCAGCCTGGTGCCCGCGGACCGGCGAGCTCCGTCGCCGCTCGCCGGCCGGCACTACGCCACGCCGCACGACCGCTGGAATCCCCTGCCGCAGGAACTCGGCGGAGAGCCGGGCGGGGTGTTCCTGACCGGCAGCCCGCCGGAGATGTGCGGCGACGGCCGCACCCGGGACGAGGACGGTCTGGTCTACACCATTGACGACGCGCAGAGGTCGGTGTGCCTGAGCGTGATGGACTTCGCCCCGGTTGGGCTCTTCGGGCAGGCAGAGCGCCGGCCCGCCGGTCGGCCCGGTGGGCGTCATCCCCGACGACGCCCGGTGTGGTGGCCCAGCCTGCTCGACGCGCTCCTCCGGGCGGTGCTGATGCGAAAGGTCTACGTGCGCCTGCTGGTGAGCCAATGGGCCCACAGCTCCAGCCTCATCGAGCCCTTTCTCCGCGCCCTCCAGTCCACCGCCGACGCCGGCCGGGCAAGCAGCTACCTGACGGCCGGCCAGCTGGAGATCAAGCAGTTCATTGTGCCCGGCTGGGACAGCACCACCGGCAGTGCCCGCGACTACCCCGGCCACACCCGCGTCAACCACACGAAGTACATCGTGACCGATCGGCGCATCAATATCGGCACATCGAACATGACCTGGGACTATTTCGCTGCCACCGCGGGCGCCAGCTTCAACGCCGACCACCCGGCCCTGGTCGCACGAGCTCCAGTCGCTGTTCGACCGCGACTGGGCCTCGAGCTACGCCTGGCGGCTGCCGGCCTGACCCGAGGGGTCCCCCGCTGCTGGCCGGAGGCGACGTCCGGCACAGCCCCCGGCGCATGGCGGGGCGGATCCAAACACTTTGAGCGTTCCCTGAGCAGGCCCGATGCCACCGCCCGTCAGGCCACCGTTCCGAACAGCCGGCCGACGAGCGCTGTCGCGGCCATCGCAAGCGCCCCCCAGAAGGTCACCCGAGCAGCCCCGCGTGCCCTCGGCGCTCCACCCAGGTGGGCCGCCACGGCGCCGAGCATCACCAGTAACAGGAGCGACAACCCGACCACCGCCGGGGTGAGCCGGGTGATCGGGACGGCCAGGACCAGCAGGAGCGGCGGGAGCGCGCCCACCGCAAACGCGGTCGCCGAGGCCAGCGCCGCCTGGAGGGGGCGGGCTCGGGTCATCTCCGAGAGCCCCAGCTCATCGCGCGCGTGCGCGCCCAGCGCATCGCCGGCCATGAGCTGATCCGCCACCTGTCCGGCCAGCTCGGCAGTGAGCCCCCGGCTCATGTAGAGGCCCGCCAGTTCGGCGCGCTCGAATTCCGGGTTGGCGGCCAGCTCGCCCCGCTCACGTGCCAGGTCCGCCGCTTCGGTGTCTGCCTGGGAGCTGACCGAGACGTACTCCCCCGCCGCCATCGACAGTGCCCCGGCGACCAGGCCGGCCATGGCCGCGACCAGGACCGGCCCGCGGGCCGGTTGGGCGGCCGCGACACCGACGATCAGGCTGCTGGTGGAGATCAAGCCGTCGTTGGCCCCGAGCACCGCGGCCCGAAGCCAGCCGATGTGCGCGGTACGGTGCTGCTCTCGGTGTGACATGGGAGACCCCAGCCTGAGAGGCGGTATGGGCCGCGAGGTGGCTAGCGCGCCGGCATCGGGGATTCAGCCAGACCGGCTTGCCAGCCCGCCTTCTGAGGCCGCCGCGACTGCCAGGCCCGGATTCCGGCGACGATCCCAGCGGCCTGGGCGGCGACGCCCTCCGGCGAACGCAGCCAGGCCTCGCGCTCGGGCAGGACGATCGCCGTGACCTCCACCAGCGACCGCGGGAAACCAGGTGGGCCGGAGCACCGCCAGGTTGGACTGTACCGTCCCGATCCCGAGCTGCCCCGTGACAGCCGGTACGGAGTCCCGCAGCGCCTTGGCGAGCGGCAGGGCGTGCGGGTGCCACCAGTAGATCCGGCTGCCGTCCACCGATTCCGGCGGTCGTCCATCGCCCGGCGCATTGGCATGGATCGAGCACGAACAGCTCCGCGTCAGCCGCGTCGGCCAGCGCGATGCGCGCCTCCAGCGAGACCGGGTCCCTTGTGGTGCGGGTCAGGAGCGGGAGCGCCCCGAGCGCTCGCAGAGCGCGTGGCCGCCTCGACCGCGACAGCCAGGTTGACCGAGTCTTCGGTGAGCGCCGGTGGGACCGGTGGCCCCCTCCGGCGGATGCCCCGGATCCAGCGCCACCACGAGACCCTCAAGGCCCGGGCGGATCGCCAGGTGCTGGTCGGAGCTCCAGCGTCGCCTGGCCGTCGTGCCAGGCGGTGCGCCAGCCCAGCGGCGCGGCCGCCAGCACGACGTCAACGATGACGCGCCCGTCTCCCTGGTCCCGTGCGGACACTCGGCGCACGAGACCATCCGCAGCACTCCACTAGCCGGAGCTGCCCGACCCGCCCCCCGAAGATCGTCCATCGCACGTGGTTCCCCACCGCATCAACGGTGCCCGGGAGCAGATCCGGCGCGTTGAGGGCAATGACGGATCGGGCCTCGTCCTGGCGCAGGGTCACACCGCTCAGCGTGGACTGTCCAGACCGCGGCGCCGCGATCGGCTCGGTCTCGGCCCGGTTCACCCAGACCTCAGCCCGCGCGCCAAGGGCACCCGCAGCTCATGATCCGTCTCGAGGTCGATGGGTAGCCTGGCCCCCAGGGGAAGCTGGAGGGCCAGCGCCCCACCGGGCGTCCACCGCGCGAAGACCGGCCGCACCTGGGTGGCGCTGTCCACGGTATCGCTGGGGAGCCGGCGCAGGCGAATCCAGCCTCCCGTGGCGCGGAGCGGACCCCGCGGCACCGGGGTGGGACGGCGGCGGGTGATCACCAGCGACCGGCGGACCGTATCGCGACCCTTGCTGGCCTCCAGCAGAAGCACCGGCGGCGTCACCCGGAGGAAGCGGGAGGAAGGTGGCGAAGCCGCCGTTTGGCGCGATCCGCACGGAGCGGCCGTTCACCCGCAGCCGGGCCCTGCCGCTGCCCACGTGCCCCAGAGGGAGACTGAATCGGCGACGGCGATGGGTTGGGCGCCGGGATACCGCAACTCGAGCACGAGTGGTCCGTCCACCGGCGGAATGGTATACTGGGACTCACTACACGCTACGAGGAAGGCCATGAGGGACACGGCCACCATCCGGCGCGCCGGCTGGAGAAGCAGACCGCGATGGCGCCGGGGCGCCTCACTGGTCCTGGCCCTGGCAACGCTGGTGGGCCTGGGGATCATCGCTGATGTCTCGCTCACCTGGTTCGGCTCCGGGTCGCGGATTGCGGCGCTGGCCGATTCGGTACCACCGATGACGGCCTACATGGAGCGGCGGGCCGACGCGGGGCAGCCTCCGCGTCAGCGCCAATGGGTGCCACTCGACTCCCTCCCCGCGCCCGTCGTCTGCGCGGTACTCGCCGCGGAGAACGTCCGCTTCTTCTCCTATGGCACCCTGGACTGGAGGAATCAGCGGGAGATGCTGTCCCGGGTGTTACAGGGAGACTTCTCCCGTGGGGGCAGCGGGATCACCCAGCAGCTGGCGCGCAATCTCTTCCTCACACCGGATCGCTCGTTTCGCCGGAAGCTACGAGAGTATGTGCTGGCCTACAAGATCTCGCACACACTCACCAAGGAGCGCCAGCTCGAACTCTATATCAACCTCATCGAATGGGGAGATGGGGTATGGGGTGTGGCGGCGGGGAGCCAGCACCTGTTCCAGCGCCCCCTGGAACGCCTTCGGCCGAGCGAAATTGTGCTGCTGGTCAACGTGCTGCCGTCGCCCGTCCGCGGGCTCAAGTTCGCCACCTCACCTACACGGCGCGCCAAATCGGATCTGGTCACGGGGATTCTCTGGCGGGAAACCATCCTGGACAACCTGGGATGGAGCGCCACCGCCGCCAGGCTTCGCCGGATCGGGGATTTTGTGGACCGCGGCATGACCCCGACGGAGGCCACCACCGCGGTGACGGAAGAGATGGGTGAGGAGCCGGTCCTCGAGTCCGGGAGACATCGCGCCCCCGTGCGAGCGGTCTGTGATCCGGCCCGGCGCGGTGTGACCTGAGGTGGTGTGGCAGCGCCGCTCGCGGCGGCTGATCTGTTAGGCGGCTGGGCGCCGCGAGTCGACGGCGAGCGCACGAAGCATGCCGCCTCGCAGGCGGGCCGCAGTGGCCCCCCACCTCGGGGGCAACGGTCAGGCCTCGGGCTCCCGGCTCCCGAACCGCGCGAACCCCAGCGCCAGCGCCGGCAGCACGAACAGGCTGAGCAGCGTGGAGGTCACCAGCCCGCCCAGGATGACGATGGCCATGGGGCCCTCGATCTCCCGGCCGGGGTCGCCGCTGCCGAGCGCGAGCGGCAGGAGCGCCAGGCCGGTGACGCCGGCGGTCATGAGGATGGGCCCGAGCCGCTCGCCCGCCCCTCGCAGCACGGTTGCGGCACCCCACTTCGCCCCTTCCCGGGTGACCAGGTGGTCGAAGTGCGACACCAGCATCACCGCGTTCCGGGTGGCGATGCCGAAGAGGGTTACGAACCCCACCAGCGATCCCAGTGACAGCGACCCGCCGGTGACCGCCACCGCCACCACCCCGCCGACCAGCGCGAACGGCAGATTGGCCAGGACCAGCAGCAGCCGGCGTGGCTCCTCGAAGGCCAGCCAGAGGAGCAGCGTGATGACCGCTCCCGCCAGCAGGCTGTGGAGGAGTAGCTCGCGTTCGGCATCGCGCTGGGCGGTCGCGGTGCCAGAAAGTTCCGCGTGGGTGCCGACCGGCAGCGCCCCCGCCTGGCGGAGCCTGTGCTCCACCTCCGCCGCGACGTCAGTCACATCCCGCCCGTCCACATTGGCCGTCACGGTCTGAGCACGGCGCGTGCCCTGGTGGCTGATGAGAAATCGTCCGGTGGATCGCCCGACGTCCGCGACCCGATCGAGCCTCGTCACCAGGCCGTCGGCGGATCGGAGCGGCAACGCGGCCAGGTCCTCGGGCCGGTCCCGAGCCGCCGGCGCGAGCACCACCACGACATCGGTAGTCCGGCCGGCCTCGAAGATCTCTCCCACCCGGACACCGCGCGTAGCGATCTCCACCTCACGCAGCACATCATCCGCGAGCAGGCCGTAGCGGGCCAGCGCCGCCGGCCGCAGCCGGACCGTGACGTTGGGCGCCACCGGCGGCGCCTCGTACTGGACATCCACCGCGCCCGGCACGCCGCGTATCAGCCTGGCCAATCGGCGCGCGGCCGAGTCGAGGCTGTCGAGGTCGTCGCCGAAGACCCGCACCACGATCTCCGCCGTGGAGCCGGTCAGGGTCTCCTCGATCCGCTCGGTGAGGAATCCGCGGATGGCGAAGCTCACCCCGGGAAAGCCGCTGAGATGCGCCCGCAGGCTGTCCTCCACCGAGCGCGCCTCCTCGCCCACCAGCGGCTTGAGTTCAACCTCTATCTCGCTGTAGTGCGGTCCCCAGGTATCCTCCGACAGCTCGGCGCGTCCCGCCCGCTGCGCCACCGCGTGCACCCGTGGATCCTTGAGGATCGCGGCGCTCACCAGTCGCCCCAGCCGGGCTGATTCCTGCAGTGATGTCCCGGGGACCGCGGCCATGTGGACCACGTAGTGCCCCTCCCGGAACTCCGGGAGGAACGAGCTGCCGAGGACTGGCACCACCAGAAGGGCGGCGACACAGACCAGCGCCGTGCCAAGCGCCACCAACCGGGGGTGGCCGAGCAACCGGGTGAGCAACGGCTCGTACCCCGTCCTGAGCCAGCGGAGCACCAGGCCTTCCCGAATCCGGTGCCGCTCGTTCGCCAGGAGCAGCAGGGTGAGCGCCGGCGTGACGGTGAGCGCCACCACCAGTGAGGCCAGGGTGGCGAGGATGTATGCGATGCCCAGCGGGCGGAACAGGGCGCCCTGCACCCCGCTCATGCTGAGCACCGGCGCAAAGACCAGCGCCACCACGAAGGTGGCGTACACCACGCTGTGCCTCACCTCCAATGAGGCGGCGTGCACCACCTCTCGGAACGGGCGGGGCACCGGGAGCCGGCGGTTCTCCCGCAGCCGCCGGGCGATGTTCTCGACATCGATGATGGCGTCGTCCACCACCTCTCCCAGGGCGATGGCCAGGCCGCCCAGCGTGAGCGTATTGACGCTGAACCCGAACCGGTCCAGCACGATGATCGCCGAGAGCAGCGAGAGCGGGATCGCGCTGAGGGAGATCGCCGCCGCGCCGAGATCGGCCAGGAAGAGCAGCAGCACCACCGCCACCAGCCCCGCGCCCACCAGCAGTGCGGTGGTGATGTTCCGAAGTGCCAGGTCAATGAACGCCGACGGCCGGAAGAGGTCGGGATGGAGGGTGAGGCCCTCTTCGACGATGACGGGGGCGAGGTCGGCCAGAACGCGTTCTGCGGCGGCCCCCACATCCTTGGTGTTGGAGCCGAGCGCCCCCGACACCACGACCACGATGCCGGGGCCACCGTTGATGGAGCCCTCGCCGAATTGGGTCGCCGCGCCCTCCTTCACCTCGGCGACATCGCGGAGGCGGAGAAGGCTGCCGGCACCGGACCGGACCACGCTGGCACCGAGCTCGGAAGGGGTACGGAGCTGGCCCTCGGTCCGAACCACAATGCGCTGATTGGGATCGTCAATCACGCCCGCGCCCCGGACGCCCGTGGCCCGGCTCACGACCTCGCCGAGATCGCTCAGGGTGAGTCCATGGGCCCGGAGCCGGACCGGATCGGCCTGCACCTGGAGCTGCCGTTCCTCCCCGCCGAAGATGGCGACCTTCGCCACCCCGGGCGCGGCCAGCAGTCTCGGCTTGACCACCCAGTCCACGAAGCTCCGCTGTTCCATCGGAGTCCGTGTATCGGAGGTAAAACCGGCCATCAGCACGGTGCTGGAGGACGAGGTGAGCGGCGAGAGCACCGGCGGCTCCACGCTGGTGGGCAGGCGGCCGGTCACCTCGCCCAGTCGCTCGGACAGGATCTGACGCGCGCCGCGGACATCGGTGTCTTCGTTCAGGATCGCGGTGATGACCGACAGGCCCTGAATGGACTGGGAACGGATCACCGCCACGCCACTGGCGCCGTTGAGGGCGTCCTCGATCGGCTTGGTGACGAGGATCTCCACCTGCTCGGGAGAGAGGCCTGGGCGCTTCGGTCTGGATGGAGACCTGCGGCGGGGCAAACTCGGGGAAGACATCGAGCTTGGCGCGGGCCAGGATGGCGGCGCCGTAGAGCGTCACGCTGGCGGCCAGGCCGATGACGATGCCTGGCCGCCGGACGGAGAAGGCAACGAGCTGGGAGAGCACCTACTCCCCGACCTCTTCACCCACCACGATGCGGGAGCGGAACTCCTCGGAGAGGAGTAGTCCGGCGCCGGTCACGACCACCCGCTCTCCCGGCTGCGAACCCCTCCTCCACCAGCCAGCCACCGGGCACCGGTCGGGACGTCGGTACCCGGACGCGCACGAACTGGCCCGGTGCGCGCTCCACGTATGCCCAGGCCAGCGCGTCCCACTGCACGACGGCCCGGCTCGGGACCAGCACCGCGTCGCGGGATGGTGCCGGCTCTGGCGCAAAGGCGATGAGGACGGCCCCGGGCCGAAGCGCAGCCCCTGCTGCCGCTCAGGCGGTATTGCCAGGCGGGGGCACGGGTAAGCGGATCGGCCTCGGGTGCCGGACCCAGCAGCCGGCCCCGCAGCCGCACGCCACCCGGTGCGCGGCTGAAGCGAAGCGTGGCGGGCGGCGCCCCCTCCTCCCACGCGATGCGGGCGATGGCGTCGGTGTAGTCCACCAGCTCCAGCAGCGGCTGGCCCGCCTGCACCAGTTCGCCCGGTTGAGCCAGGATTCTGACCACGGTACCGCTCCTCGGCACGGTGACGGGGCGGGCATCGCCGACCTGAGCGATGGGGCTGGAGGTCTCGAGCCGGGTGCCGACGCCTGGCCACGCCGTCGGGGGCACCTCGGCGAGGCGGCCGGCGATGCCGCTGCGGACCGTCGTCCCCGCGGCGGGATCCTCGACGATCAGTGCGGGCAACTCGGCCTCTGGAGCGCCGCGTCTGACAGCGAGCGGCGCGGTCTCGAGGCCCAGGCGGAGGAGCGTGACGCTGTCGAGGGCGATGCCCACTTCATCGCCGATCTGCGCCACCGCCAGCGGGGCGCCGGTGGCGGTCTCCGGCCCACCCGCCTCACCCGAGTCCGCGGTCTTGCCACAGGCAAGAACGCACACCAGCAGCACGACTGTCGTCCTAGTCACCGCTCGCCTCGCTCTCTGCTCCAGTGTCCCCGCCAGTGTCGCGGTTCCAGACGCCGACGGCTGCCTCAAGGTCGTACTGTGCCAGCCTCCGCCGTGCCGACGCATCCGTCGCGCTCCGCAACGAGCGGACAACCTCCAGCCTTGCCTGGCTCACCGGCACCTCATCCGTCTCGCCGCGGTCGCGGGCGTCGGTCGCTGTCCGCATCCGCTCGATGGTTCCCTGGCGGAGGCTGACGAGCGCGACGAGGTCCGTCTGTGTGGCCTCACAGCGCCGGATGGCCGCGTCCACCTCCGCCAGCACTGCGGTCTGCACCTCAGCCACGCGGGCTCCCTGGACTTCGCGCCGCGCCATCGCCTCGACGAGCGGACCACGGTAGCCCGTAGGGATCGCCGGTACGCCGAAGCCGATGGTCCACTTGCCGGCGCCGTGATCGTACAGGAGCCCCGGGCCGAGGTCGAGGTCGGGCCAGCTCTGGGCTGCGGCGAGCCGGACATCGGCCTCGCTCTCCTGATACTCCGCCAGGACGACCGCCAGCTCCGGACGGTGGGTGAGGGCAAGCCGGGAGAGCGAGTCCCGGACGGCATCGGTGGCGGTGTGGCAGTCCAGGTTGGGGCCGCGGCGCACGCTCAGCGTGCGGAACGGTTCGGGCAGGCCTGACTCTTCACGCAGCCGGACCTCGGCCTCGCTGGCCTCGCGGCGGGACGCGAGCAGTTCCGTCTGGACCGCGTCGCGATCGCCCCGCACCCTGGCCAGCTCATGCGCCCCAGCGACACCGTCTAGGTATCGGCGCTCATACCCGGCAACGACCCGATCCGCCAACACGAGCAGGTCACGCCCATCCGAGACACGGAAGTCGGCGGTCGTCAGCTCCTGAAGCCGTCGCCGCACCTGCAGGCGAAATTGCCAAGCCGCCATTTCCGCCCGTGCCCGCGCCGCAAGCACCGCCGCCTCGGCTCCGGCAATCCGCGCGTCTCGCTTGCCGCCCAGTTCCAGGCGGAAGAGTCCCGACAGCGCCACCGCCCACGGCGAGGTGCCGTCCTTGCCGGAGAAGGTGCCTTCCACGCCGCCCTGTACTCCCGGCGCCGGCCGGCCACCGGCCGTGATCACGCCGGCCTCGGCGGCACGCACCTCGGCGGCGAGCCGGACCCGCTCGGGTCGCATGAGCCACGCGGCCCAGGTCAGCGACCAATCGTCCCAGCCCTGGGTGGTGTCTGCGCCCAGCGAATCCAGGGACGCCGGAGGGTGGGATCGGCGAGACTCCGCGCCTGATACGCCGCCGGCGCCGCTGAGAGATCCAGCGGGCGCGGCGCGTACCGGGCGCACCCGCACGCCAGGGTCAGGGCAAGGCAGCAGAGCTCTTCTCATGTGATCCGTAGACGCCGCGGTCTGAGGGCTCGTCGCGCGGACTCAGCCGCGCGGATGGAATTTCCGGTGCACCGACCTGAGATACTCACGATCGACATGGGTGTAGATCTGGGTGGTGGAGAGATCGGCGTGGCCCAGCATCTCCTGCACCGCCCGGAGGTCGGCGCCACCCTCCAGCAGGTGGGTGGCGAAGGAGTGCCGGAGCGTGTGGGTGCTGACCCGCTTCCGGATACCCGGCGGCCTTGGCGCAGCGCTTCACGATCCCCCAGGCCCCGACCCGTGACAGCGGCCCGCCGCGCGCGTTGAGCAGCACCCGGCCCTGGCTCTTGCCACGGTCCAGCTCCGGACGCACCTGGTGCAGGTACACCGACAGCGACCCGATCACCTGGCGCCCCACCGGCACCAGCCGCTCCTTGTTGCCCTTGCCGAGCACCCGCACCAGCCCCTCGTTGAGCAGCAGGTTCTGCTGGGTGAGCCCGCACAGTTCGCTTACCCGGAGCCCGGCACCGTAGGCCAGCTCCAGCACGGCGCGGTCCCGCCACGCCAGCGGCTCGTCGGCGGCCGGCGCCTCGATCATGGCCAGCACCTCCTTCACCGACAGCGTGTCCGGTAGCGTCCGGCCCCGCCGCGGCATCTCGAGGCGGTCGCTTGGATCGGCCTCGACCTTGCCTTCACCGATCAGAAACCCGTAGTAGGTCCGGAGCGCCGAGACCTGCCGGCGGATGGTGGCGGCCGCGAGCCCCAGGTCCTTGAGCGCAAAGACGAACTCGCGCATCTGCTTCCGGGTCACCGCCCCGGGCGTCACCATCCCGCGGGCCTCCGCCCACCGGGCGAAACGCTCAAGGTCGCGAAGATAGCTCTCCACCGTGTTACCGCTATGCCCCGCCTCCAGCGCCAGGTAATCCCGGAACTGTTCGAGGAGGAAGGAGCGCTTGGCGGCGGACTGACGTGTCACGGATCAGGCCAGACAGAGGAACCAGCAGGAGATGGAACACCGGACCCAGCCACGAACGCGACCCACCAATCGCCCAACCACTACCCCTGGGCCCGCTCCCGGGCCTCTGCCAGGTCCTCGGGCTGCAGGCCGAGCAGGTCCGCCGCGCGCCGCATGATGCGCTCCTCATGTCGGGTCAGTGCGCCGTGGGCCAAGGCAATGCGATACAGCCGCTCCAGCAGAGCGAGCCGGCGGGCACGGTCGTAGGTGCTGGCCAGCATCGTGGCGAGTTCGCGGGTGTCCTCGGGCAGATTGGACGCCGACAGGCTGTGGCGCAGGTCAATGCCGAGCCCCCAGCGCTCACGGAGGAAGTCGGCCACCTCCGTCCGCTCTTCCAGGGTGAGGCCGGTATCGGAGTGGGTCAGCTCGTGGAGCAGCGCGGCCGCCCCGGTCGCGGCCGGGTCCTCGCTGGCGGATGGTGTACCCTCCGTCGGCTCGTCGCCCAGTGCGCGGCGGAGCGCCCGGGCCAGCTGGGCCCGCCGGGGTCCCCGCTCGCGCACCCGCCGCCAGACCCACCAGCCGATGAGCCCGACCGTAAGGAGCGCGATCAGCCCGAGCGTTCGGTTCACCTGGCTGATGAAGTGGCTGATCGTGTCCCACTCCTCGCCCAGCCGCGCCCCGGCCCAGACGATGCCCGCGTACCAGAGGCCGGAGGCCACGCCGATCGTCGCCAGCGCGCGAAGCGGCGGCAGGTTCACCAGGCCGATGAAGGGCGCCACGAAGGAACGAAACCCCGGGAGGAACCGGCTCGCGAAGATCCCCGCGATGCCGAAGCGCAGGTAGGCGCGTTCCATCCCGATGATCGCGTCAGGCGGAAGGAGCTGCTGCCCCAGCCGGCTCCCCACGAAGCCCCGGCCGTAGCGCTGGGCCACCAGGTAGACCACGACGGCGCCCGCCAGATTGGACAGCCATGCCACCAGCCAGACCACCGTCGGCGACACCGCACCCTGCTGAGAGAGGAATCCGCCCAGCGCCGCGGCCACATCCGAGGGCACGGGCGGGAAGACGTTTTCAAGAAAGGTGGAGACGCCGATGACCACATGGATGGTGAGCGGATGCAGTTCTGCCAGCCAGGCCAGAAAACGATCCATCAGGCATCCTCCAATGAAGCGACAGCGATCACGGCGATGCCTTCGCCCCGCCCGATGAACCCCATCCCCTCGTTGGTCTTGGCCTTGAGCCCGATGGCCGAGATCGGAATTCCGGTGGCCTGGCTGAGCGCGGAGGCCATGGCGGGGAAATGGGCCGCCAGTCGGGGACGCTCAAGGATCACGGTGATGTCGGCCTGTTTCGGTACGAAGCCCCGATAGCGGACCAGTTCACACGCCTGCCGGAGCAGGCTGAGCGAATCGGCGTCTTTCCACTCGGCGTCGGTGTCGGGAAAGAGCCGGCCGATGTCGCCCGCGGCCGCGGCGCCGAGGATCGCATCGGTGAGGGCGTGGCAGACGGCATCGGCGTCGGAGTGCCCGGCCAGGCCGAGCTCGAAGGCGATGTGCTGGCCGCCGAGGATCAGCGGCCGGCCGTGGACCAGCCGGTGGGAGTCGTAGCCGATGCCGGTGCGGGTCATTAGGCGATCAGGCGATTGGGCGATGGGGTGATTCGAGCATGCGGCGGCCCTCCGCACCGAGAGGTGGCTCCCGGGACGAGTCGCCTAATCGCCCAATCGCCCAATCGCCTATGCACCGACCACCTCAGGCACCTCGATCAACGAGTAATCCTGCCGCCGCCGCTTCGGGGTGAAGCCGGCGTCGCGAATGACCCGCTCCATTTCGGCGACGGTAGCCCGATGCGTGGTGCCGGCGGCCGAGACCACGTTCTCCTCCATCATGAGGCTGCCGTAGTCGTTGGCGCCGAAGCGGAGCGCCACCTGCCCCACCTTGTGGCCCATCGTCACCCACGAGGACTGCATGCTGGACACGTTGTCCAGGATGATCCGGGCCATCGCGAGGGTGCGCAGGTAGGTGACGGCGTCGGTCTTGCGGACGTCGGACATCTCGGGCGTGCCCTCCGGCTGGAGCGGCCAGCAGATGAAGGCCGTGAACCCACCGGTGCGCTGCTGTACCTCTTTGACCCGGAACAGATGCTCGATCCGGTCGGCGTTCGACTCCCCCATGCCGTACATCATGGTGACCGAGCTACGGAGCCCCTGCCGGTGGGCCTCCTCCTGCACGCCGAGCCACTCGTCGGTCTGAGCCTTCTTCGGGGCGACCCGCTGGCGGACGGCATCCACCAGGATCTCGCCGCCGCCGCCCGGGATGCTGTCGAGCCCCGCGGCGCGGAGTTCACGTATCACATCAGCCACCGGCATCCGGAAACGCTCCGCGAAGAACACCACCTCGGATGGCGAGAACCCATGGATGTGGATCGGGTGATTCGCCTTGATGTACCGCATGAGCTCCAGGTACCACTCGAACGGGATGTAGGGATTGTGCCCGCCCTGGATCAGGATCTGGACCCCGCCCAGCTCCTTGCACTCGTCGATCTTCTCACCGATCTGCTCGAAGGAGAGCACGTAGCCCTCTCCGTGCTTCGGGCGCCGGTAGAAGGCGCAGAAGCCACAGTCCGCGACGCAGACGTTGGTGTAGTTGATGTTCCGGTCGATGATGTACGTGACCACCGGCTCCGGGTGGTGGCGCCACCGTTCCCGGTCGGCCAGCTCGCCCAGCTCGAGCAGGGGCGCCTTCTCGTACAACTTGAGGGCGTCCTGGAATTCACTTGAGGTGCGATCTATGGTCATGAGTCATGCTCGATTCTGGGGTCCGCCATCCGCACAGGGGTAGTCTCTCGCACCAACCACCTCACCGCCCAACCGCCTATCCGCCCACCCCTCACGCCGCACTCACGAAACTCAGACTCCCATCCGGCACCAGCCCGTCCGCCGCCAGCCGCCGGAAGAAGTCGGTAAGCCCCGCCAGGTGCCGGTAGGAGAAGCTGTAGTCGAGATCGCCCAGGTAGGCCCGGCACACGGCGCGCGGGATGCCGGTGGTCGCCCAGGCCTGGTCGGCCAGCAGATCCAGGTGGGCGATCCCCCACGCGCGGGACTCGAGCAGCCGGGCGTGGACCGCGCGCGCAGTCGGCTGATCGGCATCGCGCCGGGCGGCCCAGACCGCGAAGACGAACGGCAGACCGGTCCAGTCGCGCCACGCGGTACCGAGATCCACTTCCACCGGATACTGACCCCGCGCGGCGAGCAGCAGCGCCGCGTCGCCGATCACCAGCACCGCGTCGTGGGGGAACTGCGCCAGCGCATCCAGATCGCTGGGCTCGGCACGCACCGTGGCAAACTTGGGCATCACCTGCCAGCGGTGGCGGCAGAGCAGCTCCAGCAGCAGCACCGAGGTGCGGGAGGAGGCGGTGCGGAGCACCGTGGCGCCGGTGAGCTCCTCCACCGGTCGGCGGGAGAAGAGCTTGACGCTGTGCACCGGGCCGTCGCAGCTGATGGCCAGATCCGGCAGGAGATGATACGAGCCGGCATCCCGGGCGTACTCGACCGCGGAGATGACCGAGAGATCCAGTTCACCCGCCGCGAGCAGGTCATTGAGGTCCGACGCGGTGCCCGTCACCAGCTCCGCGTCGAGCGGCAGGAGCCCGCGGTCAATCGCCCCGTAGACCGGGTAACAGTTGATATAGGGAATCCGGCCGACTCTCATCCGATGTGTACCGCCGGTGCGCCCGCGCCCGCCATCTTCGGCTCGCGAGGGGTCAGGTCGTCGAAGCTCTCCCGGACCGTCTGATACAGGCTGTTCCGCTCCACCGGCCGCTTCCCCGCCCCGCGGATCATCCCGACCAGGTCCTCGTAGGCCATGTGCATTTCGGTCCGGGCGCCGGCCTCATGATAGATGCGCTCGTAGACCACGGTGCCCTCGACGTCGTCACAGCCGAAGCTCAGCGCGATCTGCGACAGGAACGGGGTCACCATCGGCCAGTGGGTCTTCATGTGAGGAATGTTGTCGAGGAAGAGCCGCCCCACCGCGATGTTCTTGAGGTCCTCGTAGGCCGTCGTCGCGGAACCGACTCGGCCCAGCTCCTCGCCCAGTTCGTTGTGGTCGGGGTGATAGGCCAGCGGGATGTAGGTCAGGAAGCCACCGGTCTCATCCTGCAGTGCCCGGAGCGCCGAGAGGTGCTCGATGCGATCGTCGGCGGTCTCCACGTGGCCGTAGAGCATGGTGCAGTTGGTGGGAATGCCGAGCCCGTGCGCCTCCCGGTGCACGCCGAGCCACTCCTCGCCGGTCAACTTCCGTTCGGCAATCGTCGCCCGCACCGCCGTGGAGAACACCTCGGCGCCGCCGCCCGGGAGGCTGGTGAGTCCAGCCTCCTTCATGGCGATGAGCACCTCGCGGACGCTGATCTTCTCGATCCGGGCCAGGTGCGCGATCTCCACCGCGGTGAGCGCTTTGATATGAATGTGGGGGAAGCGCTCCTTGAGCCCCCGAATCATGTCGGTGTAATAGGAGAGCCGCAGCTTGGGGTGCAGCCCGCCCACGATATGGAACTCGCTGGTGGGCGCGTTCCGGGCGGCTTCCGCCTCGGCGAAGACCTCTTCCAGGGAACGGGTGTAGGCGCCGTCCTCCTTCGGCATGCGGGCAAAGGAGCAGAAGGTGCAGGTGTTGCGAAGAACGCAGACGTTGGTGGGGTTGAGGTGCTGATTGGCGGAGAAGAAGACCCGGTCGCCGTTCTTGCGCTCGTTGGCGAACTCGGCGATGCGGCCCAGGCCCAGAAGATCGTCGGTGGCGTAGAGCGCCCGGGCATCGTTGGCATCGAGCCGCTCGCCCGCAAGGACCCTGGTGGCGACGGGTCGGAGCGCGGCATCGGAGAGACGGGCGGGGTCGAGCGTGATCGGCATCCTATGTCCTTGGCGACAAGCGACTTAGTGGGATGCCGTAATGTACCTCGGAGATGGGGGGGCGTGCCAGTTGCGGCCGCCGAACCGACGCCCTGAGTCGGATCGCCTCAGTGCAGCCGGTCGAACGTGATCACCGGAATGGGACTCCCCGGATACGCGACGTGAATCCGGCCCGCCGCCGCATCCACCGCCAGCCCCGCACTCCAGAAGTTGGCGTTACCGCACTGGCCGCAGACCAGCTGGCCCTCGAGCTTGAGCGTGACACCGTTGAAGACCAGCAGCGCGAGGGTCCCACTCGAGTCGGCCACCTGGTACAAGCGGTCCGTCAGTGGATCCACCGCCAGGCTCCAGCCGGAGTACCCGGCGGGGAGAGTCATGGCGGTCAGGCGCTGCCCGGCGCTCGCCGTGACCGCGACCAGACTGTCGGGCAGGTTTCCGGCCGTCCGCGAGGATACATACAACCGATCGGCATGGGGGCTGAACGCGGCACCGTGCGCGCTCACCAGCGGAACTGTGAAGGCCGTGTCTCCGGCCTCCGGAGCCAGCACCGGCACCTGGCCACCCGGTGCCGAGTTGACGACCAGCGCCAGCCGGTCGCCGGCGGGAGAGAACACGGCGCGGAGCGGGTCGCCGATGCCGTAGAACGGCCCCTGGGTTCCAGCGGGGGTGGTGAGCTGGTAGGCATTGCCCATCAGCGTGAGCCAGAGGGTGTCGGAGAGCTGAGTGATGTTCCGGACAGCTGTACTCTGGACCGCGGCCAGCGACTGGAAGACCTTGGCCGGGAACAGCTGCCACACGCTCATCTGATCGCTGCTGTCGCGCAGGACGAATCGGTTGGTCTGATAACTCGGCAGCACCCCGAAGCCTGTCTGCACCGGGCCGACCCCGCTGACCGACGTCACCTGGTCGGTGGCCGGGTCGAGGACCGTGAGGCCGACCGGCCCGTTGACCGTTTCTTCCGCGATGAACACCAGCGGAGTGATGCCGGCGGGGACCACAGGGTCGTAGCCCATCGAGCCGGGCACCATCCGGGCATTCCGGAGCCCGACCAGATCGACCGTCCCCACGCTGTCGTGACCGCCGCCCTCGCGGAAGATCGTCACAGGCCCCGTGACAGTCGCCGGGAGCCTGACGCTCAGACTCAGGTTGGTCAGCCGGGTAACGGCAAGAGTCTTCCCCTCAGCCGAGAACACCGGCGTCGCCTGGTTGGCGAAACTCGCCGAACTGACCTGCACGCTGCCACCGCTCCACTGGGTGGCGGGAGTGAGGGCATACGTCGCGCGTGCCGGGGATGTCGAATCGCCACACGCCACCAGCGCGGCCATGCCCAGGCCGAGCAGGAGCCGGGAACTGTTACTGGCTGTCGTCATAGGCTTCCATCCTGCACTACTAGAGGATGAGCCCTTCCCCATCACCGATTCGCGCAATCACCCGCTGACCCAACCGCCTAATCGCCCAATCGCCTTAGAACGCCTCCGCCGCCCCGATGCTCAACCCCGTCTCCCCAAAGCTTGTGAGGGTGACATCCACCCGCAAGTTGAGCGGATCTTGCGGATTCAGGTTGAAACGGAGCCCTGCCCCGTAGGTGAACTTGAGGTCGTCGAACAGCTCGGTCCCACCGCTCCCGAACACGTTGCCTGCCGAACCGAAGACGACGTACCCCAACCGCCCCTTGAGATGACCGCGATAGTCCATTTGTGCCACGAGCTCGTGCCGGTCCCGGAAGCGCCCGAGATAAACGCCACGCATCAGCTCCTGGGTGGTGGCGTTGGAGAGCATGGACATGGTCTGGATCGGGACATCGGGACCATTGAACTCGGCGTACAGGTTGAGCGCCACGACGTCGCGGCCATGCCGTACCGGGAGGTAGGTGCGGGCATCGAGCAGGAGGTAGTCATAGACGTAGTCGCTGCCGAAGAATCCCTCGTTGCGCAGATAATCCACGACCAGGTATCGCCCCCGGGTTGGGGTGGTCTGGGAGGGACGGGTGTCGTACTGCAGGCTGACCCCAACACCGGAGCTCTTGCCCCCCTCGCCGCCGGCCAGACCGGCGGGGATCCGGCTGTCGTCCTGCCACCGGATGTCGAAAAACGAATGCAGCCGATAGTACAGGCCGCCATACCAGGGCCCGTGCAACCGGCGGAGCGCCTTTCCTTCGAGCTTGATGAAGCGGTGCTTCATCCGGTTGCTGTCGGCCCGCTCGCTCTGCGCACCGACACCATAGTAGATCAGCGGGAACGAGGCGAAGCCGGCTCGGCCGAAGAGCCACCACTCTCCCCCGGGCAGGAAGGCGCTGGTCTCGGCCCCGGCGGTCCACTGGCCCTTGGTGCTAAGCGTGACCGCCCCGGCCAGATAGGAGGCTCGGGTCCGTGTGTCCAATGCCGAGCCGGGCCACTTGAACTGCCAGCCGCCGCCCACGCCGAACTGCACGCCCGTCTCCGGCGCATACGCGGCAAACGGCAACAGTGTCAGGCGGTCGCGATACCCAGCCGAATCCGTCACCTGCCCTGACAGCGGACCCACGGACAGGGCCAGCACGAGAAGCCCCAGCGATTCCTCTCTCCAGCGCACCCTGACCCCCTTCGACGGAACGACGCCCATCCGGACCGGGCTGCAAGGTAAGACCGCCGGCCGTCGGCCGCATGGGGCGCAGCCTTGCCTCGTGGCAATAACCCTGACCGCGGCGCGTCAGGCCGGTACACCGATTTCCAGCGTCGGCAGGAATCTTGGCGGCCGGCGATGCAGGGTTGCCTGCTCGAATGCGTAGGCCATGGCGAGGAGCGATGCCTCGCTCCAGGCGCGACCGAAGAACGAAAGTCCGACCGGCAGCCCGTGTACCTGTCCTGCGGGGACGGTGATGTGTGGGTATCCGGCCACTGCGGCCGGGGTGGTCACCGAGCCGGTGAAGTGGTCTCCGTTGACCAGGTCAATCGGCCAGGCCGGGTTGCCGGTTGGCGCCACCAGCGCGTCCAGCCGGTGCCGGGTCATGACTCGGTCGATGCCGAGCGTTCGCGACAGCCGGCGGCAGGTGGCGAGGGCCTGCCGGTAGGCGGGGGCGGAAAGTGGTCCCTTCTCCTGGGCCTGGTACAGGATCTCCTGCCCGAAATGGGGCATAACCCGGGCGCGGTTGCGTTCATTGAACGCGATGACCTCCTCCAATGACCGCACCGGCGCATCCTGCCCCAGGGCGGCGAGGTAGTCGTTCAGGCCCGTCTTGAACTCGTACAGCAGGACCTGGTACTCCGCGTCATCGTACTCCCCGGCATGGGGAATATCCGCGGGGTCCACCACAACGGCGCCCAGGCCGCGGAGCACACCCAGCGCCTCCTCAAAGAGCCGGTCGGTAGCGTCGTTGTAGCCGGTGAACCGGGCCCGCGGCACCCCGAGGCGCTTGCCCTCGAGCCCGCCCCGGTCCAGGTACCGGCTGTAGTCGGTGCCGGCGTAGGGTCCGCTGGCCGCCGTCGCGGGATCCTCTGGATCCACGCCGGTAATAGAGGTGAGGAGGCGGGCGGCGTCCGCTACCGTCCGGGTCATGGGACCGGCGGTGTCCTGGGTGGCGGAGATCGGGATGATCCGGGTCCGGCTCACCAGACCTACCGTCGGCTTGATACCCACGATGCCAACCGTAGCGGCGGGACAGGTGATGGACCCGTCGGTTTCGGTGCCGATCCCAACCGAGGCGTAGCTGGCGGCGATGGCCCCTGCGGTCCCGGAGCTGGAGCCGCAGGGCGTGCGGTCCAGCACCACTGGGTTCCTTCCCTGGCCGCCCCGGCTGCTCCAGCCGCTGGATGACCGGGTTGACCGAAAATTGGCCCACTCGCTCATGTTGGTCTTGCCCAGGAGGATCGCTCCGGAAGCCCGAAGCCGGTCGGCCAGGAAGGCGTCTTCGGGAGACCGGCAGCCCTCCATGGCAAGAGACCCGGCGGTTGTAGTCATCCGGTCGCCGGTCGCGACGTTGTCCTTCAGGAGAACCGGAATTCCGTGAAGGGGACCCCGGACCCGGCCGGCCCGCCGCTCCCGGTCCCGTTCCTCGGCGACCCTCCCCACGTCGGGGTTGAGTTCCAGGACATGGCGAAGCGCAGGCCCGCGCCGGTCCAGCGACTCGATCCTCTCGGCATAGAGACCCACGAGCTCTTTGCTGCTCCACCGGCCGCTCTCCAAGCCAGCCAGAATGTCGCTGATCTGGAGCTCGGCAAGCTCGAAGCCGTCTCCGGGCGTTACGGAGAGTGTTGATAAGTTACTTAATGTCGACCCGCCAGAAAGGCCAGTCGAATTGGCGGCGACAAGCGCACTTCCGCCGGCCGAGAGGAACTCCCGCCTGGACATGCCGCCATCATCGTGTGGAAAACGGCCGGAGTCCACCATGGAAACCTCCTGAAAAGAAACACGACAGCATAGAGATCAAATGGCTCCCTTATTCACCCAAGCCAGCGCCGGAATCGGCTCCCGCCACACCTCCACCTTCAGGTAATAGATTAAGTGTTGTGATGATGCATCAACATATTGGATAAGGGTATACGTAAGTGCATATAAATCATATTCTAGGCTGAGCACGGAAGCTGCATGCCATGGTGTGCCAGCGCACTGCGAGAACACATCGCGGATGACATACTGTATCGTTCGCGGCAACAGGCTACCGTTGCAACCGCCGAGGCTTATGGTCCGCGTCAAGCTTGGGTCTGGAGAACTTGCGGTGTTCCGGACGGTCGAGGAGCTCTCGACCGCCGTTCGGAGCGGGGTCGTTCAGGTCTCCGCGCAAGTTTTCAACAATGACACTCAGGCCTGGCTCTCGATCCAGGAGGTCCCGGAACTCCAGGCGATCCAGGCCGAGATCCAAGTCACAACTGCCAGAGTGGCAAGAAAGAGCGGCGGATCGGCACGCCCGGTCGAGCCACCTCCCACGCCGTTCCCCGTTCGCAAGCTGGAGGGTGCGCCGCCAGCCGATGAGGGGGAGGTTTCCGACCAGGCCGCCAAACGGCGCCGAAGCCAGCCGCTGCCCGTCCCGGCGCCTCCCAGGGCGAGAGGCAGCCATGCCAGGAGCCTTATCAAGGTGATCGGAATCGCGACACCCGTAGTTCTGGCAGCGATTCTCGCCTGGGCACCGGAGCCCTCGAGTGGGGTCGGCTCGGTTGCGGGGGCCAGCACCCCATCCCTGGCCTCCCGGCGCGCCGAGCGACAGCGGGCGGCCGCGCTCACCGAGGCCCTCTCAGAAGCTATCGCACCGTCTCGGCCCCTCGGCATCGACGACCAGAATAGTCCCGATTCGCTGGCGGCGCCGGTGGAATCGCTGACTTCCCGGCTCGGCGCGAGCCAGCCGAAGCGGCCACCCTATGCCAGCGCCTACGCGGAAGCTCAGGAGACGCTGGAGGAGGCCTTTGCGCTGGCCGGCGTGACGGACCTCTTCTCTCCCGGCCGGTTCGTGACCGGCGACAGCATCCGCGCGGCCCGCCGGACGGTGGCCGCCGCCCTGAATATCCTGCGCACCTACCACGATCAGGAGGTCATGCTCGACCAGACCTACTTTCCTGGCGGAGCCGGCAACCAGTCCCTGCGCGAGACCTACGAGACCGCCGAGGCTGGCAGGACGCTCCTGAGCCTGGCGGACAGCCTGTTCGGGCTCCTGCTTCGCGAGGAGGGCCAGTACGCCACCGGTCGGGGCCAGATCCGCTTTGCCGACCCCGCGGTGGCGCAACGCTACCGCGACTTCCGCGACCGAATCGCGCAGCAGGCAGGGCCACCCCGCCCGTCGCCCGGGAGGGTGGCCGCATCGGCGCGACTGGGCGGCTTCGGCGTGTCATCGGAGAGTCCCTGCCCCCCCCTCCGGCAAACTGATTCCCGAATCCGGCTCCCCGACACGGCGGGGGTGCGCTAGTTTGTGGGGTATGTTTCGTGTCCGGCTGGCCTCCGGTGAGGAGGCCGTGTATCGCAGCGTTGACGAACTCGCCTTGGGCATCCAGAGCGGGATGGTCACGAGCAGCGCGGAGCTCTTCCATCGGGAGAGCCAGCAGTGGCTGCCCATCACGGCCCAACCCGAATACGAAGTCGCGGCGGGGCGCGCAGCGATTCATGTCGCCACCGTGGATCCACCTGAGCCTGCCCTGAGTGAATCGCCCGCCGGTGCCGTTCCCCAGGTCTACCATATGTTCTCCCGCAGCGCCCGCGAGCTGGCCGCGCGGCGCCGGCCTCGGTGGCGCGCCCGGCTGGCGGCAGCGACGGCGAGCCTCGCGGTGGTTGCCGCCGCAGCACTGACCCTCGCCCAGGGCCCACAGGTCACCGACGAAGCGGTGCTCCCCCGCGGGACCATCAGGGCGGCCCCCCAGCCGCGCGGTCTCGGAGGCACTGGTATCCTTACCGAGCAGGAGCGGCGCGCCCTTCAGGCCCCGTACAATATGGCCACCCGGTTCGCCCGGGCGCGGGAGTCGGCGGCGAACACTCTGGCCGATTCCGCGGCGAAACTGGGCCTGACCGGAGTACTTCGCCCCTCCCGGCTCGGGTCCGCTGACAGCCTCCGCCAGTCCCTGACCAGCCTGGCGGCGCTCAAGACCCTGATAGCGGGATACCGAGCGGAATTGGACGGGCTGCAGGCGGCCTATCGCGACACGGCGGGCAGCCTCATTCGCGCGGGCCGCTGGAGCCGGGCCGAAGCGCAGGAGTGGCACGCCCGGATCCTCTGGCCGGAGCCGGTCGCGGCCGCCGCCCGGGCGGACAGCCTGCTGTTAACGCTGGCCCGGCTGCACAGCTTCCTTCTGTCCCAGCCTGACCGGGTCAATCTCCGCACTGGCGGCTTCGTTCCGGGGAGCGACAGCGCAGCGGCTACCTATGACCGGCTCCGCCAGGACCTACAGCGTCTGCGCAGTGTGGACGCGGAGCGGCAGGACCGGTCTGGCATGCCGTTCCTGACGATCGTCTCCCTCCTCGGCCACGACACGCTGCCCCTGCGCAAGGGCACCTGAACCGGCTCAGGCCTCGGTCGTGACGCCGCCCAGGCGCTTCGCCTTGCGACCGCTGCGCTCCATCGGCTTGTCCAGCTCCTCCGCGTGCCGAATGAGCACGCGCCAGTGATCCACCGCCCGCTCGGCCAGCTCCCCAGCCGCGACCCGCAGCGCCTCGCTGGCCCGCACCTGCCGGACGTTGTTCTCCATGTCCTCAGCGTCCCAGCCCCGCGAATGCGCGATGAACGGGAATTGGGGAAACACGAAGCCCAGCTCCGCCCAGAAGGTCAACAGGCCGCCCGCCACCCCCTGCACATTGTCCTGGCCACCCGTGATGATGAACCCGGCGACCTTGCGGTTGATGAGCGCGCGGTTGTGGATCGTCATCTGATTCTGTATGCAATTGAGCCGCTCGGCCATCTGGTGGTACAGCGCGGCAGCCTGGCCCCAGCGAATTGGTGTGGCAATCAGGACCACGTCCCCCCATTGCACCAGCCCTTCGTATACGGCGGTCAGCTGATCGGCGGGATCGCGCTCGGTGATGGCGCAGGGCCAGGTGCAGGCGTGGGCGGCCTTGGAGTAGTTGCCCTCACAAGGACGGAAAGCCAGCTCCCGCAGCTTGATCAGGCGGGTCTCCGCGCCGGTGGCCTGGACATGGCTGAGGGCGGCCTCGAGCAGCAGCTCGGAGGTGGAGAGTCGAGGGTTATCCGCGTCCATGCCGGTAGTGGAAATACCAAGCACGCGGGGCGGCGCGCCCGCGGGCCGGGGTGTCAGGACGGTCAAGGGATGCGGATCGTGCTTGATGAGACGCCGGGGCGAGACGGGGTCGCTGTCCACGTACACGCCGTCCGCCCGCTCTTCCACGGCGAACACCGGCACTGCCTCTCGATCGTATCCCGGCGGACCCTTGCCGGTGACGACACTGTACTCCCAGGCGTGCCAGGGACACATCACGAACTCGCCCCGCACCTGACCCTCGCAGAGCGGCCCGCCCTTGTGGTTGCAACTGTTGCCGATGGCCCGAAAGCGGCCCTCGTGGTGAAACAGCGCTATCTGCTGGCGCTCCAGCTTGAGCGCGCAGGGCACCCGGCCCAGCAGCTCGTCGCGGGTGCCCAGTCGGTGCCAGGTCGGCATAGACGCCTCAGTTCCGGTCGAGGGCGCGGTGCACCCCGGCGGCGAGACCCGCCGGGGAAGCGGGCATGGGGAGACTGAGCGCGACCGCCGTGGCGCGGTTCAGCGCCGCTACGGCTCGAACCGGCGCACGGCGAGCGTGACGTTGTGCCCCCCGAACCCGAAGGAGTTCGAGATCGCCACATCCACCGGCCGCTCGATCATGGCGTTGGGGGCCGAGTTGAGGTCACAGGCGGGATCCACCGAGAACTGGTTGATCGTCGGCGGGATCTTGCCGGTGGTAACCACCATCATCGAGATGGCGAACTCCAGTGCCCCGGCCCCGCCCAGGAGGTGGCCGGTCATCGACTTGGTGGAGCCGAACACCAGCTGCCGGGCGTGGTCGCCGAAGACCGCCTTGACCGCCTGGGTTTCGGCGATGTCTCCCTGCGGGGTGCTGGTACCGTGGGCGTTGACGTACCCCACCCGGGAGGCGGGGATCCTGGCGTCCTCCAGGCACATCCGCATGGCCCGCTGGGCGCCCTCTCCCTCCGGGGCCGGGGCGGACATGTGGTAGGCGTCGCCCGCTGAGGCCATAGCCGAGCACCTCGGCGAGGATCGGGAACGCCCCGCCGCTGGGCGTGCTCGAGGCTCTCCAGCACCAGCACCGCCCCGCCGTCGGCCAGCACGAAGCCGTCGCGGTCCTTGTCGAACGGGCGACTGGCGGTGGTGGGGTCGTCGTTGCGGGTGGACATCGCCTTCATGTTGGAGAAGGCGGCCACACTGAGGCCGGTGATCGCCGCTTCCGAACCGCCGGTCAGCATGGCGTCGGCGACACCGGAGCGGATCAGGGTGAAGGACTCACCGATGGCATGGGCCGAGGCGGCGCAGGCGGAGACCGTGGCGTAGTTCGGCCCCTTGAGGCCGTAGCGCATGGACACCAGCCCCGGCGCCATGTTGGCGATGAACATCGGCACGAAGAAGGGGGACACCCGGTCTGGCCCCTTGAGCAGGTAGGCCGCGCAGTTGTCCTCGTACGTCTGCATCCCCCCGATGCCGCTGCCGAGGATGACGCCGACCCGGTTGGGGTCCGGCACCTTGCCCTCGAGGCCCGCCTGGGTCATGGCCTGGTGGGCCGCCGCCAGCGCGAACTGGGCGAACAGGTCGAAGCGCCGGGCTTCCTTCCGGTCGATGTACTGCAGCGGATCGAAGCCCTTCACCTCGCAGGCGAAGCGCACCTGCAGCTTGGCCGGATCGAACTTGGTGATGGGCGCTGCGCCCGAGCGGCCCGCCAGCAGGGCCGCCCAGGTGCTGGCGACATCGGTACCGAGGGGTGAGACGATGCCGCACCCCGTCACCACGACACGCCGGGCCAACTTACTTCCCGAGCTTCTCGTGGAGGTACTTCAGCGCGTCCCCGACGGTCCGCAGCTTCTCGGCCTCTTCATCCGGGATGTCGATGTCGAACTCCTTCTCGAACGCCATCACGAGCTCGACCGTATCCAGGCTGTCCGCGCCGAGGTCCTCCATGAAGCTGGCTTCGTTCGTGAGCTTCTCGCGCTCGACGCCGAGTTCCTCGACGATGATGTCCTTGACCTGTTCATCCACGTTACTCATGACGTTCCTCGAGGGAGGGGGTGATCTGCTGGCCCGTCAGACGGCGACCCCGCCATCTACGACGAGCACCTGTCCGGTAATGTAGCCCGACAGTTCCGATGCCAGAAAGAGCACCGCGCCCGCGACGTCCGCCGGGCGGCCCGAGCCGGCCCAGCACGATCCCGGCCAACATGGCCTGGCGGAGGTCCTCGGGCAAGCCGGACGTCATGTCGGTCTCGATGAACCCGGGCGCGACGGCATTGACCAGGATGCCGCGGCTCCCGTACTCCTTGGCCACCGACTTGGTGAAGCCGATCAGGCCGGCCTTGCTGGCGGCATAGTTGGCCTGCCCCTTGTTGCCGGTCAGCCCGATGATGCTCGTGATGTTGATGATCCGGCCGCTGCGGCGCTTCATCATGCCCTTGAGCACCGGCCTGGGTGGTGTGGAACGCGCCCTTCAGGTTGGCGTCCAGCACCGCATCCCAGTCCGCCTCGCTCATCCGCAGCAGGAGGTTGTCCCGGGTGATCCCGGCATTGTTGACCAGGATGTCCACCGGCCCGAGGCCCTTCTCCGTGGCGCCGATCGCGGCATCAATCTGGGCCCGGTCGCTCACGTCGCACGCCACGCCAAGGGCCCGCTCCCCCAGCTCCCCCGCCACGGTCCGGGCCCGCGCCTGGTCCCGCCCCACCACCGCCACCTTGGCGCCGGCCTGGTGCAGCAGCCAGCGCCACGGCGTGCCCGATGCCCCGCGTGGAGCCGGTCACGAACGCGACCTTGCCGGTGAGGTCAATCCCGGTCATGGAGCTGCCTCCCGGCACGCAGGTCGTGACATGGTGCTAGGCCGCCAGAAACCGCTCGACTTCATCGGCGGTCCCCAGGGTGAGGTGGCCTGCACCCGGGACGATCCGCTTGAGGAGGCCGCTCAGCACGTTGCCCGGACCGAGCTCGAGAACGTGGCCCCCGGGCACCAGCGCCGACCGCCCGCTCCATGCTTGCCACCCACCGGACCGGCGCGGTGAGCTGGTCCGCCAGCAGCGTGCTCGCCTCTGCCGACGTCCTGCACCGCGGTGGCGGTGGCGTTGGCGATCACCGGCACCAGGCGGCGCCGCGAACGTGGCGCTGCCCAGGGCGGCGACCAGCCCGGGCACCGCCGGCTCCATCAGCGGGCGTGGAAGGCGCCACTCACCTTGAGGGCGATGACCCGCTTGGCCCCGCGCGACTTGCAGCCCTGCCCTGCCAGCTCGACCGCCGCCGGATCGCCGGAAATCACCGTCTGGTCCGGGGCGTTCAGGTTGGCGGCCACCACCACCGACGTCTCCGAGGAGGCCGCGGCGCAGGCCGCCTCGACCTGGCTCGTGGCCAGCCCCAGCACCGCGGCCATCGCCCCCGGCCGCCCGGTGCCGGCATCGTACATCAGCTCGCCCCGGCGGCGTACCAGCGCCGCGGCAGCCTCGGCGCTGAGCGCACCCGCCGACGACGTAGGCGCTGTACTCGCCGAGGCTATGGCCGGCGGCCGCCCGCAGCGTTGGCCGGATGCGTGTCCCCCACTACCGCCCACACCGCGGCGCTGTGGGCCAGGATCGCCGGCTGGGCGTTGTGGGTGAGCATCAGCTCGGCCTCGGGACCGTCCCACATCACCCGCGACAGCGCGACGCCGAGAGCATCGTCGATCCGGGCGAACGTCTCCCGGGCGGCAGGAAACCGCTCGGCGAGATCCTTGCCCATCCCCACCCGCTGCGCGCCCTGTCCCGGGCAGAGGACCACGCTACCACCGGATCACCGCGCTGCCCCAGGTGAACCCGGCGCCGAAGGCCACCAGCAGGACGATCATCCCCGGCTTGAGCCGGCCCGAGGCCTCGGCGTCGGCGAGCGCCATCGGGATGGAGGCCGCCGAGGTGTTGCCGTAGCGGTCGACCGTGACCATGACCTTCTCCATCGGAATGCCCGCGTGCTTGGCGGTGGCGTCGATGATCCGGATGTTGGCCTGGTGCGGCACCAGCAGGTCAATCTCCTCGGGGCGGATGCCGGCCCGGCGGAGCGCCTCGTCGCACGCCTCCGCCATGGTCAGCACCGCGTGCTTGAAGACCTCCCGGCCCGCCATCTTCATGTAGCCGGTGCGATCCTTGAGCGTCTGTTCGGTAACCGGATCGAGGGTCCCGCCGCTGGGGATGTAGAGCAGCTCGGCCAGGCGGCCGTCGGACTTGATGAACGTCGAGAGCAGCCCCCGGTCGCCGTTGGCGCCGGCGGACAGCACCGCTGCCCCCGCGCCGTCGCCGAAGAGAATGGCGGTGGAACGGTCCTGCTGATCGGTGATGGCGGTCAGCTTCTCGCCGCCGACGACCAGCATGTGCTGGCCCTGGCCGGCGGCGATCAGGCCCTCGGCGATGGTCAGCCCGTAGACGAAGCCAGAACAGGCCGCGGCGATGTCGAACGCGGCGGCCTGGTGGGCGCCGATCTGGGCCTGCAGGTAGCAGGCGGTGGAGGGCAGTGGGCGGTCAGGAGTGGCGGTGGCCACAATGATGGCGGAGAGGTCCGCCGCGGTAATCCCGGCCCGGCCAAGGCCTGCGGCCGTCGCGTCCCGGGCCATGGTGGCGACGGTCTCGTCGCGCCCGGCGTAGCGGCGTTCGCGGATGCCGGTGCGCTCCACGATCCACTGGTCCGAGGTTTCCAGCCGGGCCTCGAAATCGCGGTTGGTCACCACCTGGGTGGGGACGTGCACGCCCAGCCCCGCGATGTGGGCGATCGGACGGCTCATCAGGCCCGGGCCTCTCCTTCGCGCTTGGCGAAATGGGCGCCGATGTGCGCGCTCAGGTCGTGGGCCACGGACTGCATCGCCACCCGGATGGCGTTCTTGAACGCGTTGGGCGTGGACGAGCCGTGGCAGATGATGCTCACCCCACGGACGCCCAGCAGCGGGCCGCCGCCGTACTCGCTGTAATCCAGGTGCTTGAAGATGGCCTGGGTATCGGGCTGCTGCAGCATGCCGGGCGCCCGTGCCTTGGCCAGCCGCACGATCATCCGGGCGACCGACTCGTAGAACTTCAGCACGATGTTGCCGACGAAGCCGTCGCAGACCACCACGTCGAGCTGGCCGAACTGCTGGTGCCCCGCCAGGATGTCGCGGCCCTCGACGTTGCCGACGTAGTTGAGCCCCGCCGCCTGCTTGAGCAGCTGGTGGGCCTCCTTGACGGCGGCGTTCCCCTTCTCGTCCTCTTCGCCCACGTTGAGCAGGCCCACCTTGGGGGTCGGCCGCCCGAGCACATCCTGCATGTAGATGGTGCCCAGCCAGGCGAAGCCGGCCAGCTCCCGGGCGGAGCAGTCGATCGTGGCCCCGCAATCGAGCAGCAGCGTGGGCAGGTCCGCGGTGGGGATGATCGAGGCGACCGTGGCCCGTTCCACGCCGTCATGCAGCCCCAGCAGCATGGTGGAGCCCACCAGCACCGCCCCGGTGTTGCCGGCCGAGACGAAGGCATCCGAGGCCCCGGCCTTCTGCAGGCCCAGGGCCACGGCGAGACTCGAGTTGGGTTTCTTGCGGACGGCGGCGAGGGGCTTCTCGTCCATGCCGATGACGTCCGGCGCATCGTGGACCGCGATCCGGCTCCGGTCCAGATCCGGGTAATGGGCCAGTTCCGCCTCGATGGCGTCACGGCGACCCACAAGCTGGATCAGGAACCCCGGAGGGAGTTCTCGCAGGGCCAGGACCGCACCCTCAATCTCCGCCTTAGGGGCGTGGTCGCCCCCCATGGCGTCGAGAGCGATGCGGATCACGCTCAGGCGTCCTCGACCTCAATCATCTTCTTGCCACGATAGTACCCGCAGGTAGGGCAGACCCGGTGCGGCAGCTTGGGCGAGGAGCACCGCGGGCAGGCCTGGGTCGGAATGACCACGGCCTTGTCGTGTCCGCGGCGGAGCCGCTTGCGGGACTTCGACGTCTTGCGCTTCGGTACGGCCATCGGAGCCTCAGTCAGAGGGGGCCGCGCAGCTGCACGGCCCGTCGTTCAGGTCTGCCCCGCACCGGGCGCACAGCCCGGCGCAATCCTCTCGGCACAGCGGATACGCGGACACGGCCAGCGCGATTTCCTCTCGCACCACCGGACGGACGTCCACGCGGGTTACGGGCGCCGGCAACGAATACACGGACGGGTCGTCCGCGGCATCCGGGTCGGCGCTGAAGAGCACCTCGACGTCCGCGCCGAGGGGATACACCAGTTCGGTCAGGCAGCGGCGGCAGGTGCCGCGAACCCGGCCGGTCAGGCGGGCCTGCCAGAAGAATTCCTGATCGCCAGACTGCGACAGCTTGCCACTGACCGCAACCGGGGCGTCCAGCCCCAGCTCCAGCCCGGCGAAGGTCGGATCCGCGACGTCCAGCAGCCCGGTGGTCTCCACCGGGCCCCGCTGAAGATCCCGGGCATCAACCGTGAGCATAGCCCGAAAACCTAATCGGGACAACGAGTTGGGTCAAGTGGGCGTGCCGCTGATCGACGCCGCGCCCTAGCCCCAGAGCCCCGCCAGCTCGCTCTCCGTGAAGAAGAACCCGACCTCCCGGATCCCGTTTTCCACGCTGTCCGAACCGTGGACGGCGTTCTTCCCCTTCGACTCCGCGTACAGCTTCCGGATGGTGCCGGCGGCGGCGTCGGCCGGGTCGGTAGCACCGATCACCGCCCGGAAGTGGCTCACCGCATCGGCCCGCTCCAGCGCCATCGGCAGCACCGGCCCGCTGGTCATGAACGCCACCAGGTCGGCGTAGAACGGCCGGCCCGTGTGGACCTCGTAGAACTTCTGCAGCCTGGGCCTGGGACAGCCGGGTGAGCCGGGCCGCCCGGATGACGAAGCCCTCCTTCTGGAGGTGGGCGATGATGAGCCCCGCCTTGCCGCTGGCGATGGCGTCGGGCTTGAGCATGCCAAGAGTGAGCTGGGTTGCCACGTCGAGCTCCAACAATCAGGGTGAATGCGGCTTAGCGTCTGGCTTTCAGCAGTTCCACCACGTCCACCGGGCGACGCATGACGCCGATGCCGGCGGCCTCGAAGGCGGCGATCTTCTCCGCCGCGGTGCCGGTGGCCCCGGAGATGATGGCCCCGGCGTGGCCCATGCGGCGGCCGGGCGGCGCCGTCTGCCCGGCGATGAAGCCGACCACCGGCTTGGTCACGTGCT
The DNA here is from genome assembly GCA_963695185.1 of uncultured Gemmatimonadales bacterium. GTDB lineage: Bacteria > Gemmatimonadota > Gemmatimonadetes > Gemmatimonadales > GWC2-71-9 > JADJOM01. Next base: position 870,267 of record CAVOGH010000005.1, on the reverse strand, counting down.
CCCGGACGAACTGCGGCGGCGTTCTGCTCGTCGGTGCCGCCGATCTCGCCCATCATGACGATGGCGTCCGTCGCCGGGATCGGCCTGGAAGGCGCGCAAGCAGTCGATGAAGTTGGTGCCGATGATCGGATCGCCGCCGATGCCGACGCAGGTGGACTGGCCGATCTTGTGCCTGGTGAGCTGGTTGACCACCTCGTAGGTCAGCGTCCCGCTCCGGGACACCAGCCCGACCCGACCCGGCAGGCAGATGTTCCCGGGGATGATGCCGACCTTCGCCTCGCCCGGCGTGATCAGCCCGGGACAGTTGGGGCCGATCAGCCGTGCCCCCCGCTCCCGGACGAAGGGCAGCACCCGGGTCATGTCCATCACCGGCACGCCCTCGGTGATGCAGACGATCAGTGCGATGCCGGCGTCGGCCGCCTCGAAGATGGCGCCGGCGGCGCCCCCCGGCGGCACGTAGATCACCGACGCGTTGGCGCCGCTCATCGCCACCGCCTCGGCCACCGTGTTGAACACCGGCACCTTGCCCTCGAACTTCTGGCCGCCCTTGCCCGGCGTGACGCCGGCCACCACCTGGGTGCCGTACTCCATCATCTGCCGGGCGTGGAAGGAGCCGTCGCGCCCGGTGATCCCCTGGACCAGCAGGCGGGTGGTCTTGTTGGCGAAGATGCTCATGCGGCCTCCTCGACCAGCGCCACGACCTTCTGTACCGCCTCGTCCATGTCGGAGAGCGCCGTCATGCCGATGCCCTGGAGGATCTTCACCGCCTCCGCCTCGTTGGTGCCGGTCAGGCGGACGACGATGGGCACCTTGACCGGGAACTGCGACAGGGCCGTCTTGATGCCGTTGGCCACGTCGTCGGTCCGGGTGATGCCGCCGAAGATGTTGAACAGGATCGCCTTGACGCTCGGGTCGCTGGTGATGATCCGCAGCGCGTTGACCACCTTGTCCGGGTTGGAACTGCCGCCGATATCGAGGAAGTTCGCCGGCTCCCCGCCATAGTACTTGACCAGATCCATGGTGGCCATGGCCAGCCCGGCCCCGTTGACCACGCAGCCCACGTTGCCGCTCAGCTTGATGAACGTGAGGTTGGCCCGGCGGGCCTGGACCTCGCTCGGCTCCTCGGCCGACTCATCCCGCAGCAGCGCCAGATCGGGCCGCCGGTCGAGTTCGTTGTCGTCAATGGTGACCTTGGCGTCCAGCGCCACCACCCGGCCGTCCGGAGTGGTGACCAGCGGATTGATCTCCGCCAGCGAGCAGCCATTGGCCACGAAGAGCTCGTACAGCTGCTCGATGATCCGGGCCGCCGCCCGGGCCTTGGCGATTTCCGGGTACAGGAACAGCGCCAGGCCAAGCGCCTGGTGGGGCAGCACCCCGTAGCGGGGATCCACGGCCAGCCGGCTGATCTTGTCAGGGGTCTTGGCCGCGACCTCCTCGATGTCAATGCCGCCCGCCGGACTCACCATGAACACTGGCCGCTGGCTGGCGCGATCCATGATCAGGCCGACGTAGGCCTCCGTGGCGATGTCCGCCGCCGGCACCACAAGCACCTTCCTGACCTCCAGTCCCTTGATGGTCATTCCCAGGATCTTCTCCGCCGCCTCAACCGCCTCGGCCGGAGTCTTGGCCAGCTTGACCCCCCCTGCCTTCCCCCGCCCGCCGGCGTGGACCTGCGCCTTGATGACCACGGTGCCGCCGATACGGCGGGCGATGGACTCGGCCTCGGTGGGGGTGGAGGCCACGTCGCCGTCCGGCATCGGAATGCCGGCCGCGCGGAACAACGCCCGCCCCTGATATTCGTGGAGGTTCACACTGTCCTCGTTCGAGGGGTGATACCGGCCGGCCGGACCGGGCCTGCGGCGGCGCGGAAGGTAGCCAGCGGGCTAACCGGTGGCAAGCGTGAGACTTAAGGCGAACGCAACGTCCGCCTCAGCGCCTCCCACGCCCTTCCGAAGGACTCCAGATCGCCCCGCCGGAGCGCCTGCTCAGCCTGGTCCAGATGCCGCCTGGCCTCCAGCAGCTGGGTGCCGCGGGCCCCTGCGGAGATGATCGGCGCAGAGAGCCCGAGCATATTCTGCCAGGCCTCCTGAAGGTCGTGCCCCGCACCCCGGTGGTCCGGGGTGGCCAGGCTGACCCAGATCAGCACTGGCTCCCCGGTTTCGTGCCGGGCCACATGCACCTGATATGCGCCCAGGCCCTGACTGGTCAGCCAGTAGCGGATCGGACCAGGCTCGACCAGGCCGCCGGCCTTCTCAACCGAATCCCGGAGCTGCTGAAAGGTGGGAAAGCGACCCCACCGGGTCTGCAGGGAGGCGGGATCTGCCACGGCAAGAATGCTGTCCACCCGCAGGATCGTGAGGGTCTCCCAGCCGTCGGTCATCCGGGCCCGCACCACGGCTGAGACGTGGCGTTCCGACGGCCGCTGGAAGGGGATGATCTCCTCCACCCCACTGGTGTCCGACTCCCAGGTGGCGTCCCGCGCGGGGCCGGCGGGACCGGAGGATTCTGCCCGGCCGATGGCCCCGCCAATGCCCCAATGCGGCTGGCCCAGCACCCGCAGCTGAGTCTCGAGGAGCTCGTGCGGGTACCCCTGGGCCCGCACCACCTCTGCCGGGGTCGCGGAGGCAGGCTCGATCAGACCACTGAATAGGGCCTGCCACTCCTTGGCGATCTCGTCCGCGGCGTGGCGGAGGTAGATCCGCGTCTCCCCCGATTCCGCGTGGATTACGCCGACAAAGGCCACGCGGAGCGACCCGACCCACTCTCCATGCCAGCGCACCCGGGTCGTGGCTGGGAAGGTGGCGCTGGCCAGGTACCCGTCCACGATCCAGACCAGTTCGCCCCCGATGAGCCGGGGTGAAGGCGCACCCCAGCTGGCGTAGGGCACGAGCTTGCTGAGCCGGTCCACAGGGTCGAGGTACCAGAAGGCGAAGTGCCGCTCGGTCCCGGCCCTGAGCAGCGCCGCCGACTGCAGCGCCCACGCCAGGGCGAGCCGACGCAGGCCCGAGCCGATCAGCACCCCCCCGCGGGGGATGCTGTCCACCACGGTGACCGGCGCCCTGGGCCAGACGGCGCGGGGTGGCAGCCGCAGCGCCGGGACCCCGGCGGAGGCGCGCAGGCTGTCCGGATCGGAAAAGGAGATCGGGTGCCCAGAGGCGGTGGCGTGATCATCCAGCAGCACACTCACGCTGGCCCCGCGCAATGCCTGATCCCGGACCACGAGCCAGGTGGGCCGGGGCCGCTGCATCACCGGCACCACCGCCCGGTCCACGGCGACCACCCGTCCCGAATCGGCGGCGGTGGCGAGGGCGGCGAGTGTGGGCTCCCAGAGGGCGGCGGGCTGGGGCGGTTGCAGCGGCAGCGGCTGCTTCAACAGCGACGAGTCGCGCAACAGGGTCATTCCGTACCCCAGCTGGTCGAACTGCCGCCGCACCGAGGGCTCGAGCGCCGCCCCGGGCTCCGGACCAATGAGGGCGGGGATGATGTGGTGGCTCAGGAGCGACCCGGCGGCCAGCAACGCCCACGCCACTCCGAGCAGCAGGTTCCGGCCCCGGAACGCCCACCAGGCGCTCAGAAATGCTGCCGTCAGCGCCAGGGTGGTGAGGACAACCGAGGCGGTAGCGCGGAAGCCGAACAACCCCGTGTGCACCGTCCCGATGACTCCGGCCACGAGCTCGGCGGGCTCCAGCAGGTAGCCCCACGCCAGCACCGCGCCCAGCAGGACCAGCAGACTGCCCAGATGGAGCCGGGCCTGATCATTCAGGATGATGCGCCGGTCCGCCGAGCGGATAGCGCCGATCACCCAGTAGAGGGTGGCCACGCCGCCCAGGGCCAGCAGAATGAGCAGGACAGCGAAGCCATGCACCTGCCGCCACAGCGGCAGGTCGGCCAGGTAGAACCCGATATCGCGACCCAGCAGCGGATCGGTTGCTCCCACGTGCAGCCCCGCCCAGGCCATCACCACCGTCGGGGTCCAGCCGGCCACCCCGCGCCCGGTCAGCAACCCGAGCAGGAGCCCCGCAGCCACACTCACGCCGGCCAGGGCCCGGAGATTCAACGCTTCGCGGATCTCCAGGTTGGCCAGACGGCGGTGGACCAGCACCGACCCGATGGCGCGATAGACCAACAGCAGATGCGCCACGAACCAGGCACAGGCGAACAGCACGCCGCCCAGCTCCAGCACCAGGCGGAGCACCGCCCAGTCGGTCACGAACTCCACCGCCGCGGGCGTCAGCTGAGCCGCCCACCAGCGATCCGCAAGGAGGCCGGCTGTCCAGCGACCGGCGAACAGCAGCAGGACCAGCAGGGTGACCGCGAGAGTGATGCGGAGGACGCGGGGGGGCATGGGGAGAAGCTAACGGCGACTCGGCGACTCGGCGACTCGGCGACTCGGCGACTCGGCGTGGCGAACGTGACGACCAACCGCCGACGCACAGGAGGCGGCGGACCGGGGGTCGGGTGCGGGCGGCTGGGCCCGCGGTGTCGCAGCGCCTCTGTGTTCCCCGGTACCCGGCGCTACCGGCGCTGGGACTTGAGCCAGTCCATGACTTCCGCCTGGTAGGCCTGGAGCGAGGCCTGATCGGTGGCCTCGAAGCGGAGCACGAGGATGGACTGGGTGTTGGAGGCCCGGACGAGCCCCCAGCCATGCGGGAACGTCATTCGCACGCCATCGATGGTGCTGACCGGGTAGCGGGCGGCGAAGTGCGCCACCGCCCGCTCCACCACCGCGAACTTCTCCGCCTCCGGCCAGTCCACCCGGATCTCGGGCGTGGCGAAGGTGGGCGGCAGGTCGGCCAGCAGCGGCGCCAGCCCACCCTGCCGCGGGAGACGATCTCCAGCAGGCGCGCGGCGGCAAACAGCGCGTCGTCGAAGCCGTACCAGTCACCGCCGAAGAACATGTGCCCGCTCATCTCGCCGGCCAGCGGCGCGGCGAGTTCCTTCATGCGGGCCTTGATGAGCGAATGGCCGGTCTTCCACATCTCGGGCCGGGCACCGGCAGCGGCCAGCGCCTGCGGCAGCACCTCCGAGCACTTCACGTCGAACAGCACCGGCACCCCTGCGCCGAAGCGGCGCACCGCGTCGCGCCCGTAGAGCACCAGGAGCTGGTCGCCGAAGACCACGCCGCCGCCCTCGTCCACCGCGCCGATGCGGTCGCCATCCCCGTCGAAGGCGATGCCCAGTTCCGCGCCGTTCCGCCGGACCTCGGCCTGCAGGTCCCGGAGGTTCTCGATCACCGTCGGGTCGGGGTGATGGTTGGGAAAGCTGCCGTCGGACTCGCAGAAGAGCGGCACCACCTCCGCCCCCAGTTGCTCCAGGGTGGACACCGCGATCAGGCTGGCCACGCCGTTGCCGCAGTCCACCACCACCCGCACCGGCCGCTCGAGGCGATGATGGCCGACGATGGCCTCGCGGTACCGCGGCAGGATCGACCCGTCCGAGGTCTCGCTGCCGCCGGGCCCGGTCCGCCACTGCTCCAGGGAGATGATCTCGTGGAGCCGCAGGATGTCCTCGCCGTGCAGCGAGTCGCCGGACAGCACCATCTTGAACCCGTTGAACTCGGGCGGATTGTGCGAGCCGGTCACCTGCAGACCGCCGTCGGCGGCCAAGGCGTGCACGGCGAAGTACAGCGCCGGGGTGGGCACCTCGCCCACGTCGACGGCAGTGGCCCCGGTGGCGCCGATGCCCACGCCGAATCCCGGCGGCGAGTGCCTGGCCACTGGGCCGGTTGTCCCGGCCGACGACCAGCCGGGGCGGGTGCGCCCACCCGGTCCCAGGCCACCGTGGCGTAGGCGCGGCCCAGCGCCTCGGCCAGGTCGGGGGTGACTTCGCGCCCGACGACGCCGCGGATATCGTACTGGCGGAAGATGGACTGGGGGGCCTGCATGCGGAATGCCTGTGGCAGTGAGGAGGTGGCGGGGACTGCGATGCGAGCCCCGGTCGGTCGACGGATCAGCGGCCGACCACGACCTCTCCCGCCGTCTGGGCCAGCGAGGTGGCGGCCGCGTCGGCCAGGCGCAGCGCAGCCGTGGGCCAGACGCCAAGCGCGAGTACGATCAGGACCGCGGTGGTCACCGCCACCCGGGCCGAACCGGCCAGCCCGCGGTCGAAAAAGACCAGCGGCGCACGGGCCGGTCGCATGTACATGGACATGAGCACCGGCAAGTAGTAGCCCGCGGAGACGACGCTGGTGAGGACCAGCACGACCGCCAGCCAGGCCGCCCGCTCAGCCACCAGCGAGGAGATGATGTACCACTTGCCGATGAACCCGATGGTGCCCGGGAAAGCCCAGCAGCGACAGCATGCAGACCGCCAGGGCGAAGGCCATCCAGGGCCGGCCCTGAGCCAATCCCGCAACATCCCCGACAGTGAGGTCCCGCTCGCCGTCCCGTCCCAGGGCACCCAGGATCGCGAACGCCGCGATACTGGTCGCGCCGTACCCCAACAGGTAGAACGTGAGCGCCGAGAGGCCGAGCGGTGAACCCGGCCAGAGCGCGGTGAGCAGGTAGCCGGCGTGGGCGATCGAGCTGTACGCCAGCATCCGCTTGAGCGACGGCTGCACCAGCGCCACCAGGTTGCCGAGCACCATGGACGCGAGGGCCAGCGCGGCGATGATGGACCGCCACTCGAGGGTGCTGGCACCGAAGCAGGTGTACAGCAGCCGCGCAAACGCGACGAAGCCGGCGGTCTTGACCGCGGTGGCCATGAAACCCGTCACCGGGGTGGGTGCGCCGTCGTAGACGTCCGGCGCCCACATGTGGAACGGCACCGCCGCCACCTTGAATCCGAACCCGATGACCAGGAACCCGAGCCCGAGGCTGGCCATCAGCGACAGGCTGCCGCGGGAGAACTGGGCGCCGATCTGCACCAGGTTGGTGGTCCCCGCCGCGCCGTAGACCAGCGCGATTCCGTACAGCAGGAAGCCCGAGGCGAACGCCCCGATCAGGAAGTACTTGAGCGCGGCCTCGGAGGAGTACCTGTCGGCGCGGTCGTACCCGGCCAGGACGTACACCGCCACCGACATCGTCTCCAGCCCGAGGAACACCACGATCAGGTCCAGGGCGTTGACCATGAACAGCATCCCGACCACCGCTAGCAGCACCAGCACATAGTACTCCGGCGCCACCAGCCGCTCCCGCTCGAGGTAACCGAGCGAGGTCAGCACCGAGCCGGCGGCCACCAGCAGTACCAGCGCGCTCCCCACGAAGCGGAAGGCGTCCAGCGCGATCATCTGCCCGATACCCGGCTCATCCGGCGCCAGCCGCGTGAGCACAACCAGGGCGCCAGCCGTGAGGGCGAGCGCGGCCAGACTCAGCCACCCGGCCAGCCGGCTGTCGGCCGGGCCGTGGTGGCGCCAGCTCACGATCAGCAGCACCAGCAGCGCCCCCAGGGTGAGCACCACCTCGGGCAGGAGGCCGAGGGTGAGGCCGCCGGGCGTGGAGAGGTCAATGATGATGACCGGGTTCACTTGGACTCCTCCACCCGCCCGAGCGCGGTAGCTGGCGCGGAGCGGCTCATGGCCGGCTCCACGATCTCGATGTAGCGCTTGGCCGCCGTGTCCATGCGGTCCAGCACCGGCTTGGGATACAGCCCCAGCCAGACCATGCCGGCCACCAGCGGGAGGACCACCCAGAGCTCGCGGGGCGAGAGATCCTTCAGGTGCTCATTGGCCGGGTTGTCGAGCCGGTTGAACAGGATCCGCTGCAGCGCCCACAGCAGGTAGGCCGCGGCGAAGATCACCCCGGTCGTCGCCAGGCCGGTGGCCCAGGGATGGCGCTCGAAGCTGCCCAGCAGCACCAGGAACTCACCCACGAAGCCACTCAGGCCCGGCAGCCCGATGGAGGCGAGCGCGGTGACCACCAGGATCAGGCTGAACACCGGGATCACCCGGGCGAGCCCGCCGTAGGCGGCGATCTCCCGGGTGTGGCGCCGCTCGTACAGCATGCCGATCAGGAGGAAGAGCGCGCCGGTGGAGAGCCCGTGGCCGATCATGATCATCAGGGCGCCCTGCACGCTCTGCAGGGTGGCCGCCCAGATGCCCAGCATCACGAAGCCGAGGTGGCTGACCGACGAGTACGCCACCAGCTTCTTCACGTCCGGCTGTACCAGCGCCACCAGGGCGCCGTAGATGACACCGATCACCGCACAGGTCACGACGATGCTCGTGACCAGCGGCGACAGCGCCACCTCGGGAAGAACGGCACCGCGAACCGCAGGAAGCCGTAGGTCCCCATCTTGAGCAGCACGCTGGCCAGGATGACGGAGCCGGCCGTGGGCGCCTCGACGTGGGCGTCCGGCAGCCAGGTGTGGAACGGGAAGATCGGCACCTTGATCGCAAAGGCGAGCGCGAACGCCAGGAACAGCCACGGCGCCAGGGCCCCCATCTTCGGCCCGGCCTGGAGGAAGGCGTCGTAGGCGAAGGTGGCCTGCCCGGTCTGCCCGAAGACCTGGAACATCATCACGATGATGGCCACCAGCATCAGCAGCGAGCCGGCCATCGTGTAGATGAAGAACTTGATCGCCGCATACAGGCGGTTCTTGCCGCCCCAGATTCCGATGATGAAGTACATCGGGATCAGCATCACTTCCCAGAACACGTAGAACAGGAACATGTCCTGGGCGAGGAACACGCCGAGCATGCCGGTCGTCAGGGCGAGCAAGAGGCCGTAGTAGAGGCGCTCGCGCTCCTCGATGTAGTGGAAGCTGCTGAGCACCGCCAGCGGCATGATGCCGGTGGAGAGCAGCACCATGAAGAGCGACAGCCCGTCCAGACCCAGGGCGTAGTGGATCCCCCAGTCCGCCATCCAGGGCACGTCCACCGCGAACTGCATCGTCGGGTCGGACTGGTCGAAGGCCCACCACAGCCCCAGCGACAGCACGAACTCCACCACCGTCACGACCAGGGCGACGTGTCTGGCCCGGGCGGCCGGCAGGAAGACCATCGGCAGCACGCCGATCAGCGGCAGCAGCAGCAGGGCGTCGAGAATCCAGCGGCCGTAACCGATCGAATGCAGGAGTTCAGTCATCGGAGTCCCGGTTCAGGGCCGCAGCGGAGCTGGTGGTCATCGCCACGCCGCCATCCCGAGCACGTACAGCGCGCCGGCCAGGAACATCACCACATAGACGCCCACCTGGCCGGACTGGAGCCGGCTGCCCAGCCAGCCCAGGGCGCGGGAGAGTCCCGCCGAGCCATTGACGCCGGCCCCGTCAATGACGCCCTGGTCCACCTTCTTCCAGAGCACCAGCCGGGAGAAGGTCTCCAGCGGCCGGACGATCGCCGCAGCATACAGCTCGTCCACGTAGTACTTGTGGTAGAGCACCTTCCAGAACCCCCGCTCTGCCAGCGCGTGGGCGGCCGGCACGATGCCCCGCCGCAGGGTGATCACCCAGCCCAGCACCAGGCCGGCCACGGCGATCGCGACCGCCAGCCCGACCAGCAGCATCTCGGTGGCGGCGTGCGGCACCGCGGCGGCCGTCCCCAGCGCACCGCTGACCTGCTCCCCGGCCTGCAGCACCGGGGCGAGCCAGTGATGCAACCGCTCGGGCTTGCCGAGCCCGTGGGCGAACTCCGGCAGGTTGAGCCACCCGCCGCCGAGGCTGAGCAGTCCCAGCAGCACCAGCGGCCCGGTCATGATCCAGGGGGCCTCGTGCAGGTGGCCGCGTTCCACTTCGCCGGTACGATTGGGCCCGAAGAAGGTCATGGCGATGAGCCGGGCCATGTAGAACGCCGTCAGCAATGCGGTGACGGCGCCCATGGCCCAGAAGACCCGGAACACCGGCTGCAGCTCGCCCCGCCCGAAGGCGAAGGCCAGGATCTCGTCCTTGGAGAAGAAGCCCGCGAAGGGCGGGATGCCGGCGATCGCCAGGGTGGCCAGGATCATCAGCGCCGCGGTGACCGGCATGTGCTTGCCCAGCCCGCCCATGTTGCGCATGTCCTGGGCATCTTCGTGGCTGTGGGTGGCGTGATAGGCATGATGCATGGCGTGAATCACGCTGCCGGCGCCGAGGAAGAGCAGCGCCTTGAAGAAGGCATGGGTGACCAGGTGGAAGATGCCGGCCGTGATGGCGCCGGTCCCCACGCCCAGGAACATGTAGCCCAGCTGCGAGACCGTCGAGTAGGCCAGGACCTTCTTGATGTCGTACTGGCGCAGGCCGATCGTCGCCGCGAACAGGGCCGTGAGCGCCCCCACCCCGGCGACCACCATCTGGCTGGTGGGCGCCAGAGCGAACAGCACGTTGGACCGGGCCACCAGGTAGACGCCCGCCGTCACCATCGTGGCGGCATGGATCAGGGCCGAGACCGGCGTGGGGCCGGCCATGGCGTCGGGCAGCCAGGTGTAGAGCGGAATCTGGGCCGACTTGCCGGCGCAGCCCAGGAACAGGAACAGGGTGATCAGCGTGACGAGCGTCGCCGCCGGCCTCGAGCCGGTGCGGCGCCGCGGGCGAAGACCATCTGGAAATCGAGGCTGCCGAACGCCTGCCAGATGAGGAACATGGCCAGCAGGAAGCCGAAGTCGCCGATCCGGTTGACGATGAACGCCTTCTTGCCGGCGTCGGCGTTGGCCTTCTCCGTGAACCAGAAACCGATCAGCAGATAGGAGCAGAGGCCTACGCCTTCCCAGCCGATGAACATCATCGGGAAGCTGGCGCCCAGCACCAGCACCAGCATGAACGCCACGAACAGGTTCAGGTACGCGAAATAGCGCGCATAGCCCGGGTCCGCCTGCATGTATCCGATACTGAACAGGTGGATGAGGCTGCTCACCCCGGTGACCACCAGCAGCATGACCATGGACAGCTGGTCCAGCTGGAAGGCGAAGTTCACCTGCAGCGTCCCCACCGGCATCCAGCTCCAGAGCGTGACGATCTGGGCCGCCTCCGGGGTCGCCTGCCAGACGCCGGAGAGCTGCGCGAAGAGCCGCAGGGAGAGCGCGAACGCGGCCAGCAGCACCCCCGACCCGATGAGCGACACCGCGGTCTTGGCGCCCGGCCGCCACAGCGCCAATGCCCCGTTGAGGAGGAAGCCGAGCAGCGGCAACCCGACGATCAGCATCGTCGGCAGTCGCCAGGGGAGCACAAAATGCCCGACCGGGCCGGCGGCGGCCTGGATGGCGTTCAGGACAAGCAGGTCAGCGTGCATCAGCCTCTGAGCAGGTTGATGTTCTGGAGGTCCACCGACTTGTGATGCCGGAAGATCGCGAGGATGATCGCCAGGCCGACCGCTGCCTCCGCCGCGGCGACCGTCATGACGAAGAACACGAAGATCTGCCCCGAGATGCCGTGGGCGGTGGAGAGCGCCACGAAGCTCAGGTTGACCGCGTTGAGCATCAGCTCCACGCACATGAAGATCACGATCGCGTTCCGCCGGAGCAGGACGCCGGCCACGCCGATGGTGAACAGGACGGCCGAGAGGGCCAGGGAGGGACCGAGGAGCATCAGATCTTCCGCTTGGCGAGCACCACCGCGCCCACGATCGCCGTGAGCAGCAGGATGGAGGTCAGTTCGAAGGGGACGAGGTACCGCTCGAACAGCGGCTGGGCGATGTCGCCCGGGATGCCCCGGGCCATGGTGGCCACGGCGGCCGTCTGGGTGGAGTCGAAGACCACGGCCGGATCGGCCAGCGAGGTGGAGCCGGTGTATTCCAGCGCCAGCCGCTCGGCACTGTACCCGAACAGCGGGCCCAGCTGGGTGGCCAGGACGCCGGCCAGGACCGCCACGCCGAGCCAGACCGGCAGGCGCTTGAGGTCGCTCTCTCCCCGCCCGAGGTTGAGCAGCATGATCACGAACAGGAACAACACCATCACCGCACCGGTGTAGACCAGGACCTGGATCACCCCCAGGAACTGGGCATCGAGCAGGACGAAGATCGCCGACAGGCAGAGCATGGTGCTCACCAGCCAGAACGCCGACGCGACCGGGCTCCGCATCACCACCACCAGCAGGGCGGAGACCACCGCGACGCCGGCGAAGAACCAGAAGACCGCCTCGGTCATCTATTCGCCTTTCGGGTCGGTGGGGTCCCAGAGGGTGGAGACCTGGTGGGTCTGGGCCGAGAGCCGCTCGAGGTCGTACACGAACCGGTCCCGGCTGTACTCCGCGTTCTCGTAGTGCACCCCGACGTGGATCGCCTCCTCGGGGCAGACCTCCTGGCAGTAGCCGCAGAACACGCAGCGGAACTCGTCGATCTCGTAGATCAGCGGGTAGCGGTTGCCCTCCTCGTCCTCCCCCGGCACCAGCTTGATGCAGTTGGCGGGACAGATCTGGGGGCACAGGCCGCAGGCCACGCACTTGGAGCGGCCCTGCTCGTCGGCCAGCATGCGGTGGGTGCCGCGCCACCGGGGCGACAGGCTCCACCCGCCCCGCTCCGCCTCGGGGGCGGACTTCTCCTCGGGGTACTGCATGGTCACCTTCGGTTCCAGCATCTTCTTGAAGGTGAGTGCCATCCCCTTGAGGGTGGCCCGGACGTAGCTCACGTCCTTCTCGGGCCGCTTCATGACCTTCACGCCAATTGCCATAGACTCCTCAGGCCGCCCGCCCGAGCCCGCCGGCCGCACCGGTGCGGCTCCGCGAACCGGTGATCAGCACGCCACGATCGAGCACCACGAACACGATGTAGCCCAGCGCCGCGCTGACCCCGAACAGGACCAGCGACTTCACCTTCAGCGACTGGATGCCCAGCAGGTTGTCGGTCAGGTAGATGGCCAGGCCGATCAGCATGACGTACGCCAGCGCGATCGGGATCAGCACCTTCCACCCCAACGCCATCAGCTGGTCATAGCGGAACCGCGGCAGGGTCCAGCGGATCCACATGAAGAAGAACAGCCAGAAGAACACCTTGAGGAACATCAGCAGCCCGGTCACCACCGTCTGCGCCACGCCGGGGGTCTGGTCCCAGGTGGTGAAGGGGATGTCCCAGCCACCCAGGAAGAGCGTCACCACCATGGCCGATACCGTCACCATGTTGGCGTATTCGGCGATAAAGAACATCGAGAACTTCATGGCCGAGTACTCGGTGTGATACCCCGCCACCAGCTCCGACTCCGCCTCCGGCATGTCGAACGGCAGCCGGTTGGTCTCGGCGAAGCCGGAGACCAGGAAGATGAAGAACGAGAGGAACAGCGGCAGGATGAACCACAGCCCGTCCTGCTGGGCCTGAATGACGGAACTGAAGGCCACGTTACCGGTCAGGAGCAGCACCGGCACCAGGCTCAGCCCCATCGCCACCTCGTAGGAGATCATCTGCGCCATGGCCCGCAACCCTCCCAGCCGTGCGTACTTGCTGTTGGAGGACCAGCCGGCGAGCGCGATACCGTAGACGCCCAGCGAGCTGATGGCCAGGACGAACAGGAACCCCACCGGGAGATCCGCCACCGCCATGGTCGTCAGGCCGGTGTGGGCGAAGCGCCCCAGCAGCGGCAGGGTAAAGTCGAATGCCACCGGCAGCGGGGCCGCCCAGTGGATCACCGCGCCGAGCGTCATCGCCGGAATGAAGGCCAGGGCCGGCGCCAGGGTGAACAGCACCCGGTTGGCCTCTCCCGGGAAGGTTTCTTCCTTGATGATGTTCTTGATGCCATCGGCGGCAGGCTGCAGCAGGCCGGCGAAGCCGACCCGGTTGGGCCCGTGCCGGTACTGCATCCAGGCCGACACCTTCCGTTCCATGAGGGTGAGCAGCGCCACCCCGACGATCGTCACGGTGAAGACCACCAGCATCTTGAGGACCGTGACCAGCAGGAAGCCCTTGAGCTCCGGAGTCATGGTCAGGCGCCCTGCACGGCGACGGGGCGATTCGGCGATTCGGCGATTCGGCCAGTGGATCCAAGATCGGCGTAGGTCAGGCCCGCGAGCGCGGGCACCAGGTTCGCGACGAGGGCGAAGGCCTGGGCGGCCGTGCCGGGAGCGCCGCTCCCCATGGCCTCGGCGGCGATCCACCACGCCGGCCGCGCCATACCCGGGGCCTGCCGCGCCTGCTGATAGCGCTGCGCCCGGAGGTCGCGGTTGACGTACACGCCCTGCTCTTCTGCCATGGTGGTCACCGGCAGCACCAGCGCCGCGGCCGGCAGCTCCTGGCCGATGATCGTGCCGAGGACCACCACCGCTCCCGCGGCACTGATCGTCGTCGCCTCGGCGTCCGTCAGGGTCACGTCGAGCAGCACCACCAGGTTCGCATCGGCGGCGGCCTTCACGGCGGTCCCCCAGTCGCTGCTGTAGCCCAGCAGCCTGGCGCCGTCGCCGTTGGGCGCCCGCTCCCGCCGGAGGGCGAGGTTGGGGATCCCCTCGAGCGGGGCCTCTTCCTCACCCAGGAGCACCTGAACCGCCGCGGTCAGGGCGCCCTGGCCCAGCAGCTGCCTGAGCAGGCCGAGCGACTCCACCGAGGCGCGGGCCGAGGCGAGCAGCACGGTCTTCCGGCTCGTGGCGACCAGGCCCGCCAGCCGGGCCACCGCGGGCTCCCAGCCGGTGGCGATATGGCGGCCGCCCTCCGTGACGAGCGGCGCCTCGATCCGATCCCCCCGGTTCATCCAGCGGTAATCCATCCGGCCATGATCGCAGATGAAGTGCCGGTTGACCTCGAGGTTGGGCCGCGGGCGGAGCCGGACGACAATGTTGTCCCGCGTGTCAATCATGGTGTTGCAGCCCTGGCTGCAGCCGGGGCAGATACTGGCCGTCTTGTCGAGGTCCCAGGCCCGCGCCTTGTGCAGGAAGTCCTTGGAGATCAGCGAGCCCACCGGGCAGAGGTCCACCACGTTGCCGGCCCAGGCGTGGTCCAGCAGCTGGTCCTGGTCAATGCCGATGTAGGCCCGGTCTCCCCGCTCCGAGACGTTGAGCACCGGCTCGCCGGCGACGTCATCCATGAAGCGCACGCACCGGGTGCAGAGGATGCAGCGGTTGGCCACGTACAGCACGTCGGGGCCGAAGTCCTCCACCGGGTTGTAGCGCTTGGCGTAGTCGGAGTACCGGGTGGCCGCCCGACCCTCCTGGAAGACATAGTCCTGCAGCTCGCACTCACCAGACTGGTCGCAGATGGGGCAGTCGAGCGGGTGGTTGATCAGCAGGAACTCGAGCACGCCCTGGCGGGCCTTCCGGGCCTCCACACTGTCGGTGTGCACCACCTGGCCGTCCATGACGGTGGTGACACACGCCGGCATGAGCTTGGGGGCCTTTTCCACTTCTACCAGGCACATGCGGCAGACGGCCGGGGAGGGCAGCGAGGGGTGGTAGCAGTAATGCGGCACCAGCACGCCCGCCTGCTTGGCGGCCTCGATGATGCTGGTCCCCTTGGGGACCTGCACCGTCATGCCGTCAATCGTGACCGAAACGAATTCCTGGCTCATGCACCCACCGTGGCCGGCTTCCGGGAACGGCTGAGATAGGCCTCGAACTCCCCGGGGAACTTCTTGATGGCGCTCACCACCGGGGCGGCGCAGGAGTCGCTCAGCACGCAGATGGTCTTGCCGGTCATCTGCTCCGAGAGGTCCAGCAGCAGGTCCAGGTCCTCGGGCCGGCCATTACCGGCGAGGATCCGCTCCAGGATCCGCGTGGTCCAGGCGGTGCCCTCACGGCACTGGGTGCACTGGGCGCAGGACTCGTGGGCGTAGAACTTGGCCAGCCGCATCACCTGGTACACCACGTCGGTGGAGTCGTCCATGACGATCATGCCACCGGAGCCGAGCATCGAGCCCCGGGCCACGATGCCCTCGTAGTCCATGAGACAGCCGTCCACCTCGGCGGCGGTCATGATGGGCACCGAGGAGCCGCCCGGGATCACCGCCTTGAGGGTCCGGCCTGGCCGCATGCCGCCGCACATCTCGAAGATGAGGTCGGTCATGGGCGTGCCCATGACGATCTCGTAGTTGCCCGGCTTCTGGACGTGGCCGCAGACCGAGATCAGCTTGGTGCCGGTGCTCTTGGGGTTGCCCTTGCAGAGCCCCTTGTACCACTCCGCCCCGCGGGTGAGGATGTGCGGCACGGCGGCCAGCGTCTCCACGTTGTTGATCGTGGTGGGGCAGGCCCACAGGCCGGCCTGGGCCGGGAAGGGCGGCTTGATGCGGGGATTGCCCCGCTTGCCCTCGATGGAGTTCATCATCGCGGTCTCTTCACCGCAGATGTACGCCCCGGCACCACGGTGGATCACGACGTCCACCCGCTTGCCGGAGCCGAAGCTGCTGGCGCCGAGGGCCCCGGCCTGGTAGGCCTCCTCCACCGCCTTGGTGAGGATCTTGAACTCGGTGGTGAATTCGCCCCGGATGTAGATGTAGATCCGCTCGGCCCCGATGGCCACCGCGGCGATGGCGCAGCCCTCGATGAGCTGGTGCGGGGTCCAGCGGATGATCTCGCGGTCCTTGAAGGTGCCGGGCTCGGATTCGTCGGCGTTGCAGACCAGGTAATGCGGCTTGCTGACCTCCTTGGGCATGAACGACCACTTCAGCCCGGTGGGGAAGCCCGCCCCGCCCCGCCCGCGCAGGCCCGAGGCCTTCACCTCTTCGATGATCTGATCGCGGGTGACGCCCAGGGCCTTCTTGAGCCCCTCATAGCCGCCGCGCTTGACCCAGCCGTCGAAGGTCCGCGCGCCGGCGTCCCCGAAGTGCTTGGAGAGGACCGCGTGTTCCTTGGCGTGCGTCGGATGCGGAAAGCCCATTACTTGTACCCCTGCAGGATGCCCGGGACGCGCTCGGGGGTGACGCCCTCGATGAAATCATCGTCAATCAGCACCGGCGTCGCGAAGCCGCAGGCGCCGAGACATTCCACCTCGATCACGGTGAAACGGCCATCGGGGCTGGTGGCGCCCAGCTCGCCGCAGCCGGTGTGCTGCAGGAACGCTCTGGTCACGTCCTCCGCCCCGCAGATGTTGCAGGGGGAGGTGGTGCACACCTGGATGAAGTGCCGCCCGACCTGGTGGGTGTGGTACATCGTGTAGAACGTGACCACGCCCTTCACGAACGCCGGCGTCAGGTCCAGCACGTCGGCCACCTCGGCGATGGCCCGCTCCGAAATCCAGCCCCGCGCCTCCTGCACCATCCACAGCGCCGGCAGCAGGCAGGATTGCTTGGTGGGGTACTTCGGGAAGAGGGCCTCCAGCCGGGCCTTCGCTTCACCGGTGAAGACCGGCTGGAAGTTCGCTTCCGTGGTGGCGTGCCCACTGCTCATCGGTCGATCTCTCCCATCACGATGTCCACACTGGCGTTGATGGCGATCACGTCCGACAACAGGACGCCTTCGCACAGCTTGGGGAGGCAGGCCAGGTTGATGAACGACGGTGGACGGATCCGCCACCGCACCGGCTTGGCCGTGCCATCGGACACAAAGTAGTAGCCCAGCTCGCCCTTGGGATTCTCCACTCCCAGGTAGGCCTCTCCCACCGGCGCGCGGACCCCTTCCATCACCTGTTTGAAATGGAAGATCATCGCTTCCATGTCGCTCATGGCGCGGTGCTTCGGTGGCAGGATCACCTTCGGGTCGCTCACATTGATGGGTGCGCCCTTGAGCCGCTCCAGCCGGTCCAGCGCCTGCTCCAGGATCCGGGTGGACTGGAACATCTCCTCCAGCCGGACCCGGTAGCGGTCGTAGATGTCGCCGTGCTCGCCGATGGGGACATCAAAGTCGTAGCTCTGGTAGTCGAGATACGGCCGGTCCTTGCGGACGTCGTAGTCCACGCCGCTGGCCCGCAGCATCGGCCCCGACAGGGAGTAGTTGATCGCCTCCGGCCCGCTGATCACCCCCACCCCCTGGGTCCGGCCGCACCAGATGGCGTTGCGGGTGAACATCGTGTCCACTTCCTGGAGCGTCTTCGGGAAAGTGCGGCAGAAGTCGCGCAGCCCCGCCTCCCACCCTTCGGGCACGTCTGCCATGAGGCCACCCACCCGGGTCATGCTGGTGGTGAGCCGGGCCCCGGTCCAGGATTCCTGCAGGTTGTACAGCCGCTCCCGCTGGTAGAAGCACCACAGGAACGGCGTGAACGCACCCAGGTCAATGCCCGTGGTGCCCAGCCACACCAGGTGCGAGATGATGCGGCTGATCTCACAGGCAATCACCCGGAGCACCGTGCAGCGCTCGGTGATCTCGATCCCCATCAGCTTCTCGGCCGCCAGTGCCAGGCAGACGTTGTTGGCCATGGGGCTCAGGTAGTCGGTCCGATCGGTGAGCGGGATGATCTGGTTGTAGTGCCGGTACTCGCCCAGCTTCTCGAAGCCCGAGTGCAGGTACCCGATGTGGGGCACCACCCGGACGACAGTCTCGCCATCCAGCTCCACCACCAGCCGGAGCACCCCGTGCGTCGCCGGGTGCTGCGGGCCGATGTTGACCAGCATGTGCTCGCCGCCCAGGTCATCCTGGGGAGCGTCGTGGGCGGGCAGCTTGACGGCCAGCGGGTGGGTGGTCGGGTTGCCCTGGGGGTCCAGGCCCGGAGTGGACAGCGCCACGTCAATGGTGCGGGTGCTCACCGGACCCCTCCCCGCTGCCCGGCGGCCAGGCGCGCCTTGAGATCGGCCGGCAGCTCGTCATAGGCGTCCGCGATGGACAGCTCCTCCAGCGAGTAGTGCGCCTCCGGATTGGCAGCCAGCGCCTGGCGGGTCTGCTCGGCTCGGCTGAAATGGCCCCGCAGCGGGAAATCCTTGCGGAGCGGATGCCCCTCCGCGTAGGTGTCCCACATCAGGATCCGGCGCAGGTCGGGGTGGCCCTCGAAACTCACGCCGAACATGTCGAACACCTCCCGCTCCAGCCAGTCAGCGCCCTTCCAGAGGTCGTACACCGACGCGACCGAGAGCGCGCCCGACTTCTCCAGTTCCACCTTGACGCGGAGATCGGCCTTGCGGGCCAGCGACCGGAGCTGCCAGACCACCTCCAGGGGACGCTCGCTGTCCCGATACTCAACCGCCGTCACATCGGTGAGGTAGTCGAAGGCCTGGCCCGGATCGGTCTGGAGCCAGGCCAGGACCTCGTGCACCCGGGCCGCCGCCACGTACACGATCGTGTCCCCGCAGGACACCTCGTGCCGGCCGATGGCCGCCCCAAACCGCGCGCGCAGCGCCTCGACCGACGGGGAAACGCCGCTCACGCCGACCTCGTCTGGTGCACCGAGTTGCCGAACGGTTCGGAGATCTCGTCAATCACGGGAGCCGGGCGGAAGAGCCCGTCGGGGCCCACCAGGTGCTCCTGCCGGAGGTCCTCGTCCCGAAACGATTCTCCCTTGATCTTCTTCTGGAGCAGCATGATCCCGTAGATCAGCCCCTCCGGCCGGGGCGGGCATCCCGGCACGTAGACATCCACCGGGATGATCGTGTCGATCCCCTGCACCATGGTGTAGGTGTCGAAGATCCCGCCGGTGGAGGCACAGGCCCCCATCGAGATGGCCCACTTGGGCTGCGGCATCTGGTCCCAGATCTTGCGAATGACCGGGGCCAGCTTGAACGGCAGGCGGCCCGCACAGATCAGTACGTCGGCCTGGCGCGGCGAGAAGCTCATCCGCTCCATGCCGAAGCGCGCCAGATCGAACCGGCTGGCCGCCGAGGCCATGAATTCGATGGCGCAGCAGGCGGTCCCGAACGGCATCGGCCAGAGCGAGTTGGACCGGCCCCAGTTGCTCAGGAAGTCGAGGCGGGTGGTCACCCAGTTGGGCGACATTGTAGAGACTTCCGTCCCCATGCCGGCGTCCGGCTGCGTCAGTCCCATTGCAGTGCCCCGCGTTTCCAGATGTACAGGTACCCGACCGCCAGGACCGCCACGAACACGAACATCTCGGCGAGCAGCAAGCCGCGGATCTCCTGCAGCTGCTGGAACGCGGCCGCCCACGGGAACATGAACACCGTTTCAATGTCGAAGATGATGAACAGCATCGCCACCAGGTAGAACTTCACGCTGAAGCGCTCCCGGGCATCGCCCAGAACCGGCATTCCCGACTCGTACGGGGTCAGCTTGACCGGGGTGAGGCGATAGCTGGAGAGAACGTGTGAAAGGCCGAGCATGAGGATGGCGTTGGCCACCACGAAGGCCACCACCAGCAGTACCGGGATGTACGACTGAAGCATTGGAGCAGACCTCGCTCGTGAAATCCTTCACGTGCCCTTGGGAGCGCACGCAAAGTAACGGCTGGCCGGGAGTTGCGGTACCCCTCGCGGGGCGGCTCCATCACCGGGCCCGGCGGCTGCGGGCGCACCGCCCCCGTCGGGCTGGCCCGGGCGAGAGGCCCCGCTATATTCGTCCGTCCCCTGCCCCTTCACCGCGGCCGGCCGCTCGACCATCCGGGCCGCCGGGCCGCCGAGCCGCCGAGCCCATGTCCATCAAGTCCGATCGCTGGATCCGCCGTCTCGCCCGCGAACATCGCATGATCGAGCCCTTCACCGAAGGGCAGGTCCGCGAGGTGGACTCCGCGGGCCGGAAAGTCATCTCCTACGGGGTCTCCTCGTACGGGTACGATATGCGGGTCGCCCCGGAGTTCAAGATCTTCACCAACGTGCTCTCGGCCATCGTTGACCCCAAGAACTTCGACAGCCGGAGCTTCGTGGAGTTCGAGGGTGACGTCTGCATCGTGCCACCCAACAGCTTCGCCCTGGCGCGCTCGGTGGAGTACTTCCGCATTCCCCGCAACGTGCTCACCATCTGTGTCGGCAAGAGCACCTACGCCCGCTGTGGCATCATCACCAACGTGACCCCGTTCGAGCCCGAGTGGGAGGGCCACGTCACCCTGGAGATCTCCAACACCACCCCGCTGCCCGCGAAGGTGTACGCCAACGAGGGGATCTGTCAGGTGCTGTTCTTCGAGGCCGATGCGGATGATGTCTGCGAGACCAGCTACAAGGACAAGGCGGGCAAGTACCAGAAGCAGACCGGCGTCACGCTGCCCAAGCTGTAACAGCCACCGCGGGGCCGCACCGGGAACCGGTGCAGCCCCTTCGATTTCCCTCGGGCAACGCGGAGTCCGGCGAAGTCTTCCCACCGCCCTCGCCTGGCTCCATCCGCCCCTTCGCCCCAGCCACAACGGCAGACTATTCCTCCGCGACCACCTGAGTCGTGGTGCGGCGCAGGCGTTCCTCATGGACCATCTGCTGCCGCCCGGTGCTCCGGGCCAGCCGCCACTCGTACGCCGCGAGGACCGGTCCGTAGAACACCACGTCCGCCGTCAGTTTGCCGAGTAGCGCTCCCCACTGGCCACCCACCAGCCTGAGCCCCACACTGAGGCAGAACGGCCGGACCAGGCCGCTGTCGAGGGCTTCGGCAACGCCGAATTCCAGCAGGAGACCGCGCATCACCGAGATGACCTGGGCCGACCCGTACGGCACCCCGCGCTTGCCCGCCTCGTACGCCTCCCGGATGGTCTCCCGCAGGATCATGATACCGTAGTAGACCACCACTTCCGACAACGTCCCCGCGAATCCGGCAGCCACCGCGCTGCCGGTGAGGGAGTGCGCCGCGGTGGCCACGCTGACCGTGACGATGGTCCCCAGCAGCTCCGAGGGGCCGTAGCGGACCATCCAGCGGCGCAACCGGGAAACACCCGTGACAGATAATGAGGCCCGCGAGCGGGGGACCTGCGTCAGCCCGATGACGTGCCCGCCGATCTGCACCACATCCCCGTCGCCAAGCAGCGAGGGGGCATGCAGTCGCTGCCCGTTGACCAGGGTGCCGAACTGGCTCCGGTCGACCAGCATCGGGCCGGACGGGGTGGGCAGCAGATAGGCGTGGTGGCGGGAGACCTCGGCACCGGGAAGGTGGAGGTCGCACTCCGGCAGGCGGCCGATGGACAAGGGCCGGTCGCCCAGTGCAGCCTGAGCGTCCCCGGCGCTGAGGATCCAGGTGTATCCGGCGGGCTCGGGGGCCGAGTGCATGGGTGGTCCGGGGATACTACCGCGGGCCGGGAGGCAGCGAAAGCCCGATGTGGCGGGTTACCAGGTCCGGGGCTCCCCCCCCATGAGACGCGCATCTATCCACACCGGCCCGGCGGTCGGCAGGATCACCGTTCCGTTGACGACCTCCGTCATCTCCAATCCCACCGCCAGCCGGTCGAACGGTCCCTCCCGGCTGAGTTGTACCCGGTACTCGAAGCTCACCCGTTTCGGCACCACCGAGCGGAACTGGTACTCCCAGAGGTGGAGATTGCGCCCCCCCTCAGCGGGGAGGCTGGTCCGGCGGACCCGCACCTGGACAGCAGCGGTGCTGGGCACCGGCTGCCACTCGCCCCATGGAGTGGAAGCAGGAAGGTCCTGCCCGGGCTGCGAACGCCGCGCCCGGATGATATCGCTCCAGCGGCTCATGAGACCCCCGCCTGGGTTGGGGTCCCATAATGTGATAGGGGTGTGTCAAGCGACCGTCATCTGCGTGCGCCGACCGGCATTGCGGGGCCGCCACCGCCTCAATGCCCCTCCTTTGCAGGCCGAGATTGCACCACCGGCTCCCGGTCTCGCCCTTCCAGGGTGCCGGCAATGGGTGGGCCGCCAGGCCGACCGGCCGGCTACGGCACCCCCAGCTGCCAGAACCCGGATACCATGTCGCTCACGTAGAGATACCCGCCGGAGAGCATGACGCCCCACACGAAGGTGTTGCCCGCGCCGCCCGGCTGGATCCGGGCGATCTCGCGTGAGGCCAGATTCCCGCTCAGGACCCCCGATACATCCAGCGCCACCACCCCGCCGTTGTAGAACGCCGCATACAGGCGCTGGTTGGGCTCGTCCATCCAGAAGTTGTGCGCCCCCGCCCCGTTGAGCCGGTACGACGCCACCTCGACCGGGTTGGCGAGGTTGCTCACGTCCACCACGTGGATGTCGCCGCTGCTGGAGCTGCCAACCACGCCCGGTCCTTCCTCCCCGATGAACAGGTAGCGCTTCTCGCCGGTATTGGGATTGTGGAACCACCAGCCATTGTGGGACTGCCCGCCAAAGAGCGGAGTGTTGCGGTCACCGGCATGGCTCACCAGCATCGGCGAGGCCGGCGACCCGCCGTGACTGCCGTTGCCCACATCCAGGATGTAGAGCCCCTCGTCCCAGGCAAAGACGAAGGCATAGCCATCGCGGACGAAGGTGTCGTGGATGCCGTAGAATGGCGGGATGGGGAAGCTCCCCGCCAGCGTGATCATCCCGCCAACGGCCTGCGACAGGTCGTAGATGTGGAGCGCCGGGCTGCTGGGGTTCTTGGCCGTGAAGGCGTACAGCTTGCCGTTGATCACCGCCAGGGTGCCGGTGTGCAGGCCGCTGGAGACCGCCAGCGACGCGCGGAAGGTCGGGCTGGCGGGGTTGGTGAGCTCATACACGTGGATGCCGGCAGCCGCGCCGCCCTCCGCCGTGAAGACCAGCCAGTTGCCGTCGGGAGAGACCTCGACATCGCTCACCGTGCCGATGTTGGGCACGGTGATGGAGTTGACCAGGGTGGGCGCCCCGCCCGGCCCGAGCTGCCAGATCTTGACGGTGTTTCCGGCCTGTCCCCGGAAGCCCCAGCTGCCGCTGTAGGCGTAGCCGCCCGCGACCCACAGGTCCGAGCCATAGCGCTCGGGGACGTTGTTTCCCCCGCCCAGCACCGTGAACGCCTGCACCGCGGTGGCGCTGAAGCTCACCGTGGGGGTCACCCCGGTGACCTCAGCCATCACCGTCACGACGCCCGCGGTCGCGGGCATCACGACGCGCACCCGGGTGATGCCCTGGGCGTCGCTGGTGGTGGAAGGGGCGGTCAGGGTGGCACCGCCGCTGGTGACGGTCCATGCCACCGTCACCCCGGGCACCCCGTTGCCATACCGGTCGGTGACCCGCACCTCGAGCGGGGCGGCGAGCGTATCGCCGACCTGGCCGCTCTGGCTGTTGCCGGTCCTGAGGACCAGCTCCGCTGGCTGGTCGGCGACGCCGGTGCTGGTGAAGGTCGCCGGCGAGCCGCCGTACCCCGGCGCCGAGGCGCGCACCGTCTGCAGCCCCGCGACGATGCCGAGCGTGGCCGCGGCACTCGCCTCCCCGCTGGCATCGGTCGTGGAGGAAGGGGTGATGCCTCCACCCCCGGAAACCACCGCCCAGGACACCGTGACCCCGGCCTTGGGCGCCCCTTGCAGGTCAGTGACCAGCACCGTGTACGGGAGCAGCGCGCTCCCCACCGTGGCCGACTGGCCGCCGCCGGACTCCGCCGTGATCTCGCCGTTGTCGCTGGGGCTGCTGTCGCCGCCACCGCAGGCGCCGAGACCCACACCCATTCCCAGCATGACCGCAATCAGTCGAGTTGGACGCATACACCCAGTAATGGAGGAAGTAGGGTAAGCCGGCCGTGCCTGGCATCACATGCGCTGATGTTCGTGTCCCGCGGCCGCCGCGGTCCCCAGCAGGCTGCCGTAGCGGCCCATCCGGTGACCGGCCATCCCCCAGCCGGCCCGGAGCCCGAGCGACAGCGACCGCACCCGGCCGCTGCCGTAGAGGATCTCCGGCGTCAGGACCCCGCCGTCGAGGTTCCGGGCGGAGCCGAACGTCGCCTCCACGAACGGCTCCAGCGCCAGGCGCCCGTCGAGCAGGCTGGCCCGCGCGCCGTAGCCGAAGGTGTGAAGGGTGAACCGGGTTGTCCCCAGGATCGAGTTCTCCAAGTGGGGCCGCACCGAACGGAACAGGTCCAGCTGGCGCATGTCCTCGGGCCGGTCGGTCCGTTCGAAGCGATAGTACGGCCGGTGCGGCCCCCGCCCATAGCGCACCTCGCCCAGCAGGCTCTTGAAGGTGAAGAATCCCTCGGCCTCCTGGGTGCGGGCC
Source organism: uncultured Gemmatimonadales bacterium (assembly GCA_963695185.1). Classification (GTDB taxonomy): domain Bacteria; phylum Gemmatimonadota; class Gemmatimonadetes; order Gemmatimonadales; family GWC2-71-9; genus JADJOM01. The sequence continues at coordinate 845,575 of CAVOGH010000005.1, read as the reverse complement.
CACTCCAGCAGCAGGTACCCGGCCCCGCCCGCCACCGGTCGCTCCGCCCGGAGGGCGGCGTGCCACTTCCACGCGTCGGTCCCCGCCCCCGGCCGGTGCTCGGGCGAGTGCACCTTGGCCCGCGACCCCGACAGCTCGATCCCCTCGACCGGCAGCAGCGTCAGCCGGGCCGACCAGGAGTCGCCGAAGCGCTCCAGCAGCGGCCACTGTCCCGGCCGTTCCGGCTCGTCGCCATTGAACAGCGAGCCCTCCAGCAGCACCGGTCCGCTCCGCACTCCGGCGATGATCACCGCCCGCTCCAGCACCTGCGCCAGGTGGTGGTTCACCGGGTAGCGGACCACCGGCCGGTTCATCGGGTCGTCGGAGCCGAACGGGACGAACCCCTTCCCCACCGCCAGGGAGATGCGGGTGCGGCCGTCCAGCCGCCCCAGCAGATCGGAACCGGTGAGCATCAGCTCGTGCACGTACGTGTGCGGATGGCGCCGGTCGTTGAACCCCTCGCCCCAGCCGCCGGGGGTGAGTTCGCCGCCGGGGATGGTCTCCCCCTCGAAATTGAGCGCCCCCACCAGCCCCAGCCGCCCGCCCAGCGCCCAGGCGTGCAGCATCACCATCGGCTGCACCAGGCGCGCCTCGGTGAGGTCCCCCCGCCCCGGAATCGGGTCCACCCGGGTGACCACGGCGATGGCCTGCCCGGACAGGGTCGCCCCCACCGATCCCTGGGCCCACATGGCCACCGGCGTCAGGCAGGACAGCGCCAGCGCGCGGCTCAGTCGGGTTGGGAACAGTGGCATTCGCTGGGTGGAAGATGGCAGATAGCCGAACGGCCCGGCGTACGGGGGACGACCGGGCCGCAGGGTGCCGCACAGGCGGCGGTCAGAGGCCGGCTTCCGCGACGGCCTCTTCCTGCCGGGTAAGGCTCGCGGTGATGTAGTCCCGGTGAAGCACCGTGATCCAGTCAATCGAGATGTTCTTGGGGCACGCCTCCTGGCACTCGCCGTGCCAGGTGCAGCCGCCGAAGCCTTCGAGGTCCATCTGCTGCACCATGTTGAGCGCCCGCCGTGAACGCTCCGGCAGCCCCTGCGGCAGCTTGCCCAGATGCCCCGCCTTGGCCGAGGTGAAGAGCATCGCCGAGGCATTGGGACAGGCCGCCACACAGGCGCCGCAGCCGATGCAGGCGGCGGCGTCCATGGCCTGGTCGGCGTCGGTCTTGGCCACCGGCAGGGTGTTGCCGTCCGGCGCGCTGCCGGTGGATACCGAGATGAAGCCGCCGGCGGCGATGATGCGGTCGAAGGCGCTCCGGTCCACCACCAGGTCCTTCAGCACCGGGAAGGCACGAGCCCGCCACGGCTCGATGTAGATGCGGTCGCCATCCTTGAAGCTGCGCATGTGGAGCTGGCAGGTGGCGGTGCTCTTCATCGGCCCGTGGGCCACCCCGTTGATCATCATGCCGCAGGAGCCGCAGATCCCCTCGCGGCAGTCGTGGTCGAAGGCGATCGGCGGCTCGCCCGTGCCGATGAGCCCCTCGTTGACCACGTCGAGCATTTCCAGGAACGACATGTCGGGGCTCACGTCCGGCGCCTCGTAGCGCACCAGCTGGCCGGGGGTGCCGCGCGCCGGCTGGCGCCAGACGAACAGGGTCAGGTTCACTTGTAGCTCCGGGTGCTCAGCTTCACGTTCTCGAACTCGAGCGGTTCCCGGTTGAGCAGCGGGGCGGTGTCCGGCCCGCGGTACTCCCAGGCGGAGACATAGCTGAAGCGCTCGTCGTCCCGCGCGGCCTCTCCGTCGGGCGTCTGGTGCTCGGTGCGGAAGTGCCCGCCGCAGGACTCCTCCCGCTGCAGCGCGTCGAGGCACATCAGCTCGCCGAACTCCAGGAAGTCGGCCACCCGCCCCGCCTTCTCCAGCGACTGGTTGAGCTCGCCGCCACTCCCCGGCACGGTCACGTTCTCCCAGAACTCGCGCCGCAGCTCGGGGATCCGCTGCAGGCTGGTGCGGAGCCCGGCGGCGTCCCGGGCCATGCCGCAGTGGTCCCACATGAGCTTGCCCAGCTCGCGGTGAAACGAATCCACCGTGCGCTTGCCCTTGATGCCGAGCAGGGTGCGGGTGCGCTCTCCCGCCTGCGCCTCCGCCGCCTTGACCGCGGGATGGTCGGCGCGAATGACGGGCAGCGGTGCCCGGGCCAGGTAGTCGCCGATGGTATAGGGGATGATGAAGTAGCCGTCGGCCAGCCCCTGCATCAGGGCGCTGGCCCCCAGCCGGTTGGCGCCGTGGTCGGAGAAGTTGGCCTCCCCCAGCACGTGCAGCCCCGGGATGGTGCTCATCAGGTTGTAGTCCACCCACAGCCCGCCCATGGTGTAGTGCACCGCCGGGAAGATGCGCATCGGCACCCGGTAGGGATTCTCGTCGGTGATGCGCTGGTACATCTCGAACAGGTTGCCGTAGCGCTCGGCGATCTTCTGCTCCCCCACGCGGCCGATCGCGTCGGCGAAGTCGAGGTACACCCCCAGACCGTTGGGGCCGACTCCGCGGCCCTCGTCGCAGACCTCCTTGGCCGCCCGGCTGGCGATGTCCCGCGGGCAGAGGTTGCCGAAGCTCGGGTACTTCCGTTCCAGGTAGTAGTCCCGCTCCGCCTCGGGGATCTGGTCCGGCGCGCGGCGATCTCGCCTGGGCCCTGGGCACCCACACCCGGCCATCGTTCCGGAGCGACTCGCTCATCAGGGTCAGCTTGGACTGGTAGTCGCCGCTGACCGGGATGCAGGTCGGGTGGATCTGGGTGAAGCACGGATTGGCGAAGGCAGCGCCCCGCTTGTAGGCGCGGTAGCTGGCGGTGACGTTGGAGCCCTTGGCGTTGGTGGAGAGGTAGAACACGTTGCCGTAGCCGCCGCGTGGCGAGGATCACGGCGTCGGCCAGGTGGGACTCGATCTGCTCCGGTGACCAGGTTCCGGGTCACGATGCCACGGGCCACCCCGTCCACCAGGATCAGGTCCAGCATCTCGGTGCGCGGCAGCATCTCGACCGTGCCGGCAGCCACCTGCCGCTCCAGCGCCTGGTAGCAGCCCAGCAGCAGCTGCTGTCCGGTCTGGCCCCGGGCGTAGAAGGTCCGGCTCACCTGGGCCCCGCCGAAGGAGCGGTTGGCCAGCAGTACCGCCGTACTCGCGCGCAAAGGGCACCCCCTGCGCCACGCACTGGTCGATGATGTTGACGCTGATCTGCGCCAGCCGGTAGACGTTGGCCTCGCGGGCGCGGAAGTCGCCGCCCTTGACGGTGTCGTAGAACAGCCGCCAGATCGAGTCGCCGTCATTCTGGTAGTTCTTGGCCGCGTTGATGCCGCCCTGCGCGGCGATCGAGTGGGCCCGCCGGGGCGAGTCCTGGAAGCAGAAGCACTTGACCTGGTACCCCAGTTCCCCGAGGGTGGCGGCCGCGAGCTCCGCCCGCCAGCCCGCTCCCCACCACGAGGACCGAGTATTTCCGCTTGTTGGCGGGATTGACCAGCTTCATCTCGAACCGGTGCCGGTCCCACTTCTCCGCCAGCGGGCCGCCGGGAATCCTGGCGTTCAGTTCCATCGTCGCGTCAGCCTTGGATACCGATGATGGCGCGCCGCGCGCGCCGCCTCACAACCAACCCAGCAGCACCGCCACCGGGATAATCGAGAACCCCAGCCACACTACCACCGCTACCAGCAGCGCGACCGGCCGCTGGCGCGGCTGGGACGACTGGGCCGCGAGGCCCAGCGAGCGCAGGCTGCTCCAGGCGCCGTGGAAGAGGTGCAGCCCGATCGCCACCATGGAGACCAGGTAGAACAGCGCCACCCACGGCCGGGCCAGCCCGGTGGTGAGGTTGTGGTACACGTCCCCCGGCACGAAGTCCGGATGCAGCTGACCGGTGGTGAAATGGAGCAGGTGGTACACGATGAACACCAGCAGCAGCACCCCGCCGATGCGCAGACTCCGGGAGGCCGGCGTGGCCGCCTGCGGCGCCTGGCGGGCGTAACCCACCGGCCGCGCCGCCCGGTCAATCAGGGTGAGCTGGACCGCTGCCACCACGTGCAGCACCACGCTCACCAGCAGCACCAGCCGCAGCAGCAGCGTCACTTCATGCAACGGGCCATGCAGCAGCGCCCCGTACGCGTTGAATTTCTCGGGGCCCAGGAATACCTGCAGGTTGCCCGCCATGTGCAGGATCACGAAGCCGACCATGATCAGCCCCGTCACGCCCATGACCACCTTCTTGCCCGGCGTGGATTCCCAAAAGGCGCGGAGCCTGTTCACCCCAGCACCTTCATCGTCTCCTGCACCGCCTGCGCGCTCTTGTGGAGGTCGGCCCGCTCGGCCGCGGTGAGGCTCACTTCGAGGATCTGCTCCAGCCCGCCCCGCCCCAGCTTGCAGGGTACCCCGCAGAAGACGTTCTTGAGGCCGTACTCCCCGGTGAGCCACGCGGCGCACGGCAGGATGCGTTTCTTGTCCAGCACGATCGCCTCGGCCATCTGGACCGCGGCGGCGCTGGGCGCGTAGTAGGCCGAGCCGGTCTTGAGGAAGTTGACGATCTCGGCGCCGCCGCTCCTGGTCCGGGCCACGATCGCGTCCAGCTTGTCCTGGGCCATGAGCTGGGTCACCGGGATCCCCGAGACCGTGGTGTAGGACACCAGCGGGACCATCGTGTCCCCGTGGCCGCCCAGCACCATCGCCTGGATGTCCTCCACCGAGACGTCCAGCGCCTCGGCCAGGAAGGCGCGGTAGCGCGCCGTGTCCAGCACCCCGGCCATGCCGATCACCCGCTCCCTGGGAAACCCGCTCGCCTTCATGGCCACGTGGCACATCACGTCCAGCGGATTGGACACCACGATGATGATGCTCTTGGGGGCGACCCGCTTGATCTCCTTCGCCACCGACTCCACGATGCCGGCGTTGGTCTTCACCAGGTCATCCCGGCTCATGCCGGGCTTGCGGGCGATGCCGGCGGTCACGATGAACAGCTCCGAGCCGGCCGCCGCGTCGTAGCCGTTGCTGCCCACCACCCGGCTGTCGAAGCCTTCAATGGGCGCCGACTGCCATTGGTCCAGTCCCTTGCCCTGGGGAACGCCATCCACGACGTCCACCATCACGACGGTGCGGGCCAGGTTCTTCTCCGCGACGCGCTGCGCCGCGGTCGCCCCGACGTTCCCAGCGCCGACAACGGTGATCTTGTTTAGCATGCCTGAGTACGGTGAGAGAGAAGAGGGCGCCGTTCCCGAGACCGGCCGGCGCGGGAATTTATCCGCCTCCCAACGGCGCTGCTACCCAGGCCGCCACCGCCCACTGCCAATTCCGGTGACGGCGACCCCGATTGGGTTCAGCCGGCCCGCTTCCGCGGTCGGCCCCGGCCCCGCCGGCCCCGCGCCGGCGGGCGGGCGGGCGGGCGCGGGCGCGTGCTCACCGCGCCGGTCTGCAGCTGCCCGTCCGGCGGCTCTTCATCATCGAGCACCGGTTCGGGATCCTCGATCAGCGGCGCGGGCTCATCGGAGATCCCCAGCTGCCGGAGCCCCTCGTACAGCACCACGCTCACCGCGTTGGCCAGGTTGAGGCTCCGCATCTCGCCCGGCATGGGAATCCGGAAGCAGCGCTCCGGGTGCTTCTCCAGGATCTTCTCCGGTAGCCCGTCGGTCTCGTTGCCGAAGACCAGCACGCTGTTAGGCGCGAAGCGCGCCTCGCGGAAGTCCTGCTCCGCATTGGCGGAGAAGTACAGGCAGCGGTCCCGGCTGATCGCGTCCCGGAACCGGAACCAGTTGGGGTGGAGCCACAGGTCCACCTTGTCCCAGTAATCCAGCCCCGCCCGCTTGACCGCCCGGTCGTCCAGGCTGAAACCCAGTGGCTCGATCAGGTGAAGCGGCGTGTCGGTCCCCACGCACAGCCGCGCGATGTTGCCCGTGTTGGGCGGAATCTTCGGTTCGATCAGGGCGATGTGCAGGGCCATGGGCTTCTCGATGAGGTCAGGAATGCCATTCGTGATCACACTTCGCGCCGGCCGGTCCTTCGCGGCCTTGCGGTCACCCACTTCAGTCACTCGGCCGCAACGGCGCCAAGCCGATCAGCCGCCACCGCCGCCGCTTCGGGCGCCGCAATGGTCATCGCGCCTTCGCGCCAGCAGACGTCAACCCGCGCCCGGCCCGGTCCTTCGCGGCTTCGCGGTGGAGGTGAGCTGGGCGCTCACCCACCCCGGGTGTGCATTTCTTTTCGAGGATCGGAGCGGAGCGTCTCCAGCTGGTACAACGCCCCACGCTCCGGTGCGGCGGCCCGCTCCTCCGCGCCGCGGTCGGTCCGGGCCTCCCACTGCCGCCGGATCAGCGCCGCGATCTCCGCATCGCTTGCGCCCTCCCGGAGCGGGGCCCGGAGGTCCAGCCCCGACTCGGCGTACAGGCACAGCAGGAAGTGGCCGTCAGCGGTGAGCCGGGCCCGGTCGCAGGTGCGGCAGAACGGCTCTGTGGTCGACGCGATGATCCCGAACATCGTGCCATCCGCCAGCCGGAACCGGTCCGCCGGGGCCCAGCTCGCCGCGTTCTCCGCGAGGGGCTCGATCGGCCCGTGGCGGCGGGCCAGCCGCTCCAGCATCTCCCGGCGCGAGACCACCTCTCCCGCCGTCCACTGGTTGGCCCCGCCCACATCCATGTACTCGATGAACCGCACCTCCAGCCCCTCCGCCCGGCCAAACTCCAGCAAGGCGTCCAGCTCGTCGTCGTTGTAGCCCCGGATGATCACCGAGTTGAGCTTGATCCCCCGGAACCCCGCCTGGACCGCCGTCCGGATGCCGGCGAGCACGTCCCCGTGCCGCGACGACCGGGCAAATTGCTGCATCCGCTCGGGCTGCAGCGTATCGAGACTCACCGTGAGCCGGCTCAGCCCCGCCGCCCGCAGTGCGGACGCCTGCTCCCCCAGCAGGATGCCGTTGGTCGTCAGCGCGAGGTCGGTGATGCCCGCATGCCCAGCCAGCATGCCGACCAGGGCGGGAAGGTCGTGCCGGAGCAGCGGCTCGCCCCCCGTCAGCCGCAGCTTCTCGACCCCCAGCCCCGCGAAGATTCCCGCCACCCGATCCAGCTCCTCGAACGAGAGGATCGAAGCCCGGGGCAGCCAGACATACTCGTCTTCCGGCATGCAGTAGCTGCAGCGCATGTTGCAGCGATCGGTCACCGAGATGCGCAGCGACCGCAGCGGCCGGGAGAAGCGGTCAATCGGGAACTCGGCGACTCGGCGACTCGGCGACTCGCTACCGGTGGGGCTCGGCATCGAACCCAGCGATTCAGCGCCCGCCGACCGCACTTGGCCCCGGTCTTCCGCGACCGAGCTCGCCCCTCGCGAGTCGCCGAGTCGCCGAGTCGCCGAGTCGTCCTGTGGCCCAGTCGCCGAGTCCCCCGCCCCCACCCATGCCACCGCGCCATCGCGGTAGAACTCCTGCTTCCAGATCGGCACCCGGCGCTTGAGTTCCTCGATCACGTAACGGCAGGCCTCGAACGACTCCGCCCGGTGCCCCCCCGCCGCCGCCACCGCGACCGCCGTGTCGCCGATGGCGAGCTCTCCCAGCCGGTGCAGCAGCGCGATCCGGACCGGCCAGCGCGTCTCCGCCTCGGCCACGATGCGGCCCGCTTCGGCGTCCGCCATCGGCTCGTAGGCGGAGTATTCCAGCCGCTCCACCTGCCGCCCATCCTGGTGATTGCGCACCACGCCGAGAAAGCTGGCCACGCCACCGCGATCGGGCCCCGCCACCGACCCGATGAGGTCCGTCAGCTGGATGGGTTCGCGGGTAAGAAAGCTGGTCATGCGAGGTCAGCCACCGGCCATAGGAGGAAGCAAGGCGAGTTCCGCACCGGTACCCACCGGATGGCCGGGGAGGGCGTGAACCCGATCGAGGGCGGCCAGCGGCCGCTCCGGCAGCGCGCCGGCCCCGGGCACCCGTTCCCTCAGGTGGCGGATCACATCCGCAACCGTGGCCGGCGCCGGCACTTCCAGGTCCACCGACGAGCGCCCCACCAGCTCGGCATACCGGGCGAAGAGCAGCACCCGGACGCGAACCGAACTCGGACTGGGGGAATCGGCGGCGGACATGCTGCGAAGATAATCCGGTGCCAAACCAGAGACACGACGGGGCGGGTCAACCGACCCGCCCCGGTGACACCCGGCCCTGGAACCGGACCCTCAGACCGATCCGGCGGCCTCCTGGGACTGGTCTTCCATGGGCTCATCCGCGACCAGGGCCCGCAACTCCTTGCTGGGCTTGAACACCGGGACCGGACGGGCCGCCACCTCGACCGGATCGCCGGTGCGGGGATTTCGGGCCATGCGGGTCTTGCGGCGCCGGATCTTGAACGTTCCGAAACCGCGTACCTCGATGTTCTGCTGAGCTTTGAGTGCGTCCTTCACGGCGTCCAGAAAGGCGTCCACGACCCTCGCGCAGTCCTTCTTCGAGATCATGGGGCCCGCGGTGCGGGCAATGGACTCCGTTACCCGTTCGACGAGATCGGCCTTGGTCATGCTCTCCCCCGAGGGTCGCCCCGCCCGGCACCCCATTCGGGGAGCGCAGGATTACGCTGAGAGACTACGGCCTTACCCGTTGACTGTCAAGGGGTTGGCCCACCGGAGGGGGGTCCGGCGCCGATCAGGCGGAGGAATTCCTGAAAGTGGGGGTAGGCGTCATGCGGTCCCGGAGAGGCCTCCGGGTGGTATTGCACCGCGAACACCGGAAGTTCTTTGTGGCGAATGCCTTCCACTGTTCCGTCGTTCAGATTCACGTGGGTGACCTCGAGTTCCGGAGCGCCGGGAACCCCGCCCTGATCCCCCGCTACCGCGAATCCGTGGTTCTGTGAGGTGATAAGTACTTGTCCCGTCGCGACATCACGGACCGGGTGGTTGCCACCCCGATGTCCATAAGGAAGCTTGACCGTCTGGCCGCCATACGCGAGACCCAGTAGCTGGTGCCCAAGACAGATCCCGAAGGTCGGAATTCCCGAGTCGCACAGCGCGCGGATGTTCCTGATGGCGTAGTCCACCGCCGCCGGATCACCGGGGCCATTGGACAGAAACAGCCCGTCGGGGTGGAGCGCCTTGACCTTCTCCGCCGGGGTATCGGCCGGCACCACCGACACCCGGCAGCCGGCCGCCGAGAGCATGCGCACGATGTTCCGCTTCATGCCGAAGTCGTACGCCACCACGTGCGGACCTGCGCTGCCCTCGGTGTAACCCGCCTGCACCGTCGCCTTGGAGGCCAAGTCCAGCCCCTCCATTGAGGGGGACTCCATGAGCTGCAAGGTGAGTTGCGGTGTCGGCTCGCGGCCCAGCGCGATCACCCCCCGCATCGCCCCGCGTTCCCGGATGTGCCGGGTGAGCCGGCGGGTGTCCACGTTCTCGATGATGGAGACCCGGTGCTCGGCGAGCCAGTCGCCCAGCGACCGGCTGGAGCGCCAGTTGGAGGGGCGGCGCGCCAGCTCCCGCACCACCACGCCGGCCACCTGGGGACCGCCCGATTCCATGTCCTCGGTGTTGACGCCGTAGTTCCCGATCATCGGGGCGGTCATCACCACGATCTGGCCGAGATAGCTGGGGTCGGTGAACACCTCCTGGTAGCCGCTCAGGTTGGTGGTGAACACCACCTCCCCGAAGGCCGCCTCGGCGGGCCGCGGCGTGGTCCCAGGGTACCAGGTCCCGTCCTCCAGTAACACAAACGCGGGGCGATCGGTCATGCCGATCCCCCGCGTCGAGTGCAACACGTCATGGTGGTCAGTTGCCCGGGGCTGCCGGTGTCGCGGGTGCGGGCGTAGGCGTCTCCACCGGAGCCGTCTCCAGCGGGATGGCCGCCGGCGCGGTGGCCGGCGCGCTCTGGCGGATCCGCTCCAGCACCGCGCTGCCGGTCGCCCCACCCGAAGGGGCCACCAGCGAGATCACCAGCGACAGGAGCAGGAACAGGCCGCCGCAGACCCAGCTCGCCTTGGTAAGCAGCGTCGTGGCCTGGCGTCCACCCACCACCATGTCGGTGGTCCCGCCGCCCATGGAGGCGAGACCGCCGCCCTGGCCGGCCTGCAGCAGCACGGCAGCGGCCAGTACCAGGCCATCGAGGATGAGCAGAGTCAGCAGAAAATAGTACATGTCCGGTCCGTTAGAAGCCGGGGGAGTTTAGCGAGGCGAGCCCGAGATGGGTAGGGGCGGCGCTCGGCCCTACCCCATCCCCGCGATCTCCGCCCAGCCCTCCGGATCCAGGCTCGCCCCGCCCACCAGCACCCCGTCCAGCTCCGCTTCCGCCAGCAGCGCGAGCACGTTGCCCTTGTTCACGCTGCCCCCGTACAGAATCGGCATCCGCCCCGGGGCCCCCAGCTGGGCCAGCTCGGGCCGGATCGCCCGGTGCACCTGCGCGGCGTCGGCCGGGGTAGCGTTCTTGCCGGTGCCGATGGCCCAGACCGGCTCGTAGGCAATCACCACGCGCGACCACCCCTCGCCGCTTACCGCTCGGAGCCCGGCGCGCAGCTGTCGGAGGCACACCGCCTCGGTGTTACCCGCCTCCCGCTCCTCCAGCCGCTCGCCCACGCACAGCATCGCGGTGAGCCCGGCCGAGAGCAGTGCCTGCACCTTGCGTCCGGTCTCCACGTCCGACTCTCCGAAGACGTGACGCCGCTCCGAGTGCCCCACCAGGGCGCCCCGGGCGCCCGCGCCCGCCGCCAGCGGCACCGACACCGCGCCGGTGAAGGCGCCCTTCGGCTCCCAGTGGATGTCCTGAGCGCCCACCGCGATGTCCGGCCGGCCGCGGAAGGCATCCGCCGCCGCCTCCAGCGACACCGCCGACGGGAAGAACCACAGCGACCGGCCCGCCCCCGGCGCGGTCAGTTCCAGGAATCGCCCCGCGAACGCGCGGGCCTCGGCGGGGGCGATGTGCATCTTCCAGTTGGCGGCGAAGATCAGGGTTCTCACTGGGGCTCCCGGTCAGGCGTCGTCGAGGGCGGCGACGCCGGGCAGCTCCTTGCCCTCGAGAAACTCCAGGGACGCCCCCCCGCCGGTGGAAACATGGCTCATCCGCTCATCGAGACCGGCCTCCGCCACTGCGGCGGCGGAATCGCCGCCACCGACGATGGTGATGGTCCCTTTCCCCGTCGCATCGGCCAGAGCGCGGGCCACTGCCAGGGTGCCGTGATCGAAGGGCGGCGTCTCGAAGACGCCCATCGGCCCGTTCCACACCACCGTCTTCGCAGCACCGATGCCGTGCGCAAAGGTGGCCTCGGTCTCAGGGCCCACATCGAACATCGCCCAGCCGGCGGGGATCTCCTTCCGGCCCACCGTGCGGGTCCGCGCCCCGGACTCGAGCTTCTGCGCCACCACCGCGTCCAGCGGCAGGACCAGCTTGTCCCCGGCCTTGGCCATCAGGGCCCCGGCCAGCTCCACCCGGTCGGCCTCCACCAGCGAGGTCCCGGTCTCCAGGCCCATCGCGCGGAAGAAGGTGCAGGCCATGGCGCCGCCCACGAGGATGGCGTCCACCAGCGGCAGGAGGTGCTCGATGAGATCGATCTTCCCCGATACCTTGGCCCCGCCCAGCACCGCCACGAACGGCCGCCGTGGGTTGCTCAGCGCGCCGCCCAGGTACTCCAGCTCCTTCTCCATCAGGAAGCCTGACACCGCCGGCTTGAGCAGCCCCGCCACCGCGGCGGTGCTCGCATGCGCCCGGTGGGCCGACCCGAAGGCGTCGTTGACGTAGAAGTCTCCCAGGGTGGCAAAGAGCTGGGCCACCCCGGCGTCGTTCTTTTCCTCACCGGGGTGGAAGCGGGTGTTCTCCACCACCGCCACGCCACCCCGCGGGAGCCGCTTGCTCACGGTGACCGCATCCGGCGCCGCCGGGTCGGCAATGAACGTCACTGGTGCCCCCAGCACCTTCTCCAGCTCCCGGGCGCAGGGCTGCAGGCTCAGTTTCGGGTCCGGCCCCTTGGGGCGGCCCAGATGGGAGAGCAGCACCACCCGCGCGCCCTTCTCCCGCAGGTACTTGATGGTGGGAAGCGCGGCCCGGATGCGGGTGTTGTCGCTCACCGCGCCGTCCTTGAGGGGGCAGTTGAAGTCCACCCGCACCAGGGCGCGGCGTCCGTCCAGCGCCGCCGCCTCCAGGCTCCGCAGCGAACGCTTCATCAGGCCCGCTGGGCGATGTAGCGCATCAGGTCCACGCACCGGGCCGAGTAGCCCATCTCGTTGTCATACCAGGACGAGACGTGCACCAGCGTGCCCCCGATGACGTTGGTGAGCGCCAGGTCCACCGTACTGGAGGAATGGTTGCCGATGTAATCCACCGAGACCAGCGGTTCATCGGAGACCGCCAGCACACCCTTGAGGGCGCCGGTGGAGGCCGCCTTGAAGGCGTTGTTGACCGCTTCGGTCGTGGTCCCCTTCTCCACCGTGCAGGTGAGCTCCACTACCGAGACGTCGGCGGTCGGCACCCGGAGCGCCACGCCGTCGATCTTTCCCTTGACCGCCGGAATCACCAGGCTGGTGGCCTTGGCCGCACCGGTGGTGGTCGGGATGATGGACAAGGCCGCCGCGCGGGCCCGCCGCAGGTCCTTGTGCGGCAGATCGAGGATGTTCTGGTCGTTGGTGTAGGAATGGATGGTCGTCATGAATCCATTCACGAAACCGAAGTTGTCAATGATCACCTTGACCATCGGCACCAGGCAGTTGGTGGTGCAGCTGGCGTTGGAGATCACATGATGTTTGGCCGGATCGTACTTGTCGTGATTGACCCCGTAGACGATTGTGATGTCCTCCTGCTTGGCCGGGGCGGAGATGATCACCTTCTTGGCGCCGGCATCGAGATGCTTGGCGGCCTTGTCCCGCTCGGTGAAGATGCCGGTGGACTCCAGCACGATGTCCACCCCCAGGTCCTTCCACGGCAGCGCGCCCGGATCCCGCTGGGCCAGCACCTTGATGGTGTCGCCGTCCACCACCAAGGCATCGCCCTTGGCCTCCACCGTACCCGGGTAGCGCCCGTGCACCGAATCGTACTTGAGCAGGTGGGCCAGGGTCCTGGTATCGGTCAGATCGTTGACCGCGACGAAGTCGAGCTCCGTGGCTCCCATGGTCTTGGCGGCGCGGAGCACGTTGCGGCCGATGCGGCCGAATCCGTTGATGGCAACTTTGGTGGGCATTTCGTCTCCAGAACAGGGGTCAGTGCCGCGGACTCAGCCGAGCGGCGGCATGGCACGGGCAAAGGTAACCGCCTCCACCGAGTTCGCTCCAGCCTTGGCCAGGGTGAGAGCGGCTTCAGCCAGCGTGGCGCCGGTGGTGAGCACGTCGTCCACCAGGATCACCCGCCCCGCCACCGGACCGGGCGCCGAGAACGCCGCGGCGATGTTGGCCCGGCGCTCCTCCGGCGACAGCGCCGTCTGGGTCGAGGTGTGGCGGGCGCGGATCAGCAGCCCCGGCGCCACCCGCCAGCCACCCGCCGCCGCCAGCGCCCGGGCCAGTCGCTCGGCCTGGTTGTACCCGCGGCGCCGAGCCCGGGCGGCGGAGAGTGGCACCGGCACCAGGGTGCCATCCGGATCGGCGGCAATCAGCCGGCGCATCGCGCCGGCCAGCGGCTCAGCCACCCGCCCCCAGCCGCCGTACTTGAGCGCGTGCACCGCCCGGCGGGCGCCCTCGTCCAGCCAGACCGCGCTCCGCGCCCAGACCAGCGCCTCGGGCCACCCGGCGCAGAAGCGGCAGGGATCGCCATCCAGCAGGCTCGGCTGGCCGCAGCGATCGCACTGCGGCTCGGGGAGCCGGCGCCAGCGGGATTGGCAGAGGGGACAGATCAGCGGATCGGCGGCACCGGCGGCCTCGCCGCAGGCCAGACAGGCGCCGGGGAGCAGCCACCGCTCCGCCCGGCGCAGGGACTCAACGAAGCGCATCGTTGACGGCGGCGCTCATCACCTCCACCGGCGGGTCCTCGTCGGGGAACCAGCGCCGGAAGGCGGCGGCGCCCTGGGCCACCAGCATCAGCCGCCCGTCCGAGGCGCGCAGCCCCTCCAGCAGCATCTGCCGGACCCACGCCGTCTGGCCCCGGTGGTACACCATGTCCAGCGCTACCTGGGCGTGGGGAGCCTCCTCGTGGGCCAGCGGCAGGTGGTCGCCGGGATGCAGTCCCAGCGGGGTGCAGTTGATCAGCACCTGGCAGCGCTCCGCCGGAACGACCACCACCCCCTGGCTCTTCACCCAGCCCTCGAACTCGCTGCGCCGCCGAGCATCGCGTGAGCGCACCGCCACCCCCGCCCCGCGCTCCAGCGCCGCGCCTACAGCCGCCCGGGCGCTGCCGCCGGTGCCGGCGATGAGCCACGCCGAGGCCGGGGCGTCGAGGCTGGTCAGCGCGGCCAGCACTCCTTCGGTGTCGGTGTTGTCTCCCCGCAGCTTCCCGTTGGCGCCCCAGTAGGTGTTGCAGCTGCCGAGCGACTGGACCCTGGGCGACGGCTCGTCGATCAGCCCGGCGGCGGTCTCCTTGTGCGGCACCGTCACATTGCCGCCCCCGCCAGCCCGTGCCAGCGTCCGCATCAGCACCGGCAGATCGGCGGCGGCGGTCCGGAGGGCGACGTACACCGCGTCCAGTCCCAGCGCCCGGAAGGCGGCGTTGTGCATTGCCGGGGAGATCGAGTGGGCCACCGGATCTCCCAGGATCGCGAAGACCCGGGTGCTACCGCCGATCACGGAGCCGCTCCCGTTCGAGCCTCGCGGTGACCCCATCCAGCAGCTGGTTCAGCTCATTCCAGGTGTCGCGATAGCCCTCCAGATCTCCGCCGAAGGGATCGGGCACCTCCGCATCGGCGCCCTGCTCCCCGGCGTATTCTCCCAGCAGCACCACCTCCGGCGGGCCGCCCAGCTGGACCACGCGGGCGCGGTGATGGTGCGCCATGGTGAGCACCAGGTCGCTCTCGCCGAGGATGTCGCGGGTGAGCAGCCGGGCGCGGTGCCCCGAGAGGTCCACCCCGTGCTCCAGCCCCACCAGGTACGCCCCCTCGCTGGCCGGAGCGCCGTCCCACGCGCCCGTGCCGGCCGAGGCGACCGTCACCCCCTCCACCCCACGCTGCTCCAGTTTATGCCTGAGCAGCGCCTCGGCCATGGGGCTGCGGCAGGTGTTACCGGTGCAGATCAGGAGGATGTGCATGAGGCGATTAGGCGATTGGGCGATTAGGTGACTGATAGCCGGATGGAGACCGGTGCAGCGGCTGGGCGTAGTTCGATCGGGCGGCCACCAATGCCTCACTGGCCTGAATCGCCCAATCGCCCAATCCCCGTTACCGTTCCGCCGCTCCCACTCCCATGAGTCCCCGAAGCAGCATCTCCGCCATTCGGAGATCCTCTTCCGTGGTGATCTTGAAGTTTAATGCCGATCCCGGCACCAGTCGTACCGGCCGGCCCAGCCACTCCACCAGCCCCGCGTCGTCGGTGGCGGGGATCTTCTCCTGCCGGGCCCGCGCGTGAGCCTCCTCCAGCAGCGCCCGGGGGAAGCCCTGCGGCGTCTGGGCCCGGTAGAGGCGCTCGCGGGAGACCGTCCGCGCCACCCGCACCGGCAGCGGCGGCTCTGGTGGCGGCTCTGCCGGCGTCTCGGCTTCCTTGAGGGTGTCGCCGAGCGGCACCGCCGGTACGGCGGCCTCCCCAGTGCGGGCGGCGGCGATCACCGCGTCAATGATGGCCCGGTCCACCAGCGGCCGGGCCGCGTCGTGCACCAGCACCGTGGCGCACTCGGCCGGCAGCCGGGCCAGCGCGTAAGCGACCGAGTCGTTCCGTTCCTCGCCGCCGGCCACCACGGTGAGCGAGGCGTTCACCAGCTGGGCCAGCCAGTAGGGCGGGCCCAGCGCATCCGCTGCCGGCAGCGCCACCACGGTGTGCAGCACTTCGGCGTGGGAGGTGAAGGGTTTCATGGCCCGCTGCAGCATCGGCACGCCCACCACCTCACGGAACTGCTTGGGCCGCCCGCCCAGCCGCGACCCCTGCCCGGCCGCCACGATGATCACCCCGACGTCACGAGGCAAGCGCACCTACCAGTTGGTCGAGTTGGTCCAGGCCCACCACCGTGAGCCCCGGAATCTTCACCGCGCCGCGGCCCGAGGCGAACACCCGCCGGAATCCCAGCCGCCCCGCCTCGGTGAGCCGGCGCTCCAGCGCGGCCACCGGCCGGATCTCCCCACCCAGGCCCAGCTCACCGAGAAACAGGGCATCGGGCGGGGCCGACTTGTTGAGCACGCTGGAGACCAGCGCCGCCGCCACCGCGAGATCCGCGGCGGGCTCGGTGAGCCGCACTCCGGCGGTCACCTGCACGAAGACATCCAGGTCGCTGAACGAGGTCGCCGCCCGGCGCTCCAGCACCGCCAGGATCACCGCCAGGCGTTTCTGGTCCAGCCCCGTGGCCACCCGCTGCGGCGTCCCGAAGCCGCTGCGGGCGGCGAGCGCCTGCACCTCCACCAGCACCGGGCGGGTCCCTTCCATGAGCGCGGTCACCGCGCTTCCGGTGGATCCCGCCGCCCGGGCGGCGAGGAACAGCGCCGATGGATTGGGCACCCCCTCCAGGCCGTGGCCGGTCATGGAGAACACGCCGATCTCGTCCACCGAGCCGAAGCGGTTCTTGGTCGCGCGCAGGAGGCGGTGATCCAGCGTCGCCTCGCCCTCGAAGTAGAGCACCGTGTCCACGATGTGCTCCAGCGTCTTGGGCCCGGCGATCCCGCCGCCCTTGGTCACGTGCCCCACCACGATCACCGCCGCGCCGGTCTCCTTGGCGAAGCGCATCAGCCGGGCGGCGCACTCGCGCACCTGGCCGACATTGCCCGGGGCGCCTTCCAGCGTGTCGGTGTAGATCGTCTGGATGGAATCGATGATGAGCAGGTCGGCGCCGAGCGTCTGGGCCGCCTCCAGCACCGCCTCCAGCCGGGTCTCTCCCACCACGTGCACCGGGCCGGCATCCTCCAGCAGCCGGGCGGCGCGGAGCCGCACCTGCTCGGGGCTCTCCTCGCCGCTGGCGTAGAGCACCGCGCTTCCGCCGAGCCTTCCAGTCGGGCCGCGGCCTGCAGCAGCAGGGTGGACTTGCCGATCCCCGGCTCGCCCGCCCACCAGCGTCATGGACCCGGGCACGAGCCCGGCGCCCAGCACGAAGTCCAGCTCGGGAATCCCCACACTCCAGCGCACCAGCCGTGACTCTTCGATATCCCGCAGCCGGATCGGCACCGCCACCCGGCCGGTCGGGCTCCGGCTGCCACGCTTGCTGACCGGGGTGACGGTGACCGGCTCCTCGGCAATCGTATTCCACTCGCCACACGCCTCACAGCGCCCGGCCCACTTGGGGTGGTCGTGACCGCATTCGGTGCAGCGATAGACGGAGCGGGGTTTGGCCATGGAGGAGCTCGGAGGAGAGGATGGCGATCGGGCGAATGGGCGATTAGCGCGTCGCGGGCCTCGGTGCGATCAACCGGTTGCGTGACTCGTCGACTCGGGGCCCGGGGCGACTCCCGGACCTCCAACCCCGCACCCCTCCCCCAATCGCCCAATCACCCAATCGCCCATCGCCCAATCGCCCAATCGCCTACTCCTCCTCCCGGTCGGTGGTGCTCGCGAACCGGGTGAACTGCTTGTGGAAGTAGAGGTCCAGGCGGCCGGTGGGGCCGTTGCGGTGCTTGGCCAGGATCAGCTCCGCCTTGCCCTCGTTGCTGTTGCCCTCCTTGTCGATCGGCTCGTACATCTCGGAGCGGTGGATGAACATCACCAGGTCCGCGTCCTGCTCGATGGCGCCCGAGTCCCGCAGGTCCGACAGGATCGGCTTCCGCTCCCCGCCCCGCTGCTCCGACGCGCGCGACAGCTGCGACAGCGCGATGACCGGCACCTCCAGCTCCCGCGCCAGCGCCTTGAGCGAGCGCGAGATGTCGCTGATCTCCTGCACCCGGTTCTCCGAGTAGGCGCGGGCTCCGCATCAGCTGCAGGTAGTCCACCACCACCAGCTTCACGTCGTTCTCCAGCCGCAGCCGGCGGGCCTTGGAGCGCATCTCCAGCAGGGTGAGCGCCGGGGTGTCGTCAATCCACATGGGGCAGGTCGACAGCACGCCCGCCGCCCGCGCCAGCATGGTGAAGTCGGTGTCCGACAGCGTCCCCCGCCGCACCCGCTGGCTGTCCACCCGTGCCTCGGCGCAGAGCAGCCGCTGCACCAGCGACTCCTTGCTCATTTCCAGCGAGAAGATGGCCACCCCATGATCGTGCGCCGCCGCATGCGCCGCGATATTCAGGCAGAGCGCCGTCTTCCCCATGGAAGGACGGGCCGCCACGATGATCAGGTCGTTGGGCTGGAAACCCGTGGTCAGGTCGTCCAAATCTTTGAAGCCGCTGGGCACCCCGGTAACCTGTTTCCCCTGCGCATGGAGCTTTTCTATCCGCTCCATCGTGGGCCACAGCATCTCCTTCAGCCGGTGGAACCCCTCCGTCTTCTGGAACTGCGAGATCTGGAAGATCTTCGACTCGGCCTCGTCCAGCAGCTCATGGGCCGCCAGCCCGCCGCCGTAGGCCTGCGACACGATCGACGTGGACGCCTCGATCAGCTGCCGGAGCACCGCCTTCTCCCGCACGATGGCGGAATGGGCCTCCAGGTTGGCGGTCGTCACCGCCGCGTCGATCAGCTCGGCCAGGTACGCCTCGCCCCCGGCCGCCTCCAGCTCGCCCTTGGTCTCCAGCTCGTCCCGCAGGGTGATGTGGTCGATGTTGACCCGGCGGTCCACCAGCCGCCGCATCGCCCGGAAGATCCGCCGGTGCCCTTCCCGGTAGAACAGCGAATCGTCCAGCAGCTCCGCCGCGCGCAGCGCCGCGTCGCCGTCGAGCAGCATCGCGCCCAGCACCGCCTGCTCCGCCTCGTTGCTCCAGGGCGCGCCGCGGACCGACTCCTGGGACGGGGCGACCATGGTTCCGGCGTCGCGGTCCGGTGAATTCGAGATCATGATGTATGGAAGCGGGCGGAGGAGCGGTGACGCAGTGATCGAACCGAACCTAGGCAACTCGACCGGCCGGGGCAACAGCCCGAACGGGCCGCCGCGGAGAGATTTCAGTTACCCACCCTGTCCCACACCGGTTCCACAACCCGGAGCGGACTTCCCACAGACTTCAACACACTTCCCCACAGAATTCTCCACGCCCACGCTCACCCCTGCTCCAGCAACTGCCTCGCCACCCGCACGTCATCCCACGTCGGCTTCTTCCAGTTGGGATTCCTGAGCAGCGCGGCGGGATGATACGTGACCACCAGCGGGATCTCCCCGTAGCGGTGCACCGCCCCGCGCAGCGCCCCGAGGGATTGCTTGACCCCCAGCAGGTACTCGGCGGCGGTGCCGCCCATGGCGAGCAGCACCCTGGGCCGGACCAGGGCGATCTGGCGGTGCAGGTACGGCAAACAGGCGGCGGCCTCGTCGGGGAGCGGCTTGCGGTTCTGCGGCGGGCGGCACTTGACGATGTTGGCGATGAACACCGTCTCCCGCGGGCACTCGATCGCGGCGAGGATCTGGTCCAGCAGCTTCCCCGCCGCGCCCACGAACGGCCGCCCCTGCGCGTCCTCGTTGGCGCCGGGCCCTTCGCCGATGCACATCAGCGTGGCCCGCGGATTCCCCTCGCCCGGCACCGTATTGGTCCGGCCCTCGCACAGCGCGCACAGCCGGCAGCCGCTGATGATCTCGGCCACCGCCTCGAGTGACCCGCTCGCCGAGATCGGGTCACCCAGCAGCGCCACCTGCGGCGGATGCACCGTGAGCCCGGGGCCGGGGATGGGCGGAAGGGAGTGGGACCAGTGCCTGGTCGGCGACTCGGCGACTCGGCGACTCGGCGACTCCCGTGAGGTGAGCGGTCCCGAACCCGAAGCACCGGCGCCCTCCAGGAGGCGATCCGGCCCGTCCTCAGCGCCGAGCCCTTCATTTCGCGTGTCGCCGAGTCGCCGTGTCGCCGAGCCGCCGAGCACCACCTCGGCCCCACCCAGCTCCACCTGCTGCTGGAGGTAGCGGGCGCGCTTATCCAAGCCGGGCCTCGATCGCATCCAGGATGGCCTCCGCCACGGCGCGCTTGTGCGCCAGGGGGACGGCGTGTTCGCCGCCGTCCTTGTCCAGGATCACCACCCGGTTGGTCTCCACCTCGAAGCCGGCGCCCGGCTCCAGCGCGTCGTTGACCACGATGAGATCGAGCTGCTTCCGCGTCAGCTTGGCCTTGCCCTTGGCCACCGCGTCGCCGGTCTCCAGCGCAAAGCCCACGATCACGCTCCCCCGCTTCCGGGCCGACTGGGTCCCCTCCAGGATGTCGGGCGTGGGAGCCAGCTCCAGCTTGAGGGTGCCCTTCTCCCGGGGGCGCTTGGCGGCGAGCGGATCGGCGGGGCGGTAGTCGGCCGGAGCGGCGGCCATGATCAACACGTCGCACAAGGGCAGCGTCATCGCCACCGCCGCCTGCATCTCGGCGGTGGACTCGACCCGGACGAGTTGCGGCCCGTGCGGCACCGGCAGCTGCGCCGGTCCGCTCACCAGCAGCACCTCGGCGCCGCGTTCCCACGCCGCCTGGGCCAGGTGATAGCCCATCTTGCCGCTGGAGCGGTTGCTCACGGTCCGCACCGGATCGATCGACTCGCGGGTGGGGCCGGCGGTGACCATGACCCGCCGCCCGGCCAGCGGGCTGCCGCGATTCACCAGCCGGGCCGCGTGGGTGAGGATCACCTCCGGCTCGGACATCCTGCCGGGCCGGTCACTCGGCCCTTCTGCCAGGGGACCCACGACCGGACCCACCATCGTCACCCCACGGTCGAGCAGCGTGGCCAGGTTGGCCTGCACCGCGGGATGGGCGTACATCGCGTCGTTCATGGCCGGGGCCATGAGCACCGGGCCGGTGCGGGCGATGAGCAGGGTGGTGAGGAGATCGTCTCCCAGCCCCTGCGCCATGCGGGCAAGCAGATTGGCGGTGGCGGGGGCGACGATGACCAGGTCCGCCGTCTGGGCCAGGCGCACGTGCTCCAGGGCGGTGTTGGCCGTCCACAGCGAGGTGAGCACCGGGCGGCCGGAGAGAGCCTCAAACGTCAGGGGCCGCACGAACTCCGCGGCCCCTTCCGTGAGGATCACGTCCACCCGCGCGCCCGCCTCGACCAGGCGCCGGACCAGGATGCAGCTCTTATAGCTGGCGATCCCGCCCGACACGCCTACGACGACGTGGCGGCCGGACCACATGGTCAGGCCTCGTGGCGGCGCCGCCGGGAGATCTTGTACTGCAGGTCACCGGTGCACAGCGCCTCGAGCGCCTGGGTGGTGAGCTTCTGGGTCTTCTCCAGCAGCCGCTCCCGGGGCAGCTCGTTGATATGCCGGGCGAACTTGGCCGCCACCAGCACGCCGAGATACTTGTTGCCGGCCTGCCGCGCCGCGTCGTGCGGGGTGTAGATCTTCATCTGCTGATCCGCCTCGGTAAATGGTGATGCCCAACAGAACCGCCTAATCGCCTGATCGCCCAATCCTACTCCAACCTCAGCGCCTCCGCCGCGATCTCCCGGCGGATCGCCTCCACCTGCCCGGCGATATCCACCCGGCGGCCGATGCGCCGCTGCTCGCCCTCGATGATCGCGGAGACCGTCGCGACCGCATGGTCCAGGTCGTCGTTGGTCACCACGTAATCGTACTCCGACACCGCCTTGAGCTCCTCGATGGCGATCGCCATCCGGTGCTTCACCACCGCCACCGGCTCGGTCCCCCGCCCGCCCAGCCGCCGCACCAGCTCGGCGCCGCTGGGCGGCAGCAGGAAGACCAGCACCGCGTCGGCGAACTGCCGCCGCACCTGGCGGGCGCCGTCCACCTCGATATCCAGCACCACGTGCTGCCCGCCGGCGAACACCCGCTCGACCTCCGCGCGGAGCGTCCCGTAGCGGTGGCTGTTGTACCGCGCGTGCTCCAGGAACTCACCGATCCTGGCCTTGGCCTCGAACTCCGCCTCCGACAGGAACCAGTACTCCTTGCCGTTGGTCTCTCCGGCGCGGGCCGCGCGGGTGGTGGCGGAGACCGAGTATCCCACATCCTTGCGGCTCGCCAGCAGCCGTTTGGCGATCGTCGTCTTGCCCCCGCCCGAGGGCGAGGAGAGCACCAGCAGGAAGGGCCTCACTCGAGATTCTCGAGCTGCTCCCGGAACTTCTCCAGCTCGCCCTTCATGGCGATGGCCTGCTGCTGGATCTCGGCGTCGTTGGCCTTGGACCCCATGGTGTTGACCTCGCGGCCGAGTTCCTGGGCCAGGAATCCGAGCTGCTTGCCCACCGGCTGGCTGCCCTTGAGGGCGGCCCGGCAGGCCTCCACGTGGGACCGGAAGCGCACCAGCTCCTCGGTGATGTCCAGCTTGTCCGCCAGGAAGGCGATCTCCTGCGCCACCCGCTGCTCATCCAGGGGCCGGCCGTCCAGCAGCTGGGTCACCGCCTGCCGCAGCCGGTCCCGTTCCCGTACCACCCGGTCCGGCGCCTTGGCCGTGATGATGATCGAGGCGCGCTCCAGCAGGTCCAGCCGGTGCCGCAGTTCGTCCGCCAGCAGCTCTCCCTCGCGCCGCCGCATCAGCTTGCAGGCGGTGATCGCCTCGGCCACGATCGGCTCCACCTCGGTGAAGGCGACCGGCGTGGCTTCCTCGCGCTGGTCCACGATCACGTCCGGCTGGCGGATGATCATCGCCAGGTCGATCTCGCCGGCGACGGCCAGCTTCTTCTGCAGCTCGAGCAGGGCCTCCTTGGCGGCCCAGGCCCGGTCCAGGTTCACGCTGAAGCCGCTGCCCTTCTGTTCCGGCGCCTCGCTCCAGCGGGCGGAGACAGTGAGATGCCCGCGATCAAAGTCCCGGCGCAGCCGCTCCCGCAACTCGCCCTCCAGCGCGGCGAGCTCGATAGCCAGCTTGAGCGAGGGGTTGAAGTGCCGGTGGTTGACGGTGCGGATCTCCACCCGCAGTCGCCCGCCGGCGACCGGGCCTTCCGCGGCCCCGAACCCAGTCATGCTATACGGCAATACCGCCTCCGCCCCAGAGGGGCCGGGAAAGCGCGGAAAGATAGGTACGAGAGGGGGTTAGGGCTAGGGGTCGGGGCCACGACCGAGGCCACCGCCGGCTCGGCGCTGCGGCCTACGCCGGCCCCTCGTTGTAGATCTCCGCGGCGCACCGCCACCGCCCGTCCGGCTCCTTCCGCCAGATGGCGATGTAGCGGCCCTCGGCGGTATGCAGGGTCCCGGTGGAGTCGGGCGCCGTGATCT
Source organism: uncultured Gemmatimonadales bacterium (assembly GCA_963695185.1). Taxonomy (GTDB): domain Bacteria; phylum Gemmatimonadota; class Gemmatimonadetes; order Gemmatimonadales; family GWC2-71-9; genus JADJOM01. The sequence continues at coordinate 822,367 of CAVOGH010000005.1, read as the reverse complement.
GGTTGGCGCCGTAGGTGTAACCGAAGTCTCCCGCCGGTGAGACCACCGCCGAATCCGGACTCCAGGAGATGCGGAAGCCGGGGATGGCGCGGGTCCCGGTGACCATCTGGCGCAGCGCATCGGCGCCGACCAGGACCGGCTGACCCGCGAGGATGATGCGGGCGTCAGCGGTCCAGTAGTCCACCACGCTGTCCACCGGCCCGGCGGCGGCGGCCAGGGTGGCCCACGCCCGGTCGGTCATCAGCAGATCGCTGGTGGCAGCGGCCACATCCACCCGGGGCTGACAGCCGGTCAGGAGAAGAAACAGCGCGGCGCCGGGGATACGGAGAAGCCTGGGCACGTGAGCCTCGAAGCGATGAAGTGATAAGGAGGGGGGACCGGCCCAGGAACCGGCGCAAGCTGCACCGCCACCACGGTTGCGGCAAGCCGAGCGCGGGCCCATCCGGACGGGAGGCCGAGCGGCGGGGCTCCTTGCCGCGGCCGCAACGCACCGATGCAGCCGCCGCTGTATCGCGTCGATACACCGACCAGGACAGCCGAACTCACCGGCCTGTGACTACTCGACTAACACCTTGACACTCAACGCCTTGCCGCGACCACGGACGGGAAGAGCGTGGCGGTCCATCACTTGCTTCTTGACTGGGCAGTACCGCCCGAGAGTGGTTCGGAGCTCGGCGGATCACATTCAACCCAGCGGAGCCTTGTCCCATGCGTGCCAGCACTCGACTCGCCCTGTCAGCCGTAGCGGTGATCCTCCTGACCACGGCCTGCGGGGGCAGCAACGCGCTCGCCCCGCAGTTCCAGCCCGAGGTGGTCAACACGCCGAATGTCTCCTTCAGCTTCCAGGCGACCGGCCTCCAGGACATCAGTGATGTCGTCAACTACACCTGGAGCGTTTCCTCGGGCAGCATCATCATCCACCCGGCGACTTCCACGACCGCCGGGAGCATCACGCTCAACATCAGGGATGCCAGCGGAGTCCTCATCTACGACGGGCCGGTCCCGCCGAGCGGGGACATCACCCCGCCGACCGGAGCCGCCGGTCCCTGGAAGGTCCGCGTCACCCTGGCCGGCTACTCCGGGACGATCAACTTCGCGCTCCAGATGCAGTAGAAGTGACGGCAGGACAGGCGCCCGGTCTCTTCGCCGGGCCCTGTCATGCCCTGCCGCGCCGGGATTCGGGGGCCCGCCGAGCTGCGAGTTCCCTAGCGCCCGGGCGCGCGGTAGCTGGGGGTCTTCTTGGCGGCGGCGTCGACATCCTCGGCCGTGAGCAGCACCGTGATCCGGGACGTGGCCGCGCCGCTGGCGTTGACCGTCAGCGACAGGGCCGCCGCACTCACGTTGTCCGGCAGGTCCGCGACGATGAACAGATCGGTCCCGCCGAAGGCGTAATAGAAAGAGTCCAGCTTGCCCCCGACCGACCCCAGCAGCTTCTCGACCGCGGCGCGGCGGCCGGTGCCGCCCTCCTTCAGCAACCCCTTGATGCCGTCACCGACATAGTTGGCCTGCACGAGATACTTCGGCATATGAACCTCTCTTGAGAAAGTACGGCTCACGCCCGACCCGGTGGGGCAGAGAAAGTACAGTTCGGCACAGCGCTCAGTAAGCCCGGCAGATCCGCCAGCGGCGACGTCAGAGGGCAGGAGACCGGCGCGCGCCCGATCAGTGGTGATGCCCGGAAATTTGCTGCGCGAGTGAGACGGAACCTCCAGCCGGCAGGAGGAGGCAGGCCACCACCCCGCGTGGCCGGTGAGATGAAGAGGGCCACGGCGCGGCACCGAGGTATCTCATCTTGCCCGTGCCTCTTGCCGTGTGCTGGTAGGTTGTGGGCTGGTCACGAGCGTGGTCGGGCCTTGCGCGCTCCGAGGGAACGCCATATGCAGCCTCAAGTTGCCGGACAATCCCGGGGGAGAGCGCCGGCGATGAGGCGGCTCGGGGCACCCGACTTGCACCTTCGGTGTTGGTTCCCAATCAGGAGGGTTCGTGAGATTGGTGCTAGTTGTGGCACTCCTGGCGGGGGTCGCCTGGTATGTGGTGAAAACCCAGGTGCCCCAGCCGGGGCACGGTCCGGACGCGGCCGCAGGGAAGCGGGCGTCGGGCGCCGTGCTGCAGGCCATCGACGACTACAAATCGGCGCGGCGGGTATACCCGCAGGGGCTGGAGGACATGATCCCGGACTATCTCTCCGGAGTGCCGCATCTGCCCAGCGGGGTGTCGATCGAGTACCAGCGGCTGGGGCCAACTTTCAAGCTGACGTTCAACTACCACAACCCGCTGCCGGTGCACTGCAGCTTCGAGCCGGCGACGCAGTGGGAGTGCGAGTGGCTCTGAGTCCTGGCGCGGCGGTCGTGGGCTTCCTCAGGGCCCGTCGCTACACCGCCAGCGCCATGCCGGCCAGCCCGATGGCCATCACGATCAGGGTGCCGGGGACCGCAAACCGGAGCCAGCGCCCGTAGGGCACCTTGGCGGCCAGCAGCATGGCGAGCATGGCGCCGTTGGTCGGAATGAGCATGTCCACCACCGGGCCGCCCACCTGGTACGCCAGCACCGCCACGTCGCGCGGGAATCCCAGCAGGTCCGCCAGCGGCGCCATGATGGGCATGGTGAGCGCCGCCTGCCCGCTGTTCGACGGCACGAACAGGTGCAGGACGGTGTGCACCGGGACCATCAGCACCACCGCCAGGAAGCCCGGCACCTGCTCCAGCGGCTTCGCCAGTCCGTAGACGATCGTGTCGATGATCCGCCCATCGGTCAGCACCACCGAAATGGCGCGGGCCACGCCGACGAACAGCGCCGCCGTCAGCATCGTCTCCATCCCCTTGAGGTACTCGACCGTCGTGCCACGGAGCCCCAGCCCGGCCACCAGCCCCACCGCATACGCCGCCACCAGGAAGAGGGCCGACAGTTCGTTGAAGCCCCAGTCCAGGCGCAGCGTGCCGTAGATGTATGGACCGAACGGCAGGAGCAGCAGCAGGACCAGCACGGCGTCCCGCCCGGCCGCCGCGCCAGTGACGGGGGCGCCGATATCGGGGCGCACATCGTCCTTGGGGGTCTGCGAGAGGGTCCACGTGATCCACGCCGACACGGCGACCACCAGCAATCCCAATCGCAACCCCACGCCGGTCAACGCGGGGACGTCGGCAAACCGCTGGGCGATGCTGGCGGCGAAGGGGTTCGTGGGACCGAACGCGGCCCCGACCACCGCCGCGCCGAGACTCATCGCCAACGCCGTGATGGCCCCGAAGCCGAGCCCCCGGCTCAGGATCACGAGCACCGGTATCAGCGCGATGATTTCTTCGTGGGTGTTGACCATCGCGCCGAGGGTAGCGAACAGGATCGAGACCAGCACCACCACGCTCCGGGGCCGACGGGTCCGTCCCAGGAGCAGTGCCACCAGCCGGCCCAGCGATCCGGTCCGCTCCAGCATGGCAAACGCGCCACCCACAAAGAGGATCACCACGATCACGTCCGCACCGTCGACGATACCGCGTGGCACGGCGAGGATCGCGGCGGGGAGTCCCACCGGCGCCGCCTCGACTCGTTCGTAGGTGCCGGCCACCACTCGCTCCCGGGCGGAGACCGGGTCGATCCGCCGCTGGTAGGCGCCGGCCGGCAGCACCCAGGTGAGCAGCGCCGCGAGCAGGACGCCTGCGAGCAGCAGCACCATCGGGTGCGGAAACCGGAGTCGCGAGCGCGGCTCAGTCATTGGGTCACTCTACCTTGATGCGGGGAGCCTGAGCAGCGGCCACCATCGCCATCCGGACGGCCGGCACCCCGGTCGCCAGGAGGATGCCTCGGACAATCCGGGACCAGCAGCAGGGAGCTGCGCGGCGCCTATTGTGGGCCCGCGCCCAGGATGACCGATGCCACGACCACGGCACCGAAGAGCGCGGAAGCCACGGCGACGAGCCCGAGATGCGCGGTCGCGATCGGCACCGCCCGTTGGGCAAAGCGATGATGCCACCGCCACGGCACCGCCACAAGGGCGGCGGTGGTGAGGACGAGAACCCAGCCGAGCAGCTCGAAGAGGTGGGAGAATCGCATCTGTGGCGCGTACAGCAGCAGCGCGCCCCCGGCGATGAGCCGCAGTCCCAGCTCCAGGTAGTGGCTGAGCGCCGAACTGGCGAAGCCAGCGAGAAACCGGCGGGCATGGGCCGGGAACCACCACGCCGCCACACCCAGGGCGATGAGATAGACCCCCACCAGCAGTACGACCAGTCCGGCGAGCGCGTTCAGCATCGGACACCGATCCGGGAGGGAGAAGCTCGCTGACCCGTGGCCACGGCACGACCACCATCCTTCGTCTTGGCGTACGGGATATCTACCGCGGTCAGAACCTGGCCGGTGTCCCCTGCTTTCCGCTGTCGCGGTCGGGAGCAGCGAGGCTCGGCGGTCTCACATCCGGCGCCAGCTCCCAATTGAACATCTCCGACAGCGGCCGGATCCCAACCCCCAGCGCATCGAGCGAGTCCACCAGCCGAGCCAGCCCGTCCGGGGTCCCGGTCCAGTCATAGGGATTCTGCAGGTGCGCCAGCACCACCAGGCCGTCGAACCTGCCGCCGGCGGCGTTCACCTGCTCGAGCACCCGATCGGTCATCCGCTTCGCGTCCATGCAGTCGGGTGATGGGTCGGCCCCGCAACGCGGCCGCCCCAGCCCGTCGTGCACGTCCACACTCCAGCCCACCTGGATCGGAAACCCGGCCCGCGAAGCCAGGCGCAGCGAGCGGTCGTCGTACTCTCCGTATGGGGCGCGCCAGAAGGGGAGCATCCGGGCATTGGCCGGGGGAGCGGTGCCAAATCGCTCGCGCGCCGAGGCATCCCAGCCCTGGCGCAGCTCGTTGTTCTCCCGGGTCCAGTCGACCCAGAAGGCGTTGTGGGGATGAGTCGTGGTGTGGCTCCCGAACTCGTGGCCGTCCTCGATCATCCGGCGGATCATCGGAAGGCTCGCCTGGTTGAGGCCGCTCGCCATTCCCTTCCGATAATTGTGGAAGACGAACGGTCCGGAGATGAAAAAGGTGGCGTGGATGCCGCGGGCCGAGAGGAAGTCCAGGATCTTCATTCCCGCGGCATCATCCACCCAGGCGCAGTCGAAGGTCAGGGCGACGGTGGGCTGGCCGCCGGGCGCCGAGAAGAAGGAAACCGGCGGCTCGCCCCGCCAGCCGGGCCGAGTGTGGCGGCGGTGGAAGTCCACGTACACGGTCCGGCTGCCGTCGCTCGAGCGAAGCACGGCGGGGGGCGGCTCCGGGGCGCCGGCTCGCCTCGCCACCGCGATCGCTCCCAGCGCGACCACGCCAGCGACGGCGACCGCCACGCGGCCCCAGGCTCTCTTCAGCGTGTATATTGAGCCCTCCAACAGAATGAGTGCCTCCGCTTGCCCGATTCCGCCCCCAATCACGATTGGAGCGGAACGCGCTACGGCGCTTCCCCTTCCGCTTCGCAGGACAGTGCCTGAATAACCGTGCAGTACGTGCACGTTCGCGACAACACTCGGCCTGTGAGCCACGCGCTGGGCGACGCGCGAACGCCGCTCCCCGGGCCCGCCGCCTGAATGGTCGCCGCTTCGGTCTCCCCCGCGGACCCTGCCAGCCATCACCCCGCAGCAGCCAGCCCAGCCGCACCGGCATACAGCCCGACCCCACAGACGGTATGCGTTCCCAGACTCTTCAGCCTTCAGCATGGGGGTGAATGATCCCGCGAGGGAGGAGCGTCCTGACTGCGCCGGGTCAGGGCGACGAGTGGGCAAGGCGATGATGCCACCGCCGGGGCGCGGCCACAACCCCTGCGGTACTCAGGACCGGGCGTGCCCGCTGACCGGCGGCTATCTGGAGGTTGGTGCGTCCGCCACAGGCATACCCCAACACCGCGTTCCCCGCCGCCAACTGTCGCCCCTTGCGCACCCCTGCACCGCGCCAGAGCTTGAATCCAGTCAGGCAGCACCGCCCGCCGCCAGGCCGGAAAGCCCCAGAGGCCGTATGCGACTCCGTTTCCCCCGTCCCACCCGTCACCACGCCACCCTCTGGGCAGCGCTGGCCCTGGCGGCGGCCTGCGGCAGCGACGGGGGCGGCGGTCCCGGCGGCGGCGGCGGCACCGTCCAGACCGGCCCCAGCCCCGGCGCCCTCACCGCCTCGTCAGGCGAACTCTACTGGTCCGAATCTGGTGAGGCCCCGCTCCAGCGACTGCCCAGCGGCGCCAGCACCCCCGTCACCGTGGTTCCCAAGGTCAGCGTCCCGCTCGGCCTGGCCGTGACCCCCTCATACGTCTACTGGACCGGCGAGCGCAACGGCTTCGCCCCCTCCGGCTGCGCCGGCCCCGGGGTCATCCGCACCCTGCACCGCACCGACCTCGCCACCGGCGCCACCGTCCTCCTCCGCACCGGCGACGGCTGCTCCGGCGGCAGCGGCGACGTGGTGGTGGCCGGCGGCTTCATCTATTGGGTCACCTCCACCAGCTCACCCAATACCTGGACCCTGCAGAAGCTGGCGCTGGCCGGCGGCGCCCCGCCGACCCCGGTCATCTGGACCACCACGCCCATCGTGGCCCTGGCCCACGACGCCACCCATCTCTACTGGATGGAGAACGACCAGCTCAACGGCACCGCCCTGTCGCGCGTGCCCGTCGCCGGCGGGACCATCGAGCCGCTGGCCCTGAGCAGCGGCTCCCGCACTGGCAGCTTCGCCCTGAACGCCACCTACCTCTTCTATACCGTGGCCATCCAGGGCGGCGATGAGCTCCGGCGTGTCCCAATCACCGGCGGCAATGCGCAGGAGGCGATCGACACCCTCCTGGTGCCGCCGATCAAGCTGACGGCCGATGCGACCAGCCTCTATCTGGCCGACAGCGACAGCCTCTACGCCCTCCCGGTGGACGGCGGCGCCGGTGTCCGGCTCGCCACGTTCACCGATACCCCGCTCGATCTGGAGCTGGACGGCGTCACCTTGCACTGGTCCGAGACCACCGGTCCCGCCTCTCACGAGACCGGCACCATTCACCGGGTCCCGGTGTCAGGCGGCGGGGTGGTGACCGAACTGCCCGCCGGCGGCGACGCGCCGCGCGCTCTGGCCGTGGCAACCTCCGGTCTCTACTGGACCGAGGGCGGGCCGGTGGGAGGCATCGAGGGATTCGGCCAGATCGCCCGGCTGGGGGCCGCACCCGGACAGGTGGACACAATCGCCAACGGCATCCTGGAAGACAATCCGCCGTTCGCGCTGAGCGCCACCCACATCTATGTGGCGGACCGGTGGCGCATCAAGCGGGTCCCTCGCGCCGGTGGCCGAGTGCAGACGGTGAGCCGGGCCGACGACATGGTGGAGAGCATTGCCACCGATGGCGCGTCGGTGTACTGGGTCCAGCGTCCCTTTGGCAGTGTCCTCCGCGCCCTGGCCACCGGTGGGCCGCCGGTGCCGCTCGGCAGCCCGCCGCCGCCGGCGCAGGGGCCGGGCGGTCCGATTCGGGTGCAGGGTGGCACGGTGTACTGGATCTCCCACTACGACGCGCTTCTGAGCGTGCCGGCGGGCGGTGGCCAGGTCAACCCGCTCGCTACCGGCCTGCCCTTCCTGTCTGACTTCGTGGTGGACAACCAGTTCGTCTACTTCTCGGAGTATGACGGCCAGGACATCAGCCGACTCGCGATCGGCGGCGGCAGCCCGTCGTTCGTCGCCGCCGGCACTTCCTTCTCCTACAAGAGCCTGGCCCAGGACGGCGGCAACCTCTACTGGATTGATCAGATCAACGTCGGCCGAGTCGCCAAGGCCGGCGGCAACCCGATCTACCTCAATCCCAACGCCCTGGCTTCGGACCCGACCTTCCCCGCGACCATCGCGGTGCTGGGACAGACCGTGGCGTGGACCCACCCGCCGGCGGGGGTGGTGCAGTTCGCGCCCAAGTGAGGTGGCCCCCCACCTTCCTGCCAAGGGTCGTCGCCCTGCTGGGGCTCACCCTGGCGACCGGCCTGGCCTACACCACCTACACCTCGCCGATCCTGTCCGCGGGGGAGCGGGGAGAGGTCGGTGAGCTGATCCACATCGCGCTGGGCGACGCGCGAAAGCCGCTGCCCGGGCCTGTCGCCGGCATGGCCGTGGTGCCTGTGGATACGGCCGGCCAGCCGGGGGGCCACGAATTCAACCGCGCCACACCGGTTTCTCCCGCGCCGCAGCCCGCCGCCTGGATGGCCGCCGCCGCTCACACGGACTCCGCTGCGCTCCGCGGCTGGCTCGGCGCGCTGGTGGTGCGAACTTCGGTGATCCTGGGCGACACGGTGCTCGCAACCTATCGCCGCATCACCACCGGCCCCGGATGTCCCCTCCTCAGTCACCTCCGCACGACGACGGTCTACTCGACCCAGCAGCTGGTGCGAGTCAGTGGCGACTGCCCGCGGGTGGAGTAGGGCCCTCGATACCTCCCCTCCACTCCTGCCCCCCGCCGCTCCGCCGGGCGCCGGCTAGTCCTCCGAGCCGAGCCAGCCGCGGACCAGCCGCGCGATGCGGGTGGCGGCCGGCGGGTCGAGATTCGCGAACACGATGAGGTCGTAGCCGCCGGGGAGATCGCCTTCGACGACCGCGTTGATGCCGGGCGCACCACCGGCGATGCCCAGCCCGGCTGGACCGCCCTGGGGAATGCGTCCCTCGCGCAGGGCCGCGAGGAAGCGCAGCAGATCGGGGGCTGTGGAGTAACCGCCGCCGGCCGAGCTGCCACGGCCCGGGAGCAGTTCCCAGTTGGGCCGGACGGGACCGCTGGAGGCGGCGGGGCCGCTGCCCGGTGCGTCATCCCCACGGGTGTAGCCCAGGGCGGTGTTGGGAGGGAGCGAGTCCACCGCGTAGTGCGCGGTGCGAACCATGCCGGCGGGCTCGTAGATGTGGCGGCGCACGTAGTCGTAGTAGTCCTCACCGGAGAGCCGCTCCACCAGCAGCCCGAGGATGATGTACCCGGCGTTGGAGTACTCCTGCCGGGTGCCGGGCTTGAACTGGAGCGGCGCGTTGACGAACAGCGGCAGGAAATCGCGCAACTGGCGGAGTGTCCGGCGCGAGCCGCCGGCCGGGGCGGCAAAGATGTCGCCGCCGATGCCGGCGCGGTGCTCCAGGAGCTGCCTGATCGTGACCTGCCGGGCGGCCGGATTGGGGTAGTCGGGCCAGTAGCGGGCGAGGGAGGAGTCGAGGTCGAGCGTGCCCTGGGCGGCCAGCTGCTGGATCGCGATCCTGGTGAACAGCTTGTTGATCGAGCCGAGGTTGAAGCCGGTTTCGGCGTCGTTGGCACGGCTGGCAGCGCGATCGGCCATGCCCCGGGCGAGCTGGATCACCGGCGCGCCGTCCTTCGCAACCACGACCAGGCCGGAGAACTGGTCCGGGGCGGCCAGCGAGTCTACCACCTCTGTGAGGCGGGCAGCCAGGTCGGCCGGGGAGACGGCCGGCTGGGGATTCTGAGCGGCGAGCGGGGCGGCCAGGAGCAGGGCCGCGGCGGCGCCGCGCTGGATGGATGTGGGCATGCCGGTCGGGATGCGTCACCGGAAGGAAAGGTCGCGTGTCCGGCGGCTCGCGCCCGTCACCCCCGCAGCACCCAGCCCAGCCCAACCGCACCGGCATACAGCCCGACCCCGAAGACGGTATGCGTCCCCAGGCTCTTCAGCCTGGCCTGCACCGGTTTGGGCGTACGTGAGGCGGCGATGCCGAGACCGAACGCCGGCTGCATGATGAAGAACGGGAACACGACGGTGACAATACCGTAGAGCAGCGCCGGCAGCGGCGTCGGTCGCGCCAGCCAGCCACCGGACATCAGGATCACGAACACCAGGGCAAAGCCGACCCCGGTGCTGTAGTGGGCAATCCAGCCGACCGGACACTCCCCCGACTTCGGTGCCGCGGCGGTGATGCTCGCATGCCTGAAGGTGCCCGCCGGCATGTGGCGGATCCAGCGTCCGAGCAGACAGTAGTTGAGTGATGGGATGTTGAAGGCGCGCTGCAGGAACAGATTCCAGAGATCCATGAGGACGGTGGCACCGATGCCGATGGCAATGGCGCCAACGATGTCGCTTGCTGCACTGGTCATGTTCAACCCGAGTTCATGTTGCCGACTGACGGCGTGGGATCGCTGCCACGGGTATCACGACGGGCGGCCCGGAGTTCCCTCACCCCCCGACACACCTCCGCCCAGCCTCCCCTCCTCCCTCCACCGCCGCTCCGCCCGCCGCCGGATCGCCGGCATGAGCAGCAGCCGGATGCCGATGATCCCCACCCGGGCCCAGCGCCAGTAGCGGGAAAAGCGCCCCCGGCTCTCCGCATCGGTGGCCGCTACCCGCGTCTCGTGGGAGAAGCGGGTCAGTGCCGGCCCCAGCGCCTCCGCCTCCAGCGTCCAGCCGATCTTCACCTGACTCGGCTCCCGATATGCGGCGAACTCTTCCGCCCCAATCGCCCGGAAGGTCACCTCCGCCAGCCACGGCTGGCACGCCGCCCCGCAGACGATCAGCCGGTCGGGCTCGTCCACCAGCGTGCCCCACCCCAGCGCCCGAGTTTCGGCGAGCAACCCCTGCGGCACTCGCGGCCCCGACGGCGGCGCGCCCATCAGCCGCTCCCGGAGCCAGAAGGTCAGCTTGACCAGCGGCAGCGACTGGAGATCGAAGCCGCGCGCCTCCTCCATCACCAGCGCCGCCGGGGCCCGGATCTCCACCGAAAAGCGCTCCCGCACGTCCGGCTCGGGCAGGAAGGGATCGAGTGCGGCGGTCATGGAGGGGTGAGTTATGGGAATGGAACACGAAGGGAGTGGAGAGTCTGGCGCCGGCCCTCAGGCGCGGGCCACAACGGCCAGAAGGCGACGCAGGAAACCAGCGCCGTCCTACGGCGCCGCCGCTGGCGGCGATGAGGGCCGTGCACGGACCAGGGTTCAGCCGCGGGCGGAAGTCCGGTTGAAGGCCACGGCGGCCCGAACGAGAGCCGTCAGGGCCTCCTCGTCCAGCCTGTCGCCCTCGTGGACGTCAATGGCGCGCCTGACGTTGCCTTCGAGACTGGAGTTGAAGAGGCTTGCGGGGCCCTTGAGGGAGGCTCCCTTGGCGAAGGTCAGCTTCACGACCTTCTTGTACGTCTCGCCGGTGCAGATCAGCCCGTGGCAAGACCAGACGGGGCCTCCCCACTTCCACTCCTCGACCACCTCGGGATCCGCCCCCCTGATCAGGGCGCGGAGCCGGGAGAGCATCTCGCCCCGCCAGTCGCCCAGCTCCTGGATTCTTGCGTCTATGAGCGCCGCTGGAGACTCGGCACTCTGCGGCGGGCGCTTCTTCATGCTACCTGCCTCTTTTCCTGCGGTGCCATTCGGGTCGTGCGAGCCAGGGCCGCCAGGCGGACCACGGTATCACGAATCACTCGTGGAGCGCCAGCACCCTCGCCCCGTCCCCGATGCGAAGCACGCCGTCCTCCAGCGCGGTAAAGTAATGCCCGAATACCACCTCTGAGCCGAGGCGGCGGTAGGTGGCCAGGGTTCGGAGCGGCTCGGACGAGAGGCGCTCGCCGGTCTCCTGGTCGGTCGTGGTCATCTTGCATCGGGTGCAGGGCTTCACCCAACGGAACGTCGCCGCGCCGATCCGGACGTCCAGCCACGAGTCCTCGGCGTAAGGCTCTGCTCCGGAAAGAACCAGATTGGGCCGAAAGCGGGTCATCGGGATTGGCGACCCGATGCGGGTATTGAGGTCCTCCAGCGATTCACGGCAGGTGACATGGAACGGCGTCGCGTCCTGGAGCGCGGCAGCGACTTCCCAGCTCGGCGCCTCCTCTGCGGGTACCCCGGCGGCGAATGCCATCAGCCGGGCGGAGACCCCGAGCGCCTCGGTGAACCAGGCGTCGGCCGTCTCTGACACCGGGCGCACCGGGGCCAGTCGTCGCCAGAGCCGGAGGAATTGGACGGGGACAGTCGGGTCGGGCTGCGTCACCTGGAGCGGACGCCGTCCCGCTGCTTCGATGACCAGGCCGCCGCGGGCCGGCACCGGGCGGAGCCTGGCCATCTGGGGATAGTCCCGCTGATGCATGAAGCGATCGTGCTGATCCACCAGCAGCCATTCGCGGTCACCCGCGAGGCGACCGCCGACGATGGCGGCCTCCTGCAGCGCCACCCCGCGCAGGGACTTGACGGGATAAATGAAGAGATTGGTCAGTGACAGGTTCATCGGACCGGCGCAAGGCTCACCTGCATCGGCATCCCGGGACTACCGGTACGGGCGGCGGGCGACCCTAGAGCTTGTGCGCGGCGATCATGCTGGGGCGGGCCCGGCGGTTCTCATCGAGCACGAACCAGTTGAGCTGGATGACCCTGGCGTCCTGGCGAAAGTCGGCCGGGACCACGTTCACCGCATCCTCCCGGGAATCGCACTCCATGATGAGCCACGCCTTGTGCTCGTTGTCCTTGCAGCCCCAGTCGGCATGGGTGAGAAAGTGTGAGCCGGTCCGGAGCAAGGTCTCGACTGCGCGCGTGCAGGCGTGCGCGCTCGAGTCGTGGGAGACCTCGATGAGGAATCGGGGCATCGCTGCGCCTCCAGGAGGGGGTGGAGAGAGCGGACGATTTATGGTAACCCTTCCGTGGGGGCCGCGCCATTCCGCCCGGCCTACTGCATCGGCCCCAGCTGCCATGGTGGGTCGAGCCTCAGCTGAGCGATGCCAACCACGATCGTGGGTCAGGTTCGCCGCTGCCCTGCCGGCTCCGGGCGGCCGCAGGTACGCGGGCGACAAAGAAGACCTGGCGCGCGGGCGGTCACAACCTCCACGCAGGTCGTGCGGGGACGGTCAGATCGTGGCGGTGGCGACGGAATAGCGACCTTGCCGTGAGGTCAGGCTGGTTGCGACTTCGCCACGACGTTCGTTGCCAGAGTCTTGAAGCGTACCCCACCCGATTGGACCACCGTAATGGTCGTGTGACCAGTCTTGCTGGTCTTGATGTCCGCGCACGGTGCCGGACTTCCCTTCATGTGTGCCGCCAATGACAACACAGCGGGCACCGTCCTTCAGCGGTGGTGGCTTGGTCGGCATGTAGTCTCCTCGGGTGCAACAACGAGGCGCTGCAGCGCCGTGGGCCGCCGCGCGCGACAGCGTTGGAACGGCCTAGCGGCTGCGCATCAGCTGCGGGCGCAGACGCCAGCCAGCACAGGTGAATGTTCCCTATTCTGGCACCGAACGCCAGCAGGGTGGCATGCCGGTGCCCGCGCGCCCGACTGCTGCGTGCGCGGGTTAAACCTCACGCCGCCCCCGCCCACGTGGCGGCCTCACGGCTCTGGCCCAGGGGCGTAGTTACGATAGGGATCGGTGTGAACCTCTTCGCCCGATGTGCGCCGGAAGACGTGAACCAGCTCGACTTCTTCCCCAACTCGGAGAACCCGCGACTCCACGAGGGTAAGGTCCGAACGGTCGGTCCACCCGAGGCGCTCCAGGCGTTCGGCTTCGGCGCGGGCGATATCCCCGGGAGTGGGCGTGGGACGAGGGTAAGGATCCTCATGATGTGCGACCAGTGCCCGCCAGTGGTCCTCACCGGCACGCTCAAATGAAGCGCGGAGATCCTCGCGGGTAAGTGGCACAAGTCCTCGTACCGTTTCGGCGTGGGGGCTGACGACTGGGGCGGCTCAGTGCAGCGCACTGCTATGGCGCTGGCCCAATCCATTGCTCCGCGCCCAGCGCGTTCATGACGAGTTCCACGGAAAGCGCCGCCAGGATCATCCCCATCACCCTGGTCAGGATCGACGCGCCATTAGTCCCGATGACGCCGATGATCCGATTGGAGAAGAGGAGAAGAACGAGCGTGATGCCGAGGATGCCCACCGTGATGAGGGCGGTACCGATCTGTACGGATATCGGGTGAACGTGATTGTCCGTAAGGAGAATGACGGCGAGTATCGCACCGGGCGTCGCCGTCGCGGGAATGGCCAGCGGGAATACGGCAATGTCGTGTTCAGGCTCCGCGCCTGATGGCGGGGATCCAGAACCGAATATCATCTGCAGGCCGAAGAGGAACAGGATTAGACCTCCGGCGACCTGGAACGACACCAGCCGGATGCCCATGGCCCCAAGAAGCACCTGACCGATCACGATGGAACCCAACAGGACAACGCCTGCATACAGAACTGCCTTGACTGCAGTGCGTCGTCGCTGTTCTGCCGAGAGGTGCGCCGTGAGGGCGACGTATAGCGCCATCGTCCCGATGGGGTCGATGGTCGCCCAGATGATGAGCGCGTCCTGTATGAACTTCTCTAGCATCGTGAGCCGCTCCTCCGAGCGCCACAACGCCTGCGCATGACCTGCGGGGCCGCGGCACGTTCGTCCAGCTTACCCTGCCGCGGCTGGCCGTGCCAGCCCTCTGACAGCCGACGGCTGCGCCCGGGCAGGGTCCATGCGCTGGTTAGGCGGCGCTCAGGCCCGCGTCAGAGCCCACCTTGGCGGCTCAGAACCTGATGCTGCCAACGGTCAACGTAACCTCAGGAGCCACTGCTTCCCGTGCCTTGCGATTGATCCTGGCAGCGCTGATCGGAGCATCTATCTGGGCCCCGAGGCCGGATACCAGCAGGATTGCGAACCCGGTGTCGCGAGCGCCACAATCGCCACCGCACGCCCACCCGTCATTGGACGTTACCAGGGCGAACCCGACCGCCGCGCCTCCAAAGAAGGCCGCAGCTTTGCCCCACTGACCGTTGTAGCCCTGTCCCCCACCGGGAACTAACCAGCTGAGGAACCAGGCGAGAAATGGGGACTTCGGGCGGGGACTATTGGCAGCGGCCTGCGTAAGATGCACTGTGATCCGGTCACCGACGAGGGCCGTGTGCCGAATGCCGTTGCCTTCCCAGGGCGGCGGCGCAAGGCTCTCAGGAAATACACTCTGGTACCCTGCCGCTACGCTGAGGACCCGGGGCGAGGAATCCGATGGCAGTTGGGCGCCTGCCCCCGCAGGCATGAGAGCAGACCACGAGATAAGGAGGCAGAGGAACCAGGGTGCCATGGCAGCCAACGTGCGAGGCATACATGCGCTCCATTTGAGGGTGGGCAAAGTCTCCTCGCAGGCAGTCAAGTGGGAGTCAAGGTCCCGGCAAGGTAAGGTGCGGTGAGCAGGCAGCGGAGAGGAGCCCGGCTGGCACATACGGTGCCGCCTAACGGCTCGCGCGTAAGCTGCGGCGCCCCACCTGCCCAGGCGCCCCGGTGATCGCGCTGTTACACAGATGCATGCCGGCGCATAATTGCACTTCTACCTTTGACGCGCCGCGCCAGCAGCTTCAAACCGCGCTTGTTAGGCGGCCTGCGGCCTGGCATCCGATCGGGATCGCCACACCCCGGGGGCGCAAGGGTACGGTTCGTAGGAGCGCGGGGTCAGGTTGGTTCTGACCGAAGCCACCTGGCCGCCAGCGGCGCTAGGGTCGCTTCGGGGGTCCGGGCGCGGGTCCGGTCGGGGCGCCTGATTCTGACGGGGGAAGCGGCGGCGGCTGAGACTTGCGCGCGGCGTAGTACAGGGCCGTGGCAGCCCCTACGAGCAGTCCCGCCAGGAAGGGGGTTAGGGCGATGAGGGACACGCTCGCCCGAAAATCCCACATCAAGAAGGCCACGCCGACGCCTCGAAGATTCTGGACGGCGAACAGCAAGATCGCTGCCGTGAGCAGGGCAACCAAGATGTATCGGATTCGGTTCACGGCTCCCTCCGCCATTGAGGACGGATCGCTCTTAAGCGGCAGGCGGCCCGGCGCGGTCGCGACCCTTTGAGAACGATAAAGGATGTTGGCGGGGGCCACAACATCGGCTAGGCTGGTGCATGCGGTGGTTAGGCAGCGTCACTCGTGAGGGGTATCGGCGGTCCCTTACTGCTTTAGGAGGAGGAAGCCACCGGTGTGTCGGCCAATGCAGCCGTCGCAGAATAGTTGCCCGTCAGCTGGGTTCCGCTGCTGGTGGCATCAACTGTTGCGGAAGCGGTGCCTGTGCAGGCGTCGGTGAAAGCGAATGCTGCGGCGATCGGCGTCATCTACCGTCCCGACACAGAGCTGCAGCGCCACTTCCAGGCCATCTTGCCGGTGCAGTGCGACGAGTCCATCTGGTTCGATGAGAGTCGGGCGGTACGGGCACTCCCGCTGGTCCCCCGCGAAGGGGTACCGGAGACCTACCCATTCGGTCTCTGATGTCCTCCTCCCCGCCAGGACTGATGACCTCAAGCTGCCGACGGCCCCACGCGAGTCCGCACGCGCGCGGTCCACGAAGGACAGAAGGCAGTCCACGGGAGTGAGGTCGGTCCCCCGCGAGCTGCCTTCCGTCGTCCTGCCGCCGTCCATGGGCTAGTGGCTATCAACACGTAGCTCTGCGCCCTCAACCCTCACATCTAGTTCATAACCGATAGCCAAGAGCCGATAGCCTCCCCTCACCTCGCCGCCCACCCGATCTCGCCACCCAGATACCAGTTGCGTCCGGGGGCGGTCTCGAAGACCCGGCCGCCCACCCCATTGACGGTCAGGGCGCTGACATAGGTACGATTCCAGAGGTTGTTGATGCCCAGGAAGGGCTGCAGCCACGCCCCCCCGCTCCTCCCCCCCCAACTGAGCCGGAGATTGGTGACGCCGAGGCCCACGCCGTTGATGACGGTCGGTCCACCCTTGCCCCACCCGTTGACGTAGATCGTGTTCGGGTCGTCCGCGAAGATCGAGGACGCCATCGTGTGGTCGACGTCCAGCGCGAGGCCCGCCACCGGTCCGGCCCGGAGACCGAGGCGAATGAAGGCCTTCGGCACGCCGGGGACCCGTTTACCATCGAGCACCTCCACGCTGGTCCCGTCCACGATCCGGTAGCGAGCGTAGCGGTAGTTGGCATAGGTGTAATTGCCGAACAGCCGGAGCCGGTCGCCCACCCGGCCGCTCACGCCCAGCTCGAGGCCGTCGTTCTTCACCCGGCCGGCGTTGGTGAAGTAGCCGCGGCCGCTCACCTCACTGAACTGCACGATCGCGTCGCGCACCCTGCCCAGAAACCCCGCGACCGAGTAGGAGATCGGTCCCACGGTCCCCCGGGCGCCCACCTCGTAGTTCACGGCGCGCTGCGGGTCGATGGTGGTATTGAAGCCGCTGGTCGAGTTGGGCTGGTTGACCAATTCGGTGGTGGTCGGTGTCTCGAAGCTGGTGGACACCGTGACGTAGGGCCGGAAACGGAGGTCCCGCACCAGGCTGGCCCCGATGTTTCCGGACATCGCGGACATGGTGCGGTTGCCGGTGTTATCGACGCCATCCGTCAGATGTCGGTCGGCCACGTCGAAGCGAACAGCATCATACCGCCCCCCTCCGGAGAAGATGATGTCGGGGATCGGACTCCAGTGGATCTGCACATAGGGGCCGACCTCGGTGACCTTCTCGAGTTGACTGAGGACGGTGGTGTCGGGCACGCCACCGACCGCCCGCCAGGTCTGGCGATCATCCCGCATGTACTGGAGATCGACGCCCGCCAGGATCCTCGGCGCGCTGGGCGCATCGCCGAGCCGCTGGTCCGCGCCCAGCCGGACGCCGCTGACCTTCCGGTCGATGGTGGTGTACTGGCCGAAGGGCGTGTTGGGGGCTGTCTGGCCCGGCGGCGGCGATCCCAAGGCGTTCTTGAGGTCGCGAAGGACACCGAACACGGCGACGCTGTAGTCGCCGCGTCCGGCATGATGGCGCGCGGTGAGGGCGAGCTGTCCCTGCCACACCTCCTTGCCGGCGTCGCGCAGGATATTGTTCGCTGAAGCGGAGTCGGGCCGAGCGAGCACCTCCCGCGCGGTGAGTGCACCCGGATTGTCCGCCTTGGGCGCGTCGGTATAGCCGAAGCGCACCCCGAGGTCGGTGCGGCCTCCGGCCAGATAGTTGGCGCCGAGATTCAGCTGGGTGAACTCCGTGGCGCTGTGCTGGCGATAGCCATCGACGTTGGTGCGGGACATCGAGAGGGTGCCGCTTGCCCCGCCGAACCGGCCGGTGGTGCGCTCCTGGATCCGGAACAGTCCGAAGGAGCCTCCTTCGGCCCGAACCGATTGGAGGAAGGGCCCTGGCGCTGCCGGCTGGGAGTGGAGTGAAAGCACCCCGCCCGAGGCGTTCCCATACAGCGACGAGGAGGCGCCGCGCAGCACCTCGATGCGGTCGAGGCTGGAGTAGTCCACGTTGGTGAGCTGGCTCTGGCCATCGGGAAGTGTCTGGGGGATGCCATCGAGCAGCACCTTGATGCCACGGATGCCGAAGTTGGAGCGGGTACCGAAGCCGCGGATGACGAGTCGCTGGTCGAGGTTGTAGTTGTAGCGGTTGGCAACGTAGACGCCCGGGATGTTGTTGAGGGACTCGTCGAGTCCCAGGGTCGATTGCCCGCGCTGCAGGTCGGTCTGGTTCACCACGCCGATTGCCGCGGGCACCCGGGAGAGGCGCTCCGGGCTCCTGGCGACAGTAACGGTGATCTCGGGGAGCGTGACCAGCGCGCTGTCCTTCCCGGTGGTGTCGCGTGAAACTGGCACCTGGCCGAGCGCCTGGGTCGTGATTCCGGCAATGAGCACGAACGAAGTGAGGTGCCGCATTCAGACTCCTCGAGTCGGAGAAGTGGGGGGTCTCACGCAGGGAGTGGGGGATACCGCCCAGATAGGCAGGGGGCATGCCGGGGGAGGTGGGAGATCGGAGACGCGGAAACGACGGATGCACCGGATTGAAAGCGAGGCGGACTAGCTGGATCGGGTGAATCGCGACCCGGAGAGTGAGAATGGAGTGAGTTATCGATAAAGGGACATTCATGTCCTCTGTGTGATATGCACCACCGCCGGGTCAAATCCCCCAGTCGCCGGCGCGAGTCTCGCCTATTTCAGAAGCACCGACGCCCCGCGGGGCCGCGGCCAGGCCGCCAGACCTCGCCCGGGGCGCCAGCCCGGCGGGATGCCGTGCCCGCGCGGCCGACTGCCGCATGCGCTGGTTAGGCAGCACGTGGCTACGGGAACGGAAGAAACGGCATGTACTCGCGCCAGCCCAACGTCACAGCAAACGCGACATGGATCGCGGGAGCGCTCAAGAACGCAAGAATCAGGTAGGTTGCCGTCTCTCGCCACGTCATGTGAAACGCGAGTGGGGGCAGCGCCAGGGTCGCCATCATCGGAATCGTGTAGTAGAGCCACCAGGGTGCGTCTATGGCCGCTCCATACTTCGCCACGAGCATCGCACCTGGCCCGACAATCAGCGCCGCTAGCCACAGCCGATGCTGAGCGGGAGGACGCGAGCGCAGCACCCAGGCTAGAATGCCTCCGACCGTTAGTAGCGACACCAACATGAAGATGGGGAAACGATAAAGGGTCGACATCCTCAGTACCACTGACCAGCGGTTGTCAGCATGTGCTGCCTAACGCCTGCGCATCAGTAGCGGGCGGACCGCCCAAACCCGCGCAAATGAATGTTCCTTATCCAGGCACCGTGTGCCAGCTCAGCGGGAAGCCAGTAGCCGCGCGCCCGACTACTGCATGCGCTGGTTAGACGGCAGCAGCGCTCCCTAATCGGCCCCCAGGTCTCTGGCCCATTCCGCCTCGGGGCGAACCTGTTCCGGAGATACCCCTAGGCACTCGACCACAATGGGGACAAGTAGAGCCCAGGTGATCTCCGGTGCCGGCACGGTTGGGTGCCCTGAGGCGGCGTGGCGTTCGGACACAAGCCGAGCGATACACTCATTTAGGGCACCAACCGTCTTGAGCGTCTCAGCCTCTTCATTGGAGATACGGATCTGGAAGGCCGCTTCGACGTCCAGAAGCAGCTCGACTGTGTCTAGGCCCATCATCAACCTCTGTCTGCTGCCGCCTAACGGCTGCGCATCAGTTGCGGGCGGACGGTCCCAACCCGCGCCAATGAATGTTCCTTATCCAGACACCGGGCGCCAGCTGGGCGGGATGCCAGTAGCCGCGCGCCCGACTACTGCATGCGCGGGTTAGGCGGCACTGCGAGACGTTGCGGCGCAACCATCGACGTCCTGACATATGTTCGTGGTCGTCATCGCGCCGTACTCCCGAATGTCATTCGATGACCGTCTGGTGTTTGAAGGGCGAACTCCCGCATCCCCCACGGCTTCGTCTCTGGTGGCGTCCGGAGTGTTGCCCCGCGTGAAGCGAACTCGGTGTATAACCCGTCAATGTCGTCCACGTTGATATAGGCAACGTAGGAATGGTCGCCGAGCTCTTGGGCCGGCACGGCATCCGTGCACTCACCCAAGCCGATGCGGACATCGTCCCGAGAGAGCCAGCTCCAGCCGTCCGACTCGTCGCCAAAGTCTCGCGAGAAGCCGAGGACGTTCAGGTAGAAGTTGCTGGCAGTACGCAGATTCCGAACTGCCAAGATGAGCCGCGTTCCCTCCAGTCGAGCCATTGCGGTGTCCTCCGACAGTCCGGTTTGTGCCGCCTAACGACCTGCGCATGACCTGCGGGGCGCGGCCAGCTCGCAGAGCTAGCCGAGCCACATCAGGTGGTCTTGGGTTGATGCCAACCGACGGCCGCGGCCCGTCAGCGTCCATGCGCTGGTTAGGTAGCGCCGCCACGATGCCTTCGGGGAACCCGGCGAGCGCTGGGAGACCGTTCAAGCTGGCCTGGCCGGCCCCGTCCTTACTCTCGGGCAACAGATGCGTGGCCGGCCGGGCCGGACCTTCGGCGGGCGAGCTGCTGGCCCTACCGCGGTGCCACCCTTGAAAGGTGTTGCGACCGGCTCCGGTGACACGAGCGAGTGGCCGCTACCTAACGGCTGCGCATGACCTGCGGGGCGCGGCGCGGTCGCCAGACCTCGCCCGGGCAGGGCGGGTAGTCTCAAACATGTCGCCATCCGACGGCCGCGCCCCGACAGCGTCCATGCGCTGGTTAGGCCGCTGGGGTCAATCAATGCATCCATCACTGCAGTCCGAGATTGCTGAGCCGAGAGTGACAACGAAATAGACGACGAGGAAGGTGCCCCCCACGCCGACGATGGCGAGAAGTGTCTTGCCCGTGTCGGCCCGCCTCACTTCCAGTTGTCGGACGTCCGCAAGAGCTACGCTGGCGGTGCTGACCCCGTCATCCCGAGCCAGGCCTACCCCTACGGTGCCCACGAGGCTGTCACCACGAACGGCCGGGGCACTCAGAGTCAGGGTGGTGCCGTCGGTGCGCGTGACACGCACAGCGTTGGGGTGCTCCCGCTCAACTAACTGAGCGGGGGTGGGACTTCCGACTTGCCAGGATGTACAGGCGGATACGAATGATACTAGGAGAAGTCTCGTAATACGTGCGAGTGCGGGGCCACTCGCGTGGAAGAAGGCACTCATGGTCCCACCTCGTGGGGTGACCAGCCGCATAGTCCGGCCGCCATCTAACCTGTCTTTCGACGCCTCAGTCCCGGTCCCAACCGCCTAACCGGAACCCAGCGCCTCTCACCAATCTCGGCCTATCTTACCTCCCGTCAAGGGGATAGCCCCGTGCCCCCTTGTTCGCCCCACCTCACCTGCTCGCGCACTCTCGCAGGGATAAGTCCCCCCGGACTGCATTCGGCTGCCACCTCGCGCCGTTTACCGATTATGACGCGAGGGGCTGCGGCCCCTCCCCCCTCCCCCGTCCGCCCGTCCGCCCGTCCGCCCGTCCGCCCGTCAACTTCGTCCCCCCCCCCCAAACACCAACGCCGCCCCCACTCCCGTGAGGACGGCGTCGGCGCCGCCAAGTCCCTGCCCTGCCCATCACGTGACCAGCCGCTGGCCCGGCTCCAGGACCCCCGGCGGCACCGGCACCGGGATCGGGAGCTCCTCCCGGCGATTCCCGCGGGGAATGTTCCGGGCACTCAGCCACGCCGCCAGCTGCTCCGGATTGTCCCGGTACCGGTACCGGTTGAGCGCATCCAGGTGCCGCACGATGGTCATGATCTCATCCGCCACCGCCTCCAGGTCCGCGCTCGCCCCCACATGCGCACGCCAGCCGGCATTCGCCTCCGTCACCAGCAGGTCGTACTCCTCCAGACCCGCATCCAGCTCCGCCAGCAGGGTCTCCGGCAACCCGTACCGCAGCAGCACCTCCTTCACCGCCTCCGCCTCGGCCAGCACCGCCCGGGCATCGGTGAGGAAGTCCAGCTGCGCCGCGTTGTGGGCCGGCACCCGGAACCGCCGGATGATGTCCGGCTCATCCTTGAACGCCGCCCGCGCCACCCCCTCCAGCGTCCGCAGCTCCGCCGTCCGAAGCTGACGGAGCAGCGCCTTCCGCTGCCCGCTGGTGACCCGGCGCGACACCTTGCCCTTCCGCTGCTGGTTCGCCAGCGCCACCGCCCGAACCAGGCGCTCGCCCAGCGCCACCGTAGCCTGCTGGAATCCCGGATTCGGGTCCGGGAAGGCAATCAGGAACTCGTACACCCGAGTCCCCATCCCCATGATCAACCGCACCAGATTGCTCATATCATCCTCCTCTGCCAACCTGCCCGGCAGAACGATGCCGCGCCCCGGCGCAACGCGGCCAGACCCCGTCCCGATCCGGTGTCCGCCGCACCGCGGGACGGGGGCACCTCAACGCATCGGATGTGCCACGCAGAAACCCGGAGCGCCTGACACAGCGGAACTCCAGCCCCGACAAGCAGCTACCACGCGCCTGACGCACACCCGCGCCACCCGCCCGTCTCAAAACGAGCGTCCCGTTTCGAGAACACGGGACACCCGGAGCACCCGATGTCGTCCCCCCGGCGATGGATCGCGTCGCCGCAACGACCGCCCCTCCTCCCCCAACGATGTCGCACCGTCCCGCACCGGCCGACTCCCTTCCCGACGCGCCCGAGCCCCTCCCCGCAGCCACCGAGCGCTCCACCGCGATCGTTGAGACCGATCCCCCAAAGCCGGAGCCTCTCCCCCCAGTCCCCGAGTGCCTCCCCGCGAGAGCCGCGTGCCTTCCGCCGGTGAGCGCGAGCCTCGCTCCACGCCCCGTGAACTTGACTCCAGCACCCGCGCGTCTCGCCCCGGAAGCGGCGTGACACCTCCCGGCCACCGCCGACCACCTCCCGCCGCCCCCGGCACCCTTCCCGCCACCGCCGAGCCTCGCCCCGCCACTCGCGACCCCCAGCCCGCCCATCTTACCCCTCGGCTCCGCGGCCGCCGTTTCGCCCCCGGACCCCCCGGGAACCTTCCCACCAGCCTTGGCCTACCGTCTGAGCGTACCAGCCCCCTCGCCGCCAGCGGCCCGGGAGCCGCAACCACGCGCCGCCCCCTGAACCTCGGCGCGCCGGTGCGCACCACCGCTTGCATGAAGGCCGGCCATGACACTCCGGGTCGAAGGTCTGTGGCGCTACCCCGTCAAGAGCATGGCGGGCGAACCGCTCGAGGAAGCCCAGCTCACCGAAAACGGCATTCCGGGAGACCGGATCGTGCACGTCCGTGGCCCCGAGGGGGTCCGCACCTCTCGCCGGCAGCACCGGATGCTCGGCCTCCAGGCGACGCTCGGCCCCGACGGCGAGCCGCTGGTGAACGGGCTCCCGTGGCGGCACCCCGACATCCTCGCCCTGGTGCAGGCCGCCGCCGGCCCCGACGCCTGGCTGGCGCCCTACGACGGGCCCGAGCGCTTCGACATCCTGCCGCTCCTGGTGGCGACCGACGGCGCCGTCGCCGCCTTTGGCCGCGACATCCGCCGCCTCCGGCCCAACATCCTGATCGGCGGGGTGAATGGAATGGACGAGGTGACCTGGGAGGGGGCGGAGCTGCACATCGGGAGCGCCATCGTCCGGCTCGACTCGCTCCGCGGTCGCTGCCCGATGACCACCGTGGATCCGGATACCCTGGAACGGGACCCGGAGGTGTTGCGGGACATCGGCCGCCGCTTCGGCGGCCGGCTCGCGCTCAACGCCGACGTGTCCCAGCCCGGCCTCATCCGGGTGGGCGACGCGGTCACCCTGGTGCGCGCGCCCCGCCGGCGGAGAGCCTGAGCCCCGGCGCGGGGCGTTCCCTCCACCGGCGCCTTCGCGCTGCGGACTCACCGGACCACCGGCGCCCGTCATCCTCTGGTGGAGCCTCAGCGCCCGTCGTACACTTGGGGTCCCGACTCGGCAGCCTCCCCAACCGAGATGAGACCAGCATGCCCGCCCGCAAGCCTGGCCCGGACACCAGCCCAGTTGCCGACCTCGACCCGATACCGCCGACAGCGACCGACCCATCCCTGATATCCCGCCGAGGCCTGCTCGTTGGTGGCGCCGCCGTGGCAGGTGCCGGGTTGCTGGAAACCCTGCCCCGGATCATCCAGGCGCAGGCGAGCCCGCCGCCATCACTCGGCGTAACGCAGGGTCTGGGCCGGCTGCCCGGCGAGCCGACCTCCGCGGTCGGCGCGCGGTCGCCCTTCGAGACACCCGCCCGCACACCGACCGGCCAGGTCACCGGCGCCTCCTTCAGCCCGCTGCAGCAGTTCAGCGGCACGATCACCCCGTCCGACCTGCAGTTCGAACGGCACCACTCCGGCGTGCCCACCATCAACCCGGCCGACTACCGCCTCCTGGTACACGGGCTGGTGGAGCGCCCGACGGTGTTCACCCTGGAGGATCTCAAGCGCCTCCCCTCCATCAGCCGGATCTGCTTCCTGGAATGTTCCGGCAATGGCCGGACGGCGTACCGGGCGCCCAAGCGGGATCTGACCGCCCAGCTGATTGACGGCCTGACCAGCAACGCCGAGTGGACCGGCGTGCCGCTTGCCACCGTGCTCGCCGAGTGCGGCAGCAGGCCTTCCGCCACCTGGCTCCTGGCCGAAGGCGGCGATGCGGCGCTGCTCTCCCGCAGCATTCCCATGGAGAAGGCGCTGGACGATGCACTGCTCGTCTACGCCCAGAACGGCGAACCGCTCCGCCCCGCCGCCGGCTACCCGGTGCGGCTGCTGCTGCCCGGGTGGGAGGGCAACACCAACGTGAAGTGGCTCAGGCGGCTGGAGCTGATCTCCCAGCCCAACATGTCCCGGGACGAGACTTCCAAGTACACCGATCCCCTGCCCGACGGCACCGCCCGCCAGTTCAGCTTCGTGATGGACGTGAAGTCACTCATCACCCATCCGACCTATCCGGCTCGGCTCGGACGGAACGAATGGGTCCAGATCGCCGGTCTGGCCTGGAGCGGCCGGGGCAAGGTCACCCAGGTGGAGGTGAGTACCGACGGCGGCAGGACCTGGACCCTCGCCCGCCTGCAGGAGCCGGTGCTCTCCAAGGCGCACACCCGCTTCACCCACATGTGGCGCTGGACCGGCGCGCCCACCACCCTGATGAGCCGGGCCACCGACGAGACCGGCGCGGTGCAGCCCACCCTCGCCGAGTTCCGCGAGAGACGGGGCAAGGGGACCGACTACCACTTCAATCACATTCGCGCCTGGGTGGTGGAGCCCGACGGCGCCGTCACCTACCAGGTGGACGCATGAACCGGGAGAGCCCAATGACCGCGCCGCTCCGGCTAGCACTCCTCGCCGCTCTCGTGTCAGGCGCGGCGTGCCAGGGCCAGCAACGGGACCCGCGGCCTGACGATGTCAGGCAGTCCACCGCGTCAGGCAGGATCCCGGCCGACACCACCCGCTACGGCGTCGGCCGGCCGGCCACGGCGGCGGAGATCGCGGCGTGGAACATCGACGTGAACCCGTCCGGGGAGGGGTTGCCGCCGGGGCGCGGCACCAGGGCGGAGGGCGCGGTGGTCTTCGCGGCCCAGTGTGCGGTGTGTCATGGAGTGAAGGGAGAGGGGCTCCCCGCCGCGCCGGCGCTGGTGGGCCGCGAGCCGCGCGAGGGATTCCCCTTCGGGGAGAGCCTGCAATACCTGCGGACGGTCGGCAACTACTGGCCCTACGCCACCACCCTGTACGACTACATCACCCGCGCCATGCCGGCCGCCACGCCCGGGTCGCTCAGCCCCGACGAGACCTACGCCGTGGTGGCGTGGATCCTGGCGGAGAACGAGATCATCACCCCCGCCACGGTCATGAACGCACAGAGCCTGCCCCGGGTGCGCATGCCGGCTCGCGACCGGTTCGTGCCTGACGACCGCCGCGCGGGGCCGGGCTTCCGGTAGCGGCGCTCACCACCGCCGCGCTACCGCGGCAGCTTCACCAGCGCGTTGCCGATTCCGGTGAGGTACACCGGGCCGGTGGGGCCCACGATCATCCCGGTGATGATCCCCGGCAGCGGCGACCACAGCGCCGGCGTGAACAGATCCATCCGCGGCTCCCGCGCCAGTCCCCGCCGGGCGAACTCCGTGATGATCGCCAGCTGGGCCGGCGACTGATTGTGAAAGACGACCTGCCGAGCCCCGGTGGTGGTGTTGACCGCCAGCACCTGGTTCATCAGCGGTGCGGCCACCCAGAGATGCCCGATCCCGTCCAGCTCCAGGTTGTCGGCCCCCACGCTGTCCACGAACACCGTGCGGTCGCTCAGCCGCCCGCTCTCCAGGTCCACCTTGAACCGGAGCACCCGTCCCGCCATCGTCTCGGCGACATAGAGATGGCCGCTCGCCTCATCAACCGCCACGCCGTTGCCGAAGCCCAGCGAGTCCACCAGCAGCTCCGCCGCTGAGGCTACTTTACCGTCCACCGACGGCAGCCGGAACAGCGCGCCCTCATACGCCCCACGGTCCACCGCCGCCCACATCCGCGCCTCACCCTCCGCCGGGGCGTTGTGCGCGCTCTGGGTGAACCAGATCGTCCCCCGGGAGTCGCGCACCGCGGAGTTGACGCCGTAGCGGTGCTGGTAGACCCGCTCGGCGGCACCGCTGGCGACGCTGACCCGGTAGATGGCCCCGCCGAAGACATCCGCCACCAGCAGGTGCTGACCATCCGGCTCCAGCGACACCCCGTTGGCACCGCCGCTGTTGGCCGGCGGGCGATGGGAGTATCCCGCCTTCAGCATCTCGCCGAACGGCTGGCTGCTACCGTCGGGCTGCACCATCCGGAGCCCGTGCGCCTGGTCGGTCACGATGAGGCGTCCGTCGGGGAGCGCCACGCCCGCCTCCGGCCGCATCAGCGAGCGGTCGGCGGGAAAGATCATGGTGGTGTCGAACGCCCAGACCGGCAGCCTCTCGGCCACCCGGCCCTCGCCGCCGCAGCCGGCGACCAGAACGATAGTGGCCGCGGACAACACCACGCTGAACCCCGACCGGCGCAACCGATCTGCTCTCAAGGACCCCTCCTGCAGTTGGGAATGGCGGGCATCCGACTGGATGGCCGAAATGGAATATGGCCGCGCGCGGGTCGAGGGAGAATGGGCGGGCAGCCTGCGGCGTCCTGAGGAGGGAGCGGAGAATACGGACGCACCTCGCGCGCCTCTCGTCGGACGGGGGGCCGCAAGGGATCGGTGAGACCCCCTAGCGGCGACCCCGTCCTCCTCGCTGCGCGCGAGATGCTCCCAGACGCCGACGCAACGCCGGCAGGCCCGAACCGCCCTGCCGCGGGCGAACGAGGCGAGCGCAGCCGCTCGGCGATCTCACCGATCCCTTGCGGCCAGCTCGGCGAGGGAGAACGCGGTTGGGCGGTGAGGGCGGTCCCGGAGCCCGAAGCGCCTAGCCCAGCCGAGACGAGCGACAACGCGGCAGGGTGGTGAGGGCCTCCTCGGAACACGAGCCGCCGAGCCGCCGAGTCGCCGAGTCGCCGAGTCGCCGAGCACGAGTCGCGCTATGTCAGATTGACCTTGGCCAGCAGCGCCTGGAACCGCGGGTGGGACCTGAGCGAGGTAAACAGGAACGATCCCTTGATGCCGTACACGTTGCCGGCCCGCTCGGCGTAGACCCGTTCCAGGCAGTCCATCGCCCCGTCGGCATCGCCCAGTCCGGTATGGACGTAGGCCATGTGATAGGGTGAGACGTACCGCTCCGTCGACAGCTGCTCCAGCTGCTGCAGCACTGCGCGTGCGTCGGCTTCCCGCCCGGTCATCGCATAGGCCTGTCCCAGCTGGCCCAGAAAGAGGGTGTTGCCGGGATCGAGCTTGACGGCGTACTCCAGGTGGGGCACCCCCTCCTCCACCCGCCCGAGCTTGATGCACGCCCAGGCCATCGTGGCGCGCCCGCGGACGTGGCTGCTGTCGAACTGGATGGAGCGGCGGGCCGCCTCGAGGGCCTCCTCATACCGCCCCGCGCGAAGCAGGGTCGAAGCCACGTCGCTCCTGTGGGCCAGCGGGTCGAGTTCCTGGGCCCGCCCCACCAGCGCCAGGGCCTCGTCGTAGCGCTCCAGGGCGGCACACAGCCAGCCGTAGTGATCGTAGATGTCCGCGGCGCCCGGGCTCAGCTCCAGCGCCAGCTTGAACTCGGCCTCCGCGCCGGCCCAGTCGAAGTCGTGTGTCATCTTGAGCAGCGCCAGCACCGAGTGCGCCTCACCCAGGTCGGGGTCCAGCTCCAGGGCGCGGGCGACGGACGACCGGGCCCACTGGTATGCCTGGTCGGGCTTCAGCGCGAGGCCGCCCTGCCCCGCCACGATCTCTGCATAGGCAAAGGCGATGGCGGTATGCGCCAGGGCGTAGCCGGGATCGGCCGCCACCGCCTGCCGGAAGTACTCGAGCCCCTTCTCGATGCCATCCTCGGTATAGCGGGTGTACCAGTAGCGCCCCTGGAGATAGAGCTGGTGGGCCTGCACGCTGGTGGTGGGCTCGCGGTTGATCCGGGAACGCTCCGCCGGCGACAGCTCCGCCTGCAGCGCCGCCACGATCTGCAGCGCCACGTCGGTCTGGATGGCGAAGTAGTCGGTGAGCTGCCGGTCGTAGGTCTCGCCCCAGAGCTGCCGGTCGGTCGCCGCGTCGATCAGGTTGGCCACGATCCGCACCCGGTCTCCGGCCCGCCGCACGCTCCCGTCCAGCACCGTCGCCACAGCCAGTGCGGCGCCGATCTCCTGCAGGTTCCGGTCCCGGCCCTTGAAGCGCATCGCCGAGGCGCGGGAGATCACCTTGAGCGAACGGATCCTGGAGAGCTGGGTGATCACGTCCTCCATGATGCCGTCGGCGAAGAACTCGTTGTCGGGGTCGGGGCTGAGATTGAGGAACGGGAGCACCGCCACCGAGGGCGTCCCCTCCTCCCGGTCGGCGGGACGGCTCAGCGCCTCGACAAAGGCGCTGCAGGTGGAGAAACGGTCGGCCGGCACGGGGGCCAGCGCCTTCCGGAGCGCCTGCTCCACCGCCGCCGGCACCGTGGGCCGGACCCGGCGTACCGCCGGGACGGACTCGGTGAACCGCTTGGCGATGACCGCCTGCGCGGTGGCGCCGGTGTACGGCGGCTCGCCGGCCAGCAGTTCGTACAGCACGCAGCCCAGGCTGTAGAGATCGCTCCGGGCGTCGAGCCGGGACTCCCCGGCCGCCTGCTCCGGGCTCATGTAGTGCGGGGTGCCCACGGCCAGGCCGAGGGTCGTCAGCCGCTCCGCCGGGGCGATGCTCGCCACCAGGGCGATGCCGAAGTCGGCGAGCATCGCCGCGCCCTCGTGCAGCAGGATGTTCTCGGGCTTGATGTCGCGGTGCACCAGGTTCTGGGCGTGGGCATAGTCCAGCGCGGAGGCCACCTGCCGGGCGATCGCCAGCGCCTCCTCCACCGGCAGCTGCGCCTCGCGGCGCAGCCGGTGGCGGAGCGACTCGCCCTTGATGTAGGGCATGACGTAGAAGAGGCTGCCGGCCGCCTCGCCGGACTCGTAGAGCGCCAGGATGTAGGGATGGTTGAGCCGGGCCGCGATGCCGATCTCCTGCACGAACCGCTCCGGGCCCAGCGCCGCCGCCAGC
Organism: uncultured Gemmatimonadales bacterium; assembly: GCA_963695185.1. GTDB lineage: Bacteria > Gemmatimonadota > Gemmatimonadetes > Gemmatimonadales > GWC2-71-9 > JADJOM01. The sequence continues at coordinate 792,726 of CAVOGH010000005.1, read as the reverse complement.
TCCGGGCGGAGCACCTTGATGGCCACCTTGCGATGGTGCCGCAGGTCATCGGCGAGGTACACCGTGGCCATGCCCCCCTGGCCGAGTTCGCGCTGGAGGACGTAGCGACCGGTGAGGGCGGCGTTCAGGTGGTCGAGCTGGTCGGCGGGCATGGGGGGAATATGGTGGGGACAGGCTACTCCAGCAGCCCCCGCCGCTGCGCGTGGGTCACCGCCTCGAGGCGGTTGTGGGTCCGCAGCTTCTGATTGATGCGGTGCAGGTGGTTCCGCAGCGTCTGCGGCGAGATCTTGACCGTCCGCGCGATGAACGCAGCGCTCTTCCCTTCCGCGAAGAGCTTGAGGATACGGCGCTCCTGTTCGGTCAGCGACTCCACCGGCGCGTGATGGGTCTCCGCGCTGGCGGCGACGACCTGCCGGGCCGCCTCGACCATCCGGGTGACCAGCTCCTCCTGGTGACGCCGCTGGTCCACGTCCCGTGCCAGCCGCGCGAACAGCCGCCGCCCGGTGCGCTGGTTGTCGAAGACGATCGTCGAGACGTTCACCCACTTCCTTACCCCCGCCTTGGTGCGCACCTCCAGGTCGAAATGGGGGATGCCGCCGGTGGTACCCTCCCAGCGCCGGGTCGCGGCCTCTGTGCCTCCAGCCAGCGCCTGGGTGTCCAGGACGTCCCGCGCCTCCAGCACCTCATCAATGCAGCGGCCCAGCACTTCGGCCGCCGGGTAGCCGAAGAGCTGCTCGGCGGCGCGGTTCCAGGAGCAGATCTCGCCCGACACGGTGACGGTGTAGGCGGCGTCCGCGGTCCGGTCGAGCAGCGCCTGCAACTCTGTTTCCAGCATTGCCTCCCCTTTCAGCGGCCTCCGGCATGGAGTCTAGCCCCCGGCTGCTGCGGGCGCCACGTGGCGCGAGGGACAGACGCCACCAGCGCCAGTACAAACGATTCATTGCCGCCGCATGGGTCGCGGGGCGACCATCCCTTCGCGGCGTACCGGCTCCTGACCGCGTGCCACGACAGCGGAGCCATTCGCAGTTCACGAGGCACTGACCCCTGGAGGTCCCCATGTCCCCGCTCGTCTCCCGCCGGCTGCTGCCGGTCCTGCTCACCTTCGCCACCGCCGCGGGCCTGAACGCCCAGGCGGCGACCGACCTGTCGGATCCCGAGGTCGCCCATGTGGCGGTGACCGCCAACAGCATTGACATCGACCTGGCCAAGCTCGCCCAGTCGCGGGTCCGCAACCACGACGTGCGGCAGTTCGCGACCACGATGATCACCGACCATTCCGCCGTGAACCAGCAGGCCGCCGCCCTGGCCGGCCGCCTGGGAGTCACCCCGAAGGACAACCCCGTCAGTCAGTCGCTGCTGGCCGGCGCGGCGGACGCCCGGGCCGCCATCGAGAAGCTGCAGGGCGTGGCCTTCGACCGAGCCTATATCGAGCGGGAGGTGGCGTACCACCAGGCCGTCCTCGACGCCCTGGACGGGCTGTTGATCCCCACCACCACGAATGCGGAACTCAAGCAGCTGCTGGTTGATGTCCGGCCCGCCTTCGTCGCCCACCTCCAGCATGCCAAGCGGCTCGACACCTCACTCCGGGCCGCGCGGTGACACCGGTCCGTGGCAAGCGTGGGTGGTGGTGGCTGGCACTACCGCTCACGCTCGTGCTGCTCTCGATCATCGGCGTCGCCTATCCGCCGCCACGGCACGCCGTCTCCCCGCGCCGTCATGCGGTGGAGATCCGGGGGATGGCATTCCATCCGGCCGTGCTGGAGGTATCGAAGGGCGATACCGTCGTCTGGACCAACCGGGACTTCGTGCCCCACACCGCTACTGCGGCGGCGCAGCCGGCCTGGAGCACCGGCACCCTGCTCCAGGAACAGAGCGGCCAGATCATCGCCGGTGGCAGCGGCACGGTTCCCTACATCTGCGAGCTGCACCCGGTGATGCAGGGCACCCTGATCGTCCGGTGACGGGAGCGGGACTGCGCAGACTTACTCCTGCGTCCGGGTCGTGATCCTTCTCACCGCCCGGAGCACCGGCTGGTACGCCTCGCCCTTCACCAGCCAGGAGACGGCAAAGGCGACGATCGCGATGGTTTCGGGCCAGAAGATCGGCCGTCCGGTGATCATCGAGCTCCCCGCCCACAGCACGGCAGCGATCATGGCGATGCCGCAGGCCAGGCAGATGTCGTCCCGCCAGCGCTTGTCCGGCGGCCGGTCGCGCCGGAGCGGGATGTTCGACTTCCGGAACAGCCAGACCGCAAACAGGATGAACGAGACGAAGAGCACCACCGCCGACACGTAGTGCACCGTCCTCACCCAGGGGTGCCACCAGGACGGCGCCGACAGGCCCGCCGGCGCCGTCGTCGGAAAGAGGGCCACGCCGAGCGCCGCGGTGCCGCCCACCCAGCCCGCCAGCCGGTCGGCGAGAACGCCCTCGTAGCCCGGATAGGTGAGCAGGAAGAGGGAGAGCGCAAAGAGCACTCCGACGAAGATCCCCACTGCGCCGGTGTAGTAGTACGCGCTGACCGACGGCAGCAGGACGCCGTGGGTCAGGCCATCGGTGGGGCGAACCCCCGCAACGACATACAGCAGCGCCGGCAGGAAGAAACCCAGCACCCCGATCAGCCGGCGATGGGCCTGCTGGGACAGGTCGCGGGACGTACTGGAACGCTGTGTCTTGTCGGTCACGGTGAGGACCTCCTGTTTCTCCGCGGTGCCGGTGGCATTCCCGATAGCGCGTGCCGCCCGGCCAGTGCCCCACCCAATGACGCCAAGATCCGGAATTCCCCACCATCGTCAAGGGAAGGAGTCCGCCACCTGAGAGCGGCGCTCGGTCCGCGACCAGGCCGCCATCCACCTGGGCCGGCTGCGGGTCCGGGTGGCGGCGAACGCCAGGAGCTCCGGCAACGCCTTTGTGCAGGACAACTCCACCACCGATCGCCTGGGCGCGCGCCCTGCTGGTCAAGCTCACCTATCCGCTGGGGTCACGCTGAGGGGTGTCCCGGTCATCCCCGTAACACTGCCCCCAGCACCACGATGGCGCCGAGTACCGCGAAGATGAGCAGGCCACGGCGCCGGCGGGCGTCGCGATAGCGCTGCCAGGCCTCCAGCCGAAGCCAGTACGCTCCGTCGTCCGTCGCCTGGAGCACGCCGCAGCGATGGAGACGATGCAGCCACCACCTGGTCAGCAGGCGGGTCGGGGGGAGAAAGGCCGCCGCCGGAGTCGTTGCGTCGGCCCGCTCGAACGAACGAACCAGGCGCCGCCGGGAACCGAGCAAGGCAATCGCCACGATCATGAACAGCGGGCTGAACAGCGCCAGATTACTGGCCATAGGAGTCCGATCGCATCCCCAGCATCCCCATGGGCCGGCGGTGGCCCAGCTGGGAGAGTTCAGGGGGAGGGTGCGAGGCAGCTGCGTTCATGAGGCCGCCTGCGCGTGGCCAGGCGTGACTCGCTCGAGCGTCGGAGGACCGGGGGCCGCGTGGCCCCGGTGGCGCCGGAGCCGACATGCCCGAGCGAGCGAGGCGGGCGCAGCCGCGCGGCGATCTCCCCGATCCCTTGCGGCCAGCTCGCCGAGCGAGAGCGCGGCATGTCGGCGACAGCGCAGGCACGGGTTAATCGGCTAGAGCAACGTCAGCGAATAAACGTCCCTTCGTTCAGCTCCCGCACCGCCTGCTCCAGCTGGGCGCGGGTGTTCATCACGATGGGCCCGTACCAGGCCACCGGCTCGCGGAGCGGCTGGCCGGACACCAGCAGGAAGCGGAGCCCCTGCTCGCCCGCCTGCACCACGATCTCGTCGCCCCGGTCGAACAGCACCAGCGAGCGATTGCCCGCCTCCTCCACGACCGTGGGACCCAGGCCGGCGGCGCCGATGGTCTCGGTGACCACGCCCTGGGGTGCGGAGGCGTCGCGGAAGTTGCCGGAGCCCTCGAAGACGTAGGCAAAGGCGTTGCGGGTGGTCTCCACCGGCAGCCGCTTCCGCTTGCCGGCGGGGACCGAGATATCGAGGTACTGCGGGTCGGCGGCCACCCCTTCGACCGGACCGCGCTTGCCCCAGAACTCGCCGGTCACCACCCGCACCACCGTGCCATCATCATCGGTGACGGTGGGGATGTCCTTCGCGCCGATGTCCTGGTAGCGGGGGTTGGTCATCTTCTGCCTGGCGGGAAGATTGGCCCACAGCTGGAAGCCGTGCATCCGGCCGGCAGGGTCTCCCTGCGGCATCTCCTGGTGCATGATCCCCCGCCCCGCGGTCATCCACTGCACATCGCCGGCGCCGAGACTGCCCTGGTTTCCCAGGCTGTCGCGGTGCTCCACCGTGCCGGCCAGCACGTAGGTGATGGTCTCGATGCCCCGGTGCGGATGCCAGGGGAAGCCGGCCATGTAGTCGGCGGGGCGGTCGTTGCGGAAGTCATCGAAGAGGAGGAACGGATCGAAATCGTCGGTCTTGCCGAAGCCGAAGGCACGCCGGAGCCGGACGCCGGCTCCCTCGATGGCGGGCTGGGACTGGAGAATCTCGCGGACGGGTCGGATGGACATGGGGTCTCCTGCGGTGATCGCCGGCTCCACCGTGGAGCCGCTCCACAAGATAGCCGGGACCGGGCAAAGGAGTTCCCGGCCTCTGCCGCGTCAGACTGCGGCCGCCGAGAATGTTGCTGAGCGCGTTTTCCCTTGGCGTGAGCGGGAAGGCCAGCCCGACGAGGCTGCTCAGCCTGGAGCCGGCGCCTCGGGTCAGCGGGGCGCGATGCTGTCCAGGAAGACGTGCGGGTAGGGGCAGAACCCGGCGTACCCCTGCGCGCCTCGGATGATCACGGTCACCGCCGCGCCGTCCTGTTTGTAGATCTGCGGCAGGCTGAGCGGCTGGTAGTGCCCTCGCCCCTCCACCTCCAGCGACCAGCACCCGCCTTCGATGGGATTGAACCGCACCGTGGCCGACGCGGTAACGACCTCATCGGTGGCCAGTGCGGGACCGCCCGGCCCCGGAGGCCCGAGTTCCGATGAGCCACAACCTCCGGCGAGCAGGGTCACGAGGAGCCCGGCGGCAATGCGGTAGAAATGTTTCATGCGGACCTCCACAGCAGATTGAGCCTCAAGGGTGAAAACTTCACGCCTTCCCGCGGCGCGTCAATCGCCGCCGGCTCCAGCCTCAGCGCTGGATCACCAGCTGCTGGCCGAGGCGCACCGGCGCGCCCGGCGGAGCCTGGGGCGAGCCATAGGCCCCGTTGGCGGATACCCAGGCCGATACCTGATCCCCGACCTGCACGTTGGCGACGACCGTCGGGTACCGCGGGCCGGTACCGACCTGCAGGAAGACCGGGACCCCGGACCCCACGACCACCCCGACATTGGCGGTATCAGACGGGACGATGGCCATCCAGAGATCGTACTGATCGAGCGGGCCCGCGGGGCTGTTGCCCTGTTCGTGAATGACCCGCGTGACCACCGCCACGAACGTCGGCGGCCCCGCCAGACAGGCCGAGTCGACCGGGACGGGAATGCACGGCTCGACGGCAGAGGAGGAACCACAGGCCAGGGACGCGCCCGCAAGGAAGTACGGCAGAAGCCGTTGGGAGGACCGGGTCATGGGAGGCCTCGCTGTGGGGACCCGCACCAGCGGTGACGAAGCGCGCCGGCCGGCCGGCACATGGCGACGGTCAGAAGCCCGGACCCACCCGGTTCACCCCTTCGCTGCACCGGCCGGACCCGCCCCCACCCCTCTGATATGCGCCCGCCCCCAGTCAAACACTGCCTTGAGGACGGGTGCCAGGTCCCGGCCCGCCGGCGTGAGCTGGTACTCATACCGGGGCGGGTTCTGCTGGTAGCGCGACCGTTCCGCCAGCCCGGCGCGCTGCAGCCGGTTGAGCCGCTCGGTGAGGATATTGGTGGTGATGCCCTCGCCCGAGGCCAGGAACTCCGAGAAGCGCCGCTTCCCGTACATCAGGTCCCGGACGATCAGCAGCGTCCAGCGGTCGCCGATCAGGTCCAGGGTGCAGGCGATGGGACAGTCGGAGCGGGCCGGGCTCGCAGGGCGGCGAGCAATACTGCGTCGAGTCCCCATCAGCCTCCCCAGGCACCGAGTACCTTGCATTTAACAAGTGACAACCGTATAGTGGCTTGCAGGAAGCAAGTTAGTCATCCACCATCCGCTTGTGGAGGCCCCGCCGTGATGATCGCGCTGTGGATCGGGCTGGCGCTGCTGCTGCCGGTCGGCGTGTCGCTGGTGGTGGAGCGGCTGCGGCGGCCGCCGGTTCCGCCGGCCACGCTGAGCTGGGATCCCGCGATTCCGATACAGTACCTCACCGTCAGTGGGCTCAAGGTGCGCTACATCCGGACCGGCGCCGGCCCCACCCTGGTCCTGCTGCACACCCTGCGCACCCAGCTGGACATCTTCCAGAAGGTGATCCCGGCGCTGGCGCGGGAGTTCACGGTGTACGCGGTGGACTACCCCGGGCACGGCTGGTCGGACATCCCCGAGACCGAGTACACCCCGGAGTTCTTCGCCCGGTTCACGGCCGGGTTCCTGGACGCGCTGGACCTGCCCGACGTGCTGCTCGCGGGTGTGTCCATCGGCGCCAGCATCCCGCTCCTGCTTGCCGGGGAGCGCAATCCGCGTGTAAGGGCGGTAGTCTCCGTGAATCCCTACGACTACGGCCAGCGCGGCGCCGACCGGGCCAACCTGGTCGCCCGGATCCTCTTCACCCTGGCGCCGATTCCCGTCATCGGCCCGACGGTGATGCGGCTCCGGAACCGGCTGGTGGAGGGAAGGGTCCTCGAGGGCGGTGTGGCCACCCCCACCGCCCTGCCGCCGGCCTTCCGCGAGGAGGTCTTCCGGGTGGGCGAGCGGCCCGGCCACTATCAGGCGTTCCTCAACCTGATCCGGAACATGCCGCTGTGGCGGAAGACCCACGCCGTCTACGGCCGGATCCAGGTCCCGGTGCTGCTGGTCTACGGCGATCGCGACTGGTCCCGCCCCGCCGAGCGCGAGGCCACGCGCACGGAGATCGCCGGCGCCCGGCTGGTGCTGGTGGAGAACGGGGGCCACTTCCTCACCCTCGACCGGCCCGAGGCGGTAGTGGAGCACCTCCTCGCCTTTGCCCGCGAGCAGCGTATCCTGCCCCCCGGGGGCCCGGCGCCGGCGCCAACGCCCGCTCGCTGAGGTCCCTGCGTCGTCCACACTGGAGGAGTCATGCATCGCACCCGGTTGAGTCTCTACTATGTGGCCGGCTACCTGGTCGTTACCGGCCTGCTGTGGCTGCTGGTACCGGCCACGGCGTTGCGGCTGATGCTCTCCAACACCGACTACGGCAGCGACGTCATGCCCCGGGTGGCGGGACTGCTGCTCCTCGGCATCGGCATCATCGTGATCCAGATCATCCGGCTCAAGGCGGAGGCGCTCTACCCCACCACCCTGCTCCTCCGCACGGTGTTCCTGGTCGGGTTCCTCGGCTTCTACCTCCGCACCGGGGATCCCCTCTTCCTGGTGATACTGAGTGTGGTGGGGCTGGGCGTTCTGATGACCGGGACGAGTTACTGGCTGGACCTCAGCAGGAGCGGAGGCTCCAAGGCGTAGCGCCGCTCCTCGTGGCAAGAGCGCTCCCGGTCGTTGCCCCACCCGCGGGGTCGCCCTGCCCGCTGATTTCTCCCTCCCCCGCCCCCCCACCCTGCTCCATTCCTTCAGTCATCTCGCACCCGGCCGATACTCCCCTCTGACGACAGTCACCCCGGCTGAACCACGACCGGGTCCGTATCCGTGGAGCCAGGGCAGCCGCCTGGTGACGGTTCACGTCTCAGACGGGCAGCGGGGATATGGTGATCGTATCGCTGATCCATTCCGGATCCGTCTTCACGCTCATAGGACTCTGGCTGGGGCTGGCCCCGGTCCGGGTGGCACACGCCCAGGAGCCGATCGCCGTCATCGTCCATCCCGGCAATCCGCTCAGTTCCATCTCGCTCGACGAACTCCGCCGACTGTATCTCGGGACCCGTACCACGCTCCCTAATAAGGAGGCGGTCATCCTGCTGGAGAGCCCGGCGGTGCGGGAGCGCTTCTATGCCGCCGCGCTCCGGATGAGCGCGGACCGGGTCAAGCGGCACTGGATGGGGATCGTGTTCGCCGGCGAGTCCGACGCGCCGCCGAAAGAGGTCGGCGGGGCGGACGCGCTGGTGCAGTTCGTGGCCACCCACGCGGGTGGGATCGCGTTCCTTCCGGCGGGCAGCAGCACCGATGCTGTGAAGGTCCTCGCGATCGAGGGGATGCGCCCCCACGACCCCGGCTACCCGTTGCGATGAGGCGTCCCATGCAGCGCGTGCCCCGACCCGCCCTCCTGGTGGTCGCCCTGCTCCTCGCCGCCGGACCGGCGGCGGCCCAGGAGACCCGGCTCCGGGGCTTCGTGGACTTCACCGCGGCCACCTCCAACGAGCCGGGGGTATCCTCCGCCTTCGGGCTGGGCCAGTACGACCTGTTCCTGACCTCGCGGCTGGCGGACCAGATCCTGTTCCTGGGCGAGACCGTCTTCGAGTACGACGATGGGTTCATCGTGGACCTCGAGCGGGCCATCGTCACCTTCACACCGAAGAGCTACCTCCACGTGGCGGTGGGAAAGCATCACACCCCGATCGGCTACTGGAATAATGCCTACCATCACGGCGCCCTGCTGCAACCGACCATCCGGCGCCCCCAGATGTTCCGCTTCGAGGACGAGGGCGGCGTGCTGCCGATCCACACCACCGGCGTGCTGGTCTCCGGCCGGGACATCTCCCGGCTGCATCTCGGCTACGACATCATGGTGGGCAACGGCATCGGATCCACCCCCACGGCCGACAACAACCGGGCCAAGTCGCTGACCGTCGGAATGCACTCCAACGTCACCAGCACGCTGCGGGTGGGCGGCTCGGTGTACCTCGACCGGCTCGCCGCCGGCACCCCCAATCTCGGCGGCACCCCGCTCACCGGGGAGATGGATCTCCGGTTGTACGGCGGGTTCGTGACCTACCTGGGTCCGACGGTCGAACTGATCGGCGAGTATCAGCACTCCAGCAACCGGCTCCGCTCCAGCGGCGCGACCACCGGCACCGACGCCTTCTTCCTCTACGGCGGCTACCGGCTCGGGCGGGTGGTGCCCTACGTCCGCTACGACGAGGTCCGCTTCCCGGCCGCCGATCCCTATTACGTCACCGATGACTTCCGGCAGGGCCTCGTGGGACTGCGCTATGACTTCGCCGCCACGGTGGGTCTCAAGGTCGAGGCCGCCCGGCGCAAGAGCGCCTCCGCGGGTTCGGCCACCGAGCTGACCGCCCAGGTGGCGGTGGGGTTCTAGGATGAAGGCCCGCTTTCACCGCTTTCCCATCCGGCTCAAGCTCCTCAGCAGCGCCATGATCGTGCTGCTGCCGATCTCGCTGTTCATCTACTTCTACTTCCCGTACCGGGAGGAGACCATCGCCCTCACGGCGATGCAGAGCCGGACCACCAACATGGCGGAGCTGGTGGCCCTGGGTGTGGGGCGCGGCATGCGTCTCAACGACTTCACCGATGTGACCTCCGCGGTGAAATGGGTCAAGCGGGATCCCTCCCTGGCCTACGTGGTCGTGGTCGACGCGCAGGGAGAGGTCTACGCCGACTACAACCCCCGGCAGGTGGTGCTCGATCCCGCGACGGCCGCCGGGAGCCCGGCGCTCCAGGGCAGCGACGGTCTGCTGCAGGCCGCCGTGCCCATCGTGTTCCAGGGGGAGCGGCAGGGCACCCTGCTCCTGGGCACGTCGCTGGACCATGTCCACGCGCAGATCGCCCATGAGCGGCGGCTGGCCCTGGGGATCAGTCTGATCGTCTTCCTGCTGGGCATCGCGGTATCCCGGACCTTTGCCTACCGGATCACCCGGCCGATCATCGAGCTGCGGCGGGCTGCCGAGGCGGTGGCGCGGGGCAATTATGACGTCGCGATTCCCATCGGCGACAGCGATGAGGTTGGCGGACTGGCGGGCGCGTTCGGGACCATGGTCAGCCACCTGAAGGAGACCACGGACCGCGTCCAGGTCATGGTCTACGACCTGGCCACCGCCCGGGACGATGCCCAGGCCTCGGAGCGGGCCAAGGCGGAGTTCCTGGCCACCATGAGCCACGAGATCCGCACCCCGATGAACGGCGTCCTCGGGATGCTGGGGTTGCTGCTCGACACCGAGCTCACCGCCGAGCAGCGCGACCGCGCCCAGATCGCCCACCGGTCGGGCGAGTCCCTGCTGAGCATCATCAACGACATCCTCGATTTCTCCAAGAGTGAAGCCGGCAAGATGGACCTCGAGGAGATCGACTTCGACGTCCGCTCCACGCTGGAGGACGTCACCTCCCTGCTGGGCGAGCGGGCCTCGGCCAAGGGCCTCGAGCTCGCCTGCATCGTCCACCAGAAGGTCCCCCGCACGCTGCGCGGCGACCCCGGCCGGGTACGCCAGGTCCTGACCAATCTGGTGGGCAATGCTATCAAGTTCACCGCCGACGGTGAGGTCATCGTCCGGGCGCGCCTGGTCGAGGCCGATACCCAGGGGGTCCTCCTCCGGTTCGAAGTCTCCGACACCGGCATCGGCATCCCGGAAGAGGCCCAGATCCGGCTGTTCGCCGCGTTCTCCCAGGCCGACACCTCCACGACGCGGCGCTTCGGGGGTACCGGGCTGGGGCTCGCCATCTGTCGCCAGCTGGCCACCCTGATGGGCGGCGAGATCGGCGTCCGGAGCCAGAAGGGGGAAGGCAGCACCTTCTGGATGACGGCCCGGTTCCAGGCAGTCTCCACTCCCGCACCGGTGGTGCCGCGGGTGGGGTCGCTGGCCGGCGTGAGCGTGCTGGCGGTGGATGACCACCGCGCCTCGCGCCAGGTGCTGGGGCAGCTGTTCACCAACTGGGAGATGCGCCACGAACTGGCGGAAGATGGCGCCCGTGCCCTTGAGCGGCTGCGGCAGGCGGCGATGGAGGGGCGCCCGTATGACATGGCGATCATCGACATGCGGATGCCGGGGATGAACGGGTTCGAGCTGGCCAAGGCGGTCAAGGAGGATCTCCGGCTCGCCGGCACCCGGATGGTGCTGCTGACCTCGGGCGGCCTGCGGGGCCAGGCCAAGGAAGCCCGCGAAATGGGCTTCGCGGGCTACCTGACCAAGCCGATCCGGCAGTCGGTCCTGTACGATTGCCTGGCGATGGTCATGGGGCGCCCGGAAGATCCGACCGCCGACCGCGCGGTACCCCTGGTGACGCGGCACAGCGGAGTGGAGGCCCGGGCGATCCGGCGGGCGCGGATCCTGGTGGCGGAGGACAATCAGGTCAATCAGCAGGTCGCCTCCGGACTGCTGGAACATCTCGGCCATCATGCCGACATCGCCGCCAACGGCCGCGAGGCCGTGGAGGCGGTGCGGCGATTCCCCTATGACATCGTGCTGATGGACTGCCAGATGCCGGAGATGGACGGCTTCGAGGCCACCGCCGAGATCCGGCGGCTGGACCTGAACAAGGGGACCCTGCCGATCATCGCCATGACGGCCAACGCCATGCAGGGCGACCGGGACCGCTGCCTCGCCGCCGGGATGGACGACTACATCAGCAAACCCATCAGCCGCCAGAAGCTGGAGACGGTACTGGGGCGCTGGCTCGAGGGCCGGACCAGCGACATCACCCCGCCCGGCCACAACGAGGCGCCGGTGGTTCCGGCGCCGCCCGCCGCCGACCCCGGCGGCGTCACCCTGGATGAGCAGGCGCTGGACCAGCTGCGCATCGTCGAGGCCAACGGCGTGAGCCTCCTGTCGAAGGTGGTCGCGATCTTCATGACCGACGTCCCGAAGCGCCTGGCGGCGCTCGAATCGGCGATGGCTCGCAGTGACGCCGCCGAGGTGCGCCTCATCGCCCATGCGCTCAAGTCGTCATCCGCGCTCCTCGGCGCCCGGGTCCTCTCGGCTGAGTTCGCCACGCTCGAGGCCGCGGCCAGGAATGACACCCACGATGGCTGGCCCGAGGCGCTGGCCCGCATCCAGGCGGAGTACACCCGTACACTTCCCGCCCTCGACGCGATCCTGACGGCGGCGACCGCCGATGTCTGAGCGCCCGTTGGCAGCCAGTCAGCGCCCGCTCCTGATCGTGGATGACGATGCCATCATCCGCATGGCCATCGGGGGCATCCTCAAGGCCGATGGCTACTGCGTCGAGGAAGCCGCCGATGGCGCGGAGGCCCTGGTCCGGGCCGCCGAGTTGCGGCCCCGGCTGGTGATCCTCGACGTCGTGATGCCGGGGATGGACGGCTTTGCCGCCTGCCGGCGCCTGAGACAGGCACCAGCCACCCGGCACACGCCCGTCATGATGCTGACCGGCCGGGAGGACAATGACGTCATTACCGAGGCCTTCGACGCCGGCGCCTCGGACTTCGCCACCAAGCCCGTGAACCCCGCCATCCTGCGGCACCGGGTCCGCTTCCTGCTCCGCGCGGAAGCGGCCCGGGGAGATCTCGAGCGCAGCCGCACCAACCTCGAGACGGCGCAGCGGTTGAGCGGGCTCGGCAGCTGGGAATGGGACAATGCGCAACGGACCTTCCATGCCTCGATCGGCATCTCGGAGGTCTTCGGCCTGTCGCTCGATCGGCCGCTGCGGCCCCGGGACCTGCTCGCCCGGATCCACCCCGAGGACCGCTCCCGGGTCATCGAGACCCTGCGCGAGCCGGTTGCGAGCCATCGCATCTACCAGGTGGAGTGCCGGATTGCCAGACTGGATGGCACGGAGCGCCACCTGATTGCCCAGGTTGAACTGCGGCCCGACGATGGCGCCCAGCCGGCGCTGCTGGTAGGGACGGTGCAGGACGTGACCGAGCGGGTACAGGCAGACCGGCAGATCCGCCAGCTGGCCTACTTCGACACGCTCACCGAGCTTCCCAACCGGCTCTCCTTCGGCGAGCAGATGCGGCTGGTGCTCGCCAGCGCGCGGCGGCGCCGGCAGCTGGTGGCGGTGATGTTCCTCGATCTGGACAACTTCAAGCGGATCAACGATACCCTCGGCCATGGCGCCGGCGACAAGGTGCTGGCCTGCGTCGGACAGCGGCTGCGGGAGGTGGGGCGCACCGAGGACGCAGTGGCCCGCGACTCCGAAGAAGGCGGCAGCTGCACGCTCGGCCGGCAGGGCGGCGACGAGTTCCTGCTCGCCTTCTGTGACCTGAACCAGCCGCAGGACGCCGGACGCATCGCCCTCAGGATCCTCGAGGCGCTCCGCGATCCGATCCGGGTGGACGGGACGGAAGTGTTTGTCTCCGCCAGCCTGGGCATCAGCCTCTTCCCGGACGACGGCACGGACCTCGAGACCCTGCTTAAGCATGCCGATGTGGCGCTCTACCATGCCAAGGCCAGCGGCCGGAACGCCTTCCACTTCTACAGCACCACGATGAACCAGAACACCCTCGAGCGGTTCGAGCTGGAGGGGCAGGTGCGCCGGGCCTTGCAGCGGGAGGAGTTTGCGGTCGCCTACCAGCCGCTGGTGGACGGGCGCACCGGTGCGGTGCTGGGCGCGGAAGCGCTGGCCCGGTGGCCCACCTCGGGTCCCCCGGCGGTCGGGCCGGCCCAGTTCATTCCCCTGCTGGAGCAGATCGGCCTGATCCAGCCGCTCAGTGAGTGGGTGATGTACCAGGCGGGGTGTGCGCTGGCGGCGTGGCGGGCCCAGGGACTGGGCCGGCTCCGGCTGGCAATCAACATCTCTGCCCAGCAGTTCGGCCAGCCGGCCATCGCCGCGTCCATCGAGCGGGTGGTCCGGTCGGCCGGCGTCGAACCGGAGGACGTGGAGCTGGAGTTGACGGAGTCGATCCTGCTGGCGCACGCCGGGAGGTCGATCGGGATTCTCCGGGAAATGAAGGCGCGGGGGTTCCGGCTGGCGGTGGACGACTTCGGGACCGGGTACTCCTCCTTCGGGTACCTCAAGAACTTCCCGGTCGACACGCTCAAGATCGACCGGAGCTTCATCAGCGGCGTGACCACCGAGCCGCGGGATGCGGCCATCGTCCAGGCGATGGTCGGCCTGGCCCGAAGCCTCGACATCGAGCCCCTGGCCGAGGGGGTGGAGACCGTGGAGCAGAAGGCCTTCCTCGAGAGCATCGGCTGCCACGCGATGCAGGGCTACCTCTTCAGCCGGCCGGTCGGGCCGGTGGAGTTCGCCGCGCTGCTTAAGCCGGCGGCTCCGGTCATCCTGTCCGCGGCCGGCCACCCGCTCACGCCGGCGGCTGCAGGTCGAACTGCATCCTAGGCCGCGAGTCCCGGGTGCCCGGTCGGTCCCTGCCCAGAAACCAGGCGCCTTAGATGAATTCGTAGGCCAGCAGTCCCCCGATCAGCACCAGCGCCGCCAACCCACAGAGGAACAGCCCGTCGGCCAGGCGTTCGAGCCGACGCCAGGCGCGCTCGCTGGTGCTCCGAAGGGCCAGGTACGCACACAGGCAGGAGGCGAGAAAGACCAGGGCGTCCAGGGCGATCAGGTTGTCCGCGATGCCCTACAGTTCCCCGGTCCGGCGGATCAGGCGGAAGAGGCCGACGACGGTCACACAAATCCCGACCAGGCCAGCGGACACGGAGAAGATGTGGCCGCTCAGGTCCCGTTCTCGGGCTGAGGGCTCTGACTTGGTGGACGAGTTAGGCTGTTGGGTGGGCATGGACGCCGGGAGCCGGCGGGAAGGCAGGACCAGGGACGGACTAGCTGCTCGCGGAGTCGGGCGCTCGCCTGCCACCCAGCCGGATCAGCACGCTGCTCATCATGACGCTGTTGGGCACGATGATCTCGTTGCCGTCATGGTCGCGGAGCAGCGTGTGCCCCAGCGAGATGAACTCAACCGTCGCGGTGGCCACCCCGCGGGGCGTGCCGAGCTGGACCCGGTCCCCCGTGCTGATCGGCCGGTAGAGCACCAGCGAGATCCCCGCGACCACGTTGCCCAGGGTATTCTGCGCGGCGAGCCCGGTGACCACCGAGACCACGCCGGCTCCGGCCAGCAGCGCCGTGCCCAAGGCCCGCAGCGCCGGGACCAGATGGGCATACAGGATGAAAGCCAGGATGTAGGTCACCACCTGCGCGAACAGGCTGAGGAAGTGGAGCCCGGTGACGTCCGTCAGCCGCGGCTCGATCCGTCGCGCCGTCCGGCGGATCCCGATCGTCACGACGTGGGCGAGGGCCAGGAACACCACGGCCCACACCACTGCCCCGGTGAGGGTCCCGACGTCAACGAGATCTCTCCCGAATCCTTCGCTCAGCCAGTTCATGATCGCCTCGCCTGTGTGGCGGAGTCGGCCGCAGCCGCCGCCTCAAGCGCCCGCCGTGCCACCCTGGATACTACCACCATGACCGCCACCGCCGCCGCCAGCCCGGCGACGACCGTTACATCCTCCAGCACCACCGACCGGTACGGCCGGCCCGCCATCCGGGCCAGGTGACCGCCGGCGTAGCCGGCGTAGACCTCCAGGCAGAGGGACGGTACCAGCGCGAAGCAGGCGGCCACGAAGGGGATGAACCGGACCCCGGCCGCGCCCAGCAGGTAGCTGGTAAGCGCCCGGTTGAGGGGAGTGAGCCGGATCAGGAACTGCAGCCTGAATTCGTCGGTTCGCACGGCGTGGAGGATGACCCGGAGGCTCGGCCGCGTCGCCAGGAACCGGTCGATCGGTCGGCCGAGGAAGAGCCGGGCGACAGTGTACTGGAGCGCCGCGCCAGCCAGGCTGCCCGCCGCCACCGCCGCCAGGCCGCGCGGGAAGCCGAACGTCGCGCCGGCCACGAGGCCGAAGAGAATGTCGGGGACGAAGGCCGAGCTGAGCACCGCGTACAGGAGAAAGAACGCCAGCAGGGCCCACGGTCCCAGACCGGCGATCCACCCATCGATGCCCTGGATGTGCCGCCCGATCTCCGCCCCCAGGACGAGGACGCCCGCCAGGAGCGCGCCGCCCGCCAGCAGGTAAGGGGCGAGCAGCGCGACCCGGGCCCGGCTCCACAGCTCCGCCAGCTGACTGGGAGGAGGACTCGACGCCGGATCCACCGCCGCTCAGCGTCCCGCAGCCGGCGGTGAGGCGCCTCCGGCCCCGTCGTCGTCGGAGAGGTCCAGGTGCAGGCGATGCAGCAGCCGCGCGACCATCGGCCCGAACAGCACCGCCGCCACCGTCAGGAAGGCGATGGCGCTGTAGAGGGTATAGAAGATGGCGAAGACCTTGGCCCCGGGGGTGGTGAGCTGGGCCACCGGCCCCATCCCCGTGAGGATCATCGAGGCGTTGAGATAGGCGTCGAGCCAGCCCAGCCCCGCCAGCCAGTGGTACCCGGCCGCGCCCAGGGTGAGCGACAGGATGATGAACGCAGCGACGATCAGGGCGTTTCGGCCGAGGTGCCTGAGGAACTGCCGGCGGGAGGGGAGTGCGCGCATCGGCTCAGTGCCCCGCCCTGGCGGCCCGGTGCGGGAAGATCATGATGCAGGCGATCACAAAGAGCAGCAGCACCGCGGAGGCGGAGTAGCGGCTGAGCTCCAGGCCGCCTGCGCTGGCGGGCTTGTCGAGGAAATCGCCCACCACCGCGCCCAGCGGCCGGGTGAGAATGAACGCCGCCCAGAAGAGGAGGGTGTGCGAGATCGCGGTCCAGTAGTAGCCGCCGGCCACCACCAGCAGGAGCCCCGCGAAGATGAGCGCCGCCCCCCCGTAGCCCAGCCCGGCGGTGTCGGCGGTCCAGTCGCCGAGAGCGGTACCCAGGGTCTGCGAGAACATGATGGTCACCCAGTAGAACATCTCGGCCCTGGGGGAACTCACGCTGTTGACCGAGACGGTGCCGAGGGTTCGCTGCCAGGTGAACAGCGATCCCATGAGCAGCGCGAACAGGAGCAGCGAGCCGCCCAGGTAGCCGATGCCGAGGTCGCGGTCCACGAAGTCGGCCAGGGTGGTCCCCACGGTGGTCGTGGCGATGATCGTGGTCCAGTAGAGCATCGGGTGAAACCGTTTCGCTATGATCTGGGCCGTGACGGCCCCAAGGAAGATCACCGCGAAGATCGCCGTCCCGACCAGGTACCCCAGGTTCATGGACATGGAGACGGCGTCGCCGCCGGTCTCGCCCAGGGTGGTGGCGGCGATCTTGATGATCCAGAAGAGGAGGGTGACTTCGGGAACCTTGCTGAGTGTGGCGTCATCAGGATCGTTCATGAAGCGCTCGTCGCGGGGTGGAGTTCCTTGAAGAAGATCACATCATGCCTGGTGCCGTCGGGGTTCATGAGGAGGCGCGGGATGATCGCCAACTCGGGAATCGGCTTGCACTCAGCCCAGCGCCACATCGCTCATCAGCGCCAGCTGGTTGCCGTCGGGGTCGGTGAACTCGGCCAGCCACAGCTCCGACTGCGGCGTGCGGTGCACGACATGCGGTTCGGCGCGGAAGTTGACCCCGGCTTTTTTCAAGGTCGTGTGCACGGCGCCGATGTCCGCCACATGAAAGTAGATGGTGGCGCCGCGCTGGGCGGCCTCCCCACGGGGCATCACGCCGACCAGGAGCCGTACGCCGCCGCACTGGAAGAAGGCCATCTGCGGCGGCGCCGCGAACAGGAATGGGATTCCCAGCGTATCCCGATAGAAGGCGACGCCCCGCTCGAAGTCCTCCACCGGGATGAGCAGCTGGGCAATCCGCGCGTCGGCGAGGTTCATGGCTGGCCTCCAGTGAAGTCGGCCCTGCGGCCGGCCGCCACAGCGGAGCAGGTGATCGCCAGTCGCCTCACGATCACTCTTCGGGCAGCGCCGCCACGATCCTGAGCGGCCCGCCGCTGCCGCCCCTGATCTTCATGGGGAGGGCCACGATCCAGGCGCCGGTCGGCGGCAGCTGCTCCAGGTGCGCCACGTTCTCGAAGCCGGGGATGTTGGCAGCGAAGAGGATCTGGTGGGTATCGAATGTGCTTGACTGCCCGTAATCGAGGCTGGGCGTATCGATGCCGACGGCGCGTGCGCGCCGCTGCACCAGCCAGCGGGCGGCGGCCGAGTCAATCCCGGGGAAGTGCAACTCGGGAATGGCCTCGGGGCCGACCTTGCTGGTGCCGAGGTAGCGGCCGCGGTCGGGCCAGAACTTTCCCCAGCCGGTGTGGATCATGACGATCGAGCCGTCGGGCATCCGCCCGTGGGCGGCTTCCCACTGCAGCAAGTCCTGCCGTGACACCAGGTAGTCCGCTTTGCCTTCGGTCTGGTCCGAGACGTCCACCACCACCGCCGGACCGATCAGCCGCTCGAGCGGAACCTGGTCGGTGGTCCACTGCCCTTCCGCGAAGTGCACCGGCGCGTCGAGGTGGGTGCCGCCGTGCTCGGCGGCGGAAAAGTTGTTGGCAGCGTAGTAGAACCCGGCGGGAGTGCGCTGGGCGCTCACCGTGTCCAGGTGGAAGGGCTGGGCCGTGGGCCAGTAGATGGTCTCGCTGGAAAAGTCGTGGCTCAAGTCCAGCCAGCGGACCTCGTCCAGGTCGGGCGGCTCGCGCTCGGTGCAGCCGAAAGTCAGGGCAAGCCAGATCAGGGGCAGCGGTCGCATCGTTCCTCCCGGGCCAGTCGGTGAGTGACCGCTAGGGCGCGAAGACAACCACCTGCACCAGCGGGGGGAGCTACTTGACCGGTGCCGGAGGCGCCGGCAGCGGAACGTTGGAGTTGAAGATGTCCCGGCTGGCCTTCCACGACCCATCCGCCTGCTTCCGGTAGATGGCGAGGTACTTGCCATGGTCGTGCACCGGAGCCTGAGCACCAGGCGGTGTGATCATCATCGAATAGGTGCCCCGCCCGTACGCCAGATCGCCACGGCCCTCCACCTCCTCGAGGGAGACCTTGAAATCCGAGAAGGGCGGGAACCCACTGGCCCAGGCCTGGATCCCCGCCCGACCCGTGACCGGATCCCCGTTGTTCGGCATCAGGATGGCATCCTCGGTGAAGTCGCCGGCCCACCCGGCCCAGTCTTTGGCGATGATATGCCGGGCGGCGGCATCATCGGCCGCCCGGACGGCCGCCTGATCCGCGGCGCTCAACCCGGCCGGGGCGGCGGGCTGGCAGGCGGCCAGCGCGGCAACGAGACTCACGACGGCATAGCCGGCACGCATGGAAACCTCCAGGCAGGTGAGAAGAACGGTGGCGCTCAAGATCGGGCCTGTCCGGCAGACGTCAAGTCCCGGGGCCCTGCAGCTGGCGGTCGTACTCGGCCTCGTCGAAATGGCCCAGCGATCTGGCGATCTGGCCGGCGGGGCCGAAAGTCCATTCCTCGTATCCGCCGACCCGCACCACCCGCCCGGTTCCCCCGGGCCCCGTGTTCGTGCCGGTCAGGGTCCAGTAGTACCGCGCCCCTTTCCCGTCGGCCACCACACTGTCCATCGTCACGATCATGTCGGGAAAGGCGCTCATGAAGCCCTGCGCCACAGCGGTGATCGCCGGGCGCCCCACCGCCGCCGTCCCGGCATTCACCTTGAGCGATCCATCCTCGGCGTAGAACGCCGCAACTCTCGCCGGATCCTGGCTGCACCAGGCGGCGGTGTAGCCGGTGGCAAAATCCTTCAAGGTGGCGGCATCCATCACGAACTCCTCCCTCCGGCACCCCAGCAGCGTGACCAGCACCAGGACGGCGAGTGTTTCCGAGCGACCCATCACGATGCTTCCTCCTGCGCTCTCGCGCCGTTCCGGTTGCCTTCCGGTGAACCGAGCCAGGTGGAGTTCCGGCCTCAGAGCCGCCGCCGAGCCGCCGGATCGCCGAGCTAGTTGGTAAACTCCCAGCGCACCCCGAAGGTGCTGCCGAAATTGAGGATGCCGAACCTCGGCACATACGTCTTGCGGCTGGCCTGCAGGTTGTAGCGGTCCCAGTAGAGGATGAACTTGTCCAGCCGGATCTCGATCATCGTCCGCCAGAAGGATGCGCCATCGAGGGCGATCGCCGCACCGGCGCTGTCCCGGCCGATCACCCCGTCGCCGAAGCTCTCGTAGGATACCTGCGCCTTCAGGTCGAAGATCCCGCTCGGGAACCTGCGCCAGAACTTGGAGCGGATCGTCGCCGTGGTGAGCGAGTGGGTGGCGGGCAACCCGTCGGGCGTGCTGGTGCCGGTGGGATCGCTGTACCAACCTTCAAAGGTAAGCCACTGCTTCGGCGCCAGCCGCCAATTGACGGTGACCCACTCGGTCCTGGGCGCAGCCGCCAGGCCGGCGATCTGCGGCAGGAAGGGCCGGTACGACGGCGGCCGGAAGGCGTCGGTCTGGGCGTAGCCCAGTTCCAGCGCCGCCCGCTGCCGCTCCCAACGGAGGCTGGTCTGCCAGTCGGTGACCTGCTGCGCCGCATCGTTGAGGATCGTCGGGGCGGCCACGATGGAGCCGCGCTTCAGCGCGGCTGCCGCCACCACGCCCAGCGGCAGGTCGAGCCCGCCCCGGACACCAACCCAATGGCTCCGCCGGTCGCGGTCGTGGGTCTGGTAGCCGGCCTCGCCGGAGACGCTCACCCCCGCGACCGGGGTCCAGCCGGCGTCGGCGCGAAAGTCCCAGGGCGTAAAGCGCGAGCGGTTGAGCGCGCGGGCGGTGAGTCCGAAGGTCGGGACTCCGCCAGCCGACCGACGCCCCGCCCTGCCGGATCTCGTCGCTGAAGCCCATCCCCTTCCAGGCGGTGCGGCCGAACAGCACATCTACCCTGAGCCCCTGATCGTCGAGGCGGCTGCGCCAGAAGCCGCGCACCAGCGCGTCACTGCGCCGACCCTTGAGCGCCAGCTCGAGGGTGTCGCCCTGGTCAATGAAGCGCTTGCGGTCCGGCGTGGAGTTGATGAGCTGGGCCTGGAACCCCAGCCGGTCGCTGGGGATGTAGCCCAGCATGAGCCAGATATTGGTGATGTCGAAGTCGCTGGACTCGCCGGTGGCGGTGGGGGCCACCATCCGTTCACCGCCCATCCCGAACCCGATGCCGGAGAGGTAGCGCCGCTCCAGCGCCGCGGAGTAGCGGGCGATCTGCTTGTCGCCGGAGCTGATGCCGATGCGGGAGCCCGGCGCCTTGAGGCGGTGGCGCCGGGTATAGAGGTACACCCGGAGCAGTCCGGGCCAGCGCTCGATGTCCACCCGCTCGAACAGGCTGAGGGAGAAGAACGACGGATCCACTCCGACGCTGTCGGGCCCGATCGGGAGGTACGGCATGCCGTCGAGCAGATATTCGACCGACCCGGGACCGCGGCCCTGGTAGTTGGGATACTCGGTGCGGCCCAGCCAGCCCGCCCGCCAGAGGTAGAGCCCCGGGCACCCGCTGCAGCAGGTCGCCCACCGTCTCCGCCAGCGCCCAGTCGATGGAATCGCGCTCCAGCACCACCCGGCTGAGCGGGGCCCGTCGGCCCCTCCGTGCCGAGGTGCGGCAGCACCGGGAGCCGGACCCGCACCGCCTTCTGGGCCTCGAGGTAGCGCTCGGTGGTGTTGACGGTGTCCCGCTGGAGAGTGTCGGAGGGGATGGTGTCCTGCGGGATCTGGCCGGCGAGGGGAGCGGCGGCCAGCGTCAGGGTGAGGAGGACGAGCCGGACAAGACGCGATGGAGTGGCGCCCGAGCGGCGCGGCGGCGCGGCCCCCTCGCCGGCTCCATCGAGCTTCACGCCCCCGCCCGCCCGAGCACCAGCTCCGCGAAGAGCCGCATCGGGTTCCCGGTCGGTCCCTTGGCGCGGGCGGCGTCCTCGCGGTCGCTGTACGCGGTGCCGGCGATGTCCACGTGCACCCAGGGATAGTCACCGGCGAACTCGCGCAGGAACCACCCCGCCGAGATGCAGCCGGCGGGCCGCCCGCCGGAGTTCTTGATGTCGGCCACGTCCGACTTGATCAGGTCGCGGTACTCATCCCACAACGGCAGCACCCAGCCCCGCTCGCCGGCCCGCTCGCCAGCCTGGCGCACTTCCTCCACGAGGGCCTCGTCCGTGCCCATGAGCCCGGAGGCGAAGTGTCCCAGCGCCACCACGACCGCGCCGGTGAGCGTGGCGGCATCCACCACGCAGGCCGGCTTGAAGCGCCGGGCATAGGACAGCGCGTCCATCAGTACCAGGCGGCCCTCGGCGTCGGTGTTGACGATCTCGACGGTCTTGCCGAGGTGGCTGCGGACCACGTCACCCGGCTTGAGCGCCCTGCTGCCGGGCATGTTCTCGGCGGTCGGCCACCAGGCCGATGACATGGACCTTCGGCTTGAGCCGCCCCAGCATCTCGAAGGTGCCCAGCACCGCGGCGGCGCCGGACATGTCGAACTTCATGTCTTCCATCTTGTCGGCGGGCTTGATCGAGATGCCGCCGGTGTCGAAGGTGATGCCCTTGCCCACCAGCACCACCGGGGCGCCGGGCGCCCCCTCGTACTCCAGCACGATGAACTTGGGCTCTTCGGCGCTCCCCTGCCCCACCGCGATGAGCCCGCCCATCTTCTCGGCCCGGAGCGCCGGGAAGATCCAGCACCTGGCCCTTGAAGCCGTGCCGCCGGACGAGATCGCCGGCCTGCGCCGCCAGGTAGGACGGGGTGCACATGTTGCCGGGCAGCACCTGCAGGGTGCGGGTGTACGACTGTCCCGCCCCGATGGCCGCACCAGCCGCATGCCCCGCCTCGGCGGCGGCGAGGTCTGCCTCGACCAGGATTTCCGCCTGCTCCAGTTCCGGCTTCTTCTCCTCGGGTGGCTGCTTGAGATCGGCATACTGCCAGGCGCCGAACCAGAGCCCCTCCGCCATGACCTGCACCGCCTCTCGCGGGCCCAGCCCACCGCGTCCCTCCGGGGTGAGGTACAACGAGAGGCTCGGCAGACCCAGCGCCCGCGCCCGCTTGGCCGCGATCCCGGCGGCCCGCCGGACCATCGCCCGCCCGCTTTCGGCCGGCTTGCCCAGGCCTACCAGCAGCACCCGTGCGCTGGGTCCCGCCGGATGCAGCAGGACCGTCTCGTCCTTCTTACCGGTAAAGTCTCCGGAGGTCCAGACCCGGGCCAGCGCGCCGCCGAGCGCCGCGTCCACCGGCGCGAGCGAGGGGGGGAGCGGCCCGGCGGGCACCGCCAGGGCCAGGAGTGGCGTACTGTGGCCGGCGGGCGCCTGACGCAGGAGCGAAGTGGCAAACGGCATCGGTGGGATGGTTGAGGACGACTAGCGCCGCCCGCGGAGCGGACGGTACTCCTGGTTCACGAGCCCGATGTACTCCGCCCGCGGGCGCAGCAGCTTCTCGTCGCCGTACTGCTCCAGTACGTGCGCCACCCAGCCGCTCATGCGGCTCAGGGCGAAGACGGCGGTGAAGAGGTCGGCGGGGATCCCCACGGCGCGGTAGAGCGGCGCCAGGTAGAAGTCCACGATCGGGTACTGCCCCGCCTCACGCTGCATGACGACTTCCAGCTCCCGCGCGGTGCGGAACAGCGGCCACAGGCCCGCGCGCTGGCACTCCTGTTCGGCCAGGATGCGGAGCAGGTCGGAGCGCGGGTCGGCGCCCTGATAGACCACATGCCCGAAGCCGGGGATCTTTCGCTTCTGCGCCAGGCGCTCGCGCACCCAGCCCGCCACCTGCTCCGGCTCACCGATCCCCTCCAGCGCGGCGAGCACGTGGCGGGCATGCCACCCGTGGCGCGGTCCGGCCAGCGCGGACAGGGCGGCCAGTACCGCGCCGTAGACGTCGGCCCCCGTGGCGGCGGTGACCCGGGCGGCGAAGGTGGAGGGATTGAGTTCGTTGTCGGCCCGCAGGATGAGCGCGGCGTCCAGGGCGCGCACCGCCGCCGGATCGAGGATCGCACCGGTGAGCATGGTCAGAAAGTTGGCGGCGTAACTCAGGCTCTTGCGGGGGACGATGGGTCGCTGGTCGCTCCGCCGCCGGTGCCAGGCGGCCACGATCGTGGGCGTGAGGCCGAGCAGCCGGACGCCCTGGGCGAGCGCGTCGTCCCGCCCGGGCGGGAGCTTCACCGGCTGCTCCAGCGCGGCCACCGCCAGCACCGCGCGCAGGGCTCCCATCGCATCGGTGGAGGGCGGCAGGTTCTTGAGCACCCGCTGCATCGGAGCCGAGAGCTTCTGGGCGCCGCGGATCTGGCCGGTAAAGAGCCGCAGTTCGGCGCCAGTGGGCAGCTGGCCGTGGATCAGCAGGTAGGCGGTCTCTTCCGCCGTGGAACGCTCGCCCAGGTCGCGGACGTCGTAACCGCGATAGGCCAGCCGGCCGTCCTCCGCCGAAAGCTGGCAAACGGCAGACTGGAGGGCGATGACGTTGTCGAGACCGCGGGTCGGTTCGGGAGTCGTGCTGGCGCTCATGCAGGTGTGGTGGAAGTGGTGAAGGTGCGGAAGGTTAGTCCTCCCTCCGCAGCCGGGCAACCACCAGCCGATCCGGCGCCGGAGCCCAGCCGGCCACCTTCACACTCGTGCCCGGCGCAGCCGTCACACCGGGGCAGGCTGGGGTGGGGCCGGCTGCTCCTTGGGCGGGCCGGCAACGGCGGCCTCTGCGGCACGCGCGGGCGTGATGTATTCCAGCCGGTAGATACGCAGGAGTTCAAAGAAGTACGACAGCGCCAGCGGCCCGATGAGGATGCCGAGCAGGCCGAAATAGCCGATGCCGCCGATGGCGCCCACCAGGGTGACCAGCGGGTGGATCTGGGCGTAGCGCCGGAACACCGCCGGCCGGATCACCACGTCGATGTTGCCGGCCACCAGCCCCAGAATGGCGAGGGTGACGGTGGCGCCGTAGCGCCCGTCGAGGGCGAGGGTGAGCGCACCCGGGACGAACACCATCCCGGAGCCCACGATGGGCAGCACCGCGAGCACCACCGTCACCACCCCCCAGAAGACCGCGTTGGAGACGCCGGTGATCCAGAAGCCCAGCGCCAGGATACAGCCCTGCACCGTGGCGATGAGGCCGGTGCCGATCACGGTGGAGATGGTCACATCGCGGAAGCGGATGCGCAGCAGCTCGGCGCTCTGGCTGGAGAAGGGAATGTACGGTTTGACGGCGGCCCAGGTCTCGCCCGGCCGGCCCAGCAGGTAGTAGACGATGAACAGCGCGATGGTCAGGTTGAGGCCGATGCGGGTGGCGGTGCCCAGCAGCCCGAAGGCGCTCCGCCCCAGCCAGGTCACGAAGTCCTCGCCCAGGACCGCCAGCCGGGGGCCGACGGGATAGCCGGCGATGGTGAGTTCGCCCAGCCGGTCCAGCAACGGGCCGTGAATGACCCCGCGGGCGATGCTCTGAGCCTGGTCCAGCACCAGGCTGGCGAAGAGAACGACGGCGCCCACCACGATCACCAGCGCCAGCCCCACGACCACCCCGGCGGCGACCCGGCCGGGGAGCTTCCGCGCCAGCCAGTTGTAGAGCGGGCTGAAGATCACGTACAGCATCAGGCCGCCGATCAGCCCGCTGGCGTACGGCAGGAGGGCGATCAGCAGGCCAACGCCGAGCAGCGCGATCAGGCCCGCGGCGCGCTGGTGGTTGGATTCGAAGAGGCGCATGCGTTCCCCGGGTAGGCCCCGAACCGGACCGTCGTGTTTTCCCAGCCTCGACAATACTGCCGCGGGGGCCCGGGTGAAAGGCGGGCCGGACGCAGAACGGCCGCCCCGCGAGTGGGCAGCCGTTGCTGGTGATGCGCCCTTTCATGCCCGAGGCGAGAGTCGAACTCGCACGGGGTTGCCCCCGGCGGATTTTGAGTCCGCTGCGTCTGCCATTCCGCCACTCGGGCGACTCGGGGGAGTATCGCCGGAATGCGGGGGGAGAGCAACCGGCGGTCGGCCTCCCTGCACGACGGTGGCGGCACATCCCGGGAGCCTACCGCCGATCGGCGGGACTCCTTACTCTACCACACCGAGTTCCGACCGTCACCCTGTCCCGCGCCGACCATGCCCCCAGCTCCCGTCACCCACCGCGGCCTCCACCCCTGGCACGACCTCCCCACCGGCAAGCAGCCGCCCCGAGTTGTGGACGCCGTCATCGAGATCCCCACCCGGGAGCGGAACAAGTACGAGCTGGACAAGGCCACCGGCGTGTTCCGGCTGGACCGGGTGCTCCACAGCGCGGTGCACTACCCCGGCGACTACGGCTTCCTCCCCCGGACCCTGGGCGACGACGGCGATCCGCTCGACGTGCTGGTCATCACCACCATCCCGGTCTTCACCGGCTGCCTGGTGGAGTGCCGGCCGATCGGGCTCTTTCACCTGATTGACCGCGGCAAGGCGGACGAAAAGGTGCTGGCAGTCCCCACCGGCGATCCGTACTCGGAGGGGATCAACGGGCTGGCCGACATCCCCAAGCACACGCTCAAGGAGATCGAGCACTTCTTCCAGGTGTACAAGGACCTGGAGGGCGTCGCCACCCGCACCCGGGGCTTCGAGGGGGCTCCGGAAGCGCGCGAGGCGATCACCGACGCCATGGCGCTGTACCAGAAGAAGTTCGGGGGAAAAAAGCGGAAGTAGGCGGTTCGGCGGTTACGCGGTTGGCATGCAGGGACGCAGCGACGCCTCGTCCCTGCCCCTCACTCCTCCAGTGCTTTGGGCGGGCCGAGGATCTCCCGCCAGACGACGGCCCGTCGCAGGTTCGACGCCCGGGTCCTGGCCCGGGCCGCCGCGGCCTTCGCGGCCTCGGTCTGAGGCGCGCCGATCTCGCCGCCGAGGACCCGGTCGTGGAAGTCCTGATGGTCCTGGTCGGTATGGGCCCGATTGCGCGATGCGGCCGCCTTGATCCGGCCCTGCACGACCGCTTCCGCCTCGTCGTCGTGATCCCGGTCGCGCCGGGGCGCCCGCAGCCGGGTCTCGTCCAGTACCTCCAGCGATTCCGCCACCTCCAGCGACCCGGCGTCATCGTAGCTGTGGCGTTCCTCGATGTCCTCGTGCGACTCGAGCGGGCGTTTGCCGTGCCGACCCATCGGGCCGCGATCGGGGTTCGCCGGCCGGCCGGCCCGCGGTGCGACCGTCCGCGCCCTGGGGGGAGCCGGGTCTGGCCGGCGCATGGGCGGCGGACCGGGACGCCGTACCGGTGGCGCGGCGGTCGGTTGTGCCACCGGCGCGCGCCGCCCGCCGGCCTTCTCCTTCTTGACCCGTTCAATCTCCTGGAGAATCTTTTCCAGCGAGAGCGCTTCCTCCTGGGTCGGGGTCGGCTCGTCGGGCAACTCCGCCGGGCGCTCGCTGCTCTGTCCCTGCTTCTTGCCCGCCTTGGAGAGCAGGTTGAGCACGAAATAGATGACCGCGAGGATGATCAGTCCCTCGAAGCTCGCGGCCTCCCGGACCATGTTCACCTCAGGCTCCCTGACCCGTCCCGCCCTCGGGCTGGCCCGCGATGGACTGCCGCATCGTGGTGTCGGCCTGGATGTTCTTGTACCGCTGGTAGTCCATCACGCCGAGGTTGCCCTTCCGGAACGCGTCCGCGATCGCCAGCGGGATCTGCGCCTCCGCCGCGATGACCAGCGCCCGCTGCTTCTGCGCCTCGGCCTTGAACTCCTGTTCCATGGCCACGGCGAGCGCCCGCCGCTCTTCCGCCTTGGCCTGCGCGATGCGCTTGTCCGCCTCGGCCTGGTCGGTCTGCAGCTCGGCGCCGATGTTCTTGCCCACGTCCACGTCGGCGACATCGATCGAGAGGATCTCGAACGCCGTCCCGGCGTCGAGTCCCTTGGCCAGCACGGTCTTGGAGATCATGTCGGGATTCTCCAGCACCGCCTTGTGGACTCGCCGCCGAGCCGATGGTGCTGACGATGCCCTCGCCGACCCGCGCCAGGATGGTCTCCTCGCCGGCGCCGCCCACCAGCCGGTTGATGTTGGCGCGCACCGTCACCCGCGCCAGCGCCAGGAGCTGAATGCCGTCCTTGCGCCATCGCCGCCACCTTCGGCGTGGTGATGACCTTCGGATTGACGCTCACCTGCACCGCCTCGAAGACATCCCGGCCCGCCAGGTCGATCGCCGTCGCCTGCTTGAACGGCAGCGGGATGCCGGCCTTGTCGGCCGAGATCAGGGCGTTGACCACCCGGCTCACGTTGCCGCCGGACAGATAGTGCGACTCCAGCTCATTCAGGGTGACCTGATTGAGCCCCGCCTTGTGGGCGTTGATGAGCGGCAGCACGATGAACGAGGGATTGACCTTCCGGAAGCGCATGCCGAAGAGCGTGAGGAACGATACCCGCACCCCGGATGTGATTGCCTGGATCCACAGCCCGACCGGAATGAACCGGAAGACGATGACCAGGAAGATGATGCCGATGAAGAACAGGGCGAGCAGCAGCCCCGGAGCCAGGTTTTCCACGCGATATTCTCCCAGTTAGTGCTGTGACAGCCGGACGACGTGACGGTACCCTTCGGCCCGTATGATTTCGATCCGACTTCCCAGGGCGATGTATTCACCTTCGGTCACGACATCAATGCGTTCTCCATCCACCGTGGCCACGCCGGCTGGCCGGAGATCGGTGATCGCGGTGCCGGCCCGCCCCACCAGCTCCCCGCGGGAGAGTGCCGAGACGTAGCCCTCGGCGGCCTGCACGCTCTCGCGATGGACCAGGCCGGCAAACCGGCGGCTGTTGGGCAGGTGGCGCAACCAGGCGTAGGCCACGGCAACGCTGATCACCACACTGGCGCCCAGCACCAGCATCGCCTGCACGACATCTCCCCCGGTGGGGAAGTTGCCCAGCATCGCCAGCACCACCGCCGCGCCCACCAGCAGCGCACCCAGCACGCCCGCCACCCCGAAACCGGGCAGCAGGAACACCTCCACCAGGATTGCCACCGCGCCCAGGGCCAGCAGGATCACCTCTTCCATGCCGGCCAGCCCGAGCACCAGGCTGCTGCCGAAGAACAGCCCCAGCGACGAGAAGCCGATCAGCAGGCCCACGCCATGGGTACCCGCCTTGAGTTCCGCCAGCAGCGCCAGGACGCCCAGCGAGAGCAGCAGCGGTGAAACCACCGGGTTGGTCAGGAAGCGGACCACCAGTTCGGCCCAGTTGATCTCGATGGTCTCGACCCTGGCACCCGCGAGGCCCACCGCGGTGAGCAGTTCCGACTCGCTGCCGACCTGGGCCTTGGCGTAGCCCACTCTCAGCGCCTCAGTGGTGCTCAGCGTGACCAGCTGCCCGCGTTCGGCCAGGCCGGGGACGCCCAGGCTTTCATCCACCATGGCCTCGGCGATGCGCGGATCGAGCCCCTGCTCCTCCGCCAGCGCCCGGAACTCGGCCCGCATGGCCGAGACGTACTTCTCCGACATCTTGGTGCCCTGGCCGTCCACCGGCGTGGCCGCGCCGAGCACCGCGCCGGGCCGCATGTAGATGCCGTCGGTGGCGAGCGCGATCAGTGCCCCGGCGCTGTAGGCGCGGGGATTGACGAAGGCATACACCGGGATCTTCGAGGCCCGCACCGCATCGGCGATGCGCTCCGCAGCATCCACCCGGCCGCCGGGGGTGTCGAGGTCCAGATAGATGGCGCCGGCGCCGGAGGCATTGGCTTCCCGCACCCCGCGCGCCAGATAGGGCGCGAGACCGTTTTCGATGGTTCCATGCACATCCAGCCGATAGACGCTGGCGGCCTTCTCCTGGGCGGAGAGCGCACCGGTGCCCAGTCCCAGGGCCAGGATGCCGATCCGAATCGCGGTGCTGCGCATTTCACGTTCCTCTCGATGTTCCGACGCTGAAGCTAGTGCCCCAGCCCAAAAAGGACAGGGGCGACAAGCCAAGGGGCCGCCGTCGCGGCCGCCGCTCGGAACACTCTACGTGCTTGTGGCCGTGCCAGTTACGGCGCCCGACCCGGCAGCCGTCGGCGCTGCGCCGGGCGGGGGGATTCCTCTACCGCCTCGCGGACCCGATCCAGCAGCCGCTCCCGGAGAATGAAGTACTGCGCCCGCTGCACCGGATCGAGGAATTCGGCCAGCTCCTTCGACTCGGCGCGGTAGCTCTCGGCATAGCGCACCTTCACATCGAGGAGGTCGTCGGTGAGCCGGGCCACGCTCTGTGGGTTGGCCGCGATACCCGGCCGCAGTTCGCCGGCCAGGGCGGCCCGGATCCGCCGCTCCTCGGCCTCGAGCCTCCGCCGCTGGTCGAAGTAGCCGCTGGCCGTACGCCGGAGCTTCGCGGCCTGCTGGTCACTCAGGCCAAGGTCTTCCTGCACCCGGGCGGTAAAGCGTTCCTCGATCCGGCGGCGCAGTTCGCCGGCGCGCACGGGATCGTCGCGATCCTGGGCCAGGGCGGGCGTAATGCCGAGCAGGCAGCAGGCGAGGAGACCCAATAGGTACCGCATCAGCCCTCCAGCGAGCGGAGCACCCGCTCCAGTTGAGTGTCATCGAGATCCCCGAGCGTGGGGCCGTCGGCGGACCCGCCAGCACCGATTGGTGCCTCCAGCGCATCCAGCACCGCCTGCAGCTGCTGTTCGTCCAGCGATTCCAGTTCGGCCAGCGGGAGCCGGTACTCGGCCACTGCGGTCTCGGTCGGCGCGGCGCTCTGCGGCCGGCCCCGCCACACCATCAGCAGCAGCACCGCTGCTGCCGCCAGCCCGGTCAGCCAGCCGGCCCGTAGCCAGCGCCGTACCCGCCGCTCCCGAGTCACGCCGGCGAGGACCGCCGCGCCGAGCCGGGACGAGTTCACCCGGTGAGCCGCAGCCTCCCCCAGCTTCTGGGCGGCCTGAATCAGCCGCCACTCGGCGGCGCAGTCGGCGCACCCGGCGAGGTGCGCGGCCTCTGCCGCGCTCCACTGGGCGGCACCACCCGCCACTTCGGGCATCTGATCGCGCAGGGCTTCGTGTTCGTCATTCATGCCATCAGCTCCTTCAGGCGCTTCACCGCATGGTGGTAATGCACCCGGGCCGAGCCCGGGGTGGTGGCCAGTGTCCGGGCGATGTCCTCGTAGTCGAGGCCCTGCTGGGCCCGGAGGAGAAACACCTCCCGCTGCAGCCGCGGCAGGGTACCCAGTCCAGCCTGTATCCGGCGCTCGGCCTCCCGGGCATCGAAGGTTTCCGCCGGTCCGTCGTGGGCGACCAGATCGGTTTCCTCGAGAGTCACCACCGTCCGATTCCGGCGGCGGCGGTACTGGTCCCGGGCCAGATTGCTGGCGATGCTGAGTAACCAGTTCCGGAAGCCCGACTCTCCCCGCCAGGTCGCCAGCGCCCCGAAGGCGCGGATGAAAGTCTCCTGCAGTAGGTCATCCAGCTCACCCGGGTCCGCCCCCGACGCCGCCAGGAAGCGGGCCACCCCGCCGGCGTGGCGGTCCACCAGCGCGGTCGCGCCCCCCTCATCCCCGCCCAGGTAGGCGCGTACGAGGTCGGCATCCGAGACCGGGGGGGAGGCTGGAGTGGCCGGCGCGCGCATTGTCAAAGGTGGAGACGGCCCCGCTGGCAGGTTGTTAAGTCATCGCCCGGATTGAGGATGGACCGGGGCGGGCCTTTGCCGCAAGCGGTTACCGGCTACATTCTGGCCATCCCGAACGGAATGCGTGGTATGTCCTATCCCGTGATTACCGCTGCCGTGCGCACCCCCGTGGGCCGGGTGGGCGGGGCGCTGGCGGACATACGTCCCGACGACCTGGCCGCAGTGGCGCTCCGCGGCCTGCTGGACCGGTCGGCGATTCCCGCCACCAGCATCGAGGACGTGATCTTCGGCTGTGCCAACCAGGCTGGCGAGGACAACCGCAACGTGGCCCGCATGGCCGCGCTGCTGGCGGGCCTGCCCATCGAGGTTCCGGGCCAGACCATCAATCGGCTCTGTGGCTCCGGCCTGCAGGCGGTGATCAGCGCCGCCCAGGCCATTCGCGCGAATGAGGGCGAGGTGTTCATCGCCGGCGGGGTGGAGAGCATGACCCGGGCGCCGTACGTGCAGCTCAAGAGCGGCACTGGGTGGAACCGGAGCGCGCCCGCCATGGCGGACACCACCGTGGGCTGGCGGTTCACCAACGCCAAGATGCCGAAGGAATGGACCATCTCTCTGGGTGAGACTGCCGAAAAGGTCGCCGAACGGTACGGGATCACCCGGGAAGAGCAGGATGCCTTCTCGGTGGAGAGCCAGCGCCGGGCCCAGGCGGCCCTGGCCGACGGGGTCTTTCACGATGAGCTGGTGCCGGTGCCGGTCTCCGACGGGAAAGGCGGGACGCGGATGTTCAACGCCGATGAGCATCCCCGCCCGGACGTCACCATGGAGGGGCTGGCGAAGATGAAGCCCGCCTTCGTGAAGGGCGGGACCGTGACCGCGGCGAGTTCCAGCGGCATCAACGATGGGGCGGCGGCGCTCGCCATCATGTCGACGGCGGCGGCCGCCTCGCTGGGCGCGCGGCCGCTAGCGCGGGTGGTCGCCAGCGCCGTGGCCGGTGTGGACCCCAGCGTCATGGGCCTCGGGCCGATCCCGGCCTCGCAAAAGGCGCTGGCTCGCGCGGGGATCAAGGCGGCAGATGTGGACCTGATCGAACTCAACGAGGCCTTCGCGGCACAGTCCATCGCGTGCATCCGCGACCTCGACCTCGACCCGGCGCGGGTGAACATCTACGGCGGCGCGATCGCGCTCGGGCACCCGCTGGGCGCCAGCGGCGCCCGTATTCTGGCCACCCTGGTCCACGCCCTGCATCGCACCGGCGGCCGGTATGGCCTCGCCACGATGTGCATCGGTGTGGGCCAGGGCATCGCGGTGGTGGTGGAGCGGACCGAGTCATGACCCGGCCCAGAATCCTCGCCCACCGGGGCGCGTCGGGAAACGCCCATGAGAATTCTCTCGCGGCGTTCCGCAAAGCGGTAGCGCTGTCGGTGGACGGCGTGGAGCTGGACGTCCATGCCACGATCGACGGCGTCCTCCTGGTGCACCACGACGCGATGGTTCCGGGCGTGGGCCGGATCGGCGACCTGCCGGCCGCGGCGTTTTCCCATCACCGGCTGCCCAACAACGAGCCAATTCCTGCCCTGGAACAGGCGCTGGAGGTGCTCGGAAACATGGAAGTGTGGGTGGAGGCGAAGACCCTTCCCCCCGAGTGCGACGCGCTGCTGCTGGCCACCCTCGCGGCGGGACCCGCACCCCGGAACTACGCCGTGCACAGCTTCGACCACCGGATCGTGGCCCGGCTCGGCAACCTGCGCCCGGAGTTGCCCCGCGGGATCCTGATGGCCTCCTACCCCATCAACGTGCTGCCCAACCTCCACGCGGCCGGTGCCGATACGCTCTGGATGGAGACCCACCTCATTGATGCGACGCTGGTGGCGCTGATCCATGAGGATGGCGCCCGGCTCACCGCCTGGACCGCCAACGACGAGGCGGAGATCCGGCGACTGGTTGACCTCGGCGTGGACGCCATCTGCGGTAACTACCCCGACAGGATTCACGCCGCGCTCGCGCAGAGGACGGCGGACGGCTAGGTTCCGCCGTCGCCAATTTCGGCCCCGGATGTTGCAGTTCTCACCTACCCCCAGACCCGCGTGACGCCACTCCTGCTCCGGCAGTCCCTCGCCCAACTGCGACGGCACTTTCCGCTGATCAGCGCCCTCCTGCTCCCACTCCTGACCGCCCCGGTGTCGGCCCAGGGACCGGGGCCGATCAGCTACGAGCAGTTCTCGCTGGCTAACGGCCTCGCAGTGGTGCTTTCCCCGGACCCGACCAGCCAGGCGGTGGCCGTGGAGATCTGGTACGAGGCGGGGGCGCGCACCGTGCCCCGCGCCCGCGCCGGACTGGGGCGTCTGTTCGAGCGGCTGATGTTTGCCGGGACCGAGCACGTCCCGCCGGGCGCCCACGGCGCGGTGGTCGCCGATCTGGGCGGTCAGAGCAGCGCTGAGGTCTCGGAAGAGGTAGCCCGCTTCGGCACGACCGTCCCCGCTGAGCGGCTCAACCTGGCGCTCTGGCTGGAGTCGGAGCGAATGCGAGCGCTGGCCATCAACGACACTTCGGTGAACCAGGCCCGGCTCAGCCTGCTGCAGGACCTGCGGGATCGGCTGGGCCGCGAACCCTACACCGGCGTGCTGCTCGATGGCGTCACCGCCCTGTACGACTCCACCACCTGCGCCGGCTATGCCCAGCCGGCGATCGGCACCGCCCACACCATCTCCGCCATCCGGACCGAGGAGGTACGACGGTTCTTCGTCGAGCGATACTCGCCCACCGGGGCCCGGCTGGTCATCGCGGGCAGTTTCGATCCTGCCGTGGCCCGGCGCCTGGTGATGGAGTACTTCAACGCCATTCCGGGTGGCCGCCCGCCGGCGGCGATCACCTGTACCGGCGCCTCTCCCGTAGCGGGGACGCGGCGGGCGGTCATCGACCGGCTCGCGGGACGGACCGCGGTGGCGCAGCTCTACCGTCTCCCGCCGCACGACCATCCCGACAGCCCGGCGCTGGAGTTGCTGGGGATCATCCTGGCCGAGGGTCCCACCGCGCGGCTGCCGCGAGTGCTGACGGGTTCACTCCGGGCAGCGGTCGCGACCCAAGGCGGCATCGTCGGCGACCGCCGCGCGCCGGGGGCGTTCCTGCTGTTCGCCGTGGCCGCCGACGGGGTGAATGCTGACTCGCTCGCCACCCTGCTCGCGGCCCAGGCGGCGTGGGCCGGCGGCGACGGCCTGACCGAGGCGGACCTGCTCCAGGCCCGTACCATCTTCCGCGCCACCACGGTGAGCGGGCGGGAACGGGCGGGGGACGTCGCCGTCGCGCTGCAGCACGCGGCGGCCTTTCACGGCGACCTGGCCGCGATCAACGAGGAGCCGGACCGGGTGCTGGCCGTAACGGTGGCGGATCTCCGCCGGGTAGCGCAGAGCTGGCTGGTTCCGGCCAACGCCTTCACGCTGGTGATTTCTCCGGAGGCCGCCTCATGAGGCGCCTGATCCTCCTCAACGCGCTCCTCGGGCTTCCGGCCGCGGGCCACGCGCAGCAGGCCCCGGCGCAGCCGCCAGATCCCGCGCCGCTCATCACGGCGTCCTACCCCGCCCCGCAGGAAGTACTGCTTCCCAACGGGCTGCGGCTGGTGCTGCTGAGCCTGCCGCGCCAGCCGCTGATCTCCCTCACCCTCACGGTGCCGGCGGGTTCGGTCTACGACCCGGCGGAGCTGGAAGGCACCGCCGACCTGATGGCGGGACTCCTCACCCGCGGCGCCGGCGAGCGTTCCGCTGAGCAGGTCGAGCAGCTGGTGAGTCAGGCGGGTGGCGCGCTCAGCGCCAGCGCCGAACCCGACGCGCTCATCATCCAGGCCGATTTCCTGTCCGATCACGCGGCGGACGCCTTCGGGCTGGTGGGAGCTATGATCCTCCGGCCTGCGTTCAGCGACGCCGACCTGACTGGGCTGCGGGACCGGACGGGGCGGGCGCTCCAGGACGGCCTGGCAGACCCCGCCAGCCTCGGAGCCCGGATCTTCCTGCTGGCGACCTATCGCAAGCACCCCTACGCCCGCCGCCCCACGCCCCAGTCGGTCGCGGCCATCACCCGTGCCAACCTGCTGGCCTTCCATAAGGCCCGAGTTCGGCCCGCCGGCTCCACGCTGGTCGTGGCAGGCAACATCACCCTGGCCGAAGCTCGCCGCCTGACGACCGGAGCGCTCGGTGAGTGGAAGGGCCTGCGCCCCGCCGGCCTGCCGGCCGTCACCCTGGGACTACTGGCGCGCGGCATCGTGCTGGTACATCAGGGCGGCGCCACGGAAGCGAGCGTCGTGGTTGGCGGCCCGACCTTCGCGGCCACCGACTCGGCGTACTACGCCGCGATGGTCCTCAACCAGATCCTCGGCGACCAGCGCACCGGCCGTTTGCTGGGCAGCCTGGGAGATCAGCGCGGCTGGGCCGACGTGGCGGGTTCTTCATTCCTGCGCACCGCACGGCTGGGCCTGTTTCAGGCCTCGGCGGTGGTGCCGACCGATGCCGCGGATTCGACGGTCGTCGAGATGCTGGCACAGCTGGAACGGCTGCGTACCGACCTGGTACCCGCCCGGGAGCTGGACCGTGCTCGTGAGGGAGTGGCCGGGCGGTTCGCGGTGGAACACCAGACTGCAGGGCAGCTCGGCTCCGCGACGGCCGATGCACGGGCGCTGGGGCTGCCGGCGACGTATCTCTCGACCTTCCGGCGACGGGTGAATGCGGTGACCGCCGCACAAGTGCGCGCGGCCGCCCGGCGGACGGTGCCAGAGAACAGCGTGGCGATCGTGGTAGTAGGCGATGCCTCCCGTCTGTACCGGCCTCTGGCCGCGCTCCGCCCCACCCAGATCTTCGGGGCCGACGGCCAGCCGCTCAGGCCCGAGGATGTCGAACCCCGGGTGGCACCCTTCGCCGTACACGCAGCAGCGGCCACGGCGCGTTCGGACTCGCTGGTGATCGTGGCCCAGGGGGCCACGGTGGGACTGCAGGTGAGTGAGGTCGCGCGCGACGGCGACAGCCTGACCTATACCGAGCGTACATCCATCGGCACCGGCATCTCCCAGACCACCACCGTGGTGTTCGACACCGCCGGTCGGATGCGTTCCCTGAGTCAGAACGGCAAGGTGCGAGGGCAGGAAACCAGGATCTCCCTCCGCTATGCTGGCGGACGGGTGCGCGGAGACGCGCAGGTGGCCGGCCCCGATGGGCCCCGGCGCTTCGCGGTGGACACCGCCGTCAGCGTCGGAATCGTCGACGACAACGCCATCCAGGCGGTGTTGCCCTACCTCAAGTGGGAGCTCAACACGGAGTGGCGGTTCGAGGTCTTTGCGGGCGGGGAGAACGCGACCCGCGAGATGACGCTCACCGCGGCGGATATCGTGCGGGTGAACGTTCCCGCCGGCCAGTTCGAGGTCTACCGTGCCGACCTGCGCGGGGCGGCGCAAGTCGTCTCGTTCTTCGTGACCACCGCCAGGCCTCATCGGGTGATCCGGGTATCGCTGAGCGGATCGCCGATCGAGTTCCTGGCGATCAACCGCTGACTCATCTTCGCGGAGATGACCACCGTGAGCGCACTGCCCGGCCTGAGACGCCACGCCCGCCTTGCCCTGCTGTCGCTGGCCCTCGCCGGCTGTGCCGCCGGGGCGCATACCGTCACCACCACCCCGACCGCCTCCGGCAGCACCCAGCGGAGCTGGGACCGGCCGCAGTTCCTCTCCACGTACAAACGGAGAGCCGAGGCCCCGGTCTTCATCCGGAATGCCACCATCCTGACGGCGGCGGGCCCCGAACTCCACAACGCCTCGGTTCATATCCGGGATGGCCGGATCGTGGCGGTCGGCACCGACCTCACGGCGCCGCCGGACGCCAGGGTGATCGACGGCACCGGCAAGTACGTCACCCCCGGGCTCATCGACACTCACAGTCATCTGGGCGTCTATGCCGCGCCGGGCACCTTCGCGGAGTCGGATGGCAACGAGGCCACCAACCCCGTGACCGCCGAGGTGTGGGCGGAACACTCGTTCTGGCCGCAGGATCCCCAGATCCCGTTGGCCATCGCCGGTGGCGTCACCGTCATCCAGGCGCTGCCCGGGTCCGCGAACCTGATCGGGGGCCGCTCGGCAACGCTCCGGCTGGTGCCGTCCCGCACGGTGCAGGAGATGAAGTTCCCGGGTGCGCCCTACGGACTCAAGATGGCCTGCGGCGAGAACCCCAAACGGGTGTACCGCAACAGCGGCGCCCTCGACTCGCATGGGCAACGTGGCCGGCTACCGGAGGGCGTGGATCGAGGCGGAGCGGTATCGCCAGCGGTGGGACAGGTGGCTGGAGAGGCGGCGGGGGGATCCACCCGAACGCAACCTGCAGCTCGAGACTCTGGCCGGGGTCCTGCGCGGCGAGATCCTGGTACACAACCACTGCTACCGCGCGGACGAAATGGCGGTCATGCTCGATATCGCCCGCGAGTTCGGCTACCAGATCCGGTCGTTCCATCACGTGGTCGAGGGGTACAAGGTCGCCGACCTGCTGGCCGCCGCGAACACCGCTGCGTCGGTCTGGGCCGACTGGTGGGGCTTCAAGATGGAGTCCTTCGATGGCATCCCCGAGAACGCCGCGCTGATCCAGCAGGCGGGGGCCCGCGCCATCATCCACTCCGACAGCGAGGAGGGGATCCAGCGCCTCAACCAGGAGGCGGCCAAGGCGATGTACAGCGGCATCCGCGCCGGCATTGCCGTCACCCGCGAGCAGGCGATCCGCTGGGTCACGGCGAACCCCGCCTGGGCGCTCGGGATCGACAGCCTCACCGGCACCCTCGAGCCGGGCAAGCAGGCGGACGTGGTGCTCTGGTCCGGCGATCCCTTCTCGGTCTATTCCCGGGCCGAGCAGGTCTACAACGAGGGCTGGCTGGTCTACGACCGGAACGACCCGAGCCGGCAGCCCGAGACCGACTTCAACCTGGGCCAGACGGCACCGGGGGTGGGACGATGACTCGGCGACTCGCGTGGGTCTGGGGGCGGGTGACCCTCACAGCGTTCCTGTCTGCCCCGATGCTTCAGGCCCAGACCATCGCGATCACCGATGCGACGATCTATCCGGTGAGCGGACCGAAGATCGAGCGCGGCACCATCGTGGTGCGGGATGGACGCATCGTGGCGGTGGGGGCGGAGGTGGCGGTGCCGGCGGGCGCGCGCGTCATCCCCGCTCGAGGAAAGATCGTCACCCCAGGCCTGATCCACTCGGAGAGCGCCCTCGGCCTCGGGGTGGGCCGGTCGCTGGCAGAGGAGACGGATGAAGAGTACACCGCGATCGGCGGCACCAGCGACGGCAACCAGAGCGGCGACGTCAACGCCGCCTTCAACGTGGCCGCCGGGATGGACGCGAACGCCGTGAACATCCCGGTCGCGCGGATGGGTGGGATCACCACCGCGCTCGCGGTGCCCACCTCGGGCCTGGTGGCCGGCCAGGGCATCGCGATCCGGCTGCTCGGCAACACGCTGGATGAACTGCTGGTGCGCTCGCCCGTGGTCATGGTGGCCGACCTGAGCGATCAGAGCCGGAGCGCCGGCGGCGGCAGCCGGGCGGGCGCGCTGGCCCGGCTGCGGCAGCTCTTTCTGGATGCGCGGACCCTCCGCGGTCGACGTGGTGACTTCGACCAGAACCGCATCCAGCCGCTCAGCGCCCCGGCCGAACAGCTGGAGGCGCTCTACCCGGTGCTGGATGGCCAGCTCCCGCTCTACGTCCGGGCGCGCCGCCAGAGTGACATCGAGAATGCGCTCAAGCTGGCGCGCGACTTCGGGCTCAAGCTGATTCTCCGGAGCGCCGCTGAGGCGTGGCGGGTGGCGCCGGAGCTGGCGCGGGCCGGTGTGCCGGTGGTCGTGGACACGCGGGACAACGTGCCGTCGTTCGACGGGCTCCGGGCCCGGTCCGACAACGCCACCCTGCTCAAGGAAGCCGGCGTGACCGTCATTCTCGCCGGCCAGGATCCCGGCGGGCAGATGAACCTGCGCTTCGAGGCGGGCCACGCGGTACGGAACGGGATGGGCTGGGAGGCGGCGCTGGAAGCCATCACCCTGGCCCCGGCCCGCGCCCTTGGCCTGACCGACCGGGGGTCGCTGGAGGTGGGAAAGACGGCGGACCTGGTAGTGTGGAGCGGAGACCCGCTGGACTTCGCGGCGGGTGCCGAACTGGTACTGATCGGCGGCCGCGAGGCCCCGCTGACCAGCCGGATGACCGAGCTCCGGGAGCGCTACCGCACGCTGCCGCCCAGGTACTAGGCAGGCCTCACCCCGACGTCCGGGGCCACCCCCCAAGGCACCGTCGTTCGCTGACGTCGGCACCGGTCACGGGTGAGGCCCAGCCCGCGCAGGCCGGACCGTTCACACCCGGCACCTGCCCGGGCGCAACTTCTCTCGAGGAAAGAGCGTCTATGCCTGCCGTGACACGGGTACTCCGCCTACTGCTGATCGCATGCGCTGTGCCGGCGTGCACCCCCAGGCCCGCCCCGACCACAGACGCGACAGTGACCGAGGAGCAACCCGGTCTCTTCGCCCTGGTGGCCATCCCGCCGGACTCCGCGGTGGCGATCGCCAAGGCCCGGGTACCGGGGATCATCACCAAGGGTGAGCTGGAGCGGGAGAATGGCACCCTGCTGTACTCGTTCGATATCTCCGTGGCAGGGGCAGCGGGCGTCACCGAGGTGCACATTGATGCCCAGTCGGGAACCGTCCTGAGCGTTGCGCAGGAGTAAGGCGAGCAGCCGAACCGAAGGGCAACCACCATGACCTTCAAACCCGCGGTATGGTACCCGATCGCCGCCGTACTGAGCGCCATCAACGTGGCGGCCGTCTGGTTCGCGGCCCAGCCGGGGGAGCCCTGGCACGCCACGACTCACGCGGCGCTGGCCGTGGGGTTCGGGTTATGGGCCCAGCGCCTGCGGCAGCGCCGTGACGGGAGCGGGCTGCAGGCTGGACTCGAAGACCTCGAGATTGAAGTGGATACGCTACGGCAGGAGCTGGGCGAGGCGCAGGAACGAATGGACTTTACCGAGCGGATGCTGGCGCAGGAGGCGGGCGCGAGGCGGGTGGATCCCCGCGGCGGCGAGCCGCGACCGTAGCCCCCGGGCCAGCCCCCCGCAGGGGCGCACCAGCCGGTGACTGCGACCTACTTCACCTCCGCCTCGGCCGGCTCTGGGGTATCGGTCGCCGGGGTCTCGGTCACGGTGACGGCATCGGGCCGGGTGGCCGCGATGGCCCGGTCGAGCCGCTCGAGGTTCTCATTGGCCGAGTCTATCCGTTTGAGCCAGGCGTCAATCTCCAGCGGGTCTACGGTGGCACCCTTGTCCCGGCGGTAGACCAGGTAGCCGAGCTGCCGGGCGGCTTCGTCGCGCTCGCGTTGTACCCGGAACCGCTCCAGTTGCAGCCGGCCCTCGTCCAGGACGTTCTGGGCCCGCTTGCCGAAGCCCTCGAGCTCCTGATTGAGCCGATCGAAGAGTCCAGCCATATGGTCCTCGGTGTGGTGGGTAGGCACAATCTAACGAGGCTGACCGCGTCGCTGTTTCAAAACGAGAAGCGGCCGAGCAGATGCTCGGCCGCCAAGCTTTTCCGGGATGGCCGCCCGCAGCGGGCGCCGGGGTCGGGGTCGTCAGCTGACGCTGACCTCCGGCGGATGGACCGAGACCTTCATCCGCTTCTTGTCCTTGTGCTCGAACCGGACCACGCCGTCCACCAGGGCGAACAGGGTGTCGTCGTTGCCGCGGCCGACGTTCTTGCCCGGATGGAACTTGGTGCCGCGCTGGCGGACCAGGATGTTGCCCGCAGTGACCCGCTCGCCGCCGTAGTGCTTGACGCCGAGGTACTGCGGATTCGAATCGCGGCCGTTGCGGCTTGAGCCGACACCCTTCTTATGAGCCATGGGTCCTCACCCAACCTTTACATCGGTGATGCGCACCTCGGTGTACTTCTGCCGGTGCCCGGTCTTGCGGCGGTAGTTCTTCCGCCGCTTGAACTTCCAGACGTAGATCTTGTCGGCCTTGGCGGTGCCGACCACTTCACACGGTGACCTTGGCGCCCTTGACCAGTGGGGTGCCCGCCTTGATGGTCTCGCCGTCTGAGGTCAGGAGCACCTCGTCGAAGGTCACCTTGCTGCCCGGCTCCACATCCATCAGCGGAACCTGCAGGGTCTGCCCCTTTTCCGCGCGGAACTGCTTGCCGGCGGCCTTGAAAATCGCGTACATGGCGGACTCGGTGGTCAGAAAAAGCCAGGGTACAAGAGCCCGCAAGTATAGGCTGTGGGCGGGGATATGGCAAGGGGGCAGCCGCCACGGCCCGGTGCCCCTAGGCGACCGCGTAGATGTCGGTCACGTCCCGTCCGCCGGGCCGGCTCATGAGCCGGAACTCATCCACCCGCATCATCGGATCGTCCCGGAGCTCGAGCTCCAGCCCGGTGAGCTTGCCGAGGGTGTGGATCAGCTTCGGCTCCTCCTCGAGCAGGTAGAGCGCCACCTCGGGGTGGAGCCGGACCGCCAGCTGCCGTTCGCGCCGCTCCCGGCCGGCCCGGCGGAGCGAGCGCTCCAGGCGGCGGGCCACCACCTCCGGGGTGAACACCCGGCCGGTGCCGCTGCAGGCCGGGCACTCGGTGGTCATCGAGTGCCAGAGGGAGGGCCGCACCCGCTGCCGGGTCATCTCGATCAGGCCCAGCTCGGAGACGGCGAAGGCCTTGGTGCGGGCCCGGTCGCGGCCCAGGTGGGCCCGCAGCTCCTGCAGCACCCGCTCCCGGTTCTGGCGGGTCTCCATGTCGATGAAGTCGCAGACGATGATGCCGCCGATGTCGCGGAGCCGGATCTGCCGGGCGATCTCGCGGGCCGCCTCGATGTTGGTCTTGAGGATGGTCTTCTCGGGGTCCTTCTTGCCGGTGTAGCGGCCGGTGTTCACGTCGATCGAGACCAGCGCCTCGGTCGGCTGGATGACGATGTAGCCGCCGGTGGGCAGGTCGCAGCGGGCCTTGAAGAGATCCCGGATCTCGTTCTCGATGTCGAACTTGTCGAACAGCGGGACGGTCTCGGTGTACTGATTGACCCGGGTCAGCAGCTCGGGATCGACCTGCTTGAGGTAGGTCTCGATCTCGTTGTAGAGCTCCTTCGAGTCGACGTGCAGCGCGTCGACCTTGTCGCTGAAGAGGTCGCGGATGATGCCCGCGGGTCAGCGAGGTCTCCCGCTGGACCAGCGCCGGCGCGCGGACGAAGGTCTTCTTGCGGTTGATCTTGCGCCACAGGTTGAGCAGGCTCTCGACCTCGCGCTTGAAGTGGTCCTCGGTGACCCCTTCCGCCACCGTGCGGACGATCATGCCCCCCGAGTCCTTGGGCAGGTAGGTGGAGACCATCTCCCGGAGCCGGGCGCGGAGCTCCTTGCTCTCGATCTTGCGGCTCACCCCCACCCGGGAGGCGTAGGGCATGTAGACGAGGAAGCGGCCGGGGAGGGAGATCTGCGCGGTCACCCGGCAGCCCTTGGTGCTGATGGGCTCCTTGGTGACCTGGACCAGGAGGGTCTGCCCCTTCTTGAGGATGTCGGAGATGTCCGGGAGCTGGCGGCGGGAGCCGCACCTCGCGCTGGCGGGGCTCATGGCCGCCGTTGCCCGTCGCGCGTCCTCCCCGTGCCCCGGTTGCCGCCTGGCCGCCGTCCCTCCGGGGCGGCTACGGTCTCGGCGTCCTCGAACGCCTCGTCCCCTTCTTCGCCTGTCCGGCTCCTCGTCTTCCTCCGGCTCGAGGAGATCGGAGGCGTGGAGGAAGGCGCTCTTCTCGAGGCCTACATCAACGAACGCGGCCTGAATCCCGGGCAGGACCGCTTCGACCTGGCCGAGGTAGATGTCGCCGACGCTGCGGCGATGGTCCGGCCGGTCGACGAGGAGTTCGACCAGACGGTCGTCCTCGAGAATGGCCACGCGGGTTTCCCGCTGGCTCCCGTTGATAAGAATTTCGCGCTTCACGCGTGGCACCCTCGATGGGATGGCTCGCCGCCCGGGCGCTGCGACGCCCCGGCTCGGCCAGCCCGATCAGTAAAGAGACAGTCCGGCCAGGGGGCGCACAGGAGCGCCCCGCGAGCCGGGACCGCCCCGGCTGCGGCGCGGTGGCCGAGCGGGGCAAGGAGGCAAGGAAATGACTATCGGAGAGCCGCCGTACGGTCCGGGCCTGGCTGGCGCCGACCCCACAGCTGGACCGCGATGCTGGCGGAGACTGCGAACCACGGGCGGAACGCTCGCTCGACGAGTCCGTTCCGCAAGACCAAGCCTGACCCCACGTAGCCGCGCTCCGGTGAGGAGCACGGCGGTGAACGCTGAATACGGGGGCCCAGCCACATCGGAGGCATGGGCCAAAGATATGAATTATCGGGGGTTAGGGCAACGGCGGGGGAGGCTGCGTGCCGGCGATGGCCGGGCGAACGGGGCGGGCGGGTCCCAACCCGTCCGGAACGAGCCGAGGGGGCACCGGTCCGGAAGGCTCGGCCGGGCCGGCCGCTCCGGAGGGGGGCCAGACCCGGAATGGGGACCACCGCGCCCTCCGCTCCCACTTCCACCCCCTACCCGACGATATCCCCCAGAATCTGCCGGGCG
The DNA here is from genome assembly GCA_963695185.1 of uncultured Gemmatimonadales bacterium. Taxonomy (GTDB): domain Bacteria; phylum Gemmatimonadota; class Gemmatimonadetes; order Gemmatimonadales; family GWC2-71-9; genus JADJOM01. The sequence goes on along the minus strand of CAVOGH010000005.1, from coordinate 748,934 downwards.
ATGACCATCCGCTGGATCTCGCTGGTCCCCTCGCCGATCTCGCAGACCTTGGCGTCCCGCATCATCCGCTCCACCGGGTAGTCCGTGGTGTAGCCGTAGCCGCCGAAGATCTGGACCGCCTTGGTGGTGGCCCGCATGGCCAGCTCGGAGCAGAACAGCTTGGCCATGGCCGCTTCCTTCTTGAACGGCTTGCCGTTCTGCTTGAGCCAGGCGGCGTGGTACAGCAGGTGGGTGCCGGCCTCGATCTCCATGGCCATGTCGGCCAGCTGGAAGCTGGACGCCCTGGAAGCTGCCGATGGCCTTGCCGAACTGTTTCCGGACGCCGGCGTACCGGAGCGCCTCCTCGTACGCGCCCTCGGCGATGCCCAGCGACAGCGCCGCGATGCCGATCCGGCCGCCGTCGAGGGTCTTGAGGAAGTTGACGAACCCGTGCGCCCGGCTTGCCCGAGCAGGTTCTCCTTGGGGACGACGGCGTCCTCGAAGATCAGCTCCCGGGTGTCGCTGGCCCGCCAGCCCATCTTGTCTTCCTTCTTGCCGGCCCGGAACCCCGGGGTCCTGGGCAGGCGCTCGTCGTGTCCGACGCCGACCTCGCGGCAGATCTCGAGGTCGCAGGTGTCCTTGGTGAGGATGAAGCTGGTGATGCCCTTGTTGCCCTTGCCGGGCTCGGTGCGGGCGGTGACCACGAAGATCTCGCCGACCCCGGCGTGGGTGATGAAGACCTTGGAGCCGTTGAGCAGGTAGTGATCGCCCTTGTCCACCGCGGTGCGTGGCGGTGCCGCCCGCGTCGCTGCCGGCGCCGGGCTCGGTCAGGCCGAACCCGCCCAGCACCTTGCCGGAGGCGAGCAGCGGCACATAGCGCCGCTTCTGCTCGGCGGTGCCGAAGTCCACGATCGGCGACGTGCCCAGGTTGGTGTGGGCGCTGATGGTCAGGGCGTGGCTGGCATCGACCTTGGCCAGCTCGTGGATGGTGACGTAATAGGTCAGCTGATCCATGCCGGTCCCGCCGAGTTCCTCCGCCCAGGGCACGCCGAGCAGACCGAGTTCTCCCATCTTCCGGATATTCTCCCAGGGGAAGGTGGAGGTCGCGGTCCAGCTCCCGGGCGACCGGGGCGACGTCCTGCCGGGCGAAGTCGCGCACCATGTCGCGGACCTGGTAGTGCTGTTCGGTGAAGTACAGCGAGAGATCCATAGGGAGCCCGGCGAAATCGGTCGTGGGAAGGCTGTGGTCCAGCCGCAGGGAACAGCGCACAATATAACCGCGGCCCACCGGTGACCGAGAGTTTATCTTTATTCACCATGCGGACCTCTCCGACGACTGCAATCTCCGACTCGGCCAGTTCCTGCTTGCCCGCTCGCCCTGCTGAGCGGCCGCCTGCGGTGACTCCGGCGGCCCGGGTTCCGGTCCCGGCCGACGCTCTGACCCTGGTGCCGGTGGACAGCGGGTTCGATTTCTCCATCCTGCGTCACGGCGCCGCCGGGGGATCCGAGCCGGCTGTTGATCGTGGAGCGGGGCGGCCGCATCCTGCTCCGGAAGAACGGGGTGCGGCAGGACTCGGCGTTCCTCAACCTCACCGCGCTCACCGATCCGGCCACCGGCGAGTACGGGGTCTATTCGCATCGCCTTCCACCCGCAGTACGCCGTCAACCGGCGGCTCTTCGTCTACTACGCCGACCTCAACGGCGACAGCCAGCTGGCCGAGTTCACCGCGGACCCCGACTTCGACCACGCCGACCCCGCGAGCCTGGTCCCGATCCTGAGCCAGCCCCAGGACCCGGGCGACCGTGCTCTATGGCGGGCTGGTCAGCTTCGGTGCGCGACGGGAAGCTCTACCTCGGGCTGGGCGACGGGCACGTCTACGGCATCGTGCCGCTGCCCACCACCTCCCAGGACAGCACAACCCTGCTCGGCAAGATCATCCGGATTGACGTCGATGCACCGCGCCCTACGCAGATCCCGCCCGACAATCCGTTCGTGGGCCGGCCGGGCTGGCGCGGGGAAATCTGGCAGCTCGGACTCCGCAATCCGTGGCGCTGGAGCTTCGACCGGGGGACCGGCGATCTCTGGGTGGGCGATGTCGGCGAGGACCTGCACGAGGAGATCAACTTCCTCCCCGCCGCCACGTGCGGCGGGAACCAATCTCGGCTGGCCTCAGCGGGAGGGGGCGTTCTGCTTTCAGCCCGCCAGCGGGCTGCCAGACCGCCGGCCTGACCGACCCGATGCTCGAGCTACGCCCACGGGCCCGGCCTGCGCGGTGACGGGTGGGTATGTCTACCGCGGCGCGGCGTTCCCGAGCCTGCGCGGCACCTACTTCTATGGCGACTTCTGCACCGGCTTTGTCCGGGCGGTGCGCCGCAGCGGGAACCAGGTGGTGGAGGCCTACTCCCCGCTCTCCCCGCCGCTCATCAACGACAACGTGGTCTCCTTCGGCGAGGACGCCGACGGCGAGGTCTACGTGGTGATGGCGTCGGGACGGGTCTACCGGATCCTGCTGGGCGCCTGATCCGCTTCCGGTCTCAGCGGCCGATCCCGTACTTCTGGAGGACGGCTTTGAGGCGGTCCAGCGGCAGCGGCGCGACCCGGGCCGAACGGCTCTGCACGGCGGTAGCCATGGTGAGTGAGTTGTAGATCGCCTCTTCGGTGGCCTCCACCACCGCCTGGAACAGCGGGGACAGTTCGTCGTTGGACAGCTCCTCGGCGGCTGGCCGGCGGGCCTGCCACGGGCGCCGCAGCTGCGGCGCAGTGGAAAAGGCGATGACGTAATCGCCCGAGCCGTTGGAGGCCGAGGAGCCAGTGCGGGCGAGCCCCATGATGGCCCGGCTGGCCAGCCGCTCGAGGTTGCGGGCCAGCACGGGGGCATCGGTGGCCACCACCATGATGATCGAACCGTCTCCGCGTTCTCCCTTCACCGCCTCGCGGAAGGCGTAGCGCCCGAGCTCCTTTCCCACCGGCGCGCCGAGCACCTGCAGGACCCCACCGAAGTTGGACTGCACCAGCACGCCGACCCGCCAGCCGCCGAGCGACGATGGCAGCACCCGGCTCGACGTACCGATGCCGCCCTTCCAGCCGAAGGCGACCGTCCCGCGGCCCGCCCCGACGCTCCCCTCCGCCACCGCGCCGCCCTGCGCACCCTCCAGCGCCGCGCGCACATGTTCTGCCGCAACGGGCCGGCTCCGGATGGCGTTGAGCTGGCCGTCGTTGGTCTCCGCGACCAGCGCATTGAACGACCGTACCTCCTCCATTGCCGGCTGGGCCAGCATCCACCCGGTCAGGGCGTCCGCGGCCCGCCACACGCAGAGCGTGCAGGTAAGCAGGATGGGGCTCTCGAGCTCTCCCAGCTCCTTGCAGCTGGGTACTCCCGATCAGCTTTCCGAAACCGTTGCCCACATGGACCGCGGCCGGCACCCGCTCAAGGAACGGCATTGCCCTCGTGTGGGAGGATGGCCGTGACCCCGGTACGGACCGAGTCGCCGATGTCCACCGTAGCCTGACCCACCCTCACACCGGCGACGTCGGTGATGGCGTTGAGCGGACCGGGAGCGAAGATGCCGGGAGCGATACCCAGGTCTCGTGCCCGCACCTGCGCACCGAGGGAAGCAGGCAGGCTCAGCAGCAGCACGGGGGCGATGCGCAGAATGTGCATGGGTCGGCAGGGCAGGAGGAAACCTCGAGATGACGTGCAGAGTACCAGCCGCGGCCTGACGGCGCCACCGCTCAGACAGACCCCGCCCCCAGCAGGAGGGCGAGACGCCGGAGCGGATGCTCCGGCGCCTCACAGGCATCACACCCGGCACACTCGGCAGCTGGTTCTCCGAAGTAGCCCAGGAGCAGCCGACGGCGGCAGGATGCGCGGGTGGCGTAGCGCTCCACGACCCTCAAGCGGGCCACTGCGTTGGCCTTCCGCCGCTCCACTCGGGCCCAATCCGGCGGCCCCGGAGCCCCACCCAGTTCCTGGCCGAGCCGGTCGGCGGAGGCGACGACGCCAACCGGGAACCGGTTCCTGCAGGAGGGATTGCGCCAGATCTCTTCCAGGACCCTGCGCGGGGGAAAGGTGACCTGCAGCTGGCGGCGGTGGACGCGTCCATCCGACTGATGGTGCAGTAGCACGCAGCGTGAGGGCTGGCCATCCCGGCCCGCGCGTCCCGCCTCCTGATAGTAGGCCTCCGGCGTGGGCGGCATGCCCCAGTGGGCCACCAGCCGCACCCTCGGCGCGTCTATCCCCATACCGAACGCCGAGGTTGCCACCACCACCTCCAGCTCCCCGGCCAGGAAGCGGCTGAGCACCTCGCTGCGCCGCTCTCGCGTGAGCCCGGCGTGATAGCCGGCGGAGCGATGGCCGGCGAAGCCCAGCCGCTGGGCCAGCGCGTCAGTGCTGTTGCGGGTGGAGGTGTAGATAATGGAGAGGCCGGGCCGGTGCTCCAGCAGGGAGAGCAGGGCCGGCAGCCGGTCCTGCCGGCGGCGAAGGCGCCGCACTCCGAACCAGAGATTGGGACGGTCGAAGGAGCCGAGGTGCGCGTCGTGCCGGCCGAAGCCGAGGACTCGGACGATGTCCGTGCGCACCTCTGGTGTGGCGCTCCCGGTGAGGGCGACGGTGGGCGGGCCGCCGACGGCCGCCCGAAAGGCGGCGAGCGCCCGGTAGCTGGGACGAAAGTCGTGGCCCCACTCGCTGATGCAATGCGCCTCGTCTATGGCGAGGAGGCTGGGCCGGAGCCCGAGCCGGGAGAGATCGGCGGCCACGCGGGGAGCACGCTCCGGCGAAACGTAGAGGAACCGGAGTGTCCTCCGCTCGAGACACTCCAGAACGGCACGCTGTTCCGGCTCGGCCCGCAGGGAATTGAGAGTCTCCGCCTCGATGCCCCGCGCCTGCAGAGCGGCGACCTGGTCCTGCATCAGGGCCACGAGGGGGGAGATGACGATCGTGAGCCCGCCCAATACCAGGCCGGGTACCTGAAAGCAGATGGACTTGCCGCCGCCGGTGGGGAGAATGGCGAGCGTGTCCCGGCCGGCGAGCACCGACTGCACTACCCGCCGCTGCAGCGGGCGGAAGTCTGCATATCCGAAGGAGTGGTGCAGCAGGCGCCGCGCCTCGGCGATCCGCTCGGCGAGAGAAGGCATGGTGCCAAGGTGAGACCGGCCGCGACCCGGCGGGGGAGCGTATCTCTGCGAGTCGGGGCTGGAAACCGCGCGGCGGTTGGCCGGGCCGGAGTGGCCGGTCGCGCTCAGCGCCGCCCGACCCAGAGCCGGATCGCCAGCGCCACCGCCAGCACCACAATGGCGGCCCACACCAGCGGCCGACTGTCGGTGGCGATACCGACCGCCGTGAGCACAAAGCCCAGCATGGCGAAGTAGAGCTTCGCGCTGGCCAGCGAGGGACGCTTCACTTCTTGAGGAAGGCGGCGATCGCTACCTGGAAGTCGGGGTGGGCCCGCGCCAGGGCGTTGATGCGCGCGCCAAGCGCGATTCCACCGGCGAAGTCCTGACCGTCCTGCTCGTAGAGGAGTCGCTTGATGAGCGCGAGGGCCGAGGCGCTGCTGCCGGCCAGCTGGCCAAGGATCGCTGCCACTGCCGCCTCGAACCCGGCATCGGGCAGCACCCGCGAGACCAGCCCCATCTCCAGCGCCTCATGGGCGGAGAGCAGCCGCCCGGTCGCGACGAGATCGAAGGCGCGCCGCTCGCCGGTGAGCCGGACCAGGATGGTCATGACCATGGCAGGGACGAAGCCGCGCTGGATTTCGGGGTAGCCGAACTGCGCGCTTTCCGTGGCGAGCACCAGGTCGCATCCGGTGGCGAGCCCGGCGCCGCCGGCCAGGGCCCGGCCCTGCACCACCGCCACCACCGGCTTGGGAAGTGCCCGGATCCGGGTGAACACCCGCCCCAGCTGCAGCGCGTTGCGCTCGTTCTCATCGGGGGGGAGCCTGGCCGAGACCAGCAGTTCGTCCAGGTCGGCGCCGGCACAGAAATCCTTCCCCGCCCCGCGGATCACCACCACCCGCACCGCTGCATCCAGCTCGGCGCGATCCAGCTCGCCATTCAGCTCCCCGATCAGGGACGCGCTGAGGGCGTTCCGCTTGTCGGGGCGGTTGAGGGTAAGGGTAAGAGTGCCGGCGTGGAGGGTGGCCTGAAGGGTCATGGGGATCGGGGACGGGGAGCGAGAGACAGGCCGGAGCCAGCACCCGTCGAGGATCGACCGAATCTAGCGAACCCGGCCGCGCGGCGCAGCCACAGCGGCTACCAAGACCACGAGCCGGAGGAACCGTAGTCCTGCCCCGCGGCGATCACAACGAGCACTGCTAGGGTAAGGCCCACTCCGCGACGGCCCGCATGGCTGTCTTGCCACCATCGCGCTTCCGGATGGCGTAGCGGTCGCCCTGGCTGAGCGGCATCCCGACGCGGGGAGGCGGAGGCACGCGATCCCGGGAGACGGCAGCAGGGTAGCTCGTGGACGGCTGGCCTCCGGGAACCCCGGTGATGGAATCGGCAGACAGCATGGAATGGTGCAGATCCACCCGGGTACTGTCTCGCAGTCATAGGCGAATGGTCTTTGGCGGCTTGTCCCCGAACTGCTCGGGCAACGGCGTGGACTGCTGCTGCAGGCTGGTACAGGCGCCGAGGAGATGCACGGCGAGCGGGAGGGCGGCGGCAGGTTGCTGACAGCGAACGCGATGGGGCATGGGTCACTCCGGCGCGTGATGACCAAGCACCGGGCAGAGACGCGGGGGCAGCGCCGTCCGCGGATTCACGGTACCGCCGCCCCGGGCGGCAGGCCTCGATTGACCGCCGCCTGCGACGATTCTGCCTGCTGACCACGCTGCGACGGCACTCGGGCGCCCCCCGCGCGTCCCGCCATGGAAGGACGCCCTTGGCCTTGGTGGTCGCTACGCGGCGGGCTTGGCCACCTTCCCGGCCACGAGTTCGGACAGGAACCCCAGCACCGCGCCGGCGACCAGCGCGATAACCGTGTTCAGATAGGTACCGCCGGCCCCCACGACGACGCTGACGGCAGTGGCGGCGCCGAGGAACGAGCCGGGAATGAACGAGAGTATCGAGACTTTCGACTGCAGCACCATGACGGCCGCCACGACACCCACCAAGGCCGAGAGAACCGGTAAGCCACCCCCCAGGCGCGCCGAGAGCGTGAGCGCCACGAACGCCCACAGGACACCGGAGAGGTTCGAGGCGATGGTCTTCTGGAGCCCGGCCGTCTTTCCGCCCGCGGCGAAGAAGGCACCCCAGGCGACGATCCCGGCCCATACCGGCAGGGCCGCCGGGCCCAGCGCCACATACGTCCACCCTGCGATGAGCACACCGATGCTGAGAGCGAGTGCGAGCAACATGTCCATGAGAACCTCCCGAAGGGAAAGCAACACGGAGAAGTGCTGAACCGCCTGTTGGCAGGATGGCGGCGGCGATAGCGTACGGTCCGGCACCGGAGGCGTCAAGAGGCGGGAGCTGGCGGGACCACCGTCACTGGGCCAACCTCAGCTGCTTCAGGAAACCGCAGGGGTCGTAATAGTCGCCCTGGAAGGCGATCTTGTCGTCCCGGAAATGGATGAGCGTGGCGCCGGAGAAGCCGCTTTCGGAGATCGGCAACAGCCCTTCCAGCGACCGGGCATTGCCTGGGGAAGGCCGGGTTCGGGCGGGGAGGACCCGGGCTACGGGGCGAAGGACCCCGGTGGCCCCCGGGGACGGAATCCGACTTCTGCTGGCCTTCCAAACCGGTGGTGGCCGTCGGTTCGCTGGTGGTGCGCTAGCCGAGGCAGGACCGGATTGTCCGCCGGGCGAGGTACCCTCGTTCGGGTGGGGCACCGGACCGCTGAACTCGGACACGGGGGGGGGCCTGCCAGGTCACCTGCCCGGCCCCCCAGGAGGCGTCGTGACCTGCGTGATAGGCTCACACCTGCAGTTCTGTCGCCGCAGCTTTGGCTGCGGGCGGGTGCTGAGGGCTACGCCAGCGGTCGGCGCTTGAGGCCTGGTGAGCGCAGGCGATCGTGCAGTATGGCGAGCAGGCTTTCTGCTCAGCGTACGCTTTGCGGATGTGCGACAGCGTGTACTGGCCAAGCGGGATGGCCGGTGTGCCTCGCTGTTGCGAGCAGAGGTGCACAAGGCCGTCCTCGCACACGTAGAAGTACCGTGCGCCGGCGCGGCAGCGCCAGTCGTTGGCGCGGCCTTCCGCCAAGTTGCGCTGAAACGAGCGATTGAACCGCGTGATGCTCCAGCGGTTCAGGTTCTGGAATGCAGTGTAGACTTCATGGTCTCGACCGGCGAGGGGTTTCAGGTGCCCATGGCCGTCGTGGATGATGCCCATCGTGGCGGTGAAGCCGAGCTCGCGGGCGCGCCTGGTGATGGCCAGGGCGTCCTCGGGATGCTCTACCCCGGCGCCAACGACGCAGTTGATGTTGATGTCGAATGCGGCGTGCTCCGCCAGGGAGACCAGCTTGCGGTCGAGCACCTCGAGGCTCTTCTTCGAGGTTGAGTCGGGCTTCACGTTGTCGATGCTGATCTGCAGGCGATCGAGGCACGCGGCATTGAGTGACCGGATCCGACCGGGGCCAAGTTTGTAGCCGTTGGTGATCAGCGTGACGACCATGCCGCGGTCATGGATGCGGCGGATGATCGCGTCGAGATCGGGGTGCAGAAGCGGTTCGCCGCCACCAATCGTGACCACGGCGGTACCCAGCGCCGCCAGCAGGTCGATCCGCTCGAACATTACCTCCGTGGCCACCGGCGGGGAGCGGTCATCGAACTCGTTGCAGTAGGCGCACGCCAGATTGCACCGGCGCATCGGGATGATGTGCACCAGGACTGGGCGGTCTGGGTCGAGAGCGACCCTCGCGAGGATGCGAACCTCACGCAGCCTGGCGGACCAAGATCGACCGGGACCACGCGCTGACGTCATGCGTGTCACGCTTGTCAAGGAAGGCCGACGCGAGCGCGAGACCCGGTCGGCGAGGCGCCTCACACAGTACGTGACTGGCGCCGTTCCGCAAGGAGCACCCCGGCTGGACGGTGGCCACCCTGTGCGCTGAGTCCGCCGAGGTGGCCCTCGGTTGCCTTCGGCCCGGTGCGGACATATGTTATCCAGTTGCCTCAGAACACTTCACGACGTTGTGGCAGGCATGACTTGTGTGGCAGGTCACTCGGACCATGGTCGCCTCGATTCTCCAGGTCACGCTCGTGGGCGCGCTCTCACGGAGCTGAGTGATCACACCCCGCGGATGTTGACTGTCGAGTGCTGGCCATCAAGCATTGCAGTTGCTATTCCGTCCCTTGCCGGCGGCGGGGTCGCTGCTTCGCCCGTCCTTGATCGCCGCTCTGGGCGCAGAGCGCATATCACCGATATATCCGTGCACGCGCGGAGGAGCCATGACGGCACACGGCACTTGGTAGCCGGCGGCACCCCGACGTGGCTGTCATCCTGGCGCGCCTGGGCGCTACAGCCCGTGGCGGCGAGCCGGTGGGACCGCCTCTTCCGGGCCACGGGCCTGGTGGCGAGCGCGGCCATCCTGCTGGTCGAGTTCGTTCCCGTCGCGCCCATCCGCGACCTTGCGGTGTTCTTCTCGCTCACGCTGTTCGTCAACGGGCCGTACTCGCCGCTCATGCCGTTCGGCTTGGAGCCGATCCTGATGGCGTACGGGCAGATCTACCGGCCGCTGCTGGTCGCCGCGGTCGGTGTGTCCGCCCAGTTGCTGGTGGAGGTGGTGAACTACCATTTGTATGAGGCCGCGATGAGCTCGGCGATGATGACGAAGGCCCGCGAGTCGCGGGTTGTGCGCACGACGGTCAAGTGGTTCGCCGTGCAGCCGTTTCTCACGATCTTCGTCTGCGCACTCACCCCGATCCCGTACTGGATCGTGCGCATCGCGGCCCCACTCGCCCACTACCCGATGGGCCGGTACCTCGCCGCCACCGCGCTCGGCCGATTCCCGCGCCTGTGGTTCTACGCCGCCATCGGCACGCTCCTGCCGTTCAGCGGCGACCTGATTCTCGGGGTGGGCCTTGGCGCCACCGCGATTGTCGCCGTCCTCATCGCGTGGCACCGGGTCGCCGCGTCACGAGTCGCCCGCCCGGTGGCTTGACCTGTCCCCTTCAGGAGGGGCCTCGTGGAGCGCTGGAAGGCACCAGACCGTCCAACCAGATCGCCGGCTGCATCACCTGCGTCCGGGAGCGGCGCCGTATAGATGGGCGCGTCCGACCGGCGATGCACGGGACAGGACGCGATGAGGGACGCGGTGGCGCGCCACCGGCCAGCGACGCGATGAACGACACGGGCACGGCGCTCCGAAACAGGCGGCGCATGGCAGCCTCCACAGGGTTGACCATCGAAACCCGGGTTACCGCGGCGCGCCCTCGGGGGTCACATAGGCCGCGGTGATGCCGCCGTCAACGCGGAAATCGGCGCCGGTGACGAACGACGATTCGTCCGAGGCCAGGAAGACCGCGGCCTGGGCGATCTCGCGCGCTTCCCCGAAGCGGCCCATGGGAATGTGCACCAGGCGGCGCTGCCGCTTTTCCTCCGTGGAGAGGAACTTCTCCAGCAGCGCAGTGCGCACCGGGCCGGGCGACAGGGCGTTGGCCCGGATCCCCTCCCGCGCGTGGATCACCGCGATCTCCCGGGTCATGGAGAGGACCGCGCCCTTGGATGCGGTGTAGGCGATCTGGGGGGTGGCTGCGCCGACGGTGGCCACGAAGCTCGCCACATTGATGATCGAGCCGCCGCCCGCCTCCTTGAGGTGCGGAATCCCCGCCCGGCAACAGCGGGCCACCCCCTTCACATTGATATCCAGAACCAGATCCCAGATGTCGTCCGAGGTATTCACGACTCCGTCGTCATCGCCGGGGGAGATACCTGCGTTGTTGTAGAGCACGTTCACCTTGCCGAAGGCCGTCCGCGCCCCGGCATAGAGCGCCTCCACCTGCGCGGTCGACCGGACGTCGGCGGCGATGAACACCGCCCGGCCGCCCCCCTGGTGGATCTCGGCCACGACCTTCTCGCCGGCCGCCGCATCCATGTCACTGACCACCACGGCCGCGCCTTCCTTCGCAAACAGCCGGGCGGCCTCGGCGCCGAGTCCGGCGCCGGAACCGGTGATCACCGCAACCTTACCTTCGAGACGGGGCATAGGACCGTGAGGAGTGTGGGAGACGGGACTGCAACCTTCGAATCCTGAGACCGATGGCGTCAGGCGCGCTCGAAGTTGCGCAGGAGATCGAGTTCGGTCACCCGCTGGTCGTACACCTTCTGTTCCTGGGTCGCGGTGTTCACGTAGTGGTCCACCACCACATCGCCAAAGGCGGCCCGGGCCGGCTTGGACTGGTTCAGCAGGTCAATGGCCTCGTACAGCGTCTTGGGCACCTGGCGCACCGCGGGATCGATGTAGGCATTCCCGGCATACAGCCCCTCGAACTTGAGGTCCTGCTCGATGCCGTGCAGACCGGCCGCGATGGTGGCGGCAAAGGCCAGGTAGGGATTGGCGTCGGCCCCGGGGCAGCGGTTCTCGACCCGGATCGCCTTGGCCGAGTGGCCCAGGATGCGCATGCCGCAGGTGCGGTTGTCCACGCCCGCCACCAGCCTGGTGGGGGCGAACGAACCGGCCTGGTAGCGCCGATAGCTGTTGACGTACGGTGCGTAGAGCGCGGCCAGGTCCCGACCCAGCGCCAGCTGGCCCGCCACCCACTGCTGCAGCCGGCCGGACATGTTCGCCGGCCCCTTCGGGTCCCAGCCGAGCGGCTGGCCCGTCTTGGCATCCCAGAGCGAGCTGTGCAGGTGGCACGAGCTGCCGGCGAAGGTGCTGTTCCACTTGGCCATGAAGGTGACGGACATGCCCATCAGCGCGGCGACTTCCTTGACGCCATGCTTGAAGATGCTGTGCCGGTCTGCCATCTCCACCGGCTCCTCGTGCCCCAGGTTCAGCTCCTCCTGCCCCGGTCCCCATTCGCCCTTGGAGTTCTCCACCTCGAACCCCATCGCGTCGAAATAGCGGCGCAGGGGCTGCATCAACTTCTCTTCCTTGGTGGTCTGGAGGATGTGGTAGTCCTGGATGTACTTGCCGGCGGTGTCCAGCTCACGGTAGCCCTTGGCGCCGGCCTGCTCGTAGCTGTCATTGAACACGTAGAACTCGAGTTCGGACGCCAGCCGGAGCCTGATGCCCACTGCTTCGGCCCGGCGCACCTGGGCCTGGAGGATCTGGCGCGGGGCCACCGCCAGCGGTTTGTGGTGGTGGTCCTCGATATCTCCCAGTACCAGCGCGGTCCGCTCGAGCCAGGGCACCAGCACCAGGGTCTTCGGATCGGGCCGGACCATGAAGTCGCCGTAGCCCTTGTCCCACGAGAAGGAGGTGTAGCCCGGCAGCGGCTCATTCTCCAGGTCGCAGCCCAGCAGATAGTCGCAGCCCTCCCAGCCCTCGCGGGCCTGGCTGAGATAGGTGCGGGCGGTGTAGCGTTTGCCGGTCAACCGACCCTGCTGGTCGGGGAACACCGCAAGGACAGTATCCAGAGTGCCGTCGGCGGTCATCCGCTCGAAGTCGGCCGGGGAAATGGTGTTCATCAGCTGGTCTCGAAGTACACGTTCTTGAGTTCGGTATAGTGCTCCAGAGCATGCATGCCGAGTTCCCGCCCCAGGCCCGACTGCTTGAACCCGCCGAATGGGGCCTGCAGGTGTACGCTGGAGGAGGAGTTCACCGACAATACACCGGTCCGCACGGCCCGCGCCACGCGAAGCGCGCGCTTGAGGTCGTTGGTCCACAGCGATCCCGAGAGGCCGTAGATCGAGTCGTTGGCGATGGCGACCGCCTCCGCCTCGGTGTCGAACGGGATCACCACGACCATGGGCCCGAAGATCTCCTCGTCCACGATCCGCATGCCGGGCTTGGCGTCGGCAAAGATCGCCGGCCGGAGGAAGAAGCCCTCCCCATCCGGCCGCTCGCCCCCGCACACGTACCGGGCACCCTCTTTCCGTCCGAGCGCAATGTAGCGCTCGGTGCTCTCGCGCTGGGCGGCGGAGATGACCGGTCCCATCTCGGTCTGGTCGCTGAGCGGATCGCCCACCCTGATGGCCCCGGCGACCGCCGCCATCGCCTCCACCAGCCTGGGGTAGAGGCTTCGTTCGACGATCACCCGCGCGCGCGCGCAGCAGTCCTGGCCGGCGTTGGCGAAGACCGATGCACAGGCATGCCGGGCCGCCTCCTCGACGTCCACGTCCGCAAATATGATGTTGGGCGACTTGCCGCCCAGTTCGAGCGATACCCGCTTGATGGTCTGCGCGGCCGTGGCCATGATGCGCCGCCCGGTCTCGGTCTCTCCGGTAAAGGCGATCTTGGCGATGTCGGCATGGGCCGACATCTGCTGGCCGATCTTGGCCCCCGGTCCCGGCACCACGTTGAGGACACCGGGCGGGAGCCCAGCTTCCAGTCCCAGCGCACCCAATCGGAGGGCACTGAGCGGAGTCAGGCTGGCCGGCTTGAGCACCACCGTGTTCCCGGTGGCCAGCGCCGGCCCCAGCTTCCAGGTGGCGATGACCATGGGGAAATTCCAGGGAACGATCAGCCCGACCACCCCCATGGGCTGGCGGAGGGTGATATCCAGCCCAGGCTTGCCCACCTGAACCGTTTCACCGAAAACACTTGTCTGCCGCGCCGGCATAGTAGCGGAGCGTATCGGCCACGTGGTTGGCCTCCCAGCGCGCGTCGCCGATGGGTTTCCCCACGTTTCGCGCTTCCAGCACCGCCAGCTCCTCGGCGTGTTCCCGGACCAGACTGGAGAACTTGAACAGCACCTCGGCCCGGGCCACCGCAGTGCGGCCCGACCACTCCGGAAAGGCGGCCTTGGCCGCCGCCACCGCCTGGTCCAGCTCGGTCGGACCGGCGGCGGCCACCTCGGCCATCGGCCGGCCCGTGGCCGGTTCGGTCACACTGATGGTGCCGGCGCCCTGCAGGCGCCGGTCACCGATGATGAGATTCTGCATACGTCCCCTAGCTCGCCTGCCCCACCGCCGCCTCGATCTGGCGCAGTGCCGCCTCGTCCGCCTTGGTGGGCCCGACGAAGCTCCGCTTGGCGCTGAGCTGCCAATAGAGCACCAGCAGAATGGCCAGTCCCACCATGGTCCACAGCACCAGCTCGTTGGGCGGCAGGCTGAACACCACGGTGAGGATCAGCACCCACACGATGGCGATCACGTTGAGCAACGGGCCGTACTTGCCGAGGCTCCAGGGTGAACTCTGGGGATTGGTGAACTCGCCCTGCCCCCGGCGCTTGTTGCGCCAGTTGAGGTAGATCGGGAACATGTAGGCCAGGTACAGGGTGATGGTGCTGATCGAGGTCACCACAAAGAAGGCCGAGGCGTAGAGGCAGATCAGCACGGCCAGCACGCTGGTGATGATGATGGACCACACTGGGGTACGGTACTTGGGGCTGACCTGCTTGATCAGCGCGCTGCCCGGCATGCCATCATCGCGGGCAAAGGCATACCACATCCGCCCCATCGAGGTGATCGAGGCCAGGCCACAGAGCCACATGGCCACGCCGATAATGATCGCAATCACGTTGGCAAAGACACTCGAAAGGTTGTTGTACACGATGTACAGCACCGGATAGGCGTCGGCGGCGGTCTCCGCCACCTTCTGCTCCGGAATGCTCCAGGTCAACACCAGCAGCATGATGTAGCCCACCACCGCCGATACGGCCACCGACAGGAACACCCCCCACGCCGAGTTGAGCCGGGCCATGACCGTCTCCTCGGCCACGTGGGCGGAGGCGTCGTACCCGGTGTAGGTCCACTGCGCCTGCAGGGTGGCCAGCATGAACACCAGGACGAAGGGCGCGGCCTGATACAGGGTGGCAAGCCCCGGGATCAGGGCGAACAGGGGACTCTCGAACGCGAAATTGCCGAACACCAGGGCCGGAACGGCAGTGCCACTCCCCAGATCGGCGGACGCCGCGTCCAGCGGGTTGACGGAGGTGGAGCTGCTGAACAGGAAGCTCAGGCTGCTGTGGTGCTGACCCAGGAAGATCAGCAGGGACACGATGATGGCGCCGCCGATGATGTGCCAGTAGACGCTGAAGTCGTTGAGCTTGGCGGTCAGCCGGATGCCCAGGACGTTGATCATCACCTGCGGTATCATGATCAGCACCATCACGAACACCTGGAAGTACCAGTTGGTCGGTGACCCAAACACCGGCACCGTGGCCTCGGCCGGGATGTTGAAGATCCTGGTCGCCGCCCCGATGATGTAGATGGAGGCTGCCACGTTGATACCGGCGGTGATGGTCACCTGGCCGATCATGTTGAGCCAGGCGGTGCTCCAGGCCCAGCCCCGCCCGCCCAGCCGGAAGGCCCAGAAATACAGCCCGCCCGCCGTCGGGTAGGTGGAGGCCAGCTCGGCCATGGAGGCCGCCACACACAAGGTGAAGATGGACACCACCGGCCAGCCGATGGTGTTGATCACGGGCCCGGCAAACTTCAGCCCATAACCGAAGAGCAGGATGGCGCCCGTCAGGATCGAAATGATGGAAAACGAAATGGCAAAGTTGGAGAAGCCACCCATCTCCCGGAACAGCTGCTGCGCGTAGCCGAGCTTGTGCAGGTCTTGTACGTCCTGGCGGATCTGCTCTTCCCTGCTCATCTGGGGCTGGGCCATAGTCACCTCACGTGAAGGTCTTGCCCACCGGAAGCGGTGGTGCTGTGACGGCGCCACCCTCCGAGGAGGGCGAACGATGATGCCTTAGGGAGGCGTCGGGGTCGGCAGAATATCCGCCGTTTTCGGAGCTCGGCAAGAGCCCCGGGTGGCGGTGGGAAGCTGTTCGAGCGTGGCGGGTCCGACCGGCGATGCAGGGGACAGGAAGCGAAGAGGGCCGCGGGGGGTCCCGTTGCTCGGGCTCCGACCCCTCCGTGGCCCTCCAGACCGCGACGCCAAATGCTGGTCTACAGCTGGCGCCACCAGCGCTCAGCCCTATCTCTCCTCACGGATCTCTCCCGTACACAGGAAGGTATTCAGGCCACTGGGGCCGTCGTTGAAGGAGAAGCGAATCGCGGTGCCCGCCAGGTCCCCGGTGCCATTCCCGATGAATTCGCCGGCCTCGACTGTGCCACCCGTCCCGTCGGAGTGCCGACCGGTGTAGTAGCCGGACCACGAGCCGGTGACAGGCTGGCCGCGCACCGAGGTGGGAGTGATGGTCATGGCTCCCTCGATCCGGCCGATATGCGTGTAGATATCGATTCTCGAGTTGAAGGTGAATTGCGTTGTGCCCTCCAGGTCGCCGGCAGTGAACGTGCCCACGAGGATGCGACCCTTGACGGTCTGTTCGCGGTCCGACACCCGCTTGGTCGTCCCCAGCGCCACGAGCCTGGTGATGGGCATGGTGGCGGTCACCGATCCCAGCAGTGGATTGTCTGAGCCCGCGGTCGCGAGATTGGCCTGTGTGGGCGTGGAGCCCTCGGGATTGCAGCCGCTGCTGAGCAGCACAGCCCCCAGCAGCCCCAGGAGAAGTGACGTCCGCTTCATGGTGATCCTCCCTAGTGTTGGTGTGGCACACTGGACGGTCGTCCGTGCTCACAGGGGGAATGATCGTCCCGGGGCGTTAGGCCGCTGTCAGGTGGGCGTTAGCTGGGTGTTGCAGGAACGCGCGAGGGCCCGGAACGCGTCAGCGCAGATCCGGGGCGCGTCAGCCACGCGGGCGCATTGCCCGGCGGGCGATCGTCGCCGGCACCGGGATCTCCATCCGCAGCAGCGCCGTCGAATACACCTTGCCCTGGGCATCGGTCTTGAGCGAAATCGTCCCGCCGCCATCCAACGCTCCGTGCAGCAGGAAGTTGAGCGCCTGCAGATTGGCCAGCTCGAACCGCTCCACGCCCTTCACCATCCCCTTGAAGTGCCGGGCCACCCGCGCCCGCGTCACTTCCTTGACCAGGATGGGGTAATACTCCGGCTCCAGCGCGATCAGGCCGACGTTGGCGGTATCGCCCTTGTCGCCGGAGCGGGCGTGGGCCAGGTGGCGGAGTTCGACCGTCGCAGTGCGGTCCGACAGCCGGGCGCTCCGGCCACCCGCCCGCTGCCCCCTGGGCCCCGGGGACCGGCGGACCCGGCGACCGCCCGTCGGGCGCTTCCTAGGCATCCAGTACCTCCACCTTCACGTGGGGTTCGATTTCCCGCCGATCGATCAGCGCCGGCCAGTACGCCACTACCTCCTGTACTTCCGGCCGGCCACCGGCGAATCCGGTCACGCTGGGGGGGCCGGTCAGTACCAGCGGCGCGATTTCCCGGGTGAATCGTTCCACCGCCGCCTTGTCCTTCCCCCGGACACCGACCCGCAGCTGCACCTCCGGCGCCTCCGGGTTGGGCGGACCGGCCAGCGGACCGTGGGTGGCGTCCACCCCGACGTACTCCGTCAGGATCTGCTCGAACTCGAGCCCCAGGTCCTTGAGCCGCTGACGGAGGATGCGGTCGGCCGCCTTGGCCTTGTCGTAGGCCTCGGGCCAGCTGTACACCAGGGTCCCCACGGCCTTGTAGCCGTAGAAATAGGCGATCGATACCTTGAGCATCGGCGTCCGCTCCCGGCCGCGGATGCCGCTCACCTGCACTCGGTCCTTGCCCTCCTGGCGGAGCCGTATGGTGGTGAAGTCGGCGATGCCGTCGGGGGTGATGTAGGTGTGCGGGTCTCCCATTTCATACACCAGCTGCTCGGTGATGCTGGGGATGTTGACCACGCCGCCGGTGCCGGGATGCTTGGTGATCACAAAGCTGCCGTCGGCACTGGCCTCCACGATGGGAAAGCCGGGGTTGGCCATGCCCTTCACCTTGCGCCAGTCACGGAGCAGGTTGCCGCCGGAGGACTGGGCGCCACATTCGATGATGTGGCCCGCCACCGTCCCGGCGGCAACCTTGTCCCAATCATCGAACGACCAGCCGAACTCGTGGAACAGCGGCCCCAGGGTGAGCCCGGTGTCCGTCACCCGCCCCGTGATCACCACCTGCGCGCCCTTTCGGAGCGCCTCCACCATCGGCGCCATGCCGAGGTAGGCATTGGCGGAGAGCACCTTGTCCCGGATCTCGCTGAGGGGACGGCCGGTATCCATGTCGGTCAGCGCATGGCCCTTGTCCAGCAGCTCATCCAGCCGCGGCAGGATGTCGTCACCGCTGACCAGCCCGATCCGCACCCGCTGGCTGAGACCCAGCCGGCGGGCGGCCTCCCGCACCGCCTCGGCACAGGCCCGCGGATTCACCCCCGGCATTGCTGGTGACCTTGATCCCGCGCGCGGCGAGATCCGGCAGGATCCGCTCCATCAGCGGGACGAAGTCACGGGCATAGCCGTACTTCGGGTCGCGGCTCTTCTGCTTCTGCATGATGGACATGGTCACCTCGGCGAGGTAGTCCATCATGAGGTAATCAATCGGCCCGCCCTGCACCTGGCGCACCGGGGCCTCCAGCCAGTCCCCCCAGAAGCCCTGGCCGCCGGCGACCCGAACGAGCTTGGGGGTCATGGCGTGAGGGGGGTGATGGGGGCCGGCAACGGCACCTCCAGGGTCCAGGTGCGCCCCCCCTCGGGGACGACGACGATACCGAGCGGCACGAAGGCGTCGCCCAGCGGGAGTCTGCCGCCGGTAAACGGAAGGATGATGGTGGCCCGCTTGCCCGGCGGCACGGTGACCTCGCTTCCCGGGATCTGCTCCACGTGGGCGGAGTCGGCATACAGGCGGATCGAGACCGCGGCCGTCCAGCGATCGTCTGCGCCTGGATCGGCGAACCCCGGGAGGAGGTCCAGCTCGGCCAGGGCCACGGAGTCGCCGGGCGGCGGCGGAGGGAGGGAGATGTGCAGCCGGCCGAAGGCGTAGTTCATCGGCGCCTTGCCCAGCTGCCGGCCCGTGGCGTCCAGCAGGGTCACGCCGAAATCGGTGAAACGAGGCCAATCTGCCGGGTCCATCGCGACGTCCACTGCGGCGTGGACCGCCCAGGCTGGCAGCGCGAAGCGAATCCGCTGCCGCTCGGTCCCGCGCGCGACGATCGCCGTGCTGCGCTCCGCCCCGACGATCACGCAGAACGGCGACGCCGACACCGTTAGGGCGGTGAGGTTCTCGAGCGAAACCTCGATGCCACTGTGGGTGCGCCCCGCCCCGATGCGCAGCGGGCTCTGGAGCACTTGCACCCGCCCGCTCGCGGCATCCAGCGGAGAGGCCACCGCCACCGCCTCGTACAGTCCCGGCACCACATCGCGGGTATCCACGACCGACTCGCTGGCCTGCTCGCCGTATCCGGCCCCGGCCCCGTTGTCCTCCCGGTAGGGCTGGCCACCCGGCTCATGCAGGTAGGCGAGCACCAGCTCCCCCGGGCCGCCGGTGGCGAAACTGACCGCGAAGGGCCGCCCCGCCTCGGCGTGGAAGAATCGCCGGCCGGTGCCGCCCGCGGGTATCCGCCCGAGGTCGGCCGTGATGCGTTCGCCGGTGTCGGGGACCACCACGGTGGTCACCAGCCGGACCACGGGTCCGAGCAGCGTATCGCGGGTCCAGCCGGCCACCACGCCGGTGTAGACCCCGGGCCTTCCGAGCTTGGCGACCCGTAGTCCCACCCGCACCGCCGTGGACCCAGGCCGGAGCGTCAGGGAGGCAGGTACCTCCAGCCAGTCGGCGGCCGGGCGCAGCATGATCTCCATGGGCGCACTGGCCGCGGCCAGTTCCAGGCGGAACACCTGGGCCGTGTCGGCCGTTCGGCCGGGCGGCAGAACCACCCAGCCGGCGGAAGCTCCCGCATCCGCCGCGACCTGGATATCCGGCACCGGGCGGTTGGCCGCCAGCCAGCGCCATGCGGCGCCGATCTCCGGCTGGCCGGTGCCCTGGTCGAGGATGCTGCCGGCACCGATCGGGCGGGCCGTCACCATCAGGGCCTGGCGGATCTGGAGCGCGGTCGCGGTGCGGCCCTCCTGCGCCAGGCCGGAGAGGAGCAGCGCGGCCAGGCCGGCGGCATGCGGCGAGGCCATGCTGGTGCCGCCCTTTCGCTCGTCGCCGGTGTCCCACCTGGGCACGGTGGAGTAAGCCATGCCGGGCGTTACGATCTCCGGCTTGGCGAGTTCTCCGCCGCGGGAACTGAAGTACGCTACCGGGTCGCGCCCCGCGCCGCTGGCGCCCAGAAACACCGCGGGAAACGTCGCCCCGACGGTGATGGCCCGCCAGGCGGAACCTGGAAAGCCCATGGTGGAGAGACCGGGGCCGTCGTTGCCGGCGCTGATGGTTAGCACCACCTCCGGGTGGCGAGCCAGCACCGAGTCGACAATCCGGTCGATCCGGGCCTGTCCTTCGCGTTCGTTGCCGACGCCGAAACTCAAGTTGATCACCAGCGGCAGCCGGCGCTCCTGGGCGAACCGGACGGCGTAGGCAAGGCCGGCCACCATACTGCCGGTGGTGGAGATTCCGCCGTCGGCGTTGTCGGCGATCTTGATCCCCAGCAGGTAGGCGCCCGGCGCCACACCGTTGAAGTCCTTGACCCCGTACATGTCGTGACCGGCGGCGATGCCGGCCACATGGGAGCCGTGGGCGCTGGTGTCGAAGTACAGGTCCAGCCGGGGGGCGCCCTTCTCGTCGCGGAAGTTGGCGGCGAGGGTGATCGTGGGCGGCCGGCTGCCGCTGCGCCAGGCGAAGGTCTCCCGGGCGCGCAGGTAATCGTGAATCGGGCGCTCGTTGGCGAGTGAGCCGTCTCCGTCGGTATCGGCATAGAGGACCCAGCCGTCGCTGGCCCGGGCCACGACCACCGCCAGGGTGTCGGCGTCATCGCGATCGCCGTTGAGGTCCGCGGCCGGCATCGCTCCCAGCGGGATCTCGGCGATGCTGCCCGCCCAGAGGCGGTCTCCCACCATCACGGCGCGAAGCCGGGAGACGCCGGTGAGCACCCGGCCGGCCACGGTGACCTGGTCTCCCACCGGGGTGACCGGGGTAAGTGCCACCGCACCCTCACCGGAGAAGTCGCGCAGGTCCAGCAGCTTCTTCTCGCCGGTGGTGGTGACGCCGAGGCCGGCAATCCCCCCATCCACGCCGCTGTCGAGGATGGCGATGAGCACGCCCCGGCCATCATAGGTCGGGTGCCGCGCCAGGAACTCCGGCACGCCGGTCGGCCGCAGCGGCATCCAGCCCCGGGCATAGGCCTCCGCCGGCGGCATTAACGGCGTGGGCTCGGGACCGAGCGTCTCTTCGGCCGTTGCCGCCTTCGGAGGAGCGGATTGAGCGGCCACGGGCAGGACGGGGGGCCTGGCGGCACAGCCAGCCAGCAGAAGAACCGTCGTGGTCAGGCGGAGCCTAGACATGTGGGTCCAGCGGCGGAAGGACAAAGGGCCCCAGGTGCGGGCCGCGGTAGACGCTGGTCACGCCGAGCAGGAAGGCAAGGTGGTCGCGGGTCTCTTCCGGTGTAATGAGGGCGTCCACGTAGCCCCGGGCGGCGGCGTACTTGGCATCCAGCTGGTGTTCGTAGTCCGCCCGCATGGCGTCGGTGGCGGCCTGGGTGGCGGCATCGGGCTGGCGCTTCTCGGCACGAGCCTTGGTGAGCTCCTGCCCGTGCACCGCTTCCACCGCCGACTCGCCCTCCATGACGGCCATGCGTCCGGTGGGCCAGGAGAGGATGAAATCGGGGTCGAACCCCTGCCCCGCCATGGCGTAATAGCCGGCGCCGGACGCGTGATTGAGGGTGAGGACGATCTTCGGCACCACCGCCGTCGCCATCGCCTCGACGAAGCGGGCCCCGGCGCGGATGATGCCGGACTGTTCCGCCTCCGCCCCCACCATGAAACCGCTCACGTCCTGCAGGAAGAGCAGCGGGATGCGCTCGCGCGCAGCGTTTTCGATGAAATAGGCCGCCTTCTCGGCACTCTCAGTGTAGATGATTCCGCCGATGCGGGGCATCTGCCCGGGCTTCGCCTTGATGACGGTCCGCGCGTTGGCAAGAATCGCCACTGCCTGGCCCTCAATGCGCCCGTGGCCGCAGAGCAGTTCCTTGCCCACATCGGGCTGGAACTGATCCAGCCGGCCGTCGTCGAGCAGGCAATCGAGCAGGCCGTGCACGTCGTACGACATGCGGTGATCTGCGGGCAGGATGTCGTAGAGGTCGGCCGTCGGCCGCTTCGGGGCCCCGGTGGTTCGCGGCACGGCAACCGTCGGCGTAGGGAGGCGATCCACGTAGCCGCGGATCATCACGATGCATTCCGCGTCGGTGGCAGCCCGGTAATGAGCGACGGCCGACACCGAGGTGTGCATCTCGGCACCCCCCAGCGTCTCGGCATCTACCACCTGGCCAGTGGCGCCCTTGACCAGGTTGGGCCCGCCCAGCCCCATGAAGCTGGTCCCTTCCACCATGAAGATCACGTCCGACAGGGCCGGCAGGTAGGCGCCGCCGGCGATGCAGCTCCCCATGACGGCGCTGATCTGCGGCACAAGCAGATAGCGCCGCATGAGCGAGTTGTAGTAGAAGATCCGGGCGGCGCCGTACTGACCGGGGAACACCCCGCCCTGGTACGGCAGGTTCACCCCGGCCGAGTCCACCAGGTAGATGATCGGGATCCGCTGGCGCATGGCGACTTCCTGCGCCCGGAGGATCTTGCGGATGGTCTCCGGCCACCACGACCCTGCCTTGACCGTGGCGTCATTGGCGACGACCACGACGGGCCGGCCCTCCACCATGCCAACCCCGGTGATCACGCCGGCGCCAGGCGCCTGCCCGTCATACTGGTCGTATGCCATCAGCAGGCCGAGCTCGACCCAGGGTGCGCCCGGATCGAGCAGCGCCTGGACACGCTCGCGGGGGGAGAGCTGGCCTTTCGCATGCATCCTGGCGACGCGCTTCGGGCCGCCTCCCTCGCGCAGCTTGCGGGCCAGCGTGAGGTACTCGTCGGTGAGGGTGCGCAGGCGCGAAGGCCGCGGCTTGGGCTTGGTCACGGAGTCGGTGGACGTGGGGGAAGGCGGCGCGGGGCGACCGGCATCAGTCTTTCAGCGTCTCCGCCGCCCACCGTTCGATGTAGGCGATGAGATCCCCGGTGGGGGTGCCCGGACCGAAAAGCTTGCCCACCCCCAGCGCCTCGAGGGCCTCCATGTCCTCCTGCGGAATGATGCCGCCGCCGGTGAGCAGGATGTCGGCACGGCCGGCGGTATCGAGCAGCGCCCGGACCCGGGGGAAGAGCGTCATGTGCGCGCCGGAGAGGATGGACAGGCCGACCACGTCCACATCCTCCTGCACCGAGGCGGTGGCAATCATCTCCGGCGTCTGGTGCAACCCGGTGTAGATGACCTCCATGCCGGCATCCCGGAGGGCGGCCGCGACCACCTTGGCGCCGCGATCGTGGCCGTCGAGGCCGGGCTTGGCCACCAGGACCCGGATCGGCCGGGCAAGGGGTTTCTTGTCCACTGCAGCGGTCATGGGGTCGTGGGGTGAAGGGGACAATCAGCTCTCCGCTCTCCGCTATCCGTTGTGCGCCGGCTGGCGGGCCAGCACCCACTCTGCCACCGCGGCGATGCTCGGCACCGTCGGCACGTCGCGGGCGGCGTGCTGGCGATGCGGATCGAGCAGGATGACTTCGAGGCCGGCGGCGCGGGCGCCGATGACATCCACCTCGTAGATATCGCCCACATACAGCGCCTCGGTGGCCGGGAGCCCCATCTGCTCCAGCGCCAGGGTGAAGATCGCCGGATCCGGCTTCTCCACCCCGACAAGCCCCGAGTCGATCACCCGCTCGAAGGCCGCGAGCAGCCCAGCGGCGGCCAGCGCTTCGGCCGCCCGGCCGTCGCTGTTGGAGACCACCGCCAGACGGTAGCCCGCGGCCCGCAGCCGCTCGAGCGCCGCCGGGGTCTCCGGGTCCATCCCGCTCCACAGGTGGCGCTCCCGGTGCAGGACGAGCAGCGTGTCCCGCGCCACCTGCATCTGCGCTTCCGGCACACCCGCCAGCTGGAGGAGCGACTCGAGGTATCGGGTGCCCCGTTGCCGGTCGGTGCCGTCCCGGCGTTCCAGGCTCCGGGCCGCCGGGCCGGCCTGGGCCGCAAGGGTCTGGGCCGTCAGCGGGATTCCCGTCGCGTGCGCCAGCGCCGGGGCCAGCCGGGCGTACTCGAGGAACAGCAGCGTGTTGCCGGCGTCGAACAGCACCGCCTTCAGGCTCACCGGAATCGCAGCAGTCCCGCCAGCTCCTTGACCGCGCTCCGAGCCTCGGGATCGTACAGCACATCGACATCCACCCGCTGGCGCAGCGCTTCCTCGATCGCCTCGTCCACCACATCAAGGACCGCGACCACGTCCCCGTCGACCTGCAGCTCCCGCTCGTAGACGGCCAGTCTTCCGGTGCTGCCTGACCGGAACCCGGAGCGCTGGGCATCGGCGGACACGAGAAGCGTCCGGACCTGGCCCCGGCCGAGCGCCTTGAGGGTCGCGTCCACGCCGTCCACCGCCCAGCCCTCGGCCAGCGCGCTGCCCAGCCCCTGGGCGATGGTGCGCTCCGACTCCCGTTCGTATTCGGTCCGGGTGGCCAGGGTCGCCTCGTGCACCACCGGAGCGGTGACCTCCTGGGGGTTGAGGCTCACCACCCCCATGAGGCGCTCCGCAAGATAGGGATGGAGAAAAGCCGCCACTGCGCCAGCGTCCTTGCCCGGCCCGGCCAGCACCACCCCATGGACCGGATGCTTGCGGTGATGCTCGAAGAGCCGCTGCGCGATCACGGCGTAGTGGCGCTGTTTCTCTTCCCGGATGCGGTTGTGATACTGGTGCTCACCCATCCCCGGACCGTCCTGCCGGTCACTCCGGTAGCGGCCGCCCCGGGTAGCGCGGGAGGTGACCCCCTCCAACTCCGTGGTGCCGAATGCGGTCACTTCGAAGATCCGGGCAGCGGTGCGGTCGAGCACCGCGGTGAGCAGCGTGCCGATCTCATCCTCGACGGAGGCGAGTTCCCGCACCAGCGCGCTCCGATCCACCCCCAGGCGGGAGCGATGCACCCCGGGGAGACCGACCAGCTCGAACAGCTTCAGCGGGCCGCAGGCGAAGATGGCCAGCCCCTGGGTGGCGGGCAGGCGCTTGGGATCCTTCAGGGTGTCGTGGATCAGCCGCAGGTCAGCGCTGACTTCCTCGCGAACACCTTTGGGCAGGTCCATGTCGGCGAGGGCGGACTCTACCTCGCGGATGCGGTTCTTGACCTTGATCAGGTACTTGCCGCGAGCCCGGTCGCGAGGCTCGATCTTGAGGTAGCAGCTGACGATTCGATGATCATCGGTCCGGAGCTTGGTGAGCCGGCCGAGGAGGCGCTTGATGTCGGGGTTGGGCATGTCGCTTTCTGCTTGGCGTGGTGACAGCTATCGGCAATCAACGATCGGCAATCGGCTCTCAGCGATCAGCCGGGGGCAAGACGGCCCGACGGCAGCCCGAGTCGTGGCCAATCACGGATCGCTGATAGCTGCAGCGTTCAGGTCTCAAAAAAATACCGGCTCTCGATACGTCCCATACACCTCTTCCAGCACGTGGCGGATCTCGAAGAGCGTAGCGTAGGCCCGGGCGCAGTCGAGCATCGGCGGAATGACGTTGCGGTCCTCCTGCGCTGCCCGGCGCAGAGCCTCGAGACTCCGGTCCACCCGGGCCTGATCCCGCTCGGCCCGCAGGGCCGCCATCCGCTGCCGCTGGATGCGCTCGGCGGTATCGCTCACCTTCAGGATGTCCACCGGCGCCTCCGCCGCCTCCACGAACTCGTTCAGCCCCACGATCGTGCGGCGGTTGCGTTCCACCTCGCCCTGGAACCGGCTGGCCGAGTCGGCGATCTGACGCTGGAACCAGCCGTTCTCGATGGCCTGCACCACCCCGCCCTGCGCCTCGATCTCGGCGAACAGCCCGGCCGCCTCCCGGTCCAGTCCATCGGTCAGGGCCTCGACGTAATAGGACCCGCCCAGCGGGTCGGCCACATTGGGGATGCCGGTCTCGTACGCCAGGATCTGCTGGGTACGGAGGGCGATTCGCACCGAGTCCTCGGTGGGGAGCGCCAGGGTCTCGTCGAACGCGTTGGTGTGCAGCGACTGGGTACCGCCCAGCACCGCGGCCATGGCCTGATAGGCCACCCGGACGACGTTGTTGTAGGGCTGCTGCGCCGTCAGGGAGACGCCGGCCGTCTGGCAGTGGAACCGCATCTGCCAGCTGCGCGGGTTGGTGGCGCCGTACTTCTGGCGCATGGTGCGCGCCCAGATGCGCCGGGCCGCGCGCATCTTGGCGATCTCCTCGAAGAAGTCGTTGTGCACGTCCCAGAAGAACGACAGCCGGGGCGCGAAGCTGTCCACATCCAGCCCCCGGGCGATGCCGTGCTCCACGTAGCAGAAGCCGTTGGCCAGGGTGAAGGCCAGCTCCTGGGCCGCGGTGGCCCCCGCCTCCCGGATGTGGTAGCCGCTGATCGAGATGGTGTTCCACTTCGGGGTGTGAGACGAGCCCCACTCGAACAGGTCCACGATGACCTTGAGGGCCGGCTCCACCGGGAAGATCCAGGCATGTTGCGCCATGTACTCCTTCAGCATGTCGTTCTGGATGGTGCCCTGAAGCTTGCCGATGTCCACGCCCTGGCGTTCGGCGGCGGCCACGTAGAAGCAGAACAGCATCGCGGCCGGGCCGTTGATGGTCATGGAAGTGCTGACCCGGTCCAGCGGGATCCCGGCGAACAGGTCTTCCATGTCCCGCAGGCTGGAGATCGCGACACCGCACTTGCCCACCTCTCCCTCGGAGCGCGGATGGTCGGAGTCGTAGCCCATGAGCGTGGGAAAATCGAACGCCACCGAGAGCCCGGTCTGTCCCCGCGCCAGCAGGAACTTGTAGCGCTCGTTGGTATCCTGCGCGGTGCCGAAGCCGGCGAACTGCCGCATCGTCCAGAGCCTGCCCCGGTACATCGTCGGGTGAATCCCGCGGAGGTAGGGGAACTCGCCCGGGAGGCCCTCCTGGGCCAGGTGCCCCGCCGGCAGGTCGAGCGGCGTATAGACAGGCTCGACGCCCCGGCCCGAGATGCTGGTCAGCTCGGCATCGGGCCGCACCGGCAGCTGGGCCGCGGCCTCGCGCCAGCGGGCCAGTTCGGCCCGCAGCCGCTCCAGCTCCCGCTCCTGCGCCTCCACCCGCTCGGCGAGGTCGCGTTCGGCACGATTGGCATTCCACGGGCTCATAAGCGCGATCCCTGTTTGAGACTGTCGAGGACTTCGGCCGCCAGTTCGTAGGGACTGGCCCGGCCGCCCAGCACGTCATCCATCCGGTCGCGGATCAGCTGCTCCGCACCGGTCTCCTGCCAGAGCCACTGCCGGGTGGCCCGGTTCACGACTTCCCGGGTGCGCTCCAGCAGCCGCTGGCGGCGCCGCTCGAGCAGCCCTCCAGAGACGGCCAGATACTCGGCGTGCCGGTCCAGGGCGGCGATCAGCTCCGCCACGCCCTCTCCCCGTGCGGCCACCGTGGCCAGCACGGGATGTTCCCAGGGCGACTCGGCGACTCGGCGACTCGACGACTCGACCGCAACCGCGGCCGGGGTCTCGGGCCCGGCGGCCGGGGCGCCGCGCCGCTGGGCGGCGGAGCCGCCGTGATGCGCCCGGATGTTCCGGAGCGCATTCCCCTGGCGAATGCCCAGGGTCACCTCGATCTCATGGCGCATGCGGTCGGCGCCGGGGCGGTCCGCCTTGTTGACGACAAAGATGTCGCCGATCTCCATGATCCCGGACTTGAGGGTCTGGATCCCGTCGCCCGATTCCGGCACCAGCACCAGCACGGTGCTGTCGGCGGTCCGGGCCACGTCCAGCTCCGACTGGCCCACCCCGACAGTCTCCACGATGATCCGGTCGAATCCGGCGGCATCGAGGATATCGCACACCTCACGGGTGGTGGTGGCCAGCCCGCCGAGGGAGCCGCGGGTTGCCATCGACCGGATGTACACCCCGGGGTCGAGCGCCACCGATTCCATCCGGATCCGGTCGCCCAAGAGGGCGCCGCCAGTGAATGGACTGGTGGGGTCCACCGCCACCACCGCGACCAGCAGCCCCTGGCGCCGGAACTCCTGGACCAGGCGTTCG
Organism: uncultured Gemmatimonadales bacterium; assembly: GCA_963695185.1. GTDB lineage: Bacteria > Gemmatimonadota > Gemmatimonadetes > Gemmatimonadales > GWC2-71-9 > JADJOM01. Next base: position 720,920 of record CAVOGH010000005.1, on the reverse strand, counting down.
GTGAGGGTGGACTTGCCGGCCCCCGGTGGGCCGGTGATACCGATCCGTCGGCCCCGGCCGAGCACCGGATGCAGGGTGGAGAGCAGCTCTTCAAAACCGGGCCGGCCGTTCTCGACCATGGAAATGGCACGAGCGATCGCGGGCACCTGGCGGGCCCGGAGACCGGCCACGAGCTCGGGCAGATTCATGCCTGTAACTTCGCCTCTCTGAAGGAGCTACGCAACTTCTCCCTCCTCGGACTGCCGCCGCTCACCGAGCTTGACGGCATCCAATTCCGTCTCCATGTTAGCGCGGTCTGTTACACCCATCCCGAACCCACCCCTGGTATGCCGTGCCCCAGCACGGCCAAGTGTTCCCCACATGGGAGGCCTCATGCGAGGTGCCTTCGTCGGTCGTATTCGTAGTGCCGTCAAGTTCCTGCTCATCACGCTGACCGCGGCCCCGCTAGCAGCCCAATCCGGGACAGTCCAGGGCCGGGTGACCGACAGCGCCGGCACAGCGGTCTCGGGAGCGGTCGTGACGGTCGTGCGCACCAGCTTCCAGGCCACGACCACGGCCCAGGGCCGCTACACCCTCCGGGGCGTTCCGGCGGGACCGCAATCGGTGCGGGTCCGGGCGATCGGGTACACCCCAGCCTCCACCGACATTACGGTGGAAGGCAGCGCCATCCGCGAGCTGGACTTCACCCTGGCCCGCTCGGCGGTGGAGCTGGCCCCGATTGACGTGGTGATCGGCTCCCGCGGCCGCCACACGGCGGCGGAAGAGCTGGCCGTCCCGGTGGATGTGTTCACGGCGGAGCAGATCTCCCAGCAGGGCACCAACGAGACCAGCCAGATCCTGCAGGCCCTCGCGCCGTCAGTGAACTTCCCCCGGCAGACGGTGACGGATGCCAACGATATCGTGCGGCCGTTCACCATGCGCGGCTTGAGCCCGGACCACACGCTGGTGCTGATCAACGGCTGGCGGCGACACTCGACGGCGGTACTCAACACCTTCGCCTTCGGCACCGGTGCCGGCTCGACCGGCGTGGACCTGAACGCCATTCCGAGCGGCGCGGTCGAGCGGATCGAGGTGCTCCGTGACGGCGCCTCGGCGCAATACGGCTCCGACGCGATCGCCGGGGTGGTGAACCTGGTCATGAAGGAGGGCAGCTTCGCGCCGTACCTGTCGGCGGACGCCGGGCGCTACGTCACCGGCAAGGGCTACAAGGACGACGGCACCACCGTGGACGTCAACGGCGGCGTAGGCATCGGCCTGGGCCGGGGATCGCTCAGCCTCTTTGGCCAGTTCCAGCAGCGCGACCCCACCAACCGGGCCTGGGCCGATCCCTACCTGGTGGACGCCAACGGAGTCGCCGACTCGATCAACTCCGAGGGCCAGGTGGTCGTCAAGCGGAACAGCCTGCCCCAGCCCAATCTGCACTTCGGCGACGGGCTGGAGCGGAACACCATGACCTTCGCCAACTTCCGCATGCCGGTGGGCGTGAGCGGCAGCACCGAGCTGTACGCCTTCGGCGGATACGCCCGCCGGGTAGGAACCGGTAACGGCTTCTGGCGCTACTTCGACAGCGGCCGGAACTGGCCCGAGATCTACCCGCAGGGCTTCCTGCCAGAGTTCCGCCCGACGGTCGAGGACTTCTCGATCGCCGGCGGGGTGCGCACCTCGGCTGGTGGCTGGGCCATTGATTTCGGCGGCACCTACGGGGTCAACCGCTTCGACTACGACCTGCGCAACACCAACAATCCCTCACTCGGCCCGTGCCTGGAGACCGCCTGCGCCCCCGGCGCCGATGGCGTGCTCGGGACCTCGGACGATCCCGGCATTCCCAACCAGACCGAGTTCTTCGCCGGGCGCCTGCTCCGGCGTGAGGCGATCGGCGCGCTGAACCTGGCGCGCGACCTGGAAGTCGGGCTCCCGGCCCCCCTTCGGCTGGCCATTGGCGTGGCGTACCGCCGCGAGCAGTACAAGATCACGCAGGGTGAGCGCGCCTCCTGGATCAACGGGAATCACCAGGCACAGGACTCGAGCGGGCCGGCGCCCGCCGGCTCTTCGGTGTTCGGCGGCTTCACCCCGGGCGACGCCAGCGACAACAGTCGCAACAACTTCGGCGCCTACGTGGACCTGGAGACCAATCTCACTCCCAAGCTGCTGACCAACGTCGCCGGCCGATTTGAGCGCTACAGCGACTTCGGCTCGAACGTGAGCGGCAAGGTGGCGCTGCGCCTCCAGCCATCCCAGCGACTGGTGCTTCGCGGCGCGGCCAGTACCGGATTCCGCGCGCCCGGCCTGGCGCAAAGTTTCTACAGCCACGTCACCACCAGCTTCGTGGCCGGGCAGCTGATCGAGATCGGTAATTTCCCGGTGAATAGCCCAGCCGCGCGGTTGCTCGGCGCCAAGGATCTCAAGGAGGAAAAGTCGGTCAACCTGAGCGCCGGGTTTGCGGTGACACCGCAGGACAACCTCACGTTCACCGTGGACGTCTTCCACATCAAGATCACCGACCGCATCCTGCTCGGTGCCACGTTCGATGATGACACGACCCTGGCCGTACTGGCCGGCGGCGGGTTCACCGGCATCGCCGGCCTGCAGTACTTCACCAACGGACTGGACACCAAGACGCAGGGCGTGGACCTCGGCGCCAGCCTGCGGGTCCCCGCCGGAACGGCCGGGAGCCTGACATTCGATGCTGGTGTCAACTTCACCAAGACCAAGATCACCCATATCGACGACCTGCCGGCGGTACTGGCCAACTCCGATGAGCCTGGCCTGATTGACACCGTCACCTACATCGCCATCACCGAGGAGCGGCCCGACTGGCGCGGCACCTTCACCACCAATTACGAGACTGGCCGGTTCCGGGCCCTGACCCGGTTGTCCTACTTCGGCAAGTTCTCGTCCGCCCAGCTGGGCTTCTGCGATCTCTGCCGTGAACGGTACGGCGCCAAGGCCCTGGTCGACGTGGAGGTGGGCTACCGCTTCAACCAGGTCAAGCTGTCAGTCGGGGCGCGCAATCTGTTCGACACCTATCCCGACAAGCCGAGCTCCACCCGGGTCGTCGATCCCAGCACCGGGGACCGCTCACTTGACTACAACAACAACTTCGGGACCTTCCCATGGGCGGCGGCCTCGCCATTCGGCTTCAACGGACGGTTCCTCTATACCCGGGCGGAGATGATCCTGGGGTGGTAGGGTAGGTAGGGTTGGGCGGGTAGGCCGTCAGACGGCCGGACAGACAGGGGGACCGGGATCGTTGTGAATCCCGGTCCCCCTGCTGCCGCTCCACAGCCCCGGGACCACCGCGCCACCCGCCCGCGAGGCCTTTGCGCCGCACTGCGGCTGCGTGGCGCCGGGGTGGACAAGCCGGGCTCGGCGATCGACATTCCGGTCCGTCGCCGCGCCACCACTGGAAGTCCCGGCCCGCCGGAACTGCTATCCCGACAACACTTCCCGTCCCAGTGACACGCCAGCCATGAACACCCCCACCCGGGAACCGGGCCTTTCCCTCCGAGCCAAGCGCTGGCTCACCGCGCTGGCGGCCATCATTCCGTCCGTCCTGTTACTGCTCGCGGCGGAGATCTACGTGCGGGTCACTACCAGGCACGACGACCTTTGGGCGCTTACCGGACGCTCGGTGGCCAAGGCGCCGGCTGCGGACTGGGCCTACCTGGACGCTTACTCCGCGTGGCGGGGCCGGCCCGGCGTGTACCACGCGGGGCCGATCACCAAGACGGTCAACCGCGACGGCTTCATCTCCACCCCGGAAATCACTCCGGCCAAGCCGCCCCGCACCATCCGCATCGCCTTCCTGGGAGAGAGCTCGACCGCCGGCACCGGTACGCTGCTGCCGGATTCGATCACCTGGCCGTGGCAGGTGGCCGAGAACCTGCGGCACCGTCAGGGCCGCAGCGATTCGATCGAGTTTCTCAACGCCGCCCTGGGTGGCTACTCCACCTTCGAGTCGATGGGGCGGCTATGGAGTCGGGTGCGGTTCTATTCGCCCGACATCGCGGTAGTGTACCACGGCTGGAACGAGATGTACTACTTCAAAGCGGTGGACCGGATCGCCAACTGGCACACCCTCCCCGACGGCTCCTGGGGGCTGGAGGCCTCGGCGCCAGTGGCGCTGTATGCGCCACGCTGGTACGACTGGCTGGCCCGGCCCTCGCAGTTGCTGACCAAGGTGCGGCTGCGCTTCTCCCCGTCGCTGAGTGGCGAGGTGCGTTCCGGCGTGCTGCAGCAGCCCCTGGCAGACCACTACGACCGGCGCGGCCTCGAGATCTTCCGCACCAACCTGCGGCTCATCCGCGCCACCGCCCAGACGCTCGGCATCGAGCTGTTCGTGGGCAAACAGGCTACCCTGATCGTGGTCGGCCTGCCGGCGCGAGAACGGGCCCGGGTCCGCTACGATTTTCACGGCTTCAATCACGATGCCCACGTGGACGCCTTTAACCAGATCAACCGGATCATCGACGAGGAGATCCCCGCCGACCGCATCATCGACGTCACCCCGCTGTCCGGGGTGCCGGAGAACTTCCACGATCACATCCACCCCACCGATCTCGGCGCCGCCCGCACGGCGGCAATCATGGCGGACGCCCTGGCCCCGGCGGTGGCCGCGATCGAGGCCCGGCATGCCCGTCAGCGGTAGCCGCCGCGCATGAGCGGGACTCGGGAGTCCGGGCCCAGCGGGTCCAGCGAGTTCCAGGTGGCGCTTCGCCTGGCGCTGCTGGCCTGGCTGGTGATGAGCGCGCAGGAACTGCTGCTGTTCCTGCGACCCACACCCTACGGCGGGCCCTACGTACAGCAATGGCCGGGCTACTTCGGGCGGGCGCTGTTCTACAACCTGCTGGGAGTGGCGCTGGTATCCCTGCCCTTCCTGCTCCGCTGGCTGGTGGGATACGCCAGGCCTGTCCGCGGGCGAACGGCGCGCAGGTGGCACACCGCGCTGCTGGCGCTGCTGGTGCTTACCGTCGGGCTGGACCAGGCCGACAACGAGGCCATGCGGTTCCTCGGCACTCACCTCACGTTCACGCTGGCAGCGACGTACCAGCGGATCGGCGCCTGGGGCTCGGACATGTTCCACGTCTTCACCACCGACCGGGGCGGGCCCTGGCTGCCGTTCGTGATCCTGTTCGGCGCCATGGCCCTGGTCTGGTGGAGAGGACGGCGGATCATCGGCAACGGTCGGACGCTGCGCGCCTGGCCCATCCCCGCCGCACTCGCCTGGACCGTCCTCCCGCTGGCCATTCCGCTGCTGGCGTACAACCTTCCAGGGGGACACTTCCCCAGGAACCGCGTCCGACCGGAGATCATCACCCTCGCCCTGGAGCTGGTGCGCGATTCCCGCGGCACGGCGCCCCCCGCCGACCTCCGCCGCCAGGTCGCCGAGTACCAGACGCGCTGGCTCGCGGGCGAGGGGAGCGGAGCCTGGCGCTTCGCCGGGGATTCGACCTATCCTCTGCTCCGGGTGCCGCTGTCGCCCGCGCCGCCGGACGGGACCCGCTGGAACGTCATCTACCTCCAGCTGGAAACCTTTCGCGGCTGGGACATGGGATTCCTGCGGCCCGACCGAGAGCCATCACCGACACCGTTCCTGGACCGGCTCGCCAGCGACAGCGGTACCGCGGTGTGGACCCGATTCCTGAGCTTCGGCCCACCGACGATCAGCGGTTTCATGGCCGGACACTGCTCGGCGCCACCGCACTCATCGCGGGACATCAGCACCACCTACACCAGCAGCTCACTGCTGTGCCTGCCGGCCGTGGCCCGGCGGCACGGCTGGCGCACCGCCTACTTTACCGGCAGCGACCCGGACTGGGACAATCAGACCATCTGGCTCCGGCGCTGGTACGACGAGGTGGCCTACTACTCCGACGCGGACGAGCTGGACCGTGAAGTGTTCCGGCGGGCGCTGGCGCGCATCCGCGAACTGGGGCACAGCTCCGAGCCGTTCTTCGCCACCGTGGTCTCGATCAGCAATCACTACCCGTTCCGGAGCCGGGAGCGGGCGTTGGACATTACCACGGCCGCAACTCCGGCCGAGGCCGTCCTCAATACCACTCACTACACCGATGATGTGGTGCGCGAGTTCGTCGATTCCATCGCCCGCGAGCCGTGGTACCCCCGCACCCTGCTGGTGATCGTCGGCGACCACGGCTACAACCTGGGCGAGCACGACGGTACACCGGGCCAGCGCAACGGCTGGCGCGAGTCGATCTGGGTCCCGTTCCTGATCCACGGCCGGCACCCCCGGCTGCCACCGGGCCGGCACAACGCGCTGGCCTCGCAGCTAGACATCGCACCCACCGTGGCGGAGCTGCTCGGTATCCGGGACCCGACTCCCTGGCTGGGCCGAAACCTGCTTGCCCTGTCGCCGGGCGACCCCCTGGTAGGCCTGGTACACGGCGACATCCTGTTCGGCGAGACGCCGGCCTGGAGCCTGGTGCTCGACCCGGCCACCGCGGCCCCACACCTGTACCACGCCGACCGGGACCCGCTGCAGCGGAATGACGTTGCCTCACAATATCCCGATGACTCGGCTCGGCTGGAGCAGGAGGTGCGGGCGCGGCAGGCGCTGTGGGACTACCTGGTGGAGCACGACCGGGTGTGGCCGCCCTCCAGGCGGGCCGGCGCGGCGGGTAGCGGCCGATGACCGCCCCGCATGCGGACGCCGTGGCGCTGTTCAACACCCGGTTCCTGCCCTACTCGCAGACCTTCGTATACGAGGAGATCCGTCAGCACCAGCGGTACCAGGCGGAGGTGTTCTGCGGCGAGCGGCTCCTGGCCGAGCGGTTCCCGTGGGACCAGGTGCACGTCGGGGGCCCGCTCTACCGCGCCACGCGCAGATCCACCGCCTTTGACGCCCGCTTCCGGGAGCGCGGCTTTGCCCTGGTGCACGCCCACTTCGGACCGGGCGCGGTGTACGCCCTTCCCTTCGCGCGACGTCACCGGCTGCCGCTGGTGGTGACCTTCCACGGCTACGACGTGCCGCTGCTGGCCAGTCCCCGCCGCTGGCTGCCCGAACATCTGCGCTACGCGCTGCTCGGCCCGGGTGTACTGCGGGACATGACGCTGGGTCTGTGCGCCTCCACCGAGCTGAAGCAGATGTTGCTGACCCAGGGGGTGCCGGCCGACCGGCTGCGGGTGCACCGCCTGGGCATCGACGTCGACGCCTTCACCCCCGGACCCCGCAGCCAGACACCGCTCCAGGTGGTGATGATCGGGCGGTTCATCGAGAAGAAGGGATTCGAGTACGGCCTCCGCGCCTTTGCCCGGGTGGCGCGCCAGACAACGGACCTGCGACTCACCCTGGTGGGAGAGGGCGAGCGGGAGCAGGCGCTCCGCGCCCTGGCAAGGGACGAAGGGCTGGAGGGCCGGGTGGACTTCGCCGGGACCATGCCGCCCGACCAGGTGGCGAGGCTGCTGGCAACCAGTCACATCCTGCTCGCCCCGAGCGTGGTGGAGCCGTCGGGCAACCGGGAATCGGGGCTGATCGTGGTCAAGGAAGCCAGCGCCGCCGGCGTGGTGCCGATTGGCACCCGGCACGGCGGCATCCCCGAGATCATCGACGACGGGATCACCGGTTTCCTGGTTCCCGAACGGGACCCGGAGACCCTGGCCGACCGCCTGCTCCGCCTGGTCCGTGAGCCGGCGCTCCGCGAACGACTGGCCCGGGAGGCACGGCAGAAGATGCTCCGGGAATACGACAACCGGGTACGGGTGCGGGCCCTGGAATCGCTGTACGACGAGGCGCGAGCCCGCTACCGGGAGGCCCGGTAGCACGAGGCCCGGCTACTTCAGCACCTGCAGGAGAGTCTGCTCCAGCCGATCGTTCAGCCGGCGGGTGTTGTAGTCTCGCTCCACGATCGCGCGTCCGCGCCGCCCCATCTCAGGCCAGCCCGGGGCATCGAGCACCAGCCGGCGCAGCGCCTGCGCCAGCGCCTCGGGATCCCGCTCCGGCACCAGCAATCCGGTCACCCCGTCCTCCACCAGCTCGGGGATACCGGAGTGCCGGGTCGACACCACCGGCAGCCCCGCGGCCATGGCCTCCATGATCACCACCGGAATCCCCTCCTGGTCTCCATCCTGCGCGGTGACGCTCGGCGCCACCAGGATGTGGGCCTGGTCCAGCACCCGGCGGGCCTCGGGGTGCGGCAGGGTGCCGTGCAGCAGCACGCTGTCCGCCAGGGACAGCTGCTGTCGCAGCGCCTCCAGGTGCGGGCGCAGCGGACCGTCCCCCACGATGTGCCAGGTCGCGCCGGGGAGCTCCCGGCGCAGCAGGGCAAAGGCGCGAAGCCCCACCTCCAGCCCCTTCTTCTCCACCATCCGGCCGATGCTGACGAAGCGCGGCGTCTCCCCCGCGGCCGAGGCTCCGTTCCCGAAACGGGAATCGCTCCGGGTCCACCCCCATACGGTGCACCTGGATCTTGTGGGCCGGACAGCCGATGCCGATGAGTCTCTCGCGGAAGTGCTCGCTCACCGGCAACATCAGTTCGCCGCTATCGAGGAGCCGTTTCAGGTAGCCGGGACTGCGCTGCCGCAGCATCCGGGAGAGGTCGTGCCCATGAAAGGCCGTGACCAGAGGTATCGGCAGCCGGCAGACCTCTCTGGCCTCCAGGGCCAGTATCCCGTTGTTGCCGAAGTGGGCCAGGAACACATCCGGCACCGGCGCGGTGCGCAGCTGCGTGGCTCGGGACCAGGAGCGAATGAGGTTCTGTCCGCGCGTCAGGCCGCCCAGCGCGCGCGCCAGCTCACCGCCAGTCCGGAGTGGATGGGTCCGCAGGAGGCGCCCGGTGCGACCGAGGGCAGCGGGTACTCCGCCACGGGGCATGTCCCAGTACAACACCCGGCGCATCAGGTCGTGACCGTCGGGGGCACCCTGGCGCACCTGCGCCGGCGGGCGCGCCAGGATCAGCACTTCGTGCCCGCGCTCGATGAGCCCCGTCATCTGGTTGACAATGAACGTCTCGGAGACCTGGGGAAACTCTCCGACCACGAACGCAACCCGCACCATGCCTCCTGCCCGTTGACCGAGTTGACTCGCCAGCTGTGGTCCGCCGATCAGCCGTCCACGAACGGCGCCGCCAGCGCACTGAACAGCTGCGTGCCCGCCCGGGCACGGACGTAGTCCGGATTGATCGCCGGCAGAATATCCCGGGTGCGCACCGAGGCGTACCAGTGCACCAGCCGGGTCTCCGGCTGGAGCACCTCCGCGAGCCGAGCGCGCCGGGTGTGCCGGAACCAGTGAATGGAGATCTCCGGGCCGAGCGGATAGAACGCCGCTGGTGGCAGGATCCGGAGGTCCTGCCCGGCATACTCGGCGACGGCCTGCTGCAGCAGATGGGTGCCCAGCGCGTAGCGCACCCGCAGCCGCTCCGGTGGCTGCGCCATCATGCGTCCCAGCAGGTCTGCGATAAACGGGTGGCCGGCCTCAGTCCCCAGCACCGCGTTGTTCACCGCCGCCGGATACAGGCGCTCGAGCCGTCGAAACATCCGCCAGCCCCCCGGCAGCTCCCGCAGCGTGGATCGGAGTAGCCGCCGCAACAGCGCCGGCAGCTGCACCGCCCACGAGCGGTTGACCCGGATGGCGTAGGGCCGGTTGATCCGTTCCTGGCCGCAGAATGCCCCGCCCGGCTGCAGCAGCGGCTGGAACGTCGCGAGGGTCACCGTGTCGGTATCGAGGAAGGTTCCCCCCTCAAGAAAAAGCAGCGCCGCCCGCACCACGTTGGCCTTGCCGGCGGGTTCCTCCAGTTCGCGGAACACTCGCACCAGCTCGTTCCCCTGCGGACAGCGGGCCAGCAGCGATTCGGGTGCCAGCCGCCGCACCTCGAGTCGAGGCACCGCCCGCAGCTCGGCCCACCAGGGCGAGTCGCTCAGATCGTCGGTGTGATGCAGCACCAGACGCTCGAACCCGCCGCGGAGTGCCGCGGACCGGATCGCCAGCAGGTGCACCCACAGGAGGTTGCGACCGAACCAGATGAAGTGTGCGACGGGCGGGATACTCGCCATGCACTCCTGATGGTGGGAGACTTGGCCAGTCCGCGGCGGCGGGTCGAGCGATCAGGTCGTGGTACGGCTCGGCAGCAGCGCGGCGGGCGTAAGCTGCAGGACCCACCGCAGGCATGCAAGGTATCCGACCAGGGCGAGAACAACCAGCAGCGCCAGCGATAGCGCCGGCGAATCGAGCAGCGGACGCAGCTGGGAGCCGGCCGCCAGCAGCAGCGCCAGCAGCCCGAGTGCAAAAGCCGGTCGGGCCAGAGTCTGCCCCACCCCGAGCGGTGTGATCGGGGCGGATCGGCGCACCATGAGGAAGTGGAGCCCCAGCGTGAGCGGCAGGGTCAGCAGCCATGCCCAGCACACCCACTGGGTGCCGGCCCCCGCCGGCGCCAGGGAGAGCGCCAGCAGGAATCCCGCCACCAGCGTGGCACCGGTGGCGGCCGAATCGTACACCGCGAGCTCCGGATGCCCGGTGGCGAGGTAGAGGTGGGGGAACAGCAGGGTGATGCCCCGGAGCAGGCTGGCCCAGACCAGCACCTGCACCAGCGGGACCGACGGCAGCCACTTGCCGCCACCGATGAGGCTGAAGATGTCCAGACTGGCAAAGGAGACGAGCACGGCGATCGGGCCGAGCAGCAGGAGCAGCAGCCGGGCGCTGCGATAGAACGCGCGGGTCAGCTCCTCGGCATGATGCTGCAGCCGGGCGTAGATCGGGAACTGCACCCGGTTGACCACCTGGAGGATCATCTCCAGCGGCGCCATCCCCAGATCCCAGGCCGCCCGATAGATGCCCACCGCGCTGGTTCCCAGGAACCGGCCGATGAGCAGGAAGTCCATGTTGCGGTAGACCTGGTACAGGATGCTCGAGGCGGCCACCCGGAGCCCGAATCGGATGGAACGGCGGGCCGAAGCGTCGGCGGCGGTGAGCGAGGGACGAAACGGTGCCAGCCACCACAGCCCGAGCAGCAGGTACACCCCGCGCGACACGTTGGCGAGCACCAGCCCCCAGGCGCCCAGGCCGGCCAGCACTAGCACCACCTTGGTGATCGCCTCGCCGAGCGTGGCCAGCGTCTGTACCGCCCCGGAGGTACGGAAGTCGAGGTCGCGGGTAACCAGCTGCAGGGGGACCAGCGCTGCGCCGACGAAGATCAGCTTGGAGGCCGCCACCACGATCATCGGGTACAGGCGCCAGTTGGCGTAGAACAGCGCCACGAACGGGGCCAGCGCGGCCATCACCGCCACCGCTGCCACGCCGAGGAGGGTGGAGAACCAGAATAGCCCGGAGAGCTCGCCGTGACCCAGGTTGCGCTCGCGGACCACCACCTGCCCCACCCCCATGCCGTTGAACGCCTCCAGCGCCACCGCCACGCTCCAGGCGAGCGTGGCCACACCGATCTCGCTGGGTCCCAGCAGTTGGAGCACCAGCAGCGTGCCACCGACATCGAGGACCCGCATGGCGAGCGAAGCGCCGCCCATCCACCAGAGGCCGCGCTTCATCTCGTGCCGCGCATCGATGGGGCGATCGGTCAAACGGGGGCTCCCTCGGTCGGTGCCGGCGCGCCGCACGGCGCTGCAATATGTTCCTGCCCTGCTCCGACGCTCAAGCCCGCCCGCCGCACGCCGAGACCGAATCGGTGCCCCAGGCCCGCCGAAGGTCGATTGGTCGGCGGCCGCCCCTCGCGGAGGCTGCTCCCGATCTCAGTCCCCCCCTTTCTCTTCACCGCTCGGGCCGAATCGCCCAAGCGCAAACTCACACCCCCAGGATCCACCCCGTCAGGCCGAAGAGGAGCAGGAAGCCGCAGACGTCGGTGAAGGTGGTCACGAAGATCGAGGAGGCCACCGCCGGATCGATGTCCATGCGGCTGAGGGCCAGCGGAATCATCGCCCCAGCGAACCCGGCCACGAAGAGGTTGCCGGTAAGGGCGAGGAACACTACCAGGCCAAGCTGGGTACCGTGGCCCAGCAACAGCGCCACCGCCGAAGCGACCAGCCCCACAACCATCCCGTTGGTGAGCCCCGCCAGCACTTCCTTGCCGATGACCGACGCCGCCCGGCCCTGGGGGATCTGTCCCAGGGCAACCCGGCGGACGGTCACGGCGAGCGCCTGAGTGCCACCGTTCCCACCCATTCCGGCGATGATCGGCATCCAGATGGTCAAGGTGATGACCTTGACCAGCTCGTCCTGGAAGTGGTACACCACGGCCCCGGTCACCGAGGCCGTGGCGAGGTTGACCAGCAGCCACGGCAGCCGGCGGCGGACCGCCTCGGTCCAGGGAGCAGCGAGCTCTTCCTCGGCCGAGGTGCCGCCGAACCGGAGCAGGTCCTCCGTCTGCTCCGCCTCGACCACGTCAATGACGTCGTCGAAGGTCACCTGCCCGAGCAGCCTGCCGCCGCCGTCCACCACCGGCACCGCCGGCACGTTGTAGCGGCTCATCATCCGGGCCACTTCTTCCTGGTCCAGTTCCGGCGTTACCCGGATCTCGGTGTCTTCCATGACCTCCCGGACGGCGCGGTCGGCCCGGCTGGTGACCAGCCGCTTGATCGGCAACACTCCGAGGAGATGGTCGTTTTCGTCCACGACGTAGACCTGCGAAAAGTCCTCGATCTCCTCCGCCTGGCGGCGGAGCGACTCGATGGCCTCGCCCGTGGTACTGGTGGCGAGGACGGTGACCACCTGGCCGGTCATCAGGCCACCGGCGGTCTCCGGGTCGTACCGGAGCAGATCCTCGATCCCTTCGCGATCCTCGACGCCGGCCAGGATCCGTGCCTGGTCCTCGGGGTCGAACCCGCGGACCAGATCCGCCGCTTCGTCGTCGGGCAGCTCTTCGACGATCTCGCCGACCGCCTCCGGGGAATCGGCGGCGAGGCTCTCCAGGGTCTCCTCCACCTGAGCCTCGTCCGGCATCTCGACCAGGGCCGCGCCGGAGAGCCGGCGCGGCAGGGTCTTCACGACGGACAGGCGGTCGGCTTCGTCGAGCGAGGACAGCACGTCGCCCAGGTCAGCCGGCTCGGCCTTTTCCGCCAGGGCGAGGAAGGCGCGCAGGTTGCCCCGCTTGATGAGGTCCAGCATGGACCGGACAATCGTTTCCTGGCGGCTCACGGTCGGTTCTCCCCGGCGAGGGTGCGTGCCAGCACCACGGGCGCACCGATGGCGCGCCGGATCAATACCCGCTCCACCCGGGTGGGCGAGGCCTGCAGGACGTCGAACTCGAGCCCGCGAATCAGGAACCGTTCGCCGGCAGGGGGAATGCGGCCCGCCAGTTCGGTGAGCAGCCCGCCGATGCTGCTGGTGCGGGCCCGGGGCAGGGCCACTTCGAACCGCTCCTCCAGCGCCTCGATGGGCGTGGTGCCGTCGGTCTCGTAGAGCACCGGCCCGGCCGCGGCGGGCGGCTGGGCGCCCTCGTCGAACTCATCGTAGATCTCGCCGACCAGCTCTTCCAGCAGATCCTCGAGCGTGACGATGCCGAGCGTCCCGCCGAACTCATCGAGCACCACGGCAAGGTGCCGCCGCTCGCGCTGCATGTCGAGCAGCAGATCGCCGCAGGTCCGCCCGGCGGGGGCGTTGGTGACCGGACGGATGGGGAGCTGGTCGCCGGGCCTGAGCCGGAACAGGTCGAAGGCGTGCAGCATGCCGACGATGTCGTCCAGGGTGCCGCGGTAGACCGGGAGCCGGGTGTAGCCGCTCTGGGCGAAGACCTGGGCGATCTCCTCGAGCGGGTCGTCCTCCGCCACCGCCACGACGTCGGTGCGGGGCGTCATCACCTCGCGCACCGCCCGCTCGGTGAAGGTCAGCACCCCGCCGACCATGATGAGTTCATCGTCCACCGCCAGTCCGGCCGCGGCACCCTCGCGCCAGACGGCGCGCAGTTCGCTGGCCCCGGGCACGACCCGGGCGGGCAGCATGAGTCCCACGATCCGGGCCACCGGCCGGAGCACCGGAACGATCAGGTTGCGCAGCACATCCGCGCGCGGCCGGGCCAGCCAGCGGGGCAGCAGGTACCCCACCAGCAGCACGGCCGGCACCGCCACCATGACCAGCAGCAACCCCGCCACCGCGGTGGTGAAGCCTGCCAGGAAGGGTGGCAGCGAGGCGCCCACGACGATCACCCCGAGGGCGGTGAGCGTGGCGGTCACCCCCAGGTAACCCTCCATCTCCGCCAGCCAGCTGAGCGACCCGGTGTCGCCCTTGAGCTGGCCCGCCACCGCCCGGGTCAGCTCCATGCGGCTGAGCGAAACCAGGGCGGTGCCGGCCACGGCGCCGAAGATGGCGATCGCCAGCCCGCTCAGCAGGGCCGCCCAGATCATGCGTCACCCTCCTCACTGCGGGCCTGGACCCGCACCGGGCGCGACACCACCACCCGCCGGATCCGCCGCCGCGCCACCAGCTCGACCTGCATCTCGATCCCGTCCACCTCGATCTTCTCGCCGCCCCGCGGCACCCGGCCAAAGGCGTCGAGGATCAGCCCGCCGACCGTGGTCACGTCGCTCCTCCCGAAGCTGTGCCCGAGCAGCCCCTCCAGTTCTGACAGCGGCACTCCGCCCTCCACGGAGAGGTGGCCCTCGGCATCCTCCAGCACCGGCTGCTGTTCCTCGGTGTCGTGCTCGTCCTGGATCTCGCCCACGACCTCCTCGAGGATGTCCTCCAGGGTGATCAGCCCGGCGGTACCGCCGAACTCGTCCACCACCACGGCGAGGTGGCTGGGACCACGCTGGAAGTCGCGCAGCTGGCGGTCGAGCGTCTTGCCCTCCGGCACGAAGGAGGCCGGCCGGATGAGCCGGTGCCAGTCCTCGGGCGGCTCTCTCGCCGGCAGGCCGCTCGCCAGCATGTCCTTGGCGTAGAGTACCCCGACCACCGCATCGGGATGGCCGTCGTAGACCAGGATACGGGCGTGCTCCGAGCGGTGCAGCGTGTTCATGACCTCCTCGGGATCCGCCGAGGTGTCCACGGCGATGACGTCGAGCCGCGGGGTCATCACCTCCGCGACGGTCATGTCGGCCAGCGAGAACAGACCCAGCAGCATGTCCCGCCGGGCCGGCCCCGCCTCCCGGCTGAGGGGGCGGCTGGGCGGGCGCAACCGGGCATCGGCCGAGGCAACCAGGCGGAGCAGCGGCCCGAAGGGGCGGAGGGAGCGGAGCGCGGAGGGACGCACCAGCGGCGGGAGGTCCGGGGCCACCGCGGCCAGCAGCCGAGGCAGCAGCCCACCCACCACCCACACCAGGGACACGCCGAGCAGCAGCCGCCCCAGGGCGCCGACCGCCCCCCAGGCCCACCACGCCTCGGCGGTGCCGGCCGCCGCGCCGGCAAGCATCAACAGGGCCAGGTGGCCGACATAAAGCGCACGCGCCGGCGGCAGCCCGCCGCCTTCCCCACCCTGGTGATCCACCAGGATGCGGGGCACCTCCGCGTCGGCTTCGGCGGCGAAGGAGAGCCACGCGGCCCACAGCGAAAGCAGCAGGGTGGCCAGGGGCGTCAGCAGGTGGTGGAGAGTCAGCATCAGGCGAGCACCGTCACGTAGCGCTCCTGGCGACGCCACATCGGAGAGGCGGCGCGGGTAGGGCCCGCCGGATGATCGTACCCGAGGATGTGCAGCGCACCGTGGACGACCAGGCGGACGAGCTCCTCCCGCACGGGGACGCCGAGCTGCCGGGCCTGGATGCGCGCCACTGCCGGACAGACGTACATGTCGCCCACCACTTTCTGGTCGGGACCGGGGAGCGCAAAGGCCAGCACATCGGTCGGCCGGTCGTGATCGAGCCAGTCGCGATTCAGTCGCTGCATCGCCGGGCTGGAGAGAAACGTCACCGAGATCTCGGCCAGCCGGCGGCCGGGAACGGGGGCACGGCGATCCTCCCCGGCCAGCACCGCCCGGACCGCTCGCCGCACCAGCGCTGGCACTGAGGGGATCAGCCCGGCCCTGGATCCGGACCCGGACCGGCGACTTGCCTGCGCCACCGGGTCGCCGGGCAGGGCGCTTAGCCGTGCTGATCTTCCGCATAGGCGCGGATGATCTCCCGCACCAGCTTGTGCCGCACCACGTCCATCTCGTCCAGATAGCAGAAGGCGACGCCGTCCACCCCGGGCAGGATGCGTTCGATCTGCACCAGGCCGGAGTCCTCGCGCTTGGGCAGGTCGATCTGGGTCTTGTCCCCGGTGACGACCACCTGGCTGTTCACCCCCAGGCGGGTGAGGAACATCTTCATCTGGGCCCCGGTGGCGTTCTGGGCCTCATCGAGAATGATGAACGCATCGGACAGGGTGCGCCCGCGCATGTAGGCGAGCGGCGCGATCTCGATGGTGCGCGACTCCAGCGCCTTCTGCACCCGGTCGTGCGGCATCATGTCTTCCAGGGCATCGTACAGCGGCCGCAGGTAGGGATCCACCTTGGCCTGCAGGTCGCCCGGCAGGAAGCCCAGCGACTCGCCGGCTTCCACCGCCGGCCGGGCCAGGATGATCCGCCGCACCCGCTTGCGGGCCAGCGCCTCGACCGCCTTGGCCACGGCCAGGTACGTCTTGCCGGTGCCGGCGGGGCCGATGCCCACCACGATGTCGTGGGTGGAGACCGCCTGCAGGTACTCCCGCTGTCCAGGGGTCTTGGCGGCGATCACCCGGCGCAGGCCTGGCAGGATGATCTTCTGGTCCACCGACCCCACGGGCTCGGTGGACGGACCGGCGGCCACCAGCCGCGAGACATCGTCCGGGGTCACGGTCTCTCCCATGCGCGCCAGATCCAGCATCCCCTGCACCACCGACGTCGCCCGCTCCACCTGTTCCAGCGACCCGCCCAGCGTCAGCATGTCACCCCGCAGCGCGATGCGCACCCCGACCGCACGCTGCAACTCCTGCAGGTTGGCATCGTTGACGCCCGCCAGCAGCAGCGGGTCGGCGCCTTCGGTGGAGAGCCGGTGCTGGATGTCGTCGGTCAAGTGGGGCCTCGTGTTGGGGGGAACTGCCCGACATCAGCTATTGGCTATCCGCGCTCCGGCTGGCGGGCAGCGGACTGCGGATGGCGGATAGCGGACAGGGGCGCTCTCACTCTACCACCTCAATATGCAACGCTTTCAGGTCTGCCGCGTTTACCACCGTCGGAGCGCCCTCGAACAGCGCCCGGGCGGCGGTGGTCTTGGGAAACGCGACCACATCCCGCAACGACGGGGCACCGGCGAGCAGCATCACGATCCGATCCGCTCCGAGCGCAAAGCCGCCGTGCGGGGGCGCGCCCGCCGCCAGTCCGTCCAGCAGGAAGCCGAACCGCCGCCGGATCTCCCCGGCCGGGATGTCGAAGCAGCTCGAAGATCTTTCGCTGCACCGCCGGATCGGTGATCCGGATGGAGCCACTGCCGAGTTCGTTGCCGTTGTAGACCGCATCGTAGTGCTGGGCGCGGCAGTGGCCGGGATCCGATTCCATCCGGCCGAAATCCTCGGGGTGCGGCGCGGTGAACGGGTGGTGCGCGGGCGCGAACCGGCCGGTCTCGCGATCGCGCTCGAAGAGCGGGAAGTCCACCACCCAGCAGAAGGCGTGCTTGGCGCGGGGCACGGTCCCGGGTCGGCGGGCAAGATCCGTACGCACGGCGTGGAGCGCCGGGCTGGTCACCTCGTCCGGCCCGGTTACCGCCACCAGCAGATCGCCGGGGCTGCCGCCCAGCGCCGCCAGCCCTTCGGCGCCGAAGGCCTTTACCCCCTGCCCCTCCCACCCGGCCGCCGTACGGCGGGCCCAGATGAGCCCGCCCGCCCGGGCGCCCTTGGCCACCGCCGCGAGCCCGTCGAGTTCCTTGCGCGAAAGATCTCCCAGTCCCGGCGCCACGATGCCGCGGAGCCGGCCACCGTCGGCCCGGGCCTTCTGGACGAACTCCGCCGCATCGGGCCGGAGGAAACCGGACAGGTCGCGCAACTCCAGGTCGTAACGGAGATCCGGCTTGTCGATGCCGAAGCGCTCCATCGCGTCGTGCCAGGAGAGCCGCGGAAAGGGCGCCGTGACCGTCTCTCCCGCCTCCGCCCACAGCTCCACCAGCACCCGCTCGACATAGCCCTGGACATCCGCCGCGCTCACGAAGGAAGCCTCGATGTCGATCTGGGTGAATTCCGGCTGCCGGTCGGCCCGCAGGTCCTCGTCCCGGAAGCAGCGCGCGATCTGGAAGTAGCGGTCGAACCCCGCCACCATCAGCAGCTGCTTGTAGATCTGGGGCGACTGCGGCAGGGCGTAGAACTCGCCCGGATGCACCCGGCTCGGCACCAGGTAGTCGCGCGCGCCCTCCGGCGTGGGCTTGGTGAGGATCGGCGTCTCGATCTCCAGGAACTCGAGCGCCGACAGCGCCTGCCGGGCCCGCTGCATGAGGCGGTGACGGAGAATGATGTTCGCCTGCAGCTCCGGCCGCCGCAGGTCGAGGATGCGGTGCTTGAGGCGCAGCTCCTCCGCGGCCAGCTCCTCCCCTTCCTTCCTGGCCACCGGGATCGGCGGCGTCGCCGCGACCCCGGCGATCGCGAGCTCGGTGACCCGGACCTCGATATCCCGCGAGGCAAGGGCGGCATCGCGGGCGGTCTCGGGCCGGAGTTCCACCGTCCCCGCGACGAGGACAACGGTCTCCTGCCCCAGCGTCTTGGCGCGGTCCAGCACCTCTCGCGGCGTCCACTTGGGGTCGAAGGAGAGCTGGACCAAGCCGTCGCGGTCGCGGAGGTCGAGGAAGATGACCCCGCCCAGGTCGCGCACCCGGTGGACCCAGCCAGCCAGCCGGACCGTCTGGCCGGCGTGCTCTTTCCGCAGGCTGCCGCACCGATGACTGCGGAGGGAGGTGCTGGCGGTCATCGCTCCTCGGCTTCCACGATGATCTGGTAGAACGCGGCCGGGTCGGTGGCACCGAGCAGGGCGTCGCGGACACTCTCCCGCCGGACCAGCCGGGCGATGCGGGACAGCGCCTTCACGTGCTCGCCAGCGGCGCTCTCCGGACCGATGAGCAGAAAAAACAGGCGGACCGGCTCAGCATCCAGGGCGTCGAACTCTACCCCCAGCGGGGTGCTGCCGCAGACGACCGAGAGCTGGCTCACCTCCGCCTTGGCGTGCGGGATGGCAATGCCATGACCGATCCCGGTGGACAGCACCTCCTCGCGGGCCAGCACCGCCGCCAGCAGGGGCGCAGGATCGGTCCGTGCGACGGCGGCGAGCAGCTCGGTGAGCTCGCGCAGCACGCCGGCCTTGTCGGCAGCCGCGAGGGGAACCCTGATGCGATCGGGAGTGAGCAGTTCGGTGAGCAGCAATCCTGGGGTCTGGTCGGAGATTGGGGAAAACCTAACCGGCGTGCGGGAGGGGGGCAACCAATTCGCCGGCGGCAACTTAGGCCGCTGCGGGGCAACGCCAACCGCCGGGCCCCTTGGGGGGCCCGGCGGCTAGATGGCATTGCCAGCCTCGGTGTTCAGGGGACGGTAATCACTTTCGTCTGGGTTCCGGTCAGCCCGCCGCCGTCGGTGACCTTCAGGGTGACGGTGTACTGCCCGGAAACCTTGTAGGTGTGTTTCATGACCTGCATCAGCCCGATCGCGTTGTCACCAAAGGTCCAATCGAAGTTCGTGATTCCAACGTCGTCCGAGGAGGCGGTGGCATCAAAGGCGCACTGCCGAGCCTTGCCCGTGTTGCAGTTGTAGGTGAAGCTGGCCACCGGCGGGAGATTGCCGCCGCCACCCCCGCCGGAGCCGGTGACCACGACTTGCTTGGTAATGCTGTTGGTGCCTCCGGCATTGTCGGTCACCGTGAGGGTGCGCGTCAGCGTCCTGGGGGTGGCGTAGCTCTCGGTGAACGATGCCGCGGTCGAGACCACCTGTCCGCTGGGCTTGGTCCAGCGGTAGCTGACGATGGTGCCGTCGGGATCGTCGGAGAGCGTCCCATCGAATGTGCAGGTGAGCACGACGCAGGTGGCGCTGTAATCGGCGACCGGCAGTTGATTCGCGGGTCCGCCGCCGCCGATGAACTGCATGTTCAAGTTCTTGTTCGGCGATGAGCCGGGGAACGCGCCGCCGCCCACCCCGGCCATGACCCCGTTGGTGGCATTGCTGATGATGGCCGCGTTGACCGTCGCCACCGTGGCCCCGGGATTGGCGGCGAGGTACAGACCCGCCACGCCGGCCACATGCGGCGCGGACATCGACGTGCCGCTGACGGTGCTGGTGGCCGTCGGGCTGCCGATCCAGCCGGCGGTGATGTTGACGCCGGGGCCGCCCAGGTCGGTGCACGTGCCGATATTGGAGAAGTCGGCCAGCCGGTCATTGATATCGAACGCCATGACCGTCAGCGCCTGCGTCACCGACGCGGGCGACTGGGTGCAGGCATCCGTTCCGTAGCTGTTCCCGGCAGACAGGCTGTAGACCACCCCGGCGTTGATCGATGCAATGACCGCATTGTTGGTCGCCTGGTCGAAACCGCCGCCAAGACTCATGTTGGCCACCGAGCGCTGCCCGGGGTGGGTCTGATGGTCCCCAGTGACCCAGTTGATGCCGGCGATGACCTGGGAGAACGAGCCCGACCCCGCGCAGTTGAGGACCCGGATCGGGTGCAGGGTCATACTCTTGGCCACACCGTAGGTGGTGCCGGCGGCGGTGGTGGCGGTGTGGGTCCCGTGCCCATTGCAATCGTTGGCGGTGCCTCCGCTGGTGATAGCGTCAAAGCCGGTGGAGAGCCGTCCCGCCACATCTGAATGCGGGGTGGTGGCGGTGCCGTTGATGCCACCGAGAATTCCGGTGTCGATGCCGTAGAAGTGGACACCGGCGCCAGTGTTCGGATAGGTGTAGCTGTTGCTGAGCGGCAGGCTTGCCTGGTCGATTCGGTCCAGGCCCCATGACGGGGTCGGGCTCTGGGTCGCGTCCAGCTTGACCAGGGCGTCTTGCTCGATCAGCGAGACCTTCGGGTTGCGGCGAAGCCGCTCGACCGCCGCGTCCGAGAGATCGGCCGCGAAGCCGCGGACCGCACGATCGTAGACGAACAGCGTCCGCCCGCCCTCACTCCGCACGATCCGGTCGGACTCGCCTGTAACATCGGCCACTGATCCCTTGAACAGGACGATATAGCGGCCAGGCACAAGCTCGGCACTGGCATTTCGCTGCACGTCGAGCAGAGGTTGCGACTGGGTAGTCGTCGGTCCTTCGCCGCACGCTGCAACGAGGAGGGTGCCGCAGGCCACGGCGATCAGCTGCTTCTGCATGAACCCTCCGAAGGCACGGTTGGACCGCGCCGGGAAAACGCTCCCAGTGCTGGGACCGTGCCGTGCGGACATGGAATCAGCTGTGTTTGCGAGCAACGCCGTCGGGTAGAGGAAGGCGAACCAAATCTGAAAGATCCCCGCCCGCCGGTCAACCAACCATCCGCGCCACACCTGTGGCTTGAGGGCAACGGTTCGTCACGGCGGGCGCGCTCATGGACCTGGATTATCTTGATCATCCATGACCACCCCCGCCCTCCCGCCGGCCCTGCTCGAGTACACCCCGGAACAGGCGGCAACCCAGTTTGCCGCCTGGACCGGGACCGAAGGGCTGCCCCCCTACAGGATTCGGCAACTCCATCCGAGGCTCTGGCAGCGCCCGGTCGGGAGCTGGCAGGAGGCCACCGACCTGCCGGCCGCCCTCCGCGACCGGCTCGACCAGGTCTGGCCGGTTTCCCGATTGACGCTGGCGGCCCGACAGGATTCTCAGGACGGCACCCGCAAGTACCTCTGGCGCCTCGGCGACGGCGAACTGATCGAGTCGGTGCTCATCCCCAGCGGCGACCGGCGCACCCTGTGCATCTCCTCCCAGGCCGGGTGCGCCCTGGGCTGCGTCTTCTGTGCCACCGGCCGGATGGGGTTCCGACGCAATCTCTCCCCTTTCGAGATCGCCGGTCAGGCGCGAGAACTGATCCTCCGCGACCCCGCCGACAAGCCGACCAACATCGTCTTCATGGGGATGGGGGAGCCGTTGCTCAACTGGGAGGCGGTGGACACCGCCCTCTCGATCCTCAACAGCCCCGATGGCCTGGGAATCGGCGCCCGCCACATCACCGTCTCCACCGTGGGCATCGTGCCGGGGATGCTGGCCCTGGCCGCACGGCCGGAGCAGTTCCGCCTGGCGATCTCGCTACACGCCGCAAGTCCGGTCCGCCGCCGGCCGTTGATGCCGATTGAGAAGAAGTACACCCTGGCACAAGTGCTCGAGGCCGCCGCCGCCTTCCGCAAGCGGATCACCTTCGAATACGTACTGATCTCCGGCTTGAACGACTCTGACCAGGACGCGACGGACCTCGCTCGGCTGGCGCGCCGCCAGGGGGCCCTGGTCAATCTGCTGCCCCTCCATCCCGGCGGTGCGCCGGGCCTGACCCCGACGCCGAGCGCCCGCATCCGGGCCTTCCAGCAACTGCTGGTGTCGGCGGGCATCGAGGCGGTCGTACGCCGGAGCCGTGGACTCGACATCAGCGCCGCCTGCGGCCAGCTTCGGGTAGAGACCGAGCGGCGGCGTCGCGGGGCCCCCGTCGCCTGATTCCACCGCTACCCGGGACCCCCTCCCCGTAGGATTCGCCGCCACCCGGGACCGTGAGGCGCCCCGCCAGCGCCATCGGAATGTTCCGGATGCCCGCCCGTGCCGGAGCATCCTGCCGAGCTGGCCCGGATACGGTGGAGGGAAGCAGACCGACTCGGGTCAGCCGGTGGCCCCGAAGCCCGCCGAGATGCAGTTGATGGAAAGCAGCAGCGCGTCCAGGTACTGCTGCCGCTCCGCGTCCCCGCGGGAGGCGCGGAAGCGGCGGAGCAGCTCCACCTGCTGACGGCTGACCTGGTTGATCGTCGCCATGCGCCGCGCCAGCCGGCGGCGGAAGCGGGGAAAGCGCTCGGCCAGCTCCGGGCCGCCGGTCACGCTGAGGACCGTGCGCACGGTTCGGTGGTACTCCGCCTCCACCAGCCCGAAGATCTCCTCGCGGCCTGGGCCGGCGGGAGCCAGGTCCGCATATTGCCGCGCGATCGTCAGGTCCACGTACGAGAGGGTCTTCTCCACCTCGTCGAGGATCAGCCGGAACAGCCGCGAGTCCTGGAACATCCGGCCCAGCAGGCGGATCCCGCGGTCTCCCCGGACCTGCATGAAGGTCTCGAGTCCGCTCCCCAGGCCATACCAGCCGGTGATGAAATGCCGGTTCTGGGACCAGGCGAACACCCACGGAATGGCGCGCAGATCGCCCAGTGTCCGCAGCCCGCTGCGCCGCGCCGGCCGGGACCCGATGTTGAGCCGGCCCAGCTCCTCGAGCGGACTGGCCGTGGAGAAGTAGGGCAGCATCTCGGGGTGTTCGATGAAGCGGCGATAGGTCGCCTGGGCCGCGCCGGAGATCGCCTCCATCGCTTCCTCGAACTCACTGGTGGGGGCCAGGGCGGCCTCGTGTTCGGAGCGCAGCGAGTGCTCGATGACGCTGGCCGCAAGCAGCTCCACCTGGTACTGGGCGGTGCCCCGGTTGGCGTACTTGAGCGAGACCACCTCGCCCTGCTCGGTGATCCGCATCCGCCCCCGGATGGAGCCGGCCGGCTGCGCCGCGATGGCCCGGCCCAGCGGCGCGCCGCCCCGGCTCACCGAGCCGCCGCGGCCGTGGAAGAAGGCGACGGGCACGCCCAGTTCCTCCCCCACGCGGGTGAGTCGAGCCTGGGCCTTGAAGAGCTCCCAGTTGGAGGAGAAGAACCCGCCGTCCTTGTTGCTGTCGGAGTAGCCGATCATGATTTCCTGGGTGCCGCCCAGCGCGCGGACCGTCCGGCGCACCACCGGGATATTGAGCAGCTCCCGCATCATCGCCGGCGCGCGGTGCAGGTCCTCGATGGTCTCGAATAGCGGCACGATCGCGAGGGTGGAACTCTCGGTGCCGGCCTCGTCGGCGAAGAGGCCCCCTTCCTTGGCCAGGAGGTAGGCGCCCAGCACGTCGGCGACCTCCCGCGTCATGCTCAGGACGAAGCTGCCGAATGCCTCACGATCGAGGTCGCTGCGCATCTCCCGCACCACCCGGAAGAGGCCCATCGTCTCCTGGATTTCCGGCGGGAACCCGTCCAGTGGCCGGTCGCCCCGGCGCGGGCGGGCCAGCTCCGCCAACAGCCAGGCCTTCCACTCCTCCGAAGCCACCTCGGGTGGCTCTCCCGTTTGCCCGGTGGTCGACCGCCACAGCGCCACCAGCGCCTCGGTCAGGCGGGTCGTGTTCTCCCGCAGGTCGAGGCGCACGGTGCTGAACCGGAAGGTCTCCACCTCGCGGCGGACCGGTCGGAGCAGCGCCCCGGCCACGCGGGTGCTCCCGCCCTGTGCCAGCGCCCCCTCCAGCAGGCGCAGGTCGCCGATCAGTTCTTCCGCCGACCCGTAGCCCTCGCCGGGTGGCGCGGTCCGCCCCGCCTCGGCATGGCGCACGGCGCCCTGGAGCCTGCGCATCATGCAGGCGAGATACTGGCGGTACACTTCGCCGGGGTTGCGGGCGACGATCTCCGCGCCGTCGCCGATCGCGGCGAGCGCGTCGGCCAGCGCCTGCCGGAAGGCCTCGGGTACCTCCAGCGCGCGCTCGGTGATGCTGAGGGTCTTCAGCAGTTCACCCAGCCGCTGGTGATAGCGGACCAGGCTCGCCACCCGATTCTGCCGCAGCGTGCGCCGGGTCACCTCGTTGGTGACGAAGGGGTTACCGTCGCGGTCGCCGCCGATCCACGAACCGAACTGGAAGAACGGCGGAATCTCGAACCGTGCCTCCGGCCAGAGCTGCTGCAGGGTGCGCTCGAGCTTCTCGAGCAGCTCGGTGGTGGCCTCGAACAGCGATTCGCTGAAGAAGTGCAGCCCCCAGTACACCTCCTGCGGCACGGTGGGCTTCTCCAGGCGCAGTTCACCGGTCATCCACAGGAGCTCGATGTCCAGACGGAGCTGGTCGATGATCTGGGTGCGTTCGCGAGGCGTCCAGCGCGGAGACTCCAGATCCACCAGGCGGCGGTAGACGCGCCGGTGCTTCTCGAGCACGGTGACCCGCCGCGCCTCGGTGGGATGGGCGGTGATGGTGGGCCGGATCCGCAGCAGGCGCAGCAGGTCGTGGAGCTGCTCCGGCCCCGCCAGGCGTTCTTGGCGGGCCCGGTGCAGCACCTGCATGAGGGTGCCGCGCACCTGCTCCGGGCCGCGCTCGGTCTCGGTCTGCCGCCGGCGCCGCATCGCGGCGTTCTGCTCGGCGATGGACAGCAGCTGGAACCAGATCCCCTGGGCCCGGAGACAGGCCTCCAGCTGATCGGTGCTCCAGGCGGGATCCATCGCCCCACCCAGCAGCGCCGGCTCGAGGTAGGCATGCCGCACCCGAACGACGTCCAGCAGCAGCCCGAACAGCAGCTCCGCGGTTTCCGAAGCGTACTGGGCCGCGCTGGCCGCCAGCGGATCGGCGGACGAAGGCAGATTCTCGGCGACGAACGGCGCCGCGTGGTCGTCGCTCACACCACGCGGTCGCGCACCGGCTGCCCGGCGAAGAAGAGGCGCAGATTTTCGAGCGCGCGCAGGCCCATCGCCACCCGGGTCTCCAGGGTGGCGCTGCCGAGATGCGGCAGGAGCACCACGTTTTCCAGCTTGAGCAGGCCGGCGGTGACCTGCGGCTCTCGCTCGAACACGTCCAGTCCGGCGCCGGCGATGGTGCCGGCCTCGAGGGCGGCCACCAGCGCCGCCTCGTCCACGACATCACCCCGGGCGCTGTTGATCAGGAACGCCTCCCGCCGCATCATCCCCAGCCGGGCCGCGTTCATGAGGTGGCGGGTCTCGGGGGTGGCCGGGCAATGCAGCGAGACGAAGTCCGCCTCGGCCAGCACCGCCTCGACGCTGGGGCGCTGCTCGGCCCCCAGCGCCCGGGCCTCCTCCGGCTTGGGCGGGAAGGGATCGGCGAAGATCACCCGCATGCCGAACCCGTGATGCAGGCGCCGGGCGACCGCCTTGGCGATGCGGCCGAAGCCGATCATTCCCACGGTCTTGCCGCTGACCCTGGCGCCCAGCATGTGGGTCGGACGCCAGCCGGTCCACTGGCCGGCGCGGACGTGGCGGTCTCCCTCTCCAGCCCGCCGGGCCACCATGAGCAGCAGGGTCACCGCGATGTCCGCCGTGTCGTCGGTGAGCACGTCGGGGGTGTTGGTGACGGTGAGCCCCAGTTGCTTCGCGGCCTCGATGTCAATGTTGTTGAAGCCCACGCCGAAGTTGGCGACGATCTTCGCCCGCCGGCCCGGCGTCTGGAGGACCTCGGCGGTGACCTTGTCCGTCACGGTCGGCAGCAGGCCATCCGCCCCCTGCAGCGCCTGCTTCAGCTGCTCGGCTGGACAGGGGCCGATCGTCGGGATTGAGTACCGCGTCGAAAAGCTTCGCCGCCTCCGCCTCACAGGCCGCTGGAATCTTCCGCGTGATGACGATGCGGGGGCGGGCGCTCACCGGGTCACCAGCTTCTTGCGGGGCGGCTTCTTGGCCAGGGCCTCCGCCACCGCCTTGCCGAGTTCGGCCGGACTGGGGGCCACCGCCAGCCCCAGCGCGCGCATGATCTCGGACTTCTCCGCGGCGGTGTCACCGAACGCGGAGATGATGGCACCGGCATGGCCCATGCGGCGGCCCCGGGGCGCGGTGAGCCCCGCCACATAGCCGATCACCGGCTTGGTCATGTTCTCCTTGACCCACATGGCCGCCTCGGCTTCCTGCGGACCGCCGATCTCGCCGATCATCATCACCGCTTCCGTCTCGGGATCGGCCTCGAAGCGTTCCAGCATGTCCAGGAAGCTGGACCCGTTCACCGGATCGCCGCCGATGCCCACGCTGGTGGACACCCCGATGCCCAGCTCCTTGAGCTGGCTGGCCGCCTCGTAGCCGAGCGTGCCGGACCGGGTCACCAGCCCGACCGAGCCGGACTTGTAGATGTGGCCCGGCATGATCCCCAGCATGCACTTGCCCGGGCTGATGATCGCCGGCGCAGTTGGGACCGATCAGCGTGGTGCGCTTCTCCTTCGGGTAGCGGCGCAGGTAGCGCTTGACCATCATCATGTCCTGCGCCGGGATGCCGTCGGTGATGCAGCAGACCAGCTTGATGCCGGCGTCGGCGGCTTCCATGATCGCGTCGGCGCAGAAGGCCCCGGGCACAAAGATGATGCTGGCGTCGGGGTAGACGGTGTCCACCGCGTCCTTGACCGTGTTGAACACCGGCAGGCCGATGTGGGTCTGGCCGCCCTTCCCGGGAGTCACGCCGCCCACCACCTTCGACCCGTACTCGATCATCTTCTGCGAATGGAAGGTGGCCTTGTCCCCGGTGAAGCCCTGGACCAGGACGCGGCTCAGTTCGTTGATCAGGATCGCCATGGTCAGTTCCCCTTTGCCGTGCGCCAGGCCGCGACCACCTTTTCCGCCGCATCCGCCAGTGAATCCGCCACGATGATCGGCAGCCCCGACCCGGTGATGATCTGGCGGCCCTCCTCCACGTTGGTGCCCGCCAGCCGCACCACCAGCGGCACCTTCACGCCCACCTCCTGGACCGCCTGCACCACGCCCTTGGCCACCCAGTCGCAGCGGTTGATGCCGGCGAAGATATTGACCAGCATCGCGCCGACCTTGCCGTCCTGCAGCACCAGCTTGAAGGCCATCGCCACCCGCTCGGGAGAGGCGCCGCCGCCGACGTCGAGGAAGTTGGCGGGCGATCCGCCGGCGTGCTTGATCATGTCCATCGTGGCCATGGCCAGACCGGCGCCGTTGATGATGCAGCCGATCTCGCCGTCCAGCGCCACGTAGTTCAGGCCGTGCTCCGCGGCCTGCGCCTCGCGGGGATCCTCTTCGGCGTGGTCCCGCAGTTCGCTCACCGTCGGCCGGCGGAAGAGGGCGTTGTCGTCGAAGCCCATCTTGGCATCCAGCGCCAGCAGCTGGCCGTCCTTGGTGAGCACCAGCGGGTTGATCTCCACCATGGTGGCGTCCAGGTCGCGGAAGGCGCGATGGCAGCCCAGCAGCACCGCCACCATGCGGTTGACCGACCCGGCAGGCAGCCCCAGGCCGAAGGCGATCTCCCGCGCCTGGAAGGACTGCATCCCCACCGCCGGTTCCATGGACTGGCGCAGGATGGTCTCCGGTTCACTCTTGGCGATCTCCTCGATCTCCATCCCGCCGTGGGGGTGGGCCACCAGCATGATCCGCTCGGTCTTGCGGTCCAGCACGAAGCCGATGTACAGCTCCCGCTCGATCGGCACCGCGGCCTCGATGTACAGCCGGTGCACCACCTTCCCCTCCGGCCCGGTCTGGTGCGTCACCAGCCGCTTGCCGAGCAGCTCGGTGGCGGCCCGGCGGACCTCGTCCTCCGTGCTGCACAGCTTGATGCCTCCGGCCTTGCCGCGGGCGCCGGAATGGATCTGGGCCTTGACCGCCCAGCGGGTGCCGCCGATCTCGGCCGCGCGGTACACCGCCTGCTCCGCGCTGTAGGCCACGCCACCTCGAGGCACGGCGACCCCGAAGTTGGCAAGCAGTTCTTTTGCCTGGTACTCGTGGATATCCAAGGTGCCCTCCAGAAGGGTCTGTCGGCCCGCGGCGGTCCGCCGGGCTGTCAACGGGCTGGTGCCGATTACTTCCGGGCCGCGATCGCGGCGGCCATCTCGACCACCACGTTCGCCATGCGGGCACTGGCCGCATCGATCATCTTGCCGTCCAGCTGCGCCGCCCCCCTGCCCTCGCCGGCCGCCTGCTCCAGCGCCTCGAGGATACGCCGGGCCCGCGTCACCTCGGCGTCCGGAGGGGTGAACACCTGGTTGGCCAGGTCGATCTGCGACGGGTGGATGGCCCACTTGCCCTCGATGCCGAGGGCGGCTCCCCGGCGCGCGGCGGCCAGGAAGCCGTCGGCATCCTTGAAATCGCCGAAGGGACCGTCGATCGGGCGCAGCCCGTACGCCCGACAGGCCACGATCATCCGGGTCAGCGACGCGTGCCACTGATCGCCCGGATAATCGGGATTGAGTCCGCCGATGTTGACGGTGCGCGCCCGCATGCTCGCGGCGTAGTCGGCCACGCCGAAGTGCATCGCCTCCAGCCGCCGGGAGCTCTGCGCGATCGCCTCCACGTTGGCCATGCCCAGCGAGGTCTCGATCAGCACGTCCAGGCCGATCCGGTGCGGGAATACCCTTGGCCGTCTCGATCTGGGTGAGCAGCGCGTCCGTCAGGTAGACGTCTGCCGGCCACGCCCACCTTCGGGATGAGCATGACATCCAGCCGGGCGCCGGCCTGCTCCACCACGTCCACGATGTCGCGGTAGAAGTAGTGGGTGTCAATTCCGTTGACCCGCACGCAGATGGTCTTGCCCCGGCCCCGCCAGTCGTGCTCGTTCAGCGCCTGGATGACGTTGACCCGGGCCTGTTCCTTGTCCGCCGGCGCGACCGCATCCTCCAGGTCGAGGAAGACGTAGTCGGCGGCGCACTCGAGCGCCTTGGCGAACATCGCCGGATTGGAGCCCGGCACCGCCAGCTCGCTCCGCTGCAGCCGGGAGCGAGCCGGCTCGTAGCGGGTATGACTCACGCGACACCCGCCGGCTGCTTGGCCGCCGTGGCCTCGGCGGGCGCCGCCACCTTCTTGGCCGGAAGCGGCCGCTGAGTCTCGATCCAGTATTGCTGCGCTGCGGCGACGCCCTTGCCCAGGTCGACCTTGATGCCGACATCCCGCATCGCCATCTCGGTGCCGGCCAGCCCGGCCAGCAGCGTGATCTCGTTGAGGTCGCCCAGGTGACCGATGCGGAACAGCTTGCCCGCCACCTTGTTGAGGCCCGCGCCGAGGGCAAAGTTGTAGCGCCGGTAGGCAACGTCGATCACGTCGGCACCGTTGATGCCGGCCGGCACCATGATCGCGCTGACCGTGTCGCTGTGCCACTTGGGCGCCTTGGCGCACAGCGGTGAGTCCCCACGCGGTCACCGCCCGGCGGCAGCCCTCCGCCAGCCGGTGATGCCGGGTGAAGACATTGCTCCAGACCCTCCTCCAGCAGCATGGTCAGTGACTCCCGCAGGCCGTACAGCATGGGGATCGAGGGTGTGTAGGGGAAGTAGCCCGAGCCGTTGGCCTTCACCATGTCCTCGTAACTCCAGTAGCAGCGCGGCAGCCTGGCCGTCTTGCCCAGCTCCAGGGCGCGCGGACTGACGCAGACGAGGCCGAGGCCGGCCGGCAGCATGAAGCCCTTCTGGGAGCCGGTGATCGCCACGTCGACTTTCCACTCGTCCATCCGGAAGTCGATGCTGGCCAGCCCGCTGACGCTGTCCACGAACAGGAGCGCGGGATGCTTCGCGGCGTCCATCGCCTTCCGCACCGCCCCGATGTCGCTGGTCACCCCGGTGGCCGTCTCGTTGTGCACGATGCACACCGCCTTGTAGCGCGTGCCCGCTGTCCTTGCTGAGCAGGGACTGCAGCTGGTCCGCCGGCGCACCCTCACCCCATTCGACGTCCACCACGGTGACGTCCAGACCGAGGCGCTGCATCATGTCGATCCACAGATGGCTGAACTGCCCGTAGCGGAAGGTGAGGACCTTGTCGCCCGGCGACAGGGTGTTGACCAGCGCCGACTCCCAGCCGCCGGTGCCGGTGCCCGGGAAGACGAACGGCGTACCGGTCTCGGACTTGAAGACCTTCTTGAGGTCCCGCAGAATCCCGAAGGTGAATTCGGGAAAGCTGGAGGACCGGTGGTCCTCCATCGGGAACGTGCATCGCCCGCAGGATGCGGTCCGGGGAATTGGTGGGACCGGGGACGAACAGGAAGTTGCGGCCAGCCATGGCACTATCCTCTGCGCTGAAGACAACTGAGCGGAAGCTCCGGGCTCCCGCGCGAATGCTCACGGACGGCTGTATGTTCATACGCCCGACCGCTTCCCTGCGACCTGCGAGCTGCTGATGACTCCTCCCGCGCCGTCACCGGACCCGCGGGCCCTGCTGACGGACCTCTACTGGGCGGCTGTCACGGCAGCCGCCCCTGGTCCGGCACTGCGAAAAGCCCTCGGGAGCCAAACGGCAAGGTCGGTCCGCCGGGTACACATCCTGGCCCTCGGCAAGGCTGCCCAGCCGATGGCCCAGACCGCCGTCGAAGTCCTGGCGGAACGGGGGCAGCAACCCGCCGGCGGCCTGCTGGTGGTGCCCGAGCCGTCGCTGTCGCCCCACCCTCGGCTGCCGGTGCTCGTCGGCGATCACCCCCAGCCGGGCTCCGGGTCCCTCGCGGCGGCCGAAGCCCTCGACACAGCGGCAACAGCAATCCGCCCGGAGGATGAAGTATGGGTCCTTCTCTCCGGTGGTACCACCAGCCTGATCGCCGCCCCGGCGCCCGGCCTCGGCGCCGCGGACCTCGGCGTGCTTTTCCGGCTCCTGCTGGGATCTGGGCTCGATATTACCGCGATGAATCAGATCCGCAAACGGTTCTCACGGTGGTCAGGCGGCCGACTGGCGGCCCGCCTGGCCCCGTCACACGTGAAAAATTTCACAATCTCAGACGTAATTGGCGACGATCTCGGCTCCATCGGCTCAGGTCCCTGCGTTCCGGATCCCTCCAGCGCAGCGGATGTGCGAGCAGCGCTCGTCTCCGCCGGCCTCTGGCCCGCGATTCCGACGGCCTTGCGGGACTACCTGGAGGCCGTGGAGCGCGGTGCCCTTCCCGAAACCCCGAAGCCGGACGACCCCGCCTTCGGACGTACCGAGGTCACGCTGGTGGCCAGCAACCGGCTGGCCCTGGAGGCCGCCCTCACGCGGGCTGCCGCGCTCGGTCTGGACGCACGCCTGATGGATGCCGCCCTGGCCGGCGAGGCGGCTGAGGTCGGCCGCCGGCTGGCGACCCGGCTCCGGGCTTATGATGCCACAAATGTCCCGGCTGCGCAAGGCGCTGGTGTGAATAATCATGCAGTCCTGGTGTGGGGCGGGGAAACCACGGTGACGCTCTCGCCGGACGCCGGCCTCGGCGGCCGCTCACAGGAACTGGCCCTGGCGGCGGCGGAGGTCCTCGCCCACCCCGCGGGCGGCGACCCGCCGGGCCCGGGCCGCGTCACGCTGCTGGCCGCCGGCACCGATGGCCGGGACGGCCCCACGGATGCCGCAGGTGGGTTCGCCGACGCTTCGGTCTGGCGCGGGATTCACGCGGCCGGACGCGATCCAGCCCGCGACCTGGCTACCCATCACAGCCACGACGCGCTGGCGGCGGCCGGGGCGCTGTTCCGGACCGGGATGACCGGCACCAACGTGATGGATCTGGTCCTGGGGCTGGTCGGCCCGGCCGTCCGGCCGTAGCCGTCCCGCCCGGCCGCTGAGGATACGGCCCGGCCTGTCCCAAGAGCCGCCGGGCTAAGGGTGACTCTCCTCAGCCGGCTGGAAGTCCCACCCGAGAATGACCGTCACATCCACCCGGCGCAGCGTGTCGGACGCCACCACGACGGTGCCGCCGCCCAGCGCGCTGCGCACACGGTCGGCGGCGCCGCGGGATGCCCCGGCGAAGCAGGATGCGGGTGGAGTCCACGGTCGTGTCCGCGCCCCCGAAGTAGACCACATCGAGCCCGTGACCTCGCAGCTGCCGGGTACCCTTGCGGGCGAGGCCGGGGCGAGTCGTGCCGTTGAGCACTTCCACCACGACGCGATTGTCGGCGGAGGGGATGTCGTAGGCGTGGCCCTCGACCCGGTCCCGGCGCAACAGGCGGGGACAGGAATACCAGCAGCAGGAGGGCTAGGAGGGAGCCGCCGGCGATCAGCCAGCGACGCGAGCGACCAGGCAGTTCCAGAAGCGTACCGTCGGATCGGGGAGCGGCCAGCCGGAGGCGATGGCCCGGGAGAGCCTCGCGGAGGCGACCTCGCGGAGTACGCCACCGGAATCGTTGGGAAAGCGCGCCGCCAGCCCGGCCCGCTCCTCGGCCTGATGCGCACGTCCCGGCTCGAGGTGGTCGGCGCAGTACAGCGCTCGGCCCACCATGTCCCACTCAGCCAGCCCGACGCTGTGATAGCGGACCGCGTCCAGCACCCCGCGGTCGGTCTCGCCGTCCGCCTTGGCCCGCGCCGCACTGGCGGGGCCGTGGCGCAGCGCCGCGCTGCCCAGGACGGTCGGGGCCCAGCGCTCCAGCTCCTCCTGCGGCGCATCCCGCAGGGCATCGTGAAGCCAGACGGCGCGCAACCACCGGTTCCGTTCGCTATCGGGTACCCCCATCTCCTCCGCCCACTGGGACACCAGCCGGGCGACCCGCTCGATGTGCGCCAGCCGGCTGGGCGAAACCACCGCCCACACCGGAAGGGTGGGGCGCAGCCCTGACGGAGCGGGGCGGGACTCGTGGATCAGATTCAACGGATCTCCATGCCAAGGATGAGATTGTCCAGCAACCGAGTGTGTCCTACCCGCCCCGCTACCGCGACGATTGTGCCATGCCCGGCCTGTGGCACCGGGCGCAGGGATTGCGGGATCAATGATGGCAATATAGTCCGGAGTCACACCGGGAAACATCTTGAGTGCCGCCACCGATGACGGCCATGATCGCCTCGGCGCGCCGCTCGCCGGCACGCCAGACCTGATCGGCCGCCCCGAGCGACTGGCTCAGCCCCAGCGCCTCCCGCCGCTCCCCGGCGCTGAGATAGGCGTTGCGGCTGCTCAACGCCAACCCGTCGGGTTCGCGCACCGTCGGCGAGACGACCACCTCCACCGGGAAGTCGAGGTCCCGGACCATCTGACGCACCAGCACCGCCTGCTGAATGTCCTTCTGCCCGAACACCGCCACCTGGGGCCTCACCAGGTGAAAGAGCTTGGCCACCACGGTGAGCACGCCCTCGAAGTGGCCCGGGCGTACCGCGCCTTCCCACAGGAGCGCCGCCGCACCGGGCAGCACGCGCACCTCGGATCCCGGCGGGTACATCACCTCGACCGACGGCAGGAACAGGGCGTCCACCCCGGCCGGCCTCGGCGAGGGTGCCGTCCCGGGCCGGGTCGCGCGGGTAGCGCTGATAATCCTCGGTGGGACCGAACTGCAGCGGATTGACGAAGACGCTCATCACCACCACATCGCTCTGGCGCCGGGCCGTCGCCACCAGGGACAGATGCCCGTCATGCAGGGCCCCCATGGTCGGGAACGAGACCTATCCGGCGGCCAGCGCGGCCGGTGCTCGCGGAGCCAGGCGCGGAGGGCGGCGGGGTCGGTGAAGGTCTGCATGGCGGAGAAGGCTATCGCTCGGCGATCGGTCACCGCGAGCAGCGGCGGGAGCTCACTCGAAGCTGTGCTCCGTCCCGGGGTACTTGCCGGCCCGCACTTCCGCGGCGTAGGCGAGGGCAGCCTCGCGCACCGTCGCCGAGAGATCGGCGTAGGTCTTGAGGAACTTGGGCTGGAACCCCTCGTTGAGGCCCAGCATGTCGTGCAGGACCAGGACCTGGCCGTCGCATCCCGGCCCCGCGCCGATCCCGATGGTCGGCACCGACAGGCTCCGGCTCACCTCCGCGGCCAGGGCGGCGGGGACCAATTCCAGCACCATCGCGCAGGCGCCGGCGTCCTGGAGGGCGCGGGCATCGCTGCGGAGCCGATCGGCCTCGGCCCGGTCGCGGCCCTGCACCCGGTATCCGCCGAGCTGGTGCACCGACTGCGGCGTCAGGCCGAGATGTCCCATGACCGGGATCCCGATGCGGACCAGCGCGCGGACCGTGTCCGCCATCGGCTCGCCGCCCTCCAGCTTCACACCGAGCGGCGCCAGTTTCCTTCAGCACCCGGCCGGCATTGCGGATGGCGTCCTCGACCGACACCTGGTAGGACAGGAATGGGCAGGTCCACGAACACCAGCGACCGGCTGGCGCCCCGCCGGACCGCCGCGGCGTGGTAGATCATCTGGTCGAGGCTCGCATCGAGCGTGGTCTCGCGGCCGGCCACGACCTGGTTCACGAGAGTCCCCGACCAGCAGGATGTCCACGGTCCCATCCAGCAGCCGGGCGAACAGCGCGTCGTAGCAGGTCAGCACGGTGAGCTTTCTCGCCGGCGGCCTTGCGCTCGCGCAGTTCGGGTACGGTCAGGGGCTTGGGTACGGTCATTCGGGGTCCGGGGGTGAGAGATCGGCGGACAGGGTTCGGCGATCTGCGATCCGCCGAGGTTCAGTCCTCATCCTTCTTCAGGGGACTGAGGCGGTCGAGCTCCTCGATCTCCCGCTGCCACCAGTCGCGATTGGGCAGTTCGAGGTGCGGGATGCGGAGGTCAGGATCGCGCAGCCGCCGGGTTCCGAAGCGGACGATATCGAGGTCGAGGGTGCGCGGGCCCCAGCGCTCGGCGCGGGTACGGCCGTTCTCGTCCTCGATCTTGTGCAGGAGCTTGAGAAACCGGCCGGGATCCAGCGTGGTATCCAGCAGCACCATCTGGTTGAGGTACGGCCCCTGCCCCTCCGGCCCGACCGCCGGGGTCTCCTCGACGCTGGAGACCGCCAGCAGGTTGGTGAGCGGCAGCTTGGCCAGCGCGTCACGCGCGCGGACCGAGATAGGCTGCCCGATCTCCCTGGTTGCTGCCCAGGGCAACGTAGACCCGTTCGCGTGGGTTCATAGCTCGTGGGAGAAGTGGCGGGCGATCGCCTCCAGTCGCTCGGCCACCGCGGCCAGCTCGCGAATGGCGCGCTCCAGTTCGGCGTGACTGCGGGTGGTCTCGGAGGCGCGCCGGGCGGTGGTGTTGGCGTCCTCCAGCGTCCGGGCCGACACCTGCGCGATGCGGTCCATCTGCTCGCTCAGCCGGTGGGCGGACTGCTCCTGCCGTGCGGCGGTGCCGGCAATGCGGCGGGCGTGCTGGCCGGCTTCGAGGGTGCCCGCCACGATGCCCTCGAGGGCCGCTGGCGGCATCGGCCGAGAGCTGTTCGACGCCCAGGACCGTCTCGGTGCCCTTGTCCATCTCCTCGGAGATCTGCGCCACCTGGGCGAGGATCGCCGCGACCAGCTCCGCCCGCCTCACGTGAGGCCTGGCCGCTCTGGGCAGCGAGCTGCCGGACTTCCTCCGCCACCACGGCGAACCCGCGGCCCTGGTGCCCCGCGCGCGCTGCCTCGATGGCCGCGTTGAGCGCGATGAGATTGGTCAGGTCGGCGATCTCCCGAATGGTGCCGATGAAACCGATCAGCCGGTTGGTCACATGGTACAGCTCTCCGACCTGGCGGGCGCTGGACTGGACGAACTGCTGCAGGTGCACCAGCCGCTGAATGGCATCGTTGATCGCATCCCGGTTGCGGGCGGCGGTCTCGGCGGCGGTGGCGGAGGCCGCCTCCACCGCCGCGCCGTCGGCGGCCACCTCGCGGGCCTGGGCCGTCAGGCCGGTGGTGGCCTCCCGGCTCTGGGCCACCAGCTGTTCCTGTTCTGACGCTCCGGACCGGATGGCCTGCGCGGTCTGGGCGACCGACCCGGCCGCGGACCGAAGGCTGTCGGCGGTGGCGCCCAGCACCCGGACCTGCTGCGCCACCCGTTCGACCGTCTCCACCAGCGGGCGCCGCAGGTCGGCGATGTGAATGGCGGTGGCCAGCTGGCCCGCGAAGGTAGACGCCGCCGCCACTTCCTTCTTGCCGTAGCTGCGCGGCTTGTGGTGATCCAGTTCCAGGGTACCGATGATCTCGTTGCCGAAGCGCAGGGGCAGGATCAGCATGCTCACCGCATCCGGGGTCGGCGCCAGCACGCGGGCGTCGGAGCGGGAATCGCCGACGACCACCGGTTCACCGGATGCCGCGGCGTCGCGCCGGAGCTGCGGACTGTCGAACGGAGGGGTCGCCCCGGTTGGGCCA
Organism: uncultured Gemmatimonadales bacterium; assembly: GCA_963695185.1. Lineage (GTDB taxonomy): Bacteria > Gemmatimonadota > Gemmatimonadetes > Gemmatimonadales > GWC2-71-9 > JADJOM01. Next base: position 684,222 of record CAVOGH010000005.1, on the reverse strand, counting down.
GCCCAGCGCCCCGCGGTAGACCATGGTGGAGACCCCCTCCCGCACCCGGAAGATGCGGAAATCGCTCCAGTCCAGGACCCGGTTGGCCATCTGCTCGAGCTGGGTGAACGCGTCGGTCAGGGAGAGGTTGCTGGTGATCACCCGTTCCCGCGAATGGATCTTGTTGAGTTCCTCCGCGCCGATCGCTTCCTCCAGAATACGGGTCGTGAGCAACCCCAGTACGCCGAGGACCGCCAGCACCGTGACCCACGCCTGTGGCGGCAGCGCCCGGATCGCGGCGGCGGCGATGACCGACCCGGCGATGGTCAGGATGTACGCCAGGATCTCGTAGCGGAGAATCATGAGCCGCTCGTGCGGCTCGAGCTTGCCGCGCAGCAGCAGGGTGAAGTAGAACAGCGACCGGCTGGCGAAGAAGTACATCGCCACCAGGGTCAGGCCCGCGGGCAGGAAGTCGAGGCTCAGACCGGTGGGATCGGTGGCGGTGAACACGGCCGCATAGGCGCCGTACGCCGCGACGAAACCGATGACCTCGCGTCCCCCGTTGACCGCGGCGGCCCTGAGCAGCTTGCGCAGCCAGAAGGCGTCCGCCAGGAAGGTGCCGAGTCCCAGCGCGAACACGACGATCGCCGGGGCCGACCGTGACCCCGCCGACCAGGGCCACCACGCCCACCTGGGAGAGGTAGGAAAACTTCGACAGCTGGATCTGCCCGCGCCGCAGGATGACCGTGAGGGCCAGAAGGCCCAGACTGACCCACGGCTCCTCGCAGCCAGCGGCGATCGCCGGCCATGACGGCGATGCCGAGCAGGGCGCCGCCCCAGGCCATGGCGGTCGGCATAGAAGTCGAGCTCCGACGGGACACAGTGGTCATCGGTGGGCCTCCCGATCCGTCGTATCCATGGCGGCCCGGAGCCGGCCGAGGAAGGCTCCGGCGGCGGTCGGACCCTCCCGCGCCAGCAGGTCCACCAGCGCACTGCCGACGACGACGCCATCGGCCAGTCCGGCGACCCGGGCGGCCTGCTCCGGCGTGCTGATCCCGAACCCGACGGCGAGGGGAAGGTCGCTGACGGCGCGCACGCGGGCGAGGTACGTCCTCGATGCCGCTGGCGAGGCTGGCGCTCGCGCCGGTCACCCCCAGGCGGGCGACCAGATACAGGAACCCCTGGGCGCCCGCGACCACTTCGCGCAGGCGGGCACCGCTCGTCGTGGGCGCCACCAGGCGAATGAGCGCCACCGGACTCTCCGTACCGGTCCCTCGACGGAGGGGTCGCTGCCGGCCGGCAGGTCGGTCAGCAGGAGGCCCGCGACGCCCAGGCCCGCCGCATCGCGCAGGAAGCGCTCGATGCCGTACCGCCGCACCGGATTCAGGTAGCTGAAGACGACCACCGGCTTGCCCAGGCGGGCCTCGGCAATGAGGTCCAGCGTGCCCGGGAGGGTCATGCCCGCCTGCAGAGCCTCGAAACTGGAGCGCTGGATCGTCGGTCCGTCGGCGAGCGGGTCGCTGAAGGGCACGCCGACCTCGATCAGGTCCGCGTGCTCGGCGACCCGCCGGAGCGCCTCGATGCTGACGCGCCGGTCCGGGTGCCCCGCGGTCAGGTAGGGCACCAGCGCGGTGCGGCCGGCGCGCCGCAGCTCGCGCCACATGTCAGGGAGGGCTGGTTCAGACAAAATAGTCGCCGACAATGATCCCGTACCGGTCAGGGTTGGTCACCTTGACGATCGAGCGCAGGAACCCGCCGGTAGGCGTCCCGTGCGGCCAGGTCCTCCTCCGCGGCCGGGCGGCGCGAGCAAGGCGCCGTTCTCGTCCAGGCAGACCCGCACCTGCGGCCGGTTGAGCATCTGCGGATCGGTGCTGGCCGCCGCGACGATCGCCACCTCGAAGGTATCCAGGATGACGCAGGTGCCGACCGGATAGACGCCGATGAGGTTGATGAGCGCCTTGACCAGGACCGGGTCGTACCCGCGGCGCGGGTTCTCCCACATCTCGCGCAGCACCTGGTCGGGTTGGATCGGGACGGTCTGGTAGCTCCGCCGCGTGGTGGCGGCGTCATAGCCGTCGGCCACGGCCACGATGCGGGAGAAGATGCCCTGGGACCGCGGGACGGATCGCCTTGGGGTAGCCGGTCAGGTCGGTCTTCATGTGGTGCTCGTGCGCCACCACGATCTGCCGGTGCGGGATCTCACCGTACCCGCGCATGTTGAACAGCGTCAGCACGCCCTGCCAGGGGTGCATCTGCATCATCTTCCACTCGTCTCTCGTCCAGGCCGGTGGTCTTGTTGAGCACCTCGACCGGAATGCGGGCCTTGCCCACATCGTGCAGCAGCGCCGCCAGGCCGAGATCGTAGAGCTGCAGCCGGGAAAGCGAGAGCTTCTTGCCGATGGCCACCGCCAGGATGCAGACGTTGACGGAGTGGGTGAAGGTGTACTCGTCGTAATCCCGGATGGCGGTGAGCCCGATCAGCGAGGTCTCGTTGTTGAGGACCTGGTCCACGATGGACTGGACCGCCCGCTTCACCTTGGCCACCGACGTGGTGCGCCCCAGCCGGACGCTGTTGATGAGGTCCTTGGTGACCGCGACACCGTGGGAGTAGGTCCGCTTGGCCGCCTCGCGGGCCTGCTCGGCCTCGGCCATCTTCTCCTCCGACTCCAGCGGCAGCTCGACCGCGATGCGGGTCACGTTGCCCGTTTGCAGCCGGTCGCGCAACTCGAACAACCGGTCCGGGTCCACTCTCCACCCCGGCGCGGGCTCCCATGGCCAGCACCACGCTCAGGAAGACCTGCCACTCGCGCCGCTCACAGCCGGCAGAGGACCTTCACCTCGCCGACGTCGAGCGCCCGCAGCGCCGCCAGCAGGTTGGAGAAGGAGGCGTAGTTGTCCAGCTCCAGCCGCAGCCGCGTGCCATTGACGAAGATGAATTCCCCCGACAGCCGCAACTCGATCTCCGCCATGGGGCCGAGGATGGCGTCGGCGGCGGCCTGCAGGTCATCGAGCGACTTCTGCGCGGTGGCGTTCTCGATGGGATAGAGCTTGAGGCTGCGGAGCGCGGCGTACATCGCCAGCAGGAACGCCCGCCCCGCCCCGCGCAGGAATGCGTCGCGTGCCGACCTGCTCCTCGCCGCCGGCAGGGTGGTCGCGGTTCATGACCCGGCCTCCCGCAGGGCCCGGCTCACCGCGTTGCGGACGACGAGTTCCTTGTCGTCCTTGTGCTTCTCGAGCAGCTCCCGCGCCTCGGGAGAACGGATGCGGGAGATGGCCAGCGCCGCACAGGCCCGGACCTCGGGCACCTCGCGTCGCTTGAAGAGCCCGCCCGCCGAGAGCATCTGCGACAGGACTTCGAGCGCCCCCGCTCCGGCGATCTCGGCATAGGCCTCGAAGAACCGCATCCGTTCCGTCAGGTCGATGACCCGGGGCAGCTTGCCCTGCACCACCGGCTCGATCCGGCGCAGGGCCCCCTTGTAGCCGCGCTTCCCCAGCGCCTGCACCGCGGCGATGCGCACCTCGCGGTCGGCGTCGTCCAGCGACCGTTCCAGGCCGGTCAGCGCCCCCGGCGTGCCGATGAGGTCGAGCGCCTGCACCGCCAGCAGCCGGACCGACGCCGCCTCGTGACCCAGCGTGTCCGCCAGTCCCGGCACCGCCGGCTGTGACTTGAGCCGGCCACAGAGGCTGATCACCGCGGGAAGGGCCTCCGAGGCAGCCAGCCGGAGGAGCCGCAGCACCTCCTGCGGGCTGGTCTCCGCCAGGCGGTCCGCGGCGGAGGCCAGCAGGGTGTGCACCTCGGATGTGGCGGGCAGCCGGGGTAGCCAGACCAGCACCGTTTCCAGCGCCGCCGGCCGGAGTTCCCGAAACAGCTCGCCCAGGTCCTCCGGGGGCGGGGGGGCCTGGGCCTCGCTCACCGACTGCAGGATCTGCTGCAGCACGCCGGGATCGGACAGCCGGCCGGTGAAGGCGTCGAGCCGCTCCCGCTCCTCGGGGCCGAACATCTGCGGCAGCCGCACCAGCAGGCGGATCTCGCGCAGAATCACGGCCACCGAGCGGAAGTCACCCGAGTTGAGCAGGTGCGGCAGGTAGCTCTCCAGGATCCCCAGCACCTCGCTCCGGGCCCAGTCCTCGCTGCGCTGCTCGAGGATGTCGAACAGGATGCTCAACACGTTGCTGCGGAGGTCCTGCCGGTACTCGTGCTCGATGGCCTCGGTGATCCCGCGGATCTCGCCTTCCTCGAGCCAGTACAGCGTCGCATCGAAGTCCTCGAGGTCCACCACACCACGTCAGACGGGAAGGCGCCTCCTCGGCGACCTTGCCGCGATTCTCTTCCGCCTTCGCCTCTTCCTGCGCCGGATCGCCCGGGGGCTGCGCGTAGGCCCCCTCGCCCGACTGCCCCGGAACGGCGGCGTCGGCAACGAACTCCGTGAAGTGGTACTGGATCAGGCCGAAATCCTGCTCCCACAGCAGGGTGAGCAGATCGTCGCCGGCATCAGGCGCGAGGGTGCGGGCCCGCTGCACGATCTCGAGAAAGCGGATGACCTCTTCCTCTTCCACGCCGGGAAACAGCGTCAGCACCCGCATGCCGTCCTTGAAGAGCGTCCACGCCAGGCTGTCGGGCTTGTTCGGCTGGTGGTAGACGACCTGCTCCTCCCAGACGATGTCGGTCTCCACGATCTGCAGCACCAGGCGGTCCAGCCCGCTGTTCCAGATGGGCAGGAACGCGGCGCGGACGTTGTGCACCGCACGCTGGTACACCGGATTGTTGGGGAGGTACATCTGGAACGCCCGCAGGCCCTTGGTCAGGGTGCGCAGCAGCTCCTCGACCTGGGAGGGCGGCAGCACCACTGCCGCCGGCGTCGGGTCTGTCACGCGGGCGGTCCCAGCAAGGCGGCCACATGGGCGACGTCCTTGTCTCCGCGGCCGCTGAGGCAGACCAGCACCAGATCCTCCGCCTGCCACCGGCCGGGTTGAGCTCCACCCAGGCCAGGGCGTGGGCAGTCTCCAGAGCGGGGATGATGCCCTCCAGCCGGCAGAGGGACTGGAAGCCCGCCAGCGCTTCAGCGTCCGTCACCGACGCATACCTGACCCGGCCGGTGTCGCGCAGCCAGGAGTGCTCGGGACCGACGCCGGGATAGTCGAGCCCGGCCGAGACCGAGTGCGCCGGCAGCACCTGTCCGTCGGCGTCCTGCAGCAGATAGCTGAGACAGCCGTGCAGGACCCCCGGCGCCCCCGCCGAGAGAGTGGCCGAATGATGGCCGCTGGCAATGCCTTCTCCGGCGGCCTCGATGCCCACCAGCTCCACGCCGCCGTCCTCCAGGAACCCGCTGAACATCCCGATGGCATTGGAGCCGCCCCCGACGCAGGCCACCACGGTGGCCGGCAGCCGGCCCTCCTGCTCCAGCAGCTGGGCCCGCGCCTCCCGCCCGATGACCGACTGGAAATCCCGCACCATACGCGGATAGGGATCCGGTCCCACGACGGAGCCGATGATGTAGTGAGTCGTCGGGACGTTGGTCACCCAGTCCCGCAGCGCCTCGTTGGTGGCATCCTTGAGGGTGCGGGTGCCGGAGTGGACCGGGACGACAGTGGCACCGAGCAACTGCATCCGGTACACGTTGAGCGCCTGCCGCTGCACATCCTCGGCGCCCATGTAGACCACGCACTCCAGCCCGAAGCGGGCGCAGATGGTGGCAGTGGCAACCCCGTGCTGACCGGCGCCGGTTTCGGCGATGATCCGGCGCTTGCCCATCCGCCGGGCGAGAAGCGCCTGCCCGATCGTGTTGTTGATCTTGTGGGCCCCGGTGTGGTTGAGGTCCTCGCGCTTGAGGATCACCCGCGCGCCCACCCGCTCACCCAGCCGTGGCGCCTCGGTGAGAATGCTGGGCCGGCCGACGAAGGTGCGGAGCAGTTCGTCATACTCGGCCCAGAAGGCGGGATCCTCCCGCGCCGCATCGTACAGGGCGGCCAGCTCGGCCAGCGCGGCCATGAGGGTCTCGGGGACATAGCGCCCGCCGTAGGCCCCGAACCGCCCGCCGACCGAACTCTCGCGGGGCAAGGTCAACTCCATCCGACCGCCTCCATGAACTGAGCCATCCGCACGGGATCCTTGATCCCCGGAATCTGCTCGACTCCCGAGGAAACGTCCACCACGTCGGGACGGACCGCGGCCACCACCGCCCCCACCGTGACCGGAGTCAACCCGCCCGCCAGGAACATTGGACGCCTGCCTAACCGGGTTCGGGCAGCGATGGCGAGGTGCAGGGGGAGCGCTTGACCGGTGCCGCCGAGCTGGCCGGGCACCCGCGGCTCGATCAGCACCGGGAAGTCGGCGAGTTCGTCACCCTGGAGGAGCGCGAGATCGGCTTCATCCTGCAGGTGCACCACCGGGAGCACCAGCAGCCCCTCCCGCTTGAGCCGGGCCAGCAGGCCGGGTGCTGCCCCGCCGTGGAGCTGCGCCCCGCCGAGGCCGGCCGCATCGCGCAGCTGCAATATCTCGTCACCGCTGTGCGATCCAAAGACCCCGAGCACCGGCACCGACCCCGCCGCCGCCACCACGGCTCGGGCCACGGCCAAGGTCACCCGCCGCGGCCCGCTCGCGAACACGACGCCCAGGTAGCGGGCTCCCAGACGAACCGCCTCGGCCGCGTCCTCGGGCCTGGTGAGGCCGCACATCTTCACTGCAGGCGTGAGCGGTCCCGCCGGTCCGGGCATGCCCGCCTACCTGGTCCGGCCCCGGCGTGGTACCAGCGCCAGATGCCCGGCCAGAGCACCCGGGTCGCTGGCCGAGGAGAGCGCGGTGCCGATAAGGACGCCATCGGCTCCGGCCTGGGCCGCCTTCTCGACGTCGGCCACCTTGGCCATCCCGCTCTCCGCGACGGCGATCCGGTCTGCCGGGACGGTCTGCAGCAGGCTCCAGGCGGCGTCCACATCCACCGTAAAGCTATCCAGGCTGCGGCTGTTAATGCCGATGACCGGGGCCTCGCTTTCGATGGCGACCTCGAGTTCGGCCGCATCATGCGCCTCCACCAGAGTCGACAGTCCGAGCTGGGCGGCCACGCGGGCCAGCTGCCGCAGCCGGAGGGGAGTGAGGGCCCGAACAATGAGGAGAATGGCCGAGGCCCCGGCGGCGCGGGCCTCGAACAGCTGGGCCTCGTCGATGATGAAATCCTTCCGCAGCACCGGGACCCGCACCTGGGTGGCCACGACTCGGAGGTCCTCCAGCGACCCCCCGAAATAGGGACCGTCCGTCAGGACGGAGATGGCGCTGGCCCCCGCCGCCGCATAGGCACGGGCATGGGCGGCAGGCTCCAGGTCGGCCCGAATCGTACCGGCCGACGGTGAGCGGCGCTTCACTTCCGCAATCAGGGCGATCCGCCCGCGATCCCACCCTGCCAGGAAGGCCGGCGGCACCGGGGCGGCCAGCGCCGCCCGCTCCAGCTCCGCCCGGCGGGCCCGAAGGCTCGGCAGGGTGGAGCGGGTGGTGCTCAGGATCTCCTCCAAGGCGGTTGGCATCTTGCCCTTCGGTAGCTGTTCGGATATGTTGGTTCGGAGTCCGTTCGGTACCAGCCTCCGGAGGCGGTTATGGCGCTCACCAAGCGTCAGAGCGAAATCCTGACCTACCTGCAGCAACAGATCCAGGGCAACGGCTACGCACCCAGCTTCGATGAGATCGCGGAGCGCTTTGGGTTCAAGTCCCTGGCCACGGTGCACGAGCACCTGACCAATCTTGAACGTAAGGGGTACATCCACCGGGCGCACAACGAGAGCCGAGCCATCGAGGTGCTTCCGCCGAAGGGCACCGCCGGAGCCACCGAGATCCCCCTGCTGGGCCGGGTTGCCGCCGGCACGCCAATAGAATCCATCAGCACCGGGGAGACGCTCGCGGTCCCTGACGCCCTCCTCCCGAGGCGGGGGCCCAACTACGCCCTCAAGGTCCAGGGAGAGTCCATGATAGACGAACACATCATGGACGGGGACTTCGTGGTGGTCCACGGCAAGCAGGCGGCTGACAATGGGGAGATGGTCATCGCCCTGGTCAACGGCTCGGAGGCCACGGTCAAGCGCTACTACCGGGAGCCGGGAGGATGGATCCGGCTGCAGCCCGCTAACCCCGCCATGCAAGCCATGCGCTTCCAGGAGCGGGATGTCCTCATCCAGGGCGTTGTGGTCGGGGTCATCCGCAAGTACTGACCCTGCGCCTTGGGGCCGTCGCGCCCTGCTAGCCGCGCCTGAGCCCCTTCAGCACCACGGCGCCGGCGCCGGTTTCCATGGCAGCCCGGGCCCGTTCCATGGCCTGCCCCAGGTTACCCTCCAGCCCTGCCACGTAAATGGCCGTTCCGGCATTGAGGATCAGCGCCCGGGTTCCCGGCTCGTCAGCGTCGCCGCCGTCGAGCAGCCGCTCGATCCGTCGGGCATTCTCCCCCGGTTCCCCGCCCGCCAGGTCTCCCACCCGGTCCCACGCCAGGCCGTAGTCTGCCGGATCGAGGGTCCAGGTCCGGATATCGGGGCCCCGGACCTCCCACACCGCGGTCACGCCGGCCGGACTGACCTCGTCCATCCCAATTTCGCCGTGCACGACCAGCGCGTGCTCCACTCCGAGCTGGGCGAGCGCGGCTGCGAGCAGGGGCGCCCGCCTCGGATCGGCCACGCCGAGTACCTGCCGGCGCACCCGAGCGGGGTTGGCCAGGGGGCCCAGCAGATTCATGATCGTCGGCACACCCAGTTCCTTTCGGGTGGGGCCGACGTGCCGCATGGCGGGGTGGTAGTTCGGGGCGAAGAGAAACACCATCCGGTGGGTATCCAGCGCCTCGCGGGCCCGCTCGGGAGCCAGCCCGATGTTGACGCCGAGCGCCTCCAGCACATCGGCGCTGCCGCACTTCGAGGTGTAGCTACGGTTGCCGTGCTTGGCGACCCGTGCCCCCGCCCCGGCGGCCAGGAAGGCCGCCGCCGTCGAGAGGTTGAACGTCCCGATCTTGCCGCCGCCGGTGCCGCAGGTGTCGACGGTCGCCGGCTGGTTGGTCCCGGGGAGCGGGACCATCGCCTCCCGCAGCGCGGCGACCGCTCCAGTAACCTCCGCCGCCGTCTCCCCCTTGGCCCGCAGGCCCATCAGGAGGCCGGCGATCATGGCTGGCGAGGCCTCGCCGCGCATCAGCACGCGGAAGGCTCCCTCCGCCTGCTCGGCAGAGAGGTCCTGCTGGTCCGCCAGGAGGGTGATCGCTTCGGCAAGGGGCGATGTCATGGGCCTCGGAAGATACAGCGGGCCTCTGGCCGCGTCTTGTGGCCCGGTCGCTGCAGCGGCTAGGGCATCGCTTCCCGCCCGGCTATATTTCTGGTTCTCATGAGCCGGACCTATCTGGCCCTGCTGCACTTCGATGGTCGCGCCTTCGCGGGATGGCAGCGACAACCGCGGAGCCGAACGGTACAAGCCGAGGTTGAGGCGGTGCTGGAGCGGCTCAATGGGCGCAGGATCGTGGCTCATGGGGCGGGCCGGACCGATGCCGGGGTGCACGCCCGGGGACTCGGGGTCAGCTTCACGGTCCCGGCCCGCTGGAGCGCCCCGGACCTGCACCGGGCGCTCAACGCGCTCCTGCCGCAGGACTGCTGGATCGAGCGGCTGACCCCGATGCAACCGGGGTTTCATGCCCGCAGAAGCGCCACGGGACGGCAGTACCGGTACGACATCGGGACCGATGCCGCGTCGGAGTCGCCCTTCCGGCGTCCGTACGAGTGGGCCCTGGGCAGGCCGCTGGAGCTGCCGCGCATGCAGCAGGCAGCGACCCTGCTGCCGGGGCGGCATCATTTTCAGGCTTTCGCGGTCCGCAAGCCGGAGGCCGACTACCACTGCACGCTCCGGCTGGCGCGGTGGGAACGGCGCGCGGACCATGCAGGATTGAGTTTTCAGGTTGCGGCGGACCGGTTCCTGCACCACATGGTGCGCTTCCTCGTCGGCACCATGGTCGATATCGGCCTCGGCCGGCGCCCTGTGGAGGACATGGCCACACTGCTCGCGAGCCACGACAACCAAGCCACCAGCCCACCGGCCCCTCCTCAGGGACTCTATTTCATGACGGCCGAGTACCCGGCGGCGTGCTATGCCGACCCCGCCCCGGAGGCGGCGCCATGAACCCGCGGGCCCCGGGGACGATCCTGCTGCTCGGCCTCCTGGCGGCGTGTGGACGCGAGGACCGTGGACCAGACTTCATCGAGACGCTCGAGGCCCAGCGCCCCGCCCGGGCCACCGGCGAATCGGTGACCGCATCCCGCCGGACCGCCATCGTGGAGGCGGCCGAGCGCGTCTCTCCGGCGGTGGTCTCCATCACGGTCACCAGCACCCGCCAGGCCACGCCACAGACGCCCTTCGACTTCTTCTTCGTGCCCCCCTCGCCCCGGGAGCAGCAGAGTTTCGCCACCGGGTTCATCATCCGCCCGGACGGGACGATCATCACCAATCAGCACGTGGTCAGCGGCGGGGAGCGGATCATCGTGACGCTGCGCGACGGCACCGACCGGCTGGCGCAGCTGCTGGGCGAGGATCCGCTCACCGACATCGCGGTCATCAAGGTCGAGGGGCGTGATCTCCCCACGGCCTTTGCGGGGACCAGTACCGACCTGGTCGTCGGTGAATGGGTGGTGGCGCTGGGGAATCCCTTCGCCTACCTGCTGGGCAATGCCGAGCCCACGGTCACGGCAGGGGTGGTCAGCGCGGTGCACCGAAACGTGCTGCCGGGGCGGGAGCAGGCCGGACTGTACCTCGACATGATCCAGACGGACGCCTCGATCAACCCGGGCAACTCGGGCGGGCCCCTCGCCAACGCGCTGGGAGAGGTCGTGGGGGTCAACAGCTCGATCTTCACCCAGACCGGCGGCTCGATCGGGCTGGGCTTCGCCATCCCGATCGAGCGGGCGCTCCGAGTTGCCGACGACATCATTCGAGCCGGCGCCGTGCGCCGGGCCTGGACGGGGTTCGAGGTGCGCGGGGCGGAGGGCATGCGGGACTGGAAGACCCAGGGGGGGGTGCTGATCACGGCCGTTGCCCCGGGCGGGCCGGCGGAAAAGGCCGGCCTCCAGCGTGGGGACGTCCTCACTCGAGCCAACCAGCGCACCCTGCGGAATTACCTCGACTGGGAGGCGGTCAAGCTCGACCTGCGGGTGGGGGACCCGATCCGGCTCACGGCCAAGCGCGGCACCGGCGAGCGGATGTTCACCCTGACCAGTGGCGACCTGCCGACCACCAATGCCGAGAAGGTCACTGTTCTCAAGGACCTCCAGCTGGTGACGCTGACCGAGCAGGTCCGTGCCGAACGCAACGTGCAGAGCGAGCGCGGCGCCCTGGTGTTCAGTATCTCGCGCGACCTGAGCCAGGCCACCGGCATGCGCGCCGGCGATGTGATCGTGGGCCTGAACCGACGCCGGATCAACGGGGCCGACGATGTGCGCGAGGTGATCGAGGGATTGCGGCCCCGGCAGGCGCTCAGGGTCTTCTTCGAGCGGGACGGGGCGATCGTCTACGCCGATCTGGAGTTCAGATGACCGACGACCGCTATCGCTCCCCGCTCGGCACTCGATACGCGAGCCTCGCGATGCAGCGGCTGTGGGGCGAACCCACTCGCATCGCCCGGTGGCGCCAGGTCTGGCTGGCCCTGGCGGAAGGCGAGCAGGAGCTGGGCCTCGACATCCCGGGCGCTGCGCTGGCGGAGATGCGCGCCCACCTGTCCGATGCCGACCTCACCGCCGCCGCCGCCTACGAGAAACAGTTCCGCCACGACGTGATGGCGCATGTCCATCACTTCGGCGACCAGGCGCCGGCGGCCCGCCCCTACCTGCATCTCGGTGCTACCTCGGCGTTCGTGACCGACAACGCCGATGTCCTGATCCAGCGCGACGGCCTGCGGCTGCTGCTGGGGCGGCTGCTGTCGCTGGCCAACGACCTGGCCGTCTTCGCCCGGACCCACGCCGCCCTGCCCTGCCTGGCGTACACTCACTTCCAGCCGGCCCAGCTCACCACCGTCGGCAAGCGGGCCACCCTGTGGGCCCAGGACTTCGCGCTCGACATCGAGGAGCTGGTGCACCGTCTCGAGACCATGCGACTCCGGGGGTGCAAGGGCACAACGGGCACCCAGGCCAGTTTCCTGGAGCTCTTCAAGGGCGATCACGCGAAGGTCCGGCGACTGGAGGCGCTCATCGCGGAGAAGCTGGGGCTGCCCAGGGTCTATCCGGTCACCGGGCAGACCTACAGCAGAAAGGGTGACAGCGTCCTCCTCGATGCACTCTCGGGCATCGGCCAGTCGGCCTCCAAGATGGCCGGCGATCTCCGGCTACTGCAGCACGAGGGGGAGCTGCTGGAGCCCTTCGAACCCGACCAGATCGGCTCCAGCGCCATGGCCTACAAGCGGAATCCGATGCGGGCCGAGCGGATCGCCGGACTGGCGCGATTCCTGATCAGCCTCCAGGCAAACACCGCCCACACCGCCGCCACCCAGTGGCTGGAGCGGACCCTGGACGATTCCGCCAATCGCCGGCTCACCCTGCCGGAGGCCTTCCTGACCGCCGATGCCATCCTGCTGCTGGCGGGCAACATCGCCGGGGGCCTTGAGGTGCGCGAGCCGGTCATCCGCCGGCACGTGGACGAGCAGATGCCATTTATGGCCACCGAGCGGTGGCTGATGCTGGGGGTGGAAGCGGGGGGAGACCGGCAGGCACTGCACGAGGTGATCCGCCGGCACTCGCTGGCCACCGCCGAGGCGGTGGGCCGGGGCGAGCCGAACGGGCTGCTGGAGAGGCTCGCCAGTGACAAGACCTTTGCCAAGATCCCCACCGGGCGGCTGCAGGGGGAACTCGACCCGATGAAGTACACCGGCCGGGCCCGCGAGCAGGTGGCCGAGTTCCTCGACGAATACCTCACCCCGCTCCTGGCACGGGCGCGGCCTCTCGCCGCCGAGGCCGAGCCGGCGGAGATCGTCGTATGACGCGCCCAGCCACCCGGATCACCCGATGACACTGCTCACCCACAGCACCCTGCCGCTGCCGCTGCTCCGCAAGGGCAAGGTGCGCGAAGTGTACGAGGTCGATGCCGGCCACCTGCTGCTGGTGGCCAGCGACCGCGTGAGCGCCTTCGATGTGGTGATGCGGGAGGCGATCCCCCGCAAGGGCGCCGTGCTCACCCAGATCAGCGCCTTCTGGTTCGAGAAGCTCGGCGCGGTGGTGCCCAGCCACTACCTCACCGCCCGCACCGGGGAGATCGTCCGGCGGATCCCCGCCCTGGCGGCCCACCGGGACCAGCTCACCGGGCGGGCGATGCTGGTGCGCCGGACCGCGCCGGTGGCGTTCGAGTGTATCGTGCGAGGGTACCTGTCCGGCTCGGCCTGGAAGGAGTACCGCGAGCGCGGGACGCTGGCCGGCGAGCCCCTCCCACCCGGCCTGACGGAGAGCGCCCGGCTGGAGCCGCCGATCTTCTCCCCGGCCACCAAGGCGGAGTCCGGGCACGACTTCAACGTCACGGTGAGTGCGATGGCTGCCGCGCTGGGGCGGGAGCAGACCGAGCGGCTGCGCGACCTCAGCTTCGCCGTGTACCAGGCCGGCCGGGACCATGCGGCCACCCGGGGGATCATCATCGCCGACACCAAGTTCGAGTTCGGTTTCGATGCCCAGGGACAGCTGCGGCTGATTGACGAGGTGCTCACGCCCGACTCCTCCCGTTTCTGGCCCGCGGACCGGTACCAGCCGGGCCGGGGCCAGCCGAGTTTCGACAAGCAGCCGCTCCGGGATTACCTGTCGGGCCTGCGGGGCGAGGGGCAGTGGAACGGGGAGGCGCCGCCGCCGCCCCTCCCGGACGCCGTGGTCTCGGCCACCAGCCAGCGGTATCTCGATGCCTTCCGGTTGCTGACCGGATTCGACCTGCCGGAGGACGCCTGATGCGCATCGCCCCCGAGGGCCGCCCGTTCATCATCGGGGCCTGGCTGCTGCTGCCGGCGCTGTTCCTGTTGTCGCCGTGGGCCGCAGCCGTCTGGCTTCCGGTGGCGATCTGGGTCGTCGCCTTCTTCCGCGATCCGGTGCGGGAGGGGCCGCGGGGAGACCGGCTGGTCATCGCGCCGGCGGACGGGATGGTGGTGAGTGTGGTCAGCGTGGACGAACCGGTCTACCTGCAGGGCCGGGCCACCCGGATCTCGATCTTCATGAACGTCTTCAATGTTCATGTGAACCGCTATCCCGCCACCGGCACGATCGGCTACCGCCACTACAACAAGGGCAGCTTCGGCCATGCGGGAACCGAGAAGGCCAGCCTGAAGAACGAGCAGAGCACCGTCGGCATGGAAACCGTGCGGGGCAAGCTCCTGCTGCGCCAGATCGCCGGGCTGGTGGCCCGCCGCATCGTGACCGACCACCAGCCGGGCACCCGGGTCGAACAGGGCGAGCGGATGGGACTGATCCGCTTCGGCTCGCGGGTGGACGTGTTCGTGCCGACGGAGCTCAAGGTGCTGGTGCATGCGGGAGACCGCACCAGGGCCGGCCAGACCGTGGTGGCCGAATGGGCCTGACCCCGCCGCGACTGCGTCCCCCCGCCATGCGGCAGGTGGTGGTGGTGATCCCGAGCGCCTTCACGCTCGGCAACCTCTTCTTCGGCATGTGGGCGGTGGTGAGCGCGGCCCGGGGCAACTTCACCTGGGCGGCGTGGTTCATCGTCTTTGCCGGAGTGCTCGACATGCTGGACGGCCGGGTGGCACGGCTCTCCGGCACTGGCACCCGGTTCGGAGCCGAGCTCGACAGCCTGGTGGACTGCGTGAGCTTCGGCGTGGCCCCGGCCCTGATCATGTTCTTCCTGGAGTTCCAGGCGGCCGGCAAGTTCGGCTGGGTGCTCTGCTTCCTGTACGTCGTGGGCGTGGCGGTCCGGCTGGCGCGCTACAACGTCCAGCACGGGACCGACAAGCCGGGATGGTTCACCGGGATGCCCTCGCCGTCGGCAGGGATGACGCTGGCCGTCTACTATCCCTTCAGCCAGACCGACTGGTACCGCCAGTCCCTTGCCATCTTCGACTTCCAGCGCGAGGGGCTGGCCATCCTGATGGTGCTGCTGGCGCTCCTGATGGTCAGCACGGTCAAGTACCCGCGATTTCCTGCGGTCGGATTCCGGTCGGTGCGCGGCCTCCTGGGGCTCACGATCCACCTGGTGATCCTGGTCTGCGCACTGTGGAAGCCCAGCTACTTTCTGTTTCCGCTGGGGCTGGGGTATCTGACCTTCGGGCTGGCCCGTCGGGCGGTGCTGCTGGTGCTGGAACGGAAGGAAGGGGCGCTCGCCCGGTCGGAGGGGGACCTCGACTCCGCCGGGCTGCAACCGTCCGACCATGAAGAGGCGTAGCGCAGTGAAGGCCGATGGGAGCAACACGACCACGAAGGCATTCCGCGGAACTAGAGACGAGATGACCAACTTCAAGGTGCATGTCCGGGTAGTGCCCCGTGCGGGCCTGCTCGACCCCCAGGGCCAGGCGGTGGAGCACGCGCTCACCGCGCTGGGCTTCCGACAGGCCAGCGGCGTCCGCATCGGCAAGGCGATCGAACTCCAGGTGAGTGCCGAGACCGCCGAGGCGGCGCGCGCCGAGGCCCGGGCCATGTGCGACAAGCTGCTGGCCAACCCGGTCACCGAGGACTACCTGGTGGAGGTCGAACGCGGATGAAGCGGGTCGCAGTGGTCCGGTTTCCGGGCAGCAACTGTGACGACGACTCCCTGCAGAGCGCCCGCCGGGCGGGGGCCGATGCCTACTACGTCTGGCACCGGGACACCGACCTGCAGGGGGCCGATGCGGTGATCCTCCCCGGCGGGTTCAGCTACGGCGACTATCTCCGCTCCGGCGCCATCGCCCGGTTCAGTCCCGTGATGACCACGGTACAGCGCTTTGCCCAGGCGCGGCGGCCCGGTGCTGGGGATCTGCAACGGCTTCCAGATCCTGTGTGAGGCCGGCCTCCTTCCGGGCGCGCTGATGCGCAACAGCCGGCTGAGCTTCGTGTCCCGGCCGGTGGCCCTCCGGGTGGAGCAGACCGATACCGCCTTCACTCACCAGTACGCCCGGGGAGAGCTGCTCCGGATGCCGGTGGCGCACGGCGAGGGCCGGTTCGCCGCCGACACCGAGACGCTCCGCCGGCTGGAGGGCGAGGGACGGATCGTGGTGCGCTACGTGGGCCTCGACGGCGGGGCGCTGCCGGAGACGATCAACGGATCGCTGGACGAGATCGCCGGAATCTGCCAACGCAGCGACGGCAACGTGGTGGGCCTCATGCCCCACCCCGACCGGGCCGCCGACCCGGTGCTCGGCAACACCGACGGCCTCAAGTTCTTCACCTCCGTGCTCGTCTGGGCTCCGGTACGCTCCGGCGGCCGCTGACCGGACCGACGCACCTCAACCTTGAACTGACGACCATGACGACCGATAAACCCAGCAGGAACGAAGACGAATATTTCGCCAAGCTCGAGATGGAACGCCTGGAGCGCAAGCGCGCACGAGATGCAGAAGCGCAGCCAGGACGCAGGAGCGGCAGTCGCATCACATGCGCTGTCCCAAGTGCGGCGGCCACCTGCAGACCGAGGACTTCCACAAGATCCAGATTGATCGCTGTCCCGATTGCTCGGGCGTCTGGCTGGACGCCGGCGAGATCGAGGCGGTCGTGGAACTGGAGACCCGCGGGTTCATGGGCCGGGCCCTGGGAGACTTCATGGGCAGCCTGAAGGGGAAGAAGAAGTAGGTGACGACGACTCGCCAACCGGCCACCCGCGCCCAGCCATTCCCCGGCGAGCGCCCCGTGACGCCGGCCGTGGTGAAGGAGCACAACCTCAACGAGCTGGAGTACCAGCGCATCGAGGCGATGCTGGGGCGCCAGCCCACCCTGACCGAACTGGGGATCTTCAGCGCGCTCTGGTCCGAGCACTGCTCCTACAAGCACTCCAAGCCGGTGCTGCGGACCTTCCCGACCGAGGGGCCCGCACGTGCGTGCAGGGGCCGGGGGAGAACGCCGGCGTGCTGCGCCTCCCCGAAGGCTGGGCGGTGGCCTTCAAGATCGAGTCCCACAACCATCCCTCCGCGGTGGAGCCGTACCAGGGCGCGGCCACCGGGGTGGGCGGCATCCTGCGGGATGTCTTCACCATGGGCGCCCGGCCCATTGCGGTGCTCAACAGCCTCCGTTTCGGGCCGCTGGACTCGCCGCGCAATCGCTACCTCTTTGCCGGCGTGGTGAAGGGCGTCGGCGACTACGGCAACTGCGTGGGCGTTCCCACCCTCGGCGGCGAGGTCGACTTCGCCCCCGGCTACACCGGCAACCCGCTGGTCAACGCCATGTGCGTCGGGCTGCTGCGCGAGGAGGACCTCACGCTGGCCAAGGCGCATGGCGTCGGCAACGTGATCCTCGCCATGGGTTCGAGCACCGGACGCGACGGCATCCATGGGGCGAGCTTCGCCTCCGAGGACCTGTCGGAGAAGAGCGAAGCCCGCCGGCCGCAGGTGCAGGTGGGCGACCCGTTCACCGAGAAGCTGCTGCTGGAAGCCACCCTCGAGCTGATCGAGAAGCGCCTGGTCGTGGCCATCCAGGACATGGGCGCCGCGGGGCTGACCAGCTCCTCGGCCGAGATGGCCGCGCGCGGCGGCGTCGGTGTGGAGATCGAGACCGACCGGGTCCCGGTCCGCGAGGCGGGCATGACGCCGTACGAGATCATGCTCAGCGAATCGCAGGAGCGCATGCTCATCGTGGCCGAGCCGGAGCAGGTGAACGCGATCCGGGCGGTGTGCCAGAAGTGGGAGCTGGATGCCACGCCCATCGGACGGGTCACCGACGACGGGATGTACCGGATCCGCCATCACGGCGTGACCGTGGCCGAGATCCCCGGACAGCGGCTGATCGACGATGTGCCGATCTACCATCCGGAGGCCCGGGAGGCCGACACCGCCAGGGCCCGCCGGCCGCGCCCCGGGGCCGACGCGCCGGGCCCAGGTGGATGCGGACCTGCTGGCGCTGCTGGATGAGCCGTCCCTCGCCTCCAAGCGCTGGGTCTTCGAGCAGTACGACTCCACCGTGCAGGCCAACACCCTGATCGGCCCCGGGGGCGACGCCGGCGTCCTCCGGGTTGGCCACACCGAGTTTCGGCCTGGCGGTGACGGTGGACTGCAACAGCCGGCTGCGTGGCGCTGGACCCGTACGAGGGGGGCAAGGCCACCGTGGCCGAGGCGGCGCGCAACATCGCCTGCACCGGGGCGGTGCCGCTGGGCATCACCGACTGCCTGAACTTCGGCAACCCGGAGCGCCCGGAGGTCTTCTTCCAGTTCACCGAGGCCTGCCGGGGCATCGCCGATGCCTGCCGCGCCTTCGAGACGCCGGTGACGGGCGGCAACGTCAGTCTGTATAATGAAAGCCCCACCGGCGCCATTGACCCCACGCCGACGGTCGGCATGGTCGGGCTGCTGGAGCGGATCGACTGCCGGGTGCCGAGCCATTTCCGGCACCCCGGCGACCGGATCGTGCTGGTCGGCGACCCCGCGCCACAGCGGCTTGGGGGATCGGCGTACTGGGCGTACCTGGCCGGGTTCGTGGGCGGCGAGCAACCGCCAGTGGACCTGGCGGCGGAGCGGGCGCTGCAGCAGTTCCTGGTGGAGGCCGCCCGCCAGCGTCTGCCCCACTCCGCGCACGACTGCTCGGCGGGTGGGCTGGCGGTGACGCTGGCGGAGGCCGCGATGGGCGGCCCGTACGCGGTCCAGGGGCTGGGTGCGGAGGTGCGCGTCCCGGGTGGCTCGGCTGATGAGGCGGCGCTGTTGTTTGCCGAAGGGCACGCCCGGGCGGTGTTGAGCGTGAGCCCGGCCGACGAGGAGGCCCTGCTGGCCATCGCCAGGCGATTCGGCGTCCCGGCGGCCGGCATCGGCGCGGTGGGCGAACCGGGGGGCGAGCTGCGGATCACGACGGCCGCGGGCAGCTACCGGTGGCCGGTGGCGCAGCTCCGGGATACCTATTTCAATGCAATCCCGCGCCGCATGGCGCACGTGGTCGAGGACCGATAGAAGGGGGCGGCAGGACAACATGTGTGGCATCTTCGGGGTCTCCGGCGTTCCGGACGCGGCGCGCCTCACCTATCTCGGACTCTATGCCCTGCAGCACCGGGGGCAGGAGAGCGCCGGCATCGTCGCGGTGGATGCCGCCGGTCAGGCCCGCGCCCACCGGGGGATGGGGCTGGTCTCGGAGAACTTCGATGAGACCAGCCTGGGCCGGCTGGACGGAGACGTCGCCGTCGGGCACACCCGCTACTCGACCGCCGGGAGTTCGGTGCTGGCGAACGCGCAGCCCCTCCTGATCGACTACCGCAGCGGACCGCTGACCATCGCCCACAACGGCAACCTCACCAACGCCCCGGCGCTGCGAAAGGAGCTGGTGGACCAGGGCGCCATCTTCACCACCACCAGCGACACCGAGGTGATCCTGCACCTCATCGCCCGGTCGCGGCAGCCCACGCCGGAACTGCAGATCCGGGAGGCGCTGGAAGGCTGTGAGGGCGCCTTCACCCTGCTGATGTCGGTGGGCCGCACGATCTACGCGGTGGTGGATTCGCGCGGCTTCCGGCCGATGGTCCTGGGCCGCCTCGGCGGCGGCGTGGTCGTCGCCTCGGAGACCTGCGCCCTGGACCTGGTGGGCGCCTCGATGGTCTGCGAGCTGCAGCCGGGCCAGTTCCTGAAGATCGAAGAGGGCCGGATCACCGAGCTGCCCCGGTTCAAGCCCCGGCCGGTCAGCCGCTGCGTCTTCGAGCTGGTGTACTTCGCCCGGCCGGACAGCCGGGTCTTCGGCGAGTCCGTGGACCGGGTCCGGCGCGAGCTGGGCCGGACCCTGGCGCGCGAGCATCCCGCGCCGGGAGCCGACGTGGTCTTCAGCGTGCCCGACAGCTCCAACGCCATGGCGCTGGGCTTCGCCGACGTCTCGGGGATCAAGCTGGAGAACGGCCTGATCCGCAACCACTACGTCGGCCGGACGTTCATCAATCCCAGCCAGGCCCTGCGGGTGGCCAAGGTCAAGATCAAGTTCAACCCGGTGCGCGGCGTCATCGAGGGCAAGTCGGTGGTCATGGTGGACGACAGCCTGGTGCGCGGCACGACCAGCAAGGGCCTGGTGCAGATGATCCGCGCCGCCGGCGCCCGCGAGGTCCATCTTCGGCTGAGCAGCCCGCCGATCACCGGGCCGTGCCACTACGGCATCGACACGCCGACGCGCGAGGAGCTGATCGGCGCCAATCACAGCATCGAAGAGATCCGCCAGTACCTCGGTGTGGATACCCTGGGGTACCTGTCGCTGGACGGCATGCTCGCCGCCGCCGGCGACCGGCAGCAGTTCTGCCACGCCTGCTTCTCCGGCGCCTATCCCACCGAAGTGTCGGAGGACCTTGTGACCCTGCGCCACGCTCCCCCCATCGCGGCCCCGGTATGAGCGGAACCTACTCCCAGCCCGTCGTCTATTTCTTCGGCCAGGGCCGCGCCGACGGCACCGCCACGATGAAGGACGTGCTGGGCGGCAAGGGCGCCGGCCTGGCCGAGATGACCAATCTGGGCATCCCGGTCCCGCCGGGCTTCACCATCGCCGCCTCGCTGTGCCTCACCTACCTCGAGACCCGTCAGTTTCCGCCCTGGCTCCGCTCCCAGGTCGAGACCAGCCTGCAGCGGCTCGAGGCGGCCACGGGCCGCCACTTCGGGGGCAAGGAACTCCCGCTGCTGGTCTCGGTCCGGTCCGGTGCCGCGGTCTCCATGCCCGGGAATGATGGACACCATCCTGAACCTCGGCCTCAACGAGACCACGGTGGAGGGACTGACCCAGGAGAGCGGCAACCCGCAGTTCGCGTGGGACAGCTACCGGCGCTTCGTTCAGATGTACAGCACGGTGGTGCTGGACCTGCCCAAGGCACCCTTCGAGCAGATGCTCGAGGCCCGGAAGGAGAAGGCCGGGGCCGTCCGGGACATCGACCTCTCGGCCGCGGAGCTGCAGGCCCTGGTGGCGGAGTACAAGCAGCATGCCGAGAAGGCGAGCGGGGGTCCCTGGCCCGACGATCCGATGGATCAGCTGTGGGGCGCCATCGCCGCGGTCTTCGAGAGCTGGCACACCCGCCGGGCGGTGGACTACCGCAAGCTGCACGACATCCCGGACACCATGGGAACGGCGGTCAACATCGTCACGATGGTGTTCGGCAACATCGGCGAGGATTCCGGCACCGGCGTCGCCTTCACCCGCGACCCGTCCACCGGCGAACGCCAGCTGTACGGCGAGTACCTGCTCAACGCCCAGGGCGAGGACGTCGTCTCGGGCACCCGCAACGTGCACGATATCGCCCAGCTCAAGGAGGAGATGCCCGCCGCCTACGCCGAGCTGGACCGCATCGCCCGGGTCCTGGAGCGGCACTTCCGCGACGTGCAGGACATGGAGTTCACCATCGAGCGCGGCAAGCTCTACATGCTGCAGACCCGCCGGGGCCAGCGCTCCGGGCCCGGCCGCGGTCCGCATCGCCTGCGAGATGGTGGACGAGGGCGCCATCAGCGAGGACGAGGCCGTCGCCCGGATTCCCCCCAACGACCTCGACCAGCTGCTGCACCCGACGATCAATCCCGACAGCGAGGTGGACCTCCTGACCACCGGCCTGCCGGCCTCGCCGGGCGCGGCCGCCGGCACCGTGATCTTCGACGCCGACCTGGCGGAGCAGCTGGCGCGCAAGGGGGAGGCGGTGATCCTGGTGCGCCGGGAGACCAGCCCCGAGGATTTCCACGGCATGGTGGCCGCCAAGGGCATCCTCACCGCGCGCGGCGGCATGACCAGCCATGCGGCCGTGGTGGCCCGCGGCCTGGGCAAGCCCTGCGTGGCCAGCGCCCAGCGGCTGGAGGTGGACGAGGTGAACCACCGTTTCTCGGTCAACGGCCGGTCGCTGTCGCAGGGAGAGTGGATCACCATCGACGGCGGCAACGGCCGGGTCTACGCCGGCCGGGCGGAACTCAAGGAGCCCGAGCTTTCCGGCAACTTCACCCGTCTGATGCAATGGGCCGACAAGGTGCGCCACCTCCGGGTGCGGGTGAACGCCGACACCCCCGCCGATGCCCACCGGGGGCGCGACTTCGGTGCCGAAGGCATCGGGCTCTGCCGCACCGAGCACATGTTCTTCGAGGGAGACCGGCTGCTCGCCATGCGGGAGATGATCCTCGCCCAGGACGTGCGAGGGCCGCAAGAAGGCGCTGACCAAGCTGCTGCCGATGCAGCGGGGGGACTTCGAGGCCATCTTCCGCGCCATGGAGGGGTATCCGGTCTGCATCCGGCTGCTGGATCCGCCGTTGCACGAGTTCCTGCCCAAGGAGGCCGACGACATCGAGCAGATGGCCACGGCGCTGGGCAAGCCGGCCGCCGAGGTGCAACGCCTCGTGGACGGCCTGCAGGAGGCTAATCCGATGCTCGGCCTCCGGGGCTGCCGGCTGGGGATCATCTACCCGGAGATCACCGCCATGCAGGCCCGCGCCATCTTCGAGGCGGCCTGCGCGGTGGCGCTACGGAAGGGCCGGGTCCAGCCCGAGGTGATGATCCCGCTCACCGCCACCGTGGTCGAGTTCCGCAAGCAGGCGCTGCTGGTGCGCCAGGTGGCGGAGGAGGTCTTCCAGGAGAAGCAGATCACGGTGCCCTACCTGCTCGGCACCATGATCGAGCTGCCCCGGGCCGCGCTCACGGCGGACGAGATCGCCCGCGAGGCCCAGTTCTTCTCCTTCGGCACCAACGACCTCACCCAGACCACCTGGGGACTCTCCCGGGACGACGCCGGCCGCTTCCTGCCGTTCTACCTCGAGCACAACATCATCGACGACGACCCCTTCCAGGTGCTGGACCAGAACGGAGTGGGGAAGCTCATCGCGATGGGGTGCGAACTGGGACGGAAGACCCGGGCCGACCTCAAGCTGGGGATCTGCGGCGAGCATGGGGGCGAGCCCAAGTCGGTGGCCTTCTGCGACAGCCTGGGGATGAACTACGTGAGCTGCTCGCCCTTCCGGGTGCCGATTGCCCGGCTGGCGGCCGCCCAGTCCGCTCTCGCCGAACGGGGCACGATGGACCGGACCCGGGCCACGGTCTAGCACCCCACCCGCCGCGACGCCGCTCCACACGGCGGCGGGTCCCCATCCCCGCCGCCGACCGCCTTTCTGAACACCTCTCCTGCCACGTTGCACGGACGAAACGTCGGTCGCGCCCAGCCGGACATATCGCCATCTTTACCGGCAGTGTCGGGTCATGGCGCGGCAAACGGTGAGGAGGGGGAACAATGCGATCACGATTCCTGATGGCGGGATTGGCCCTGGCGGCCGGCCTCAGCGCGTGCAACAGTAGCACCGATTCCGGTGGCGGTCCGGCGGCGACGGGCCTGTTCCGGGTGGTCCAGGCCGTCGGCAGCGCGACGTCCATTGCGGTCCGGGTGGACGGCAACCTGCTGGCCACGCTGGCGGCTGGGTCGGTCTCGGCCCCGACCGCTGTGGCAGCCGGGCATCACACGCTGACCCTCACGCCGACCGGCGGCGGCACCCAGGCCTCCACCCATGACCTCCACGTCACGGAGGGCACCAGCCTGACGCTGGTGGCGCGGGATTCGGCAGGCTTCGTCGTGCCGGCGGTGCTCGCCGATACCGGAGCCATCGTCCCCGCGGGCAAGAGCAAGCTCCGGGTCATGCACGCCGCGGCGCTGGCGCCGGCGCTGGACATCTATCGGTCGCAACCCGACTTCCCCAGCCTGGTCAGGGTCATGTTCCCGTTCGCCTACGGCGCCGTCTCGCCCTATCTCCAGAGCGATCCGGGGACGTGGGATATCGTGGTGACCCCGGAAAACCAGCCGGATACGCTGCACCATTCCGGGGGCTTCACGGTGGCAGACGGAAAACGGGTCACCGTGATCGTCATGGACCTGGGCGCCGCCGGCGGCATCACCTCTATCGTCGTCGCCGACAACTAGGCTGGCAGCCCGGGAGCCGCGTGGATATCGAACATGACGTGGCCCGCCAGCGGTTCGTGACCCACACCGCGGGCGGCGCCGCCGTCCTGTCCTACCAGCCGCTGGAAGACGGGGTCCTCGACCTCTACAGCGTCCATGTCCCCACCGCAGCCCGTGGCCAGGGAGTGGCCGCCCACCTGGTAGAGGCCGCCATGGCCTACGCTCGGGACCAGGGGTATCGGATCTTCCCGAGCTGTTCCTACGTGGCGGTCTGGCTCCGCTCACATCCGGAAGCGGCCGACCTCAACGTCACTCGGTAGTGCGGGAGTCCGCAGGCTCGCTGGCGTGGCGGTTGCACGCGCTCCCCGCAGGTGCAGGCGCCGGTCCCGGCCACAGCCCCGGATCACCGGCCGGCGTAGATTACCCTCCCTGATGAACCACCTCCGCGACTACTCGGCCAGAGTCACGCTGCGCGACGGAACCGCGGTGCGGCTCCGGGGTGTTCGACCGGCCGACAAGGCCGCCTTTCGCGATGGGTTCAGGCAGCTCTCCAGCCAGAGCGTCTACCATCGCTTCTTCCAGACCAAACGCAGCCTGACCGAGGCCGAGCTCACCTACCTCACCGAGGTGGACTTTCGCAACCATGTCGCGCTGGTCGTGGAGCTGGACCAGGAACTCGACACCGCCAGCGGACGGCACGGTCCGGGAGAACTGGTGGCCGTGGCGCGGTTCGTCCGGCTGCCGGCAGAGCGCGGCGAGGACCTCGCCGAGGTAGCCTTCACGGTCGGGGACGAAATGCAGGGCCGCGGCATCGCCACTCACCTGCTGCGGCACCTGGTGGCGATCGCCCGCGGGCTTGGCATACGGGGCTTTGTGGCGGAAGTTCTTCCCGACAACAAGCCCATGTTGAACGTCTTTGCCCACAGCGGCCTGGCGGTGACGGAACACGTCGTGGAGGGAGTCGTGCACGTCGAGATTGCCCTCGGGGAGGCGTAGCCGCGCACATCCCCCGCCGGGCGGCGCCGGGCGGCGTTGGCACTCTGCGGCTGGAAGCCCCAGTATTGGGTGTGGAGGAAGGACGGCCACCCGCGGGGAGGGGATCGCGGACCGCCCGCGAATCCAACCCAGGACCCGGGAGACGAACCATGCTGTACCTCGTGCTCCTCCCGCTCGCGGTGATCGCAGCTGTGCTGCTGATCCGGCAGATGACCGTCGAAGGGCCGGCGGCGGACCCCGATACCCTCCTGCTCTCCCAGCTGCGCCAGTCGGGGGCGGAGCTCCGGGATCCCCTGCCGCTCCGATTCTACCTCTACCTCCCCGACCGGGCGGCGGCGGAGAGAATCGCCGGACAGATCGGCGAGCCGGGATTGCGGGCCGAGATCACCCCAGCGCCGGCGGGCAGGGGGTGGCTGTGTCTGCTGACCGGGGAATTGACGCCGACCCACCAGACCATGCACCGGCTGCGACAGCAGTTCGAGGCGCTCACGCTCGCCGAGCGCGGCGAGTACGACGGCTGGGAGACGGCGCCCGACGGCCCCCCGGGGCCGCCCGGCTGATGGACGCGGAAGCAGCCCATCACCTGGAACGGTTTCGGAGCCAGCAGGAGATCAAAGCGGTGCTGCTGCGCGAGGGCCCGTTGGCGGCCAACACCGAGGCGCGCTTCGAACGGGCCAGCAAGAACTCCGACTACTGGCCGGCGATCCTCGCCCTCTCCTCCCGGTTTCTTGCCGCCGGCCGCTCCGAATCCTTGCAGGAGCCGCTGGAGGTATACGGCCGCCCCTGCTGGCTGCTCGCGGCCACCCTGGGATCCGGGGGTGGCCCGTTCGCCATCGCCGTAGCAGCCGCCGATGGTGCACCCATCGAGGCCCTCAGGGAGCTGCTCCTGGATGTGAGCCATGACTACTGGTTCGGTTCGTATTTCTGGAAGTAGCACCGATCTGCACCCACAGCTCGGGATCGCGCTCGAGTGCCGCACCGCCCCGGATCGGCTGCTGGCCCTCGATCGGGCGGTGCCGGCGGGACGGTGGTCAGTGGCGGAATGCGTCACGCATCTCAGCCGGACCAGCCGGGCTTTCCTCCCGTTCCCGGAGGAGGGCTTGGCCCGCGCCGAAGGAGGGGACCATGCCTGACGCCAAGGCGCACGCCGCGCTGATCGAGCGGTTCTACTCGGCCTTTGCCAGGCGTGACCACACCACGATGGCCGGATGCTACGCGTCCGATGCCTCCTTCTCCGATCCGGTCTTCGTCGGGCTCAGGGGGCCGGAGGTGGCGGGAATGTGGCGCATGCTGTGCGAGCGCGGGACCGACCTCAGGATCGAGTTCCGGGACATTGAAGCCACCGCCGAGACCGGCTCGGCGCACTGGGAGGCGTGGTACACCTACGGCCCCAGCGGACGGGCGGTTCACAACTCGATCGCCGCCACCTTCCGGTTTGAGCACGGCCTGATCACACGCCACGTTGATGACTTCAGCCTGACCCGCTGGGCGCGACAGGCCCTCGGACCCACCGGCGTGCTCCTCGGCTGGGCGGTGCCTTTCCAGGACGCCATCCGGGCTCGGGCACGGCAGTCACTGCGCCGGCATCTCGAGCGGGCGGCAGGGGCCTGAGCGGCCGCCGTTGTGACCTCCGGTCTTCACGCGGGGTCTTCCATGAGTACCATCGGGTGTGAGACCATGTGTCACAACAGCGACCACCCGGAGGGGCGAATGCGATCCATCCAGACCGGCCTGATGCTCCTGTGCTTCGCATGTTCCGGTGGTCCGGCGGCGCCGGCAGCGCTGCGAGGCGACCGGCTTGCGTACGCGGCCTTCAGCGCCTCGGGTGAGCCGGTCCTCAAGGGGAGTATCCAGCTTGAGTTTCCCGATGACACCACAGTCAGCGGGTCCTGGAGCATCGCCTGGGTGGCCGGAGCGGACACGACCCAGCCGGTCGGACCGCAGGTGGGCACCGGCCACCTGGTAGGGAGCCGCCACCGAGATACCCTCTGGCTGGAGCTGAACCCCAATTTCGCCGACAATAACGTCGGGCTCAGGGCCGTGGCCACCCACCGGGGCTGGCGGGGCGAGTGGTTCTGGTCGGGGTTCCCTGGTCAGATGTCTCAGGGCCTCTTCACCGCGGCGCGGCGATGAACCAGCGAGCTGACAGGCAGGCGGTCTCCAGCCGGCGATCCGGTTCCGGCCCGACGCCGGCTCTCGTTCTCTGGTCGGCCCTCGTGCTCGGCTGCGGATCTACCTCCCCCGGCATGACCGGCCTGGAGGGCCGGATCACCATGGGACCAATCACGCCGGTATGCATCCCCGAGGTGCCCTGCGACGCCCCGGTGAGCGGCAGCTTCATCGTGACCTGGCAGCAACACCGGGTCGCGGTATTCCAGTCCGACGCCGAAGGACGCTACGCCGTTCACCTTCCTCCCGGCAGCTACCTTGTCGCCCCGGGACCGGGCAGTCCCATTCCTGCTGCGCTCGAGCAGGCACTTGCCGTGGACGTGGAATCGGGTGAGGGCCTGACCTCACGGGATCTGCAGTTTTCCACCGGCCTGCGCTAGACACCGGCCCCGCTGGCTTCCGACCGTCCCCCTCCGTACCTTCTCCACGATCCTGCACTCCAACGCACGACGGTACA
Organism: uncultured Gemmatimonadales bacterium; assembly: GCA_963695185.1. Classification (GTDB taxonomy): domain Bacteria; phylum Gemmatimonadota; class Gemmatimonadetes; order Gemmatimonadales; family GWC2-71-9; genus JADJOM01. Next base: position 656,668 of record CAVOGH010000005.1, on the reverse strand, counting down.
ATCGAGCCCCCATGAGGGTCCTCCGCGTCACGGTTTTCAACGAGGCTGCCCCTCAGCCGACGACCGGGTACCCGGCCGCGATCCGGGGGCTGCTGCATCGCGCGGCCGGCCGGATCCGCCGGGTGCGCCAAGAGCGTTGGTGGTTGCTCCTCTTCACGATCCTGTTCCTGGTCTTCTTCGTAGCCCTCCTGTTCCAGCCTGGCATCGGCCGGGGGGGGCGCTAGCCGCGCGGTACCGCCGCTTCCCGGGCCTGGGGCGATCCTATGGCGTCCACTCCAACGCGATTCCTTCAGCTGCTGCTCGGCGGCGCGATCGCGCCGGCGGCCCTGGTCCTCCTCTCTTCCATGTGGCGGTTCCAATACCCATCTACTCGGAAGTCTCCTGGATTCGCTCGGGGGCATCCTGGTGGGGCTGTACCGGCGAGCCACCGGGTGTGTGGACCGTCAGCCCGCGAGCGACAGCATCTCGTCCGCGGGCTTCCAGCCGGCCGGCCGGTACGCCGATTCGGGAATCTCCGCCAGCGTGGAGTGGCGCAGCTTCCCGCCGAGCCCGTAGAACTGGCAGAAGCTCATGATCAGGGGACGCCAGCGGTCCGGGTCAATCCGATGGTCGTGACCGGAGAGCCGGATGCTCTCATCCACATGGACCCGGATGATGCGCACCTCCAGCGCGATGAGATGCCCCCGGCGGGCGGGGTCTTCCTGGGCCAGCGGCAGGCTGGCCTGAAGCTGCGCTTCGAGCTGCACCGGGCACTCGCGGACCCGTGGTGGACTCACGCAGGATGAGTCCTCCGCAGTCAGACCGGCCACGGCGAACTTGTCCTTCTCGTGGCGGTAGCCCATCCCCAGTTTGTGCGGCGGCACCGGGTCCGAGCCGGTGGTGCGCGCCAGCCGGTTGACCGCATCCACCTGCTCAATGGAGGGCAGGTTGAGCACGCACTCTCCGGTGCGCAGGATATTGGCCGGCGTCTGGGAGCGAGCGCCGAAGCCGAGCAGGCAACTTCGGCCCAGCCACCAGGCCGACGACATCGGCGCCAGGTTGGGTGAGCCATCCTCGTTCCGGGAGCTGACCAGCACTACTGGGGTTCCGAAGTAGAGAATCGCGGGATCGATGGTCACATGCACGGGACGATACCTCGTCGGGAACAGAGTATCCGGGGATGGGCCCGTCCCATCCACGCGCCACCCAAGCTACCGGGGCGACGCCCGCCGTCTATCCGTTTCTTGCGACGGTACCTCGAGCCGGTACCATTGCAGGATGGCTCGCTCACGCCGTAGGTTGAGCGGGAGCAGCCTCACCTCCAGACCGCCGGAAGACACCCGCCATGGCCGAACCGACGATTCGTGATGCGGTACCGGAAGATGCCCCAGGGCTGGTTCCGTTGCTCGGCGCTCTCGGGTACCCAGCCCAGGCCGCGGCGGTGGGCGAACGGCTGCGCCGGCTGCTGTCCAGCGATGCGACCGGGCGGGTGCTGGTCGCGGTCCTCGACACGGAACTGCTCGGTTTCGTGACCCTGCACTGCACCCCGACCCTGCACCACCCGACCGCGATCGGTCGGATCACCGGGATCGCCGTCGCCGCCACGGAGCGGGGCCACGGAGTCGGGCGCCATCTGGTGGAGGCCGCGGAACGGCACTTCACGGCGCTAGGCCTGTGCCGGATCGAGGTGACCAGCGGGCCCACCCACGAGGCGGCCTATGAGTTCTATCGCCGCCTCGGCTATGCCGATCAGGGGCTCCGGTTCGCCAAGCCGTTGCCGCAACCGCCCGCCCCGGGCCGATGACGCCAATCCCGCCAGCCGGCGGGCAACCCCTTGCACCGTCCCCTGGGAGGCCGATGCGACTACGCTACCTGATCGTGGCTCTGCTGGTCGGGCTGGGCGCGGGCTTGGCCATCGCCCCCGGGGGCACCAGTTTGTGGAGCCTGTTCTCGGGCCCAGGCAAGACCCGGATCGAAGAGGCGGCCATCCTGGAGCGGCTCCGGTCCGTGGCCAGCCTGGTCACCACCGAGGTTGCCCTCCGGGACGTGATCACCTTCGAGAACACCCGCTTGGGATCCACCAAACGATCGCTGGTGGTGGCCACCGGGACGGCGATGGTGGGCTTTGACCTGGCCAACCACGCCCGGGCACGGGTAGATGCGTCCGCCCGGAAGATCCACCTCACGCTGCCGCGGGCGACGCTCCTCGGGATCGACATCACCCAGCTGAAGACCTACGATGAGAGCCGGGGCCTCTGGAATCCCTTCCACCCCGAGGATCGCGACACCATCTACCAGCTGGCCCGCGCCCGGCTCGCCATGGCGGCCCGCGAACTCGGGGTCCAGGAGCATGCCCAGGCCGGGGCGCGAAGTGTGCTCTCGGCGCTGTTTTCGTCATCCGGTTATGAGGTGGACGTCAGGTTCACGGCCCCGGGGCGAGACCAACCGGCGGGACCGTAGCCGGGCGGACGACCGGCTATCTTCCGGTATGTCCACTCACCGACCCCAATCCCGGCGCGAGGAACTGGCCAACGCCCTGACCCACGGCACCGGGCTGGCGGCGAGCCTGGTCGGGCTGCCGACGCTGGTGCTGGTTGCCGTGAACGGCGGCGGCGCCAGGCAAATCGTGGCGTGCAGCGTCTTCGCGGCGACACTGGTGATCCTGTATGCCGCGTCCACCCTGTACCACGCCCTGCCGCCTTCGCGGGCCAAGCGCGTCCTGCGGGTGGTGGATCACTCGGCGATTTACCTGCTGATCGCCGGCAGCTACACCCCCTTCACGCTGGGTGTGCTGAGCGGCGCCTGGGGCTGGACACTCTTTGGTGTCATCTGGGGCCTGGCCGCGTTCGGAATCCTCTACAAGACCCTGCTGGGGTTCCGTTTTCCGCGGCTCTCCATTCTCCTGTACGTCGGCATGGGATGGCTGGCCGTGCTCGCCATCGGTCCGCTCACCGAAGCCCTGCCAGCAGGCGGCCTGGTCTGGCTGATCGCGGGCGGGCTCTGCTATACCGTGGGCGTGCCGTTCTACCTCCGTGACCGGCTCCGGTACCGGCATGCCGTGTGGCACCTGTTTGTGCTGGCAGGGAGTGCCTGCCATTACGCCGCGGTGCTGCAGTACGCGACGGCCCCCCTGCGCTAGCGCGCCCTGGCCACGATCCGGCTGTCGGTGGATCCCCGGGCTCCCGTGGTGCGGCGCCTCGACCTGGCCCGGAGCGTTCACTTTCACCTGACCTCCACGCAGGGAACGGACCCGGCGAGACATCTCCGACCTGAGCCCGCATGCGCCATGACCCCGACGGGACCGACGTGACCGCCCGCCATCGCCGCTCGGTGGAGGAGTTTCTCATGCAGGCACGCCGGGTCCCGCAGGCCCGGTGGAACAAGGCGACGGCAGAGGGCAAGTGGTCCCCGGCGCAGGTGGTGGAGCACCTGCGTCTGACTTATGAGGCGGTCACACGGGAGGCCACCGGCGGCACCGGCCTGCGAGTGCGGACCTCCTGGTGGCTGCGCCTGTTCCTGCGGTTCAGGTACTTGCGGAAGATTCTGGACGAGGGGGCGATACCGCTCGGCGCACGAGCGCCCCGCGAACTCATGCCGGGGCCAGGACCGTTCGAGCGGGACGCGCTCCTGGTCAGCCTCGGCGCTGCGGTGGCAGGCGCCGAAGCGGCATTCGGCGGGGATGGTGGGGTACGGGCGCAGGGATTCACCCACCATGTCTTTGGCCGGCTGGAGCCCGGTGATGCCCTGCGCTTCGCCACGGTCCATAACCGGCATCACGCGCAGCAACTCCCTGCCGGCTGAGCGCAAGCCGCACCTCCACTAGTGAGCCGGCGGGCCGGGCTACTTGAGGCTGTTCCGCCCGGAACTACCTTTGGCCATGCCTCCGCTCCCGTTCAAGCTCAGGGTTGCCGCCCGGGACAATCTTGCCGGAGATTCCGTCGTTTCCTGGACGACGTTCACCTGCCACGGCCTGATGCGGTTCGATGGCGCACTCCTCCACATCGAGTGGACCGGCACCGCCCACACCGATGAGGTTGAGGGCGTCTCGGTTCGTTCCGATGTCATGGCCCTGCCCCGGGAATCCACCTCGATCCCGCTGGGAAGGCTGCAATCGGTCCGCCTGGCTGGCGGATGGTGGCGCCCCCGGCTGGAGCTCACCGGCAATGACATGACGGCCCTCGCCGAGGTGCCGAGCGAGGAGGCCGGTACCGTGCGGTTCTGGATCCGCCACCGCGATCGTGGTCTGGCGGGCACTTTGGTGTCGGCCATGCGGCAGGCGGCTCGAGTGCGGCTTCCGATGCCAGGGGCCACCCCGCTCGTGCGCCCGCTCCACACGCCACCTGGGGGTACGTGATTCGAGACTCAGGCACGCCCGCGTTCGCCCTGCGGATCGCCGGCACGGCGGACGAACCGGCCATTCACCGGCTCACCGAACAGCTCGCAGCCTTTCCTGTTCCGCCCTGGCGAACCCCAGGAGAGATCGCCCGGGCCGATCACGGCGCCCTCCACGACGCCATCCAAGCGGCCAGCACCGACGCGCTGGTCCTCCTGGCTGAGGGCGCAGACGGCTCGGCGGTGGGCGTGCTGTTCGTCTCCACACGCGTCGACTACTTCACCGCGAGGCCGCATGCGCATGTGGAAGTGGTCGCGCTCGATCCCGCGGCCCAGGGCCTTGGCCTGGGCGGCCGACTGATGGAGGAGGCCGAACGCTGGGCCCGGGAGCGTGGCTTCGGGGCCATCACCCTGAATGTCTTCGGCGGGAACACCCGGGCGCTCGCCCTCTACGAGCGGCTGGGCTACCGGACCGAGACGCTGCACCTGTGGAAGGCACTGTAACTCACCCCTACCCCGAACCGATTCATGCGAACCTTCCTTGTTCCGCTGTGCCTGCCTCTGCTGTTCGCCTGCTCGCTGGAGAAGGCGGCGCCCCGGGCCGCCAGCGCCGGCAATGCCTCGGCGGAGCTGGCCGATTTCTGGAACCGCTACGCCGCCGCGCAGCGGGCCGCCGACACCGCCGCCTGGAAGGCGCTGGTCACCGAAGACGTTGTGCTGGCGTCGACCGGCGCACCCACCATGCGGGGCCGCGAGCAGGCCACGGCGCTCCTGGCCGGATGGCTGGCCGGTCACAAGGTGGCTGCCATGCATGTGGCCAGCGAAGAAGTCACCATCGCGGGGGACCGGGCCTTTCAGCTGGCCAACATGCATGAGGCCTACCAGCCCACCGACAGGCCGGTGACGGAGGAGTTCTCGCGCATGGCCGCGTTCTTCGTGAAGTCCAGTGACGGCCGGTGGCTGCTTGATCGGGCCGTGGTGATCGTGGATTCGACCATCAGCCGCTGACCGATGGGCCCGATGGCGGAGCGCATTGTGCTGCTGGCCGGTGCCACGGGTCTGGTCGGCGGCGAGTGCCTGCGCCGGCTCGCCGCCGACCCGGATATCACCGAGGTGCGCGCCCTGGTGCGGCGGCCGCTGCCACCGGAAGGTCGCCTGAGGAGGGTCACCGAGGTCGTCACCGATTTCGATCGGCTCGATGCGTCCAACGCCTTCAACCAGGCCCGGCAGGTGGTCTGTGCCTTGGGCACGACCATGCGGCAGGCCGGCTCGCAGGACGCCTTTCGCCGGGTGGACCACGACTACCCCCTCGCGCTGGCCCGGCTGGCCCGGGCCCACGGCGCGTCTCATTTCCTGCTGGTGAGCGCAATGGGCGCGAGCGCCTCCTCGCGGATGTTCTACAACCGGGTGAAGGGCGAGGTGGAATCCGCCATCCTGACTCTCGGGTATCCCAGTGTGACCATCGTCCGGCCCTCCCTCCTCCTGGGCGAGCGGGCCGAGTTCCGCCTGGGGGAGGAAATAGCCCGCAGGCTGTCGTTTCTCACGCCGGACCGCTACAAGCCGGTCGCCGCGGCACAGGTCGCCGAGGCCGTGGTGCGCGCCGCACGCGAGGACCGACCCGGTGTGCGGATCATCGAGAACCCCGAACTGCGCCGGACCGCCTAGTAGCCCCCGGTGCCCCGGGATGCGGCCCTTGCCGACGCCCGCAGGGACCTCCTAGCTTCGAGCAGAGCGGTGCTGTTACCGCCCGGCGGCGCCGTCGGCCGCGACTCCATCAAGCTCAGCCGCCAAAGCGCCTGCGCCACGGATGCCAAGATCGTCACCCGCAGCGATACCTGCTCCCTTCGAGTACGCCCGTGCCCGCCTCACTCCGCTGGCGGAGGCCTATGGCTTCCGGCCGGTGCTGGTGGAGCTGCCGGAGCACGGCCAGCCACACGGATTCGCGGAGTTCTCCCGCGGCGCGTACCGGATCCGGCTGGTGTGGGAGGGAGAGGAGAAGGCGTTGTGGCTGGAAGCGGCCCGTCAGGCCGGCAATGAGATCGTGTCACGCTGGACGGATATCGAGTGGAGCCTAGCCGGGGAACGCCTCCCGCTGGACCGGGACACCGGAGACGGCCGGCTGGACCGGCTGGAGTTTGCGCTGGCCGCTTTCGTCCTGCAGTCGTATCCCCGGTCGGAACCGGCATGAGTGTCCGCCCCCGGACTGGAGCCGAACTGGGCAATGCGCTTGGCGCGTTGCTGTCGGCTGGCGTCGCGCAGCTGGTCCCCCTCACCGATGCGGCCTTCTTCGCACCCCAGGGCCAGGCCTGGTCCCCGGCGGAGCACGTGCGACACCTGACCAAGTCGGCCACACCGCTGGTGCTGGCGCTCGGACTGCCGCGCTGGCTGCTCCGGCTCCGGTTCGGCCAGCCGACGGCGCCCTCCCGGTCATTCGACGCCATGACCGCGCTGTACCTGGACCGGCTTTCCAGCGGCGCGGGAGCGGGGCGATTCGCCCCCACGCCCGAAGCCACGCCAGCCGACCCACCGGCCCGGCGCCGGGAGATCCTCAACGGGTGGACACGGGCCACCGTCGGCCTCCAGAACGGCATCGGCCGATGGCCCGAGTCCGCCCTCGACACCAACCAGCTGCCGCATCCCCTCCTCGGGCTGTTGACCGTCCGGGAGATGCTCTGCTTCACGGTGTACCACACCGCACACCACCTCCGCCGCATCGCCGAGCGCTGTGCCGTCGTGCCGGTCTGAGGCCGTCCCCATTCCCTCCCACTCATGACCGACACCATCACTTCGCTGGCCGCGCTGTTTCGGCGGGACCTGAACGCGCTGCGGCGAGAGGTCGAGGCCTACCCCGACGACATACTGGCCTGGCACGAGGTGCCGGGACTCACCAACGCGGGTGGAACTCTGGTGCTGCATCTCTGCGGGAACCTGCAGCACTTCATCGGGAGTCGGCTGGGCAATACCGGCTTCGTCCGCGACCGGCCCGCGGAATTCTCGCGGCGCGGGCTGACCCGGGCGGAGCTCTGCGCCGAGGTGGACCGGGCCCGGCAGGCGGTGGAGCAGACCCTGTCGGGTCTCGCGCCCGCCGCGCTTGGAGCACCGTTTCCCGACACGCTTGCGGCGCACCAATTCACCACCGACGACCTCCTGCTGCACCTGGCGGTACATCTCGGATACCACCTCGGACAGGTGGACTATCACCGACGCGCCGTCACCGGCCGCAGCGTGACCATCGGCGCCATGGCGCTGCCTGAGCTTGCCAGCGCGCGTCCGGCCTGATGCCGAAGGCGCCGGCTTCTCGCTGGGAGCGGATCTACGCCGTGGTGCGCCGGATTCCGCGAGGCCGGGTGGCGACCTATGGGCAGGTCGCGAAGATCGCCGGGCTGGCAGGTCACGCCAGGCAGGTCGGCTATGCCCTCCATGCCCTGCCGGCCGGCTCTGCCGTGCCGTGGCACCGCGTAATCAACAGCGCCGGCCGAATCAGCCTTCCCCCGGGAGCCGGCGGCCTGGATCAGCGCCTCCGTCTCCTGGCCGAAGGGATTCCAGTTACCGAGACCGGCCGGGTGCCGATCGCCCGCCTGCGCTGGACCAGCGGGACCGCCATCCGAGGATAGCCCGCCGCGAGGCGTCGAATTAGCTTCGGCGAGCCCGGCACTCACGCCAGGGCGACACCACCGGTCCGCCATGTCATTCGGTGTACTCTTCGCGCTCGGCCTGCTCGGCCTGTACCTCATGGTCACTGGCCAGCGGCGTGCTCGCCGGTCGCAGGACGTGGACGCCAACACCATCATGGAGCTGGCGGCCGCGGGCTCCGACCTCGCCCGGACCCACGAGATGGAGTTCTTCTTCTACCTTCCGACCGAACAGGCCGCGCAGGCGGTGGCCGAGACACTGCGGCAGGATGGTTTCGCCATCCGGCTGGAGGCGGTGGACCCCGGCCACGACTGGCTCTGCCTCGGCAGCAGGGCGATGACCCCGGTCCTCGGAGAGCTCCGGCAGCTGCGGACCCGCTTCACCGCGCTGGCCGAGACGCATGGCGGCGCCTACGATGGCTGGGGTGCCACGGTGGTGCAACCGGACCCGGGCGCCCAGCCGGCGTGACGCCGCCAGTGGTGACCATCCGCCGCGCCCAGCCGGGTGAGGCCCCCCAGCTCGCGGCCCTGGCCGAGCGCACCTTCGTGGCGGCCTACGGGCCGGCAAACACCCCCGCTGACCTGGCACTACACCTCCTTCGGCATTGCAGTGCAGGCTACTTCACTCGGCGACTCGCCGACCCTGACGGTACCGTGCTGCTGGCGGAGGTGGACGGAGCCATCGCCGGCTACGCCGAGCTGGCGCGGGGCGAGACCCCTGCCGGAGTGCCAGAACCGGCCCGGCAGCTGGTCCGGTTCTACCTGGAGCAGGCTTGGCTCGGGCGGGGCATCGCCGGAGCGCTGATGGCGGCCGCCGTCGAGGAGGCCCGGAGCCGCGGTGCGGTGGCCCTGTGGCTGACGGTGTGGGAGGCGGCCCCCAGGCCGATTGCTTTCTACCGCAAGTGCGGGTTCCGGCAGGCCGGCGTGGTTCCCTTCACCATCGGAGCGGATGTCCAGCAGGATCTCCTGATGGTGCGTGACCTCCAACCGCCGGCCTGACTTCCGGCCCGGCTGGCGCGATTCCGTTCCGGTCAGTATCATCGCCTAGTACACCTGCCCGAGGAGGCGATATGGCGACGGTCCGCGACATTCTCGCGAGGAAGGGAACAGAGGTGGTCACCGCCAGGCCAGACCAGACGGTGCTCGAGGCCGCCAAGCTGATGAACAGCCGGGGCATCGGGGCGGTAGTCGTCACCGAACAGGGAGCACTGCGCGGCATCTTCACCGAGCGCGACGTGCTGCGCCGGGTGGTGGCGGAGGCGCGCGACCCCTCCACCACCACGATCCGGGAGGTCATGACGGCCTCCCTGGTGACCACCACCGCGGAGATGACGGTGGACGAGTGTGGCGAACTGATGACCCGCCGCCGGATTCGCCATCTTCCCGTGCTGCGCAGCGGACAGCTGGCCGGGGTAGTAACGATTGGCGACCTGCTGGCCTACCAGCTGGCCGAGCAGGCCACGACGATCGCGCACCTCAACAGCTACGTCTACGATAACCGCTAGGTGATCCCGCCCCGGACCAGCCGCGCCGCACTCGGGCTCGCGGCGCTGCTCCTCCTGGCCCAGCCGGTTGGGGCGCAGCAGACGCTCTCGCCGCTCCCTGCCTGGATGGCCGGCTGCTGGCGTGAAGCCAGCGCCGGCCTGGTAATCGACGAGGTCTGGCTGCGGCCGGTCGGGGATGCCCTGACTGGCATGTCGCGCACCATCCGCGACGATACCCTCCGCACCTGGGAACAGATGGTCATCCGCAGGGTCCCCGACGGCCTGGTGCTGGAGGCGACCCCATCGGGGCAATCGCCCGCGACATTCGCGGCCACCGAGTCCAGCGACACCCTGCTCGTCTTCGTGAATCCCGATCACGACTTTCCGCAGACCATCCGCTACCTTCGCCGAGGCCGGGACTCGCTCCTCGCCGTAGTAAGCGGTACGATTCGTGACCGCCAGCGGGCCATCGAGTTCAACTACGCCAGGGTGGCCTGTCCCGGTCCCTGACTCGGTCCTGTTCCGCATGCCGATCCGCACCCAGCGCCTTCGCTTGCAGCCCGCCTCCGTCGACCTGGCGCGAGCCGACCTTGCCGGACGGGAGGCGCTGGCACAGGCCCTGGAGGCGGAGGTTCCGCGCACGTGGCCGCCTGAGCTCTTCGAGAGGCAGGCTATCGAGCACTCTCTGGCCCAGCTGGAGGCGGGCGGCTGGCCGGCGGAGTGGGCCTACTACTACTTGGTCCGCGAAGACCTCGCCCCCGCCGGCCCGACGGCTGCGGGGATTGCCGCCTACAAGGGTCCGCCGAGCGCAGCGGGATGCGTCGAGGTCGGCTACTCGGTGCTGCCGGAGCACCAGCGGCTCGGCCTGGCCACGGAGGCGGTGGCCGCACTGGTGGACCGGGCCTTTGAGCATCCCGGGGTCCTGCGCGTCCTGGCCGAGACGCTCCCCAGCCTGCTCCCCTCCATCCGGGTACTCGAGAAGTCCGGCTTCCACCCGCTCGGGCCGGGCAGCGAGGCGGGCGTCGTCCGCTTCGAGTTGTCCCGCGCCGACTACGAAGCGGGCCGTACCTGGACTCCACCGCATCTGCGGACCCTCGTGCGGCTGGTGAGCCACATGCACTGGGCCGACGAGCAGGTGCGGGCCGGCCTGGTCCGCCAGCCGGACCCGGAGGCCTGGCGCCTGTACGCGCATGTCCTGTCGGCGGAGCTGCTGTGGCTGGCCCGGCTCAGCGGCGATCCCCCGCCACTGCCGGTCTGGCCGGAACTGGACCAGAGTGATGCGCTGGCCCTGTCGCTGCACCTCCGGGAGGACTTCCGGTCGTTTCTCTGGCGGCAGGAGGTCCAGGATCTGGGCCGACTGGTCTGGTACCGCAACAGCGCCGGCGCCAACTACCAGAGCACCGTGGAAGACATCCTGCTCCACGTCTGCCTGCACGGCAGCTATCACCGTGGCCAGATCGCGCGCCGGGTCCGCGAGGCTGACTCCACACCGTCACCGACCGACTACATTGGCTTTGTCCGTGGCGCGCCCGCAGCTACCACGCCAGCATCCTGAATGCCGCTGAGGCCTGCTGGCGCGCTGCTCACCATCCTTCTGTTCGGCTGCCCGGCGCCAGAACGCCCGGCCGCTGCCCCCGCGACCATGACGCACTTCCTCGGCTTGCGCACCGCCAAGTACAGCGTGAAGGACCTGCCCGCCGCCCGCGCGTGGTACGCCAAGGTGCTGGGTATCGAGCCCTACTTTGACGAGCCGTTCTACGTCGGCTTCAACGTCGGCGGGTACGAGCTGGGCCTGGTGCCCGACGAGGCGGCCGGCCCGGCGCGGCCCGAGGCGGGCGTGGCCTACTGGGGGGTGGACGATGCCGAGCGCGCGTTCACCCGGTTGCTGTCCCTGGGCGCGGTGGCCCAGGAACCGGTGACCGACGTGGGCGGCGGCATCAAGGTGGGCGCCGTGCACGACCCCTTCGGCAATGTCCTGGGCGTCATCGAAAACCCGCACTTCACGCTCGGGGCGACCGCGGAGTGATCGTCTATGCCGTCACCTCCGAGGTGGAGGTCGGGGCCGCGCCGGAGTGGCTGGCCTGGATGCAGGACACCCATGTCCCCGAGGTGCTCGCCACGGGATGCTTCACCGGTTGCCGGATCGCTGAGCTGCAGGAGCCCGCGGCCCCGCCGGGATACGTCACGTTCGTGCTCGAGTATGAAGCCCCGACGGCGGAGCTGTTGGCGCGCTACCAGCAGCGGTTTGCCCCCGCGCTGCGCCAGTCGCACACCGCGCGCTACGGCTCCTCCGTCCGTGCCAGCCGCACCGTCCGCCGCGTGATCGGATGAACCCCCGCCCGCGAGCACCCAGCTGATGCCCACCCCAGACAGCACCCCGTCCGGCCTCGCCTACCACCAGGTGGACGTGTTCTCCGCCGTCCCCTACGTGGGAAACGGCCTCGCAGTCTTTCCATCGTGGGGGCCGCTCACCGAGCGTCAGATGCAGACGATCACGCAGGAACTCCGGCAGTTCGAGTCGATCTTCCTGGCTCCAGCGGGTGACGGGAGCGAGGTCCGGGCACGGATCTTCACCGTGGAGGAGGAACTGCCCTTCGCCGGCCACCCCATCCTGGGCGCTTCCGCGGTCCTGCACCACGAGACCCGGCGGGCCGAGGATCAGGCGGCATGGCTGTTCCGGCTGGAGGGACGGGAGGTCCGGGTGACGAGCTGGCTCATGCCGCACGGGTATCGGGCCACCATGGACCAGGGCCCCGCCCGGTTCTCACCGCCACTGAAGCGCAAGGAAGAGGCGCCATTCCTGTCAGCCCTGGGACTCAGTGGTGAGGATCGCCACCCCGACCTGCCGTTGCAGACCGTCAGCACCGGACTGCCGTACCTGATCGTGCCGGTGCGCGGCGGCATTGACCGCGCCCGCATCCGCCACCCCGCCTTCGGGGAGCTGCTGGCCGCTGCCGGGGCCAAGTTCGTGTACGTCCTCGATCCCGCCGCCCCCGAAGGGCGCACCTGGGACAACGCCGGGCTGCTTGAAGACGTGGCGACCGGCAGTGCGGCGGGCCCCGCCGCGGCCTACCTGGTCCAGCACGCGGCGCGCCCGGAGGAAAAGACCATCGCGATCCGGCAGGGCGCCCGCGCCGGGCGTCCCTGTGAACTGCGGGTGCAGGTGCGGCGCGAACAGGGCACGCTGATGGTGGAGGTCGAAGGCGATATCGTCCTGATCGGCCAGGGTTACCTGACCCGCCTTCCGCCTGACTGACGCGCCCGGCTGCGTGCCCCCTCCCTCCACGCTTCCAGCGGGGCATGCTATCTTGCGTCTGGTGACCACCCGGTCGCCGGGACGCACTCAGGAGCGTGTCATGACCTGGAAAGCCAAGCTGCAGGACGTGCTGGCCGAGCTCGAGCGGGAGCGGGATGAGCTCAAGCTCAAGCTGCACCTCGCCAAGGCGGAGGGCCGCGACGAGCTGGCCCGCATGGAGGACAAGATCGCCGAATTGCGCTTGCGGGTCGAGGCGGCCGGCAGTGAGGCGCGTGGAGCAATGGATGACATCAACGAGGCCGCTGCCAACCTGGCCAACGAGATCCGTGAAGGGTTTGCGCGCGTCCGCAAGACTTTTTGAGGCACTGATGACCGATTCCGACCTGACTCAGGAAATCGCCACTCTCCGCGGCCAGCTGACCACCATCGATGCCCAGCTGGTCCGCAACGCCAGCGCACCGGAAGGGCTGGAGGATCTCAAGCGGGCCGTGGACAGCCTCCGGACCAGCGTCTGGGCGGTGCTGTCGGCCTCCCGGACCAACAACTACCCGGAGTTCATCGCCCGGTTCCGGCTGCGCCGCGGGATTGACACTCTCAAGGGGATCCTGGCCGAGTGCGAGACCGAGGGAGGCCGGGTGGTGCACCCGGAGCACTCGGAGCTCCAGATCATGATGGAGCAACTCACCGAGCGGATCGGCCGGCTGCGCACCCAGGGCCGTTAGGTGGCCGCCTTTCGGCTCCTGATGACGCGTTCACTTCCCTTCCAGCTTCTGCTCGCCCTCGCCGTCGCCGGCTGTTCCCGGGGCAGGGCCAGTACGGCGGCGGCCGACAGCGCATTCCACGAAGTGCAGCGTCGGGGCGCCATGATCATGGGGGTGGACCAGGCGGCGTCCAGCCACCGGTTCGAGACGCTTCCCGATGGCGGGCGCATTGTCTACGTGATGAACGACACCCGCGATGCTGCGGGTGTCTCCGTGATTCGGCATCACCTGCAGGCGATCGCCGACAGCTTCACGGCGGGGGTCTTCTCCGATCCCATGTTGGTGCACGCCCGCGAGGTTTCCGGCGCCGCGACCATGAGCCGGCTGAAGGATCGGATCAGCTACCGCTATGCGGATCGAGCGGGCGGCGGAGAACTCCGCCTCCTGACGGCGGACCCGGAGGCCGGTGCGGCCATCCGCGACTTCCTGGCCTTCCAGCGCAGCGATCACCGCGCACCCGGGGGCACCGCTGGGGAGCATCAGCACTGAGGGCACTAGCGGCTATCAGGTATCAGTGAGTCGGCCGGAGGCGCGGTTCCCCGCCGCCCGGCCGCGTCATGGTTCGGGTAACGGATAGCTGATCGCCGACCTCCCTACCCCACCGTATCGGTGTCCTGCTGGCCACTGAGCCGCTGGGTGATGTGGGACCAGGAGATGCCCACCGCCAGGACCACCGAGAGCGCCACCAGCCCCAGGTGGGTGACGGCCCGGCCGCTGGTGGGGACGATGGCCCCGTAGTAGATCAGGGCCCAGATGCCGCAGGCGAGGATGGCGAGGATCAGCAAGGCGCCTCGCAGCCCCAGCGAGCGGCGCGTGGCCTGCAGAAACACCACCCACACGGCAACCAGCCCGATCCCGGCCAGCGCCTTGAGCGGCGTGAACCCCGCCAGGTAGGCGCCGAGCCCGGTCTCTCCGGCCTTTGGCTGCAGCAGCCAGTGGAAGAAGGAGAAACCTTCGGGATTGTAGGTGGCGTAGACCAGCAGGAACGCCGCCGCACCACGCGCGAAGAAGCCACCCCAGGAGAACGACCCCGATGCCATCTGCCCCCCACAAGAAGAAGGTCCTGCCACGGGCCGCCAAGGTATCCCCGACGCCTCTGTCACGCCAGCGGGACCCGAGCGACCTGCGCACCATCCCCGGCATCGGGCCCTCCCTGGCGCAGGACCTCCGGGACCTGGGCATTCACCGGGTAGCCCAGCTGAGGCGTCGCGATCCCGAGCGGCTCTACCGCCGGCTGATCGCCCTGCGCGGCACGCACCAGGACCGCTGCGTCCTGTACGTCTTCCGCTGCGCGGTCTATTTCGCCTCGACTCCGCGGCCGCGGGCCGACCGCCTGCTCTGGTGGAACTGGAAGGACCCGGCCTGAGGCCCCTTGCCAGCGGCGGGTGCGGGGTGCCAATTAGTCCGCGCGCCAGGACGGGCCGGCGTGTTCACCCTGGTGCCCACTACCCACCGACCCCTCTCCCGGACCGGCCATGATCAAGTACCTCACGGAGTTCATCGGCACACTGTTCCTGGTGCTGACCATCGGATTGAGCGTGATCACTCAGTCTCCCATGGCGCCGCTGACCATCGGGCTGGGCCTCATGATCATGGTCTACATGGGTGGGCACATCTCCGGAGCGCATTACAATCCGGCGGTGACCCTGGCGCTGATGCTCCGCGGCAAGCTGCCGGCCGGCGATGTGATTCCCTACATCGTCTCGCAGCTGCTGGGGGCGATCGTCGCCTCCGTCGTCACGTTCGTGATCACCGGCCAGACCTTCGCCCCGATGCCCGGCGCGACCGCCTCCCCGGTGGCGGTCCTGCTGGTGGAGATCCTGTTCACCTTCGCCCTGGTGCTGGTGTTCTTCAACGTGGCCACGCATCCCAGGACCAGGGGCAACGCCTACTACGGCCTGGCCATCGGCATGACCGTCGCGACTGGGACATTCGCCGGCGGGGCCGTCTCCGGCGGCGCCTTCAATCCGGCCGTCGGGATCGGACCGACGCTGGTCAATGCCATCCTGTCCGGTGGTGCCTTCACCAGCCTGTGGTACTACCTCGTCGGCCCACTGGCTGGGGCCGGCCTCGCGGCCGTCGTCTACAAGCTCCAGGAGGAGGGCTGACGGGCGTCGGGCCGCGCCGCATGAGTCACCCGCCGCCGCTGGTGCGTTCCCTCGTCCCGGAGGACTGGCCGGCGGTCCAGGCCATCTTCGAGGAGGGCCTGGCCACCGGCCACGCCACCCTCGAGACCGAAGCCCCCGACTGGCGGACCTGGGACGCCGGTCACCATTCCGCCCCCCGCCTCGTGGCAATGCGTAGCGCCTGCATCGCTGGCTGGGCCGCGACGTCGCCGGTGTCCCGCCGGCCGGTCTATCGTGGAGTGGCCGAACTGAGCATCTACATCGCGGCCGCCCACCGGGGCCAAGGCGTCGGGACGGCGCTCCTCGAAGCGCTGATCCCGGCATCGGAAGTAACGGCATCTGGACCCTGCAGGCCACCGTACTGGCAGAGAACCGGGCCAGTCTCGGCACTCCACCAGCGCGCCGGATTCAGGATCGTGGGCACCCGCGAACGGCTCGGCGCCAGGGCCGGTGTCTGGCGCGACTCGGTGCTCCTCGAGCGACGCAGCCGGGTGGTGGGTTAACCTCCCCCGACGGTCAGACGCAGGCAGCCGTTCCCGGCATTCGACAACCGATTTCCCACCTCGGCCACCCCACTCATGTCCATCACCCTGATCCGCGCCGCCGGCCTGCTGGTTCTCTCCAACGTCTTCATGACGTTCGCCTGGTACGCCCACCTCAGGAATCTGGCGGCCCGACCCTGGCATGTCGCCGCGCTGGCCAGCTGGGGGATCGCCCTGTTCGAGTACCTGCTGCAGGTGCCGGCCAACCGAATCGGGTACACCGCCCTCTCGCTGGGCCAACTCAAGATCCTGCAGGAGGTGATCACGCTGGCAGTGTTCATTCCCTTCGCGGTGTTCTACATGAAGCAGCCGATCAAGCTCGACTATCTCTATGCGGCGGGATGCATCCTGGGGGCGGTGTACTTCATGTTCCGGAGGGGGGGGTGAAGCGCTCATCCCTCGCGCCACTGATTATATTGCACGGACCTTAGCCCGGACTCCTCATGGCCACACCGCTGGTCGGCATCGTGATGGGCAGCGACTCGGACTGGGGCGTCATGCAGCATGCGGCCCGGGAGCTGACCGAGTTCGATATCCCCCACGAATGCCGGGTGGTCTCCGCACATCGCACGCCCGACCTCCTCTACCAGTACGCGGGGGAGGCCGCCGCCCGGGGGCTGCAGTGCATCATCGCCGGCGCCGGTGGCGCCGCCCACCTCCCGGGCATGCTGGCCGCCAAGACCTCGCTGTCCCGGTGCTCGGCGTCCCGGTTCCCTCCAAGCACCTCAACGGTCTCGACTCGCTGCTCTCGATCGTCCAGATGCCCGGCGGCATCCCGGTGGCCACCTTCGCCATCGGCGAGGCTGGTGCCCGCAACGCCGGGCTGTTCGCGGTGGCCCTGCTGGCTCGGCCGCGACCCGGCCCTGGCCCAGCGCCTCGACGCCTTCCGCACGAGCCCAGACCGACAAGGTCCTGGGTCTCACCCTCCCGGAGTCTCCGTGATCCTGCCGGGCCAGACCCTCGGCCTGCTCGGCGGGGGCCAGCTCGGCCGGATGTTCACCCAGGCGGCGCAGCGGATGGGATTCGAGGTGATGGTGCTCGACCCCGACCCCGACAGCCCCGCCGGCCGCATCGTCCCCCGGCACCTGCAGGCGTCTTACCTGGACGAGTCGGCGCTCGAGACCCTCGGCAAGGGCTCCGCAGGGGTCACCACCGAGTTCGAGAACGTCCCAGCCAGCGCCCTCGGCTTCCTCGAGCGGTTCTGCCCCGTCCGGCCGGGGCCGCGCGCCGTCGAGCTGACCCAGGACCGGCATGGTCGAGAAGACCTTCGCACGGGCCCGTGGACTCGGGACCGCCGATTTCCACGCCGTGCTCGGGGAGGGCGACTGTCGCAGGCGGCATTCGGCGCCATCGGCGCCCCCGCCCTGATCAAGACGGCCCGACTGGGGTATGACGGGAAGGGACAGGCGGAGGTCGGTCAGTGTCGCCGATATCCGGGCGGCGTTCGAGCGGTTCGGGCGGCAGCCCTGCATCCTGGAACAGCGGGTGGACCTGGCCCTGGAGCTCTCAGTCGTGCTGGCGCGGGGCAGCGACGGGACGGTGGTCACCTTCCCGGTCGCAGAGAACCGCCATGTCGGGCGGCATCCTGGACATCTCGGTGGTCCCGGCCCGGATAGACCCGGTGCCTTGCCCAGCAGGCGTGTGAAGCGGCCGTCACCCTGGCGGCAGGCCATGGAGTATGTCGGGACCATGGCGGTGGAGTTCTTCGTGACCCGGACGGGGGAGCTGCTGGTCAACGAGATCGCGCCCCGACCGCACAACAGCGGGCACTACACCCTGGACGCGTGCCCCACCGACCAGTTCGAGCAGCAGGTGCGAGCCCTGGCCGGGCTGCCCCTGGGCGACACCACGCTGCTCTCTCCCGTGGCGATGGTCAATCTCCTGGGCGACCTGTGGACCGGTGGCGTCCCCCGCTGGGAGCGCGCCCTGGCGGATCCCCGCGTCCACCTGCACCTGTATGGCAAGTCCGAGGCCCGCCCCGGCCGGAAGATGGGGCACCTGAACGTCCTGGCCGCCTACCGCCGGGCGCCGCGCTCGACGCCGCGCTCGCCGCCCGCGCCCGGCTGCTGGAACGCTGACTGTCGTCGCACCCAAACACCCTCGAGGATGCTCATGCTGCTTACGATGCTCTCCGCCGCCCTTGTCGTGCTGTCGCCTGATCCCGGTGTCCGCCAGGACCCGCTCGCCTGCCGCACGATGATGACCGACCGGCAGCCGCTCAACCGCCGCGGCAGTCCGCTCGACTCGGTCTCCTTCACCGTCGGCACCGCCAGTGTGAAGGTCTGCTACGGGCGCCCTTCGGCGAAGGGCCGGACCATGATCGGCGGCACGGCGGTGCCCTTCGGCACGCTGTGGCGCACGGGGGCCAACGAGCCGACGATGATTCACACCAGCGGCCCGATCACCGTGGCCGGCATCGCCGTCCCCGCCGGCTCCTACTCGCTCTACACGATTCCCGGCGAGAAGGAGTGGCATGTCATCGTGAACCGGTCCATCAGCCAGTGGGGACACGAGAGCCAGTACACCGACGCGGTCAAGGCGCAGGAACTGCCGCACGGCAGGGCCACGGTTACCGCGACGAAAGCGCCGGTGGAGACCTTCACCATCCGGGCCGAGACGCACGGCATCATGGCCCACCTCTACCTGGAGTGGGAGACCACCCGGGTCGAGATCCCGATCGGCGTGGGCAAGTAGGCCTCATTCGGCCCCATCGCGCCACGCGCAGGAATTGGGTGAGGTACGCGAACGACCCTCGGCGGACACGCCGAGGGTCGTTGGGCTGTGCGGCGCGAGGCGGGCCCCGGCGGGCTCCTATCGCAGGTCGAGCGCACCGTCCCGGGTCTGCAGCGTGGCCACCAGCGCCGGCGCCGGACCGAGGGTGACATCGAGACTGATACCCAGGCTGCGCAGCTGACCAGCCACCGCGTCCGGCTCCGGGTGCTCGGCCGCGAAGCCCAGCAGTTCAGCCTCCGCCTCCGCCACCGAGGCGGGATGCCTCCCCTGCCGCCAGTCGATGAAGAAGGGCACGACCCCGCCGGCGCGGGGCTGGAGCGGATCGGTCAATTCCCACGACAGCGTGCTGCCGTCGGGGCGCAGGCGGCTTCCCGGCGCTGGGGCACCCAGCTCCACGCCACCGGCCCGGGCCCGGGCGCAGAGACCCGCGAGATCGGTCCCCTTGGCCGCCCAGGTGACCAGTCGGGGAGCGGCAAGCCGACCGACCCCGAATATCTCAGGCGCTGCAGATAGGGTGGACTCGGGATCGGGGCCGATCACCTCGAGGTAGGTGGTCTGACTGAGAGGCAGGATGGCGTTTCGCGTGCCCCACTGCGGGTGCCGCCCGCCAGGCAGAAGCGGCACACCCAGCAGGTCCTCGAGTTCGGCCATCGCGGCGGAGAGATCGGGGACGGCGTAGACCAGGTGATCGAGTTGCACGGGAATCACAGGCATAGGAGCAGCGCAGTGGTGGCGGCGAAAGAAACCGGCTGGGCGGGTGACGGCCCGTCGGCCGGCGCGGGCAGCTGACCGCGTGAGGCGGTTTGACGAACGCTGGCCCTGAAGATATGCTAGCAGCTCCGCTATCCAAAGGAGCGTCTCATGGCTCGGCTGACTGGCCCCATCCTGGTGTGCGCCGTGGTTGCCTGCGGCAGCTCGGGCTCGGACTCCGGTTCGCTCCCGCCCGATGCGGAGGAGATGCAGAGCTACCTCAAGAAAGGCGTCACACTCATCATGCCCAGGCTCGGCGGCGCTGGCGCGGTGCTCATCTTCGCGCTGAACCCCGCCTCTCCCGGTGCCGGGGGAGTCCAGTTCGATCCCGACCCCTCCCCGGGCGCACCTCCGAATTCCTACATCTTCAGTGGCGCGCTCGACGGAGACGGAGACGGGAGCAGTGAAACCAGCTTCTCCGGGTCCGCCACGTTCACCGGGGATCCGGCGTCCGCCGGTGCTGGCTTCGGTGGGCACGTGGTCCTGACCATGGCCTCCGACGACGGCCTGGGCACCCTGACGGGTGACATGGACTTCGTGCTGAACGCCGGCGGCGGGGAGGTGTCAGGGACCGGCACCTTCACCGAAATCGTGACCGGCAACGCCACGACCGTCACGGTGGACCCGGCGACGCCACTGGAGATCAAGCTGGCCAGCGGCGCGGCGAACTCGGTCGCCAACGCCTGCGCCTCCAGTCTCCATGGGGACGTGCGGCTCGACGTGGACGGACCCACCGGGGCGATGACCTCGACGTGGGGATTCTCCAACACCCGGAAGACCGTGGCGGTGACCGGCGCCAGCTTTACCGACAACAACGCCCAGACCACCGACATCCCGGATGCCACGGTCACCATTCCCTGCGGGCAGAGCGCCCGCTTGAGTGACTGGACCGGAGGTTTCCTGCAGCACTGGGCCTGTATCCCGCCGGAGTACGGCAGCGCTACCCTGACGCTGTCCACCGCCGGGAGCAGCACGATCAACATTGCCGATGAGGACCCACCCAACTCCGGGGACCTGAGCAACTACTCTGCCAGCGCGGTGTCGGGCAATCCGCACGTCCTGCGGGGGTTTTTCATCAGTGGACCGACCGGGAGCACCTATCGGGAGGATTTCAGCTGGATCCTCGCCGCCAATGGGAACAGCTTTTCCCAGGTCTCCATGTATGCCTATCTGGAGGGACCTAACCAGGGCTCCGGCGGTATCTGCGGCGGCCTGGCGACGCGCAATCCCTAGCGAGTCGGCGTGGTGCCGGGTGCCGGCGTCCGGCGCCACCCCCACCGCCTTCACCCGCCGGCGAGCGCGATGGCAGCCTCGGTCCGCCGCCATAGCTCGCGCGCCAGCGCCGCGTCATCCGCCAGCGGGTTGGTACGAGCCTCACGGCCCTTGTCGTAGTACCGCCCGGTGACGCTGGCCAGCTGCGGCGCGGCCGCACACTGCAGCGGGGTGCGAGCCCCCTCCTCGTTGGACAGCATGAAGAGCTTGAGGCACCACTGCACCGGACCGGGGAGGGAGCGCCAGACGTTGCTCGCCACAGCGCCCGGGTGGACGGCATAGGTGGTCACGCTGGTTCCCTCGAGTCGCCGAGCCAGTTCCCTGGCGTGCAGCACATTCATGAGCTTGGTGGCAGCGTAGTCGGCGAATCCGCTCTTCCTCGGGCTCGAGCGCCGTTCCAGCATCGCCCAGTCGATCCGCCGGACCATCTCATGCGCCCGGCTGGAGACGTTGACGATCCGCGCCGCCGGCTGGTGGCGGAGCCTGGGCAGGAGCAGGTTGGTGAACAGGAACGGCCCGATGTGGTTGGTGGCGTAGGTCAGGTCCAACCCCTGCCGGGTCAGGCCGAAGGTCCCCGCGATCCCGGCGTTGTTGACCAGGACATGCAGGTCGGTGCCACCGGCCAGAAACTGCGACGCTGCCTCCCGCACCGAATCCAGATCCGCCAGATCCAGCGGCAGGAACTCCGCTGAGACCTGCGGATGCCGCTGGCGGATGGCCTCGAGGACTGGCCGGGTGCGCTCCTCGGAGCGGCACGCCAGCACCACGCGCGCGCCCCGGGCCGCGAGTGCTTCCACCATCGCCCGGCCGATGCCGGAGTTGGCCCCGGTGACCATGAAGGTCCGGCCGGCCAGATCCTGCCCGGTCATGGCCGCTGCACGTGGCGCAGGGTCACCCCCGCCGACGGGGCCGACTCCGGAACCCCGCGCAGGATGCGGTTCTCCCCGAGATCCCCCGGCTGCACCGGCCGGCCCTCCCGTGCCAGTTGCGCCAGCAGGTTCTCCGTCACGACCAGCACCGCCTGGTCGGGATCGCCGTGGAGTTCGGTGGTACGATAGTGGTTGTAGTCGCCCTCCGCGCCGGCGGCCGTAAGCCGCAGGGTCCGCACCTCGGGCTTCGGAGGCCCGCCCTCTCCCATGACCTTCGGCTTGATGGATAGCCGTGAAACCAAAGCTACCATGGTGTTCCCCCTTCACTGCGTCGCACTGGCGCCGCCGCGACTTACCCGGGTGGCGCCGGATTCCACCGCTTCAACAGGTCATGATCCTCATCGTGTGCGATGGTACGCTGGATGGTCCGGGTCCCGAACAGCGCGTGCAGCAGCAGGCTTCCCCGATTGCGAACCAGCTCGGTCAGGCGGACAAGATAGTACGGATACACCAGTGGCGTTCCTGGGCGGAGGCCGTACAGGGCCTCCATCCTGGAGCGTGGGAGCAGCACGGCGCCGGCCAGCCGCCGCAACCAGTTGCCGGGGGACCCGCTCCGGGCCAGTTCCAGGTAGACCGGAGGGAGTGCTGACCTGAGGGTGAGGATATACCGCTTGGCCACGGCCACGATCTCCTCGTCCGCCGGAGTGTGCGGCAGGGCCCCGAGTGCGGACGCCGGCATTGGCGGCGACAGCATCTCCCGGGTCAGCCGGAGTGAGGTGTACAGGTAGCCCGAAGCGCCCCAATCGGTCGCCCGGCCGGCGAGCGCCTCCCAGTCCAGCTCCTCACGATGGGCGGCGACCACGCTGGTGAGGTCCACGAGCCCCTTGAGCGCGGCCCGCTCAAAACGATGGTGGTACGAAAGGTGGAGGGCCAGGTGCAGCAGCAGGTCCTCGGGGCAGAGCAGCCTCACCGGGGCCCCATCCAGGGTGGCACCCCTGGACCGTCGCCACAAGCCGTCGAGATCGAGCCGGAATGGACTGGTGGGCCGCTCGATGCTCCAGTGCAGTTCCACCACCGGCGCCCCATCCTTCTCCAGCTTGGCGAGGTGATTGGACCAGGCGCACCGCGACACGACATCGGAACGGGGCAAGGGGCCGAACCCCCGGTCGAGGAATACCCGCTCGGCCTCGGCCAGCCGCCCGCGGGGCACCATGAGGTCCACGTCGTGCATGCTCCGCAGGCCCGGCTCCGGGTAGACGAACCGCGCCAGGTGAACGCCCTTGAGCAGCATCACCGGAATGCCCAGGCGCTCCAGTTCCTTCACGATCTGGCTGATCTGGCGGAAGTGGATGGCGTTCCGGGTCGCGGTGCCGACATACACCGACCGGAGCCGCTCCCGGACATCGACGGGTACCTGCGTCGCGAGCGGTCCGTCGGCGAGACGACGGTAGGTCAGGCCGTGAAGATTGTGGCGGCCCGCTTCAGCCGCCAGCTCATCCCACTCGAGCGCAGTGAGCCGGGCCTCCGCTGCCACCTCGTTACGAAGGAGCGCCAGCCACAGTCGCTGGGCGGCGCCCTGGTCCGGTCGTCCCCCGGCCGTCGGCACGGGATCCGCCGTCCGGTGCGCATCGCCAGGGGTGGAGTCGTGGGGGCCACTCACCGGTAGGGCCTCGCCTGAGTCTCGAACAACCGGGCGTACACCCCCGCGCGTTCCACCAGCTCATCGTGGGCCCCGGCCTCTGCGATGTGCCCGTTGACCAGGACCAGTATCCGATCGGCGTGCCGGACCGTGGAGAGCCGGTGACTGATCACGACGGTGGTGCGCCCCCGGGCGAGCTCGTGAAATTGCTCGAACACCTCTGCTTCAGCCTTGGGGTCAAGCGCCGCGGTGGGTTCATCCAGCACCAGCAACTGGCTCTCCCGCAGGAACGCCCGCGCAAGCGCCATCTTCTGCCATTGCCCCAGGCTGAGTTCGGCGCCCTGTTCGAACTGCCGCGCCAGGATCGTATCGTACCCCAGCGGCAGGGACCGGATGATCGCATCCGCCCCGGTCCGGCGGGCGGCCTCGGCGACCAGCGGCGTGTCGGCGGGCAGGGTGACGTTGCCCAGCCAGATATTGTCACGGGCCGTCAGCTGGTAGCGGGCATAGTCCTGGAACACCACCGCAAGTTCGGCCCGCAGGTCGGCGAGCCTGAGGTCGCGCAGGTCGATGCCGTCGATCCGGATGGCCCCCGCGGTCGGATCGTACAACCGGCAGAGGAGCTTCACCAGGGTGGTCTTGCCGGATCCATTCTCCCCCACCAGCGCCAGGTGCTCGCCCGGGCCGATCGTGAAGCTCACGTCCCTCAGCACCTCGGTGTCCGTGCCCGGGTACCGAAAACTCACGTGATCGAACTCGATGCCCTTGCCGAGCGGGCGCGGAAAGGCCGTGGGGTTCGGGTTGTCCACTACCGTCGGCTCGAGCTCGACGAATCGCTTGAAGTCGGTCAGGAACAGGTTGTCCTCGTACAGGCCAGCCAGGCCGGCGAGCAAGTCGCGGAAGAAGTCCTGGGCCCGCTGGAAGGCGCCAAAGTACATCACCATGTCTCCGACCGTCACCACGCCGGCGAGGGCGCGGTGGGCGATGACGAACATCGCGCCGAAGACGGCCGCCACCGCGACCACCTGGGCCAGCACGTCGAACCCCGAGCGTCGAGTGACGAGGCGCAGCTTGTCGCGGATCGCCTCCTGGCGCAACCTGCGATGCCGGCTCCTGAACACATCGCCCAGGTCGAAGAGACGGATCTCCTTCGCGGACTCGATCGAGGTGAGCAGGGTATTCAGGTATCGCATCAGGCGCTGGCGGGTTGTCTGCTGCCGCATCCACCGGTACAGACGGCTCGAGTAGCGCACCTTGACCAGGAGCCCCGGCAGGGCCGCCGCCAGCAGCGCCACCACCAGCAGCCAGTGAAAGGTGAGCAGCAGGCCCACCAACGCCAGCAGGGAGAGCCCGCCCTGCGCGACCTGGGCCAGTGAGGCGACGATCCGGGACGGGCGGAACGGCGCCTCTGCCTGCGCCCGGTGCATCGTGTCGTGAAACTCCGGGTTCTCGTAGTACTCGAGGTCCACGGCGACCGATTTCGCATGCAGGATTTCCTGCACTCGATCGCCCAGCCGGGCGGCCTGCACCTCGCTCACCAGCGTGGACAGGAGCCGGAGGACGGCCGCGATGATCGCGACCAGGCCGGCCAGCAGGATCAGGATCGTAAGCCGGCCCGCGTCGCCCCCCCCGCTCGATACCGCCCCGGCAACGGTATCGATGATCTCCTTGGTGAGATACAGCGCCAGCAGCGGGACCACGCTGGCGAGAACCAGGAGGACGATCTGGAGCACGGTCCAGCCCCGCCCGCTCTGCCACACCAAGGCGAGGCCCTGGCGCAGCGGCGTCAGGTCCAGCGCGGACGACCACCTCCGGGGCGCGGTGCTCATGGCGTGGCGTACGTCGATTCGAACCAGCGGATGAACCGGCCCATCATGATGCCGCGCGGGAGCAGCAGGTGGTACTCCTTGCGATGCTCCAGGCCCAGCCGTGCCGGCCACCTGTCCACCAGCGATCGCAGCCGCGCCAGGTCCAGACAGCGGTTGGCGGTGTCGGACCGGTCAAGCAGGTCCAGTTCCGCAAGGAACATCCCACGCATCGCCGGCAGCCACTCCATCCAGTCCGAGCTTTGCCCCCCAATGGTCGTCCGGTTCCGGACCTGGTCGGGTAGCCGGCCCTCCATGGCGCGCCGGATCAGCCAGCGGGTGACTCCGTTCCGCAGGTACTGGGAGCCGGGAATCGAGAAGCAGTACTCCACCACCCGCCGATCTGCCGTGGGATCCCGGGTCTCGATGCCGAACAGGGGGCGAAAACCACTATACGTGTCCAGCACGTCGGCGCCGCCCCTGAGCACGGCGACCCGGAAGTCCACTTCCCCCAGCCGTCGCGCGGTGTGGCGGTCGAGCCGGGCGGCCTGCACCCGCTCGGCAAGCCCGAGCTCGCGCGCGAATTCCGGATTGATCGCCGATGCCGCTTCGTCCGCCACCGTGGCCGGGGAAGTGCCCTTCAAACGACCCGCCCACGCCCCCAGGGATGGCGGGACGAGCGGCCGGAGGACCTGGTCCCGGAAGACGTCACGCCTCCCAGCGCCGGTGGCCCGCGCGAGGGCGTTGGCTTCACGCCAGACATACCCCCAGCGCCCCCGTCTCGCGGCGTCCAGCAGCGACCGGTGGCCGGTGTAGCTGATGGTGGCGTTGCCCTTGTGCCCAGCGAGCAACACCCGGATTCCCTCGGCGGCCGCCGCGGCGTAGATCCCGTCAAACCACGCCACGTTGGTGGGGTTGCGGGGCGGAGCTCCGGTCATCAGGAAGCTGACCTCGATATCGTCGAACGGTGTCCGCCCGTCCGGCCGGCGGATCCGCAGGTCGAGGTTCGGGTGCAAGCGGGCGATGGCCTCCACATCGGGGGATTCGTCCGCGATCCACCCCCGCGGGGCCCCGCCCTGGAAACCGGCCCGGGGCGCCGCGTGAAACGCGGGCAGACGGCGGCCCTGGTCACGCAACTGCGCGGCCGCCACCACCGCGACCGACGACGAATCCAGGCCGCCGCTGGCCATGATCCCCACCGCTCCGGTGGACCGCAGCTGCGCCCCCACTGCCGCGCCGAAGACCTCCAGGAAGCCCTCGACGTATGCCTGGTCGGACCCCAGCACGAGCCGCCGCTCCGGTTCCGGGGCCCAGAACTGCTCGAGGCGAATCCCCTCCCCGGTGGCGGTCAGCGAGTATCCGGGCGGCAGCCGGAGGATTCCTTCAAAGAAAGTGCCCTCCTGGCTCGGCAGCAGGACCAGGAATTCGGCGACCTTCTGCAGGTTCAAGCGGGTGCGCGCTTCGGGGAGGGCGGTGAGCGCATGGGCCGTCGTGGCCAGGGCCACCAGCTGCGGGTGTCGCTGGTAGAACAGCACCCGCTGGCCCATGCCATCCCGGGCGCAGAAGAGCGCCCGGCGCCGCTGGTCCCACAGGGCGAACGTGAAGTCCCCGAGCAGGCGGCGTGGGGCCTCCTCGCCCCAGGCCGTGTACGCCGCGAGGATGAACGCTGCGTCCGGAAGCTCACGGGCCTCACCGGCAGGAATCCCGAGGGCGGAGCCGAGTTCCGCCCGATTGTCGATGCGGGCATCCGCTACCAGCACCAGCCCACCGTCCGCGGAGTGGAGCGGCGGCCGGTACCACGCATCTTCGGCGGTGACCCGCCAGGGCCGGCATCCCAGCGCCACCGGCGTGGCCGGGTCTTCCGGCGCCCAGCTGGCGGCCTCGGGGCCGTATTCCCTCAGTGCGTCGAGCAGGGTCGTGATCTGGGCCACCGGCACGGGGGCGGCGTCGAAGCGGAACACCGCGCAGATGGCGCTCATCTGCGCCCGACGTCAGGCAAAGGAGGAGACAATGACAAAGCGATCCTGGCGCGGACCACCGGTGACGATCATGGTCCCCGCCCTGACCCACGCGTGGGCGTCATAGCCGCGGGCCGGATCGGCGCCGAGGTAGAGGGTACTGGGGATCCCCCGGCGCCGGAGCATCCACTGGGCCGTGATGGCTTGCGGAAAGCACACCGGCCGCCACGGCAGGTGCCGCGCGGCGGCGGCGATGGCCCAACCGACCCGGGCCACCTGGCGGCGGTTTGCCCGGTCGGCCTCGGTCGGGCTCACGGCCTTGTGCTGGCCCAGACGGGGGGCAAGCCGCCGGAAGGTGACGACCTTGAGAAGCACGCTCGCGACAGTGCACAGCGCGACCGCTTCGACCAGGTCCCGTCGCTCAGGAGCCGGGAGGCGGATGAAGAGAATCAATTGCCGGATCATGAAACCGCACCAGCTGCGCACGGCGCAGCTCCTCCAGGAAGGCGCCGACCTCTCGCCGACAGACATCCGGATCGACACTGAACTCATGGATCAGCGATTCGCACAGCTGCCGGACCGACCGTGGCTGTTCGAGCAGCGCCCAGATTCTCGGTCCAGTCCCCTCGAGCCCGAAGTACATTCCCTGGTCCACGCTCATCATGACCACCTTCTGGTCCACTTCCACCGCAACCGGCTCGTCGTTGCGGGTGACGACCGTATCCAGTCCGATTGATGCATCGGCACTCACACGAGCCTCCTCGACAGAATGAGCGATGTCACCCCGCAGGGTGGTGGGCATCCTGTTCAATCAGCACCGCAACGGCTGTGAGGTATTCCAGGCCGCGAGGCCGGATCAGACGACTCACGGACAGCGAGGGTACCGCCGAAGCCACCAGCCGGAACACCTGGGCGGTCAAGCCCAGGGCGTGGGCAAAACCAAGAAAGTAGGTCTCATCCACCAACGCGGACACCGCGTCGAGCCCGGTCAGCCGCTCCACCCGAACCGGTCCCTCCCCCTCGGTCAGGAGATACACCCGGCGCAGGGGGACGGGGGACCGAGGATGGAGGGGGGCGTCCATGGGGAGATGGTACTTGCCCCGATTGCCGCCGGCGGGCTCGAGATCGGACACCGTTCCGGGGACCGCGCCCAGGCTGCTTTCGTCCAGCTTGACCCGGGCCGCCCCGGGCCAGACCTGGAGCACCCCCGAAACCGTGGGCGCCAACACGCAGATATCGTCACTGACAAAGGCCGCACCCCGGCGCACCATCGCGGCCACCAGCGTCGACTTGCCGGCGCCCGAGCGACCCGCAAAGGCCACCCCGCCAGTAGCTGGAAGGGCGACACAGCTGGCGTGCAGAGGATACGCGCCGCGCTGATGGAGAATTGTACCCATCATCGCCCCCGTCAGGTAGAGCCGGAGGTCCTCCGCCTTCGCGTCCGGTTCGGGATCGACCCGGATGAGCGATCCGCCAGCGGCGGCGTACTGGCCTACCCCAAGAACGCGGAGCCGGAGCTCACCGGTCTCCACCGCGGAACGGGCGGTGTACGGCGGGCCCTCCAGTTCCAAGGCGGGGACCGCCTCTCGCCGGATGGTCACGTCCGGCTCGCCCGCCACCACGGCGAGCCAGCCAGGAAGCGCAATCTCCGACCGCACCCGGAGGCCGTAGACCCAGAAGTCCTGCGTGGAGGGCGGCATTACGATCTACCCCTGAATCCGGGCAAGCGAATGCCCCCCGGCTGGTGTACATCGGGGGGCATCGGGCTTGATCTCAAAGCACTTGACGGAGGTCCTTCAGCTCTGGACCTCACCGCCGCGTGCGTCAAGATTGGCGCCAGTTCCATTCAACGTCTCGCTCACGGGTTTGGTGACGAGCGTTGGCGTTGCCCAGCGGAGAGTTTCTTTCATGGATCCGCCTTCGTTAGAGTATGGCCAAGAGGTAGGATGTGCTACAGACCACACCGGCCCGCGATCCCGAACGCCTCGCGACGATCACCGGCCCCTCCCAGAATCAGCAAGAATCGTCCTCGGCTCCGACCCCAGCCGGCGACGGACCCCACCCTACGCTGACCGCAACGTAACATGACTGATAGTAACGTGTTAGTCCCATCTTATGCCGTGGACCCAAACAAGTCAAGGCGCCGTGACCCCCCGGTCCGGGCAGGGGCAGGGGCAGGGGCACCGCAAATCTGTTGCGACCGCGCTACATCTGCCTGCCCCGGCAAGCGAATGCCCCCAGGCAGATGAACACGTCGGGGGGCATTCGAGTCGTTCCTTCAGGGAGGTGACAACCGCCCGTCAACTCCCGATTTGACTGATCGGACTCTGGGTCAGCGTCTCGCTGACGGGCTTGCTGACGACCGTTGGGGTCTCCCATTGCCGCTTCTCGTTCCGACTCATCGCTCCCCCTTTAGTGGAAGGCACGCGTAGATCACAAGGCACGCATAGATCACCTGGACTCCGGTCAATCTGGGAGTACCGCAAGAAATCCGCCAGTGGGGCCCACCTGGGGCGCGATCAAGTCGAACCAGGTCGCAAATCCCAAAGCCAATAGCACCAACAGTTTAGCCCCTCCCCGTAGCGGGCCGCTCCCGCCTCGTGCGAAGGCGACCGCGGAGGGCGCGCCACACCCGCTGGAGCGCAGCCGTGAACGATCCGGTTCCGGAAACGACCAGATCGGCGGTCCCGGCGTGTGACCGGGACCGCCGAGACCGGTGGGAACCGGCACTGTCGACGGCGGTGACTCGGGCCCTCACCGCTCAGCGCCTTCGGTTCAAGTTGCTGAACCGCGATCCGGCCGGTATGTTCCGCCCCCCCATGGGATGCCCACGGGCGCCCACGACTCTTCTCACCTGAACGGAGGCAGTGCATGCGTGGCCTAGCGATGGTCCTTGGCGCGGTTCTTCTGACGAGTTGCAGCAAGCCTGACACGCCGCCAGCGGAGGCCGCGGCATCCACGATCAACCTGGCTGACCTCGCCGGGACCTGGACCATGGAAGTGCGCGGGGAGATGGGGGACAGCATTCTGACCACCGGGTCCATCACCGTCGGTGCCGACGGCGCCTGGACGATGAACCTGCCGAACCGCCCGCCCATGCCGACCCAGGTCACGGTGTCTGGCGACAGCGTCATGACCGTGGCCGGCCCCTTCGAGAGCGTGCTCCGCCCGGGGACCCAGGTGA
This sequence comes from uncultured Gemmatimonadales bacterium, assembly GCA_963695185.1. Taxonomy (GTDB): domain Bacteria; phylum Gemmatimonadota; class Gemmatimonadetes; order Gemmatimonadales; family GWC2-71-9; genus JADJOM01. The sequence goes on along the minus strand of CAVOGH010000005.1, from coordinate 626,346 downwards.
CCACCAACGGCGTGATGCGGCTGGTGGCCGGCAAGCTGGAGGGGCAACTCGTCGCCCACTATGCCACGGCCGGCGCCGACTCCGTAGTGCGGCTGCGGAGCACGGCCACGCGCGCTCCGTGACTGACAGCAGGCCCTGCGTCCGGCGGCGCCCGCCGCCGGACGTCCCTGCCGGGCCGGGGACCAGCCCAGCATCCACGGCCTCGAGACCTAGGTCCCCAGGCCCTCCACCAGAATCATCGAGCTGCTGGCCGTGCGCTCCCGGATCGCGCGCACTGGCCGGTACTCCGGCGAGCCCCACCACGAGAACGCCCGCTCCACGCTGGGAAAGGCAAGCAACACTACCCGGTGCGGCGTCCAGGAGCCCTCCAGCACCCGAGTGGCGCCACCCCTGACCACATAGCGGCCGCCGTAGGCCGCCAGCGTCGGCCCGGCGACCTGTTTGTACTCCTCATATCCCTCGGGGTCGTGGATATCGATGTCAACGATGATATAGACAGTCACGGGACCCCGGGGCCTGGGGGAGCTCTCTCACCGTGCCGGCCGCGCCGGCTCCGGCAGCAGACGGCGGAACAGCAGAATGTGACTCGCGACGATCAGCGGCACCAGGAAGGTGGGTAGCAGCCCCAGCGGCAGCACCAGCAGCGCCCGCATTGAGGCGGGATCAGCCAGCGCGAGTCGCGCGGCCGTGGCCACCACGAACAGGATGTCCGCCAGACCGATCAGGTTCCAGGCCAGAATCCAGCCCCGTCGCGCCAGCAGATCGGGAACCAGCAGCACGATGGCCAGCGCCCCGGCCGCCACCACGATGTCCCCCCAGCCACCGAGCACCGCAAAGGCGTAGGGCAGCTCCCCCCGGCCGTACAGCACCAGGAAGTAGAACCCCACGAACCTGGTCAGGTGCAGCGCCACGATCTGGCGCAGGTTCACTCCCGCCAACCAGAGCCGGAAGGGTGGCCACAGGGCGCCCGCGACCAGCAGCGCCGCCGTCAGAGCGAGAAGGAGGAGCTGCGGGGCTGGCGGCTCGAGCCGGGCCAGCTGCCCCGAGGCTGCGAAGGCGACGGCGGCCAGGAGCCAGAGCAGGAAGAGTGCGGAGATCAGTCCGGATCGCGACGGGGTTGCAGCCATGACATCCCTCCCGGTGTGCGGTCGGATACGCGCGGGGGCATCCTCGCCCGGTGCCAGCGCCTGCCGTGGGGTCGGCCTTACCATCGCGCCAGAGGCCAACGGCCGCAAGGCGGAAAGCATCAGACAGTGAGCTCAGCTCGCCGCGGCCAGCTCCTCTACCGCCCCGGCCAGCTTGTGCACCCGGGCCTGGTCGGAGGCCCCGGAGGCATCACCATGCAGCTCACGGCCGAGCGCGCTCAGCGCCGCCTTCCGCGCCGCGCCCGCAAGCCCCTCGGCGCGGGCCAGCTCAGTCCGCACCGCCGCCACCCGCGCGGCCGCGAGACCGTTGGACCGGGCCAGCTGGTCCAGGTAGGCGCGCGCCACCGAGAAGCTCGCCGGCCAGACCAGCTTGGGCTGGCCCTGGGCGTTGAAGTACTCCAGCCGCACCAGCCTGGCCGCGTCAATCTCGTTCTGGGACAGGTAGGTGCTCGGCTGCAGCTCGAACACATCGAGCCCGCGGCCGATCTCCGAGCTGTACATGTAGCCGTTGTACCAGTACACCGACCAGGAGCCGCCGTCGCCCATCTGGGTGGAGTCCACCGGGCCCCGGTCGTGGAACGCGATCTCCTTCGGGTGGGCCGGCATCGGTCCAGTCGAACACCGAGATCCCGCCCTGGTACCAGGACTGCACCATGATGTCGCGGCCGGGCACCGGGATCAGCGAGCCGTTGTGGGCGACGCAGTTCTCCACCGAGGTCTGCGGGGCCAGCATCTTGTAGTAGCTGTGGAACCGCATCTTGCCGTCGGCGATCGTGAAGATCGCGTCGGCGCCCCATTCGGGCTTGTCGGTGGCGCGGCACTTGGGCGAGCCGCCGCCGCCCCATTCGTCCGAGAACAGGATCTTGGTGCCGTCGTTGTTGAACGTGGCCGAATGCCAGTAGGAGAAGTTCGAGTCCGCCACGGCGTCGATCCGCTTCGGATTGGCCACGTCGCGGATGTCGAGCAGCAGGCCGTAGCCTTCGCACGCACCGCCCGCCAGGCCGATGGCCGGGTAGACCGTGATGTCGTGGCACTGGGTGGGTCCCGGCCGGGGGCCGTGGCCGGAGGGGCTGGCGGCCGGAGCGCCGAAGCGCCGGGCCACGATCTCCGGGAGCGCCAAGCGGAGCGCCGCGCTGTCTGCGGCGGTAGGGGCGCCGGTGCCCTGGCGGGCCCGGACGATGCTGTCCAGCATGGGGCGGGTGAATCCCGACGGCAGGACGAACTCGCGGTTGCCGAACTTGCCGATGAACGCGCCCGTGGCACGAGCCTGGGCCAGCGCCCGCTCCCGCGCCTGCTCCTGCGCCGCGATGTCCTGCGGCGCCTCCCCGTGCTCGGGGGGCTCCGTCAGGTCGTTGAAGATCCGCGGCGAGCTGATGATCGCAGCCTGGTTCGGGTGCGCCAGCGGAACCTTGATGACTTCGATCCGGAACAGCGCGGAGTTGGGGTCCTGATCGGGCGCCAGCCGCGAGCAGCCGGGCAGCTCGTTGGGAGACCGCACCCCAGCCGAACCCGAGACGTAGATGTAGACGTTGTCCGGGTCATTCGGGTCCTCGACTACCGTATGGGTGTGGGAACCGCGGCAGGTCTGCACGTTGCCGATGTACTTCGGGCTGGCGATATCGCTGATCTCGAAGATGCGGATGCCGCGGAGCCGGTCGGGGCTCACGGTGTCGCGCACCCCCTGGGTGCCGCAGTCCAGCCGGCCCGCATTCCCCTCGCCAGACACGAAGAGGAGGTTCTTGTACACCGAGACGTCGCTCTGCGATGCCGGACAGAGATACCCGATCTTGAGCGTCGGCCGGGCCGGGTTGGAGATGTCCCACACCTGGAAGCCGTTGTAGTTCCCCTGGATCACGTAGTTTCCGGAAAACGACATGTCCGAGTTGGTGACGCCCACGAACTGCTCCGACGGCCGGGTGGTGGATACCAGGCGCAGGTTCCACGCGGCCTCCTCGGCGTCCCACATGCCGGCGCGCAGACCCACGCGCGGGTCCTGACGGGGAGCGGTGGTGGCCATGCCGGAGCCGGACGTGGACGACGAGCCGGCGCAGCCCATGACGGTCAGCGACCCCACGGCCAGCAGCAGGGGCAGGAACGAGGTGCCCGCTCGCCGGGCGCCTGACGAGCAGTGACTGTGCTCAAGGAACATGGATGTGTCCTGTGGGAAGACGGGAACGGACTGACGGCATCGAACGTGGAAGGTCACGGGCTCGCTCCCCCGGCGGAAAGCGCCGCCAGCATGCCCTGCATGCGGCGGATCTCGGTGGTCTGGTCGGCGTAGACATCGGAGGCAAAGCGGAAGACGGTTTCATCCTGGCCGGCGCCCGGCGTCCCGAACAGCTGGTCCACCATGGTGATGGCACCCTGGTGGTGGATGATCATGTACTCCAGAAAGAGGCGGTCGAAATCCGGGCCGCGTGCCAGGTCCAGCCGTGACAGCTGTGGCGGCGTCAGCATCCCGGGCATCATCGTGGAGTGGTCCATCCCGGGCAGTGCATGGGCGGCGGCCGGGTCGGGCACCGGCTCCTTCCGGGACCGGAGCCAACGCGAGGCGAGCGCGATCTCATCCTGCTGGCCCACCACAATCCGCTCACAGAGGGCCTGCAGCGACTGGCTGGCGCCGTGACTGGGCGCCCAGCCGGCGATCAGCACCGCCTGGGCATGATGGTGGATCATCCCGGACATGAACGCCACGTCGGCCGCGGTGTGCGGATACCCGGGGCCCTGGAACCCCACCGGCGCCGGGTCGGTGGAGCCCGCCTGGTCCGCCGTGGCGGGGGAGACGCCGCCGGGAGCCGAGGCACCCGTGGTGCCGCCGCAGGCCGCGAGCACGAGGCTGAGAAGGAGTGGTAGGGCCGTTCGGGAAGGCAAATACCGGATCATCACCATGCGGTCGTTGTGGACGGCAGAATCCTAATCGGTTGCGGGTCACAATGGAGCGCGCGCCTCCCGGCGCTCCTATCCTCCCGCCATCGCCCCCACCACGAGGAACGGCTCATCCCCGCGCGGCAACGGCCTCCGGCAGAGGCGCATCCGGCGGCTCATGGGAGAGGTCTCGCTGGCAGGCAAAGAAGCGTACGAAGGGCCGCCGCCTTTGTGTCACCTGGTCCCGGGTGGTTCCCGCGGAGCGCGGGGTGGCGGGCCTCCAGCGCATCCAGGATGGCGCGCTGGGTGACCGGACCCGCCAGCTCCAGCATCACCTCGTCAGTCACCCGGGCCAGGGTCCGCAGGTGCGCCGGCAGGACGACCCGGATCATGGCAGCGCCTGGACCTCGACCGACACCACCGCCGGCAGGTCTCGCACGATCGCGGTCCAGGTGTCCCCGGCATCCGCCGAGCCGTACACCTGCCCACCAGTGGTGCCGAAGTAGATGCCGCACGGATCGAGCGAATCCACGCACATCGCGTCCCGCAGCACGTTCACGTAACAGTCCTGCTGGGGCAATCCCCGGGTGAGCGGCTCCCACTCGTTCCCGCCGGTCCGGCTCCGGTAGACCCGGAGCTTGCCCTCTGGGGGATAGTGCTCGGAGTCGCTCTTGATCGGGACCACATAGATCGTCTCGGGCTCGTGCGCGTGCACGTCGATCGGGAAGCCGAAATCGCTGGGCAGGTTGCCGCTGATCTCCCGCCAGCTGTCGCCGGCATCGTCGCTGCGCATCACGTCCCAGTGCTTCTGCATGAACAGCGTCCCCGGCCGCGACCGGTGCGCGGCAATCCGGTGCACGCAGTGTCCCACTTCCGCCCTGGGATCGGGCAGCTGGTAGGGCGACACCAGCCCGCGGTTGATCGGCTGCCAGGTGTCACCCGCGTCCTCCGACCGGAAGGCACCGGCGGCGGAGATGGCGACGTACATCCGCGTAGGATGGGCCGGATCGAGGAGGATGGTATGGAGGCACATCCCGCCGGCCCCCGGCTGCCAGTAGTTGCCCGAGCCGTGGCCGCGCAGCCCCGCCAGCTCCGCCCAGGTCAGGCCCCCGTCGGTGGAGCGGAAAAGCGCGGCATCCTCCACGCCGGCATAGACCGTGTCCGGATCGGTCAGTGAAGGCTCCAGGTGCCAGACCCGCTTGAACTCCCAGGGATGCGGAGTCCCGTCGTACCACTGGTGCGTGCCGGGGACCCCGTCGTAGGCAAAGGTGTTCCCCACCGGCTGCCAGCTGTTGCCGCCATCGTCGGATCGCTGGATCTGCTGCCCGAACCAGCCGCTGGATTGAGAGGCGTAGATCCGGTTGGGGTCGGCAGGGGAACCCTTCAGATGGTAGAGTTCCCAGCCGCCGAACTGGGGCCCATTCACGGCCCAGCGACTGCGCTTGCCGTCGGAGGTCAGGATGAAGGCCCCCTTGCGGGTGCCGACGAGCACTCGTACAGCGGTCATGGCTCACTCCGGGCGGATGTTTCTGGGGGACCAGACACGGACCGGGTGCGGCCGGCGAGCGCCAGGCCACGGATGCCCCAGCTGCCAAGCTGATGCGAAAAGAACGGGCGTGCAAGGACAGCCACCCTGGGAGGGGGGGCTCCATCCTGCCAGCCACGCGCCAGACCGCCGCACCGAGCCGCGCCACTTCTCCTCGAGACCCTGAGGTGGTAAATACAGTGAGGGCGTCGATCCCCGGCGCCCGCCTGAATCAGGCATACCCGCAGGGAGGCCAGCGATGGCAAAAAGCACCAGGATCGCACGAGGCAAGCAGGCAGTGCGTTCGGTATTGAAGCGGGCCGAGACCAGGGTCATGGCGGCCGCCGGGCGCAGGGCCGTCAAGAATAAGGTCCGCACCGCGAAGAAAGTCGGCAAGAAGGTCGCGAAGGCGGGCCTGTTGCTGGGCGCGCTCGCCGCCGTCGGCGTGGCCGCGAGCAAGGCCAGGAAGCGGAACCATAAGTAGGCGCAGACGGCCGGGAGGCCCGCACGCGCACCCCGGCAGAGGCCCTAGCCGCGGCGCAGGAACGCCTGGCGGTTGCCAGGCTTCCAGCTCTGGCCGCCGTCCGTGCTGTACTCCATCCGGGACTTGAACGAATCCGCGGCCACATCGGAACGGGTGAACCGCAGTTCCAGCATGGTGCCATCCGGCATCGTCTTGGGCAGGGTCGTGCGGGTCTCGCCCGCAATCGGCCCGGTCATGATCCACAGGTCCCCGTCGGCGCCCACCGACACCATCTCGATGCTCCCCTTCGCCTCACTCACGTAGAACATGATCGCTGAGCGCTGCTGCAGCGCGGGGATCTCCGAGACCCCGGAGATGACCCGGTCGGTCACCACCCACCGGAAGGTGTAGGTACCCTCGACCGTGCGGGCGGCGCTGCCGTCCTCGCGCAGGAACTCGGTGGTGGCCGACCACTCGCCGATAACGTGGTGCAGCTGCTCCACCCCCCGCGCCACGCTGTCGGCACGCGTGAGCTGAGCGGCACCGGCGGAGGGGAGCGAGCCAATGAGGAGACAGCCGAATACCGCGACCCGATGCGGCAGATGCATGGAACCTCCTTGAGAGTGTCAGGCCGGCGGCAGCAGCTGCCGGCCGTGATGCCTGGTATGGATGGCCTGGAACCTGAGGTAGTCGCTGAGGGTCACGCGGCCGAACACCGTGGAATCCACCCCCTCCTCCCCGCGGCCCCGGCCCCCTGCCGCCTGATCCAGCTGCCCGAGCGCAGCCTCGAGCCGTACCTTCGCCGCGGCGGGAGATGCCGGCCCGGCGGTCGGGTCGAGAGGCCGGTTGGTCTTGAGACCGGCGGGGAAACGCTCGTTCTTCAGCACTTTGTTGAAGAAGAAGCCCCGGAGCAGCGGCCGGAACAGGGCCGGGATCCGGGGAAAGTTGGACGGCCGACCCGCGATCACGTGGGCGGACTGCTCCAGCGCACAGGCCACATGCTCCACCAGCTGCGCTGGCGACCACTTCCCCGCCGCCCTCGGCGCGGTCCATACCCCGCTCACCCGCTCGGCGGCAGCGAGCAGTTCGCCCACCGCCTCGCGATTCTGCCGCAGCGCCGCGGCGGTATCGTCCATGCTGCACTCCTGGCCAGGCCGGTTTGGTACCCACGGAGGTGGCGCCTCGCCACCGATCCCCACGGTGACGAACCCCAGCACCCGAACGAACAGAGACCACCCGATCCCGCCGTCTGGCCCGTCCTCGCGAGACGACTGGTCGAGTCCGTTGTTTCAATTCCAAGGTGTCGGGACGTTCGGGCCGCTTGCCCTGTTCCGGAAAGGGCTTGAAGCAGCCGTTCAGCAGGAACTGCCAGCCGAATTCCGCGGACATGTCTCCGGCCCACTGCAGCATCCGGTTTTCCCCGCAAGACGTGACGGTCCCGAAGAGCGCACGTCCCCCCCCCGCCTCAGTCCTCGAAGACTCAGGGCGTCAGCCGGGTGATCGCCTGTTCCAGCCGCGCCACCAAGGGTCCGAAGTTGGCGAAGGCGCGGACCCGGCCACGGGACCGGATGAGGATGTAGTCCGGCGGCCGGGTCCGGGTCACCGGCACCAGCAGTTCCTGCACCGGCAGCAGTTCGGTTGGAGACCCCGCTCCCGGGGTCAGGCGGATGGGGACCGAGCGCGGGGTCGAGAAGGTCACCAGCAGGCGTGAACCGTGGCCGGCGGCGGACCAGCGCGCCATCGTCGCCACCGAGCTGTCGGCTTCGTTGGTGCTGGCGCCGAGCGCTTCCAGGGCCATCGCGGTGAAGGTGGACTCTTCCTGGGCGGTAAGGTCCACGGAGTCCCCGTCCACGATGAGCTGGACGCGAACCACCACCGGCTCCTGCGCCGGGGCCAGGTTCACCGCCCACAGGGATAGGCAGCAGAGGAAGATCGTTCTCATATGCGCGCGCCGAGGTCTGCTTTGGCCGGTCCCATCGCACCCTGACAGCGGGCCGGCGATGCACTCCTCAGAAAAATAACCGGACCGGACCCGGAGGCGGGATCGCCTCATGCTGAAACGTCAGCCCGAGATCTCCAGGCGGGTGGTGTGGCCGCAGGCGCCGCACGGGTAGCGATAGATCAAAGGCCACCAGCCGAATCCTGCGAACCGGGTGACAGATCCGCAGGGCCGGCAACGTACCGGAACCAGGCTGGCGACGGCACCGAGCCCCAGATGCACGCCAATGACGCCAACGACGGTCCCCGGCACGAGCAGCACCAGGCTCACCCCCTGGCTGTGCAGCCACGGCACCAGGCCTCCCAGCGCGAGGATCAGGAAGGTGAACTGGATCATGAACAGCAGGAACACGTGCAGCCGGGCCGGAATCGCGAAGCCGGAAGGGCTGGGTCGGACACCGTCGGGAGGCTGCTGAGGTACCGGGGGTGCGGTCATATCGGTTGACTGGGAAGGAGTACCGGGCGCGGACGTCCGCTCAGGACTTGCCTGGCAGGGAGTCGCCCTGCTTGAGGAGCTGGGCCTTCAGCACATCCTGCCGCAGGCCGTCTTTGCCGCCCTCCTTGACGCTATACATCAATTGGTCGGCGAAGTGCAGCAGTTCGTCAATGGTCTCGGGAGGATCCAGGCAGGTGACGACGCCGAGGCTCACCGTCACCGGCCAGCCGCGCTGCCGCATGGCCTCCAGCCAGCCGCGCCGCAGGCGCCCGGCGACCTCCAGGCCGGCCTCGGGACCGGTTTCGGGCAGGAGCACCGCGAACTCGTCGCCACCCAGCCGGGCCAGGACGTCCACCGCCCGCACCTCTCGGTTGCCGACGGCCACGATCTCCCGCAGCAAGGCATCCCCGGTGGAATGCCCCAACCGGTCATTGACAACCTTGAAGTTGTCGAGGTCGGCGTAGATCACCGTGAACGGCCGGCGAGTGCGCCGGGACCGGTCCAGTTCCCGCTCCGTGATGTCCGCGAACGACCGCTTGTTCTCGGCGCCGGTGAGGAAGTCCGTCCGGGCCAGCCGGCGCTCGTGATCGTGGGAGGCGCGCAGCGCTGCCAGGAGGGAGCTGACGATCAGAAAGACCGCGAGTCGGGTGAGCGTATTCCAGGCGTAGATCCACAAGGCGCTGTGGGTCTCCCCCGCGGCCGCATTGGCAACCAGCCAGACCACCGACGCCAGCACCGAGTACAGGTGCCCCGCGCGCGGGCCGACATGCCAGGCCATGAACGAGATGGGGAAGAGGTAGAAGACGGCGAAGAAGGCCTCGTACCCGGTGAGGTAGTCCGCCACTCCCAGCACCAGGACGATCGCCAGGGCGAGGACGATCTGCGTCGGCCGGCCGAGGGTCTCGGAGTATCGGATGGCTGCCAGGAGCAGCTTCATGGGGACTCGGCGACAGGGAACGGACGGGAGGGGACCGGGAGCCTACCCCTGGGCCGGCGGCGCGAACCAGCGCTCCTTCGGAATCACCACCGGACGGTCCTTGTCCGCCTCGAAGTGCGGCGACATGATCTGGACCCCGTGCTCGTTGAAGAGGTCCTGGATGTTGGCGTGCAGGGCGGACATCAGTTCGATCCGCCGCTCCGGCTCCAGGGTGTAGGCGTTGAGCTGATACTCCACGTAGAAGTCCGAGAGCGCCCGCTGGCGCACGAATGGCGCCGGCTCCCCGCTGAACCCGACCGTCCGGTGTGCCGCCTGGCCGAGCATTTCGTGGACCTGCCGCCAAGGGGCGTCGTAGCCGATCGTGACCGTCGTCTGCAGGATCGTGCCGGCGCCGTCCCGAAGCCGTGAGAAGTTCCGGATACTCCCCGATAACAGCAGGCTGCTCGGCACCGTCACCTCGAGATTGGCCGGCGTACGGATCTTCGTCGCCAGGAGCCCGACGTGGGTCACGGTTCCCTCCTCGTCGCCAAGGACCACGTAGTCCCCCGGCCGCAGGGCCCGGGTGTACATCACCACCAGCCCGCTCATGGCGTGACCGATCACCCCGCTGGACCCCAGGGTAATCAGCAGCCCCGCGAAGACCGAGATCGCCCGGAACGATGCGGTACCGCTGCCGGGAATGAGCGGGTACACCGCCGCCAGGGTAAAGAGCCACACCAGCGCCACCGCGATCCGCCGGCTCGGATCCGCCGTGTCGGGGTGCAGGCCCGGGAACCGGATGGTCTCCGACTCCACCGCCCGGAAAAACCCCGCGACGAGCCGGCTCGCCACCCTGGCCACGATGAGAATGGCGGCGATCCCGATCACGTTTGGCAGCGCCGCGGCGATCCCGCCCGTGGCCGAGGCCACGCTTCGAAGCAGATACTCACCCAGGACTTCGCCCCACTGCCGGGTCTGGGGGAAGCGGGTCAGCACGAACACCACGTAGACGTACCCCGCCACGAGGCCGAACGCCGTCAGCAGCGTGGTGGCGGCCGCGCGGCCGGCCCCCAGTAGCTGGTCGCGCCGCACCAGGGTGAAGCCGCGCAGGGTAAGGTCCCCGCTACTCCGTCCCGCGAGGGTAGCGACCCGGTGGTGCAGCCGCCGCCGGACGGCCGCGAGTAACCGCAGCGCGAGCATGACCAGGAACGTCGCCGCCGCGGACAGCCCCAGCGCAACCAGCAGCCCGGAAAGACTCCGGGCCTCGCGCTCCTCGGTGATCCCCACCCGGACCTGGCTGAGGACGGACCCGGCATGTTCCTCGAGGGTGATGCCGCGGGCGGTGTCCACGTCGGCCACCGTGATGGTGAACAGGGGGTGGTCCCCAAGGGTGATCAGGACCCCCTCAGGCAACCCGCGCATCATCGCCGAGTCCGGAGTCTCCAGCGCCCTCAGGATACGCGCCTTGGCGGCTTCGGCCCGCTCCACCGGAGTCAGTGCGCCGAGGGGAGCCTTGAAGACCATGACCGGCCGGTTGCTGAGCACCAGCACGGCGCTGTCAGCGGGGACGGACTGGACGATCGCGAGGGTGAGCAACAGCAGGAGAGACACAGTCCGGCTCCGCGTGGGTGGCCGCGACGCAGTCGAGCGGCTGAAAGCAGGGTCTCCGCTCCGGGCGACCGGCTGGAACGTACCGCGCCAGGACTGGATGAGCCAGCGACCCCGTCCGGCTTACGCCGGGTCGCTGGACCCCGGCGGCGGCAGCCGCGGCGACCCGGTCAGCCGTGCCGCCACCTCCTCCATCTGGCGAGCCCGGAGCCGGGCCCACGCCGGTACGCCGATCGCGCCGGCGCCGAACATCCCCAATCCGAGCGCCGACCCGAACACGATGGGCCGGACAGCCTCGGCGAGGGCGGCGCCCGAAAGCAGGTTGACGAAAGCCATCACCACCATCACCCCGAGGAGGGCGAGGCCGGTGGTCATCAGGCTTCGGGCGTTGCCCTTGAGAGTCCGGAGCCTCAGCCGGTGGCCGTTGGCGGTGGGCTCAAGCAGCGCCTGCAGGTTGCCGTTGGTCCATTGGCGCAGCGCGCCGTCCTGGCGGACCGTCCCCCGCGCGTCAAAGGTGTCTCGCAGGTCCACCACCAGCCGCTCCCACTCGGCGTCCGACAACACCCGGCCCAGCTCGATGGTCCGGCTGACGCCGATGGGCAGGCCGAGAAACGAGCGCGAGGCCGGGCGCCCGGCTCGGTCCAGAGCCGTGGCCGCCTGCACCACCAGCTCGGGCGCGACACCGACCTCCCGGGCGATGTCCTGCAGGTCGGCGAGCGTCATCCCCTCCCCGGAGGCAAGTTCGGGCCGGGTGGAGTGCTGGGCCTTGGCCGCCTGCTCGAAGATGGCCGCGACCTCATCCTCATTGAAGCGTCGCTCGGTCATCGGACGGCGGCTCCCGGCGGGACGCTCCGGACAATCAATGGTTGCATGGAATCACCCCGGGAGATGGGACCGGACCGGCGCGGTGATGGGCCGCAGCGGATGATACTGGCAACGGCGGCCTGGAATCGGCCGTCGTTCCGGGGACAGGATACCATGACGGCGTGGATGGGGGAACCTCAGACCGCAGGCTCACCGCCCGCGGAGCCGGGGCGGTGAGTGTGCAGGGGTGGGAATCGGGAGAATCGGGCGCGGCGCCGGCGGGACCACCGTGCGGCGCCGCCCCCGCCTCAGGCGCAGCGGTGCAGGTTCACGATTCTCCCGCGAAGCAGGGTGAACGGCCCGAGTGTCTCCGACAGATCGGTGAGCACGACGGTGAAGGTCAGCTGCGCTCCTCGGGCCTGGCCGCTATACACGGCGGGGTGAGGCTTTCCCTCAAACGGTATTTGTTGCGGACCGCCGCCGGAATAGTGTTCCCCGGTGGCGTGCCACCGCCCACTCGCGGCTAGAGTCCAGCCGCTGTCAATCCACCCGTCACCGCAGGCATACTCGACGAGCCCACCGGAGGCCGTCAGCTCCAGGTTCGCTTCCGGCCCGCCCCACTGCCCGACCAGGTCGGGCGCTCCCGGGTCCGAACAGGCAGCCAGCACCAGCCCAGCCACAACGGTGCTTGCCAGGAAGCGGCGCATACATCCCTCTGTGAGGGTCGTCCCTACAGCCTGGAATCCGGTGCGTACAGTGTCAAGCCGGGCCGGGTGCCACCTAGCGGGACCGGGCCAGCCGGTCGAGCACCTCGCCCAGCCGCCGGATCTCCTCACCATAGCGGGCCCAATCGCCGGCGCGCTGGGCTTCCAGCGCCGCCTGGTACCGCTGCCGAGCCTCCTCGCAGCAGCGCCCGGAGTTCGGCGCTCGACCGCCGCCGGCTCGCCAGCGCCATCAGGCGGACGGACCGCCGCCGGCGTCTGGCCCCTCGCGGCAGTCGATCCACCGAACAGCTCGGCCAGCGCCGCGTCCAGCGTCTCCCGCATCACTACCTGGTTCTGGTACGCGACGATCACCCGCTTGAGCTCCGGGATCCGGCCGCCCTCCGCCTGGAGGTACAGCGGCTGGACGTAGAGCAGGCTCTGCTCGATCGGGATGACCAGCAGATCGCCCCGGATCACCCGGCTGCCGGCCTGGTCCCACAGCGTCACCTGCCGGGAGACCTCGGTGTCCTGGTTGATCCGGTTGGTGATCTGGGTCGGTCCGAAGACCAGCGTCTGCCGGCTCAGACGATAGACCCTGAGAGTGCCATAAACGGCACCGTCGTTTCGGGCCACCATCCAGGCGGCGAGGTTGTCCTTCCCCCTGGGCGTGAAGGGCACCATGTAGATGAACTCCGCCCGGGGCTCCTCCGGCAGCCGCATCACGATGTGCCGCATGAAAGGCACCGATCCGTCGGCCTTGGCCACCGCCGGGATCTGCCACTGGTCCTCCCGGTGGTAGAAATCCTCCGGCGCCTCCATGTGATAGGTGGTGTAGAGCGAGGCCTGGATGCGATACAGGTCGTCGGGATAGCGGATGTGCGCCCGGAGATCGGCCGGCATGTCCGTCAGCGGGTGAAACACCCCGGGGAAGATCTGCTCCCAGGTCTGCACCAGCGGGTCGGCGGGATCGCTGACGAAGGCCCTCAACCCTCCATTATAGGCGTCCAGCACCACCTTCACCGAATTGCGCATGTAGCTGGTGCCGTCGGCCAGGCGGGAGGAATAGGGGTAGCGCCGGGTGCTGGTATAGGCGTCGAGAATCCACTGCAGCGTCCCGTCGTCGGCGACCACCAGGTACGGGTCCCGGTCGAACGAAAGGAACGGGAGCGCCCGCGACGCCCGGTCCACGATGTTTCGGTAGTACAGCACCCGGCTGTCGCTGGTGATGTCCCCGGACAGCAGGATCTTGCTGGAGCCGAAGCGGGTGGCGAGCACCAGTCGGCGGAGCAGGTTCCTGACCGGCACCCCGCCGGTTCCCTCGTAAGCCGCGTAGACGTTGGCCTCGCCCGAGGGGTGGTCGAACTCCCGCTGCCGGGTTCCCACAAAGACGTATTCGTTGGCCATCTCCCCGAAGTAGATCTGCGGCCGGGTGACCTGCAGCGACACATCCGACACCGGCGGCAGGTCCCGGACGAAGAGCACCGGCAGCCCCTCGACCGTCACCTGGTTCACCGGGCTCAGGGTGATCCCCATGCCGTGGGTGAAGGTCAGGTGCTCGTTGATGAACGTGCGCGTCGGCAGCGAGGCGACGTTGAGTTCCCGGGGCGAGAGCAGCACCTGGCGGTACTTCCCGTCGATCATGTAGCGATCGTCGTCCACCGAGACGAAGTCGTAGTAGGTGCGGATCTCCTGCAGCTGGCCGAAGGTCTGGAGCAGCGGCTCCCGGTCCCACAGCCGGACGTTCTCGATGGTGGGCGCGTTGGCGCGGATGTCGGCGAGGGTCAGGTTGGCCTCGCCGTCCAGCTCCCGGACGTCCACGCTATCGATGCCCCAGGCGCGCCGGGTGGCGGCGATATGATTCACCAGGTACGGTGACTCCCGGGTCAGTTCGGTGGGCGCCACCACGAACTTCTGGATCAGGCCGGGGAAGAGCCCCCGGCCTACCAGGGCCGCCACCAGGTAGCCGGCCACCGCCAGTAGGCCGTAGCGCGCCAGCTCGCCGCGCACCCCACCGATGATCACCACCACTGCGGCGACCAGGGCCAGCACCGCCGTCACCCGGAGCGCCGGAAGGCTGGCGTGCATGTCGGCGTAGCTCGCCCCGACCAGCGGCCCGGTGGTGGAATACAGCAGGCCCGGGATATCCACCAGCCACAGCCGGAGCGCGGTCAGCCCCAGCATCGCCGCGATCAGGACCGCCAGGTGCATTCCCGCGGAAGGTTCGAAGCGGACCACCGACGGCCGGATGATGATGTCGCCGCGAAGGAAATAGACCGGCGCCAGGATGACCAGCGAGAGCATCGCCAGTCCGGAGAGGAAGCCGAGCGCCACGGAGATGGCGGGCAGAGTGAACACGTACCAACCGACGTCCCGGCCGAACACCGGGTCGGCGACGCCGAAGGGAGTGGCGTTGGCGGCCAGGAGCACCGTGTCCCAGACCGAGCTGAAGCCGAGCCCGCTCAGGAGGCCCAGGCCAACCACCACCGGAAGAGTGAGGCGCCGCAGCACGGCAGGGACATTGACATGCGGGACCGACTCACCGACCCGGAGCAGGATCGGATGCGGCACCAGCCCGCGCTGGGCGACCCGCAGGTTGACCAGGAGCACCAGGCCGGTCAGGATGCCAGCCCCGAGGAAGAGCAGCGTGCGGGTCAGCAGCTCACGGGTGAACACGACCTCATACCCGATCTCCTGGAACCACCACCACTCGGTGAGCAGCCGGGAGAGCGCGGGCAGGAACAGAAACGGGGCGACCAGCAGGGCGACGGCCAGCAGGGCGGCAATATTGCGTCGGGGCACGGTGAATCCTCCTGCTGTGAGAAATCACTCGGCGCGCCGGCAAGTCAAGGGGTTTCTGTGAATTCGCCACGCAGGCGCATCTACTTGCGCCTGACCGAACTTCCCCTTGGGCCAGTAGGTGAACTCCGGCTCGGAGCAGGTGCCTTCCATGTCCGCCAGCCAGTCCCGCCGGCAGGCCTGCGCATCCGCTACCCCGATGTTGTACACCGAGGGTGCGAGCTCCTTCAGGATGAAGTCGAGCAGGGCCATCGCCTGCAGGTCGTCCAGCTCCAGCTCCAGCTGCTGCTCCGCGAACCGAGCGAGCGACCGGAGCGACTGCTTGCGCGCGTCGGGGGACAGGGTCACCGCCATGCGGTCTTCCTCCAGATGGGGGTGCGCCGAGCCAGGAGGGGGTGCCCCACGATTCCGTGGTGCTATCGGCGCCAGCCCACGCGCCCGAGCCACGCCGCCATCTCCCGCTGCCGTGCCGCCCAGTCTGGCGGCGGTCTGTCGCCGGACTCGGCCGCCTCGGTCCGGCGGCGCTGGATTGCCTCGGCCAGCGGCCCCAACCCGATGCCGGCGCGGCGCTGGTCCACCTGGTCCGGCGCGTCGATCGGGACCGCGCAGAGTTCGCCCCGCTCATCCCAGTCGAATTGGGTGCCATACCGCTGGCCCCGTCCCTCCAAGACGAGGATCCGGTCCTCCAGCATGGCGACCTCCAGGGCCGGCGCTTCCCCAGGCGGCGCCTGCCGGAGGAGGGCCAGGCCCCGCCGCATCAGGGCCGGGTCGCCAATGGCGTGCTGGAGGATCAGCCAGGCGGCGCGGGCCGCGTCCCTGCCCACCAGCGCCGGCCCGGGCCAGCCATGCGCATCGAGGATCCGCGACAACCGGCCGGCGTTCCGTTGGTGGACCGCCTCCATCGTCGGGTGGTACCCATTGAACAGGGAGCCCTCCCGCAGCAGTTCCTCCCGGACGCGGAGGTCCTCGGCGGCCATCGCCAACAGCTCCCGTGCCAGATCTGCTCCTGTCATTTCGGACCCTCACCCGGGCTGGGACTCCTGCCGTGGCTGCTGGGAAACCGCCTCGCCCCGGGGATACCATCCACCGGTGCCCGCCGCCCCGCCAGCACCTGGGAGGGGGGGCGCGGAGGTCCGGGACCGGCGCCCGGGCGGCGATCCCCCGGACCGGATCTTGACACAAAGCCCCGCAGGAGGCACTTTGTTCTAGCATCGAACAAAGTCATTTCCCATTCGCCACCTCTGCGAGGAGGCTCTGATGAGCCCGTCTCGGACGCATCCTGCCCGGTTCCCGGGCCGGCGCTGGCTTGCCGCGACCACGGCCCTGGCCCTGGCCCTGACCGCGGTGCCTCCGGTGGCGGCCCAAGGCCCCACCGTCCGCGTCGTTTCGGACGAGGCAGGCTCCCGCCTCCAGGTAGACGGCCGGGACTTCATGGTCCTGGGCGTGAACTGGGACTACTTCCCCATCGGCACCAACTACGCCTACAACTTCTGGAGCCAGCCGGACGACTTCATCAAGGCGGCGCTGGACCGGGAGATGTCACTCCTGAAGGCCATGGGCGTCAACGCCATCCGGCAGTATACCGGGGTTCCGCCACGCTGGGTCCGCTTCATTTACGAGCGGTACGGAATCTTCACGGTCCTCAATCATTCCATGGGGCGCTACGGCGTCACGATCGGCGGGGCGTACCGCGCCAACACCGACTACTCGGATCCCCGGGTCCGCGCCGCCCTGGTCGCCGAGATCTCTGCCGTGGCCAATGAGTTCCAGGACACGCCGGGCATCCTGATGTATCTGCTGGGCAACGAGAACAACTACGGGCTCACCTGGAAGTCGGCCGCCACCGAGGCCCTGCCCGAAGGAGAGCGGGACGCCGCCAAGGCGCGCTACCTCTATTCGCTGTTCGGCGAAGCGGTCCAGGCCATCAAGGCCCACGACCCCGCGCGGCCGGTGGCCATGGCCAACGGCGACCTCCAGTACATCGACATCATCGCCGAGGAGACCAAGGGGCTCGACGTCTTCGGCGCCAATGTCTATCGCGGCATCTCGTTCGGGGACCTGTTCAAGGTCGTGAAGGACAAGCTGGGTCTCCCCGTGATCTTCACCGAGTTCGGATCGGACGCCTACAACGCCCGGGACATGCGGGAAGACCAGGTCATGCAGACCCGCTACCTGCTGGGGCAGTGGCGCGAAATCTACGAACAGTCCAGCGGCAAGGGCCTGGTCGGGAACTCCATCGGCGGCCTCACCTTCCAGTGGACCGATGGCTGGTGGAAGGCCGGCCAGGAGGTGGGACTGGATGTCCACGATGCGACTGCGTCCTGGCCCAACCAGGCCTACCTGGACGACTTCATCCCCGGCGACAACAACATGAACGAGGAGTGGTGGGGCATCGTGGCCAAGGGGCCCACCGATGCCCGGGGCCACTTCGAGCTGTATCCCCGGGCCGCGTATTACGCCCTGCAGCAGGTCCACCGGCTGAATCCCTACGCACCGGGCGTTGACCTGGCCGCGATCGAGGCGCACTTCGCCGCCATCCAGCCGGAGGAGATGGCCCTCAAGGCCCGGGGCGACCGCGCCGCCGCGGCGAGCGAACAGGCCAGCAAGTTCCGGGTCAGCGGCATGCGGCTCGAGCTGTCCACCTTCAAGACCGGCGGCAGCAACATCAGCACGCCACCACAGGCTTCGCCCAGCGCCACGGCTTCGCCCTCGTTCCTGGGCTTCGACCACCTCGAGTCCTACTATGCGGACTTCGAGGCCAATCCAGCCAGCAACGTGCGCGCGGCCCTGTCGGTCAATGTGCTCGGCAACGTGCCGGAGAACCCGATTGACCAGATCTTCTACGAAAACCGCGGACGGACCCGGACCGTCGACGAGAACGGACAGCCGGAGCAGCTCGAGGGGGTGGAGCGGGTCAAGGTCTACAGCGCGAGCCTCAAGTGGGAGGACCGGCTGTTCACCATGGATGGCTTCTACCGGACGGGGCATTACCACTGGGGCTACGAGGGCGACTTCTTCGGCCTCTACCGCGAGGCCAACTACGGCGCCAACATCGACATCTACAACGGCGAGGCGCCGCTGGGCGTCGAGTTCACCGGCAAGAAGCAGCTCGCCGGCCTGAAGCTGGCCTTCGGCCCCGAACTGTGGTGGGGTGCCAATCCCTCCGTGATGGCCAAGTACCGCCGCCGCCTCGGCAGCTTCGACGTGACCGGCATCTACCAGGAGGACATCGCCACCCAGGGGTCGACCAGCAGTTCCTTCGCGGTCCCGACGCCGCCAACCCGGAAGGCCACGCTCCAGGTCGCGACCACCCGCGGTCCCTTTGGTATCGAACTGGGCGGCATCTGGTCGGGCCACACCAAGATCGGCCAGTTCTTCCAGGTGGTGGACGGCCCGCCGGGAAACCTGTCGGTCCTGCAGGACCGGGTGGGGGCCGGGGATACCTATGGAGGCAAGGCCAAGGTGACGGCCTCGAGCGGTCGCTGGAACTGGTACGCGCAGGGCGCGGCGATGGGCGCCGTCGCCGACGCCGGCCCGACGGCCGTGATGACCTACACCGGGTGGCACCTCAAGGACAGCGGCAGCGGCAACCAGTGGAACGCCATCACCGGCGTGACGTACACGATCGGCAACTTCCAGATCGCCCCGAACTTCCTGTGGCAAAAGCCGATCATCGGACCAATCCCGAACACCGTGCCGGCACCGGGCCGGCCGCGAAACATCCTCGACGATCCCTTCGCGGTGCGGTCCAACCGGCAGACCACCGCTGGTGAGCTGCTGCTGACCTACGATCCCACGCCCGCGACGTACATGTACGCGTGGGACAGCGACCTGCGCGAGGATGCGAAGCTCGCCGTCAGCGCCGGCTTCATCTACCGGCATCACCCCACCACGCAGGACGCCGCCATCGGCATCCTTGGGGACGGCCGGACCACCTTTGCCTTCCCCGGCGCGCCGCCCCCGCGGGATCTGTGGGAGGTCCGGGCCCGGGTGGTCTCCCAGCTGCGGCCCGACCTGCGCTTCATCGCCAACCTGTTCGGCGGGACCGCCGAGCCCAACGGCGACAGCCCCCGGCTGGTCCGCCGCTACGGCGGTGACCTTCGCCTGGTGAAGAGCCACCTGAAGCTGGTGACGTCGGCCCGGTTCAACGACTGGGGGCCGTACGACTACCACCGCGACTTCAACCTCACCTTCCCCATGCAGCTGATGGGGGACCTGTCCTACTCCCTCGGGGCGCCCAAGTGGTGGGACGTTCCGGCCACCCGCTTCGGCATTCGGGGAACCTGGCGCTCCCTCGACCGTCTCTCACCCCGCTACTGCCCCGCGACGGTGACGGACCAGAGCGGCAGCGTCGTCTGCGACCCGACCGCGCCCGGCCAGGACGGCCAGGAGTGGGAGTTCCGCACCTACATGTCGGTCGGCTGGTGACCCGGCCCACGCGCCGGCACCCGGACGGGCGCCGGCTGCTCCGATGGCGACCGAGCTGAGCCGCATGCCGGTGACCCCCGCCGCGCTCGAGGAGCGGGTGGCCGAGTTGCTGGCCCGCATGACGCTGGAGGAGAAGGTCGGCCAGCTGGCCTTGCTGCAGGGCGCCGGCGGGCACGTGGCCGATCACCTCCGGGAGGTCGTGCGCGAGGGGCGCATCGGAGCCATCCTGAACGAAGTCCACGTGGACACCGTCAACGAACTGCAGCGGATCGCCGTCGAGGAGAGCCGGCTGGGGATTCCCCTGCTGGTGGGGCGCGATGTCATTCACGGCTTCAGGACCATCTTCCCCATTCCGCTGGGCCAGGCCGCCAGCTGGAACCCCGGGCTGATCACGCGCGGGGCGCGCATCGCCGCGCTGGAGGCCCGGGCGGCTGGCATCAACTGGACCTTCGCGCCGATGATCGACATCGCCCGGGACCCGCGCTGGGGGCGGGTGGCCGAATCGCTGGGCGAGGACCCGTACCTGACGGCCCGGCTGGGCGCGGCGATGGTGGCTGGCTTCCAGGGCGAGGATCTGACCGACTCCGGCAGCATTGCCGCCTGCGCCAAGCACTTCGCCGGCTACGGCGCCTGCGAGAGCGGGCGGGACTACAACACCACCAGCATCCCCGACCACGAACTCCGCAACGTCCACCTCCCGCCCTTCCGTGCGGCGGTGGACGCGGGGGTGGCCAGCGTGATGACCTCCTTCAGCGATCTCAACGGCGTGCCGGCCACCGGGAACGCCATGCTGCTCCAGGAGATCCTGCGGGAGGAGTGGGGCTTCGACGGGTTCGTGGTGAGCGACTGGGACTCGGTGCGCCAGCTGGCGGTCCACGGCCTCACCCCGGATGACCGCGAGTCCGCCTTCGAGGCGGCCACGGCCGGGTGCGACGTGGAAATGGCTGGCTCGGCCTACGCCGGCCATCTCGCCAGCCTGGTGGAGGAGGGACGGGTCCCGGCGGCCCGGGTGGATGCGCTGGCCGGCAACGTGCTGCGCGCCAAGCTCCGTCTGGGGCTGTTCGAGAACCCCTACACCGACCCCGCCCAGCTGCCCCCCGCCGGCAACGACGACCACCTGGAGGCCGCACGGGACGCGGCCCGCGAGAGCGTGGTCCTGCTCAAGCACGAGCACGGCCTCCTGCCGCTCGACCCCGGGCGGACGGGGACCCTGGCGGTGATCGGCCCGCTGGCGGACGATCCCTACGAGCAGCTGGGCACCTGGATCTTCGACGGCGACCCCTCGCTCAGCCGCACGGCCCTGCAGGCGCTGCGGGCGTCGGCCGGCGCGGACATGTCGGTGGAGTTCGCCCGCGGCCTCCCCACCACCCGGAGCCGAGATACCGCCGGGTTCGCGGAGGCGGTCGCCCTCGCCGAGCGGTCCGATGCGGCGGTGCTCTTCCTGGGAGAGGAGGCCATCCTGTCCGGCGAGGCGCACTGCCGTGCCGACATCGGGCTGCCCGGCGCCCAGGAGGCCCTCCTCGAGGCGGTGGCCGCGACCGGCACGCCGGTCGTGCTGGTCATCATGGCCGGGCGGCCGCTGGCCCTGGAGCGCATCGTGGACCGCGTCGGTGCCCTGCTCTTCGCGTGGCATCCGGGCAGCATGGGCGGGCCGGCGATCGCGGACCTCCTGTTCGGGGTGGATGCTCCGTCGGGCAAGCTCCCGATTACATTGCCCCGCGCCACCGGGCAGATTCCCATCTACTACGCCCACAAGCACACCGGCAAGCCGCCCACCCGGGAGTCCTTCATCCACATCGAGGACATCGAGTCGCGGGCGCCCCAGCTCTCGGTGGGCAACACGTCGTTCCACCTCGACGTGGACTACACCCCGCTCTTCCCATTCGGGCACGGCTTGTCCTACGTCGCGTTCGGCTATGCCGGCATCCAGCTCAGCACTCCGGTCATGACCATGAACGAGACCCTGGTCATCAGCGCCGACGTCCAGAACCTCGGCAGCCGGGAAGCGGAGGAGGTCGTCCAGCTCTACCTCCGCGATCCGGCCGCGTCCGTGACCCGGCCGGTGCGCGAGCTCAAGGGCTTCGAGAAGGTCCGCCTGGGGCCGGGGGAGTGCCGCCGGGTGGCCTTCTCCCTGACCGCCGCCGACCTGGCCTTTCACGGGCGCAGCGGACAGCGGGTGACCGAGCCCGGCCACTTCCACGCCTGGATCGGTGGCAGTTCCGCTGCCGAACTGCGGACCGACTTCGTCCTGACCGACGGTCAATCCTTGTGACACCCAGGGCCTAACATGAGCGCGACATTGCCACAGCATCGGATCGGCGAGCAGGTCGAGCACCTGCTCGCCAGCATGACGGTGGACCAGAAGCTGGGCCAGATGATCCAGGCCGAGCGGATGGCCATCACGCCCGAGGAGGTGCGGGATCACCACATCGGGTCGGTGCTGAGTGGCGGCGGGTCGGCACCCGGCGCCAACCGCGCCCCCGACTGGGTGGCGATGAACGACGCCTACTTCCTCGCCTCGATGAGCGATGCGGACGGCCACCTTCCCATCCCCCTCCTCTACGGCGTGGATGCCGTCCACGGGCACGCGAACCTCCTGGGCGCGACGGTGTTTCCCCACAACATCGGCCTGGGGGCGGCCCACGACCCCGACCTGCTGGAACGCATCGGCCAGGTCACGGCCCGCGAGATTCTCGCGACCGGGGTCGATTGGACCTTCGCGCCGACGCTCGCCGTGGCTCGTGACATCCGCTGGGGTCGCACCTACGAGAGCTACTCCGAGGATCCGGCCCTGGTGACGGCCTACGCCGGGCGGTTCGTGCGGGGCCTGCAGGGCGACCTCGGTCGTGACTCGGTCATCGCCTGCGCCAAGCACTGGATCGGGGACGGCGGCACCGATGGCGGGAAGGACCAGGGCAACACCATCCTGCCGGAGGAGGAGCTGCTGCGCATCCATGGCGCGCCGTACCTCCCGGCCCTGGCCGAGGGTGTCCTCACCGTGATGGCCTCGTTCAACAGCTGGAACAGCAAGAAGTGTCACGGCCACCGGTACCTGCTCACCGACCTCCTCAAGGGCCGGCTGGGCTTCCCGGGGTTCATCGTCTCCGACTGGGACGGCGCGGATTACCTGTCCGACGATTTCGCCGAGGCGGTCACAATGGCGGCCAACGCCGGCATCGACATGTTCATGGTCTCGGCGGACTGGCGCCGCTGCCTGGGGCAGCTGCAGCGGAGCGTCCACGACGGTGCGGTACCGATGGAGCGGGTGGACGATGCCGTCCGGCGGATCCTGGGCGTGAAGTACCGCTACGGCCTGTTCAGCCGGCCGCGGCCGGCCGAGCGCCACTGGTCCCGGCAGGACTGCCTCGGGGCGGCGGAGCACCGGGCGGTGGCGCGCGAGGCGGTGCGGAAATCGCTGGTCCTGCTCAAGCACGAGCATGACCTGCTCCCGGTGCGGCGGGACGCCCGGATCCTGGTCGCCGGGAAGAATGCCGACAATCGAGGCCACCAGTGCGGCGGGTTCACGGTGGCCTGGCAGGGCACCTCGGGGAACGACGCGATCATCGGCGGCACCTCGATCTGGGAAGGCATCCGGGCGGTGGCGCCCGGCGCCGTCCTCAGCCCGGATGGCGCCGCGGCCGACCGCACGGCGCACGACCTGGCCATCGTGGTGATCGGGGAGCGGCCGTACGCCGAGGGCTTCGGCGATATCCGGTCCGACGACCTGGTGGGGGCCGGCTCGGGTGGTGGCGGCCGGACCGCGAAGCTGCCGGCCTATGGCCGCACCCTCGAACTGGCCAGTCTCCACCCGGAGGACCTCGCTACCATCCGCGCCATCACGGGGAAGGGCATCCCGGTGATCACGGTGCTGGTCTCGGGCCGCCCGCTGGTGGTCAACCAGGAGCTGGGGGCATCCGGCGCCTTCATCGCCGCCTGGCTGCCCGGCTCGGAGGGCCAGGGCGTGGCCGACGTGCTCTTCGGCGAGCACGACTTCCAGGGCACGCTCTCGTTCTCCTGGCCTGCCACCGAGCAGGCCGGCTGGGCTCCCCACCTCTTCCCCCTGGGATACGGCCTGCGGCTCCGTTAAGTCGGTCGGCTGGGCTGGCACGGAAAGACCGCCGCAATCGCGGCGGTCTTCTTGGTGTCGGCAGCTCGACGAGGAGAGCAGCGGGGCCCGAGGGCGCCCGGGTGGCTCAGGTCGCCAGGGCCTCGGTCGGGTTGCCCCGGCGCCGCTCCAGCTCCCTGCGGACCTCGTGGGCCCGCTCTTCCGTGATCGGGTAGGTGGCGATGGCCCAGATGGCCACGCCGGAGGCTGCCAGCGGGACCAGGACGTCGCAGAGCCGCATCAGGAAGATCGTCCGGGCGGTCTGTTGCCCCGCCAGGGCCACGTCGAACCCCGTGGCGTTGAGCATGAAGCCGCCGGCCGCCAGCGCCGCCGCCATCCCCAGCTTGACCACCCACCAGAAGATGGACCCGTACATCCCTTCCCGCCGCTGGTGGGTCTGGAGTTCATCCACGTCCACGACATCCGCGATCATCGAGCCCATGAGGGTGAAGAGCCCGCCCAGCCCGAAGGACAGGAGCGGCGCCGGCAGCAGGATGAGCAAGGGGTACTGGGGACTGTAGCAGAACCACTTGAGCGCATACCCCACCATGGATACCCCGGTGGAGAAGTAGAAGGCGCGCCGCTTGCCGATGTGGGTGCCGAGCCAGGTGACGATGAAGATCACCACGAAGGTGGAGGCCGCGCCCAGCGTGCCGGCATACCCCGCGTAGCGGGCCCCGGCTTCCTGGTCTCCGCCGAAGACGTAGTAGATGATCACGTAGAACTGGAACGACGAGACCATGATGAAGCCGTTGAACACCAGGAAGGTCGCGACGCAGAGCTTGAGGAAGGGCCGCGAGCGCAGCGTCGTGGCAAACCCCTTCCCGAACTCGGCCATGTTGCGGCGGAAGGCGCCGGCCCGGCTCTCCCGAACCACGATGGCGTGCTCGGCGGTGGCGATGTCCTTGAACCGTTCGCGGAGGAAGATGGCCGGGAGCACCCCGAAGATGATCGCGGCCCCACCAACCCAGATGGCGAGCCCCGCCGCGCCTTCCGTCGAGTTCTCGAACCAGGGCTTGTAGGTCATGATCCACAGGAACCACGGCGAGATCAGATAGGCGAGCTGCCCGATGAAGTTCTGGACCCCCATGAGCCGGGTGCGCTCATGGTAGTCCGGCGTCAGCTCGTACCCCAGGGCCACCCAGGGGGTGGCAAAGACCGTGTAAGCCAGGTAGAAGATGATGGAGCCGGTCAGGAAGTACCAGAAATAGAAACTCTCGCTCCGGCCGCCCGGCAGCTGCCAGAGGATGGCGTAGATCACCCCCGCCGCAATGGCCCCGACGAAGATGTAGGGCCGGCGCCGGCCCCACTTCGAGACGGTGTTGTCGGAGATGTACCCCATCAGGGGGTCGGTCAGCGCGTCGGTGATCCGCGGGAGGGCGCCCAGCAGGCCCACCAGCGCCGGGTTCATCCCCAGCCCCAGGTTGAGGATGATCACCATGCCGCCGACGGCGGCCGCCAGCAGGTTGTTGACGAAGGCGCCCATCCCGTAGGCGAGCTTCCGCGGGAAGGAGATGCGGTCTTCCGGTGCGGTCTGGTAGTGGGCGATCCGGTGCTCACCGGTGAGCGGCGGGATCCGCGCGTGCCAGGCGGCAACGGCCAGCCGCCAGACGGCGCTGAGCCGGGACTGGAGGCTCAATTGCCCTGCCGATACACCCGCACGTAATCCACGACCATCGTCTGTGGGAACACCGTTGACCCGTCGGGCGGGCCCGGGGGGCCGCCGCCGATGGCCAGATTCAGCAGCAGGTAGAACTTGTGGTCGAAGACCCAGTCGCCCGGCACGTAGCTCTTCTTGATGGACTGGTACAGCGTGCTGTCCACGAACCAGTTGATCCGGTCGGAGCTCCACTCCACCGCGAAGACATGGAAGTCGTCATCGAACCGGCCCGACGGCAGGTCGTACCGGCGGGTCAGGGCGTTGGCCCCGGAGTAGCGCGGCCCGTGCAGGCTGCCGAACACGGCGCTCGGTGTCCGGCCAAAGTTTTCCAGGATGTCGATCTCGCCCGTCCTGGGCCATCCCACCGTCGCGACATCGGCGCCGAGCATCCAGAACGCCGACCAGACACCGGTGCTGACCGGGATCTTGATCCGGGCCTCGAACCGGCCCATCTCCTGCTCGCGGAGACCCATCGTGGTCAGGCGTGCGGAGGTGTAGCTGTTCGACACGCAGGGGGCCGCGGCGCTGCCACGGGTTTCCGTCGAGGTGTAGGACTCCTGGCGGGCGGTGATCACCAGGTTGCCGGCGCCGTCCAGCGAGGCATTGCTGGCCCGGTCGGTGTAGCACTGCAGCTCCTGGTTGCCCCAGTCCGTCCCCAGATCGAACCGCCAGTTGGCGGGATCGGGGAGCTGGCCCTGCGGCCCGTCGAACTCGTCCGCCCAGACCAGCGTCGTATTGGAGAAGGCCTGGGGCTGGGTGAGGCAGCCCGACAGGCCAAGGACGGCGGCGGCAAGCAGGACGGTTCGGTTCATGGCCCTGGGGGGAAAGAGGGTGGTTAGCCCGTCCCAATCGTCGGAAACAAGGTCGGCTCCGTCAGTGCGGCATCGAGCACCAGCGTCGCGGCCCCGATCGCGATATCCTGGGGGCCCAGCTGGCTGGTCCGAATCTCCGAGGCGGCCACCGAGCCCACGAAGGTGCGCCGGTGCACCGTCTCCCGGAGCGGCCCGACAAGCCGTTCGCCGAGCCGCGAGAGTCCGCCGCCGAGAATCACGGCCGCGGGGTTCATCAGGTTGAGCAAACCGGCCACGGCGATCCCCATGCACTCCGCCGCGGTACCGACCACCCGGTTGGCCAGCGGGTCGTCGGCCAGGGCCGCCTCCTCGATGGCACCGATGGTCAGCTCTCCGCGGTGCAGCACGCTCCCCGGAAACTCCGGCAGGAGCTTGCGGGCCTGATTCACCAGCGCCTGCGTGCCCACGAACGTCGCCAGGCAGCCGCGGTTGCCGCAGGGGCAGGTCTCGCCCCGGGGGTCGATGGTCAGGTGCCCGATTTCCCCGGCGACCCCGGTGGCCCCGCGGTAGATCCTCCCGCCCACCATGTGCCCCGAGCCGATGCCGGTGGCCATCTTGATGTAGGCAAAATCATCGAGTCCGCGGCCCGCGCCCCACCAGTGCTCGGCCAATGCCCCGAGGTTGGCGTCGTTGTCCACCAGCACGGGGGCGTCGAACTGCAGCTGCAGCTCGTCCCGCCAGTGCCGCCCCTTCCATGCCGGCAGCACCAGCCCGGAAAGCCGCTCCGGGTGCGCCGGGTCCACCGGGCTGGGTACCGCCACCCCGATCCCCACCAGCTGCCGCTTGCTCCCCGGCCATTGAGCCAGGCAGGTCCGGCAGTACTCGGCCACGAGCGCGAGCGTACCATCCGGGTCGGCTCGGGTCGGGTGATCGCTGTGTTCCCAGGCAATCACCCGGCCCCGCAGGTCGGTCAGCACCACCGAGACATGCGATGCCCCGATGTCCACCCCGAGGATTGGGCAGGCCTCGTCCTGGAACTCGAGGACGATCGGCCGGCGTCCCCCCCGCGACGCCCCCACCCCCGCCTCGGCGACGAGCGTGGTCGAGAGCAGCATCGCGACCACGTCTGAGACCGTTGACCGCGAGAGGTTCAGCCGCCGGGCGATCTCCGCCCGCGAGATTCGGCGCTGGTCCCAGATGAGGTGCAGCACCGAGTCGGCCAGTCCCCTCGGCCGCGCCGACCCGGTGGGCCGGTCATCGTCCTGCAACCGCAGCAGCGTATCCGCCATCGCATTCGCACGGCTGTCTCCAGCCGCCCCCACGGTCGTGATCACCGGTTCAGGAGTGCATTGACCGGATGGACCGTATCGGGGTCGCCCCAAATGATCAACTGGGCGCGGTCAGCCTCCAGTCTGGCAGACCGGAATACCCTCCGGGCTAGTTGTGGAAGTACACATTGTCCACGTAGACCACCGACGTCGCTCCGCCGGGCACCAGCAGGAGCATCTGCTGAAGCTTGTTCTTGCCGGTCAGGCCGGCAAAGCTCGTGAGCGGGATGTCCAGGGAGACCCACGTCCCGGTCGCGATCGTCCCGGCGTGGTAGATCCCCACCGCCGCCGACCCGGTGGCGTCGTTGACCAGCTGGATCTCGAGATCCGAGGCCGGATTCGGCGACCAGACATCCAGGTGAAGGTGCGTCATCGTGGTCGCGTCTACGATGTTGGCCGGCGTCGAGACTCCAAACTCGATCCCGACGAAGTGGTGCAGCGTGTACTGCTTCACGTCGTGGCCGCTGATGGTGTACGGATCCACCAGCTCGTTGCAGCAGGTGCTCCAGCTGGTCCGCCAGGTGTCCACGCCCACGTTGGTGTAGGCGCTGCTGAACAGGGAGATGACGTTGCCCGGCGGCACCGTCGGCGTCGCGGCGATGTTGGAGGGCGTGCTCAGCGGCGCCGTCACGGTGATGGGCGCGTTGCCCGGCACCGCGAGGCCGTTCAGTGTGGCGGTGATGTTGGCCGTCCCGCCCGAGACGCCGGTAATCAGTCCGTCGGCACTGACAGTCGCGACACTGGGATTGCTGGAAGTGAGGGTGTACCAGCGCCACGCGACGTCGGTCAGCTTACCGCCGTTGGGGAGCGCCGGGACCGTCCAGTTGACCGTGTTCGGTGCCGGGTTCATCTGCGCCGGTGTGCCGACCGCGACCGTCAGGCTCGGCCAGGCCGCCAGGGCAGCAGCGGGAGGCCCGACCAGGTTCGACGGCAGGTTTTCGTACTGAATGTCGTTAAACCAGACCGTGTAGTTGTTGGGTCCGTCGGCAAAATGGAACAGCCCGTCGTAGCCCGTGAACTTGCTGGGGTCCGGCAGCGGAATAATGTACTTGGTGAAGGTGGTCGTGAGCGGAATCCCGATGGCCTCGGCGTTGAACAGGTTGCTGGTGCCGTTGTTGCCAATGCCGACCTTGAGCGTGCTGGTGGCCGCGCTTCCCTTGGCCCAGAAGGTGAGCGCATTGAAGGCCCTGAGATCACGGGGAACCGAGGCCACGAACGCACCGCCGGAGAATCCCCCTGAACCGGTGATGATCGCCTTCAAGGAGGTGCGGCCGTTGTTCATCGTCGTGGCGTCCACCGAGACCGCGTTGGTGGCCCCGCCAAAGTCGACGAAAGTGACCCCGGCATCGTAGCCGTCGTAGAAGACCAGCCCGCCGGTCGGGGTGCCCCCGCCGCTGGCGTAGAAGTACACGTTGTCCACGAACAACGTGCTGAGGTCGCCGGAGATGATCATCTGGGCCAGGTGCCCACGCGTGGTCAGGCCGGCAAAGGCCGACAGCGGCACATCCAGCGCCACCCAGCTCCCCGTCGCCAGCGCCGGGTTGGAGGAGGCGGTAAACGTGAGTTCGTGCTCCACGTCATCCCCGCCGCCGAAGGTCCCGTCCGCCCCGAAGTCCACCAGCTTCACCCGGAAGGATGCCGCGGCCGTCGGGTTCGGGGTCCAGATATCCATGTGGAACCCGGTCATCGCCGAGGCGTCCACCGGCGTCGAGGTGAACTCGATGCCGGCGAAGACCAGGTTGGTGTACTCCTTGGTGTCGTTGCCCGCCACCTGCACGTCCGCCACGTCCGCCGCGTCCCACACCGCCGACCAGGTGTCCACGGCGGCGTTGGTGTAGGCGTTGCTGAACAGCGAGATCACGTTCGCCGCCGACGCCGTCGGCGTGGGCGCCGCGGTGGTGGGCGCGGTGGGCGTGCCGCCCCCGCCGGTGGTGTAGAAGTAGACGTTGTCCACGTACAGCGTGCTGAGATCGCCCGAGATGATCAGCTGGGCCAAATGCCCCTTCGTGGTGAGCCCGGTGAAGGCCGATAGCGGCACATCCAGCGCCACCCAGCTCCCCGTCGCCAGCGCCGGGTTGGAGGAGGCGGTAAACGTGAGTTCGTGCTCCACGTCATCCCCGCCGCCGAAGGTCCCGTCCGCCCCGAAGTCCACCAGCTTCACCCGGAAGGATGCCGCGGCCGTCGGGTTCGGGGTCCAGATATCCATGTGGAACCCGGTCATCGCCGAGGCGTCCACCGGCGTCGAGGTGAACTCGATGCCGGCGAAGACCAGGTTGGTGTACTCCTTGGTGTCGTTGCCCGCCACCTGCACGTCCGCCACGTCCGCCGCGTCCCACACCGCCGACCAGGTGTCCACGGCGGCGTTGGTGTAGGCGTTGCTGAACAGCGAGATCACGTTCGCCGCCGACGCCGTCGGCGTGGGCGCCGCGGTGGTGGGGCCCGGGGGCGGCGGCGGCAGCGCACCCTTGTAGAAGTAGACGTTGTCCAGGTAGACGGTGGAGCTGGACCCGGAGATGATCATCTGGGCGAGGTGGCCCTTCGCGGTCAGGCCGGTGAAGGCCGACAGCGGAATGTCCAGGCTGCTCCAGCTGCCGGCGGTGACGGCCGGGTTGGAGTTCGGCGTCAGGGTGACCTCGTGTTCCGAGTCGTCCCCGCCCCCGAAGACCCCGTTCGCCCCGAAGTCCACCAGCTTCACCTTGAACTGGGTGGCGTCCTGGACCCAGATATCCAGGTGGAGTCCGGTCATCGCCGAGGCATTGACCTGCTGGCTCACGAACTCGATCCCGGCAAAGACCAGGTTGGTGTACTTCTTCACGTCGTCGCCGGCGATCTGCACATCCGAGACATCGGCGATGTCGAACCCGGCCGACCAGGTGTCCACCGGCACGTTGGTGTAGGCGTTGCTGAACAGCGAGATCACGTCGATGGCCAGGCGGGTCGGCACCGGCGCCGCCGTGGCGGGCGGCGCCGTGGCCACCAGCGTCACCTGCCCGGTGGCGGGGGTGGCGCCCAGCCGGGCGGTGATGTTGCTGCTGCCGGCGCCCACGATGGCGATCGTGCCATCCTCGGCGACCGTGGCCACCGACTCATTGGAGGAGGTGAACGTGAAGTACCCCGGCGCGGCCGACACGGTCTGGTCCACGCCATCCACCTCGAACGTCACCGTCGTGCCCGTCAGCTGCAGGGTGCCGCCGGCCTCGCCGGTGACCGTGGCCGATGCGATCGCCGGCCGCGGGTTCTGGATGGAGGTCAGCTTCTCGAACTGGATATCGTCGAACCAGAGGTCATACCCCGCGCCGTTCTCCGGCCCTTCGGCAAAGAAGAACAGCCCCGCCTCCTGCGACAGCTTGGAGGCGAGCGGGATCGGGATGACGTAGCGCTGCCAGCCGGTGGTGAGCTGGATACCGGTCCGCTGCGCGGTGTACCGCGACGTGCCGGTGTTGTCGTTGCCGAGCCCTCCCACGTCCAGGCTGGCCGAGGTGCTGGCCTTGGCCCAGAACGTCAGGGCGTTGAACCCCGTCAGGTCACGCGGCACGTTGGCGATGAACGCCCCGCCGGCGTAGCCCCCCGACGGATCCCCCGGGCCCGGCACGGTCACTCGCAGGCCCACGCTGCCACTGCGCCGGTTGTTCGGATCGTCGCTCAGGGCGTCCACCTTGGCGCCGCCGAAGGCCTCGAACCGCACCCCCGGGGCGAATCCTTCGGCGTACACCCCCGGATCGCTGGGGAACGGCGCCGGCCCAAGGCTGTCGATGTCATTGCTGCAGCCACCCGCCACAACGATCCCCGCCACGGCCAGCATGCGGGTAAAGGAGGATCCTGGGGGCATCTGTCGGCTCCGGGTTGGCTATGGAGATCCCGAGACAAAGGCGCGGTTCCGATGCCGGATGGCACCGTGGCCTTTGTTCGATGTTCGAACAAAGTATGTGGCCGAATGCCGAAAGTGTCAAGCAGTCCCCCCGCCCGGGGGGGCCCGGGATCCCTCCAGCAGGGACCCCGAACCACCGGCGCCCGGGTGACCGGCTGGGCCTGGCAGACCCCGGTGGTGCCTGCTGCCGGGACGGGCGGTCACCTGGTGGCAGGGACTCCCGAGGCCCCCACCCTGTCCGGCACCGGGCCGTCATGCCGGCCCCGGGCACCACGTTGCGCCCCTTCCCCGCCCGGCCGACATTCCGGCGTGCCTGCAATCCGCCACATCGCCCTGGCCGCCCTGCTCGCGGCCGCCACTGCTCCACTGCCGGCCCAGGGCGCCTGTCAGCAGCTCGCCCCCGGAGAAGCCGGGCCAAGCAGGGATCTCTATTGCATCGAGCTCTTCCCCACCACCCACGCCCCGAACGCGGCTGGAACCGTTCAGCTGGGCTGGGTGCCCGGCCCGTTCACAGTGTCCGTTACCCGGGACGGAACCCAGCAGTTCAGTATCCGGACCGACCTCCGGGACCTGCCGCCCCTCCCCCGGTCTCGGCGGGCGGGGTACATGGCCTGGGCTGCCACCCCTACCATGTCCCGGATCGAACGGCTCGGCACGGTGCGGACTGGCGAGACCGTGCTGGGCGAGGTGGCCATTGACCGGTTCGTCATCATCATATCCGCCGAGCCGGATACGACGGCCCGCCAGCGCCGGGGACCGATCCTGCTCCGGGGAGAATCGGCCAGCAGCCGGCTCAGGCCGCCGGACCTGTTCCAGTTCGCGATTGGGGCGACCGCTCCCACGCCGCCGACGGAGCATCATCACACACCGGCCCCGGACTCGCTCGGCTGGACCAGCGTCCCCATGCCGCCGGGGCTGGCCATGCTCCCGGCGGAGATGGCGCTTCGCCCTCCTGAGAGGGCCTGGCTCCCGGAGGAGGTCGCGGGGACCCCCGCCGCCCGGGTGTCGGAGGTGGTGCGGCTCGATGACGGGGACACCCTTCGGCTCGAGGCCGGGCTAGTGCTCAAGACCCTGGCCGGGCGGAGCTATACCATGTTCGGGTTCAACGGCCAGCAGCCCGGGCCGCTGCTCTCCGTGCGACAGGGCACCGAGATCGTGGTGGCCTTCACCAACCGGCTGCCGCTCCCCTCGACCATTCACTGGCACGGGCTCCGGCTGGACTATCGCTTCGACGGCACGCCCGGTCTGAGCCAGGAGCCTGTCGAGCCGGGGGGGAGCTTTACCTATCGGCTGCGGTTTCCCGACGGCGGCATTTACTGGTACCACCCGCATGTCCGGGAGGATATCCAGCAGGACCTCGGCCTGGCAGGCAACATCCTGGTCCAGCCGGAGCACCGGGCCTGGCCGACGGCCGACGCGCAGGCGTTCCTGATGCTGGATGACCTGCTGGTGGGTGAGGCGGGGCTGGTGCCCTACGGTCGCGATACTCCGACGCACGCGGCGATGGGCCGCATGGGGAATCTCCTTCTCATCAACGGTGAACAGGGCTGGACCACGCGGGTCCGGACGGGGGAGCGGCTCCGGCTCTTTCTTACCAACGCGGCCAATGCGCGTACCTTCAACCTCAGCATCGGCGATGGCACCCCGCTCGAACTGATCGGTGCCGACATCGGCCCCTTCGAGCAACCAGTGACGGTCGATCACGTGGTCCTGGCCCCGGCGGAGCGCTACGTCGCAGACCTCCGCTTCACCGGTACCGGGCGCTACCCCCTGCTCAACCGGGTGCGGGCGCTGGACCATCTCTATGGACGATTCTTCGGGATGGTGGACACGCTGGGCTTCATCGAGGTGGAGGACGGGGACCGGCCGGCGACGGCAGACTCAGGATGGCATTCGAATCCCCGGGAGCGGGCAGAGATCCGCGAGCTGGTCGCGCGGAGCGCCGCCGCGCCCGTCCGCCGCCTGGAGCTGGGCGTCACCTTCCGGGGCCTCCCGTTCATTTCCGAACGGCTCATGCGGCTGGATTCCATCTACTTCCAGCCGGTCGAGTGGGCCGGCACGATGCCGATGATGAACTGGGCCACGCTCGCAGCCCAGGCCCACTGGCGGCTTCGCGACCTCGCCACCGGACGGGACAATCATGACATCGGCTGGCGCTTCACGCGGGGCACCCTGCTCCGCCTGCAGCTGGTGGGTGCGCGTGACGTCCTGCACGCCATGCAGCACCCGATTCACCTGCACGGCCAGCGGTTCCTGGTGCTGGCGGTGGGCGGCGTGCCGAACCCGGATCTGGCGTGGAAGGACACTGTGCTGGTGCCAGCGGGCGGCACGGTGGATCTGCTGGTGGACCTCTCCAATCCCGGTCCATGGATGCTGCACTGCCATATCGCCGAGCACCTCGGTGCCGGCATGATGACCACGGTCACAGTCGAGGAGGAATGATGCAGCAGTTGTCCCTGGCGGTCAGCGTGGCGCTTCTCTCGATTCCGGCGGGCATGCTGTCCGCCCAGCGGCCAGAACTCGCTTCCCAGGCCCGCCGCTATGTGAGCGTGGATGCGGAGGTCGTTGCCGTCACCAACGTGCTGCTCATCGACGGCACCGGGAACCCGGCCCGTCCGGGGCAGACGGTGGTCATGAGCAAGGGAGTGATCACGGCGGTTGGGCCGTCCGCCACCGTGCGTCCGCCGGCCGGCGCCACCGTCATTGACGGGACCGGCCACTCGCTCATCCCGGGGCTGATCGGCCTGCACGACCACCTGTTCTACTCTGCCTCGGGGGGCCGAAGCGTCACGGCCACCTTCACCGGGCCGAGACTGTATCTCGCCTCCGGGGTCACCACCATCCGAACCACCGGGAGCCACGCCCCATACGCCGACGTCAACCTGAAGCGGGAGGTGGACGCAGGGCGCCGGGCCGGCCCCCGCATTCATGTGACCGCCCCGTATCTCACCGGCGAGAGCAGCGGCGCGATGGCCACCGCGACGACCCCTGAAGAGGCCCGGCGGTTCGTGGCGTACTGGGCCGAGGAAGGCGCGGAGTGGATCAAGTTCTACACCACGATCACACGCGCCAACATGAAGGCGGCGATCGACGAGGCCAAGCGCCGCGGCATCCGGACCACGGGGCACCTCTGCGCCGTCACCTTCCGGGAGGCCGCCCAACTCGGCATCGACGACGTGGCCCACGGCGCCTTCACGGCCACCGACTTCATCGCCGGCAAGGAGCCGGATGTCTGCCCCCCGAACAACACCGCGATCCTGGATACCGCAGTGCGGGCCACCGGACCAGTCTCGGAGAGCATCATCCGGACTCTGCTGGGGAAGAACGTCAGCGTCACCTCGACCCTGCCGGTCATCGAGGCGTTCTACCCCGGGCGCCCGGTGACCGACGCCCGCTCGCTGGACCTCATGGCACCGGAGGTGAGGGAGGCGTACCTGGCCGACCGCGCCTACATCGACACGGCCAGCAACTGGCCGTTCACGGTTGCGGGACTGAAGGCCCAGATGGCGTGGGAGGTGGCCTTCTTCCGGGCGGGGGGCCTGCTGGGCAACGGGGTGGACCCGACCGGCAACGGCGGGGCGCTCCCCGGCTTCGGGGACCAGCGCGGCTACGAGCTGTTCCGGGAGGCGGGCTTCACCACCGAGGAGGCGGTGCAGATCTGCACCCTCAACGGCGCCCGGATTCTGCGCCTGCAGGACCGGCTCGGCTCCGTCGAGCGGGGCAAGCTGGCGGACCTGGTCCTCCTGCAGGGCAACCTGACCGGCGAGCCGTCGGTGATCCGGAATGTGGTGACGGTGTTCAAGGACGGCGTGGGGTACGATCCGACCACGCTGATTGATGATGTGCGTGGACGGGTGGGCGTGAACTGACAGGGGGATGGCAGCCAGAACTCCCCTGCCTACCACTCCTGCCGGGGAGCGCGTGCGTCCTCCGGGGTCGCTCAGGCCAACACGCTCTCCAGACCGGAGTCGGCCACGAACATGCAGGACGATCTCGTGGCCTCCACCATGTCCGCCAGGAACTGCAGGTCGGGACCGCGTTTGAGTCCGAGAATGTCCATGTCAGACTGGGGCGCCATCCGCACGCAGGCGCGGAACTCACCGACCATGACCCGGGTGGCGGCGCTGGTGTCGATCCGGCAGAGATCGCGCAACTCGTCGAGCTGGGCGGTGGTCCCTGCCACATCCTGTTCTCGCGCCACGACCGAGATGACGTTCAGCTCCGCCCGCCACGCCCTGGCCAGCCGGATGCCCATCAGGAGGACCAGATTGAGGTTGTTGGCCAGCAGATAGTCGGACACCGTCACGCCTCCCTCGCGCGGGGGGATCCAGACGTTGACCACCTTGGCCATCCCCAGCCCGGCCTTCTCGTGCAGGGCCACGAGCACGACCCCGATCTCCAGCCGCCGCGCCTCGGTGACCAGTTCGCGAAACTCCTCATTGCGGGTGGGGTCCCTGGGCACATTCAGCAGCAGGATATTGGGCTTGAAGAAGGCACTGCCCAGCGCCTGCAGCCCGGTCAGGATGCCCCGGGCGAACCCCGGGGAATCCACAATGGAGCTGGTCGCCATCACCCCGTTCTTCTGGAAACTGGCGCACAGGCGACGGAAGCGCGGTTGCAGGTCGGCCACGGTATCCCGCGTGGCCAGCCCGAGGAACTTGAGCGAGCCTTCGGGTCCGCACAGATCCACCAGCAGCGAAAACTCCCCCCGGATGGTGGCCGGATCCTCGACCGGGATCAGCAGGCTCGGCTTCCAGGCGCGGCGCGCCCCCATGTCCAGCTCGATCACCTTGCCGGCGGCCCATTCCGCAAAGGCGACGAAGATCCCGCTCCGGACGGTACCGGCACGGGGTGTCGCGCCGTGCCAGACGATCCAGAAGTAGATGCCCATGACGAGGCCAACGGCCACGAGACTGAACGTGGCGTTGATGATGAACATTGCGAACAGGCAGCCGAGTGCACCGGCCAGCGGAATGACCCGCGGCACCCGAAAAGTCGGACGGAAGCTCATCAGGCCGAGATGCGACTCCGCCAGCAGCACCACGTTGATCACCATGTAGGTGATGAGAAAGAACATGGTGATGAGCGGTGCGATGAGGTTCAGGTCGCGCAACAGCAGCCCGGCGAGCACGATGGCTCCCGTGACCAGCATGGCTCGGCGCGGCTCCCCGTCCGACAGGTGGTCCAGCCATTGCCCCCGCGGGATGATCTGATCTCGCGCCAGGGCCGCCAGGATGCGCGGCGCCCCTACCAGTGAGGTGAGCGCGGATGAGAAGGTCGCCCCCAACAGTCCCGCGAGCACGCCCGGCCCCCACAGGGACCGGTCCAGCATCAGGGTGTAGTTGGAAACCAGTTCGGTAGGCGTTGCTGCCCGCGCCGCCCAGACGGCCAGCGCGACGTAGATCACCAGGCTGAGCCCGATTGCAGACAGCGTGCCCAGGGGAATCGCCCGGCGCGGATCGCGCAGCTCACCCGACATGTTGGCACCGGCCATGACACCGGTCGCTGCTGGAAAGAACACGGCGAAGACCGCCCAGAACTCGGTCCCGGCAAACTGGTTCTCCGGCGAGCCCGGGTAGCTGCCCCAGAGCGTCGGCGTGGCTGTGGCCCCGGTCCAGACCTCCATGTTCCCGAGCACCAGGACGAGGGAAACGGCGATCACCGCCATCACCACGTACTGGATCTTGAAGGCGAGGCTGGCGCTCAGATACCCGATCAGCAGCACCACCGCGAAGATGCCGAGGTCGACCAGCAGCGGTGAATGGGTCGGGAAGATCCACAGCCACCCCTCCCGGAACCCGAAGATGTACATCGCCACCGCAAGCGCCTGAGACAGAAACAGCGGCACGCCGATGCTGCCGCCGATCTCGAAGCCGAGCGAGCGGGAGATGATGGCGTAGGGCCCCCCCGCACCCATGCGGGTATTGGTCGCGATGGAGGACAGCGACAGTCCCGTCGCCAGCGTGATGCCGTTGGCCAGCAGGATGATGGTGATGGCCCCGAGCAGCCCTGCATTCCCGACCATCCAGGGAAGGCGCAGGTACATGATCACGCCGAGGATCGTCAGCAGGGTCGGCGTGAAGACCCCACCGAATGTGCCAAACAGTTTGGGGCCGGCTGGGACCGTAGGGCTGCTCGGGTCGCTCATGGTGCTCTCGGGTGGAGATCGCGCCGCGCCACTCCGAAGAGGGTCGGCGGGCGGCAGAATGGAGCTGTTCAGGAGTCGTCACGGCACCCCAAGGAGGATAGCCTCGGAAAAGCAGTCAGGCCACGGGCAGGGCCAGGGCGACAGCACCGGCTCCTCGGCGGCTCGGTCGGACCCTCGAACCCCGCCCGGCACTCATCCCATCGAGGATCGAGCTCACCCACATTCCGGTGCCAACGAAGGGTGGCTGGTGGGCTCGGGATCAGCTCGGGGCGGTGGAACGGGGCACGCTGGCGGACCTGGTCCTCCACCAGGGCGACCTGCCCGGCGAGCCGTCGGTGATCCGAAATGTGGTGACGGGGTTCAAGGACGGCGTGGGGTACGATCCGACGAAGCTGATCAACAACATGCGGGGACGGGTGAGCGCGAACTGAGCGGGGCAAGGGTGCCCCTGGGTCCGGACGCCCCCAGGGACTCCGGGGGCCTCAGCCCCCGGGTGGCGGTCCGGAGCTCAGCCGAGCCGCATCCCGTGTCTGGGTCAGCAGTCGTTCGGCGAAGTCCACCCGTTCATGCAGCTCCTGGAGCTGCCCGTCCTGGTCGGCCAGACGCGACTCCGCCCGGGACAGCGCGATCGCCTGATCGTCGAGCTGCTGGCGCAGGTGGTCAAGCTCGGACTGCAGCTGCTTCGACCCACCCGAGCGCGCCTTGACGATTTTGGTGGCGGTATCGGCCGCGATGCCGGCCAGAATGATGATCAGGATTCCGGTCAAGACTCCCACGTGGCGACACTCCCGGTCTGATTGGTGTTCCTGCTGATGTGGCCCGACGCGCCCCGGCGGCGATGGTTTCGCCATGTGTCTGGCGATGGCGGCTCCCGCATCTCAGAAACTGGCCTGCGACAGATCCGCCAGCGCGAACGTGCCGAGCGCCCGCTCGCTGGTGGTGAGCCGCTCGCAGGCCCGGTCCAGTGCGGAATAATCATCGCCGAACGCCTCATGAAAATCGTGGTAGGCGCCAGGGCTCAGCCAGAAATCCACGGTCACGAAGCGGTCCAGGACGGCACGGTCACGGTAGAGCTCGCTGCCGCGGTAGCCGGGAGCCTTGCGGAACAGCTGGGCCCAGTCGCCGGAGGGTCCGTAAGCGGCGATGAACGCCGCCGTGTGCTCCGCCGGAACGCTGAACTCCCAGATGACGATATAGGGATCGGCCGGCATCGAGTCCCTCGAGTTGGAGACCTGGCACGAGCTGTCTCCTAGACAATGTCCGGGGCACCGGTATCGGTCAACCCGCGCCGCAGGTCCGCCCGGGCCTGGGCCGCGAGACGGGCATACCCCGCCCGGATCCGGTCCAGGTCGCGCTGCTCCAGCTCTTCCAGGTCGAGCAGGGCATTGTGGGCGCCAGCGGTCACGCGGAGCAATTCGTCCAGCTTGACCTGTACGGCTTCGGCGTCGCGGTTCTGGGTATTCTGGATCAGGAAGACCATCAGGAAGGTGACGATCGTGGTGCCGGTATTGATGACCAGCTGCCAGGTGTCGCTGTAGTCGAAGAGGGGACCTGTCACGCCCCAGACGGCCAGAACGCCGAGCGCAAGGATGAACGCGACGGGATGGCCGGTGGCGCGGGAGGTCGCCTTGGCGACCCGGCTGAAGGCGAAGGCGGAGGGTTGGTCATCCATCGGGGTGGTCCTGTGAGGAAGAAGGATTTGTCGTCGGACACGAGAGCCTGGCGCCGGAGGGGCGGCGCCGTAGTCCTGCGCCTGCCAGGCTGGCTAGAGCACTGCCCGCACCAGGCCAAGCACGGCGCCGGCCCCGATCACCGGGATGATGCCCCACTTGAGCCGGAACAGCGCGAATGCGGCGGCCAGCGCGATGATCAGGGCCAGCCACGCCGGCTGGGCCCGGAGTCCGCCGGGCCAGAGCACGTGGGCGGCCAGGAAGAGCGCCAGCTGCAGTACCACGCCCACCACCGCGGCCGAGATTCCGGCAAGCGGCCCGGAGAGCCGCAGGTCATCGCGGGTATGCTCCAGGAACGGCCCGCCCGCCAGCACAAAGAGGAAGGAAGGCAGGAAGCTGTAGAACGTGACCACCGTGGCGCCCAGCGCGCCGGCGAGGAGCAGGTGATCGGGTCCGAGGGCCTGAAGGTTCCACGATCCCACGAATCCCACGAACGCCACAATCATGATCAGCGGCCCGGGGGTGGACTCGCCCAGCGCCAGGCCGTCGATCATCTGCGGGACGGTGAGCCAGCCGTACTGGGTCACGGCACCCTGGTACACGTATGGCAGCACACTGTACGCGCCGCCGAAGGTGACCAGCGCCGCCTTGGTGAAGAACATCCCCATGCGAGTGAAACTGCTGCCCCAGCCCAGCACCCCCGCCAGCAGGGCGGTGACCAAGAGCCAGAGCAGCAGCCCGGAGCCGGCCACCACCGCCAGACCGCGCACCGAGCGCACCGCGTGGCTGGGCGGCGGGGTGTCGTCGGCGATCAGCGCCGCACCGTGTGCCGCCCCGGCCTTGTCGGGCGCCGCATGGCTCACGGCGCCGAACTCAGCCGGCACCAGGCGTCCCCCCAGCCAACCCAGCACCGCCGCGGCCACGATGATCAGCGGAAACGGCACGTTGAAGACCGCGATGGCGATCAGTGCGGCGAGGGCGATGATCCACGGCCAGCGGCCCCGGAGCGCCCGGCCGCCGATCCGCCAGGCTGCGTGGGCGACCACGGCGATGATCACCGGCTTGACCCCCCAGAGCATCCCGCCCACCACCCAGGTGTTGCCGTACACCATGTAGGCCCACGACAGCCCGATCAGCACCGCCAGCGACGGCAGCACGAACAGCCCGCCGGCCACGATCCCGCCCCAGGTCCGGTGCAGCAGCCAGCCGAGATAGGTGGCCAGCTGCTGCGCCTCGGGCCCCGGGAGGAGCATGCAGAAGGAGAGCGCGTGCAGGAACCGCCGCTCGGAGATCCACCGGCGGCGCACCACCAGTTCCTCGTGCATGATCGCGATCTGTCCCGCCGGCCCGCCGAAGGAGATGAAGCCGAGCTTGAGCCAGAATCGCGCGGCGGCGGCGAAGGAGACCTCGGGTGGGGGCATGGGGCGGGAATATCGCGGAGCGGGAAATCCCGGGTAAGGAGCCGCCGCCTCCCGCGGGGCCCCGCTACGGGTGGGTGCGCACCATGATATCGCCGGGCACTGAGCCCGAGGCGCGCGACCAGGCTGCCAAATCGAGCGTCCTGCCGCACCGGGTCGGACCAGGGCAGCAGCTTGAGCCGGGAGAGGTCGCTGATCCGGTCCTCGCACGCCTGCCCCAGCGACTCGAAGGTCTTGTCCAGGTCCCCCAGGCCGTCGTGCACCAGCGCCTCCTCCAGCGCCGATCGGGTATGGGTGGCGGACCGCTCCTGCAGCCGCCGGAGGCTCGCCCGGGCTTCCTCCAGCCGGCCCGCCGCCGCATAGGCCTGTCCCAGGTACCCCAGCCCCAGCCCGCCGTCCGTCAGCTCCACCACCAGCCGGAACTCGGCGATGGCCTCATCGAAGGCCTTGTCGCGAAAGTGGATCGACCCCATGCGCCAATGCGAGAGGGGAAAGGTCGGATCCAGTTCGATCGTCCCGGCAAGCTGCTTCCTGGCCTCCTCCTCCCGGCCGGACAGGAACAGGCAATAGCCGAGGTGATCGTTGATCACGAGCGAGAGCGGGTCCAGTTCCTGGGCCCGGCGCATCGCGGACACTGCGGCGTCGAACCGCTCCATGACCAGCAGGTACCAGGCGTACCACTGATGAGCGGTGGCGTAGGTCGGCCGGAGCTCGATCGCGCGCTTCAACGCCTGTTCCGCGCCCTCCCAGTCCCGGGTGTAGAAGAGCCGGGCGAAGCCCATCGAGGCATGCGCCTCCGCCAGGGTCTCATCCAGCCGGAGGGCGTTCTCGGCGGCGGCGATGGCCTTGGGATAGCTGTCCCGGGGAGGACGGACGTTGTAGTACCCGAGGGCGTTGTAGGTATCGGCCAGGCCGGCATAGGCCACGGCATACTTCGGGTCCTGGTCGATGGCGGCGTGAAAGAACCCCGCCGCCTGCTGGATGCCGCTGGCGGTGCGCTTGTTCCAGTAATAGCGGCCACGGAGGTAGTCCTGGTATGCCACCGTATCTTCGGTGGGGCGCTTGACCAGCTGGGTCTGTTCCTCCCCCGTCAGGCGGAGCCGGAGCGACCGTGAAATCTCGGTGGCGATGCCCTCCTGCACCTCGAAGATGTCGGACATGGTCCGGTGATACTGGTCGCCCCAGAGCTGCGAGTCGGTGGTGCTGTCCACCAGCTCGGCCTTAACGATCAGCCGGTCGCCGCGCTGCTGCACCCGGCCGGTGACGATGGCCCGGACCCGCAGCTGCTGCGCCGTCGCCTGCAGCCCGATGTCCTTCCCCTTGTACTGGAACACGGTGGTGCGCGGCACGATCCGGAGCGAGGAGACGCCGGAGAGCTTGTTGATGATGCTCTCCGTGATGCCGTCGCTCAGGTATTCCGAGTCGGGATCGTTGCTCGAGTTGACGAACGGAAGCACCGCCAGGGAATCCACCGCGGAAGAGCGGTCCGCGAGTGCGGCCTCCATGGCGAGGCGCATCTCGTTGCCGGTAGCGAACCGGTCCACCGGGACAGTGGCCAGGGCCTTGATGAGGAGCTGGTCGAGCGCCCCGGGTACCGTGGACCGCGCCCGGCTGACATGGGGCGGGGGCTCGGTCATCCGCCGGGCGATGGTGGCCATCGGCGTGGGCGCCGAGAACGGCGGCTCCCCGGCCAGCATCTCGTACAGCACGCACCCCAGGCTGTACAGGTCGGTGCGGCCATCGGTGTTGGGGTCCCCGGCGGCCTGTTCCGGGCTCATGTAGGACGGGGTGCCGACCGCGAGGCCGGTGGTGGTGATGCGCTCGCCGCCCGCCTCACTGATGGCCCGGGCGATGCCGAAGTCGGCCACCACCGCGTGGCCGGACTCGAAGAGGATATTGCCCGGCTTGATGTCCCGGTGCACCACCCGCTGCCGGTGGGCGTAGTCGAGGGCGTCGGCCACCTGGCCGGCGATCCGCACCGCCTCCTCGATGGGCAGGAACTGCTCCCGCCGGAGGCGGGCCTCCAGCGACTCCCCTTCCACGAACGGCATCACGAAATAGAAGAGGCCGTTGGACTCCCCGGAATCGTGCAGCGGAAGGATGTGGGGGTGGTGCAGACTGGCGGCGATCTTGATTTCCTGGGTGAACCGCTCCGTGCCCAGGGCCGAGGCCAGCGCTGGGGCGAGCACCTTCACGGCCACCCTGCGGTGGTGTTTGAGGTCCTTCGCCAGATACACGGTCGCCATGCCGCCGCTGCCCAGCTCACGGTCCACTTCATAGGAGCCCGCCAGGGCCTCTCTGACGAGGCGCAGTTGGCCGGAGGGCGAGGACGGATTGGGCATCCGTTAAAGATGCGGATACCGGTCCGAAATCGCGAGAGAGGGACCGGGAAAGTCCGGCCACCACCTGCCCGGGAGGCGACGGGACGCCGCCAGTCGGCATTCCAGCGGGACCGGGACTGCAGTAGCTTCCGCAATGCCGGCCCGAAAGGCGGCTCCTCCCGTCAATGTGCCCCGCGGCCCGCGCCAGCACCGAGGACCGACCCCATGATCTCGCTGATCGCCAAGTGGTGGATCACGCCCGGCAAGGAAGACCTCGTGGTTCCCGCCCTCCTGCGGCTGGCCGGTGAGGTCCGCTCCGAGCCAGGCACGCTCCTGTACCTGGTCCATCTCCCCGACTTTGCCACTCCCGCTCCCGGGTCGGAGCCGGTGCCGCGCCCCGGGGAAGTGGTGTTCGTGGAGGGATACGCGGACTGGGACGCGTTCAAGGCCCACCTGACCGGCCCCACCTTCACCGCGTTCAAGCGGGATTTCGGCGCCATGTTCGTCCAGGCTCATGCAACGTCAGGCACGACGGGGTCCCAGCCGTTTGTGCAGGTCGAGTTCCTGGAGCGGGTCGCCGGGTTCGTCCGGCCGGGCTGACCAGCCGCACCACCCGCTGGCCCGGCGTTCCCGGATTCGCCTCACACGTCGCCGCGACCCGGAGGCTAACCGCACTGATTTCATGAAGATGGCTGCTGGACATGTACCGAACCGGGCGTTACTATCGCCAGCCTGTCCCGCGCCTCGCCCCCTCCGGAGGAACTCATGCCCGCCAAGCCCCAGCAGACCACTCCCCTCGGCAATTTCAATTACGGCTCGCTCCAGTCACTGATGGTGTTCTTCAGCGTCCCCGCCAGCGTGGTGCGCCCGCTGCTCAAGGGAACCGGACTCGAGCCTGGCATCTTCGATGGCAAGGCGCTGGTCAACCTGAACTTCGAGCGCTACGCCGGGTTCGGGAGCAGCTACTCGTCCTACGTGGACGAGGTGGAGTTCAACGTCGTGGCGTTCCCGCGCTTCCGCGCCGGCACCGAGCCGGCGCTGTCGGTGGCGCAATACCTGGCCGGGGGAGACCAGTCCAAGACCTACGGCAACTATCGCATCAACGTCCCCTGCGACAACCCACCCGCGGTCCAGGCCGGCAGCCAGAAATACGGCGAGGTCAAATTCGTCGCCTCGTTCAGCTTCGCCGTGCCGGACGTCAACGACCCCGGGGTCGGGACC
The DNA here is from genome assembly GCA_963695185.1 of uncultured Gemmatimonadales bacterium. Lineage (GTDB taxonomy): Bacteria > Gemmatimonadota > Gemmatimonadetes > Gemmatimonadales > GWC2-71-9 > JADJOM01. Next base: position 582,128 of record CAVOGH010000005.1, on the reverse strand, counting down.
TGGTGGATCCGCTGCTACGCCACGCCCAACGCCCCCAAGTCCCAGCTGCCCTACATCTTCGATCTCAAGGTCAACACCAACCTCCCCGGCGTACCGGCACCGGGCGTCTCCGCCTTTTCCCCGGTGCCCGCCTACGCCAACCTCAAGGTCAAGGGCAGGAAGCACATGGTCACCTCGGCCCGGGTGATCTTCGGCGTCTTCAAGAGCTGGTTCAATACGCCGGTCGGCGCCAGTCCCTCCGCCCCGCTCCCTCCGGGCGCGGTACAGTTCACCGTGGGCGATGCCAAGCATCTCATGCGGCGCCAGCTGGCCGGGGTGTTCAAGGGAAATCCCAAGGCGGTCGGCGTGCTGCTGTACGAGTCCCCGCCGGCAGCGGCCTCCGGGCACACCCTGCTGCGCGATCCGATTCGCTGAGGAGGGCTCATGAACGCCACTCGGAAGACCTTCCTGCAGTTCTCGGCGGAACTCACCGGGTATCCCGCCGTGGAGCTGGAGGGCACGGGCCTGGTGGACGAGTACCAGGACCTGCTGGAGAAACAGGTCGGAGACGCAGGTCGCGACACAATGGTATGCCACCGCCCGGCGCGTCCTGCGCCACCGCGCCGGCAAGGCGCGCGATCAGCGGATGCGGATTGACGTGATCGCCTCACCGATCCTCTGGCCGGTGTGCACCGCGCTGATTGTTCTGTGGTACCAGGGATTCTGGAGTCTTCCGGCGGCGTGGTACACGCTCACGCACGCCTCCCCACCGAAAGGCACCGTGCCGGGAAGCCCGATCGTCCCCTCGGCGGCGGCCTACACCCGGCAGCTGGCCTACCGGGCCGCCGGGGCACATCCCCCGGGCGCCAACCCGACGGGGTTCGGCAGCTGGTCCATTCCACCCGTCTTCGGCGACGCGGCATGGGCGGGGAAGGAGAAGCGATGAGCGACCACTACGACGCGGTCATTGTCGGAGGCGGGGTGGCGGGAGCGCTGGTCGCACGAATCCTGTCGGAGGCCGGGCGGCGGGTGCTGATCCTGGAGGCCGGCATCGAGGGCGCCATGAACCCGGCGACCTACCGCCGCTACCTTCAGACGCTGTACACCGAGGGGGGCGTCCGCGGCATGCCCAACGGGCCCTATCCCTGGAACGAAGCGGCCCCCTCCCCCGGCATCCCCAACGCCCCGAATCCGTACTACGAATACGACACGCCGCAGCATTTCATGAGCGACTACCTCCGGATGCTCGGCGGCACCACCCTGCACTGGCAGGGCACGTCGCTGCGGCTGGTGCCGAACGACTTCCGGATGCAGACGGTCTACGGGCAGGGCCTCGACTGGCCCATCGGCTACGACGACCTGGAGCCCGGCTACCGGCGGGCCGAACTGGAACTCGGCGTCTCCGCCGACGTGAAGGACCAGCGGTTCTTCGGGGTGTGGTTTCCCAAGGGATATGTCTATCCCATGCATCGGATGCCGCAGAGCATGGTGGACCAGTACTTCAACCGGAAGCTGCACGGGAAGTCGGTGGCGCTGCACGGCGGCCGGTATCCGCTGCGGGTGATCAGCATCCCGGTGGCGCGGAACTCGACGCCCAACCCGAAGTACCGCCTCGGCGACGGTTACGATCCGGTGCCGGCGGTCTCCAACCGGGACGAAGGTCAGCGCTGCCAGGGGAACTCCGTCTGCATGCCGCTCTGCCCGGTACAGGCCAAGTACAGCGCGCTCAAGACCCTGGCCACGATGGCGCGTACCCGGCATGTGGACATCCGCACCCAGTGCGTGGCCTCGCGCCTGGTCATTGATCCCGATTCGGGGCGGATCACCGGCGTGGAGTACAAGCGGTACGAGACGCCCGGCTCGCCCGAGCACACCCTGGAGACGGTGCGCGGCACCCTGGTGGTGCTGGCGGCCAATCCCATCGAGAACGCCACCCTCCTGCTGGCCTCGGGTGCCGCCAACAGCAGCGGCGAGGTGGGCCGCAACCTGATGGACCATCCGTACCTCTACGTCTGGGGCCTGTCACCGGACCCGGTCTACCCGTTCCGCGGCCCCGACACCACCAGCGGAGTCGAGTCCCTCCGGGACGGCAAGTTCCGCGAGGTGCACGCCTCCTTCCGCGCCAGCCTGTCCAACTGGGGCTGGAGCGGGGCGCCGGGCGCCCAGATCGGCGCGCTCCTGGCCGAGCAGAAGTACGGCCGGACCCTCCGCGCCGGGCTGGCCGACCAGCTGACCCGCATGGTCAAGATCGGGTTCATGTTCGAGCAGCTGCCGTCGCGGGAGAACCGGGTCACCATCAATCCGAAGGTCCGTGACGCCATGGGCAACCACCGGCCGGTGCTGTCCTACCGCTACGACGACTACTCGCTGGCGGGCGCCCAGGCGGCGGTGGAAAAGGTCTGGGGCACGCATCACCCGGCATGCCGGGATCGAGGACCACACGGTGTACCCCAACCCCGCTCCGGGGGGCTACCAGCGGGTGGAGTACCAGGGCAAGGGCTACAACATCATGGGCTCGGGCCACATCGTCGGCACCCACCGGATGGGGCGCGAACCCGCGCCACTCGGTGACCGACCGCAACATGAAGGCCTGGGACCACCCGAACCTCTACCTCGTGGGCGCCGGGAACCAGGTGACGATCGGCACGGCCAACCCTACTCTCACCGCCGCCGCGCTCTCGGTGCGCGCCGCCGAGGCCATGCTGAGGGAGCTCCCATGAGCGCCAACGCCAGGCGCGCCGCCCGGAAGCCGCGCCCGCGCGCACGCACCGCGCGGGCGGCGCCCGCGATCGACTCGCTGACCTCCCTGCGCGCCCACCTCCAGGGGCCCTCGAGGTGGAGCACGCCACCATCCCGCCCTACTTCACGGCCTGGCTCTCCATCAAGGAGGGCCACAACTACGAGGCGGCCGAGACTATCCGCGGGGTGATGCTGGAGGAGATGCTGCACCTGACACTGGCGGCCAACCTGCTGAACGCAGTCGGCGGGAAGCCCAGCCTGACCCACCCGGACTTCGTGCCCGCGCTACCCCCATCGGCTGCCCCACAGCGGCAATCGGTTCGAGGTCAGCATCGAGCGGTTCTCCAGGGCGGCGCTCGGGACCTTTCTCAAGATCGAGCGGCCCGAGGCCACGGGTGCGCGCCCGGAACCGGGCCACTTCCATACCATCGGGCAGTTCTACGCCGCGATCGACGAGGCCATTGACCGCCTTTGCGACCGGCTGGGGGAGCGCCGGGTATTCTCCGGAAAGCCCGGCCGTCAGATCCGCCCCAAGGATTACTATGGTGCCGGTTCCATCGTGGTGGTCACCAACCGCGAGACCGCCCACCGGGCCATCGCCGAGATCGTGGAACAGGGCGAGGGGGCACACCACGGCATCTTCGACCGGGATCACCGGGTCCTGGGCGAAGGCGGCGGCCACGAAGTGGCCCACTATTACCGGTACATGGAGATCCTGAAGGGAAGGCGGTACACCCAGCACGACAAGGCATCGTCCGGCCCGACCGGCGGCCGGCTGCACGTGGACTATCGCGCCGTGTACCCCATGCGCCCGAACACCCGGGCGGCGGACTACCCCCGCGGCTCCGAGACTCGTGCGGCGCTGGAGGCCTTCGGTCGCGGATACGGTGAGCTGCTGGCCGCCCTCGAGCGGGCCTTTCGCGGCCACCGGAAGCGGCTCACGGAGGGCATCGCCCGGATGTTCTCGCTCAAGCACCAGGCGCTGGCCCTGATCCAGACGCCCACCGGGGACGGGCGCACGACCGTCGGCCTCGACTTCCGGCCACCGAAGCGCCCGGCCCAGCGGTAAGAGTTTCCCGGCGCCTCGACGGCACGAGTCGCCGAGTCGAGTCGCCCGGTCCATCAAACACAACGGCCGACCCCGTGGGGTCGGCCGTTGTGCTGCAGTGGAGGCGGAGGGAATCGCCCACCTTGCCGTAACTACTTGTCTCTTATGGTGTTAACAACAAGACAAATGGGTGGCACCGGCAACGATACCCCCGTCGTTACCCCCCCGCACCAACTTGAGCCACGATTGATCCCACCTCCATATTAAGGAGCGGCCGCACCACGATCCTCATTGACTCCGTCGGGCAGCGGTTCGCCGCCCAAGACCCGGAATACTTCCGGTTCATCGTTGGCCTCCTCTACGGCAAGGTGCCTTGATGCTCCAGCTTCACATCGCGGGCGAGGTATACGAGTGGGCGGACGACGAGGCGCTCGCAACGCTCGGGACGTGGCGGCCGTCTAGCCCGACCACTACGCCGTGGCGGGCGAAGACGCTGACCGAGCTGGTGCCGGAGGCGCGCCAGGCCCCCCGGACCCCGCCGGGGTTCTATTACCCCCATGACGATCACGCGATGGCGGCGGCGCTTGCCGCGATGGTTGGCGGCACGGTGGTCGCCGAGCTGGACGATGACGAGGAGGAGTTGCCACCGGGGGCCGCGCTATGAACCGCGCCGCGCCAGCGGGGCCACCGCCATTCGCCTAGCGGCGTCCCGGATCAGGAGTAGGTCATGGGGCTGTTACCTCGGACCTCACGCCATCCCCCGCAGGCTAATAAGAAGTTAGGCGCCTGGTATCCAGCATGCAGGAGGGGTTGTGCTCGAAGATGGCATCTCCAGAATAGGATACTGGTCTGAGGTCAAGCTTTGACATCCTCAGGGAGTACGCGGCTGCCTACTCCCAAATACTCACTGCCCAGCAGCGTCCGGCGCTTCGCCACGTCTATATCGATGCGTTCTCTGGCTCGGGCGTCCATCAGGCCAAGGCAACTGGCGGCCTCGTCTGGGGTTCCCCGACAAGCGTACTTCTGATCTCCCCGCCATTCCGCGAGTACCACTTCATCGACCTCGACCAGGGCAATGTAGAAGTCCTCGAGGCTCAAGTATCGGCTAGGACCACTGGGCCTTACGACCCCGCCAGCGTTCACTTCTACAATGCCGATTGTAACAAGGTCCTCCTCTCTGATGTATTTCCTCGGGTTCAGTACTCCGACTATGCCCGAGGTCTTTGCCTGCTGGATCCGTACGGGCTTCACCTCGATTGGCAGGTGATCCAAACAGCGGGACAGATGAAGTCGCTCGAGATCTTTCTCAATTTCCCGATTATGGACATGAACCGGAACGTACTCCACCGCAATCAAGAGACGGTGGCACCTCTACAACGCCAGCGGCTCACCATGTTCTGGGGCGATGACTCCTGGCGCTCGGCTGCCTACCGCACTGAGGCGAACTTGTTCGGGTTTGAAGAGAAAACCTCGAACGAGGATCTCGTGTCAGCTTTTCGCCAGCGTCTGAAGGCCGTGGCGGGGTTTAGCCATGTACCCGACCCCTTGCCCATGCGCAACTCAAAGGGAGCAGTTGTCTATTACCTTTTCTTTGCCTCCCAGAAGCCCGTGGCTGCAGGAATCGTACGTGACATCTTCAAGAAGTACTCAAATAGGAAGGTACCCGAGTGACGGCCCAGACCTCGATCGAGTGGACAGATGTGACATGGAATCCAGTTACGGGGTGCACCAAGGTCTCTCAGGGCTGCAAGAACTGCTACGCGGAACGCATGGCGAAGCGATTACAGAGCATGGGCCTACCTCAGTATGAGCATGGCTTCCAGCTACGGCTTGCTGAGCATGCGCTGACCGCTCCGTTGGATTGGGGTCAGACCCGAGAACCGTCTTCGGTAAACTCGATGAGCGACCTATTCCACGAAGGTGTGCCGCTTAGCTATATCCAGGAAGTCTTTGCTGTCATGAGTATGACTCCGCAACACACCTACCAGATCCTGACAAAGCGCTCTCAGCGCCTGCGAGTCGTCGCAAAACATCTGCCGTGGCCTGAGAATGTGTGGATGGGCGTTTCAGTTGAGAATCAGCGTGCGGTTCCGCGCGTGCGCGATCTTTCGTCCACTGGCGCGGCGATCAAGTTCCTGTCCGTTGAGCCGCTCCTTGAATACATGCCTACCCTGCCGCTCACAAGTGTTGACTGGGTAATCGTTGGAGGTGAGTCGGGCCCGAAGGCGAGACCCCTTCGCCCTCAATGGGTTCACTCTATTCGTGAACAGTGTCGTGCAGAGGGCATTCCGTTCTTCTTTAAGCAATGGGGCCGCCCGGCATTCAATCCAGATCCCACGGATCCGACAATAGCGAAGGATCATCCACATCATGCGAAAGGTGGATGTCAGCTCTCAGGGAAGGTTTACCGTGCCATGCCATCCAGGCGCCTAACCAGCGCATGAAGCTGCCAAACAGCGGCCCACGAGCCGTGCCAAGACTAGCGCGGTGCGGCCGCGCTTTGCAGCTTATGCGCGGTCGTTAGGCCGCATGCTGCTTACCCCTTTCTCTTTCAGGCAATCGTATGGCGCAAGCCTCGACCGGGCGCGCTCCCGCGACTATCAGTTTCGCGACTGATGGACCATGGAGCGTTAGGGAGCTTCGAGATACTCTAGATACGTTGGAAGCTATGTACGGCGTCTTCCTCGTCTTTGAATCCCTGCCGCCAGTCCAGGACGCGGGGTTCATGGAGCTGGTCGTCCCGTCCTTTGAGCTTGCCGAAGCAACCGCGTTTCTCACGCTCGGGTGGCAATCCCGGTGGCTCAGTGATCCCGGCCTCTTGGGCCATGTCCAGTGGCGAATGATCACGGATGCTCGCCCTCGTTTTCTGGATCTCCTCAGGGCCGGCGTATACAAGCGGGCGCCCTCTGGCGCGCTTGTTGTCAAACGCATACAGATCGCTTCACCTGGGGGCATCAGCCTACAGGGCCTTGGCGAGCCTATCCGGGAGCTCCGCGAACTCATCAAGGACTTTTGGTACCGCAATCGGCAAGAACGCGCCATGGGCGACATTGCACTTGAGGCGGCCCGAACACGTTTGGAACAGCTCAAGGCGGCACCCTATCGCAACACCGACGGCACTGACAACGCCACTTTGTTGCTAGCCGACGGCCTTCTCCAGCTGGCCACTCAGGACGCTGCCAGAATGCTGCTTCTCCCAGGTGAGCCCGAGGGGTAGGCCGGTCTCACTTCACCCTGCGGCCTAAGCAGCGCATGGACCAGTCGGGGTGCGGCCGTCGGTGAGGTGAGCAGGCAGAGTTGCCAGACAGCGCCGCGCTACTCACACCGCGCAGTGGCTATATTTCACGGGGAGAGGAGGGCCCAGCACCTTGCTCAAGATACCGAGGCCGAAGCCGGGCGAGCCGGTCCTGTTGAAGTCGGGTCGCCCGTTCAAGGAGTGGTCGGAGGAGTTCGCGCAGGCCATGGTCAAGAGCCTGAACGACAAGGTGAAGGCCGATGGCACGCCGCCACCCGATTCGCCGTCACCGCAGTAACCCCCACTCCGGCCCGACAGGGTGCCGACGGCCATTGGCCGCAGTTGGCCCGCTGCCGGGCAGCGCAACTTTCCCGTGCCTTCATGGAGGCCCTGATGTCGCGTACGCACAGCCTGCTCGCACTCGGGCTCTTGTTGCCCTTAGGAACCCCGCCTCACCTAGATGAAGTGCGCTGTTCCTACACCATGCGGCAGCACTGTCTCCCAGCCGGATGCGAGGAGCTGCCGATAGGCACAGCGTTCCTCTTGTCGCCCGACCTGTCCGTCCTCCGCGCGGCAACATCATCGGCCCCCCACTCCTTCCTGCCGAGCCTGCGCCGCTGCGACGACAAGGGCTGTACTCCGTTTGAGGTGCGTTCTTCACCCAGTGGAGCTTTCCTCAACGTCTGGAAGACTGATGGAGGCTACATCCTGAAGATCTATACGGGACCGCAAGACGACCTAGTGACTCTCCGTCATGGAGCTTTTGTCGAGGCGGCCACGAGCCTCCTCGATACCTATATCAGCTATGGTCGATGTGAGTTTGGACGTGCCCCGTAGCTGCTTTCCAATCGGCGATATGGGACATCTAGTCGTGAGGAGCTTACCGTCGACGGGGACAGCGTTCTGAGCGGTTCTCTACGTCACGTGAGGGGGGGGGTGTCATGTTTCTCATCCCTGTTGTGGGTCTCTTCTTCTTGCTGCAAGAGCCAAGCGAGTGCCTGGGAGCTCGGTCGGTCGCGGAAGGCCCCTATTGTTTCGCGACGGTCTACGCCGACCGCCTCCTCACTCTCGCTGAAGCAAAGCAGGCCGAACACGACTCGACCATCGCCGCCATTCACACTGGCAACCTTCACGTTCTTCTGACCACCGCCAAGTATTGGCAATTGGAGCGCGACCGCCTCGCGCAGCAGATGTGCGACGACCTACTGCGCTTTGATGTGCGCACCAACAAGTATGTGCAGAAGGTGCCCGCCATATTGTGCTTGACGCTCGAAAGGATGAGTGCGAGCGACTCGGCCATGCTCGAGGCGGTAATTGGAGACATCGAGCATCCCGGTAGAGTAGCGCTGTCCGCCCGTGCAACGAGGGACGCGGCGAGACAGCAGAACGTCGAGAAGTTGAGCCGGGACTTCACTACGGGCTCGCTGGCGTTGAGCTTCTTCCTGCTGACCTCCGACCCGAAGGACCCCAACCGTCGGGCACTAGACCTGACGGAGGTTCAGCGTCAATGGCTCGTCGAGAAGCTGCGACGCGGGGCCGAGGTCGGCCCCGAAACTGGCGTATTTGGGCAGATCGCTGGCACGTTGGCCGATTGGCTGACCTCGGGATGGCCGCTGGCTCGGTAGAGAGCGCGGGGTGGCAACGTCCTCACTGCAGGTAGCTCGCGGTGATCGTCTGGTGGTGCTCCCGGTGGGCCCACCAACAGCCCACAGCTACGGCCATCACCAAGTCATCGTGCGCGCCTGACCGGGCGCTGAAGGCCGTATAGCCGCTCTCACCGATCGTGGCCCGGAAGTCCGCCATCTCTTCGACCAGCGCCCGTGCGTCCGGCAATCCCTTCGCGATCCGCAGCGTCTCGCCATGCAGCGCCGCCTGCATGTGGCTCACGAGCAGGCTCTTCGCCACGCGGAAGTCCCGGTACTCGTCCGGGTCGCGCGTTTCCCGATCGCCCGCCGTGATCGTCACGCCCGTCACCCTGAGGCGCCGCCGGAACATATTGAGGACGGGGCGCCCGCAGCCCGTCGCATCCAGCACCAGCGAGGCCCCCACCAGCGGCGGCCGACGCAAGAGCGCGACGATGTGCTCCACCTGCACCGTATAATCGAGCTTGAGCGGCAGCCGCTCCAGATGGCGCACATCGACCCGCACCGCCGCACCCGGATACAGCACCCCGCCATCGACGCCCCCCTGAAACCACGCCAGTTTCACCAGCGAGGCGAGCTCGCCCGGCGGGTCGGTGTATTGCGCGTCCACGGCATCCTGCCGCGTGCTCACCTCCAGCACCGCGACGGCGGACGGGTCCGCTTGCTGCCCCAGATCGACGGACACCACATAGCGACTCATGCCGCCGCCCTCCAGAGTGGGAGCACCTCGGCCGACAGCGCGCGCTCGATCAGCTCCGAGGCGAACACGGCCGAGTCAGCGTCGAAGAACACGCCGTTGTATTCCTCGTCGAAGCGACGGGGGCCGAGCAAGCGCAACTCATCCACCAGAAAGGCGGGGCTGATCCGCGCCACCTCGCTCGCCACCACGCTCGACCGCTCCCAGCCTTCCCCATTCGTCCATTCCAGAAAGAACCATCCGCGTCGGCCTGCCGGAGTGCTGAGGGCGATCAACCGGCCGTTGGTGGTGGCCAGGCTGGGACGCACGGCCGCCACGAGGGCATCGGGCACCCGCGCCGCCTCGTCAATCACCACCAGCGTCGCCGCCGCATAACCCCGCGTCGTCGCCTCGCTCCCCGGCAGGGCGATGATGCGCGAGCCATTGGCGAGTTCCAGCCGCAACGCCGACTCCATCACGATGGCCGGGAGCGGCAGCGCCACCTGCTTCATCAGCCGCAGGCAGGTCCGAAACAGCTCGCCGCTCTGGCGCATACTCGGCGCCAGCATCAGCACCAGCGCCCCCGGTGTGAAGGCCGCCTCGTGCAGCGCCACCAGCGCGGCCGTCGTGGACTTGCCCGACTGCCTGCAGCAATTGAGGAGCAGCTTGCGGGCCTCGCTCTCCAGCACCAGCCGCTGCCACGCGTCCGGCTCAAGCCCGGCGGCGCGCGCCAGGTCCAGCCGACTGACCGGCGCCACATCCGGATCAGGCAGCAGCGGCACCGCGAGGTCCCGCGCCTCGGCGATCATCCGCCGGGCCAGCCGTTCCACCCCACCGGCACTCACGAGGCCACCCGGGCCCGCGACCCGCCCGCGAGCTGCTTCCGCAGGGCCGCGATTTCGTCGGCCTTCGCCTGCAGCTCGCCCTTCAGCTCATTCACGAGCCGACTGGTGATCGCCGCCGTTTCCGCCTTGACCCACTCGGCGACGGCCTTCGATGCCGCATTGCCCTCGGCATGGGTCAGGCGACGGCTCATGATGGCCACCCGGATCACATCGAGCGCGGCCTTGGCATCCTCCACCGAGGCCAACGGGGGCAGGTCCCCCGCCGTGAACGCCGCCCCGGCGCGCATCGCGGCCGCCGCCTGTCCGCCGAGGATCGCCCGCGCGCGCATCTCTTCCACGCCGCCCGGCCGATGGGCGGGGCACCAGCCATCGACCACGAGGTACGGGAGCGCTGCACACGGCAGCCCCGCCGCATTCGTGCCCCGGCATCCTGTCCGGCCCGGCTCCTCGTCCAGTATGGGGTTCGTCACAACAGCCACCTCCAGAGTCGCTCGTTAGGCGTGCGGGTCAGACCATGCCAGACGGCCACGCGAACGCGGGGGCACCGATCCGGAAGGTGTCATCCCAGCGGCCCAGTTGTATCGCGCTCCGATCCAGCCACGTGAACTGGCCCCGGAACGCGCTCACCGCCTCGCGCGCGGCCTCAGACCGCGCGCGCTGCCACGTGGTGGCGATATGCATGCGGATCAGGGCGGCGAGCTTCCCGGCCGCTCCCACCCACCCGCTCCAATGCTTCGGCGGCGCATCGGCGAAGCGCTCCAGCAGCGGTGCATAGGCCGCGTTGAGGAGCACATTGGCCGCAAACCCCGCTTCCGGTGGCGTTCCCGGATCCGACGCCGTCCGGAGCAGGTCGAGCGCGTCCCCGGCGAAGCGGGAGGGCAACATGCTCTCGGCCGACGCGAGGATGAACGTCGCGGGGGCCGCGAGCTCGCCGGGCATCATCGGCATCGGGCGGGTGGGGAACTTCCCGAGCAGCGTGTCACCGACCTGGGAGAGCACCCGCACCGGCCCGCGATCGCGGGCCGCGTTCCGCTCCGTGGCCGCGCGGGCGATCAGTTCCGTCCGACCGGCGGCGCTCAGGTTGGCGTCGCGGCCGATGGCTGCCACGGCCGCGTCATAGCGCGCCCAGAGGCTCTCCAGCGCCGCGCCGGTCCCTGCGAGAAGGGCGACTTCGGGCGCGCCCTGCACGGCCGCAACGGCCGCGTCCTGCTCGGCGATGGCGGCGCGCTCGATCGTCGACCGGAACTGGTCGAGCTGCTGGCGGAACGCGCCCGCGTCGTCGGGCATGCTTGGGGTCAGGGAGTCCGGGGCCGAAGCGGGCCTCGGCAACGAAGGATCGGGAATGGCGAAGGGCACGGTCAGAGTCCTCTGTCAGAATGGTCCTCTCCCGGCGCCGCAGGATGCGGGGCCGGGTCCTGCACCGGCACAAACAACGCCAGCAACACCGGCCAGCGCAGCACGGCGAGCGGGGCGGTGCGATTCCGGGCGATCACCAGCAGGGGGTCGAGCGGGGCGCTGGCGTGGGCCGCCGCCTGCTCGAACGCCTCCCAGATGTTCACCCGCTCCTGATTCTTGCACTCCACCGCGAACGGGAACCGCGCCCGCGCCCTCGGGGAGAGGTGCAGGTCCGTCCCGCCCGCCCCGCTAGAGCGGCTCAGGACGTCGGCGGGATCGAGCCCGAGCGCCTGCGCCATATCGGCGGCCATAGCCTGTTGCAACCGGCGGCCCTTGGCTTTGCAGGACGCCGACTTCACGAGGCCCCCCCCGGCGCAATGTTGCGGCGGGCCTGTCCCGATACCGCAGGCTCGCGGGTCGGGCGCCACCGGCGGGCGGTGGCAATCGTGCCGAGGTCGGGGGCCATCATCACGCGAGTCTCCGCCAAGGATCGCCGTGGGGGTAACGGAGGGGGTATCGCGCCCGGCGGACCGGCGTGCCGGGGCCGCCAGCACCTTGAAGCCGTTGAGTTTCGTGGTGGCCAGTACGATTCCCTGTATAGCTACCGGCCCGCGCGGCGGCCCATATGCGCGTGGGGCACGGCTGGCGCAGGTAGAGGCCGGGGGGGTCGTCAGCCATCCCGCCAGCCCTACTGCCGCTGCCACCCCTAAAGGGGGTGGCAGTAGTGGCAGTGTCTAGGCCAACTGCCATGGCAGTTGTTGGCAGTGCTTGGCAGTGGCAGTTACTTGGGGGCATATCGCTTCCCCTCCAGCTGTTCGACCCTTTGGCCCTGCACGAGCTCCCCACGGCACCGGTAGAAGGACCGCTCGGGGAGCCCCGTGGCGATACGCCACTCCTTCGCGGTGACTCCGCCGGGGACCATGATCCTTCGCAGGGCGTCGAGGGCCGCCGCAGCCTGTCCTACGCCTCGATCGACGAGGCTGTCGAGTTCCACCACGACGCTGGGGCCGGACACGGCTAAACGCAGGAGCATGGGCTCGGGGGTGGCGCCGTCCTTTTGTTTGGTCACTCTCAGGACCAGTCCGCTTTCCCGCTGCTCCAGCAACAGCGTGGTATCGGCGGCACCATCCAGCGCGCCACTACCCCGGCTCCGGCCTGGCGCTCCGTGCGGCGGGTGGTGGATGGCCATGACCGTGGCGCCGGTGGCTCGGATCAGGCGGTCGGCCGCTGCCACAGCAAGGGCGGTATCGCTGGCGTCGTTTTCCTTCAGGCCAGCGGTGCAGCGGGCGTAGGTGTCGAGCACAATCAGCTTGGGGACGTTGGGCAGCCCCTCGATCTGCTGGAGGATGGCGTCAATGTGGAGGGGTCGGGCAAGGGGGAGTTCCTGCTTCCGCCACCAGACGGCGGGGAGTTGATCGACGCCCCACCGCTGGCGGTACGCCTCCAGCCGTTCGGAACGACAGCCCTCGGCGGCGATATACAGGGCTCCGCCCCCCTTCACGGTGCGTCCCAGCCACGGGCGACAGGTCCCGATGGCCATACACCACGCCAGTGCGACGATGGACTTGCCGGTCCCCCACTTCCCCGTCAGGGTACCGAAGCTCCTCTCGGGCACCAGGTCGCCGATCAGCCATTCAATCGACGGCTGATCCAGCATCTCGGTGAAGTCGAACAATGCGGGTGGGGTCGGAAGGACGATGGCCGGATTTGTCGGCGGCTCGCCTGCCTCGCGGGCGACGCGCGCGAGGTAGTCCGGCACGGGGAGGGGGCGCGCGACACTCATGCGGCGGGGGCCTCCGCCGCGACGATGCGGGCCTGACGTAGAACTGCCTCGGCCGTCTCGTGAAAGCCGAGGTCGTCCATTTCCTGTGCCTGCCGCTCAAGGCAGGCGAGCCGCCACAGCAAGTCCTGCCGAGTGTGCGTGGCCGGGTCGTCGCGCCAGCGACGCTGCCACGCGGCAAGGGCCGGGAATCGGGGCTCGTTGGCCATTGTTAAGCCGCCGTGGGAGCGGGCGGGCGGGAAGCCCGGATGCGATCCTGACACCACTGCTCGACCTCGGATTCGACCCAGCCAACAGCACCCGGTGCAGAGTGGCACCGGCCTGGGGAACTTGCCCAGAGAGACGTAGAGCCAGAGAGTAGAGCGGGCGAGGCCAACGCGCTGGGATACTTCCGGCATTCGCAGAAACGCGGTCATTGAAAACCCCTCCCGTGGATTGTCCAGCTTGCTAGGGCTGGACGCTACGGTAGGGGCCTGGACGCCGGAAACCTAGGCGCGCAAGTGCGAACTTACCCGCCCAGTTTGCCGTTTCGGAGGGGTGAGCAATTCCACTAGGGCGTGGATCTCCGGCACGATCTTGGTCAACCCGGCCGCCTTCATTTGTCCGGGGAGAAGGGACCGGCGCAAGGTGTCGACATCCACCCCGCGCCGCGCCGCAACATCTTGAATAGCCAAGGTTCGGCTGTGTCCCTTAGAATTACCGTCGATCACATACTGCGCCTGCCGGAGCGCCACATCCATTGCCTTGTCAAGCAGCTCCGCCGGATCCACGCGTTTGGGCGTCCCGGCCTTGGTGGCTCTAATCGTCCCGTCGAGACGACCGGCGATATACCGCCGTAGGTTTGGAGGTATCTCCTCGTCGGACCGCAGCACGTCAGCAAGCTCCGGAATGGTCGGGTGAGCGCCTACCGAATCATTCGCGAAGAGAAGGGCGGGGATCTTCGGGTCACGCCCCCGGAGAAGGATGCCCATGAGTTCCCGCACCTTCGGGCCTAGTATCATGCCGCCCCCTTCGCCAGTGGCAGCGGCGTCGGTCCCGTGCTGGCCGGCCACCAACTGGGCATCCCACCAGTAGTACAGCCGCACCCGTTCTTCGAGCCGCTCGCCTCGATCGTAGGCGCGTGCGACTTCTGTCCGCGGCTCATGATCGAGCGCCAACTCCACAGCTTCGTGCGCAAAGCCGCCCGCTTCCCGAGCCAGGGTACTGAAGGCGCTCCGCCAGCCGTGGACGGTGTGCACCCCAGACAAGCCGAGACGCTTGCTGTAGACCTTCTCGATGGCCTCATGGGTGAGCGGGCGACCGCGACGATTGGAGAGCGGCGAGGTGAAGACCAGCCCGGTGCGGCGGCCGGTCGCCTGTCGCCACTCCCGCAGTTCCCTCGTGATCGTAGGACCAAGGATGATCCGGTGCGGAAACTGCCGCTTCTTGGCCTTCATTTCTGCGCGCGGAATTACCCAGATCGGTGTGGCACCATCCAATTCGAACTGCTCCCAGGTGGCGTTGATGGCGTTCCCGATCCGGCAGGCCGTGAAGGCCACCAGGCGGAGCGCGCCACGGACGGCCGGGGTCACGCTCGACAGCTCTGTTCGCCGCAGGACGTCGCCGAGCGCGGGGAACTCCAACAGGGCGGGATGCGGCTTGCTCGGCATCGGCGCCCGCAGCTTTTCCTTGACGGGGATGGCGGGATTCTGCTCGACGAGGGCATACGCGAACACGCGCTCGACGTTCTGGCGGACCTTCCCGGCCGTTTCGTTGGCACCGCGAGCGGTGATGCGGTCGATCACGTGGGCGATCATCGCCGGTGTAATCTCCGAAATGGGCAGCCGACCTAGGCTCGGCAGCACGTCCCGCTCCAGCGCCCGCTCGGTCGTGCGGGCGTGCCCGGCCGACCATCCGCTCCGCCGGTGCGCGAGCCACTTGGCGGTGGCCTCGGCGAAGGTCTCCCCGTAGCTGGCTGCGGTCTTGGCCCGCTCAATCCTGCGCGCTGTCGTCGGATCGACGCCAGCGCTGACCTGCCTGCGAACCGTCGCCCGCACCTCCCGCGCCTCGGCCAGCGACGTGTCCGGGTAGCCGCCGATGGAGTAGGTGCGCTCGGTGCCCCCGTAGCGGTACTTCAGCCGCCACACCGGATTCCCGGCCCCCGTGGTCGTGAGGTACAGTCCTTGGCCGTCGCCGAGCTTGCGCCAACTGGGACCGGCCGCCTTGCGCTCCTGCGCGAGGAAGGACTTGATCGCCTTGTCGGTCAGGTTGTTGGTCGTCCGCCGCCTGCCCTCTCCGATACCCCCAACCATGGAGCCTCCTCGGGTTCGCGTTCACGATACCCCCAAATAATACCCCCAATCTGCGTGGATAGCCATGCATCCAGGTAGGCGCCCGTAGAGTGTTCCCCCGAGGGGGAAAAGCCAAACGGCGCCCTTTTGGGACGCCGCTGGACTGCTGTGGAACGTTTCAGAGTGGAGGCGGAGGGAATCGAACCCTCGTCCGCGAAGGTATCCGGGACAGTTCCTACGTGCGTAGGCTCGGCTCTTCGCGTCGATCTGGGCGGGCGCCGAACCGGCCCTCCCAGACTCTATCCCCTGAGATCTCGCGGCTGCCGTCGGGGCGCCCGGCAACCACTAGTCCGGATTGCTACTGATGGTGACGCCCCGGACGGGCCCCATTCATCAGTGGAGCGAAAAGCGAGCTAGAAGCTCAGCTTACGCAGCCATCGCCAATTCAGAGTTGGCAGTTGAAATTTTCCAGACGGTTTTACCAGGAACCTGGACCTGGGCACGCAACCATTCGTTCAACCAACCCGTCGAAGCCAGTCGCCCCCGGGTTGACCCGAAATATAGCAGGTTTCAGGCCGAATAGGGGCGGTTGGGCGGTCAGGGTGCGGGGGAGGGTGCGGACCGCCCTAACCGCCTACCGCCTATAACGGCCGCGCCGTTTCCACCCGGTTGCGGCCGGCGCGCTTGGCCTCCATCAGCGCCGCGTCGGCCTGGGCGGGAAGGTTGTCGAGGCTGCGCGAGGTGTCCGGCATCGCCGCCACCCCGAAGCTGGCCGAGAGCGGCCACGACCGGCCCTGCCAGTCCCAGGGGGCGGTGCCGAGCTTGATGCGGATGCGGTCGGCCACCTTGGCGCCGTAGACCATCGAGGCGCCCGGCAGCCAGATGGCGAACTCCTCCCCCCCGATCCGCGCCGCCACATCCCCGCCCCGGATCATGTCGTGTACCAGCCGCGAGAAGTGTACCAGCGCGGCATCGCCGGCGTGATGCCCCAGGGTATCGTTCAGCAGCTTGAACTTGTCGAAGTCGGCGTAGATGAGCGTGCCCTGGTTGACGCCGGCCCGGTGGATCATCTCTTCCAGCCCGCGGCGGTTCCTGAGCCCGGTGAGCGGGTCGGTCACCGCGGCCGTGCCCATCTCTTCCAGTTTCCGGGCCCGCATCATTCTGGGCCCGGCGTTATGCAGCGCGTCCTGCACCTCCGCAATCACCGGCCCGATGGGCTCGCTCTCATCATCGGTCCAGAAGGCCACCGCGCCCACGGTGTCGCCGGTGTAGGTGATGGGATAGATGATCGCCGGGCTGAAGTGGGAGCGTCGGTCATGGACGATCCCGCCCAGCGGGTCCGCGATGCTCGTCAGCGACGGCACCTCGCCGGTGGCCACCTGGTAGATGGGGCTGCCCGGCTGGGCCAGGCACTCCAGCAGCCGGCGGTCGGCCCGGCCCGAGGTGCCGATCACCCGCACCTGCCCGACCAGTTCCACCGCCACGATCACCTCGGCATTGAGGACCCGCTCGAGCTGGTACGCCAGCCGGAGCCCGATGCTGCCGAGCGACTCCACCGGACCCTCGTCGGTGACGGCGTCGAGCAGGGGCTTGCGAGCCAGGCCATCGAGCAGCGCCACCAGGTCCTCGCTGGCCCCCTTGAGAGCCTCCGGGGCGGTGTCCGGCGGCAGCAGCATCCCCGCCGCCAACCCACTCGCCGCAGCGTAGATGAGGGTACCCGATTCCAGCCGCTCCGCCCCGGACGCGGCCTGGGCCCGCAGCAGCGACAGCCGCTCTTCCACGGCGCGGGCCACATCGCGCGAGGCCTTGGGAGCCAAGGCCCGCAGCCAGCGCGAACCGTGCTCCGGTGACACGTGCCCATCAGACACCCACACCCCGGTGGCTGCGTGTGCCTCGCGGAGCCATCGAATCGCCGGCTGCGGCACCAGCGCCGGGTCCACAGCCCCGGCATACGGCTCAGACTGCGGCCGACGGTTCCAGATCAGCGCTCCGGCAGCGCCAGCCGCCATCCCGCCCACCAGCCAGCCGATCGTGCTCATAGCCACCCCCGGCGACGGAACCAGAGCCAGATCCCGAGCGAGACCCCGACCATCAGGAGCCAGGCGGCAGGATAGCCCCAGGGCTGGGGCAGCTCGGGCATGTGCTCGAAGTTCATTCCGTAAATGCCCACGATGAACGTGAGCGGCAGAAAGAATGCCGAAAAGATGGTGAGAACCTGAACCACCTCGTTGGTACGGTGCGCGGCGAGCTGAATCTGCATGGTGAGGAGGTTGGTCACATCCTCGAATAACTCGTCGGCGTAGAAGTGCATGCTCTCGGTGTTCTCCTTCAGGTCCTGCAGGAGGGTC
Source organism: uncultured Gemmatimonadales bacterium (assembly GCA_963695185.1). GTDB lineage: Bacteria > Gemmatimonadota > Gemmatimonadetes > Gemmatimonadales > GWC2-71-9 > JADJOM01. The sequence goes on along the minus strand of CAVOGH010000005.1, from coordinate 564,170 downwards.
GTGCCGCGCTCGCCGCCATTGGGCAACCGGGTGCAGATGCTGAGCGTCCGCCACAGGAGCCGCTTGGTGAGGCCCACCCGGCGCTTGATGGTATACAGGTTCTGGAGGAGAACCGCTACGTCGTGGTCCCGCAGCAGCTCGGCTTCATAGGTGTCAAGCCGGGTCTCGGCCTGGTCGAGTGGAGGCTCGTAGGTCTGCACCACCGCGTTGGTGAGGTCTACCAGGAGCTGGGGGATGGGGTCGCCCGGCGGCAGCCCTGGCCGACCCTGCTGCCAGACCTGCATCAGCTCGGTGAGATAGTGCTGGTCCTTCCGGTGCACGGTGATCACGAAGTCCCGGCCCCAGAAGATCGCCACCTTGCGGGTGAAGGCCTGCACCGAATCGGCCCCCGGTGGCGCCTTTTCGTCATGCGCCCGGAGGATGACGAAGCCGGTCCCTTCGGCCCGCTCCGACTTGGGCAGGTGCTCGGGGTCCAGGCAGTCCTTCACCGCATGGGCGGTCAGGCCGTACTGCCGGGCGACCTCCTCCAGATCCTGCCGCGACGGTCCCACCAGGTCGAGCCAGCGGAAGGGCGGCTCGGCGTGCTGCACCACGGTCCGGAGCACTAGGCCCCGACCCGGAGGATGCGGCCGGCAGCCATCGCGGCACCGAAGCCGTTGTCGATGTTCATCACCGTGACCCCCGCCGCACAGGAGTTGAGCATCGCCAGGAGGGCGGCCAGCCCGCCGAAGGAGGCGCCGTACCCCACGCTGCTGGGCACGGCGATCACCGGCCGCTCCACCAGCCCGCCCACCACGCTCGGAAGCGCTCCTTCCATGCCCGCGACCACGATCACCACATCGGCGGACCGCAGCTGCTCGCCGGCATTGAGCAGGCGGTGGATGCCGGCCACGCCGACATCGCTCAGCCGGGACACCCCCAGCCCGAGCACGTCCGCGGTGACCGCCGCCTCCTCCGCCACCGGGAGATCGCTGGTGCCGGCCGAGACCACCAGCACCGATCCCCGTGCGGCCGGCCGGGGCCCGGCGGGACGCAGCAGCACCGTCCGGGCCAGGGTGTTCCACTCGAGTTTCGCGAACCTGGCCCCGAGGGCCTCGGCCTGGGCCGGCGCCACCCGGGTGCCGAAGAAGCCGCCCGACGCCTCCACCAGCCGTTCCCCGATCGCGAGCACCTGCTCCACCGTCTTGCCCTCGCAGAAGACCACCTCGGGGTGGCCCTGGCGGAGGGCGCGGTGATGATCCAGCTGCGCGAATGGAAGCTGCTCAGTGGGAAAGTGCCGCAACCGCTCGATGGCCTGGTCCGGCGACAGCTGCCCCGCGGCCACTTCGCTCAGCAGCCGGGCGAGCAGTTCCGGCGTCACGCCACCTCGGCGGTGGCCTGGGCGGCGGCGAGATAGTCGCTGAAAAGGGCCTCGGCGGCCGCCATGGTCTCCACCTGGAAGAGCCGGCCACGCAGTTCGCTGGCGTTGCGCAGTCCCTTGGTGTACCAGCCGAAGTGCTTGCGGAACTCGATCACCGTCTTGCGGCCGTCCCCCTGGAGCCTGAGCGCCAATCGGGCGTGCTCCAGCGCCACCTGGAAGCGCTCGGCGGCGCCGGGCGCCTCCGGCCGCGGCCGGCCGGCGAGCAGTTCGGCGGCGGCGCGGAAGAGCCACGGATTGCCGAAGGCGCCGCGTCCCACCATCACCCCGGCGCAGCCGGTGTGTTCCACCATGCGGACGACATCCTCTGCCGTCTGGATATCGCCGTTGCCGAGGACGGGAATCTCCAGCGCCTCCACCACCCGCGCGATCTCGTCCCAGCTGGCCTTGCCGGAGAACATCTGGGTGCGGGTGCGAGCGTGCAGCGTGAACGCGCGAGCCCCGGCCTCCTGCATGCACAGTGCGATGGCCACCGGGTCGCGGGTCTGGTCGTTCCAGCCGCTCCGGGTCTTGACGGTCACCGGCAGGTGGGTGGCCGCCACACAGGCGCGGATGATGCGGCTGACGAGGTCCATGTCACGCAGGCACCCCGAGCCGCCGTTGCGCTGGACGACTTTCTTGACCGGGCAGCCGAAGTTGATATCGATGAACTCGGGCTTGTAGTGCTCGGTGATGAGCGCGGTCGCCTCGGCCATGGCGGCGGGGTCGGCGCCGTAGATCTGGATGCCGATCGGCCGCTCATGCGGCTCGAAGTCGGCCCCTTCGAGAGTCTTGCGGATGCGGCGGCGGATGGCTTCGCTGCTGAGGAATTCCGACAGCACCACATCGGCGCCCATCGCCCGGCAGATCTGCCGGAACGGGGCCTCCGAGACTCCGGCCATGGGGGCCAGGAGGAGCGCGGGCCGGGACGAGGGGTAGTATGGCAACCGCTTCACAGGCACAAAGATACGGGCCCGGGCCCGAGTAGAAAAGAGCCGGGCCAGGTTTGACAGTGGGGACCGGCCCGGATAAGCTACCGCGGTCATGCGCCTTCGCGACTTCTACGAACCCACCGCCCTCGTCCTGCCGCTTCAGGCCGCGACGGCCGATGAGGTGCTTCCCGAGCTGGCCGGGCACCTCTCACTCGACGAGCGTTCGGTCCAGGTCCTCCTCCGGGTCCTCAAGCGCCGCGAGGAGCTGGGCTCGACCGGCGTGGGGCGCGGCATCGCCATTCCGCACGGACGCTCGCTGGTGGTGACCCGCCTGCGCCTCGCCTACGGCTACTCGCCAGCGGGCATCGCCTGGCGGGCGGTGGATGACCGGCCGGTCCACCACTTCTTCCTGATCGTGGCCCCGCCCATCGAGGTGAGCAACCAGTACCTGCCGGTTCTCGGCAAGATCGCCACCTTTGCCAAGGAGCCGGACGTGCCGGAACGCCTCGCGCAGGTGACCACCGCGGAGGAGTTCTTCGCGCTGCTGGGAGAGAAGGGGGTGTAGCAGGGACGGCTATCGGCTATCTGCGATCCGCACTCCGAGGGCTGCAGGGCGAACGAGGGATCTCCTGGCCGCCCGGGCCTCGAGATCCCTCGTTTTCCTGCGGCTGCGGACGCCAGCCAGCAGGCCTCGTTCCTACCTCCCGGCGAGCTGCCGCGCCCTGAGCAGCCCGGCCGCGGCCCGGGCCCGGCCGGGCTGCCGGGCAATGGCACTCTCGTAGGCGGCGATCGCCTCCCGGGGGCGTCCCATCTCGACCAGCAGATCAGCGTACAGCTCGCGCGCGGGCAGGATCGCCCCCGGCGTTACCGGATGTTTTTCGGTGCGGTCCTCGATGTCGGCGGCCTCGCGGGCCTGCTGCAGCGCGGCGCTGCTGTCGCCCTCCAGCAGCGACAGCCAGGCGGAGACGGCCAGTCGCTGGATGTGCACCTGCCCGGCCCAATAGGTTTGCACGCCGCCGGTCTCCGTCAGCTTCTGCTCGATATCGCTGAGGGCCGCGATGGCCCGCCCCGCCGCCGCCCTGTCCCCCCGGTGGGCCGCGCCCAGTGCCTTGGCGAAGTAGGTGATGCCCTCCGCCGCCCGCCAGGTCGGCGCCGGCCGCACCGTCAACGCGCCCGCCTCATCCCAGCGATTCCGTTCCAGCGCGTAGCGTGCCGGCATGGCTGCCAGGCTGTAGTCGTTGATCAGGCTGTTCTCCGGGCGGACCCGGGTGACCTCCGCCGCCTGCCGCACCAGGTCGTGCGCCTCCGCCTCCCGGCCGGTCTGCAGATAGGCATACACCAGGTAATCCCAGGCGTGGATGCGCTGGTCCCAGACGGCGTTCCAGCCCTCCCGCTCCTCAAACTCACGTCCGGATTCCGCCGACCGGAGGTTGGAGGCGATGGCCTCGTCCCAGCGGCCCAGCCGGATGAAGATGTGGGAGGGCATGTGCTGGGCGTGGGGCACCGACGGCGCGATGGCCGCATAGCGCTGGGCGGCCCGCTCGGCCAGCGGCGCCAGCGCGGGAGAGTCGAAGGCGTGAATCAGGTAGTGCGCCAGGCCAGGATGGTCGGGCCGCCGCTCGAAGATCGGCTCCAGAATCGCGGCGGCGCGCCGCTGGTTGGCCAGGGTGGTATCGCTGCTCTCGATCTGGCCCACCGCCAGCAGCGAGAGCGCATGGAAGATCTGCGCCTCTTCGTCTCCAGGCTGACGGGCAGCGAGACGCCCCATCGCTTCCGACCATGCCCGGATGCGCGCCGCGTGCGGCCGGGTGTCGGTCCCGGACGCGAAGAACGCGGAGACGGCATCGGCATAATCCCGCTCGCGGCTCCCGGGCGGGCTCAGCCGAACCGCCTGCTCGGCATCCTGCACCGACGCCGCGTACTCGGCGGGTGAGGGTGGCGCCCAGAGCGGGTGGAGCCGGCTCTGCGACCGGCCCCAGTAGCCCAGCGCGCAGGATCCATCGGTGCGGATGACCTCGCCGAAGCTCTTCTCCGCCTCCTCGTACCAGAAGGAGTGCATCAGGGCCATCGCCCGGCCCAGCTCCTGGGCGGCGGCGGATGCACAGCTCGACGGAAATGCCACGCTGCCGATCCTGGCGCCGGCGGCGTGATCGTGATCGTGGCCGTCCTGGGCCCGCGCGAGGGCCGGTACCAGCGCCAGGGACACCAGGGCGGTGAGAAACCGTGCGGTTTTCATGAGGCCTCCAGGGCAGCCCGCGTGGCGGACGGGCGAACGAGCCCCGCCCGGATGTCGGTAAGAAAATGGCATGAAGCCTGTGTGCGGCAACCCCCCGGGTCTGCGACCGTCGCATTCTCGGGCGCGCGGCGGGAACCTCCGCCACCCGCCCGGCGTTCCCGAGCCGAGGTCAACAGACCACGCGGTGCGCTCCCGGTCGGGAGGCATGGGCTGGTCGCACACGGCGAGGGCACGGAGATGAGGTACCTGAGGCAGATCGTGCGGCTGCTGCCCCTGGTGGTGGTGGCGGCATGCACCAGCGGGAGGGCGGAATCGGCCGGGGACGGGCCCCGGGTGCTGGTCAACGTGGACGACAAGGGCGTGGCGCTCAAGGGCTACGACCCGGTCGCGTACTTCACCGACAACAAGGCGGTCCAGGGCGATCGCCGGTGGCGTTCCGGTTACCGGGGCGGGATCTATCTCTTTGCCAGTGCGGAGCACAAGGCGATGTTCGACGCCGAGCCGATGCGCTACGAGCCGCAGTTCGGCGGCTACTGTGGCTACGCGGCGTCCATCAACAAGGTCTCGGACATCGGGCCGGAGTGGTTCGAGATCCTCGCCGGGCGGCTGGTCCTGCAGCACAACGCCAAGGCCTGGCGGCTGTGGCACGAGGACGTGGCAGGGAACCTGGTCAAGGCCGACCAGAACTGGCCCGGGCTGATCCGGCGCGAGGGGAAGCCCACCCGCCCGGTCGCCGCCCGGCGGCGCTAGCAGCGGTTCCGGAAGCAGCAGGAGGGATCTCGAGGCATCCGCCGCCTGGAGCTCCCTCGTCCGCTGACTATCCGGGCGTCTTGCGGGCCCGGGTGGCCTGGTCCCGCCCTCGGCTCCCCCGACCGCATCCGACACCGGCTTTCCAGGTCTGCCTCCCACCCGTCACTCCCACTCGATCGTCGCGGGCGGCTTGGAGCTTACATCATAGACTACCCGGTTGACCCCGTTGACCTCGTTGGCAATCCGATTGGAGATCCGGGCCATGACCTCGGCCGGGAAGGGATACCAGTCGGCCGTCATGCCGTCCCGGCTGGTGACAGCACGGAGGGCCACCACCTGGTCGTAGCTCCGCTCGTCGCCCTGGACGCCCACCGAGCGGATCGGGAGCAGCACCCCGAACGCCTGCCAGATCTCGTCGTAGAGGCCGGCGGCGCGGATCTCCTCGATGTAGATGTGGTCGGCCCGGCGCAGGGTATCCAACTGGGTGCGGGTCACCTCTCCCAGGATGCGGATGGCGAGGCCGGGCCCCGGGAAGGGATGCCGACCCACCATCTCCTCCGGCAGACCCAGTTCCCGGCCCACCTGGCGCACCTCGTCCTTGAATAGCTCGCGCAACGGCTCGATCAGCTTGAACGGCAGCTTCTCCGGCAGGCCGCCCACGTTGTGATGGGTCTTGATGGTCACTGAGGGGCCGCCCAGCGGCGACATGGACTCGATCACGTCGGGGTAGAGCGTGCCCTGCACCAGGAACCCGACGTCGTTGCCGACCTTGCGGGCCTCCTGTTCGAAGACGTCAATGAAGGCGTGGCCGATGCGCTTGCGCTTGATCTCCGGATCGGTGACGCCGGCGAGATCGGCGAGGAACCGGTCGCTGGCGTCCACCACCCGGAGGTCAATGCCGTAGTGGCGGCGGAAGGTCTGCTCGACCTGTTCCCGCTCGTGCAGCCGGAGCAGTCCGTGATCCACGAAGATGCAGGTGAGCCGGTCTCCCACGGCCCTGTGCACCAGCACCGCCGCCACCGAGCTGTCCACTCCGCCGGACAGGCCGCAGATGACGCGCTGGCTGGGCCCGGTGAACTCGCGGATCCGCGCAATCTCTCCCTCGACGAAGTGCCCCGGCGTCCAGTCGGGGGCGCAGCCGCAGATCTCGAACAGGAAGTTATTGAGCATCTCCCCGCCCCGCGGGGTGTGCGCCACCTCGGGGTGGAACTGCACCCCATAGAGCGGCTTGGTGCGGTGCTCCATGGCGGAGACCGGCGCGTTGTCGCTGGAGGCGGTGACGGTGTAGCCGGGCGGCGCGGTGTCCACATGATCGCCGTGGCTCATCCAGACCGGGGTCTCCTCTCCCTTCCCGAAGCCCCGGAACAGCCGCCCGCCCTTGATCTCGACCATCGCCCGGCCGTACTCCCGGCGGTCGGCCCGCTGCACCCTGCCGCCGGAGAGCTGCGCCAGCAGCTGCATGCCGTAGCAGAGCCCCAGCACCGGCATGCCCAGCTCCAGCAGCGCCGGCTCCGCGGTGGGGACATTCTCCCCGTAGACCGAGTTGGGACCGCCGGAGAGAATGATGCCCCGGGGCTTCCAGCCGCGGATCCATTCCACCGTGCGCGACGGCGGATGGATCTCGCAGTAGACGTGCGCCTCCCGCACCCGCCGGGCGATGAGCTGGGTGTACTGGGAGCCGAAGTCGATGATCAGGATGCCATCGGGGTGGTCAGTGGTCACGAGCGCTCCGGTTGACGGTGGGCAGCTGGAAGGGCGGCCGACGGAGGCCCCGGGACATCGGGGCAGCCCTCACCCTCCCCACTTGGGCTCCGCCGATCTCCGCGGCGTAGAGATCCTCCAGCCGCTCCCGCGGCCGCACCACGGCCCAGCGGCCGCCGTCCACCAGCACCTCGGCAGGCCGGGGGCGGGAGTTGTAGGACGAGGCCATCACGAACCCGTAGGCGCCGGCCCCGAGCACCGCCAGACATTCATCCGCCACCAGGCCCGGCAGCACGCGGTCGCGAGCGAGGAAGTCGCCGGTCTCACAGACCGGCCCCACGACATCCACCGTCACGTCGGCGCGGCCCTGCGCCTCCAGCTCCACGATCTCGTGCCAGGCCATGTAATGACTGGGGCGGACGAGATCGTTCATACCGGCGTCCACCAGCACCAGCTCCTTGCCGCCGGAGTGTTTCCGGGAGAGCACCGTGGTAAGCAACAGGCCGGCGTTCCCGACCAGGAAGCGGCCGGGTTCCATGACCAGGGTGAGCCCGGTCTGCTGGGCAAGTGGCAGTACCGCGGCCACGAAGCGTTCGGGATCCAGCGGGGTCTCGTCCTTGTAGCGGATGCCGAGCCCGCCGCCAAGATCGAGGTTGCGGATGGTATCGATACCGGCGGCTCGGAGTTCACCGACCAGCCCCACCAGCTTGGTGACGGCCTGCTGGTACGGGCCGGGATCGAGGATCTGGCTCCCGATGTGCATCGCGATGCTGTCGAGCGTGAGCCGGGGGTGGGCATGCACCGCCAGGGCCAGCGACCGCACCTGATCGAAGGGCACGCCGAACTTGATGCCGCCCTGCCCCGTCGCGATGAACGGATGGGTGTCCGCGGAGACATCGGGGTTGACCCGGATGCCCAGGGACACGCTCTTCGCCCGGCGGTCGGCGATCGCGACCAGCCGCGCCAGCTCGTCGGCGGACTCGAGGTGGATATGCCCCACCCCGGCACGGAGGGCCGCCTCCAGCTCCGCCGCCGACTTGCCGACCCCGCTGAAGACGATCCGGTCGGCCGGGAACCCGGCCGCCAGGACCCGCTGCAGCTCGCCGCCCGAGACGATATCGGCCCCGGCGCCGAGGTCGTGGAACACCCGGAGTACCGCCAGGTTGCTGTTGGCCTTGACCGCAAAACAGATGCGGTGCGAGACGGGGCTCAGGGCCGCATCCAGCCGCTGATACTGCCGCCGGATTGCTTCGGCGTTGTAGACGTAGACCGGAGTCCCCACCCGCCGGACGATGGCGCCGAGCGAGACCCCGCCGAAGTGCAGCGAGGCCTTCTTCCGTTCCAGGCCCGCCTCCTCGAAGAGCGCCGTCTGCCGACTCACCGAGTCGCCGAGTCGTCCGGCGGCCGTCAGTACGCTCTCGCCCACACGGCCTCCGTGGTCGCGGGACGGTCACACCACATGCACCGGGCCGGCGCTTCCGGAGAGCGGAACTCCTCATCCGGCAGGCAGCGAATCGTGGCCTTGGTCTGTTCCTTGATGTCCGCCTCACACTTGACGTCGCCGCACCAGCCACCGTAGGCGAATCCGCCGTCCCGCTCCAGGAAGTCGAGGAAGGAGCCCTTGCTGACGCCGCGGATGCTGTGCTGCTCCCGCCGGGTGCGCGCCGCCTCCAGCAGGTCCTGCTGCATGGCGTCCATTTCCAGCCGCAGCGTGTGCACCAGTCCCTGGGTCAGGAACGGGGTCTTCTTGCCGCCAGTCCGCCGCGCCAGCATAACCTGGCCGGCGGCCACATCGCGGGGGCCGATCTCCAGACGGAAGGGGACCCCGCGGCCTTCCCACTCGTAGTACTTGGCTCCGGGCTTGATGCCCTCGCGAGCGTCGAGGTGGGCCCGGATACCGCCGACCTTGAGCTCCCGCAGGACCAAGCGCGCAGCCTCCAGCACCGTGGCCCGCTCCTCATCGCTCTTGTAGATGGGTACCACCACCGCCTGGTACTGCGCCAGCCGGGGCGGCGTGATCACCCCGTTGTCGTCGCCGTGGGTCATCACCAGCGCGCCCACCAGCCGGGTGGACACGCCCCACGAGGTGTTCCAGACGTGCTGCGAGCTCGCCCTTGTCGTCCTGGAAGGTGACATCGAACGCCTTGGCGAAGTTCTGTCCCAGGTTGTGGCTGGTGCCGGCCTGCAGCGCCTTGTTGTCCTGCATCAGCGCCTCGATGCAGTAGGTCCGGAGCGCCCCCGCGAAGCGCTCGCTGTCGGTCTTGCGGCCGGTGAGCACCGGCATCGCCATCCACTCCTCCGCGAAGGTCCGGTAGATGCCGAGCATCTTGAGGGTGAACTCCTCCGCCTCCGCCTCGGTGGCGTGCGCCGTGTGCCCCTCCTGCCAGAGGAACTCGGTCGTCCGCAGGAACAGCCGGGTGCGCATCTCCCAGCGGACCACGTTGGCCCACTGGTTCATCAGCATGGGCAGGTCGCGGTAGCTCTGGATCCACTTGCGAGTACATGGCGTAGATGATCGTCTCGGAGGTCGGCCGGATGACCAGCGGCTCCTCGAGCTCCTTCCCGCCGCCGTGGGTGACCACCGCCAGCTCCGGCGCGAACCCCTCGACGTGCTCGGCCTCCTTGGAGAGGAAGCTCTGCGGGATCAGCAGCGGGAAGTAGGCGTTCTGCACGCCGTGGTCCTTGAACATGTCATCCAGGGCGCGCTGCATCTGCTCCCAGATGGCGTAGCCGTTGGGCCGGATGACCATGCACCCGCGCACCGGGCTGTAGTCCGCCAGCTCGGCGCGCATGATGACTTCGTTGTACCAGGCGCTGAAGTCCTGGGCGCGGGTGGTGAGTTTCTTGTCGTCGGCCATTGGGGCGTGGGGCTCGCTCGGGGTTCGGGTGGTGTCCGTTCTCGGCTATCCGTGGTCCGCTGCAACCCGGGTCTTCACTGCCTGGACCAGGTCGCCCAACTTCACCGCTTCCTGCCGCTTCTCCCGCAGGTCCTTGAGCTGGACCTCACCCCGGGCCCGGTCGTCCGGGCCAATGACCACGGCCAGCCGCGCCTGACGGGTGTCGGCCAGCTTGAGCTGGCGGCCGAGGCTGTCGTCCCGCAGCGCGAACTCCACCCGGATTCCGGCGTCCCGGAGTTCGTGGGCCAGGCGGAGCACGTGGGGCAGGTCGTCGGCGCCGACGCCGGCCACGAAGAGGTCAATCGCGCCCTCGGTCGGCGGCAGGAGCGAACGCTCCTTGAGCAGCTCCCCCAGCACCACGTCGCCGATGGCGAAGCCTACCGCCGGCAGGTCGGTACCGCCCAGCTGCTTCAGCAGCTCGTCGTACCGGCCTCCGCCGGCGATGGCCCGGAGCGAGCGGCCGGCGTCGAACAGCTCGAACACGGTGCCGGTATAGTAGGCCAGCCCGCGCACAATGCTGAGGTCCACGTCCACGAACTGCTTGAGCTCCATCGCCTCCAGCGCATCCAGCACCGCGGCGAGCGAGGCCCCTGCGGCAGCGCCGCCCTCCACCCGGGCCAGGGCGGCCGACACGGCCGGCCAGCCCCGGAGCGCCGCGACTTCCAGGATGCCCCGACCGGTGCTCCCGCCAAAGCGGGCATCGCGGCCCTCGCCAATCTCGGCGACCTGCTCGGGTTTCATCCGCTCGAGCTTGTCGATGACCCCGTACGCCACCGGCAGCAGTTCTTCGGTGACCCCCGCCCCGCGCAGCAGCGCTTGCAGCACCCGGCGGTCCGACAGTCGGACCCGGACCTCGGCGGCGCCCAGCCCGAAGGCCCGCATCAGGTCCGACCGCCAGGGCGATCAGCTCGGCGTCGGCCAGCGGGCCGCGTTCGCCGATGAGGTCGCAGTTGAGCTGGAAGAACTCCCGCAGCCGGCCCCGCTGCTGCCGCTCGTAGCGGAACATCTGGCCGATCGAGATACCAGCGGATCGGCTTCTTCATCCCGCCCGCCCGCGCGGCCACCATGCGCGCCAGGGTCGGGGTCAGCTCCGGCCGCAGGGAGACCTCGCGCCCGCCCTTGTCGGTGAAGTGGTACAGCTGCCCGACGATCTCGTCGCCGCTCTTGGCGGTGTAGAGCTCCAGCGGCTCCAGCGGCGGCCCGTCGAACTCCTCGAAGCCGTAGCGCCGGCACACCTGGCGCCAGGTGTCGAAGATGTGCGCACGGAAGGCGAATTCGGCAGGATAGAAGTCCCGAAAGCCCGGCAGGGGCTGGGTGTGCATAGGCGGGAGAATCTAGCTACAGCGGGGGGGGAGGGACTAGCCGGGGGGCGGGGGTGCTCGCCGATGCGGGCGATTCGTCCTCGGGCGGGGTTCGCGCGCCGGGGGGCCGCCCGTCGCTCGAGCCGCCCGAGTCGCCGAGTCGCCCCTACGGCTCCATCCCCAACGCTACCATGACATCCCCCACGGTGTGGAACGAGCCGGTGACCAGCACCGTACCGGCCCCCTGCTGCACCTCGGTGAGTGCTTCCTGGAAATCGGGCCGCAGCGACCAGGCGGCGTGCGCGGGCGGCCGGTGCGGGTCTCTGAGCCAGCGCCGGAGCCATTCCATGTCCCAGCCGCGCCCTCGGCGGTGGGCGCCACGGTCAGCACCCCGCGGTCGATGCCCGCGTCCAGCCGGACCAGCATCTCCGGCCAGGCCTTGTCGCCCAGGATGGACACCAGCGCGTGGATCGGCCGGGGCAGGCTGGCGCTCGCCAGCGCGCGCCACCAGCGCGCGGATGCCGTCGGGGTTGTGCGCCACGTCGAAGACCCACTTCCCCCGCCGGTCGAACCGGCCGGGATTGCGGGCCACCGCAAACCCGTCGGTGATCTCCTCCTCGGATGGGCCGATACGGCGCCGGGAGCGCGAGCAGCATCGCCCTGGCGATCGCGGCGTTGCGGCGCTGGTGCGGCCCCCGCAGCGCCAGCTCCCCCTGCCACCGCACCGGCGCCGGGAGCACCCCTGCCCGAGCTCCCGCGTCCCGCGCGGCGTGCCGGAGAAGCTGCACCAGGCGGGGCCGCGTCTCCCCGATGACGAACGGCACACCCCGGCTTGGCAATCCCCGCCTTCTCCAGGGCGATCCGTTCCAGGGTGTCGCCGAGGTACTTCATGTGATCTTTTTCGATCTTGGTCACGCCGCTCACCAGCGGCGACAGCACGTTGGTGCTGTCGAGTCGCCCGCCGAGCCCCACCTCGACCACCGCGATCTCCACCCCCCGCGCGGCGAAATCGGCCAGCGCGATCGCGGTGGTCGCCTCGAAGAAGGTCGCCTGCCGCGCCCGGATCAGGGGCATCAGCCGCTCGGTCCACGCCGCCACCGCCGCCTCCGAGATCGGAGCACCGTTGACCAGGATGCGCTCGCGGAACGACACCAGGTGGGGCGAGGTGTACAGTCCCACCTTCAGCCCGCGGGCTCGGAGCGCCTCCGCGATCAGCGTGGAGACGCTGCCCTTGCCGTTGGTCCCGCCCACATGGATCGTCGGGTAGAGCCGGTCCGGGTCGCCCAGCTCGGCCAGCAGCGCCCGGGTGGTGTCCAGCCCGAACTTGATCGTGGTGGTCCGGGGGAAGAGAAACTCCAGCGCGGCCTGGTAGGAGAGTGGCAAATGGGTGAGGGGTGCGGTTGGATGGCTCAGGCTGGCGGTCGAGCCGCCTCGCCCGACCGGCACCAAGGTACCTCGTGCACGGGGGTCCCGCCACACGGTTGGGCCGCCACGCCACCCCGGCCCTCCCGCAACACAACGGGGAGCCATTCCAAGGCTCCCCGTCCTTTACTCAGCTGAGAACTGATCGCGGATCGCCGCTAATCCCCATTCTCCTCCGCCAGCCGCTGCCCTCGCATGTGGCGTAGCAGCCGGGCCGTGGTCTCCCGGAGCGAGCCGCGCGGGACCACGTCGTCCAGCTGGCCCTTCTCCAGCAGGAACTCGGCCGTCTGGAACCCCTCGGGCAGATCCTGCCCGATGGTCTGCTTGATGACCCGCTGCCCGGCGAAACCGATCACCGCTCCGGGCTCTGCCAGGATCGCGTCGCCCTGCATGGCGAAGCTGGCCGAGACACCGCCGGTGGTGGGATTGGTGAGGATGCTGATGTACGGGACTGAGAGCTGGTAGAGCTGGGCGATCGCGGCGGAGGTCTTGGCCATCTGCATCAGGGAGAAGACCCCTTCCTGCATCCTGGCGCCACCCGAGGTGCAGACCAGGACCAGCGGGATCCGTTTCTCGGCGGATCGCCGGGCCAGCCGGCTGATCTTCTCCCCGACCACCGACCCCATGGAGCCGCCCATGAACTTGAAGTTCATGACGCCCAGGTTGAGTGGACTGCCTTCCAGCCGGCCGGTCCCGGTGAAGATCGCGTCCGAGTGGCCCGGCCTTACGGTAGGCCGCGGTGAGCCGCTCGGGATAGTGCTCGAACTGCAGCGGATCGGCGGAACGGAGGTTGGCGTACAGCGGCCGCCAGGTGCCCTCATCGGTGAGAAGTTCGATGTACTCCTCGGCCGTGAAGCGGCGGTGGTGCCCGCACTCGGGGCAGACGTTAAAGGCCCCTTCAAACTTCTCCCTGATGTCGACGTGACCGCAGTGGTCACACTTCTCCCAAGCATCCGGCGGGATCTCAAGGCGCTCCCGAACGGACTGTCGGGGCTTCCTCTCTTTCTTGAACCATGCCATGACTGCCATAGGGGATCGAGGATGTGTTGAGGAGGTCTCGGACAGGTCTCGACTGACCTATCAATTTGGGTCCCCACTCGGTTCCGCGCTAGGCCCCTTCCCCTAAACCATTGCTATATATCGAGATAGCCTCCAAGCCGAGCATCCCAGGCCGCCCGGAGGCAGAGCCCGATCCCGACCGAAGTGGCCAGCACAAACGACCCTCCGTAGGAGAAAAACGGCAGCGGGATCCCGGTGATGGGCATCACGTTCACCGTCATTCCGACGTTCTCGAAAACGTGGGTGAAGAGGAGGCCAAGGATCGCAAAGACCATGAGGCTGGAGAAGGGATCGGTGGACCGCCGGGCAATCCGGAGCAGCACAGTGAAGAGGGCGAAGAAGAGCACCAGCGCAAGCAGGACCCCCATGAAGCCCAGCTCCTCACCCAGGACCGCGAAGATGAAGTCGGTATGCTGCTCGGGAAGGAAGGCCAGGCGCTTCTGGGGTCCATCCAGATACCCGTTCCCAAACCAGCCGCCAGAACCGATGGCCACCTTGGACTGGATGGCATGGTAGCCGGCCCGCTGGGGATCCACCTCTGGATTGAGGAACGTGAGCAGCCGGTTCTGCTGATAGGGTGCCAGCTGCCGCCACACCGGTAGGGCCACGAAGCCCATGGCCACGTTGGCGCCGGCCACGAGGATGCTTTCCCACACGAAGGGCCGCCAGACCAGCAGCAGGATGCCAACCAGCACCATCCACCCGACCCAGGTCCAGAGATTGAACGCCATCAGGAGGCTGGCCACCGGTGAGGCCAGCAGGAACAGCAGCGACGGCGGGGTCCCGGCCCAGAATAGTGCCGCGAACAGGATCCCCACGAAGACCAGTGCGCTGCCCAGGTCGGGCTGGGCCAGGACCAGAAGCGCGGGCACCCCGGCGATCAGGCACACCGGCGCAAGTTCCAGCAGCGACTGGGGCGCCTCCCGCCGGCCCGAGAGATGCCGAGCCAGCATGAGGGCGACCGCCAGCTTGGCGAACTCCGCCGGCTGGCCCACCGCCCGGCCGCCGAGGTAGATCCAACTCTTGCTGCCGGCCGCTGTCCCGGCCCCGCCACCGATGACCAGGGTGAGCGTCAGGAGCGCGAGGGCCAGCACATAGAGAGGCAGCGAGCCCCATTCGAGCAGCCGGGGTGAGACCCGAAAGGCGATCGCCGCCACCACGACCCCCGCCCCGAGCCAGAGGAGCTGGCGCCGCCAGGCCCCGGCAGCGGCGAAATTGGGCACGTCAGTCTGGCCGGCGGAGTACAGGATCACCAGGCCGAACAGGAGCAGCGCCCCCACCACGAGGAGCAGCGGCCGGTCGAGTCCCATCTTCCGGGTCATCAGCGGGTCCCGGTGGGTGGGGCGGAGCAGCCGGCGCTGGCTCGGTCGAATCTGGTGGTCCCGGGAGCTGGTCACCCGGCAGGTCCAGCCGCAGGCGGACCGCCCGGTCCCCGGTGGAGTCAGGGCCGAGCAGGTATCGGCGGATGCTCTGGACCACGTAGGGCGCCACCGTGCTGCCGTGGCCGCCGAACTCGAAGATGGCGCCCATCACGATTTCCGGCTTCTCCGCCGGCGCAAAGGCGATGAACCAGCCGTGGTCCCGGTCCTTGTCGGCGTTCTGCGCGGTGCCGGTCTTGCCGGCCACCGTGAACTCGGTGATGCGGCTGCGGGCGGCGGTGCCCCGCTCGACCACGGCAATCAGCGAGTGCCGCAGGCCGTCGAGCTGTTCACCGGTCAGCCCCAGGTCGAACTGGCGCACGCTGTCCGGCCGTACCAAGTAAGGCGTCGGGGTCGTGCCGTTGCCGGCCAGTGCCGCGTAGAACCGGACCATGTTGATCAGGGTCTGAGTGTTCTCCCCCTGGCCGATGGCCAGGTTGAGTACTACCGAGTTGCTCCAGCCGCGTGGACCGTAGCGCTCATCGTAGTAGCTCACCGCGGACGGCCAGATCGGGGAGACCTCGTTGACCAGGTCCACCCCGGTCCGCTGCCGAAACCCCATCAAGACGCCGTCGGCCAGGATGTTCGCCAGCTGAACCCGGAGGCCGAGCTGGTAGAAGTAGACATCGCAGCTCTGCGCCACGGCGCCGACCAGGTCCAGCGATCCGTGCCCCTCCTTCTTCCAGCACTTGAAGTAGCGGTTGCCGAACTGCAAGCCGCCGTTGCAGCGGATCGGCATGTGGGTGTGCAGGTCCACCAGGCCACGCTTCAGGCCCATGGCGGCCGTGGCCAGCTTGAAGGGCGAGCCGGGGGGGTACTTCACCTGCAGCGCGCGGTTAAGGAGCGGCAGCGTCGGGTCGGTGGTGAGCCGCCGCCACTCCGCCGAGGAGATGCCGCCGATGAAGGCGTTGGGATCGTAGGCTGGCGTGGAGTAGAGAGCCCGGATCTCGCCCCTGGGCGTCATGGCGACCAGGGCGCCGGCCTGCCCCTTGGGCCAGATGCTGTCCACGTAGGACTGCAGGTCCAGGTCGAGGGTGGTCGTGAGGTCGTGGCCGGCGACCGAGGGCAGCGGCGGCGCCGCGCCTTGCTCACGCACCAGGCGCCCTCGGGCATCCACCTCGATGTACTTGAGCCCCGGCGTCCCCCGCAGCGAATCGTCGTATTCCCGCTCCAGGCCCGAGCGGCCGACCAGGGTGCCGGGCACCGCCCCGGGATAACGATCCTCGTCCAGTTCCGCCTGGCGCACCTCGTCCACGTAGCCGACCACGTGGGCCACCACCGCGCCGGTGGGATAGCTGCGGCGGGGCTCGGTCTGGATGACCAGCCCGGGCAGGACGCTGCGATGCTCCTCCAGCATCGCGACCTCCTGCCGGGTGGCGTTGCCCAGCACCAGCGCCGGCTGGTAGCGCGCCTGCAGGTAGCGGTTGACGACCGCTTCCACGTGGGCCGAGTCGAACGGTACCACCCGGCGGAACCGGGCCAGGACCTGGCGCAGCGAATCGGTGGAGGAGGCCAGCAGTGCCACAGAAAATCCCGGCACCGTCTCCGCCACCACCCGGCCTTGGTAGTCGTAGACGGTGCCCCGAGCCGGCGGCAGCGGCACCTGCCGCAGCCGGTTGTTCTCCGCCCGCAGGCGGAAGCGGTCGGCCTCGAGCACCTGGGTCCGGAAGAACGCGGCGGCCAGCAGCAGGAAGGCCAGGAACACCACCCACCTCGCCCGGATGGAGCGGTCGCGCAGCCGGGTGGGGTGGAACTCGTTCATGCGTCGAGCCGGATGTCGAGCCAGCGCTGGAACACCACGAGCACCAGCGCCGCGGTGAGCGCGGTGGTCAGGGCCTGCAGCGGGGCCCAGACCAGCAGCGGCACCAGGAGGCCGCCGGGGGCGGGGCCGCTGGCCACCAGTTGGATGGCGTTCCGGGCCCAGACCGCGAACGCGATGACCAGTCCGTTAATGAACAGGTTGTCCGGGAAGAACACCGCCCGCCCCCACGCCGCGAGGTAACCGATGACGGTGTGGGCCAGGGCCCCGGCCCCGACCCGGGCCGGTACCATGGCGTCTCCGACGAGTCCCACCAGGAAGCCCGCCACTGCGGCGGCCCCCGGCCGGCTCCGCATGGCGTAGAGCACCAAGGCCAGAAGCAGGAAATCCGGGGCGACCATGGGATACCCCAGCCGCGGCCGGAGCCCGAAGTGCAGCACCACCAGGAGGAAGAGCACCGTCCACAGCCGGCCCCGGTCGGCCCGGATGGAGATCATGGCACGCTGTCCGGGCTGAAGGCCCCTGCCACGCCGCCGGGCCCGGTACGCCGGAGGATGAGCACCTGGGTGGCGGCGGCCGGGCTCGCTGCCGGCCGGACCACGAAGACCCGTTCCCAGCCGGTCTCCTCCGGCGCCGGTCCGATGACGGTCCCCACCGGGATGCCGGCCGGGTACACCCCGCCCAGGCCGGAGGTGAGTACCAGCGTCCCGGTGGGCACGGAGTCCCGGATGGCCACCCCGCGCAGCTGCAGCAGCTGCTCGCTCCCGGTGATCTGCATGGCCGGCGCGATGACTCCGAAGACCTCACCCTGCTGGGTGAAGATGCTGGCCCGGAATTCCGGGTGCGCCCACGTCATCGCGATGCTCCGACCCGGCTCGACGCTCCGCACCACGCCGATCAGCCCCTCGGCCCCAACTACCGGATCGAATACCCGGACTCCAAGGGCGGCACCGGCCGACAGCACCAGCGTGCGCCCATCGGTGGGCAGCGACTGATGCAGCACATCGGCGGCGACATAGCCGGTGCCGAGGCGGGTACCCAGGCCGAGGAGGCCGCGCAGCCGGACGTTCTCAGCGCGGAGCGAAACCAGGAACTGGGCGGCGTAGGCGGCGGAATCCCGCTCGGCGCGGAGCCGGTCGAAGGTGGCCTGGGTGGTGCGGGAGGCTTCGGCCTTCTGGTGCAGCCAGAGGAAGGGCACCAGGACGGAGCGCCGGATGACCGCGGTGGCGCGGTCGCCCAGGTCCGGGCGGACCAGCATCAGGACTGAAAGGATGACGCACGCAGCGAAGAGGAGCGTGTCCCGGCGGGACTGGGTCCGATACGCCCCGGAGGCCATTACCGGTACAGCACGCTCTGGTACTTCTCGTAATCGTCGAGGATCCGCCCCGCGCCCCGCACCACGCAGGTCAGCGGATCCTCATCCACGTGGATCGGCAGGCCGGTCTCCTGGGCCAGCAGGATGTCCAGCCCGCGAATGAGCGCACCGCCACCGGTCATGATGATGCCGCGGTCCACGATGTCGCTGGCCAGCTCGGGCGGGGTGATCTCCAGCGCCCGGCGCACCGCGTCGACGATGGACTGGATCGGCTCCTGCACCGCCTCCCGGATCTCGCTGGAGTGCACCCGCACCGTCTTGGGGATGCCGGAGACCAGATCGCGGCCCTTTACTTCCATCTCCCGCTCATCCCCGGTGGGGGCCGCGGAGCCGATCTTGATCTTGATGGACTCGGCCGTGGGCTCGCCCACCAGCAGGTTGTAGTTCTTGCGCATGAACTGCACGATGGCCTGGTCCAGCTCGTCCCCGCCCACCCGGATGGAGGTATCGGAGACGATGCCCGAGAGCGCGATGACCGCGATCTCGGTGGTGCCGCCGCCGATGTCAATGACCATGTTGCCGGTGGGCGTCTCCACCGGCAGGCCCACCCCGATCGCGGCCGCCATCGGCTCAGCCACCATGTCCACCTGCTTGGCACCCGCGGTCTCGGCGCTGTCCCGCACCGCGCGCCGCTCCACCTCGGTGATGCCCGAGGGGACACAGACGATCACCTTGGGCCGCACCCGGAAGACGTGCTTGTCGATGATCGCCTTGAGGAAGTAGCGCAGCATCTTCTCGGTGACGTCGAAGTCGGCGATCACGCCGTCCTTGAGCGGCCGCACCGCCAGGATGCCATCGGGCGTACGGCCCAGCATGCGCTTGGCCTCGAGCCCGATGCCCTTGATCTTGCCTGTGGATTTCTCGATCGCCACCACGGAGGGCTCGTTCAGCACGATGCCTTCACCCTTGACGTAGATCAGGGTGTTGGCCGTACCAAGGTCCACCGCGATTTCGTTCGCGGGCAGAAACGACCCAAGTTTTAGCGAGAGAAACTTCATTCCCGAAGCCGATTCAGACAGTGTTTGGCAAAGGTAACGGCGGCTGTAAGCCCGGACAAGACGCCAACTTAGGTGAGGTGCGTCACTTCCCGGTGCTGCCGAAACCGCCGGCCCCCCGGCCGCTGGGCGGCAGCTGCGACACCTCGCGGAACCCCGCTCCCTCCACCCGTGCAAAGACCAGCTGCGCAATCCGCATCCCCCGCTCCACCCGGAACGGCTCGGCCCCCAGGTTGATCAGCGCCACCATCAGCTCCCCGCGGTAGTCGCTGTCAATCGTGGCCGGGGTGTTGGGGAGGGTGACGCCCGAGCGGAGCGCCAGTCCCGAGCGGGGACGGATCTGGCACTCGAAGCCCGCTGGCACCGCGATGGCGAACCCGGTCCGGAACAGCCGCCGCTCCATCGGCGCCAGGGAGCCCTCCTCTGCGCTGGCAAGGTCGTAGCCGGCGGAACCCGGCGTGGCCAGCGCCGGCAGGGGCAGGCCGACGCCGTGAGGAAGACGGGTGAGCTGGACGTCGAGCATGGCGATCGCGGGAAAGGGACCAAGGACGCGGGCGCAGAGGCCACGGGCGGGAGCGCTGCGCCCCACCCGTGACTCCGCCCTACAGGACCGACCCCACGCTGACCAGAGGCAGGCCGAAGGCCTCCGCGACGCCGGGGTAGACCACCTTCCCCTCCACCACATTGAGCCCCAGCGCGAGGGCTGGGTCGTCCGTGCAGGCCTGCTTCCAGCCGTCGCGGGCCAGCCGCAGCCCGTAGGACAGGGTGGCGTTGGTCAGGGCCAGGGTGGAGGTCCGGGGCACCCCGCCCGGCATGTTGGCCACCGCGTAGTGGAGGATGCCCTCCACGAAGTAGGTCGGGTTCTCGTGGGTGGTCGGCTTGATGGTCTCGACGCAGCCGCCCTGGTCCACCGCCACGTCCACGATAACCGAGCCCGGCTTCATGATCTTGAGGTCCTCGCGCTTGACCAGATGCGGGGCCTTGGCGCCCGGCAGCAGCACCGCGCCCACGACCAGGTCCGCCGCGCGGATGGCATCGAGGATGTTATGCCGGTTGGAGAAGAGCGTCGTGACATTGGCCGGGAGCACGTCGTCGAGGTAACGCAGCCGCTCCAGCGAAATGTCGAGGATCGTCACCCGGGCGCCCAGGCCCGCGGCCATCTTGGCGGCGTTGATGCCCACCACGCCGCCGCCGATGATGGCCACGTTGGCCGGCGCCACCCCCGGCACGCCGCCCAGCAGCACGCCGCTGCCGCCGAAGACCTTCTCCAGGTACTTGGCACCCTCCTGCACCGCCATCCGGCCAGCGACCTCGGACATCGGGGTGAGCAATGGCAGCTCCCGGCTGGGCAGCTGTACCGTCTCGTACGCCACGGCGACGCGCCTTGGACTTGATGACGGCGCGGGTCAGCGCCTCCGCCGCGGCGAAGTGGAAATAGGTGTAGATCACCTGGCCGGCGCGCATCCGCGGCCACTCCACGGCGATCGGCTCCTTCACCTTCATGATCATGTCGGCCTTGGCCCAGACCGCGTCCGCCGTGGGCAGGATCTGGGCGCCGGCGACGACGAAGCTCTCATCCGGAAACCCGCTCCCCACTCCGGCCCCCTCCTCGATGCAGACCGTGTGGCCGCGGGACACGAACGCTTCTGCGCCCGCCGGGACCAGCGCGATGCGGTTCTCGTTGGTCTTGATTTCCTTCGGGACGCCGATGATCATAGAGGTCTCGGGTGGTGTAGGGCTGAGGCCAGCTCCATGCGATCCGCTTCCGCGATCCACTGTCCGTGGTCAGGTCTGATGGCGACTCGGAGACGGGCAGCTGTCTACTCCGGCCCCAGCCGCACCACCGTCTGGCGCTCCGGGGCAAAGAACTCCGACGTAATCGCCGTGACGTCTTCAGGCGTCACCCGGTCGATCTCCGCCAGGATGGCGTCCAACGGCCGGTAGGCCTCGCCGTGCAGGGACAGGGTGGCCAGGCGGTTCATGCGGCTCACCGGACTCTCCAGGGACAGCATCACCTGGCCCTTGAGCTGCTGCTTGCCGCCGGCCAGCTCCTCAGCCGAGAGCCCCCCGCTGGCAAGCAGATGATACTCCTGCCGGATCGCGTCCTCGGCAAGGGCGGCGGTGGCCGGCTGGGTGCCCAGGTACACGCCCACCACTCCGGCGGACTGGAAGAACTGCTGGTAGGCGTAGATCGCGTAGGCCAGCCCCAGCTCCTCGCGGATGCGCTGGAACAGCCGGCTGGACATGCCGCCACCGAAGGCGTTGGTCACGATGGACAGCGCGAAGCGCCGCCGGTCCCGGTACGGAAAGGTGTCGGTGCCGAACACCAGGTGCACCTGGGCCGAATCGCGCGGGATGCGGGCATGGCGGCCCCGGGCGGCCTCGCGTCCCGCGACCGGTGCCCGCGACGCGCCGGCCACCGCAGAGTCGAACCACCCTTCCTGCCCCAGCAGGGCCAGGACCTCGTCGTGATTCACCCGGCCGGCGGCCGCCACCACGCAGTTGCCGGGGAAGTACCCCGCGCGGTGCGCCGCCCGCAGGTCGGTCGCGACCAGCGCTCCCACCGTTTCACGGGTGCCGAGGATCGAGTACCCGTAGGGGTGATCGGGCCACAGCTGCTCGCTGAACAGCTCGAAGACCAGATCGTCCGGGGTGTCGTCCACGGTGGCGATCTCCTCGAGCACCACCTTCCGCTCCAGCTCGAGATCCTCGGGCCTGAGCAGGGGACGGCGGACGAGATCGGTCAGGACATCCAGGGCCCGGGGGAGGTCCTCATCGAGAACGTGGGCCTGGTAGTTGGTGTGGTCGCGGCTGGTGTAGGCATCGAGGGAGCCGCCCCGGCGCTCCAGTTCCAGCGCCACCTGGCGGGCGCTGCGGCGCTCGGTGCCCTTGAACACCATGTGCTCCAGCAGATGGGAGACACCCATCTTGCCGCGCGCCTCATGGGCGCTGGCGGCCCGGACCGACACCCCGGCGGCCACGGAACGGACGCCGGGGAGCAGTTCGGTGAGAATCGTCAGGCCGTTGGGCGCGACGGTCCGGTGCAGGTGCTGGTCGAGCTGGGTGGTCTCCACGGGGAAGACCCTACTCCTTCGGGATGAGCGCCTTCCGGGACAGCTTCATCCGGCCCTTTTCATCCACCTCCAGCAGCTTCACCTTCACGACGTCGCCCTTCTTGACCACGTCCTCGGTCTTCTCGGTGCGGCCGTGCTGCAGCTCGCTGATGTGAAGCAACCCCTCCACGCCGGGCATGATCTCCACGAAGGCGCCGAAGGCCGTGGTGCTCTTCACCGGGCCCTCGTAGATCTTGCCCACCTCGGGCTCGGCCACCATGGCGGCGATCATCTGGCGGGCCTTCTCGCCCGCCTCACCACCGACGGCGGCGATGGTCACCAGGCCGGAGTCCTCGATGCTGATCTTGGCGCCGGTCGCGTCCTGGATGCCGCGGATGGTCTTGCCCTTGGGGCCGATGATGTCACCGATCTTGTCCGGCTTGACCATCAGCGTGATGATCCGGGGCGCGTAGGGCGACAGCTCCGGCCGCGGGCCGGCCAGCGCCTTTTCCATCTCGGCGAGGATATGGAGCCGGCCCTTGCGGGCCTTCTCCAGCGCCTCTTCCATGATCTTGAGGTCCATGCCCTCGATCTTGATGTCCATCTGGATCGAGGTGATGCCGGACTTGGTGCCCGCCACCTTGAAGTCCATGTCTCCCAACGCATCCTCCGAGCCGAGGATGTCGGTGAGGATGGCGACCTTCTTGCCTTCCTTGATCAGCCCCATTGCGACGCCGGCGCAGGCCGCCTTGAGCGGCACGCCCGCATCCATGAGCGAGAGCGACGCGCCACACACCGAGGCCATGGAGGAGGAGCCGTTGGACTCCAGGATCTCCGAGACCACCCGCAGGGTGTAGGGGAAGCCGTCGTACTCCGGCAGCAGCGGCTGGATGGCGCGCTCCGCCAGCGCCCCGTGGCCGATCTCCCGGCGGCTGGTGCCGCGCACCGGCTTCACTTCTCCGGTGCAGTACGGCGGGAAGTTGTAATGCAGCATGAACGACTTGGACGATTCCGCCGCCGTATCAATGCTGTCGATCCGCTGTTCGTCGTCCTGGGTGCCGAGGGTCACGGCAACGATCGCCTGGGTCTCGCCCCGCTGGAACAGCGCCGAGCCGTGGGCGCGGGGGAGCAGGCCGGTCTCGATGCTGATGGGCCGGATGGTGTCGCCGTCGCGGCCGTCCACCCGCTCGCCCTTGTCCAGCACCTGCGCCCGCATCACCCGGTACTCGACGTCCTCGAACAGGGCGCTGATCACCTTGGCCTGGTCCGGGAACTCCTCCGCCAGCGTCTCCTGCAGCTTGATCTTCACCGCCTTGACGTTGGCCGCCCGGGCGTGCTTGTCCTTGGCATTGATGGCCTTGGCGACTTCCTTCTCCGCCAGCTCGGTAACCCGCTTGACCAGCGCCGGATCCGGCTCCGCCTTGACCCACTCGATCTTCTCGACCTTGCTCTTGGCCGCCAGCTTGCTGGTGTGCCCCAGGATCTCCTTGATCCCCTTCTGGGCCACCTTGAGCGCCTCCAGCACCTCGGCCTCGGAGATCTCCACCGCGCCACCCTCGACCATCAGCACCGAGTCGGCGCTGCCGCTGACCGTGATGTCCATCGAGGAGAACTCCAGCTGCTGGAAGGTCGGATTGAGGATCCAGTTGCCCTCCACCCGGCCCACCCGCACCGCCGCGATCGGCCCGTTCCACGGCACCGTCGAGACCGACATGGCCAGCGAGGCAGCCACGATGCCGAGCACGTCGGCGTCGTTCTCCTGGTCCGCCGACAGCACCGTCACGAAGACCTGGACTTCGTTCTTGAAACCCTCGGGGAAGAGTGGCCGGACGGAGCGGTCAATGCCCCGCGCCGCCAGGATCTCCTTGTCGCTGGGCCGGCCCTCGCGCTTGAGGAACCCGCCCGGGAACTTGCCCGCGGCGTAGGTCCGCTCCCGATACTCCACCGTCAACGGGAAGAACGGCAGCGACGACTGGTTGGGCGAGAGGGTGATGGCCGCGATAACGACCGTATCACCAAACTGGAGGTAGGCCGATCCGGCGGCCTGCTTCGCGAGGCGGCCGGTCTCGAGGACGAGCGGGCGGCCGGCAAACTGGGTTTCGATGCGATGTACGCTCACGACCTGTTCCTGTGGGGATGGCCCCAATAGGTTGAAGGGCGTCCCGGCCTAGGCTGGCGGGGACGCCCTTGAGTGCGGTGGACCGTTAGTGCCTGAGCCCGAGCTGATCGATCAGGGCCCGGTACGTGGGCAGATCGTTCTGCTTCAGGTAGTTGAGGAGCCGCCGGCGGGTCCCGACCATCTTCAGGAGCCCGCGGCGCCCGTGATGGTCCTTGGGGTGGGTGCGGAAGTGGTCGGTCAGCGAGTTGATCCGCTCGGTCAGGAGCGACACCTGCACCTTGGTGGATCCGGTGTCGGTCTCATGCGAGCGCTGCTTGGCGATAACCGCCTGCTTGTCAAAACCCATGCTGCGTGTATCCTCTGTGCACTGGCCCCGGGCACGCTGCCCGTTAGACATGTTTCCGTAAGTAGCACGCCAAAATAACCCCGCGCTCCCATCATGGGCAACCCCGCCACCCCTCCAGACGCCCCTGCCCCAGGCCAACGAATGGGGCCATACCGGCTCGAGCGCCTGCTCGGGCAGGGGGGATTCGCCTGGGTGTATGCCGCTCAGCGGGATGATGGTAAGACCTTGGCAATAAAGGTCTTAAAGCCTCGCTATGCGTCGGATCCGGCCTTCGAGACCCGGTTCCGGAAGGAGGCCGCCTTTGCTCGGGACCTCAAGCACCCCAACATCATCCATATCGAGGATATTGGCGGTGAGGCAGGATCTTCATGGTTTGCCATGGAGCTGTTCCCCGACAGCCTGAGCGGTCGGCTGGCCAGGCAGACCGTCCTGGCGGAGGGCGAGGTCGTGATGATCGCCCTCGGGGTCGCGGACGCGCTGGGCTTTGCCCACTCCCAGAACGTGGTGCACCGCGACATCAAGCCGGACAACATTCTCCTCGGTGCGGACAACCGCCCGGTACTGACCGATTTCGGGATCGCCCGGGCGGTAAGCGGCTACATGGCGGCCACGGGTTTCAACATGACCATTGGCACCCCGGCCTACATCTCCCCGGAACAGGCGCAGGGGCGCGGCCTCGACGGCCGCTCGGACCTCTATTCACTCGGCATCACGCTCTACCGCGCGGTCACCGGGGACGTACCCTTCAAGTCGCGAGACTGGTTCGAACTGGCCCGGATGCACGTCGAGGACCGGCCCGAGCCCCCTAGAGTCCGCCGCCCGGAACTCTCCAAGCGCATCGAGCGGATCATCCTGCGGCTCCTGGCGAAGCACCCCGATGACCGCTATCCCTCGGCAGCGGCCCTGCGTGCCGACCTTGCCGATATGGAGGCCGGCACCCGGTCCACCAGCGACATTCCGGTACAGGAGGGCTACCTCGGAGAGCTGGGCGGCGCGGCGAAGGAGGCGGACAAGAAGGGCTGGTGGAAAGTCTGGTAGGCCGCGGTCAGCGCGGCGGTAGCAGAGCCTGGGCCGGCGGCGCGATCCGTCCCCCGGCCCTGGAGTCCATGCGATAGACCACCCCCGCGGTGCTCCGCACCCAGAAGCCGCCCTCGGCCGGGGCGAGTGCCAGCCGCTCGAGTTCCTTCCCCGCGCGATCACGCACGACGACTTCCAGCTCCGGTGGATCGAAGCGAATCCCGGCCAGCTGCGACCCATCCGGGAATCCGCTGGCCCGCACATCGCCAAACAGGCTGAGGTAGCGCGCGACTGCGGCAGAGTCCCCGGCCACGCCCCCCACGGTCCAGCCGGAGCGGGCGGGCTGGACCACGTAGTTCTCGGTTCCCCGGCGGACCGCAACACTGCCGATCGCCTCGGCCGGAATCGAGGCGATGCGACGGTCTCGCCATTCGTCGGCGGAGCGGGTGGTGGCCTCCACGAAGTTGCCTCGAAGCAGGAAGGCCGCCGTCTCGCCTACCCGCCGCACGTAAAAGCCCTCGAAATTGGGGCCCCGGCGTCCCACGAAAAGATCCAGCTTCGCCGCCTCGGGCCCAGCCACTGTCAGGCGCAGCGCCGCGGCGGAGTCCACCCCGAGTCGCTGGTGCGACACGACGCCCTGGGAGACCAGTTCGCTGCCCACCGTGGAGTCCGCGCTGGCGGCGAGGAACTCGGTGATCGTCCGGGTGTCCGCCGGCATCCCGTTCACCCGCCATATGTCACCCGCTCGCTCCAGGGTGGTGGTGTCCGCACCCCGGATGAAGCTGACCCGTGCCACCGACTCGGCGGCGAGCCGGGGCAGCGTCAGCCCCGCGGGTGTGTCGCGCGCGGAGCGCCGCCAGAGGGCCAGCCCGCCCCAGAGGAGCAGCGCCAGCCCAAGGACCGCCGCGATGCGGCGCAGCATGGCGACGCTCATGCGGCACCTCCCTGGCCACCGGACAACGGACGCCACGGTTCAAGCGACCGGCGCCGGCGCCGCACCAGCCGCAGTATCCCGAGTACCGCGACCAGCGCCGGCAGCACCGCGAGATTGGCATACTTGACGCCTTGCTGCAGGCTGGCGCTGGCGAACAGCAGCCGCGGGGGCCGCCGGTCACGACTGCGGATGCTGATCAGCGCCTCGTCCTGGGCCAGCCAGTCCACCGCATTGAGCGCAAACGTCGCATTCTCGGGGGCGTTGCCGAGATAGCGATCGGTGGCGAACTCCATGTTCCCCACCAGCACCAGCCGTCCCAGGCCGCTCCCCGAGTCCGGCGTCACCTGGACGCCCAGCACCCTGGGCCGGACATTGACCGGGGGGAAGGCGCGCGTCGGCGTCAGGTCGATGTCCCCTTCGGCCACGCTGGACATTCTGCTGGAGCGCAGCAGCGGCGTCACCGTGACGCCCGCTGCCCCACCGGTGTCCACGGTGCTGGTCCAAGGCAGGAAGACCTCCCCCACCCCGTCGGTGATGACGCTGCCCGGGTTGGCCTGGGCCCGGACCCAGAAGGGGTAGGGCTGGAAGACCCGCCCGCCACCCTCAACCGGCACAGGCACGATCTGGTTGGAGGAGAGATCGTACAGGAGATCGGGCCTGACCTTCACCCCGTAAGGCGCCAGCAGCTGGTTCCAGATCGGCTCCCGGGCACTGGCCTTCGGATTCGCGCCGAGCACCGGTGCCCCGCTGGTCATGATGAGGGCGCTGCCGCCACGGGCGAAGAACGCCTGCAGTCGCTGGCGCACCGCCGGCAGCAGGGAATCGGGCTGCCCGCCGATGAGCAGGGTATGGATGGAGTCGGCCGGCTGGGTGGAATCGCCGAGCGAGACGGGGATGACCGTATAGCTCCGCGCCAGCTGCTCCTGCACGATGCTGAACCCGCGGCCATCGCGGCCCCAGTCGTCCATGGCGGCGGCGATGCCGACCACCGGCTTGGCGGTCCGGGTGAGACTTCTGATCGCGGCGGCGAGCCGGTACTCGAGATCGTCGGTGCGGCGGACGAACGGGAAGCTCTCGTGCTGGTCGGCGTACTGCACCACCAGCCCGAGATAGCCTTCCTTGATCTGCAGCTCGGAGCGTCCTACCACGTTGAACTGCACCGCGGAGACGCCCAGGCTCTGGGCCTCGCGCAACACCTCGGGGTCGGCGGCGGGATCGCGGCTGACCAGCCGGACCCTGCCCTTCCCCGCGGACCGGATGTCGCCGAGGAGGTCGTCGAGGTCGCGCTTCATCAGGGCGGCCTCCGCCGGCAGCTCGGTGGAGGCGTAGAGCTTGATCGTGACGATATCGTCGAGCGAGCGGACCAGGGCCTTGGTGGCCGGCGCGATCGTATAGGCCCGCCCCGGGGTCAGATCAATCCGCCCGCCGATATAGTTCCCCAGCAGATTGACCACCACCAGCGTGCCCACCAGCAGCAGCACCCCGAGCCGGAGCCGGCGGAGGGGCGCCTGCCCCGCGGCGAGCTTGCGTGCCATGATGGTGCCGTAGGCGAGGGTCATGAAGATCGCCGCGAGCGACACGAAGTAGATCACGTCCCGCAGATCAATCACGCCCCGGCCGATGCTGTCGAAGTGGGAGAGCACTCCGATCCGGGCCGCCACAGCGCCCAGCGCCGGGGGCAGCCCCACGATCAGCGGGTTGAGCCCGACCAGGACCAGCAGGAACATCACCGCCACCGCCACGATGAACGCGGTGATCTGGCTCCGGGTGATGCAAGAGGCCCAGACACCGATCCCCGTCAGCCCGCCGGCGAGCAGGATCGCCCCGGTGTACTGTGCCAGCACCGGCCCCCAGGGGAGTTCGGCCCCGAGGGAAAGCCCCAGTGGAATCGTGAGGGTGCACAGCAGCGCGATCCACAGGAACCCGGCCGCGCCGAGGTACTTGCCGAGCAACAGTTCCCATTCGGTGATCGGCTGGGACAGCACCACCTCGAGCTGCCCGGAACGGCTGTCCTCGGCCAGGGTGCGCATCGCCACCGCCGGCGCGAAGAACAGCAGCAGCCAGGGCAGCACGTCCAGCATGGGACGGAGCGAGGCGGTGTTGGTGAGGTAGGCCTGACGGAAGAACAGGAACCCGTTGATGACCAGGAACACCACCAGCAGGGTGTACCCCGCCGGACTGTCGAACAGCGCGCGCAGTTCGCGCCGGGCAATGATCAGCGGCGCCCTCACGCGGCACCTCCCTTCCCGGTCAGCTCCCGGAACAGCGCTTCCAGGCTGCCGGCTTCCTGGTGCAGTTCATACAAGGTCCACCCCTCGGCGGCAGCAAGCCGGAAGATCTCGGGCCGCAGATCGGGGACGGCTGGCGCAGACAGGGCCACCTGGGCGCGGGTGCCGGTCTCCGTTACCGTCACCACGCGGGCGCCGGGGAGCGCGCCCAGCCGGGACGCGACGGCAGCGCCCTCGGCCTCGACGATGATGCGGACCTGGCCGGCGGCGGAACCGAGCAGGGTGCTCACCGGGCCATCGGCGGCGAGCCGGCCGCGGTTGATGATCAGGAGCCGGGAGGCGACGTGCTGGACCTCGGACAGGATATGGGTGGACAGCAGCACGGTCCGGTCCTTGCCCAGGTCGCCGATGAGTCTGCGAATCTCGACCCGCTGATTGGGGTCAAGCCCCTCGGTGGGCTCATCGAGCACCAGCAGATCGGGCTTGTGCAGGATGGCGGCGGCGAGGCCGACGCGCTGCTTGTAGCCCTTGGAGAGTTCCCCGATGGGCCGGTGAAACACCGCCTCGATCCCCGTGGCCTGCACCGCCTCGTCGGTACCGCGGGAGAGCACCAGCGGGGGCAGGTGCCGCAGCCGCCCGACGAAGGCGAGGTACTCGGCCACCAGCATCTCGGTGTAGAGCGGGTTGTTCTCCGGCAGGTACCCCACCCGGCGCTTGGCGTCGCGGCCGGCCTCAGCGAGGGGCACGCCGTCAAACAGGATCCGGCCCTCATCGGGCTCATGATACTGGGTGATCATCCGCATGGTGGTGGACTTGCCCGCACCGTTGGGTCCGAGGAATCCGACCACCTGGCCGCGGTCGATGGAGAAGCTCACGTCATCTACGGCGGTCACCTCGCCGTAGCGCTTGGTGACGGACTCGAGGGAAAGCAGGGTCATGGTATCAGTAGGATGAGGCGTCCTCGCCGGGCCGGCAGCCCGGGCGAGGACTCGCCGGCCCGGTCGGCTACCAGCCGATCAGGCGCCGGATGTCGTTGGAAAACGCCAGTAGCATCAGCGCCACGATCAAGACCATTCCCACCAGCATCAGGGCGTTGCGGATGCGCTCCGGCACCGGCCGACGGGTCACACCCTCCGCCAGCAGGAAGATGAACTGCCCGCCGTCGAGGATCGGGATCGGCAGGAGGTTCAGCACGGCGAGGTTGACCGACACCAGCGCCATGAACGAGAGAAATACGTCGAACCCCAGCCGGGCGGTCTGCGCCGCCATCTGCCCGATGAGAATGGGCCCGCCCACCTCGCGGCTGGAGATCCGCGCGCTGACCAGTCCCTGCACCGTCCGCACGATCTGGGTCGAGGCCGCCAGGGTGGCCCGGAACCCGGCGCCGAGCGCCCGGAAGCCGGGATAGGGCCGGGACACCACCGTGATGTCAGGTCCGGCGCCCACCTTGCCCACCGTGACCGTGCCGCCGCCAGGGACGGCCTCGGCCTCCGCCTCGGGGGTCACGGTTAGGATGCGCACCGAGTCCCGTTGGATGCGGAGGACCAGTGGGGTGCCCGCGCTGGCCCGGACCCGCTCGACCAGATCATACCACTGGGGGACGGTGTCGCCGTTGACCGAGAGAATGGTGTCGCCCGCGGCGATCCCCGCCTTCTCGGCGGGCCGCCCGGGAAGCACCTGCCCGATGACCGCCGGGCGATAGGGCTGGAGTGCCAGCGTCGCCCGCACCCGGTCTCCCAGGGCGGCGTGGTGAATCCCCAGGGAGATCGACCGGCCGTCGGCGAGCTCGAGGGTCAGGGTGTCGCCTTCGCTGGTGGAGAGGCCGCGTTCGATATCGTTCCAGGAACCGACCTCGACGCCGTTGATCCGGACGAGGCGATCGCCGGGGGCCAGCTGAGCCAGGCCTGCGGCCCCGGGAGGGAGGCTGTCCAGGGTTACCCGGCCGATCACCGTGGTGGGCTCGATCTGCTCGCCGTTCTTGGCGGCCAGGTAGGTGAATGCCAGCCAGGCAAAGAGCACGTTGAGGGTCACCCCGGCCAGGATGACGATCATCCGCTTCCAGACCGGCTTGGCCTCGAAAAACTCGTCGGGCCGCACCGGCTCCACCCCCGCAGAGGCGCTGCTCCCCTCGAGGACGCTGCTGGTGGCCTCTTCTTCCCGGCTGGCCATCTTCACATAGCCGCCCAGGGGCAACCAGCAGATGGCGTACTCGGTGTTGCCGCGCGTGAACTTGAGCCCCGGCACCGGGTTGCCCATGCCCAGCGCGAAACGGTGCACCCGGATGCCGGCCCACTTGGCGGCAAGGAAGTGACCCAGCTCGTGCACGAAGATCAGCACGCCCAGGACGACCAGCAGCACCGCCACGGTAAACAGGAAGTTCACGCCAGCACCTCACGCGCGTGTGCGCGGGCCCAGCCATCGGCCGCGCGCACCGTCTCGAGATCGCGCACCGGCTCGGTCCGATGCGCCTCCAGCACCCGCTCGATGGTCTCCGCGATCCGCCCGAAGGGGATCCGCCCCTGGAGGAACGCCGCCACCGCTTCTTCGTTGGAGGCGTTGAACACCGCCGGGGCGGTGCCGCCCGCCCGTCCTGCCGCCACCCCGATGCCGAAGGCGCGGAAGTCCTCGCCCCGGATCGGCTCGAAGGTGAGCGGCCCCGCCGCCACCGGGTCGAACCGGCGGGTGCCCTCGTCAGGCAGCCGGCCAGGATGGGTCAGGGCGTACAGGATCGGCAGCTCCATGCTCGGGAAGCTGAGCTGCGCCAGCACGCTGCCGTCACAGAACTCGGCGAACGCATGCACAATGCTCTGGGGATGCACCACCGCCTCCAGCGCGTCGTACCCCAGCCCGAAGAGATGGTGTGCCTCGATCAGTTCCAGGGCCTTGTTCACCAGGCTGGCACTGTCCACGCTGACCTTGGACCCCATCTGCCAGGTCGGATGGTTGAGCGCTTCCGCCACCGTGGCCGCACGGATCCGGGCCGGCTCCCAGTCGCGGAAGGGACCACCGGAAGCGGTGAGGATCAGCCGCTGGAGATCCGATTCGCGGCCGCTCACGCACTGGAACACGGCCGAGTGTTCCGAGTCCACCGGGATCAGCTCTCCGCCGCCGGCATCCGCCGCCGCCCGGATCAGATCCCCGGCCATCACCAGCGTTTCCTTGTTGGCCAGCGCGACGCGCTTGCCCGCCCGCAGGGCCGCGAGCGTCGCGTCCAGCCCCGCCGAGCCCACCACGGCGTTGAGCACGATGTCAACGTCCGGGTGGCTCGCCGCCTCCACCAGCAGCTCGGGCCCGCGCTCGGACGTCAGCCCGACCAGGCCCGGGCGCCACTCCGCCGACTGGCGCTCCAGCGCCGCCCGGTTCTGGCGGGCGGTGAGCGCCACCACCCGGAACTGCTCCCGCTGGCGGCCGAGGACCTTGAGGGCGCTCTTCCCGATGGAGCCGGTGGAGCCGAGGATCGCGACACCCCGCATCACTGCACCCCGAACAACCGGTACAGCATCGCCGAGACCGGGAGCACGAAATAGAGCGAGTCGAACCGATCCAGCACGCCACCGTGCCCCGGGATGAGCGAGGAGGAATCCTTGACCCCCACCTCCCGCTTCAACAGCGACTCGGCCAGGTCGCCGACCTGTCCCACCACCCCGAGCACCAGACCAAAGAGCAGCCCCTGCAGCAGCGGGAGGGCGATGCCGAGTCGCTCCAGCACCAGGACGTTCAGCAGCGGAACCGAGATCAGGGCCCCGACCACCCCCGCAATCGTCCCCGCCCAGGTCTTGCCGGGGCTGATCGCCGGCCAGAGCTTCCGCCCGCCGATGGTCCGGCCCGCAAACATCGCGGCCGTGTCACAGACCCAGGTGACGACCAGAGGAAAGAACACCAGCCAGGCACCCGGCCACGAGCGGTCGCCAAACGTCAGGTGGCGGATCGCCACCAGGAAGGAGGCGAGCCCGGCGGGATAGAGCACCGCGAAGGCCGTGATCGCCACCGCCGCCAGCGGCCGCTCCCCCGGGCCCCGGCGCGCCAGCATGATCGAGAGCAGCCCGATCAGCCACAATCCGCACAGCAGCCAGCTCCAGCCCAGGATCTCCGGCCGGCTGGTGAGGGCCAGGTAGACCAGCACCGGGACGAGAGCGGCCGAGACCAGGGCGGTCCGTTCCAGCGGCCGGATCTCCTGCAGCCGGGCGAAGCCCAGCAGCTCCCGGGCCCCCAGCACCGCCGCGGCTGCCGCCACCGCCACCAGCAGCCAGCCGCCCAGCCAGACGATCCCCAGCGCCAGGGGGATCGCGACAACGGCGAAGGCAATACGTTTGGTGAGATTGGATGCCACCTAGACGGTCACCTTCCCGAACCGCCGGTCGCGCCGCTGGTACTCGAGGATCGCCTCCCAGAGATGCTGGCGCTTGAAATCGGGCCACAGCACCGGGGTGACATACAGCTCGGCGTAGGCGAGCTGCCACAGCAGGAAGTTGGAGAGCCGCAGTTCGCCTGAGGTCCGGATCAGCAGGTCGGGATCGGGGAACTCGGAGGTGTAGAGGCGGCGGGAGATGGCCTCTTCGTCGATGTCGGCGGGGTCCAGCGTGCCGGCCACCGCCGCTTCCGCCAGCAGCCGGGCCGCGCGGGTCAATTCGGCGCGGGAGCCGTAGGAGATGCAGATGTTCAGCGCCAGCTTGCCGCCCCGGGCCGTCTGGGCCATCAGCCGGTCCACCGACGCGCGGGCGGAGGGAGAGAGCCGCTCCAGGTCGCCCAGAAACCGGACCCGGACTCCCTGGGCCTCCAGCTCCGCCATCTCGCGGGCGATGTACTCCTGCAGCAGGTCCATCAGCGCGCCGATTTCGTCGGCGGGGCGCTGCCAGTTCTCCTGGCTGAAGGCGAAGAGGGTGAGGACCTCCACTTCGGCGGCCAGGGCGCCCTCGACGACCTCCCGGACCGCCTGCATGCCGGCCTTATGGCCGAACGGCCGCGGGAGCGCGCGTCCGCGCGCCCAGCGGCCATTGCCGTCCATGATGATGGCGATGTGGGCGGGGCGTGAGCCGTGGTGCTGAACCTGACGCAGCAGCTCGTCGCTCATCCGCTCAGACTTCCATGATCTCCGCCTCTTTGGCGGCGATCAACTGATCGATCTGCTTGATGTGCTCGTCGGTCAACTTCTGCAGGTCCTTCTCGCCACGGGAGCGGTCGTCCTCGGCGATCTTTTCCAGCTTCTTGATCCGGCCATGCGCATCCCCCCGCGCGTGCCGCACCGCCACCCGGCCTTCCTCTCCCAGCTTGTGCATGACCCGCACCAGGTCCTTGCGCCGCTCCTCCGTGAGGGAGGGGATCGGCACCCGGATCAGCCCACCCTGGCTGGCCGGGTTGAGTCCCAGGTCGGAATCGCGGATGGCCTTCTCGATGGCCTGGGCCAGCCCCTTGTCGAAGGGCTGCACGGTCAGCAGCCGCGCCTCGGGGGCCGCCACCAGCGCCACCTGACTGAGCGGCATGGCATTGCCGTAGGCCTCCACCCGGACGAGGTCCAGCAGCGAAGTGGTCGCCTTGCCGGTGCGGATGCCGGAGAACTCCCGCCGGGTGTTCTCCACCGCCTTGTGCATCAGCTCCTTGGCGTGCTTGAGCAGCTCGGGAATGGTAATCATTGCACGATCGTCCCCACCGGTTCGCCCAGAAGAACCCGGTCGAGGTTTCCAGGCAGGTTCATGTTGAAGACCACGATGGGCAGGTTGTTGGTCTGGCAGAGTCCGAACGCGCTCCGATCCATGACCTCGTAACCATTCACCAGCGCATCCTGGAAGGTGAGTTCGGGTATGTGCCGGGCCCCTGTATCCCTGCGCGGGTCCGCGGTGAAGATTCCCTCCACGTTGGTGCCCTTGAGAATCACCTCCGCCTCCACCTCCAGGGCCCGGAGCACCGCCGCCGTGTCGGTGGAGAAGTACGGGTTGCCGGTCCCCCCGGCAAAGATAACGAGCCGCCCCTTCTCCATGTGCCGGAGGGCGCGCCGCCGGATGTAGGGCTCGGCCAGCGACTCCATCCGGATGGCGGTCATCACCCGGGTCTGGACCCCCTTGGCCTCGAGGATGTCCTGCACCGCCAGCGCGTTGATCACGGTGGCCAGCATGCCCATGTAGTCGGCGGAGACCCGGTCGAGTCCCTCCCGGCTGGCGGTGGTGCCGCGGAGGATGTTGCCGCCCCCGACCACCACCGACAGCTGGACGCCCCGGCGATGGACCCGGAGCAGCTCGTCGGCGAAGCTGCCCACGACTTTGTAGTCCAGTCCGTAGCCCTTGTCCCCGGCGAGAGCCTCGCCGGAGAGCTTGAGCAGGGCGCGATGGTAGGGCCGGCGCGTCACTCGCCGACCTTGAATCGGGCCAGGCGGGTCACGGTCAGGGCGCCGCCCACCTGCTTGGCAACCTCCTTGACCAGGTCTCCGACCGGCTTGCTGTCATCCTTCACGAAGGGCTGCCCGAGCAGGGTCCGCTCCGCCAGGAACTTGCGGATCTTGCCGTCCACAATCTTGGCCTTGATGTTGTCCGGCTTCTTCTCCTGGGCCACCTGCTCCTCGGCGATGCGGCGTTCGCGGGCCACCAGGTCGGCCGGGATATCCGCCTCGCTCACCCCGATCGGGTCGGCCGAGGTCACGTGCAGCGCCAGATCGCGGGCCAGCGCCGTCACGGCGTCGCCCCGGGCGCCGGCCACCTCGACCAGCGCGCCGCTCTGTCCGTTGAAATGCAGGTAGTGCCCGACGGTGCCTTCCCCCAGCGTGAAATGGGCCACCCGCTTCAGGGCCATTGCCTCTCCGGTCTTGCCGGAGATCTCCTTGACCGCCTCTCCGACGGTCTTGCCACGGAAGGGCTGGGCCTCGACGCCGGTGCCGGGATGGCTCCCCTGGGGGGCATGGGCGAGGGCGTGCCGGGCCAGGTCGCGGGCCAGGCTGATGAAGTCCTCGTTGCGGGCCACGAAATCGGTCTCGCAGTTGAGCTCGATCATGGCCGCGTCATTGCCGCCGGCGGCGGTCTCGATGACCACCAGGCCCTGGGAGGCGCTCCGGTCGCCGCGCTTGTCCGCCTTGGCCATCCCCTTCTTCCGGAGAATCTCCACGGCCTTTTCCATGTCTCCGTCGGCCTCCTGCAGGGCGGCCTTGCAGTCCATCATGCCCGCCCCGGTCCGGTTCCGGAGTTCTGCCACGTCCTTGGCCGCAATCGTCTTCGCTGTCATTGGCTTCAGTCCTTCGAGGTTTGAGACGGGCGGCCACGGAAACCGCCCTCACGGTTTGGGCGCGGCGCCACCGGCGGCCGGCACCACTTCATGCAACGCCGCCGTCCGGGGCTCGAGAGCCGGGGACGGCGGCAAAGACTACCCGGCGGAACGACGGGGTCAGGCCGGCGTATCACCCGACGGGGCATCCTCCGACGGGGCATCCTCCGACGAGGCCTCACCGGCCGGAGCGACGCCCTCTTCATCATGCTTGAGCCGGGCCGCAATGGCCTCCGGCTTGGGCCGCCGCTTGCGGCGCGGGCGGCGCTTCTTGCGGTCGGCTTCCGGGTCTCCCTCGGAGCCACCGTCGGTGCTGTAGGTCTCGGCGTCCTGGTCCTCGGACGCCTCGCGCAGGGGGCTCTGGGCCCGGGCCTCGCGGATCACCTCCGCCAGCGCGGCGGTGATCAGGGCGACGGAACGGATAGCGTCGTCGTTGCCGGGAATCGGCACCGAGATCACGTCCGGGTCGGCGTTGGTGTCCACGATCGCCACGACCGGGATGCCGAGCTTGTTGGCCTCCTGGACGGCGATCTTCTCCTTCTTGGCGTCCACCACGAACAGCGCGCCCGGCAGGCGCCCCATCTGCTTGATGCCTTCGAGATTCCGCAGGAGCTTGTGCTTTTCCCGTTCGAAGAGCAGCTGCTCCTTCTTGGTGTAGTTGGCGAAATCGCCGTCCGCCGCGCCCTGCTCCAGCTCACGCAGCCGCTTGATCTGCTTCTTGATGGTCTGGAAGTTGGTCAGCATGCCGCCGAGCCAGCGCTCGGTGACCCAGAACGACGCCGAGTTGGCCGCTTCGGCCTGCACGGTGCCCTTCAGCTGTTTCTTGGTGCAGACGAAGAGCACGCCCTCCCCGCGCAGCACCACGTTCTTGAGCAGTTCCTGCGCCTGCAGGATCTGCTTGAGCGTCTTCTGGAGGTCGATGATGTAGATCCCGGACCGCTCGGCGAAAATGAACCGGCGCATCTTGGGATTCCAACGGCGGGTCTGGTGGCCGAAGTGAACGCCGGCCTCGAGCAGGTCCTGGATCTGCGGCTGAGCCATCGTGTGACCGGAAACCTCTGTGTGGGGGTTGGTCGTCCGCGCCGTTCATCTTTCCCGCGAACCCTGATCCCAGGGCACCCCGCAGGAAATCCCGGCGCGTGTGTAGTGTGGCGGATCGCCGGATCGGCGAGCCGCCGGACTGCCTACCGCTTGCTGAACTGGAACCGCTTCCGGGCTCCCGCGCGACCCGGCTTCTTGCGTTCCACCGCCCGGGGATCGCGGGTAAGCAGTCCACCGGTGCGCAGCTTGGCGCGGTGCTGGCCATCCGCTTCCACCAGCGCCCGGGCGATGGCGTGGCGCAGCGCGCCGGCCTGCCCCGACTGCCCGCCGCCCTGCACAAGGGCGCGCACGTCAAAGGCCCCCAGGGTATCGGTGGCCGAGAAC
The DNA here is from genome assembly GCA_963695185.1 of uncultured Gemmatimonadales bacterium. GTDB lineage: Bacteria > Gemmatimonadota > Gemmatimonadetes > Gemmatimonadales > GWC2-71-9 > JADJOM01. The sequence continues at coordinate 526,562 of CAVOGH010000005.1, read as the reverse complement.
GACTGCTGGATGTGCTGCACCAGCGAGGGCCGCGGGAAGTAGTCCCCGAGCGTACGGCCGTTGACGTCCCACTTGCCGGTGCCGGGCGTCAGGTAGACGCGGGCCACACTGGTCTTGCGGCGGCCAACGGCCTGCCAGCGGAATTCAGGCTTACCGCTCATGTCACTTCGCCTTCGGGATGACGGAATAAGGCACCGGCTGCTGCGCCTGGTGGGGGTGCTGCCCCCCGGCGTAGACCTTCAGCTTGGTGCGCAGTTTCTGCTTGCTGAGCGAATTCTTGGGCAGCATGCCGAACACCGCGTGCTCGATGACCCGCTCGGGGTGCTTGCCCTGGAGCAGGTTCTTGACCGGGGTGAAGCGCTCATGGCCCATGTAGCCGGTGTGCCGGAAGTGCCGCTTCTGCTCCAGCTTGCGGCCCGTGAGCCGGACCCGCTCGGCGTTGATGACGACCACGAAGTCGCCCCCGTCCATGTGGGGCGTGAAGGTCGGCTTGTGCTTGCCCCGGATCAGCTGCGCGAGCTGGCTCGCGAGCCGGCCGAGCGGCACGTCCGCGGCGTCCACCACATGCCACTCGTGGGAGATGTCGGTCGGCTTGGCGGAGAAAGTCTTCATCTGAATGCGTTGCCCCAGCTGGATTTCCGTAAAGTGCACAGACTTAAAAACTAGCTTCGGAGAAGGGGTTAGGTCAAGGGCGCCCGCCCGCGGGGGACCTGCCCCTGGCGGTGGCCTCAGGTCTCGAACTCCACCAGCACCTGCCCCTTTTCCACCACCTGTCCGGTGGCGACCGGCACCGCCCGGACCGTGCCCGCGGTGGTGCCCCGGAGTTCGTTCTCCATTTTCATCGCCTCGAGCACCACCAGCCCCTGTCCCGGGCAGCACCGCCTGCCCCGGTTCCACCAGCACCCGCACTACCAGCCCCGGCATCGGGGCCTTGAGGTGAGGGGCCAGCTTGGCCCCGGCCGTCCCACCGGTCAGGCTGCGGATATGGCGGGTCCGCTCGTCCACGACGTCCACCTCGAGCGGCGCCCCCGCCACGGACAGCCGCCAGCAGCCCCGATCCCGCTGCTCCATGGCCACGGTGAGCGACTCCTCACCCATCACCAGGTGACGCAGCGGGGTCCCGGGAACCGGACTGAGGTGTGCGGTGACCTCCCGGCCGTCCACCACGACCCGCTTGCCATCCACCTCGACCGGGACCTCGCGGCCCGCCACCGTGACGAAGTACTTCATGCCAGTTCCAGGAGCGCCACGGTTTCGACGTGGGCAGTCTGGGGAAAGAGGTCGAAGGCCTGGACCCCGGTCAGCCGGTAGGAGGCTGGCACTTCAGTGCTGCCGCACAGCCGCGAGAGATCGCGCGCCAGGGTGGCGGGATCGCAGGAGATGTAGGCGATGCGGGTGGGGCGCCGGGCCGCCAGCGCCTCGGTGACCTGCGGCGCCAGGCCGGCGCGCGGTGGATTGACGATGACCGCACCGGGATCCCGAAGCGCGGACAGCAGGTCCTCGACCTTGCCGGCGTGGCGGGTCACCCCCGACGGCGCTGGCCGCTGCGACACCTCGGCCCCGTGGAGCGCCAGACGCCAGCGCCGCTCGGCGAAATCAACCGCCCGCCGGTCCAGCTCCACGCTTTCGACGGTGGCGCCGGCGGCGTGGAGGCGGTCCGTCGTCTCGCCGATGCCGGCGTAGAGGTCCCAGGCGTGCACCCCATGCAGTGATCCCAGGCCGGCGAGCGCGAACTCCCGGACTCGCGCGCCCATGGCAGGATGGACCTGCTCGAAGACCGTGGCCGGAAAGGCCTCCCCGCTCCCCGCCACCACCCGGGGGGCGCCCCGCTCGGGCTGCCACCAGATCGTGGCGGTGATCCCGGCCGCTGACAGCCGGTCTCGCAGTGACCCGGGCCGGCTCCAGACCTGGTCTCCCCGTGCGCGCACCACCACGTGGCGGTCTCCCTGGCGATCGAGACGCAGGACCAGCTGAGTTGCGTCCACCGGCAGCAGGTGGAGATGGGACCGGAGCCCCTGCCACAGCCGCATCAGGTCCGGGGACGCGATGCGGCACTGGTTGAGGGGGAACACCCGCGAGGCCTGGTCTGCCGGATGGAAGCCGGCGTGCCGGCGTCCCGGAGCCAGCGCGAGGGTGACCCGGGTACGGTAGCCCCAGCTCTCCTCCGCGGCGATGACGGGCGGGATCTCGACCGCCAGCCGGCCGATGCGGGAGAGCGCGTCGGCCACCATGCCCCGCTTGGACTGCAGCTGGAGCGCGAGATCGAGGTGCTGTAACTGGCACCCGCCGCAATGATCGGCGATGTAGTGCTCGCAGGCCGGCTCGACCCGCCCGGGTCCGGCCTGCACCAGCGCAGCGATGCGGGCCCGGGCGAAGCGGGCGTAGTTCCGGACCTGGCCCAGCTGGATGAGGTCGCCCGGCGCGGTCCGCGGGACGAACACGGCCCGCCCGTCGGGCAGGTGGCCCACCCCATCGCCGCCGTTCGCCAGCCGCTCAATGGTTACCGCCGCCACTGTGGTGGCCTCGGGACCGCTCATCGGAGGCCCTCCGTCCGCGCCGTCCGCAGCCAGGTGGTGGTGGGACCGAGCCTCTCAGCCACTGCCGGGCGGCGAGACTGCCGGGCCTCGTCCTCGGCCAGCGCGGCGGCGACGGCCAGCTGCAGCAGCCGGCCCGCCGGGACGGGCGCCTCCAGCAGGTCGGCCCGGCGGTCGAGGAACTGGCTGTCGATCTCGCCGGACTGGAAGGCCGGATCGTCCAGCAGCCGCAGGTGAAATGCCTGGTTGGTGGCCACCCCAGTCAGCACCAGTTCACCCAGCGCCCGGCGCATGCGGACGATCGCGGCCGCCCGGTCGGGCGCCCAGACAATGACCTTGCCTATCAGCGAATCGTAGTGAAGCGTCACTTCGTTGCCCTGCTCGAAGCCCCCGTCCCAGCGCACCCCCGGCCCGGCCGGCAGCCGCAGGTACTCGATCCGGCCGGTGGCGGGAAGGAAGCCGTTGGCCGCGTCCTCGCTGGTGATCCGGCACTCCAGGGCCCAGCCCCGCGGGGTGAGCGGCCGGGTGGGCAGCGACATGGGTAGCCCGCGGGCGATCCGCAGCTGTTCCCGCACCAGGTCCACGCCGTACACCAGTTCGGTGACGGGATGCTCCACCTGGATCCGGGTGTTCATCTCGAGGAAGTAGAAGGACCCGTCGGCGGCCAATAGGAACTCGCAGGTGCCGGCCCCGCGGTATCCCACCGCATGGGCCGCGGCTACCGCGGCGGCGCCCATCGCCTCGCGCAGCGTCGCCGTCACCGCCGGCGACGGGCGCCTCCTCCACCAGCTTCTGGTGCCGCCGCTGGACCGAGCACTCGCGCTCACCCAGATGCACGGTGCGCTCGTGGTCGGCGAGGAGCTGGATCTCGACGTGGCGGGGGCGCTCGACATACTTCTCGAGATAGACACTGGCGTCCCCGAATGCCTTGCGGGCCTCCGACGCAGCCGTCTCCAGCGACCCCGCCAGGTCCTCAGGACGCCGGACCACCCGCATGCCCTTGCCACCCCCGCCGGCGGCGGCCTTGACCAGCACCGGGTAGCCGATCTCCAGGGCACTCGCCCGAGCCACCGAGGGGTCGGTCACCGGGAGCGTGAGTCCGGGGACGATGGGGACACCAGCGGCCTGCATCCGCCGCCGCGCCTCGGTCTTGTCTCCCATGGCGGTGATGGCCGAGGCGGGCGGTCCGACAAAGACCAGGCCGGCCTCGGTGACCGCCTGGGCGAAGGCGGCGCGTTCGGCCAGGAAGCCGTAGCCCGGATGCACCGCCCCGGCACCGCTCGCCCGGGCGGCGTCGAGCAGGCGGTCGATCCGGAGATAGCTCTCGCTCGGCGGCGGCGGGCCGATGGGCACGGCGAAATCGGCGGCGCGGACGTGAGGCGACAGGCGATCCGCCTCCGAGTACACCGCCACCGCCTCGAGCCCCTCCTCGTGGCAGGCGCGGATGATGCGCAGGGCGATTTCGCCTCGGTTCGCGACGAGGACGCGGCGGAACGGGGACATCGGTCTGGGCGAGGAGGGTCGCGTCAGCGACCGCAGGCGTCCCGCGGACGGGCGCCGAGCGGAGCGAGCAGTGAGACGCAGAGGAGAGGGTTGTACCGGGCGGCGAGCTGATAGAGCGCCACGGTCTCACGAGAGAGCGCGCCGGGGCGCGACAGCGTGACCGCGGCGAGTTCGACCACGCTCAGTGGGGTCACCCCTTCCGGGGCCGCCGGACCGGCGACCCTGAGCAGCCGGAGCGGTCGCTAGCACCGCCGCAGGGAGGTCGGTCTCTGCGGTGGCCGGGGTGAGGCAGACAGGACGGCGGCCGGCCACCTCCGTGAGTGCCGCGGCCACCGAGGGAACCGGCTGGATCTGCAAGGCCACGGCCATGCTGGCCCGGTAGATCGAGTCCTCCCGGTAGCGCGCGGGGAGCAGCAGCACGAGGTCCAGGCGCCCCTGCCCGGAAAGCGTCACCGTCCACACCCCTACGGTCTCGAGGTCGGTGCCGGTGACCAGCACCCCGCCCAGCGGGCAGGAGTTCACCAGGTTGCGCCCCAGTTCTGCCACGAAGGGCGGTGGCTCCACGCCATCCAGCATCCGACCGAGCAGCGCCGCCTCCCAGCCGTCGGTCTCGGCCATCAGCGCGGCGCGCTCGACCTCGACAAGGGCGCGGAGGAACCGGCTGGAATCGGTGGGGAGGCGGAGCGACTGATCGAGTGCGGTGGCGGCGAAATCGAGGAACAGCGGGCCGGGCGATTCTACCTCATGCCCCTCGAGATGCCACTCCCGGCCGTCCATGAGATAGAACCGGCCCAGCTGCAGCCAGGCGCCGCCATCATCCGGTGCCGTCGCGAGATAATGGCCCAGCATCTCGGTGGCGCGGGCCCGCTGACCGGCTCCCGCCAGCGCGGCCGCGCGGGGCGCCACAGTCGGATCCACAGCCGCCTGCGCCAGCGCGGGCGCGGGTGCCGCGACCATGCCGAGCAGCGTAAGGAAACGAGGGGACCAGGCGGTGCGCATCAGGCCTCCAACCTATGACGCAGTACGGAGATGCGCCAGAGGCGGTGGGGCGGCTGGGCGGTTGGGGGGGTGGGCGGGTCGCCAGGCAGCAGGTCGGATCGGAAGGACACTGAACCTCGAACGGGCCGCGAATCACAGTGGAATATTTCCGTGCTTGCGGGGCGGGTTCTTGTCCCGCTTGGTGGCCAGGGTGCGCAGGGCGTCGATGAGGCGGGGGCGGGTGTCGCGGGGATCGATGACGTCATCAATGAAACCGCGGGCCGCCGCGGCGTAGGGATTGGCAAAGGTCCCGGTGTAGTCGGCGATCCGCCGGGCGGTCTCGGCCTCCCGATCGGGAGACTGCTCGATCTCCTTCTTGAACAGAATCTCCACCGCCCCCTTGGGCCCCATGACCGCGATCTCCGCGGTGGGCCACGCCAGGTTCACATCGCCCCGGATGTGCTTCGAACTCATGACATCGTAGGCGCCGCCGTAGGCCTTGCGGGTAATGACGGTGAGCTTGGGCACCGTCGCCTCGCAGTAGGCGTAGAGCAGTTTGGCGCCGTGCTTGATGATGCCGCCATGCTCCTGTGCCACCCCAGGCAGGAAGCCCGGGACGTCCACGAAAGTGACCACCGGGAGGTTGAAGCAGTCACAGAAGCGGATGAAGCGCGCCGCCTTGAGCGAGGCCGCGATATCCAGCACCCCCGCCAGCACCGCCGGCTGGTTGGCGACGATGCCCACCGCCCGGCCGCCCAATCGGGCGAACCCGGTCAGGATGTTGCCGGCATAGTCCGGCTGTGACTCCACCCACGAGCCCCGGTCCACGACATGGCGGAGCACCTCGTGCATGTCATAGGGCCGGGTCGGCACGTCGGGGATCACCTCGAGGAGCGATTCCTCGCGGCGGTCGGCGGGGTCGGGTGAGGCCGAGTCCACGGGCGGGTCGTCCAGGTTGTTGGGGGGGAGATACCCCATCAACTGGCGCACCGCAGCCAGGCATTCCGGCTCGCTGTCGTGAACGAAATGAGCCACCCCGCTGGTGGCGCCATGGGTGTCGGCACCGCCCAGCTGGTCAAAGCTCACCTCCTCGTGAGTCACCGTCTTCACGACGTTGGGGCCAGTGACGAACATATAGCTCACGCCGCGGACCATGAAGACAAAATCGGTGATGGCCGGGCTGTAGACGGCCCCCCCGGCACAGGGGCCGAGAATCACCGAGATCTGGGGCACCACGCCACTGGCGAGGGTGTTGCGCAGGAAGATGTCGGCGTAGCCGCCGAGGGAGGCGACACCCTCCTGGATGCGCGCCCCGCCGGAGTCGTTGAGCCCGATGACCGGGGCCCCGTTGCGCACCGCCAGGTCCATGATCTTGCAGATTTTCTGGGCGAACGTCTCGGAGAGCGACCCGCCGAAGACCGTGAAGTCCTGCGAAAAGACATACACCAGCCGGCCGTCAATCCGGCCGTACCCGGTCACCACACCGTCCCCGGGATAGAGCTGGTCGGCCAGCCCGAAGTCGGTGCACCGGTGGGTGACGAACCGGTCCAGCTCGACGAAACTGCCGGCATCCAGCAGCAGGTCGAGTCGTTCCCGGGCGGAGAGCTTGCCCTTCTTGTGCTGCTGCGCCAGGCGGGCCGGCCCGCCGCCCTGCTCGGCCTCGGCCTGCCGGTGGTGGAGCTCGTCGAGTAGTTCGCGTGGGGTCGGCATGGGGAGGGAAAATAGGGGGGCGGGCGGCCGGGCGGTAAGGCGGTTGGGCAACGAGAAAGGGTGGGGTCCGCCGGGACCCCACCCTTCCGTGCACGCACTCGCCCCGGCGGCCGCGCTCAGCGCGGCCGGGCGATGGGCTCGTAGGGGGTCTTCTTCCAGGTGGTGCCCTGCTGGTGGGTGACCCGGATGACCGGATCCTTGCCGGGGATCAGCCAGAAGCCGAACTCCGCCTGCTTGCCGTCCTGCTCGTAGCTGAGGGTGAACAGCGTCGAATCACCGTCTGGCTTGACCACCAGGCTGGAGATGGGGTGCCAGGTGTATTCCGGTGACTTCGCGCTGGTGCGGAAGGCGATGCTGTTGAGCCCCAGCTCGAACATCCGCCCGGCGTACCGCCCGCTCCCCGCCTCCCAGACGCCCACCACCGGGGCGAGCCCCTCGGTGCCACCCCGTGAGGCAGAGAGCATCAGCGGGCGGACCACCAGCACCGCCAGGCTGAGCACAACGGCGCCCGAGACGACCATCTTCGGCAGCCGGATGCCGGACAGTGATGGCAGCGAGAATGCCGCCTTGGGCTCCCCCTCGGACTTGGGCTTGGGCCTGGGCCTGGGCTTCTGTGGCAGCCGCAGCACCGAGTTGAGCGAGGCGAAATAGTCCTTGAGCGTCCAGGTATTGACCAGCTCGCCATCGGCGACCGACCGATGCTGGGGGCGGCTGGGGGGTGGCGGTTCCTGGCCCGGGGGCTGTGGTGCGGGTGACTCGTTTGACTCGCTCACGGTGGCTCCGGGGTCAGAAGCGGCCGGCGGTTCCGAGGAACCCGCCGTCGTTGGCGCGGACGATATCGTCAAGACTGACACCGGCGTTGAACGAGATGGCGGTCACCTCGTCCTCCCCGGTGCTGAACAGATCGTAGGTGGTGTTGACGACGACGCCGAAGCGGTCCACCCGCGGGGCGCCGTTGGGAAACTTGACGTAGACGTAGGGATTGCCCCACGGGTCCACCAGGGTGACGCCGGCCAGGGCCAGATTGTCCGGCAGGGTGTCCCGACTGTCGAGCGTCGTCTGGACCGCCCTGAGATCACCGATGGCCCGCGCGGTGCGGGCAGAGTTGATGATCTTGTGGAGCTTGGGGATGGCAAGGCTGGCGAGCGAGCTCGCAATGGCCAGCGCGGCCAGCAGCTCGATGATCGTCATGCCCGACTCACCCCGGCGGCGGCGGAGCGAGATACTCACAGTCTCGGAAGTGCCAGATTTCATTGGGGTGTCCTGAAGGCTATGCCGTGGGAGAAAGCAAGACCCGTGCGAGCGCCCCAAGACAATCCATCGCAATGACTTACGATGTCCGGAAGAACCAGGACGGCGAGGCTGACCCGTGCAGGGTGCCCAGCGGTGAGGCGCCAGGGGCGGGCCTGGAGGCGGGAACAGTGAGGGGTGGACCCCATCCTGGGATCCACCCCTCGTGCCTGGTGGGGTCCGGCCGGAACGGCCGCCGGGGCTAGTCTTCCGCCGGGCTTTCGTCGAACACCGGCCGGACCGGCGGGATGATGGGCTCGTCAGGATAGCCGACTGCGGCCAGCACGATCCGGTGATGGATGGGATCCACTTCGATCACCTTGAGGTCCACCACCTGGCCCTCCTTCACCGCCTCACCGGGCTGCTCGATGTCGGCCACGCCCAGCTGGGACATGGGCACGAAACCCTCGATGTCGTCGCCGAGGTCCACCACGACGCCCTTGTCCATCAGACGCGCGACCCGGCCACGCATCTCGCGGCCGATGGGGAAGGTCTCCCCGATCTGGAGCCACGGATCCTCCTCGGCCTGCTTGAGCCCGAGGGAGATCCGCTTGTTGTCGGCGTCGATGTTGAGGATGACGACGTTGACGGCATCACCCTTCTTGACCACCTCCGACGGGTGCTGCACCCGCTTGGTCCAGGACATGTCGGAGATATGGATCAGGCCGTCGATGCCCGGCTCGATCTCCACGAAGGCGCCGAAGCGAGGTGAGGTTGCGCACCTTGCCGTCGAGGCGGGTGGCCACCGGGTACTTCAGCGGCAGCACCGTCCACGGATCCTGCTCGGTCTGCTTCATGCCGAGGGAGATCTTCTCCTCGGACTCGTCCACCTTGAGCACCACCGCCTCGATGGTCTCGCCGATGGAGACGATCTTGGACGGGTGGCGGACGTTGCGGGTCCAGCTCATCTCGGAGATGTGCACCAGGCCCTCGATGCCCGGCTCCAGCTCCACGAAGGCGCCGTAGTTGGTGATCGAGACGACCTTGCCCTGCACCCGGGTGCCGACCGGGTAGCGCTCGGCCACCTTCTGCCACGGGTACGGCTGCAGCTGCTTCATGCCCAGGCTGATGCGCTCGCGCTGCCAGTCGATGTCCAGGATCTTGACCTCGACCTCGCGCCCGATGCCCACCATCTCGGTGGGGTGCGAGACCCGCCCGTAGGACATGTCGGTGATGTGCAGCAGGCCGTCCACGCCGCCCAGGTCGATGAACGCCCCGAAGTCGGTGATGTTCTTGACGACGCCCTTGCGGACCTGGCCCACGGCCAGCTCCTTCATCAGGTGCTCGCGCTTGTGGGCGCGCTCGTTCTCGAGGATGACTCGGCGGCTCACCACGATATTGCGGCGCCGCTTGTTGAGCTTGATGATCTTGAAGTCGTAGCTCTGGCCCAGCAGCTCATCGATGTTGGGCACCCGGCGGAGCGCGATCTGGCTGCCGGGCAGGAAGGCATCCACGCCCATCAGGTTCACCACCACGCCGCCCTTGATCTTCTTGACCAGGGTGCCCATCACCGGCTGGTCGGACTCGTGCGCGAGCTTGATCTTCTCCCACACCCGCATGAAGTCGGCCTTCTTCTTGGAGAGCACGACCGCGCCCTCCTGATCCTCGAGATGCTCGAGGAAGACTTCAACCTCGTCGCCGGGTGCGGGCGGATCCTTGAACTCGTCCAGGGGCACGGAGCCCTCGGACTTGAAGCCGACGTCCAGGATGACGGCACTCTCGGTGACGCGGAGCACTTTCGACTTGACGATCTCGCCCTCGACGATCTGGGACATGGTCCCTTCGTACATCGAGAGCATCTGCTCGTACTCGTCCTCGCTGTAGTCTTCGTCGTACAGATCGGCCCGGACCTTGAGGCCCGTGGCGGTGGAGTGGATCTCTGAAAGGGAGCGCTGCTCGGTGGTCACAACGGGGAACCTCAATGTGGCCGCGCCGGGACCGGCCGCGGGCAGAAGGTGAAGGCCCCGGCGCGGACGGAATTGCCCGGCTGGGGAGCCGGTAAACATAGGGCCGAGACTGGGTTGAGGCAAGCCGAGGGGTGCAGCGGTATGACCGGGTGCCCGGCAGCCCTTCCCTACCTCCATCCCCCGCTCCCGTGCCAGCGCCACGATCTGCTCCACCTGAAGCGTCGAAATCCAGGCTGGTGCCGTCGAGCGGGACGGCGTCCGCGCGCCATCCGGAGCGGGGCGACCGCGCGGCGGGAATCGGCCTGCATCGCGAGCCGCCAGGGCGGCGGTTTCGCGCCGCAGTTCCGCCGGCTCCACCACCTGCCCCCGCTGCCGCAGCCGCCGCTCGGCCCGGGTCGCCGCGGAGGCGGTGAGGTACACCTTGAGGGCCGCCTCGGGGAACACCACCGTCCCGATATCGCGCCCATCCACCACCACCGACTGTCCCGCCCCCGCCAGCGCCCGCAGCTGCTGATTGACCCACTCCCGCACCTCGGGAAGGGCCGAGACGGGGGATACCAGCGCCGTGACCTCCGGGGTGCGGACCGCCCCGTCCACCGGGTTCGCCACCCAGATAGGGTGTGTAGCCCGTGCCGTCGAACAGCAGCCGGAGCCCGCGCCGTTCCGCCGCGCGGAGCAGCCGGTTGGCATCCAGCGCCTGGCCCGGCGCGGCTCGCCAGATCCCGGATGGCCACCAGCGTCACCCCCCGGTAGAGCGCGCCCGAATCCAGGTGGGCGAACCCCAGCGCCCGCGCCACCGCCTGGGCGGTACTCGACTTGCCCGACGCGGCGGGACCGTCAATCGCGATGATGTGGAACATGGGGTGGAAGGTACTCAGCTGATAGCTACGGGATAGCGGATCACCGAGAGCCGCTCGCGCTACCTCCCCCGGATGCCCCGCAGCATCTCGGGGAAACCCGGGGAAGCTCACCGCCGCGCAGGCCATGTCGTCCACCTTCACCCTGGCGCCGGGGACGGTACCGAGGACCGCGAAGGCCATCGCGATGCGGTGATCAGCCTCGGTCCGCACCGTCCCGCGGGGCACGAGGTCGTTGCCCTCGATGTGCAGATCGTCTCCCCGCACCTCCGCCCGACCACCCAGGGTCCGGATGTTGGCGGCGATCAGGCCGAGGCGATCGCTTTCCTTGACCCGGAGCTCTCCCGACCTCCCGGAAGATCGTGGTGCCGCGAGGCGCGGGTGGCGAGCGCGGCGAGCATCGGGATCTCGTCGATGAGGCCGGGAATCTCCTGAGCGGTAACCTCGGTGGCCCGCAGCGCGGCCGGGGAGACGATGAGGTCCGCCACCGGCTCGTCGAACTGCACTTCAAGGTTGTCCACGGCCACCGGTGCGCCCATCCGTTCCAGCACCTGGAGGAAACCGGTGCGGGTCGGGTTGACGCAGACGCCAGTGATCCGGAGTTCGCCGCCCTCCGCCAGTATCGCGGCGCCGACGGGAAAGGCGGCCGAGGAAGGATCGCCCGGCACCTGCATGTCGAAGCCGACCAGCCGCCCGGTGGGCTCGAAGTGGATCCAGCCTCCGTCCTCCTCCACCTGGTAGCCGAAGGCGCGGAGCAGCCGTTCGGTGTGGTCGCGGGAACGACCGTGCGGCTCCCGCACCGACACCGGCACCCCGCCCGCCAACGCCGCCAGCAGGAGGCTGCTCTTGATCTGGGCGCTGGAGACGACCATCTCGTGCCGCAGGGGCCGCAGCCGGCCGCCCCGGATCGTCAGCGGCAGGGTGCCGGCGGCGTTGTGCTCGGTGATCACGCGCGCCCATCTGGCCAGCGGTACCGTCACCCGCCGCATGGGACGGCGCCGCAGCGAGCGCGTCGCCGGTGAGGGTGGCGCGGAACGGCGCCGCGGCCAGCAGCCCCAGCAGGAGCCGGGTGGTGGTGCCGGAGTTGCCGCAGTGCAGCGCCTCGGCGGATCGCCGGAGCCGGCCGCTGCCCCGCACCACGACCACCCTGCCCGCGACAAGCGCGGAGACTTCCGCCCCGAGCTGCCGCAGCACCCGGGCCGACGAGCGGGCATCCAGTGAGGTGAGCAATCCGCCGAGGTGGCTGGTGCCCCGGGCGACGGCCGCAAACAGGAGGGCCCGGTGAGACAGGCTCTTGTCGCCGGGGACCCGGAGCGTGCCATGAACGCGCATTGCCACCTCAGGACGGAGACCCTCAAGACACCGGTGGATCGCGCCGATACCTCGTATGGAACGCCCGATCGGCGCGAGCGGCCCTAAGACTAGGCGGCGCGCGATCCTTCCTCAACCAGGACCGCTGGGAGCCATGCGCAAACCACCCCAGTCCAGCGCCCTCGGCGGGGCCGTGGCCGAGTCGCTGACGGCGGCCAGCGCCAGGAAGCAGGCCGTCAACTCGGGACGCACGGCCGCTCCGGCGGCAGAGGCGCCGGGCCTGCTCGGAGCGTACCGGGAGGTCCTGGAACACGAGACCCAGAAGGCCATCGTCCTGCCGGAGCGGATGTCGTGGTGGCGGCGGATCGGACGGCCGTTCATGGGAGTGCTCATCGTCCTGACGGCCGGCTGGCTGTGGCTCCTGCCGCCGACCTGGCTCAACCCCGCGCCCGGACCCGAGGTCTCCTGGCCCACGGGTCCCGGGGGCAGCGAACTGCTGCTGATCAACGCCGCCGACGCGATCGTGCTGTTCCGGGCCACCCGGGGTCGATTTCCGGCAGGGCTGGAGCTCGATACCGTGGCGCCCGGCGCGTCGTTCACCCCGCTCCCGGACGGCGGGTTCGAACTGCTCGCCGCGAATGGCCACGTCCTGCTCGCCCCACCACCCAGGCACGGTGACGACCCTGAGTTATGAGCTGACGTGATCCACCGCGGAGTCCGCGCCATGAGGCAGGAATCGCGGGTTCACCCTTCTCGAGCTCCTGGTGGTGGTGCTGCTCATCTCGATCCTGGCCCGGCTGGGCTTCCCGCTGGTGCGGCAGGCGCGACGCTCGGCCCAGGCCAGCGCGGCCATCGGAGCGGCTACCACCCTCCGGACCACGGCCTACACCTATCAGGCGAGCACCAGCCGCTGGCCTGCCACCGCCGCCATCGGGCGGGTACCCAACGGACTCGCCACCCTCCTGCCGACCGGGTTTCGATTCGTGACCCCGGACTACCGGCTGCAATGGGTGGTGACCCAGACCCGGAGCGGCGGGGTGAACAGGGTCGTGCCAATGGTACGGATGTACATCAGCGACGCCGCCCTCTGCGCCCGGACCGCCGGGACGCTCGGCGGGTTCCGCAACATGGACGTCGTCTCCTCGTGCCTGGGGCAGAGCGGCTACGTCAGCTGGTCCTTCGACCGCTGAGCGGGGCGGCGCTCCGGCGACCCCATCACGCGGCGATAGGTGGCCGCCGCCTCAAGGAAGGTGGCCAGTCCCGCGCGGTCGCTCGCGACGATGAGCCGACGGAGCGTGGCCAGCTCCGCCTCCGCGGCAGTGAGGGCCTCGACGATCGGTTCCCGATTCTGCAGGAAGACATCTACCCACAGGCCCGGAGGGCTGGCCGCCAGGCGGGTGGTGTCGCGCGCCCCGCTGCCGTAGCTCGCCCCGGTAAGCCCTTGCTGCGCGGCCAGGGCGTGGGCGAGGGCGCTGGCCACCGCCTGCGGGAGATGGCTGGTCCAGGCCAGCTGGCGATCGTGCACTTCGGCGGTGATGAGCACCGGATGGGCGGCCATCACCGAGGCCCAGAAGTGCATGACCTCGCGCGCGGCCCAATCCCCCTCCGGGCTGACCGGACAGACGTAGACGATGGCCCCGGCGAAACGATCAGGCGCGGCGCCGTCCCAGCCGGCCTCGTGGGTGCCCGCAAAGGGGTGTCCCCCGGCGAACCGGGCGCCGAGTCCGGCACTCCGGGCGCGCGGACCAGCACCGGGACCTTGATGCTGGCGACATCGGTGACCAGCGCGCCGGGGGCCAGGTGCGGGCCCAGCCGGCCCAGCAGGTCGAGCACCGCCTCCGGCGGAGCCGCCAGCACCACGAGATCGGCGCCAGCGACCGCGCGCTCCGGCGAGGTCGCGATGTCGTCCACGGCCCCCGCCTTCAGGGCCCGTACCGTGTCGCCGCGATCGGGCGCGTAGCCGATGACCCGGGGAACCCCGGCCAGCCGGGCCTGCCACGCGAGGGAGCCGCCGATGGCGCCGAGCCCCAGGACGGCGAGGTGGGATGGTTGCATCGGCTGGCGGCTCAGGATTAGGGGTAGGGGGCCGATAGTGACGAGGGGAACCGGCGTGCCGGGCACGGGCTCAAACGTAGCCGCGAATCGCGGTCCCCTCAACCAAAATGGAACGCCCTGAGGGGCGCCCGGCGTCCGACCCGCGAGGGCACGTGATTGATCACGCGGCACGACCGCAGGCGCAGGCCGACGAGTGGCTGGTCAAGACCCTGGTCGACACCGGCATCGCCGATCGAGACCGGGCCGCAGCCCTGCTGCTGGACTGCACCGGCGCGACGGTGTGGCAGCGGGCGCTCGATCTTGGCCTCGGGACCGACGCGACCATCGTGGCCGCCATCGCCGGCCAGTACCGGGTGCGCGAGGCGGACCTGGCCTCGGCCGACCCCCAGCTCACGGCGCTGATCCCGGAATCCCTCGCGCGCAAGCACCACATCCTGGCCCTCGGCGCCGACGATCGGCGCATCCGGGTCGCCACCGCCGACCCGCGCGACTTCGACACCGAACAGGCCGTCCGGTTCGTGACCGGTCGCGACGTCCTCTTCGAGGTGGCCGCTCCGGGACAGATCCAGGAGCGCCTCGACACGCTCTACCGGCCGGAACGGAGCATCGAACGGCTGCTCGACCGGCTGGAGCCGGGGAGCGTGGAAGCGGTCAACGACAGCCCGGTCCCGGAGAGCCGCGACCCGGTGCTCGACGGGCCGGTAGCCAAGCTGGTAGATGCCATGATCTGCGAGGGGGTGCGCCAGGGCGCGAGCGACATCCACGCCGAGCCCGAAGAGGGCGCGACGGTGGTGCGCTACCGGGTGGATGGGGTGCTCCGGGAGGTGATGCGGCTGCCGTCGTCGGCGGGCGCCTCACTGGTCCGGCGCGCCAAGATCTTCGCCAAGCTGGACGTGACCGACCCGCTCCACCCGCACGACGGCCGGGCGGCCATCCGGGTGGACGGGCAGCAGGTGGATCTCCGGGTGTCCACCGTGCCGATCGCCCGGCGGGGCGAAAAGGTCGTCATCCGCATCCTCGACAAGACCAACCTGCGCGCCAACGTCGGCGAGCTGGGCCTGTGTGCCGACGAACGGGCGCTGCTGGAGCGGTTGCTGGGATTCCGGGAGGGAATGCTGCTGGTCACCGGCCCCACCGGCAGCGGCAAGACGACCACGCTCTACGCGGCCCTGAACGAACTGAAGACCGGCCGGGTCAACATCGTCACGGTCGAGGACCCGGTGGAGTACGACCTGTCGGGCATCTCCCAGATCCAGGTCAACGAGGCCCAGGGGCTCACCTTCTCGTCGGCGCTGCGATCGGTGCTGCGGCAGGATCCCGACATCGTGCTGGTGGGGGAGATCCGCGACCAGGAGACCGCCCGCACCGCGATCCAGGCCGGGCTCTGTCGGGCCACTTCGTGCTCTCGACGCTGCACACCAACGACGCGCCCGCCGCCGTGGTCCGACTCCGCGACATGGGCATCGACGCGTTCAAGATCGCCTCGGTGCTGCGCGGCGTTCTGGCCCAGCGGCTGGTGCGGCGGGTCTGCGCTCGAGTGCGCGGTTCCCGATCGCAGCCGAGAGCCTGCCCCCGGATGCCAGGCCCACAGCCGGAGTGGAGCGGCACGGTGGACCTCCGCCGGGCGGTTGGCTGCAAGGCCTGCGGCGGCAGCGGCTACAAGGGGCGAATGGGGGTGGTGGAGATCATGCCCGTGGACGAGACAGTCTCCCGGCTCATTGACGGCGGAGCGACGCCGGACGTCATCGTCCAGGCGGCCCGCCGGTCGGGCATGCGTACGCTGTGGGAGAGCGGCCTCGACCGGATGTGGCAGGGTCTCACCACGCTCGAGGAGCTGGTACGGGTGCTGGGCGAGCGGGTCATGGACGACGGCAGCACCCTGCCCAACCGGCCCAGCGTCATGATCGTGCCAGAGGAGGTCCGCAGCGCCATCGCGATCGCGGACGGGCCGGTCGCCGAATCGCCGGCCCCGCCCGACCAGCTCCGCGTCCTGGTGGCCGACGACGATCCCCAGATGCGGCGCCTGGTGCGCTCGGTGCTGGAGCGGGACGGGCTCCAGGTCACCGAGGCCGTCCGACGGCCTCGACGCGCTCGACCAGATCGCGCAGCAGCGACCCGACCTGGTCGTCATTGACATGGACATGCCGAGACTGGACGGGCTGGGGGTGCTGGAGGAGCTGGGCGCGAGCGTGCAGACGGCGCAGCTGCCGGTGATCATGCTCACGGCCCGTACCGACGAAACCGAGAGCCGCGCGCTGGAGCTGGGCGCCCATGACTACCTCACCAAGCCGGTCCGGCCCACCGCGCTCAGCGCCCGGGTCAAGGCGGTGCTCCGGCGGGCACGCACCTAGCTGGCGGCGCGGGGCCGCTCCCCCCATCTTCCGGGCGTTCCCCGGATCACGAAGGGAGTTCACGATGGCAACCATCCTCATCGTCGAAGACAGCCCGGACAACATGAAGCTGTTCCGCACCCTGCTCACCCTGCGCAAGTACGAGGTCGTCGGGCTGACCAGCGGCGAGGGGCTGCTGCCGGTAATCGAGTCCGCCCACCCGGGCCTGGTCCTCATGGACATCCAGCTCCCCGGCAAGGACGGCTTCGCGCTGCTGCAGGAAATCCGCGACTCCCCCCACCGGGCCCTCAAGGTCGTGGCCCTGACAGCGCACGCCATGGCGGGGGACCGCGAACGCGCGCTCTCGGCCGGTTTCGACGGCTATATTACCAAGCCCATCGACATTCGGAACTTTCCCGCGCAAGTGGCCCAGGCCCTCGAGGGACAGCAAGTGACCAGTTAATGGCCGAGCCGACTCCCCCTCCCGCTCCGTCTCCGGCACCGTCGGGACAACCCGACCGGCGGGCCCTGCTCGAGGCCTACCAGAGCCTGGTGAAGTCAGAGCAGGACCGGCGCGTCTCGGCCGCGCACCTCCCGCCGGACCGGCCCTCGGGCCAGGGGTTCTGGATCGGAGCGCTGGTGGCGATCGTCGCCCTGGCCGGCCTGCTCTTTCTCCAGCCCGGGTGGCTGTTCACCAAACCGGTCCAGGAATCAACCACTCTGATGGATGCCAGCCTGCGGGTACGCATGTTCGTGGAAATCGAACGCATCGAGCAGTTCCGGCGCGACTCCACACGGTTGCCGGCCACCCTCGACGAGGCGGGGGTTCCGGGCGACGGACTCGACTACGACGTCGAAGACGGGCACTACACGCTCACCGGGACGAATGGTCCCCGCGTCCTGGCGTATTCCTCCGACACGCCGCCGGAGACCTTCCTGGGAGACAGCTACCGGCTCATCCGGGAACGAGGACGGCCATGATGGGACGGCGCGGCTGGACGCTCATCGAGATCATGATCGTCATGGTCATCCTCGGCCTGCTGAGCGGGCTGGCGGTACTCAAGTACATCGACCTGAGCCGCACTGCGTTTGCGGCCAAGATCGCCGGCGAATTCACGGTCGTGCGACTGGCCGCCTACAACTTCGAGGCCGACCACCACGACCAGTGGCCGGCCGAGACGGGCCCGGGCATCATGCCGCCGGAGATGGGACCCTACCTGCCGGCGGGATTCAACTGGGTCACGACGACCTATCAGCTCGACTGGGACAACCGCTCTCCCAACCGGGACCCGTATCAGATCGCCATTTCGATCAACACCACCGATCCTCGCCTCATGAACGCCCTGCGCAACAATCTCGGCGGACGGGCGCCGTACCTGATTGTGGGCAACCGGCTCACTTACGTGCTGATCGACCGGAACGGGAACTACTAGAGTTGGAACCTGGGCGTTGGGGAAAGCCCAACTTCCAACTCCCAGCGCCTCACTCCTCGATCCGCTTCCTGGAGCTACTCTCCCGCTCCCACTGCCGCGCGATCTTGAGCACCTCCGGATCCACCCGCGGGAACTGGGGACTCATCCGTTCCATGGCCGCCACGGCGACCTGGGCCACCAGCAGGTTGCGGGTGGTCTTCCGGTCGGCCGGGACGATGTACCACGGCGCGTGGGCGGTGCTGCACTTCTCCAGGGCATCCTCGTAGGCCTCGGTGTAGTCGTCCCAGCGCTTGCGCTCGGCCAGGTCCCCGACCTGGAACTTCCAGTTCTTCAGCGGGTCGTGGATCCGCTCCAGTAGCCGCTCCTTCTGTTCGTCCCGGGAGATGTGCAGGAAGAACTTGAGGATGGTCACTCCATTCTCCGACAGCATGCGCTCGAATTCGTTGATCTGGTCATACCGCCGGGACCAGACCGCCTTGGGGACGATGTCATGCACCCGCACCACCAGCACATCCTCGTAGTGGGACCGGTTGAAGATCCCGATTGTCCCCTTGGGCGGGCACGTGCTGGTGGATGCGCCAGAGGTAGTCACGCGCCAGCTCGTATTCGGTGGGCTTCTTGAAGTTGCTGACGACGCAGCCCTGGGAGTTGAGCGGGCCGAAGACCTTGCGGGTCAGGCCGTCCTTGCCAGAGGCGTCCCGGCCCTGGAACACCAGCAGCAGGGCCTGCTTCGACTCCGCGTAGAGCGCCACCTGGAGTTCGGTCAGCCGCTTCAGCAGCGGCTTGAGCTGCTCCTCGGCCGCGTCGCCGCGCGGTTCGCTGTCATCCGACGCGTTATCGTCGTTGAGCTGGACCTTCGATCCGGGCTTGACGGGTTTGAGCGGCATGGGCACCTCGGGCTGTTTCGGAGTGGGGTTGGCCGGTAAGAATATGCGGCACCCCGGAGCCGACGGCGAGGGCGGACAGGATCCGAGCGGCTTTACTTCCACCCCCCACTGCGTGCATGAACGAGTCCCCACTCGCACCGTTCGGTGCCCAGTCCATGACCGCCCCGCTCCGGCGGGTGATCGTCCGCGCCCCCGACCAGGCCTTCGGCGGCGCCGATCCCGCCCGATGGCACTACACCGCCCGGCCGGACCTGGCGCGGGCCCGCGAGGAGCACGCAGCCTTTGTCGCGCTGCTGGCCGCGTCCGGGGCGGAGGTCATTCGCCACGAGGAGCCGCTTCCGGATCATGCCGATGCGCTCTTCGTGCACGACCCGGTGCTGGTGACCGAGCGCGGCGCCATCCTGCTGCGGATGGGCAAGCGGCTGCGCCGCGGAGAGGAGGCGGCGATCGGCCGCACCCTGGAGCAGGCCGGGGTACCGGTCTGCAGCCGGCTGCGCGGCGACGCGGTCGCGGAGGCGGGCGACTGCCTCTGGCTGGACGAGCGGACGCTTGCCGTGGGGCTCGGCTTCCGCACCAACCGCGAGGGGCTGGAGCAGCTGCGGCAGGCGCTCGACCCTGCCATTGAGATCGTCACCGTTGAATTGCCCTACCACAGCGGCCCGGACGCCTGCCTGCACCTGATGTCGCTCATCAGCCTGGTGGACCGTGACCTCGCAGTGGTGTACGCGCCACTCCTGCCGGCGTCATTCCGGGAACGCCTTCAGGCCAGGGGGATGACATTGATCGAGGTACCGCCGGAGGAGTTCGAGAGCCTGGGCAGCAACGTGCTGGCGCTGGCGCCCCGCCGCTGCCTGCTGCTGGACGGCAATCCCGTCACCCGGCGAGCGCTGGAGCGGGCCGGGGCCGAGGTGAAGACCTATGAAGGGGTGGAGCTGTCGCTCAAGGCGGAAGGGGGGCCGACCTGCCTTACCCGGCCGGTGTGGCGAGCGTAGCGACAGATGGCTCGCCGGACGTCCGCGTGAGGTCCCGCCAGGCCGGCGGGTGCCGTCAGGGCCTCGGGTCGGCGGCGTCGATCAGCGCGCGGGCCCGGGCGACGTACGCGTCGTAGGCCTGGCCCCAGAGTCCCGACGTGCGGGACTTCTTGGGAGCACCCTCGATGATCTGGAGCAGCGGCCGCAGCAGGGGATCTTCCCAGTCATCGGCCTCCAGATCCTCCAGCACCGAACTCCGCGGGATGAGCCCCTCGAGATAGGACCGGGCCCGAACGGCGATCTCGTGCCGGCGGTAGCTGCGATCAGGGGGCATGCAGACTCCCAGTGAGGGACCGGAGGAAATCTTCCGGCGGCGGACAGGGCATCGTCAAAGATAAGGCCCGCCCGGTGACGTGACAGGGGGCCGCGGCCGGGGGCCACCTGGCGCCGACCGAGCGGGGGGCCGGATCAGGCCTCCACCTGCTTCAGGTAGTCCCTGAGGTGGGTCGCCGGCTCCGCATGCCAGTGCCGGCAGTAGGCCCGCAGCGCGGCCGTCAGCTCCGCCGTCCAGGCGCGCATCTCGTCGTCGAGGAAGAGGCTGTGGATCGCCTGATGATCGTAGTGGTCGTCATGAAAGACGGCGTGGCGGTACTCTCCCAGGCGTTCGACGTAGGCTGTCTGGGACAGCAGCCCGTCCACCGCCGGGTCGGCGAAGTGCCACTGGCGCCACTTCTCCACGACGGCGTAGAGTGAGCCGAGCATCAGCGTGAAGAAGGCCTGGGCGCGGATGATCGGGACCGGCGACATCCGCCGGATGGCCTCCTGCCCCTCCTCCCGGAGCTGTTCGTCCGTCTGGTCAAGCGTGGCCAGCGGGGGGAGTTCCTGCTCGAGGGCATACGCCAGGGAGTCCACCCGCAGCACGACGAGCGAAAGACTCAGGATCCGCCGTTCGGCGAGCTCCGCGCCATGACGCTGCCCCTCGTGCGTGGGTGGTTGCTTTCGGGTCGGCATGCGTGTGGTCCTCCTATGGATGGCAGATGGCCGCTGGCAGCGGAGGAGGGTCCAGCCCCCGGGATCAGAGCCGTTCGAAGTGGGCCTGGAAGAACCGAAGGTAGTGGGGCTCGTAGGTCATCCGGAGCCCCCGGGTCTGCTCCCGCCGGTCATAGACCGACTTGACCGATTCCGCGACGACATCCATGTGAGCCTGGGTGTACACCCGGCGCGGCACCGTGAGCCGGGTCAGCTCGAGTGTGGGGTAGTAATGATCCCCCGAGGCGGCGTTTCTCCCGGCACTGACGATGCCGCGTTCCATGGCGCGAATGCCCGAGTCCAGGTACAGCTCGGCCGCGAGGAGCTGGGCCGGGAACTCGTGCTGCGGGATGTGCGGGTACATGGCCCGGGCGTCGAGAAAGATGGCATGGCCGCCGACCGGCTGCACGATGGGGATCCCCCAGTCGGTGAGCAGCTCGCCCAGGTAGTGCACCTGGCCCACCCGGGATCGGATGTGGTCGTCCTGGAGGGACTCCTCGATGCCGATCGCCATCGCCTCCATGTCCCGGCCCGCCATGCCGCCGTAGGTGTGCAGCCCCTCGAACACCACGATCAGGTTGCGGAGTTCCTCGTAGAGGTCCCAGTCGTTGACGGCAAGCCAGCCGCCGATGTTGACCAGGTTGTCCTTCTTTCCGCTCATCCAGGCACCATCGGTGCAGGCGCAGAATTCCCGGACGATGGCGGCGATGGGGGTCCCGGCGTAGCCGGGCTCCCGCTCCTGGATGAAGTAGGCGTTCTCCGCCATCCGGGTGGCGTCGAGGAAGATCCGGATGCCGTGCCGGTCACACAGCGCCCGCAGCGCTTTCACGTTTTCCATCGAGACCGGCTGCCCGCCAGCCATGTTCACGGTGCCGGCCAGGCTCAGGTAGGCAATCCGCTCCGGTCCTTCCTTCGCGATCAGGGCCTCGAGCTTGTGGAGGTCGACGTTGCCCTTGAAGGGGTGCCGGCTGGCGGTGTCGTGCGCCTCATCGATGATGACGTCCACGAAGATGCCGCCCGCCAGCTCCTGGTGGAGCCGGGTGGTGGTGAAGTACATGTTCCCGGGGACGAACTGACCCGGCTTGATCGCGCAGCGGCTCAGCAGGTGCTCCGCCCCGCGGCCCTGGTGGGTCGGCAGCATGTGCGCGTAGCCGTAGTGGTGCCGGACGGCTTCCTCCAGCCGGTAGAAATTCCGGCTCCCGGCGTAGGCCTCATCGCCGAGCATCATGCCGGCCCACTGCCGGTCGCTCATGGCGCCGGTCCCGCTGTCGGTCAGGAGGTCGATATACACATCGGCCGACTTGAGGAGGAAGGTGTTGAGGTGGGCCTCCTCGAGGGCGCGGACGCGCTCCTCGGCGGTCACCTGCCTGAGGGGCTCCACCATCTTGATCTTCCACGGTTCGGCCCAGCTACGGCGACCGAACTGCTGGCCCATCGTTCTTGGCGTCCGATCCATTGGCAGGACCGCAGGGGTAAAGGATAGGAGGAGCCTAGCCGCCACAAACTAAGGAAAGTGCGAAGGATATTCGAACCGCCGTTCATCGGGCACATGAGGGGCAACGGGTGGCGCGGGGATGGCGCCCACGCTGTCGGGAAGCCAGGGTCGTGGCGGGGAACAGTGCTCGGGGTGGGGATCGAACCCACATGAGGATTGCTCCTCAAGGGATTTTAAGTCCCTTGCGTCTGCCAGTTTCGCCACCCGAGCGGCTTGGAGGAACCTACCGGTCCCGGAGTCGCACCACTAGACGTCGCGCGGAATGCCGCCGGGATCGGCCTGGTGCCGCGACGTGGTGAGGGGACGCCGGGGCCCGCGGCCCTACCGCTCCTTCCGCACGCCCGCCATCGCCCGAGTGCTCCACGCCAGCGGGGTGCGGCCGTAGGCGGTGCGGAACTGCTCCTGCACCCCCACCAGCATCCGCGACTCTCCCTGTTCCGGCAGCAGCGCAATCACCGCCCCGCCCCACCCGGCGCCGGTGAGCCGGGCACCCAGCGCGCCGGCCCCGACCAGCGACTCGACGAGCTTATCAGCCTCGGGGCAGCTCGACTGGTAATCATCCCGCAGGGAGGCGTGGCCCTCGACCAGCAACTTGCCCAGGCGGACCAGGTCCTTCGCGGCGAGGGCCTCGCTGGCCTGGCGGGTGCGGGCCGTCTCGGTGACGACGTGACGAAGCCGCTGGTTGAGCGGCGGGGGGAGCGCGCGGACCAGCGCGGGGAGTTCCCCGGGCGGAATCTCGGCGAGGTGGCGGACGCCATGACCCTGCTCGCCCGCGAGGCGGCGAGCCTCCGTGCATTCCTGCCGGCGTTCGTTCAGGTGGCCGCCGGTCAGGGTGTGACGCAGTCCGGTATCGAGGATCCACACCTTGCCGGGCAGCGGCACGTGCTGGAGCTCGCCGCTGGCCGTCTCGAAGTGCAGCGCGTATCCCGGCTTGGCCAGCGCCGAGATGGTCTGGTCCATCCGGCCGCAGGCCACGCCGACTTCATCGTGCTCCGCCTCCCAGGCGATGTCGGCCAGGACCGCGGGAGAGACCCGCCGCCCGGCCAGCCCCGTCAGCGCACGGGAAAGAGATACGCAAAGCGCCGCCGACGAAGAAAGCCCTGCGCCCACCGGCACGCTGCTGTCCACCGCCAGCCGGGCACCGGCCGGCGCCTGCCGCCGGCGCTGGAGAACCCGGATGACGCCGGCGACGTAGGCCCCCCAGCCCGCCGGTGGGTGCGCCGGGTCGAGCCGCAGCACCGCGCCGTCGCGGCTGCTCACCACCTCCCAGCCGGCGGCGGGGGCCGCCGCCACCGCGGTGCGGCGCCCGATGGCAAAGGGCAGCACCGGGCCGCCATTGTAGTCGGTATGTTCTCCCAGCAGATTCACCCGGCCCGGCGCCGAGACGACGAGGGCGTGCTGGCTTCCAAACCGCTCCCGAAAGAGCGAAGTTGCCTGTCGCACTGGCGAGTTCACGTTCACGAGGTGCCACCCTTCTGGAGGTCGAGTGCGCCGATTCGCCGGACTGCTGGCGGCGCTGTCGCTGATCATCACCGCCCGGGTCCCGGCGCAGCTGGCTCCCGCGGGCGCCCCCAAGGGGACGTTCCGGATAGACCTCCGGGGAAGCTTCGAGAGCGCCGACCGGCGCCTCTTTGACGGCTCCAACGAGGACTACCTCGCCGACTTCGGCAGCGCGGCGTTTGGCAGCGACCGGATTCCGCTGCTCAGCCCCACCGATGCCCTCGTCGGCGCGATCATCGGGCAGCCGTCCTACCGGCTCAATCTGGGCCGGGAGCAGGCCCGCGGCCAGCTGACCATCGGGACCGGCAGCATCGGCGGCGCCCTCGGCCTCACCAGCCGGCTCACGCTGTTTGCCAACGTGCCGTTCGTCACCACCCGGGTCCAGGCCAACCTGCGGCTGGATTCCACCGCCGCGGACGCCGGCGTCAACCCGGCCCATCCGGTCTTCGGCAACTCCACCGATCAGGGCCTGGCCGCACAGTTCGTGCAGGACTTCTCCGCTGCGCTGGCGGAGCTCAATGATTCGATCGGGAGCGGGGCCTACGCCGGCAACCCGTCGCTGGACGCGATCGCCCGGTCGCTGCTGGCCCGAGGCACCACCCTCCGCGACCAGCTCAGCCTGCTGAGCAACGACCCGACCGCGGCCTCGCCCTTCCTGCCCACCGCAGGAAGCGGTGCCGGCAGCGCCATCCAGGAGGTGATCACCGGGTTGCAGGATACGCTCACCAACCAGCTCAGCGTCCCCGGCTTCGGCACCCTGCCGGTGCTCCCGGCGACCCGCACGACCCAGGCTGACCTCCAGTCGTTTGTCTCCGCACCCGCCGGCCCGCTGGCGGCACCCGTCTTCGAATCGAAGATCTCCCGCATGGGAGACATGGACGTCGGCGCGATCTATACGCTGGTGGACCGCTTCGACCGCCCCGGGCATACGGGCGGCCTCCGGCTCTCGGTACAGGGGCTGCTGCGCCTGCCCACCGGCCGGCGGGACGATCCCAACAACCTGACCGATGTGGGAACCGGCAACGGCCGCTACGAGCTGGGGCTGTCGGGACTCCTGGACATCGGCAGCGGCAACTGGGGTACCCGGCTCAGCGGAGGCTACCTGGTGCGGTTCTCCAGCTTCCGGGTCCGCCGTATCACCGCCCCGGGCCAGCCCTACGCCGAGTTCTCCCGCCTGGGCAACGTCCGGCTCGACGCCGGAGATGTGCTGGATCTGGGCGCCCGGCCTTTCTATCGGCTGGCCCGGAACCTGGCCCTGCACGGGGTGGTGGACTACTGGCGGGCGGGCAAGGACGCCGCGCGCTACGAAACGAGCGGCGACTCCCTCCCCGGCGTTGACGCCGGCATCCTGGCCGGCCCGTCCGGCCGGAGCGCGCTGGCGCTGGGGGGTGGCATTACCTACGTGGGACGCGGTGCCCGGGAAT
Organism: uncultured Gemmatimonadales bacterium; assembly: GCA_963695185.1. Lineage (GTDB taxonomy): Bacteria > Gemmatimonadota > Gemmatimonadetes > Gemmatimonadales > GWC2-71-9 > JADJOM01. The sequence continues at coordinate 501,348 of CAVOGH010000005.1, read as the reverse complement.
GCACGCCCGGCCGCAAGTGCGGCTTCCCGATCGAAGCGTCGTGGAGCTACTCCACCGTGGTCTCGGCCACGGGCATGCCGGTGCCGAAGTTCCGCACCACCCGGCTGGAGATCCGGTGGTATCAGCGGATCTGGCGGTAGGGGGCTGTAGGCGATTGGGCGATTAGGCGATAGGGCGCAGTCCGAGCGTGCCATCGCACACCAGGCCCGCCTGGCCAATCAACGAATCGCCCAATCGCCCAATCGTCTAATCGGCCAACAACGCCGCCGCGTGCCGTCGGGCGGTGTCGGCGTCGGCGTCTCCCAGCATGCGCGCCAGCTCGGTAATGCGGTCCTCTCCGTGAATCAGCGCCACGTCGCTGGTGGCGACTCCCAGCTTGGCCGCCTTGGCCACGACCAGGTGCCGCTCGGCGCGGGCCGCGATCTGGGGCAGATGGGTAATCACCAGGACCTGCCGGCGCGCTGCCACCTCCGCCAGGGCGACGCCTACCTGGGCCCCCACCTCCCCGCCGATGCCCTGGTCGACCTCGTCAAAGATCAGCGTGGGGACGGCGTCGTGCCGGGCCAGCACCACCTTGAGGGCCAGCATGATCCGCGAGAGCTCTCCACCTGAGGCGGCCCGCGCCAGGGGGCGGGCGTCCATGCCGGCGTTGAGCCGCACCAGGAAGGTCACTCCCTCCTGGCCGGTGGCCTCGATGCGTCCGAGCGGCGTCAGCTCCACGCTGAGCTTCCCCCCGGCCAGGCCGAGCCCGGGCAGGAGCTTGGTGACCGCCCGGCCCATGCGGCCGGCGGCGTCCTCCCGCCGGGTGGTGAGCGCGGCCGCGGCCGCCTGACAGGCGCCTTCCGCGGCCACCCGTCGGGCCGACAGCTGGCGCAGGTCCAGGTCGGCGGTGTCCAGCAGGTCCAGCTCCGCCGCGGCCTGCTGCCGGACCGCAAGCACCGCCTCCAGCGTGGCTCCGTGCTTCTGCTTGAGCCGATAGATGAGGTCCCGGCGGGATTCGATCTCACGCAGCCGCTGGGGATCGTCCTGCAGGCCGGCGGCGTAGGACTCCGCTTCATGTGCCAGCTCTCCGAGGGAGACCGTGGCGGCATCGAGGAGTTCCCGCCACGCCGCGAGCGCGGGATCGATCTTCTCCAGGCCGCCAAGCACGCGGGCCGCCCGGGCCAGCGCGGGAAGTGCACCGGCGTCTTCTGCGTCCAGCAGCTCGGCGAATTTCCGGGCCTGCTCAGCCAGGGTCTCCGCGTGGTTGAGCCGGCGGGCCTCGGCGTCCAAGGTATCGTCCTCTCCGGGCACCAGCCGGGCCTGGTCTATTTCCTGGACCACGTGCCGGAGCCAATCGGCCCGGCGGCGGACCTCATCCCGCCGGTTGGTGAGTTCCGACACTTCCGCCTGCACCGCGACCATCGTGGCATGCGCCTCGGCCAGGGCTACCTGCTCCACCGATGCGCCGGCCCAGGCATCGAGGATGTCTCGCTGGGCGCTGGGCTGAAGCAGTGACTGGGTCTCATGCTGGCCGTGCAGGTCTACCAGGAGGTTGCCCAGGCGGCCCAGGACGCCGATGGTGGTGGGGCTGCCGTTGACCCAGGCTCGGCTCCGACCATCGGTGTTGATTTCCCGGCGGACCACCACGCGATCATCCTCCAGGTCCAGGCCGAGGGTGTCGATGCGGCGGCGCAGGGCAGTGTCTTCCAGCTCGAAGGCGCCTTCGATGATGGCACGGCCGGCCCCGGGCCGCACGAGCGTGCTGTCTGCCCGCTCTCCCAGCAGCAGGGCCACGGCGTCCACCAGCATGGACTTGCCGGCCCCGGTCTCTCCGGTGAGGACGTTGAGCCCGGGGCCGAGCTGCAGGACCACATCCGCGATGGTGACCAGGTCCCGGACGCGGAGCTCGACGATCACCGCACGACCTCCCGGTCGGACAGGTCTCCCCAATTGAGCTTCTGCCGCATCCGGGTGAAGTACCCTTCCGTCCCCAGCCGTACCAGAAGCACGCAGGTCGGGGAGCGGCGGATGTAGACCTTGTCGCCGATGGCCAGGGTGGTGCCGAGCTGGCCGTCCACGGAGACCAGCAGGTCGTCGGCGCCCGGCGCCACCGGCTCGGCGCAGATGATCGAATCGGCGGGAACCACCACCGGGCGTACCGCGAGGGTGTGGGCGCAGACGGGGGTGACGATCATCGCTTCCACCCCGGGCGCCACGATGGGGCCGCCGGCGGAGAGGGAGTACGCGGTGGACCCGGTGGGGCTCGAGACCACGACGCCATCTCCGCTGTAGGGCCCGAGTTCCTCTCCGTCCACGCTCACCAGGATCCGGACCACGCGGGCCACCCCCGACTTGTGGATGGCCACATCGTTGAGCGCGCGCTGTTCGTGCCGGACGCCGCCCTCGTCGCTGATGATGGTGGACTGGAGCCCCAGCCGGCGTTCGAGCACATAGCGACCCGAGACGATGGCATCGAGGGCTTCGGGCAGCTGTTCGCGGGTGCCGGTGGTGAGGAACCCGACCCGGCCGAGATTCAAGCCGAGGACGGGCACTTCCCGACCGCCGAGGATACGGGCGCCGCGGAGGAGGGTGCCGTCGCCGCCGAAGGTGATCAGCGCGTCCGGAGTTTCCTGGTCGAGAAGCGGGGGCACCGAGTCCCAGAGGGGGACCAGGCTGTGCTCAGTGAACAGCGAGACCTGACGGGCAGGGGCAAGGGCGGCGAGTTCTCGGAGCACCGCCTTGAGATCGGCGTAGCGTGGATTCCCGACGACTCCGACCTTCATCGGGCCTCGACGCTCTCCTCGCTGTGCAGCGCGCGAAGGCGGCGGGCGATTCCCTCGGCGGTCAGGCCGAAGCTCTCCAGCTGCTCCGCCCGGGGCGCCTGTTCGATGAGCCGGTCCGGTACGCCGAGCGCAACCACCCGCACTTCAGGGTTGGTCGTCTGCAGGGTCTCCGACAGGTAGGCGCCGAAGCCGTTGACGATGGTGCCCTCTTCCACGGTGACCAGGATCCGATGGTGGGCCGCGAGGACCTGCAGCATCCCGGTGTCGAGCGGCTTGAGGAAGCGGCAGTTGACCACCGTGGCATCGATCCCCTCCGCCGCCAGCCGCTCCGCCGCTTCCAGCGCCGGCTGGACCATGGTCCCGATGGCAAGAATGGCGACCTCCCGGCCGTCGCGGAGCAGCTCCCACGTCCCGTATGGCACGGCCGGCACGGCGGCAGACAGGCCCGGCTCGGCGGGGGCCTTGTCTCGCGGGTAGCGGAGTGAAAAGGGGCCATCATGCGCCAGCGCCGTGCGCAGGAGCCCGAGCAGTTCGGCGCCGTCCTTGGGCGCGGTCACGGTCATGCCGGGAACCGCCAGCATGTAGGCGATGTCGTACAGCCCCATGTGAGTCTGGCCGTCTTCTCCGACCAGGCCCGCGCGGTCCATGCAGAACACCACCGGCAGGTGCTGCACCGCGATGTCGTGGATGACGTTGTCGTAGGCGCGCTGCAGAAAGGTGCTGTAGATCGCCACCACCGGGCGAACCCCCTGGGTGGCCAGCCCGCCGGCGAAGGTCACGGCGTGCCCCTCCGCAATGCCGACGTCGAAGAACCGGCCGGGCCACTGCTTCTGGAAGATGTTGGTGCCGGTGCCGCTCGGCATGGCGGCGGTGATGGCGACCAGTTCGGGATGCTCGGCCGCCAGCAGGGTGATCGCCTCACCGAAGACCTGGGTCCAGGTCGGTGGGCCGCTGGCCTTCTTGCGGGGCTCGCCGGTCTCCGGATCGTAGGCCGCAAGGCCGTGCCACTTCTCCCGGTTGGTCTCGGCGTGGGTGAAGCCCTTGCCCTTCTGGGTGACGACATGAATCACCCGTGGGCCGGTCATGGGCTTCACGAAGTGGAAGGTGTCCACCAGCTTCTTGAGGTCGTGCCCGTCGATCGGGCCGAAGTAGCGGAAGCCGAGCTCCTCGAAGAACATCCCGTCGGAGAAGAGGTTCTTGGCGCTCTCCTCGAGATTCTTGGCGAGTTCCACGAATTCCGGACCGAAGACCTTGCCCAGCTTCAGGGTCCAGTTCTTGAGGTGCTCGCGGAACCGGTTGGTGAGCGGGCTGGCGACGATCCCGCCGAGCGTCTTGCTGATGGCACCGACATTGGGCGAGATCGACATCCCGTTGTCGTTGACGATCAGAATGATGTCGCGGTCCGAGTGGCCGGCGTTGTTCATCCCCTCGTAGGACAGCCCGCAGGTGAGCGCCCCGTCGCCCACGACCGCGACCACCTTGTTGCTCCCGCCCTGCAGGTCCCGGGCGGTGGCCATGCCCAGCGCCGCCGACATCGCGGTGCCGGCATGGCCGGCGCCGAAGTGATCGTGTTCGCTTTCGCTCCGCTTCAGGAAGCCCGAGATCCCGCCCACCTGGCGCAGGCTGGGGAAGGCGGCGTTCCGCCCGGTCAGCAGCTTCCAGGCGTAGGCCTGGTGGCCCACGTCCCAGACGATCTTGTCGGTGGGCGAATCGAATTCGTAGAGCAGCGCGATGGAGAGCTCGACCACGCCAAGACTCGCCCCGATGTGCCCGCCGGTCAGCGAGACGCAGTCGATCAGCCGCTCGCGGATCTCGTCGGCCAGCTCGGGGAGCTGCTCCCGCGGGATGGCCTTGAGATCGGCGGGCGAGGTGATGGTGTCGAGTAGGGTCATGGCCTGGTGGTTGTCAGCCGCGCGTTCAGCTGATCGGTTTTCGCTACGACTCCCGATTCACAATATACCCCGCCAGCGCCCCGAGGGCCTCCGCCTCGAGGCCGGCCTGTTCAAGGTGGCCGACCGCGCGGCGCGCGTGCGTGGCCGCCGCCTCCCGCGCCCGTTCCACCCCCAGCAGGCTCACGTAGGTGGACTTGGCCAGTTCGGCGTCGCGCCCGGCGGTCTTGCCAAGTTGTGCGCTGGTGCCGGTGACGTCCAGCACGTCGTCGGCGATCTGGAACGCCAGGCCGACCTCATGGCCGTAGCCTCCCCAGCGCCTCCAGTGCCGCGGGCGGCGCCTCTGCGGCCATGCCGCCCAGGACGCAGGCGGCCCGGATCAGGGCGCCGGTCTTGCTCCGGTGCACCGTTGTCAGCTCCGCAAGGTCGAGGGCCCTTCCCTCGGCCTCGAGGTCGAGCCACTGCCCGCCCACCATCCCCTCGATGCCGCCGGCCTCGAACAGCTCCTGGGCCATCCGCGCCAGCGCCGGCGGCGGCAGGACGAGGTCGCGGGCGGCCTGGCTCAAGACCAGCCCAGCGACCGGCACCAGCAGGAAGCCGACGCGGGTGGCGGTCGGCACGTCGAAAGCGCGATGGGTCGTAGGACGGCCCCGGCGCAGGTCGTCGTCGTCCATGCAGGGGAGGTCGTCGTGCACCAGGGAATAGGTGTGGACCGTCTCCACCGCGGCCGCCACCGCCGCGATGGCGGGTGAGCCGCCTCCGACCGAGCGATAGGCCGCCAGCACCAGTGCCGCCCGCACCCGCTTGCCCGGGGTATTGAGCGCGTAGGCCAGCGCCTCGCCGGTGCGCCCGGGGACGATCGTCTGGATCCGCTCGCTCCAGGCGTCCAGCAGGCTGTCCACCCGCTCCCGCGCCTCGGCGAGCAGCGCCGGAGCCAGGGCCGCCTCGGCGATCAGCCGGGAATGCTCAGCCATCCGCCGCCGTCCTCGGGGGATCGTCGCGGTCGAGATCCTCCAGCCGGAGCGCGCCGCTGGCGTCTGCCAGCACCTTCTGCACCCGCGACTCGGCCTGCGCCAGCCGTTCCCGGGCGCGCCGCAGCCGGGTCACCCCCTCCTCGAACAGCGCCAGGGCACGATCGAGGTCGCCATCCTCCCGCTCGAGCTGGCGGACGATCTCCTCCAGCCGCGTGAGTTCCTCCGCCAGCGAGGGCGCGGGCACCGGTTCCTTGCGGCTCATGCCTCCTCCACCCGGGCCGACACCTGGCCGTCCGCCAGCTTGAGGCGGAAGGGCCGTCCGGCGGTGAACTCCGCCTGCCGCCGGAGGATCCGGCCGTCCAGACCGGTGGGGACGGCGTAGCCGCGCTCCAGCACCCTGAGCGGCGAGAGCGCGTCGAGCTGAGCACCGAGGCGTTGCAGGTCCGCCCGGGGCCGTTCGAGGTGCTGGCCCAGCAGGTGTTCCAGCCGATCGGCGGTGCGTGCCAGCCGTTCCCGGCCCAGCCGGGTACCCCGGTCCAGCGACTGCCCCAGCCGGACCGCCAGGGCCGCGAGCTGCCGCCGGAGATCGTGGCCATCGGGCACGACGATCTCCGCCGCGGCGGAGGGCGTGGCGGCGCGCAGGTCGGCGACCAGGTCGGTGAGCGAGACGTCGGTCTCATGACCGATGGCCGAGACGGTGGGCACCCGCACCGCGGCCAGCGCACGGCAGACCGCCTCACTGTTGAAGACGGCGAGGTCCTCCCGGGAACCGCCGCCGCGGGCGAGGATGCAGACATCCACCCGGTCGAGCCGGTTCACCAGCGCGAGCGCGCGCACCAGGTCGGCCTCCGCCTCGGCGCCCTGCACCCGCGAACCCACCACGATGAGGGGCATCGCGGGGAAGCGCTTGCGGGTGACGGTGATCATGTCGCGCAGCGCCGCGCCATCGAGGCTGGTGACGACCGCGATCCCGGCCGGCAGTGGCGGCAGCGGGCGCTTCCGGGCCGGGTCGGTGAGCCCGTCCCGCATGAGCGCGGCACGGGTCCGTTCCAGGGCCAGTTGCTGCTCTCCCGTATCACCGGTAGCCAGGAGCTCGGTGACGGTGAGCCGGAACTCGCCCTTCTCCTCCCACACGGTCGGCGTTCCGAACAGAAATACCTGCGCACCGTCGGTGAGCCTGGCCCGGACCCGCAGGGTGTTGAGCCGCCACATCACGCAGCGGACCTGCGACTGGCCGTCGCCGATGCTGAAATACCAGTGGCCGCTCTGGTACGCCTTGAAGCCGCTGATCTCGCCCCGCACCCACAGCGGCCCGATGCCCGCCTCGACCGAGCGGCGGGCCGCACGGACGAGCTGGGTGGGAGTCCAGGGCGCGTCGGAAAACAGGGAGGGATCGGACATGGGACCGGGAGCGGGGTGGGGCCGCGGGGCGCTCTGCCCCTACCCCGCCGCCTGCCGGACGGCCTGCATGGTGTTGGCCAGCAGCATGGCGATGGTCATCGGGCCCACGCCACCGGGCACCGGGGTGATCGCCGAGGCCAGCTCGGCCACCGGCGCGTAGGCCACATCGCCGGTCAGCCGATAGCCCCTGGGCCGGGAGGCGTCGTCCACCCGGTTGATGCCCACGTCGATCACCACCGCCCCGGGCGCACCATGTCGGCGGTGACGAACTCCGCCTTGCCGATCGCGGCGATGAGGATGTCCGCCTGCCGGGTCACCGCCGGGCAGGTCGCGGGTGCGGGAGTGGCACACGGTCACCGTCGCGTTGCCGCCGGGGCCCGGTCTGAATGAGCAGGTTGGCCATCGGGCGGCCGACGATGTTGGAGCGCCCCACGATCACGGCATGGGCGCCCTTGGTCTCGATGCCGCTGCGGAGCAGCATCTGGATGACGCCCCACGGCGTGCAGGGCTTGAGGGCGGTGCGGTCGCCGATGACCAGCTTGCCGACGTTGACCGGGTGGAAGCCGTCCACGTCCTTGGCGGGGTCGATCCGGTGGAGCACCTTCTCGCTGTTGATGTGCTTGGGCAGCGGCAGCTGCACCAGGATGCCGTGGATCAGGGGATCGTCGTTGAGCTGGTCCACGATGCCCAGCAGCTCCGCCTCGGAGATATCGGCCGGCCTGGTGACCTTGACCGAGTGCATGCCCGCCTCCTGGCAGGCCTTGTCCTTGCTGCCGACATAGGCCTGGGAGGCGGGGTTCTCTCCCACCAGCACCACGGCGAGTCCGGGGGTGATGCCCCTGGCCCGGAAGCCGGCGGCCTCGTCCGCGACCTCCTGGCGAATGGCCTTCCCCAGCGCCACTCCGTCAATGATGCGTGCACTCATCGGGCCACGTCCACGGCTCGGGTTTCCCGGATCACGACCACCCTGATCTGTCCCGGGTACTGTAACTCGCCCTCGATCTTGCGGGCGATCTGCTCGGACAGCGCGATGGCCTGGCTGTCGTCCACCTGATCGGGCGTGACGATCACCCGCACCTCGCGGCCGGCCTGGATCACGCTGGTCTTCTCGACGCCCTTGAACCCGTTGGCGATCTCCTCCAGCCGGGTGAGCCGCTTCACGTAGCTCTCGAACGCCTCCCGCCGGGCGCCCGGCCGCGAGCCGCTGATGGCGTCGGCGGCCTGGACCAGGACCGACTCCGCGCTCTCGTGGGGGACGTCGTCGTGGTGGGCGTGGATGCAGTTGACCACCGGCGCCGACTCGCCGTACTTGCGCGCCATCTCCACGCCCAGCTCCACGTGGGTGCCTTCGTGCTCGTGGGTGAGCACCTTGCCGACGTCGTGCAGCAGCGCGCCCCGCTTGGCCAGCTGGACGTCCAGCTTGAGTTCCGCCGCCATGATCCCCGCCAGATACGCCACTTCCTTCGAGTGCTCGTAGATGTTCTGGCCGTAGGAGGTCCGGTAGCGCATCCGGCCGATGAGCTTGATCAGCTCCGGGTGCAGGCCGTGCACCCCGGTGTCGAAGGCCGCCTTCTCCCCCAGCTCGACCAGCTCGTTCTGCAGCTCCTTGCCGGCCTTGGCCACCAGCTCCTCGATCCGGCCGGGATGGATCCGGCCGTCCACGATCAGCGCCTCCAGCGACCGACGGGCCACTTCGCGGCGGATCGGGTCGAAGCAGCTGATGATGACGGTGTCCGGCGTGTCGTCGATGATGACGTCCACGCCGGTGGCCTGCTCGAAGGCCCGGATGTTCCGGCCCTCGCGGCCGATGATCCGGCCTTTCATCTCATCCGACGGCAGCGCCACCGCGGCCACGGTGGTCTCCGCCGTGTGCTCGGCGGAGATCCGCTGGATGGCCAGGGCGAGGATCTTCTTGGCGTCCTTCTCGGCGGCCCGCTTGGCCTGCTCCCGGATGTCGCGAGCCAGCGCCTGGGCCTGGCCGCGGGCCTCGTCCTCCACCCGCTGCAGCACCTCGCGCCGGGCCTCCTCGCTGGTCAGTCCGGCGATCCGCTCCAGCCGGGACTGCTGCTCGGCGACCAGCCGGTCCACTTCGCCAGCCCGCGCCGACACTTCGGCCTCCCGGCGCCGAAGCCCCTGCTCCCGCTCGATGAACCCGGCCTCCTGCCGCCGCACTTCCTCGAACTGGCGCTCGAACGACTGGTCCCGCTCCTCCGCGCGCCGCTCGAATCGTTCCCACTCCTCGCGCCGGCGCTGCGACTCCCGCTCCAGGTCCTCGCGCAGCCGGTGCGAGTCCTTGTCGAGATCCTCCCGCAGGCGGAGGATCTCCATCTTCCCCTCCAGCACGATCTGGTTGCGGGCCTCGTTGCCGCGGGTGGCGGCCTCGTTGACCAGCATTTCGGCCTGCTGCCGGGCAGCCGTGAGCGTCAGAACGGCGCCCTTGCGCTGGTTTCGGTTGTAGAGGAGGAAGGCGACGGTGGCGACCACCACACCAGCGGCGAGCCCCTCGAGCAGGGCCAGGAGGAAAGGCGTCATGCGATGTATCTCCAGGAGTCCGCGCGGGCGCGGCCCCGTCAGGTCAGGAATGCGGGCGTCGGCAGCTCAGCCGGGGATGCCCTGCGGTCCGGTCGACCGCCGCCCACGCTTGGTGGGCGGCAGCAGCCGGGCGAGGTCGTCGGCCATGGCGCCGAGGCGAGCCGCATGCTCGCGGTCTCCCCGGCGGGCCTGGAACAACTCGTCGGTGATCGCCAGCGCGGCCAGGATGGCCGCCTTGTGGGTTTCCACCTGGGGCAGCATGTCGCGAATCCGGCGGAGCGCCGCGTCCACGTAGGCTGCCACTTCACGGGTGTACTCCGGCGGCAGCTCGGACCGGACGGTGTAGTCCTCCCCGCCGATGGTCACCCGCACCGCGTGCTTCGCGACGTTCATGCCGCCCCCTCTCCTGCGTCCTGCTCGAGGAAGCCGACCCGGCTGGCCAGCGCGCCCAGGCGGCTCCGGGCGGCCTCGATCCGCTCGCGCAGCGCCTGGTTCTCGACCTCCAGCTCCAGCAGCCGCTGACGGCTCTTGATCAGCTCCGGCCCGGCCACCACGCCTCCCTTGGAACGCGCCTCCGCCAGCTCGGCCTCCGCCTTGAGGGAGCGGCGTCGCCAGGCGGCGAGCTCCTCCCCCACGTACTGGAGCAGGTCTGCCAGCTCGTTGAGGGCGTTCGCGTCAGGACGTTCGTAGCCTTGCGTCAAGCGTGGTCTCCAGGGTCTTGAGTACCCGGCCCAGCAGCGCCTCGACTTCCTCGTCTCGTACCGTTCGGTCCGCCGCGCGAACCGTCAGGCGGAACTGCACCGCCCGGTGCTCGACCCCCAGCGACTCGGCGCGGAACTCGCTCACCACCGCGACGCGCTCCAGCAGCTCCCCGCCGGCCTGCCGCATGGCGCCGATGACGGCGTCCGCGGTGACCCCGGGGCCCAGCACCAAGGTGATGTCCCGCCACGCGGCCGGGGTCACCGGCAGCGACTGGTAACGGACGGGCGCGCGGCCCTCGGCGCTGATCTCGATTTCCAGACCGAACACCGGTGCCGCCCAGGCGGGGGCGTCGAGGTCCAGCCGACGGGCGCTCCCCACCTGGCGCCCGTCCAGGCCGACGGCGCGCCAGCCCTCGGTATCAAGTTGCATCCGCGCGAGCGGATTAGCCAGAGTGATGGCGCGTTCGAACAGCGCCTTCAAGTCCCACAACTCGATGGTCCTGGCCCCGCCCGACGCCGGTCCAGTGCGCCGGCTCCCGCAGGCCGCTGACCACCGCCCCCGCCCGGAGCTGCTCTGCGGGCCGGCCACCCGGGCCCGAGACCCGGAAGATCGATCCGATCTCGAACAGGCGGACGTCGCGCACCTGGCGGGACCAGTTGGTCTCCACCGCGCGCGCCAGTCCCGGCAGCAGCGACTGCCTGAGCCAGGCATCCTCAGCGGACAGCGGGTTGAGCAGCTGGACGCTGCCGTCCCCCGCGCTCGGGCCCAGCGGCAGGGTGTGGGCCTCCAGCAGACCCTCCTGCACCAGGCCGGTCCGCACCACCGTGATGGCGTGATCCAGCGGCTGGTCCCCGAGGCGGCCTGCCCGGTAGGGGCGGAGGTCGGTGGGGAAGTTGTCGTAGCCGTGCAGCCGGGCCACTTCCTCGATGAGATCGATCTCGCTCACCAGGTCCGGACGCCACCCCGGCACGTCCACCGCCAGCCGGGCATCGTCCGGCTTGTTGAGGACGGTGCAGCCGATGGCCACGAGGTACTGCTCGAGCGCGGACACCGGCAGCGCCTGACCCAGTACCTGGGTCACCCGGGCGGTGCGGAGGAATATCCGCGGCGGGTGGGTCGGCTCGGGCCAGACATCCACGCCGTCTACCACCCGACCGCCGGCCGTGGCGAGGATCAGCTCCACACAGCGCCGCTGGGCATCGGCCAGGTCCCAGAGATCCACCCCGCGCTCGAAGCGATAGCTCGCATCGGTGGAGAGCCCCAGGGCCTTGCGGGTGCGGCGCAGCCGGGCCGGCTCGAACCAGGCGCATTCCAGCAGGAGGTCGGTGGTGGACTCGGTGACTTCGGTATTGGCCGCGCCCATCACGCCGCCTACGCCCACCGCGCCGCCGGCGTCGGCGATGACGGTCATCTCGGCCGAAAGCTTCCGGGCAACCCCATCGAGGGTGGTGACCGACTCTCCGCTGCGGCCCCTGCGGGCCACGATCTGCGGACCGCGCACCCGTGCCAGGTCGTAGGCGTGCATGGGGTGGTTGAGTTCGAGCATCACATAGTTGGTGGCGTCCACCACGTTGTTGATGCTGCGAGACCCCACCGCCTCGAGTCGCTGCGCCAGCCAGGCGGGCGAGGGACCGACCTTCACGCCGCGCAGCACGACCGCCGTGAAGCGGCGGCAGCCCGACGGATCCTCGGTGCCCACCAGGACGCCGTCCACCACCGCGCTCCCCGACTCCACCTTGCGGACCGACCCCAGCCCCTCCGCCGGCAGCGCCGGGGATCTCGGGCAGCCGGAAGGGCACGGCGTAGCTGTGCGCCAGTTCGCGCGCCACGCCCTTGTGGCCCAGCAGGTCCGGGCGATTGGGCGTGACGTCCAGCACCAGGCGATCGTCGCTGACCGGCAGGACCTGCAGGAAAGGGGTGCCCGGCGCCGCGTCGGTCTCCAGCTCCAGGATGCCGTCGTGCTCCTGGCCCAGCCCCAGTTCCCGGGCGGAGCAGAGCATGCCCTCGGAGTATTCGCCCCGGATCTTGCGGCGCTCCAGGGTGACGCCGCCGGGAATCGTGGTGCCGACCCGCGCGAAGGGATAGCGCTTTCCGGCGGTGACGTTGGGCGCGCCACACACCACGTTCAGCCGATCCGCGCTGCCGTCATGGACCACACAGAGCCGGAGCCGGTCGGCGTTGGGATGCGGCCGCACCGACTCCACCAGCCCGATGACGATCCGCTCCAGGCCGGGATGCAGCGGCTCCACGGCATCCACCCCCGCCCCGAGCGTCACCAGGCGGCGGGCGACATCGGCGGCCTCGAGATCACGCCCGAGGAACCCCTCCAGCCAGCGACGGGAGATGTTCATCGGGGCGACTCGGCCAGTCGTGCGCTGATCGGCGTCCGGAACACAGCGCGAATCCGGGTCATGCGCCGTGGCCCTCCGGCGCGCTCGCGTCGTCGAGTCGCCGAGTCGCCGAGACGCTGAACTGCCCCAGGAACCGCATGTCGCTCTCGTAGAACAGCCGAATGTCGTGGATACCGTAGCGGTTCATGGCGATCCGCTGCGGGCCCATGCCGAAGGCAAAGCCGGTGTAGCGCTCGGGATCCACCCCACAGTTCTGCAGCACACTGGGATGCACCATCCCCGCCCCGAGGATCTCCATCCACCCCGTCCCCTTGCAGGCCGGACAGCCGGCGCCACCGCAGACGCCGCAGCTGACGTCCATCTCCGCGGAGGGCTCGGTGAACGGGAAGAACGAGGGCCGGAAGCGCACCGCCGTTCGGGAACCGAAAAACTCGCGGGCGAAATGGGCCAGCGTGGCCTTGAGGTCCACGAACGAGATGCCTTCATCCACGGCCAGCCCCTCCACCTGGGCAAAGACCGGCGCGTGGGAGGCGTCAAAGGTGTCCTTGCGGTAGACCCAGCCGGGGATCACCACCCGGATGGGCGGTGGCTCCTGCAGCATGACCCGGATCTGCACCGGCGAGGTGTGGGTGCGGAGCAGGAAGCGCCCCTCGTCCCGGGTGCGGCGTTCTGCCGGCTCGCGGCGCTCGTGGGCGCCCACCCCCGAGCTCCGGTTGCCGCGCCGGTCGGCGCCGGCGCGCCGGTCGGGCAGGTCCAGGTAGAGCGTGTCGTGCATGTCCATCGCCGGGTGGTCGGGCGGGAAGTTGAGCGCCCCGAAGTTGTACCACTCGGTTTCCACCTCCGGCCCGGTGGCGCGGGCGAAGCCCAGCCCGTGGAAGATCGAGACGATCTCCTCCATCACCTGGGTCACCGGATGCTCGGCGCCGCTCCAGCGGGGCCGGCCCGGCATGGTGCGGTCGGTGCCGCGGGCCGCCTGGGCGGCAACCTGGGCCTGGAGCGCCTCCCGGCGAGCCTGCACCGCGGCCTCCAGCTCCTGCTTGAGCCGGTTGGCCGCTCCGCCGACCGCCCGCTTCTCGTCGGCCGGCAGTCCGGGCAGCTGCTTGAGGATCTCGGTGACTTTTCCCTGCTTGCGGCCCAGCAGGCTGATCTCGGCGGCCTCCAGTGCGGCGAGGTCCAGCTCGATGATCCGCTGCAGGTCCTGGCGCAGCTCGTCGAGCCTGGCCTGGAGGGTGGGGAGGTCGGACATCGGTGTGTGCCTGTCGTCGGAGCCGGGGAAACAGGAACGGGAGACGGGAACGGCCGAAACGGCAGAGGGGTCGGGGGGCCGGGATCAACCCCGCCATCCGACCCCCGTTTCCCGTCTTCCGCGCCCTCGCCTAGACGGCCGCTTTCGCGACCTCGGCGATCTTGGCAAACGCGTCCATGTCCTTCACGGCGAGGTCGGCGAGGACCTTGCGGTTGACCTCCACGCCGGCGCGCTTGAGCGCGGCGATGAAGGCGCTGTAGCTGAAGCCGTGCATCCGGCGCGGCCGCGTTGATCCGGGTGATCCAGAGGCTGCGGAAGTCGCTCTTCTTCTTGCGGCGGTCGCGGTAGGCGTACTGCATGCCCCGTTCGACCGTCTCTTTCGCGGGCCGGTACAGCTTGCTGCGGCCGCCACGGGCGCCCTTGGCGGCCCGCATGATCTTCTTCTTGCGTGCGTGGTGCGCGACGTTGCTCTTGACGCGAGGCATGGTGTCTCCCTTACGCCTGGAGCAGGCGGTTCACCCGCGGAAAATCAGCCGAAGAAACCAGGGCGGCCTTCTTGAGCCGGTTCTTCCGCTTGCGGGTCTTCTTGGTCAGGATGTGGCTGTGGTTGGCGTGCCACCGCTTCAGCTTGCCGGTCCCGGTTCGCTTGAAGCGCTTCATGGCGGCGCGCTTGGTCTTCATCTTCGGCATTGCTCTCTCCAATATGGGGGCCGGGGCCCCCCGTTCCGTGGGACAGACGCCTCGGCTCCGTCCCTGCGACGATCACTTCGGGCCGAGGACCATGACCATGTTGCGGCCCTCGAGCTTGGGATCCTGCTCGATCTTGGCGATGTCCTGGACAGTAGTGAACAGCTTGTCCAGCACCGCCTTGCCCAGCTCCACGTGAGCGATCTGTCGCCCCCGGAACATCATGGTCACCTTGACCTTGTTGCCTTCAATCAGGAATTCCCGGGCGTGCCGGCTCTTGAACTCGAAGTCGTGCTTCTCGATGCCGGGACGAACCTTTACTTCCTTCAGGTGAATCACGTGCTGCTTCTTCTTGGCGGCGCGGGCGGCCTTGGCCTCCTCGAACTTGTACTTGCCGTAGTCCATGATCTTGACCACGGGCGGCCGCGCCATCGGCGCCACCTCGACGAGGTCCAGCCCGCGTTCTACCGCGGCGGCCAGCGCCTCTTCCACCGGCAACACTCCCAGCTGTTCGCCCCCCGGGCCGATCACCCGGAGCGGGCTGATCCGGATCTGCCGATTGATGCGAGTCCGGCGTTCACGCTCGTTGGTGGACAGTGCGATACTCCCCCGATAAAGAAGAAACCGGACACCCTTTGGCCCCACGGGTGTCCGGCAACAGGCAGCGACGATGCAGGCATCGTCCGTCAGCAGCTCTGTTCCTGGACCCGGTCGCACCGGACGAGGCCGGGCTGGGGGTGGGGAGCCATCGGCTCCCGCTTTACAAGTGGCGGCAAAGCTAATCAGGACAACCTATTGGGTCAACCGGGGCGGGTGGCGGCGCTCACCGGGCGCCGTCGCCGCGGTCAGGGAGCCCGGAACAGCCAGCCAAGCTCCAGCTCGAACGCCGCCCCGGCGCCCTCGGGATGCCACGGCAGGAGGTCCCGCCGGACCACCGGCCTTCGGCCGCCGATGGCGTCCACTGCTCCACCTGATGCGCCTCCGCGTCCACCACCCAGTAGAGCGGAATACCCTGGCGCTGAAACTCGACCCGCTTGGTGAACCGGTCGAACCGACGGGAGGACGGGCTGAGCACTTCAGCGACCAGCAGGAGGTGCCGGATCTGCTTCCAGTCCAGTGTGGCAATCTCGTCGGGCGGGCACCACGAAGACGTCCGGCTCGACCTTGGTGTGGGTCCCGAACACGATGTCTCCGCGGGAGCCTAGCACGGTCCCCACCGGTTCCCTGTCCAGGTAGTTGGCGAGCGACTGGATGAGCCGGGCCACCACCAGCTCGTGACGCAGCCGGGGAGCTGGGGTCACCAGTAACTCCCCGTGGACGACCTCATAGCGCCGGCCGTCGTACGGGAAGGCGATGACCTCTTCGGCGGTGTAATGGAGCGGCGATGCCATGCCCATAGTATTGGATCCTCGGCGGCATAGGGGCAAGACCCAGCGGTTGCCATGCCCAAACCTGCCGGACTACCCCCGCAAACTGACGACCGGACTCATGCGCCTCGGATCATTTTCCCGCCCGCACCACCTCCGCCAGCCCGATTCCCTTCCCCTCCTTGACCACCCGCCCCATCGCCACCTCGGCGTCGTGCTCGAAGATGAACCGCCACTCCCCCGCCACCGCCTCCTGCCAGCAGGGCAGCGCTTGCTCTCCAGGGTCCGGAGCGGCTCCACGTCGTAGCCCATGATGTAGACCAGCGGCAGGTGATGATGGGTAGGCATGACGTCAGCCAGGAAGACCGACGTGTCTCCGCCGCTTCGGATCACGATGCTCTGGTGCCACGGGACGTGCCCTGGTGTCAGGCGGGCGGAGATGCCGGGGAGGATCTCGACGTCCCCGTCGATCAGCTTCCAGCGGTTGGCCGAGGCCACCGGCTCGTAGTTGTGCGGCAGATAGCTGGCCGCGGTGCGCTCGTTGGTGTGGCGGGCAAACTCCAGCTCGTTCCGCTGGACCACGTAGGTGGCGTTGGGAAAGGTGGGCCGGACGTGGCGGCGGGGATCGCCTTCCAGCTCAGGGTCCAGGGTGGTGTTGCCGCCGGCGTGGTCGAAGTGCAGGTGGGTGTTGATCACCCAGCGCACGTCTCCCGGGAAGAAATCCCGGCGGCGCCGAGCGCATCTTCCAGCCGGGTGGCGCCTTCGAGGCCGGCGTTCTCGATGCCGTAGATATCGAGGAACTTGGCGTCCTCCTTGTTGCCCAGCCCGGTGTCCACCAGCACCAGCCCGTCGGGATGCTCGATGAGCAGGCAGCGCATGACCATCGGGATCCGGTTCCGCTCATCGGCGCTGATCGCGCTTGGACCAGAGCGGCTTGGGCACCACGCCGAACATGGCGCCGCCGTCGAGGCGCATCGCGCCGCCATCGAGCAGATGGCAGCGGAAGGTGCCGATGGTGAAGGGGTGGTTGAGCGGCATGCCAGAGAATCTAGCAGCGGACCCGGCACGCGGAACCGGGTGGCGGGAGAGCGCGAGGAATGAGTGCCTAGAAACCCGGCAGCGAGTGGGTAATCCGTTCCCGGTTCCGCGGAGCCGTGGTGTTCCGCTCTCCCGGCCCCGCGCGCCGCCCCCGCCCCCGCCCCCGCCGCCCGACCCGGGTGCGGCTGAAGCCCTCGAGCTCCGCGAGGGTCCGAAGCCCCCGCTCGCGCGCCATGGCGATCAGCCGTTCCAGCAGCTGCGCCGTGACCAGGGCGTCGCCGCCGGCCCGGTGGCGGGCGGGATTCTCGAACCCGAAATGGTGCGTCAGGCTGTCGAGGCTCCGCGACGGCAGCTCGGGCAGCAGCCGGCGCGCCAGCCGGACGGTGCAGAGCCGGCGCGCCATCCACCGAGAGCGCCCGCGCCCGCCGCACCTCCGCGCTCACGAAGCCCCAGTCGAACCGGGCGTTGTGGGCCACGAAGACCCGGCCGGCGAGCGCCGCCAGCACCTGGTCCACGATCGCCTCGAACGGCGGAGCGACCCGGACCATCGCGTCGCTGATGCCGGTGAGCATGGCGATCCGGTGCGGGATGGGGATGCCGGGGTTGACCAGCGACTCGAACACCAGCTCGCGGCGGGCGCCATGCACCACCACCACGGCGATGTCGGTGATGCGGTCGGAGCCCGAGGCGCGCATCCCCGTCGTCTCCACGTCCACCACCGCGAAGCCGCAGTCCTCCAGGAACGGCGAGCCTTGGGCCTCGGCCACCAGCGCCCAGCGCCCGTCGTCCAGCTGGCGCACCCGCGGGTCGGCCGAGAAGAGCGCCACGGCCAGCCGCTCCGCCACCATCGGCGGGGCGCCCTCCAGCGCCGAGCACGTCGCGCGCCAGCCGGTCCGGCGTGAGCGGCCCTTGCTGCATCAGCGCCATGGCGCGTTCCGCCAGGGTCAGCTCGGGATAGCTGATCAGCCCGGTCACAGGGCGAGCGCGCCGGAGCGGCAGGGTCATGCAGCGGGGACCGC
Organism: uncultured Gemmatimonadales bacterium; assembly: GCA_963695185.1. Classification (GTDB taxonomy): domain Bacteria; phylum Gemmatimonadota; class Gemmatimonadetes; order Gemmatimonadales; family GWC2-71-9; genus JADJOM01. The sequence goes on along the minus strand of CAVOGH010000005.1, from coordinate 483,377 downwards.
CGCCGCCACGCACCAGCTCGTCCCCGTCGATGGTGATGACGGTGCGGTGCTTGGTGTCGAGCCAGTCGTCGAAGGCCACGAAGTCCACGCTGGACACCGGCCGGAAGCCGGCCTCCTTGAGCGTCTCGATGGTCACCTCGTTGCGCCGGTAGCTCACGATCATCCCCGGCTTGAGCGCCAGGAAGTTGCAGCCGCTGGTCCACTGCTCCCGCTCCTGCGTGGCCCGCCGGGTGCCCCCGACCAGAATCGGGTCCAGGGCCAGCCCCACCTCGCGCAGCGCGGTGAAGAAGTCCGGCATCTCGCGGACGCCGTCGCGGCCCTTCTTGCGGTGCAGCACCGCCAGCCGCTCGGGGCCGATGAAATAGGGGGGATAGACCACGCACAGGTCCCGGTCCACCTGGGTGAACAGCATGTCGAGGTGAATGGCCGTCGGCTCCTTGGGCATCACCACGACGAGGATGTCGGTCACGCTCGGTGCGCTGGAACAGCACCTCGGAAAGGTGATCAATGGCCGCCGGGGTGGAGCGCTCGCTGAAGCCGACCACCAGCAGGTCGGGCCGGAGCAGGTGCAGGTCGCCGCCCTCGAGGGTGAAGTTGTTGCGGCGTTCCTCGGAGCCGTCGTACAGGATGCCGGCGTTCTCCAGGGCCGGATGAAAGGCGAAGAGCATCTTGACCAGCAGCTCCTCGGTCCAGCGCACCCCGTGGCGCATCGAGCCCACCACCCCGTGCGACCCGATCACCGCGCCGATGTCCCGCGGGAAGAACAGGTTCGGGAGCGGCGGCAGGGCATAGCCGACGGCATTGAGGGCCCGCGCCAGCGGCCCGCCCTCCTGCTCCACGCCCTCGATGATCACCCGGGCCAGTGCCTTCGGCTCCAGCTCGTTCAGCTGCCGCCCCAGCACCTCCGAGGGCACCACGTCCAGGGTCGCGCGCACGAAGTAGTCCCGCGCCTCGGGCCGCTCCAGCGCGCTGGCCAGCAGGTCCGCCACCTGGTAGACCGTGGCGAAGCGCTGCAGCACCGCCACGAAGCGCCGGTGCTCCTTCTGGGCGATCTCCGGCTGGATGATGTCGTCGTAGAGATAGTCGCCCTTGTTGCCGGGGGTGACCGCGCGGATCTCGGCGCCGGGGGTGTGGACCAGGACCGCCTCGAGCTGACCGATCTCACTGGTGACGCGCAGGGCGGGCATGGGCTCCGGGGTGGGCGGCGACGGGCGACTATCGGTTGGTCAGGGCGTAGCTCAGCGTCTCCAGCTCCAGCGCCAGGTTCACGGTCTTCACGACCACGTCGTCCGGAACATTAAGCTGCACCGGCGCAAAATTCAGGATCGCCTTGACCCCCAGCGCCACCAGCCGGTCGGTCGCGGCCTGGGCGGCGTCGGACGGGGTGACGATCACCGCAATGTCCACCGGCGTGTGGCGGAGCGTCGGCCTCGAGGTCCTTGAGATCGCGGACCGTCAGGCCGTTCCAGCTCCTGCCGACCTTGGCGGGGTCGGTGTCGAAGATGGAGACGATCTCGAACCCGCGCTGGCGGAAGCCGCGGTACTGCGCCAGGGCGCTGCCGATCTTCCCGGCCCCGATCATCGCCACCCGGTAGGTGCGGCCCAGCCCGAGGATGTCGCGGAGCTTCTGCACCAGCTCCGCGCACCGAGTACCCCAGCCCCCGCTTGCCGAAGGAACCGAAGAAGGAGAGGTCCTTCCGCACCTGCGCGGAGGTGGTCCCGCCCCGGGCGGCGAGGGCCTCGGAACTGACCGTGTCCATCCCCTGCGCCTCGAAGTCCTCGAGGAACCGGAGATAGAGCGACAGGCGGCGGACGGTAGACTCGGCGATCTTGCGCATGCGGTTTTGTGAAATGTTTCACAAACATAGCGGTACCGCGGCGGTAGCCGGTCACCGGCGTCAGCGATGGATCGCCCGTCAGGTTGCCAGGGCCGGACGAGCCTCAGCCGCTGGAGCACCGTCGCGGAACAGCCGCGCGAACCTCCGGCGCGAGTTCCTGCGGCCGCTGCGTGGCGCCGATCCCCGCCGCCGCGAGCCAGCCGCCCGCCCGCCCGGCGCTCTCGCCGGTGAGCTCCCGCAGCCCGCGCAGGAGCTGCTTGCGGCGGAACCCGAACAATCCGACCGTGAACCGCCGGAACGCCCCGACCATCGCATCCGGGATCAGCGGCGCCGCCAGCGGGGTGAGGCGGAGCACCGCCGAGTCCACCTTGGGCGCGGGCCGGAAGGCGCCGGCCGGCACGGTGAACAGCTTCTCCACCCGCGCCACCGCCTGGATGCCGACGCTCAGCGCGCCGTACTCCGGCCCGCCCGGGCGGCGCCGCCACCCGCTCGGCCACCTCCTTCTGCACCAGAAACACGATGCACGCCGGCCTGGGCGGCAGCAGCGCCTTTTCCAAGAGCGGCGAGGTGATGTTGTAGGGGATGTTGCCGATGATGCGGGCGGGGCCGGGACCGCAGAGCTGGTGCCAGTCGAGTTCCAGCGCGTCACCCTCGATCAGGGTCAGGGCCGGGAAGCGGGCCCTGAGGGCGGCGACGAGATCCCGGTCCTTCTCGATGGCCACGAGCCGGCAACCGGTGGCCACGAGCGCGGCGGTCAGCCCGCCCGGACCCGGCCCGATCTCCAGCACCGTGTCCCCGGGCTCGACCTCGAGTGACTCCGCGATGCGGCGCAGGATGCCGGGGTCGTGCAGGAAGTGCTGGCCGAGCGATTTCTTGGGGGGAGACATGGGAGTGAAAGTTAGCGGGTCGCAGCGAGCTCCTCCCCTCACACCCGCATCACCAGCAGGGTCCGGTCGTCCACCGGATTGGCGGTGGCGGTATCGGCCTCGGCGAACACCCCCTCCACGATCGCCTCCAGGGGCGAGTTGCCGGCGGGCGGTGAGGGCCTTGAGCAGCAGTTCCTCGGTGAATCCGCCGGAGCGCTGGTCCACCAGTCCGTCGGTCCAGACGCAGAGCAGGTCCTGCGCGGCGGCCCACGGCACGGTGTGGCTCTGGAGGCTGCGTGGCGGTGGCGAGGCCCAGCGGCGGCGCGGTGCTGGCCAGCCGGACGGGGGCGCCGCTGGGCGGGAGGCGGAAGGCGTGCGGGTGGCCGGCGCTGGCGTAGGTCAGGGTCCCGGCGCGCGGGATCGATGACCCCGTAGAACACCGACAGGTACATCTCGGTGGAGGCCAGCTCGTCCCCCAGGCTCTCCAGCATCGCAGCCAGCACCTCGTCGGGGCTGCTGCCGGCGTGGGCGTGGATGCCGGCGGCGGCCAGGACCAGCGCCATGACCAGGGCGGCGGAGAATCCGTGCGACGAGACGTCTCCCAGCATCACGCCGACCCGTCCATTCCCCAGGCGGGAGAAGGTGTAGAAGTCTCCCCCCACGCTGTCCACCGGACGGCAGACCGCGGCGACCTCGGCCTCGCCCTGACAGCACCTGCGGCGCGGGCAGCAGCTTGAGCTGGAGGTCGTGCGCCAGCTCCAGCTCCCGCTGCAGCCGCTGGCGGCGGAGGTCCCGCTGAGACCAGCCGGGCATTCTCGATCGCGGCGCCGATCTGATTGGCCACCGCCGAGACCAGCTTGGCCTCGGCGGGGGTGAAGGAATCTCCCACCAGCCGATCGGTCAGGTTGATGACGCCCGACGCAGCGGATGCCCCGGCCCGGCACGGCGTAGCTGATGGGGATGCTCAGGAACGCCTGCCCCCGGTAGCTCCGCTCGTCCTGGCTGCCGGGGTTCTGCAGCAGGGGATCGGCGGGGTCGCAGACGATGATGCGCTCCTCCCGGAACACCCGGGCCGCCACCGAATCCCGGTCGCTCACCGGCACCGGCAGGAGCCCCTCGGCGGAAAAGCCCCGCGCCGCGACGGTGCGGAGGACGCGGGCCTCCTCGTCGTGCACCATGATGGACGCGCGCCGGGCGCCCACGGTGTCGGCGACCAGCCGTACGATGGTGGGCGCGGCTTCCTCCAGCCGGATGGTCTGGCCCAGGATCTCGCTGATGGCGTAGAGGAGGTCGATCTCTTCGTAGCGGCTGGTCAGCTCATCGGTGATCTCCGCCGTCTCCCGCTCGGAGGCGAAGAACGCTGCCAGAATCCCGGTCAGCCGGGGCGCCAGCTCGACGGCCCGGCTCTCGGGGACCCCGCCAGCTCCAGCCAGAAGCCTTCGGCGTCGGGCACCGGGGCAATCCAGACGCTCCCGGTCGGTGTGGGCACCAGACCGGGCTGGCGTGGCATGGGCGGCGAGTACCCGGGATCGGCGACGTTTCCGAAGGGCTTGAGTCCCCGGCCATCATACCGCCACAAGCGCACGCGGGCGCCCACGAGGGCGCCCAAGGCATCCGCGACGGACTCCAGGCCCGTCAGCGGCGGCGCAGCATCATGCAGATGGAATTCCCCTGCTCGTTGAACTGGACGTCGTCCACCAGCTGGCGGATCAGGAAGAGGCCCCGGCCGTTGGGCCGGTCGAGGTCCTCGGGGAGGATCGGAGCCTGGATTTCGGCGGGGTTGAAGCCGGGCCCCTGGTCGGTGACGACGATACGCACCTGATCGGGGCCCAGCTCTGCGGCGACTTCGACCGACTTGCTCGGGTTCTCCTGGTTCCCGGCCACGATGGCGTTGGCCAGCGCCTCGGCCACCGCCACCCGGAAGTTGAAGCGCATCCGCCGGCACAGCCAGTTGGCGGCGGTACAGTGGCGCATGAGCAGGTCCACGACCTCCTCGATGCAGGAGACGTCGCTCGGCACCCGGAGCGAGATCTGCACCGTCACCCCCGCCGGGTTGGGGACCCGGTGGCGACGCACGCACAGGCGCAGGGTGGCGGGGGCCGGGGAGGTCACACGCTGAAACCGGCGACGGCCCGCTCGGCGGTGTCGCTGATGGCGAAGAGGGTGTCCAGCTTGGTCAGTTCGAAGAGCGAGCGCAGGTCCTCGTTGAGGCCGCTGAGACGCAGGTCCCCGCCCTGCTCCCGGACCTTCTTGGAGATGGACACCAGCGCGCCCAGCCCGGAGGAGTCGATGTAGCCGGTGCGGGAGAAATCAATGACGAACCGCCGCTCGCCGTGCTCCAGGGCCTCCTGCACCGCCGTCTTGAGCTCCTGGCGATTGCCCACGATGAGCTGTCCCTCAACCCGGATGAGGTAGATGCCGGATGCGTCTTTCGAAGCGGTGAAGGCCATACCCGTCCTGTCTGATAGCAGATAGCCGTTAGCTGTTCGCTGGCAGCCGCCCTACCCCTGCAACCCCACCATCGCGGCCACCTCCACAATATCCTCCACAGACGCCCCGCGCGATAGGTCGCTCATCGGGCGGGCCAGTCCCTGGAGCAGGGGGCCCAGGGCGGCGGCCCCGCCCAGCCGCTGGACCAATTTGTAGCCAATATTGCCGCTGTCGAGGTCCGGGAACACCAGGATGTTGGCCGCCCCGGCCACCGGGGAGCCGGGCGCCTTGCGGCGGGCCACCTCGGGCACGACGGCGGCGTCCACCTGCAGCTCACCGTCAACCGGGATCCCGGGGGCGATCTCCCGGAACCGCTCGCAGGCGGCCTGCACCCGCTCGACCCGGGGCCCCACCGCGCTCCCCCGGGTGCTGAAGCTCAGGAAGGCCACCCGGGGCTCATCCCCGACCAGCCGGGTGCGGTCCCGGGCGGCGGCCAGGGCGATATCGGCCAGCTGCTCGGGGCTGGGCTCGGGGATCACGGCGCAATCGGTGAAGGTGAACACCCGGCCGTCGGCGGTCTGAATGTAGTACGCGGAACTCACGGTCCGTACCTGGGGGGCGCAGCCGATGGCCCAGAGGGCGGCGCGGACCACGTCGGCGGTGGTCTCCACCGCGCCCGCGACGCAGGCATCGGCGTCCCCCATGGCCACCAGCGAGGCCCCGAAGCGGAGGGGATCGGAGGCGAGGTCGAGGGCGTGGACCGCGTCCTCCACCCGGTCGGGGCGGCGGTCGCGCAGGTGCCGCGCCACCTGGTCGCGCCGGGGGTCGGTCTCGGGGTCCACCCCGCCGGGGCCGAGGACGATCGGCACCGCGATCCCCTCGCTCCGCAGTCGATCGGCGGCGGCGGCCACCCGCGGATCGGCTCCTTCCACCAGCACGACCCGGGCGCGGCGGGCGCGGGCGCGCTCGAGCAGGTCGTCGCGAAAGCTCACCTGGCGAATCGCCGCTTGAGTGCCTCGGCGACGACGGGGTGGACCAGCCCCTCGACGCTGCCGCCGTGGCGGGCCACCTCCCGCACCAGGCTCGAGCTGAGATAGGTGGCATCCTCGGGCGGCACCAGGAACACGGTCTCCAGGTCGGGGTGCAGGTGCCGGTTCATCAGGGCCATCTGGAACTCGTACTCGAAGTCGCTCACCGCGCGGAGACCGCGGACGATGAACGTGGCCCCGCTCCGGCGGGCGAACTCCACCAGCAACCCCTCGAAGGATTCGTAGCGGATCCGCGGATCGGTGCCCATGGCGCTCCGCAGCATCTCCAGCCGCTCGGCCACGGTGAAGAGCGGCTCCTTGGTGGAGTTCCGCGCGACCGCCACGATGACCTGGTCGGCCAGGACCAGACTGCGCTGCACCAGGTCGGTGTGGCCGCGGGTCGGCGGATCGAAGGAGCCGGGATAGACCGCGATGCGTTTCATGGCGCGTAGCAGAAGGTGACGGCGGTATCGCCGTAGCGACGGGTCTCGTCGCCGGGGAGGGTGATCCGGGCGGGGTGTTCCACCGTCAGAATGCGGGCGAAAGCGGTCTGGCGGAAGAGGTCGATCAGGCGCCCGGCGTCGTCCCTGGTGTAGGGCGGATCGGCGAAGCAGAGGTCGAACGCCGCCCGGCGGCAGCCGGCTGGCGAAGCGGAGGGCATCGCCCCGGTGCACCTGCACCCGTGCCTCCACCCCGAGGGTGTCGATATTCTGGCGCAGCGCGGCGAGCGAGGGCGGATTCAGCTCGACGAACTCCGCGGTGGCCGCCCCGCGAGACAGCGCCTCCAGGCCGAGCGCCCCGCTGCCGGCAAAGAGGTCGAGCACCCGGGCGCCGGGCAGTGCCTCCTGCACGATGCTCATCCAGGCCTCACGCACCCGGTCGGCGGTGGGACGCACCCGCGGATCCCGGGGAACGGCCAGCGGACGGCCGCGAAATGCACCCGCGACAATCCGCATCCCGTTCAGGCAACCGGCGCTGGTGGCAGCGGGACGCCCGCCTCGGTGAGCGCCACGATGCGGGCCTGGAGGGCGATGGTCCCGTTCCACTCGTTCTGCTCCAGCCGGAAGGCCACGTCCAGCGGCGGCGCCAGCATCGCCTGGCCAAACCAGGGATAGCGGTCGGCCCAGTTGAAGCCGATGGCGGCCAGCCGCGCGCCGTCGCCGGCGAGGGTGCCCTTCAGGTGGCTGCTGCCGACCCGGCGCGCGCCCGTCAGCTGCACGCCCCGCACCCCGAACACCGGCCCCGGGTTGCCCATGCCGCACGGCTCCAGGTGCCGCACCAGCTTCTCGAGGTCGTCGCTGACTTCCCCGAGGGAAAGCACCAGGTCGATGCGCTGCTCGGGGCCGAGGTCGGCGTCGCCCAGGACGTCCCGGGCCACCTGGCTCAGGCGCTCGCGGAAGGCCTCCACCCGCTCCCGCTTCAGGGTGACCCCGGCGGCCATGCGGTGTCCGCCGAAGCGGTCCAGCAGGTCGCCGCAGCGCTGCAGGGCGGCGTGCAGGTCGAAGCGGGAGATGCTCCGGCCGCTGCCCTTCCCCACCTCCCCTTCCAGGGCGATGAGAAAGGCGGGACGCCCATAGCGCTCCACCACCCGCGAGGCGACGATGCCGACGACCCCCGGGTGCCAGCCGTCGGAGGCCAGGACCAGGGCGGTGTCGCGATCGGGATCGCGCTCTTCCTCCACCTGCCGGATGGCCTCGTCGAGGATGCGCTGATCCAGCGCCTGCCGCTCGGTGTTCATGCGCTCCAGCCGTTCGGCGAGCCGCCGGGCGCTGTCGGAATCATCGGCCAGCAGCAGGTCCAGCCCGTCCATGGCATCGCCCACACGGCCGGCGGCGTTGAGGCGGGGCGCCAGGATGAACCCCACCTGCCCGGCCCGGATCTCCTTGCCCTCCAGCCCACTCTGCCGGATGAGCGCGGTGAGGCCGGGCCAGCGCCCGTCGCCGAGCAGCCGGAGCCCGTGCCTGACGAGGATGCGGTTCTCCCCCACCAGCGGCACAATGTCGGCGATGGTGGCGAGCGCCACCAGGTCGAGGAAGTGCAGCGGCAGGTTGGGGGAGAGCCCGAACTCGGCGGCGAGGGCCTGCACCAGCTTGAAGGCGATCCCGGTGCCGCAGAGCTGCCGGAGGCCGGAGGTGTCGTCGGGCCGCTGCGGGTCCACCACCGCGCTGGCGGAGGGCAGCGTGGCCCCGGGAAGGTGGTGGTCGGTCACGACCACGTCGAAGCCCGCGGCCCGGGCCGCCGCCACCGCCTCGACCGCGGTGATGCCGCAGTCGCAGGTGATGATCAGGCCCGCGCCCGCCACGGTGGCCGCCTCGATGCCGGCAGGGCCCAGATCGTACCCGTCGCGCAGCCGATGGGGGATGAAGGGCACCACGTCTCCGCCCGCCAGCCGCAAGGCCCGGGTGAGCAGCGCCGTGGCGCACTGTCCGTCCACGTCGTAGTCGCCATGCACCATGATCCGGGTGCCGGCGCGGATCGCGGCGGCGATCGTCGCCACCGCCTCGGACATCCCGGCCAGGGAGAGCGGATCAGCCAGGTCGGCGAGGGAAGGCTTGAGGAAGCTCCGGGCCAGCGCCGGCGTGTTCAACCCGCGCTGCAGGAGCAGCGCGGCGAGCACCGGCGACACCCCCAGCTCCCCGGCCAGGGAGGCTACGGTCGCTGCCTCCGGCGCCGGTGCGGTGGCCCACCGCAGGGCCGGGACCGGGAAGGTGCTATTCAAGAATCTCGGCCGAGTAGAGAATGACTCCGCAGCTCTCGCAGGCGTCGATCAGGGTCCCGGCGCGCATCTGGCTCCGCCGGTTGAGCGGCACCGCGGTGTGGCAGGCGCCGCAGGTGGCCCCCTCGAGCGCGATCACCACCCGGGTGGACTTGACGGTCCGGAGCCGCTCGTAGCGGCTGCGAAGCGCCCGGTTCACCTCGGCCGCGGCGGCGTCCCGCTCGGCCAGCGCCGCCTGGCGCACCGCTTCCGCGGCCCGCCGGCGCTCCTCGATGGCTGCCCGGGCCGCCTCCTGGCCGTCCCGGGCCACCTGCAGCCGCTGTTCCGCCTCCTGCGCCTGCAGTTCAAGACCGGCGATCACATCGGACAGCTTGACCCAGTCGGCCTCTTCCCGGGCGAGCACCGACCGGGCCAGATCCAGCTCGGTCATGACCGCCTGGGATTCCTTCGGCGTCTTGACCAGGTCGAGCCGTTGGGTGCCGCGGGCCTCGAGCTTCTTGTAATTGTCAATCTTGCCCTCGACCTCGCTCCGGCGCTGGCTGGCCTCGGTAACAGCCCGCCGGGCCTGCTCGGCCTGCCGGGCGGTGGTCGCGAGCTGCTGATCGAGCGCCTCCAGGTCCGCCAGGACGGCGTCGAGGGCGTGGTCGGCTTCAAGCAGCCCCACGTCGAGGGCCTGCAGGTCGAGGAGCTTCACGATGTCTGGATGCATGTGGTTCCTTGCGCTCGGGGTTCGGGTTCAAATATCAATCTGGCCGGGCGGCGGACCGCCCGCTGTGGCTCATTTTCTCCGGGCCCGGCGATGCAGCCGTCGGTACCCGTACCGCTGGGAGGCGCTGGGGTGATCCCGGCGCAGCGTTGCCATCAACGCCGCCTTCCGCTCCACCAGGGCGCGGCGCTCCACCGGGTCGGTGGCGCTGGCGATCTTCTGGTCGGTGGCCAGCAGTTCGCGTTCGAGCGGCCGGGCCGCGAGCCGGTCGCAGGCGCCGACGTAGACCTCGTCCTGCCGGCCGGCGGGAATGGCCGCGACCTCCGCGAGGAATCTCGACCAGCGTGCCGCCAGCGGTGGCTCGAGCCCATCGGGCACCGGGGCGGGACCGTCGTCGCCCACCTCGCTCAGCAGCTCGAACAGCCGGCGGTAGCCGGACACCTCGAACCACTCCGCGGGCACCGATTGCCGGGCGCGCTGGCGCCACTCGCCGCTGGCCACCATCAGGCGGAGCAGCGCCTGTTCCGCCCGGGCGCCGTCGCCCCGCACCGGCGGATCTGGCACGACGCGCTCCACCGCCGGGGTCGGCGGTCGCACCGCGGGTTCCTGGCCCCGTGCCGCGGCCTCGGCTTCGAGGACCTTCTTGTCCACGCCGGTCCGCTCCGCCACCAGCGAGAGGTACAGCTCGCGCTGGATCGGATCCTTGGCGGCGCGGATGGTCGGCAGCAGCCGGTCCAGCGCCTCGCGCCGATGCTCGATTCCCGCGAACCATCCCTTGCGATCGAGGATCTGGATCTTTCGCTCCAGCAGATCGATCGCGTCCGCCAGCACCGCCTCCAGCGCCGCCAGTCCGCCCTTCTGCACCAGGGTATCGGGATCCTCCCCCGGCGGCAGGGTGGCCACCCGCACCCGAAGCTCGTGCCGCAGCAGCTCGTCTCCCGCCCGGAAGGTCGCCTTGAGTCCCGCCATGTCGCTGTCGAGCAGCAGGATCGCCTGCGCCGTGACCCGGTGGAGTAGCGCCGCCTGGTCGCCGGTGAGCGCCGTCCCCAGCGGGGCGACCACATGCTCGCAGCCGGCCAGGGCCAGCCTGAGGACGTCGAAGTATCCCTCCACGATGATCACTGCGCCTTCCTTGCGGATGGCGTTGCGGGCGGCGTGGAGGTTGTAGAGCGTCTGCCCCTTCTTGAAGATCGGGGTCTCCGGGGAGTTGAGATACTTCGGCTCTCCCGGGCCGAGCAGCCGCCCGCCGAATCCCACCACCCGGCCCCGGAGATCGTGGATCGGGAGCAGCAGCCGCCCCCGGAACCGCGGCACCACCGACCCGTCCTCCCGCCGGGCGAGGAGGCCCGCTTCCAGCAGGATCGCATCGTCCAGCCCGAGCTGGGTCATCGCCTGCTGGAAGACTGGTGCGCGGGGCGCAAAGCCGAACTCGAGCGGTTCCACCGTCTCCAGGTCGAACCCGCGCCCCACCACGTACTTCCGCGCTTCCGCCGCCTCCGGCGCCTCGCGGAACTGCCGTACGAACCAGTCGTGCGCCACCGCCACCGCGGAGAACAGCGGTTCGCGGGGATCGGGGCCCTGGCGCTGGGTGGTCTCCGGGATGACGATCCCCAGCGACCGGGCCACTTCGCGTACCGCGTCGGGGTAGCTCAGGCCGGCGCGCTTCATGTGCCACGAGAAGATGTCGCCGGCCTCCTTGCAGACGAAGCAGTAGTACCGCCCCTTCCGCGGGATGACCGCGAAGTTCCGGTGGGTGCCGCCGTGGAAGGGACAGGGGCCCCGCCAGTCGGCCCCGGTGCGCTTGAGCGAGACCACCTCGCCGATCACCCGGACCAGGTCGGCGCTGTCGCGCACCTGCTCGATGAGCTCGTCGGGGATCATGCCTCAGCGCCCCAGCTCCACGATGGTCACCCCGGTGCCACCCTGGTTGGCGGGCGCGAAGGCATGCGAGGCCACGCGGCGATCGGCGCTGGCCACCCGCTGCACCCGTTCCCGCACCACCCCGGTGCCCTTGCCGTGGATCACCCGCAGAAAGGGCTGCTCCGCCAGCACCGCCCGGTCGATGGCGGCGATCACCGCCTGCTCCGCCTCGTCGCCGGTGCAGCCGCGCAGGTCGAGCTCGTAGTCGTGCTCGACGTCCCGGTGGACCTGTGACTCTGCGCCACGGCGATTCGGTCCCGCGGTGGCAGCGGTGCCGGGAACGAGGCTGTCGGCCTCGACCACCAGCTTGAGCGAGCCCACCCGCACCACGACCTTCCCGTCGCCCCGGACCTCGAAGACCTCGCCCGCCGTCCCGCTCGAGAGCCGGACCGGATCGCCGGTCGCATAGGCCGCCGCCGAATCGCCCGACGGCGCCATCGCCGAATCGCCCACCTCCCGCAGCGCCTCGCCTTCCCGCTTGATCGCCTGCTCCACCACCCGGCGCGCCTCGCGGGCGGCGTCCTCCCCGGCCTGCTGGGCGCGGGCGATAGCCGCCTCCACCTGTTCGCGCGCGTCGAGCAGGTACGCGCGCGCCTGCTCCCGCCCGGCGCGGGCGGCGTCCTTCTCCTGCTTGCGGAGGACGGCTTCGCGCTCCTTCTGCAGCGCCGCCTGGGCCGCGAGGTTCTCGCTCCGCATGGCGGCGTCGGCCTCGGCGTCTGCCAGTGCCGCGGCCTTGAGGTCCTGTTCCCGCTGGCGCTGCTCCACCGCCGCCAGCAGCGCGTCCAGGCTCCGTTCGGCCTCGGGCACCTGCAACTCGGCCTCGGCGAGCACGTCCGCCCGCAATCCCAGCCGTCGCGCGATCGCCAGTCCGTATGAACGCCCGGGCACCCCCTTCTGCAGCCGGTAGGTAGGCTGCAGGGTGGCGGCGTCGAACTGCAGCGAGGCGTTGACCACGCCACGCGACGTGGTGGCGAGCCGCTTGAGCGCGCCCAGGTGGGTAGTGGCAAGGGTGAGCGTGCCGCGCCGGGTGAGCGCCAGCAGCGATGCCCCGGCGAGCGCCGCCCCCTCGGCGGGGTCGGTGCCGCTGCCGATCTCGTCCAGCAGGACCAGGGAGGTGGCGTCGGCCTCGTCCAGCACGCGCCGCAGCAGCGTCAGGTGGGCGCTGAAGGTGGACAGGCTTGCCGCGATGGACTGCCGGTCGCCGATGTCGGCGTAGATCCGGTGCACCACCGGGAGCGAACTGCCGGGGCCCACCGGCGGGATGATGCCGCTCTGCGCCAGCGCCACCTGCAGCCCCACCGCCTTGAGCAGCACCGACTTGCCGCCGGTGTTGGGGCCCGACAGGAGCACGGTGCGCTCGTGGTCCTCGAGGTGAAGGTCGAAGGGAACGACGGGAGGTGACTCGGCGACTCGGCGACTCGGCGACTCGGCTGTACCCCCGCGGTCCGGCGCCGAACCTGACCCCGGGTACGTGTCACCGCCACGCCCAGTCGCCGAGTCGCCCAGCAGCAGCGGATGCCGTCCGTTCACCACCGCCAGCGGGGCCGGCGCGGGCGCGAGCACGGGGAGGTGCCCGTCCACCAGGACGGCATAGCGCGCCCGGGCGACGAGATCATCCACCACCACGCACATGCGGTGCAGCGCGCCGATGGCGGGGGCGTGGGGCCGGAGCAGGTCGGTGAGATCCCGGAGGACCTTGAGTTCCTCCCGGGCGGCGCGGGCCTCGGCCTCGCGGAGGGCGTTGCCCAGCGGGATGGCGGCGGCGGGCTCCAGGAAGAGGGTGGCCCCACTGGCCGATTCTCCGTGGATGATGCCGTCGGGCCGGCCCCGGAGGTCGCGGGCCACCGGAATGACGTAGCGGCCCTCGCGCAGCGTCACGCCCCCGTCGCCACCCACCTGGCGGAGCAGCGCCTCGAGCCGCTGCAGCAGCCGGTCGCGGGCGGTACGAATGTCGCTCCGGGCGGCGGCCAGCGCCGGGCTGGCGCTGTCGCGTACGCTGCCGTCGTCGTCCAGCGCCTGCTGCAGCCGCTTCTCGAGATTCTTGTCAGGCGCCGCCGCCCGGAGCCCAGCCGAGCTGGGGGCATCGGGTTCGACCCGGGCCAGCTCCGCCGCCACCAGCCGGCCAGCCGTGAGCGTGCGGCGTACCGCGAGCAGCTCCTGGGCGTCCAGCACGCTGCCGCCGATGCGAAGCCGTCCCAGCGCGGCCTGGAGGTCTGGCACCGCCTCGGCAACGACTCCCCGTCCCGCCCGCTCGAGGCCGGCGAACTCGTCCACCTCGCGGAGCGCAGCCCGGATCAGCTCAGCATCCACCCCAGGGCGGCGGGCCAGGATGTGATCCGCACCCAGCGGCCCCGCGGCCAGGCAGGCGATCCGCTCCAGGACCGCGGGGAACTCCAGCGCCTCCAGGGCTGCCTCCCAGACGGCTTCCGTTCCGGCACCCTGCTGGCCAGCCTGCTGGAAGAATCGGTCCGCGACCCGCTCAAAAGCGGACGGGGTGCCGGCGTCCTGAGACACCAGCACCCCGTCGGGGGATTCGTCCTGAGTGGCCTCCATCATCCCTGCCACAGGACCCTTCGGGTGATGCGACCGGGCTGTACGAGGGCCCTCTCACACGTCTGCCGGAAGCGCCAGTGCGCCCCGCCGAAGCTCTCCCGTACCGGAATGACCACAGCCAGCATCCTGCGATTCACCCCTCTCCGCTCCGGGCGCGTATGGTGTTGAGGGAGGTGATCTTACGGGGTTGGCAGGGAGAACACAAGGCGGGAGCGGCCGCCCGGGGTCGCGCACCTCAATTCTCCTCCCAATCGCAATCACGATGGGCCCAGGCTGTAGCTGGATGTGGCGGCCATCAGGGCAACGAGACCACCGATGATGAGGCCAATCAACCCCACCGACTGGAGCGCATCGCCTCGCTCGACAGCCAGCCGACGCACTGCGTCAAGGGGGATCCTTGTGGTATCGCGCCCGATGATTCCCACGAGGGTGTCCCCGGAGAGGCGGGGATTGATGAGGGTCAACCGGCTGCCATCGTGGCGATCGACCCGGACCCGATCGGGCGGGCGATCCGCGAACAGCTGTGCGGCCGGGACGCTCTGCACGCGCCAGGAAACACACCCCGGTATGTAGGCCAGAAGGAGAGCTGCGGCGATCGCTCGGTGCACGGCGGACGGAAGCATGGAGTCCCTCCTGGTCAGGTACCCGACACCAACGGTGGTCGCCGTAAACCTTGCAAGGAGTGGTCAAGCGCTCGTCACGCACCTCGCATATGGTGCCGGTGCGGGATCAGCGGGGCGGCGCCCGGCCCATGTGTCGGTCTCCTCCTCTCCCCGTTTTCCCTTGCCGGATGCTTGACTCCCCCTTGACCCCCTACCAAGAGACTCGCCCAACACTCTTGTGGAGGGCATCATGCCAAACAAGTGGATTGCCAAGTCACTTCGGAGGTTCTGTCTCCTGCCTCCCCTCTGCGTCGCCGTCGCCTGCGCGGACGGTGCTGGCCCGGGGTCCGTCAACCTGCCCGCCTGTACCGGGGACATCACGGTCACGGTGTCATCCGGGCCTACCCCCCGATTCTCCTGGTCCCCGGCCTGCAAGACCTTCTTCCTGCTCGTCGAGTCCCAGGGAGCCGGCACCGATCTGTGGTCGATCATGACCCCGGGGGCCAATGAGCTCGTCTCGGGCATCCAATACGGGACGGTGCCCGCCGGCGCCCAGGAACTGGACCTCCCCTCGCCGCTCGCGCCTGGATCCCTCTACGTCGTGGACGTCTTTCGCTACACCGGACCAGATTCCGAGGACGGTATCCTGAGCGGATCTCGCACCTTCACACCGTAGGCCGTGATGGTGGTGGCGGCTCCCGAGCCATCCGCGGCCAAAGGAACTCCCATGCGCCTTCAACTAATACCGCCTCGCATGTCACGCGTGTTGGCGTTGCTGACCAGCGTTGCCGGCCTGTCCGCCTGCGCGATCGAGCCCGGCGTCCCCCACTGCGACGGTCGCGTTACGGTGAGGGTGGGCGAAGGTCTCAAACCGACGATCAGCTGGACGCCGGCCTGTCGGCTTTCAGGGTTGACCGTAGACGTGGACTCGGCGGGGCAGTACTGGCACCGCTGGGTGGTCAGCGCCGGTAGCAGCTCGATCGGTCCATCAGTGACCTACGGCCGGACTCCAGACGACGCGCACACCACCTTTGGGCCGATTCCCCTCGAAAGGGGTCGGCACTACCGCGTGGATGTCACCTGGCGACAACTCGTGGATTTCGGGTCGTCGATAACCTATGTCGCCGGGCAACTGGACTTCTATCGCTAGCCGACACGCTCTCGCCCCTTCGCCAGGGCCTGGCGACGGCGTGTGGGGCTGTCGGTCGCGGCTTTGGTGGTGCGATTGAAGCCGGATAAGGAAGTCAGGAGCGATCCTGGATGCCGGCGAGCGCGCGCAGCCGCGCCCGTCGGCCCACGGTAAGGAGGTCCGAGGCGACAATATCCCGGGTAATGCCGGCGACGAAGCCGTATCCTCGCCCGTCGGCGTTGAGCCAGCGGGTCCACTCCAGTTCCTCGAGCGCCTGATCGAGGGCGTCGCCGCCGAGTTCGGCCGCGCGGCCCAGGGTCTCCCGGGTTTCGCGGCGACCGAGCGCGGCGACGGCCTGAAGGATGCGCTGGGCCTCGGGCGAGAGGCGCCGGAATCCCACCCGGATGGCGGCGATCACGGCCGGAGGAAGCTGGCCTGGTCTGGTCTGGGTGAGGGTATGGAGCGGTTCGGGCCAGGCGCCGGCCACTCGGCCCAGGTCGAGTCCGTTCGCCACTGCGTGGAGCAGCTCTACCGCCAGCAACGGGAGCCCGGCCGAGTCGACCGAGAGCCGGCGGACCAGGCGGTCGATGGCGTCGGAGCCATAGCTCGGCAGAGCCCACCGTGCCAGCTCGGCCAGGGCCGAGTCATCGAGGGCTCCCAATCGCACCGCCAGGCCGGGATAATCGCGCGGCACCCGCTCCGCCAGCGCTTCCAGTTCCGGGCGTGGCGGCGCGTCGTTGGCCGCGACCAGCACAGTAACCGGGAGTGGACCCAAGTCGCGAAGCAGCGCCGCGACGCCCTCCAGAGACTCCGCGTCGGCCCACTGTGCATCATCGAGAAGGAGTGCGATCGGTCCCTCCTCCGCCGCGCAGCGCAGGACTTCGGTGAGCGCGGCTCGGATCGTCATCCCGCCATCGGCACGCCCGCCAAAGCGATCGCGCCACTCCGGCAAGCGCGAGCCGAGCGATGCGAGCGCATCGGGCTCGGCTCCGGCGATCCCCGGCAATTCCAGCACACCATGTCGCGCCAAGGCGAGCAGGGTGCCCCCGGCCTCCCGCTGGTCGATTTCGACCGCGCGCACCATCGCAACGCCGCACCCCTCCAGCCGCATGCGGCTGGAGAGTTCTTCCAGCATCCGGGTCTTACCGGTCCCGGAGTCACCCTGCAGCAGCAGCAGCAGCGCCCGGCGACCCGACATCGCATGCCGCCATTCCGCCAGCAGTAACGCGAGTTCCCTGGCCCGCCCAGCGAGCGGGGCGCGCCGGCCCCGGTCCGCTGCCGTCAACGCCACCGCCCGAAGATGCCAGACACGCTCACGCCGGATCCGCTCCGCCAGCTGCGCCAGCGCCTCCCCGGGGCTGGCGCCGAGCCGTTCCTGAAGCTGTTCGCCGAACCGTTCGTAACGAGCCAATGCAGCGCTGCGATCCCCATCCAGCGTCAACGTCATCATCACTTCGGCCTGGGCGGATTCCGCCTGCGGGTCGAGGGCCGTGGCACGCTCGGCCAGACGTAGCGCGGCATCGAGGCTGCCACGTTCGCGCCACTCGGCCGCGGCGCGGGTCAGGGCACGGACCGACCGGGTTCTCCAGGTGGTCCGCTCCGAGCTGAGCCAGTCCTCGAACGCCGATGCGCCAGGGACGTCGAAGCCCTGAAGAAACTCACCCCCCACCAGCGCGGAGGCATCGGACCAGCGCGCCGCGGCTTCGTGGGCCAGAAACCGCTCAAGGTCCAAGGCGACGCTGCCCGGAACGAGTCTGACCTGCATGGCGTCAGCCTCGATTGCGGGTTCACCCAGCGCCTGGCGCAGTGAGTGCAGCGCAACATTGAGCGAATGCCGTGCCTTCCCTTCATCCTTTTCGGGCCACAGCAAGCCGATCAACCGGTCGCGGGAGCAGCCTTGCCGGGGCGCGCATGCGAGGTAGGCGAGCAGCGCGATGTTCTTCCGCCAGGCCATCTCGGGAGGCAGGGATCCGGTCGCAGGAACAATCTCCACGGGCCCCAGCAGACGGATCTCGAGGCGCGGGTGACTCATGCCTCACACTCCACGAGTCGGGCGGCCAGCTCCTGTCGTATTGGGGTGTAGGCCGGCTCCGCCTCGGCCCACAGCTCCCGGACCCGGCGGAGCAGAGTGCAGCCCTCTTCCTTGCGGCCGAGGTCGAGCAGCACCGTGCCGCGCCGGAACCGGGTGAGCCCGCTGAGCGCCCCGTCAACATCCATCGGTTGAGCTTCTCCCTTGGCGATCCCCTCGAAGTCCGAACTCTCGTGCCACAACAGCGTCCGCTCGGCAGCTTCCGGCTGCCCGCGCTGCAGCAGCCACGCCGCCCGGGAGAAATACAAGACACTCCGGGCAAAGGGATCGGCGACGGGCCAGGAGTCCAGCCTGAGCAGCGCGGCGGAGCGGACAAGCGCGCTCTCGAAGCGCGCCTGGTCTCCCTCCTCGAGCGCCTGAAGCAGCTGGAGCAGCCGGCCGGCACCCGGGTCGGCCTGGCAGGGCGGCCAGCCGCGTCGATCCATGGACGAGCAGCCTCATGATCGCCACGGAGCATTGCCTCACCGGCCAGGGTCCAGATCGCCCGGCTGCGGACCCTGGGCTCGGCCACCAGTGCCTCGAGCCGCCGCCGCGCGCCTGGCGCGTCGGCAGCTGTCAGCCCCGGGCAGGCCCAGCGCGGCGGGGAGCAGTCTCCACTGCTCCCGCTCGACGGCGGCTGAGAGGGTGCCGAACTCCGAGGCGGCGCTGTCGAAGTGGGGCTGTGCGGCCGAGGGCCTCCCCAGCAGCATGAGCCCCAGACCCTGAGCCTCGTGGCCGAGCGCACGCATGGAATCGTCCAGCGCATGCCGGACGAGGATCTCCCCGAGGTCGTGCTTCATCTCCGGGATGTCGAACGTCAATCCGAGTCCGGACCACTTCGGAGGTCTCGCGGAGCAGCGTAGCGTCCGCATTCCGATAGAACCACTTCCGCAGCAGACGAGCCTTCCACGGGTTGAACCGTGCGTAGTACGCCAACCTGAAGAACCTGACGCGGTCGAGGCCCTCGGGGCTCCCGGTGGCTTCAGCGATGCGCGCCCGCGACTCGAGTGCCCCCCGGGCATCGGGCCGGCGGCCCAGCCTGATCGCGGCCCAGGTCGAGGTGCTCGTCCGCAGGTGCCTGCTGCCGGGACGGGTCGAGGTGTCGCCGCGATCCGCATGAAGGCCAGCGAGCTGTCGAGCGGGATCCCAGCCAGGGGTCCACGGTGAAACAGCTCCTCGGCGAGATAGAACGCCGCCGTGCTGCTTTGCGGATATTCACGGACCACCGCCCGGAATCGCGCAGCCGTCGCTCCATGTCCCGCTCGGCCTCGGCGATAAGCAGCGACCGGTAAGGCTCCGGGAGTCGCTCCCCGTGCCGCGCGCTGAGGTCGTCAATGCCACCGTTGTCAGGGTTCGAAGCGCTTCCATACCAGGATGAGATACCACGCGCAGACCGCGAAGTCCGGGTCGAGCTCCAGGGCACGACGGAAGTACCGCTCCGCAGCCACGTACTCGCCCCGGTGGCGCTCCTCTTCCCCGAGCAAGAAGAGGTTCACGGCCTCGACATCATCCGAACCGCCCTGGCCGGTCAGGGCCCGATAGCTGGCAGGGTGAGAGCGAAAGAGACGTCCGACCAGCGAATCGGCGGCTTCGCGGCCCCAGTCGAGTTCATTACCCGGTGGAGCCGGAATCCGGACCGCGCGCACCGGTCGACCGATGCTGTCAAGGATCGCCGAGGGTCAGCACCTGACCGCCAATTTCTCCCGTAACGTAATACCGCGTGTTGAGACGCCGAATCGGCTCCCGGATCGGTTGGCACCGTGTAGCTGAGCGCCTGCGGATGAGGCCGGGTGGCAATCGGGGGAAAAGCGATTGAGGGGATCCGACGTGAAGCGTGCCAGCCGGTGCGCGAGTGGCGGAGTCCGGGCCGTTGAAGGGCAGTACGTGAGCTCAACGCGGGGCTGGGCGGCCAGCACCGTCTGGCGGCGTGCCAAAGGAACCGTTCCAGATATTCCACCCGCCAGGAGCACCACCCCGCCGGCCGCCGCAGTACGCCGGCCAGACCGGCCGCTGCTCGAGCCGCCCCAGCGCCTGGCGGAAGTGGGTGGCGTCATTCCAGCGCTCCGCTTCCTTCCGGAGCAGCGCCCGCCGCAACGCCCTGGACAGTCCTCGCGGGAGTCCCGACCACGCGGCTCGTCCGGAGCCTTCCGCTTCCCGCCAGCGTCGTCCGCTGATCGCCTCGTACAGGACCGCGCCGACCTGGTAGAGATCGGTCCGAGGCGTGATGTCTTCCCCGCTCCACTGTTCCGGCGCCATGTAGTCCGGCGATCCCGCGCCGGACCCGAACGTGGATTCCGGGGGATCGGCATCGTGGGGGACGCGGGCCACGCCGAAGTCGCCCAGCACCGCGCGATCCTCGGTGAGGAAGATGTTCCCGGGCTTGATATCGCGGTGGATGATTCCGGCACGATGGACTGCGGTGAGGCCGGCCAGCAGATCGAGGCCCAGGCGGACCACCTCGCGGGATCCCAGCGGCCCACGTTTGAGGCGCTGGTGCAGCGTCTCACCGTCTACATACTCCATCACGAAGAGGAAGAGCCCGTCTCCTTCACCCCGGTGGTGTACCACCACGACATTGGGATGACTCACCCGGGCCAGCGCGCGGGCCTCCCGCTGGAAGGCCTCGGCGGCGCGGGCGGAGGCGAGTTCAGGATGCAGGGTCTTGATCGCGACTGGACGGCGGAGCGTCAGATCCCTGCCGAGGAAGACGGTACCCATGCCCCCGCGGCCGAGCTCGCGCTCGATCTCATACTGCGGACCCAGAACCGAACGGACCCGATCAATCAGATCCATTGCACCGTTTCCAGACGGCGAGGACTGCTCCCTTGCCCGGGACGGCGTGCGGATCGCTCAGCACGCATCCACCAGGCAGGGCATCCCAAGACCTAGCGGTCGGGACTGCCAGCCCTCTGCGTCGGACCTGCTCCCGCCCGCTCTATTCCAGCGTAAACCACTGCACTTCGACCCGCCGGTTCTGCTCCGCGTCCGGCCCGGCCGGCTCCTCCCAGCCGCGCCCCACGATCTCGATCCGCTTGGGATCGATGCGGTGCTTCTCGATCAGCAGCCGCTGGATCTCCGCCGCCCGCTCGCGAGAGAGACTCACGGCCCGCAGCGCCTGCTGCCGCACGAACGCCTCGCCCCCCTGCTGGCGGAACTGTTCCACCAGCGAGTTATCCACGTGTCCGCGGAGCAGGATCGTGGATCCGGGGCTGATGGTCACCAGCTGCTTGATGGCCTCGAGATTCTTGAGATTATCGGACAGGCCCTGGTCGAGGGTGGACGAGTTGGGCTGGAAGAAGAACCGGATGTCCTTCGACAGCAGCGGGTCGGTCTCCACCGATCCGGCAGCACCGGTGCGGATCGGGGCGATGGCGATCCGCTGATCCTTGAAGAGTCCTGCCTTGTCCAGGGCGGTGAGCGCCGTCAGGTCCACGAAGCGGGACGGATCGGCGGGGTCCTTGATCAGCTCCGGTCCATAGGCATAGACCGCGGATTGGAAGATCCCGCCAAAGCTGCCGGCAGCATCAATGGCGCCACTGAAGAAGGCGAGGTTCTCCGGCAGGTTGGAGAGGTGGACCTTGGCCAGCTCGGCCCGGGTCTGCTCGGCGGTCCACTTGAAGGCCCGGGCGATGACCTCGATCTGGCTGTCCGGGGTGTCGCGCACCAGGCGGTTCCCCTCCAGCAGCCCCCGCACCAGCCCCTCCACGATTTTCGGATGCTGCTCGGCGAAGCCCTGGTTGACGATCAGGATATCCGCGATGATCAGCAGGTTCCGGTTGCTGGTGAGCAGCCGGGTCTGGCCGGCCGACTGGGCCAGCACCTCGGAGGTCTTGGGCTCCCAGGTGACCGCGCCGGCGAGCCGCCCCTTGCCGCCGCTCAGCTCGCGGAGAAAGAGGTCGCCGGCCGCGAATCCGTCCTCGGTGTAGACCAGATTGAGGCGGTCGGGCTGGGGCGCGGCATCGAGGCCCCCCAGCGCGCTGATCCCCAGCCCGGCCTCCTGCGCGAGGTAGCGGATGAAGAAGTCGGTCTCGGTGAACTGCGCCGCGACGATGGTCTTGCCCTTGAGCGCGTTGACCCGCTTGATGTCGTTGGTGACCACGATGCCGTCTGCCCCGCGGGAAAACCCGATCTGGGCCGGCACCTTGACCTTGAACTGACGGCCGTAGACCGCCAGCACATCGGTGGTGGTGACCGAGGCCGCCAGCCGTCCGCTGTTGAGCGGAGACCAGCTCTCTGCCTCACTCAGCGCCAGCCGCACCTTGCAGCCGCAGTACTTGGTGAACAGCGAGCCCGGCGCGGGCTCGAGCCCGCCGTTGGCCGCGATCAGCCCCGCGTAGCCGGCGTACTCGCTGATCTCGATCAGGACCACGCTGTCCGCCTTGAGCTGATAGGCGGCCGCCGGCTCCAGCGTCGGCACCTCGACCTGGAGCTCGCTGACCTCGGCGGCCGCCGGTCCATTGCCGCCGGGAAGCCCCGGGATCCTGACCTCTCCTCCCCGGATCATCTGCCAGCCGAAGTAGACCATCCCGCCGATCAGCGCGAGCGACAGGAGCCTGCCGAGAAAGGTGAAGCGGGGCGCGTCGTTGGCCATGGTGGTGGGGAAAGATGGTGGGAGTGGTTGAGCGCGATCAGCTATCGGCTTTCGGTTATCGGCCATGCGCGGTGCCGGGCAGGGCTGGTGAAACCGCCGAGACGGCTCCCGCGCTGCCACGAGCTGAGAGCCGATCGCTGCGGGCCGTCGTTCACCCCGGCCCCATCTCCTTCTGCGCCGAGGGGCCCTGGGCCACCGGGCCGGCCTGGATGCCCTGGCTGGCGAGGAACTCCGCCAGCGCCGTCTGCTCCAGGGCCTTGGACTCGGATTCCTTCTCCCGTCACGGTGTCCATGTCCACCAGGTCCTTGGCCACCCGGGCCTTGCCGGCGGACTGCTCGTACCGCTTCTGCAGGACCTCCTCGACCGTTTTCATCGTGTCGCCCAGGTCCCCGACCTTGAACGTCGCGTTGGACAGGGCGCCGGCCGCCTCGGCCTGGGCTTCCTTGATCTTGACCTGGTCCAGCTGCTTCTCCAGCCGCTTGACCTTGGCCTCGAATTCCTTCTGGACGATCTTGGCCTGGCGCAGGTTGGCCTGGTAGGCCTCCTCAGTCTCGGTGAGTTCGTGGGCATCCGTGGTCAGATCCGCCTTGAGCTCCTGCAGCTCCCGGGCGAGCGACCCGGCCAGCGCGGCGTTGCCGGCCTGGTGATTGGCGAGGATCCGACGCTCCAGGTCCTGGGCCTTCTGGGTCTTGCCCTTCACCTGTCCCTTGAGCCGCTCCGCGACGCCCGCCATCCGGGCCAGGGCCATGTTGTACTGGGCCATCTTGTCGCGGAACTCCTGCCGGGCCGCTTCCATCAGCGCCTCGGGATTGGATTCCTCCAGGCCGCTGATGAACAGGCCGACGAAGCCCCGGAACAGGCGGCCGATGCGGGCGAAGACAGCCATGAGTCCTCCAGAGAGTGGAACCGCGATCATCGCGGCACCAGAAGATTGATTGTCCCGGCTCGCCTGTCAAAGCCGGCCCGGCAGTCCATCCCGGCTCCTCGAGCATCCGGCCACGCCGAGGATACTGCGCCGAGACCCGAATCGCGAATCGCCCGATCGCCCTACATGAACCGGCGCAGCTCCTCGATCCGGCGTTCGATCTCTTCCGGCGGCAGGTCCCGGAAGCGTACCGGCAGGAATCGCGCGTCGGTGCACTCCTTGACGGCCACCAGGTCCATGAACTCCAGCTTCCGGGTGTGGGCGCTGGGCCGGACCTCGCGGAAGACCTCCAGCAGGATCTCCTTGAGCGGCCGGCGCGGCTCCTGCTCCAGCTCCCAGGTGCGCAACCCCCGTACGAAGACCCCTTCGATTTCGTTGCCACCCAGGGTGATGCTCTCCGGCAATTCGGGCAGGTCGGCCTCGCCGATGGGGACCTTGATCTTCCTGGCCACCGCCAGGAGCAGCGCCCGCCGCTCCACCCCGGTCTCCGGCGGAAAGAGCGGGATATGCACATCGAGCCGTCCCTGGCGCTTGAGGTCCACCTCCAGCAGGTCGGGCCGGGAGGTGGCGAACACCCAGATGATGCGGCCACGATTCCGGGTGTCGGACATCTCCTTGGCCAGCATCGAATAGACCCGCCCGGAGAGGCCGCTGTCGCCGTCGCCGCCCTCGCGCTTGCCGGCGGCCTGGTCGGCCTCGTCCACGAACACCACCACCTGCCCCAGCGCCCGGAGCACCGCGAAGATCTTCTCGAGGTTGCTCTCGGTGGCGCCGACCCAGCGGTCGCGGAAGTTCTTGAACACCACGCAGGGGATGCCGAGTTCGCCGGCCCAGCAGGTGACGATGAAGGTCTTGCCGGTGCCGATCCGCCCCGCAATCAGATACCCCATGGGCAGCGCGTGCAGCTTGCCCCGGCGCAGCAGCTCGGCGTCCTCGCGCAGCCAGACCCGCACCGCGTCCAGCCCGGCGACGTGATCCAGGGTGAAGTCCGACTCGATGAACTCGAGCAGGCCCTGGCACTCCCGCTCGATGGCTTCCTTCTTCATCCGGGTGAGCCACTGGCCGGTGATCCGCTCGCCGTTCCTGATGGCCAGCGCCAGCACCCGCTGCGCCCCGACGCGGGAGAGGCCGCTGAGGCGACGGGCCAGCTGTTCAATCGGGACGTCCGACTTGGCCGCCAGCTCCGGCAGGGTGCCGGTGGAGAGCGCGGTGAGGTACTCGAGCATCTCGGGTTCGCCCGGCAGTGGCACCCGGAGGCTCACCGCGTGTGGGTTCTCCACCACCAGTTCGTTCAGGTCATGCAGCCCCTCGGTCAGCAGCACGGTGACGATGTTGGCGTGCAGGATGCCGGGGTCGTTGGCCCAGCCGAGCACCTTCACCACGTTGGCACTGAAGGCCCCGCCGAGGGCGACCGCATCGCCCCGGGGCACCACGAACTCGGCGAAGTCCACCACCACCGCGATCTTCCGCGCGGCACGGGTGGGATCGCCGAGGGCGTTGAGGTTGAGGGTCCGGAGGAGATAGCGATCGATCAGCTCCAGCGCCGCCCCCGGCTCGCGCAGGTAGCTCTGGGCCTTGAGCTCATCGCCCAGGGCGCCGCGCACCCACTCGCCCCAGTCCTCGTTTCCCTTGAGCGCGCGGACGCCGCGGCTGCGGTCGTAGTGGAGCACCACGTCGTAGCCGGCGAACATCACCTCGTCCAGGAAGGCCTTGAGAGAAAGCATCCGGCCCTCGTACGGCAGGGCGTCGAAGACGTTGCCGTGCAGCAGGAACTGGGCGCAGGAGCCGGAGCGGAAGAGGTCCCGCATCTCCTTGGCCCACGGAGGCAGTACCGCGCTCATGGCGCCTCCCGGACCGCGGCGCGGCTGGCGAGCGGGGGCGGGTCCTCGAGCAGGTCGTCGAGGGCGCCGTAGATTTTCTGCTGGTCGGCCAGCCACTGGGAGGCGCCGCCCAGCGTGCCGGTGATCTCGTCCAGCCGGGTGGAGAGCCCTTCGGCGTCGGCGGAGAGCGCCGCCTGCTCGCGCAGCAGCTCCACCTGCTCATGAATGCGATGGATTTCGGCCTCCAGGAAGTCGAGCTTCTCCCGCCCCTCACTCCGCTGCGTCACCCGCTGCTGCAGGATCTCGGCCTGCTGGGTGAGGCTCCGGCGAAGGTCGCCTCCCAGTTGTGGGTCGGCGAGCCGGGTGCGCACCGCCTCCAGCCGGGCCTCGATCTCGGTGGTCTCCCCCAGCGTCGGTTCCTTGAGGACCTTGCTCATGGCCCGCCGGGCCAGCAGCAGCTTCAGGTAGACCCACGTCAGGCGGCCGAGGTTTTCCCCCTGGACCCCGGCGGCGGAGCCGGTCGGGTCGTGCAGGGATAGCTGGTCGAGGATCTGGCGGCAGCGTGCCACGAAGGCCACGTAGCGTGCCTGGTCGGTATCGGTGAGCCGGGCGACCAGCGCGTCCTGCCGGCGCTTCCAGTCCGCCTCCGACCCGCTGGATCCCTTGCGGTCCACCACCTGCTGGAAACGCCGGTTGGTCGCGAGGGTCAGCAGATAGAACAGTTCGGCACCGGCACCGATCAGCCAGAAGCCCGGATTGCTCAGCCCCAGGAATCCCACCGCCGCCAGGCCCACCCAGTTGGGCGCGACGAACATCCCGAAGGGCCGGGCGTTGAAGGCCGCCTTGATGTAGGTCCAGAGGGATCGTGTCATCGGCTCGGGTCAGGATGATGGCGCCGCCGGCGGCGCGGGGAAAGGCCGCCCCGGGTTACCCCGGCGGCCAGGCGAAGTGCCGTCCGCCCAGCAGATGCAGGTGCAGGTGGAACACCGACTGTCCGGCGTCGGCCCCGGTGTTGGTCACCACCCGGTAGCCACCCGCCTCCAGCCCCAGCTCGGTGGCGACTTCGGCGGCGAAGGTCATGAGCCGCCCGAGCATGGCCTCCCCGCCCGGGCTCCGGGCGGCGTCGGCGAGGGCCACGACATGCGTGGTGGGAATGATCAGCACGTGGGTGGGCGCCTGCGGGGTGAGATCGCGAAACGCCACCGCCTCAGCCGTCCGCTTGACGATCTTCGCGGGGATCGCTCCCGCCGCGATCTTGCAGAAGATGCAGTCAGCCATGCGCACCTCGGTGGCGTGCCTGCCACGCCGTGGAGAGGGCGGCCAGCGCCGCCGTGTCGAATCGCAGAATGTGCGGGCCCAGCCGGATTGGCGTGAACCCCTCATGCAGGATCTGGTCGCGCTCGGCGGCGGTGAAGCCGCCCTCCGGACCGACCAGGATCGTCACCGGCCCCCTGGCGTCCAGCGTGGGGGCATCTTCGCCACTGTGATCGGTGAGCCAGCGGGGGCCCGGGCCCAGCTCCGCCAACACCCGATCCAGCGGCGCCAGCGCGGCGATGACGGGCACCCACAGGGCGCCACACTGCTTGAGCGCCTCTCGAGCCCGGCGCCGGACCCCGTCCAGATGACCCTCTCGGAGCCGGGTGGACACCCCGCGAGTGCGGTCGCATTCCAGCGGCACGATGCGGGTAGCCCCGAGTTGGGTGGCCTGCTCCACAACCAGCGCAAACCGGTCCCGGTCTCCGGCCCCAACCGCCAGCGTCACCGGCGGCGGCGGCGGCTCCGAGGCCACGCGCTCCAGCACCACCGCATACCCGCGGCCCGCTCGTTCCAGGCGGCCGAAGCCGCGGGTCCCCGCCCCGTCCAGGACGGTGACCTGGTCTCCTTCGCTGGCGCGTCGGACCTCGAGGTGCCGGACCTCCTCTGGATCCAGCGCCAGGCGCGCCCCAGCCGCGATTTCCTGCGCCGACGCCAGCACTGCGATCACGTGCGCTCCGCCGCCACCGCCCACCAGCCGTCCTCGGTGATCTCGGACATGATCTGAAACCCCGCGGCCAGCAGTGGCGCGCGGAACTCGGTGGCCTCCGCCACCTCCATGCCCGAGAAAATGGCGGTGCCTCCGTTGCGCACCGCGCGGTGGATCACGGGAAGCAGGGTGACGTTCACCAGCCGCAGGATGTTGGACACCGCGACATCGGCCGGACCCAGCAGCGGGGTGACGGCGCCGGCGTCCCCCTCGAGAAACCGCACGTTCCGCTCGACTCCGTTGCGCAGGGCGTTCTGCTCCGCCACCGGCAGGGCCTCGGCATCCAGTTCCACGCCGATCACCCGGCCAGCGCCGAGCCGGGCGGCGGTGATGGCCAGGATACCACTTCCAGTGCCCAGGTCGATCACCGAGTCGCCTGGC
Source organism: uncultured Gemmatimonadales bacterium (assembly GCA_963695185.1). GTDB lineage: Bacteria > Gemmatimonadota > Gemmatimonadetes > Gemmatimonadales > GWC2-71-9 > JADJOM01. The sequence continues at coordinate 455,780 of CAVOGH010000005.1, read as the reverse complement.
TTCACCCAGCGGTCGAGGAGCAGCAGGGCGGCGCGGGTCGAGCCGTGCTCGCCGCTGCCGAAGGCGCTCTCCGGATCCATGGTGATGACGCAATCGCCGGGAAGCGCGCGATGCTCCAGCCAGGTCGGCACCAGGGTGACCCGGCCGACTCGCCGGGCACCCAACCCCTCCCGCCAGGCGGTGGTCCAGTCCACCTCGGCCAGTTCACGCCGGATCAGCGCCAGCCCCAACTGCGCCTGCAGCTCGGACTGGATGGCGTCCGCATCCGAGGCCGAACGGGCGAACGAGACCACCGTCCCGTCCGCCCGCTCTTCCACCGCCTGCCCCGTCCGGGCGACGAGCCATTGCGCCACGGCGTCGCGGCGGTCGTCCTCCGGGCGAACCTCCAACGCGATCCAGCTCACGCGCCGAGTGCCTCCTTGATGCGGGCCCAGAACCCCTGGACCTGCTTGGGCGGTTCTCCCTCGTGCAGCGCCAGTTCAGTGAAGAGCCGGCGCTGCTCCTCGTTCAGGGATTCCGGTGTCCACACATGGGTACGGATCAGCAGATCGCCGCGAGACGCCTGGCCCAGCCGTGGGAGGCCCTTGCCCTTGAGCTTGAGGATGGTGCCGCCCTGAGTGCCGGCCGGGATGCTGATGTGCTCGTCCCCATAGGGCGTAGGGACCGTCAGCGCGTGGCCCAGGGCGGCTTGGGAGAACGAGAGAGGCAGGTCCATGACGAGGTTGTCCCCGTCGCGCTCAAAGCGCTCGTCGTCCTTGATCTCCATCATCACCAGCAGGTCGCCGGGCGGCGCGTTGCGCGGCCCGGCGGCCCCCTGACCCCGAAGCGTCAGGTAGTTGTTCTCCGACACCCCCGGGGGGATGTCCACCTGCACTGACTTGTCGGCCTTGACCCGGCCATCGCCCCGGCACTCCTCGCAGGGATGCGGGATGGTGGTCCCTTCCCCCGAGCAGGTGGGACAGGGACTGACCGACACGAACTGCCCGAACATGCTGCGGGCGGCACGGCGGACCTCCCCGGTGCCGGCACAGGTGCCGCAGCGGCTGGGCCGGGTACCCTTCCGGGCCCCCGAGCCGGCACAGGCGCCGCAGCGCTCCAGGGTCTTGAGCTTGATGGTTCGGCGCGCACCCAGGGCCACATCGGCGACCGTGATCCGCGCGTTGACCCGGATGTCCTGCCCGCGACGCTGCTCGGTCCGGCCCTGGCCTCCGAAGAACGACTCGAATCCGCCGAAGTCCCGCATGAAGATGTTCAGCGCTTCCGTGAGGTCCACGTGGTGGAACCCGCCGTAGCCGCCGCCGGCGCCGGCCAGGCCGGCCTCGCCGTACCGGTCGTACCGGGCGCGCTTGTCGGTGTCCTTCAGGACCTCGTAGGCCTCCACGATCTCCTTGAAGCGTGCCTCCGCATCCGCCGCGCCGTTGCGGTCGGGATGGTACTCCATGGCGAGCTTCCGGTAGGCCTTCTTGATATCAGCATCGCTGGCATCGCGGGGGACGCCGAGCGTGGCGTAGAAATCGCTCACTCCATCAATCCTTCCACCATCCGGCTGGTGTGGTCCACCAGGCCGATGATCTTGTCGTAAGGCATGCGGGTGGGGCCGATCACCCCGATCACTCCGGCCAGGTCGCCGGAGCGATAAGAACTGGTCACCAGTGTAAACCCGGCCAGCCGCGGGTCGGAGTTCTCCCCGCCGATCGTGACGGTGAGTCCCCGGCTGCGCCGGGCCGACAGCGCCTGCTGCAGCAGGTCGCGTCGCTCCGTCAGCTCCAGCAGATCCCGGATCTTCCCACTGGTCGAGAACTCGGGCTGCCCCGCCAGCATCTGGGCGCTCCCCAGGACCACCGTGTCGGCGCCCGGCAGGCCGAAGATCTCCTCCCCCTCCTCGATGAAGATGTTGAGCAGCTCCCGCTCGTGCGACGAGCGCTCGGCATCGCGGAGCCGGTCCGCCATGCTGCCGCGGATCTCCTCCAGGGTCAGGCCGGCCAGCCGCTCGTTGAGGATCTGGGCTACCCGCTGGATGAGGTCTGCCGGAACGGTCTGCTGCACCTGCACGAAGATGGTCCGCACCGCCCCACTCCTGAGGTGGAACACCAGCAGCAGCCGCTCCGAGGAGACCGAGACGAGGTCCAGCTTCTCCAGCACCACCCGGTTCAGCGCAGGTGCCACGGCCACCCCGAGCTCCTGGGTGAGGACGCCCAGCACCTGCGCCGCCCGCCGGAGGATCTCCTCGATGGCGGTCCGGGACGGCACCAGCTCCGCATCCAGCATGCGCCGCTCGGCGTGACTGGGGGGCGCCAACCGGGTGACGTTGTCCACGTACCAGCGGTAGGCTCGGTCGGTGGGAATGCGCCCGGCGGAGGTGTGCGGGTGATACAGGAAACCCTTTTCCTCCAGGTCTCCCATGGTGTTGCGGATGGTGGCCGAGGAGACCCCCAGCGGAAATTGCTGGGCGACGGTCTGACTCCCAGCGGGCTCCGCGGTCTGAATGTAGACCTGGATCACCGCCTCGAGGACCCGAACTTCGCGCTCGGACAGGTCTTCCATCGGCATGGCTCAAATCTAAGGGCGACGGGGAGTTATGGCGACCGGGCGGGGCTGACGGGAGCCGGCGGCGGGCCCGGGGACTACCCCGCCGCCTGGGCCACCAGAGCGTCCAGCCGGAGCCAGCCCTCCGCGGTGAGCCGGAGGCGGCCGTCCGCCAGCTCCGCCCAGCCCGCTGCGAGCCAGGGCCGGAGGGTGGCCTCCCCGACCGAGCCCGCCGGCACCCCACGATCGGTCCGGAGCCCGAGGTAGAGGTCCTCCACCGCGACCGATGCCGGCTCCAGCCGCTCCTCCCCGGCAACGGTCGGGGCGTTCGACTGGATGGCCCGGCTCCAGGCCGCCCATTCGCGGATGTTCCACCAGCGTTCCCGGCCGGTGGCGCTGTGCGCCGACGGCCCAAGCCCGAGGTAGGGGGCCCGGCGCCAGTAGGCCGCATTGTGGACCGCCTCCCGCCCGGGCCAGGCGTAGTTGGACACTTCGTAGTGGCGAAACCCGACTCTCGTCAGGGCGTGGTGGGCCTGGAGAAACTCCTCGGCGTAGCGGGCATCGGGAGGGGGCCGTACCTCGCCCCGGTCCACCCAGCGTCCGAGCGGGGTCTGAGGCTCCACCGTAAGGCCGTAGAGAGAGAGGTGGTCCGGTTCCAGCGCCAGCGCGAGATTCAGGTCCCGGGCCCAGTCCCGGTGCAGTTCAGCCGGCAGCGCGTAAATCAGGTCCAGCGAAAGGTTGGCGATCCCCTCGGCTCGGATCGTGTGCACCGCCCGGGGGATGTCCTCCGCGGAGTGGGTGCGGTGCATCCAGCGGAGCACCGCCGGATCGAACGACTGCGCCCCGAGCGACACCCGGTTGACCCCGGCGGCCAGCCACCCCCGTACGCGCTCCGCCGTGACGTCCTCCGGGTTGGCCTCGAGGGTCACCTCCGCCCCGGAGACCAGGGGCCGGTCCGCCGCGATGCCGTCCACGATCCGGCGCAGCGCTCCGGGGTCCAGCCGGGAGGGGGTGCCCCCACCGGCGTAAATGGTCTGGAGGGAGGGGAACTCGCTCCAGCGCGGGTCCCCGCGCCAGCGCTGCCACTCCGCCAGCACCCCGTCGGCGTACTCCTCCGAGGGCACGTCCCGGCGCACGGCGATGGCGAAGTCGCAGTAGCCACAGCGCCGGGCACAGAAGGGGATGTGGAGGTAGAGGTGCAGGGAGAGATCCGGTTGGACGGTTAGACGGTTGGCCGGTTGGCCGGTTGGACCGTCGGACGAAGTTGGCGGCGATGGGGGAATCTACAACTCCGACTCGCCGACTCGCCCAATCGCCGAGGTTGACAGCCTCGCTGGAGACGGTCATTGTAGGCGGGTCACCGGAGGGTCGAGCCCGCACTCGCCCTTCCGACAACTCACCACCAGCCTGGAGGTCGTGTGCCTCGTCTGTCGTCGGTCTCAAGGGCCCTTGCGCTGGGGCTTGGCGCCCTCCTGGCGCCGTCCCTGCTGAGCGGCCAGCTCCGTACCGAAGTCACCCCCTTCGCCGCCAGCTACTATGGTGTGACCCACCTGGGGGAGGGCGACGCAGGGTTGTTCTCCGGCAATCCGTTCACAATTGACCAGGACAATGCCTTCGCCCTGGGTGCACGAATCACCCTCCCTATCGGCGCCCAGATCGCGCTGGAGGGAGAGTTCGTCTATTCCATGAGCGGGCTCAGCGTCACGGAAAAAGATGGGGTCGCCCCGGGCATTGATGGTGGTATCTCCCAAGACGGCAACGTCATTTTCGGGAGCCTTCGGGCGGTCTACTCGCCCAGGCGCAGCAACCTCTTCCTGCTGGTCGGGCCGGCCGTCGTGACTCGCGGCGGGAACGCGTGGGAGGGCGTGGACAAGGGGGACATCACCGACTTCGGCGGTGTGGTCGGACTGGGAATCCGGGCCAATGTCACGCCCCGCTTCCGCCTGAACATCACTGCGGAAAGCTACCTGTACTCCTTTGACGGTGGCGGCTCGGAGTCGAAGTTCCAGTCGGACATCCTGGTCTCCATCGGGGTACCGATCTCGATCGGGCGGTAGGCGGCACAGAAGCGTCCGCAGCCGGCAGAAACGCAACCGGCGCGCACCTCGGTGCGCGCCTGTTTTTTCTGGGCCGGTGGGCCCCGGCTCAGCGCTGGCGTACCGGGCCCGGCTCGCCCCTGGCCGCGGTGCCGCCATCTCCCAACTGGCCCTTGTCGTTGCGGCCCCAGCAGACAGCCTCGCCGCCGCTGGTCATGCCGCAGGTGTGGTCCTCTCCGGCTGAGACACTGGCGAAGGTCCGCCCGCCGGTGACGGCCACCGGCCTTTCCCGGTTGGACTTGCCGCCGTCGCCGAGCTGGCCCGCCTTGTTCTCCCCCCAGCAGAAGAGCGCGCCGCCGGCGTCCAGCGCGCAGGTGTGGCTGGCCCCGGCTGCGATCTCACTGTAGCTGCCGGTCCCGGTCGACCTCGACCGGCACGCTCCGGTCGCTCTTGGAGCCATCGCCGACCTGGCCCGACTCGTTGGCGCCCCAGCAGTAGGCCTTGCCGGCGGTGGTAAGCGCGCAGGTGTGCTTCCCACCCACGGCGATGCGGCTGAACTTGAGCCCGCCGCTGACGTCAATCGGCTCCCGCTGGGATTCCTGAGCACCGAACCCGAGCTGTCCGGAGAAGCCGTCGCCCCAGCAGTGAGCCTGGCCCGCCGCGGTGATGGCGCAGGTATGATCGCCGCCAGCGCTGATGGCGGTGAACGAGCGGCCGCCCCGCACCGCGACAGGCCGCTTGCGGTCGCTGCTGCTGCCGTCTCCCAGCTGGCCGTCCCGACCCCGCCCCCAGCAGTAGGCCTTGCCCCCGGCGAGCCCGCAGGTGTGCAGCGCGCCCGCCGTCAAGGCGGTGAAGCTGAGCCCGCCGGCCACATCCGCCGCGCTGGTGGAGCTGGCGCTGCCACCATCTTCCGAGCTGGCCCGACCGATTGTCTCCCCAGCAGACCGCCCGACCACCGGCCAGCAGGCCGCAGGCGTGGGCCCGCCCGACCGACAAGCGACGTGACCCCCGCCGTCCCGCCGATGCTCACCAGCCCGCTCTCCCCCGCACCCCAGCAGACCGCACCGGAGGCCGCGATGCCGCAGGACAGGGCTCCACCGGCCTCGACACCCCGCCGGGGCAGCAGGCTGGCGCCGGCAGTGGTGGTCGGCGGTGGCGGCTGTCCGGCGCCGGCGTGGGCTACCGCGTCACCGGTGCCGGCGCCGCCGCCACCGTCAAGCCGTTCCACCGCGCTCTTCCCTTCGACTCGGCCCGGATCGTCCGCGCGTGCCGGGCGCCAACCCGGTGATCAGGCCCGCACTACTGACCGAGGCGATCGCCGGAGCGCTGGAGGACCAGGTGATGGCCCGGCCCTCGAGCGGCTTGCCGCCCTTGTCGCGGGCGGCCGCCGTCCAGCTGGTGCTCTCTCCGACCTTGAGACTCCTGCTCGGTGCGGTAATCGCCACCGAGCCACCGCCACGGTGGCGACACTCACCGTGACCCGGGTGGTGGCGCTCTTTCCCTCTACGGAGGCGGTGATCGTGGCAGTTCCCTTGGAAATGCCGCTCACCCCACCCTGCTGGTCCACCCGCGCGACCCGCTCGTCCGAGGAGCGCCAGGCGACGGTTCGATCGGCCAGGGTGTTGCGGCCGGCATCCAGAACGCCCGCGCTCAGCTGGACGGCGCCACCGACCGTGATCTCGGGATCCTCCGGCGCCAAGGTCACGCTCTGCACCGCTACCGGCACCGGCGCGGGCGGCGGCTCCGGGCGAGGTGGCGCCTTGACCGTGAAGCGGACCTCGGCGCTCCTCCCCTCGCTGTTGGCTACCACCCGGGCCGCACCGGCCCCGACCGCCGTCACCACTCCACTCGAGGCGGCCACGACGACCTTGGGATCGCTCGTGGTCCACACCACCGTCCGGTCGGTGAGCACCTGCCCCTTCTCATCCTTGAGCGTCGCCCGCAGCTGGGCCGTTTCTCCGAGTTCCAGGGTCACACTGCCGGGACCGGCGACCGTCACCGCCGCCACCGCCGCAGGCTCATCAACCGGGACCGCCTGCGGCGGCGCCACCGTGAGCGTCACGCTGCCGGCCTTCCCCTCGCTCTGTGCCGTGATGGTGGCCGAGCCCGGCTTCCTGGCGGTCACCGCACCAACCGAGGTCACCGCGGCCACGCTGGGGTCGCTCGAGGTCCAGGTGATATCGCGGCCGCTCAGCTCCTCTCCCGCCGGCCCCTTCACCAGCGCCGAGAGCTGCAGGGTTCGTCCCACCGTCACCGGACCGTTCGCCCCTGCCACTGCCACGGACTGTACCGCCACCGCCACGATCACCGGCGGCTGGGGGGCGGGAGGAATAGGATCGCCACCGCTCCCCCGCATGACCGCGAAGGCGACTCCGGCGATTACAACCAGGCCGACCAGGGCGCCGACCAGCTTGCCACGGCCGCCGGTCCGTGTCGCCTCTGCGCCGACGCCATCCGCCACCGGTTCGGCTGGAGCAGGCCTGGGCGTTGGTGGAATCGGCGCCGGGGCACGAGGTGCAACTTCCGGGGCCGGCGCCGCGGGAATCGGCGTCATGACCTCGGTGCGAACCTCCGAGGCGGCAACCGCCGGGGGCGGAGGCGCAGGTGCCGGGACCGGCGCGGCAACCACGATGGCGGCGTTGGCGGACTTTCCTTCTATAGCTGCCGTGATCACCGCCTGACCAGGAGCGCGCGCGGTGACCACACCGCCAACGGTGACGGTGACGACCTTGTCCCGGCTGCTCTCCCACTTGGCCTGGCGCCCGGACAGCACTGCACCCTTCGCGTCGCGCGCCACCGCCTTCAGCGTGGCAGTCGCGTTGACCGCGAGCTCCGCGGGCACACCCTCGAGGATCACCTCCGCCACCGGCACCGGCTGAACCGTGACGGTGACCGTCCAGCTCTTGCTCTCCGATTCGGCGGTGATGCGGGCGCTGCCGGCCGACATGCCGGTGAGGTGCCCGTCCTGGGTCACGGTGGCCACGCCCGGGGACGAGCTGGCCCACTTGACCGCCCGCCCGCTCAAGGGACGGCCGCGCGCATCCTTGACCACGACTTCCAGCGCCACGCGCTCCCCGACCGTGAGGGGCTCTGGCTGCGCCACCGTCACCGACCCCACCGCGACCGGGGTGACCTTGACCCGGGCGACGGCCCGCTGCCCCTCGCACTCCGCGCTGATCTCGGCGGAGCCGTCGGCCAGAGCGGTCACCACCCCGCGCTCGGAGACCGAGGCGACCTGCTCCGAGCCGGAACGCCAGACGATGTCTCGCCGCTCGAGCTTGCCACCCTGGGCGTCCGAGAGCTGAGCCACCAGGGTCAGCGTTTCCCCGACGGTGATCGCACCCTCCGCCGGCGCAAGCCGCACCGAGGCCACCGGCCGCGGAGTGACGCGGATCCGGGTGCCGCCACTGACGCCCTCGGACTCGGCGAGGACCTCGACCACCCCTTCTCGCTTGGCCGTGACCAGCCCGGAGGGCTTCAGCTCCACAACACCCGCCGGGGTTGCGCTCCAGCGCACCTCGCGGTCGGTCGCTGCCGCACCCTGGCGATCGCGGAGCTGCGCCACCAGCTGCAGGGTCTGCCCTTCATGCAGGGAGGGTTCTGCCGGCTCGACCAGGATGCTCGCCACGGGGACGCGAAGCACCGTGATCTCGGCGGTGCCGCGAATCCCCTCGCAGGTAGCGGTGATCACCGCCGCGCCGAGGGCGTTGGCCGTCACCAGGCCGTCGTCCGCCACGGAGGCGATGCCGGGATCGGAGGAAGTCCAGCTCACCTTGCCGCCCACGCTGGTGCCGCCGGCCACCCGCGGCGTGGCCTTGAGCGACAGGGTATCCCCGACATGCAGGTCGCTCCGACCGGGGGAGATGGTCAGCCCCACGATCCGCGCCGCGGGAATCGGCGTGGTCTGGGCCTCGGTGGAGGGACGGGTGCGGGCCGGCGGCACCGGACTGGTCGGCGGCGTGGTGCCCCGCAGCGATTCGCGGTTGGAGCCGCGGCGGACCACCGCGATGAGGTTGACCTGCTCCGGGTCGTCGTGCGCCAGCGGCCGGGCCCCGAGCGCGGCCATCGCCTCCTCCATGGAGCCCCAGCGCTTGTCCGGTGCCTTCTCCAGCATGCGCATCACCGCCTCGGCCAGGGCGGGCGGGGTGTCGGGCCGCACGTCCCTGAGGGGCTTGGGCTGCTCGTGGAAGTGCTGGAACATGATGGACATCGCCGAGTCGCCCTCGAACGGCTGCTTGCCGGTGAGCATCTCGTAGGCCACCACACCAAGAGAGTACTGATCCGACTTGCCGGTGATGTCCTTGGCGGCGCACTGCTCGGGGCTCATGTAGGACGGCGTGCCGACCGCGATGCCGGTCATGGTCAGGCCGCGATTCTCCGCCACCTTGGCGATGCCGAAGTCGGTGACGACCGGCCAGCCCTCTTCATCTATCATGATGTTGGCCGGCTTCACATCGCGGTGGACGATGCCGTTGCGGTGGGCGTAGCCCAGCGCGTTGCCCACCTGCTGCAGGATCGCCTTGACCACGGGGATCGGCATCGGCCCGATCTCGTGGATGATGGACTCCAGCGACCGGCCGGCGATGAACTTCATGACGAAGAACAGCGTCTTGCCGGCGCTCTTGACCGTGTAGATCGGGATGATGTGGGGGTGGGAGAGGTTGGCCGCCGTGCGGGCCTCGCGCTTGAAGCGCTCGGCCATGCCCTCCCCCATGAGGAGCAGCGCCGGCGACATCACCTTGACGGCCACCTTGCGGTCCAGGGCGATGTCGTGCGCCAGGTACACCGTGGCCATGCCGCCGCGGCCGAGTTCCTTGTGGATCTCGTATTCGCCGATGGTGGCCTGGCGCAGCACCTCCAGCAGCGCCTCGTTGGCGTCCCGCTCGGCCGACGCCGGCATCATCGCCGTGGCCACGCCACCCTGTTCGCCGGACACGTCGGAGCCGCACTTCATGCAGAAGCGGGCGCCAGGGGTGATCGTTTCACCGCAGCGGAAGCAGGTCGGGCGGGCCGGTGCGGTCATGGAAGCTCGGGGATCCTCACGGTATTTCAATCTAGCAGAAGTCTCCCTCCCTTCAACCGATGGACCATCGGATCCAGCCAGCTTCGTTGCTGGCCAATCCGCGGAGCTCCAGGCCGGAAATCGCCACCAGCGCCTGGGCCGGGTGCAGGGCAAGTTGCAGGATCAGCGCATCGATGCCGAGCGGCCCCTGCTGTAGCGCCACCGCCACACGCTGTTCTGCGGGGGACAGGTCTGGTGGAATGGGCACCGGGCGCTGGGCCGGTGGCGCGAGGACGGGACCGGAGGTGACCGGCGAGCTCCGGCTGGAGGCCATCGGGGCGGGGACGGCCTCCGGGAAGTGCCCCAGCAGGTCCGACGGGTCCAGGAGCGGCTCGGCGCCATCGCGGATCAGGCGGTTGGTCCCGACCGAGGTGGGGCTGGTGATCGGACCCGGCACCGCCATGACGTCCCTGCCCTGCGCCAGCGCGGCGCCCACCGTGATCAGCGTCCCGGAACCCTCCGCCGCCTCTACCACGACCGTCACCCGCGCCAGCCCGCTGATGATCCGGTTGCGCCGCGGGAAGCTATGGGCCATGGGCCGGTCTCCGGGCGGAAACTCGGTCAGCAGAAGGCCCCGCTCCCCGACCCGCTCGTAGAGTTCCCGGTTGGCGGTGGGGTAGATGACCCCCAGGCCGTTGCCGAGCACCCCGATGGTGGGCCCGCCGGCATCCAGCGCCGCGGCGTGGGCCACGGCATCGAGCCCCCGCGCCATGCCGCTGACCACCGCGATGCCGGCGCCAGCGGCGGCCTCCGCCACCCGCGCCGCTACCTCCCGGCCATACTCGGAGTGATCGCGGCTGCCGACGATGGCCGTGGCGGGTCGCTCGAGGACCGCAAGATCTCCCAGCAGAAACAGCACCGGCGGTGCGTCGGGAATCTCACTGAGCATGGCGGGGTAGTCCGGGTCGCCCCGGAACACGGTGTGGGCGCCCAGCGCCTCCGCCTGCTGCAGGACCCGCTCCCCGTCTTCCGGCGATACCGCGGAAATCGCCGTCGCCGCGGCGGTCGAGATCCCCGGGACGGCGCATAAAAACGCGAACGGCGCCGAGAGGGCGCCGAGTGCGGTGTGACAGTGTTGCAGCAGGCTGGCCAGGCGGGTGGGACCGATTCCCGGGACCAGCGCCAGCGCCACGAAGGCGGCGCGTTCCGCCGCTACGGCCATTCTCCCTCACCCTCAGCCAGCGACGCAGCCTCGGCATCGGCCCGTCGCGCCCGGTCCACCGCTTTCCACAGGTACTCCTTCACCTCCTCCAGCCCGGCACCCGCCACCGAGGAGCAGGCCAGCAGCCCCGTGGCCTCGGGGGCGTGGATCTGGGGCAGTTCGTCCTGAGCCGGCAGCAGGTCCCGCTTGCTGAGCAGGACCACATGCGGCTTGCCGGCCAGGGTCTCGCTGTAGGCGGCGATCTCGTGCCGGAGCTGGTCGTACACCTGCTGGGGATCGGGGCTGTCCAGCGGGACCAGGAATGCCAGCACCCGGGTCCGTTCAACATGGCGGAGGAACTGCAACCCCAGCCCCTTGCCGGCGTGGGCGCCTTCGATGATGCCGGGGATGTCTGCCACCACGAACGTCCGGTGCCCGGACAGGCCCACCACACCGAGATTGGGCTCCAGCGTGGTGAACGGGTAGTCCGCGATCTTGGGCCGGGCGGCGGAGATGACCGAAAGCAGGGTGGACTTGCCGGCGTTGGGCTCTCCGACCAGGCCCACATCGGCGATGAGCTTGAGCGTCAGCTCGATGGTGCGCCGCTGGCCCTCTTCTCCGGGCTCCCACTCCCGCGGGGTGCGGTGGGTGGGCGTCGCGAAATTGCTGTTGCCCCTGCCCCCACGCCCGCCCTTGGCAATAAGCAGGGTATCTCCCGCCTTGAGCACCTCTCCGATCTGTTCGCCGGTGTCGCTGTCGCGGATCTCGGTGCCGGGCGGCACGGGGAGATAGAGGTCCTCCCCGCTGGCGCCGGTCATGTTCTTGCCCTTGCCGTGCTGGCCCCGCTCCGCCTTCCAGACGTTGTGGTAGCGATAGTCCAGCAGGGTGGCGAGGTTGCCATCCCCCTGCACATAGACCGAGCCGCCGTTGCCGCCGTCTCCGCCGTCCGGCCCGCCCTTGGGTTTGTACTTGAACCGGGCGAGCGAGCTGGCCCCGCTCCCGCCGGTACCGGCACTGACGTTGATGCCGACGTGATCAACGAACATCAGGCACTCGGCGACTCGGTGATTCGGCGACTCGGCTCACTCCCCCGCCCACCCTTCCCGGACTGTTTGCCACAGCTCCTTCACCTTCTTCCAGTGATCGTAGGACAGCAGCGGGTTGACGATCGACAGCACCGCCTCCACCTGGCCGAAGCTGGCCCCGGCGTTGAGCGCCCCCCGCAGGTGCGAGTGGAGCTGACGCGGAGCCTCCAGCACGGCCGTCTGGGCGACGTTGCAGAGTTCCCGGCGCAACAGGTCCAGCCCCGGCCGGGCCATGGTCCGCCCGTAGCCCTCGGTGATCATCCAGGCGTCCAATGCGGGGTGCAGGCCTTTCACGTTTTCCCGGACCCGGCGGTAGTTCTCTCCGTAGACCACGGCACAGGTCTCCTCTCCGCGCCGGCGCCACTCGGCCACGTGCGCGTACTCCGCCGCCGGATCCGACTCCGGTGCGCTCACCCGGGCCACCTTGCGCCAGATAGTGAAGGCGATCAGGGTGCGCGGATAGCCGGTCATCAGCACCGACTGGAGCAGCATCTCCTCCACCCACGCCACCGGCACCAGCCCGCTCTTGCAGGCGGCCGCGCGCCCGCGCAGCTCGGGCTCGTCTCCCTGAGCCACGGCAGCGGCAAAGCGCACCAGGTGCAGCGTGGGTGAATCCAGCTGGTCCAGCTTGGCCATGACGGTAAGGTCCCTCTCGCTGACTCGGCTACCCAGGAAACTCACGCACTAGTCCAGAAATCGCAGGGTACCCTCGGTTCTGAGAACACCGGTCCGGCCCCCGCGGGTGTTCACGGTCGGCAGCTCGGCGTGCCGGGCCAGCGCCCCGGCCGGCGATTCCAGATCCAGCCCGAACGGCGCCCGGCGAGCCACCTGCCGGAGCACTTCCATCAGTGCCGGGCCCGAACTCCGCATGTCGCCGTCTTCCACCTTGAGCGCCACGCCAGCGCCGATGGCTGGCAGCGCCGCGCAGAAGATACCATCGGCACCCACCTTGGCGATCACCGCTCCCCCGCCAGCCACCCCAAGGTCGGTCTCCAGCCGCCCCTGACCGGCGATCAGGTCGGGATGCGCTACCATCGCCTCCCGCAGCCGCCGCATCGGCGCCTCGGCGCTCGCCGCAAACCGGGCATAGGCAAGTGCCATGGCGCGGAGTGGGAGCCCGAAGCAGACCACCGTGCAGCCGTCCACCCCGAATACCAGGCTCTCCTCCGGACAGTCGGTCCAGCGGACAATCTCCGTGAGGATGCGCCGCTGCACCGGGTGATCGGCGGCCTCGTAGCCCGGCAGCGGCCAGCCGTGGGTCAGCGCCAGCCCCAGCATCCCGAGGTGCTTGCCGGAACAGTTGCTCCACCGGGGCGTCATGGTGATCCGGTGGCGCAGAACGTGTTCCTGCACGGCCGGAGAGAGCGGCGGGTGGGGGCCGCAGGCCAGCGCCTGCTCCGCCAGCCCCACTTTCCGGAGCATCCCCTCGGCCACTTCGAGGTGGGCGGCCTCACTGGAGTGGGAGGCACAGGCCAGCGCCAGTTCGCGGGTGGTGAAGCCGAACCGGTCGGCCGCGCCATCGGCCACCATCGGGAGCGCCTGGAAGGGCTTGGCCGCCGATCGCCAGAAGGTCACCAGCTGGGGATTGCCAGCCACCGCGATAACGCGCCCCGAGGATTCCACCACCGCCACCGAGACCCGATGGATGGACTCGACGACGCCCCCGCGAGTGGAGACCACCCGAAAGCCGGAGTTCATGGGCGGAAGATAACGGCGGGCTGATTATCTTGGGCCATGCCCGCACCGGTTCGTCCGCTGGCCGCGCTGCTGTTCCTGCCCGGCCTTCTCGCCGCACAGGCCTCCCGCTACATCCCGCTCGACGATCCACGCCTGCCCGCCTTCGAGCATCTGGTGCGGCTCGGCGACGTGGACGACCCGACTCCCAGCGTGCGGCCGTTTCGTCGCATCGACGCGGTGCGGGCCATCGACAGTGGACTGGCCCGCGGCACCCTGCGCGATCCGGTGCTGGGAGCTGCCCTGCGCCTGGCCTGGCAGGAGGACACCCTGGAGGCCCGCTGGGAGGTCGGGGCGCATGCCGGAGCGCAGGCCTACACCGAGGCCCGGCGCGACCCGCTCCATCCCGCCGGACCCGACGGGGTGCAGCCGTATCTGGAGCTGCCGCTGGCCGCGACCTTCGGCCCCTTCTCGCTGGTCTCGCGGCCGGCCATCGAACCCCGCCTCGAGCGTGATCCTGACTGGCCCGGCCGGCGAGACCTGAGCATCACCGGCCGCCACGCCGATGGCTACATCATGGCGGAGTGGCGCTGGGTCCGGGTCTTCTACGGGCAGACCGACCGGAACTGGGGGCCCGTGGGCTTGCCGGGGATTCCGCTCAGCAACTACGGCTACCCCAGACCCGAGCTGGCGGTGGAAATCGGCAACGACCGCTTCCGGTTGCGTTCGCATGCGCTCACGCTCAGCGATGCCTCCGACAGTACCGGGGCGGTGGTGCATCGCTACTTCTTTGCGCACCGCATCGACGTGAATCTCAGTCGACGCTTCCAGCTGGGCCTGTGGGAGACGGTCGTGCTGGCCGGGCCGGCGCGGTCCTTCGATGGGCGCTATCGCAACCCCGTCACCCTGCTGGTGCTGGCCAATCAGTACGGCCTGGGAGCGGAGGGGAATGTGCTGGTCGGCGTGGATGCGCGGTGGCGGGTCGGACGGCGCACCACTCTGCACGCCCAGCTGGCGCTGGACGACCTCCAGTACCAGAACCGGAGCGGGCCGACCCGCTACCCTGACCGCTACGCCTTCACCCTCATGGCGACGGGCGCCCTCAGCCGGCGCATCGCCTGGCGGGCGGCCTATACCCAGGCGTCGAGCCTGGCCTTCCGGACCGCCAGCCCGTTCGAGGCCTTTACCGACCAGGGGGTTGGCTTGGGCCGCTCCTTTGCCGACAATGATCAGGTACTCCTTGCCCTCTCCCTGCCCATCTCCAGGGACTGGATTGCGGAGCCGGAGGTGACCCTGCTCCGCCAGGGTGAGGGACAGATCGGCGACCCATGGCCCACCGGCACCGCCGCGGGGGACACGCCGTTCCTGCACATCGGCATCACCGAGCGGACCTGGCGGGGGGCGATCGCGGTCAGCGGGCGCCGAGGGGCGTTCTCCCTCAAGGGGAGCGCGGGGATCCAGCAGGTCCAGAACGCCGGGCACCAGCGGGGCAGGAGCCGCACCGATTTCGCGGGACGGCTGCAGGCTACGATCGGCTTCGATACCCGGGGAGGATTCTAGGATGCCGAAACCAGCACGAGCGGACGCCCTGCCGGCCAGCCGGCTGAAGAGCCTGCTCCAGGAGATGCGAGGACGCCGGGTCGTGGTGATCGGCGACTGCATGCTGGACCGCTACCTCCTGGGCGACACCGAGCGGATCTCGCCTGAGGCACCGGTGCCGGTGGTCTCGGTCACCGAACGCCGGCTGGCCCTGGGCGGCGCGGCCAACGTCGCCGCCAACATCGCCGCCCTCGGCGGCCAGGCGACCCTGGTGGGGGTGCTCGGCAACGACCGCGATGGAGAGGCGCTCTCCGCGCTGGTGAGCGCCTCGGGGATCAGCGGCGCCGGCCTTCTCGCCCTGGAGGACCGCCCCACCACCACCAAGACCCGGGTCGTGGCGCGTGGGCAGCAGATGGTGCGCATTGACGAGGAGACCGACCAGCCGCTCGAAGCGGGACCCCTCGCCGAGGTCACCCGGCTGGCCACGGCAGCGATCGCCACCGCCGACGCGGTGGTCTTCGAGGACTACGACAAGGGGCTGCTGGTACCGGCGCTGATCCGGGCGGCGATGACGGCGGCGACCGCCCGCGGTATCCCGGTCGTGGTGGATCCCAAGTTCCACTCGTTCTTCGAGTATGCCGGCGCCACGGTCTTCAAGCCCAATCGCCGGGAGCTGAGCAGCGCGATTCCCGGCATCGACCTCGGCTCCGCGCAGGCGCTGGCCTCGGCGGTGGCCCGGCTGCAGGCCGGCCACCTGCTGCTCACGCTCGGGGCCGGGGGAATGGTGGTGGTGAGCCGGGATGGGGGGAGTCCGCACCTCATTGGCAGCCAGGCACGTGAGGTGTTCGATGTCTCCGGCGCCGGCGACACCGTGACCGGCTGGGTGGCGGCGGCGCTGGCGGCCGGTGCCACGGTCATCGAGGCGGCGGAACTCGCCAACCTGGCCGCCAGCGTTGAAGTCGCCAAGGCCGGCGTGGCCACGGTGTCGCCCGATGAGGTGCTGGCGGCGCGGAGGTAGGCACGAGCAGTCCGCCTGCTCAACGCCGGTCACGGCGGGGTTGCCGGGGCGCAGTGGCGAGCTTAGGTTTTCGGCCCCTCGGGCGATTAGCTCAGCTGGTTAGAGCGCGCGCCTCACATGCGCGAGGTCGGGGGTTCGAGCCCCTCATCGCCCATCAAGGTCATCGAACGGCTCCTCCAGTCATCGCTCGAGGAGCCGTTCGCCCGTTCAGGCCCGGGGCCCAGCCCCCCCGGCCACGGCGTGCAGTTCCCCAAGCAGCACATCCAGATCGACCCCGTGCGCCTGCGCGGCAAAGGCAAGCGTCTTCCCGCCGCCACAACACAAATCCATCCCATGCCGCACCAGGACCTCCCGCGCGGCCGGATGCCGTTCCGCGATCGCTGCGAGCGTGTTGGTCGGCGCCATCCCGGTATCCCGGAAGGTGACGACCCACTCGGCCGAGCTCCGCGACTCGGTGGTCCACCCAAAGCCCCGGCGCCGCATGACCGCATAGAGCGGCACGGGCTCAAACGGTGCGGTGAGCTCGAACACGCCGCCCGGCGGCACCTCGACCAGCGCCGCCATGATCTGGTCGAAAGGCTCCCCGCCGGCGGCGAGGACCGAACGGACATCGAGGCGCGTCGCCTCGGGAGCCTCATGAAACCTGGTCATCGACAAATCCTTTCCGGCGTCCAGCGTGGTTCCCAGACCACCTGCACCGTCACCGACCGAACCCACGGCACGGCGGAGAGGACCCGACGGACGCCGTCCGTAATCGAGGCCTCGAGGGGACATCCGGGGGTCGTGAGGGTCATCACGACGGTCACAGCGTCACCGGCGAGTTCAAGCTCATAGACCAGGCCGAGCGTGACGATATCGAGACCCATTTCGGGGTCGATCACTCGTCGCAGTTGTGCCAGCAGCTCGGCCTTGCCCCCGTCCTCGGGTGAGCCCGCTGCGCTCATTGCTGGTAGCGCAGACGGAGGACGCGACCGCCTTGCGCCAGCACCAGCACGACTCCCAGGGCATACCCGACCGCCCCGACCCGAGCAATGCCACCCGCCCCCAGCCCGACCGCGGGGACCATGACCGCAAGACCCGCTGCCAGCGACGCCAGCGAGGCCCAGCCCCACGCGGGACGGGTGAGATCGGCGACCGTCGGGAGCGGCGCCTCGCCCATCTTGTCGCCGAAGAGATGCAGCCAGGTCAGGAACGGCAGCACCTTGTAGAGCACGCCCACGATGAGCAGAACCAGCCAGCCGAGCAGCACCAGCAGGGCATAGGCGGCCCAGAGGCGGGGAGCGGAGCCGTTGCCCCACAGCAGCACCGCACCGAGTACCGCCGCAACCGCGAGCGACAGGAACCCCGCGGCAACGTGCATCAGCCCCGGATCCAGGACTCGGCGCACGCGGCGCCGGAAGTAGGCCGCGCCCAGGTAGAGGTACAGCACCACCGCCAGGCCGGCGAGTGTGCCGCCAGCCAGGAAGATTGCGGTGGACTCCATGAACCGACCCGCGACAAACCCGGCCAGCCCCATGCCGCCAACTGGCCCGATCCAGCGGAGCGGCCAGCGCGGGTGGTCGTGACTGACGAGGAACATCGGGAGCATCCGGCTTCCCACGCCGACCGCGACCGCGGTCGCAAACCCGAGCGCGGCCAGATGAAAGTGGCTCGCGATCAGGGCCTGCCGGTCAACATGGCCGTAGCCGAGGGTCTCGCCGATCCGGAGCGATCCAAGTCCAAGGGCGGCGATGAACGCGACGTAGGCCCCCCCGACGTAGCGCCCCACGAGCGGATCAGGCTGCGCACCAGAACTTCGGGAGACCAGGTTCACGCCGAACAGCCCGGCCGCGATCGCCACCGCGATCCAGCCGCCTCCCTGCACCGCCCCACGTGAAAACCAGAACCCCGCGACGACCAGCGCGGCCCCGCCCTGCAGCAGCCAGAAGGTCAGGTGGGCCACCGGCACGCTGCGCACGGCCCGGCCCATCGTCACGGGGAACAGCTGGTACAGCGCCCCGAAGATCGCCGTCGTGATGACGCCCAGCGTGACCGCGTGCGTCACCGCGACCACCCGCGGATCGAGGATGTTGCCCGCTGCCAACTGCGGGGCGATCAGGACAAGTCCGGCAGCACCGACCGCCAGCCACAGGAGGGCCGCGACAAAGTGCTCACCCGGCAGCAGGAACGGCGGCGGGTGGACTTCCGTGACGGCACCGGATACGGGTAGCGTAGGCAGGCGGGGAGGCGGGGCAGTAGCGGTCACGCGAATTCCTGGCGGGAAGTGAGGGGGTCCGTACCTCTGCAAATTCTTCTTCGAGGTAACCTGTCCTAATTCACATCTGGAAGTGTGAATAAATCTGCAAGAATCCGCGAATGAATCTTGGGCGAGATCCGTGCGCAGGAAGCGGACAGCCGCATGCTACAATTCCTGGCTGCGGAGGCCTAGCTTCGTAGCGTCAACGCCCCGAGAGACCCCACCCGACGGCCAGGCCACCCGCGCCGTCGGTGTCCAGTTACTGCCCACCGAGCGCGCCCATGAAACTCGGCACCCGCCTGCTCCTTCCCCTGCTCCCGACCGTCACGGCCATCATGGTCGCGTTCGCGGTGTGGGCGCTGGTGGAACGGGAGCGGATCATGGTGCCGGCCGCGCAGCAGGAGGCCCGCGCCTATGCCATCGCGCTGGGCCTGGCGCTGGACGATGCGCTGCATGATGTCCGCAGCGAGCAGGTCCAGGACATCATCAACCAGGTGAGCCGGGAGCCCACGGTCTACGGCATCATCCTGTACGACGCCGCCGGGACGCGGGTGCTGGCGTCCGACCCGCTCCACGCCCCGGGCCTCCCTCCAGGCGCGGTGCTGGGGCAGGTGCTTCGGGATGGGACGACCCAGACCCTGGAGCGGAAGATCGGTGACCAGCGGGTGTTTTCGGTCATCCGGGCGCTGCACGGACCGCGGGGCCGCGTCACCGGCGCCGTGGAGGTGGCCCAGCCGCTGGACTTCGTGGAGGCGCAGCAGGCCCTGGTACGGCGGCGCTATCTCTTCAATACCCTCACTCTGCTCATCGCGCTCACCGGCACCATCCTCTGGCTGGTCCACCGGGTGGTGGCCCAGTCCATGGAACGGCTGGTGTTCGGCGCACGGGCCCTGGGCGCAGGCAACCTCGGCCACCGCATCCCCGAGACCGGCAGCACCGAGCTGGCCGCGCTGGCCGCCGAGCTCAACGGCATGGCCGAGAATCTCGAGGCGGCCCAGCGGACCCTGGTGGGTGAAGCGGAGGAGCGGGTCGGACTGGAGCGGCGCCTGCGGGAGACCGAGAAGATGGCCACCATCGGCAACCTGGCCGCCGGAGTGGCTCACGAAATCGCCGCGCCCCTGAATGTCATCTCCGGGCGCGCGGAGCTTCTGGCCCGCCGGGTACCGCCGGGCACCGACGAGGAGAGACAGCTGCAGATCATCATCCGGCAGATCAGCCGCATCACGACGACGGTGCAGAACCTGTTGAGCTTCGCCAAGCGGCGCGAACTGGTACCGCGCAGCGTGGACCTCGCGGCCGTGCTTGATGGAGTGCTCGAGTTCCTCGAGGCCGAGTTTATCAGAGCCGGGGTCCGGGTGATCCCACCGAGGCCCGGGCCGGCTCCCCTGCAGGGAGACCCGGAGCTCCTCCACGATGTCCTCGTCAACCTCCTGCTGAACGCGGTCCAGGCGATGGAAACGGCGGGCGGGGAACGAATTCTGACCCTGCGCCTTCACGACGTGGCGATCGCCCGTTCCCTGGCCCCGGCGGCCACGCCCATGCCCACCGTCGGTGCCGACAGCCTCTGGACCGTCCTCGAGGTCGAGGACAGCGGCCCGGGGATTGCTCCGGAGGCCATGCCGATGCTCTTTGAGCCCTACTTCACCACCAAGGCGCGCGGGACCGGGCTCGGTCTGGTCGTGGCTCGCAGCATCATCCATGAGCACGGTGGATGGCTGGATGCCAGGAATGCGGGGCAGGGCGGCGCGGTCTTCCGCCTGGTGCTCCCCCCAGCGCGTGAGGAGCCGAATGCCTGACCGGATTCTGGTCGTCGAGGATGATCGCGAGCTGCGGGAGCTGCTCGAGGAGGTCCTACAGGAGGCCGGCTACGAGGTCACCGGCTTCGGAACAGCCGAGGCTGCCCTGCGGGCGTTCGACACGACAGAAGCGCCCGACATGGTGCTGACGGACCTCATGCTGCCCGGGCTGTCAGGCCAGGACCTGCTCCGGGAGGTCCTGGCCCGGCTTCCCGGCACCAGTGTGCTGATCATGACGGCGTTCGGGACGATCGCCTCGGCGATCGAGCTGACGCGCGCCGGCGCCTTCGACTACCTCACCAAGCCGCTGAGCACCGAGCACCTGCTCCACTCGGTCTCCCAGGCCCTCTCCGCCAGGCGCGGCCGGCGCAAGGCCACGGCGGGACGGCTTTCCCTGCCGGGCTTTGTGGGTATCGCCCCGTGCATGCTGCAGCTTTACGACCTGATCGAGCGCGCCGCCGACTCCCCCCACGCCGTGCTCATCACCGGGGAGAGCGGCACCGGCAAGGAGCTGGTGGCGAACGCCCTGCACCGGCTGTCCGGCCGGGAGGCGTTCGTCACGGTCAACTGCGGCGCGCTGCCGGAGCAGCTGCTGGAATCCGAGCTGTTCGGGCACGAGAAGGGCGCGTTCACCGGCGCCGATCGCACCAAGGAGGGGCTCTTCCAGGTCGCCGATCGCGGCACCCTGTTCCTGGACGAGATCGCCGAGCTCCCGATGGCGCTGCAGCCGAAGCTGCTGCGGGCCCTCGAGCAGTCGGAGGTACGCCGGGTGGGTAGCACCGTGGCGCGGACCGTGAACGTCCGGGTCGTCGCCGCCACCAACCGGGACCTGGAGGCAGAGGTCCGGGCTGGCCGGTTTCGCGATGACCTCTACTGGCGGCTCAACGTGCTCACGGTGGACGTCCCACCGCTCAGGGAGCGGACCGATGACGTCGCCGATCTGGCGCGGAGCTTCCTGCCGCCGACCGCTCCGGGCGCCGATGCCGGGTATGACTTCTCGCCGGCAGCCCTGGCCCTGCTGTCGAGTTATGCGTGGCCCGGCAACGTGCGCGAACTCCGCAACGCCGTCCTCCGGGCTGCGATCCTCGCCGAGCCGCCCGAGATCCGGCCCGACCACCTCCCGTCCCGGATCCGCACCGGGGGAGAGACCTCCGCGCTGCTGGCCGGCGCCTCGCGGCAGAAGCTCTCGCTGGAGGAGCTGGAGCGGCTGTACATCCTCCAGATCCTGCGCCAGACCGGGGGTAACAAGTCCAAGGCCGCGGAGATCCTGGGACTGGACCGGAAGACGCTGTATCGGAAGCTGGCAGCGTACCGTTCCGCCGGAGCGCCGGGGGAGGAGGTGTAGCATCGGGTCCCGGCGCGGGGCAGAATGCCCCACGCATCCTGAACCTCGATTCCCCTGCCGTCTCGCCGCCCCCGCGGCGCTCTCCCTCCGCCGAGCCTCCCTCGGTCCCGTCCGGTTCACCGCTGCGTTCCAGGTCTGCAGGAAGTTTCCGTCGGCACACGCTCCGAGAGCTTGTGGGGCGTGCGGCCCCACTCACCCGGTAGCAGCGCGGGGACTCACCCGGGGCATCCCGCCCCACTTTGGGTCGTGGCGCCCCGGATTCCGGCCTCTTGGTGTGCGTTTCGCCTGGTGGCTGCGCGGCCCAGGGCTTGCTCTCTGGGGATGTTGCCAAACCCAACGAACGAGGACACGATGCAGCAACCGCTGGTGGTAGTGGGAACCGACTTCTCCGATGGCGCCAGAGGGGCGCTGCTGAACGCCCGCTCGCTCGCGTCCCGGATCGGAGCGCAAGTCCGACTGATCCACATCTTCGATCCACCAGGCGGGCTGCCGGCAGAGCTGGACGAGACCGCCCGTCAGTGGCTGCAGCGCTGTGAGGTCGGGCCTACGAGTCTTCACACCCGTCGGGGGCCAGCCTGGCTGGAACTGGCCCGGGAGGCGAGGAGCCTGGAAGCCACGTTCATCGTGATCGGACGGCATGGGCGTTCCGGGTATCAGCCTATTGAACTCGGGTCGACGGCGGCGCGGGTCGGGCTCGCCGCCCACTGCCCGGTCGTACTGGTGGGCGACCGGGTCCCGGCATGGGTGCCACAACAGCATGAGCTGGGCGCGCAGATGCCGCAGCCAGCCACCTTCTGACCTTCTCACACGCAGGGAACCAAATGGCACATCGCGCAACCCCCTTCACTGTCACCCTCGGCGCCCTGATCGTCCTGACCGGCTGCGGCGGCGGACCCAAGCCGGAGACCCCCGCGCCGGAGCGCACGGCCACGCCGGCGCCGACGGCTGAACCGTCCTCGCCCACCGGTACCGCCAGCGCGCCGACGGCCGGTGACGCCGCCGCCGCCGCCGAGGCCCGTCGGCGGGAGGCCGCCAGCCGCGCCCGGGCTATCCTGGCAGAGAAGCTCTACTTCGACTTTGACCGGTCGGATCTCACGGCCGCATCCCGGGCCACCCTGAACTCCAAGCTCGAGGTGCTCCGGAACTACCCCGCGGTGACGCTGACGATCTCGGGTCACGCCGACGAGCGCGGCTCCGACGAGTACAACCTCGCGCTGGGCAATCGGCGAGCTAACGCGGTCAGGCAGTTCCTGCAGCAGTATGGGGTCCTGAGCGGCCGGATGCAGACGGTCAGCTACGGCGAGGAACAGCCCGCCGTGAATGGCCAGAACGAAGCCGCCTGGTCCCAGAACCGCCGGGCCGAGTTCGTGATCCAGTCGGGGCTGTAGGCCGGTGCGGCGGCTGCCGCCGACGCTCGCGCTCCTGGCCACCCTGGCATTGCCCGGGGTGGCCGCGGCGCGTTCGACGGATGATGCCGCGGACCCCGCACCGATCGTACGCGATGGTCACGCGGCGCTCCGAGCGGGCCGCTACGCGGAGGCCCGGCAGCGATACATCGAGGCGAGCACCAGCGTGCCCGATATCGGCGACTGGCTGCTGCGCCGGGCCGCCCTGGTCACTCCCGACAGCGCGGCACGGGCGGAGTTGTATGCCCGCATCACCCTTCCGATCGTCCGCGCCAGACTGCCGGAGACCGAAGCCAGGGCCCGGGAGCGGGCAGGCGACTTCCGCGGTGCCGCCCTCAGGTATGATTCGCTAGGCCTGGTGGTGGATGCCGCGCGGATGCGGCTCGCCGCGAGACCGGGGAATGTGGAGCGGCGGATCCTGCGCCGGGAACTGGTGGAGTTCATCGCCGCCCGGGCCGGGAGCCCCGATGCCCAGGCGGCCATCGAGCTGCTGTCCGCGTCCGGCCTCGAACTCCCGCCCGACCAGGCCCTGACCGTGGCCCGGGCCGCGGCCCGCGGCCGGATGGCCGCCCGGGCCGTGGCACTCTTCCCGGGCGCCTTCGCCGCCGGGATTGCGACGCCCGAGGACCGCCTGGCCTACGGGCTGGCGCTGGCCCAGCTCGGGCGTCACCGCGAAGCCCTGGCCGCCTACACCAGGGTGCCGCGAGACCACCCCGCCGCCAAGGAGGCGGGCTATCACCGCGCGGTGTCCCTTGCCCGCCTTGGACTTGCCGACAGTGCCATCGCCGTGGTCATGCGGCTGGTGCAAGAAGCGGATTCCGGGTCCGCCGTGGCAGCCAGGGGGCTGTTCCTTGCCGGCGACCTCCGCTGGCGGGCGGGCGACAGCGCGGGGGCCCGGCGATACTGGCTGGAGCTGGGCCGGATCTCCCCGGACCACGAGGCCGCGGGCCGCGCCGGATTCCTGGCCGCCCTGGTGCTCTGGGAAAGCGGCCGCGCCGCCGAGGCGGCCGCGGAATGGCGCAAGGTGCAGGCGCGACACGACGGGCCGGACGGGCTGGCCGCAGGGTACTGGGCCGGACGCGCCTTCGAGCAGCTGGGACAGACCCCGGTGGCCCGCGGGCTGTGGCAGTCGGTGATCGCCCGGGAGCCGCTGTCCTACTATGCGGTGACCAGTGCCCGCCGCCTTGGTATCCCGTCATGGGCGCCCCCGGCCGGCGGGGACCAGTTCCAGAGCTACCCCGATCTCGACAACACCGCCACCCGCCTCGCCCTGTTGCGGGCGCTGGAGATGACGGAGGAACTGGACTGGGAACGCACTTCCCTGATGACCGAGACGTCGGCCCCGCCGGAACGGCTGCTGGCGCTGGCCGATCTGCTGCGGCGTGATGGCCAGCCATCGGCGGCCTCCG
The DNA here is from genome assembly GCA_963695185.1 of uncultured Gemmatimonadales bacterium. Classification (GTDB taxonomy): domain Bacteria; phylum Gemmatimonadota; class Gemmatimonadetes; order Gemmatimonadales; family GWC2-71-9; genus JADJOM01. The sequence continues at coordinate 431,507 of CAVOGH010000005.1, read as the reverse complement.
CCCTGGGACGCCGCGCCCTGCGCGCCGGCGCAGCGGGAGATACCCGCACCTATCGCCTGATCTACCCGCTCTTGCATGAAGCGGAGCTGCGCCAGCAGGCGGCTACCGCTGGGGTGGATCCGATTGTGGTGGCCGCCCTGATCCGGCAGGAATCCAACTGGGAGGCCGCAGCGCGTTCGCGGGTAGGAGCGCTGGGCCTGATGCAGGTCATGCCGGCCACCGGGGCCGAACTTGCCCGCGCCCTCGGCATCAAGCGGTGGAGCGCCGACCGGCTGCTGGACCCCGCGACCAACATCCGCCTTGGCACCCACTACCTCGCCTCGACGCTCCGCCGGTTCGATGGGAACCTGCCCCGCGCCCTGGCTGCATACAACGCCGGAGCCAGCCGGGTGAGCCGGTGGGCGATGGGAGCGGCGGCCGATGATCCCGAGCTGTTCGTCGAACGAATCACCTTCACCGAAACCCGCGACTACGTGAGAATCGTGCAGCGGAACCTGGCGCTGTACCGGTCGCTCTACGGCGACTAGCCCCCGACCCCAGCGGTACCCACAAACGCCACGGCCCCCCGGCGCTCGCCGGGGGGCCGTTGCGTTGAAGCTGATGGCTGATAGCTGCTACTTGGCCACCAGGATCAGGTACTTCGAGTTGGACCAGAACTCCTCAGGATTGAGGATGCGAATCTCCCCATTGACGGTACGGCCATTCTGCTGCACCAGGGTGGAGTCCGCCGCGGTCAGATTCTGCCGCGAGACGACCTTGAACTCCTGGCCATCCGGCAGGTCGATGATCGTCGCCGCCGTCTTGTCGATCGGGGTGAAATCCGCCGGATCCAGTTCGCGGGCGGGATGGAGCTGCTTCCCGCCGAAGAACAGGAACTTGCTGCCTTCCTTGACGACCACGCCCTTGTCAAGCAGCTCCCGCTCGGTGCCGATCACGTAGAACACCGTGTTCTTGTAGTCGGTGAGCCGGACGGTGCTGTCCATGTAGGCCGCGCGGGAAGTGGCCAGCTCTTCGTTCTGCAGGTGGGCGGTGTCCAGCTTGCCGGTCAGGTCGGCGATCTGCAGCTGCTGGCCCGCCACCAGGCCGCGCAGCTCTTCCTCAGTGCGCTGGGCGCTGGCCTGGAGGCTGTCGACGCTGATCTTGTACTCCTCGATCTGGCGGAGCAGCGTGGTGTTCCGGCTCGACAGCGAGCGGGCCCGCTGGGTGCTCTGCTCCAGGCGGGTCTCGGTCTCGTTCAGGCGGGCCACCAGCGCCTGGACCCGCTCCAGCGCCGCGGCGCGCGCCGCACGGTCCCGATCGGCAGGGGTGCCGGCATCGCCGGTGGCGGTTGCGGTCACCAGGGCCGACCGCGCCCGGGCCAGCTCCTCGTTGACGGAATTGACAAACTTGGAGGTCTCCAGGACCTCGGTGATCAGGCTGTCCTTCTCGGCCGCCAGCGCCTGGGCATCGGCAAGCGCCTGGTTCAGTTGTTCCTTGCTCTGGCTGCAGCCCAGGGCCAGCACCAGCGGGACGATCATCAGCAAACGGCGCATCCTGCACCTCCAAACGGGAACCCCTCTCGCGGGGCCACCACACTGGTGGCCCTGCGGCGCGCGGGAAGGGTTGGGGCCGCGCGCAAGGTGCACGAATGCTAAACGGCTGGTTCCTCGACAACAGTGACCCCCCTCACACCCCCTCATGACAGTTCTGACATGCGGCTGAGAGGTGTCTGCAAGGTCGCCGGCCCGGCCAGGGCCGGAGCCGTGGCCGACGCGGCGAGCCACCCCGCCTCAGGAGCTCTTGCGCGGCCGCTTCAGGCTGTCCGCCGAGGCGGCTGCCGGGGCCGGATCCACCAGGCCGTACTTCTCGGGTTTGCTGCAGACGATCGCGGCGGCCAGGATCTTGGGCACGTACTCGCGGGTCTCCGCGGGCAGCAGCTTCAGCCGGTACAGATGCCAGAAGTCGCGCTTGCTCCGCTTGAAGCCGCCCGGCGTCTGGGACACCTTGCGCAGCACCCGGCGCACCCCGTTTTCCCCCTTGTTGTAGCTGGCCATGGCCAGCATGAATGCATCCTCGCCGAACTCCGCCAGGAGGCCGGCCAGGTACTTCGCCGCCGCCCGGGTCTGCCGCGGCACGTCGGTCCGCTCATCCACCCCACCCTCCACCTTCAGGCCCAGGCTCCGGGCGGTGCTCGAGGTCATCTGCCACATCCCCCGGGCGCCGGCGCTGCTCTTGGCCAGCGGGTCGAACTGCGACTCGGTCCAGGCGACGTACGCCATCACCTCCGGCAGCTCCAGCGCCTTGAACTCGGCAGCGATCTGGGGCCAGTACTTCACCTTGCGGCGGTAGATGATCCGGGCCGTGGGGCCCGCCTTCTGCAGCTCCTGGATATGGAAGGCCAGCCGCTCCTTGAAGATCGGGGGCACGGTGTAGGTCTGGGCATCGAACTGGCGCAGGATCGCCCGGATCTCCTTGTCCAGGTCGTCGCCACTTTCCGCCACCTCCCTGGCCTTCTCCCGGCTGGTGCGGGCCAGGTCCGCCAGGGTGCGCTCGGCGTTGGCGGTCGCTTCCTGGAGCTGACGCTCCAGCACCGCCAGCTTGATGGAATCGCGTTCCGCCTCCATGTGCTTCTGGATGACGGCGATCTCCTGGTCGAAGCGGCCCTTGGCATCCAGCAGCTGGTTGATCTTGCGCTGCTGGGTGTAGATCACGCCGCTCATCAGGGCGATGATCAGCGCCGAGATCCCGCCCACCACCCCGACGATCCGGACCCAGCGTCGCCGGGTCTGCTGCTTCATGAGGTCGCCGACTTCGTGGATCGTGTCGGCCATCACCTCCATCGTCCGCCGGGACTTGGTGCCGCCGGCCCGGGCCCGCTCCTCCGCCACCTTCTCCGCGGCGGCCGTCACCAGCCGGATCGCCGAGGTGGAGCGGGTGCGGCCCTTGAAAGTGTCCACCATCCGCTGGGCGTCGGCGGCGGCGTCGTAGTTGGGGTCGAAGGTGACCGCGACCTCCACCTCGGGGGCCCGCTCCCCCCCGAAACGGACCCGGTCGCCGCTCCTGATCGCGGCGCTCTGCGATTTCTCGCCGTTGACCCAGACGCCCCCGGCCTGACCCAGGTCGAGGACGTGGTAGCCATTCTCCTTCCGGACGATGGCCGCGTGGTAGCGCCCGACCTCGGGATCCTGGTCGGGGTCGAAGCGCACGTCGCAGTCCCCGCTGGTGCCCACGCGGAGCGAGCGCTTCTCATACTCGATCGTGGTACCGGCCAGGCTGCCGGTGATGTGATTGATGCGGATCATCTTGGGAGAGGGGAGACCCCGGGAGCTTACCGACCACCGGCCCGGACCGCCAGAGCCCGGGTCGGGGTGGGTTCGCCGAGCCGGGAGACCCAACCCCGGGCTCCCAGCACCAACCCCCAACTGCCATCTCCCAACTCCCGTTCCCGGGCGTGCCTCCAGCGCTCATGAAGCCTCGCTATAGCGGAGTTCATGAGGGGTTTCCCGGCGGGGCGGGATATTCGGATCGGCCCATCAGGGCGGAGAATATGCGTCGAACCGCAGGAAAGGGGTCGGTCGCGGCCCCTGCGGCCCACAGCGATCTCGCCCGCCTCATCGAGACGGAACAGCGGCTCGCCGCCCAGGCGGAGGAGGCGCACCGTCAGGCCGAGGCGGTGCGGACGCAGGCCCGGGAGAATGCCGGGACCATGGAGCGCACCCTGGAGGAGGAGCTGGCGGCGCTGCTGGCTGCCCGGGCAGCGCGCGCCGGGGAACAGCTGCGTCTGGAGCTCGAGGGCCTGGTCAGCAGCGGCGGGACGGCGACCCGTCGCTACGAGACCCTCAGCGATGAGCAGGCCGACCGGCTCGCCCGGCGGGTACTGCAGCTCATTGCGCCATCGGCGGGGGTGGCCCCGTGATCCTCGCCATGTCGCGGGTGCGGATACTGGGGCCGCGGGAACGCCTCGAGGCCGTACTGGCGGTGGTGCAGGAGCTGGGCGTTCTCCATCTGGCAGGCCCCCCGGAAGCGCCGCCGCTGGCCCACCCGGAGTTCACCGCGCAGGAGGCACGGCTGCGGCGGCGACTGCTGCGGCTCATCGCCACCGCGGAGGCGACCCTGAAGCTGCTTGGCGCCGACGACGCGCGGGGTGGGACACGCCGGGAGCCGCCAGGTCCGCTGCCGGAGCTGGCGCGGCGGACCCGCCGCGCGGCCCGGTACGCCGTACGGACCACCACCAGGCTGGCTGCGCTGGAGGAGGAGGCCGCCACCCTGGGGCGGTACGAGGCGATCTTTCACGCCTTTGAGCCGCTGCTCGCCAGTCAGTCCCGATGGACCAGCGGCCGCGCGTATCATGTGGTCCTCAAGGCCGGCCAGGAAGGAGCGGTGGATCCGCTCCGCCAGGAGCTGGCCCTCCGGCTGGGGAACGCCTTTGAGGTCCGCGCCCAACCGCTCCCGGCGGGCGAGACCGCCCTGCTGATCCTGACGCCGTCCCACGCGGCGGCTCAGGTGGAGACGCTGCTGGCCGAGGGCCGCATCAGCGAGGTTGCCATGCCGGGGCCCTATGCCGGGCAGACGCTGGCCCAGGCCATGCCGGCCATGCAGAAGCGGGCCCGTGCCATTCCGGCCGAGCTGGCCGCCCTGCGCCGGGAGTTGCTGGAGCTCCGGCGCCGGGCGGCGCCGGCACTCGGGCAGCTGATCGCGATCGGACGCGATCTCCTCGATCGGCTGGAGGCGCGGGGGCTCGCCCGCCTGACCCGGCTCGCCTTCGTCGTGGAGGGCTGGGTGCCGGCGGATGCCCGCTCTCACCTGACCCGGGCGCTTGCCGCCGCCTTCGGCGACACGGTCGTGGTGGAGGAGATCGCCCACGATCGGTGGACCGCCGCCGACGCCCCAGTGGTGCTGCGCAATCCGCGCATCTTCCGGCCATTCGAGCTGCTCATCAGCCTGCTGCCACTCCCCCGCTACGGCAGCATCGACCCCACCCCGTTCGTGGCAGTCTTCTTTCCCATGTTCTTCGGCCTGATCCTGGGCGACGTGGGCTACGGTGCGGTGCTGCTGCTCATCGGGCTGGTGCTGCATCACCGGGCGACCCCGGACGGACGGATGCACCGGGTCTCCGAGATCCTGATCACCTGCGCCGCCTTCTCGCTGATCTTCGGCGTGCTGTTTGGAGAGTTCTTCGGCGACCTGGGGCACCGCTGGTTCGGGCTCCATGCCGTCTGGTTCGACCGCGGGGAGGCGGTGGTCCCGTTCCTCATGCTGGCCGTGGCGCTCGGCGCGGTGCACATGCTGCTCGGGCTGCTGATCGGCGCGGTGAACGCCTTTCACGCGCACCGCCGCACGGCGATCGGCCGGGGGCTGGCGGCGGTGATGCTGGTGCTGGTCATCGTGGCCCTGCTCGCCAGCGTCCGCGTGCTTCCCCATGGACTGCTGACACCGGCGGCCATCGCCCTCCTGGTGATCTTCCCGATCACGATCATCGTCGAGGGCCTTGTGGCCCCGGTGGAGTTCCTGTCGACTCTGGGCCGGGTGCTCTCCTATGCCCGTATCATGGCGCTCGGCACCGCCTCGGTCATGCTCGCCGTGGTGGCCAACCGGATGTCCGGCGCCTTCGGCAGCGCCCTCGTCGGCGTCGTCTTCGCCCTGATCTTTCACGTGGTCAACTTCGCGCTGGGCGTCTTCAGCCCGGCGATCCACGCGCTGCGCCTCCACTACGTGGAGTTCTTCGGGACCTTTTACAGCCCGGGCGGGGTGGTCTACCGTCCCCTCAGCCACTGGACGCCCGCCCGGCGCCCCGGGGCCTAGTTACGAAAGGAGCCTGTCATGTCCTTCTGGATCCCGCTGGCTGCAGCCCTGGCGGTCGGCCTGCCGGCGATGGCCACCGCCTGGGCCCAGTCCCGCATCGGCCCGGCCGGCGCTGCCACCCTGGCGGAGAAGCCCGAACTCACCACCACGGTCATCATCATGATCGCCATCCCGGAGACGATGGTAGTGCTGGGCTTCGTGGTGGCGGTGCTGATCCTGCTGCGTGGCGGCGCCTGAGCGGTGTCGCTGGCCGGCCTGCTGGGCGCCCTCGAGCGCGACACCGCGGACCGCATCGCCGCCGAACTGGCGGCGGCCGAGGCTGAGGCGGCCGCCATCCGGGAGAAGGCCGGACGGCGCCTGGCCCGGCGGCGTGAGGCGACGCTCCACGAGGCCGACGAGGCGCTCGAGCGTCAGCGCCAAGGGGAACTCGCGCGGACCACCCGCCAGGTGCGGAGCAAGGTGATGGAGAGCCGGGAGGCGGCCATCGGGCGGATTCTCCAGCGCCTGCGCCTGCTGGTGGCCGACCCCGGCGCCAGCGGCCTTCAGCCGGCGGTACTGGAGGCGCTGGTCGCGGCGGCCCTCGGGTTCGTGGCAGGTGAGCCGAGCGTGATCCGGGGGAGCCCCGCGCTGCTCGAGGCACTCCGCGACCATCTGCCCAACGCTGGCCACCGCCTCATCGCCGACCCGGCCGTCGGAACCGGGGTGATCGTCACGACCGAGGACGGGCGCGTTACCGTGGATGCGACCCTGGCCGGCTGGCTCACCGCGCGGGAGCAGGAGGTCCGGATGCTCATTGTCCGGCTGCTGCAGGAGCCGGGATGACGGCCCGGTGTGAGGCACTGGTCGCCCGGGCCGCCGGTCTGCGCGCCCACCTGCTCGACCAGGCGGCGCGGCAGGCGTGCGGCCGTCTCCACACGCTGGGCGGGCTGGCACGGGAGTTGGCGACTCGAGGGTACCCCATCGAGGCCACCGCGCCGGACGCGGCGGAGCTGGAGACCGCCATCCGGCGCGGCGCCGCCGCCCGCGTGAGACTGCTGGCACGCTGGGACCCGGAGGGACACGCGGCCACCATTCTGCTTGCCCCGGAGGAGGTCCGATCACTCAGGGCGCTGGCGCGAGGAGCGCTGGAAGGCCTCCCTGCGGAGGCCCGACTCGCGGGACTCATCCCCACGCCGGCCCTGTCCGAACCCGCGCTCGACGAGCTCGCCCGTCAGGCCACCGTGCCGGAGATCTCCCGGCTCCTGTCCCGGTGGCGCTCACCCTGGGCAGGCGCCTTCGCCGCGACGCACGGCACCGAGCCGGACCTGCTCGCGCTCGAGAACGGCCTCGTCCGGCTGCTGGCGCACCGCACCCTGTCCGCCGCGGTGCGGAGCTGCCGGCGGCTGGAGGACTTTGCCCGGGAGTCCGTGGACCTGCTCAACCTGCGCTGCGTGGTGCTGCTCGCCGGTCGGGCGGACGAGGTGGATCCGGCCGGGCTCTTTGTGCAGGGCGGCCGTTTCACCCGCGACAGCTTCCTCCGGGCGGCCGCCGCACCAGAGGCGGACGCCCTGACCGCACATCTCGTGGCGGTGGTGGAAGACAGCAGGCTCCGGGAGCGGCTGCGCCGGTACGCCGGCCAGGCCGTCCTGCTCGACCGCGCCATCGCTGAATGGCGGCTCGCCCGCTGGCGGCTGCTGGCCCGGAGGGAGCCACTGACCGCCGCCCCGGTGATGGCGTATGTGCTCGCGCTCCAGGAGGAAGTCACCACCCTGCAGCGGATGGTCTGGTCCATCGCCCTGGGTGTGCCGACCCCGGGTGATGGGGCCACGCCGAGACGGGAGGCCGCGTGAGTCACCGGGTACAGCTTCTGTGCCGGCCCGCCCTCGCGGCGGGGTTCCAGCTGGCCGGGCTCAGGCCCCGAACCGCCACGACGCCGGGGGAGACCTCGAGCGCGATCCGGGACCTGGTCTCCCGTCCCGAGGCGGGGGTGCTGCTGGTGGAGGATCAGCTGTTCGAGGCCCTGCCGGCCGACTTCCGCCGGGAGCTGGCCCGGCGGGCGCTGCCCTTGATCGTGCCGTTTCCGGGTCCGCGCTGGGTCCCCGCCGAGGAGGGCATGGATCGGTACATCTCGGAGCTGCTGAGGCAGGCGATCGGTTACCGGGTCCGCCTGACATGACCGACGCGCGTATCCGCCGGATCACCGGCACACTGGTGGAGGCCGGACCGCTGGGGACGACGGGGCTCTACGAACTCGCCGCGGTGGGTGAGCATCACCTGCTGGGTGAGATCATCCGGGTCACCGGAGATGCCGCCACCCTGCAGGTGTACGAGGAAACCACCGGCCTCCGGGTCGGGGAGCCGGTCCTCCCCTCCGGGCGGGCCCTGGAGATCGAGCTGGGGCCGGGGCTCCTGGGCTCGGTGCTCGATGGACTGGGGCGGCCGCTCGGGACGCTGGCGCTGGCCCACGGTGATTTCCTCACGCCCGGTGCCGCGGCCCCGACACTCGATCCCGAGCGCCGCTGGCACTTCGAGCCGAGCCTGACGGCGGGGGCCGTGGTTTCTCCCGGCACCGAACTGGGCCGGGTGGATGAGAAACCGGGCGTCGTGCACCGGGTGTTGCTGCCCCCGGGGCTCCAGGGAGTCATCGCCCGGCTGAGCGAAGGCGACTATCGCGTCAGCGAGTCCATCGGCGAACTGGAAGGCGGGACCCCTCTGTACCTGAGCCATCGCTGGCCGGTGCGCCTGCCCCGCCCCGTTGGATCGCGTCTGGGAGACGATCGTCCCTTCCTCACCGGGCAGCGGATCCTCGACCTGCTGTTTCCGGTGGCCGAAGGCGGCACGGTGGCGATTCCAGGCGGGTTTGGCACCGGCAAGACAGTGATCGAACAGTCCCTGGCCAAGTGGGCCGAGGCGGACATCATCGTCTACATCGGCTGCGGCGAGCGCGGCAATGAGATGGCGGAGGTGCTCAACGAGTTCCCCGCCCTCGCCGATCCCCGCACCGGCCACTCCCTGATGGACCGGACCATCATGGTGGTCAACACCTCCAACATGCCGGTGGCCGCCCGGGAGGCCTCGGTCTACCTCGGAGTCACCCTCGCCGAGTACTACCGGGATCAGGGTTATCGGGTGGCCGTGATGGCCGACAGCCTCTCCCGCTGGGCGGAAGCCCTCCGGGAGATCAGCGCCCGCCTGTCCGACATGCCGGGCGAGGAGGGTTACCCGACCTACCTCGCCAGCCGGTTGGGCGCCTTCTACGAGCGAGCCGGCCGGGTGGCCTGCCTCGGCACCCCGGAGCGAACCGGGGCGCTGACGCTGATCACCGCGATCTCCCCGCCCGGCGGCGACTTCTCCGAGCCGGTCACCCAGGCCTGTCTGCGGGTGGTCGGCACGGTCTGGGCGCTCGATCCGGCGCTGGCGCACCAGCGCCAGTTTCCGGCGGTGGACTGGGAGACCAGTTACTCGCAGTATCTGGCCAGCACCTTGCCGTGGTTCGCCCACGAAGCGGGAAGCGAGTGGGAGGCCACCCGCCGGCGGCTGCTGGAGCTGTTGCAGCGGGGCCGGGAGATCCTCGAGATCGCCGCGCTCATCGGCGCCGACGCGCTGCAGGACGAGGACCGCCTGACCCTCGAATCCGCCCGGTTCATCCGCGAGCTGGTGCTGGCCCAGAGCGCCTACAGCCCGACCGATGCCGTATCGCCAGTGGGCAAGACCCTGGCTTTGGGTCGCCTGACGCTGGCGCTGGACGAAACCGCCCGGACGCTGCTGGCCGGCGGTCGCGCCTTCGAGCGGCTGAATCTGGAGGCCGGACGCACCGCCATCGGCCGGGTGCGGGACGCCGGCCCAGCCGACTGGGCGGCACCGGCCAGCGCGGCCGAAGCCGCGATCGCCACGCTCGGCAAGAGCGAGGCCCCGGCATGATCGCCCTCTCCCGAACCTATCGCGGCGCGGAGGCAGCGGCCGGGCCGCTCCTCTTCCTGCGGCATGCGGCGCGGGTGGCCCTGGGTGAGTGGGTCACCGTGCGGGTGAGCGGATCGGCGGACCGCCGTGGCCAGGTGATCGAGGCGGGAGACGAGACCACCATCATCCAGGTGCTGGACGAGACCCTCGGGCTGGCACCCGGCCGCGCCGAGGTCATCCTGACCGGTGAAGTGGCCCGTGCCCCGGTCGGCCGGGAGCTCATCGGGCGGGCGCTATCCGGGGTCGGTCGTCCCCTCGACGGGCTCCCCGCGCCGGTGGGAGAGGCGCTACGGCCGGTCAACGGGGCCCCGATGAACCCCGCCCGCCGCGAGCGGCCCACCGAGTTCATCGAGACCGGGGTGAGCGCCATCGACGGATTGAACACGCTGGTCCGGGGCCAGAAGCTTCCGGTGTTCTCGGGGCCCGGCCTGCCGGCGCTCGATCTGGCCGCCGACATCGTCGAGCAGGCGCGGGCCCCCCGCGGAGAGCCGTTCGCAGTGGTCTTTGCCGGCATCGGGATCACCGCGCGGGAGACCCGGCACTTCCTCGACCGCTTTGGCCGGACCGGTGCCCTGGAACGCAGCGTCCTCTTCCTGAATCAGGCCAGCGATCCCACCGTCGAGCGACTGCTGGCCCCCCGGTTCGCGCTCACCCTGGCGGAGTATCTCGCCTTCGAGGCCGGACTGCACGTCCTCGTGGTCATGGCCGACCTCACCCACTACTGTGAGGCGCTCCGGGAGATCGCCACCGCCCGGCAGGAGATCCCCGGGCGGCGGGGCTACCCTGGCTACATGTACACCGACCTGGCCACGCTGTTCGAGCGGGCCGGCATCCTCCATGACCGTCCGGGCTCGGTCACCCAGCTGCCGATCCTGACCATGCCGGATGACGACATCACCCACCCCATTCCGGACCTCACCGGCTACATCACCGAGGGTCAGATCGTGCTCAGCCGGGATCTCCACCGCCGCGGGATCTTCCCGCCAATCGATGTGCTGCCATCACTCTCCCGGCTCATGAATGCCGGCATCGGCAAGGGCAGGACCGTGCCGGACCACCGGCAGTGGGCCGACCAGCTGTACGCCAGCTACGCCCGCGGCCGGGAGGCCCGGCTGATGGCCGCCATCGTGGGCGAGGCCGGGCTGGCCGCTCCCGACCGCCGCGCCATGGAGTTCACCGAGCGGTTCGAACGCGAGTTCATCGGTCAGGACGGCGGCCGGCGGTTGCCGGACACTCTGGCCACCGGGTGGCGCCTCCTCCTCACCCTGCCCCGGGCCGACCTCACCCGCCTGAGCGAGGAGACCTGGGCCGCCCATCAGGCAACTCCCCCGGAGTCCACGTGAGCGACGCCGGTCCCGCGACCCGCCTGGTGCTCCTGAGCGCCCGCCGACAGCTGGAGCGGATGCTGCGGGGAACCACCATGCTCCGGCGCAAGCGGGAGGCGCTGGTCTCTGAATTGTTCCAGCTCGCCCGGCCGGCAGCCACGGCCCGCACCGCCATCTCGGCGGAGGCCGCGAAGGCCTATCAAGCGCTGCTGGATGCTTCTTCGGAGGTAGGGCAACTCGGGGTGAAGCCCTGGGGGTGGCCCAGCCGGGAGCTGGAGGTGGAGATCCGTCCGATGTCGGTGTGGGGGGTCCCGGCTTCGACCATCGAGAGGGCGCCCGTGGTCGGGCGGACGCTGGCGAATCGGGGCATGCAGCCCGCCGCTGCCGGGGCCGTGGTGGTGGGGGCGGCGGATCACTTCGAGCGGCTGGTGGAGCAGCTGGTCCATTCTGCCCCACGGGAGATGCTCCTGCTCAGGCTCGGCCAGGCGCTCTCCCGGACCACGCGTCAGGTCAACGTGCTGGAACAGCGCCTCGCACCCAGGCTCCGAACCAGGCTGGCGGCGGTGCGGCGGCGCCTGGAAGAGCGCGAGCGGGAAGAGCATGTCCGGCTGGAACGCCTGCGGGCCCGGAGAGCGGCCGGGCCGGGCTGAATCATCCCGGGACCCCGGCAGCTCACCCAGGAGTCGTCGATCAGTACACCCGCACCATCCTGGCGACGGACGGCACCCCACCGGGGCTCAACAGGAACAGCATATACGGGCCTGGCGGCAGCCGGTTCTTCGAGGTCGGCAGCCGGATCTGCACGGCGGAGGCGAGACGGGTAACCGCCAGCCGCTGATAGCGCTGGCCCATATCAAAAGAGTGAGTGTTGCTCGATAGCCGCACCAGGGAGGCATAGCTCACCTGGGCCGGCAGTGGGGTACCGATGTTGGCTGTCTTGCCGTAGCCGAGACTGGCCGGGGCGGAGGTCACCGCCGGACGCGCGCCCCCGAACAGGTATGGCGGGGAGAACACCTCGGCGTTTATCTCGTCAGGGATGCCGGCCCCGTCGCCACTGCCGGTATGCAGCAGCCGACCATCGGGCAGCAGTACGGTGGTGTTGTGATAGCCCCGGGGCACCGTGCTCGAAGCCCAGACCGTCCACCCGCCGGTGACAGGATCCCAGACATCGACCTGGCGCGTGGCGCCGGCCATCGTGGTAAATCCGGAGGAGCTGGTTCCGCCGGTCACCGCCACCCGGCCGTCGGGCAGGAGCGTGGCGCTGATCTGGCGGCGGGCCACGGACATCGAGCCGGTAAACTGCCACTGCGGCGACGTCACATTGAGATCGATCACCTCCGCCGTCGCAGTGGGTGGATCGCCGCCCCCGACATAGAGCACCTTCCCCGGCTCATACATCACCGCGCTGCCGTAGTCCCGCCCCGCCACCAGCCGGTTGGCCACGAAGGTCCAGGACCCGTTACCGCTGGGGTTCAAGTAGCTGGTCCCCTGCAGTTCGCCGGCGTAGAAGATCAGACCGTTGGGGGCCAGGAAGGTGCGGGGGTAGTAGGGCATCCAGGCGGACGCGCCGATAAGCCGCCGCCAGCTGCCCGTCACCGGCGAGAACACCTCGGGGACGAGCACCGTGGCACCGACCTGGTTGGTGCCGCCCAGGGCCACCGCCTCGTTGTTGGCGAGCTGGGTGATGGTCGGGTACCAGCGACCCTCGGCCATGGCGCCCCTGACCGCCCACGTCCCCGTCTTGGAATCAAAGATGTTGGTATTGGGCAGGCCCAGTCCGTCCAGGATGTGCCCCCCAGCCACCAGCAATGGGCCGCCAGCGAGGAAGGTGTGGCCACTGCAGAAGAGCAGCGATGGGGATGCGAACGCGGTGAAGCTGCCCGTCCCGGGGTCCCAGACCTGCGGGGTGCCGCCGTTGAGCCTGCCGAAGCTCAGCACCCTGCCATCCGGCAACAACGTGAGATGGACGCCGACATCGACCCACGGGAAGGGTGCGCTCCACGCGCCCACGGTGGCGCTGTTTGCCGAGGCCGGCCCTCCCGGCTGGAACTGCGGATTGCCGTCCAGCGACGGCCCTTCCAGTGCGGGCTCGTCGACTTCGGGAGCCGCGGTATCGCTCCAGTCCTGACAGGCGAGGACCGCGAGACTGCTGGCGAGGAGGCTGAACCTGATCAGGCGTGCGGTGCGGGACATAGACCACGCTCCTCCAAAGTGGGATGCGGTTGGTCGTTGGGAACCAAGGCGGCCACGAGGTCAGAACGCGGGACTCAAGCCCAAGTTAGGGCATCTCTGTGAATCCGCAAACGCATGCCGGCAAAGGAGGTATGGGGAACCCTGAACCCCGGTGGCCAGACCTGGCCTGGAAGGTGTTGCAGGGAGGCAGCAGCCGCGCGGACACGAGCCCTCACCCACCCCGGGCCGGTGAACCTCGCCGGGAACCCCGAACCATCGGTCGAGGCGGCACACCCCGCAACGCACAACGGGCGGACATCCAGGGAGGACGCCGCCCGACGATGGGCCCTGCAGGATTTGAACCTGCGTCCCTCGGATTATGAGTCCGGTGCTCTAACCACTGAGCTAAGGGCCCGGAGGGAGTAGCTATCAGCCATGGACAGCCCATCAGCTCTCGGTCGGGCCGTCAGTGCCTGGTCGGCCCGTCCAATCTGACCGCCGACAGCTGGTTCTACCCCCCCGCCTCCTGCGTCCCGCTGTAGGCCAATACCCGCTCGTACAGCGACAGGTGGCGTTCGGCCATGAGCTGCCGGGTGAAGTACTTCTCCACCCTTGCCCGCCCCGCGTCGCCCATCTTCTCGCGCCGGAAGGGATCGCGCGCCATGCTGTCCAGCGCCTCGGCCAGCGAGCGGATGTCGTGGACCGGGACCTCGAGTCCGGTCTCACCGGGGACGTTCACCTCGCGCACACCGGTCGGTACCGCGGTGGTAATCACCGGCCGGCCGGCGGCCATGGCTTCCAGCGCGACCAGACCGAACATCTCGTCGATCGTCACCGATGGGAGCACCAGGAAATCCGCCTCGGCCATGCGCCGGGGCAGGTCGTCATCGGGATACTCACCGTAGAAACGCACCCGGTCCGCCAGCGCCAGCGCCTGGGTCAGGGTCTTCAGCCGCGGCCCCTCCGGCCCGGCGCCGACGATGTCCAGCCGCAGGTCCGGCACTCGTTCCAGCGCCCGCAGCAGCACGTCGAGGCCCTTGAACTTCACCAGGCGGCCGATGAAAATCGCCTTCGGGGGAGCGTCGATCGGGCGGCGGGGCACATCGGCCCAACGCACCTCGTCGATGCCAAAGGGGATGACATCGGTCTTGTTCTCGAAGCCCCGCAGCTCTTCCGACAGCGCCATGTGTGCCCGGCTGGGCACCACGATCGCCGCGGCTCGCCGGAGCACCGCCCGGGCCAGCATCCGGTAGCCGGGCTGCTTCCCGTCCTGGTGCTGGGTGACGACCAGCGGCGTCCGGCGGCTGCGGAGCAGGCTGGCCACATCCGCCAGCGGGTGTGGGTGGTGCAGATGGATCACGTCGGCGCGCCGCCGCGCGGCCGTCAAGTACCCCGGCGCAATCTCCTCGGAGCCCAGCGCACCGAACGAGAACACCCGGGTGATGGTCGAGCGCTGCCGCCCGCCGACCCTGCCGCCCACCCGGCTTTCCACGGCTACCACCGACACTTCGTGCCCCAGCGCGGCCGCGCCCTCGGCGAGGTCCTGCACGACGCGCTCCATGCCGCCGGAGCGGGGCCAGTAGTACTTGGCGAGATGTAGAATGCGCATGGGTGTGCGGGAAATTGGGTGAGACAAGGGAGAGAGTCAACGGAGGAGGGCAACGGCCCGTCTCAACGACTCGGGCCGGCGGCGACGGGGCTTCCCTTTCCGCCACTCCCCCTTATTCTGAGCCTGCCGCCATGAACCCCACATCGATCCTCTCCACACCCTCCAGGCAGGCTCCTGCCCTGGGCGCGCTGCGCCGAGCCCCCGAGGCGCCGAGGCGGCCACGATGATCGTCCTGGGCTACGGTACCCGTCCGCAGATCATCAAGGCCAGTGTGCTGCGTCGAGCGCTGGCCCGCCTGGCCCCGGTGTACGCGGTGGACACCGGCCAGCACTACGATTTCACCCTGAACGAACTGCTGTACCAGCAGCTTGCGGTGGCCCAGCCTGACCGTTTCCTGGAGGTCGGCTCGGCCGGTCATGCCGAGCAGACCGCGCTGGTGCTCACCCGCATGGCGGCGGTGCTGCAGGAGGTCGCCCCCCGGGTGGTGGTGGTCATCGGGGACACCAACTCCACCCTCGGCACGGCGCTCGCAGCGGCCAAACTCCGCATCCCCGTGGTCCACGTGGAAGCCGGTCTCCGCGCCAGGGACCGGATGATGGCCGAGGAGATCAACCGCCGGGCGGTGGACGCGATCGCCACGCTGCTGTGCACCCCCTGTCCGGCTGCCACCGCCCGGATGCGTGCCGAACACCCCGATGCCACGGTCGCCGAGACGGGCGATGTCTCTCTGGATGTCCTGCAGGCCGCCCTGCCCCGGCTTCCGGCGCCCGGGACGGTTGTCCCGGGCCTCACGGCCCCCTACATCTTTGCCACCCTGCACCGGGCGGAACTGACCGATCATCCCGAACTCCTGCAGGGCGCCATCGGGGCAATGGACGGCCTCGACACACCGGTGGTCCTCGCCGTCCATCCACGAACCCGGGAGCGGCTCGGCCCTTCGGCGGCGCAGCGACTCAAGCACCTGACGATGATTCCAGCGGTAGGGTATCTCGAGAGCCTGGCGCTCACCGCCAGCGCGGCGGCGGTGGTCACCGACTCGGGTGGCCTGCAGCGGGAGGCCTACTGGCTGGGCACGCCGTGCGTCACCCTCCGAGCCGAGACCGAGTGGGAGGAAACCCTGGCGGCCGGGGCCAATCGGCTGGTTGCACCGACCGCCGCCAGGGACGGCCTGTCCGTTGCCCTGCAAGCACAGGTTGACCGCTGGTCCGGTGTCACCCGCTGGCCCACCGGTGCCTACGGCACCGGGCAGGCCGCGGAAGCGGTGGCCCGGGCCACCGAGGCCCTCCCATGAATTCAACCGTTGGCCGAGCCGCCGAGTGGCCGGGTTGCCGAGCATGCGAGCCGTAATCGTTTCCCACACCTACATCGATCCCGCCACCCGCGGCAAACTCAAGGCGCTGGTCGGGCTCGGCTGTACCCTCAGCGTGGCGGTGCCGGCGCGATGGTCGCCCAGTTCCCGCGGGCCCCTCTTGAGCGCCTCGTGGGGCAACGATGGCGGCATCCGCATCGTGCCGATCCCCGTGTCGGAGGAGCGCGGCGAGGGAGTCGAGTGGCAGGCGCAGGATCTTTACCGGCTGATGAGCGACTTCCGTCCGGACATCGTCCAGATCGAGGCCGAGCCGTGGACACCGGCGGCCGCGACGGCCAGCGCCAAAGCGGAGCGGCTCGAGCGGCCGATGGTGCTGTTCGGCTGGGAGAGCATCAAGCGCAGCTACGGCTTCCGAGAGGGGTGGCGGCGGAGCCGGACCCTGGCCCGGGCGCACGCGCTGATCGGGGGCAACCGCGTGGCGGCGGGGATTCTCTCCCGGGAGCGGCAGGGGGTGCCGGTGGCGGTCATCCCCCAGTTGGGGCTGACGCCGCCGCTGGAGGTCATCCGACCCGAACAAGGCCCGCTCGCGCTCTGCTTCGTGGGGCGGCTGGTCCCGGAGAAGGGACTGGACACCCTGTTCCGCGCCTGCGTGAAGCTGCTGGGCCGCTGGACCCTCACGGTTGTCGGCAGCGGCCCCGCCCAGGAGTCCCTCGAATCCCTGGCGGAGCGGCTGGGCATCGCCTCGCGTATCACCTGGCGCGGTGCCATCCCCGGCGAGGACCTCAAGCACATCTGGGCGGGTGTGGACTGCCTGGTCACCCCCTCCCGCACCACCCCGGAGTGGGTGGAGACATTCCACCACCCCCTGGTGGAGGCGATGGGCCATGGGGTGACGGTGGTGGGTAGCGACTCAGGCGCCCTTCCCGAGCTGATCGATACCGCCGGGCTGGTCGTGCCGGAGGATGATGTCGAAGCGCTCACCGCCGCGCTGCAGCACCTGGCCGACTCGCCCCGCGAGCGGAGCCGGCTGGGTCGCGAGGCCCGGCTCCGGGTCATGAGTGAGTTCGTCGATGACGCGGTGGCCCGCCGGACGCTGGAGTTCTGGGAGGGAGTGGTGCGGGGGGGGTAACTGACAGTATCAGCTCTCCGCGCTCGGCTATCAGCGGTCCGGAGCCACGCTGCTTGCCCCGCCCCCGTCCCTCCCGCATCTTCCCCCGATGACCTCGAAGATCGTCAGCCGGTTGTGCTTGCGTCTGGGCCTCGGCCTTGCACTCGCCACCGGGTCGACCGGCCGGCTCTCCGCCCAGGTACCCTCCGGACAGCCCCTGCCCTCCCCGGCCGAAGCCCAGCGGATGCTCAATGAACGCCCCGAGCTCGCGGAACAGATCCGCCAGCGGATCGGGGCCTCGGGGCTCACCCGACAGCAGGTCCGGGCACGGCTCCGGGCGGCGGGGTACCCCGAGAACCTCCTCGACAACTATCTGGAGGGAGCCGACACCACCCGCGTACTCCGGCCCGGCTCCGATGTGCTGGATGCGGTGCGGGTGCTGGGGATCGTGAGCGTGGAGGAGGCCGACTCGCTCTACTTCCTGACCGATTCGGCGCAGGCGGTGCGCGATTCGCTCCGCGCCGATTCGCTGGCCTCGAAGGGCCTGGGGCTGCAGGTCTTCGGGCTATCCCTGTTTCACCGGTCCACCAGCCTGTTCATCCCGGCGCTGGCCGGCCCGGTGGACGCCAACTACCGCCTCGGCCCCGGCGACGGCCTGGTGCTGATACTCACCGGCGATGTCGAACTGGCCCACGAACTCACGGTGACCCGCGAGGGCTTCGTGGCCATCCCCCAGGTGGGACAGCTGTACGTCGCCAACCTCACCCTCTCCGAGCTGGAAGACCTGCTGTATGCCCGGCTGGGGCGGGTCTATTCCGGGGTCCGCCGCGGCGCGGGCGCCACCACCCGCTTCAGCATCAGCGTAGCGCGGCTGCGCGCGGTGCAGGTGTTCGTCGCCGGAGACGTGGCGCGCCCGGGCTCGTTCCAGCTCTCCGCCGCCGGCACCGCCATGACGGCGCTGTACGCGGCGGGCGGGCCCACCGAGAACGGCTCCTTCCGCCGCATCGAGATCCGCCGGGCGGGCAAGCTGGCCGATTCGCTGGACCTGTACGACTACCTCCTCCGGGGCGACAACCGCCACGACGCCCGGCTGGAGAATGGCGATGTCATCTTCGTGCCGGTGCGTGGGACCCAGGTCAAGCTGACCGGCAAGGTCATCCGCCCCGCTATCTACGAGCTGGCACCCAGCGAGACGCTGCGCGATCTGATCCAGGCCGCCGGCGGCTTCGACGCCGACGCGCTGCGGCGGCGAGTGCAGGTGGACCGCATCCTGCCGGCGGCCCAGCGCCAGCCGGGGGGCCGGGACCGGGTCGTCATCGACCTGTCGTCGGACCAGTTCGTGGACGGCTTCGGCCCCGCGTTTCCGCTGGCGCCGGGGGACTCCGTGGCGGTCTTCGCGGTGGCCGATCGCCGCCGGAACGTGATCTCGGTGGTGGGCAACGTCTGGACCCCGGGCGCAATTGGGCACAGCCCCGGGATGCGCCTGTCGGAGGCCATCCGCCTGGCCGGCGGCCCCAAGCCGGACGTCTACGTGGGCCAGATACTGGTGAGCCGGCTGCAGAACGACTCGACCCGGCTGCAGCTCCGCTCCAGCTTTGCCGACTCCACCGGCCGGATCACCGATGACCTCGTCCTGCTGGAAGACGATGAGGTCACCGTCTTCTCCCGCTCTTCGTTCCGGCCGCTTCGGTATGTGGTGCTCACCGGGGCGGTCCGCAAGCCGGGGCGGCTGCCGTATCGGGAGGGGATGACCCTCCGCGATGCCATCCTGCAACTGGAAGGGCTGACCGAGGACGCGCTGCTGTCGGAAGCGGAGATCGCCCGAATGCCCGAGGACAGCTCCCGGGCCCAGGGCCGGGTGGCCCGGACATTCCGGGTGGCGCTGGATTCCACCTACGTCTTCGACCGGGATCCCGTGACCGGCCGCTACCTGGGACCGCCCGGCCGCAGCGCCCCGTCAGGCGGGGCCAGCGAGGTGACGCTCCAGCCCTACGATAACGTCCTCATCTTCCGCCAGCCGGAGTGGGAGCTGCAGCGGACGGTGGTCATCGAGGGACAGGTGCGCTTTCCCGGGCGCTATGCGCTGATCACCCGCACCGACCGGCTGGTGGACCTCATCCAGCGCGCCGGCGGCCTCAGCAAGGAGGCCTACCCCACCGGGGTGCGCTTCTTCCGCTCCTCCGACCGGGGCGGCCGGATCGGCATTGACCTGCCCAAGGCGCTCGAGGATCCGGCCTTCCGCGACAACCTGATCCTTTCCGGCGGAGACTCGATCGTCATCCCCGAGTACATCCCGGTGGTGTACGTGCGCGGGGCGGTGAATGCGCCGATGTCGGTCACGTATGTGAAGGGGAAAAGCCTGGACTACTACATCAACTCCGCCGGCGGCTATCATCGCGATGCCGACCGTAACCGGACCTACGCCACCCAGCCCAGCGGCAAGGTGGAGAGCGTGAACAAGAACTGGTGGTTCCTGCCCGACAGCAAGCCCGAGCCGCTGGCCGGCGCCGAGGTCTTCGTGCCGGAGAAGGACCCCACGGACAAGAAAGACTGGCTGGGCTTCGCCGGGGCGATCGCCCAGATCGTGGCCAGCCTTACAGCAGTGGTGGTGGTGGTGCTGCGGCCGTAGGGCCGTCGAGGCGGTTAGGCGATTAGGCGGCTGGACCGATACAGCCGAAGGGTGGGATCCGCGAGGACCCCACCCTTCATGTCTGCGAAGCAGCGGACCGGCTGGTGTGTCAGACCGCGCTGCCTCCCGACTCCCGCCGGGCCCCCTCCTGGCGCACCGGCATCCCCGCCAGCGACGCCTCGTAGTCCGGCACCAGCCGCCGGAGCAAGGCACGGAGTTCCTCTCCCGGCCACCCTTCTTCCGCAGCCAGGATCAGGTCGTTGGCCACCGTCGTGACCCCGACCGGCAGGGCGGCGTTCCTGGCCCGGAGCACCTTCGGGTGTTCGGTCGGCGAGGCGTGTTCGGCGTCGAAGAACAGCTCTTCATAGAGCTTCTCTCCGGGCCGGGTGCCGCTGAAGCGGATCTCGATGTCCCGTCCGACTTCCTTCCCCGACAGCCGGATCAGGTCGGCGGCCAGGTCGGCGATCTTTACCGGCTCTCCCATGTCCAGCACGAAGACCTCTCCCCCCTGTCCCATCGCCCCGGCCTGCATGACCAGCTGCACCGCCTCGGGGATGGTCATGAAGTAGCGCTTCATCTCTGGGTGGGTCACCGTGATCGGGCCACCATCGGCGATCTGCTTGAGGAAGGTCGGCACCACGCTGCCCCGGCTGCCCAGCACGTTGCCGAAGCGCACCGCCACGAAGTTCCGGCCCCGCTCCTCTGCAGTAATCTGGACGATCTGCTCCGCCACCCGCTTGGTGGCGCCCATCACGCTGGTGGGCCGCACCGCCTTGTCGGTGGAAATCAGGACCAGGTGCTCCACGCCCAGGCCGGCCGCCGCTTCCACCACGTTGCGGGTGCCGAGGACGTTGTTGAGTACCGCCTCGGCGATGTTGCCTTCCATCAGGGGCACGTGCTTGTGGGCGGCGGCGTGGAAGACGGTGAACGGCTCCCAGCGCTCGAACACCCGCTGCATCTGGGCCCCGTCCTTCACGTCGGCGATGACCGCCTCCACCTTGAGGTGGGGGAAGCGCCGGGCCAGCTCCTGCTGGATTCCGAAGATGGAGTTCTCGCCGTGCCCCAGCAGGATGAGCTGCCGGGGTTCCAGGCCGCAGATCTGGCGGCACAGCTCCGCACCGATCGAGCCGCCTGCGCCGGTCACCAGGACGGTCCGTTCGGTGGCGAGGTCCTGCACCTGGCGCAGATCGATCTTTACCGGCTCCCGGCGCAGCAGGTCCTGGATCTCCACCTGGCGGAGCGCGAAGGGATCGAACCGTCCCGACATGATGTCGGAAATGCCCGGCAGGGTGCGGGTCTTCACCCCGGCCTGGGTGGCAGCCTCGACCAGTTCCCGCACCTTCTGGCCGGTGGCGTGGGGCATGGCGATCAGCACCTCCGCCACGCCATGGTCGCGGCAGATCTCGGCGGTGTCCTTGAGGCGGCCCCAGGACCGGCAACCCGTGCAGCTGATGCCGCTGCTTCTCGGGATCGTCGTCAACGAAGCCGACCGGGGTGAGGCCGAGCTGGGGACTCCCCTTGATCTGCTTGACCAGCAAGCCGCCGGCGACACCGGCCCCGGCGATGAGCACTCGACGGGAGCCGTGGGTCTGGCCGGCCTGGTGCCATTCAATCGAGCGTAGAATCAGCCGGGGCAATGCAACGAGAAGGGCGGTAAGCAGGGCGTCGTTGGCCAGCACGCCGAGCGGAACACGAAGGGTGGTGATTCCGGCGATCGGCAGGACCCATCCGCCCAGTCCGAGACAGAGGAGGCCGGACAAACCGGTGGCGAGCAGGATGCTCTCGAGCTCCGACACCGAGGCGAACCGCCACAACCGCCGGTACAGTCCGAAGCTCAGCAACAGGCTGATCTTGACGGGAATGGCAAACAGCAGGTAGGTCGCCGCGATCCGGGGGTAATCCCCCGGCCAGGCCGTGCCCTCGAACCGGAGTGTGAAAGCCAGCAGGGTGGCCACCGGCACCAGGGCGAGATC
The DNA here is from genome assembly GCA_963695185.1 of uncultured Gemmatimonadales bacterium. Classification (GTDB taxonomy): domain Bacteria; phylum Gemmatimonadota; class Gemmatimonadetes; order Gemmatimonadales; family GWC2-71-9; genus JADJOM01. The sequence continues at coordinate 409,662 of CAVOGH010000005.1, read as the reverse complement.
GAGTGCGAGCAGGTGCCGGTTTCGCAGTCCGTTCCGAGCGAGGTTCGCCATGTGGCCTTGAAGGGGGTCACCGCTCCGGCCACCGAGAGGGGCCGAGGGTGTCTGGTTACAGGAGGGTAATCTACCTGTAGTCGAGCGGGCGTCAATCGGAAGTGAGACAGGCACTTAGCCGAAGTCTGCCGTTGGGTGGTCCCGTGGGGGATCGCTGGTTTCCGATCCCTCACTCCCCGGCTATCCTTTCCCCGCGACCGTTCTCTGATGGAGGGGCGATGGGGCGGAACGACCAGGGTGTCACCGTGGTGACTGGACCGCTCGGACCCCAGGCCTCGCTGCACCGGGACGCGCTGGTGGCGGCGGCGCGGGCACACCTCGGAGAGGTGGTCAGCCTTATCGGGGCCGACGGGCAGGAATTGGCCCGTGCCGGTGAAGGTGTGAGGGTCTCGGCTCAGGTCACCCCCGCCTGGCGGCTCGACATCGCTGCTCCCACGCCGCGCCGGGTGGCGCTGCTGGACCGGGACGGCACGGTCATCGAGGATCGGCACTACCTCTCCGACCCACAGGGAGTCTCCCTGCTGCCAGGGGCGCTGGAGGGCCTGCGGTCCCTTTCAGCCGCGGGCGTCCGCCTGGTGATCCTTACCAACCAGAGCGGCGTGGCACGGGGGCGAATCACCGCGGACCAGCTCTCCGCGGTCCACCACCGGCTGGGAGCCCTGCTGGCGGCGTCGGGGATCGCGCTCGGGGGAATCTTCTCCTGTCCGCACGCCCCCAGCGAGACCTGCGCCTGCCGGAAGCCCGCTGACGGCCTGGCCCGTCAGGCCGCGGGCCAGCTCGGGTTCCAGCTGGCCGAGTCGGTGGTGGTGGGAGACAAGGCCTCCGACCTGGAACTGGGGCACCGGCTGGGTGTGCCGGCCATCCTGGTAGGGACCGGAGAGGGGCCGGCGACCCTTCAGTCCGGGGCGGTCCAGGCCGATTACTTGGTGGATGACCTCGTCGGGCGTGGCCGGCCTGCTCAGCCATCCCGCTGGACTGCCGGTCCCGGTTCGGGCCAGCGGCGGATCCTCAAGGAGCGCATCATGACCCAGCCGATCCCGGCGGCGGAACTGGTACGCAGGCACCTCCTGGCGGCGGCCGAGGTGCAGCGGCTCACGGCGGAGCGGTGCGCGGAGGGGCTGGCGGAGGCGGCGGCGCGATGCTCCACTGCACTTCGGGCGGGGGGCAAGCTGCTCTTCTGTGGCAACGGCGGGAGCGCGGCGGACAGCCAGCACCTGGCGGCGGAGTTCGTGAGTGCGCTCAATCATGAGCGGCCCCGGCCGGCGCTGGCGGCGCTGGCGCTGACGACGGACACGTCGTTTCTCACGGCCAATGCCAACGATTTCGGGTTCGAGCAGGTCTTCGGGCGTCAGATCGAGGCGCTGGGGCGGCCGGGTGATGTGCTCATTGCGCTCAGTACCAGCGGGAATTCCCCCAATATCCTGCATGCCCTGCACGTGGCGCGGTCGCGCGGGCTGGTGACGGTGCTGTTTACCGGCGAAAGCGGCGGGAAGGCCCTTCCGCTGGCGGACGTGGCGATCCGAGTGCCGAGCGCGGATACCCAGCACATCCAGGAGGCGCATATCGCGCTGGGGCATTGTCTGTGCGCGGTGGTGGAGGCGGACCTCTGCCCCTGATGCAGGCCCCTTGAACTCAGGCTGGCGCGGTGCGCAGCCGGCGCTCGAGCAGGAGCATCAGCGCCACGTAGATCACCGCCCAAGCCGCCACCGCCAGCCAGGGCGCCCTTCCCCCGGCCCGTTCCGCAACGACGGCGCTTGCTCCCGCCAAGCTCATCAGCAGGTACTCCCACAGGACCGTTCGTCGGTGACTCCAACCGGAAAGCACCAGCCGCTGGTAGTAGTGCGAACGGTGGGCGGTCCAGACCCGCTCCCGTCGGAATCCGCGCCGGAGGAGGGTGATCGTTGCATCCGCGATGAAAGGCGAGAAGACGAGCAGTCCGGACTCGACCGGGAATGCCCCCATCGAGGCGCCGAGAGCGATGCAGCCCGCCGCGAGATAGCCGAGCGTCGCCGACCCGACATCGCCTAGGAAGATCCGGGAGGGAGGGAAGTTGAAAGGCAGGAAGCCTGCCGACGCCGCGGCCACCGTGAGACACAACCCACTGTAGGCTGGATACCGGCTCGGTCCCGCCATGAGGGCGAGCGCGACGAAGCCCAGCACCGTCATGCCCCCGGCGAAGCCATCCATGCCATCCATGAAGTTGTAAAGATTGATCAGCCAGACGATGCCCAGGATCGTGAGGGCGCCCGACACGACAGGCGGGCCCGGTGCTACCCGGCTGAGGATCACCAATTCGCTCGTCACCGCCAGCGCCGCGCCGAGGAAGTGCACCGACAGCCGGACGAAGGGGGAGACCCCGCGGCGGTCATCAGCGAAGGAGACACCTGCCACGGCGAAGAGTCCGGCCAGCATCCACGGGAGACCCGGCTGCGAGGAACCCCACATCGCCAGCGCGCCGCCCCCCAGCACGCCGGCGAGCACTGCGAGACCCCCGGTGCGGGGAGTTGGGCGGGTGTGGAGTGAGCGCTCGCCGGGATGGTCGAGCAAGAGGAGTCCGCTCTCCGGGCGAGCGAGCCACCACGTGACGGCCAGGGCGACGAGGTAGGAGGCCGACGCCGCCAGAACCATCCTCATCATGCGCTCTTGCTTGCCTCGAGGAGGGCGCTCCGCAGTCGCTCGGCCAGCAGGTCGCGATCGAAGAACTCCGCGGCGAGCCGCCTCGCCTGGTCGGAAAGGCGGACGCGGAAGACCTGATCGTCGGCGATCCGGACCAGCGCGTCGGCGAAGGCCTCCGGATCGTTTGGCGAGACAGTAATCCCTCCACCTTCGCACTCCAGCAGGCGTCGGATCCAGCCTTGGGTCGTCTGGACGATGGGGACGCCTGCTGCGAACGCATCGAACATCTTGTTCGGAGAGCAGGTGGACAGCACGGGCACGTCTCGCATGGTCAGGAGGGCACATGAGGCGCGGTGCAGCCATCCCGCCAAGTCGCGCTTGGGCAAGAGGCCGACGAACTGGAGGTTCGTCAGGCCTAGGGTGCTGGTGCGTGCCTCGAGGAGGGCGCGCTCGTTGCCGTCGCCGATCATTACGATGCGGATGTCGGTCCGCCCCCGCGCCGCAAGCACGCGCGCGGCCTCGACAATCTGGCCGCAATCATCCGCGAGCCCGATCGTACCGGTGTACAGCACGAGCCCGGGATCAACCGCTGGCCGTGGGGCGTCCTGAGGAGGTTCGAACAGGGCACGATCAGAGGCATTGGGAATCACCACTATCGGGGTGCCGGGAAAGCGGGCTGAAATCGACTCGGCCATCCCCTCCGACAAGGCCACCACCAGTCGTGCCGACCGATAGCACGTGGCCTCGAAGCTGCGCGCTAACGCCACAACCAGCCTGTTCCTCAGGACCCCGAGCTGGATGGCCCCTTCGGGCCAGAGATCCCGTACTTCGAACACGAATGGGCAGCCGCGCAGGTAGCGTCCAACAAGCCCCGGGACGCCCGTGGTGATGGGACCCGAGGAACACAGAATCAGGTCGACTCGCAGCACGACGGCGTACCAGCAGGCGATGAGGGCAAACGCTGCAAAGGTGAGGATGCGGAGCGGAACCGGGTGCTTGTTGGAAAGTCGAAGGTTGATGACGCGCACGTCGATCCCCTCGATTTCGTGGCGCGAGATGAGACCGGAGACCGCCAAGCCTGACTTGTCGTACACGCTGGTGATGACAGTGACCTGGTCACCCGTCTTCACCCAGCGCCGAGCGAACTCGAAGCAGCGGGTGCTGTAAGAGCCATTCAGGACGGTGAAGTACTGGTAGAAATAAAGGATTCGCATCGCGCCAGCCCGTCAGGGGACTCCGGAGTTAGCGTCAAGGCCAGTGGGTGGGGTGCCGAGGATGTTGCGATAGGTGGCCAGGAGTCGTGCGAATTCCACCTCCCAATTGAAGGAGGCGAGGACCGCCGCGCGCCCGCGTTCCCCCATGGCCAGGGCACCCGCACGGTCCCGGAGTAGGGTCTCGATCGCGGTCGCGATGGCTTCAGGCCGGGTCGGGTCCGCCACAACCCCGCACCCGGTCTCTTCGATCAACGCCCTCCAGGCAGGAAAGTCCGGCGCTACGACGGGAAGGCCCGCAGCCATGTACTCGAACAGCTTGTTGGACCGCACCGCCATGTGATTTGGGTGAGGCCCGAACATCACGATGCCGACTCGAGCCTGTGCCAGCTGTGCGGCCACCGTCGGACGGTCGGCCCAACCGAGGTGGGTCGTCCGGGACCAACCAGGCAGGTCCTGCACTTCGCGCTCCAGCCCGTCGTTGTTGAAGCGGCCGACCAGGACGAGTCGAGCATCCACCGCCGGATCGACTCGTCCGATGGCCTCGATCAGCTCGCGGCTCGCCCGAATCCGCGAGAGGTTGCCGACGTGCACGACCACCGGCTCCCGAGTGATGTAGTCGGCCGTGTCAGCCATCGCGAATTCGTGCAGCAACGGGAAGTTCCGCACCACGGTCACTGAGCGATGGTCCAGCGTGGCGGCCACGTCCTCCCCGGCGGCGATCACCCCATCGAACGCCCGCACCGCGACCTGCTGCATCAGGCTGGCAGCCGCGGAGACAGTCCCGCGGAGCCAGGGCGATAACCAATGTTTGCTCCGCAACTGGGCCGGAACGTCCTCATGCACGTCGTACACCACGCGCTTTCCGAGCAGCCGTAGCAGCAACCCGATCGGGATGAGTTCAGGATCGTGGAAGTGGTACAGGTCGCCGCGCTCCTGCAGTGCCGCATGGAAGACCGCCCAGCCGGATCGAACAAACCGATGCAGGCGCCCGGCAGGACGCGGGATCGGGTGATACCGTACCCCATTCCTCGTACCATCGGGAGCGCCCGGCGCCACGAGCACGACCTCGTAGCCCGCCCTCGCAAGCGCACCGCATTCCTTGTGGAACACCCGGGTGTCGTCCGGATCGTGAACGGAGGTGAGATGTACGACTCTCAGGCGGGGGGCCGCAGCGGCTGCCGGCAATGGATTCGGGGAACTCATGGGGTGGCAGCAAAGCTAATAAGATGGCGGCACAAGGTGGGGAAGCGGAGCCGGGATGCTCCTGGGGCGGCAGGAAGCGCCTTCCGTTTGAGCACCTGCATCCGCTCATGGGCCTCGTCTTGCTGCGGCTCCGCCAGGAAACTGGTCTGAGGCGGAGCCCTGAGCCTGGACCGTCGGGCGGCACGCCACGTAGAACCCGGCCGCCCATCGGGGAAACGATCGCCCCAAGGCAGCGTTGAGCCGCATGACGGGTCCTATGCCAGTGAACATGAGGTCACTGAATGGCCCCGCGAACAACACGGAGCCTGCCACTTCGGTAAGCTCGAATCCCTGATCCCGCAAGAGCTGCTGAATCGACTTGAACGTGAAGAACCGGACGTGAGGCGAATCCGCCAAGGTGGACGGGTGCGGATAGTCCGTCTCAGCGTTGAACACCCAGCGCTTCAACAGCATGATCAGTCCAGCAATTCTCAGCTTCCTCATCACTTGTCCCATTCCCGCCTTGAACCACAGAAAGCTCTCCAGCTCAAACCAACCACGCCCGTTCGGTACTGTCACGAGGAGCTGCCCGCCCACCTTTAGCCTGCCTCGTATTACCTCAAAAAGCCCAGCAATCTGAGCGCCCGGGACGTGTTCCAGGATCTCGGAGGCGATCACCGCATCGGCACTGATACTGAACTGGCCGAGGTCCATCGCGAGGAGGCGATTCGGGTCCAGCCCCTCTTCCTGAAGCACCCGTTGTCCGTACTCGATACTGACCCGGTCGAGGTCGACACCGTAGCAATCATAGCCGAGATGGAGCAATGGCCGGGTCAGCATGTACCCGGTGCCACATCCAAGCTCAACGAGCGTCGCGCCAAGCGCGACGCGGCCCAGAATCCACTCCAACCGCCTTCTGTGGCCGTAGATGTTTTCCGCGGGCAGCACATCCAGCATCCGCATCACCTCCCAGGAGTAGACCGGACCTGCAACTCAGAAAGTGCGCTGGCCACAAGCCACTAGTCCACCGGCGGGGCCCGCCTGCCCAGCTCACGTCGGAGCTCACGGAGTACTCTACTGGGCGAGCGCAGCTCTCGCCCGAACGCTGCCAGCTGGCCCGCCGCCTCACCTGCGAGCGTGGGGTCCTCCGCGACTGCGCGCAAGAATATGTTTCGAAGGAGCCCGATGGCGAGGCCGAGCATGCCACCAATGGCCATGCCGAGAAGTGCTTTGATCAGCAGACGTCGCCGATCCGGAATGGCAGGATAGACAGGCGCTTCAATAACGCTGATGATCGGGGTATTGCGCACCTCTTGTAGCCGCGCCTGCTCATAGGACTGCCTCAGAGTGAGGTACAGGCTCTGTTCCGCTTGTACCTCCCGCTCAAGACGCGCCTGCTCCGCCAGAAGTACCGGTGAATTGCGGATCTCGCGGTTGCGGGCAAGGAATGCGGATAGCACATCTTCGGCCGCCCTGAGCCTACCCGCAGTCTCGGCTACCCTGGACTCGGTGAACCGCCGCTCCTCCCCAGCCTGGGTCCGCAGCACCTCGCGATTAAAACGGTCCACCTGCGCCAGAAGCTCCACCACAAGCTCAGAGCTTACCCCAGGATATCTCGTCTTCACTTCGATCTGCACCAGCTGCGCCCGAGCGTCATAGCGCACCTGGATGATATTCCGGAGCTCCCGCAACAGGGCATAGCTCTCCCTGGCTGCATTGGGGTCAGCGACATTCAGCAGCACCGCCAGCGGGAGGCTGTCCGTAGATCCCGCGCTCACAACGTATCGTCGGTCCGCGAGACTCCGCAGGATCGCATCGGACCGAAGCATGTACGCATAGAACTCCGGTGGCTGCCCCTCGTTGAGATTCGGCAGCGTCACCCCTAGTTGAGCCGCTACACCTGCGTAGGCCCCAAGACCGCCATCCTGGTCTTGCGGACTAAACGACGCGCGCCCGGTGTAGGTTCGACCACCCGCGAGTGTGACGGCCACCACCAAGGTGGCCACCGCCACGCTGGCTGTGATCGCGAGCCATCGGTAGCCCAGGACGAATGCGGCGAGCTGCCAGCCGGCTTCGTCGGGGTTGCGCGTTTCACTCGGTAGGGAATTCATGGGAGATCACTCGCACTTGAAATCGATGACTTCCGTGGAGGAGGGGCAGCGGCGAACCGGAACACGCCATAGTCGAGAGCCCAGAGGACAGCGAGCGTCAAGAGACCCCATTTCACGCCGTAGCTTTGCCAAATTGTCGCCTGTAGCGGGACCTGTGAGAGGTAGTAAGCAACGGTAAGAAGTTGGAGGAAAAGCGCGAACCGCAGGGGACCGGTCAAGGCTCGCCTTCCAAACCGGCTCACACCGACCAGGATCACTCCAAGCATGCCGCCCATCGCCAACGCATAACCAACTCCGCCCTCTGCGTACGCACTCGCGACGGCACCAATTGGCGAAGCTCCCTGCACCGGGCTCGACGCATACAGCGCATTGCTTACGATGAGGTTGTAGTCCGGGGACGGGCGCGTGAGCGCCCGGCCGAACAGGGTCCCCTGCCAATCGACACCGTAAAAGGGGTGAATATCCGGGAACAACCCGAGGTAGTACGGATACGCGGGGCCGACCCTCAGCACGAGGTGTACCAGGGATTGGAATGCCCCGAACGCACCCACCACCGCCACCTGCATTGACGTCAGTAGTACAAAGAGCCCTGCACCAAGGGCGACCAACAGACGGGTGCGGATCAAGCCCAGCAGATAGACGCCGATTCCAAAGAATACAAGAAAGACAAGAATGATGGCCTTCTGCACAGTAACCACCGAGAGCCAGGCGGTAGCAACGGCGGCGGCGGCGGTCAGGAGGATCCAGCTACGACGCCGGGTCCGAGCCGCACAATACAGGCCGACGTAGGCTAATGTCGGGAGCCCCATGTAGATCACCCCGTAGAACGCAGGGCTCAGTGCTGCCATCATTTCCGCGCGCTGAACAATCGCGCTTCTGTAACTCGTCGTGACATCAAAGAGTGTGGCCGGCAACGGGCTGTACCCCTTCGAGACCATCTGGGCTGTGCAGAAACTCAAAAGGGCCACCAGCGCCACGACATAGGCCCCCACTGCTGGTGTGCGAGTCGGCGGGACCCAGGTTCTCCCGAGCGGGCGCCCGAGTTGGTGAAGTGAGAATCCCGCAGCCGCAACAATCAGGAACGGGAAGTGAAGTAGCCCCCAGTAGAGCCAAGGATCCACGGACGGCATCGCGGTGAGGCTCACGCCGCGCCCGAACACCAGCACCTCCACCAACCGAGGATCGAACTGGATCAAGGTGGCACCAATCACCGTCGTGAGGAAGTAGAACCCCGTGTAGACGAGGAACGGCATCCCCTCCGGACCTCGTGCGCGGGCAAGCACCCACCCGAAGGAGAGGAGGCCGACGACCGTGCACAGGAAGAAGGCGGTTGAGTTCATGAGCTCGCCTCCACCGGAAGCCCGGCCAACAGATGTTGCACGTGATGCCGCCAGAGATACCGCTCCCCGGCCACCTGCCGCGCGTTTGACCCGAGGAGCGCCCGCCACTCAGGCTGCTCCACGAGGAACCGGAGCCCCGTGACCAGCTGATCCACATCAGCGGGCTGGACCAGCACTGCGCGCGCATCGCCGGCGGGCATCGTACCCCCCGTCGGAAGCCGTGTCCCATCGAGTGCGGGACTCAGCACCTCTCCCACCTGGTCCAGACGGGACGCGATGATCGCCCGTCCCATGGCCATATACTCGAACAGCTTCGTTGGGGAACCGAAGAATCTTGACCCATCGGCATTGGGGACGTGGGGTGACGCCAGGATATCAGCTGCAGCAAGGTACGCAGGGGCCTCTGCCTGAGCGACCAGCCCGGTCAGGCGCACATAAGGAGCGTACTCCGGTCCGTCGAGGATCCCTCGAATCTCGGGCATCACCACGCCATCCCCGATGAAGACAAACCTGACCCGATGGCGATCGAGCCAGCCACGGTCCGTATCGACCAGGCGGGCCGCGGCGCGAGCGAGGACCTCGACGCCGTGCCACCGGCCAAAGGTTCCCACGAAGGTGATTACGACGTCCGCTTCGGCGAGACCCAGCCAGGCGCGGTTCCTCCGCACCGCCTCCGGAGGGTACCGACCGGGATCGAAGACTGGTTCATCCACGCAGTTCGGGTACCACAGTACCCGTTCCTGCGGCACTCCGCGCGCCACGACCTCGTCCGCCAGAACCTCGGACACCGTCAACACGCGGTGGGCGTGTCGCAGACAGACGTCCTCAACGGCGTGGTCAGCGCATCGAACCGCATGGCCCGACCCCAATTGCGGCTCACCCAGGAGCTGCCACCATTGTACTCCAGAATCAGTGGCACGCCGAACTTCCGGGAGAGCGCCACCCCGGTGTAGTTCCCCACCGACATCCGCTGGTAGATCAGGCTGGGCTCGAGCGACTTCGTAACGGCGCTCAGTTGGCGCACGGCCTCCCCGTGGAAGCGGTAGTGATTGACCTCGGAAGGAAAGCCGTACACGCGCGGGGCCGCAAGCGGCAGGACCCGCACCGTGGAGTCCACCATCTGGGAGCCGCCGATGGAGGCGTAGGTGACGGGCCAGCCGAGCCGCTGGAACCCGTTGATGACCCCCGCGATGTGGCCGACCGATCCCCCCGCCTTGATACCGAACCAGAGATTGGTGTTGAGATAAAGGACGGGACCCCGTCGGACGTCGCGGAACGACAGCGGCGTGGTCCTGAGGAGGCCGGCACACTCCCAACGCGCCCGGTTCACCGCCAGCAGGCCTTCCGCAGTTCCGCCGATGAGGCCAGCCGCGGAGCCCGCCGCGCCCAGCCGGGACAGTTGGCGCACACTGAAATCGGGGCCCATCACTTCGATCCGCCGGCTCCGGGTGACGGCAGCCACCATGTGGAGCACAGGCACCACCGCCGCGGACTCCGCGTCTTCCTGGGCAAGCACCAGCCGATCTGGCGCCTTGCTCCTCAAGGTGCGAAGCATCTCAGGAGCTGGACGGCGGCGCAGCTCTGGCAGCAGCAGGTACTCTATGCCTGAGCCGTAGCGCCGCTCGATCTCTTCCCGGAACCCGGCGGAGACGGGATAGGTGCTCAGAACCGCGGTGCCGCTCATCCCAGGCTCAGTCGACGTCGGGTGGAGTGCATCAGGGGCGTTCCCGGTCATGGCGTTGCTGTCCACGCCGCGAGCTCGGCGAGTACCTGAGGGCCAGGAATCCAACCCCCACGGCGAGCGTGCCGTACGTAATGCCGGAGGACCAAGCGCCGCCCAGCAGACCGTAGCGTGGGACCAGCGCCAGATTGAGCCGCCAGTTGAGCAGGGCGGCGGCGATCCAAAGAATGACTACCCCGACCGGATAGCCGAGGCTGTTAAGGTACTGGACAATGACCACGTGGATTGCCATGAGCACCGCGCCGACCAGCAGCCAGCGGAAGGCCGGGACCGCATCCAGGAACAGCGCGCCGAACAACAGCCGGATGAGGGGGGTAGCGATCAACGCCGCCACGACTGCCCCCGTCACCACGACGCGGCTCAACCAGAGGAGCGTGCGTCCCATCCGCCGCCAGCGTTCGTTGAGGTCATTCAGAGACCCGAGCCGCGGGAAGAGCACTTGCCCCACGATGGCGGGAAAGGTGCTGAACATGCCAACCATGGTAAGCGCCACGAAGTATTGGCCGGCGTCCACGTCCCCAAGGTGAGACGCAATGACGAACAGATCGGTGCGGCTCACCGCATACGCCGCCACGCTCAGCGCATATGGCCGCCACCCATACCGCAGCCCCAGCGCGAAGAGCTCCGCGGAGCGGGACACGCCAGTGGGACGGAGGAGACTCCTGAGGAGCCAGAGTGTCGCCAGCAGGGGCCCTGCCAGGCACAAGGCCATCATCGATGCCGGGGTCAGTGCCGCCAAGGCAGTGACAGCAAGCATAGGATCAACGTGGTGATCGCGGTGGCTAAGCCCTTGTTCAACAGGTCCGAGCGCCCCACCCCCATCCGCGAGATTCTGCAGCAGCATGAAGCTGAGCAGCAGCGGCACCGTCATGGCAGTGAGCAGCCGCAGCTCGGGCTCCACGATCCCGTGATTGCTGGTTAGACTGAGCACGTACGTGACGCACCCCAGCAGGGCTCCCCAGCCAAGCCCCACCACCAGGGTATTTCCCAGCAGCGCCGGCAGCCGGGAGCGGTCGGTCGACACGAGATAGGTATTGGCGCTGTGCAGACCGAGATTCCCGAACTGCACGATCAGGGCGGCAAAGGCGGCAGCCGATGCATACTGTCCCCGTCCCGCCGGTCCCAGCGTACGGGCGGCCAGCACGCTCACCACCATGCCGAGTGCCATCACGCCCAGGCGGGTGGCGAACGTTTGGGCGATGTTGGCAATCATGGCGCCGCGCAGTCCCGCCGGCCACCGCGCTCTCACACCGGCTCCCGCTGGGACGCGACCGCTTTGTGTACGGCGGACCTGAGGTCGGCAATTGCTCCCTGCGTATCCACCGCGGATTGCCCTGGGCATGATCACCACGCCCAACTCTGCGGGATTCGGGCCTTCCCGAGTCCAGCAGAGTCGAACGGTCGGAGCAACGATGCCGTAGGACGGGGAGACCCGTGCCGGCTCAACGGCACATGCCCACCCCGCACCTTCCCAACCGAGGGCAAAGGTCCGGCCTTGCGCCGTTAGGCTCACCTGGCCCGGCCCGATGTGACCGACCTGAACACCAGGCGCCAAGTGCAGCGGGATGCTGAAACGATGGTGGCCGGGACCGGTAAGTCGATCGCAAATGCACAGCACACCCGAAGCGGTGAGCTGCACGCCACGCCAGGTCATCACCGGCTCGGCGAGGCGCAGGTATCCAGTGTGCCCACCCACGAAGGTCTGGGTTTCCGAACTGCACCGCCATTCGAGTACGATGGGGCGTGCGTCGTCGTGCAGGTTCCAGAGGTTTCGCGGATCCACGAACCGGTTGATCTCCTCTCCATCCACGCAGGCCGTATTGTGGCAGTCGGTGGAACGGAAACGATTGCGCTCTAGATAGGCTGCGGTGTAGACGTAGGAGCCGCAATCGCTCACCAGCGGCACGCCGTCCAGCGACACCTCAAGCGAGAGACAATCGTTATGCCCGTGGCCGCCACGCCCCCGCAGCCCCACTGGGCCACAATCCACGTAGGCATAGTGCTCCCCAACTCGAAGGATGTACCCACCCCCCGCGTCAAAGGCCATCGGTTGCGGAGCGGAGGAAACATGCTTCAACAGCCCGGTGGCAGCAGCCATCCCTTCCGCCCAAGCCACCTCCTCCAGGCTCCCACCAACCGATACCGCGAGGTCGGCGTCATTCCACACCAGCCCCAGGAGCGGTGGCAGGTAGCGGTGATCGTTGATATCCTGGGTACCGAAGGGAAGCGCGCGCGCGTCATCGGCGTCGCCGATGACGGGAACCATGCCATCCGGACGGATGACAGCGCGAGTGTACCGGCCCATCCGCCGAAGCAGTTCCCGATACTGGTCAGGAACCGGGAGGCCCTGAGCGATGCGGTAGCGCGCGGGCAGATGGAACAGCTCCGTCACCAGCCGGTGGTAGGGTACCGAGGCCTCATGGTTCATCCCATCGGTCATGGTCTGACGGACAATCTCACCCTGCAGGATCTCCCAACCTCGGTCCCGCCACCGGGCCGCCTCCCCACCGCTGCCAAAGAACTGCCCCGCAAAGACCAGACCCGCCGCGTTCGCGGTATAGTGATTGCCAGCAACGGGAGAAGCCTCCAGGTGCCGTATCGTATACCGCGCGTGCAGCCAGAGGGCGGAGAGGAACCGGGTCCGGAAGCGTTCGTCCGACCAGGCGGCTGACCGGTGGCAGACGTGGAAGAACCAGGTCCACGTGAGGATTCGCAGCGCCACTTCCATGGTGCAGGTCCAGTTGACACTCGCGCCATAAGGATTGGCCTCGATCCACTGGTCAAGCACATCTCGAACCGCAGCGGCGTAGCGCTCATCACCCGTCAGCAGGTAACACTGGCCCGCCGGCATCAGCCACTGGAGCCGCGAAAGGTCCCACGCCACCTTGACGTCGCTTGGCCGGTCAAGATCCCCGTACTCGATGTCCCTGAAAAACCGCGGTGGCCATCCGAGTCCCGACTTGAAGTCGGTGTGCCAGTCGATCGAGGCGCCAAGAGCCACAGGTCCCGAGCCGAGCAAGTCCACCTCGTGCCGCATGGCCCGCTCGGCGAGCTCCGTGAGGCGGCGGCTGGCGTCAGGACTCAGCACGTCCAGTGCCGCGGCATCCATCACTCCCAGCGCCGCCGGATAAGGCCGCTCGGCAAGCCAGGACCAAAGTTGAGGCAGCGAAGGCTGTCGGGTGGCCCCGATCAGCTGCGGCAGGCCAAAGCGCGGACCGCCGCGGGTTACGGTCAGGCGCTCCCACCAGCCAACTGCCACCGACCGAACCCGTGTGGCGGCAATGTCCGGCCGGCGCGTGGCCTTCCACGCCAGGCGGGCGAGCCGGGCCGGGCTCATCCGCGAGCGGGCGCGGGCTGGGCGATGTACTCACGCCACCAGAGCGCGACATTCAGCAGGTGCCACAGCCGGTAGCCGACTCCTTCCCCGTGCATTCCCTCAATCCGCGTCCCGTCGAACAGATCAGTCTCGCGATTGAAGCTCCGAAACGTCTCTCGAGACTGCTCGCCCAGTTTCTCGAAGTACCACTCATGCACCGGCACACCGAAGCCCTGCTTGGGCCGGTCGATGATGGCATCGGGAATCAGTCCCCGCACTGCCCGCTTGAGCATGTGCTTCGACTCACCCCCCGCCAACTTCATCCGGGCCGGAATACTCAGGGCCAGCTCGACGAACTTGTGGTCCAGGAAGGGCACCCGGCCCTCGAGGCTCACCCCCATGCTCATCTTGTCCACCCGCATCAGCAGCAGCTCGGGTAGCCGAACGTTGAGGTCGGAAAAGGTCATCCAATTGAGAATATCTGGTTCCCATCGCCCCTTGAGCCATCGGGCGTGGATCGGCGCGAGCGCATCCCAGCTGGTGCGGTCGCGGAACGTTTCGCGCAACCGGGGCGAAAGCAGCGTTTTCTTTCGGCCATCCGGGAAGGCGTCGGCCCCGGCCCAGAAGGTGGGCTGCCCTCTCGAGGCCCGCCGCAGCAACTCCCGGAGCCAGCCGTCGGAGCGGCCAGCGGCGTCGAGCGCCCGAACTCCCAGGCCACACAGACCCGGCCGCGTCCAGCGATCCGACTAGCTCCTGGGCCCGCAACTGAGTATTCCAGTGCCCGTAGCCACAGAACAGCTCGTCAGCCCCCTCGCCGACCTGGCAGACGATGACCCCGTTGTCGCGCGCGAGCTTGGAAACGTAGTAGACCGGGACGCAGACGGGATCGGCGATCGGTTCATCCTGCAGCTGGACCATTCGGGGCATGAAGTCCAGGGCATCCTTCTCGGACAGCAGGATCTCATGGTGCTCCGCCCCGACCTGCTCCGCCATCATCCGCGCAAAGTGCAGCTCGTTCTTGTAGGTCTGATACTCCGCGTCGTAGCCGATGGAGAAGGTCTTGATCCGGGACTGCTCCCCTTCAGAGAAGAGCGCCGCATTGGTGCTGGAGTCGATGCCGCCTGACAGGAATACGCCCACCGGCACATCGCTCGACCTTGCGGAGCTGCACCGCTGTGCGGAGCTCAGCTGAGGATCCGCTCGGCGATTCCGTCCTCGGAAACCCCCATGAGCGGGTTGACGTGGTCCCAAACGCTCGTACCAGCGGCGTTGCTCGACGCGACCCTCGGAGTCAACTTTCAGGAGGCAGCCGGCGGGCAGCTTGCGGATGCCCCTGAAGAGTGTGTCTGGGCGCCGGAGTGGTCAGGAAGGAGAGGTAGTGGAACAGACCCGTCCTCGTCGACGGCGCGCGCCTGCGTCGGGATCGGTGAGCAGCGCCTTGATCTCCGAGGCGAACACGAGCCGGCCGTGGTGAACGCTATAGTAGAGCGGCTTGATGCCGATCCGGTCCCGGATCAGCCACAGACTCGCGGCGTCGCCCGTCCCAGAGCGCGATCGCGAACATCCCGCGGAACCGGTCGAGACAACCGATGCCCCACTCCTCGAAAGCGTGGAGGATCACCTCGGTGTCGGAGTGATCGGTGCGCCAGTGGTGCCCGCCCCGGGCGATCAGCTCCCGGCGGATCTCCGCGTGATTGTAGATCTCGCCGTTGAAGCACGAAGAGCGTGCCGTCCTCGTTCGTCATCGGCTGGGCCGCCGCCGAGGACAGGTCGATGATGGAAAGCCGGCGGTGTCCGAGCCCGACCCGTCCGTCCGGTGACACCCATACCCCCGCGCCGTCCGGGCCGCGGTGGGCCATGGTGTCCCGCATTCTCCTACATACGGCCGGGTGATCCGGAACTCACCGTCGTCACCGTCGAGCAGGACCACCCCGTCGATGCCGCACATCAGCGGGGGCTTTGCAGCTCAGCTTCAACCGCGAAGGCGATCTCCATCGCCTGCACCTGCTCCCACAGCGGGATCGGCCACGGCCCACCATCACGCACGGCCCGGATAAATGCGGCGAGCTCCTCCATCTGTCCCTTCTCCGCTACGCTGGTGCGTACGCCGCGACTGCTCGAGCCGTGGACCCGAAGACTGGTGTAGTCCCGCATCTCCACGACTTTCCCGTCCACGTAGACCTCGAACTGCTCCTTGGGAAAGCCGCGATGCCCCATCGCCGTATAGGTCAGCGTCACGAGGGATCCGTCTTCGAAGGTGCAGGTCGCCACGAAGTTGTCCCGATGCGAGTAATAGGCCGTGGCGGGCCGCACCGCGGCGACCTGCACTCCGCGGTAGCGGGCCCCGGTCAGGCTGGTCGCTGAAATCGTAGATGTGGCAGGCCTCTCCGATGTTGCGGCCTCCGCCCTCCGGCCCCTGGGTCCAGTGATCCAGCGGGAGGTAGCCGCCGTTCATGCGGTAGTCGAGAATGACGGGGCCGCTGCGCCCCGTGAGCACTTGGCGGGTGGCAACCGCGTAGGGGGAGAACCGCCGGTTGAATCCCGTCAACAGGATTGGTGAGCCGTCACTCCTGGCAGCGAACCAGGCGCTGATCTCGCCAAGTTCGGCGGGGGTGAGGCACAGCGGCTTCTCGACCAGCACGTGCTTTCCGGCCTTGAGCGCCGCCAGCACCAGGGGCGCATGCAGGTTGTGACGGGTGGCAATGATGACGGCATCCACTTCGGGATCGTTGAAGACCGACTCGGGATCGGTGCCGGCGTAGGCCGCGCCGAAGAGACGCGCGGTAGCCGTGGCGTTGTGGCCGGTGCGGCTCACCACGGCGCGCAACTCCACCTCGCTGCCTAGCGTCCGCAGATTCGGAAGGTGCATGCCCTTGGCGAACCCACCCGCGCCGATAAGTGCAATCCGCACCCGCCCGGACCGTCCGTGCTGCCCACCAGGCGTCTCCACCCGGCGCACCAGTGGTTCGGTGACCAGGCCAGGATAGGAGAGCAGCACCATGAGCGGCTTGCGGCCCTCAGCCTGAAGCGCACCATAGGCCCCCCCCGCCTCTGCCAGCGGATAGACCGCATCCGCGAGACCATCCAGTCTGACTCGACGCTCCGCCAATAGCCGGAGGTACTCGGCCATGTTGCGGTTCTCCGTCCATCGCACGTACGCAACAGGATAGTCCAGCCCCTCCTCTTCGTACGACCGATCGTAGCGACCCGGCCCGTAGGAACAGGAGATGCGGAAGTCGATCTCTTTGGCGTAGAAGTCTGACCGATTGAGCCCCAGACCGACGTCGCCCACGAGCACGACCCTGCCCTTCCGGCGACACATCTTGAATGCGGTAGATACAACGGCGTCGGATGGAGTGGCGGCGGTGATGATGACACCATCCGCACCAATGCCGTCGGTCAGCCGAGCCACCTGCTGCTCCGGCAGTTCTTCCTCGGGATTGAGGCCGAGATCCGCGCCACTCGCCACCGCAAGCGCGACCCGCTCTGCATCCAGATCCACCGCAATGACCCGGCTCCCGTTGGCCTTGAGAAGCTGGGTCGTGATCTGCCCCAGAAGACCCAGACCGATGACAACGAACGTCTCACCCAGCGTAGGGTCGGCGCGGCGGACCCCCTGCATGGCAATGGCACCCAGAGTCACGGTGCTCGCGTCTTTAAGCGGCAACTCGTCCGGCACGAGTACCACCAGATTCCGGGGCACTCGGATCACCTCGGCGTGATGCGCGAACTGCGCGCCGGCGCAGGCAACCCTGTCTCCGGGCTCGAGGTCGGACACCCCCTCGCCCACCTCGAGCACCACACCGGAGGCGGAGTACCCGCTCGGGTTGCCGGCCGCCAGCTTCCCGCGCACCAGGCTCCACATCCGGCGGGGACCGGAAGTGATCGCGATCTGTACCGCCTTCTGGACCTGCTGCGGCTGCCGCAGGGCACGCTTCCAGAGCGGGAGACCACCCACTCTCAGTCCACTTAACTCCGTGCCCACTGAGATGCAGGAGTGGTCGACCGCGACCAGCACCGTCCCGAGCTCGACAAACGGCGCCGGAACCTCCTCCACTACGGCTTGTCCCTGACGCAGAATCACCTGTTTCATTGTCTGTATCCCGGACCTGTTACCGAGTGCCTCTCGCCCCTGCGCACGGTTGATCGCCACGCAGCAGGACGCGACGTGTCACGGAAGATGCATCTCATTGTGGGCGGATTCATGCGATGTCGGTGAGCCCAGACCGGCGGACGCACCTCACAACTCCAACGGCAGCCCGACCGTCTTCCCGTCCCTGCGCCGACAGATAGATCCCGATCAAGCAGCTCCAGCGACCGGAGCCCCTCCCGGCCGTCGGTCTCCGCCGGCGCCTCGCCCCGCAGCGCCCGGATCACATTGTCGTAATACAGCGGGTGCCCGTGCCCATAGACCGAGGTCGTGGGGTAGCTCGCCGCCCGGATCTGCTGGTCCTCCGGCGCCGGCTCCGCGAACTGCCAGTGCTGGATCTCGTTGACCGCTACGCCACCCACCCGCACCGTGCCCTTCTCGCCGATCACCGTCAGCGAGCCCTCGAAGTTCTTCTGGTCCACCAGCATCGTGACGCTCACCGAGCCCAGCGCCCCGCTCCGCCACCGCACGCTCGCCACCCCGGTGTCTTCCACCTCGATGTGCCGCGCCAGCGTGGCGGTAAAAGCATGGACGCTCTCCACCGGGCCGATCAGCCAGTCCAGCAGGTCCACATAATGGCTGGCCTGGTTCATGAACGCCCCACCGTCGTACTCCCAGGTGCCCCGCCAGGCCGCGCTGTCGTAATACGCCTGCGGCCGGCTCCAGAAGACGTTCACGCTCACCATGTAGATCCGGCCGAAACGCTTGCGGTCCAGCGCCCGCTTCAGCAGCTGGATGGTGGCGTTCTGCCGGTTCTGCTTCACCACAAAGAGCTGGACCCCCGCCTTGTCGCAGGCCGCCACCATCGCCTTGCCGTCATGCCAGCGGGTGGCCATCGGCTTCTCCGTCACCACGTGCCGCCCCGCCTCCGCCGCCTCGATGGTCTCCGCCGCGTGGTTCCCCGACGGCGTCGCCAGCACGATCACGTCGGCGTCCGACCCGGCCAGCAGGTCGCCCAGGGATCCGAAGCCCCGCGCCCTGGTCCGCGCCACCGCCCGCTTGAGCGCCGCCGGATCGGTGTCGCACACCGCCACCAGCTCCGCCCGCTCGGCGTGCTGTTCCAGTGCCTCGAAGTGCTTGTCGGCGATCCGGCCACAGCCCACCAGCGCGAAGCGGATCCGGCGGCCGGCAATCGGCAGGGGTGAATGGGGCATGGGCAGGAATTATAAGGACTTAGGGGGCGAGCGGGAGGGGCCATGATCCCCGGCGGAGCGCGCCGGCCGAGCCAGAAGCACAAGGGGGCGGGATCCACGGCGCCGATCCCACCCCCTGTTCGGTTCAGCGCCCCGCTCGACCTACCCGCTCAGCCCCACCAACTTGCCGTTCCCCTTGTCACGCAGCACACCCCGGCTGTCCAGCACCAGCGCCGCCGACTCGAGCACCCGGGCGTAATCAATCCCGGCATGATCGGTCACGATCAGCACCAGGTCCGCCGCGGCGACGGCCTGGTCGGTCAGCGGGACACTGTGCATCGGCAGGCCCTTGAGCGGGGTGTGGCCGTCGTCCTGGATCATCCCGACGTGCGGGTCGTGGAACTGCACCACCGCGCCCTTCTCCTGCAGCAGCTTCATGATGTCCAGCGCCGGGCTCTCCCGCAGGTCGCCGATGTTCTTCTTGTAGGCCACACCGAGCACCAGGACCTTGCTGCCGCGGAGCGCCTTGCTCCGGTCGTTGAGCGCATCCACCGCCTTCTGCACCACGTAGGTGGGCATCTCGGCGTTGATCTCGCTCGCCAGCTCGATCATCCGGGTCTTGAACTGCAGGGTCCGCATCTTCCAGGAGAGATAGTGCGGGTCCAGCGGAATACAGTGGCCGCCCAGCCCCGGACCGGGCGTGAACTTCATGAAGCCGAACGGCTTGGTCGCCGCCGCCTCGATGATCCCCCAGACATCCAGCCCCAGCTTGTCGCAGGCCTGCGCCAGCTCGTTGGCCAGGGCGATGTTGATCAGCCGGAAGGTGTTCTCGTAGACCTTCACCAGCTCCGCCGCCTCGGGACTCTCCACCGGCACCATGGTGTCGAACACCTTGCCGTACAGGGCCAGCGCCAGCTCGTTGCAGCGCGGGGTAGCCCCGCCGATCACCTTGGGCGTGTTGCGCGTCTGCCAGACGGCGTTGCCCGGATCCACCCGCTCAGGACTGAAGCACAGCGCGAAGTCGCTGCCCACCTTGTAGCCGGTGGTCTCGAGGATCGGCAGCAGCACCTCGCGGGTCGTCCCCGGATAGGTGGTGCTCTCCAGGATGATCAGCTGGCCCGGCCGCAGCGTCGCCTTCACCGACTCGGCGGCGGCCACCACGTAGGAGAGATCGGGGTCCTTGGTCTTGTTGAGCGGCGTGGGGACGCAGATGGAGATCGCGTCGCACTCCGCCAGGCGGCTGAAGTCGGTAGTAGCCTGGATGAGCTGCTTGCCCACATAGCCCGCCAGCGTTGCCGCCGGCACGTCCTCCACATGGCTCTTCCCGGCATTGATCCCGGTACAGACCGGTTCGCTGATGTCGAAGCCGATGACCCGGAACCCGCTTCGAGCGACCTCGACCGCGAGCGGCAGGCCCACATACCCCAGGCCGATGACGCCGACTGTGACTTCACCTCGCTGAATCCGAGCCTGCAACTGGTCGAGACCGTCCGCCATGACTGCTCCGCCGAAGTTCAAAGGTGTTGATACGTAAGAGGATACCTGCCGGCCGCCCGAAGCTACCCTGTCCCGGTGTCCGGTGGTAGCCCGGCCAGAGGCAAGTCTCGTGCGAACGGCCGCCGCCAGCCGACCCAGCCGGCCCACCCGCCCGGCAGCTCAGCACCCGACCCGATCCTGGCGCCGCCGGAGGACGACCCTTGTGAAATATTTCACATGTGGTATCATAAATATACTTCAGCGGGAGCCGGGGCCAGACCCCCGGGTCCCTCGCACCCCTTCGAGACGCCCGGCCCCGCCGGGCCGGTCTCGTGATTACCCCCGGGCCCGGAGCCCGGCGCCCACACAAGGAGACCCTGCATGGCCACCGCGACGTCCCCCGCCAGCAAGGATGCGGCCTACCCGCGCGACGAGATCGCCAAGCTGCTGGCGCCGCCGGAGCAGGAGCATCCCGGTACCAAGCTGCGCCGGCTGCTGCACGAGGCGCGCGACAAGGGCTCCTTCGTCCACACCGCCGGCGCCTACGACGGCTACACCGCCGCCATCATGACCCGGCTTGGCTTCAAGGCGCTGTACGGCTCGGGGTGGCAGCTCGCCGCGGTCAAGAACATGTACCCCGACATCGGGGTGTACCAGTCGCAGCAGATGGTCGAGCTGGCGCTGGAACTGTGGAAGGGCATCGAGGGCGCCCGCCACACCCATTACTTCGATACCGAGGGGAAGGAGCTGCTCTCGGTACCACCGATGTTCATGGACATGGAGGCCGGCTTCGGCGGGCCCACCCAGACCTTCGCGTTGGCCTCGGAGCTGGTCCGGATGCGGGTGGGCGGGGTGCACCTGGAGAACCAGGATCCGGCGGACCGGACCTGCGGGCACATCGTGAATGTCGGCAAGGCCAAGCGGGACAAGGTGCTGATACCGCGGAACGCGTGGATCGCCAAGCTCAAGGCCATCCGGGCCGCGGCCGAGGCCCAGGGCGCCGACCTGGTGACGATCGCCCGCACCGACTCGATTGACGGCGCGCTGCCGGGGCAATCCTCCGGCGGGATCAAGATGGCGGTGGAAGACGGCTGGGAGGCGGCGGAACTGGGCTGCGACGTGATCTGGGCCGAGTTCAACAACGTGGACCTGGAGCAGCCGATCGCCTTCGCGGAGGGGGTGCGCAAGCATTACCCCAATCAGATGCTGGGCTTCAACCTCTCGCCCTCGCTCTACTGGGGGAAGGCCAAGCAGGCCGGCAAGCTGATCACCAACGAGCAACTGGCCCAATTGGGCTACACCCTGCAGTTCTCAACGCTCTTCAATTTCCGCACCGCCGGCCTGGCGCTGGACAAGGGCCTCAGGAAGTTCGCCGCCCACGGCCTGGAGGCGCTGGCCGACCTCCAGCTGGAGGAGGAAGCCGCCCCGGGCGGCCCGCCGATGACCCGGATGCACCAGAAGTTCGCCGGGATGAACCGGTGGCTGATCCTGGAGTCGGTGTTGAGCGGGAAGTAAGCGGTTTGGCGGTTAGGCGGTTTGCAATGAAGGGGTGGGGTCCTCACGGATCCCACCCCTTCGCCCGAGTCGCCGAGTCGCCGAGTCGCCGAGTCGCCGAGTCGCCGAGTCGCCGAGTCGCCGAGTCGCCGAGTCGCCGAGCCTTACCCCGCCCGCTCCACCACTTCCTGCCCCGCCGCCCGCACCTCGAGTCCGTCCCGGCGCCACTGTTCTGCCTGCCAGGGTGCCACCCGGACGGTGACGGCGTTGTGGTCGCCGGTCACCCTCACATCCAGCACCTCCCCCATCCGGTACAGTGATGCCAGCCGGGCGCCGTCGCCGATGGGCACCCGGACAGTCACCGGCGGCCGCAGCAGCCGTTCCCGGCGGCGGAGCTCCTGCTTGACCTGATCCAGGCCGTTCATGCGGATGGTGGAGGCAAGCACTGAGCCGGGGTAGAGCTCTCCCACCCGCGCCGCGAACGCCCCCGGACTGGGCACCGCGTCCATCTTGTTGAAGACCGGCACCACCGGCCGCTCACCGATGCCCAGATCCGCCAGCACCTCGTCCACCACCCGCAGCTGCTCCTCCCACTCGGGGTGACTCGCGTCCACGACGTGGAGCAGCAGGTCGGCTTCCCGCACCTCTTCCAGGGTGGCGCGGAAGCTGGCCACCAGGTGGTGGGGAAGCTTGCGGATGAAGCCCACGGTATCGGACACCCGGGCACGGCTGCCCTCGCCGAGATCGATCTCCCGGGTGAGCGTGTCGATCGTGGCGAAGAGCCGGTCCTCCACGAAGATATCGTGCTGGCCGGAGAGCATCCGGAGCACGCTCGATTTCCCGGCGTTGGTGTAGCCCACCAGCGCCACATCAAGCATGGGGGCCCGGCCCGCGCGCAGCACCTCGCGGTGCTTTTCCCATTCCCGGAGCTTGTCGCGCAGGAGCTGGATCTTCCGGCGGATCATTCGCCGGTCGGTCTCCAGCTGGGTCTCGCCCGGGCCGCGCAGACCGATACCACCCCGGATCCGGGAGAGGTGGGTCCACATCCGCGCCAGCCGCGGCAGCAGGTACTCGAGCTGCGCCAGCTCCACCTGCAGCTTGGCCTCGTGGGTCCGGGCCCGGGTCGAGAAGATGTCGAGGATCAGCTCGGCCCGGTCCATGACCCGGACCTTGAGCTCCTTCTCGAGGTTGGCGCCCTGATTGGGGGTGAGTTCCTCGTCGAAGATGACCAGCGTGGCGCGCTCGGCCTCCGCCAGGGCCCGCAGCTCCTCGACCTTGCCCTCGCCGATCAGCGTGGCCGGGTTGCGGCTGGCAATCTGCTGCGACAGCCGCCCCACCACCACCGCCCCGGCGGTGTCGGCCAGCCGGGCCAGCTCGTCCAGGTGCTCCTGCAGGTGCTCGGCGTCCTCGCTGCCCTTCTGCGGCGCCCCGACCAGCAGGGCGCGTTCCGCGGGCGGCTCGATCTCGATCAGCGAACGAATGGCGATCTCCTGCCGGTTACGGCCTGAGCAGGGGAATGCTCCCCTGCCCCGTGAAGGGAATCTGCAGGTCGGTGCCCACCGGCAGCCGCAGCAGGAACTGGCCGTCGATGCCGTAGTTCACCGCGCCGCTGTTGAGCACCGACCGGGCGGCGCCGCCCACGCTGCTCCAGTTGAAGCTGAGCGGCACCGTGACGACGGTGGTGTCGTTCTTGGCCAGCGCGAACGGCCCGGCCAGAGTCACGTCGCCGAAGTGGGTGCCCTCGACATCCAGCGCGGCACTGAGCGCGCTGCCGTTGAGGACGATGCGATTGGGATTGTGGAAGGCCAGCCCCAGCTCCAGCGTCCCGCCAGCCAGCCCGACGTTCCGGATGGCGAGCGAGCGGAGGTTCAC
The DNA here is from genome assembly GCA_963695185.1 of uncultured Gemmatimonadales bacterium. Classification (GTDB taxonomy): domain Bacteria; phylum Gemmatimonadota; class Gemmatimonadetes; order Gemmatimonadales; family GWC2-71-9; genus JADJOM01. The sequence continues at coordinate 385,966 of CAVOGH010000005.1, read as the reverse complement.
CTGGGGCTGGATCAGCGAGGCCGGATCCACCTGGCCGGGGCCACCGCACCCGGCGAGCAGAACGGCGAGCAGCAGGGTTTGTCTCATGGGGGAAATATAGACGGTTGGGGCTAGCCCTCACCATCCGGAGGCGCATCGGGAGCGGAGCGCTGCTTCGCCCACCACTCCATCCGCTCCTGGATGCGCTTCTCGAAGCCCATCGGACCCGGCTGGTAGAAGGCCTCGCCCCGGAGCTGCTCCGGCAGGTACTCCTGCGCCTGATAGCCGCTGGGATCGTCGTGGGCGTAGCGGTAGCCCTTGCCATACTCCAGCTGCTTCATCAGCGCGGTCGGCGCGTTGCGGATATGCAGCGGCACCGGCGCGGCTGGGGTGCGCCGGGCCGCCGCCAGGGCGGCCTGGAGGGCCACCATGCTCCGGTTGGACTTGGGCGCGGTAGCCAGGTAGATGGTCATCTCGGCGAGGGGCAGGTAGCCCTCCGGCGCACCTAGCATGTGGTAGGCGTCCCGCGCCGCCACCGCCAGCTTGAGCGCCTCGGGATCCGCCAGCCCGACATCCTCTGCCGCCATGGCGATGGCCCGGCGGAACAGCGTCATCGGGTCCTCCCCCCCTTCCAGCATCCGGGCCATCCAGTAGAGCGCGCCCTGCGGGTCGCTGCCCCGGAGCGACTTGTGATAGGCGGACAGGAGGTTGAAGTGCTCCTCCCGGTTCTTGTCGTAGGCCGCCACCCGGCGTCCCAGCGACGCTACCACCGCCTCACGAGAGAGCTGTCCGCGGAGCCCCGCCACCGCCGCCGCCTGCTCCAGCACGGTGAGCGCCCGGCGGGCGTCGCCGTCGGCAAACTCCGCGATCAGCTCCAGCGCGCCCGGCTCCGGCTCCAGTTCCAGCGCGCCCAGGCCCCGGTCCCGCTCCGCCAGCGCCAGGGTGAGCAGGCCCAGCAGGTCGGCCGGTTCGAGCGCCTTGAGGACATAGACCTGGGTGCGCGACAGCAGCGCGCCGTTGAGCTCGAAGCTGGGGTTCTCGGTGGTGGCGCCAATCAGGGTGACGGTGCCCCGCTCCACGTGGGGCAGAAAGGCGTCCTGCTGGGCCCGGTTGAAGCGGTGAATCTCGTCGAGAAAGAGCACCGTGCCCCGGCCCAGCACCCGGCGACCCTCGGCCTCGCGGACGATCTCCCTGACCCGCGCCACCCCGTCCAGCACGGCGGACAGCTCCACGAACTCCTTCTCGCCGTGCCGCGCGATGATGCGGGCGATGGTGGTCTTGCCCGAGCCCGGCGGCCCCCAGAACACCGAACTGCCGACTTCGCCCCGGCGGATGGCGTCGCCCAGCGGTTTGCCCGGGGCCAGCAGGTGCTCCTGGCCCACGCACTCCTCGAGGGTGCGGGGACGCATCCGGGCGGCCAGCGGTTCGGGGGTGGCGAAGAGGGAGGGAGCGGTCATGACACCCCGGCGGCCTCCACCAGCAGCCGAGTCACGAAGAACGCCGCGGCACCCACGAAGAACATCGCCGGCATCTTCCAGCCTCGACGGGTCTGGAACTCGGGCACCAGGTTGGAGGCGGCCACGTAGATCGTGACCCCGGCGGAGAGGGCCAGTCCGTGGGCCGCCAGCGGTGCGATCGCGCTGGTAAACAGCACACCGAGGATGGTCGCGGCGCCGAGCAGGCCCGCCGAACCCAGCGCCCGGCCGCGGCCCTGCCCGCCGGCCAGCATGACGCTCGCCATGGCCACCCCCTCAGGCAGCTTGTGCAGGAACACCGCCAGGAAGAGCAGGATGCCGAGATGGCGGCTCACCCCGAACCCGCTGGCGATGGCCACCCCGTCGAAGAAGGTGTGCAGCAGCAGCCCGAGCAGGGCGCTCCACCCCTGCGCCGGGCTTACCTCGTGGGTCTCTTCGCCGAAATGGAAATGCGGGGCCAGCACGTGCTGCGCCAGATGTACCGCCAGGTAGCCCGCCAGGATGTAGATCGGCGCATCGGCCCGCTGATTCACCGCCTCGGGCATCACCTCCAGCAGGGCCACCGCCAGCATGAACCCCGCCCCGAAGGCGAGGAACAGGTTGATGACGTCGAGGCTCCGGCGCTCGTGCCGCACCACGGCGTAGCCGCCCGCCAGGTTGCCGAGCGCCGCCACCAGCGCGAAGAGGAGCGCGGTCACGCCAGGCGGCGCGCAGCGGCCAGCAGCGCCTCACGGGTGTTGAGGCTGGGGTCGTCCACGACCATCGCAAGCAGGCGCTCGAGGATGATCCCCAGCCTGGGGCCCGGCGAAACGCCAATCTCGGCCAGGTCGGTGCCGGTCACCCCCAGCTGCTTCCGGCTGGTCGGCTCACCCCGTTCGCGGATGCCGCGCATCGCCGTCACCCACGGCGCTGCCGTGCCGCGCCGGAGGCGCCAGAGCTGCGTCAGGTCGTCCACGGCGTCGCCCACGGCGGCCATCCAGCGGCGCACCGCGCGGGGATCGGAGCCGTCGGGCTCGGTGGGTCCGGTAACCATCGCCGTGGCCCGGGCAATCTCGGCCCGGGAGGCCTTGAGCCGGCTCAGGACCGCGACCGGGTCCAGGGTGAAGAGCGAAGTGAGCAGCACCGGATCTCGCGGCACGTCGGTATGGTCACCGTCGAGCAGCTCGGCGCCCTGCTCGCCGCCCTCGGCGCCAACGGGACGGAGTTCCGGCAGCAGCACCTCGGCGGCCCCGCAGGTCGTCCACAGCAGCAGCAGCCGGTCCAGCGAGCGCGCGGTGCGCAGGCCCTTGAACCACTCCTCCCGCACCCGTTCGGCGGAGAGCTGGGGCAGGCCGGAGATCGCCCCCTGCATCGCGGTCCAGGTGGCGGGCTCTATGGTGAACTCGAACCGGGCGGTGAAGCGAAGCCCGCGGAGCACCCGGAGATAGTCCTCCCGAAAACGGAGCGCCGGATCACCGACGGCGCGCACCAGCCGGGCGGCGAGGTCCGCCTCGCCGTGGAACGGGTCGCGCCACTGCTCCTTGAGCGGATGGTACGCGATGGCGTTGATGGTGAAGTCCCGCCTGGCCAGGTCCTCATCCAGCGAGGCGCCGAACTCCACCACCGCGTGGCGCCCGTCGGTCTGGATGTCCTTCCGGAAGGTGGTCACCTCGTGATGCCGCCGGTGGGTGCGCACCGCCACGGTGCCAAAACGCTCGCCCACCGCGACGGTGTTGCGGAAGAGCTGTTTCACCTCCGCCGGTGTGGCGGAGGTGGCGACGTCATAGTCAGTGTTGGGCTGGCCCAGCAGGGTGTCGCGGATCGCCCCGCCGACGCACCACGCCTCGTGTCCCGCGCTCTCGAGGGCGCGGGCGATCTCCCGCACGTCCTGGGGAATGTCGAGGCGAGGGGGGAAGGGCATGAGGGAGTGGGAGTTGGGCGTCAGGAGTTGGAGGGTGGTGGTTGGGGAGCTGGGCGGTGTCGGGGCAAAGATAAGGCGGGAAGGGCCAGATGACAGTCCGCCGGCCGGGTCCTACCCGACTCCCGACTGCCAACTCCCAGTCACTCCCCCGCACCGTACGCCACCCCGGCCGACAGCGTGATCAGCAGCTCCATCCGAGCCTGGGCCAGCGTCCGGGGACCTGCCGGGATCACTCCCTCACGCACCAGGGTGGCGCCGCCGCCGGGGAAGGCATAGATCGGCGACACCGCGCCCCGTGGGCAGCGGGTGCCCAACACCACCGGCTTGCCCTCCGCCAGCCAGCGGCGGATCGCCGGCACGGCACCAGGCGGCAGATTGCCGCTCCCGAAGGCGGCGATGACCACCCCGTCATGGCTGGGCCGGGCGAGATCGAGGAGCTCCCCGGTGTCTCCCAGCACCATCGGAATGAGGGCCACCCGGGCAGCGAGCGCCCCGGGCTGCACCACCTGGCGGGTCGGCGGCTGGGCCATGAACACGACGTTCCCGCCCTTCACCCGGCCGATGGGGGCTGCGTGCGGCGCAGCGAACGCCGCCATCGCCGTAGCCTCGACCTTGGCGACCTCACACCCATCGAACACCCCGCCCGCGAACGCGACCATCGTGCCGCGGCCCCGGCTGGCCGGATGCGCCGCGACCCGCGCCGCATCCGTCAGGTTGCGCGGGCCATCCCAGCCGGCGTCGCTGTTGGTGAGCATCGCCCCGGTGACCACGACCGGCATCGCCGGGTCGAGGGTGCGGGCCAGGAGGTACGCGGTCTCTTCGATCGTATCGGTGCCGTGGGTGATGACCACGCCGGCCGGCGGCGCACCACCCTCCCCCGCCTGCACCGCCCGGACGTGATTGCGGAGTTCCCACAGCTTCTCCTGCCCCATGTGGCAGGCGGGGTAGCGGCCCCAGTCGTCGATCCGGAACGGGCCCACCGTCGCCAGCTCCGGCGCCATGGCCACCAGCGCCTCCCCGCCGTGGGTGGGCACGTTGCCACCGGCCGCGGGGTCCCGCTGCATGGAGATGGTGCCACCGGTAAAGAGGAGATGCAGCATGATTGGGCGGTCGGGTCAGAGCGCCTAACCGACGAGGACGCTGCCGCCATTGACGTTCAGGACCTCGCCGGTGATGTGGCGGGCGAGCGGTGAGCACAGAAACAGGATCGGGCCGGCGATGTCCTCGGCGCTGGCAATCCGTCCGACCGGTATGGTGGCAGCGATCCGTTCCCGCCCACCGTCGCCGAAGGCGGGCCAGCTCATCTCGGTGTCCACCCACCCCGGCGCCACGCAGTTGACGGTGATGTCCGGCGCGCACTCGACACAGAGCGATTTCACCAGCGAGATCATCGCGCCCTTGGTGGCGGCGTAGTCGGCGTGGAAGGCCTCCCCCCGCTGCCCGGCCGTGCTGCCCACCAGCACCACCCGCCCGCCGGGCCGCATCCGCCGAAGCGCCGCGCGGGTGGTGAGAAAGACCGAGTCGAGGTTGATGCGCAGGGTGTCGGTCCAGCGTCCGGGCGTCATGTCTTTCAGCGGCGTCACTTCCGACGGCCAGACGCCGGCGTTGCCGACGAAGCAATCCAGCGGGCCCAGCGCCGCGTGTGCGGCGGTGAACAGCCGCTCGACCGCCTCGGGATCCCCGAGGTCTCCCGCTCCCACCCAGGCCCGACGCCCGAGAGCGCGGATCTCGGCGGCCACCTGCTCCGCATCGCTGACGCGGCTCCGGCAGGTCAGGGCGACGTCGGCGCCGGCCCGGGCCAGAAGCAGCGCCGCCGCCCGGCCGATGCCGCGGGAGGCGCCGGTCACCAGCGCGGTCTGACCAGACAGTGAGATCATGGGCGGTCCGTGGCGGTGCGCCCGAACATGGCGCGAATGCGTTCGAGGAAGGCCAGTCGGAAGGTGAACGGCGGCACCGGATCCAGCGGCTGGTCCTCCAGGATGGCGCCGGGGTTCTTGCGAAAGAGCAGGTTGGCCTGGATGCCACCCTCGTGATCAATCAGGGCGTCCCAGGCCGCCTTGAGGCTGCGGTCATCACCATGATTGTCGCCGGCGGCGATGTCGGCCAGGCCGTACTGGAGGAGCTGGCGGGCCCGCTCGCCCCGCGGCCGGGAGGACAGCAGCGTCGGCCCGTCCACCTGGAGCAGCGCGCCCAGGCCCTTCCAGCGGTGCGCCGCATCCGCGGAACAGGAGCTATAGCGCTCCGGATGCGCCAGCAGCGGCACCAGACCGATGGACACCACCAGCGCCAGCGCGTGTTCCACCGTCTGGGCGGCCACCAGTCGCGGGAATTCCACCAGCAGGTAGCGGCTGCGGTTGAGGGTCACCGCGCGCTGCTCCGCCACCGCCGCTTCCAGCGGGCGGTCCAGCATGATCTCGGCGCCCCGATAGAGCGCCACGCCAGCCGGGGCCGCGCCCGCAAGCTGCTCCCAGGCCCGCTGATGGGCGGGTGGAACACCCGCGGGCGCCTGGCTGGCGAGCAGGTGCGGTGTCAGGCAGACGGCCGTGACGCCCTGGACCTGGAACCGCGTCAGCACCTCCACCGACTGCTCCACACTGCGGGAGCCGTCGTCCACCCGGGGCAGGAGGTGACTGTGGAGGTCGATCACTCAGCCGGCCCGCTCCGCCGCCAGCAGCGCCTCGGCGAACTGGCCCAGCCCTTCCGGCTCGGCTTCGGCCTGGGCCAGCAGGGCCAGGGTGATGAGCGCGTCGCCGGCCAGCAGGTCCAGGGCGATGGTCCGGTCTCCGGGATGCTCCTCGACGATGGCCAGGACCCGTTCGGCGGCGACGGCAAGCCGGTCGGCAACCGATTCCCCCTCGGTGACCGCCGCCGCGTGCTCCAGCACGCGGTCCCGCAGCGACGGGGGCGCCTCTCCCGTGTGCCGGAGCAACCAGGCCGTGGTACCGGAGTCCGGCATGCCGGCAGACATTAGCGTTCCCCCGCGAGCCAGCCCTGGATGATTGCGGGCGCGGCTGCCCGCGCCGCCCCCAGCTGCGCCGGGTCCCCGGCGCCGGCCGAGGCGAAGCCGGGGCGGCCACCGCCCTTGCCACCGCTCACCGCGGCGATGCGGTTGACCAGGTCGCCCGCCTTCCGCCCGGCCTTCACGAGATCGTCGGTGAGGGCCACGTGCACTGCGCCCCGCCCAGCGCTGGAGAACAGCACCAGGACGGTATTCTTCTTTCCTTCGCGATGCCGGTCCACGAGGGACGTGACATCGTCCCGGTCTTCGCTCTCGGTCTGGCCGATCGCCACGCTCACCCCGGCGATGTCCTGGGTCTCCAGCGCCTCTCCGGGCACCCCGCCACCGGACTTGAGCAGCTGCTGCAGCCGGGCCTCGAGCTTTTCCTTGTCCTGCCGAGCCTGCTCCAGCTTGCGGAGGACCTGGTCCGGCTTGGCCTTGAGCGCCTCGGCGACCTGCTCCAGCAGGGCCTCTTCCCGCTGCAGGCTGTTCCAGGCCTCGGGCCCGGTGATCGCCTCGATGCGGCGCACACCGGCGGCCACGCCGCCCTGCCCCGCCAGCCGGAAGAGGCCCAGCTGGCCGGTGGTCCGGACGTGGGTGCCGCCACACAACTCGATGGACGGGCCCATCTGGACCACCCGCACGACGTCCCCGTACTTCTCGGAGAAGAAGGCCATCGCCCCAAGCTTGAGCGCCTCCTGATAGGGCAGCTCCCGGGTCGAGACCTCCCAGTTTTCCAGCACCTGCTCGTAGACCTCGTGTTCGATGGTATCCAGCTGGGCCGGATCGATGGGGGCGTGATGAGAGAAGTCGAACCGCAGCCGGCCGGCTTCCACCAGGGAGCCCTGCTGCTTGACGTGGGTGCCCAGGTGTCGCCGGAGCGCCCAGTGCACCAGGTGGGTGGCACTGTGGTTGCGCTCGATGTCCCGGCGGCGGGCGCGGTCCACCGACGCCTTCACCGGACCGGGGGCGAACTCCCCCGAGAGGGTCCCCGTCAGGACGTGGCCCTCGGGAGTCTTCCGGACGCCCTCGACCGCCAGCGCCCAACCATCGCCCAGGACCGTGCCGGTGTCGCTCACCTGCCCGCCCGACTCGGCGTAGAAGGGAGTCTCCGCCAGCCGCAGCTCCGCGGCCTCCTTCCCGAGGCGATAGGCCACGACTTCCGTCTCCGCCTCGGTGGCGCGGTACCCCACGAAGCTGGTTGGCGCCTTTGAGACGCTCTGCCAGCCCTCTCCTTTGTCCTTGGCGGCGACCCTGGAGGCACCACCCTTCTTGCCCTTCTGCACCTCGCGAGACCGCTCGCGCTGCTGCTCCAGTGCCTGTTCGAACCCGGCGATGTCCACCGTGGCACCGTGTTCGTCGGCCAGGATCTGGGTCAGGTCGATGGGAAAGCCGAAGGTGTCGTACAGCTTGAAGGCTTCCTCGCCGGGAATCACCTTCGCGCCGGCGGCGAAGATCTCCTCCAGCCGCTTGAGCCCGCCGTCGATGGTGGCGAGGAAGCGCTCCTCCTCCTGGCGGGTCACATCGGCGATGTACTGGGCCTTGGCGCGAAGCTCCGGGAAGGCCTCTCCCATCTCTCGCACTACCACCGCCGTGAGCGGCGCCAGGGTCGGCTGCTGCCGCCCGAGCAGCCACGCATGGCGCACGCCCCGGCGGAGAATCCGGCGGAGCACGTAGCCGCGCCCCTCATTGCCGGGATAGACGCCGTCGGCAGAGCAGGAAGGTCACCGCCCGGGCATGATCGGCGAGCACCCGGAAGGAGCCGCCCGCCTCACCACGATCGTAGGGCTTTCCGACCAGCGTCGCGACCTGGTCCAGCAGCGGGCGGAAGAGATCGGTGTGGAAGTTGGAATCCTGACCCTGCATGACGGACGCGATACGTTCCAGGCCCGCCCCGGTATCCACCGAGGGCTTGGGCAGCGGGGTGAGCGTCCCGTCGGCCGCGCGGTCGAACTGCATGAAGACCAGGTTCCAGATCTCCAGCATCTCTCCCGATTCCGCCAGCCGCTCGAATTCGGCCTGCTCGATCACCGCGGGCCGCCCGGCCGCCGGACCACCGGAGCGGCGCAGATCCACGTAGATCTCCGAGCACGGCCCGCAGGGGCCGGTGTCGCCCATCTGCCAGAAGTTGTCCTTGTCCCCCAGACCGTAGATCCGGTCGTCCGGCAGGCCGGCGATCTCCCGCCAGAGCTTGCGGGCCTCGTCGTCGGTGTGGTGCACCGTCACCCGCAGCCGGGCGGGATCAATACCGAGCCAGTCCTTGCCGGTCACGAACTCCCAGGCGAAGCGGATCGCGTCCCGCTTGAAGTAGTCGCCGAAGGAGAAGTTGCCCAGCATCTCGAAGAAGGTGTGATGCCGGGTGGTGTGGCCCACCTGCTCGAGGTCATTGTGCTTGCCGCCGGCGCGGACGCACTTCTGGCAGGTGACCGCGCGCACGTAGTCGCGCCGCTCCATGCCCAGGAAGAGGCCCTTGAACTGGTTCATGCCGGCGTTGGTGAACAGCAGCGTGGGATCGTCGGCGGGCACCAGCGACGAAGAAGGCACCTCGCGGTGCCCCTGGGCGACGAAATAGTCGAGGAAAAGACGGCGGATCTGCGCAGCGTTCATAGGCGGGGGAATATACCGGCAGTGCCCCCGCCGAGCCACGGCAGCGCGCTCCGCCCGGCGTCAGCCCGGGGCGGTCCGCTGCAGCACCCGGCGCACCAGGGCGGTGACGCCGGATCCGCTGAACCCGCGGCGGGCCAGAAAGGCGAGCAGCCGGCGGCGGCGCACTTCGCGCGGCAAACCGGCGAGCTGACGGGCCCGCCGCTCGGCCAGCTGGGCGGCGAGGGTGAGAACCTCCTCCGGCTCCGGCCACCGCTCCCCGATGGCGGCGTCTGCCAGGGCCCGGTCTACGCCCAGACCGGCCAGGTCCAGGCGCAGCCGCCCGGGGCCCCGCCCCCGGGCCGAGCGGGACTCCACGTAGCGCCGCGCAAAGGCGGCATCATCAAGGAGGCCGAGCTCCTGGCCCCGCTCCACCGCGTACTCCACCGCCTCGGGAGCGTGTCCCTTCTGCCGCAGCCGGCGGCGGATCTCGACGATGGAGAATCCGCGCCGCTCCAGTGCCACCAGGAGCGCACGCCAGGCACCTTCTTCATCCGCCAGGCGACTGGCGACGTGGCTGTTCGCCGCATCCCACGCCGTCCCCGGCGACAGCCCCGCCGCTCCTGCCCCTTCATGGACGGTGCAGAAGAGTTTGCCATCCACCAGCAGGCGGACGGCGCCGGGGCGGCGCGGATCGGGCTCCAGGGCGGTGATGGTTGGCATGGACCGGTGCGGCTGGGGAAGCGACCTGGGCCCCCCGCCGGCTACTCGTCGTCGTCTCCGGCGACGGCAGCACCAGCCACCGCACCGCCCTTGATGCCGAGGAAATCCTTGACCTTGATTTCCACCTCGCTGAGCATGGCCGGGTTGTCCTTGAGGAACAGCTTGGCGTTTTCCCGGCCCTGGCCGATGCGCTGGTCTCCGTAGGCGTACCAGGCGCCGGATTTCTGGATGATGTTGGCCTCCGCGGCGATGTCTACCACGAGGGAGATATGGCTGATGCCTTCATCAAACATGACGTCGAACTCTGCCTGCTTGAACGGCGGCGCCACCTTGTTCTTGACCACCTTGACCCGGACGTGGTTGCCGATGACGACTTCCCGCTCCTTGACCGGGCCGACCCGCCGGATGTCCAGCCGGAGCGACGCGTAGAACTTGAGCGCCTTGCCGCCGGTGGTGGTCTCGGGATTGCCGAACATGACGCCGATCTTTTCCCGGAGCTGGTTGATGAACACGACCGCGCAGTTGGAGCGGTTGATGCCGCCGGCGAGCTTGCGGAGCGCCTGGCTCATCAGCCGGGCCTGGAGACCCATGTGGCTGTCTCCCATCTCTCCCTCGATTTCCGCCTTGGGCACCAGCGCGGCCACCGAGTCAATGACGACCAGATCCACCGCACCGGAACGCACCAGGATCTCCACGATTTCCAGCGCCTGCTCCCCCGTGTCCGGCTGGGACACCAGCAGGTTCTCGATGTCCACCCCGAGCTTCCGGGCGTACTCCACGTCCAGCGCGTGCTCCGCATCCACGTAGGCGGCGACCCCGCCGGCCCGCTGCACGTTGGCGACCAGATGGAGACAGAGCGTGGTCTTGCCGGAGGACTCCGGGCCGTAGATCTCGGTGATCCGGCCCCGGGGCACGCCGCCGATGCCGATGGCCGCATCCAGGTTGATGGCGCCGGTGGGGATGGCGGCGATCCTGACCCGCGGACTCTCCGCACCCATCCGCATGATGGACCCCTTGCCCAGTTGCTTCTCGATCTGCGAGATGGCCAGGGTCAGGGCCTTGCGGCGCTCGGCATCAACTTTTTGCTCATCGGCAGCCATGGGAACTCCTAGTACTGTGGTGGACTAGAACCAGTCACTACAAGACTGGACACAATGTAAGACCGAAGAAGCTCCGAAGCAATAGTCAATTTGTGGAGCAATCTGCTTCACTTTTGGTGCTACAGGCGCCATGCGTCTGTCACATGGAGAATTGCTGGCCCTCGACCGACGCCGGGAACGACCTCGATGAAGTCGAACCGGTATTCATCCTCCGGCCGGCCATGGCGCAGCCGCCAGACCTCCGCCGCCCGGGCGATGGCCTGGCGCTTCTTCCAGTGAATGGCCTCCCGCCCCAGCCCGAACCCGTCACCCTGCCGAGTCTTCACCTCGATGAAGGCCATCACGCGGCCCCGCCGGGCGATGAGGTCAATGTCGTTGCGACCGGCCCGGAAGCGATGCGCCACCACGGTCCAGCCCAGGCCCTCCAGGTGGGCCCGTGCGGCTTCCTCCCCGGTGAGCCCGAGGCGGTGGCGCGGATCCCGGAGCTCCACGGGGTGATCGGGGGCGGAACTCATGGCCGGCGAGGATACGACACCGCCCGCGTCCGGGGTGGCACCGGATCACGCGGGCGGGAGCGGAGAAACCGCGATCGAGGGGCCGGCCTTTCGGCCGGGCTGGTTAGCGCGCCAGCGCGGCGTCCAGGAAGCTCTTGAGATCCACCTCGTTCACGTCGGGTTCCCCCGGTTGCAGGTTGTCGAGCAGGCCGGCGTCGAGCCGCCGCTCGAGCTCGTGCACCAGGTAGAACAGGTGCTCGAAGTCCTCGATCACGAACAGGAGCGGCTGGAAGTGGTGGATCTCGAAGTACTGGTTGATGATCCACTCGGTCTGGGCGGGCACCCGCTGCACCTCCGGGCTCTCCACGCAGTGCTGCAGCTCGCTGTAGCTGGACAGCAGGCCGCTGCCGTAGGCGCGCACCCCGCCCGGCCCGATCGGCGCGCCAGGCTTGCCCCGCATCAGGCCGAACTCCACCGTGAACCAGAAGAACCGGGCCAGCCCCTTCACGTTGCTGGTGAGCACCCGGATGCGCTGTTTCTCATCCTTGATGGCACCCGCCCGCTGCGCCGCCCGCTCGGCGAACTGGCCGAAGCGCACCAGCGCCTCCGCAAAGGCCCGGTCGGTGTGCATCGGCACGTGCCCGGCCACATCGTGGAAGATGTCGGGCTCCGGCAGGTAGTCGAGCGAGGAGCCGTCGCGCACGGTGATGGTCGTGGGGAACTCCCGCCGCTTGAGACTGTCGAAGAACAGGTACGCCGGTACATAGCCGCTCACCGGCTTGGCCTTGAACCCGGTGCGCGGCTCGAGAAAGCGATTGATGTCGTCCAGCCGGGGCACCCCGTCGGGATCGAGGTGGAGCGTCGCCACCCCCTCGAGGAACCGCGGGTTGGCGAACTGCTCCCACCGGTCCTGCATCCGCGACAGCAGGCGGGACCAGGTGCGGTGATTCTCCACGCTGTAGAGCTCATACGGCTGGTCGATGTAGAGCTGCCCGTTGGCCTGGGCGTGCTCGATGAACGGCGCCCGGGTCGTTGTCAGGCCCGGCGTGATGCCGTCGGTCGTCAGGGTTGGTGCCATGGTGGACCCCTTGAATGAGCTATCGGCTATTCGCTATCAGTTCTCGACGATCGGCTATCGGCTATCCGTTATCCGCCGTCGGCGATCGGCGCTCGCTGCGAGCTGCTACTCCCCCACCACCCGCCCCCGGCACTCCCCGAACCCGATCCGGACGGCGCCGGGCCGTTCACAGTGGCCGGTGATCACGACGTCATCCCCGTCCTCGAGAAAGCTCCGGGTCTCGCCGCTGGGGAGGGTGAGCGGCTCCTGGCCGCGCCAGGTGAGCTCCAGCAGGCAGCCCCGCTCACCCTTGTCCGGCCCCGACACCGTGCCGCTCCCCAGCAGGTCGCCGGGCCGCAGGTTGCACCCGTTGCTGGCGTGGTGGGTGATCAACTGCGCCACCGTCCAGTAGAGCTGGTGAAATCCGGCCCGGCTGAGCCGATAGGGTGGCAGGCCCAGTTCCCGCATCCGCATGGTCTCCAGCGCCACCTCCAGCGTGATGGCGATGCCACCGCGCTCGCTGTTCCCGGCCTCCGACAGGTACGGCAGCGGCTCGGGGTCGCCGCTTGGGCGCGGAAACGCGGGCACCCGGAACGGGGCCAGCGCCTCCAGCGTCACCACCCAGGGCGACACCGTCGTGGCGAAGTTCTTGGCCAGGAACGGCCCCAGTGGCTGGTACTCCCACGCCTGCAGATCCCGGGCCGACCAGTCGTTGAGCAGCGAGAGGCCGAACAGCTGCCGCTCCGCCTGGGCGATCGGCACCGGCTCGCCCAGCCGGTTGCCGCCGCCGATCCACGCCCCCACCTCGAGTTCGTAGTCCATCTGCCGCGATGGCCCGAACACCGGGGCGGTGGCTTCGGGCGGCTTGCGCTGCCCCGCCGGCCGCCGCACCGGCGTCCCGCTCGCCACCACCGACGAGGCCCGGCCGTGGTAGCCGATCGGCACCCACTTGTAGTTGGGCAGCAGCGGGTTGTCCGGGCGGAACATGGAGCCGACGTTGGTGGCGTGAAACACCGACGCGTAGAAGTCGGTGTAGTCCCCGATCTCCGCCGGGAGCAGCAGCCGGGTGCCGGCCTGCGGCACCAGCATCCCGGCGAGCGGCGCGGCACCGCGGAGCAGCAGCTCCGAGAGGCGGCGCCGGAGCGCCTGACGGATTTCCGGCGGGAGCGCCATGACCCGGTTGAGGGTCGGCTGCTCCAGCGCCGAGGCTACCTCAGGCAGCCGATGGAGGTGGCCCGCCCCGGCCACCGCCCGGAGGTCCAGCAGCTGGTCGCCGATGCCCACGCCGATGCGGGCCCCGCCCCCGGCCGCCGGCACGAACACCACAAACGGCAGGTTCTGGATCGGGAATTCGGCCGCCGCCAGGTTGGCCGACTCCACCCAGCTCATCCGCGCCGGGTCATGGGTCTCATCCAGCAGGACCATCGTCATGCGGCCACCATGGTGAGCGCCCCGATCTCGTCGAGCGGTTCGGTGAAGGAACAGGAACCGATGGACCGCATGAACTCCCGTCGGGTCGCCGCGAGCATGACGTGGTCCAGCTGAAACGCCCGCCACCGCAGGCCGTCCGGCCCGACCCTGAACGCCTGCCGGTCATCGGCCAGCAGCCACTCGCGTGCCTCGGTGACCGGCCGCTGGTGCCACAGCACCGCTGCAGCGGCCAGCACATTGAGGTATCCGAACAGCACCGCCGTGTCGCATCCGGACAGGTACGTCAGCGGGGCCCGGCCCCGCAGCGGGTGGTGTAGACCGGCAGTCGCCTTGAACGGCAGGCGAAGCCCCGCACACACGGCCAGAAACTCGAGGACCGCCTCGGGCTGGGGGATGTCCTCCGGGCGGATGCCGCCGGTGCGGATCTTGGCCTCGGCGCCTGCGGCCCTGGTCGCGGCGCCCAGGGCGGGCAGGTCGCCATTGAGCGGCAGTTCGAGAAACAGCTCGTACCGCGCCGGCACAGCGCACCGGATCACGGGGATGAGCGCCGGCGTACCGGCCTTCACCTCCAGCGACAGCACCTCGGGTCCACCGTGTGCGTGTCGTTCACCGAACTCGGCCACCCGCTCCAGGTCGGCGGTGTGGTCCTGGCCGAGCAGCACGCTGAGCGGCCACCGGGTCCCCAGCCGGTCCGCCTCACTCAGGGCGTTCACAGCCGCCTCGAACTCTTCCAGCCGTGCCGCCGGCAGCACGAACCGGCCCAGGGCCCAGTGATCGTCGCGCCGCTGGTAGCGGGCGAAGTTCTGCACGGCCTCCGGCATGGCCAGGCCCGCCGGTGGGAACAGGCCGGCATAGTCGATCAGCCCCGAGAGGACTCCTCGCGTCGCCGAGTCGCCGAGCCGCCGGGTCGCCGTCATGTGGCCAGCTCCGCCAGCCCGCGGAAGGCGTCCAGCGCCTCGGGGTTGGCCAGCGCATCGGTGTTGCCGATGGGCCGGTTGTGGATCGCGGCCCGCACCGCCAGCTCGGAGAGCTTGCCGTTGATGGTGCGCGGCAGGTCCTTGACCTGCAGGATCTTCCGGGGCACGTGGTGGGGGCTGGTGTTTGCCCGGATCTCGCGCCGGATCCGCTCGGTCAGGGCGGTGTCCAGGGTGAGTCCGTCGCGGAGCCGCACGAACAGCACCACCCGCACGTCATCTTCCCAATCCTGCGCCACCACCAGGCTCTCGATCACCTCCGGCAGCCGCTCCACCTGGCGGTAGATCTCCGCCGTCCCGATCCGCACACCGCCGGGATTGAGCGTGGCGTCGCTGCGGCCGTGGATGACCAGGCCATCGTGCGCCGTCACCTCGGCCCAGTCGCCGTGACGCCAGGTGTTGGGGAAGTGGTCGAAGTAGGCCGAGCGATAGCGGCGGCCGTCGGGATCGTTCCAGAAGCCCACCGGCATGCTGGGGAACGGTCGGGTGCAGACCAGCTCTCCGGGCGTGCCCACGAGGCTGTGGCCCGAGGAATCGAAGACGTCCACGGCCATCCCCAGGCCGCGGCACTGCAGTTCGCCGCGCCGGACGGGGAGGGTCGGGTTGCCCAGCGCAAAGCAGGAGATGATATCGGTGCCGCCGCTGATGCTGGCGAGGTGCACATCCCGCTTGATGCGGCCGTAGACGTAATCGTAGCTGTGCACCGTCAGCGGACTGCCGGTGGAGAGGATGGCCCGGACTGCCGCGAGGTCGTGATCCCGGGCGGGCTCGAGTCCTTCTTTTTCGCAGGTGGCGAGGTACTTGGCGCTGGTGCCGAACACCGTCACCCGTTCGCCCGCCACCAGCCGCCAGAGGACGTCCCTGTCGGGGGCCAGGGGCGCGCCGTCGTACAGCACCACGGTGGCGCCCACCGCCAGACTGGCCGCCAGCCAGTTCCACATCATCCAGCCGCAGGTGGTGAAGTAGAAGATCCGGTCATCCCGGGTCAGGTCGGTATGCAGCACCAGCTCCTTGAGCTGCTGCAGCAGGGTGCCGCCGGCCCCGTGCACGATCGCCTTGGGGAGCCCGGTGGTGCCGGAGGAGTAGAGGATGTAGAGCGGGTGGTCGAAGGGAAGCCGATTCGGCGCTCGGGCGATCGGGCGATTCGCTCGCGCCAGCCAGTCCGCCAGCAGCACCAGCCGGTCGCCACGGGACTCCCCCGCGCGCTCGAATCGCCCGAGATACGGCACCACCACCACCCGCTTGAGCCCCGGCAGCGCCGCCGCGATCCGGGCGACCCGTTCGGCCAGGTCGAACACCTTGCCGGCGTAGCGGTAGCCGTCTGCCACGACGAGCACCGTGGGCTGAATCTGACCGAAGCGGTCCAGCACCGCCCGCTCCCCGAAATCGGGGGAGCAGGAAGACCAGATGGCGCCGAGGCTCGCCGTGGCCAGCATGGCGATGATCGTCTCGGGCAGGTTGGGGAGATAGCCGGCCACCCGGTCGCCAACGCCGACGCCTTCGGCCGCCAGCGCACCGCGCCAGCGGGCCACCTGCTCGCCCAGCTCGGCGTAGGTCAGGGCCCGCTGGCGACCCTCCTCGTTCCAGAAGACCAGCGCCTCCCGCTCGTCGGCGAAGCGCAACAGGTTTTCGGCGAAGTTGAGGCGGGCCCCGGGGAACCAGCGGGGGCCCTGGACCGGGTCGGGCGGCGCCATCCGCTCGCCGCCGTGCAGCACCGCGGTCCACGGGCGGCCCCCGGGATGCTCCTCGGCGATGATCCCGCAGAACTCCCACACCGCCGGCCAGAACTCCTCCGGGTGGTCAACCGACCAGCGCCACAGTGCGGCATAGTCCGTCCCGGGGCGGTAGCGGTTGGCGAACGCCGTGAGGTTGGCCCGGGCGATCCGTTCCGGAGCCGGCGACCAGAGCGGCGCGTCAGGCGACTGGGCCGGCGCCGGCGCGGGAGCCGGTTGCCGCCCTGGTGGTCGCGTCGCCTGGTCGCCGGGCCGCCCGCGGGTCACGAGGTGGGCGGATTGAACTGCGCGTGCTGGGAGTCGAGCCAGGACACGTGGTAGTCCGGGTCCTCGATGGGCAGCGCCGCCTTGGCGACATGGAGCGGCCGGAACGAGTCCATCATCACCGCCAGCTCGTTGGTCGCCTTGGCCCCGATGCGAGGCCTCGGCCCGGCCGGGGTGCGGGCCGTGGGGCAGGCCGTCGGGGTGGTGGGTGATGCGAGCCGTACTCGATCCCCTTGCGGCTCATGAACTCGCTGGAGGCGTAGAACAGCACCTCGTCGGAATCCACGTTGCTGTGGTTGTACGGCGCCGGCAGCGCGTTGGGGTCGAAGTCGAACGGCCGCGGGCAGAACGAGCAGATCACGAAGCCGTCGCCCTGGAAGGTCTGGTGCACCGGCGGCGGCTGGTGGATCCGGCCGACGATCGGCTCGAAGTCGTGGATGTTGAAGATCCAGGGATAGAAGTATCCGTCCCAGCCCACCACGTCGAAGGGGTGGTGGTCGAGGACCAGCTCGTTGATGGCGTCGTACTGCTTGACCAGCAGGGGGAAGTCGCCCTTCTCGTCGTGCGGCGCGCAGCTCCATCGGGCCGGCGGATGTCGCGCTCGCAGTAGGGCGCGCCCTCGAGCAGCTGGCCGAACTCGTTGCGGTAGCGCTTGGGAAAGCGGATATGTCCCCGGCTCTCGAACACCAGGAACTTGGCCGGCCCCGCGGCGAGGTCCAGCCGCCAGCGGTGCAGGATGTTGCGATGGATGCACCACGTAGTCGCCCGGCTTGAAGGGCAGCTCCCCGAAGACCGACTCGAGGATCCCCTGCCCCTCCACCACGTAGACGCACTCGTCGGCCTGGCTGTTCCGGTAGAAGTGGGCGTCGTTCTCGTCCGGCTCCACGTACAGCATCGCGATGTCGCTGTTGAACAGCAGCGGGATCCGGTCCAGCGTGGGGCTGCCGCCCTGGCGGACTGCGGCTGGTCAGGAAGTGCCGGTGCCGGAGGCTGGTCGGCTCGTCCGCCTCCCACACGATCTCGCGGAGCCGCCGGGCCGACTTGATCGTGGTCGGCGGATGGGTGTGGTAGAGGAGGGACGAGGTGCCCACGAAGCCCTCGTGGCCCATCAGCTCCTCGGCGTAGAGCCCGCCGTCGGGCCGCCGGAAGACGGTGTGGCGCTTGCGGGGGACCTGGCCCAGCTGGTGATAGAACGGCATGGTCGTCTCCGTGCGGCGGCGGTTGACCGCCGGCGCGGTGCTAGAGGTTGCCCCGGGCGGCCTGCTCCCGCTCGATGGACTCGAACAGCGCCTTGAAGTTGCCCTTGCCGAAGCTGCGGGCGCCCTTGCGCTGGATGATCTCGTAGAACAGCGTCGGCCGGTCCTGGACCGGCTTGGTGAAGATCTGCAGCAGGTAGCCCTCGTCGTCCCGGTCCACCAGGATGCCGAGCTCGCGGCAGCGGCGCCAGGTCCTCGTCGATCGTGCCGACCCGCGCCGAGCAGCTCGTCGTAGTAGCTGCCGGGCACCGTGAGGAACTCCACGCCCCGCTCGCGGCAGCGCGCGCCACCGTGGCGATGATGTTGTCGGTCTGGCATGGCGATGTGCTGCACGCCCGGGCCCGCGGTAGAAGTCGAGGTACTCCTCGATCTGCGACTTCTTCTTGCCGCTGGCGGGCTCGTTGATGGGGAACTTGATCCGCTCGTTGCCGTTGGCCATGACCTTGGACATCAGCGCCGAGTACTCGGTGGAGATGTCCTTGTCGTCGAAGGAGACCAGGTTCTTGAAGCCCATCACCTTCTCATAGAACCCGACCCACTCGTTCATCTTGCCCAGCTCGCACGTTGCCGACGCAGTGATCCACGTACGGAGCCCGACCGGCGCCGGCTGGTAGCGCGGCGTCACCGGCTGGAATCCCGGCAGGAACAGCCCGCGGTAGTTCCGGCGCTCGACCAGGCTGTGGATGGTGTCGCCGTAGGTGCGGATGGCGGCGATCACGACCTCGCCGTCGCCGTCGGTGAGCACGGTCGGTTCCTGCACCGACACTCGCGCCGTGCTCCATGGCATAGCGGTAGGAGGTGCGGCAGTCGTCCACCCACAGCGCCAGGTCGCGCACCCCGTCGCCATGGGTGCGGTGATGCTCGGCGATCGGCGACTCGGGGCCCTGCGCCGAGGTCAGGACGAAGCGCACCTTGTCCTGCACCATCAGGTAGCTGGCCCGGTCCCGGACCCCGGTCTCCGGGCCGCGATACGCCGCCAGCTGGAAGCCGAAGGCGGTGCGGTAGTAGTGGCTCGCCTGCTTGGCGTTCCCGACGTAGAACTCGACGTAGTCGGTGCCGTTGATCGGAAACGGATCGGCGGCAGGCGGGGCGTTGGCAGCGCGGACTTGGGTGGCCATGGGAACTCCTCGGGAGCTGCCGGTGGGGGCCGGCTCGGGTACTGGACCGTCGGGCATCGGATGGCCAAGGCGCCACCACAGGCGTGCAACCTAGCGTTCAGAGACCGATATGTCCAATATTAGTGATCATGGCTATCCATACCGATAACATATGAATAACCAAATCGAGCTCCGGCAGCTGCGCTACTTCGTCGCGGTTGCCGAAGAACTGCATTTCGGCCGGGCCGCCGCGCGGCTGGGGATCGCCCAGCCACCACTCTCGCAGCAGATCCAGCGGCTGGAGCGGCTACTGGACTCGCGCCTGCTGGACCGGACCAGCCGCCGGGTGCAGCTCACCCCGGCGGGACAGGCGCTCCTGGTCGGGGCCCGGCGGGTACTGGCCGGGGCGGAGGAGGCGCTGGAGGCGGCCCGGCGGGCTGGCAGGGGGGAAAGCGGCAACCTCCGGGTCGCCTTTGCGGCCACGGTGATGTTCCTGGCCCTGCCGCGGATCATCCGCGCCTTCCGGGATCGCTTTCCCGAGGTCCACATGGATCTGCGCGAGATGCCGACGGGCCCGCAACTCGCCGCCCTGCACGGGGGAGACATCGATATCGGCTTCGTCCGCGAACCGGAGCCCGACCCGGCGCTGGAGATCGTCACCGTGATGCGGGAGCCGCTCCGGATCGCGGTGCCCCGGGCTCACCCGCTCGCCGCCAGCCCGACCCTCGCCGTGCGCGACCTGGCCCACGAGCCATTCGTGCTCTTTCCGGCGGAACTGGCGCCCGGCCTGCACGCCCAGGTCATGGCCCTCTGCCGAGCCGCGGGGTTCACCCCGAATGTGGTGGAGGAGAGCCGGGAGCTGTACACCAGCGTGAGCCTGGTGGAGGCGGGCCTGGGGGTCTCGATCCTGCCGGCCTCGGTGGAGAAGCTCGGCTGGACCGGTGTCCGCTACCGGCCGATCCCGTCGGCCAAGGCGGAGACTCGGATCGCCGCGGCCTGGAGAAAGGACCGCCACTCGGCCGGTGGTGGACGCGTTCATGGGTGTGGTGCGGCGGGAGGTCGGTGAACAGGCAGTTGGGCGATTGGACGATTGGACGATTGGGTGATTGGCGAGTGGGTCTGCCGGTTGGACGGACCGGCCACGCCAGGGGATCACGACCGCAATCGCCCAATCGCCCAATCGCCTACTCCCCGCAGTACTCGTCCAGCTGCTCGATCCCGATGAGCACCTCGCGCGGCTTGGAGGAGCCGGCGGTGGAGGGTCCGAGGATCCCCGCCAGGTAGAGCTGGTCAATGATCCGTGCCGCCCGGCCGTAGCCGATCGAGAGCCGCCGCTGCAAGAGCGAGGTCGAGCCGCTCTGGTTCTGGACGCAGGCCTCCGCCGCCTCACGGAACCGGGAATCGCGCGGACCGCTCTCGGCGTCCTCGCCCACCCCGTCCTCCTCCGCTTCCATCGCCCGGACCAGCGCCAGGATGTCGGCCTCCGGCGCCGTGGCCGGCCGCCCCTGCCCGCTGCGCACCTCGGCCCGGGCGGTGAACCAGCCGGTCACCCGCTCGGTCTCCTCGGTGGCGATGAAAGCGCCCTGCAGCCGCATCGGCTCGCTCTTCCCCGGCGGCAGGAACAGCATGTCGCCGTTGCCCAGCAGCGCCTCGGCGCCGTTCTGGTCCAGGATGGTGCGGCTGTCCACCTTGGAGGCGACCCGGAAGGCGATGCGGCTGGGGAAGTTCGCCTTGATCAGGCCGGTGAGCACGTTCACCGATGGCCGCTGGGTGGCGAGGATGATGTGAATGCCGATGGCCCGCGCCTTCTGGGCCAGGATGGCCAGCGGGGTCTCGACCTCGCCCTGCACCGTCATCATGAGGTCGGCCAGCTCGTCCACGATCATCACCAGCAACGGCAGCGGCCCGTCCTGGTACACGTCCGTCATCCGGCTGCCGCCGGCGGGCGTGCTCCCCTCCTCGGCGCTGATGCTCACGATCGTCGGCCGGGGCCGGGCCGGGTGCACCAGCGGCTTGCCTTCCTCCGCCTTGCGGTTGAAGTCAGCCAGGTTCCGGGCCCCGTTGGCGTGGAGCAGCTCGTAGCGGCGGTTCATCTCGTGCACCGCCCACTTGAGCACCGCCGCCGCGTCGTTGTTGTGGGTCACCACCGGATGCCGGAGGTGCGGCAGGGCGTTGTACATGGACAGCTCCACCATCTTCGGATCCACCATCAGGAGGCGGAGCTGCTTCGGGGTGTAGCGGTAGACCAGGCTGGTGATGATCGTGTTGATGGCCACCGACTTGCCCGAGCCGGTGGCGCCGGCGATGAGCAGGTGGGGCATCTTGGCCAGGTCGGCGACGACCGGCTTCCCCTCGAGGTCGCGGCCCAGCACGATCGGCAGCACCGCGCGCGAGTGTTGCCACTCGTCGGCCTCGAGCAGCTCCCGCAGGGTGACCATCCGCGCCGTGGGGTTGGGGATCTCCACCCCGACGGCGCCCTTGCCGGGGATCGGCGCCACCCGGATGGACTGGGCCCGCATGGTGATCGCCATGTCATCGGCCAGCGCGGCGATCCGTCCCACCTTCACCCCGGGCGCCGGCACCACCTCGAACTGGGTCACCACCGGTCCGGTGGTGCGTCCCGCGATGGACCCCTCGACCTTGAAGGTCTTGAGGGTATCCAGCAGGACCTGTCCCAGCCGGTCCAGCTCGGCCTGCCCGGCATCGCGGTCGTGCGGCCGGCGGGGCGGCGAGCAGTTCGATCGGTGGCAGCTGGTTATCGTCGGCGGGATCGCCGATGAGCGCCGTGGGCGGCTTGGCGGGCTTCTTCCTCGGCGCCTCGGCGGCGCGGCGGCTCGGCGGCGCGGCCGGGGGACGGCCCGGCGGCTCGAGGACGTCGTCCTGGTCCAGCGGGAGCGGCGCCGCGCTGGACCCCCGGCCGCGGTCGGGCTGCGCCGGTTCCGTCGTCAGGACCAGCCGCCGGAGCGGATGCCAGGCGATGGTCACGATCGTGAGCGCCGAGAGCAGCAGGAATCCCAGCAGCAGGCCGCCCGCCACCCCGATGCCCTGTACCACGGTGTACGCCAGGAACCCGGGCAGCACTCCGGTCAGCCGCGGCGGCAGCTGCCCGGTGTCGAAGTCCCCCGGCCGCACCCCGGTCACCACGCCGATGATAAACGGCACCAGGACCGCCAGGCCGGTCACGAGGATCGCCACCCGCTTCATGTCCAGCTGCGGCAGCCGGTCGAAGCCGGCCAATCCCAGTCCCAGGCCCAGCAGCGGGAATCCCAGCGCGCCGATGCCCAGCGTCCGCCAGAGCGTTGCCCCCAGCCACGCGCCGAACGGTCCCGTCACCGCGACCGGGAGGAGCGTCAGGCCGACGAAGCTCCCGGCAACCAGCGCGATAATGGCGCTGAGGTGGCGGCGGCCCTCCTCGCTCATGGTTGGGCCGGCGGCAGCGTCAGGCGCCGGTCACTGAACTGGGGAAGCACCGGGTAGGTGTCCAGCTGCGCCGCGTCGGTGATATCGTCCTTCATACCCAGGGCCACCAGGTCCTTGCCTCCGTGGCTGCGCAGAAGCGGGCGCTCCCAGGTGTGGCCGTAGCGCCGCACCAGGTCAAGCGCCGCCAGCGCGGCGTCGTTGAGGCCCTTGCGGCTGCGGCTCCCGCCGAGCGCCACCTCGGCCAGCCGGCCCGCGGTGTAGGCATCGTCGAGCGCGAATCGCTGTTCCCGCCCGGCGCACACGATGAGGATGTCCTCGCCGGCGGTCCACGCCTCACGGGCGCGGGCGCCGGCCAGGGAGAAGTTGGCGGCGCCGGCCACGTAGACCGGATTGCCGGACGCCACCGCCAGCAGCGCGCCGGTGCCGTTGCTCGTGGTCATGACCAGCGTCCTGCCGCGCACCGCTTCCGGGGTCATCTCCGCCGGCGAGTTGCCAAGCGCGAAGCCCGGAATCCGCGCCGAGTTCCGCTCTCCCGCCAGCACCGTCTCCGCGGGGCCCAGGGTCTGGGCCAGACGCAGCGCCTCCTCGGTGCTGGCGGCGGGCACCACGGCCCGGGCGCCGTGCGCGAGCGCCGCGCACGCGGTCGTGCCGAAGCGCAGGATATCAATGACGAACACGCACCGTCCCTGGACCTCGCCCGTGGCGAGACCGGCCGGCGTGAAGACGACGTCGAGGTTCATACTTCGGGGCGGAGAAGCTCCGGGTGGCGTTCGAGGAACTTGGTGTCCACCTGGCCGGCGACGAACTCCGGGTGCCGGATGATGCGGGCGAGGAACGGGATCGTGGTGGTCACGCCTTCGATGATGAAGCTGTCGAGCGCCTGGCCCATGCGGGTCAGGGCCTCCGCGCGGTCGTTCCCGTGCACGATCACCTTGGCCAGCAGCGAGTCGTAATAGGGCGGCACCGTGTAGCCGGCGTAGATGTGGGTGTCGAGCCGGACGCCGGGCCCGCCGGCGGGTGGTACGCCGAAATCAGGCCGGGCGAGGGCTGGAAGTTCCGGTAGGGGTCCTCGGCGTTGATGCGGCACTCGATCGCGTGCCCGCGGAGCTTGCCGCCCGCGCCCCGGAAGCTGATCGGCTCGCCGGCGGCCACCCGGATCTGTTCCTTCACGAGGTCGAAGCTGGTGACCATCTCGGTGACCGGGTGCTCCACCTGGATCCGGGTGTTCATCTCCATGAAGTAGAAGCTGCCGTCCTCGTCGAGCAGGAACTCGATGGTGCCCGCGCCCGCGTAGTTGATCGCGGCCGCCAGCTGCACCGCCGCGTCGCCCATGCGGTCGCGCAGGTCCTCGGTGAGCGCCGGGCTGGGGCTCTCCTCGATCAGCTTCTGGTGCCGGCGCTGCACCGAGCAGTCGCGCTCGCCCAGGTGGATCACCTTGCCGTGGGTGTCGCCCATGATCTGGATCTCGACGTGGCGCGGCCGGGCGAGGTACTTCTCGACGTAGACCTCGCCGTTGCCGAACGCCGACAGCGCCTCGTTCTGGGCCAGCGAGAAGGACTGGGCGAACTGCTCGGCGTCCAGCGCGACCCGCATCCCCTTGCCGCCGCCGCCGGCGGTCGCCTTGATGATCACCGGGAAACCGATCCGCTCGAGGTGGCCGAGCGCCTCTTCCAGGTCGGTGACGGTGCCGGGCGTCCCGGGGACGGTCGGCACGCCGGCCGCCTGGGCCAGGCCCTTGGCGGTGGCCTTGTCGCCCATCTGCCGGATCTGGTCGCCGCTGGGCCCGATGAAGGTGATCCCCGACGCCTTGCAGGTCTCGGCGAACTCCGCGTTCTCGGCCAGGAAGCCGTAGCCCGGGTGAATGGCGTCGGCGCCGGTGATCTCGGCGGCGGCGATCAGGTGCGGGGATGCGGAGGTAGGACTGGCGGCTGGGCGGCGGGCCGATGCAGACATCGTCGTCCGCGAAGCGCACGTGCAGCGACTCGCGGTCCGCCTCGCGAGTAGACCGCGACGGTCTCGACGCCCGAGTTCGCGGCAGGCGCGGATGACGCGGAGCGCGATCTCGCCGCGGTTGGCGATGAGGACCTTCTTGAACATCAGGGCGTAAAGTCCTGCGCCGTATCGGGCTTGGCGCCCGCGTTGATGCCACTGAAGGTGCGGTCCGACGCCGAGCTGATGCCCGACGCCCGCAAGGCAAACTCGCTCGGGTTGGTCGAGTAGAACAGCGCGCTCTCGTAGGAGATGGCGCCATCCTTGTACCACTTCATCAGCGACTGGTCGAAGCTCTGCATGCCGTACGCCTCGGTGCCCTCGGCGATCAGGTCGGGGATGCTGAGCTGCTTCTCGATGTCCCGGATGTTGTCGGCCACCGCCGCGGTGTTGATGAGCACCTCCGCCGCCGCCACCCGGCCCTTGCCGTCCTTGCGCGGCACCAGCCGCAGGCACACCACCCCGGCCAGCGCGGTGGAGAGCAGCGAGCGGATCTCCTGGTGCTGGTGCGGCGGATAGAACGAGATGACCCGGTTGATCGTCTGGGTCGCGTCGGTGGTGTGCAGCGTCGAGAACACCAGGTGGCCGGTGTCCGCCGCCTTGAGCGCCACGTCCAGCGTCTCGATGTCGCGGATCTCGCCGATCAGGATCACGTCCGGATCCTGCCGCAGCACGTGGCGGAGCGCCATGCCGAACGTCAGGGTGTCGCTGCCCACCTCGCGCTGGGTGATGTTGGACATCACGTCGCGGTGCAGGAACTCGATCGGGTCCTCGATCGTGATGATGTTGACCCGCCGGTTCTGGTTGACGTGGTTGATCATCGCGGCGAGGCTGGTGGACTTGCCCGAGCCCGTCACCCCGGTCACCAGCACCAGCCCGCGCGGCCGGAGCGCGATCTCCTCCAGCACCTCCGGCAGGTGCAGCTCCCGGATGGTCTTCACCTCGTACGGGATGGCCCGGAAGGCGAAGGCCAGGGTGCCGCGCTGCTGGTAGATGTTGGTGCGGAAGCGGCCGACCCCGGGCACGCCGATGGCGAAGTCCGCCTCCTTCTTCTCGGCGAACTCCTTCACCTGCCGGGGCGTCATGATCTGCTCGGCGAGCAGCTTGAGGTCCTCCGGCTTGAGCGGCTGCATGTCCAGACCGGCCAGCTCGCCGTTGACGCGGATCGTGGGCGGCCGTCCCACCTTGAGGTGCAGGTCGGAGCCGTTCCGCTGCACCATCAGGGAGATGGCCTGCTTGAAGTTGAACGGCGGGGCGACCGCGCCCGGGCCGGTAGGATCAGCCATTGGGATCCACCCGGAAGAGGACCGGTGCCAAACTCCACCGGCTGGGAGTCCTCCACGAGCACCTCGCGCACCACCCCGGTGACCTCGGCTTCGATTTCGTTCATGATCTTCATCGCTTCGATGATGCAGACCGTCTGCCCGGCGATCACCCGGGTGCCCAGCTTAACATACGCCTCCGCGCCCGGTTCGGGAGACTTGTAGAAGGTGCCCACCATCGGCGACTTGATGTCCTTGAGGACCGTCGTCGCGGCCGGACGGACCTCCGGTCCCGGTGCCGCCGCGCCGGCAGGCGCCGGCGCCGGGCTGGTCGAACGCGGGTTCGCCGCCGGCGCGCTCACGCTGCCGGTGCGGGTGAGCGTTACCCCGGTGTCGAACCAGCCCTTGACCTCGATCGACCCGATCTCGGGATACTCGTGCAGCAGCTCTGCCAGCGCCCGCACATCCTTGAGCTCGGCGCTGCGCAGCCCCGGGAGCTTGGCCAGCAACTTGGCGAGGTCCTGAGTGTCTTTGGGGGTCATGACTCGTCTGCGTTCGGGTTGGGCACCGGGCAACGCGACACGGCCTCCGGCCCGCTGGCCTCTCCGGGCCGGGCCTCCGCGTCCTGTCACCACTTCCTATGCCAGTTCCAGCAGGTCCACCGCGTTGTCCGACAGCACGACCGGGCCGGCGGGCGCCAGGTGGACATCGTCCTCCAGCCGCACCCCGCCCCAGCCGGGAAGATAGATGCCGGGCTCGACCGTCACCACCGCCCCCGCGGGCACCACCGCCTCGGCGGTGGGCGAAAGCCGCGGCGCCTCGTGGACCTCGAGCCCGAGACCGTGGCCCAGCGAATGGCCGAAGCCGTCGCCGAAGCCCCGCTGCACGATGACCTCGCGGGCCAGCAGATCGGCCTCCCGCCCGGTCATCCCGCGCCCGGATGTGCTCCAGCGCGCGCCGCTGCGCCTGACGGACCGTCTCGTAGACGGTCCGCTGCCGCTCGTCGGCTTTCCCGCCCACCAGCACGGTGCGGGTCAGGTCGGCACAGTATCCGTCCACCTGCGCGCCGAAGTCAAGCAGCAGCCACTCGCCCCGACCGATCGTCCGCTCGCTGGTGCGGGCATGGGGCAGCGCCGACCGCGGTCCCGAGGCGACGATCGTCTGGAACGGATGCCACTCGCTGCCCTGCAGCCGCAGCGCCCGCTCCAGCGCCGCCGCCACATCGAGCTCGCGCTGCCCCGGCTGGATGGTCGGCAGCACCTCGGCGAGCGCCCGCTGGGCCACCTCGATCGCCGCCAGGATCGCGGCGACCTCACCGGCGTCCTTGACCAGGCGCAGCTGCTCCACCGCCTCCCCGGCCGGCCGCCACTCCCGCGAGCCCAGGCCCTCCAGCCGCTCGCGCTCCCTGACCGTCGCGACGTGGGCCTCGAAGCCGATCGCGCCCGACGGCCGCTCGGCCAGCACCCGCTTCAGCCGGTCCCAGACACTGAGCTGGTCGATCTCGACCCGGGCCACCGCGTGCCGTCTCCCGCGGTGCCTGGACCGCGTACCGGAAATCGGTGATGAGAACGAACTCCGCGGCCGCACCAGCAGGAGCCCGGCGGACCCCGTGAAGCCGGTCAGATACCTGATGTTGGGTAGCGCCTGAACCAAGAGCCCATCCAGCCCCTCCGCAGCGAGCGCCAGTCCCAGCGCCCGCTGCCGAGCCGGGCGCGGGTCAGCCATCGCGGAGCTTTTGCACCAGCGCGCCCAGTCCCATGAGGTAACCGGCCGGACCGAATCCCGCCACCACGCCCACCGCCAGGTCGGCAAGCCGGGAGTGCCGCGCTCCGGCTTCGCGGGCGAAGATGTTCGAGAGATGCACCTCGACGAACGGCACCCGCACCGCGAGCAGCGCGTCCCGGATGGCGAGGCTGGTATGGGTGAAAGCGGCGGCATTGATCAGGGCGCCGTCCGCCTGGCCGCGGAGGCCCTGCACCGCCTCGACGAAGGCGCCCTCGTGATTGGTCTGGAACCACTGCAGCGATCACGCCGAGACGGGCCGCCTCGGCCCGCACCGCCGCTTCCAGGTCCGCCAGTCGTCCGTGCGCCCGTAGAGCTCGGGTTCCCGGGTACCGAGCAGGTTGAGGTTCGGCCCGTTCAGAACCGCGATGCGCATCAGCGCTTGAGGCTCTTGAGCCAGTGCTGGAACTGGTCGAGGTCGTCGTCGCGGGGACCGGACGGCCGTGAGGGTGGCACCGGGCCTCCGCCCGGGGCGGCACCGAAGAACTGGTCGAAGTTGAACGCGTCCTGCGCCGGACGCGCGGGCGGTTCCGCCGCCGGGGCCACGCCGGGAGCGGGCTGCGGCTCCTCGCCGAAGATGGCGCTCAGCGACAGCGGGTCGCTCGCCGGGCGGGTCGGGGCGCCGCCTCCCTGCTCGGTGACCTCCCCATGCGCCAGCAGCGAGGACGACATCGCGCCGGCCCCCGGGCTCCCCGGCCGGGCCTCCGCCAGCGCGCGGAAGAACGACTCGACCGACTCGCCGCCCGTCTCCACCGCCACAAACGACAGCCGGCGCCGCCCGGCCTGCTGGGCCGCCTCCACCTCCGCCAGTCGATCCGCGAGTCGGGCGTCTCGCGGAGTCCGCGCCAGCAGGATCTGGTAGACATTCACCGCCTCGGCGAAGTGACCCTGCCGGGCGTAGAGCTCCGCCATGCTCTCGGTGACGACCAGCTCGGGCTCGCCGGCGCCCGGGGCCGGTTCGGCGGCTGGCTCCGCGACGGCGCTCCGCGGCCGCAGCCTCCAGCGCCTCCTCAGAGATCCGCCGCCGGGGTGCCTCGGGTTCCGTCGGCTCGTCGGGAAAGATCAACTTCAGGTCCGTGGACGACTCGGCGACCGGGACGGGCACCGGAGCCACGGCTTCCTCCACGGAACCGGAGTCGGCTCTCGGTGAGACCATCGAAACCGTCGGCCGGGGCCGGCACCGGGGGAACGGGGGCTCCCAGGCCGCTCCGGCGGTGCGGGCGGCGGCGTGGTCCCGAGCTCCTCGGTGGGCGACATCCCCACGGCGGCATATCCGCTGGTATAAGGCGCCGATGTCCAGGCGGTGGGCGGCTGCAGCTCGAGCGGCTCCGGCTCGGGATCGGCAGCCGAAGCCTTGGCCAGCAGTTCCTCCGCCCCGCTCGGCGTCTGGAATTCGCTGCCACCGGCGGACCTGATCGTGAGTTCCTCCGCGGCGTCCGGGGCCTGGAACTCGGACTTGCCCGCCGAGAGCGAGAGCAGGTCGCTGCTGTCATCCGGCGACTGGAACTCCCCCGAGCCACTGGGGCGGAGCTCGATCTCGGAGTGGTCCTCGATCCCTACCTCCAGCAGATCCGCCGCGTGCGGCGGCGGCGGAGCCGACCCGGCCGCCTCGTCGCGGTCCGGCGGGCTGAACGCTTCCGCCGGCTCCATCCCCTCCAGCGGAGTGGCCGAGGTCTCCGCCGCCATGCGGGCCAGATCCAGCTCCATCGGGACGATCGCGGGAGGCTCCTGGGCGGACTGGGGCCTTGACTCCGGCCGTACCACCGGGATGACCGGAACGGTCTCCGCGTCGGCCGGCGCCAGATTCCGGCCGACCTGCTGCACCTCCACCGTGGCGGGCAGCGGGGTATCGAAGGCGTCTATCGCGGCATCCAGTGCCGCATCGACGTCCTCGTTGATCTCCCCGGCCGCCACCTCGATGACCGCTCCGGCGCTGCCCTCGTCGGCCCCAGCCACAGCCGACTCGGGTGTGGGCGGCTGGCCACCCTGGGCGCTGATCTTCCCGGTGATCGCCAGGGCCGCAGCTTCGCGCGCCCCCTCGACCCGGTTGAACTGGTCTCGCGCCTCGTCGTTGCTGGGATCCACGGTGATCAGCCGGCTGAGCCAGTGGGAAGCCTCCAGCAGCCGGCCCTGGCGCTCGGTGATGTCTGCCAGTGCCTTGAGCGCGATCACGTTCTCGCTGTCCAGTTCGAGCACGTGGGTGAAGGCCGCTTCCGCCGGACCGTCCTCGCGGAGGTCGAGGCAGCAGCGGCCCAGCACGATGTTGCCGGGAATGTGATCGGGATGCAGTTCGAGGCCCTGGCGCAGAACCTCGCGGGACAGGTCATGCTCGCCGTGCTTGCGCAGGACTTCGGCATATGGCGCGAAGACCGTTCCCTTGGGATTCTCCTTCCAACGGCGTTCGAGCTTCTCGATTTCGCTGTTAGGTGGCATCCCTGGGCTCTAGGCGTAAGTTGTTGCGGGGCTTGGACAAAGATTAGTGCCCCCCGGGGGGACTGTCAACCGGTCCGATCGGCCGATCGGCTTGAGATTCTGCGTTGCCGGGCTTACACTTACGCCTCTTTTGGAGTCCCGCCACCCCAGCCGCCGAGCCGTTCCCATGATGCAAGTGTTCCGCAGCCTCGTTGGCAAGGTCGCCGCCGGGTGTGTTCGCTGTCCTCATGCTGGTCTTCATCCTGACCAGCGTGGACTGGAGTCAGGTGACCGGCGGCAGCCGCACCACCGTGGGAGAGATCAACGGCGTCGGGATCCCGCTGCAGTACTTCCAGCAGGCCAGCCAGAACGAGATGCAGGCCCAGCAGCAGCGGCTGGGTCGCTCGCTGACCGATGAGGAAATCGAGGAGGCCCGCGAGTCCGTCTGGCAGCAGCTGATCCAGCAGCGCAGTCTCGAGGCGGAATTCCAGCGCCGGGCCATCACCGCCACCCCGGAGGAGATCGCCCTGGCCATCCAGGAGAATCCGCCCTCCGAGCTGCTCACCCAGCCCGACTTCCAGACCGACGGCCAGTTCGATCTCGGCAAGTATCAGCGCTGGCTCCGCTCCGCCTCGGCGGCTCAGGTGATCCCCCTGATGGAGTCGCAGTACGCCTCGCAGATCCGGCAGGGCAAGCTCCTCCGGGTAGTGACCAGCGATGTGTACGTCTCCGACCCCGAGCTGTGGCAGATCTGGCGGGACATGAACGAGAAGGTCACGATGGAGTACGCCAAGGTCGTCCCCGCGACCGCCGTGCCCGACTCCGCGGTGACCCTGACGGAAGCCGACCTGCGCCGGTACTACGCGAGCACCCGGACCGTTTCATCCAGCCGGCCACCGCCTTCCTGAGCTACGTGCAGATGCTCCGGTTCCCCGACGCCAGCGACTCCGCCGCCGCCCTGCGCCGGGCCCTCGACCTCCGACAGGAGCTCCTCGACGGCGCCCCGTTCGAAGAGGTGGCCCGGCGGGAGTCGGCCGACTCCGCCTCCGGGGTCAAGGGTGGCGAGCTGGGCGAACTGAGCCGGGGCGACCGCGCCCCGGCCTTCGAGCAGGCCGCCTTCAGCCTGGCGATCGGCAAAGTGTCCGAACCGGTTCTGACGCAGGACGGGTACCACCTGATCCGGGTGGATTCGCGCACCGGAGCCAAGGTCCGTGCCCGGCACATCCTCCTGCCGGTGGAGATCACCGGCCAGCACCGCGACGTGCTCGACGCCCGGGCCGACAGCCTGGAGCTGATCGGTGCCGACCAGCTCGACCCGGCGGCGCTCGACACCGCCGCGCGGGTACTCGGCCTCACGGTGGGCCAGGCCAATCCGCTGCAGAAGGGCGGCCGGGTCCAGGTCGGGTTCCAGGTGGTTCCGGACGCCGGCGTCTGGGCCTTCCAGGCCCAGCGCGGGGAAACCAGCCGGATCGTGGAGGTGCCGTACGCCTTCTTCCTGTTCCGGCTGGACAGCCTGCGCCCGGAGGGAGTGCCGCCGTTCGAGACGATCCAGGGTGCGGTGGAGCTGGCGGCCCGGGAGGAGCGCAAGATGGTTCTGGCACGACAAGTAGCCGACGACCTGGCCCAGCGGGTCCGCGAGGGCAGCACCCTGGCCCAGGCGGCGCAGGCGGTCAGGGCCCAGTACCAGCAGGTCGGACCGTTCACCCGCATCCGACCGCCCTTCCCCGAGTCCAAGGTGATCGGCGCGGCCTTCGGGCTGGTGCCGAGCAAGCCTGGTCCGGTGGTCGACCAGCACCGACGCCTATTACCTGATGCGGGTGACCAAGCGGGAGGCCGCCGACTCGGCGGAGTTCCTGCGCGGCTACGACCAGTTCCGGACCACTCAAGTCCGGCTCGCCCGGCAGGACCGGGTGCGGAGCTACCTCGACGCACTGCAGCAGGCCGCCAAGGTGGCGGACTACCGGGCGCAGATCTTCCGGACCGCCGCCCAGGCCGAGGCCAGCCAGCCGCAGCCGCGCAGCTGAGTCGCGGCCGGTCGGCACGAGGGCCGTCACCGCGTACTGCCGCGGTGACGGCCCTCGTGCATCCGGTCCGGCGAGACTACTACTGCGACAGTCGCTTCGGTTCGCTGCCGCTGCCGCTGCCCTGCGCCGGCGGGGCATTGTTCCGGCCATCCAGCTGACGCGAGGCCGGCGGATTGGGATCGGTGCCGGTGACCGCATCGCTGGCCTCGCTGATGCTCCGCTTGAACTCGCGGATGCCCTTGCCGAACGAAGCCCCGATCTCCGGCAGCCGCTTGGCGCCGAAGACCAGCAGGATGATGACCAGGATGAGCAGGATCTCGGGGAGACCCAGGTTGCCGAACATAGCAGAACCCCGCTAGAAGAGTGAGCGCGCGATCAGATAGGCGATCACCACGCCCAGGATCGCGAGCGGCGAGACGTTCACGGCGAACGGTCCCACCGTGAGACTGAAGACCAGCAGGTCGAGCGAGACGGGCCCCGCGCTGGCGCTGGCGGTGAACGTGAACACCTGCTTGGCCACGCTGTCGGGCATCACCGCCTTGACCAGCGCGTTCAGGAACCCGCCCAGCACGAAGCCGACGACGAGCACCCCCAGGTAGAACCCCGGCCGCCGCGGTCCGCTGGCCATCAGCGCCGCCGGTCCAGCACGTAGGCGATGCTGTCGCGCAGGGTCTCCCGAGCCGCGCTGGGCGGCAGTTCCTCCAGGGCCTGCTCCGCCTGCTCGGCCAGCTGCTGGGCGCGCTGCCGGGCGTAATCCAGGCCGCCCGCCTCCGACACGAGGGCCACGACCCGGCCGATCTGCCCTTCGTCCGGCTCGGGCGTTTCCATCAGCCGGCTCACCTCCCGGCGGCCCTCGGGCGCGAGCCGGTCCAGCGCGTGGATCAGCGGCAGGGTGACCTTGTGCTCCCGCAGATCGTTGCCCGATGGCTTCCCGGTCACCGCCTCCTCCTCGGTGTAATCGAGCAGGTCGTCCACGATCTGGAACGCCATGCCGAGATACTCGCCGAAACGCCGCAGCGCCCCGCGCTCCCGGGGGCCCGCCAGGAGCGCGCCGACCTCGCACGCACCGGAGAGCAGCGACGCCGTCTTGGAACGGATCAGCAGGTCGTACTCGTCCTCGGAGAAGCGCAGCGGCTCGTGGGCCATCAGCTGCCGCATCTCGCCCACCGTCATCTCGTTGGTGACGCGGGACAGCACCCGCAGCGGTTCGATATCCCCGAGGCGGGTGAGTTCCACCACCGCACGGGAGTAGAGGTAGTCGCCCATGATGACCGACACCTGGTGACTGAACAGGGCATTGATCGTCGGCATCCCGCGGCGGAGCACCGAATGGTCCACCGAGTCGTCGTGCACCAGAGTCGCGAGGTGAATCAGCTCGATGACCGCCGCGTGCGTCTCGGCCCGGTCCCCGCTGCCCCCGCTGGCCTCCTGGGCGAGCAGCAGCAGGGTCGGCCGGAACAGCTTGCCCTGCATCTGCAGCAGGTGGCCGTTGACCTCCGCGATCAGCCCGAAGTCGCTCTCGACGATGCGCCGCAGCTCTCGCTTGACCTCGTCGAGCCGGGGCCCCAGCGGGGCCTGCAGCGCGGCCAGCGTTACTCCCGCGGCGGGGGCGCTCACCGGCCGCGCCCCGCGGCAAGCTTGGCCACCCGGTCGCTCGTGTCCTGAAAGCCGATGTCCACCGCCATGACCCGCTCGTAGGCCGGGATCGCCGAGTCCACCTTGCCCTGCGCCTCCTGCGAGCGTCCCATCCAGTAGATCAGGCCGATCTGCTCGTCGTCCGTGGCGCCCAGACTCTCCACCGCCCGCCGCAGAATCGCCTCCGCGATGGCGAACTGGCCTTTCTCGTAGAACGCACTGCCGAGCGCTTCCGAGGTCTTCAGTCGGCCCTCCGGCGCCCGGAGCGACTTCTGGAACTCCGAGATCGCCTCATCCAGCAGCCCCATCTCCTTGAACGCGACCCCGAGGTCATAGTGCGCCTCGTAGTCTTCGGCGTCGATGTTCTGGTCGATGCCGCGCTTGAACTGGCTGAGCATGTCCTGGAAATCGGCCTGCTCATCGCCGGTAGGAGCCTCCCCCTTGACCTGCATGCGCGGGTCCATGGCCCGCTCGTCGTCCCGGATCAGCGCGCCCAGGTCCACGAAGTCGCCGGCCGGCTCCTCCGGCGCAGGGGCGCGGGGCGTGGTCTTCCGCGTCTTTCGCCCCGACGAGCGGGGGGGCGGCGGCGGCTCGAACATCGCGTCCACCGCCTGGTCGGCCTCGTCGGCCTCGGGGGCGGCCTCGGCGGGCGGCAGCGGCGGGCCGGTGGCCTCCTCCACGGGATGCAGCGCGTCCAGCGCGGCGAGAGCGCGTTGATTGCCCGGATCGTGCTCGGCCACCCGGCGGTACACCGCCAAGGCCTTGTCCAGCGCACCGACTCGGAGCAGCGCGTCGGCCAGCTCGAGATAGGCGTCGAGCAGCCGCGGCCGGTCGCCGCTGCGGAAGCCGATCTCCACCCGTTTCTGGTGATACCGTACCCCGTTGGGGTCCAGGCGGATGAGTTCGTGGATCAGGTCGTCGGCCCGCTGCCAGTCTTCCCGGCCTTCATAACCGGCCAGCGCCAGCTCGAGCTCCTCCTGCCCCCGCAGCTGTTCGCCTTCTGCCAGCAGGGCCTCGCCCAGGGCGCGATGGGCCTCGGGGTCGTCCGGATCCTCCAGCACCCGGTCCTCGAGTTCGGTGATGCTGGGCGTGGACGGTCCGCCCAGATCCACGAACCCGATCCCCTCCGCCTCGGCCGCGGCACCCGCATCGGGAAAAGCGTCGAGCATGGGAAGAACGTCGTCCGTCGGCGGGACCGCTTCTACCGGCGACAGATCCAGCAGCGACTCGGCCGACTCCTCGGTGCCCTCGCCTGCCAGTACCAGGTCATCGTCCAGCTGCTCCGATCCGGGCAGAGTCAGATCCTCCGCCGAGGTCGGCTCAAGCCCGAGCAGACCGCCGGCGTCGCCGGTCCGCTCGAAGTCCATCCCGCCAGCCGCCGAGATTTCCACGCTGTCGGGGGTCGGCTCGTCCAGCTCCAGGCCCTCCAGCGGCTGGACCGCGGTGTCCTCCAGACCCTCCACCTGGGTGGGCTCGAAGCCGAGGGTACGCGCCACGCCTCCCGACGCGGTGGCCTCGAGGCGGGCTTCCTCGCTGATAGGCTGCACCGACTCGAGTTCGAGCGATTCGCCGGTCAGGCTGGAGGTCTCGATCTGCAGCGGCGTGGGGTCGGCGACGGGGGGGTCCTCCGCCGACTCGCCCACCTCGATGAGCGGCAGGCCCGCCGGGACCTTCGTCCGGCTGGTCTCGCGCGGCGGCGGCACGCTCACCGCCCGGGTCTTGCGGGAAATCGGGCCACTGCCCGCTTTGGGCGCCGCACCGGCGCCCCCAGCACTGGTATCCAGGAACACGAGGTCGGCCGACTTGATCTTGATGGGCCCGGACTTGGCTGACTCCGAAGGAAGGGCGGCGGTCTCTTCCGCCTCCAGTGCCTGCAGCCGCATCATCGTCTTGCGGGCCCCGACCGTGTCACCGCGGGCCTCAAGATCGCTCGCCAGCTTCTCCAGCTGTTCGCGCGCCTCCGCGTTGCGGGAGGAGGCCCGGAGCAACTCGCTCAGCATCAGGCGGATTTCCTTGTTGCCCGGGAACTGGTCGGCGAAACTCTTGACGGCGTTGAAGGCCTCATCGAGCTGATTGAGCGCGTTCATCCGCTCGAGGTACTCGAGCAGGTTCTTCTTGGCCTCGATGACGACGTTCTTGCGGCCGTGCAGGTGGGCGAGCTTCAGGTAGGTCTGGATGCGGCCCGGATTGACCCTGAGGATCTTGCCGCAGAGGGCGATGGCGTTGTTGAAGAACCCCTGTTCCCCGTAGAGGTCGGCGGCCCGCTCATAGGCCTGCACCGCCGCGCCCGGCTCATTGGCCTTGAGGTACAGATCGCCGATGCGATTGTAGACCGAGAGGTCGGGGACCGGGTCGTTTCCGGCCTCGAACTCACGGATTGCCTGCAGGTAGACCTCAATGGCCCGCCGCCATTCCTCCTTCTGCTCGTACTTCCGGGCCGTTTCTTTGAGCTTTTCGAAGTTCATCCGGCGCGGCGGGTGAGGGTGGAGCCCTATGCTACATCGGAAGTTAGAAGATACCGGCCCCCCCCACCCCTAGCAAGGCAAACCGGGGGCCGGATCGAGCCCGCCCCGAGCAACGAGCGCCGCGAGCCGCTCGAGGTCCGGGCCGGGAGGACGATCCCCCTCGAGCCCCGGCACGCCCGCCGGGCCACGCACCGCCCGATGCAGCGCGGCGACCCCCATCCCGGGCTGCAGCGGGCGCAGCAGGTCCAGGCCCTGCGCGGCGCACAGGAACTCTGCCGCCACGACCAGCTGGGCGTTGGCCAGGATCCGCCGCGCCTTGTAAGCGGCGGCCATTCCCATGGGCACGAAGTCCTCCTGGTTGGCATCGGTGGGGATGGACCCGATGCTGGCCGGCATCGCCAGCGCGCGGGACTCTGCCACCAGCGAAGCCGCGGTGATCTGCACCATCATGAAGCCGGAGGAGAGTCCGGGATCCGCCGTGAGGAACGCCGGCAGTCCCTGGGAGAGATCGGGATTCACCAGGCGCTCCACCCGGCGCTCGGCCAGGGCCTGCAGGGTGACCAGGCCGATCGCCAGGAAGTCCAGCGCCTGGGCCACCGGCTGTCCGTGGAAATTGCCGCCCGAGAGGACATCGCCGTTGGGGAAGACCAGCGGGTTGTCGGTGGAGGCATTGAGCTCGATCAACACGACCTCGCGGCCGAACCGGATCGCATCGGCCACTGCGCCCAGCACCTGGGGAGTGCACCGCAGGCTGTAGGCGTCCTGGACCCGGGGATCGTTGTCGCGATGCGACTCACGAATCTCGCTCTCGGCGACCAGCCCCCGCATGAGCTCGGCGGCGCGGAGCTGCCCGGGATGCGGCCGCGCGTCATGAATCCGGGAGTCGAGCGGCGTGGGTGTGCCGCGGAGCGCCTCGAGGCTCATCGCCGCAGCCCCCACGGCGGAACGCCACAGCGCCTCGGCGTCATGGCTCAGGAGCGCCAGCAGGGCCGTCTGGGCCTGCGTGCCGTTGATGAAGCTGATCCCCTCCTTGGGGGCGAAGCGGTACGGGTCGAGACCGGCGCGCGCCAGCGCCGCCGCGGCCGAGACGCCGCCGCCCGATCGATCGACCAGCACGTCGCCTTCGCCGATCAGCGCCATGGCGATGTGGCTGAGTGGTGCCAGGTCGCCGCTGGCGCCCACACTGCCCTGTTCCGGCACTAGCGGGACGATGCCCGCGTTGAACAGGGCCACCAGCGCCTGGACCAGCGCCGGCCGTACTCCGCTGGTCGGCCGGAGCAGCACATTTGCCCGCAACAGCATCACGGCCCGCACCACATCCGCCGGCAGCGGCCGTCCCACCCCCGCCGCGTGCGACCGGATCAGATTCACCTGCAACTGCTCCAGCTGATCGGCCGGGATCCGGACGTTGGCGAGCTTCCCGAACCCGGTGTTGATGCCGTAGATCGTGTCTCCCCGCTGGATCGCCGAGTCGACGAGGCGCCGACTGGCACCCAGGGCCTCCACGGCCTGGGGATCCAGCGCGAGGGTGGCGAGCGGATCGCGGGCTGCCTCCACCACCTCGCTGATGTGCAGGGAACGGCCAGTGAGAACGAGCGGGACCTTGGGCATGACGGGAACGTAGCGTGGCGGTGGGCCTGCCTGCCAGAGGGCCGACGGGCCAGGACCTCGTCCGGAGGCCCTGACCCGCGGGGACGGCGTTCAGCGGGACGCGACGATCAGTTCGGGGTTGCCAGGGTCGGTCTGGAAGGCCCAGTCGAGGATCAGGAAACTCTGGCCCACGTGGGTGACTCGCACCGCCGCATAGCGCGCAAATCCGTCGCCGCCATCGGTCTCGAAGACATACCCCCAGCCCGGCAGCGCTTCGATTCCGCCCCTGCCATAGATGATGTTGGGCGCGTAATCGATGCTGGTCAGATCGGCGACCGGCGCCGTGCCGTAGACCGACACCCCGGTCCCCGAGCGCTGGGGAGTCAGGAACAGCGCCCCGTTGGGGGCCCGCTCCACGCTGAAGTCGTTGCTCACCGCCGAGCCTGGCTGCACCAGCCCGAGTTCTGCGGCGTCGGCAAAGCCGTCGCCGTCGAGATCGCGCCAGAACCGCATCCCGCTGCCGGCGTCCTGCACCTGCCGCGCAAAGAGCGCCACGTTGCGGGCATCCGGACGGGGCGTGTCCGATCGGATCGGCGACCACAGGCTTTCGAATCCCTCGATGCTGACCGCCGAGACCCCGAAGCAGCGCGGCACACCGTTGACGAGCGCACCGGCCACGAACTCCGGGGCGACGGTGCTCCCCTCCAGCGACCAGGTCTGGCCGCAGAGGTTCTGGTCCAGGTCGTACCCGGCGCTGTAGACGCGGTAGATCTTGAAGCCGTTGGGATCGCTGGTGTAGGCGTTGTCTGACCAGGTCAGGGCGATCGCGCCGTTCAGCGTGGTGCTCGACAGGGTAGACGGCTGCTGCAGGGCGAGCCGCTCATCCACCCGCACCACGTTGCTGGGCGAGGTCTCGGCGCCGTCCACATCCTCCGCCGTGATGTAGTACTCCAGGTGGGGGATTCCTTCATCGTGGAAGCTGTTCGACGTGGTGGAACCCCGCAGCCGGAAGGTGCCGCCGCTCGACCCGCGCGAGTACACGTGCCAGACGGCAAGGTTGGGATCGCGATCGTTGTCCCACTGCAGCAGGACGCCCGCGGGCGCGCCCGGGGTCCCGCTCGGTTCGACGGTGTAGATGAGGTTGCTGGGAGGCGGCACCAGGGCACCACTTCCA
The DNA here is from genome assembly GCA_963695185.1 of uncultured Gemmatimonadales bacterium. Taxonomy (GTDB): domain Bacteria; phylum Gemmatimonadota; class Gemmatimonadetes; order Gemmatimonadales; family GWC2-71-9; genus JADJOM01. Next base: position 347,149 of record CAVOGH010000005.1, on the reverse strand, counting down.
ATGATCTGGGTCTCGGTGCAGGCCGCGAGGGCAACCAGCGGCAGGATGGGCCACAGACGACGCATGGGAACGGCTCCGGATGAGGATCACCGTTGCTCTAGTGCAGGGGCGATGCCAAACCGGCGTGGTACTGTATAGCGTTGGGGCACAACAACTTGCGAGATGCCTACCGAGTTTGGCGTCTCGTTTTGGAGAGGCGGGGGTGTCCTGATCGGGGACGACAAGGCGCCGTGGCGCAGCCGATGGGCCACTCAGCGTTCGATGGAGGTCTGGTTGTAGTCGAACTTGATGTCGGGCAGATCGGAGAGGTACACCGAGAAGAAGAATGCGAAGTTCCCGTTGGGGTTGCGGACGAAGTTGAACCCCGCGCGCCACTCATGCAGGACCCGCTCGAGGCGCACGACCTGCGACTCGAATTCCCGCGCCGTGATGTTGTACTGGGTGGACCAGGAGACGCTCCAGAACGGGGTGGGCGCGAAGCTGGTACTGAACCCCAGGCTCTGCTGCGCGTCCCGGGCCGGGACGTCGCCGGCGGTGCCCGTCACGGGGCGCTGACGCGAGAGACTGTAGTTGAGGTTCGCCGTGAAGCGGCGATTGGTCCCCGCGCCGACGGTCTGGTCGCTCCCGGCGCCGAAGAAGGTGGGCGGGCGCCCGAACCGGGTCTGGCCGGCCACGTACGACGGTGGGGGCGGCTCATCCCGCCCCGCCGAATCACGTTTCCCGCCCAGCCCCACGATCCCCAGCAGGGTCCGGACAGTACCTCCGGAGATGGCAAAGCTGGCCGTGACGGCCTGCAGGAACGGGTCGAAGGAGGCGGTGTCGCTGCCGACCTGACCGTTCCAGAGATCGTGCGTCAGACTCAGGTTGAAGCCGGGGAGCAGATCCGACTGGAACTGGTTGGTGAGCGCCTGGGTCCGCCAGCCGGTCCGCCCCGGCAGCTTGGCCTGCTCGAAGTCGTACTGGATCGAGCTGGTCTGGATGCCAAGCAGGCGGATCTTCTTGGCCGCGGCCTCCAGGGTGTCGCCGGGGGCACGCCGGGCCTTGCCCTCGAAGTTCTGCGACAGGCCGACCGTAATCAGCTGGGTCGGGTCGCTCCTGAGCCGGGTCACCTGCCCCACCGGGGTGATCGCCCGGGCGTACTCCTGGTTGATGTCGGCCGCGGGGCTGTAGCTGTAGTTCACCACCGGCGACACGCTGTGCCGGATCCGCTCCAGCGGGCCCAGCCCCGGGAAGAAGCCGAAGAAGGTGGGGGAGATCGCCAGCCCGAGATTGAACCGCTTGCCCTGGCGCACCCAGTCCCCGCCGGTGATCCGGTTGCGGACCGCGAACGGGCCCGAGGTGGAGTTGGTCACACCCACGCTCGGCTGCAGCTTCCAGGTATTGCGCAGGACCGTGGGCAGGCTGATGCCGGTCTCCCAATTGAGCTCGCTGGCGAAATCCCCTACCGTCGTCTGACTCACGGTGATGGAATCGGTGGGGTCGGGGGTGGTCGGGTCAGGGACTTTCTGGGACCCCACCACGGTCCGGCCGTTCACCTGGCGGTCCTGGTAGCCGAAGCTATTGCGCACGTTGAACCCGCCCACCCGGAGCGGCGTGTCGAAGTTCACCACACTGGTGCGGGAATCCCGGGTCGCGCCGCTGGTGTCGATCCCGCCGGATGGAAGCACGATGATCGGCGTCGGCCGCAGCGGAAAGTTGGTCTCGAAGCTGTTGCGCACGCTCAGGCCGGGCGACCAGGTCACGCTGCCGGAGAGGTCGATGGGTTTTGGCGAAACCGCCAGCGAGGGCAGCTCCATCGAGACGCTGTTGTCGGAGAGGTTCTGGCGCCGGTTGCCGCCCAGGGCCACCGAGCCCCATGCAAAGCGCTTGGTAAAGTTGGCCGAGCTCACGATCTGCTGGGTGGATGCCACCGGGTCAATGGCGTTACGCCGCTGCACGAAGCCGCTGCTGGCATAGTTGAAGGTCAGGTTCAGCGAGGTGGTCACGTTGAAAGCCTGACGGTGATCCCACCGGATGTTGGTGGAGCGGCGCCCGGTGTTCTCCACCGTGCGCCGGTACCCGACGCCCCCGGTGGCAAAGCGGTCCAGCCAGCGGTACTGCGCGGCCCCGCCGTACTCCACCAGTCGGTTGGAGTACCAGTCCAGCTTGGCCGTCAAATCGAAATAGTCGTTGGGCGCCCAGTAATAGCCGATGTTGGTCACCTGGCGATTGTACCCGGGATTCTGCCGGACGATGTCGTTCAGGCCGAACCGGGGGATCAGAATGCCCGATCGCCGGCCGGTCCGGGCGTCCTGGAACACGAAGGGGAGCCAGAGCACCGGGACATCCCGGATATAGAGTACCGCCGGCCGGGCCACCATGACCGTCTTCGAGATCCACTTCACCTCCCGGGCAGAGAAGTGGTAGTGCGTCTCGGGAAGGTCGCAGCTGGTGATGTTGCCGTGCGACGCGTAGAGCCGGGCCGCGCTGGAATCCTGGGCCAGGTTGCCGCGGAGGAACCAGTCGGTGCCGTTCTGCTTGAAGGTGGTGAGGGCCCCGGTGACCACGCCCCGGCGGATGCAGGTGTTGTAGCGGATGCCGCCGAATCCGGTCAGCACCGTCTCGCCATCGAACAGCGCTGGATCGCCGGTGGCTCGGATGAGGCAGTCGGCCTCCTGGTACAGAATGGAATCCGCCTCCAGGTGGGTCTCCCCCCGTTTGGTGCCCGCGTCGCCGCGGAGCACGATGCTGCGCTCCTCGGCGAAGACCACCGCCGAGTCGCTCCGGAATCGGGTGGCCTGGTAGCCCGGGCGCGCCAGCAGGTCCTGGAGGACCGAGTCCTCGCTCGCAAACGGATGTCTCGGCGCCGTCGGGAGCCCGAGCCGCCGGGCCGTGGCGGTATCCACGGCCTGGCCCGGCCGCCGCAGGCTGTCGGCGGCGAGGGTGTCCGGCCCGAGGGCATTCCGCCCGGCCGGTGCGCCAGTGGGCTGGGTGGGGGTGGGTTTCCGCGGCGGTGGCCTGGTGGTGTCGGCCTGCGCCCACAGGGCGCCGGGAGCCCCGAGCAGCAGCAACAGCAGCGGCGCGGCCGTGCCGATGCTCCGGCGGCGGCGATGGACCACCCAGGCGCCGAGAAACCCGATCTCGTACAGCAGCAGCAGCGGGATCATCACCATGATCATCGACAGCACTTCGGTCCCCGGCGAGAGGATCGCCCCGCCCACCGCAGCCAGCACGATCGCGAACCGCCGGAAGCGAGTGAAGCCGGCGGGATTGGTGACCCCCAGCGCCGTCAGCATCACCATGACCAGCGGGATCTCGAACGCGAGCCCCATGCCCAGCATGATGTGCAGCACGAAGCCGAAGTACTTCTCGTAGGTGATGAGGATCGCCAGCCCCTCACTCTGGAAGCTGAAGAGCACCGGCAGGGAGAGGGGGAGCAACACGGCATAGCCGACCACGGCGCCAACCAGGAACAACAGCACGCCGGCGCCGAGCGCGGGCATGGCCGCGCGCTTCTCCCGCTCGTAGAGCGCCGGTGCCAGGAAGGCCCAGATCTGATAGATGATGTACGGCGAGGTGAGGACGAGGCCGGAGATGAGCGCCAGCTTGAAGACGATCATCACCGGCTCGGTCGGGCTGGTGACGGTGAGCTTGCCGCCGGTGATCGCCAGGTATGGCGCAATGGGCTGCGCCAGCAGACTCACCAGCTGGAAGTGCTGCACCGCCCAGAAGCCCACCGCAGAGCCCACCAGAAGCGCCACCACCACGCGGACGAGCCGCACCCGGAGTTCCTCGAGGTGTTCGAGGAATGGCATCTCCGCGCTAGGGCCGGTCATGGTGCGTCCTGCCGCCGACTCAGCGGCCGAGAGTCTTCAGGCGGTCGCGGGCGAGCGCGGCTTCGTCGGAACGGGGGTAGTCACGCACGACGCTGGTGTAGTAGCGCCGAGCCGCTTCGATGTCCTTCTTCCGCTCGGCCAGCAGTCCCAGCTTGTAGCTGGCACTCGCGGCCCGGGTGGACCGTGGGAAGTCGGCCGTCACCCTCGCGTAGTATACGGCGGCGGAATCGGGAGACTCCGCAGCGAAGCTCTCACCCAGGAAATAGGTCGCGTCGGGCACCCGCTCGTGGGTGGGGTAGAGCCTGAGCAGCTCCCGGAAGCCCATGCGGGCGGTGGCCGGACTGCCGCGCCGAAGCTGTTGCAGCGAGGCGGCGTAGACCTGCTCCGCCGAGGGGGCCCCGGCGCCCGGTGGCCCGGCCGGAACGCCCGCCGGGGCCGCCCCCGTATCGCCCGCGAGAGGCGCCGGCGCCGCGTTCAGCTGCTCGCTTCGGGCCTCGAGCTGGGTCTGCAGTTCCGTGAGCCGCTGCTGGCTCTGGCCGGTGAGCGCCTGGATCTGGACCAGCTGCTGCTGGACGCTGATGAGGTCGTTGGAGAAATCACCCCGCAGCCCCTGCAGTTGCACCGACAGTCCGCCCAGGCCCCGATCCAGGGCAGCCAGCGAATCCATGATCCGCCGCTGGATCCGCAGTACCTGGGACAGTTCGACGGCGCGGGCGGAGTCGGCCCGCTGGTTTTCTCCGCGCGACAGGAGCAGCTGTTCCTCTACCCGGCGCAAGTCGCCCTTGGAGGCACAGCCTCCAAGGGCGAAGAGGACCAGACAGGCGCCGGCCCGGAGCGTGGGCATCAGGGCGCGCGCAAGTTGGTACCGCCGGCCGTGACCTCGAACTCCGCGCGCCGGTTGGCCGCCCAGGACGTCTCATCCTGGCCGACCTGCAGCGGACGCTCCTCACCGTAGGACACGACCGCGAGCCGGCCCCCGCTAATGCCCTTGTTGACCAGGTAGGTCTTCACGGCGCCGGCACGCCGGTTCCCCAGGGCCAGGTTGTACTCGTCCGAGCCGCGGTCGTCGGCGTGGCCGCTGATTCGCAGCTCCAGGCCGCTGTTGGCGGCGAGGATCCTCGCCACGCGTTCCAGCAGGCCGCGGTCATCGAAGCGGATATCGGACTTGTCAAAATCGAAGTGCGGCATCTGGCGCAGTTCGGCCAGAAGCCCGGCGGTGATCCGGGCCGCGACGGCGGCGGGATCTTCGGTGGGTTGGGTCGGCTGCACCGGCGTCGGCGCCGGCGCGGGAGCAGGCGCGGCAGGTTGGGCAACGGGCATGGGTGTCTGGGCCGGCTGTGGCGCCGGCTGTTCGGGCTGCTTCTGGCCGCCGCAGGCGGCGAGGGTGGCCGTCAGGGCCAGGGACCAGCAGAGGGTACGCATCGGGTCTCCGAAGGGATCAGTGTGTGACGGAGGCGGATCCAGCCAGACGGCGGGACCACGCCGGGAGTCGCGTCTGCCCGGGCAACACGAGCTGGCGGATGCGGCCGGTGATTACATCTATGACCCACAACTGCCGGCGACCGCTGCGATCGGAAACGAACGCCACGTGCCGGCCATCGGGTGCCCAGGTCGGGTCTTCGTTGCGCCCCGCGGAGGTCAGCTGCCTTACCCGCCGGGCGGCAACGTCGAGCAGGAACACCTGGGGGGCCCGGTTCACGTCCCGATGAAAAATGACGTTCGCCCCGTCGGGCGACCACTCCGGGCCGTTGGAGCTGCCGGTCACCCCGAAGTCGAAGGGCGCGAGCAACTCCTGATCGGTCCCGTCCGCGGCCATACGGTAGATCTGGGGCTGACCGGCCCGCGTGGACACGAACGCCACCCGGCTCCCATCGGGAGCGAAGGTTGGGGAAAGATTATCCGAGTACCTTCCCACCGTCAACCGCTGGAGGCAGCACTGCTGGGCAACATCCACGGTATAGATGTCCGTGCCGTCCTCATCCGAGCGGGCAAAGGCGACCGTCCGGCCGTCGGGGGAGAACGCCGGGGTGATATTGAGCCCCGACGCCGTGCCCGTGACGACCGTACGCTGCCCGGTGGCCAGATCCTGCACCACCACGGGCCCCCCGCCTCCCCCAAACCGCGTGTAGGCAATCCGGCTCCCGTCGGGGCTCCACACCGGGGACAGCACCTCCTCGCCGGAAGCGCTCAACTGCGTCATCCCCGCCCCGTCGCTATCAACCCGGAACAACCGCCGCTCCAGGAGAAAAAGCAGCTGCGAGGCGGCCGCCCCGGGCGTCCCGGTGATCCAGCGGACCAGCTCGTCCGCGGCCCGGTGCACCGCCATGCGGAAGCCGCTGTCGAAGGGGGCCGGCAGCGTCAGCCGGGCCTCGCGCCGAAGCACACCGGCAGGGATGTCGTGCAGGCGGATGACCGTGGTCTGGCCGTCCGCGACCATCTCCACGGCGTATTCGGCACCCAGGGTACGGAAGAGCGAGTAGTTGATGGTCCGCCCGCCCATATTGGCGGCCGTGGCGGCGCTGTCGCCGGCCCCGAGGCCAATCACCTCGAAACGATCGCTGAAGTCCAGATCCCGGGTGAGGATTTCCCGGAGGGAATCGAGCCCCCGCGTGGGCAGCACGACCACCGACGGGCGGAAGCCCGGCCGGTACTCGATACCCACCCGGACGCCATCGGGCGGGCGGAGGCTGTCTTGCGCGGCAAGTCCGGGAGGCAGCAGGGTCAGCAGCGCCAGCGCAGCGACAGCCGGCAGCGCGCGGTTGGGTCGGGTCATCGGGTACGCGGGGTGAAGTAAAAGGAGACAGGCAGCACGTCAGCTGGATACCCATCGGGGAGCGGCCCGAAGGAATCCGCGCCGCCGGCGGCCTCGATGGCCCCCTGGGCCGACAGGTCGAAGGAGAAGCTGCCGGAGGGCCGTGTGAGCCGGATCTCCCGCACGGTTCCATCGCGGAGAATGAGAAAGCTCACTTCGGCCCGGAGGGCGGCGTTGCCCAGCGGCCGCTCCCACCGCCGGTACACCGCTTCCACGATGTTGCGGAGGTATTCCGGATACGGGAACACCAGGCCCGGTGTGCTCACGCTGACCGCATCGTTCCCGGTGCTGGGCGCCTCTCCAGGGGCCGGCGGAGTCGCTGGCGTGCTGCGCGGGGTGGGCTCGGTGACCGCTGGCGTCCGCGACGGCGGGGGCTTGGGCGCGACCGGGGTCGGCTTGGGCGGCTTCGGGTCGGGCTTGGCCGGCGCCGCGGGCGTCGGAGTGGGCCGGGGCGTGGCCTCCGGCGCGGGCCGAGTCTCGGGAGGAGGGGCGGGAGCCGCGATGAGCTCAACGGCGTAGACCGGTGGCCCGGCGTCCGCCGGCCGCGCCGTGCCCCAGAGGATCAGCACCGTAGAGATATGCACCACGACCGTGCCAGTGAGGCCGGCGGCCACGCCGGCATGCTCGCGCGGACGTCCGCGCCCCGCGATCACGGCCGCTCTTCCTCTTCTGCCACCAAGCCGACATCGGTCACCCCGGAAGTCCTGATCACCGCCAGGACCCGGACGACGTCGCCGTAGTTCACCCGCCGGTCGGCGCGCAGATAGATCGCCTTGGGCCGACGGGCGCGGACCATGGCGCTGAAGGTGAGCCGGAAGTCATTCAGCGTCACCCGGGTCTCGTCGATGTAGATCCGCCCTTCCCGGTCCACGCTCACCACCATCCCCTCCCGGGCGGTCATGGGCCGGGCCTCGGCGCGCGGCAGCTGGACGTCCACACCGCCCTGCATGATCGGCGCGGTGATCATGAAAATGATGAGCAGGACGAAGGCGACGTCCACCATCGAGGTCACGTTGATCTCGGCGTTCAACGGGAGTTCGCCGTGCCCGCGCAGCCCTCCACCCCGCCCAACACCCCAGGTCATTAGAGCATCCCCTCACGGGCCATACTGCCAATCAGTTCGTTGGCGAAGCCCTCGAGTTCGCCGGCGAAGAGTCCCAGCCGGTTGACGAACAGGTTGTAGGCGATCACCGCCGGGATGGCCGCCGCCAGCCCGGCCACGGTGGTGACCAGGGCTTCCGCGACGCCTGGCGCGACCGCCGACAGGTTGCCCGAGCCTTTCGAGGCAATCCCGATGAACGCATCCATGACGCCCAGGACGGTCCCCAGCAGGCCGAGCAGCGGGCTGACCGAGCCGATCGTGGCCAGCCAGGAGACGAAACGGGCCATGAGGTCCCGCTCGGCCGCCACCTCCTTCCCCAGCACCGCCTTGAGGGCCTCGAGCTGGGTGGGCGAGAGCGCCCCGCCCGGGCCACCCTCGGTGGCGCGTCCGCCCGGCTTGAGTTCACCCACGAAGCTCAAGCCTTCGCGAAACAGCCGGTTGAAGGGAGAGGGCGGCAGCTTCATCACCGCGTGGTAGGCGTCCTGCAGCCGGGTGGTGCGCTCCAGCTCGCCGAAGAACCGGTTCGCCTGCCGCCGCACCCGGCGGAACTGCCACCACTTGAGGCCGATGACGAACCACCCCAGCACGGAGAAGATGGCGATCACCACCAGCACGATCTTGGTCTCGGGGCTCGACTGGCGAACCAGTTCCCACGAGGTTGACGGCAGCGACCCGACGGCCTGGAGCATCACGGACACACCCGGAGAGAGATTCTGGAAAGAAGCCGGGCCCGCCGCCCTTTACCCCGGTCGCCCGCACCCCGATGCGGGGACGGAGGGATAAGAGTGACGAGCCCGAAGGGAGACGCGCGGGCCCGGCAGGGCACCACGCCGGCTCACGACGGCAGCTTGGCGACCTGGCGGGCCTCGGTGCCGGCGGGGATGTCCGGCTGGACGACGCGCACCACCCGCGCCGTGCTGGTGCGCTCACCGACATGCACCACCTGGACAGTGGCCATCACGTCATCAATCACCGCCGCCACCCCACGCCGGTCGCGCGGCTCCTGGCGGATCTCAAACAGGTCCCCGAGCGCCACCCCGTCACGCCGGCCGCGGTCGAGGAACACCACGTCCTGCGGCCCGGTGAGCGGCTGCTGATCCCGGTGGGCCAGCAGCCTGCCCTTGACCCCGTCCGAGATCGGGACCGGGCGGACGTTACCGGGATCGGTGAACTTCTCCGCCGGGAGCACCCGCTGCTGGTCCCGGATCGGCCCGTACGTGGCAACGACCTCGGCCAGGTTCTCGGGCCGACTGACGTCAATCACCCGGATCAGCCCCGTCGGCATGACCACGAACCCGTGGCCCCGGATCTCCCGCTGCAGGTACACCGTGAGCAGGGTATCCCCGACCTGATACTGACCACCGGCCGGTGGCGTCACCGCGACCCGGCTGAAGAGCTGGGCGGTGGTCCGGTTACTGACCTCTTCAATCTGGAGCGGGGTGACCAGTCCCAGCATCTTCCCGTAGGGCAGCGCCTGTTCCTCGGTCAGGAACCCGGAGCTGTAGAACTCGCTCCGCCGAATCGGACGGAAGGCCCGCTGGAAGCTGAGTTGCAGGTCGGGGCCGGTTGCCGCGGTCCGACGATTGTCGCCCACGAGGGGGGTGAGGTCAACGCTGTCCCGCGGATCGCCGCCCTCGTTGTAGTCTCCCATCTGTGGCTCAGCCAGGGCGAATGGCTCCGGCGGGGTCTCGGCCGCTTCTGCCGGCTCGGCCTCCGCGATGGGGGCCCCAGCCACCGGCGCGGCGGCTTCGACCGGCGGCAGGGGCGTGTCGGTCGCCGGCACGGCGCTCACTTCCGCCCCGCCGGCCAGGCGCAGCACCTCGCCGGGGTAGATCCAATGCGGATCCTCCACGACGGTGGTGTTGAGCCGGTAGATCTCCGGCCAGAGGAAGGGATCGCCGAGATACTGGCGGGAGAGATCCCACAACGTGTCGCCAGGGCGAACGGTGTGTGAATCAGGACGGGCATTCTGGGCCAGCAGCAGCGTGGGGGCGGCAAGTACCGCCAACAGTGCCGGGAGGCCAATCCGAGCGGAACGGGTCATCACACTACCCTCGGTGGGTGGGTATCGTGGTAACCCAATATAGGACAGCAGGCTCCGGTCCGCCACTCAGAGACTACATGAGACCGGGGCCGCTAAGTCCCGGCGTGGGATGGTGATGCGGCTCACCACCCTGAGGCGCCGGGAGGATCTCCCCCTCGGCGCCCTTCGGGAAGGTCAGAAGGGGAGGTCGTCCTCTTCTCCGTCGAAGGCGGCGGGAACGTCATCGAACTCCGCCTTTCCCTCCTTCTTGGCGGCCGCCCCGGCGGCGGCCGGCGCCTTGGACGGGGAGTAGCCGCCCTCACCGCCGCCACTCTTGCCGGAGAGCATGATGATCTCATTGGCGATGATCTCGGTGGTGTAGCGGGTCTGGCCGTCCTTGTCCTGCCAGGAACGGTATTCCAGCCGGCCCTCGACGTAGAGTTTGTCGCCCTTCTTGCAATAGCGCTCGATCACGTCCGCGAGCCCGGTGCCGCCCTTGGAGTTGTTCCAGGCGACGATCTTGTGCCACTCCGTCTTTTCCTGCTTCTCCCCGCCCTGGCCGGACCACTGGCGGCTGGTAGCCAGACTGAAATTGGCGACACGCCCGCCGGTGCTGGTGCTACGGACTTCGGGATCCTGGCCGAGGTTGCCGATCAGGGTGACCTTGTTGAGACTGCGACTCACGGGAACCTCCACCGCTGGGGGCTGAGAACGAACCTGGGGAACACGCCCGGAAAGTTGGGATGGGGTGTGGCCGACCACTACTCCAAATCTAGCGCCTGCGTACCGGAATCCTGCAGCCCTGCCAGCGCCAGTTGCAGGACCAGGGCATCCTCGACCGGCCGGCTGTAGTACCGGGCCCGGCGGCCGACCTGCCGGAACCCATGGCGCTGGTACAGCGCGATCGCCGCGGTGTTCCCGGCGCGCACCTCCAGAAACACCTCCCGTGCGCCGGCGGCGTGGAGCGCCCGGAGCCCGTCCGCGAGGAGGGCCGCCGCCACGCCCGCCCGGCGGGACTCCAGGGCCACAGCAAGATTCAAGATCTCTGCCTCCCCCGCCACGGTTCTCCCGACGAAATACGCCACCAGCGCGCCCTCCGCCTCGGCCAGTGCGACGTGGGTACCCGGGGTGCGCATCACCGCCCCGAACGCCTCCGCGCTCCAGGGATCACTGAAGCACCGGCGTTCCAGCAGCGCGATGGCCGCGACGTCAGCGGGGCGCGCGGGCCGGATCTGTAAGGGGGCGGCCATGCTCGCGCTCCCATTTGGCCTGGGCCTCCGCCGGCCGACCGTACGTCGGCTGCCAGCCCGCCGGATCGGCCACCCGCGTCACGCCGCCGGCCAGCCCGACCAGGCCGAGCAAGGCCGCGGCGCGGGGCCAGCTGGGCTCGCCGGCCCCGAGGAGCGGCGCGCCCGTCCCGGTGATTCGCACCCCGGCCCCGACCCGCTCCCGGAATCCGGTCGGGGTCAGCACCATCGGTGGCAGTACCCACTCGACCGCACCGGCATGGAAGCGCCACGCGCCAGCAAAGAGCTCCCCCCGCAGGGCATCGCTCACGGCGGCTACCGTCTCCCCGGGCTGCACCTCGGCGCCGCGGGCGGCGCCGAGGAGTGACGGGGCGGTCCACAGCGGCATCTGCCGCACCCGGACCAGGGCCTTGGCCACGCTGGCGCCGACCCTGAGGCCGGTGAAGCTGCCGGGACCGTCGGCCAGGACCACGCCCTCGATCTGTGCGGACGAGGCCCCGATCCCCGCCAGGGCAGCCTCCAGTGCGGGCAGCAGGCCGGAGGCGTGGCGGCGGGCGCCGACGATCTCGGCTTCCGCCAGGATCGCGCCCGGACCGCCCAGGGCGATCGAGGCGCGGTCGGTCGCGGTGTCCAGGGCCAGCCACATCAGCCGAGCTCCTCCAGGCCACGAAGCTCGGCATCCGGCAGGTGGTGCAGCCGGAATCGGCGGCTGGGCGCCGGCATCCAGGCGCCGGCCCGTTCGGGCCATTCGACCAGTACCGCGTCCCCCTCGGTCAGCAGGGTCTCCCACCCGAGGTCTGCCGCCTCCTCCGGAGCCCGCAGCCGGTAGCAGTCCAGGTGAAATACCGGGCCGCGCCGGCCCTGGTACCGGTGGACCAGGGCGTAGGTCGGGCTGGTGGCCGGCTCGGTGACGCCCAGCCCGCGGGCAAGCGCCTGCGCAAAGGTCGTCTTGCCGGCGCCGAGTTCTCCCTCCAGGGCCACGATGGTGCGCGGCGGGAGCGCCCGGCCGAGACTCTCCCCCGTGGCAACGAGTTCCGGTTCCGACAACGGACGAATCATGCCCTGCGCCGCAGCGGGGCGGCCCGCGAGACGTCGGGGGTGTCCAGCGCCCGCAGTTCGTTGATCTGGTCGCGGAGCATCGCGGCCACCTCGAATTCGAGGTTGGCGGCGGCCTCTTTCATCTGGCGTTCCAGCGCGGTGATGGTCTGGGCCCGCTTGGCGGGGTCGCGGAAGTCGAGGGCGACGAGCCGCTCTTCCTTCTTCTCCGCCTTTTCGGTGCGGGCGTCGGCCACGCGGGTGGTGAGGCGCACCTCTTCCAGCGACTTGATGATGGACCGCGGTGTGATGCCGTGCTCCTTGTTGTGCGCCAGCTGGGTGCTGCGGCGACGATCCATCTCCGCGATGGCCCGCTCCATGGAGCCGGTCATCCGGTCGGCGTAGAGAATGGCGAGTCCGTTCAGGTGGCGCGCCGCCCGGCCGACGGTCTGGATCAGGGAGCGGTCCGACCGCAGGAAGCCCTCCTGGTCGGCGTCGAGAATGGCCACCAGCGACACCTCCGGCAGGTCGAGCCCCTCGCGCAGCAGGTTGATGCCCACCAGCACGTCGAACTCGCCCAGCCGGAGCCCGCGCAGGATCTCCATGCGCTCGATGGCGTCGATGTCCGAGTGCAGGTAGCGCACCCGGACCCCGGTCTGCTGCAGGTAATCGGTGAGATCCTCGGACATCCGCTTGGTGAGGGTGGTGACCAGCACCCGCTCGCGCCGCCGCACCCGTTCGCGGATCTCCTTGAGCAGGTCGTCCACCTGGCCCTTCACCGGGCGGATCAGCACCTCGGGATCCACCAGGCCGGTGGGCCGGATGATCTGCTCCACCACCTGCCCGCCGGAGAGTCCCAGTTCCATCGGCCCGGGCGTGGCGGACACGGACAGGAGTCTGCGGCACGATCGTCATGAACTCGTCGAACTGCAGCGGCCGGTTGTCCAGCGCCGACGGCAGCCGGAAGCCGTACTCCACCAGTGTTTCCTTGCGGGCCCGGTCGCCGTTGAACATCCCGCCGATCTGCGGCAGCGTGACGTGCGACTCGTCGACCACCACCAGGAACTCCGCCGGGAAGTAGTCGAGCAGGCAGGCGGGGCGCTCGCCCGGGAGGCGGCCGGTCAGGTGCCGGGAGTAGTTCTCGATGCCGGCGCAGGTCCCGACCTCGAGCATCATCTCGATGTCGAACGAGGTGCGGGACTCCAGCCGCTGCGCCTCCAGCAGCTTGCCGGCGCCGCGCAGCAGCGCCAGCCGCTCGGCCAGCTCCGCCCTGATCAGGGTGACGGCCCGCTCGATGGTGGACCGCTGGGTGACGAAGTGCTTGGCGGGATAGATGGCGCAGCGGTCCAGCACGGCGAGGGAGCGCCCGGTGAGCGGGTCGATCTTGGCGATGCGCTCGATCTGATCTCCCCAGAACTCCACCCGGATGGCCTGCTCGGCGTAGGCGGGGAAGATCTCCACCGTGTCCCCGCGCACCCGGAAGGTGCCCTGATCGAAGGCGACGTCGTTGCGGCCGTACTGGATGCGGACCAGGTCGGCCAGCAGCGCGTCCCGACCCCGCTCCTCGCCCCGCGCGGCAGTGACCAGCAGCTTGCGGTATTCGACCGGATCACCCAGGCCGTAGATGGCGCTGACCGTGGCCACGATGACCACGTCCTCCCGCTCCATCAGGCTGGAGGTGGCCCGGAGCCGCAGGCTCTCGATGTCCGCGTTGATCGAGGCGTCCTTCTCGATGTAGACGTCGGTGCTGGGAACGTACGCTTCCGGCTGGTAGTAGTCGTAGTAGGAGACGAAGTACTCGACGGCGTTGTGCGGCAGGAACTGACGCAACTCGCCGTACAGCTGTGCCGCGAGGGTCTTGTTGTGCGACATCACCAGCGTGGGCCGACCGTAGTTGGCGATGACATGGGCCAGGGTCATCGTCTTGCCGGACCCGGTGACCCCCAGCAGGGTCTGGTACCTCTCGCCCCGGGTCAGCCCCTCACTCAGCTCGACGATGGCGCGGGGCTGGTCTCCCGCCGGCTCGAACGGGGCGACGACCTGGAAAGCAGGGCTCGGCATGGGCCCCAATATAGGTACTTCGGATTTTCTTCGGGAGGGGAGGTGCGGGGGCGGGGCCGACCGACACGGCGGGCAGTAGGACCCTAGCCTCCGAGCTCGAGCAGGCGCTTCCACTCCTCCGCCGTCACGGGCATGACCGAGAGACGGGAGATGCGGACCAGCGGCATGGCCTGCAGCGACGGGTCCGCCTTGATGGTGGCCAGCGTAACCGGCCGCGAGAGGGGCCGCTCGGGGGCCAGGTCCACCACCACCAGCCGGGGGTCGTCCTGCTGGGGATCGGGGTAGGCACCGGCGGCGAGCCTGGCGATGCCGACGACCGACTTTTCGGCGCCGGTGTGGTAGATCAGCACCCGGTCGCCCTTCTTCATCTTGCGCAGGTGGGTGAGGGCCAGCGCGTTGCGGACCCCATCCCATACGGTCTTGCCGTCCTTCTCCAGCTGGGCAAAGGCGTAGGTCGAGGGCTCAGTCTTGAGCAACCAGTAGTTGGGCATGGGGGGGATAGGATACTCCGCCGTGGCGGCCCGTCAATCGGGCGGCCGGAGCTCGTTACACGGCGCGACCGGGGAGCGAGGTGGCGACGGAGCGCCGGGCGTGGCCTATTGCGGCGCCGGCACGTCCCGCCGCTCGACGTCGGTGATGCCCTTCACCTTGCGGATGGTCTTGATGACCTTGGCCAGGTGGGTGCGGTTGTCCACCTCCACGACGATCGTGCTGAAGACCGTGCCGTCCTTGGTGGCAAGTTCTGCGGCCTTGACGTTGGTCCCGCTCTGGCTGATGGCCTGCATCACGTCGGCGTAGAGGCCGCGACGATCTTCGCCGCTGACGGCCAAGCGCACCGCGAAGGCCTCCCCCTTGGCCTCCTGCCAGTCGATCTCCACCCGGCGACCGTCTCCCGACAGGGTCAGCAGGTTGGGGCAGTCCGCCCGGTGAATCGAAATTCCCCGCCCCTGGGTCACGTATCCGACCACGGCGTCCCCCGGCACCGGCTGGCAGCACTGGGCGTAGCGCACCAGCAGCCCGGAGAGCCCCTGGATCCGGATGCCGCTGCCCAGCCGGATCCGGTCGATGACCCGGCCGATCACGCTGGGCCGGGTCTCCGGGGCGTCGTCGGAGGGGAGG
Source organism: uncultured Gemmatimonadales bacterium (assembly GCA_963695185.1). GTDB lineage: Bacteria > Gemmatimonadota > Gemmatimonadetes > Gemmatimonadales > GWC2-71-9 > JADJOM01. The sequence continues at coordinate 331,935 of CAVOGH010000005.1, read as the reverse complement.
TCCGGGTACAGCGACCGGATCACCTGGACGATGGTCACGTCCCCCCGCCCGAGCGCCACCTCCAGCAGCGCCGCGTCGGCCAGGCCGAGGGACTGCGCTGCCCGCAGCATGGTCTCGGGATCGGCGGGTACGCAGCCGCCGGCGCTTGACCTCCCTGAGCAGCAGCTCATGCCCGATGCCCTGGGCTTCCTCGTCCTCCTGGTGCCGGATCCAGCCCTTGATCTTGTGGCGCGCCCGCGCGGTGCGCACATGCGCCAGCCAGTCTCGGCTGGGCCGGGGTGCCGGCCCGGTGAGCACCTCCACCGTGTCGCCGTTCTTGAGTTCCCGGTGCAGCGGCGCGATCCGGCCGTTGACCTTGGCGCCCTGGCAGCGGAGCCCCACGTCGGTATGGACGATGAAGGCGAAGTCGATCGGCGTGGCGCCCTTGGGGAGCTGCTTGACGTCCCCCTTGGGCGTAAAGACGAAGATCTCGTCCTGGTACAGGTCCACCTTGAGGAACTCGAGGAACTCCTCCGGCGTGTGAGCGTCCTGCTGCAGCTCCAGCAGCTGGCGGAACCAGCCGAAGTGCTCGTCAATCCGGTCGCCCTTCTTGTCGCTCTTGTACAGCCAGTGGGCGGCGATGCCGTACTCGGCGGTGCGGTGCATGTCCTGGGTCCGGATCTGCACCTCGAAGAGGTGCCCGCCGGGCCCGAAGACGGTGGTGTGCAGCGACTGGTAGGCGTTGGACTTGGGACTGGCGATGTAGTCCTTGATGCGCTCCTGCAGCGGAGTCCAGTTGTGGTGGATGACTCCGAGCACGTGATAGCACTCCTGCACCGACTTGACGATCACCCGGATCGCCATGAGGTCGTAGATCTCATCGAACGGCTTGTTGCGCCGGCGCATCTTCTGGTAGATGGACCACAGGTGCTTGGGCCGTCCGGTGATGTCGAACCAGGTGAGCCCGGCCTGCTTGAGCTCGTGATCCAGCGGCACCTTGAGCCGCTGGATCATCTGCTCCCGCTCCGCCCGGCGGGACGCGACCTGCTGTACCAGCGACTCGTAGTCGTCGGTCTCCAGGTACTTGAAGGCGAGGTCTTCCAGCTCGGCCTTGATCCCCGCCATGCCGAAGCGGTGCGCCAGCGGGGCGTAGATCTCCCGGGTCTCGGTGGCGATGCGGGCCCGCTTCTCCGGGGAGAGCGGGTCCAGCGTGCGCATGTTGTGGAGTCGGTCGGCCAGCTTGATGATGATGACCCGGGCGTCCTTGGCGATGGACAGCAGCAGCTTGCGGTAGTTCTCCACCTGCTGTTCCGCCGAGGAGCGGAAGGTCAGCGAGCTGATCTTGGTCAGGCCATCCACGATGTTCGCGACTTCCGCGCCGAACTCCCGCGAGATGTCCTCCGCCCGGATGTCCGAATCCTCGACCACGTCGTGCAGCAGCGCCGAGACGATCGAGGTGGTGTCCAGCTGCTGCTCCACCAGGGTCCGCGCCACGGCAATCGAGTGCTGGATGAAGTCCTCCCCCGAGACCCGCTTCTGGCCCCGGTGGGCCGAGGAGCTGAAGCGGAGCGCACGGTCAATCTGCTCGAGGTCCAGCCGGTCGGCGTGGCGCTCCAGCAGGGTGCGGAAATCGGGGGAGATCTCGGGCAGGGTTCCGGTCACGGGCATCCTGGCCACAGGGCCACACGGCGCGGCCGCGGCCTTCGGGCAGCGGACCAGCAGGAAAGACACCAAAACCCCGCTCGCCTGACTGGGCGGGCGGTCGTCGAAACGGGGGCGCACAGCGCCCCTGGTAAGCCTTTACGATGGCGAATCTCCCGGCCGCCGTCAACGCAGGCCGGGGAACTCAGAGCAGGCCGGCCGCCACGAAGCTCAGCCAGCGGTCTCCCGCGACGATGACGTGATCGTAGACCGGGAGGTCCAGCAGTTTGCCGGCCTCCACCAGCTGGCGGGTCACCGCCTGGTCTTCCGGGGAGGGCGTGGGGTCGCCGCTGGGGTGGTTGTGGACCACAATGATGCCGGCCGCCGCCTCGGCAATTGCCGCACGGAACACCTCCCGCGGGTGCACCAGGGCGCTGTTCAGGAGCCCCCGGGTAACCAGCACGTCCCGGCGCACCCGGCTCTGGCTGTCCAGGGCCAGGACATGGAATTCCTCCACCTGGAGGTCCCGAAGCCGGGGACCGAGGAGGGCGGCGACATCCGCCGGGTCCCGCAGGCGGGGCTGGGCGGGGCGCTGCTCCTGCAGCAGTCGTGAGGCCAGCTCAAAGGCCGCCAGCAGCCGGGCCGCCTTGGCCGGCCCGACCCCGGGGCTCAGAGTGAGTTCCGCCCCGGGCCGGGCGGCCAGCTGCCGGAGCGACCCCCCGCCACGCTCCAGCAGGCCGGCAGCGACCTCCGCCGGCCCCCGGCGCAGGGCCCCGGTGCCAAGCAGGATGGCGATGAGTTCGGTAGAGGTGAGGGCGGCGGGACCAAGCGACCAAAGCCGCTCGCGCGGGCGTTCCGGAGCCGTCATCGGCCTACGTTACGCGGCGCTCCCCCCAGGCAGGTATCCGAAAAACGCGCGGTGGGACCGCGAGGGGTGGAGCCGGGTGACCCACCCGGCTCCCCGGGCCCTACCCTGCCCCGTGGCACTTCTTGTACTTCTTGCCCGAGCCGCAGGGACAGGGTTCGTTGCGGCCCACCGCCGGCGTGCTGGCCACGGCGGCCGGGGCGGAGGCGATGGGGCCCCGGTTAGTGGTGACGGCGGGCGGCGGCGGCAACTTCGGTCCGGTGTACGAGGACGGTGCCGACCGCGCAGCCGGCGCGAAGAGCTCATCCGCGCTGCCCGAGCGGTCGGGTGCCGGCGCCGGGACGGCGGGCCGCGCCGCGGCGGACCGGGGCGGCTCGGCGGTGACCTGGATCTTGAGAAAGCGCTCGGTGAAGGTGGCCTGCATGTCGCGCATGAGGTCTTCGAACATCTCGAAGGCCTCCTTCTTGTATTCGACCAGTGGATCCCGCTGCCCGTACGCCCGGTACTGGATGGCGTTGCGGAGCTGATCGAGGTCGTACAGGTGGTCTTTCCACTTCTCGTCCAGTACCGTCAGCATGATGGTGGAGAGCACCTGATTCTCCACGTCCACCGCGCCGATCTGCTTCGCGAAATCCCGGAGGTACTCGATCTTGCGCTGGAACGCCTCGTGGCCGGCGGCCTTGGCCGAGGCCAGGATCCGTGCCTCGGTCGGGGTCCGGTCGGCGTCGGTGAGTTCATCCGCAGCAATGAGGAACTGCTGCAGCAGCAGGGTGCTCAGGCCCGCGCGATCCCAGTCCTCGGGGCGGTCGGCCTCGGCCAGGGTCTGGTTGACCACGCGCTCCACTGCGCTGTCCACCATCTTGGTCGCCTCGGCCTTGAGCTGCTCGCCCCGCTCGAGCGCGAACAGCCGCAGCGAGTAGACCACCTCCCGCTGCTGGTTCATCACGTCGTCGTACTCGAGCAGCCGCTTGCGGGCCTGGAAGTTCTGCAGCTCGACCCGCTTCTGCGCCTGGCTGATCGCGCCGGTCACCCACGGGTGGGAGATGACCTCCCCCTCCTCCGCCCCGCCCTTGTCCATCCACCGGGCGATCCGGTCGGACCCGAACAACCGCATCAGGTCGTCTTCCAGCGAGAGGAAGAACAGCGAGCGGCCCGGATCGCCCTGGCGGCCGGATCGGCCACGCAGCTGGCGGTCAATGCGGCGCGACTCGTGCCGCTCGGTGCCGACGATCTGCAGCCCGTCAGTATCCACCTGCTTGGCCACGTCCGCACCGAGTTTGATGTCGGTGCCGCGGCCGGCCATGTTGGTCGCGATGGTGATCGAGCCGCGCTGGCCCGCCCCGGCCACGATCTCCGCCTCCCGCTGGTGGTACTTGGCGTTGAGCACCTCGTGCTTGAGGCCGCGCCGCTTGAGCTGGCGGGAGAGCGTCTCCGAGGTCTCCACGGTGACGGTGCCGATCAGCACCGGCAGCCCCTCCTGGTGCAGCCGCTCGACCTCGTCCACGATGGCGTTGTTCTTCTCCCGCCGGGTCTTGTAGATCTGGTCCTCATCATCCAGCCGGCGCACCGGCCGGTTGGTGGGGATGATCGAGACCTCCAGCCCGTAGATGGTGAAGAACTCCTGCTCCTCCGTCTCCGCCGTGCCGGTCATGCCCGACAGCTTGTCGTACATCCGGAAGTAGTTCTGGATGGTGATCGTGGCCAAGGTCTGGGTCTCGCCCTTGACCTGCACCCCTTCCTTGGCCTCCACCGCCTGGTGCAGGCCGTCGGCCCAGCGGCGGCCCGCCATGATGCGACCGGTGAACTCGTCCACGATCATCACCTGGCCCTCCTGGACCAGGTAGTCCACTTCCTTCTCGTAGAGCGCGTGCGCCTGCAGCAGCTTGTGGATGATGTGCAGCTTCTCGCTCTTGATGGCGTACTCGGACTCCACCTCGCGCCGGCGAATCACCCGCTCCTCGGGGGTGAGGGCCGGGTCGCGATCGACCCGGTGGACCTCCTCCGAGATGTCCGGCACCAGGAACAGCGACGGGTCGTTGGGCGACATCGCGGTGGCGCCGCGGTCGGTGAGGTGGACGCTGTGTCCCTTCTCGTCCAGCACGAAGTACAGCGCTTCCTCGAGGTCCCGCATGGACTGCTGCCGCATGGGCAGCTTGCGATCGGCGATGTGGTCCAGCTCCATCCGCTGGACCGCGCTCTTGATCCCGGGCTCGTTGAGCAGCTTGAGCAGCTTTCTGTTCTTGGGCATGCCCAGCCGGGCGATGTAGAGCTTGAGCGCGCCGTCCGCCAGGGTCTTGGGGTTGTCCAGCAACGGCTCCCCCTCGGCCAGCAGGTTGCTGACCACGGCCGACTGCTTCTTGACCAGTTCCGCCACCTGCCGGTTGGACTGGGCGTACTTGTCGTCCTTCTCGTTGCCCACCGCACCCGAGATGATCAGCGGCGTGCGGGCCTCGTCGATGAGGATCGAGTCCACCTCGTCGATGATGGCGTAGGAATGCTCCCGCTGCACCCGCTGGTCCAGGCTGAAGACCATGTTGTCGCGGAGATAGTCGAAGCCGAACTCGTTGTTGGTGCCGTAGGTGATGTCCGCGCCGTAGGCCGCCCGGCGCTCCGGCGAGGAAGGCTCGGTGTCGTCCAGGCAGCGGACGCTCAGGCCCAGATACGAGAACACGTGCCCCATCCACTGGGAGTCGCGCCGGGCCAGGTAGTTGTTGACGGTGACAAGGTGGGCGCCCCGGCCGGTCAGGCCGTTGAGGTACAGCGGCAGCGTGGCCACGAGGGTCTTGCCCTCACCGGTGGCCATCTCGGCGATCCGCCCGCGGTGCAGCACGATCCCGCCGATGAGCTGCACGTCGTAGGGAACCATGTCCCACACCATCTCGCGGCCGGTCACCATCACCTTGGTGCCCATCAGCCGGCGGCAGACCTCCCGCACCGTGGCAAAGGCCTCCGGCAGGATCTGGTCCAGGAAGGCGGCCGTCTCCTTCTTGAGACGGTTCTCCACGGCATGGAAGCGGTCTTCCAGCTTGTCCCGCTCCACCGGGTCGGCGCAGTCGTGCCGGAGCTGGCGCACCTCCTCCAGCTCCGCCTTGAGCGCGCCGACGCGTTCGGTCAGGCGGGCGCGGAAGGCGGCCGTCTGGCCCTTCAGCTGCTCCTCGGAGTACCCCGCGATTACGGCTTCGTGCTGTTTGATCTCGGCGACGATCGGGGCGAGCTTCTTGCGTTCCCGGTCGAACCGCGTGCCCAGCACCTTCGCCAGCAATGTGTTAAGCATCCGGCAAATATAACTCCCCGTCATGGATGATCCGGGCTACCGGGTCCGGCACCCAGTACCGGATAGACCGGCCCGCCGCCACCCGTTCCCGGATCGCGGTGGCCGAGATTTCGATGGCCGGAACCTGGACGACCCGGACCGGCCAAGGCAGGCCGGGGAGGGCCACCCCCGGCCGGCTCAGGACCACCAGGGTGGCCAGCCCGGGCAGCGCCTCGGCCTCCCGCCACAGCGGCAGTTCGGCGGCGGCGTCGGCCCCAACCAGCAGTGCAAACTCGGCGGCCGGCTCGCGTTCCCGGAGGGCCCGGAGGGTGTCCACGGTGTAAGAAGGCCCGGTGCGGTCCAGTTCCAGCGGTTCCAGGGCAAAGCGTGGTTCACCGGCGATGGCAGCCGCCACCATGCGCGCCCGGTCGGCGGCCGGGGCCGAGTGCCGTCCCGCCTTGAAGGGCTGCTCGCGGGCCGGCACGAAGCGAAGTTGTTCCAGCCCCAGCGCCTCCAGCACCACCTGAGAGACGATCAGGTGCCCGTGATGGATGGGATCGAAGGAACCGCCGAATAGGCCGATCATGGGTGAGGCGGGGCGGCGCGCGCGGCGGGCGCGGCGCCTAGGTCCCCGTCGGAACCGGGCAGGTCAGATCGAGGCCCGGCGTCGTGGGGTGGAAACGCCGCAGGTGGGCGCACGTCTCCTGCACGTCCTCCGTGTAGCCGAGGGCGCGGTACGCGGACACCAGCTTGAGGAGCGCCCTCGGGGTGACGGTCGCCCGGGGATAGGTCGCGGCGATGTCCTTGAGATACAGGATGGCGGAATCGTACGCTTTCAGGCGGAGATAATAGGTGGCCGCCTTGAACTGCTTCTCGGCGAACCGGTCCTCCAGGTTCACAATCCGCTGCCGAGCCCGGGGCGCAGCCCGCGAATCGGGGTAGCGATTGAGCAGTTCCTGGTAGGTGGCGAGAGCGGTCTGGCCGTAGGTGGGATCCAGTTCGGGGCGGGTCCACAGGTCGGCGTAGGCATCCCCGGCCCGCAGCAGCGCCAGGGGGGCCAGGGGCGAGGTCGGCGTCTCATCCGACACCTTCCGGAACTCCCGGGCCGCCTCCAGCTGATTCTTCATCCCGAAGTGGGCCTCGGCCATCCGGAAGCGGGCCACAACTGCAAGCGTGTCACTGCTGGGCACCTCCAGAGTGACCCGCTCGAACTGAGTGATCGCCTTGCCCCAGCGCCCACGGCTGTACTCCACCATGGCCCGGCCCCACAGCGAGTCCACCGCCGCACGAGAGATCCCCTCGACCGGCCTTGGCGCCGCAGTGGAAGAGCGGCCGCCACAGGCCAGGGCAAACAGCATGGCCAGCAGCGCCGCGGTGCGGCCCGACATACGATGGATCAAGACGTTCTCCTCGGGGTCACTCTAGAACCGGGGCCGGCGCCGGCGCACCCACCTGGGTGAGCCGGGCCGAGGCCTGCGCGGCGATGGAATCGGTCGGATTGGCGGCAATCGCATCATGCCACGCGAGGGTGGCACCGAGGAGATCGCCCAGGGCTCGGCGTGCATCGCCCAGGCCGATCAGCGCCATGCGGGCCCCCTCGCTGTTCTTGTCTGCCGCCACCACCCGGCTGAACCAGTCCAACGCGACCTCGGGGTGATCCAGCAGCAGGGCTTCCCTGCCCAGCTGCAGGCCGCAGTGGGACAGGCCTTCGGCGGAACGCTGACGCACCGCCAGGTCCCGGGAGCGCCGCAGGGCGGCCTGGAAGACGTCGGCGGCTTCGGCACAGGCGGTGGTCCCCTGCAGAGCGGCGCCGTACTGGACCAGCATCTGGTCCACCCCGGCGGCATCCCCCGCGGCCGCAAGCGCGAGCGGCCCGAGGGCGGCGACCTCGGTCCCTCCCAGCCTGCCGCTTCGCAGCAGCGCGATGGTGTGCCGGGAACTCACCCGCGCCGGTGCCAGCCGGCGGAGCGCCGTCACCGCATCCTCCAGCGCCGCACCGGTGCCAGCCCGCTCGGCCTCGCGGGCAACCAGTTCCAGCCCCCGGGCAGCCTCCGGGATGCGGGTCCGGTCGGCGGCGGCGAGGGAGGTGTACGCCTCGACCGCCTCTCGCAGCTCTCCCACCTTGAGGGCGACAGCGCCGAGTTTGGCCCAGATCCGGGGGTCCCGGGCACCCTTGGTCGCGGCGCGGTACTCCTGCAGGGCGGTGGTGTACTCGCCGCTGGCGTAGGCGGTGTCGCCGAGCCGCTCGTGATCGGCTGCGGTTCCGGCACAGGCCAGGAGGAGTAGGATCGGGAGGGTCCAGCCCTTCACTCGACGGTTCGCTCCAGCATGGCGAGGTAGGCCTCCACCCGGGCGTTCTTGGGCCGGGCGAGGAGACACTCGCGCCAGACCTGCTGGGCCCCGGCGGCGTCCCCTGACAGGTACCGCGCCAGGCCCAGGGAGGCGAGCGCGTCCACGAAGTTGGGCCGGGCGGACACCACCTGCTCCAGTTCCTCGCGGGCGGAAAGCACGTCGCCCGACTCCAGCAGCGCCCGGGCGAGACGGTAGCGGATGTCCGCGAACCCCGGGCCCAGGTCCACCGCCCGGCGGTACTGGGTGATCGCCTCCTGCAGCGCGCCCGACTCGGCGTAGGCCGAGGCGAGCAGCGCGTGATGGTTGGCGAGATTGGCCGCGACATGCGCCGGAAACCCGGACCCCTGGGCGCCGTTGTGGTCCGCCGCGTGCCGAAAGGCGTCCTCGGCCTCTTCCGTGCGGCCCAGGTCGTTGAGCAGAATGCCGCGGTGGATGTGGGCCTCGATGTACCGCGGGTTCAGCTCCAGGGCCTGGGCGAAGTGCTCCAGCGCCCGCAGCTGCTGGCCCAGCATGGCGTAACAGAGGCCCAGCAGGTGGTGGCAGTCGGCGAAGCTCCGGCCGGCGTCCACGATCTCCTGCAGCAGGTGCACCGCGCCGTAGTAGTCCTGCAGCGCGAAGCGCTCACGGGCCTGATTGATCAGCGGTTCGTCACTGACGCGCATGGGTCTCCCGGAACCAGGTCACGAAGCGGCGAATTCCCTCGGTGAACGACGTCCTCGGGCGGTACCCCAGCACCCGGTGCGACTTGGTGAGGTCGGCCGCCGTGAGCCGGACATCGCCGGGCTGGCGGCCGGCCGGCTGAATGGCCGGCTCCACGCCGAGGACCGTGGCGATCTCGGCAATCATCCGCTTGAGCGGGATGGCCTCGTTACCGCCCAGGTTGAACACTTCCATCCCTGCCGGCGCGCTGGCAGTCCAGTCCACCGTCGCGATCACCCCATCCACGATGTCATCAATATAGGTGTAGTCCCGGGCGTCAGTGCCATCACCGAACATGGTGATCGCCTGCCCGGCCGCCAGCCGGCGGGTGAAGCTGTGGATGGCCAGGTCGGGCCGCTGGCGGGGACCGTATACCGTGAAGAACCGCAGCGCCGCCACCCTGAGCCCGGCATGAGGCGCCAGGGCCTCGAGCACCAGCTCGCCGGCCCGCTTGGTGGCGGCGTAGGGGGAGATCGGGTGGACCGCCGCCGCATCTTCCCGGAAGGGCGGCGTGGAGTCGTCGCCGTACACCGACGAGGAGGAGCCGAAGACGAAGCGGGCACAGCCTACCGTCCGGGCCGCATCGAGGAGGGACTGGGTGCCGGTCACATTGGCGCGCAGGTAGCCGGCCGGGTCGGCAAGTGACGGCCGCACACCGGCCTTGGCAGCAAGATGCACGATCACCGTCTCCGGCGTCAGCAGCCGCTCGAGGGCTGCCCCCTCGAGGATGTCGAGCTCATGGAACCGGAAGCCGGCCTGCCCGCGGAGGGCAGCGAGGTTGCGCTCCTTGACCTCGCGGGCGTAGAACGGGTCGAAGTTGTCGACGCCGACGACCTCGTCCCCCCGGGCGACCAGCCGCTCCGCGAGGTGCGACCCGATGAACCCGGCGGCGCCGGTCAGCAGTACCCGGCTCATCGTGCGAGGTGGTCCCGGAAGTAGGCGATAGTGCGCTGGAGTCCATCTTCCAGGGTCACCGCCGGCTCCCACCCCAGAAGGGACCGCGCCCTGGTAATGTCGGGTTTGCGCACCTTGGGATCATCGGTGGGGAGGGGGTGGGACTCGATCCGGGACGAAGACCCGGTCAACCGGAGCACGATCTCCGCCAGCTGCCGAACGGTGAACTCGTTGGGGTTCCCGATGTTGGTCGGATCGGCGTGGCCACTCAGGAACAGCCGGTAGATGCCGTCCACCAGATCCGATACATAGCAGAAGGACCGGGTCTGCTGGCCCTCACCGTAAACCGTCAGCGGCTCGCCGCGGAGCGCCTGCACCACGAAGTTGGATACCACCCGGCCGTCGCGGGCCCGCATGCGGGGGCCGTAGGTGTTGAAGATCCGGACGATCCGGGTCTCGACCTGATGATAGCGATGGTAGGCCATGGTCATGGCCTCGGCGAAGCGCTTGGCCTCGTCGTAGACGCCCCGTGGCCCGACCGGATTGACGTGGCCCCAGTAGCTCTCCGGCTGGGGATGCACCTGGGGGTCGCCATAAACCTCCGAGGTGGAGGCGAGGAAGAACCGCGCCCCCTTGGCCTTGGCGAGCCCGAGCGCATTGTGGGTGCCCAGGGATCCCACCTTGAGCGTCTGGATCGGCAACTCGAGGTAATCAATGGGGCTGGCCGGCGAGGCGAAGTGCAGGACCCCGTCCAGCGGCCCTTCCACCTGGATGTAGCGACTGACATCGTGGAAGACGAACTGGAACCGCCGCTCGTTCTGAAGGTGCGCGATGTTCTCCCGGGCGCCGGTGATGAGGTTGTCCATGCCGACCACCTCGTGCCCCTCGGCCAGAAACCGGTCGGTCAGGTGCGACCCCAGGAACCCGGCGGCGCCGGTGATGAGCACCCTCATGCGAGTCTCCGCCCGATACCGTGGTATTCAAAGCCCTGGGCCCGGAGCCGCGCCGGATCGTACAGATTCCGGCCGTCCAGCAGTAAGGGCCGCCGCAGCAGCCCCTTGAGGCGTGGGAAGTCGGGATTGCGATACACCAGCCATTCGGTGACGATGGTCAGGGCATCGGCGCCGTCGGCGGCGCTGTAGGGATCGTTGGCGTACGTGATTCGGTCGCCGAAGACGTCCCGCGCGGTTTCCATCGCCTTGGGATCGTGCGCCTGCACCCGCGCCCCGGCCGCCAGCAGGCCTTCGATCAGCGGGATGGACGGGCTCTCCCGCATGTCGTCAGTCTCGGCCTTGAAGGCCAGGCCCCAGATCGCCACCGTCTTGCCCGCCAGCTGGTTGTCGAACGCCGCCGCCAGCTTGCCGATCAGCACGAGCTTCTGCCTCGCGTTGACCGCCTCGACCGCCTCGAGCAGGTCGAAGCCCAGCCCCACCTCCGTGCCGGTCTTGATGAGCGCCTTCACGTCCTTGGGAAAGCAGGACCCGCCGTAACCGGGGCCGGGGAAGAGGAAGGCCTGCCCGATCCGCCGGTCGGTGCCGATCCCCTTGCGCACGTGGTTGACGTCCGCGCCCACCCGCTCGCAGAACAGCGCCACCTGGTTCATGAATGAGATCCGGGTGGCCAGCATCGCATTGGCGGCGTACTTGGTGACTTCCGCTGAGGGAATGTCCATGAAGAGGACCGGATTGCCGGTCCGCACGAACGGCCCGTAAAGCTCGGTCATCGCCTCCCGGGCCTCCTCACTGTCCACCCCAATGACGATCCGGTCCGGCTTCATGAAGTCGTCGATCGCCGCCCCTTCCTTGAGAAACTCGGGATTGGAACAGACGCTGAAGGCGGCGGCGGTCTCACCCCGGATGGCCGCCCGCACCCGCTCCGCCGTGCCCACCGGCACGGTGGACTTGGTGACGATCACCTTGTGATCGGTCATGTTGCGACCGATGGTCCGGGCGACGGACAGCACGTGTTGCAGGTCGGCGGAGCCGTCCTCACCGGGCGGAGTGCCCACGGCGATGAACACCACCCGTGACGCCGCCACCGCGGCGCCCACGTCAGTGGTGAAGGTCAGCCGGCCCTCGTCCTGGTTCCGACGGACCATGTCTTCCAGGCCTGGCTCGTAGATCGGGATGTCGCTCTGCTTCAGCCGCTCGATCTTGCGCGCGTCAATGTCCGCGCAGATCACCGTGTTGCCGGTCTCCGCGAAACAGGCGCCCGTGACCAGTCCGACATAGCCGCTGCCTACGACCGCAACTCGCATCCTGATGCCTCCGTGGGGGCGGGACCGGCCCGCCTACCGGTAGAACTCCGTCACCGCCGCGATGACCCGGTCCTGCTGGGCATCGGTGAGTTCGGGGTAGATCGGAAGTGAGATCACCTCGTCCATCACCGCCTCGGTGGCCGGCAGGCTCCCCCGCCGGTAGCCCAGCTCGGCGAAGCAGGGCTGCAGATGCAGCGGCAGCGGGTAGTAGACGGCGCAGCCGATACCCGCGGACTTCAGATGCCCCAGCAGGGCGTCCCGCCGCTCGGCCCGCAGCGTGTACTGGTGGAAGATGTGCTCGTTGGTGGGGTCCACCTGCGGCGGACTGACACCTGGCTCAGCCCGGCAAAGGCAGCGGTGTAGCGCGCCGCCCGCTCCCGCCGGACGGCGCTCCAGCCGGCCAGGTGGGGTAGCTTGGCCAGCAGCACGGCCGCCTGCAGGGTGTCGAGCCGGCTGTTGTAGCCCACTTCATCGTGATGGTATTGCTTGGCGCCGCCGTGGGTCCGCAGTCGGCGGAGCCGCGCCGCCAGGGCCTCGTCCTGGGTGACGATCATCCCGCCGTCCCCCCAGCCGCCCGAGGTTCTTGGTGGGGAAGAACGAGAAGGCGCCCACCGGCCGAGGGAGCCCGGCCTGCCGCCACCGGCCACCCATCTGCCGACGCGCCCCGACCGACTGGGCCGCGTCCTCGATGACCGGCAGGCCGTGCCGCTCCGCGATGGCCATGATCGTCTCCATGGCGGCCATCTGCCCGAAGAGGTGCACCACGATGATCGCCCGGGTCCGAGGGGTGATCGCCGCCTCCACCGCCTCGGGAGTCAGGTTGAACGTGGCCGGATCGATGTCCACGAACACCGGGCGCCCCCCGGCGTTGTGGATCGTGCCGGCCGTGGCGAAGAAGGTGAACGCCGGGGTGATCACCTCATCCCCCGGCTTCAGGTCCAGCGCCCGAAGCGGGAGCAGGAGCGCATCGGTCCCGCTGGCGCAGCCCACCCCGAAGCGGACCTCCGCCAGCGCCGCGATCTTCTCTTCCAGCTGCCCGCACCTCCTCGCCCAGGATGAACGCCTGCCGCTCCACCACGCGCATGAGCGCTGGCAGCGACGGTGTCCTTGATGGACTGGTACTGGGCCACGAGATCGAGCAGCGGGACGGTCACGAAATGTGCCAGACAGGTTGAGGGCGCCGGTAGCTCTCGGGTGCAGCCCGGTCGGGCCACCCCGAGGCAAGACCGGGGCCGCGCGCGGGCCGAAGTCTAGCGGCCTAGGCCGGGGGGGTCAATCAGCCTAAGTCCGCCCTGCTCTTCACGATAGGCCTGCGCCGCAGGAACCGCAGACTGCCGCCCTGTCGCGCAGGTGCAGCCGTTCGCCGCACTCGACACATCCATCCCACCCGCCGGGCCGGCACTCCCGACCATCAGCGCGTAGGCCGGGACGTCGCTGGTCACCACCGCGCCGGCACCGATGAAGGCGTACTCGCCCAGGGTGACTCCGCAGACGATCGTGGCGTTGGCGCCGAGGGAGGCGCCCGCGCCGTACCAGGGTCGGCCGGTACTCGTGCTTGCGGGAGACGTGGCTGCGGGGGTTGGACACATTGGTGAAGACGCAGCTCGGTCCGCAGAACACGTCGTCCTCGAGCGTTACCCCCTCGTAGATCGAGACGTTGTTCTGGATCTTCACGTTGTTGCCGATGCGCGTCCCGGGCATGATCACCACGTTCTGCCCGAGGTTGCAGCGCTCGCCGATCACCGCCCCGGGCATCACGTGGGAAAAGTGCCAGATCTTGCTGCCCGCGCCGACGACTGCGCCGGCATCGACGTAGCTGGACTCGTGGACGAAATAGTCAGGCATGCTCGCTCCGCTGATTGCCGATAGCTGATCGCTGATAGCCGAATGCCCCGGCTATCAGGCCAAACTCCCCTCCAGCCCCCCATCCCCCCGCACCAGCTTCACCTCGGTCTCCAGCCGGACCCCGAAGCGCTCCACCATGGCCTGCCGTGCCAGTGCGATCAGCGCCCGCACATCCGCGGCCGTCGCCCCACCGGTGTTGACGAAGTAGTTCGCGTGCATCGGCGAGATCACCGCCCCACCCACCCGGGTTCCCTTGAGTCCGGCCGCCTCGATGAGCTGTCCGGCGGTGCGCGGCCCGCCTTCCCGCTTCCAGCTGGGCCCGTCGGGGTTCTTGAAGACGCTGCCGCAGCAGGGCTGGTTGAACGGCGTTCCCTCCTGCCGCCAGCGGAACAGCTCCGCCACCTCGGCCTGGATCACCGTCGACTCGGCGGCCTCCAGCTGGACGATGGTCTCCAGCACCACTTGGCCCGCCAGCCCGCTCTGGCGGTACTGGAACGGGATCTCGGCCCGGCCGAGCTGGCGGTCGGCGCCCCGCTCATCCACGACGGTCACCTGCTCCACCACCCCGGCCCAGTCTCCACCGTGGCAACCGGCGTTCATGTAGACTCCGCCGCCTACGCTGCCAGGCACGCCAATGAACCGGTGCAGGCCCCGCCAGCCGGCATCGGAGGTCTTCCGCGCGGCCAGCGGCTGGGGCAGCCCCGCCCCCACCCGGAACCGGCCCTGGCCGAGCGGTTCGATGGCGTCGAGCCCCTTGCCAATGCGGATGACCAGCGCCGACATCCCCGCATCCGGCAGCAGCAGGTTGCTGCCCAGGCCGAGCGCAAACCACCGCAGCCCGTGCTCGGCGGCGAACACCAGTGCCCGGCCGACATCCTCCGGCGCCTGGGGCAGCAGGATGGTCGCCGGCCCGCCGATGCGGTAGGTGGAATAGCGGGCCAGCGGCTCGTCGGCATGCACCGGCCCACGGACCCTGGCCTGCAGCGCCTGGACGATCGCGGGATCGCGCGCGTCGGTCATGCCGGTTCGCGCGAGGCGCGGGCCAGCCGGTGCCACTCCTGCAGCGAGCAGACCTCACGCTCCCGGCTCCTGAGCGCGATGATCGCATCGCAGGCGGCAGAGGCGGCGGACAGGGTCGTGGTGTAGGGCACCCGGTGAGCCAGCGCCGCGGCCCGGATGGTGTAGTCGTCCTGCTGGGTCAGCTTGCCCAGCGGCGTGTTGATCAGCAGCTGCGTCTGTCCCGAGACCAGCAGGTCCACCACGTTGGGCCGGCCCTCGTACACCTTGAGGACCCGCTCCGCCGGAATGCCGCGGACCCGCAGGTGCCGGGCAGTGCCCTCGGTAGCGTAGATCTTGAACCCGAGTTCGTCCAGCCGCCGGGCGATCGGCACCACGGCGGTCTTATCGTGGTCGTTGACCGTGATGAACACAGCCCCCGACAACGGCAGCTCGCCGTCGGCGGCGTGCTGCGCCTTGGCGTAGGCGATACCGAACGACTTGCCGATGCCCATGACCTCTCCGGTCGAACGCATCTCCGGACCCAGGATCAGATCCACCCCATGCAGCTTGTTGAACGGGAACACCGCCTCTTTCACCGCCACGTACGGCTGCGCCAGGGCATCCTCCAGCCCGAGCTCGGTCAGGGTCTTCCCCACCATCACGGCCGCCGCCAGGGCCGCCAGCGGGACCCCGGTCGTCTTCGAGACGAACGGCACCGTGCGTGAGGCGCGAGGATTGACCTCCAGCACGTAGACCACCCCGTCCTTGATGGCGTACTGGACGTTGATCAGCCCGACCACACCAAGCTTCTCGGCGAAGGCCAGGGTGTAGCGGCGCATCTGGTCCACCTGCGCCTCGGAGATCAGGTACGGCGGCAGCACGCAGGCGGAGTCGCCGGAATGGATGCCGGCGTCCTCGATGTGCTGCATCACCCCACCGATCACGCAGCGCCTGCCGTCGGCGATGGCGTCCACATCCGCCTCGAAGGCGTCCTCCAGGAACCGGTCGATCAGCACCGGGTGCCCGGGCGCCACCCGCGCCGCCCGCGAGAAATAGTCGCGGAGCGACGGCTCGTCGTAGACGATCTCCATCCCCCGCCCACCCAGCACGTACGAGGGCCGGATGAGACAGGGGTACCCGACCTTCGCGGCCACCCGTACGGCCTCTTCCAGCGACAGGGCCGTGCCGGCCGGCGGCTGGGGCACCCCGAGCTCGCGGGCCAGCGCCTCGAACCGCTTCCGGTCTTCGGCGGCGTCGATCGCATCGGGGGAGGTGCCCAGGATCGGCACCCCAGCCGCCTCCAGCCCGCGCGCCAGCCGGAGCGGGGTCTGGCCGCCCAGCTGCACGACCACGCCCAGCGGCCGCTCCACGTGGACGATCTCGAGCACGTCCTCCAGGGTGAGCGGCTCGAAGTAGAGCGTGTCGGAGATATCGTAGTCGGTGGAGACGGTCTCGGGGTTGGAGTTGACCATCACCGTCCGGTAGCCCATCTCCCGGAAGGCAAGGGCGGCGCGGACGCAGCAGTAATCGAACTCCACCCCCTGGCCGATCCGGTTGGGCCCGCTGCCCAGGATGACCACGGTCTTGCTGCCGCCACCCTCGGCCTCGGTCTCCTCGTCATAGGACGAGTACAGGTACGGCGTCTTCGAGGGGAACTCGCCGGCACAGGTGTCCACCGTCTTGTAGGCCGGCCGCACCCCCAGCTCGTGGCGGAGAGCCCGGATCTCCTCCTCTTCCATGCCCCGCAGTTCGGCCAGCTGTCGGTCAGAGAACCCCATCTGCTTCATCCGGCGGATGGCGGTGGACTCCCCGTACACCTCGGCCCGTCCCAGCTCGGCCCAGGTGCGCTCGGCCTCGACCAGCTCCAGCATCTGGTCCACGAACCAGGGATCGATGCCGGTGCGCTCCGCCACTTCCTCGACGCTCACCCCGGCCATGAGCACCCGCTTGACCTGGTAGATCCGCTCCGCGGTGGGCGTGCGGATGGCCGCCTTGATGGCTTCCAGCGACGTGTCGGTGAGCCGGTCATCCACCGGCAGCTTGCCGATGACCCACCCGGTCCGGTCGGCCTCCAGCGCACGGAAGCCCTTCTGGAAGGCCTCCTTGAAGGTGCGGCCGATGGCCATCGCCTCACCGACCGCCTTCATCTGTGTGCCCAGCCGGGGGTCGGCGGTGGGAAACTTCTCGAAGGCGAAGCGCGGCACCTTCACCACCACGTAGTCCAGCACCGGCTCGAAGGAGGCCGGGGTGGTCTTGGTGATGTCGTTGGGCAGCTCGTCCAGCCGGTAGCCAACCGCCAGCTTGGCGCCGATCCGGGCGATCGGGAAGCCGGTGGCCTTCGAGGCCAGCGCCGAGGAGCGGGAGACCCGCGGGTTCATCTCGATGACCAGCTGCTCGCCGGTCGTGGGGCTCACCGCGAACTGGATATTACAGCCGCCGGCCTCCACCCCGACCTCCCGGATGATCTTGATGGCGCTGTCCCGCATCGCCTGGTATTCGCGGTCCGTCAGCGTCATGGCCGGGGCGACGGTGATGGAATCGCCGGTGTGGACGCCCATCGGATCGAGGTTCTCGATGGAACAGACGATCACCACGTTGTCGGCACCGTCACGCATCACCTCGAGCTCGAACTCCTTCCACCCGAGGATGCTCTTTTCCACCAGCACCGAGCCGACCGGGGAGAGGTCGAGCCCCCGGTCCACAATCGCGATGAACTCCTCGCGGTTGTAGGCGATGCCGCCGCCGCTCCCGCCCAGGGTGAAGGAGGGGCGGATGATTGCCGGGTAACCGGTGTCCTCCACCGCCGCGAGTCCCTGCTCCAGCGACCGGATCACCCGACCCCGCGGAGTGGCCAGCCCGATACGCACCATGGCCTGGGCGAACTCCTCGCGGTCCTCCGCCACCCGGATGGCCCGCTCGTTGGCGCCGATCAGCTCCACCCCGTACTTCGCCAGGGTGCCGTCCTTGGTGAGGGCCATCGCCACGTTGAGCGCGGTCTGCCCGCCCATGGTGGGCAGCAGGGCGTCGGGCCGTTCCTGTTCGATGACCCGGGTCACCCACTCCGGCGTCACC
Source organism: uncultured Gemmatimonadales bacterium (assembly GCA_963695185.1). Lineage (GTDB taxonomy): Bacteria > Gemmatimonadota > Gemmatimonadetes > Gemmatimonadales > GWC2-71-9 > JADJOM01. The sequence goes on along the minus strand of CAVOGH010000005.1, from coordinate 314,079 downwards.
GGCTCGATGTAGGTCGCGTCGGCCAGCTCCGGATCGGTCATGATCGTGGCAGGATTCGAATTCACCAGGATGACCCGGTACCCCTCCTCCTTGAGCGCCCGCACCGCCTGGGTGCCGGAGTAGTCGAACTCGGCGCCCTGCCCGATGATGATCGGCCCGGAGCCGAGCAGAAGGATGGAGCGAAGGTCAGTCCGTTTGGGCATCGATAAGATCCTGGAGCGTCTGGTCAAGAGTGTAGTGCGGCATCCACCCGGTGTCCTGCCCGAGTCGGCGCGAGTTCCCGACCAGGTAGCTCAGGTCGCTGCGCCGTAACAGCGCGTGATCCACCTCGGGGATGGCCCGCACGCCGATCAGGGCGGCAAGCCGGGTGAACAGGTCGGCCAGGGAGTGCCCCTGCCCGGACGCCACGTTGTACGTCTGGCCTGCCCTCCCCCGGCCCAGCAGGGCGCAGTAGGCGGATGCGACGTCGCGCACGTCGAGGAAGTCCCGCACCGGCTCCAGGTTTCCCGTCTTGACCACCGGCGCCCCGAGGCGCCGGGCGGCCAGGAGCCGTCGGGCAAAGGCGGGCACCACGTAGCGGTCGGTCTGTCCAGGGCCGGTGTGCGGGAAGGCCCGGGCAATGATCAGGCGCAGGCCCGTTCGGCGGGCCACTTCGCCCGCGGCCACCTCGGCGCCCAGCTTGCTGGCCGCGTAGGGGGAAATAGGCCCCGTGGCATCGTCCTCCTCTCGGGGCCTGCGCTCCGTGGCCGGGCCATACACCTCCCCGGTGGAAACAAGGAGCAGCAGCGGGTCCCCCAGTCCCTCCTCGCGCCGGCGGCCCAGCTCATTGGCGAGCCGCGCCGTGCCGGCGGCGTTGACGTCCCAGGCCAGTCCCGGGTCGCGCCGTGCCTCCGAGCCCGAGGCCAGCGCGGCCAGGTGGATCACGGCCTCCGGGGCCTCCGCCAGCGCCGCCCGCACCGAGGCGTTGTCCCGGAGCTCCATCGGAACCCAGCGGAGCCCCGACCCGGGTGCCGGCACCCGGAGCTCGGGCGGCGGCTCGGCGGGCAGCCGGGTCCCGATGACGTCATGCCCTGCTTCCATGAGTGCCGGCACCAGCCAGCGGCCGACGAAGCCGCCCGCGCCGGTCACCAGCACCCTCACCGCCGGTCCCCCAGCCGCTTGAGGTCGGCGTCCACCATCATCCGGACCAGGGCGGCGAAATCCACCGTCGGTGTCCAGCCCAGCTCGGTGCGGGCGCGGGTCGGGTCGGCCAGCAGCACATCCACCTCTGCGGGTCGCATGAACCGCTGGTCGGTCCTGACGTACTCGCGCCAGTCCAGGCCGGCGTGGGCGAAGGCGATCTCCACCAGCTCGCGGACGCTGTGGGTCTCGCCCGTGCCGATGACATAGTCCTTGGGCGTCGGCGCCTGCAGCATCCGCCACATGGCGTCCACATAGTCGCCGGCGAATCCCCAATCGCGCCGGGCGTCGAGATTGCCGAGCAGGAGCTCCCGTGAGAGGCCGTGCTTGATGCGGGCCACGCCGTCGGTCACCTTGCGGGTCACGAACTCGATCCCCCGCCGGGGCGACTCGTGGTTGAACAGGATGCCGCTCACCGCATACAGCCCGTAGGACTCGCGATAGTTGACGGTAATCCAGTGGCCGTAGCACTTGGCCACGCCATAGGGAGAGCGCGGATAGAAGGGCGTCGACTCCCGCTGCGGGGTCTCGACCGCCCGGCCGAACATCTCCGAGGACGACGCCTGGTAGAACCGGGCCGTGGGCCAGGCCAGGCGCACCGCCTCCAGGATCCGGGTGACCCCCAGGGCGGTGAACTCCCCGGTGAGCACCGGCTGCGACCAGGAGGTGGGCACGTACGACTGGGCCGCGAGGTTATAGACCTCGTCCGGCTGGACCTCCTTGAGCACCGTCGTCAGCGAGTGCTGGTCCAGCAGGTCGGCCGGCAGGATCTCGATGCGGTCCAGCAGGTGATCGATCCGCTCGTAGCTGTGGTGACTGGTCCGGCGCACCACCCCCGCGACCTCGTACCCCTTGGCCAGCAGGAACTCGGCGAGGTAGGAGCCGTCCTGGCCGGTGACCCCGGTGATCAGCGCGCGTGGCATGTCGGGGACGCCCTCCGCAGTTGTGCCAAGCAGTTCAGGCCATTATACTTGTGGGCTCTTTGGGCAGTTCCAGAAACCAGTCCTCCGGAAGGAAGCACCGTATGGCCCGGGTATGCAAAGCGTGTGGCAAGGGGCCGATGACCGGCAATAACGTCAGCCATGCCAACAACCGGAAGAAGCGCCGCTGGTATCCCAATCTCCAGACGGTCCGTATCCTGGTGGACGGCGCCCCGAAGCGGGTGGCGGTCTGCACCCAGTGTATCAAGTCTAACCGGATCCAGAAGGCGGTCTGAGGCGGCCGCACCGCGGATCACGTCGGACTCGGGCCGGCCCGTCCGGCCACAAAAAAGGGGACCCATCGGTCCCCTTTCTGCTTTTCTCACCGCGGCAGTCACCGACGTCGTCACTCGGACAGCAGCTCGATCCGCGCCATCTCGGCGCCGTCGCCGGGGCGGTGCCCCAGCTTGAGGATGCGGGTGTACCCCCCCGGCCGCGCCGCGAAGCGGTCGGAGATCTCCCCGAACAGCTTCTCCAGCACCTCCCGCTCGCGCACCTTGGCCGCGGCGAGGCGGCGGGCGTGCAGGGTCTTCTTGCGGGACATGGTGATGAGCTTCTCGGCGTAGGGCCGGAGTTCCTTGGCCTTGGCCACCGTGGTGGTGATGCCCCCATGGAGGAACAGGCTGGTCGCCATGTTCCTGAGCAGCGCCGCCCGGTGCTCGGACGTGCGCGAGAGCTGCTTGCCCTTGGCCTGGTGCCGCATGCTCAGCCCTCCTCAGGGCCGTCGGTGGCGACCCGCACGCTGGGCGGAGTGCCGGCGACGGCGACGCGGATGTCGCCGTCGGCGTCCTCGAAGCGCATGCCGAAATTGAGCTCCTGCTCGCGCAGCAGGTCGGCGATCTCCTTCAGGGCCTTCTCTCCGACGTTCTTGACCTTGAGCAGCTCGTCCTCGGTATAGCCCACGAGGTCCAGCAGGGTGCGAATGTTGGAGTTCTTCAGCGAGTTGAGCGACCGGACCGACAGGCCGAAGTCGTCGATCAGGCGGTTGAGCTTCTCCCGCAGCATTCCCGTCCCGGCCGGGGCCGGAGCCGCCTCGACGCGTCCGGTCGGCACCTTGCCAAACTCCACGAAGTAGCGGAAGTGCTCCTGGGCGAGGGCGGCGGCGTAGGCGATCGCGTCCTCGGGACTCAGCGTCCCGTTGGTCTCGACGCTCACAGTGAGCCGGTCGTAGTCGGTGCGCTGACCCACGCGGGTCTCGGCCACCGAGAAGTTGGCCCGACGCACCGGATTGTAGATGGCATCAATGCTGATGAGATCCACCGGCAGGGAGCGATCCTTGGGATGCAGCTCCGCCTCGACGTAGCCCCTGCCCTTGTTCACGTACAGTTCGCCGTTGATCTCCTTGGCGTCCTGGAGGGTGAACAGCAGGTGATCGGGGTTGACGACCGTCACCGAGCCACTCGGGACGATGTCCCGGGCGTAGACGGGGCCGGTGCCCTCCTTCTTGATCTTCAGGACGGCCTCGTCGACTTCCTCCGCCAGGACCAGAGTCAGCGACTTCAGGCGTTGGATGATCTGGTGGACGTCCTCAAGCACGCCGACGATGGTCTGGTGCTCGTGCACCACCCCGTCAAGGCGGAAGCCCCATACCGCGCTGCCGCGGAGCGAGGAGAGCAGGAGGCGCCGGAGCGAGTTGCCCAGCGTGTAGCCGTATCCGCGCTCTAGCGGCTGCAGCCGGAACTCGGCGATGTTCGGGTTGTCCTCCCGCTTGGTCATTTCTACCAAGTGCGGGCGAACCAGGCCGGTCAGGTCAATGGTCATGGTCACTTCGAGTAGAGCTCGACGATGAGCTGTTCCTGGGCATTGAGCGGGATCGCGTCGCGGGTGGGCCGCTCGGTCACTTTGCCGGTCACCGTGTCCCCGTCCACCTGGATCCACTTCACCTGCTGGCCCCGGGTGGCGAACTCCAGCGCGGCCCGTACCGAGATCTGATCCTTGCTGGCCGGGGCGACCCGCACCTCCACGCCCGGCTTCACATGGTAGCTGGGGATGTCCACCTTGTGGCCGTTGATCTCCACGTGCCCGTGGCGGACCAGCTGGCGGGCGCCCTTCCGGCTGGCGGCGAAGCCCATGCGGTAGACGATGTTGTCCAGCCGCGATTCCAGCGCCACCAGCAGATTGGTGCCTTTGACGCCCGACTCGCGCGAGATCCGGTCGAAGGTGTTGCGGAACTGGCGCTCGGTCAGACCGTAGATCCGCTTGACCTTCTGCTTTTCCCGGAGCTGCTTGGCGTATTCGGATGCCTTCCGGGGCCGGCCCCCGCCGCCCTGGCCGTGCTGGCCCGGCGCGTAGCCCCGGCGCTCCACCGCACACTTCTCCGTCAGGCAGCGCGATCCCTTGAGAAACAGCTTGGTGCCTTCCCGGCGGCACTGCCGGCAGCTCGGACCGGTGTAGCGCATATCAGACCCGCCGCTTCTTCGGAGGACGGCAGCCGTTGTGCGGAATCGGCGTGACGTCGCGGATGGAAACCACCTTGAGACCGACCGACGCCAGCGCCTGGATGGCCGACTCGCGACCGCTGCCGGGGCCCTGGACCCGGACGTGCACCCGCCGCACCCCGAGGTTTACCGCCTCCCGGCCGCAGTTCTCGGCGGCGACGGTGGCGGCGAAGGGGGTGGACTTCTTGGACCCCTTGAAGCCCGCCTTGCCGGCCGAACCCCACGTCAGGGTATTCCCCTTCATGTCGGTGATCGTGATCAGCACGTTGTTGAAGGTGGCGGCGATGTGGGCAATGCCCTCGCTCTCCACCACCTTCTTGCCGCGCTTGGCGGCCGGGACCTTGGGCGCCGCCGCGGCGGCGGCGGCCGGGGCCGCGGGGGCCGGGCTCTGGGGCTGTTCGGGTGCGGTCATTACTTCTTGGCCACCTTCTTCTTGCCCGCGATGGCCCGACGCGGGCCCTTCTTGGTGCGGGCGTTGGTATGCGTGCGCTGGCCCCGGACCGGCAGACCGCGGCGATGACGAATGCCCCGGTAGCTGCCGATGTCCATGAGCCGCTTGATGTTCATGGCGATCTCGGTGCGGAGCGCGCCTTCCACCCTGAGCGACCGTTCGATGAACTGCCGCAGCCGGGCGACCTCGGTATCACCCAGGTCCCGCACGCGGGTCTCGGGGCTGATGCCGGTCTCGGTGAGGATGCGGCCGCTGGTGGGCCGGCCGATCCCGTAAATGTACGTGAGTGCGATCTCGACCCGCTTTTCGCGCGGGAGATCCACGCCTGCAATACGCGCCATCGGTTACCCCTGCCGCTGCTTGTGCTTCGGATTGCGCTTGCAAATGATCCGGAGCGTGCCCTGCCGCCGGACCACCTTGCAGTACTCGCAGATGGGCTTGATGCTCGAACGAACCTTCACGGACCTCTCCGGGAACCGGGGGTTGATAGAGAGCACGGCAATGTATCGGAGGGCTCCGCACAATGCAAGGGTGGCACGGGACTTACGAGGAGGGGACAGCTCGGCAGACTCAGCGGGCGGCGGCGTGGAACTCCGTGAACGCCACCCCGGGATCCGGGGCCTGCAGGATGGGCCGGCCCACCACCAGATGGGTGGCCCCCGCCGCAGCGGCCTCGGCCGGGCCCGCGATCCGTGCCTGATCGCCGACCCCGTCGCCAGGGCGCCGGATTCCGGGCACCACGATCCAGGACCCCGATCCCACCTGCGGCCTGACGCCCGCGATCTCCTGAGGGGAGCAGACCACACCGCGAAGCCCGGCCGAAAGCGCCAGCCCGGCCAGCCGGACCACCTCGTCCCCAAGCGCGACCGGCCCCCGCCCCGTGGCCGCGGCATAGCTGTCAGGCGTGTGCGACGTCAGCACCGTCACCCCAACCACCCCCAGCCCACCCCCCGCCGCCGTGGCGGCGGCCTCCAGCATGGCCGGGCCTCCCAGAGTGTGTACGCTGGCCATCGCCACCCCCAGGTCCCGGGCCCGATCCACCGCCCCCGCCACGGTGTTGGGGATGTCGTGCCACTTGAGGTCCAGAAAGACCGTCAGCCCCCGGCCAACCAGCTCCCGGACCAGCCCCGGCCCCTCTTCGGCGAAGAGAATCGAGCCGACCTTCACCCAGCGGAGCTCGGGGATCCGGTCCACCAGCCGGCGGGCCTCGGCTCCAGGGAGGTCCAGCGCGACGATGACCTCAGCCACCGTCGCGCTCCAGGTCGGCAACCACCCGCTCCGGGATCCGGGGATTGGCCATGGCGGCGGTGCCGATCGCCACCAGCGCCGCCCCGGCCCGGAGGTACTGCCGGGCGTCCTCTCCCGAGCGGATACCGCCGATGCCGATCACCGTCATGCCCCCGCTCCGCTCCATGATCCTCCGCACCGCGAGCACTCCCACCGGCAGGAGCGCCGGCCCGCTGACTCCCCCGTTCCCGTTGCCCAGCCGCGGACCGCCCTTCGCATCGGCGAGATAGCCCGGCAGGGTGTTCACCACGCTCACCCCCGCCGCGCCGGCGTCGCGGGCCACCAGCGCCATCCCGGCGATGTCAGGCAGGGCCGGCGAGAGTTTGGCCACCAGCGGCTTCCGGGTCCGGAGACCGCAGAGCCTGAGGACCTCGGCCACGGTGGCGGGGTCGGCCCCGAACTCCACCCCGCCGGCGTGGGTATTGGGGCAGGAGAGGTTGATCTCAAACGCGGTAATGCCTTCGAAGTGATCCAGCCCCGCGACCACCTCCGCGAAATCGGGAGCGGTGAACCCCACGACATTCACCAGCACGCGCGGCCGCCGCAGGTGGGCCGCCAGCCAGGGGAGTTCCGCCTCCCGCACCGCGGCCAGGCCGGGATTGGCGAGGCCCACCGAGTTGAGCATTCCAAAGGGGAACTCCGCCACTCGTGGTGCCCGGTTCCCCGCCCTGGGCTCGACCGAGACCGCCTTGGTGACCAGCCCCCCTACCCGCTCCAGATCAATGACCCCGGCCACCTCGCGGCCGAACCCGGCGGTGCCCGCCGCCAGCAGCACGGGATTCTGGAAGGTGGCGCCGAGCGCCGTGCGGGTGAGGTCGTGGGCCACTAGCGGTCCACCACGTCGCGAGGCCGGGCTGGCGGCTGGCCGGGACTCGGCTGGCCTGGCTGGGCAGGCGGACCGGGCTGGTCCGGCTGAGGCTGAGGTCGGGGAGGGGGCCGGCCACCGGGCCGGAAGCTCAGGGCAAAGCGCCTCAGAGAGTCTTCCAGCACGGTGTAGTCGGGAGAATCACCGCCCTGCGCCAGCAGCACGTACGGGTTGCCGGGGTAGTCCAGCTCCAGCAGCGCCCGGAGCGAGTCCCGGCTGTCCGGCTCGAGGGCCATGAGCGCGAGCAGCGCCTTGGCCGCGTAGGGTGACTCGGGCCACTCGGCCACAATCCGGCGGAACTGGGCTGCGGCAAAGGCGGCGTTGCCCAGGGAATCCCGGGCCTGTTCGGCGGCGATGAACAGCCGGAGATCACCCCCGGGCGCTCCCCCCGGGGTGGAGTCGGCGGCCAGGGCCACCCGCTGGGCGGCATCAGCGAGCCGTGAAGTCTCGGCGGACAGGGCACCGGCGATCTCGGTCAGGTCCTCCAGCTCCTGCCCCCGAGCCATGAGCAGCTCCACCTCCGCGATCAGCCGCAGCTGGGCCATCGCGGCGCGAACCCTGACCTCGTTGGCCAACCCGGAGCCATGCCCGGCGGCGGTCGCCTCCGCGAAGCGCCGCCCGCCCCGGGCCGAGTCGCGGGGGAGCCAGAATTCGGCGTCACCGAGGAGCAGCCTGACCCGCAGTTGTCGCGGGAAGAGCGAGTCCCCCGCCACCCGCCCCGTCAGGGTGGCCGCCGGCTCGGGATCGTGGCGGCGCATCCAGGCGAGAAGCGAGTCCCACGGCGCGAGCGTGTCACGCTGAGCAAGCAGGCTGTCGGCCGTGGCGGTGGCCTCGGTGAGGCGGCCGCTACCCGCGAGCGCGGCGGCCCGCTCCCCGCGGGCCCGCGGGTGCTCGGAGACCGCCAGCAGCTCGTAGCCATCCTGGTAGGCGCCGGACAGGCTGAGGGCTCGCCCCTGGGAGTAGAGTGCAAAGGCCCGGCGGGAGGGATCGCGGCTCCGGGCCAGTCGGGCGTAGGCGGCCAGCGCGGCGAGCGGATCTCCCAGACGCACCCGGCAGGATCCGGCGAGGGTCGCCGCGCGCTCGGCCAACTCGGCGGAGCGGCCGGTGCGCATCACCCGCTCCAGCGGGCCGACGGCCCCGGCGCAATCGCCCAGCCGGGCCAGGGCGGTGCCGCGCAGCAGCGCCGCCTCCTCGGCGTACTTGCTGTCGGGGTGCCGCACCAGCACCGACTCCGCCTTGGCCGAGACCTGACCCCACAGGCCACTGGCGTCGAAGGTGCGCCCGTCGCGATCGGCCCGCGCCGCCTCACTGGCCAGCCGCTTGGTGTTGTACATCCCGTTGTAGTAGACGCAGGACGGGAGGGTAAGGACCAGCAGCAGCAGGCCTGCCCGCCTCACCGGCCGCCCCCCGGCGCCCCGCCGCCGATCTTGCGCTCGTACTCCAGCAGGTAGGCGACGATCGCGTCGGCCATGGCCGTCGCCATGGCCTGCTGCGACTTCCGGTTGGCCAGCAGCCGGGCGTCGCCGGGGTTGGTGCCGAAGCCCATCTCGACCAGGATGGCAGGGCGGCGCGCGGTGTTGAGCACGGCGAGGCTCCGGTGCTGCTTCACCCCGCGGTCGGCGCCGGTGTGGATGCGGGCGATGTTCTCCTGGATCAGTTCCGCCGCCCGGGCGGACTCGCGCAGGTACTCGTTGAACTGGAGGTTCCGCAGTATGAAGTCGAGGTCGCCCTGGGCGGGTACGGCAGCCTCCTCGAACTGCAGGGCCTCGTTCTCCATCCGCGCGATGCGGTCGGCGTCCTCGGTGTTCTCGTCACCGATGATGATCGTGTGAAAGCCGCTCACCTCGGTGAACCGCCGCCGGGCATTGGCCGGGAGCGCATCCACATGGAGGCTGACGAACAGGGCGCATTCGTTAGTGCAGTAGCTGGCCCGGTCAAGCACCTTGATCAGGGTGTCGGTGGTCCGGGTCATCACCACCTTGATGCCCCGGCGCTTGAGTTCCTCCCGGAGCAGCAGCGCGACTTGGAGGGTCACGTGCTTCTCGTTGACGCCCCGGGGCAGGTACAGCCCGAGATTGCCCGGGTCCCGGCCACCGTGGCCGGGATCGATCGTGACCACGTGTCCCGGAAGCAGGCCGTTGGCCAACCGGGTTATCGGTGGCGGCGCCGGCCGGCCCGACTCCCTGAGGCGGGCCCGGGAGGGATCCCAGGCGTAACGCTCGGTGAGCAGCCCTGGCAGGATCTCGCTCACGAACTGCAGCGGCAGGAAGAGCGAATCGCCAACCGTGATGGGGTAGCCGGCCAGCGGCTGCAGCCGGTCGTTGACAGCCAGCACCGGCGCACCGGGGAGGAACCGAAAGGTCTGCCGCGCGATGACGATCTCCACCCAGGCGCCCTGCGCCCGGCGGGTGCCGGCGAGGAGGCGGACCAGGGCATCGGCCGAGAGCTGGGGACCCGCCCGCGGGTCGGTCCGGACCGGCAGGCGCATGGCGCCGCGCGGGGTCTCGACCAGCACCGAGGGAATGGCGGAGACCGTGCGCGGCTGGGCCAGGGCGGGGCCGCCCTGCAGCAGGGCCAGCAGGAGGAGCGCCCGGCCGATCACTCGCGGCCCCGGGTGGAGAGGGCCCGCGCCACGTCGCGCTCCGCGTCCCGCCGCCGCATGTCCTCGCGGCGATCGTGGTGCTTCTTGCCGCGACCCAGCGCCAGCGTGACCTTGGCCACCCCTTTTCGGAAGTACAGCTCCAGCGGTACCAGGGTGAGGCCTTTCTGTTCTACCGCACCGATCAGGCGCTCGATCTCCTTACGATGCAGCAGGAGCTTCCGGGAGCGGACCGGGTCGTGGTTATAGCGGTTGCCCTGCTCATACGGAGTGATATTGACTCCCTCGAGAAACACCTCGCCGTTGGCAATCCGGGCGAAGCCTTCCTTCACCGACGCCTTACCGCTCCGAAGCGACTTGACCTCCGTGCCGGTCAGCACGACGCCCGCCTCCCACGTCTCGAGGATATGGTAGTCGTAGGTCGCCTTGGGGTTGCGGGCGACCGAGATCTTGCCGCCCTCGTCGGGGGCGGAACGTGGGCCGGGCGTCATCGGGTAACCCGAAGATAGACAGGGAGTTGGGAGACGCCAAGTCGGACCGACCCGGCAATGACAAAAGGCCACCCTCCAGCCAACGGAAGGTAGCCCTTGATCGGTGCGCCCAAGCGCCGAATCGTCCGGGCGCCGACTGAGTGCCGAAGGGGGGACTCGAACCCCCACGGGCTTGCGCCCACTGCGCCCTGAACGCAGCGCGTCTACCAGTTCCACCACTTCGGCGTGGGGCGCAAAAGTACCGGATGAGGCGTGGCGGCGTCAACTGCGGTCGACTGAGAGCTATCCGGAATCCGCTCTCGGAGAGTGAAGGCGGGGCCAGGGAGGAATGGAGTGACGTTGCCCGGTGGCTCCCCCGCCGATACTCGGACGGCGGACAGCGCCGCTAGTACCTCACCATCTCCGGCTCCACCTCCTGCGCCCAGCCCTCGATCCCGCCGGCCAGGCTCCGCGCATGGTTGAAACCGGCGGCCCGCAGGAACTCCACCGCAGCCAGCGACCGGGTCCCGTGATGGCACAAGACCACCAGGTCTCCGCGGGGGTCGAGCTCGGCCAGCCGGGCGGGCAGTTCGCGCAGCGGGATGAGCCGCGAGCCGGAAAGGTGGACGATCTCCCACTCCTCCGGCTCACGCACGTCGATCACCGCCGGTGGCGCTCCCGAGGCCCGCGCGGCGGCCAGCTCCTGCGCCGAGATCTCCGGCCCGGCCGGCGGCGCGCCGACGCCGCAGAAGGCCTCGTAGTCGATCAGTGCGGTGACGCTCGGGTGGGGCCCGCACACGACGCAGTCGGGGTCCTTGCGCAGCTCGAGCTCGCGGAAGCGCACCTTGAGCGCATCCACCAGGAGCAGCCGGCCGATCAGCGAATCTCCCGCACCCAGGATGAGCTTGATAGCCTCCAGCGCCTGCAGGCTCCCGACGATGCCCGGCAGCACGCCAAGCACCCCGCCCTCGGCGCAGCTGGGCACCAGGCCGGGCGGCGGAGGATCGGCGTAGAGGCAGCGGTAGCAGGGGCCACGGGTGGCGTCGAAAACCGAGACCTGACCGTCAAACCGGAAAATGCTGCCGTACACCAGCGGCTTGCCCAGCAGCACGCAGGCGTCGTTGACCAGGTAACGGGTGGGAAAGTTGTCGCTCCCATCCACTACGACATCAAACGTGCCCAGCACGTCCATGGCATTGGCAGACGACAGCCGGAGGGAGAACGGCTCGACCCGTACCCCGGGGTTGAGGTCCCGGAGCCGCGCCGTGGCAGAGTCGAGCTTGGGGCGGCCCACATCGCGGGTGCCGTGCAGTATCTGGCGCTGCAGGTTGCTCAGGTCCACCGCGTCGAAGTCCACCAGGCCCAGCGTGCCCACGCCCGCAGCGGCGAGGTACAGCGCGGCCGGCGAGCCCAGGCCACCCGCGCCGATGAGCAACACCCGCGCAGCCTTGAGGCGCCGCTGGCCTTCGAGTCCCACCTCCGGCAGCAGCAGGTGGCGGGAGTAGCGGAGCGTCTCCTGGGGAGTAAGCGGCGGAAGGGTCATGAGTCCTGAAATGCGACGCCCGGCCGAGCGGGCCGGGCGAAGGGGAGATTGACCGGCACCAGGCTCAGCTCGCAGAGCCGATGGTCACCAGTTCCTGCACCTGGCTCTCCTGCTTCATCAGGGCGGCGATGGTGATGCCGGAGAGCAGCTCGTCCATGCGCTGCTGCAGCGCCTGCCACACCGGGCGGATGCTGCAGCTGGCCCCGGGCGCGCACCGTTCACCGTCTACCTGATGGGTCTCGCAGTTGATCTCGAAGGTCTGGTGCTCGGCGGCGGTCATGATGTCGTGCATGGTGATGGCGCCGGGCTCGCGGGCCAGCATGTACCCGCCCCGGGCCCCGCGCACGCTCTCCACCAGGCCTGCCCGGCGCAGACGGAGCAGGATCTGCTCCACGTAATCACCGGGCAACCGCTCCTGTTCTGCGATCTCGCGCGCGGCCACCGGGCCAGAGCCGGCGGCGCCACGCTTCGCCAGGTGGATGGCGATGATCAGGCTGTATTCCGTCCAGGTGGTGATCCGCATGGGTTCAAGTTACATCGCCGGACGGGGAGAGGCGAGGGTGGCGATCGGATATCTTCTCACCCGCCGCCGGGCAGGCCCACCCCGCCCGGGACACCGATTTCCGTCATCGCCCGGAGGTTAAGGACTTCTTCAAGCTCCTTGCCCTTGAGCAGCCCCTTCTGGACCACCAACTCCTTGACGGTGAGACCGGTGGCCAGCGCCTCCTTGGCCAGCTTGGCGGCCTCAGCGTAGCCGATCTTCGGGGCCAGCGCCGTGACGAGCGCCGGGCTTCGCTCCAGCCAGTAGGCGCAGAGCTTTTCGTCCGCTTCGATGCCACGGACACAGTCCTCTGCCAGGACCCTGGTTGCGTTGCCGACGATCATCAGGCCGAACACGATGTTGTGGGTGATCACCGGCATCATCACGTTGAGCTCCAGCTGTCCCGCTTCCGCCGCCATGGCAACCGTGGTGTCGAGCCCCAGCGCCTGGTAGCAGACCTGGTTGACCATCTCCACGATGGATGGATTCACCTTGCCGGGCATGATGCTCGATCCGGGCTGCACCGCCGGGAGCATGATCTCCGCCAGCCCGGTCCGCGGGCCCGAAGCCAGCAGCCGGAGATCGTTGGAGATCTTGTTGAGGTCCAGCACCCACGCCCGGAGGACGCCGCTGAAGGTGGCGATGTCGCCCATGGACTGCATCAGCTGAATGCGGTCGGAGCCCTCGCGGAGCGTGAGCCCGCTCACCACCGCCAGGTGTTTCACCATCAGCGCCGGGTACGCTGCCTCGGCATTGAGTCCGGTGCCAACCGCGGTGCCGCCAATGCCGAGGTCACGCAGCCAGTCGCCGGCCTGCTCCAGCTTGGCCCGGTGGCGTTCCGTGGTGTGCCCCCAGGCGGTAAACTCCTGTCCCAGCCGGATCGGGGTGGCGTCCTGCAGGTGGGTGCGGCCCGACTTGATGACATCGTCGAAGTCGCGGCCCCGGGCGTGGAACTCCTTCGCCAGGGTATCCAGCGCCGAGAGCAGCGAGGGAAGCGTAGCCAGCGTGGCCAGCCGCATGGCGGTGGGGATCACGTCGTTGGTGCTCTGGGCCATGTTGACATGATCGTTGGGATGCACCGGCGTGTACTCGCCCCGCTTGCCGCCCAGGATCTCGTTGGCGCGGTTGGCAAGCACCTCGTTGCAGTTCATGTTGTGGCTGGTGCCCGCCCCGGCCTGGTAGACGTCCACCACGAACTGGTCGCGGTGCTGGCCGGCCAGGACCTCGTCCGCCGCCTTGACGATGGCGTCCGCCAGCTTCGGCTCGAGCCGCCCGGTCTCCTTGTGGGTGAGGGCGGCAGAGCGCTTGATCCAGATCACCGCATCCACGAATGCCGGCAGCGGCCGCAGCCCCGAGATGGGGAAGTTCTCCATCGCCCGGAGCGTCTGGATGCCGTAGAGGGCGCTGATGGGAACCGGCTTCTCGCCGAGGGGATCTTTTTCGGTGCGGGTGGTCATGGGGGCTCGGCGATTAGGCGATTAGGCGACTCGGCGACTCGGCGACTCGGCGACTCGGCGACTCGGCGACTCGGCGACTCGGCGACTCGGCAGAAGGTCAAAAGGAGCGGACAGATGAGCAAGTACCAAGTGCATGTCCTCGGCGCCGCGCGGTTCGATTCGGCCAAAGCTACCAAGGCGGATCTGTTTCGCGGCGCCCAGCTATTCCTCGGGCTCAACTGCTTCGAACCGGGCCAGGACCAGAAGGTCCACGCCCACGGTGGCGCCGACAAATTCTACTTTCTCGTCTCCGGAAAGGCGAGGATGATCGTGGGGGAGGAGGCGTTCGAGGCCTCCGCGGGCGATCTGGTGTGGGCCCCGGCGGACATTCCTCACGGCGTGGCGGAGGTGTCCGCGCGCACGGTGATGCTGGTGGGGATCGCGCCGCCGCCGGGGTAGGGACGGCGCCGTCCCGGCGTCCGACCGCCGGGCCTCTCCGTCATGCCATTGGTTTCACGAGAAGCCGATATGCGGATCTCCCGCCGCCCTGGATCGAGGGCCCGTCCCGCACGGCACGCCATACCGCAGACTGGGGCGCACGGCACCTTATGACTCGTCACCGGAGTTCCTGCCAACTCGGGACACACCACTCTCCGAGAATCCGGCATGGTCGAACAGACCCTGCGTCCGGCGGTAGACCCATCCGCTGTACATCGCCTCTTCCGCCGGTCTTGAGCGGCTGGTCGTGCTCCGGGCTATCACTCGCGACGGTCAGCCGCCATGGGGTGATGCCCGCCAAGTCGTCCTCCCTGCGGTGTACGCATTCGCGTTCTCCCTCACCACCACGAGAGTTACTTCATCAAATGACTCAGGGTATTCGAGCACGAGGCGAACAACGGCAATGCGGGGCTCGTCCTGTACGAGCCCGCTGACGCCCACTGCAGATGGCGACAGCTTGAGGGCCCGCAGCTTCTCGAGGAAACCACGATCCCTCAATAAGACGGGGCGACCCCCGTAGTGCCTGATCCCCATGAACCGCGCGACAAGGAGCGCATACTCCAATTCCTCTCCCGGTGCAATCCTCCCAGGGTGCCGACGGCGGAGAAGATTGAAGCCGCCCGGGCTAGCCAGCTGAATCACCTGCCCGCCCGGCTCGATGGCCACCTGCGTCCAAGCTGTATCCCCATGCTCAAGCTGGCAGAGACCCTCCAAGAGTTGGACGTCGGGAAAGAAGGGGCTTGGATTGCTGGCGATGACATCCACGGTGTCGCAGCCGCCCGGCCCGGTGACTTGACTCGCAAGCGCGGCATACACCAACGGAACCTGGCTATCCGCACTCCTCGCGGGCGGGCAACATGCTGCGATGATCGCCCCAACAGCAATCAGATAGAGTCGTTGGCATTTCATCGAAGGTCGCACCCAGGCTGGTTGAGGTTCCAATTCTCAGCTACGTACGGGTGATTCCGCGCAACCCGGCCGGCCTGCTGGTTCACCATCGAGTGCACGAAGTTCGACTGCCTTGCCCAAGCGCACAGCTCTCCAGCCTGGCGAGCGCGGGCGCCGTGCTCTCGATGCCCCACCCAATGCTGGAGCTCGTGAACCAGCAGCGTGGCGATGACTGGTGCACCTGCATCTGCGTTCACATATATCAGCCGATCGCCCCTGAAGCCGCATGCATAGTCCGTATGCTCGCGAAGGCCCCAGCGCTGGCACTCTGAGCTGATTCGATCCTCGCTGAACCCCAGGACCGACGCGTCTCCAAGGTCCAGTGCGTAAGGATTCCCGGCGCGTAGCTCGTTCCGGAGAATTCGGATGGCACTCTCGACCGCGAGGCGATTCCACACTCGGCACGCTTCCTCGTCTCTTCGCATCTCTATCGGACACAACCCGAACGGATCCGTCCACACCGCCGGGTTGTTCCCGGCGTACTGATAGAGATTCACGCCGCCGGCCAGCCCGACCGGGTCCTCCTGCGTCCACCGGCCGCTGTAGTGGTCGTACCAGCGATTGCGGAAGAAGCTGATCTCCGGGCGGCCCGAAGCTAGGCTTTCGGCTCTGCCAAACAAGACGCGGAGGGACACCGGGGCTCCCGGTGGAGGGTGCTCAACAATGGGAAACTCCGCGCTCTCGCGCCAGTCCCCCGCCCTGGCGCGTCGTCGAGGACCGTGTGCCATCCCGCGCCTGACAGCCGTCGGAAGGGAGCCGGACGGCCTACTCGAGTTTCATCCACTCGCGTCCTTCACGGCCTCGCGGTGCGCCCCCGAGGAATCCTGCCGACCAGGCCGAATCACCGACCGAACCGCCCCCAGGAGCGGCCGGAGCCCGAAGGTGTTGAGCGCCAACCCGACCCCCAGCGCCGCCCCCGCGCCGACCGAATAGAAACGCCACGCCACGAGGAGCGCCCCGTCGCCCGGCCCGAGGTCGCCGGCCATCCCGCCGAGGAATGCGAGATCCACCGCTGCGGACTGGCACGATCTCCGGGGGGGAAGGTCAGGAGCACCGGACGACCTGTGTGGGCTCGCCCGAGTACAACGGGATGGTCGAGCGCTTCAACCGGACGCTCAAGGAGGAGTTCTTCGGCGTCGCCTCCCGGAAGCGCTTCTACACGTCGGTGGAGGCGCTGCAGGCGGACCTGGACGGCTTCCTGCGCTTCTGCAACGGGCAGCGGGTCCATCACGCTACCGGACGCAGGGCCGAACCCGCTGCAGACCTTCACCGAGCATCAGCGGGCGGCGGACGCGCCCCAGGCCGCGTAGTCATCCGAGCCCCGCGCCACCGGCCCGAGTGTCCGGGGATACTCCGCTAAGTACACACAACCGACCTACTCGGCCGTTGCGCCTACCCGCCGGACAATCGATATGTCACCATCGTCGTAGATGAACAGGTCGTGGCTAACGAGGCCCTTGCGTTCCAGTGTCACGACGTGCACTACGGTTACGCCTTCATTCCGCCTCTCGGTAAACGAGACTGGTACGGTCTCAGGAGAAAGCCCGATTGCCTCTAAGCTTGAGTCAGGTACCTGCGACGGCTTTTCAATGAAGACTGACCGTGTCCAGCTGTGGCCGCTCAACTTGAGTGCAAGCAACCCATACCTTAGGAGCCCCGCCGAATCGCTAGGAACGAGTGGCGGATGATTGAGTAGCAAGAAGCGAAAGCTACTTGGAGAGTCAAGCAAGTAGACGGTACCGGTGTCGGCTGCAAGGTATACGTGCGCCGTGTCTCCATGCTCCATGACACACCGACCCTGGAACAGCAACGCGCCGGCAAACGGCTGAGTCTCGGCAAGTTCCACTGATCCGGCCGTCGCGCATCCGCCGGCCCCGCCCTTCATTGCCAGCACGGCGCGTTCGAGCCTGAGGTGGCGGCCTTCAGGAGCATTGTCACAGGCAAGGGCAACGACCACCGCACAGACCAAGCAAGTGTACAAGTGATGCCTCATTGTTCATCTCTCACCCGGGCAGATTCTTACCGCCGGCAATTGATAGTAGGGTCTGCGACAAACGTGAACGTGAACGCCTTGTCTGGCCGAGCGTTGAAGACGCGACCTGCATTCACCTCCCTCTTGAGAGCACAGTTCTCGCCGAACGGGCTACGCCAGTCCTTGCGCTGAGCTCGGGATCCCGGGAGGTGCACGAGCTCATGCTGAATGGTGGCGCCAATATTTTCGGGATCCCGGTCGGCGTTGACGACGATGGTGCCGTTCTTATTGATGCAGCCACGGTTTGTGACCTCCTCCGCGCCCTCGCACGCCCATTCCACATCGCTATCGTTAACCCCCCAAACTCGTTGACCTTCCGGGATCTGATCCACTCCGTCCTTGCCACTGTTCCTTTCGATGACTCTCCTCGCTTCTGTGACCCGCCGCTGATTCCACTCCTGGCACTCCGCCATGCTCTTGGTGTCCAATCCGCGCATGTGCTCTGGACACAGCCCAAACGGATCCGTCAGCGCCACCGGATTCCCGCTTACGTACTGATACAGATTCACACCCCCCGCCACCCCCAGCGGATCCTCCTGCGTCCACCGGCCGGTCTCGGCATCGTACCACCGGTTCCGGAAGAAACTGATCGTGGGCATCGCCGGGCTCTCCAGGCGTTTCGGATCGAATGTCGTCCCGCCCGGCACGCTGCCCGAGGCCTTGGCGCCGCCGATGGTCATGTCCGCTGCGTCGCCGTTGGCCTTGCCCACCGCCACCTGCCGCCCCTGCCCGTCGGTGACGAAGAAGTAGGTGTAGTTGCCACTCGGCCGGTGGGCCAGCAGCGGGTCGTCCACTCCCGGACCGTGAATGAAGGTCCAAGGAGTGGGCTGATTGTCGGACCCGGTGCGGACGATGTTGGGGCCGTCGTAGCCCAGCTGGTGCTGGGGCTGCTCACAGGTGGTCAGCGGCCGGCCGATGGCGTCATAGAAGCAGAAGGCCCCGGTCCCGCCGCCCGGGACCTTCTCCATGCGGCCCACGGACCGGCCCAGCCCATCGTAGTAGTACTTCCGGTTGTAGGCCGCGGTCGAATCGCACCCGCTGGGGACCGGCACGCACGGGATATCGCGCCGGAGGGCCCCGTTGAGGTCGTACAGGTAGGTGCGATAGCCGCCGCCGATGAGCTTGCGGCTGAACAACAACCGGTTGTGGGACGCCTGCATCTCGTCCTGAGTGGTATCCGTGGGCACCGTGGCCGAGCTGAAATGCAGGGTGCGATTCCCCGAGCGGTCGAACTGCCACAACTCGTTGGCCGAGGCCTTTCGCGACGCGATCCGGTGCCGGCTATCGTAGGCGAGCGAGTCAATCGCGAACGGCCAGCCGGTCCCCACGGGACAGCCCTTGGCCGTCACCCTGTTGACCCGGATGGTGAGCCCCTCGGCGCTGACGGAGTCCACGTGGTGGCGCACGTCGAACTGCCCCGTCCCCGGGCCCGAGGGGTCGGGCCCGGTGCCGCAGAGCAGCCGGAGCTGCCCGTCGGCATCGTACGTGAACCGCACGACCGCCCCGTTGGAGTAGGTGAGCTTGTCCCGGCGCCCCAGGGCGTCCCAGCCGAAGAGGACGGACGCCTGCGCCGTCGTCCCTCGCCAGAGGACGGTGAGACTCGCGAGGTCGCCCGAGGTGGCGTCGTAGGCATACCACACGCTGTCGCGCTCCGCCGAGACCCCGGGGGTCCCGATCCGGAGCGCCGTGCGCCGCCCGCCGAGATCGTAGCCGAAGCCCAGCGACACCCGCCGCGCGGGACCCTTGCTCACCTCGGTCTGGAGCAGCCCGCTGGGGTAGTAGGTGCGGACCAGGGTATCGGTGTGCCGCGTGGCGGCCTGGAGCAGTCGGCCGACTGTGTCATAGCTGTAGCGGACCGTGTCCCCGGGAATGGACCCGCCCGTTGTGTCGCGGGCCGGCCAGCCGAGCAGGGTATCCCGGTTGGCGGCATCGTACTGCCAGATCACCGTGTGCCCGGTCCGCAGGACCCGGCTGGTGAGGTTGCCGGCGAAGTCGTAAGCCCGGGTCTCCGAGAGGTTGTAGTCATCGGTCTCCCGAATGACCCGACCCAGGGGATCATACAGGTACTTCCGGTAGACGCCCCGCGGGTCGGTGACCTGGGTCAGCACGTCCAGCAGCCAGGTGTAGGTCGTCGTGGCCGTATCCGCCCCCGCCCCGGTCCGGGCACTGCGCACCCGGTTGAGGGCATCGTAGCTGAGATCGGTCCAATGGCCGCCCGCGTCCCGCCGCCGCACCGCCCGCTGGGTCGCGTCCCGCACCAGGCTGTCCACCCGGCCCAGCGGGGAGGTGTCGGCCACGACATTGCCTAGGACGTTGAAGCCGAACCGGCGGACCGTGGTCTGGGTGGTGCGGCTGGAGTCACTCGCCGGGGCGTAGACCGGCACCAGACTGTCCCGCACCGACTGCAGCAGCCCCTGCAGGCTGTCCGGCCCCGGTGGACGGTACAGGAAGCGGGTGATATGGCCGTTGGGGGCCACGGCCAGGGTGTCGAGCCCCCAGGCGTTGTAGCGGAAGCGGCTCACCTGCCCGGTGGATTCGTCAATGACGCTGTCGGGCGAGAAGCGGGTGTTCAGGGTGTCCCGGTAGGTCCACCGGGTGATCCGCGGCGTCGCGTCTCCCAGAAACGTCAGCCGATGGGTAGTGAGGTTCCCCAAGGCATCATAGACCAGGCTGTCGGTCCGCTGGTCCGGCGCCACCACCCGCGTCACCAGCGCCGGCGCCAAGGTGCTGCCCCGGTAGACCCGCGTGGTGTCGCTGATCGCGCCCACGATCGTGACCGGCGCGCCCCACTTGTCCACCCAGACCTTCGCGTCATCGGCCACCCCGGCCCGGGGGCCCGTGATCAGGGTGAACACCGTGCTGGTGTCCACCGCCGTCTGCGGCGTCGAGTGGGGGTGCGCCACCCAGCCCTTGCCGTTCCACGGCGCGTACCCGGTGATGGCGTACGAGGCCGCCGCGGTGTCATGCGGCACCGACGCCTGGGTCAGCAGCGGCCCCTGATAGAAGAACACGGTGGTGAAGCCCCGCCGGCTCCGCCGGGTCTTGAGCAGCGTCGTAATCGGGCCGGTCGAATCGTAGGCGAACTGGGTCGCCACCGTGGTGTCCGGGTCCACAATGCTCCGCAGCCGGTTGGCCGTCACCGTCACGTCCAGCACCCGGCCCGCCGGATCGGTGATCCGGTCCAGCTTCTGACTGCCGTCGTAGGCCAGGGTATAGGTCGTCCCCGAGACTCCGCCCGGCGGGACCCGCACCGTGAGCAGACTGAAGCTGTCGGCCGCCGTGGTGCCCCAGGTGAAGCTCGTGGCCTGCCCCGTCCGTGCGACGGTCCGGATGTGCCGCCCCGCCCCGTCGAACACCACCTGGACCCCGTGGCGGAGAGTGCGAGTGTACACCCCACCGGCGAACAGGATGGTATCCCGATACGCCCCGGCCGGGGCGATCCACCGGGTGTTGTCGCCCACCTTCTGCCGGTACCACCGCGCCGAGCCGTCCCCGCCCACCCAGAGCAGGTGGCTGGTCCCGGCCGGCTGATTGAAATGGAGCCGCTCCACCCCCACCAGGCTCCACCCCGCGCCGAAGCGATTGTCTTTCACCCGGTTCACCACGATCAGGGTATCGAGGAAAGTCGAGTCCTTGGTGATCCCGGGATAGCTGTTCCGGACGAGCAGCGTGACTGGGTAGATCCCGCTCTTGAGCGTGTCCTGCACGAACCACAGCACCGCCTGGCGAGGCTGGTTGGTGGCCGCCCCGCCCCACGCGGTGAAGGTCGCCGAGTCGCCCACGGTCGTGTCACTGGTCAGGCGCAGACGCAGGAACACCGACGACGGCTGCGCCACATTGGCCCGCTGGATCACCGTGACCGGCAGCACCGCCCCCGGGCTCGCCTGCTGGGAGTTGTAGAGGAGGGTCAGCGCCCGGGTCCGCCCCAGGGTGGCGTAGCCCGGTGTGCTATGGGTGACCAGCAGGTGGCCGCAGCCCACCGCGGCCGTCTCCCCCGCTCCCCCGGTGGTGAGGCAGAGCGAGCGGTCCTGCACCTCCCGGTGGTGGTTCTTGAGGATCAGGGCCGCACCGCCCTCATTCAGAACCGTGACGTTCACCCACCCCGAGTCGCTCACCCCGCCGCTCCGGGTGGCCTTGAGGCTCACCGTCCCGGTCCCCGGTACCCCGGTGGTGTAGTACACCGGGACGTTGCCCGCGACCCCGGCGCCCAGGGTGATCTGTTCCAGGTCGTTGTCACAGGTGAGCACCTGACCGCTCCGGCCACAGGTCAGGGTAAAGGTGTACTGGAAGGTGCCGGTGTTCTTCACCGTGAAGGTGGTGCTGTAGCTGCTGCTGCGGTTCCGGCCGGGGTCCGTGCCGCCGTCGGGGGTCACCTCGACTCCGCCAGCCGCCAGCGGGACAATCTGCGCCGGGAGTGGGCCCGAGCCGGATAGAAGCAGCGCGAGGAGGCGGGCAGACGGAAGGTCAGCTAAGCGCCGGGCGGACGGGCGGACGGGCGGACGGGCGGACGGGCGGACGGGCGGACGGGCGGACGGGCGGACGGGCGGACGGGCGGACGGGCGGACGGGCGGACGGGCGGCCCGAAGCTAGGAACGCGGCTCTGCCAAACAAGGCGCGGAGGGACACCGGGGCTCCCGGTGGAGGGTGCTCAACAATGGGAAATTCCGCGCTCTCGCGCCAGTCCCCCGCCCTGGCGCGACGCCGAAGACCCCGTGCCGGCGTCCAGCGCCTGACAGTCACCGGAAGGGAGCAGGCCCCTCTACCCGAGTTCATCCGTTCGCGTCCTACCCGCCTTCGCGGTGATCCTCCGAGAGGGGTTGCGGGCGAGGCCGGATCACTGCTCGCACTGCACCCAGCAAGGGCCGGAGCCCGAAGGTGTGCAGGGCCAGCGCCACGCCCAGCGCTGCCCCCGCGCCGACGGAATAGAACCGCCACGCCACGAGGAGGGCTCCATCGCCCGGCCCCAGGTCGCCGGCCATCCCTCCGAGAAAGGCGAGGTCCACGGCGCCGGCACCAGCGGGAGTGGGCAGGAACAGCTGGCTGTAGAGCAGGATGAAGCTGCCGACCAGCAGCACTCCGACTGGGGGATGAGCCGGGAGGCTCAGGGCCAGGACCGGCAACATCAGCGTCCGGGTTGCCACGTTAATGAAGGAGGTCGGGATTCCCGCCAGCAGCGGCCAGCGAGCCATCCCCGCCCAGTAGTTCCGCACCCGTTGCACCGCCCGCATCGGCTCCCTCAGCGCCACCTGCTTCCAGCGCCAGGCCACCACGCCCACCAGCAGCGTGAACAGCAGCACGCCGATTACCCAGGGCCACCCCAGGGACAGTCGCGATGACAGCTCGGGGCTGGCATGCCGCCACCAGTCGGGCGCGAAGCGCGCGACGAGCACCCCGCCGAAGAGGATCACCACCGGATACGCGACGACGACCTCGAGCCCGACGCCCATGAATCCGGCAGTGGCCGGTACTCCGGCTCGAAGGATGCCCGCCAGGCGGGCTGCCTCACCGCCGAAACGCATCGGGGTGAGCCCGGCGGCGGCGTCGCCCCAGGCATTGAGCTGGAGCGCCTCCCGGAACCGGATGGGATGGCCGAGTCCGGCGAGGTACCAGCGGATGCGGCAGGCGCGGGCGATGAGGTCCACCGCGAACAGCGCGGCACAGATGGCGTGCGCCTCGAGAACGGTGAGCACGCTCAATCGGCCGGGGCCAGCAATCGGTCGTAGACCGAGAAGATGCCGTCGAAGGCGGATTGCCAGGAGTGCTCCCGTTCCGCATGGGCGCGCGCGGCCAGGCGGAGCGGGCCCAACGGGGCCTGCAGCAGGGCGATGGCCGCCTCGGCACAGGCCTGCCCGTCTCCCGCCGGGTAGAGGGCCCCGTTGCCCGAGGCCCGCACTCGATCCGCCACCCCGCCGCTGGCCACCGAAAGCACCGGCGTGCCCGCCGCCATGGCCTCGAGGGCGCTCAGGCCGAAGGTCTCCGCCGGACCTGGCGCGACATAGACCTCAGCTGCGGCGAGGAGGTCGGCGACCTGATCGCGGTCCCGCTGGTAGGGTAGCCAGCGGATCTGCAGCCCTTCAGCGGCCGCTCGGAGCCGGGCCTCACGCGGCCCGGCCCCCACCAGGACCAGCCAGGCGCCGG
The DNA here is from genome assembly GCA_963695185.1 of uncultured Gemmatimonadales bacterium. Classification (GTDB taxonomy): domain Bacteria; phylum Gemmatimonadota; class Gemmatimonadetes; order Gemmatimonadales; family GWC2-71-9; genus JADJOM01. Next base: position 290,674 of record CAVOGH010000005.1, on the reverse strand, counting down.
TCCGTGGTCCCACCGCCCGCCAGGCTGCGATCACCGTCTCCAGCTGTTTCTCCTCCGCCAACCGCCCCAGGTACAGGGCCAATGGCGCGTCGGGCAACCGGTGCTGGCGGAGGGTGTCGTGTCGGCGCGCCCGCCGGGCGGGCGAGAACCGCTCCAGATCCACGCCCAGGGCCACCCGATGCACGTTCGAGACGCCGTGCTGTTCGAGTTCGGCAGCCACGCTCTCGGAGGCCACCAGCACCGCACCGAACAGTGAACTCAGCCGGCGCACGTAGCCCCAGGCCGCCCCAACCACCGCCCGGCGCCAGCCAGGGACTCCTTGCACGCTCGGCGCAATGATGGCCGGGAAGTGGGTGTGGTAGAACCACACCAGCGGGGCACCGAGCGACCGGTTGGCCCGGCGCGTCACCCACGGGACCAGCCACGGGCTCCCCACCTCGATCAGGTCGGGGCGTTCGTGCTCAACGATGCGGCGGGTAGTGCGGGTGGCGAGGAGGAAGCGATAGGACTGGTCGAACGGGATCCGCGGGCCCCGGAGCCGGTAGCAGCGGACCCCATCCCGCTCTCCCAGCCCGTCCTCGGCGCCGGGAATGACCAGCACCTGCCGGAGATCCGGGCGGGTCTGGACATAGGCAGCCTTGGCCAAGAGGTAGGTCCGGATTCCGCCGGTACTGTCGCCGAAGTACTTGGTGATATCGAGGACGGTGCGCTGGCTGCCGGACCTCAGTGGCGGCGGAAAGCTGCTGCGGGAGAGATCCAGCGGCCGGACATCGGCAAGAAACCCGGGGTCGCTGCCCGGACTGGCTCCGGCCGGGTGGGGCCGCTCAGTCGGAGCAGTCACCGAGGGGATACACGGTGCCGCAGTTCGGACACGGGTTCTTGCAGCCCCAGGGACGGGTGTAGACGGAAAAGCCGCAGCGGTTGCAGTTCGGCGACTGGGCCACTCGGCGACTCGGCGATTCGATCTCCAGGATACCATTCGCGCCAGACGGCGGCCCCGCGCTCGAGGCGCCGAGTCGCCGAATCGCCCAGTGTTCACTCATGCCGATACGCTCCCGTCAGAAACGGGTTGGTCATCCGTTCCACCCCGACGGTGGTCTCCGGCCCGTGTCCGCTCAGGACCGTGGTGGAATCGGGGAGGGCCAGGAAGACCGACTGGATGCTGTGGAGCAGAGTGGCGAAATCGCCGCCTGGCAGGTCGGTCCGCCCGATCGACCCGCTGAAGAGCACGTCGCCGCCGAGGACCACGCCGTCGCCGAGGAAACTCACGCTGCCGGGAGAGTGCCCCGGGGTGTGGCGCACCTGAAACCGGTGTTCGCCAAGCTGCAGCTCCTGCGCGTCGGCCAGCTCTCCGTCGGGAGCTGGCAGCGCCTCGAGGGCCAGGCCCATCCATTCTCCCTGCCGGGGAAGCGCGTCGTAGAGGCCGCGGTCGGCGGGGTGGAGGAAGACGGGCGCGCCGGTGGCCTCCTTCACCGCCCGCACACCCATGATGTGATCGATGTGCCCGTGGGTCAGCCAGATCGCCTCCAGGGTGAGGCGGCGGGTGTCCAGCTCCGCGAGGAAGAGCCGGGGCTCCTCTCCCGGATCTATGATCACTGCCCGGCCGCTGGGCCGGTCCGCCAGGAGGTAGCAGTTCTCGGAGAACTGGCCGTTGGGGAGGGTGACGATCTCCAGGTCAGACAACGGCCGGACTCCGGCGCTCGGTCAGGTACTTCTCCACCGCGATGGCCGCGGTGGTGGCATCGCCAACGGCGGTGGTCACCTGGCGCACCAGCTGGACCCTCAGGTCTCCCGCCGCGAAGAGCCCCGGGATGGAGGTCATCATCCGGTCGTCGGTGATGACGTACCCGGAGGCATCGTGGGCGAAGTGCTCCTTGATGAGCCCGCTGTTGGGCTTGAAGCCGATGAACACGAAGCAGCCGGTGACCGGCAGCGTGGACTCGGCCCCGGTCACAGTGTCCGCCAAGCGGAGCCCGGTGGCGCCCTTGAGCCCCGCGTTGCCGGCGCCGAGAACCTCGAGGACCTTCCTGTTCCAGAGGATCTCGATCTTGGGATTGGCGAACAGCCGCCCCTGCAGGATCTTCGAGGCCCGCAACTGATCGCGCCGGTGGATCAGGTACACCTTGCTGGCGTAGCGGGTGAGGTAATCGGCCTCTTCCACCGCGGCATCGCCGCCGCCCACCACGGCGATGGTCTGGTTGCGGAAGAACGCCCCATCGCACACCGCACAATAGGACACGCCAAACCCCGAGTACTCCGCCTCACCGGGCACATCCAGCTTGGTCGGGGTGCCGCCCGCAGTCAGGATGACCGTCGGCGCGTGGTAGGACTCGCCGGCGATGGTGGTGACGTCAAAGGTCCCATCCGGCCGCCGCTGGATGGCCTCCACGGTGGTCTGGTGGATCTCCGCGCCGAACTTCTTGGCATGGGCGGTCATCCGCTCCGCCAGCTCGCGGCCGAGGATGGACTCGAACCCGGGGTAGTCCTCGATCTTCTCGGTATTCAGCAGCTCGCCGCCGGGGACCTTGCTCTCGAGGATCACGGACTTGAGCATGCCGCGGCCGGCGTACATCCCGGCACACAAGCCGGCGGGCCCGCCGCCGATGATGATGGTGTCGTACTCGAATTCGGAAGTCGCTGTCATGGCTCGCTGGAATCGGAGTCAGTGGGTGCGGCGATTCGCGCCGTCCGTCAGAATATACGCAGGGCCCGTGCCCTCAAGTCACCCCGCTCCCAGGTGAAGCAGGTTGGCCGCCCCGTGGCAGGAGGAGATGGTTCCCACCAATAGCTGGATCGCCCCGGCCTGGTTCCCTTCCCGGGCCAGGAGCGCGTCGCCGGCCAGCACCTCCGCCCCGCTGAACATCCCTACCCCGAACACCTGGTGCTCGCACTGGAAGATCACCGGCCCGGCCGCGCCGAGCCGGCGGGCCCACTGGGAAAAGGCGTCCCGCATCTCCCAGGTACGGGGGGCGCGGGTGACCGGACAGAGCGCCGGCTCGATACAGTGGGTGGGACAGAGCCAGTCGGCGAAAGAGACGTAGCGGGTGCCGTCCGGCGCGGCGGTGTCGTACGGAGTGCCCGGGCCAGTCTCGAGCGGCCGCACCTCGACGACTCGCCCCGGCCAGCGTGCCCGCGCCCGCCGGACCAGCCAGTGGAACATCAGGTGCGGCATCAGCGGCGAGGGAACGATGGTACTCGGCGGCGCGCCAGGGACGGCCGCGGCGGCAGGAAGCCACCCGTCGAAGAAGGCATCCCAGTCCTGCGCCACCAGCTGGTGATCCGCCCCGGGAGGAACCTCGCGGGTGTACTGGCAGCCGGGGTCGCGATCCACCACGAGCAAACGGGTGAACTCGGCCTTGCCCCTGGCCCTGGCTTCCAGCATCTGGCGCACATAGAAGGTGCCGTAGCAGCCGCCACCGACGATGACGACCTCGCCGAAGCGGCGGGCGCTCATCGAATCCTCCGCCCTCCGTCCACCACCAGGGTCTCGCCCGTGACGTAGTCGCCCCGTTCCAGCAGGTAGAGCACGGCACCAGTCACGTCCTCGGGGGAGCCCAGCCGCTTCAGCGGCGTGGTCCGGGCCAGGTGCTCACGGGCGCTCGCGTCCCACCCCTCCGGCGGAAGCACCGCCCCCGGGGCGACGGCGTTCACGGTAACCTCCGGCGCCAGTGCCCGGGCCAGGGTCTCGGTGAGCATCACCACGCCGGCCTTGCTCACGCAGTGGGCCAGGTAGTTGGGCCAGGCCTCGAGACCGCCCACATCCGCCAGGTTGACGATCTTCCCGCCCGCCTTCCGGAGGTAGGGCGCCGCCCCCTGCGCGGTGAAGAATCCGGCGCGGAGATTGACGGCCATGACCTCGTCCCACAGCGCGGGGGTGGTCTCTTCCAGCGGGGCGCGGATCATGATGCCCGCAGAGTTGATCAGCACGTCGAGCTGGCCGAAGTGCCGGGCGACAGCCACGGGGAGCGCCCGGGCGGCCTCGGGGTCACGAAGATCGGCCTGGAAGGTCGCCGTCCTGACGCCGAGTTCACCGGCGGCGTGGGCGGTCACCTCGGCCTCCCGGGCCGAGCGGTGATAGTGGATGGCGACGTGCATGCCCCGGCCCGCCAGCGCGAGCGCGAGCGCGCGGCCGAGGCGGTGTCCCGCGCCCGTAATGAGGGCGACGCGGGAGGCGAGTTCCATTCAGCTCACGCCGTTGGTCACGGGGAGGATGTGGCCGGAGATCCCGGAGCTGGCGTCGCCGGCCAGGAACAGCACGGCGTCAACGAGCTGCGGCATCTCCACATAGTGCGCGCCACTGCCGGAGGACGCCATGTTCTCCGGCGTGCGCACCATGCCGGGGGCGATGGCGTTGACCCGGATCCCGCGCGGCCAGAGCTCGACCGCCAGGCTCTGGGTCAGTGCGGCGACGCCCGCCTTGGCGGCGCTGTACACCGCCATCTGGGCGGCCGGCCGGAAGTAGGCCACCGACGCAAAGTTGACCACCGCGCCGCCGCTCTTGGCGAGCGGCTCCACCGCCGCCTGCGACATGAGAAAGGCCGTCTTGAGGTTGATGGCGATCTCCCGATCGAAGCCCTCGGGACCGGTCGCGTCCACCGGACCGTAGGTGGTCAGGCCACCGGCCACGTTCACCACGGCGTCCAGCCGGCCAAAGTGCTTCACCGCGGTTTCCACCGCGAGTGCCGCGACATCGGGCTCGGTGAGGTCACCCGCCGCCGGGCGGGCGTCGATGCCCGCTTCGGCAAACTCCTTTACCCGCTCGGCCACCGCCACGGCGTTTCGGTCGACCGCCACGATCCGCGCCCCCGCCTGCCCGAAGGCCAGCGCCACCGCGTGTCCGATCTGCCCCGCCCGGCCGACGCCGGTTATCAGCACCGTCTTCTTCTTGAAATCCCACTTCGTCGCCATGGCACGATCCGGGTTGAGGGCGAGGCTGTGTCCGCGAAGCGCCGGCCTGGTGGCGGCGCCGCTCCCTGCTCAAGTGACGATCGGCTCCCGAGGTTCCCGGCGGGCGCCGTCTAGTGCCGTCAGCCACTCCTCGGGCACCTCCTGCCCGCCGAGGTGCCCGTTGGGGGAGAAGCCCGGCTCGTCGTCGTGCCAGTCGGAGCCCCCGCTGCGGAGGAGCCCCAGTTCTGCGGCGAGATCGGTGAGCCGGGCCCGGGTGTCGGGGTCGTGGCTAGGGTGCCGGGTTTCCACCGCATCCAACCCCTCCTTGCGGAGCAGGGCGAGGTTGGCTCGGGTGCCGCGGTCCTTCAAGTGCGCGGCGGAGACCACGCCGCCGCAGGCGTGCACCAGTTCCGCCACGGCGCGAAAAGCGGGGAGCCGCTTCTCCACGAACCCCGGCCGCCCCCACCCGATGTACCGGTCGAACGCCTCCTGCACCGTGGCCACTTGCCCGCGTCGCAGCAGCGCCCGCGCCACGTGAGGGCGGCCGATGGCGCCGCCATCGGCCTCGGCGAGGATGTCATCGGAGTCCACCTCAAGCCCGAGGCCGCGCAGGCGCTGGGCCATCTCCGCCCCGCGGCGCGCCCGGTCGGCCCGGGTCCGGGTGAGGAACTCCTCCAGCGGCCGATGCCCCACCGGCAGGAAGTAGCCGAGCAGGTGCATCTCCCCCCACGGCGCCTGCACCGAGAACTCGCAGCCGCTGATCACCCGGATCCCGAGGCGCGCCCCCGCGTCCATCGCCCGCGCAACGCCCTCGAGGGTATCGTGATCGGTCAGCGCCAGCGCGATGAGGCCGGCGGCGTGGGCACGGGCGACGACCTCTTCCGGCGGAAAGGCGCCATCGGAGGCGGTGGAGTGGGAGTGCAGGTCCACCAGCCGCCCGACCGGGGCTGGGGCGGTCAGCGGCGGTATCCCGTCTCCGGCGCGGTCCACGACGGCTGGGAGCGGCGAAACAGCTCCTGCAGGGTCTGGTCGGACAGCTCTCCCAGGGACAGTTCCCAGCTGCGCGCACCGAGCGGCGCGTACCGGACGACCCGAACCACATCGCCGGCGGGATCCTGGCGGCGGAACTCGAGGCCGAACTCGTCGCGGGTGTACTGGGTCACCCGGCCGGTCGGCCCGATGTCCCAGGTTTGTCCCTTCACGCTGATGGTGCGTTGCATTTCTCTTCCCGACTGGCGCCGGTGGGCGCCTGATGGTGAACAGGGTGCGCAGGGCCGGCCTGGATCAGAGATCCCCGACGTCCGTGGGCTCCGGCGCCGGCAACTCCTCCCAGAGGTCGGTGGCGCCCGGCGCGTATTCGGCGATCTGCTGCAGCCGCCGCTCCAGCTTCAGTTCCAGGTCGGTCCGCGAGGCCCGCGAGCGGTGCGACATCTCGGTGCGGCTCTCGCTGAACTCGAGGTACTGCCGGGAGTCCGATCCGCTCTGGAAGACCCACAGGCTCTGCCCCCGGCCCGCGCCCAGGGCGGACAGGTGGTGAATCACCCGGAGGTACTCCTCCTGGTTGGCCGGCTGAACGGTGACACGGGCGACGGAGAGCAGCCGAGGCATGTCAGGCCGCGTCGTCCGGGAACTGTTCCAGCGACTTGCGGACGTCGGCCAGGAAGCGGTCGGCGTCGGCACCGTCGACCACCCGGTGGTCGAAGGACATCGTCAGCATGCCCTTGAGCCGGGGCGCGATGGTATCGGTCCCATCCGGCAGGGTGACCACCGCTGGCCGCTTTTCGATGCTGCCCACGCAGAGGATGGCCACCTGCGGCTGGTTGATGACCGGCAGCCCGGCGTAGGACCCGAACACACCCGGATTGGTGATGGTGAAGGTGCCGCGCTGCACCTCGTCCGGGCTCAGCTTCTTGGTGCGGGCACGCTCGCCCAGGTCGTTGATGGCCCGCGCGATCCCCATGAGTGACAGCTCGTCGGCGTGGCGAATGACCGGGACGATCAGCCCCCAGTCCAGGGCCACGGCGATGCCCAGGTTGATCTCACGGCGGTAGATCGTCGCCTCATTGCTCACCGCGGCGTTGAGCCCCGGATGGGCCCGAAGGCCCTGGCTGAGGGCCTTGGCGATGAACGACAGATAGGTGAGGTTCACGCCCCGCTCGGCAAACTCCTTCTTGCGGCGGGCCCGAATCTGCGAGATTCGGGTGTAGTCGATCTCGAACAGCGTCTGCACGTGCGCCGACACCCGCCGCGACATGACCATGTGCTCAGCGGTGAGCTTGCGGATGCGGGACCATGGTTCTACCCGGTCGCCCGGCCAGGGCTCCGCGCCGGGAGCATGACCGGCGCCCGCCGAGGGGGCGGGTGCAAGGGCCGCTCCGCGCTGGGCGGCTGCCGCTGCCGCCGGCTGGGCGGCACGCCCCCCCGCGTCAATGAAGCCGAGGATGTCGTCTCGGGTCACCCGGCCGGCATGTCCGGTGCCGGCCACCGCACCGATATCGATGCCGTGTTCCGCGGCGATCTTCCGCACCAGTGGCGTGGACTTCCGGCGCAGCCGCTCCTCGGCGGTCTCGGTGGCGGAGTTGCCCGGCGCCTCGGCGACCCGGCGACTCGGTGACTCGGCGACTCGGCGACTCGGCGACTCGGCTGGCGGGGTGGGCTGGGCGGTGAATTCCGCGGTGCGTGTCGGCGCTGGAGCCGGCGCTGGAGCGGGCGACGCCGGAGCGGCGGGTGCCACGGCCGGGGTGCTCGCCACTGCCGCGCCCTTCTCGGTTTCGATTCTCGCCACCACGGTGTTCACCGCCACCGTCTGACCCTGCTGCACCAGGATTTCGGCCAGCACGCCCGCGTTGGGCGAGGGGATCTCCGCGTCCACCTTGTCGGTGGAGATCTCGAAGATCGGCTCGTCGCGCTTGACCTCGTCGCCAAGATTCTTGATCCACTTGGACAGCGTCCCCTCGGTGATGGACTCGCCCATCTGGGGCATGATGACGTCGATGCGGGCCATGAGAAAAGTTCCTTGGGTAGTTCGATTATCGGGTCAAGGCGATTGGGCGATTGGATATCGGATCCGGCTTCCGACGCCGACGTCTATCGCGGAGATCGAATCGCCCACTCGCCTAGTACTTCGCCATCCACCGGCACGCCGCCACCACGTCATCTACCTGGGGCAGCACAAAGTCTTCCAGCGTCGGGGCGTACGGCAACGGGACGTCGTGTGCCACCACCCGCCGCACCGGGGCATCGAGCCATTCGAACGCCAGCTCGTTGACCCGGGCGGTGATCTCGCCAGCCAGCCCGCCGGTGCGGGTGTCCTCGTGAGCCACCAGCACCCGATTGGTCTTCTTCACCGTCCGGACGATGGCTTCGTCGTCCAAGGGCAGCAGGGTCCGGAGGTCCACCACCTCGACCGAGAGGCCATCCTCGGCTTGCAGCCGTTCGGCCGCCGCCAGCGCCGTCCACACCATCGCCGAATAGGTAATGATGGAAAGGCTGGTTCCCGACCGGGCTACCCTGGCCCGCCCGATGGGGGTGAGAATCTCCTCCCCCTCCGGCAGGGCCTCCTTGACCCTCCGGTAAAGATACTTGTGCTCAAGGAACAGCACCGGGTCCTCGTCCCGGATCGCGGCCTTGATGAGCCCCTTGGCATCCCGGGCCGTGGCCGGGCAGACGATCTTGAGCCCGGGGGTATGGAGGAAAGCTGCCTCGGGATTCTGGCTATGGAAGGGCCCCCCCCGAACATGCCCTCCAGCCGGCCCACGGACAACCATCGGAGTCCGGAGCCCGGCCCGGTAGCGCGCAGTGGCGACATAGTTCGTGAGCATGTCGTAGGCGCAGGCGATGAAGTCAATGAACTGCATCTCGCAGACCGGCCGGCGGCCGAGGTGAGCCAGGCCTGCGGCGGCGCCCACGATGGCAATCTCCGACACCGGCGTCTCGATGATCCGCGCCGCCCCGAACCGCTCCAGCATCCCCTCGGTGACCCGGAATGGACCGCCCAGCCGCCCGATGTCCTCGCCCAGGAGCAGCACGTCGGGGTCCCGCTCCAGCTCCTCCCAGATGCCCTGGCGGATGGCCTCGAGATAAGTCGTTTCGGCGACTCGGCGACTCGGCGACCCGGCAAGGGAAGGGCTGGCGGCCGCACCCGACGCGGCAGCATCGCCTGGGGGACCAGTCTCCGGGTCGGCCGGGGGCACCGAACCCACACTCGAGTCGCCGAGTCGCCGAGTCGCCGAATCGCCTTCCCGATACCACTCCACCGCTGCGCTCGGCGGGTCGGCGTAGACGCCGGTCAAGGCGGTCGACACGTCGGGGAATGGTTCATCGAGACAGAGCGCCAGGGCGGCGTCGAGTTCCCGGTCTATCCGGACATCCAGTTCCTCGATCTCCACCGCGGTGGCCCAGCCGGACTCCTGCAGCCGCTTCTGGTACCGCGCGATCGGGTCCTGCCCCGCCCATTGGGCGAGCTCGCCTGAAGGGACGTAGGCCTGGTTGTCGTGTTCGGCGTGTCCCTTCATGCGGTAGGTGACCAGCTCCAGCAGGGTCACCCCACCGCCTGCCCTGGCCCGGTCCACCGCGCGCCGGGTGGCCTCGTAGCTCGCCAGGACATCGTTGCCGTCTGCCTGCACGCCGGGAACACCGTAGCCTGCCGCCTTGTCCTTGAGGGCCCGGACCGCGGTCTGCAGCCGGAAGGGCGTGCTGTAGGCCCAGCCGTTGTTCTCGCAGACCACCACCAGCGGCACCTGCTGCACCGCCGCGAAGTTCATCCCCTCGTGAAAGGCGCCGGTGCTCATGGCACCATCGCCGACGTAGACAAGCCCCACCCGGGGCTCGCCCCGGAGCTTGAACTCCAGGGCGATGCCGGCCATGACCGGGACCATGTCTCCCAGTGGGGAGATCTGACCCAAGAAGCCGCGCTCGAGATCGTTGAAGTGGATGTTCAGTTCGCGGCCGGCGGTGGGGCTTTCGGCCTTGGCCATGTACTGGCGCAGGACCTCGAGCGGTGTCGCGCCCTTGACCAGCATGGAGCCGAGGTTGCGGATCAGGGGGGAGAGGATGTCTCCCGGCTCCAGGGCGAAGGCGCTGCCGACGGCGTCGGCCTCCTGCCCCAGCGACCGAAACAGCCCGCCCACCACCTTGCCCTGGCGGTGCAGCGCCACCAGCCGTTCCTCGAGGGAACGGGTGAGGCGCATGTAGTAGTAGAGCTGGTGCAGCGCGGCGCGGTCGAGGCCGGGGGGCATCGGCACGGTCGCGGACGCGTGGGAGGTCATCGGGGCGGGAAGATCGGGATTGGGCCGGGGGGAGTCAAGCGGATGCGATGCGCCCCCACTGGAGGCGCATCGTGCCCGACCCGGCTTCAGGGAAGCGGCACCTGCATTCCGACCCTCCCTCCGCTGTCGAGATAGAGGTAGAGACCGAACCCGGCCACGCCCGCCCCGGCAATGGTGACGATGGATTCGTCCACGATGATCCCGGTCACGATGCCGGCGGCGCCTACCAGCATCAGGACAACGCCCTGACGCCGCTGGCTCCGGGCGACCACAGCCGGCGACGCTCCGAGGGTGGCGGGAAGTGCGCCCGTGGCTGGCGCGACGAGTCCTGCCCTCGCGAGGAGCGGACCGGCTTCGGCCCGCAGAGACCCGACGGGAGCCTGTGCAGCCAGGGATGACGCAAGCCATATCAGCCCCGAGAGGACAGGCAGGGTTCGGCTACGCATGAGATCTCCTTTGGCTGTCTCGATCAGCAATAGGACCCAGGCCTGAACCCGGGCTATCGGCGGGCGCCGCGGAGCCCCTCCAGCACCAGCGCGGTCATGATCCGCATGGCGTGGGGCACCAGTTGATCGTCCACGTAGAAGGTGGGGGTGTGATGCCCGCCGGACGCCTTGCCTTCCGGCACCCCGCCGATGGAGATGTAGAAACCCGGCACCTGTTGCGCGAAGAACGAGAAATCCTCCGCCCCGGTGACTGGCGGCGCGCGGCGCACGTTCTCCCGCCCGGCCACCCGGGCGAGCACCGGCTCGAACCGCGCCGCCAGCGCCGAGTCGTTGACGGTCACCGGGTGGGAGCGGTCGAACTCCAGCATGAAGCTGGCCCCGGCCGAGCGGGTGATTCCGTCGAAGATCTCCCGCATCCGCCGTTCGACGATGTCCTGGGTCTCCACATCGAAGGTGCGGATGGTGCCCTCCAGGTACGCCTCTCCCGCCACGATGTTGTTGCGGTCGCCGGCGCGGAGCACCCCCACGGTCAGCACGTTGTCCGAGAGCGGCGGGAGATTCCGGGAGCGAATCGTCTGGAGCGCGAGCACGACCTGGGAGGCGGTGATGATGGCGTCCACGCCGAGGTGGGGATAGGCCCCGTGGGCCTGGCGGCCCTTGACGGTGGCGACCCACTTGGTGGCGGCTGCCATCGCCGGGCCCGGCGTGAAGGCCACGCGGCCCAGCTTCTCGTCGTCCCCGGCCTCATCGGGGGGACCGCCTCTGGCGTGGAATGCCAGGATCAGGTCGGGCCGGGGGTTCTGCAGCGCCCCCTCTTCCACCATCAGCCCGGCCCCGCCCCGTTCACCCGGTGGCACCCCCTCCTCGGCCGGCTGAAAGATGAACACCACCGTGCCGGTGAGCTGCGCCTTCATCCCGGCGAGCACGCTGGCCGCGCCGAGCTGCGCCGCCACGTGGGTATCGTGCCCGCACGCGTGCGAGACTCCAACCTCGCGGCCGAGGTAGGTCGTCGTCTCCACCGAGCGGAAGGGGATGTCTGTCTGTTCGGTGACCGGCAGGCCGTCCATGTCTGCACGGATAGCAACGACCGGACCCGGCTTCCCGCCGCGGAGGATGCCAATCACGCCAGTGTGCGCCACTTCGGTCCGCACCTCCAGCCCCAGGCTCCTCAAGTGCCGCGCCACCAGCTCGGCGGTGCGGGTCTCCCGGTTCCCCAGCTCGGGGTGCCGGTGGATGTCCTGGCGGATGGCGATGAACGTCGACGCCAGCCGGTCCACTGTCCGGGCCACGTCGGCATCGGCCTGGGCGGCGAGCGGTGCGGCGACCAGCATACAGACGGCCAACGAGGCGGCAGGGCGGCGCATGGCTGCTCCGGTGGGAGTGATGGCAGGCCGGTAGGATACGGCCCGCAGGAAAAAGAAGGAAGGGCGGCTCGCCTGGAGCCGCCCTCCCATTCGGTCACTGCCGGCCCGCGATACCGCCGGCTACGCCGTCTGTTCGATGCGCATCCCGTAGAACGACCGGTACACGAATACCGTGGACACCAGGAAGAACGCCACGGCCAGGAAGTGCGTCAGTCCGGCCCCGCTGGTCCCGGCGGAGAGGTAGACACCCAGCTCGACCGCCAGCAGGCCGAACAGGGTGGTGAACTTGATCACCGGGTTGAGGGCCACCGACGAGGTGTCCTTGAAAGGATCGCCCACGGTGTCGCCGACGATCGAGGCATCGTGGAGCGGCGTGCCTTTCATCTTGAGCTCGGTCTCCACGATCTTCTTGGCGTTGTCCCAGGCGCCGCCGGCGTTGGCCATGAAGATGGCCTGGTACAGGCCGAACACGGCGATCGAGATCAGGTAGCCGATGAAGAAGAACGGTTCCACGAACGCGAACGCCAGGGTGGAGAAGAACACGCCGAGGAAGATGTTGAACATCCCCTTCTGGGCGTACTTGGTGCAGATCTCCACCACCTTGCGGCTGTCTTCTACCGAGGCCCTGGTGGAGCCTTCGAGCTTGATATTGGCCTTGATGAACTCCACCGCCCGATAGGCGCCGGTGGTGACCGCCTGCATCGAGGCGCCGGTGAACCAGTAGATCACCGCCCCGCCGGTGATGAATCCGAGCAGGAATGGCGGATGCAGAATCGAGAGATTCTCCATGCCGTCCGTCAAGCCGTGGGTCAGCGCCATGATGATCGAGAAGATCATCGTCGTGGCGCCCACGACGGCGGTGCCGATGAGCACCGGCTTGGCCGTGGCCTTGAAGGTGTTTCCCGCCCCGTCATTCTCCTCCAGCAGCTCCTTGGCCAGCTCGAAGTTGACGGTCACGCCGAAGTCCTTCTGGATCTCCTGCTTGATGTTGGGCAGCGTCTCGATCTGCGAGAGCTCGTAGACCGACTGGGCGTTGTCGGTCACCGGGCCGTAGCTGTCCACGGCGATCGTCACCGGGCCCATCCCCAGGAAGCCGAAGGCCACCAGGCCGAAGGCGAAGATGGCGGGCGCCTTCATGAGGGCGTCCAGGCCCAGGGTGCTGACCCCGAAGGCCACCGCCATCAGGCCCATGATGGCCATGCCGAGCCAGTAGGCGGAGAAGTTGCCCGCCACCAGGCCCGAGAGAATGTTGAGCGACGCTCCCCCCTCACGCGAGCTGGTCACCACCTCCCGCACGTGCCGCGAGCTGGTGGACGTGAACACCTTCACCATCTCCGGGATGATCGCCCCGGCGAGGGTACCGCAGGTGATCACCGTGGAGAGTTTCCACCACAGGCTGGGATCCTGACCGATGGTGGGAATGATGAACATCGACAGCACGTAGGTCAGCACCACCGAGACGATCGATGTGAGCCACACCAGCTGGGTGAGCGGGTGCTCGAAGTTGAACTTCACCGCCGCGCCATGCTGCCGGCGCGCCAGGACATCGTTGACCAGGTAGGAGAAGCCGGAGGCCAGCACCATCATCACGCGCATCAGGAAGATCCACACCAGCAGCTGGACCTGCACCGACGGATCGGTCACCGCCAGGACGATGAACGTGATCAGCGCCACACCGGTGACGCCGTAGGTCTCGAAGCCGTCGGCGGTGGGGCCCACCGAGTCGCCGGCATTGTCGCCGGTGCAGTCGGCGATGACGCCGGGATTGCGCGCGTCATCTTCCTTGATCTTGAACACCACCTTCATCAGGTCGGAGCCGATGTCGGCGATCTTGGTGAAGATGCCGCCCGCGATCCTGAGCGCGGCCGCGCCCAGCGACTCGCCGATGGCAAAGCCCAGGAAGCACGCGCCCGCCACATTGGCCGGGATGAAGAGCAGGATCGCCAGCATGAACAGCAGTTCCACCGAGATCAGCATCATGCCGACGCTCATGCCGGCCCGGAGCGGGATCGCGTAGACCGGAAAGCCCTTTCCACCCAGACTCGCGAAGGCGGTGCGGCTGTTGGCCAGGGTGTTGATCCGGATGCCGTACCAGGCCACTCCGTAACTCCCCGCCATGCCGATCAGGCCGAAGGTCAGGATGATCCCGATCTTGGGCCACTCCAGCCCCGTGACCCGGAAGTAGACGATGATCACCGCGCCGATGAAGGCGAACAGGACCAGCAGCAGCCGGCCCTGCTGCAGCAGGTAGACCTTGCAGGTCTCGTAGATCAGCTCCGAGATCTCCGCCATGGAGCGGTGCACCGGCAGCCGCTTGACGCCGTTGTAGTTGTACAGGCCGAACAAGAGACCCAGCACGCAGACGAACAGCCCCGAAAGCAGGATCTCGTGCCCAGTGAACCCGAGGAAGTCCACCGTGCTGAGGTCGGGCAGCTGGAGGTTTACCTCCCCGCCGGGGCGGTGCTCGGTGGTCTGGCTCGGGGCCTCGGGGTAGACGGCCATGTCCTGGGCCAGCGCCGGGGCCGACACGGGGCCGAGCAGCAGCAGCACCGCGGCGAGCCACGGCAGCGCTCGGCGAACGACGGCGATCGCGGGGATCGTCATCAGGGAATCTCCAGAGTGAGTGAAGTGGAAGTTGGTAGTTGGAAATCGGAAGCCGGGAGGGGACAGTTCGGCGCCGGCAGGGCAAACCCCCTGCAGCCCTTCGCCATCATCCCCCTGCCCCTCAATACGCACCCCGCGGCTCGTGCGACGGATCCGCGAGGGCATGCACCACGGTAAGGAACCGCTTGGCCAGCTTGTCAGCCTCGCTTTCGCCGGGCTGGTTGGTTTCCACCGTCACCAGGGTGTAGTGCCCGCCCTCGGCCTGCACGTTGACCGAAATCTGGCCGATGCTGCCGGAGAAGCGTCGCCGCCGCGGCGCTTCCTCGGTCGGCGCCAGCCGCGGGCCGAAAAAGGCGTTGGCCCGGGCGATGACCGATTCCGGGGGGAGGTGGGTGCGGTGGAAATACTTCATTGTTCGTTTGGGCTCCGTGTCGGGCGATTCGGCGATTCGGCGATTCAGCGATTCGTCTCGAATCGCCCAATCGCCCCAATCGTCTACTTCTCTCCGTACTCGTAGTACTCCACGCCCAGGTGGGTGATGCTCGCCTCGCCCATCAGCCACCGGAGCGTGTTCTTGAGCTTGGTCTGCTGGATGAAGAGATCGTGCTCCGGATACAGGCCCGGCGCCACCTGCGGGCTCTTGAAGTAGAACGACAGCCACTCCTGGATGCCCCCCAGCTGGGCCCGCTGCGCCAGATCGAAGAAGAGGGCCAGGTCCAGCACCAGCGGGGCGGCCAGGATCGAGTCGCGGCAGAGGAAGTCGACCTTGATCTGCATCGGGTAGCCGCACCACCCGAAGATGTCGATGTTGTCCCAGCCCTCCTTGTTGTCTCCCCGGGGCGGATAGTAGTTGATCCGCACCTTGTGGAAGATGTTGCCGTACAGCTCGGGGTAGAGCGGCGGCTGCAGGATGTGCTCCAGCACGCCCAGCTTGGACTCTTCCTTGGTCTTGAAGCTCTCCGGATCGTCGAGCACCTCGCCGTCCCGGTTGCCGAGGATGTTGGTGCTGTACCAGCCCGCCACGCCCAGCATGCGGGCCTTGAACATCGGCGCCAGCACCGTCTTGAGCATCGTCTGGCCGGTCTTGAAGTCCTTGCCGCCGATGGCCACGCCTTTGTCCTTGGCCAGCTGCTCCAGGGCGGGGAAATCGCACGTGAGGTTGGGCGCCCCGTTGGCGAACGGTACGCCTTCCATGAGCGCCGCCCAGGCGTAGAGCATCGAGGGCGCGATGGACGGGTCGTTGGTCTCCATGCCCTTCTCGAAGGCCGCCAGCGTCTGATGCGCCGCCCCGGGAGCGATGAAGATCTCGGTCGAGGCGCACCAGACCATGACCAGGCGGTCGCAGCCGTTCTTGGCCTTGAAGTCGCGGATGTCCTTCCGGATGGCCTCGGCCAGCTCCTTCTTGGTGCGGCCAGTCTTGACGTTCTTGCCCTCGAGCTTCTTGACGTAGTACTGGTCGAACACCGCCGGCATCGGCTTGATGCCCTGTCAGGAAGTCCTTGATCGGCTCGACGTGCTCGTGCTTGTCCAGCACGCCGCAATGCAGGCAGGACTGGTAGGCGTCGTCCGGCACCGGGTCCCACGCGCCGAAGACCAGGTCCTTGAGGTCAGCCAGCGGGACGAACTCCTTGATCAGCGGCGCCCGGCCCTCGGTCCGCTTGCCCAGCCGGATGGTGCCCATCTGGGTGAGCGAGCCGATCGGCTTGGACTTGCCGCGCCGAACCAGCTCCACGCCGGCGATGAACGTGGTCGCCACGGCGCCGAGACCCACGCAGAGAACACCGAGCTTGCCCTTGGCCGGCGCAATCGGCCGGGGAGTACCTGTCGCCACTAGGACTGTCCTTTCGGCGCGTCAGACGCACGCGCGCCTTCAGTCACCTGGTAAACGTACACGAAGCGCTGCACCACGGTGATCACCGAAGCGAGCGCGAGAATGGTCACGATCCAGAACAGCACGAGGCCATCCGGCCCGGCGCCCAGGACAACCGTGGGCACCCCCAGCAGCAGGATCCGCTCCGCCCGCTGGACCAGGCCGACCTTGCAGTCGAGCCCCAGCCCCTCGGCCCGGGCGCGGGCGTAGGAGACCAGCAGGCTGGCGATGATGGCCACCATCGCGAGCATCACCGCGGCCTCCCGGTACACCACCGTGCCCGCCGGCGCCAGCAGAAAGTAGACCGCCACCCCCATGAAGGTGGCGCCATCCCCCACCCGATCGAGGGTGGAATCGTAGAACGCGCCGAACTTGGTGACCTGACCGTTGGCCCGGGCCACCTGGCCGTCCAGCGTATCCACCACTCCGCTGATGATATAGAGCAGACCGCCCAGCCTGACCGCTCCGAGCCCGAAGGCTGCCGCCGAGACCACCACCAGCAGGGTGCCTACCGTGGTGATGGCGTTGGGGCTGACCTTCGCTCGGATCAGGGCATCCACGACCGGCCTGGTAACGGCGTAGAACCCCTGCTCCACCGGCTTGGTGATCAGCTTCACCTGGTGCATTGCCCCCGGGAGAGTCCTCGATGGGACGGCCCAATCCGGCCCCCAAACCGCGGCAAACTATAACTGGGGAAACGGTTTATCGGAAGGTTGAGGGTCCTACTCGCCGTACAGGAGAAAGGGTCGCCGGCGGGCCAGGAATCGGGCCCGCTGGGCGGCCCAATCGGCGGCGAGCGGCGGCGCCCGATTCCGCCCAGGTGAGGGCCTGCCGGTCTCCGGCCAGGCGGGTGAAGTGGGCGGGGAGGAAGGTCAGCACGAACTGCTCCGCCATCGCCAGGCTGTCCGCCGGGGCACAGTCGGGGCAGAAGTGGATCGGCAGGTTGCCGAAGCTCTGGAGGAGGGCGGCGGCGGTGAGAGTCGGGTCGTAGCGCTGCCGGTCGGTCACCACCAGCCGGATGGCCGAAAGCAGGGTATCGGCGTACTTGCCGTCCCCGGGCCGCACCGGCGTGAAGCTGTCCCGTTCGAACCGGACCCCCGGCAGCCCGGCGCGCCGGAGCTCGGCCCAGACCGCCGGCGGTGCCCCGCCCGGGACGCCCAGCTGCTCGAACGGCCGGGAACTGCCCCGCCCAACCGAGAGATTGGTCCCCTCGAACAGGCAGAGGCCCGGATAGTTGATCAGCGCCTCCAGGCTCCGGAGATTCGGCGATGGGGGCACGAACGGCAGCCCGGTCTCGTCGAAGTACATGGACCGGCGCCACCCCGCGACCGGCACCACCCGCAGGTCGGTGCTGAGGCCGAGATCGTGTCCGGGCCAGCAGCGCCAGCTCCCCCAGCGTCATCCCGTGCCGCATGGGGATCTCGAGAAACCCTACCGCGGTCCGGGCGACGGTGGTATCGAGCACGTTCCCCTGCACCAGCCCGCCGATCGGGTTGGGCCGGTCCAGCACGAGCACGGGAATGCCCAGCCGGGCGGCGCTCCGCATGACCTCCACCGTGGTAAAGAGGTAGGTGAAATACCGCGCCCCGGCGTCCTGCAGGTCCACCAGCAGCACCTCGACGCCCCGCAGCATGGGCTCCGTGGGCCGGTACGTCTCGCCATAGAGGCTATAGATTGGTAGGCCGGTGGCGGAGTCGAGCGACGGATGCGACCGGCGCCCCGGGGTCGGCCGTTCCCGGGAAGCCGTGCTCCGGGTTGAATAGCGCCACGACCTGGATTCCCGCGGCACGGAGCACGTCCACCCCGCGCCGGCCCAGATGGTCCACCCCGGCCTGATGGGTCACCAGGCCGACCCGCTTGCCCTGCACCAGGTGCAGGCTGTCGGAGAGCAGCACCTCCAGCCCCGGCCGGACGGCGGGCAGAGTGGGTTCACCCTGGGCCGGCAAGAATCGGCGCGCCCCCGAGGGAACGAGGCCGGCGCCCGCCACTACCATCATCAGACCGAGTATCCCGTGCACCGTACGCATGCCGCGCTGATCGTTTCCCTTCTGGTTGGTGCCCCGCCTGCGCTGGCCGCGCAGGACGTGCGCTTCAGCCGTGATTTCCCCGCCCCCACACCGGACTCGGTTGCGGTAGAGCGGCTGATTGACAGTCTGCCCCTCCGGGACCGCGTGGCCCAGCTGGTGATGCCGTGGATCCCGGGCAACTACGCGGCCTGGGACGACAGCGTCTACGCCATCGCGGAGCGCTGGGTGGATTCCCTCCGAGTGGGCGGAATCATCATCTCCATCGGATCGCCGCTCGACGTGGCGATGAAGCTCAACCAGCTCCAGCGCCGTTCGCCCCTGCCGCTGCTCATCGCCGCCGACCTGGAAGGGGGAGCCAGCATCCGCCTCAACGGCGCCACCCCATTCCCCCCGAATATGGCCGTAGCCGCCGCCGGCAGGGAGGAGGACGCCTACGAGGTGGGCCGGGTCACCGCGCTGGAGGGACGGGCGGTCGGCATTCACCTCGCCTTTGCACCGGTGGCGGACCTCAACAACAACCCCGCCAATCCGATCATCAACACCCGCTCCTTCGGGGAGGAGCCGTACACGGTGGGACGCCTGGTCGCGGCCGCCATCCGCGGCATGCAGGACAACGGCATGCTGGCCACCGCCAAGCACTTCCCCGGCCACGGCGACACCGGCACCGACTCGCACCTCGAGCTGCCCGTCATCGGGGCCTCATGGCGCCGGCTGGACTCGCTCGAGCTGGTGCCCTTCCGCGCAGCGGTGGATGCCGGGGTGGCCCTGGTCATGTCCGGCCACCTGGCCGTGCCGGCCATCGCCAGCGACCCGCGCCGACCGGCAACGCTCGACGCCGCGATCCTCACCGGGGTGCTGCGCGACTCGCTGGGATTCAAGGGCATTGTGGTGACCGATGCGCTCGACATGGGCGGCGTCGTCCGCACCTACGGCCCCGGCGAAGCGGCGGTGCAGGCCTTCCTGGCCGGCACCGACCTGCTGCTCATGCCCACCGACCCGGCGCTCGCCATCACGGCCATGACCGCGGCCGTCGAATCGGGACGGATCACCTACGAGCGCCTGGAGCGCTCGGTGCGCCGGATCCTGCTGGTCAAGTGGCGGCTGGGACTGCTCTCCCGCCGCACCGTGCTCGCTCGACAGCATTCCCGCCACCGTGGGCAGCGCGCCGCTTCCTCGCCTCGGCCCGGAGCATCGCGGAACGGAGCATCGTGCTGGTGGCGGACAGCCAGGGCACGGTGGACAGCCTCCGCGCCCGGCCGCGGAACATCTCGCTGGTGACCTACGGCGAGGAGAACGCCGGTTCGGTCGGGAACACCCTGGCCCGGCAGCTCCGCGCGGAGGGACACCGGGTGTCGCTCTTCCGGCTCTGGCCGGCCAGCGGCGAGGCCAGCTACGACTCGGTCCGGACCGTCATCCGGCGAAACGGCTACACCGTCTTCGCCGTGTCGGTGAAGGCCAGTGCCTCCAAGGGGACCATCGCGCATCCCCGAGGCGCTGACGGAACTCATGGACGAGACCGGCCGCCGCCGCCGCGCCGTGGTGGTGTCGCTGGGCTCGCCCTACATCGGCTCCGCGGTGGAACACCTGCGGAGCCTGCTCCTGGCCTGGGGTTCCGGTGGGCCGAGCGAGTGGGCGGCGGCGCGCGCCCTCAGCGGCAGCGCCCAGATCACCGGCCAGCTTCCGGTTCGCCTCCCGCCGAACTTCCCAGTGGGCCACGGCCTGATCCGCGCCGACCTGCGGCGATGAGACCCGGCGTTCCAGCCGCCCTCTCCCTCCTCCTGGCCTGCGGCGGCCCCCCCGCTCCGTCAGCAGCCGCGCCCCTCGGCAACCTCAGGGGTGTCGCCGACCTTCCTCGATTCTGTCGTGGCCGGCGGCGCCGCTCCCGGCGCCGTGCTCGGTGTGAGTCTCCACGGGCGGCACTACTTCCACGGCTCCGGGCGGCTGGGCCAGGCCGATCCGCATCGGCCTGGCGAGTCCACGATCTACGACCTCGCCTCCCTGACCAAGGTCGTCGGGCTCACCACCGCCGTGATGCTGGCGGTCGAGGAGGGCCGCCTGGACCTGGATGATCCGGTGGTGACCGTGAAGCGGGAGAGCACGCGGGAACGGGTTACCCTCCGCCACCTGATGACCCACTCGAGTGGCCTGCCGGCCTGGCGACCGCTCTACCGGGAGGCGGGCTCCCGCGCCGAAGCCTTCCAGCTGGCCGAATCCACCCCGTTCGACACCCTGCCTGGCGCCCGCTACACCTACTCCGACCTCGGCGCCATATGGATCACCGACCTGGTCGAACGGGCGTATGGGACCCGCCTCGACTCGCTGCTCCAGCGGCGGGTGTTCGGCCCGCTGGGCCTTTCCGAGACCCGCTACCTCCCGCCGCCCACGTGGGCCGCCCGGATCGCACCGACGGAGAACGACCCCTGGCGCGGCCGCGTACTCCGCGGGGAGGTGCATGACGAGAACGCGGCGCGACTGGATGGGGTCTCGGGTCATGCCGGTCTGTTCAGCTCGGCCCGCGACCTGCTCCGGTTTGGCGACTGGCTGCTGGGCCTGCCGGCGCCGAACCGGAGCGCGGTGGGGTGCGCCGGGTGCCAGGAACGCGATCCCGGGAGCCCCGCGACCGGCGCCGGGAACGCCGCCGACCTCCTGGCGACACCGCTCAACCTCCCGGCTGCCTTGATTCACGAGTTCACCCGGCCACAGTTGCTGCCCCCCGGCTCCAGCCGGGCCCTCGGCTGGGATACACCCTCCCCGGGGAGCAGCGCCGGAACTCTCTTGTCCCCCGGGAGCTATGGTCACACAGGGTTCACCGGCACGTCGATCTGGATAGACCCCGAGCGGGAGCTGGTCATCGTCCTGCTCAGCAACAGGGTGCACCCCACCCGGGAGAACCCCCGGTGGGGCCCGGTTCGCGCACAGGTGGCCGACCTGGTGGTCAAGGCACTGGGGTCCGGAGTACTTACTCATTGACCGGCAATCACTTATCACATTTCCGACAACTGCGCAAGACATTGACATCAGAGCCAGGAATACCGTAGTTTGCAGGCAGGAATGAACAGCGCCGGCCGGACGGCGGCGCCTGTGGGTCACCGGAGATTGGAGTCGTCACATGCCGAGCACCGAGCAGCAGGTCAGCAGCCCAGGATTCACCCTCGTCCTTACCGATCGCGCGGTGGAGGAGGTACGGAAGTTCATGACCGCCGAGGAGGTGCCGGCGGAGACCGCGGGACTCAGGGTCAGCGTACTCCCGGGCGGCTGCTCGGGGTTCAAGTACAGCCTCAACATCGAAGAGCGGTCGTTGGAGGATGACGTGGTCATGGAGGTGAACAGCGTCCGCATTTTCGTGGACGGCTTCAGCCTCCAGTACCTCAACGGCATCACCGTGGACTACGTCACCTCGATGCAGGGCTCGGGCTTCACCTTCGGCAATCCCAACGCGACCGGCGGCTGCGGTTGCGGGTCGTCGTTCACCGCCTGACCAGCCCGGCAGGGCGTCTCACTGCCCCGCTCGCATCGGCTGACCGGTAGCGCCGCACCTCCGTGCGGCGCTACGTTTTTTCCCACCTCAGCCATGGACCGGCGACCTGTCGCCACTTGATCTGGCCGTCATCGCGGCCTATTTCGGCTTCACCCTCACTATCGGGGTCTGGGTCTCCCGCAACCAGCGCACCGCGGGCGACTACTTCCTTGGCGCCCGGGACCTGCCGGCGTGGGCCATCATGCTCTCGATTGTCGCCACGGAGACCTCCGCCCTCACGGTCATCTCCGTCCCGGCGGTGGCGGCCCGCGGCGACCTCACTTTCCTGCAGCTCCCGCTGGGCTACCTGATCGGCCGCCTGGGCGTGGCCTGGTGGCTCCTGCCCGGCTACTTCACCGGCGAGCAGGAGACGGCCTACGTCCGGCTGGAACATCGCTTCGGCGCCGGCACCCGGCGCGCCGCTTCCGGCATTTTTCTCGGCACCCGGCTCCTGGGCGACGGGGTTCGCATCTACGCCAGTGCCATTCCGCTCGCGGTCCTGACCGGCTGGGACATCCCGCTGTCCATCCTCGCGATGAGCGTGATCACCCTGCTCTACACCTGGCACGGAGGCCTCAAGGCGGTGGTGTGGGTGGACGTGATTCAGCTGCTGGTTTACCTCGCCGGGGGCGTGGCGGCGCTATGGATCGCGGCGGAACTGGCGGGCGGCGCGGGGGCGATGTTTGCCCAGGCGGGCGCTGCCGGGAAGCTTCGGCTGTTCGACACCGCGCTCAACCTGACCTCCACCTACACGCTTGTTGGCGGCCTGATCGGCGGCGCGATGCTCTCGGCAGCCTCCCACGGGACGGATCACCTCATCGTCCAGCGGCTGCTGGCCAGTCGGGGCCTGCCCGAGGCCCGGCGCGCCCTGGTGGGATCGGGGGTGCTGGTGCTGCTCCAGTTCGCGCTCTTCCTGATGATCGGCGTGGCCATCTGGTCTGCCGGGCTCGCTCCGCAAAGCCTGCCAGCGGACCAGATCTTCTCCCGCTTCGTGGTCGAGCACCTGCCCAGCGGTCTGGCCGGCCTGGTGGTGGCGGCCATCCTCGCCGCCGCCATGAGCACGCAGGCCTCGGCGATCAATGCCCTCGCCTCCTCGGTGACCCACGACCTCTACTCCAGCTGGACCGGCCGGACCGATCCGGTGCACCTGCTCCGAGTGGGGCGGATCTGGACGGTCATCTGGGGGGTGCTCACCACGGCCGCTGCGCTCATCTTCAACGCCGTGGCCGGCGGGGGGCAGACCCCGGTGGTAGTCTTTGCACTCTCGATTGCGTCCATCACCTACGGCGGGCTGCTGGGTGCCTACCTGCTGGCGATGGGAGACAACCGCGTGACCGGCCCGGACCTGCTCCCGGCGATGGCGGTGGCCGTGACGGTGATGCTGGGCGTGTTCTTCGCGAAGGGGTTGGCCGCCCTGACCGGCCTGGTGTGGCTGGAGTGGGTCGGCCACCTCGCGTGGCCGTGGTATGTTCCGCTCGGCACCCTCATAACCGTGATACTCGGGCTTACCCTGGCCGCGCGGCGGCAGATCCGGGAGCGTTCCGCATGAGTCCCATTATCCTCGGCGCCGACGCCGGTGGCACCAAGACCGTGGTTATCGTAGCCGAGGGGGACAAGCTGCTGGCGCGGGCCACCGGTCCCGGCGCCAAGATGCGCAGTGGCAAGGGCATCTCGGTGGCCACAACCATCGGGGAGATCGCCCGGCACGCGCTGGCCCAGGCCGGGCGGCCGCGCGCCGAGGTGCTCGTGGCAGGCGTGGCGGGCGCGGGACGGGAGGCCGAGCGCGATGAGCTCCGGCAGGCCCTGCGGAGCGAGGCGGTGGCCGAGCGGGTGGTGGTGACCGGCGATACCGAGATGGCGCTGGCGGCGGCCTTCGCGGAGCAGCCCGGGATCGTGGTCACCGCCGGCACCGGCAGCATGGCGGTGGCACGAGACCCCTACGGACGGCTCCACCGGGCGGGCGGCTTCGGCTGGCAGATGGGGGACGAAGGCAGCGGGTATGCAATCGGCCGGGCCGCGCTCGGCGCCGTGGGTCGGGCCGCGGATGATCGCAGCCCCAAGACGGAACTGACCGGCTTGCTTCTCGCCGCCACGCGGGCGGACAACCTCGATGCCCTGGTACGGTGGGCGGCGGCCGCGGGGGTGGCTGAGGTGGCGGCGCTGGCACCCAGCGTCTTTGCGGGGGCGCAGGCCGGCGACACCGTCGCCGCCGGCATCATGGACTACGCCGCCCGCGAACTCGCCGCCATGATCTACAAGCTCCTGCCCCACTTCGGCGGCGACGAGCGGGTGCCTGTGGATGTAGCCTGCAACGGCGGGCTCCTGTTCCACGACGGCCCGCTGCACAAGCTGCTCCGCACCAAGCTGGCCGACGAGCCGAGGCTCAAGCTCAGGGAAACGCCGCTGGATGCCGCCACCGGTGCCATCCACCTTGCCAACCGGACCACCGGCCCCGAACCGCCGGCTCCCTCCCGCTAACAGCAGATCCGCGGACCCCGCCCGTACCACCGGCGAGATCCGCGGATCCGTGAGGCGGCGACCCTAGGCCTGGTGCCGGATCCGGCTGTGCCGTATCCCGTACAGAAAGTAGATCACCATCCCGATCGCCAGCCAGATCCCGAATCGGATCCACGTGATGGTGGGAAGCTGCAGCATCAGGTAGAGACAGGCCACCACCGAAATCAGCGGGGTGACCGGCACCCACGGCACCCGGAACGGCCGGGGCCGGTCGGGCTCGCGGTAGCGGAGCACGATCACGCCGAGCGACACCAGCACAAAGGCGAAGAGCGTCCCGATGTTGGTCAGGTCCACCACCTCGGCGATGTTGGCCGTCGCGGCGAACGTGCCCACGAAGGAGCCGGTGATGATCGTGGCGACCCAGGGGGTCTTGAAGCGGGGGTGGAGCTTGCTGAAGAACGGCGGCAGCAGCCCGTCCCGCGACATGGACATGAAAATCCGGGGCTGGCCCAGCTGGAAGACCAGCAGCACGCTGAACATCGCGATGACGGCGCCCAGGGCGATGATGAACCGGGACACGTTGAGCAGAATCGGCGATCCGCTGGAGTGCTCCAGCGCCGTGAGCATCGGCTCGGCCGTCCCCAGCACCTTCCAGGGTGCGATGCCGGTCATCACCGCCGACAGGGCGATGTAGAGCACGGTGCAGATCACCAGGCTCATGATGATGCCGAACGGCATGTCCTTGGCCGGGTTCTCCGCCTCCTCCGCCGCCGTACTCACGGCGTCGAAGCCGATGTAGCTGAAGAAGATGATGGCCGCCCCGGCGCTCACGCCCTTCCAGCCATTGGGCATGAATCCCCCATCAACGGGATTGGTCCAGTTCACCGGCTTGATCAGGAACAGCCCGACCGCGATAAAGAACAGGATCAGGGCCACCTTCAGAATCACCATCACGTTGTTCGTGTTGGCCGATTCCTTGATCCCGATGACCAGCACCACGGTCACGAGCGCCACGGCCAGGAAGGCCGGCAGGTTGAAGATGATCGGCAACCCGAAAAGGTGCGGCGCCGAGTTCCAGGCGGAGGCGAGGTATTGGGTGCCCAGGTCGGCGGTGCCCGCCGCGAGGGCGTTGGCCGCATCATGGGCGCTGCGATAGTCGGTGGCCAGCCACGCCGGCATGTGGATGCCGAAGTACTCGATCAGCTCGCGGAAGTGACCCGACCAGCCGATCGCCACCCCGATGTTCCCGACCGCGTACTCGACGATCAGGTCCCAGCCGATGATCCAGGCGATGAACTCGCCCAGCGAGGCGTAGGCGTAGGTGTAGGCCGACCCGGCGATCGGCACCATCGCGGCGAACTCGGCATAGCACAGCGCCGCGAAGCCGCAGGCCACCGCCGTCAGCACGAACGAGAGGATGATGGCCGGGCCGGCGCCGGGCCGGTACGCGTCTCCGACGATGGCGGTGCCGGTGGTGGCAAAGATGCCGGCGCCGATGGTGGCGCCGACGCCGAGGGCCGTAAGGTGCCACTTGTTGAGGGAGCGCTTGAGACCGCCGCGCTCGCTGATGTCCTGCTCGCAGTCGGCGACCGACTTGCGCGTGAAGATTCCGGTCATTGAGGAGGGAGAGAGGGAAGAAGGCGCGCTCAGTACAGCAGCGTATGAGTGTAGGTCGCCGCGATGGGCGTCCCGTCGGGCCCGAGCGCCGGGCGGAAGCGGTAGTTGCGCATGGCCTCGGCCAGTTTGCCGGCGAACTTGCGGTCGTCCACAGGGGGGTCGAAGGCGACCCGGCTCACCCCGCCCGAGACGTCCACCCAGAAGGTGACCCGAATTTCCACCCCGCGAAGTTCCTTGGGTGGATCGTCGGGCGGAATGATCAGGTGCCGCGGTTGCGGCGCCCGGCCCCGGCCGCCGTCCCCGCCAGCCGTCCCCGGACCGGTTCCCGGGCCCGCACCCGGCCCGACTCCGCCGCCAGCGCCGCCCCCGGTCCCCGCCACCCGTTCCGGGCCCGGTCCCCGCGATGCTGTCCGTCCCGGCTGACGGGGCCACCGGAGTGGCCGCGGGCGGCGGCTGGGCGGCAACCGGGGGCGGGATGACGGGCGGCGGAACAACCGGCGGCGTCACGATCACCGGCGGGGGTGTCTCCCTGGGCGGATCCACCTCGACGGTGATGCGGGCCGACGGTCGGGGTGCGGGGAGCGAAATATACGCCACACGGCCCCCACCGCCACCGCCGCCGCGGGTGCCCGAGTCGGTGCGACCCTGGTCGAGCACCCGGGCAAAGTCCTTCCGCAGCGGGATGAGCAGCAGCAGGACGACGGCGATGTGCAGCAGGACGGACCCCACCACCCCGGCGCCACGCCCGCGAGGGGGCGTCGTGCCAGGGAGGACGTCGCAGCGGGGGGAGTCTGTGAGCGCATCGGTTCGGGGTTCGAGACGTCGGTCGCGCATACCGGGGACGTGCGGTCCGGGCCGATCCGACACGCACCGCGCCCCCGCTCGCGTAGCCCCGAAAAGTTAGACGGGGGACCGTCGTGATGACGATCCCCCGTCCACCCCAACCGACGCGGCAGCCCGCCGGGCTACCGATTGGCCTCGGCGGGAGTAAAGCCGATGACCTGCACGCCGGCGCCCCGCGCCACGTCCATGGCATCAATCACTTCCTGATACTTCCGCAGCGGGGCCGATTTGACGAACAGCAGCTTGGCCGGCCGGTTGTCGAAGATCGCGTGGATCTGGGTATCCAGCTGGTCCTTCGGGACCGGCTGGGTGTTGATGGCATAGCCACCGTCGGCGGTCAGCTCCAGCACGATCTGGTTCGAGGCCGCCGCCGGCCGGGCCGCCGCCGTCTCCTGCGGCGGGACCTGGATGTCCAGCGCCATGCGTGACAGCGGCTGGGACACCATGAAGATGATCAGCATCACCAGCATGATGTCGATCATCGGGATGACGTTGGGCTCCGCGCTGACTTCGCCCGGGGCCGCGAATGTGCCGCCTGCCATGTCAGTTCTCCTCTGCCGGGGCCATGTCGAACAGGCTGCCCTGGACCTTCGGCTCGGTGATCGCCGCCATGACCCGGACGCCGGCACGGCGGGTCAGCTCCACGGCGTCCTGGATCTTGCCGAAGGGCAGTTCATTGTCCGCCTTGAAGTAGATGATCTTGTCCTCGGTGCGGGCCGCGTACATGGCCTTGAGCTGGTCCTCCAGGACCACCGGATCCACCGGGCCCTTGCCGTCGAGGAAGTAATTCCCCGAGGCATCGATGCCCAGGACGATCTCACCCTCGCCTTCGGGGCGGCTGTCGAGGTTCTTGCCCTTCGGCATGGTGGCCTTGAAGCCGGCGGCGATGAGCGGCGTCACGATCATGAAGATGATCAGCAGCACCAGCATGATGTCGATCATCGGAATGACGTTCGGCTCGGCCTTGACGCTGGTCCGCCCTGCGCTAGCGCTACCCGGCGACATGCCCATGACCGGTCACCGCCTTCTGAGCCTGGAATTCCTTGGTGAAGATGGACCGCCCGAACTCGCTGCCCACCTGCTTGATCAGGTAGTCGATCAGCTCCTTCGAGGAGTAGGTCATCTCGACCGTGAGGTTCTCGATCTTGGTGGTGAAGTAGTTGTACAGCCACACCGCCGGGATCGCGACCATCAGGCCGAAGGCGGTGGTGATCAGGGCCTCGGCGATACCGGCCGAAATGCCCGCCAGGCCGCCCGAGGCGCCGGCCGCCGCCATGCCCGTGAAGGCCGTCACGATACCCATGGTGGTACCCAGCAGGCCCACGAACGGCGCGGTGGCGCCCACCGTGGCCATCACGCCCATGCCGCGCTTGTACTCGGCAAGCGTGATCAGCATCTGCCGCTCCACCGCCCGCTCGGCACTGTTGATGTCGGCCGAGGTCATGGTGGCCCGATCCTGGATCAGGGTCTTGACCTCGCCCAGCGCCCCGCCCAGCACCCGGGCGATATGGCTCTTCTGGTTCTTCTCCGCCAGCACGATGGCCTTCTCGAGGTTCTCCTCCTGAATGGCGCGGGAGAACTCCGGGGCGAACTTCCGGGTGGCCGCCTGGCTCTTGTAGATCTGGATGAACTTCGCGATGGCCACCGACAGCGACCACAGCGACATGAAGGCCAAAACGGCCACGACGCCCTTGGCGAAGGCGCCGGCGACCGACCACAGGTGCAATAGATCAATACCGCTCATGACGGAAAGCCCTCGTTGAAGTGAATGCTGGTCCGACGCTCCGGGACCGTTCCCGACCGCCGGACCGGCCAGAACCGTTATTGACCAACCTTGAACGACAGCGCCTGCTGGACCAGCACCCGCACCGGCTGACCGCGGGACTTGCCCGGCTTGAAGCTACAGCGCATCATCGCCGTCCGGGCTGGCTCCTCGAATGCCTTGTGGGAACTGTTGAGGACCTTGAAGGTGGACTGATCCACCCGCCCGTCCACGTTGACGACGAACTGCATGGTCACCTTGCCGGGAATCCCGGCCGACTCCATGACCGGTGGATACTTGGGACTGCAGGCCCCGCCGACGTTCAGCGCCTCGGGCTTCTCGTCCACCTCCGCCGCCAGGAACACTTCGCCTTCGATGTTGACCGGCCCGGTGCCACCCACGATGCCGGCTGCGATGCCACCCTCGACGCCCTTCCCCGTGAAGTCACGAGGATCGAACTTCTCGTTCAGGTTCACCGGCGGGATCTCCGTCGGGATGTTGTCCGGCGGCATGACCAGCTGGAACCCCTGGGGCGGCGGGTTGGCGCTCACCACCACGTTTTCGGGGATCGGCTCGGGCTCGGGCGGCGGCGGCTCGGGCGGCCTGAGGAAGACCATGGTGGTATCCACCGTGATCTCCCTGATCACGTCGGCCGCGCCCTGGGTCGCCTTGACGGCGCCGAAGATGAGCCCAGCGTGCAGCGCCAGCGACACGACCGTCTGGCCGAGCGAACTCTGACGCCTCTGATTGGACTCGATCAGGTTCTCGAACACGGGAGAGGTCCTCCACTGAGTTTGGGCGGTGCAAGAACCTACAGGACTCCCATTGCAGGTCTAGGCCGCCAGCATGACAAAATGATGACAGTCTGATTAGCAGTCCCCGGTGGGGCCGTCAGGCACCCCCGGTGCGAGAGTACGCGCCAGACGCCGCCGAGGTGCACAGGTCCAGGAAGCGTGGATAGGCCCTAGGCCCGGAGTGGGCCAGCCTGGCTCAGGTCTCCAGCGGGATGGTGGGAGCGGGAGCTGGAGCGGGGTTCCCTTCTCCGCCCACCGGAGCCAGTTCTCCGGTGGCGACCTTGGGCAGGGTCACCGTAAAGGCGGTACCGCGGGCCACCCGGCTCTGGACCGTGATCTGGCCCCCATGAGCATCAGCGATCCACTTGGTGATCGCCAGCCCCAGGCCACTGCCAGGCCGTTCGCTGGTGCGGGTGCGGGCATGGTCCACCCGGTAGAACCGGTCGAAGATGTGCGGGAGGTCAGCGGCGGGAATCCCGATGCCGTTGTCGCCGACGACGATGGCGGCCGTCTCGCCCCGATCCACCAGGCCCAGGCTCACCTTGCCCCCGGGCGGCGTGTACTTGATGGCGTTGGTCACCAGGTTGAGCAGCAGCTGGCGGATACGACTGCGGTCCACAGGCACGATCACCGGGCCCGGCGGCAACTCGGTCCGGACGCTGATCCCCGGCCCCTCCCCCAGGATTCCTGCCGTCTCCGACGCCTCGGCCAACAGTTCGCGCAGATCCAGCGCCTCCACCGACAGCACCGCGCCGCCTTCGTCCGCCCGGGCCAGGGTGAGGAGGTTCTCCACCATCTCGCTCATCCGGTGGATCTCCTCCAGCACCTCCTCCAGCGACCGCATGGCGCTGGTGGGGGTGCGGGGATGCAGCATGGCCCGCTCCACCCCGGCCCGGAGCACCATCAGCGGGGTCTTGAGTTCGTGGCTGGCATCGGCGGTGAACCGGCGCAGGCTGACGAAGCTCTCCTCCAGGCGGGCGAGCATCCGGTTCATGGTGGCGGCCAGCCGCGTCAGCTCGTCGGCGGAACCCGAGACCGCCACCCGTCGGTGCAGCCGCTGGCCGTCGGTGATCGCCTCCAGCTCGTCCACCATGCCTCCCAGCGGGCGGAGGCTGGTGTCCGCCAGCACGTAACCCAGTCCGAAGCTGCCGAAGAGGATCAGCGGCGCGATGACCAGCATCGCTTGCAGCAGCTCCTCCTGTCCGAACGGGACGGCGTTGACTGGAGCCGCCACGAAGAAGCTGGCCGGCCGGTCCCACACGCCGACCAGCGGCACCTGGGCGTAGCGGAAGGTCTCGCTCTCGCCTGCGATGCGGACGTCGCCGGTCCGCAGGGCGGTCGAGGCCAAGGTGTCGGTGTTGATGGGGATGCGGGAGAGTGCCGGGAAGCTCAGGCCCTTGGCGGCGTCGTTCCGGAAGATCGGGACCTGGTCGGGGCTGAAGACAATGACATAGTCGCGGATGCCATCCAGGAAGCCGCCCACCGCACCCAGGAGGATCGGGGTCTCCTCCGGCTCGAGGGTCCGGCCGAGCTGCCGCTGGAAGCCAAGGAAGTACTGGGCGGCGAGGCTGCCCTGCAGCGCCAGGCGCTCATCCAGTTCCCGAAGGCTCGAGCGGCGGCGCTCGAAGTAGAGCGAGGCCCCGAATGCAGCCACCGAGGCCAGCAGGGCGAGGGCGTACCAGACGGTGAGGCGCCGGCGAATGGAGGCCACGCGCTACTCCTTGACCACGTAACCCACCCCGCGCACGGTGTGGATGAGCCGGGTGCCGCTTCCGGTATCCACCTTCTTGCGCAGCCGGTTGATCACCACGTCCACGATGTTGGTGCCGGGATCGAAGTGATAGTCCCAGGCGTACTCGGTGATGAGCGTCCGGGACATGACCCGTCCCGCGTGGCGCATCAGGTACTCCAGGACGGCGTACTCCTTGGGGGTGAGGTCGATTCTCCGGCCTGCGCGGGTCACCTCCCGACTGCCCAGGTCGAGCTCGAGGTCGCCGACGGTGAGGGCACGGGGGGCGATCTGCTTGGGGCGCCGGCCCAGCGCCTCGACCCGGGCCAGCAGCTCTTCGAATGAGAACGGTTTGGTGACGTAATCGTCCGCGCCAGAGCGGAGCGCCTGCACCTTGAAGTCCACCGAATCCTGGGCGGTGAGCACCAGGATGGGCGTGGTGTTGCCGCGGTCGCGAAGGGTGCGGAGCACCTCGAAGCCGGTCATCCCAGGCAGGCGGAGGTCGAGAATCAGGAGGTCGTAGCCGGCGTTGGAGGTGGCGGTGAGGGCCTCGCCGCCATCGGCGACGAGGTCGGCCTGGAACCCCTGTTCCTGCAGGCCCCGCAGCACGTACGGCCCGACCGTACGGTCGTCCTCGACCACCAGAATCTTCATGCCCGGCCCGTGGTCCGCTGCCGCACCGGCAGGAAGACCCGGAAGAGCGAGCCCCGGGAGGGCATGCTCTCCACCTCGATGCGCCCGCCATGTTCGGCCACGATACCGTAGCAGACCGACAGCCCCAGCCCGGTGCCCCGCCCCGGCGGCTTGGTGGTGTAGAACGGCTCGAAGATCTTGGGAAGGTCGGTGCGGGAGATCCCGGCGCCGTCGTCCTCGATCTCCACCTCGACTTCGTCGGCATGTACGGTGCCGAGATGGGAGCGTACCGTGAGGGCGCCACCCTCCTCCATGGCGTCCAGGGCATTGAGCATGATCGCCATGAAGACCTGGATGAGCTGTTCTGCGTTGGCATGCAGGGTCGGCAGGTTCTCGGCCAGCTGGCGGGAGACCTCGATCTTCCGGAAGCGCTCGTGATGCTTGAGCAGAAAGAGCGTATCCTCGAGGATGGTGGACACGTTGACATCGCCCTTGGCCTTGCCCTTGGGCCGGCTGAAGTCCAGCAGCCCATCCACGATCCCCTCGCAGCGCTGCACTTCCTTGTCGATGATCTGCAGGTATTCCACCATCCCCGCCTGGGCCGCCGCCGGCACCTCGTCTTCCAGCCGGTTCTCCAGCGCCGCCACGCACGCGCCGATGGTGGCGAGGGGGTTGTTGATCTCGTGCATGATCCCCGCGGCGAGCTGTCCGATCGCGGCCAGCTTCTCGCTCTGCAGGATGCGCTGCTGGGCCACGTGCGCCTCGGTCACGTCCTCGCCGATGGTGATCACGTGGGTGATGGTCTCGCCGTCCTGGCGCATCGGGATCTTGCTGATGCGGTAGTACTTGGTCTCGGTCACGCCCGCGACCTCCAGCTCCATCTGGCGGCTGTGGCCGGTGCGGAAGACGTCGTCGAACTCCTCGCGGAGCTGCTCGGCCGGTTGCCGGGTCAGCACCTCGAAGACCGGGCGCCCCACGACCTCGTCCCGGCGGAGGCCCTGGGTGCCCATCTCGCGCTTGCGGTTCCAGATCTGAATCCGGTACTCGCGGTCCACCACGTAGAGGCCCACGGGCAGACAGTCGATGACCAGGGTGATGAACCGGCGCTGTTCCTCGATCTCCCGGGAGCGAAGCGCCACCTCGTAGGCCAGGTCCTCCGACAGCTCGATGGATGCCAGATAGGGCGCCAGGAGGTCGGCGACGATGGGCAGCACGGTCTCGGTGAATCGGCCCGAGGCCGGCGCCACCTCCAGCATCCCCAGCCGCTCGCCCTCGTGCAGCAGGGGCACCCGCAGGGTGTCCGGAGCGGCGTCGGGCAGGACGGCGAAGGACCGGCTGGTGCGGGCCCCACCCGGCGGCGGGGGCGCCGCGATGGCCCGCAGCGTCGTGGCATTGGGTTCCCGAAGCCACAGCTGCACCGCCGCGGCGCCGAGGCCGCTCCGCAGTTCGGCCGCGACGGTGGCCAGCGTTTCTTCCGGGGCCAGGCCGGTATTCAGCAGCCGCGCCACCCGCCCGATCAGGCTGAGGCCGTCATCCCGTAATCCTGCATCCACTGTCATGGTCGCCCTGCTGGGTCGAAAAGGTTGTTCAGGGTGCGAGTCAGGCCTCGGCCCCTTCTATAGGTAATACCGCCGGGCGGGACGAAAGACCAGCGACCGACGGCGGCTACCCCCGGACCCGCGGCCGCCCCACCAGGAAGAGGGCCACACCCAGGGCCGCAAGGAAATACCAGAGGCGCCAGGGTGGTGACGGGCGTGGCGGCGGCTCCGACACCGCGACCGCCAGTTGCAGACTCCCCTGGGTCCTGGGCGTAGCCGCGCTGATACTGGCCACGGAGTCGCTCCAGACGACGCCAGAATCGGCGAGCGGAAGTCCCCGACGCACCGCCACCCCGATATCCACGGCGATGGCCGGGAGATCTGCCTGTCGCACCCGCTCCGCGGTCGCGGCCAGTTCGATGAGTTTCCGCACCGTCTCGAGGCGGGTCTGGATCGCCGAGCGCCGCACATCGCTCAACTCGGTTCGGACCTCCCGGACAAGGAGGAACAACGACAGGGTGAGGGCCACCGCGGCCAGCAACCGCTGCCGAAGCGCCGCCCGCCGGGCGCAGGACCAGACGGTAATGACCAGCACCAGGCCGGGGAGCGCCGTCAGCGTGAGGCTCAGTGGGGTAGGCAGCCGCCTCCTCAGCGCACCCCAGGTACCGACCCAGCCGAGATAGTGCGACTCCGGACCCAGGAATGGCACCAGCACCGCCCGCTCCTCCGCGTGGCGCAGCACGTACATGGGCGCGCCCCGGTCCACCGCGACCTGGACCGAATCGGGCAGCGGCAGCAGGCCGGCGTCATCAGGAATCAGCGCGGTGCTGCCCAGCACCAGCTGAATCCCGCCCGGCCAGAATGAGGCTCCGGCCAGGGCGTTCGCGCCGGACAGCAGGCGCGCGGGGTCGTATCCGCCAGCCGTGCCAGCCGGGGTAACGACACCGAGGTACGCGCCGGCATGCTGCGCCAGCTGCCGCTGCAGCCGGTCCAGCACCGCCTGCTCGGTGCGCAGCGCCGCCTGCCAGAATCCGGCGGTCCCGGCGAGGACCAGGGCCCCGGCCGCCAGGCACAGCCAGGGCACGGAACGACCGGGATGGGCAGGAGAGGAGATCACCGGAGTAACTTGCCGCCCTGAGACGCCATGACAAGAGGCGGCCGTCTTGTCGCCCGCCCGGCCGGCCGCTAGGCTACAGCCAACTTCACCCCCCGGACCCATGACCCTTACACCCTGGATCAACGGCGAGTCGGTACCGCTCGGCGGACGCGCCACCGACGCGGTCCTCCTCCCCTACACGGGGGAGACCGCGGTGGAGGTGGCCACCGGCACCGAGCAGGACCTCGAGCGCGCCATCGCCGCGGCTCAGGCCGGCTTCGCAGCCATGCGGGCCATGCCCCGCCATGCCCGCCGCGATCTGCTCACCCGCATCGCCGACCAGCTGCAGCGCGAGCGCGATTCGCTGGCCCGGGAGCTGGCCGTCAGCTGCGGCAAGCCGATCACCCAGGCGGTGGGCGAGGTGGACCGGGCCATCATGACGTTTTCGCTGGCGGCCGACGAGGCCCGCCGCTTCAGCGGAGAGATGGTCCCGCTGGACCTCGATGCCCGGGCCGCCCGGATGACCGGCCTGGTCCACCGCTTCCCGGTGGGCCCCATCAGCGCCATCACCCCGTTCAACTTCCCGCTGAACCTGCTGGCCCACAAAGTGGCCCCGGCCCTCGCCGTGGGCAGCGCCCTGGTGGTGAAGCCGCCACCGCAGTGCCCCCAACTCGCGTTCCGGCTGGGCCGCCTCCTGGCCGAGTGCGGCCTGCCGGCCGGCGCCTACAACGTGCTGCACCTGCCCATCCCGGTCGCGGAGCGACTGGCCACCGACCCGCGCTTCGCGATGCTCACCTTCACCGGCAGCCCCACCGTGGGGTGGCACCTCAAGAACGTCGCCGGCAAGAAGAAGGTCTGCCTTGAGCTGGGCGGCAACGCCGCCGCCGTGGTGCATGAGGACACCGCCGACCTTGATACCTGCGCCCGCCGGCTCGCACTGGGCGCGTTTGCCTACGCCGGACAGGTCTGCATCAGGGTGCAGCGCATCCTGGTGCACCAGCCGGTGTACCAGCAGTTCGTGGACAAGCTGGTCGCGGCCAGCGCCGCACTCCGCGCCGGCGATCCGCTCGACCCGGCCACCGTGGTGGGGCCGATGATCGACCGGACGGCCCTCGAGCGGGTGGAAGCCTGGACACAGGAAGCGGTGGACGGCGGCGCCGAGGTGCTGCTAGCCGGCCGGCGGGAAGGCCGGGTCCTCACCCCGGGACTTCTGGCCGGGGTGCGCCGGGACGCGAAGGTCTCCTGCAAGGAGGTGTTCGGGCCGGTGTCGGTGGTGGCGCCCTACCGGACGTTTGAAGAGGCGCTGGCACTGGTCAACGACTCCAGCTTCGGGCTCCAGGCCGGGGTCTACACCCAGGACATCAACCGGATCTTCCAGGCCTTCAACACGCTGGAGGTCGGCGGGGTCATCGCCAACGATTTCCCGACGCTCCGCGTGGACAACTTCCCCTACGGAGGGGTGAAGGATTCGGGCTTCGGACGGGAGGGCGTGAAGTACACCATGGAGGAGATGAGCGAACCGAGAATGCTGGTGGTGAATCTGGGAGGGTAGGCGGTTGGACGGTTGGGCGAGGCCCTGGCGGGAGTACGATGCTAGAGGTCGATGCGCACGTCATGCTCCCCCGCCAGATCGAACACGGCGCGCTGGGCGCCCAGCGGCTCGTCGTCCAGCCAGATCCCGGTCGGGGCAAGGTGCTCCAGCCGGACGCCGAGACGGAGGCGCGGGCCGTGTGCTCGACTGGTCCGGAGCAGGTACCCGGTGGTGTTCCGCTGGAACCGCAGGTCCGCGGTCGTGGTCCCGATTCGGAGCCCAAGCAGCGCCATGCCGTCCCAGCCGTCCTGCAACCGCGGCGCCATCTGGAGCGTCGCCGCCGGCGCATCGGGCCAGAGTCCCCAGAGGCGCCCGCACACGTCCGTCACCACCGTCAGGCCCTCGTGATCGGTGGCTGCCTCTTGCGGCGGGATTCGCGCGGACAAGAAGGTGTCCATTCCGCCCAGCCCGGCCTGGTAGCGCCCGAGAAACTCCTCGTCAGCCGTCCAGGCCCGAAACTCCCGCACCAGGCCTTCAAGTGCCCCGACGAGCCCCGGCACCAGATCTCCGAGTTCCCGCGCCCGCGCCAGCGCCCGGATCAGGTCCTTCGCGCCCTCGCGGTCCCCCTGAGCCAGGAGCTCGACGGCCGCTCGGCACGCCTCTCGGGTGAGCGGCGCGTCGGTAAAACCGCCCCCGCCCCGCCCGCCCTTGAGCGCGGTCCGAACCAATCCGTCCAGAAAATCATGCGCCCGCTGCCACCCCTCGGTGAGGGCGGCAGCGGGCGCGATGAACCTCGTCCGGAGCACGGCCCGATCAGGCCAGCGCCCTGAGCTGGGCCAGCAGTTCCTCGTTTTCCCGCTTGAACCCGCCGTGTTCCTCGACATGGGTCCAGCGCACCACCCCGCCCTGCGTCAATCACCACGTAGGCCCGCTTCGAGTTGAACCGCTCCTCGTTCAGCACGCCATACGTCCGGCTCACGTCGCGCCGGAAGTCGCTCAGCAGCTCCACGCCGATCCGCTCCTGCGCCTTGTAGGCGCTGAGCGAGGGCACCGCGTCCACGCTGATCGGCAGGACCACCGTCCCGGCCTGCTCGAACTCCGCATACTCGTCTGTGAAGGCGCACAGCTCAGCGGTGCAGGTGCGGGTGAAGGCCGCCGGAAAAAAGGCGAGCAGCACCTTCTTGCCGCGGAGCGCGGACAGGGTCACGTCCTTCCCGGCGGTGGACGCCAGGGTGAAGTCAGGGGCCGGCGTGCCAGCAGCGGGGACGGGCATGGGATCGGGCGAATAGGCGATTGGGCGATTAGGCGGTTGGAGAGGCATGCCTCCCCAACCACCCGCCCGGGTCAGCGGGCGTCGAAGCGGCGTCCGACGTCGGTCCAGTTGACCACATTCCACCAGGCGGCGATGTAGTCGGGACGCCGGTTCTGGTACTTGAGGTAATAGGCGTGTTCCCAGACGTCACAGCCGAGGAGCGGCACCTTGCCGTCCATGATCGGGCTGTCCTGATTGGCGGTGCTGTACACCTCGAGGCTGCCGTCCTGCTTCCGCGCCAGCCAGCCCCAGCCACTGCCGAAGCGGGTGGTGCCCGTCTTGGCAAACGCCTCTTTGAACTTGTCGAATCCGCCAAAGGTCTGGGTGATCGCTGCCGCCAGCTTGCCCTGCGGCTCCTTGGCGCCACCCGGCGCCATGATCTCCCAGAACAGCGTGTGGTTGGCGTGCCCGCCGCCGTTGTTGCGCACCGCCCCACGGATGGCCTCCGGGACGTCATCCAGCTTGGCGATGAGGGCGTCGGCGGTCTTCCCCTGCAGCCCGGCGTGGCCCTCGAGCGCGGCATTGAGATTGTTAACGTACCCAGCGTGATGCTTGTCATGATGGATCCGCATGGTCTGTTCGTCCACATGCGGTTCCAGGGCGTTGTAGGCGTAGGGAAGGGCGGGAAGTGTGTGTGCCATGACTGGGGGCTCCTATTCAGCGACCAAGGTCTGATAAATCCGATTCCTGAACTCGGAGTATATCACCGCCGGGCAGCAGGTGCCACCGGTCCCGGATCGGCCCGCTCAGTTCAACGATTCCACAGGTACAGCGCGCCGCACACTACGGTCACGACGGTGTACACCGTCTCGGCCGCCAGCCCTCCCGACAGCACCGGGACCAGCAGCAGCGCCGCCGCCACCGCCGCTCCCTGGGCAACAGCCTCTCCCTCCGCGCTGAGCGCCCGTCCCGAGGTTTCGAGCAACTGGTGAGCCCGAAGCAGCGACACCCCGGCGGAGAGCCCCACCGCGCACCAGCCGACGAGAGACGCGCCGCTCACCAGACCGAGAGCGGCGAGAGCGGCGAGCGCCTCGATGTCGCGCCGGGTGACCAGCGCGTGGATCATTGCGGCGAGCACCAGCAGGTAGAGCACCGGTTGCCAATGCTCCAGCCCGATGGGTACGGCCTCGGCCGCGACCCGGACGATCAGGGCGCTGCCCGCCAGCGGTGCCAGGGGACCGAGCCTGGTGTCATGAAAAGGGAAGAGACCCAGCAACGGCCAAGCCGAGAGAACCAGCGGCAGGGCGAGGGACAACTCGAACGCCTCGCTGTATGGTGCCTCCTGCAGGGTGTTGAGCCAGAGCGGCGCCTCGCCACCGACCAGCGTGAGCGCGTACCACGCGGCGAGAAAGAGCAGCAACGCGAGTCCGGCCCCGGCCGTCCGCCAGCCCGCGGTGGGGTGCGGCGCCACCATCACGCCAGAGATGCTCGCGATCACCACGCCCACACCCAGCAGGTGAAGGTGGGGCGCGACGAGCACCAGCAGCACCGCGAGGGCATGAACCGGGAGCCAGCGAGGCTGGACGGCCGCGGTGAAGGCCCGCGAGGATGCGGCACGCCCCATCGGAGTGGGCCCGCGGATGGCGACCAGGATGGCCGAGATGCCGAAGACGAGGAGTCCCGCCCCGATGACCAGCGCCGTGGGAGACGTGGTGCCACCCACCCGGAGCCCCGCCGCCGCCAGCGCGACGACCAGCACACCAGCGAGGGCCCGCCGACGCGCTGCGGCGGCGGGCCGGGTCACGGCAAGGAGGGTGAGCGCGGCAACAGCAAGGACGGCTGCGGTGGCAACCAGAATGGTCACAACTGCTCTCCCGGTTCAAGTTGGAGCCTGGCCCGTCCCCACCCGGTGTGAGTCCCCCCCAACGCGTCGCTGACCACGTGCTCCCGCCGCCATACTGACGGACCGGCTTACTGGCTTACTGCCTCACCGCCGTACAGTAACCAGGGTACTCGCCACTCCCGCGTGATCAGACGGCCACAACGGGAAGAAGGGACCGGGGACCTTCTCGCGCCGCTCGAGCCCGAAACGCCGGACTGTGCCCACCACAGGGCGGGGACCGACGCCGGTGCCCCGGGCCCAGACGTAATCAATCCGCTGGTCGAAGTTCGCCTCCGGATTGGAGAGATCCTCATCGTGGCAGCAGGTGTACCCGTTGTCGTTGGGCCGGAGCGCGCCCCAGGCATCGGTGAACCTGGATCCGGCCAGCACCTGCCACATCGGCGAGCCGGGATCGTCGTTGAAGTCCCCCAGCAGGATTGCCGGGCTGGCGGCGCCAAGTACGGTGGCGATCTCGCTGGCCTGGGCAGCGCGCAGCAGGTCGAGGCCCGGGGCGCTACCGGACTCGAGGTGGGTATTGAGTACCACGTAATCATGACCCTCCACCTTCACGCTTGCCGCCACGTAGCCACGGATGATGGTCACCCCCGGCGCCACCGGTCCGATGTTGTTCTGGAAGTTCTGGGCGGCAAGGACCACATTGAGCCGCACCCGCCGGGCATCCACCAGCAGCACGTCGTAGTCCACCAGGCTCACGCCCGGGAGCGGGGCGGCGGTGGTGTTCTGAACGGTCGCGGCCACCACGTACTCAAGCCCGCGGGCCGCCAGCAGCGCCTGCAAGGTGGCCAGGAAATCCTGGTGGATCACCGGAGAGGGGATGCCGAGTGGATTCAGGTCCACATCGAGTCGGGAGACCTCTTGCAGACCCACCACGTGGGGACGGTAACGGGCGATCTCGTTCGCCATGGCCGCGGCCCTGGCGGGGAAGTCGGTGGCCTGCACCACGGCGATCGCTCCGAGCAAGGCGGGCAGGTCGTCGGTGGGATCGGGCGTGGCGAGCGCACCGATCACCCGGTCCACGTCGGCACCGATGTACATGTTCCTGGTCATCACGGTGATCCGGGCCTCCCCTCGTCCCATGGATCCGGGGACGCGCTCGACGGCGGCGCCGTCGTCGGTGGCCAGCGGGGTCTCGGGAGCGCAGCCCGCAGCATACAGCACCCCCGCAAGCAGAAACAGCGAAGTGGTCCGGCGCATCGGCTCCTCCTGGGTCGGGATCGCGGCCCGGCATCCGCCGTCCGGGACCGCAGCGACTGTGGCAGAGATACGCTCAGCCACCCGGCGGCGCCAGTAAGGAGGGTGCGGGAGCGTCAAGCGAGGGTCAAGCGACGGGCGGGCGGCCCGGCCCGGCCCGCGCGGTGGCGGGCACGACAGGCCGGCGTCCGTCAGTGGTGATGGGGCTGTGCGGGCAGGACCGAATCCGCCGGTGCGAAACGGTCTCCGGTGGCGGGCCCACCCATCACGCCGATGCCACCCATCAGCTCGCCCATGTTCCGCCACATCTCCATCGTCATGATGTCCCGGGTCGGATCCTGCATCTGGTCCAGCGCGGTGTAGATCGCGTCGCGCTTCCGGTTCGCCGGCACAGTGTCGGCCGCCAGGATGTCGGAGATGATGTCGTGGGTCATGTGCAGGTTGTCGAAGATGATCGCCGCGCGGGGATGGGCCGCACTGAACTGTGGTGCGATCGCCGAGGTCATGGGCATGACCCGTGGAAACCGGGTGGGCGGCGCGTCGATCATGGACCAGAACCGCACGATGGTCTCCCGAACGCCGGCCTTTTTCTCAGCGGCGGTCCGGCCCTCGATCAGCGGCTCGTACAGGCCGACCTGCAGCCAGTGATAGGCCCAGATCAGTCCGTTGAACTTGGGGTACTCCCGGCGGAAGACCTGGCTGAAGTACTGCTCGTCCATCAGCGCCATGGACTTGGGCACGGTGGTGAAGGCGTATCGCCGGTTGGAGAGGTAGTAGTCCGTGACCCGCTCGATCAGCCGGTCCTGCTCCGCCCGGGTCAGGCGCGGGTCGGCGTAGATGTCGTAGATCTGCCGGTGCAGGACGTGGGCCCAGTCGAACATCATCTTGGCCCGCCACGCCAGCTTGGCGTACGACGGTTCGATGGCCTCTTCGGCCACCGCAAAGCGCGGCGGCCGCACCAGCAGGTCAGTGGTCAGGTAGTCGAACTGCCGCTGCTCCAGTTCACGACCCAGATTCGCGGGTTTGGTCAGGAGCTTCTCGTAGAGCACGGCGTGGCCGTAGTCGAAGGCGTTGAACAGCCGCCCCCCCTCGGGATAGTGCTTGAGGAACTGCCAGTTGAAGCTGCCGGGAAAGTAGAACTGTTCGTTGCGCTGATCCTGCGCCTGAACACTGCTCGACAGGAGCAGCAGGCCCAGGACGGCGCGGAGGATGGATGCGGTTTTCATGATGGCGGCTCCTGCTCTAGCGACTGCGTGGCATCAGCCACGGCAGCGCAAAGGCGTGCGACAGCCCGAAGGTCAGGGCGAGATCGGGGCCGGCGGCCTCACGCAGCCGGCGGCGGACGCCGAAGTCCAGCACCGTGGTTGGAGTGCACTGGTAGCGCGCGCCCCCGGCCAGGTTCAGCTCGACCGGCGCCCCTTTCACGGCGCGCCGCGCCGCCACCTCTCCCACCAGCAGGACGCTCTGCCTGAACAGGGTCCGGTCGGCGGCCAGGCTGTAGCTCCACCGATGTCCCGGCTCGACAGCGCTCAGCCCGGTCTCCTCGCCGAGGGTCCAGGCGGCATTGGCGTGAATCCGGGTCAGCCCCCAGCTTCGGGTAGCGATGGCCTTGAGCGTCACCCGGGTGGCGTCACCACCCAGTGAGCCAACCGGAAGCAGGAGATCGGCCCGCGCAGACAGGGCCGGGAGTACCCTGCCCTCAGAGTTCAGGTTGTAGAGGCCGAAGACCCTGAGACCGGAGAGTCCGTACTCGGCGTCGCCGGCTTCCCGTACCCTGGCCAGCGGTGCCTTCAGGCCGAGGTGGCCATTGCGGATGATGCCGTATTCGATCTCGGGGACAACTGCATGGACCTGGCCGCCGCCGCGCTCATCCTCGAAGGCGTAGGGGAGCACAAACTCGAAGGCGTAGCGCTCCAGCGGGTAGGCGTCCTCCGTCACGACTGGACGATCATCGTCCAGATTGCGGTAGTCGATCTGCGCGGCCAGCGGTGCCGGCAGCGCGAACAGGGCCAGCAGCAGGCGTGGGGTGACACTGTGTGACATTTCCGACCTTTTCGTTCCAGTTGAGTCGGAAGGTACCCTGACGAGGTTACTCGATTCTCAACGGAAGATTAGGATTTCTTGAGAAATGGCCGGACCGTGGGCCGCCCAGCGGGGATGGAATAGCTTTCTGCCAGCAACCATGACGGAGGCCCAGGTGCGCGTGCTGGTGGTAGAGGACGAACCGAAGGTGGCCCGGTTCCTCAAGCAGGCCCTCGAGGAGGAGGGGCATGCGGTGGACTCGGCCGGGGACGGCGTCGAGGGCGGCAATCTGGCGCATGTCAACGAGTATGACCTGATCCTGCTCGACGTGCAGCTGCCGAAGATGGACGGCCTGCAGTTGGCCGCCGAGCTCCGGCGCACCGGGGTGCAGGCGCCCATCCTGATGCTGACCTCCCGTGACGCGACTCAGGATGTGGTTCGGGGCCTGAACGCCGGCGCCGACGACTACCTCACCAAGCCGTTCGCGCTGGAGGAGCTGCTGGCCCGGGTGAGTGCCCTGAGCCGCCGCCAGCTGGGACCGGCCACCGGCATTCTCCGCTATCAGGACCTGGAGATGGACCGGCTCCGCAGGGTCGTCAAACGTGGTGCGCTGACGGTGGACCTGGCGCCGAGAGAGTTCCGGCTGCTGGAGTATTTCCTGCTCAACCCGGAACGGGTGGTCAGCCGGACCTCCCTGCTGGAACAGGTGTGGGATATGTCGTTCGACCCGGAGACCAACGTGGTGGACGCCCACATCTCCAACCTCCGGCGCAAGCTCGAGGAGGGGCAACGTCCCCGGCTGATCCAGACCATCCGTGGCGCCGGCTACAGCCTGCGTATCGGACAGAGCAGCTGACCGATGCGCTCCTTCCGCGTTACCCTCGCGCTCCGCATGGCCACGGCGGTATTGGCGCTGACATTGTTCCTCGGGGCTGTCAGCGCGTTTGCGCTCAGGGCCCTATTGTACCGCCAGCTGGACGGCACCCTGGTGCACCTGGCCGAGGTGGAGGCGCAGGCCGGCGCGGCGCACACCGGACCGGCCTTCCAGTTCCACGAGGGGGTGCTACTCAGCACCGGCGTCGGCGCCGGTCAGGAGCTGACCCGGTACGCCCAGCTCTGGACCAGTGACGGAGAACCGCTGGTCAGGAGCGCCAACCTGAGCCGGGACCTGATCCTTCCGGCCAGTGCCCGGGAGGCGGCCCGCGAGGGGAGGGTGGTATGGGACACTCACCGGTGGCAGGGCGAGCGTCTCCGCTGCGTCATCTACCCGCTGCAGCTGGTGGGTGCCGCCCACGGGATCCACATGCTGCAGGTGGCCGCCCCCCTGGCCCCGCTGGAGCGCACGCTGCGCGAGTTTCTCTGGTTCGGGCTGCTGCTCTCGCTGCTGGCGGTCGGGGCGGCGTTCTTTCTCGGCTGGCGGATCGCCGGCATCGCGCTCCGGCCCACGCATGAGATCACCGCGCAGGCCGAGGTCATTCGGGAGGGCACACACTCCCCCCGGATCACCGCGCACGCCGATGTCGAGGAGTTCACCCGGCTGGTGCGGGTGCTCAACGCCATGCTGGGCCGCCTCGACAACGCCACCGACATTCAGCGGCGGTTCACGGCCGATGCCAGCCACGAACTTCGCGGGCCGCTCACGGCGCTCCGCGGGGAGCTGGACCTGGCGCTCAAGCGGGACCGGGACGGCGCCGAGTACCGGGTGGTGCTGGAACGCTGCCGGGAGGAGGTCATCCGGCTGACGCACCTGGCGACTGACCTGCTGACCCTGGCCCGGAACGAATCGGGGCTCGCGGCGCAGGAGGTCTCGGCGCTCGACCTGTACCAGATCGCGGAACGGGCGGTCGAGCGATTCCGGGCGGCCGCCATGGAGCGCAGTCTTCAGCTGATGTTGCGAGGTGAGCCGACCCCAGTCCGGGGCGATTCCGCCATGCTGGACCGGGTGGTGGGCAACCTGGTGGACAACGCGATCAAGCACGCGACCACGGGGAC
Source organism: uncultured Gemmatimonadales bacterium (assembly GCA_963695185.1). GTDB lineage: Bacteria > Gemmatimonadota > Gemmatimonadetes > Gemmatimonadales > GWC2-71-9 > JADJOM01. The sequence continues at coordinate 246,332 of CAVOGH010000005.1, read as the reverse complement.
GACGGTGGAGGTGGACATCCGGACCGCCGACGAGGTCACCCTCACCGTTCGCGACCAAGGACCGGGGGTAGCACCCATCGTGGCACCCCATCTCTTCGATCGGTTCTACCGAGGCGACCAGGCCGGTCCCGCACGGGGCACCGGCCTGGGCCTTGCGATCGCCCGGGCCGCCGCGGAGGCGCACGGCGGCCGACTGGAGTTTGTGGGGAACGACCCGGGTGCGGTCTTTCGGCTGACGCTGCCCCGGTCCGAGGTCCGCTGATGTCTTCGTAGGCTTCCGGCGGTTACCTGATGCAGACCGCCACGATCTGGAGACGCAGGGGAAACACGAAGGTCGGTAGAGTGAGGCGGTCGATCACCACCTCCCGGAACCCGGCCGCGCACACCATTCGCTCCGTCTCCCGGCACAATTCGCATCCGTCGAACAGCCAGCGCCAGACGCCCGCCAGCTTGACCTGCCACGCTCGTATCATGGAACCGGCGGGCGCCGCCACGTGCTCGATCCCCAGGAACCGCCCGTCCGGCCGGAGTACCCGACGGATCTCCTGGAGCGCCGCCTCGGGATCCCGCACCGAACAGAGTAGGAGGGTTCCCACCACGACATCCACGCTCGCGGTCGCCATGGGGAGCCGCTCCGCCTCCCCCGCGACGATGGTGAGATCCAGACCGCTCTGCCGGGCCGCCCCGGCGAGCGCCGGGTGCGCATGGAGGTTCGGCTCCACCCCCACGACATGGCTGCCCTTCGGGTAGTGGCGGAGGTTGGCGCCGACTCCCGGTCCGAGCTCGAGGATCCTGACCGGCATGTCTGCGAAAAGTACGCCCTTGACGCGCCGGTAGCCGCGGTCGAAGTGGCGATCCATCAGCCGCAGGACAGCCACGTTGTACCACTTCAGCCATGAGCGCCGATCACCGTGCCGTTGCCGCCGCACCGCACATCTGATGGAGTTCATCGGGAGTGAGGTCTGGATATCGCTCGGATGGGTGCTGAGCTCGGGTGCCCGCGAAGACCGGCCGGGCCGCGCCAACGCGGCCCGGCCGACCCGTTCACGGCTTGCCGCGAGGACGGGTGAGCCGCTTCTCGACGCGAGGAACTGGCACCGGCGCCTGGAACAGGCCCTGCACCCGCTGCTGCTGTTCGGGCGTGAGTACGGCCATCGCCTGTTCGAACGCCTGGCGGCGCGAGATCATGGTGACGTGCCGGGTGCGGTGCGGCCTGCCGCCCCGGTGAATGAACCGATGTTTCTCGGTGCGGATGGTAAGGCTGAGCGCATCGAGACGATCGAACTGCGCGGCGCTGAGGCCTAGTATCTCCTGGTGGGCCATGAGCTGCTCCACCACCTGGAACGGCTTGAGACTCCGAAGACCTTCAGGCAGGGGTGGGCTGGCGACGGCCCGGACCGGGCTGGCAAGCAGCAGGACGGCGGCCAATGTGACGAGTCGGCGGGCGAGCATGGGGACCTCCTCAGGTCGCGGGACCAGCGGTCGGCTGATCGGGGCGGTGGTAATGGGTCCATCGGTCGCGATCAATATGGATCCGCCCCGCTGAACCGGGCCTGAGGCACACCTTAGTGGTTATTGAGAATCGGCACCCCACCGGCCGCGGCCAACACATCGCCTTCCCGCCCGGGCATTCCTGGCCGCGCCCGGCCCAGCTCCCACTCTTTCCAGAGCGAGTACACGGCGGGGATCACCACCAGGGTCAGCACCGTGCTGCTCACCATGCCGCCGATCATGGGGGCGGCGATCCGCCGCATGACGCTCGAGCCGGCCCCGGAACCCCACAGCACCGGGAGGAGACCCGCGATGATGGCGGTGACGGTCATCATCTTGGGGCGCACCCGTTCCACCGCGCCCTCCATGACCGCCTGATACAGCCCCGCCAGCGATACCTGCCCTTGCTGCCGCTGCGCGGCCCAGGCGTGGTCGAGGTAGATGAGCATCACCACGCCCGTCTCCGCCGCCACCCCCGCCAGGGCGATGAATCCGATGGCCACGGCGACCGACCAGTTGTATCCCAGAAGCCAGATGAACCAGATCCCGCCCACCAGCGCAAAGGGGAGCGAAAGCATGACGATCATCGTCTCGCCGACGCTCTTGAAGTTGAAGTAGAGCAGCAGGAAGATGATCGCGAGCGTCGCGGGGATGACGAGCTGCAGCTTGGCCGTCGCGCGCTGCATGTACTCGTACTGACCGCTCCAGACGATCCGGTATCCCGCCGGCATCGGCACCATCTCCGCCACGACCCGCTGCGCCTCCGCCACGTAACTGCCGATGTCGCGATCGGCGACATCGACATACACCCAGGCGGTGGGCACGGCGTCCTCGGTCCGAACGACCATCGGCCCCGCCACCTGCCGGATGGTGGCGACCTGGCCGAGCGGCACTAGGGCCTCTCGGGCACCGCCCACGCCCGCCGTCCCGGCGGCCATGCCGTCACCGCCACCCTGCCGGGCACCCGACCCGTGGGCCACGGGGATCAGGACCGAGGCCAGTCGTTCGGGGTTGTCCCGCAGCTCCTGCGGGTAGCGGATCCTCACGCCGTAGCGTTCACGGCCCTCCACCGTCTGCGTGACGGTCATCCCACCGACCGCGGTGGCGATCACCGTCTGGACGTCTCCCACGTTCAGGCCATGCCGGGCCGCGGCGGCGCGGTCGATATCAATGTCCAGGTAGTAGCCGGAGACCGCCCGCTCGGCGAAGGCGCTGCGGGTGCCCGGCACCGTCTGGACCGCCTGCTCGACCGCCTTCCCCAGCCGCTCGAGCTCCGCCAGGTCGGGCCCGAAGATCTTGACGCCGACCGGCGTCCGGATGCCGGTCGCGAGCATGTCGATGCGGCCCTTGATGGGCATGGTCCAGGCGTTGATGATGCCGGGCAGCCGGACGGCCGAGTCCATCGCCGCGACCAGCCGGTCGTAGGTCATGCCGGGACGCCAGTCCTGCTCGGGCCGAAGACTGATCGTGGTCTCGATCATGTCGAGCCCGGCGGGATCGGTGGCGGTGCCGGCCCGGCCGGCCTTGCCCCAGACATGATCCACCTCGGGGAATCGCTTGAGAATCTGGTCCTGGGTCCGGAGAATCTCACGGGCCCGCGCCACGCTCACACCGGGGAGGGTGGTGGGCATGTACAGGATGGTGCCCTCACCGAGCGGGGGCATGAACTCACCGCCGATCCGCTGCCAGGGCAGCCAGGTGAGGATCAGGACCACGACCGCGGCCCAGATCACCGGCCACCGGCGGCGCAGCACCACCCGGATCACCGGGCGGTAGAGCCAGATCAGGGCGCGGTTGACCGGGTTGGCCCGCTCGCGATACAGCGTCCCGCGGATGAAGAGCCCCATCGTGACCGGCACAAGGGTGACCGACAGCAGGCTCGCCGCGGCCATGGCGAAGGTCTTGGTAAAGGCGAGCGGTTTGAACAGCCGTCCCTCCTGGCCCTCCAGGGTAAAGACCGGCAGGAAGGACACCGTGATGATCAGCAGGGAGATGAAGAGCGCGGGTCCCACCTCCTTGGCCGACTGCACCACGACCCGCCAGCGCTCGGACCCGCTCAGAACCGAGGTGTCCAGCCGCGCCCCGGCGAGCGGGCGCCCCAGGCCGGCATCCCGGGCGTCGATGGCACGCTCCATGTGCTTGTGCATGTTCTCGATCATGACGATCGCGGCATCGATCATCGCCCCGATCGCGATGGCAATGCCGCCCAGCGACATGATGTCGGCACCCACGTCCACGCCCCGCATCGCGATGAAGGCCATGAGAATGCCGATCGGCAGGGTGAGGATCGCCACCAGCGCCGAGCGGGCGTGCAGCAGGAAGACGATGCACACCAGGGCCACGATGAGGCTCTCCTCGATCAGCTTGACGGTGAGGTTCTCGATGGCACGTTCGATGAGGTCACTACGGTCGTAGACCGGCGTGATGACCACGCCGGGCGGGAGCGCACCCTGGATCTCCACCAGCTTGGCCTTCACCTTCGCGATGGTGGTGAGGGCGTTCTCCCCGAAGCGCATGATCACGATGCCGCCGACCGCGTCGCCCCGGCCATCAAGCTCGGCGATGCCGCGCCGCACCGCGGGGCCGACCGCGACGCGCCCCAGTTCGGCGACCCGGATCGGGGTGGCGTTCGCGGTCGCCCCGACCACCACGTTCTCGATGTCGCTGAGCGACTTGAGATAGCCGAGCCCCCGGACCATGTACTCCCGCTCCGACAGCTCCATCACCATGGCGCCGACGTCCGCGTTGGCGTTCTGAATCGCCGACATGACGCGGGTGATGGGGATGTTGTAGGCCACGAGCTTCATCGGATCCAGGTCGATCTGATATTGCTTGTCGTACCCGCCGATGGTCGCGACCTCGGAGACCCCCGGCACCGCGGTGAGGGCATACCGGAGGTTCCAGTCCTGGAGCCCGCGCAGCTCCGCGAGGGTCAACCGGCCGGTGGTATCCTCGAGGGCGTACTGAAAGACCCACCCCAGGCCGGTCGCATCGGGGCCCAGGATCGGGGTGACGCTGGCCGGGAGTTTCCCCCGGATCCCGTTCAGGTACTCCAGGACCCGCGAACGGGCCCAGTAGAGATCGGTCTGATCATCGAAGATGATGTAAACGAACGAGATCCCGAAGAACGAGTAGCCGCGGACCGTCCGCGCACCCGGCACCTTGAGCATCTCCGCGGCGATCGGATAGGTGACCTGGTCTTCCACAATGCGGGGGGCCTGCTCGTTGAACTCGGCCTGCACGATGACCTGCACGTCGCTCAAGTCCGGCAGGGCCTCGAGCGGGGTCCGTCGGAGCGCCGTGACGCCGGCGGCGACCGCAGCCACGGCTCCCAGGAGCACGATGAGGCGGTTGCCTACGGACCACTCGATCAGCTTCCGCAGCATGACGCCCTACTCCGGCCTGGCGGTGTCGCCGCCGTGGGTCATCCCGGGCATGTCCGGCATGCCCGCCGACGTGCCGGCGGGCGCCGCCGGAAGCGGAGCGACCGGCGATCGGTCCGGGCCGGCCTGCGGCGGGGAGGCATTCACCTCCATGCCCGGCATGCTGGCCATGCCTCCCAGCGCCGAACCCAGATTGGATTCTGCGTCCACGAGGAAAGTGGCCGAGGCGACGACCGTCTCTCCTCTCCTCAGGCCGCTCAGGATTTCGACCCGGTCATCGGTGGCCCGACCGCGGGTCACCTCCCGCGGGGTGAGGGTTCCGATCGAGTCACGCACGAAGACCACGCTGCGTTCGCCGGTCACCAGCACCGCGGAGCGCAGCACATTGACCACCGGCTCCGTCTGGGCGAAGAAGCGGAAGGTGGCATACATGCCGGGCTTGAGCCGCAGGTCCCGATTGGCCATCTCCACCCGCACCCGCGCGGTCCGGGTCTCGGGGTTGAGGGTTGGATAGACGTAGCTGATGCGTCCCGAGCGCGCCTCGCCCGGCAAGGCCGGGAATTCCGCGGTGACCCGCTGTCCTACGCGCACCGAGGGCAGATCGGGCTCGAAGACTTCTCCCTCGATCCATACGCGACTCAGGTCCACGATCTCGTACGCGATTTCGCCGGGCATGAGCCGCTGCCCCGCCAGCACCGACCTCTCCACCACGACCCCGGAGACCGGCGACCGCATCGTGACGGTACGCTGGATCTGCCCGGTGCGGAGCACCTCGGCGACGAGCTCCGGTGGCACCTCCCAATTGAGCAGCCTGGTGCGGGCGGATTCGAGCAGCGACGCCGCCCCCTGCACGGCATCTGCCGTCCCGCCTTCGACCTGCTCGGTCAGCCGCCGCGCGAGGAGCATCTCCTGCTGGGTGGTCACCAGCATGGGGGAGTAGATGGCGAACAGCGGCTGTCCCTCTTCCACCGGCTGGCCGATGGTGTTGACGTAGAGCTGCTCCACGTACCCATCGAACCGGAGCACGATCCGCTTGACCCGGGTTTCGTCGTAGGTCACCTGCGCCACCGTCCGGACCAGCCGCTCGAGCGGCGAGTGTTCGACGGTGGCGAACGTGATGCCGATCCGCCGGCGGTCGGTGTCGGTGAGCATGACCGGCATCGCCGAGTCCGCTACTGGCGCCGCGCCATGGTCGTGTCCTCCCGCGGCCGCACCCTCGGGGCTGGCGCTCCTGCCGGTGAGGTAGACCGCCACGGCGATCAGCGCGAGTCCAAGGCCGGCGCCGAGCGCCCAGAGCAGCCGGCGTGCGCCCACGGCGCGGGGACCGAAGGGTTCGGCCGCGACCTCGCGGGCGGGGACTTGAGGGACGTGGCTCATCGTGGTTCCGCCTCACGGTTCTGGATCCGGTCGGGGTCAAGCAGCTGACTTCCCGAGAGCATCTCCAGCTCGGCCCACGTGCGTCCTTCGGCGGCCTCGAGCCGGTAGAGTTCCTGCTGATAGCGGTTCACACTCATTTGCGCGTCGAGCAGTGTCATGAGATTGATCTCGCCCACCTGGTAGGCGGTGAGTGACGAGGTGACCGTCGCGCGCGCCTGGGGGAGCAGGCTGGTGCGGTAGAGATCCCGCAGCTGCCGGGCCTGGCGGAGATCGGCGTAGGCCACGCCCACCCGGCCCCGGGTGTCGGCCTCCATGGCCGCGAGGTCGGCACGGGCCATGTCGTGCATCGCCCGGGTCTCCTGCCGCATCTTGAGCTGCCGGCTCCCCGCGAACAACGGGAGGTTGAATCCGAACATGAAACTGGCCATGCGTTCGGTGCCGCCGCCCACCCCCGGACGCTGGCCGTAGATGACGCCGAACTGCAGGTCGGGCCAGATCTCCCGGCGCGCCAGCGCCTGGGCCGCTTCAGCGGCGCGGACCTCCTGCACCCCGGCCTCCAGCATCGGCCGGTGCTCGAGCGCCAGCGCCGTCAGTGAATCCAGGTCGGGAAGCTGGTCGGGAACGACGGGGATCTGTGCCGCTCCCACGGCCTCGGGGGGGGGCCGGTCCAGGAGGGCGTTGAGGCGGGCGACGAGCACGTCCCGCATGGAGCTCATCCGCAGGATCTCTTCGGTCATCTGATTGATCTCGAGCTGGGTCCTGAGGACGTCCGTCTGGCGTCCCTCTCCGACGGCGTACATGCGTTCGGCCGTCGTGGCGATGTCCCGCAGCAGCTGCTGCGTCTCCATGGCGACGCCGATGGACCGTTCGGTCCCATAGATCTCGTAGAACAACATCGCGGCCTGCCCGCGGAGTTCCCAGCCCAGATCATCGGCGCGCGCCTGGGTGGCGTCGGCCTGGGCGTGGGCGCCCCGGCCAGCCGCGCCGAGTTTTCCCGGAAAGGGAACCATCTGCATGACCTGGATCTGGTTCATGCCGAGCGGGTCCATGAGACCGAGCCCGGGGAGCCTCCGATTCATCAGACCGAACTGGAGCTGCGGATCCGGCAATGTCCGGACCGGAGCCACCCGGGCGGAGGCGGCGCGGGCACCGGCGCGAGCAGCCGCGAGCCGTGGGCTCGCTGCGTCGAGCCGGCGGTAGAGATCTCCCAGTGTCACCGAAGCAGCGGCCGCCTGTGCGTAGAGGGGACGCGAGTCGCCGCCGCCAAGGAGCGCGGCGGCGAGCAGGGCGCACATCGAGGCGTAGCGCTTCACCGAGTCTCCCCCCGACGGGGGCGGATGATCGGCAGACGCCTTGCGGCAGGCGTGGCTTCGCAACGATGACGCATGCTGCCCTCCGGGAGCGGGACATCGAGTGATGAGGCCGGTCCGACCGATCAGGCACCCCGGTCTGAACCACGGCGACGAAGCTAGGGCTCACCGGGTGAACCCCGCGTGAGCCCTGATTGAACGTATGTTGAGCTGGTGCAGCGGCATTAAAACTGATTGACGGTGAGGTTACGGTTCCTTGAGCCGGTACACGCCAGAGGTGGGGGCACGCGGCACGTGCCCTCCCCTGCTGCGTGATCCAGCCACTATGGTCGATTCGTGAGCGGATTGACCCGAACAGGCTCCGTCCCGATCGCCCCTCCGGGCGACGGGAGGACCTGCCAGGGTGCCTGCATCAGCGGGTTCGTCGCCGAAGCGGGGGGCGATGTGCGAAGATCGACCGCGGTGCTGGGCATCTTCATCCAGGGCTCGTGCCCCTGGTTCAGCGGGTTGGGCGGGCAGGTTACCTCGGCCATGGCCGGGACGGCGACGAGAGTGGCCGCAGCGAGCAGTGCCGCGGCGGTGAGGGCGATGCGCATAAGGACCTCCTGATTGAGAACTCGCAGACCCGCGGAGCCGAGAAGACGCGGGGGACCTGTCCTGCATCCGCCAGCAATTTCGCATGGCCCTGCTGAGAGGAGGCTGACTCTCGGGTTAATCGCCGTTGAGGTTCACCGGCTTCAGCGGGTGACCACCATGGCGAGCGCCAGGGCAAGGATGCTGGCAAGGGTGACGAGAAGGGTCTCCATACTGCCACGCTCCCCCGGCGCGGCTGGGGAGCCGGGCTCGTGGGTGGCGTGGTTGGAGTCCGGCGACATCTTCGAATCCGGTGCGCTCGGCTCTGCGCCACGGGCGCGTACGGTGATCATTCCGTGTTTGAGGCCGCGCGCGACCAGCCACCAGTTGACCGGATACGCCAGAACAAACCCGGCCAGCATGGCCATGGACACGACAAACCAGAATGGCAGCCGCAGAGGATCGCCCGCGCCAGCCAGCTGAGGCATGAGCAGCCGCATCGTCACAACCATGCCTGCCATCAGCAAATTCATCGATACGAATTCGGGGAAGAAGGTCAGCCTGAGGGACTCCCGGTAGGACCCGGCCATCTCCCGCATGGCAAAGGCCTGGAAGAACGCCCAGCCGAAGCCGAAGCCAAGGAAATACTCCAGCGAGAGGTCGGCCCAATGCGGCAACTGCCACCGGGCCGCGATGGCAGCGCCCGCGATGATGCCCAATCCATCTCCGGCCGCGCAGTGCATGGTGGACCCCAGCACCTGCCTCCAACGGGCGGCCACATACACCTCGTGAGCGCCCCGGAGGGGCTCGCGACACCCGAGCACATAGAAGAAGGCGCCAAATGGGCCGGTAAACAGGGTCAGGATGACGAAGGCCCACTTGAGCACCGGGTGGGCCGGGGTGTGGCGGATATCGAGGCTCACAAAGGCGAGTGAGACCGCCGTCAGGACGAACCAGAGGTTCATGGCTGCTGGCCGAGCGGTTCGGGCGAGTGTTGGGCCCCGGTCTCGGGAGCCCTGACATGCTGGCAGCGACACCAGGTGCAGTCGCAGCCTTCGTGGGGACACAAGGCCTGTCGCCGGCTCGACCGCACCGCGCGGCGCGCGATGGGGTACAGCAATGTCGTGAGGAGCGACGGCCGATAGCGGCGGCCCAGCCAGGCCCTCGGATCCCGAGCCCGCCCGAGCAAGCGTGCGAACCCCGTGTACCCGGCATCACCAAGCTTCCCGTAGAGGAAGCGATTCACGATGCCGGCACGGAGCAGTCCACCTAGTCGTGCCTTCCAGAGGTGATCGTAATCCTCCCGTCCCCCGCTCAGGAGGGCGCGCGTTGCGAGGCTTCCGGACAGCATGGCGTAGCGCATCCCGAAGCCCCAGAGGGCGTCCTGGAACCCCGCTGCTTCTCCAACGAAGAGCATGCCGCCCTTCGTGGCGCTGCTCGGCACCGTAAAATTGCCGGCGCCTCCGAAGCGCCTGGCATGCTGCATGTCGAACCCGACACGCTCCCGGAAGAACGCCACGGTGCGTTCAAGGTAGAGCCGCTCCTGATGAAAGTCGTCGAACATGCATGAGGCAACGGTGGCCCGGCCCCCGCGTACCAGGAGATATGAGTAGCCCTTGGGAGCCAGTCGATCGCTCAGGGCCCCGTACACGCCGTCGGCGGCGGTGGTCGTGAACACGTATCCCACCGCGATGGCGTCCGCTCCGTGCGGGCCCTGTGCGACGATGCCACCCGCAGGAAGGTGCTGCTGCGGGTCCCCGAAGCGGATCTCGACCCCCTGCGCCAGGGCCTGTGCCTTCAGGCTGGCGTCGAGGGTCCCCTGCCCGGGCCCGCGGCGAACCAGATAGAACAGCGGCTGGGAGGACCGATACCGGTGTTCACGACCACGCGCATCGAAGAGCACGACATCACGAAACGGCGTATGGTCGAACGCCAGCTCGATCCCCAGGGATGCGATCTCCTCGAGCACGTCCCCGTCGGTGGTCCAGTTCTCGAGTCCCTGGAAGTCATCATGAAACCGATGTCCTACTTCCAGCGATCGTTCGTGGACCACCACGGCGCGTCCGGCCCGGTTAGCCACCAGCGCCGCCGTCAGTCCGGACGGCCCTGCGCCAGAGACGTGGATGGGTGCCTCTGAGGTGGCGCGGGGGACAGCGCCCCCGGAGTAGTCCATGACTACCGGCACACCGGGTTCGTGGTGTCGGCCCGGGTACGGACGAACAGCGACCGATGCCGCTCCATCACGGCTGCGATATCCGGCAGCACCGCCTCGGCCGCGCGCTCCCCGGCCGCGATCAGCCCAGCGGGGTCGCTGAAATCGGCAAAGTGTCTCACCTGGCAGTGCGGACGGACGACGAAATCGGCTTCCCGGAGTTGTCGCTCCTCCATCAGCTGGCGAGCGAAGGCATCAGCCAGCAGCGCCGTGTTTACCGCCCCGCGGGCCACCTCGGGCGATCGGGGTTCGGCGACGTCGATCGCCACGATATGGATGGCACCGAGGTGGTGGCAGGTGTTCACCGGGACCGGCTCGGCCCAGCCGCCATCCACCAGCACGTGATCATCGATCTGCAGCGGTTCGAAGAGTCCGGGAATGGCAGAAGACGCATACACGCCGTCTGCGAGCGGCCCGCCGGCAAAGATCACCCGACGGCCCGAGACCAGGTCGAGGGCCGTCGTCGCGAACGGCAGCCTGGTGTCGGCAAAGGTCGCCTCGCCGAGCAGTTGGGTCAGGGAGGCGCGCATGGAGCCGCCGCCGATGAGGCCACCGCCGGGACGGGCGGCGCGCCACAGGGTCCCGACCATGCCGAGGAATCCACCGCGCTGGCCAGAGTTGGAGGCCGCCAAGGCCTCGAAGGTCTGGGTGTTGAAGCCGATCCCCGTGGTGGTGAGGTGGGTGAGGATTCGCGCCTCGGCCTCCAGGGCGGATTCGGAGGTTGTATATACCGCACCAATCACAGCACCGGCGCTGGTCCCGGCCACGTACGACACCTCGATACCCTCTCGCTCCAGGACTTTCAGGACGCCGAGCTGCGTCATGGCCCGGGCGCCCCCGCCGGATAGGGCGATGCCGAGTTCACCGCCAGGGCAACAGGTGCACCCGGCGCCACGGCCGGCTGGCGCTCCCTCGCCCGGATCGTGTGGCCCACGGCCAGTCATGGCCGGAGACCCGGCCGGGTCCCGGCAACGGGGTCGTGTGACCACACCTTGGCCAGGAAGAAGTTGTACAGCGGCGCGAACACCAGTCCGATGAAGAGTCCATAGCCCACGGTCTCTACGAGGCCGAGGAGAAAACTGCCCCAGGAGATCCACTCAAAGCCGGGCAGCAGCTCAACCCAGGCGCGGTACATGTGCGCACCAAACAGCAGGTCGTAGCCCACACAGAGCACGTAGCTGATCGCGAGGCTGCTGGCGGTCGCCGAGCCGAGCACTCTCCAGTCGATTCGCATGGGTCCCTCCTTTCATCCACCGTGGTGTTGATGACGTCCTTGCCCCGGTGCCGCCGCGGCCACGTAGGCCCGTTCCGCGTACCCTTCCGGGTCACGGTCGAACTTCTCGAGGCAGGCCGCCGAACACAGGTAGAAACTGCGTCCCGTCACCGACCGCGTTCCGACCGCGCGGGCGGGGTCCACCTGCATTCCACAGACCGGATCCCGGGCGGCGCGGGATGATCCGTCTCCCGCCGCTTCCTTCCCGTCTCCGCCCGCATGATCGGCGTGTCCCGTGTGGTCGTGCCCGTGGCCGTGCATACCGCAGCCTCCTTTCTTCATCATCCAGTAGAACAGGAACCCGAAGGCCAGAAAGTAGAGCAGGCTGGTCAAGGCGGAGTTCGTCATGGAGTGCCTCCTCCCGTACGATGTGGTTCCGGTGGCGCAGGTGGCGTGCCACCAGGGCGTCCACCCAGCTCGGCCGCCGTGGCGAGCACGCCGCTTCGCACCCGGTAAACGGCCTCTACCGGAAGCAGGACGACGATCCCGTCCCCCGGTCCGTCGGTGCGTGCGGCCTCCATGATGGCCCGGGCGACTTCCTCGGCCCGCTCGCGCGCCAGGAAGAGCTCGACGCGGACATGGTCCACCAGCCAGTCTCGCGCAAAGAAATTGGCGTATTCCCCATAGCCTTTGACCTTGGTCACGCTCAGGCCCGGGACCCGGAGCTCGTGGAGCCGCCGCTCGACCTTTTCCAGGACGCTTGCGCGGATGATGGCGGTGATCTTGCGGAGCGGGTAGGCACCCTGGTCAGTGGTCATTACAACCTCCTTGGCACAGCCTCACGCCGACACCCGCCTGAGCCGCAGCGCGTTGGCGACGACCGAGACGGAGCTGAAGCTCATGGCGGCCGCCGCAATGACCGGCGAGAGGAGTAGCCCGAACACCGGGTACAGCACTCCCGCAGCGATGGGGACGCCGGCCGCGTTGTAGACAAACGCGAAGAACAGGTTCTGCTTGATGTTCCGCATGGTGAGCCGGCTGAGACGGCGCGCGCGGACGATGCCCCTCAAGTCACCCTTCACCAGGGTCACCGAGGCGCTCTCCATCGCGACATCGGTCCCGGTACCCATGGCAATGCCCACCTGGGCCTGGGCCAGCGCCGGCGCGTCGTTGATGCCATCCCCAGCCATGGCCACGATCCGCCCCTCGGCCTGGAACCGCTTGACGGCATCGACCTTCTGGTCCGGGAGCACCTCGGCGACGACTTCATCGATCCCAAGGGTGCGGGCCACCGATTCCGCCGTGGTTTTGCTATCGCCGGTCAGCATGACGATGCGAATGCCTTCGCGGTGGAGCGCCGTAACCGCTTCCGGTGTGCTTCCCTTGATGGGGTCCGCGACGCCGAGCAGTCCGGCCAACTTTCCATCGATCGCCACGAACATCACCGTCTGTCCCTCGGCCCGGAGCGCCTCTGCCTGTGAGGCACTCGCGCCCAGCTCAACCCCCATATCCGCCATCAGGGCGCGGTTCCCCAGCGCCACCACCTGACCCCCCACCCGGCCCCGGACACCCTTGCCGGTCAGCCCCTCGAAGTCCTTTGCCTCGACGAGTTCCGCCCCACGCTGTTCCGCCCCACGGACAATCGCCTCCGCCAAGGGGTGCTCGCTCCCGCGCTCCAGGCTGGCGGCCAGGCGCAGGAAGGTCCGCTCATCCAATCCGCTGGGCACCACCGTGACCAGGCGCGGCCTCCCCTCGGTGAGCGTGCCGGTCTTGTCCACCACGAGCGTATCCACCTTCCGCATCACCTCGATGGCCTCGGCGTTGCGGAAGAGGACCCCCATCGTGGCGCCCTTGCCGGTCGCGACCATGATCGACATCGGGGTGGCCAGACCGAGCGCGCAGGGACAGGCGATGATGAGCACCGCGACGGCATTGATGAGGGCGTGGGCCATGCGGGGCTCCGGGCCCAGCAGGCCCCACACCGCGAAGGTGATCAGGGCGATCACGATCACGACCGGCACGAAGTAGCCGGACACGACATCCGCCAGCTTCTGGATCGGCGCACGGCTCCGCTGGGCCTCTGCCACCATGGCGACGATGCGGGAAAGGAGGGTGTCGGCCCCTACCTTCTCGGCCCGCATGATGAATGACCCGGTTCCGTTCACGGTCGCCCCGACGACCCGATCGCCCACTTCCTTCTGCACCGGAATCGGCTCGCCCGACACCATGGACTCGTCGATGACACTGGTCCCGTCCGTCACCACGCCGTCCACCGGCACCTTCTCCCCGGGACGGACGCGCAGCCGATCTCCCGGCTGGATAGTCTCGAGCGGCACGTCCTCTTCCGTCCCATCGTCTTGGAGACGGCGCGCCGATGTAGGCGCCATGCCGAGCAGCTTCTTGATTGCCGAACTGGTCTGGCTGCGCGCCCGAAGCTCCAGGACCTGCCCCAGCAGGATCAGCGTGACGATGACCCCCGCAGCCTCGAAGTAGAGCGCGACCCCACCCTCGGCGTCCCGGAACGAAGCCGGGAAGAGGTCCGGCAGGAGGGTCGCCACGAGGCTGTAGCCGTAGGCAACGAAGACGCCCAGCCCAATGAGAGTGAACATGTTCAGGCTGCGGTTCTTGACCGACAGCACCGCGCGAGTGTAGAAGGGCCACGCGGCCCATACGCAGACTGGAGTGGCCAGGGCCAGTTCCAGCAGCGTGCGGGTGCGAGAGGAGAACAGGCGAGACACCCAATGGAGACCAAGCGCGTCACCCATCGTCAGGAACAGCAGCGGCAGGGTAAGGGCCGCCGCGAACCAGAAGCGACGGGTCATGTCACGCAGTTCGCTGTTTTCCTCCTCGCCCAGGGCCGGTGCCCTCGGCTCCAGCGCCATCCCACAGATGGGACAGGTCCCGGGACGATCTCGCACAATCTCGGGGTGCATCGGGCATGTCCACTCGGCCGCGCCCGTCGACGCCGGCACCCCCACCGGTTCGAGCGCCATTCCGCATTTCGGGCAGGGGCCCGGCGCCCCCTGTCGGATCTCCGGATGCATCGGGCAGGTGTAACGGGCTTCCAACCTCGCCGGGACAGCCGGGTGCCCGGTCATGCGCGCACCGAGCGATTGTAGATCCAGGCCGTCAGCCACGCGGCGATTGCGGTGAGCCCGCTCCAGAACACCAGGCCCGCCACGAAGCTGCGACCGGTGAGCAGAAGCGGCAGTCCGCTCAGGTCGGTGTGCAGCACGGAGGCAAACAGGGCCATGGCGGGTCCTGGCGCGCTCACCACGAAGAGGAAGCAGACGACATAAGCGAGAGCCACCACGACCACGGTGGCGCGCACCAGTGCTTTCGGGTCAAGGGTCATGATTCACCTCCAGATTGGGAACACGGTGTGTTCATGCGGGAGGCTGTTTGGAGCCGCCTTGTCCCCGCATGCCCTTCCACTCTAGTTGACGCCGATGAACTCGGGGTGAGCAACTCAT
This sequence comes from uncultured Gemmatimonadales bacterium, assembly GCA_963695185.1. GTDB lineage: Bacteria > Gemmatimonadota > Gemmatimonadetes > Gemmatimonadales > GWC2-71-9 > JADJOM01. Next base: position 231,300 of record CAVOGH010000005.1, on the reverse strand, counting down.
TAACGCTCGTTGAGTCCCGGCTTCCCTACGAACGACGATGCCCCGCGCGTCATGGCTGACGGCGGGGCGATTGGTTGTTGATATGGAGCGTACCGGGATCGAACCGGTGACCCCCTGCTTGCAAAGCAGGTGCTCTCCCAGCTGAGCTAACGCCCCCAATGGCCACGGCACCCGCGGCCGACAGACTGCATCTCGGAGGCAATTCTAATCACCCTTCCGCGGGGTGGCTACTCGGGTATACTCTCGGACCTGCGGCTGATTCCCTTCGGCCAGACCATACCCGGCACGCCTCCAACCCGACGCCCCGGCCCGCATGCAAACGGTCTCCCCGATCCTGATCGATGGCGCCTGGGTCACGCCTCACTCCAAGGTCCTGCGCCCGATCCGCAACCCCGCCACCCTGGAGCAGGTGGGCCTGGTGGCCGACTGCACGGCGGACGACGTGGCGCTGGCCGTGGACGCCGCCGCGCGGGCCCAGCCGGAGTGGTGGCGGATCCCGGGCGCCGAAAAGGCCAAGCTGCTCCGGGAGGTCGGCCGGAAGGTACGGGCCCGGGAGCACGATCTGTCCCGCCTCATGACCCGGGAGTCCGGCAAGCCGCTCATCGAGGCGGTGGACTGCATCGACTGGGTGGCCGCGGTCTTCGAGTACTACGCGGAGGTAGGGCGGCGAAGCTTCGGCAATTCGATCCCGCCGGTGGCGCCGCACCAGGTCAACTTCACCATCAAGGAACCCTACGGCGTGGTCGCGGCGATCGTACCGTTCAACTTTCCGCTGCTCCTCATGGCGTGGAAGGTGGCGCCGGCGCTGGCGGCAGGGAACACGCTGGTCTGCAAGCCGCCGCACCAGAACCCGCTCTGCGGGCTGCTGATGGCGCACTGTTTCGACCACCTCCCCCCGGGCGTGGTGAACATGGTCACCGGCGGCCCGGACACAGGGGAGGCGCTGGTGCGCCATCCCAAGGTGGATCTCATCGCCTTTACCGGCTCCGTAGCGGCGGGCCGGAAGATTGCCGCCCAGGCCGGCGCCGATCTCAAGAAGGTGAACCTCGAGCTGGGCAGCGTGGACCCGTTCATCGTCTTCGGCGACGCCGACCTCGACGTCGCCGTGAAGGGCGTCGCCTGGGCCCGGCTGCTCAACGCCGGCCAGGTGTGCACCTCCTCCAAGCGGATCTACCTGCTCGCTTCCATCGCCAAGGAGTTCACCCGCCGGCTGCGCGCCTACGTCCAGACGCTGACCCTGGGCGATCCGATGGACACGACCACCGACATCGGACCGCTCATCTCCGAGGAGGCGCTGGCCACGGTGGAGCGGCAGGTGGGTCGAGGCGATGGCGGATGGTGCGAAGCTCCTCCTGGGCGGCACGCGGGTGCAGCCCGACGGCCTGCCCGGGCACTACTACGCGCCCACGATCCTGACCGATGTGCGCCATGGATCGCTCCCCACGCGGGAGGAGATCTTCGGGCCGGTGCTCTCGCTCACGGTGGCCAAGGACACCGACGAGGCCATCTGGATGGCCAACGACTCCAAGTACGGCCTGGGCGCGTGCATCTATACCCGCGACCTGGAGCTGGCGATGCGGGCGATGCACGGCATCAAGGCGGGCACCTTCTGGATCAACGACCCGCTCACCGACAACGAGGCGGGGCCCTTCGGCGGCATGCGCTGGAGCGGCGTGGGCCGGGAGCTGGGCGAGGAGGGGCTCGACGCCTTCCGCGAGCCCAAGCACGTGCACCTGGACTACGTGATGGAGGCGAAGTCGTACTGGTACCCGTACCGGGACCGGCCGGTGGCGGAGTAGGCGGCTGGGCGGTCGGGGAGGACCGTAGGTCCGCGACGGGGAGGGACGCCACGGTGGGGGAGGGTCGGAGGGCGCGTAGGTGCGTGACGGGGACTCTCCTTGCCGAGCGCACCGCCAGCGCCTGGAGACCCTCCCGCACCGTGGCGGCCCGACCAACCCGACGTGGCCTCCAGCGCGGTGCCGTCCGCTACTTCCTCAACTCCGCACAGAACCCGGCAAAGACCTCGATGTAGCGGTCTACGTCGGCCTCGGTGTGCTGCACCGACAGGGTCCACTGCTCCTCGTCTCCCGGCGTCATGAAGATGTCCCGGTTGAGGAGCCACGGGTACGAGGCGGCGAAGAGCTCCGGCTTGGTCTCCAGGAAGTCGCGGTAGTTCTTCATGGGGGTGGGGCGGTACGAGACGCACCCCTTGGCGCCGAGATCCACCGTGTGCGCGGGGATGTCATAGGTCTTGATGGCCCGGTCGCAGCCGGCGGCCAGCCGCGCGCCGAGGGCCGTGAGGTGCTGATAGGCGGCCGGCGTCAGAACCTCGCGGAGCATGACCAGTCCCACGTGGGCCACCAGCGGGTTGCCGTTGTAGGTCCCCATCTGCGACACACCCTTCTCGATGAGCCGCATCAGGTCCGCCCGCCCGCCGAAGGCCGCGGCGGGGAGGCCGGCGGAGATGGCCTTGGCCAGGCAGATCAGGTCCGGCTGCACGCCGAAGCGTTCGGTGGCACCGCCGGGCGCGATGGTGAAGCCGGTCTTGATCTCATCGTAAATGAAGACCACTCCGTGTTTGGTACACAACTCCCGCGCCCGCTTGAGGTAGCTGATGTCCGGCACCACGATGCCGACGTTCATCATGGCCGGCTCCATGATGAGACAGGCGATCTCGCTGCCCTTCTCGGTAAACAGCCGTTCCAGGTAGTCGCCGTCGTTGAAGGGCACCACCTCGACGTACTTGTGGGCGTCCCGGAGCATGCCCTTGGACACCGGGGCCTTGGCCGGCCGCTCCCGGCCGCCCATGACGTCGGCGTTGGGGACGATCGAGAACATCACCGCGTCGTGATGCCCGTGGTAGGAGCCCTCGATCTTGCAGACGATCTCCCGCCCGGTCGCCGCCCGGGCCACCCGGATGGCGTCCATGGTGGCTTCGGTGCCGGAATTGGCGAAGCGCAGCATCTCCAGGTTGAAGCGCTTGCAGATCTCCTCCCCCCACTCCACCGCCTCACGGGTGGTCACGGCGAAGTGGGTGCCCCGGTTGGCCGCTTCGTCAATGGCCGCCACGATCCTGGGATGGGCGTGTCCCACCACCATGGCCCCGAAGCCGCCGTGGAAGTCGAGATACTCGTGTCCGTCCTCGTCCCAGATGTGGCTGCCCTTCCCCCGGGAGACATAGATCGGGTAGGGCGACCCCTTCTGGAACGAGGACGCCACCCCGAAGGGGAGGATCCGGTAGGCGCGCTCGAACAGCGCGGCGGAGGCCTGGGTGCGGGCCAGCAGCCGGGTGGTTTCGTCGGTGCACAGCTGCTGGGCACGGGCGAGCAGACGCTCCATGCCCGCCGGCCCGGAGGAGACGGTGGCGGTCATAACGGCTCGTTGATGAGTGAAGGGGTGGCTGGGTGCTATCGCCCGGAGACAAGGAACGGCTGGTACCGGAGTTCCCCTCATTCTGCGCCGTGTCCCCCGGGTTGTCAACTCAGGCCGGAGGCCGCAGATTGAGCGATCCTCACATTCCGCCGCGCGCTTTCCTGAGGGCCATCCGCATGGAACCGGTCGTCATACTCGACCATGTCAATAAGCGGTTCGGGGATTACATCGCCGTCCACGACGCGGATTTCAGTATCGGGCAGGGCGAGTTCTTCTCCCTGCTCGGCCCCTCGGGCTGCGGCAAGACCACCACGCTGCGCATGATCGCCGGGTTCGAGCAGCCGGATGGCGGCCGCATCCTCCTCAACGGGCAGGACGTCTCCCGCACCCCGCCCTACCGCCGCAACGTCAACACCGTCTTCCAGCACTACGCGCTGTTCCCCCACATGAACGTGCGCGACAACGTGGCCTTCGGGCCCCGCTGCCAGAAGCTGGCGGAGCCGGAGATCGCCAAGCGGGTCACCGACCTGCTGACGGTGACCCGGCTGGCCACGTTCGCCGATCGCCGCCCGGGCCAGCTTTCGGGCGGCCAGCAGCAGCGGGTGGCGCTGGCACGGGCGCTGGTGAACTACCCCAGCGCGCTGCTGCTGGACGAGCCGCTCGGCGCCCTGGACCTCAAGCTCCGTCAGGCGATGCAGTTCGAGCTCAAGCGCATCCAGCGCGAGGTCAATATCGCGTTCATCTACGTGACCCACGACCAGGAAGAGGCCCTGACGATGTCGGACCGCATCGCGGTCATGAACGAGGGGCGGGTGGAGCAGATCGGCACGCCGGAGGAGATCTACCATACCCCGACCACGGTGTTCGTGGCCGGCTTCATCGGGGTCGCCAACCTGCTCCCGGCCCGGATCGCCGGCGTCATGAACGACCGGACCGTCGTAGAGGTCGGGGGCGGCCAGCGCGCCGAGGCCGCCACCCCCGCGTGGGGGGCCAAGGCGGGAGAGAACGCGGTCCTGATGGTGCGGCCCGAGCGTCTCCGGGTGGCCAGTGATGGCCCCGGGCTCAAGGTCACCCTTCAGGCCGCGGTGTTCCAGGGGCCGGTGGTCCGCTGTCTGCTGGTCACCCCCGACGGCACCGAGGTCACCGCCCACGTCGGAGAGGAGGGACCGCGGCCCACCCTCGAGCCCGGCCAGACCTACACCCTGCATTGGGAGCCCGCCTCCGCCCGGCTGCTCCGCCCCGCCCCGAACACCCGCCTCGACCCGGACCACCGGACCACCCTGGACCGGGCCGGCAGGTCGACTGCATCCTCCCTTTCCTAGAGGTCACCATGAAAAAGTCCGGACAGTACGACGACCATGAACTCCAGGAACTGGTCCGCCGAGCCCTCTCCCGGCGCCAGTTCCTGGGCCGCTCCGCCATGGCCGCCGGTGGGCTGGCGTTCGGCAGCGCCTTTCTTTCCGCCTGCAAGGGGAAGGAAAGTGCCGGCGCCGGTGGGGCGCGGGCGCTCAAGATCTCCAACTGGCCCCTCTACATTGACCAGAAGACCACCGCCGACTTCTCCGCGGCCACCGGTGTGGCCGTGCAATATTCCGAGGACGTCAACGACAACAACGAGTTCTTTGCCAAGATCGACGAGCCGCTCAAGCGAGGGCAGAGCATCGACCGGGATGTCGTGATACTCACCGACTGGATGGCCGGGCGCCTGATCCATCTCGGCTACACCCAGGCGATTCCGGCGGACAAGTTCCCCAACAAGGCCAACCTGGTGGACAACCTGCGGAACGTCGGATTCGATCCGGGCCGCCAGCAGAGCGTGCCCTGGCTCTCGGGCATGACCGGCCTCGGCTACAACCCGAAGAAGATCGGCCGCGAACTCATCGAGCATCAACGACATCTTCGACCCGAAGTTCAAGGGCCAGGTCACCATGCTCACCGAGATGCGGGATACGCTGGGACTGGTCATGCTGGGGATGGGCGAAGGATCCCGCCACCTGCACCATCGCCGACGCCAAGGCCGCGTGCGACAAGATCAAGGCCGCCCGCCAGAGCGGCCATATCCGCGCCTTTACCGGCAACGACTACGCCGACGATCTCGCGGCCGGCAACATCTCGGTGGCGATCGCCTGGTCCGGCGACATCCAGGGCCTCGCGGCGGACAACCCCGACCTGGTCTGGGCCGCGCCGAAGGAGGGCGCCATGCTCTGGTCCGACAACATGATGATCCCCAAGAGCTCCGACCGGCCGGACCTGGCGGCGGAATGGATGAACTACTGCTACGACCCGGCGCACTCCGCCCAGATCGTGGTGGGGGCGCCGTATCTGTCGCCGGTCAAGGGCGTCGGCCCCGAACTGGCCAAGCTCGATGCCGAGCTCGCCAAGAGCCCGCTAGTCAACCCGCCGGACGACCTCCGGGCACGGCTGCACGTCTTCAAGTGGCTCGAAGACTCCGAAGACCAGGAGTTCAACCGGCTGTTCCAGGACGCCATCGGGGCCTGAGCCTCCCCTATGGCCGGCACGGCTTCCGGGGGCGCGCGGCGCGACCCGCTCGCTCCCTGGCTCCTGGTCGCTCCGGGAGTCCTGTGGCTGATCGCGTTCTACGTCCTGCCCACGCTGGCGCTGGCGGGGACCTCCATCGGCCCCGACGGCTCCGCGTGGTACGACGGCTACCAGCGCGCCTTTACCGACTACGGCGTCCACCTGGTCCGCTCCTTCCGCTACGCCATCACCGCAACCCTGGTGGCGATCGCCCTGGGCTACCCACTGGCCTACGTGATCGCCTTCCGCTCGGGGAAGCTCAAGAACTTCCTGCTCGGCCTGGTCATCGTGCCCTTCTTCACCACCTTCCTGGTGCGCACCTTTGCCTGGAAGACGATTCTCAGCGACGACGGCCTCATCGTCAGCACGCTGGGGGCGCTGGCGCTGCTGCCGCCGGAGGGCCGGCTGCTCAACACCTCCTGGGCGGTCGTCGGGGGGCTGACCTACAACTTCCTGCCGTTCATGATCCTGCCGATCTACGTGAGCCTGGAGAAGATCGACCGGCGGCTGGTCGAGGCGGCGCAGGATCTCTACTGTAACTCCCGCCAGGCGTTCCTGAAGGTGGTGCTGCCGCTCTCGCTCCCCGGCGTGTTCGCGGGCAGCCTGCTCTGCTTCATCCCCGCGACCGGCGATTTCATCAACGCCGAGCTGCTGGGGAGTCCCAACCAGAAGATGCTGGGCTCGGTCATCCAGGGGCAGTTCCTGAACGTTCGCGACTTTCCGCTCGCCGCGTCGCTCTCCTTCGTCCTGATGGCGATCATCACCATCCTGGTCCTGGCCTACACCCGGGCATTGGGCACCGAGGAACTCGCCTGATGGCCACCACCCGACCGGGGGCATCGCGCTGGACCGGCCTGCTGCTCAACTCCTATGCCGCGGTGGTCCTGGTCTACCTGTTCCTGCCGATCTTCGTAATCGTGGGGTACAGCTTCAACAAGCCGCTGGGGAAGTTCAATTTCGTGTGGAAGTCGTTCTCGCTGGACGCCTGGCGGGACCCGTTCCTGTTCCCCGCCCTGGTGGACGCGATGAAGCTGAGCCTGCAGGTGGCCGCCGTCTCCACCACCGTGGCGACGATCTTCGGGTCGCTGATCGCGCTGGCCCTCTGTCGCTACAAGTGGAAGGGTGCCGGCCCGATCGGGCTGCTGCTGGTGCTGCCGCTCACCACCCCGGAGGTGGTGCTCGGATCCTCACTGCTGGCGCTGTTCCTCCAGGCCAACGTCGCCACCGGCTTCTGGACCATCGTGATGGCGCACATCATGTTCTCGGTGAGTTACGTGTCGCTTACCGTGAAGGCGCGCATCCGTGGGTTTGACTGGACGCTGGAGGAAGCGGCGATGGACCTGGGCGCGCCACCGCTCCGCACGGTGCTCAAGGTGACGCTGCCGCTGATCGCCCCCGGCATCGCCGCCGCGGCCATGCTCTCCTTTGCACTGTCCCTGGACGATTTCATCATTACGCTCTTCAACGCCGGCAGCCGGGTGACCTACCCGCTCTACGTCTACGGCGCCCGCCGGGCGGCCTTCCCGCCCCAGATCAACGTGCTGGCCACCGCCATCCTGGTGAGCAGCCTCATCCTGCTCGGCGCCACGGTGCTGTGGCAGAATCGCGCGCTCAAGCAGGCGCTGGTGAAGAAGTAGGTTGGAGGACACAACAGAGCCCCGTCCTGCCTGACCGGGGCTCTGCGTCACCTCGAATCGCCCAATCCCCTACACCACGATCGGCAGCTTCCGCACCCGCTTGCCGGTAAGCTGGAAGAGCGCGTTGGCCACCGCCGGCGCCGAGGGCGGCACCCCGGGCTCGCCCACCCCGGTGGGCGGGTTGGTGGACGGCGCGATATGCACCTCGACGACCGGCATCTCGTTGATGCGCAGCACCCGGTAGCCGTCGAAGTTGCCCTGCTCCACCTGCCCGTCCTTGAGGGTGATCTCCCCGTGCAGCGCGGCGGAGAGCCCGTATGCGATGCCGCTCTCCATCTGCATCCGCACCACGTCCGGATTGATGGCCACGCCGCAGTCCACCGCGCAGACCACCCGGTGCACCCTGACCTTCCCGTTTTCCACCGAGACCTCGGCCACCTCGGCCACGACCGAGTTGAAGGACTCGTGCACCGCCACGCCGCGGGCCCGGCCGGCCGGGAGGGGCGTGCCCCACCCGGCCTTCTCGGCGGCCAGGCTGAGCACCGCCAGGTGGCGCGGCGCCTTGCCGAGCAGGCCGCGGCGGAACTCCACCGGGTCGGCCCCGGCCGCGACCGCCAGCTCGTCCACGAACGACTCGACCGCGAAGGCCGTGTGGGTGTGCCCCACCGAGCGCCACCACAGCGGCGGCACCGGGAGGTCGGTCGTATGGAGTTCGACCTGGAGGTTGGGGATGGCGTACGGCGTGTTGGAGGCGCCCTCCACCGAGGTGCCATCGATGCCGTCCTTGGTCGTAAAGGCCTCGAACGACGTGCCCTTCATGATGGACTGCCCCACTACCCGCTGGTGCCACGCCACCGCCTGGCCGCCGGCCACCGCTCCCTTCAGGACGTGGAGGTACATCGGCCGGAACCAGCCGGCCCGGGTGTCATCCTCGCGGGTCCACACCAGCTTGACCGGCGCCCGGCCCTGGATGGCCTGGGCGATGGTGACCGCTTCGACCACGTAGTCACTCTTGGGGTTGGCCCGCCGGCCGAAGCTGCCGCCGGCGTAGAGCTGGTTGATCTTGACCTGTTCCGGCTTGAGCCCTGTGAGCTGGGCCACCGCCATCTGGTCGCCGGTCTGGAGCTGGTCGCCGTTCCACAGCTCGCAGCGGTCCGCCGAGAGCAGCACCACACAGTTCATCGGCTCCATGGTGGCGTGGGCCAGGAAGGGGAACTCGTAGCTGGCCTCGATCGTCTTGCCCCGGCTCATCGCCTGCTGGACGTTTCCGACCTTGAGCGCCACCGGGCCGGGCTTGGCACCCAGCTGCCGGTACCGGGCCCAGAGGTCGGCACTGCTCTGCCGGAAGGCGGCAGACTCGTCCCACTCCACGGTCAGCTTGTCGCGGCCCAGCTTGGCCGCCCAGAAGCTGGTGGCCACCACGGCCACGCCCGCGGGGATCTGCACCACGTCGGTCACGCCCGGGACCGCCGAGGCGGCGGTGGCGTCGAATGACTTGACCTTGGCACCGAAGCGGGGCGGATGGGCCACTACCGCGGTGAGCATGCCCGGGAGCTTCACGTCCTGGGTGAAGACGGCCCGGCCGGTCACCTTCTCGCGGGAATCGAGCCGGAGCTGGTTGCCGCCGATGAGCCGGAAGCTGGCCGGGTCCTTGAGCGGCACGTCCTCGGGCACCGGCAGCGTCGCCGCGCGCACCACCAGCGAGCCGTAGGGCGCCCGCTTGCCGGTCTTGGGGTCGGTTACCACGCCCTGGTCGGTGGTCAGCCCGGCCGCGTCCACGCCCCACTCCGCCGCCGCCGCGGCCACCAGCATGGCCCGCGCGGTAGCGCCGGCCTTCCGCATGATGTCGTAGCTGGAGGCCATGGACGTGCTACCCCCGGTGCCCTGGGTGCCGCCGAAGAGCATGTTCCCGTAGCGGGAGGCATCGGCCGGCGCGCCCACCGCCTTGACCTTGCTCCAGTCGGCATCCAGCTCTTCGGCCAGCAGGGTGGCGAGGCCGGTATAGGTGCCCTGGCCCATCTCGAGGTGCTTGGCCACGACCCGCACCGAGCCGTCTTCCCCGATCCGCACAAAGGCATTCGGCTCAAACAACTGCCCGGGGTCCTGGGCCCCCTCATCATCTCCCTTGCGCCCGCAGCCGCTGATGCCGATGGCGAGTGTCAGGCCGGCCCCGGCCGCGGCACTGACCTGCAGGAAGCTCCGTCGAGTCACCTGGGTGGAAGTCATCTTACGCCTCCCCTGCGGCACGGTGGATCGCGGCGCGAACCCGCTGATAGGTGCCGCAGCGGCAGATATTGCCCGCCATGGCCGAGTCAATCTCCGCATCGCTCGGCTTGGAGGTCTTCTTGAGCAGCGCGGCCGCCTGCATGATCTGCCCCGACTGGCAGTAGCCGCACTGGGGGGCCTGCACCTCGACCCATGCCTGCTGCACCGGGTGGCTGCCGTCCGCGGACAAGCCCTCGATCGTGGTCACCTTCTTGCCGGCGGCGGCGGAGACCGGGGTGGAACAGCTGCGGATGGCCTCACCGTCGAGATGCACGGTGCAGGCGCCGCAGAGGGCCATCCCGCAGCCGTACTTGGTACCGGTAAGTTCCAGAGTATCGCGGAGCACCCAGAGCAGCGGAGTGTCGGGTGCAACATCTACCCGCGCGGACTTGCCGTTGATGGTGAGATCGATTGCCACGGGACCCTCGGGATGGGATGAACGGGTGTAGGAAGCGCCTTGATGCTCGCCCCCAAAGTGGAACAGGTCAAGGGCCGGATCTGAAGCACCCGGCCGGTCCGGCTGACGCCGGCGGGCGGGTGTGCTACTGTAGAGGGAGACCCGAGCCAACGCGAACCTTGGACACCTGTCACCTGCCCCCCCGCTCTCCCGTGCGCCCGGCGATCGCCGGGATGCTGCTGGCGTTGCTGGCCCCCGCCGCCGTCTCGGGTCAGGGCGCCGTCGGGACCGTGGCCGTGGTGGGTGCAACCCTGTGGGACGGTACCGGCGCCCCGGCGCTCCCGGGAGCGACGGTGGTCATCCGGGGCGGATACATCAGCTGTGCGGGACCGGCCGAGCGCTGCCCGGTGCCTCCCGAGGCGACCGTCGTGCGAGCGGCTGGACGGTTTCTGGTCCCCGGTCTGATCGATACCCACGTCCACATGCTCTTCCAGGTGGCCGGTGTCACCGATAGTGCGCTCGGCTCGGACCTCCGGGAACTCCTGGCCCGGGGCATCACCACCGTCCGCGACATGGGCAATCACCCCACCCGGCTGCTGGAGGCGGTCGCGGCCGGTCCGCCAGGGCCGCGGGTGTTGCCCATGCAACTGATTGCCGGCGTCCGGTTCTTCTCCTCCGAACGCGAGCGCGGGCCCAACGGCAACAACCGGCTGCATGCCCCCGCGGCGCTGGGCATGCGGCAGCTCGGCTGGTATCCGCTGATGCTCACGACTGCACGGGAGGCCAGCACCCTAGTGCAGCAGGCGCGGGCCGGTGGGGCGATCGGGATCAAGCTCTATCAGGACCTCGACCCGGCCCAGATCGTGGCGATTGTGCAGGCCGCCCGCGACCTCGGCATGCCCGTCTGGGGCCATGCCTGGGTGCAGCCGGCCAGCGTGCTGGAGCAGGCCCGGGCCGGCCAGAACGGGGTGGTGCATGCGGCCGGGCTCGTCGGGGAGCTCCTGGACCGCACCGCCCGGGATTCGCTTCGTACCAGCAGCGCGCTTCTCCAGGTCACCGCCGACTCCGCCACCTCCGCTGCGGCCACCAACCCCCGCGTACTTGCCGCGCTCGACAGCCTGGCCGCGCACGGGACCTTCCTTGAGCCCACCCTGCACGCCACACAGCTGGGAGCCACCCGGGCCAACAGCCGCAATCGCCGCGTCCCCACCCTGCCCGAACGCTACTCCCGGGCCGCCAGCGTGTTCGGAATCCAGGTCACGCGTCAGGCGGCCGCCCGCGGCGTGCGGCTCACCGCCGGGACCGATCACACCGCGTACGGCCCCCAGGCCGAGCGCACCCGGCTGTCGGAAGAGCTCAGGCTGCTGGTGGATTCGGTGGGGCTGTCGCCGGAGCGCGCCCTGCTCGCCGCGACCCGAGACGCGGCGCTGGCCATCGGCCCCGCCGCCAGCGATGCCGGCACGATCGCGGCCGGCAAGCGGGCTGACCTCGTGCTGCTCGAGGCCGATCCGCTCAGCGACATCGGGAACGTCAGGCAGGTGGAATGGGTGATGCGGGCAGGAGTGCTCTACCGGCCGGAGGCGCTCCGCGGCGCCAGCGCTCCTTGACTGCGCGGCAGGTGCGACGAGAAGGCCCCGCCACCTGCGCGGGGCCCTCCGGTTGCTGGCCCGCCACCGAGGGCGCTACAGCACTATCGGCAGCTTTCGCACCGGCTTCCCGGTGAGCCGGGCCACCGCGTTGGCTACCGCCGGTGCAATCGGCGGGAGGCCCGGTTCTCCCACACCCTTGGGCGGCTCGGCACTCGGCACGATATGCACCTCCACGACCGGGACATCGGGCATGCGGAGGACTGGGTAGTCGTGGAAGTTGCTCTGCTTGACCCGCCCCTTCTCGACGGTGATCTCCCCGTACAGGGCCGCGGACAACCCGTAGATCACGCCGCCCTCGATCTGGAACCGCACGTTGGACGGGTTGATGGCAATCCCGCAGTCCACGGCGCAGGTGACCTTGTGGACGCGGGCCTTTCCCCCCTCGATGGACACCTCCGCGACCTCTGCGACGATCGCGTCGCTGAAGAAGTGGTGGATCGCGATGCCCTGCGCCCGGCCCGCCGGCACGGTCCCCCAGTTGGCCTTGTCGGCCGCCAGGTTGAGTACCGCGAGGTGCCGCGGCGAGTGCGCCAGCAGCTCCTGGCGCACCGCGAGCGGGTCCCGCCCCGCGGCCGCCGCAAGCTCATCGAGAAAACACTCGTTGGCGAAGCACGTCTGGGAGGCGTAGACCGACCGCCACCAGCTCACCGGCACCGGCGTGGTTACCATGCCGTACTCCACCCGCAGGTTCGGAATGTCATAGCGCAGGTCGGCCGCGCCATCCACCGCGTCCAGGTCGAGGGCGTTCTTGACCGAGCCGGGCCAGCGCTGCCCATTGATGGACGGCGCAACGACCCGGTGCAACCACCCGGTCACCCGCCCCTCGGCATTCACCCCGCCCGCCATCCGGTGGACACTCATGGGGCGGTACCAGTCCCGCTGCATGTCGTCCTCTCGGGTGAAAACCAGCTTGACCGGCGCGCCCGCCAGCCGGGAGACCTGCGCCGCCTCGATCAGTTCCTCCGGCAGGAAGCGCCGTCCGAAGCCGCCCCCCAGCAAGGTGGTGTGCACGGTGACCTGCTCGGGCGGGAGACCGAGCGCTCCGGCGACCTCCCCGCGGGCCCAATCGGGGGCCTGATGCGGTGCCCAGATCTCGCAGCGGTCGGGGCGCACATCCGCCACGCAGTTCATCGGCTCCATGGTGGCATGGGCCAGGAGCGGCGCCTCGTAGGTCGCTTCCAGCGACCTGGCCGCCGCCGCGATCGCCCCCGGAGCGTCGCCGTCGTTGCGCGCCAGCGCGCCGGCCATCGCCGCCCGGCCGTGGAGCTGGCGGGAGATCTTGTTCGAGTCCAGCCCCGCCGCCGGCCCCTCATCCCAGCGGCACTCCAGCGCCTTGCGGCCCTGCATCGCGGCCCAGGTGCTGGTGGCTATCACCGCGGCGCCAGAGGGCACCTCGAGCACATCGAGGACGCCCGCCACGGCCAGGGCGCGGGACGGATCGTGCCCCTGCATCGTGCCTCCGAATACCGGGCAGCGCGCGATCACCGCGTACCGCATTCCCGGCACCACGACATCGAGACCGTACTGGGCTTTGCCCGTCACCTTGTCGCGGGTGTCCACGCCCGGGACGTCAGTCCCGATCAGGCGGAACTCGGCGGGATCCTTGAGCCCGGGATTCTCCGGCACCGGCAGCCGCGCGGCGCGGTTGACCAGGTCGCCGAAACTGAACCGCCTTCCCGTCCCGGGATGCTCGACGGCGCCACTCCGCGCCCGGCACTCCGACGGTGGTACCTCCCAGCGCTGGGCCGCGGCCCCGATCAGCATCTCGCGCGCCTGAGCACCAGCCGTCCGGAGCGGCTCCCACAGCGAAGCTACGCTGCTCGACCCACCCGTCCCCATTTCTCCGTAGCGCGGGTGGGCGTCCGCCTGTATGACCTTCACCTTGCTCCAGTCGGCCTCGAGTTCGTCGGCCAGGATCATCGGGAGCGCGGTGCGCACTCCCTGCCCCATGTCGGACTTGGTGACCCACACCGAGACCGTGCCGTCAGGAGTGATTTCGACAAAGGCGCTCGGCGCCAACGCACTGGCCGCGGCGGGCGGGCCGCCAGGCCGACGTACCGGGAGCGCGGTGACCGCGAGGGCCAGTCCGGTCGTCCCAATGAACTCGCGGCGCGAGAGTGAGGTAGTCATGTCAGGCCCCCTTCGCGGCCAGCTGGATCGCGGACTTGATGCGGCTGTACGTCCCACACCGGCAGATGTTGCCCGCCATGGCCGAGTCGATCTCGGCATCACTCGGCTTGGGCGTCTTCTGCAGCAGCGCCGCCGCCTGCATGATCTGCCCCGACTGGCAGTAGCCGCACTGGGGCGCCTGCACCTCGACCCATGCCTTCTGCACCGGGTGGCTGCCATCCGCGGACAGGCCTTCGATCGTGGTCACCTTCTTGCCGGCAGCCGCGGAGACCGGCGTGGAGCAGCTCCGGATGGCCTCGCCGTCGAGGTGCACAGTGCAGGCGCCGCAGAGGGCCATGCCGCAGCCGTACTTGGTGCCGGTGAGCGCCAGGGTGTCGCGCAGCACCCAGAGCAGCGGGGTGTCGGGTGCGACGTCCACCCGCGCGGACTTGCCGTTGATGGTGAGATCGATTGCCACAGGACCCTCGGGATGGATGGTAGGGAGAGCGACTGGATGTTGCCGCGAGGAGCGGCATCGGTCAAGGGAGAGGCCGGGCCGAGGCCTCACCGCTGGATGGGCAGTTCCTCCCGTTCGGCCCACTGCGTCCACGAGCCGGTGTAGATCCGGACCCGGGGATAGCCGAGCAGGTACTTGAGCGCAAAGAAGACATGGCTGGCTTCGGTGCCGCTGTTGCAGTAGATGATGATGTCCCGGTCCGGCGTGATCCCCTGCATCCCGTACCCCTGCCGCAGGATCTCCACCGGCTTCCAGACCAGGGCGAAGTCGCGCTGCTCGAGATCACTCTTCCAGGGGTGGTTGAGAGCGCCCGGGATGTGCCCGCGGCGGAACTGCGCTCCGGCACCGCCGCTGAATTGCTCGCTGGGGCGCGCGTCCACCAGCATCGTCCCGCCTCCGCCCGACGTGGCGCGGACCTCGTCCAGGGTCGCCGTGGCGAAGACCCCCGCGGTTCCCGGCCACGGTTCGGCCACCTCCCGCCGCGGGTAGCGCTGGGTCAGCGGCCGCCGCTCCAGTTCCCATTTCTGGTACCCGCCGTCCAGGAGCCGGACGTCCATGTGGCCCATGGACGTCAGGAGCCACACCAGGTACGTGCCATCAATGTCGAGCTGATCGCCCGCGCTGTAGACCACCACCGGCCGCCCCGGATGGATCCCGGCCCGCTGGAACAACGCCGCGTAGTGCGCCGGCGCCAGCAGCTGAAATGGCAGCTCGTCCTGCTGTGCCCGGAGGGTCTCGACGTGGAGCCACACCGCGCCCGGAAGGTGATTCTGGAGGTAGCTGCTCCACGCCTGGCGCACGTCCACGAGGACGACCCGGTCGAGCCGGGCAGCCAGTTCTTCCGTGGTGATGAGCCCAGGAGTCTGGGCCGCGAGGCGCACCAGGGGAGCGGCCATGAGCACGGCCGCACCGGCGAGCGTCAGCCCGCGGGCCCACCGACGGTCGTGCCGCCGTCCGCCTGAGCGCCGGTCCGCCTGGCTGTCGGTCCGCATCACTCCTCCTCCAGTCCCAGCGCGGCCCGCTCCATCTCCTGATACACCCGCGCGGCATTCCGCCGGATGCGGCTGTTCCGGGTGACCGGACGGCCCTCATCGGCGGCGGGATAGGCCGCCACCGCCCGGCGTTGCGAGGTCCCGCGCTTCACCTCCGCCGCCATCGAGTCACGCAAGGCGGTGATGTACTCCCGCGTGATGCGGGTCAGGTACCGTGGGTCATCGTTCACCCGCCCATGCCCGGGTATCACGACCCGGGGCGCCAGCGAGTCCATCAGATCCAGGGTTCTGAGCAGGGTGGCCGAGTTCCCGTCCACCACCATTGTGGCACCGTCCTCCAGCAGGATGTCGCCGGCGAAGAGCACCCGCGAGGCCGGCAGCCAGAGCATGAGGTCTCCCCGGGAGTGCGCTGTGCCGGGATGGATGACCACCGCGTCCAGGCCGCCCACCCGGAGCGTGTCCCAGCCGGTCACCGGCCGGTCCGGGGCGTTGGCGAACTCGAAGCCGAGCAACTCCTGTAGGCCCACCACGCTGTGCCAGTCGGCCATCATCGCGTCGGGGCCGCCCTCCGCCGCCAGCACCCGGCTGTTGGGGTGGGCAACGATCTTCGCGCCGGCCCGCTTGAACTCGATGGCCCCGAACATCATGTCGGGGTGATGGGCGTAGAGCACCAGGTAGCGGAGCGGCGCGGCGGAAACGGTGCGGATCGTCCGGATCACCGCCCGTCCCTGGGCCGGGCTCGCCAGCCCACCCACGGCCACGACGCCGTCGCCAGTCACCACGAACCCGGCGTTGGGGCGCCCCTCGGCGCCCTTGCCGGTGTCTCCCTGGACCAGGTACACACCCTCGCCGAGGCGCCGGAGCGGGTAGAGGGTGCGTTCAGTGGTGCGGGAGAAGGCCCGCGGCGGCGACGCGTCCTGAGCCCGCGCGGAGCCGCCACCCAGGCAAAGAGAGAGGGCGAGAGCTGCCCCGATGGCCGCTCCCGCCCGTCCGTCTCGAACCATGCCCGCCCCGCTCACGCGGCAGCGAACGTGATCTCGGTGCTCCCGGTGTACTCGCGGTCGCGATTGTCCCGCCAGAGAAAGGTCAGCGGCCCCTCCCGGACCGCCCGGAGCTGGAAGCTCAGCATGGGGTCCTTGCTCACGCCTGAGCTCCACTCGAACCGTGCGATCTCCTCGCCACCATAGGTCACCACGACATCCTTGATGAACCAGGGTGGGATGATGTTGGCGTTGGCATCGCGGAAGAAGCCGGTGTCCATGGGGTGCTGGACGATCACCTGCACCCGGATGACTTCGTCGCGGCTGATCCGCTCGGGGATGACGATCCTGGTCTTTCCGGTCTCTGGCATAGTCACCCGCACCCGTTGAGGGTGGTTTCGACCTTCAGATAATCTGCGTGCAGCGCGCCGGTGCTGGTCTCGGCAATGGCCCGGATCCAGCTGGTCCGCTTCATCTTGATCCGGGTCTGCAGCTTGAGCGGGCCCAGGACCGGCGTGAAGTGATAGGCCGTGACCAGGGGATCGGGGTTGTGGTCCACGATCAGGTACACGCTCTTTACGTAGTCCTCCGGGGTCTGCGGCAGGTCCGACTCGATGATCACCGGCACGTAGCGGCCGTCCTCCGCCATCAGCGGGATGTCCAGGGTGACGCGGCTGGTCTCGATGGGCCGCCCCTGGAACCGCTCGGTGTAGATCCGCTGGACGATCTCGTTGGGAATCGGCGGCGGATCATCCGGATCGAGCCGGCTTACCCGCAGCGCCGCCGGGAGCCGGCGGACGGCCCCGCTCGCGCCCTCAACGCCCGCCACCACTCCGAGCAGCCCCAGGGCCTGCAGGAAACGCCGGCGTTCGATCGATTCGTTCAGTGACATCGGACCTCCCTCGGTTCTCAGCCCAAGCTGAAGCGACACACGGGATTCGTCAATCGGCCCCCCCGCTAACGGCTACCGGCTGGTGAGCGCGCCAACCAGCCGAAGCGCCACCGCGGCGAAGTATTTCACGTCACGGCGGCTGCGGGCCACCAGCATGGCGCCCTCGAGTCCCGCCAGCAGCGCGCCGGCAGCGCCCTCCGGCTTGCCCTCGAACTCGAAGGCGCCACTCGAGCGGCCTTCGCGGAGGAGCGCCGCCAGCCAGGCCTCCTGGTCGGCGAAGAACCCGTTCACCTCATCCCGCACCGGCTCGGGTAGCGTGGCCGAATCGGACGCGAGCATCCCGTACAGACACATATGGTCACCGTCACGGAGCGCATCCCGGAACAGTCGAACGTACCGCATCAGCCGGGTCGAAGGATCGGCGCATTCCGCCTGGAGTCCAGCGAGGGTGGCCGCGAAGGCGGCACGATACCTGGCCGCCACGGCACGGGTCAGCTCGCCCTTGCTCTGGAAGTGGTAGTGAACGCTCGCCTTGCGGATCTGCAGGGCATCGGCGATGTCGGCGTAGCTGTACGCCTCATACCCGCGGCGCTGAATCAGGCCCTCGGCGAGGTCCAGGATCCGGCCGGCGGTAGTCGCGGCTGTCATGCCCCCAATCTACCAGTAGGTAGGGAACACAGCAACCCCTGTCGCAGAAAGGGCCCGTCGGTCTGGCCGAGCCTCAGCGCTGGCCGATGGCGCGGACCTCCCGTTCCAGGGCCAGGCGGTCCAGCCTGTCGGAGGGAAGCGCCAGCAGCAGGTCGATCCGGCGGCTGAGGACGAGGTACGTCTCCCGAAAGGCCCGCAACTTCTCCTCGTCCGAGCCTTCCACATCGGCAGGGTCAGGCATCCCCCAGTGAGCCTGCACCGGGGTGCCGGGGAAGATGGGGCAGGCCTCCTTGGCCCGGTCACAGACGGTGATCACAAAGTCCCAGCGTTCCCCATCCAGCCCGTCGAGTCCCTTGGGAGCCCTGCCCTGCCAGGGAATGCCGTGTTCCTCCAGGACGCGGACCGCCCATGGGTTCACCCGTGGCGCGGGCCGGGACCCGGCGCTGGTGACGTCGAATCTCCCGCCACCCTTCCGTGCCAGCAGCGCCTCCGCGATCTGACTGCGGGCCGAGTTGCCGGTGCAGAGGATCAACACCCGGCGGAGCGGCGCGGTGACCGCTAGACGGCGGTGCATGCAGGTGGCCGTGGAGGGGCACATCTCCCTGAATTCGGTGGTACCCTGGATCCCCTCGGGGGCCCCCGACCGGGGCACGGCGCGGTAACCGAGCGCTGCGAAGAATGCTTCGGCGGTGGTGGTCAGGAGCCACAGGTCGGTGATCCCATCCCGCGCGGCCGCGGCCTGGAGGTGCGTCACGAGCAGCTTGCCGAGGCCCGTGCCACGATGCGCTGGCGCCACGGCGAGGGAGCGCAACAGGCCGGCGTTGCCGGCCGGTTCAAGCCCGATCACCCCGGCCAGCGTGCCGGTCGCCTCCACGCCCCAGAAGTGCGGCGCCGACCCGGAGATGAGGTCCCGTACCGGAAGCCGGCTCTGCTCCAGCAGTGCCCGGATCGCCGGCAGGTGATCCGGGCCCAGCGCGCGCACCTCCATGCTCACTCTCCCTCGCAGCAGTCCGTGGCGCAGCCACAGCCCTTGGGCGGGTGCGGCTTGGTGGCACGAATGAACGCGCCCATGATCCGGCCCTCGACCTCATCGGCCACCTTGTCGGCATCGAGTCCCGCATCTTCCAGGAAGGTGCGGGCGTCCTCCGCCTTGTAGATCCGGGTGGCCTCCACCGAAGCGCCAACGAACCCGGTCCGGACCAGTTTCCCGACGTAGGCATCCTGATCCAGCGCCCCGGCGACGCAGCCGGTCCATAGCGCCATGCTCTCGCGCATGAATTCCGGCAAGGGACCGCGGGTCACCACATCGGAGACCGCGAACCTGCCGCCGGGCTTGAGCACCCGGAACGCCTCGGCGATGACCCGGTCCTTGTCTCCGGAGAGGTTGATGACGCAGTTGGAGATGATGACATCCACCGAGTTGTCCGGCAGCGGGATCGCCTCGATCTGTCCCTTCAGGAACTCGACGTTGGTCACCCCGGCGCGCGCCTGGTTCTCACGGGCAAGCTGCAGCATCTCGTCGGTCATGTCGAGGCCATAGGCCTTGCCGGTGGCCCCCACGCGCCGGGCCGAGAGCAGCACATCAATCCCGCCGCCCGAGCCGAGGTCGAGGACGACCTCCCCCTCCCGGAGTTCGGCCAGGGCGGTGGGATTGCCGCAGCCCAGCGAGGCCAGGAGCGCCTCTGCCGGAATCGCCCCGGCCTGCTCGCTGGAATACAGGTCGCTGGTGATCGGATCGGGACCGCAACTCGTCCCGGTGCCGCAGCACCCCGCCTTGGTCCCCTCCCTCGCGTTGAGCGCCGCCCGGCCGTAGCGCTCGCGGACGATGTCAGTCAGTTCACCCATACCGCCTCCAGATCAAGAAAAGTTGATGCTTCCAGGAAAAAAAAGTGGTGCTACCCACAACACTTCAGCTTGACCGCCCGCACCGCCGCCACCGGCGGCAGTTCACTCAGCGCCGCCTCCAGGCCATCCAATGCGCCCGGAACCATGGAATAGTAGACCCAGCGCCCCTCGCGACGATCCCGCACCAGGCCGGCCTCCTTGAGCGCCTTGAGGTGGAACGAGAGCCGGGACTGGCCGGTTCCAAAGGCCTCGGTCAGATCGCAGACGCAGCGCTCCCCCTTCTGCAGCATGGCCACGAGGGCCAGGCGGGTCTCATCAGAGAGGGCGTGGAAGACCCGGGCAAGCCGGGTCAGGCCGGTAGCTGCGGCGGTCGCAATTGGCATGAGGTCATAATATCAATATAAGTTGATCTGTCAACCCCTCCCCGGTCCCGGCGGGCGCCGACCGGCCTCAGGGACCTTTTCGGGGGCGGGCGCGGGCCGGCGGAGTGTACCAGATGCAGCCCGGGTGCAGCCCCTTCCCGTCGTCTGGCCATTCGCTGCAGAGATCGGGTTTTGCCGGGCGACCGTCGGGCCGGGACCGGCCGTGGAGGGTGCAGTTCTCCCCCGCGTCGTCGAGATAGCGGCAGGCGGAGATCACCTCAACGTCCAGCGACCGGGGCGAATCCCGCTCCACTTTGCAGAGGTAGGGCGACTGCCGGGAGCGGACCAGCGCCTCCAGCGTGGTTTCCTCCGGCGTGCACATGATCTCCAGCTGCATGTCGCGGCAGCAGGCGCTTGCCAGGGTGTGGTCGGCAGTCTTGCACGGCGCGATCGAACAGGGGTTGACGTCGTGCTCCACGACCGGCAGGCTCCGGGCCGGGAGGGGGAGCCGCATCCGGGTCAGCTCACCCGCCGCCACGAGGTTGAACTCGTCCCCGCCGAGGCGCCTTGGCTGCTCGGGCGGCTGGCGCGGGGTCGGCAAAGTGCCGGCGTAGCCGTGGGCGGCACAGCGCACCGCCGGGGCCGAGGTGCCATTGGTCGTACTCTTGAGGTGGCGGCAGCGGACCTGCAGCACCGCGTCCACCAGCAGATCTTGGCCGCAGCGGTGCAGCGGGCCGAAGGCGATCCGGGCGGTGTGCCCCATGAGCCAGGTCGCCTCGTGGTCCAACGAGGTGGGGTCGGCCCCGAACGAGCCGATCCGGAGGGTCACAGGAAGCCCCTCGCATTGGGGGCCCAGAGCGGTACAGGGTGGGGGTGCAGTTGGCATGGCAGGAATCTAGGGGCACTCGCTCTTTGTGGGCCGGGGCGTTATCATTGTGAACCTTTTCACAAGGTCTTTTTTCTCACTGTCCGGGGAGGCGGGTTCTGTAATGCGTGGAATGATTGCTTTAGCGGGTGTGGCACTGGCCCTTGCGGCCTGTGGTGGTAAGGGTGGGGATCAGCCGGCGGCGGACGCCCCGGCGGCGGCTCCGGCGGCGACTGGCGCGACCCATGAGGTCGCGATGGATTTCGACGGCAAGGTGGGCACCTTCACCCCCACCGTCCTGACCATCAAGGCCGGCGATGTGGTGAACTTCGTGATCAAGAGCGGGCCGCCGCACAACGTGGCCTTCTCGGCGGACAGCATCCCGGCGGGTGCGGCGACTGTGCTCAACGCCGCCATGGCCGAGACGATGGCGCCGCTCACCGGCCCGATGAAGATCGGGATCGGCGAGGGCTACGCCATCAGCTTCGCGGGCGCTCCGGCGGGCGAGTACCGTTACCACTGCACCCCGCATGTGCCGTTCGGTATGCACGCGCAGATCATCGTTCAGTAGCACTGGCACACGATGAGAGACTCGGGCGACGGGGCTTCCCCGTCGCCCGTTTCTCATTCCGTGAACCACGCCAACCCCCGCCTCCCCCGCTCCAGCCGACTGCCGGCAATGATGATCAGCACTGCCAGCCCCACCCCCGCCAGCGCATCCACCGCATAGTGCATCTGGCAGTACACCACGCCGATGGTTAGCAGCAGCGCCGGCAGCCCCAGCCCCCAGCCCAGTGGGCGCGAACCCCGATAGGCCGCCGCCGTGGCCACCAGGGTGGCGGCGACATGGGACGACGGAAACGCCGCACCGTAGGCGCTGCCCCGCGCCAGCGTGGCATACACCAGGCGCGCCGCCGGATTGTCCAGGAACGACGGATCGGGCCGGGGGAACTCATAGTAGGGCCCCGCAACCGGATACCCCAGGAAGACCAGATAGCTCACCAGGAAGGTCGACACCAGCCAGAGCGCCGTCCGGCGGGCCGCGACGATGTCGCCCCGGATCAGGAACAACGCCAGCGGTGCCACGACGATGGGGTAGTAGGCGAAATAGGCCGCGTGCAGCACCGTTGACCAGAACTCGCTCGGATACCGCTGCCACCAGGTCCGGCTCAGTTCCTCCCCGAACAGTGACACCTCCCATCCCCGCACGGCCAGGTCGTGGGTACCGATGCCGCCGAAGTAGTTGAGGATGTCGAGCGCCGGGTAGAGCGCCCCGAGCAGCAGGATCGGATAGATGTCGCGCAGCACCTCGGCGGCCCGCCCCAGCTCCGGCCGCGCCGCCAGCACGATCAGCACAGCGTACAGCGCATTGGCGAGCAGGACCCATGCCATCGGCGGAAAGCCGGGAAGCCGCACAAGCGCAACCACACTGGTAATGGCGAGGTAGGCGAGCAGGAACCACTCGGCCAGCCGGAGCCGGTGCCGGAGGCTCACAGCCATCCCTGCTCCCGGTACCAGGCGAGGGTGGCGGGGAGACCCGTGGCCAGGTCGAACTCCGGGCGCCACCCGGTTCCACGGATGAGCGGCCCCGGATCACCGGTCCACGCCGGCTGATAGAACTCGTGGGTCTTGTCGCGATGGAGGATGGTCTTGCGATTGAGCAGCCCCGCCACCCCGCCCGCGATCCCCAGGGCCGCGGCCGCCACCGGCCGGGGCAGTGGCACCAGCCGGACCCTGACGCCGTACAGCCCGCCGATCTGGCGCAGGATCTGCCCGCTGGTAACCACTTCCGGGTGATTGACGAAGAACGTGCCACCTGCTGCCTCGGGGCTCACCGCCGCCCGGCGGAGACCCGCGGCGAGGTCGGTTACATAGACGAGGGATAGCTCCTGGGTGCCGTCGCCGAAGATGGGACAGACGCCGTAGCGGGCCAGGCGGAAGAGGGCCAGGAAGTTGTCGCGGTCTCGCGGTCCGTAGACCGCAGGCGGTCGGGCGATGGTCCAGGCGAGGCGGCTGGCCCGCACCACGTCCTCGCTGGCGAGCTTGCTTCTGCCGTACATCGTGACCGGGGCGGCCGGAGCACCAGCATCGAGCGGCAGGCCGCGCGACGAGGGCCCGGCCGCCGCGAGCGAGCTGACCAGCACGAACCGGGCGCCGGGCGCCTGGGCCTCGACCGCCGCCACCAGGTTGGCCGTGCCTTCGCGGTTGGCGCGTAGAAACGCCGCCTCGTCCCGGGCACCCACCAGCCCCGCCACATGGTACACCACATCCTGCCCGCCGGCGGCCTCCCGCATGGCCTCGGTACTGTGGAGGTCACCGGTAACCAGCCGGACGCGGCGGGCGGCGAGGGCGGCGGCCCGGGTGGGAGCGCGGACCAGCGCGGTGACTTCGTCTCCCTCGGCGAGCAGCCGGTCTATCAGGTGACTGCCGACGAACCCGGTACCACCGGTGACCAGCGCCCTCATAGGGGACGATCGTAAAGCCGGTAGGTCTTGTAGACAGTGAACTCCATTTTCTCGAGCCCGGCGTTCATGGCCTTGTTGTCCTCGAGAATCCAGCCGGCCTCACCCCAGTAGATCTTGTGGCCGGCGGCGTGGGTCCAAATCCAATGGTACAGCATCGCGTCCACACCCTTGCCGCGGAGTTCCGGAACCACGCCGAGCAGCAGGATGCGGGCCCGGCGGACCCGCTTGAGCTTGAGGGAGAGCAGCAGGTCGGCGAGCAGGGCCGGGGTGAGGCGGCCGGACCGGTGGCGCTGGAACACCTGGTTCAGGTCCGGCAGCACCAGTCCGAAGCCGATCGGCACGCCGTCCTTCTCCGCGATGGGCACCATGTCGGGGATCACCACCGGCTTGAACTGGACCGCGAGGTGGTCGATCTCGTGATCGGTCATGGGGATGAAGCCCCAGTTCTTTTCCCAGCAGCGGTTGTACAGGCGCTTGATGCTCTCCACCTCGGCCGCAAAGTTGGCCATGTCCATGCCGCGGATCGTGACCCCCAGCCGCCGCTGCAGCAGTTCTGTGCCGCGGGCCAGCCGCTCCGGCACCGGCAGGTACTCGGCCAGGTAGCCGCCTCGGTAGACCTTCAGGTCCTTGGCCTTGGTGAACCCGGCGGCGTCGATCAGCCGCTCGTAGTACGGCGGATTGTGCGGCATCATGAGGGTGGGCGGCATATCATAGCCATCCACCAGCAGCCCGCACTCGTCGTTAGTGGAGAAGGAGGCGGGGCCGCGCATGACGTCGTACCCCTTGGCGCGGAGCCACGCCGCCGCCTCGGTGAAAAGGGCGTCGGCCACGGCGTGGTCGTAAATGCTGTCGAAGAAGCCGAAGAACCCCACCTGGTCGTGGTGGATTTCGTTGTGCAGCCGGTTGGTGATCGCGGCGATGCGGCCCACGACCCGGCCGTCGCGCTCGGCCAGGAAGTATTCAGCCTCCCCATGCTCGAAGAACGGGTTCTTGGCGCGGTCCAGCAGCTTCCGCACATCCATACGCAACGGCGGGACCCAGTGAGGGTCCCGCTGGTGCATCCGGTACGGCAGGGCGATGAACCGGTCGAGTCCGGCGCCGTCGGTGACGGGCCGGACCCGGACTGGCGAGGTCAGATGACCCCCAACTCGCGGCCGATGGTCGCGAACTGCTCGAGGCAGAAGTCGATCTGGTCGAACGAATGGGTGGCCATGAGGCTGGTCCGGAGCCGGCACTGGCTGGCCGGGACCGCCGGCGGCATGACCGGATTGGTGAACACCCCGGCCTCGAACAGCTTGCGCCAGAACACCAGCGTGGTGTCCATCGGGCCGATCAGCACAGGGACGATCGGGGTGACCGTCTCGCCGATGTTGTAGCCCAGCCCGCGGAGGCCCTGCTGCAGCCGCGCGGTGTTGGCCCACAGCAGCTCGCGCCGCTGGGGCTCGGTCCTGAGCACCTCCAGCGCGGCCAGGACTCCCGCCGTGTTGCTCGGCGGCAGCGAGGCAGTGAAGATGAGCGGACGGCTGTGGTGCTTGAGGTAGTGAATGACGCTCTCCGACCCGGCGACGAACCCGCCGATCGAAGCGAGCGACTTGGAGAACGTCCCCGCGATGAGGTCAACCTCGTCCGTCATCCCGAAATGGGCGGCGGTGCCGTCTCCCTTGGGGCCCAGCACGCCGATGGAGTGGGCGTCGTCCAGCGCCAGCGCCACACCGTGCTTCTTGGCGATCCGCACCAGCTCGGGCACGTCGGCGATATCCCCTTCCATGGAGTAGACGCCGTCCACCACGATCATGGCGCCGCGGGTCCCGCGGGTGCGCTCGATCATCCGCTCCAGGGCGGCGAGGTCCCCATGCACGAACCGCAGGGTGTCCCCGTAGGACATCTTGGCGCCATCGACGATCGAGGCGTGGTCCAGCTTGTCGAGGTAGACCAGCTCACCCCGGCCGATCAGCCCGGAGATGAGGCCAAGGTTGGCCTGGTACCCGGTCGAGAAGACCAGGCAGTCCTCCTTGCCGAGGAACTCCGCCAGGGTGGCCTCGAGCTGGCCGTGCAGGTCCAGAGTCCCATTGAGAAACCGGCTACCGGTGCAGCCGGAGCCGTAGCGGTGCAAGGCCCGGCCCGCCGCCTCGAGGACCTTGGGATGGTGCGTCAGGCCAAGGTAGTTGTTGGACCCCAGCATGATGCGCTTCTGGCCCTCGATGACGACGGCCGTATCCTCGGAATCCGAAATCGGCTTGAAGTACGGGTAGAGCCCAGCCGCCTGAATCTCCCGTGCCTTGGTAAACTGCCGGCACTTGTCGAAGAGCTGGATGCTCTGCAGCATCTGGGTATCCACGGGACCTCGATGTTCAAGTGCGAAGGACACAGGGCTTCACTAAGGCGTTACAAAGTAAGGGTTTGGGGGAATAGTGGCAAGTCGGAAACCGACCTCGGCAGCCGGCATTCCCCAGAGGCACTGACCCGCCGGACCGCGAGCGAGTAACCTCCAGCATGGCCTTCACCCACCCTCGGATACCCCGACGCCGCGCGGTCGCGATCCTCGCCCTGTGCAGCCTGGTGACCGCCGTCGGCGGCCTGCTGCTGGCGCAGCGTGCGGAGCCCGATTATCCGCGCTCCCGGCTGGGCCTCTTCGAGGTCTCCGGCCTCGATTTCCGGGCGTCCGGGGCCTGGCGGGCCCGCGCCGAGCCGCTCCGCTCGGCGCGGCGGGCCCTGCTCGGGCGGGGTGCATTTGCCGGCCTGAACCGGCCCGGGGCGCTGCGCGTGGCGGGAACCCTGAAGGTCCCGGTGATCCCGGTCGCCTTCCAGAACGTGGCGGCCCCCTTCCCCGCCCCGGCCTATCAGGCGGTGCTCTTCGACCCGGCTCCGGCGACCCGGCCCTACAGCGTGACAAGCTACTTCGCCGAGATGTCCCGCGGGCTGGTGGCCATTGATGGCCTGGTGTTCGGCTGGGTCGTCGCTGACAGTACCGATGCCTACTACGAGGACGGCTGCAACGGCGTCGGCGTGCTCGGACCCTGTCCCGGCCGGGGCCGGCCCTTCGGCGAACTGCTCATCGAGGCGCTGCAGGCGAGCGATACGGGCAGCAGCGACTGGGGGCTGTTCGACAGCGACGGTCCGGATGGCCTGCCCAACTCCGGCGATGACGACGGCGTCGTGGACTTTGTCCTGTTCCTCCACCCGGAGGTGGACGGCGCCTGCGGCACGAGCAACATCTGGTCGCACCGCTTCGACCTGGCCGGCTGGAACGCCGGGTCGGGCTACGTCACCCACAGCCCGGTGCGCGACGGCGCGGGCCAGCCGGTGCCCGGCCGATTCCTGGTGGTGCGCGACTACACCATCCAGAGTGCGGTGGGGGGCCCTGATGCCTGCACCGCGGGCCAGCTGATGAGCATCGGCACCGTGGCCCATGAGACCGGCCATGCGTTCGGCCTGCCGGATCTTTACGACACCAACCTGCAGAGCCCGGCCGTAACGCAGGGGGTGGGGGAGTGGAGCATCATGGGGAGCGGCAACTACACCCAGCCGTACAGCCCCGCCGGCTTCGATGCCTGGTCACTCGCCGAACTGGGATGGATCGTCGTTGACAGCCTGCCGACACAGGGGCCGGTTCTGGTTCCCCCCATCGCGAGTAGCGACACCGTGCTGGCGCTCGGCGTCCCGGGCACCGACGAGTATTTCCTGTTCGAGAACCGACAAGCGATGGGCAGCGACACGGCGCAGTTCAATCCGGGCTGCCGCTTCCGCACCCGGGACTGCGCCAAGGCGCCCGGCCTCCTCCTGTGGCACATCGATCTCGGACAGATTGCGGCCCACGGGTTCCGCCAGGGCAACCGGGTCAACAGCGGCCCGGTCCACGGCGTGGCGCTGCTCCAAGCGGACGGTCGGAACGACCTGCGCACCCCCGGCGGAGGGAACCGCGGCGACACCGGCGATTCCTGGCCGGGCGCGGCCGGGAACACTCTCCTTGCCGACACCACCGATCCGGCCGCGCTGGACAACCAGAACCTATCGGTGGGCTTCCGGCTGGACTCGATCCGGCAGCTCGTGCCCGGCGGGGCCATCGCCTTCCGGCTCACTCGCAGCACCCCAGGGGTCGCCGTGCTGACGCTGCAGTGGGCCACCGACGAGCTGCTGGGCCGGCGCCGCCTGAGCCAGGCAGCGCTGGCCCAGCTCGACTCGGCCGGGAACCGCAACGGCCGCTTCGACACCGGCGACTACCTGGCCTACTATCGCTCGCAGCTCAGCGTTCACGCTGCTGGCCGGGTGGCGGCACCGTCGGCCGCGCAACCGCGGGGGGGCCTATGAGCCGGGTGCGCCTGTTCGTCCTGCTGCTGCTGGTGGGGCCCGGCTGCGGTGAGGCACCCACCGGCCCGCTGCCGGGCGCCTTCGACGTGGTGCTCGCCGGGTCCGCGGCCGAAGCGGGCGGGCTGCTGTTCGATGTACTGGGCGGACCGGTGGACTCCGTGGCGGCGGCGGGAACGGTCGTGGTGTCCGCCCCATTCACGGGTGTGAACCGCCGGGTGCTGGTGGTGGGGAATCAGCTGTCAGGAGTGGTGGCCCGGCTGCACGTGCCAGACGTGAGCGTCCAGTACCAGGCGCGGATCGTGGAGGTGGCGGACACCCGGACTTATGCCCTCAAGGATTCGACCGGCTTCGCGCTGCTGCTGGTGGTGCGGCGGTTCTGACCGGGCCGGGGTGCAGA
This sequence comes from uncultured Gemmatimonadales bacterium, assembly GCA_963695185.1. Lineage (GTDB taxonomy): Bacteria > Gemmatimonadota > Gemmatimonadetes > Gemmatimonadales > GWC2-71-9 > JADJOM01. The sequence goes on along the minus strand of CAVOGH010000005.1, from coordinate 203,062 downwards.
CGCAAACGGGCGCCGGAGCGATGGCTCCGGCGCCCGTTCTCCTTTACCCTGCTAGTACCGCCGCCGGTCGTTGACGCGGGAGAGGAGCGATCCCAGGACGTCGGACGGCCCGGTCACCGCCACCATGCGGTCGGCCTGGCGGATGGTCACCGTCACCCGGCCGCTGGCGTCCCGGCCGCCGTCTTCATTGACCAGCGCGGACACCCGCCGAGCGGGGCCGGAGATCGTGCGGATCAATTCGCCTGATTCGAGCTGCTGATCCACCGCGACCACCTCTGCCCCGTCATCGCCCGGCTGCATGCGCATCCGCAGAATCGCGGCGCCCGGCAGCAGCGGCACTCCTGCGTTGGGGCCTGCGCGGTCCGGCGTCACGGTGCGCCACAGACCGGCGAGGCGGGGATCCTGGTTGCCAACCGGAGCCACGCTCACCACTGACTCCTCGCTCAAGCTCTCGGCGAGGGGGGCCCGTTCGGCGGCCACGCCGGCAAACCAGGTCCCCGGATCGGTCTCGACCGCGCTGGCGATGCCGTCGGCCGGCGGCTCCGAGCGAGACGCGCGCCGCACCAGCTGCCGGGATTCCACCTGCGGGGACGCCGGCCGGGCCGGGCGTGAAGCATGGCGAGCAGGCTGGGAGTTCTGGGAAGGAGTGGCGACGCTGGTGGAGACTGGGGAATCCGGCGGGTCGACGGCAGGGGCAGAGGTCGCAATCGTCGGGGCGGCGACCGGCGCCTCACCCCGACCGGCCGGCCAGGAGTTGTGCCCGGCGAAGAGCATTCCCGCCAGGCCGGCGGCGAGGATGGACCGCCGGACCCGGCTGCTTCGCCGAGTGCCAGTCGCCGCGTGGCGGGCCACGAGGTCCGCATAGGGGGGCGGCAGGATAATGGGCGGCGCACCCAGACAGGCAAGGATGTCGGTGGTCCGGTCGCGCATGGCGGCGATGGCGTCACGCCCCGCCTGACACCGGGGACAGCGCGCGAGGTGCCGTTCGATCTCTACCGCCTGCGACCGGCTCAGCGCCTGGTCGAGGTACGCGTGCAGTTCGTCGTCAGGAATGTGCCGCACGGGCCTGTTCCATTCGGTCATAAGCGTCCACGAGCCGCTTCCGGGCCCGGGCGAGGGTCGTCCCGACCGCCCCGACCGCCAGGCCGGTCTGCTGCGCGATCTCCGGGTAACTCAACCCCGCATCCCAGAACAGCAGGACCTCGCGATCCCGCGGGGTCAGCAGGGCCAGGGCCTCATCCACCCGGGCCCGCCGTTCGTCGTCCTCGACCATCTGGTCGGCGGCTGGTGGGGTCGAGGGCTGGGTGATCGGGTCATCCTTGAGCAGCGTCAGGTGGCGCTTGCGGCGCACGGCGGCGCGCGCTTCGTCGCGGGCCAGGTTGGCCGCCACCGCGAAGATCCACGCTCTGGGCTTCTCGGGCCGGTGCGCCATGGCGCGGATGAACACCTCCTGGGCCAGGTCGTGCGCGCGATCGGCATCCCAGACCTTTCGGTACAGGAAGCGCACCACCGTCGCGTAGGTGGTCCGGTACAGTTCCTCGAGTTCGTCGCCCATGTCGGCCCCCTGACCACACGATACCGCCCACGCCCGGTGGGGTCCACCGCGCGCTACACTAGTACACTACGACGGTTGGTCGCCTTTTGGGTCACACAGGGAAGGAACGGGATGGTTCAGCATGGAACGCACCTGGAGCGGGGAGGGAGTTGGAAGCTGGGGCCGGGGGGCGAAGACCAACTCCGACTTCCAACTCTCATCGATCCCTGTGCCGCCGCTCCAGCGCATCGGGCGGCACGTAATCGGCGGAGCGCTCCTCGTGCTCGAATTCCCCCGCCACTTCGGGATGCCCGTGGCCGCGCTCACGCTCCAGGGTAATCTCCGCGAGCCGGGGACTCACCATCGGGAAGGTGCGGCCGAAGAGACCGTAGCAGAGGAGAAACAGCCCGGCGAAGAGCGCCGTCGGGCCGAACTCGGGCAGGCCGAAGACCGGCCCGGTCTCCTTGGTGATGGATGGCATGACCATCAGGTAGCGCTCCAGCCACAGGGCCAGGAGACTGATCGTGGTAAAGAGCCCCAGGGTCACCGGGGTCTTCTTGGGGGCCACGCCGAGCAGGCCGATGAACGGGATGACGAACATGCCGAGGAACACCAGCGTCCCGATCGGCCGCCATTCGCCCCACAGCCGCGCAAAGACGAAGCCGGTCTCTTCCGGGAGATTGCCATACCAGATGACCAGGAACTGCGACCACATCAGGTAAGTCCAGAACACAGTGAAGCCGAAGACGAGCTTGCCGAGGTCGTGCCGCTGCTTGGGACTGATGAACTCCGCGATGCCGATTTCGTGCCGGCCGTAGAGCATGGTCAGGGCCAGCAGGGTGTGAGCCCCAAGGAAGGAGCCCATGAAGTACCAGCCGCCGAGCAGGTTGGAGAACCAGTGCGGCTGCAGCGCCATCATGGTGTCGAAGGCCACCATGGTGAACACGACCGCGTACAGCACCACGTACACCGGCGCCAGCACGGCGATGCGGGCCTCGTTGCGCGCCAGCCCGGCGGCGGAGGCGTCGAATCCCTGAGTGAGGCGGTCGAACAGCCGGCGGCGGCGGCCCTCGGCCATCGCCTTCACTTCCTCGAGGTCGGGGAGCAGATCAGCCAGCACCAGCTGGCAGCCCACCCAGTACAGCAGTCCCAGCCCGACGGCCAGGCGGCCGAACATGAACCCGTGGGAGAGCCAGATCTCCTTGCCGTGGCCGAGGCCGTGCATTTCGGGGAAGATATGGTGGTACCCGGTGGTAAAGATCACCAGGAACCCTGCCAGCGAAAACGGGAAAAAGAAGAATGGCGCCGCTTCCGCGAACCGGATCATCAGGCCTGACCACTTGGCCTTGGTGATCTTCTGCACTGCCACGAAGGCGAAGCTGCCGCCGGTGAGGCCGGTGAAGTAGACCCAGTTGACGTGGAACAGGTGCCAAGCGCGATCGGCGTGCTCGCCGGCCAGGGCCAGCGCGAAGACCGCCAGGCCCGCCACGGCGAGCGCGGTGCCCAGCCCGACGAACAGCCCGTAGCGGCCGGTGAGGGCGCGCTGGGCCAGCTTGTCCCGCACGAGGGTAGTGGTCATCACCGGACTCCTCCGGGGACCGCCGGGGCGACCGCAGCCGCCTGCAGCTTCCGGACGTAGTTCACGACCTCCCAGCGGGGCTGTCCGCGCACCTTGTCTCCATAGCGGGGCATGACGCCGCGCCCGAAGCGGATGATGCTGTACAGGTAGCCGTCGCTGTAGCCGCGGGCCCGCTCGGTGAGCAGCGACGGGGTGGCGACCTTCGGTCCCACCGGGCCGTCGCCGGCGCCGGCCTGGCCGTGGCAGACGGCGCAGAACGTATGGTACAGCGTGTCTCCCTTGGCCGAGGCCGGCAGGCCGGCCAGCGGGTTGTCCAGACGGTCGGCGGTGGTGGTGTTGCCCACCCCCCATTCCGCCGACCAGTCGGCCTCGCCGCCGGTGATCGGCACGGTGCCGGGCAGGGTATACCGGGGGATGTCCGCTCGCTGGTAGGGATGGACCGACGGCTGCGTGATCATCGCGTCGAACCACGGCACGATATGCATCAGGTCATCCGGCGACGGGATGTCGTTGTAGTAGTAGTCGCACCCGGTGGCGCCGAGCAGGGTCAGCGTCGCGAGGGCGGTGCGGAGGTTACGCCGCATGCCGCACCTCCACCGAGCCCGCGTCGCGGAACATGCGCTCCATGCCCGCCTGGTCGGCCGGGCCGCAGGGCACGAAGATGCCGATCCGGTCATCGCTGAAGCGGCCGTCGTAGGCCAGGCCGGTCGTGGGCTTCTGCAGTGAGAGAATGATCACCCCTGCCACGGTCGAGAGGGCCCCGAGCAGCACCATGAGCTCGAACATGAACACCACGTACGGTGGAACGGTGGCGATCGGCTTGCCGCCGACCAGCAGCGGCCAGTCCAGCGACATCCAGAAGGTCATGCCCAGGCCGGCGAGTACCCCGGTCACGCCGCCGACCAGCGTGAAGAGCCGCACCGGGCTGTTGGTGATGCCCAGGGCCTCTTCCAGTTCGTGGTTGGGGGCCGCCGAGTAGACGGTGAAGTCCCGCCGGCCCTGGGCGCGCAGCGCCTGGATGGCGTCGCAGGCCGCGTCAATGTGCTCGAAGCTGGCGAGTACGCCGGGAACGGTCCGGGCCATCAGTGACCTCCCTTGCGGAGCCGGGGCATCGGGATCTGCTCCTTGATCTCCTGAATCGCGACGACCGGGAAGGTCCGGGCGAACAGCAGGAACCACATGCTGAACCAGCCGAAGGAGCCGGCCAGGATGCCCCAGTCGGCCCAGGTCGGCGTCAGCACCGCCCAGGCGTAGGGGATGTAGTCGTTGCCCAGGCTCGAAACGATGATCACGTAGCGCTCGAACCACATCCCGATGTTGATGAAGATCGAGATCACGAACAGCGCCGTCAGGTTGGTGCGGACCTTCCTGAACCAGAACAGCTGCGACACGAAGGCGTTGCAGATGATCATGGTCCAGCCGGCCCACCACATCGGGCCGAACGCCCGGCGCCAGAAGGTGGCCTGCTCGAAGATGTTGCCGCTGTACCACCCGATGAAATACTCCATCAGGTAGGCATAGAACAGGATCGAGCCAGTCAGCAGGGTAAGCTTGGCCAGGTTGTCGAAGTGGTAGTCGGTGATCATGTGCTCCAGCTTGAGCGCCTTGCGGAGCGGGATCATCAGGGTCAGCACCATGCCCACGCCGGAGTAGATGGCGCCGGCCACGAAGTAGGGCGCGAAGATCGTCCCGTGCCAGCCCGGGATGATCGACATGGCGAAGTCCCACGACACCACCGAGTGCACCGACAGCACCAGCGGGGTGGCCAGCGCCGCCAGGTACAGGTATGCCCGGGTGTAATGGCGCCACTGGTCGGTGGTACCCTTCCAGCCCAGGGAGAAGATGTTGTACACCTTCTTGCGCCAGCCGAACATCATGTCGCGCGCGGCGGCGATGTCCGGCACCAGCCCGACGCACAGGAAGGTGGTGGAGACGGTCAGATACGTGGAGATGGCAAAGACGTCCCACACCAACGGTGACTTGAAGTTGGGCCAAAGGAAACGCTGGTTGGGATAGGGGAGCAGCCAGTAGAAGAACCACTGGCGCCCGATATGAATGATCGGGAAGAGCCCCGCCGTCATGACCGCGAAGACCGTCATCGCCTCCGTGGCGCGGTACACCGCCGTACGCCAGGGCGAGCGGAACAGGAACAGAATGGCCGAGATCAGCGTGCCGGCGTGGCCGATGCCGACCCAGAAGACGAACGTGGTGATATACACCGACCAGAACACCGGCGGCGTATAGCCCGCCAGCCCCAGCCCGTCCTTGAGCAGGAACACGAAGGTGACCACGCCGACGAGGAACAGCCCGACCGCGCCGGCCAGCAGCAGGAAGTACCCCTTCCCGGCGGTCCCCAGCGTATTGACGACGTCCCGGGTGACCTCGTGGTGGGTCTGAACCGGATGTGAGTCGTGCAGGGTGGCGGCCATCGGTTACGCCTCCGTCCGGTGCAGGACCTTCGCGAGGTAGGTCACCGCCGGGCGAACGTTCAGGTCTTCGAGGATGTGGTATCCCCGGTGATCGGCCTGGCGGCGCGAGACCGCGCTGTCCGGGTCGTTCAGGTTGCCGAAGGTGATGGCGTGCGACGGGCAGGCCTGGGCACAGGCGGTGACGACGTCACCGTCGCGGACCGCCCGGTCCTCCAGCCGTGCCGCATGCTGCGCCCCGCGGATCCGCTGGATGCAGAAGGTGCACTTCTCCATCACCCCGCGGCCCCGCACCGTCACGTCCGGGTTCAGCTGCAGGTTGAGCGGCGCCGGGAAGGCCTTCTGGTTGTACGCGAACCAGTTGAAGTACCGCACCTTGTAGGGGCAGTTGTTGGCGCAGTACCGGGTGCCCACGCAGCGGTTGTAGACCTGCCCGTTGAGCCCGTCCGGTGTGTGATAGGCCGCGTAGACCGGGCAGACCGGCTCGCAGGGAGCGTTGTCGCAGTGCTGGCACAGCATCGGCACCACCCGGGCCTCCAGCGGCTCGCCATCCTCGCCACCCTCCCAGTAGCGCTCGATCCTCATCCAGGTCATCTCCCGGCCGCGGAGCACTTCTGATTCTCCCACCCACGGGATGTTGTTCTCGGCGTAGCACGCCGTGACACAGGCGGAGCAGCCGGTGCAGCGGGCCAGGTCAATGACCATGCCCCACATCGGGTGCTCGCCCACGTAGCCGCCGTGCAGCCGCTGCTGCCGCTGGGCTTCGTCCCAGCCCTTCATCGCCTCGACTTCACGCTCGGTGTTGACCTCGTGCGCCCCGTGCCCGTCGGCCTTGGCCGCCAGCGCCGGAGTGAGGCCCTCGCGCGCCTGCGCCAGGGTCATGGCATCCGCGATCCCCCGGCCCAGCTGGCGGGTGGTGCCCTCGGTCTTGGCGACCTGCTTCCACCGGCCGGTCTTCTTCACGCTGACGCGGGTGGAGAAGTAGGGCAGGAAGCCGGCGGAGCCGGCTCCGTCCAGCAGATCCAGCGCGTTGACCCCACGGCCCTTGGCGAAGTCGCCGAAGGCGGTGTGGCCCAGGCCCAGGGGCACCGCAACAACGTCGGGGTGCAGGCCCGCGAAGAGGTACGCCGGTGCCTCGATGGCGCCCTTGGGCGATTCCAGCCGCAGGATGTCCCCTTCGCGTACGTCGAGCCGGGCCGCCGCGTCCGGGTGGATCTCCACCCAGGAGTGCCAGGTGATGCGGGTGACCGGATCGGAGAGCTCCAGCAGCCACGGCCGGTTGGCGAAACGGCCATCTCCCATGACCGACGGGACCGCGGCGAAGTAGAAGCTCTCGCCCCCCTCGGGGCCGTCGAAGGCGGGCGGGTGGTAGCCGGCGCCGGCGGTCCCGGCCAGCCGCACCGGGGTAACCGGCGTCTCGGTGTAGACCCCGCCCCGGGCCAGCGCCGCACGCCAGGCATCTTCCGTCCCGACCAGCTTGAGCCATTCCGTCTTGAGGTGGGCCTCGAAGCTCGGTGCGGTGAACCGGGCCAGCGCCCCGCCGGCCCTGGCCGCCACCTTGAGCAGCAGGTCGCCGGTGGCCATGCCGGCGAACACCGGCTCCATGACCGGCTGCATGAGTCCGGTGACACCGCGCCGCGGCCGGGCATCGTCCCAGCGCTCCAGGGCGTGCAGCCCGGGGACCAGCAGGTCGCAGAGCTGGGCGGTCTCGTCGAGGTAGAGACCGGTCGAAACCTTGAACGGCACCTTGGCGAATCTGGCGGCGAAACCCACTGACGCCGGCACGGTGTAGGCCGGGTTGGCCTCGTGCACGATCGCGACCTGCGTCTGGCCCTGGTCAAACCCGCTCACCAGGGCGGTCAGCGCTCCATAGCCGTCGCCGGCATCGAGGTCGGCGCCGAAGCGCACCGTCTGGCCGACGTTGCCAGCGATGTAGTTGAGCAGGTTGACCGCGGCCGCCAGTTCCTCGGCGCCGCGATGCTGGCTGGGCACTCCGCCCGCCACCGCGAGGCCCGGCTCGGCGGAGGCAAACTCCCGGGCGAGGCGGCGCACGACCTCGGCACCGACCCCGCTGGCCTCCTGCGCGGCTTCCGGCGTCCACTGGGCCAGCGACCCGCGCAGGCGGTTGGCATCGGCGGGATTGCCGCTCCGCTCGGACAGGATGACGTTGGCCATCGCCAGCACGATCGCCGCCTCACTGCCCGGCCTGGGCGTGTGCCATTCATCGGCGTTCATGCCGGTGAGCGACATCCGCTGGCTGAAGGCGACATGCTTGGCCATCTGCCCATCGTTATACCCGTGCGAGGCCGCGAAGCCGCGCTGCTGCTCCACCGGGGAGACCCACCCATCGAGGAAATCAGCGCCGAAGGAGAGGATGTAGCGGGAGCGACCAAAGTCGTACACCGGGATCTCGGCGGTGCCGAAGGTCTGCTGGTTGGCCGTGCGGATCGGTTCGAAGCCGAAGGGCTGGTAGCGCACCACCCGGCCGCCCTGCGCCTGGGTCCACGCCTGGAGCAGGTCGCCGAAGGTGCCCCGCCCCGCCCCGCTCACGACGGCCAGCTTGCCACCCGCTGCCTGCAGCTTCTGAGTGAGTGTGGCGATGGCGGCGTCCCAGGTGATCGCCTGGAAGGTCCCGTCGGCCTGACGAGCCATCGGTCCCGCCAGCCGCCCCGGGTTGTACAGCCCCTGCAACGCCGATTGCCCGTGTGCACACAGCGCCCCACCGTTGACCGGATGGGCCGGGTTCCCCTCCAGCTTCACCGCCCGCCCCTCGCGGGTCCGGACGTGGAGGCCGCACCCCGCCGAGCACTCGGTGCAGGTGCTGGCGTACCAGGTCGCCACGCCGGGCACCTGGTCCTCGGACTGGATCAGGTACGGGATCAGCTTCTCGACCTTGCCGGTCGAGCAACCGGAAACCACCGCGGCACCAGCGCCGGAGACGCCCAGCACCTGCAGGAACCGGCGGCGGTCGAGCCCTTCGCGTGGGGTCGGGTCGGACATTGAGGCTCCGTGAGAACTAGCCATCAGCTATCGGCTATCAAGCTGTGAGCGATCGGCTGATCGCCGATCGCCCCTGCTCAGTAATGACACGCCGTGCAATCGCGATTGACGTTGCGCTGAACGTGGCAGGTGATGCAAAAACCCATGTTGTTGACGTTGTTCGCCTTGAACACCTGGGGCATGCGCGCGACGTCGCCGTGGCAGGTCTGGCAGGCGTTGGGTCCCAGCGCCTTGATGTGACGCATGTGGGGGAAGCGCGCGTGCCGGGCCAGGGTGTGGACCCGGACCCACTCGACCGGCTGCTTGGCATTCCAGGCGTCGCGCAGCTTCTTGATCTCCACCCGGTGGCTCGAGTCCGAACCGCTGACAATGAGGTGGCAGCCCATGCAACTCTGCATGGTCGGGATCCCGGGCTCACTCGATTCCGCCACCGACGAGTGGCAGTACTGGCAGGGAATCTTGTTGGCGCCGACGTGAATGTCGTGGCGGAAGAAGATCGGCTGCTTGGGACCCTTGAGGTCGGCGGAGTCGCCGACGCTCAGCACCCAGGCGGCGAGTGTATCCGCTCGCACCGGGGCCTGCTGGGCCGTCGTGGGTCGCTGGATGAGGGCGGCGGCGCCAGCCGCCAGCATCAGAGATCCAGCGGCGAAGAGAGCCAGCTTACGCATGATCGCTCACGGCGATTGTGAATTCTTTCACGAAAGGGCAAGCCATTGCAGGGCCAGCGATTTGCCGCGACAAGTATAGCCGGCGACCCCAACGGGGCAACAGCGCCGGCGAGGACTTTCCCGACTGATATTCTCGGATTTTCAGCTCGCCAAAGTCCGCCGCCCCGCGGCCGCGGCTGGGCTGTCTGCCACCAGCCACCCCAGCTTGCGCCTGACGAAGGACAGGAAGGCGTCCACGGCCTTCTGATCACCAACCTCAAGCGCGCACCAGCGCACCGGCCCGGTTCGCTGGGCGCCGGTGATCGCCGCCGCCAGCGCGGCGGGCAGTCGCGGAATGGCCAGCGCCCTGGATTCTTCCTGATCGGCGATGGTGAAGGTGATCGCCACCCCCCCCTGCATCACATGCAGCCAGCACAGCTTGCGATGGCCCACCGTGTATTCCCACGCCCAGTTCCACGACGGGCCCATGTACTTCACGTGCTCGGCGACCCCGGGGAGCTTCAGCAGTCCCTCCCGCAGGCGGCGGAAGCGGGCGGCCTGAGCCGGCACCAGGTCCTTATAGGGCGCCGAAGGCTTGGGTTCCTGCCGGGGATTGGGATACAGATTGGTGGACCAGAATGCGGCGGATCGCCCCACGGAGGACTCCACGGAAAAAGCTGTTTGAGGGACGCCGGAAGGTAATCGGGGGCGGGGCCGGGGGAAACTGGTCGCGGCCGGCGTCGAACCTTCCCGCCCTCACCCCTCCACGGGACGAACGCCCTTCCGTTCCAGGTAGCGGACGACCTCGATGCCCATGGCCCGGATCAGCGACGCCTCCCGCCCGTCCAACTCGGCCCGGAAGAGCACTTCGCGGAAGGACCGCATCACATGGTCGGTCTGCCGGGTCTTGAAGAATTCGATGGCCGAGAGGGCCCGTTCCCAGTCGGCGAAGAGCCGCTCCTGCAACTCCATGGGCGCGGGATCCGCCGACTTTCGCGGTGGTTTCACCGGCCGGCCCTCGCCGCCGCGTGCCAGCCAGGTCTCGTAGGCCATGATGGCCACCGCCTGGGCCAGGTTGAGTGACTTGTGGGCCGGGTTGGTCGGCACCGTGACCAGGGCGGTGCACCGGTCCAGCTCGTCGTTGGAGAGGCCCTTGTCCTCCCGGCCCACCACGAACGCCGCCCGCCCGGTCTCCGCCCGGGCGACCAGCTCGGCGGCCGCGGCCCGCGGCCGATAGATGGTGCGCTTGGCGGTGCGTTCCCGGGCGGTGAGGGCGACGGTCCAGTGGCAGTCGGCGAGCGCGGCTTCGAGGGTGTCGTGCAGGGTGATCCGCTCGATGACGTCGGCGGTGCTGTGGGCGATGCCCTCGATGCGCCAGGCGTCGAAGATCGCCGGCTGGACCAGGCGCACGACCTCGATGCCGAAATTCTTGGCGATCCGGACCGCGCTGCCGATGTTGACGATGTCCTGCGGGGCGACCAGGACCAGGATGGGAGCGGGAGTCATGGGCGGGAATATACGGCCAGGCGCGGCTGTGCCGCGCCGCGACGCTACTCCGACACCACCTGCGCCAGCACCTCCATCAGGTCGGTCAGGGTGAACGGCTTGGAGAGCACCGGCCGGGCGGCCTCCTGCAGGAAGCGGGAGGCCTCAGGCGAGACCACGTCGCCGGTCATGAAGATGAGCTTGTCGATGACCGGTGAGTGAAGTCCCTGCAACTGCCGGTAGAACTCGTGCCCGCTCATCCCGGGCATCCGCAGGTCGCAGAGCACCGCCTGATACTGCCCGCGCTCCAGCAGCCGGAGCCCCTCGGCCCCGGAATCGGCGAGGTCCACCGACCAGCCCGACCGGATCAGGAACTTGGAGATGCTCCGCCGGATGTCGGGCTCGTCGTCCACCAGGAGCACGGCGCCCCGGCGGTTGGCGGGCTGGGGACCGGCGACCGGGCCCGCCACCGGCTCCGGCGTGACCAGCGGCTCGGCGGTGTGCAGCGGCAATTCCAGCTGAAAGCGGGCGCCCCCGCCCGGCCGCGGCAGGGCGGAGATCTTGCCGTTGTGGTCGGCGACGATTCCCGCACTCACCGAGAGTCCCAGCCCGGTGCCCTCGCCCTCCGGCTTGGTGGTATAGAACGGATCGAAGATCCGGGTGAGCAGTTCGGGGGGCACCCCGGGCCCATCGTCTTCCACGATGATGATGGCGCGGCCCGCTGTCGCGGCCAGTCGCACCCAGACCCGGCCCTGCTCACGATGCCCGCGGATGGCGTGCTCCGCGTTGGTGAGCAGGTTCATCAGGACCTGCTGCAGGTTGACGGTATTGCCCCAGACCAGCACCGGCTCCCCCGGCAGCTCCACCTCCACCGCGATCCGCCAGTGCACCAGCTGGTTGCGCCGGAGCGCCAGCGCCCCGCGCACCGGGTCGCGGAGGTCGATGGTGGAGCGGTCGGAGCCCTGCCCACGAATGTAGGTGAGCAGGTTGCGCACGATCTGGGCGGCCCGGTCGGTTTCGGCCTTCACCGCCTGCAGGGTTTCCAGCTGCGCCGGGTCGGTGGCCTCGCCGAGCAGCATCTCCATGTTCACCAGGATGCTGGCGAGCGGGTTGTTGATCTCGTGCGCCATGCCGCCCACCAGCTGGCCGATGGCCGACATCTTCTCGGCCTGCAAGAGCTGCGACTGCACCCGGCGCTGGTCGGTCACGTCGCGGACGATGCCCAGCACCGCGGTGGTCTCGCCCCCCTCGACCAGCGGGGAGATGGTCATCGCCACCACGCCGCGCTCCCCTTCCCGGCTGCGGAAGGACACCTCCAGCGCGCACGACTCTCCCCCCAGCGCCCGGCGGATCTCCTCCTCCACGAGCTCGGAACCTTCCAGCGGCAGTACCGCGTCCCAGCGCCGCCCCATGCTCCGGTCGGCGCGCACCTGCCAGAGCTGTTCCGCCGCCGCATTGAGCGAGGTGAGCCGGCCCTCACGGTCCAGCGTGAAGATCGCCTCGCTCGCCGCCGAGAACAGCCGCCGGTAGCGATCCTCCGACTTGCGCAGCGCCTCGGCGGCCAGGGCGGTCTGGTAGCCGGCCCCCGCGTGATCGGCGATCTGTGCCAGCCGTTCGACCTCCGCCACCGTGAACGACGCTCCGGCCGCCCGCCGCAGCTCCAGCACCGCCGCAATGCGATTGTCCCCCCAGATCGGAACCGCGATCACCGCCGCGCTGCCCAGCCACTCGCGACACTCGGATACCAGACGGCCATCGGTGGAGGCATCCGCCGAGATGAACACCGCCCCCTGCTGCCCCAGCATCCAGCCCGCCACCGACCCGGCGAGCGGCCGCGGCGCCTGCAGCCCGGCCGGCGGCGCGCCCCGGCACGCCATCGTGGTCCACCACCCGTCAGTCAGGAATCCCAGCAACGACGTCGTGCCGCCGATTCCGTGAAAGGCCGCATCCGCCGCCAGCTCGAAGATCGCGGCCGGACCCGCGTCGGGATCGGTTGCCGTCCGGGCCATCTGGCGGAGCCACTCGGCGGTGATCCGCTGGCGCCGCTCCTCCTCCAGGCTCTCCAGGTTCTCCAGGGTGACCCCCAGCTGCTGGGCCACGATCTCCAGGATGCGGACATCCTCGACCTCGAAGGCGCCGTCCTCGGCCTCGTCCTCGATGCTGATGACGCCGGTGACGGTACCCCGGGTCCTCAACGGCGCGGCGGCGAGGCTGCGCGCGGCCGAATCCAGCACGAGCCCCTGCGCCTGCGCCTCGGCCACGGCATTCTGGGCCAGGAACCACGTCCGCCCCGTGCGCCACACCTCCTCCAGCACGCCGTGGCTCAGGGCGCGCCGGCGGCCGTCGAGCACCAGGTCCCCGCTGCGATGCACGGGGAACCGCAGCTCCCGCCAGACCTCGTCCACGAGGGCAATCCGCACGGTCGGGGCACCCAGAGCGCGGCGGAGCATCTCGGCCGCCTGCCCCATGGCGTCCGCGGGTCGCAGCGACTGGTGCAATGATGCGGAGACCTCGGCGACGGAGCGGATCCGGTCGGCATACTGGCTCACCCGCACGTTGGCCAGCCGCGTCAGCAGGGCCAGCTCGGCGATCTCCAGCAGGCGGTGGAGCAGCTCCTCCTCGTGTCGTGCGAACGGCCGGGCCAGCCGGACCAGCTGCAGGCACCCGGGGTGGTCAGTCACCTGGCCCAGCATCATCGCCAGGAGAAAGCCGCCACCGTCGGGCAGCGGACAGCGATGAGCCGTCTGACCGTCGGGCATCAGATGGCCGCACAGCAGCTGTGGTCCGGGGAGGGGCGGCTGGGTCACGATGGGCAGGTCGCCGTCGGTGGCGGTGACGGCCATGCGGCGATGGACCATTTCGGTCAGTCGGGCGCCATCGGCCTCCAGCGCGCGGCCGATCTCGGAGGCGATGCTACGGCGGAGCGCCGGTGTATCCTCGGCGGCCGCAAAGGCGGCGGCGATCTGGGTAGCCAGCCGGCCACCGGTGAGGTGACGTGCCGCGGCCGCGTGCAGCCGCAGCTCGGTGAGCGCCGCGGTGGCATGCATGCCGAAACGCAGCAGCGTCTCCCGGTCGGCGTCGCTGAAGCGGCCCGGCGCCTCGTCGGCGACAGTCAATACTCCGATGACCTGCTCCACCCGGCGGAGCGGCACCGCGACCAGTGAGCGGATCCACTCGTTGCGGCCCGGGGCGCCGGCTTCGGCCGCCCAGTCACTGGCCAGCACCCCATCGACCGCGTCGTAGGCGACGCCCTCAAAGCCGTAGACCAGGGGCCGGCGTCGGCCCAGGTCCGCGCTGAAGCGCCCGGTCGAGGCGTGACAGACCAGCTCCTCGCCGTCGACCAGCGAGACCCGTGCGGACGGCGATTCCAGCAGGGTCGCAGCGGTCCGGGCCACCTCGACCCAGGCATCTTCTTCCTCGAAGTGCCCCGAGGCCACCAGTGCCATCCGGGCGGCGGCCCGGATTTCCAGCTGGGCCCTGGAGACCTGGCCCGGGGCGGATTCGTCACCCGAGGCCCAGAGACCGGCGGCCAGGGCGGCGAGGCGGGCGAGGGTATTGGCGTCGTTGCGGCGGAAGTGACCGAGATGGCGATGATAGAGGATGAACACCGCGACCGGGCGGCCGGCGGCCAGCACCGGGACCGCCAGGACGTCCACGGTCCGGTCATCCTGCCAGAGCGCGACCTGTCGGCCGCGCGGTGGGGGCTCGGCTCCAATGACCAGGCGGCCCCGGTACCAGGCCTCGCCGGCGACGCTCCCGGCCAGCGGGATGTGCTCGCCGGCCGGCGGGGCGTTGGGCCCGCGCGACTGCAAGACCCGGAGCTGCTCACCATCGGAGGTGAGCAGCGCCGCGCCGGTGGCGGCGGTGGCTTCGAGCGCCAGGTCGAGCAGGACACCCAGCCCGTCAGCACGGGCGGCAAGCAGAGCGGAAAGCGGTGGGACGGAGACTGCAGGCTCAGCGGCAGGCACAATGGCCATGTCGGTGGCTTTCCCCGGCCTCGCGGACGCCGCCGCGGGCCAGCGCGAGCCGAAGGGGGGTCAGCTCGCCTGCTACAATCTAGGACCCTACCCGGCCCGCACTCAAGAGTCTCCGAGGAATGAAGTGTCGAAACGCTTGGCCTTGAGTGATGCCGCAAAGGCGGATTTCTCGACGGCCCGCATGTAGGCCTCTGCCGGCTCCACGACCTTCTGCTCCACCAGCTCCAGCAGTGCGTCGTTGAGCGGCACCATCCCGGCCTTCCGGTTGGTCTGCATGATGCTGGGGATCTGGAAGGTCTTTCCCTCGCGGATCAGATTGGAGACTGCCGGGATGGTGAGCAGCACCTCCTTGGCCGCGGCCCGTCCGCCGCCGATCTTGCGGCAGAGGACCTGGGCGATCACGCCCTTGAGGGACTCCGCCAGCATCACGCGCACCTGCGACTGCCGGTCCACCGGGAACTGGTCAATGATCCGGTCAATGGTGGATGCCGCGGTGGTGGTGTGCAGGGTGCCGAACACCAGGTGCCCGGTCTCGGCGGTCTCGATGGCGATGGACACCGTCTCGAGGTCCCGCATCTCCCCCACCATGATGACGTCCGGATCCTCGCGCAGTGCCGCCCGGAGCGCCGCCTTGAACGACCGGGTGTGCTGCCCGACCTGGCGCTGGGTCACCACGCACTTCTTGGGCGGGTGCACGAACTCGATCGGATCTTCGATGGTGAGGATATGGTCGCTCCGGGTCCGGTTGACCAGGTCGATCAGGCCGGCCAGAGTGGTGGACTTGCCCGACCCGGTCGGCCCGGTGACCAGCACCAGGCCCTTGGTGAGCATGCACAGACGCTGGATCTCGGGCGAAAGCCCCAGCTCCTCCGCCGAGAGGATCCGGGAGGGGATGACCCGGAACACCCCCATTGGCCCCCGGCGTTCCTGGGCGGCGTTGGCACGAAACCGGGCCAGGCCGGGGATCTCGTAGGCCCAGTCGGCGTCGCCGCTCTCCCGGAAGGTGGATTGGTCGCCGGTGGGCATGATACTGATGAGCATCGCCTCGACCGTCGGGGCATCGAGTTCGGGACCGTCCTGGCGCAGCAGCTCGCCGTCGCGCCGCAGGATGGCCCGCTCCCCGGTGCGCAGGTGCAGGTCGGACGCGCCCGACTCGGTGGTCAGCCGGAGCAGCCGGTCGAGCTCCGCGCGGGCCGGCACCGTCACCCCCGAATCGCGGCGGCGGATCGGCGGATCCGCCCCACCGGCGGCCTCGGCGGGCGCGCCGCCTGGCCGGATCAGCACGTGGGGGCCGTCACCCTCGGGCACCACCTCCACCGACACCACGCCAGCGGGGGAGTGATACACGAAGGTGAACGCTACCGGCCCGTCCAGCCGCCCCTGATCGGCCGGGCCGGCAATCTCGCGGATGAAGGGAAGGATGTTGGGACCCGCCAACGGCTGGGTGACGGGCTGAGTGCCATTGTCGAGCAGCAGGCTGGCCGGCTGGCCGGGCGCCAGCACCAGCGCCTGCGCCTTACGCTCGAAGAGCGCCTGGATTACACGATCGAGTCGGGCCACGAGGAACTCAGGAAAGAGGGCGAACGACGCGGACGAAGCGCCGATTGAGGCAGACATGCCCGGCTTCCGTGACCAGCAGGAAGAACTGGGCCGAGTCGTTCAGGAAATCGAGGGCGCGGCTCCGGTTGGGGGGCAGTTCGCTGATCGCCACGCCCCTGAACTCGGCGCCGCCGACCAGCATGATCTCCAGCGGAATGGTGCGCATCGCCGACAGTCGGGCCACATCCTCCTTCTCTACCGTTGGGCTGAAGGTGAGGGCGGCCACCTGGCCCTTGGCGACGAACACAATGTCGTTGCCGGCGAGCGTAAGCGGGAAGAACGCATCCCCCCGGTTCAGCATCTCCAGCGCGGTTTCCGGCCCATCCCGCCAGGCCACCCGCGGCTGCAGGTGGATGTCGCCGCTGATCGCGAGCCCTTCCGCGAGGGTGACCCGCGCCGGGAGGCGCTCGGTCGTGGCCCAGTCGTTCATCAGCCCCTGATCTCGGCGCCGGCCTGCCGCTCCTGCAGACGGATCACCTCGAGGTAGTCCGCCTCCTCGCCCAGCTGGGCGCGGGCGGCGTGAAACAGCTCGCCAACCAGGTGGAGCACCGGCGCGGCGATGCCTTCGCCCTCCAGAAACCGCACGGCGATACCGATATCCTTGTCCAGCAGGGCCAGCCGGAAGGTGTTGGGCCAGGCCCCGGTCAGCACGCGGTCCGGCACCAGCGCCTCGGTCACGAACGACCGGCCGGACGACGCGTTGAGCACCTCCAGCGCCTTGCGGACCGGCACGCCGGCCTTGGCCAGGGCCGTGAAGCCCTCGCCAAAGGCCAGGATGTTGGCCGCCAGCAGTGCGTTGTTCACCGCCTTGAGCGCCGACCCGGCGCCGACCGGTCCCAGGTGCTCGATCCGCTTGCCGAAGCAGGCGAGGAAGGGCCGGGCACGCTCGAAGATGGCGGGGTCGGCGCCGACCATCACCGTGAGGGTGCCCGACTCGGCCCCGTTGGTGCCGCCGCTCACCGGGCAGTCGGCAAACGCCACCCCGCCGCCGGCAAGCCGGGCCGCGATCTGCCGCGCGCCGTCGGGATCTCCCGAGGTGCAGTCCAGCAGCAGCGCGCCCCGCCCGATCCCCGCCATCACGCCATCGGGCCCCTCAAGCAGGGCCGCGACCTCCGCCGAGGTAGGCAGGCAGGTGAGCACCACGGCCGCGCCAGAGACGGCCTGGCGCGGCGTGGCGGCAGTGCCGGCACCGGTCTCCCGCGCAAACTCCTCGGCCCGGACCGCGGTCCGGTTCCAGACGACCAGCTCGTGGCTCCGGGCCAGGTGCGCGGCCATCGGGCGGCCGATCGCTCCCAGCCCGAGGAAGGCGACGGGCACCGTCACTCGTTCCCTTCAGCCTCCTGGCTCCGCTGGCCCAGCTCGCGGTCCAGCATCACCAGGGCGGCGGGATTGTCTCCGACCCGCCGGACGCTCTCCAGCACATGACTCGAGGTCTTCTCCTCTTCCACCTGCTCGGTGATGAACCACTCGAGGAAGACCTGGCTGGCGTAGTCACGCTCGGTCAGGGCCAGGCCGTACAGCTCGTTGATGCTCGCGGTGACGGCCTGCTCGTGCTTCTTGACGTTCTCGAAGACGTCCAGCGAGGACTTGAAGTCGGTGGCCGGCCCGCCCAGGGGCTGCAGCCGGACCCGGCATCCGCGATCCACGAGGTGGTCGAAGATCTTCATGGCGTGGCCCCCTTCCTCGCGGGCCTGTTGCCGGAGCCACGCGGCGAACCCGGGCAGGTTCTGGTCCTCCATCCAGGCCCCCATGGAGAGGTAGACGTAGGCGGACTCGAATTCCTTGCGGATCTGGTCGTTCATGGCCTGCTGCAGGCCTTTGCTGGGCATCATGGTCGGAACTCCGGGTGACAGGTAGCGAACAGGGGAAAAGAGTATCACCGCCGAGACAGGGCGGAAAGGGCTATTTTCACGATCATGCCTCCTCGCCTCCTGCACGTGGATCTCGACGCGTTCTTCGTCGAGGTGTGCCGGCAGCACCACCCCGAACTGCGCCAGGTGGAGCTGCTGGTGGTGGGTGGGCGGCGGGAATCGCGCGGTGTGGTCCAATCCGCCAGCTACGCCGCCCGAGCCTTCGGTGTCCGCGCGGGGATGCCGATCGCCCAGGCGGCACGGCTCTGCCCCGGTGCGACCTTCTTCAAGGGGTCGTTCCGGCATTACCGGGACGCCTCACGGGCGGTGCGTCAGCTGCTGGCGAACTACTCGCCGGTCGTGGCCATGGCCTCCCTGGATGAGGGCTACCTCGATTTTACCGGCACCGAGGCGCTGCATCCGGTGTCCCTGCTGCCGGTGGCGGAGCGGCTGCGCACCGAGGTCAAGCGGCGCACCGGGCTCGACTCCAGCATCGGCATTGGCAGCAACCGGATGATCGCCAAGCTGGCCAGCGACTACGCCAAGCCGCGCGGCATTTGCGAGGTCCGCGCCGGCTGGGAACGCGGCTTCGTGGCGGGACTCGAGCTGCGCTCCCTCCCCGGCATCGGCCCCCGCACCACCGAGAAGCTCCGCACCGTGGGGCTCACCCAGGTCGCCCAGGTCCAGGCGCTCGACGAGGCCGCCCTCGCCCGGCTGGTGGGCGACTACGCCCGGGAGCTCAAGTGGCGCGCCGAGGGGAACGGCACCACGGCGCTCCACGCCGACCGGCGGCCCCGCTCGGTGAGCCGTGAGACCACCCTCTCCAGCGATGCCACCGAGCCGGAGTATCTCGACAACCTGTTGGTCCGGTTCGTGGGACTCATCGCCGCCCAGCTCCGCGAGGAGGGGCTGGTGGCCCGGACGGTAGTCCTCAAGCTGCGCCACGGCGACTTCCACACCGTCACCAGGCGCAAGACCCTGCCCCAGCCCACCGACCTCGATCCCGAGCTGCTGGGTCCCGCGCGCGCGCTGTTTGGTCCGGCGTTCGAGGATGCCCGTCGCCGCCGCCAGGGGGTGCGGCTCATCGGAATCGCGGCGACCGGCCTCACTGAAACCGCGCCGGCCGACCTGTTCGAATCCCCTCAGCGCACCCGGCTCCGGGAACTCACCACCGCCGTCGACCGGGTGCGGGAGCGTTTCGGCTTCGATGCCATGGCCCCTGCCCGCACCCTCAACCTGAAGCGCGGGGACCTCGGGGAATGAGACCGGTCACCCTCCTCCTGATGCTGGCCGCCGGGCCGATCGCCGCCCAGACGACCCCGGAACTCTCCGGGCGGTGCAACAGCGGCATCGGGGAAGCCTGTATCCAGCTCGCCGAGCGCATGGCCCGCGGCGACGGCGTCTCGCAGGACCCGAACCAGGCCGAGCGCATCTTGCTGGCCGCCTGTGACGCGGGCACTCCGGCGGCCTGTACCCGGCTGGGACTCTGGTACACGCGAGGCGTCAACCGGAGCCTCGACCTGGGCTTGGGGGCACGACTCTTCCGGCGGGCGTGTGAGGCGGGGGACGGCGAAGGCTGCCTCCGCTCCGCCGATGCGTACACCACCGGGGCCGGCGTCATCCCCAACAGCGACGTGGTGGTGCGCGACCTGACCCGCGGCTGCTCTCTCGGGGCGGTGCGCAACTGCCTGCTGCTGGGGATTCGCTTCGAGCGGGGACGCGGAGTCAGCACCGACCCTCGGCGCGCCGCGGCGCTGTACCAGCAGGGATGCGACGGGGGAGAACCGGAGAGCTGTGCCCGGCTGGCGCGGCTGTACCAGACCGGCACGGGGGTGGACCGGGACATCGACCGGGCCAACGACCTCCTCAGCCGGGCCTGTCAGGCGGGCTTCCGCCGCGGAGTGGAGTGCCGGATGCCGGAGTAGGGGTGACTCGGCGACTCGTGATTCGCGCAGGTTGAGGCTCGGCACCGAGACCCACCACCGAGTGGTCACCGCGGCAACGGACTCGACCTCCGGGCACGAGTCGCCGAGTCACCGAGACGCCGAGACGCCGAGACGCCGAGCTGCTACCCGCCGACGCGCCCCATGCCCGGCTCATCAAACCTGAGCCCGACGGTGCCGTTGGCGGGATCAACCTTGTCTCCGAGATCGCGGAAGGTGGCCGACCGGCCTGGGAGGGTGCCTTCGACGGCGCTGTTGCGGAACAGCTCGTAGTATCCGATGTGGCCGCGGACCGTGCCGGGGGAGACGGGGCACTCGCAGCGCCGGGCCGCGGCGGTGCCCGGATTCACCGTGATTTCCAGCGGACCGTCGGTCTCATTGGTGATCAGCGGCGCAAAGACCGGCAGCTGTCCGCTCCGCGCGTCCACCCGGCGGGAGAGCCTTCCCCGCGGCTCGGCGATGCTGATGCTGCCCTGCAGCTCCACCCCCAGCGGGCCGTCGGGCCCCTCCGGGCGCACCAGATACCACTGTAGCACCAGCGGGCCCTTCCGGGGCACCTTGCGTTCGAGGGTGCCGCCCGGCGGGATCTCCACCGACTCGGTGCCCAGCACCAGCCGCACCGGTTCCACCAGCCGGTTCTCGACGCTGAGCCGCGCCGCCTGAAACAGCAGCAGGTACCCGGCGGCTCCCGCCGCCCCCACCAGCAAGAGCAGCAACAGCACCGGCCCGCCCCGGCGCTTGGGGGCCGGCACCGCGGGGGCCCGCACCGCCGTCTTGGCCGCACTCGCGTGCCGTTCGGCGCTGGGCATCAGCGCCGTGGCCTCATCGGAGGCGAGCCGGGCTACGATCCGCTCGGCACTCACCGGCTCCTGGGGGCCGGACATGCGGCCGGACTGCAGGGCGTCCAGCAGCATCGCCGCGGACTGGTAGCGCTCGCCCGGCTTCTTTGCCAGGCAGCGGACGATGACGTTGCTCAGCCAGGTGGGGATCTTGGCGTTCTTCGCGGACGCGATCGGCGCCGGCTCGCTCAGGTGCTTGCCGACGATCTCCTGGCTGCTATCGCCATCGAACGGCGGCGTGCCGGTCACCATCTGGTACAGCATCGCACCCACGGCGTAGAGGTCGGTGCGGGCATCGAGGTCGCCCTGCCCCAGCGCCTGCTCAGGGCTCATGTACTGCGGAGTACCGACCACGAAGCCGGTCTGGGTCTTGTGTCCCTCGCCGTCAATCCGCTTGGCGATGCCGAAGTCCACCAGCAGCGGCCGGCCGGAAGACGCTTCCAGCATGACGTTGTCGGGCTTGATGTCGCGGTGGATGAGTCCCATCGCGTGCGCATGGGAGAGCGCGTCCAGCAGCGGCCGCAGGATTCCGAGGGCCCGGTCGGGCGGCAGCGCTCCCTGGCGGCGGAGCAGCGCCGATAGCGCTTCGCCCTCCACGAACGGCATGGCGTAGTAGACCAGCCCCTCGCCCTCGCCCACGAAGTGGATGGCCAGGATGTTGGTGTGGTTGAGCCGGGCGATGCTCCGGGTCTCCTGCTTGAAGCGCTCGATCATCCCGGACGACCAGGCGATGTCCGGCTTGAGCACCTTCACCGCCAGGCGACGCTCCAGCCCGGTGTCCCAGACCTCGAACACCTGGGCGAAGCCGCCTTCGCCCAGCAGGCGGCGCACCACGTAATTGGGGCCGAGCGCCCGGGCCAGCCGGCCCGGCACATCCTGATCCGCCGCAGCGGCGGCCCGGCTGTCGCCCTGCCCGGTGCGGCTGCCGCACGCGGGACAGAACAGCGCCGTCTCCGGCACGGGCGTCTGGCAGGTGGCGCAGGGGCTATCGGGCATCGGGTCGGAATCTAGGGGCACGATGCCCCGGGGGCGACGGGCGCGGGCGGCATGCCTGGCGCAGCGCCATCCCGTTGCCTGTTGCCTCGGGTCGCCGGCCTGTAGCTTCTCCCACCATGACGATCCCAACCGACCGGCCCGCCACCCGGCAGGTGTCCATCCTGGTGTTCGACGAGGCCGAGGTTCTGGATGTCGCCGGGCCGTTTGAGGTGTTCTCGGTGGCGGGCCGGCGCCACGGGCTCGAACCCTTCCGGGTGTCGCTGGTCGCGGAGCGGTCAGGCGCGGTGGCGCTCCGCAACGGCTTTGTGGTTCAGCCGCATTACACGCTGGGGCAGGCGCCAGCCACCGACGTGCTGGTCGTGCCCGGTGGGTATGGCACCCGGCGGGAGCTCACCAATCCTGGGCTGGTCGAGTGGATTCGGGGCCAGGCAGCCGACTGCGAACTGGTCCTGTCGGTCTGCACCGGGTCCCTGCTGCTGGCCAAGGCAGGCCTGCTCCACGGCCTCGAGGCTACCACCCATCACCTGGCCATCCCCCTGCTCCGCGAGCTGGCCCCCACCGCGGTGATTCGAGAGGGAGAGCGCTTCCTGGACAACGGGCGGGTGATCGTGTCCGCCGGCGTCTCGGCGGGGATGGACATGTCGCTCCACGTGGTGGACCGCCTGTGCGGGATCGAGGTCGCGGAGGAGACGGCCGTATATATGGAATACCACTGGGACCGGAACGAGGCCGACCTCGCCGACGAGGGGGTGTAGCGGCCGAAGCGGGGTGATAGCACAAAACCCGTTGTGCCAGAAGGACTTGGCCCCCAACCGGGCCGATGTCACGAAGAACCGCACGATGATTCGTGCGGTTTTTGCTTTTCTGCTGCCACATAGACCTGATTATGCAGCCCGTTCTGTAAGTATGCACACGAGATTCTACAAATTCTGCAAGAATCGCTTGACAGTTCTTGCACCTACCCCTATACTGACCCGTCGCCGGACTCAGTCGAGTGCAAACCGCTCTGGTGTACTCCACCAACCGGGGGTTGCTGCATAAAAAGCCGCCCACGGCACCCAGCCGGATCGCTGGCCTGGGGGGACGCGGGACGGCGGGGAGATGACCGGCGGCGGCCAGACGTCAGGAGCGACCGCGCATCGGGGTCGTAGCGGAGCACCGATGCTGGCTGGGGCGGCAGGCGGGACCGGCAGGTCGGCACCCGGCCGATCCGGGAGGGACTGGTACCGCACGCCTGGCTTTCGCGAAGCCCCGGGCGTGCCTCACGCAACACCACAAGGAGACCGAGATGCATTCCTTCACCCTCGCGGCGCTTTCGCTCGCGGCACTGCCGTCGGGCCTGTCAGCGCAGGAGGTGGCCCCACTGGTTGACTCGCTCGCGGCGGCACCGGTCGCTGACGCGTTGGCCGCCACGGCCGCGGCCGGCCCGTCCCTAGAGCTCTTCACGGTCAACAACCTCTGGATGATGATCGCCACCGGCCTGGTGTTCATCATGCATCTCGGCTTCGCGACGCTGGAAACCGGCCTGACCCAGGCCAAGAATGCCGTCAACGTCCTGTTCAAGAACACCGCCATCCCCGCCATCGGGATCCTGACCTTCGCGCTGGTGGGGTTCAACCTGATGTATCCCGGAGAGGCCTGGCTCTTCGGCAAGTTCTTCGGCTTCTCGGGATTCGGCGTCTCGGTCACCGATCCGGCGCAGCTCACCTCGGCCTACAACCCCGGCTACACCTACTGGACCGACTTCCTGTTCCAGGGAATGTTCGCCGCCACCGCCGCCACGATCGTCTCCGGCGCCGTGGCCGAGCGGATCAAGCTGTCGAGTTTCCTGATCTTCTCGGTGATCTTCGTGGCGATCAGCTACCCGATCACCGGCAGCTGGCAGTGGGGCGCCGGCTGGCTCAAGGACCTGGGCTTCTACGACTTCGCCGGCTCCACGCTGGTGCATTCGGTCGGCGGCTGGGGTGCGCTGGCCGGCATCCTGCTCCTCGGACCGCGGATCGGGAAGTACACCAAGCACGGGGTCCAGCCGATCCTCGGCCACAGCATGCCGCTGGCCGTCATCGGCACCTTCATGCTCTGGCTCGGCTGGTTCGGGTTCAACGGCGGCTCGGTGCTCTCCGCCGACCCGGCGGCGGTCTCCCTCACGCTGATGACCACGACCCTGGCGGGCGCGGCCGGCGGCATGGCGGCGATGGTCACCTCATGGATAATCGCGAAGAAGCCGGACCTCTCCATGATGCTCAACGGCATCCTCGCGGGCCTGGTGGGCATCACCGCCGGCGCCGACCAGATGGCGGCCCTCTCGGCGACGCTCATCGGTACCGTGGCGGGCGTGATCGTGGTCCTCGCGGTGCTCGGCTTCGACAAGCTCAGGATTGACGACCCCGTCGGCGCCCTCTCGGTACATCTGGTCTGTGGCGTCTGGGGAACGCTCGCCGTCGGGCTCTTCGGGGCCAAGGCCGGCTCCACCCAGCTGGTGGCGCAGCTCACCGGGGTGGCCGCGATCGGGGCGTTCACCTTCGCCTTTGCGCTCGGCGTGTTCGGCCTGCTGAAGGTGACGATGGGCATCCGGGTGTCCGCGCAGGAGGAGCTGGAAGGCCTCGACTACGGTGAACACGGCTACTCGGCGTACCCCGACTTCCAGACCGTGGGCGGGTTGAGCCATCCGGTGACGGTGCTGACGCCGGCGGATGCGCCTACCTACGCCAGCCTGTTGAGCCCGGCCGAATCGGAGAGCCCCGCCTAGGCGTCACCGGGGCACGCTGGAGGGCTGCCAGTCGTCGGTTGACCGTGGTTCGTCGCTTGGGTTCCTGCCGCCTCCTCCCCGGGGTGCGGACTGGCCAGGAGCACTGGAGGCGGCTGCGGGCAACAGGCGGCTGGCAACCTTCCCCACCGCCCGCTGTTGACGGGTGGTGACGAGGACCGAACATTTCACGCAGCTCCTGCAGCGAGCGGCTGGTCTAGCGAGAAGGACTCCCGCACCGGGGGATGCCAGGGCCGTCGCCCGACACCCCGAGGGGGGATGGCAGCCGGCTCGATCACGGCACACGACCGGAGGTACGAATCATGAAACTGGTAACCTGCGTCATCCGCCCCGAGAAACTGCCTGAAGTGAAGGCGGCGCTCTTCCGGGCGGGGATCACTGGCATCACGATCTCCCGGGCCAGCGGCCACGGGGGAGAGAAGGAGTTCGTCGAGACCTACCGCGCGGCCAGCGTGGTGCTCGAGTTCCGGGAGAAGGTCAAGATTGAAATGGCCTGCTCCGAGCCGTTCGTGGAGCCATGCATCAAGGCCATCCTGGCCTCGGCGCGCACCGGCGAGGTGGGCGACGGCAAGATCTTCGTGCAGCCGATCGAGCGGGTGGTCCGGATCCGGACCGGAGAGGTGGACAACGCCGCGCTCACGCCGGTCACCGCCGACGCGGTGCAGCGCCACGCCATCGAGGAAGTCCTGGAGCCGCGCTAGCGCGGACCTTCGGGGTGAAGGGGGGCAGGCAGGGGGCTCAACAGCCCCCTGTTTGCTTTCTCCCCCCGGGGTAGATTCCGGGACCATCCGTCGCCGCGATCCATGCCTCGAGAGCCTGCCCCATGACACTGCGTTCTTCGGCCATTACCCAGGGTGTGCAGCGCGCCCCCAACCGCGCCATGCTCCGGGCCGTGGGCTTCGGCGAGGACGACTTCGACAAGCCCATCGTCGGCATCGCCAACGGCTACAGCACCATCACCCCCTGCAACGTCGGGCTGGACCTCCTGGCCCGGCGGGCCGAGCGCGGCGGTGCGCGACGCCGGCGGCATGCCGCAGCTCTTCGGCACCATCACCGTCAGCGACGGCATCTCGATGGGCACCGAGGGGATGAAGTACTCCCTGGTCTCCCGCGAGGTGATCGCCGACTCGATCGAGACCGTCTGCAACGCCCAGAGCATGGACGGCGTGCTGGCGATCGGCGGCTGCGACAAGAACATGCCGGGCGCCATGATCGCCATCGCCCGCCTGAACATCCCGGCCATCTTCGTCTACGGCGGCACCATCAAGCCCGGGCACCTCGACGGCGAGGACCTCACCATCGTGAGCGTCTTCGAGGCGGTGGGCCAGTTCGGCGCCGGGAAGATCGACGCCGCGCCGAGCTGCACGCGGTCGAACGCCACGCCTGCCCCGGCGCGGGCTCCTGCGGCGGGATGTACACCGCCAACACCATGTCCTCGGCCATCGAGGCGATGGGCATGAGCCTGCCGGGCTCCTCCACGATGGCCGCCGAGGACGCCGAGAAGGCCGAGAGCGCGGCCCGCTCGGGCCAGGTGCTGGTGGAGGCCATCCGGGACCAGCGGCTGCCGCGCGACATCCTGACCCGGCAGGCGTTCGAGAACGCCATCGCCGTGGTGATGGCCGTGGGCGGCTCCACCAACGCGGTGCTCCACCTGCTGGCCATCGCCCACGCCGCCGGCGTGCCGCTGGCGCTCGACGACTTCGAGGCCATCCGGGCCCGGGTGCCGGTGCTCTGCGACCTCAAGCCCTCCGGCCGCTACGTGACCACCGACCTGCACGCCGCCGGCGGCATCCCGCAGGTGATGAAGATGCTGCTCGCCCACGGCCTGCTGCACGGCGAGCTGCCTGACGCATCACCGGGCAGACCATCGCCGAGGACGCTGGCCGACGTGCCCGCCGAGCCGCGACCCGTCCAGGAGGTGATCCGGCCCGTGGAACCGGCCGCTGTACCCGCAGGGCCACCTCGCCATCCTGCGCGGCAACCTCGCCACCGAGGGCAGCGTGGCCAAGATCACCGGCGTGAAGACGCCGCGGATCACCGGACCCGCCCGGGTCTTCGACTCGGAGGAGGCCTGCCTCGCGGCGATCCTCGCCGGGAAGATCCGGCCGGGCGACGTGCTGGTGATCCGCTACGAGGGGCCGCGCGGCGGGCCCGGGATGCGGGAGATGCTCTCGCCCACCTCCGCGATCATCGGCGCCGGCCTGGGCGATTCGGTCGGCCTGATCACCGACGGCCGGTTCTCCGGCGGCACCTACGGCATGGTGGTGGGCCACGTGGCGCCGGAGGCGGCGGTGGGCGGCGGCATCGCGCTGGTCCAGGAGGGCGACGCGATCACCATCGACGCCGAGCGGCGCCTGCTGCAGCTGGAGGTGCCCGACGCCGAGCTGGCCCGCCGCCGCGCGGCGTGGCAGCCGCCCGCGCCCGCGCTACCACGCGGGGCGTGCTGGCCAAGTACGCCCGGCTGGTCTCGTCCGCCACGTACGGCGCGGTCACCGACGGGTTCTGAGGGCCGGCGCCGCGCCCTCAGGCGCCCTGGCTGGCCCTCCGGACGGTCCGGGCTTGCTGGCTTCAACTCCCGGTCGCGGGTATACTAGGTCCGACTGCCGCCCCGCCCCGCTCACCTCTGTCCGCGACCGTGTCCGACACTTTCTCCCGCCTGCAGGCCGCGCTCCAGGAACGCTACGCCATCCAGCGCGAACTGGGTCGCGGCGGCATGGCCACGGTCTACCTCGCCACCGATCTCAAGCACGACCGGGACGTGGCCATCAAGGTGCTGCACCCCGAGCTGGCGTCCGAACATCGGGCCGGAGCGCTTCTCCCGCGAGATCCACATCGCCGCCAAGCTGCAGCACCCCAATATCCTCGGGCTGTTCGACTCGGGCGAGGCCGATGACCTGCTCTACTACGTCATGCCGTTCATCATGGGGGAGTCGCTGCGGGACCGGCTCGACCGGGACGGCATGCTGCCGGTGGACTTTGCCCTGCAGACGGCGCTCGAGGTGCTCGACGCGCTGGGCTACGCCCACAGCATGGGCATCGTCCACCGCGACATCAAGCCGGAGAACATCATGCTCTCCGGCGGCCACGCCCTGGTGGCCGACTTCGGCATTGCCCGCGCCGCCACCGAGGCCAGCTCGGCCCAGAAGCTGACCCAGACCGGGACCGCGGTCGGCACCCCGGTGTACATGAGCCCGGAGCAGGCGGTCGGCGATACCGTGGGGCCGACCTGCGATCTGTACAGCCTGGCCTGCGTCCTCTACGAAATGCTGACCGGCGCGCCGCCGTTCACCGGCTCCAACGCCCGCGCCATCATGGCCCGCCACGCCATGGAGCAGGTGCCGAGCGTCCAGGTCGTGCGGGATACCGTGCCCGACGAGGTCGAGGACGCCATCATGGCCGCGATGGCCAAGGTCCCCGCCGACCGGCCCGCCACCGCCGCCCAGTTGAGCGACATGCTCCGCATGGGCCTGGGCGTGACCGGAATGGGATGGACCGCGGCCCGCACCGCCCAGCGCCGGACCGCCACCCGCAGCGGGACCACCCGGGCGGTCGCCGCCGTGGACCAGGAACAGGGCCGCCGGCGCCGACTGCTGCTGGGCGGCGCCGCGGGCGTGGTCCTGATCGCCGGCGGCGTCCTGGCGTGGGCGCTCACCCGGGGCCCGACCGGGGCTGCCCCGGGCCCCGGCGGTCTGGACCCGCGCCACATCGCCGTGCTCTACTTCGAGGACGAGAGCCCGCAGCGCGAGCTCGGCTACCTCGCCGACGGCCTCACCGAGGCGCTGATCGGCGAACTGAGCCAGGTGCCCGGCGCTGAGCGTCATCTCCAGGGGCGGCGTCGGCGCCTGGCGCGACTCCGCTGTGACGGCCGACAGTATCGCGCGGGCGCTCCAGGCCGGCACGCTGGTCCGCGGCCGGGTCGAGCCCACTTCCGGCGAGCGGCATCAGGGTCCAGGTCTGGCTGGTGGACGGCAACAGCGGCGCCGACCTCGCCCGGCGGGCCAGCTTCGAGCGCCCCGCCAGCGACCTCGTCGGCGCCCGGGACTCGCTCGCGACCCAGGCCGCCGACCTGATCCGCCAGCAGCTGGGCCAGGAGGTCCGGCTCCGGGGACAGCAGGAAGGGACCCGCAGCACCGCCGCCTGGTCGCTGCTGCAGCGGGCCGAGCAGCTGCACAAGAGCGGCGAGGCCGCCGCCGACCTGGGAGACACCCTCGCGCACCACCGGAGCCAGCAGACCGCCGACTCGCTGCTGGCGCAGGCGGAGGCGCTCGATCCGAAGTGGGCCGATCCGATCGTGCTGCGGGGCCGGCTGGCCTACCTCCGGTCCCGCCGGTACCTGAGCGATCCTCTGGCGGCGGGGCGGTGGATTGACCTCGGCCTCGCCCATATCGGCCGCGCCATGGCGCTCACCGAGACCAACGCCGACGCGCTGGAACTGCGGGGCAACCTGCAGTACTGGAAATACCTGCTGCGGCTGGAACAGGACCCGGTCGCGGCGGCGGCGCTGCGGGCCAGCGCCCGGAGTGATCTCGAGCTGGCCACCCGGCTCCGGCCCACCCAGGCCGGGGCCTGGGCGTCACTGAGCCACCTCTACGCCAACGATCCCAGTACCAGCCTGCCGGATGTGATGCTGGCCGCGCGCCGGGCCTACGAATCGGACGCCTTTCTCGCCAACGCCCCCAAGATCGTTGAACGGCTGTTCTACGCCTCCTACGACCTGGACCAGGCGGTGGATGCCAACCGCTGGTGCACCGAAGGACAGCGGCGCTTCCCCGAGGAGAGCGCCTTCACGATCTGTCAGATCTACCTGATGACCATGCGCGGCCAGCCCGCCGATCCGGACCGCGCCTGGCAACTGGCCCAGAGCGAGGCCCTGACGACCGGCCAGACCAGCGGCCCGCCCGAGTTCCAGCAGGCGGAGGCCCGGATGATGGTTGCCTGCGTGCTGGCCAAGGCCGGGCTCACCGACAGCGCCAAGCGGGTGGCCCAGCGCTCCCTCGCCAGCACGGAAGTGGACCCGACCCGCTTCCTCTACCTGAAGCAGGCCTTTGCGCTGGTGCTCGCCGACGACAAGCCCGGTGCTATCGAGGCGCTGAAGACCTTCCTGGCCGCCAATCCCGAGCGCCGGGCCGAGTTCTCGCCCGATCCGGGCTGGAACTTCCGCAGCCTGGCCAGCGAGCCGGCATTCAAGGCTCTTGTGGGGGGAAACTGACACACCTGTGGCACCGGTCCCGCAATTCTGACCTGAATCCCCGCCTACTGGCATAATTCCCGGCTGTCACTAGAATTGCGTCCAAGTCCTTCCTGACGGTCTCAGAGGCCCCCGCAGGATCCCACCATCCGGCTGCGTGGTCTCCGCCAACCCCGTCACCCCCTCTTCTGGGTCATCCCCGGAGGTTCGATGTTCCGTCGCCTTCGCTCGCTCACCGTCGCCGCGGTCGTCCTGACCGCCGCGTGTTCTGATAACCAGCTTGCGCCGGACCGCTCGGGCGCTTCGGCCATCCTGCCGGGTCGTGTCCCGGCGGCGGCGATGACGCTCCCCGACGAATGCGCCGACCCGGCCCGGGCCCAGAGTGCCATCGACAGCCTGCTGCCCCAGCTGTTCGGCCCGGGCGGCGGGCGCCGGGGAAAGGCCCAGGGCTACAGCAACAACATCGACAAGGGCAGGCGGACCGGCCAGACGCTGGTAGTAGAAGCCAATGTGGACTCCCTGATCAATTACACCCTGACCAACTATTACGACGACAAACTGATCGGTGGACAGAGCACGGCCACGCAGGACCGGGTGCTCAAGCTCTTCTACCTGCTCTACTGCTCCAACGGCATCACCCCCGTGCCTGACCTCAGCGGCATCTTCAGCGCCGCCAACACCGTGCTGATCCGCAACGGCACGCCCACCACCGTGGTGAGCGATCCAGGGGAGGAGTCCGCGGTCAAGGTGGATCAGGGAGACGTGCCCAGCACCATGGACGGGCAGCCGTTCTTCGGGACGTTCGTCTCGGTCTACCAGACCACCAACCCGCTCCCCACCAGCCTGGACTGGTATGGGCAGGGCGGGTACAAGGCCGGGGCGTACGAGTTCGTCGCCAACCCGGAAGTGACCTTCACCGACCCGGTGCTGGCGGGGGTGTGCATCGAGTACGACGATGCCGTCGTGACCTCCCCGGGCGATCTGCGCATCGCCCACGCGGTGGAGGCCGGCTACGTTCCCGTGGTTCCCGGCAACACCGTCCTGACCACCGCGGGCGGTACCATCGAGATCGGCGCGCCGGTGTCGCTGGCCCCCCTGGGTCTGTCGTGCCCGGAGCTGCCCTACGCCGCCGGGAGCGCCCTGGGCCGGGTGCTGCAACTGTTCGCGCAGCTGGTCCTCCCCGATCAGCTCGCCGCGGGCGTCAGCGGCGGTGGCACCGGTGGCCAGGTGGTGAAGTTCAGCCCGTTCGCTGCGGTGGACACCAAGCTGCTCACCACCAGCACGGGGCCCAGCTCCCCGCTGTACATCCCGGTGGGCAGCAGCGACATCACCGCTCCGGTGACGCTCACCGTCCGGGCGCGGGTCAACGCCCCCAATGGCACCCCGATTGACAACATTCCGGTGAGCTTCGTGCCGGGCGCCATCGGCGGGTTCTCCCCGGCGCTGGTGAACACCGGGCTCGACGGCACCGCGGCATCCACCTGGACGATCGTGGACGGGACCAACACCGGGACGGCCACGCCGGCCCAGGCCCCGCTCGGCTTCGTGCCGGCGGCGGCGAACTTCTCGGTCACCGCCATCCAGATCCTGCCGCTCAGCATCACCGCACCGGCCTCGCCGCTCAGCGCCGGTGTGCAGGGCGTGGCCTATCCCAGCACCACGTTCACTGCCACCGGCGGCATCGGCAGCTACAGCTGGAGCGTGGTCTCCGGAGCGCTGCCCGCCGGCCTCTCGCTCTCGGCAGCCGGTGTGCTGACCGGCACCCCCTCGGGGTACGGCAGCTTCAGCTTCACGGTGGAGGTCAGCAGCGGTCCGGTGACGGCGACCGGGGTCTACAGCCTCGACATCCAGCCGCCGCCGGTGGTCATCACCACGACCTCGCCGCTGCCCAATGCCACGGCCGGGGTTCCGTACTCCAAGACGTTCCAGGCCACCGGCGGCATCGGCGGCTACACGTGGAGTGTGACCGCCGGCGCGCTGCCGGCCGGGCTCACGCTCTCCGCCGCCGGCGTCCTCAGCGGCACCCCGACCACGGCGGGGACCGCCAACTTCACGGTCGAGGCGGTGAGCGGCGCCCAGAGCGCCAGCCAGTCGTTCTCGCTGACGGTGCAGTACCCGACCTCGGTCTCGCTGGCGTTCCAGCCGGGGCCCTCCGCCTCACAGTGCTATGCGCTCAATGCGATCATGACCCCCACCATCGCCGTCAAGGTGACCGCCCCGGGCGGGCAGCCGCTCGCCGGGGTGCAGGTGGATATCGTGGCCGAGGTCAACAACGGGGCGAAGGTGGCCACCTCGCAGCCGTTCGCGATCTCGAACGCGGCGGGACTGGCGGTGTTTGACGTCCTGTCCATCAACAAGAACGGCGGCTACCGGCTCGTCGCCTCCACCACGGCGCCGTGGCCCACCGCCTCGGTGCGGTCCGGAAGATTCAACATCTCGCCCTCCTGCCCGTGAGGTAGCGCGGGACAGCGACACCAGAGGCGGGCAGCTCCGACCGGAGTTGCCCGCCTCGTCGCGTGCGGGCCCGGCGTGACCCTCTCGCGGCGCCACGGCCCCGCGCTACCGGCGGGGCGTGCTGGCCAAGTATGCCCGGCAGGTCTCCTCTGCCACCTACGGCGCGGTGACCGACGGATTCTGAGACTGGCCGCCGTTGTTAGGCTCGGCGCGCGGGGCCGGAGGCCCGCCGGGCTGCAACTATTCCGGACCGGACCAGCGTAGTGCGCCCGTCCCCAACCCAGGATGCTGCCCGTGCGCTGCCCGCGCTGCCATCGCCAGGATGC
Organism: uncultured Gemmatimonadales bacterium; assembly: GCA_963695185.1. Taxonomy (GTDB): domain Bacteria; phylum Gemmatimonadota; class Gemmatimonadetes; order Gemmatimonadales; family GWC2-71-9; genus JADJOM01. The sequence goes on along the minus strand of CAVOGH010000005.1, from coordinate 170,452 downwards.
GCTCGAGAAGGATGGTGCCCCCGCCCTGCTTCGGCTGTTCGAGGACATCGAAGGCTACTTCTGCGCCGCCTGTGTGCTGGACCTGCAACGCCCCCATAACGCCGATCTCCGCCGCTCCATCGCCGAGCGGGCACCCGGCCTCACCGAGGCGGATCTCGCGGCGGTCCCGGACCAGATGCTCAAGTTCACGGTCTGCCTGCCGGTCCCCGGACTGCCCGGAGCCCCCCCCGTGCCGCCCTCCCTCGGCACACCCCGCTAGCCACCCGCCTCCCCCCGGCCGGCCCCGTGCCGGTCGGGGAGCGAGGGGACGCCGAACCCGCCGGAGAGAACCGCCGGGACGCCTGCGGCGTTGCAGCAGACAACTACCTTCCCCGGAGCCCCGGATGCGCCTGTCTCCCGTCACCGCCGGCCTGGCGGTACTGCTCGTTTCGCCCTCCCTGGCCCAGGCCCAGGGGTGGAGCACCGATCTCTCGGTAGGGGCCGCCAGCGACGCCTGGCGTGCCGCCGTGGCGGTGCCCTGGCACCTCCCCGTGGGGCAGCGCCTGGTGCTCGGCATCGGCCCCCGGGTGAGCTACTACGCCGGCTCCCCAGCCAGCTACCGCAACCGCGGCCGGACCAGCACGGCGCTCCCGGCCCGCGTCACCATCGACCCGAGCCTCGCCGGGCTCAACCTGATGGTCCTCGCCGAGGTGAAGCTGGTTCCCCGGGTGAGGTTCGGCGCCAACCTGGACCTGCTTGGGGTGGCGGCGGGCTCGTCCCAGAACGATGGGGCGGTCGAGCTCACCCCGGCGCGCGGCTCGCTCTTCCTGTACGGCAACGCCGACCGCGGCTCGCTCAACTCGGAGTTCTACCTGGGGGTGAGCCCCTCGCCGGGCCTGACCATCCGGGGCGGGTTCAGTCACTACGTCACCGGCTATCGCGGCGAAGCGGGTGGCGCCACCACCCGCTACCTGCGGTTCGACTCGGTGCCGTTCCTAGCGGTGGGCTGGAGCTGGTAGACCGGGCCGGCCCATTGCGGCAGGGGCCCGTGGGCGACACCTCTTAGCGGGAGGTAATCACCCGGTCCCTGCCCAACCGGAGCCCGCATGCGCCGGCTGTCCGCACCGGCCGGCGGCCGACCGCCGCCAGGTTCCCCGCAACGCGACCTCCCGACCCCCTGAACTGTCCAAGTTGAAACTCCCGTCCGCCCGGGACAGTTATACATCGGTGCCCGGGCCGGTCCCGATCACCCAAATCCCGCGCCTCGAGATGCGACACTTGAAGCTCGCCCTCCGCACCCTGTTCCGGACGCCCTTCGTGACGGCCGTGGCGGTCCTGTCCCTGGCGCTGGGGATCGGCGCCAACGCCGCGATCTACTCGATGTTCGACCAGATGCTGGTCCAGCCGCTGCCGGTCCAGGAGCCGGACCGGCTGATCAACCTCGCCGCCCCCGGCCCCAAGCCCGGATCGCAGTCCTGCAATCAGGCGGGCCCCTGCGAGGCCACCTTCAGCTACCCGATGTTCAAGGACCTGGAGGCGCGGAGCCCGGCGCTGTCGGGACTGGCCGCCCACATGCTGTTCGGGGTGAGTCTGTCGCTCAAGGGCGAGCCGGTGACCGGGGACGGGGTGCTGGTGTCGGGCTCCTACTTCCCGACGCTGGGCCTGCGCCCCGCGCTGGGCCGGCTGCTCAGCACCAGAGGACGATCGGACCCCCGGGGCGCACTTCGTCACGGTACTGAGTCACGGCTACTGGCAGGGCCGGCTCGGGTCGGACCCGGCCGTGCTGGGGCAGACCATCACCGTCAATGGCCACCCGATGGAGATCGTGGGCGTCGCCCCGCGGGGCTTCGAGGGGACCACCCTGGGCGGGCGGCCCATGGTGTTCGTGCCGATCACGATGCGGGCGCAGTTCATCCGCTGGGGCCGCCTGGAAGACCGGCGGAGCTACTGGGCCTACGTCTTCGGGCGGCTCAAGCCGGGGGTCTCGCTGGAGCAGGCCGCCACCGCGCTCAACGGCGTGTACCGCCCCATCATCAACGAGGTGGAGGCGCCGCTGCAGGAGGGCATGAGCGACCAGACCCTGGCGCAGTTCAAGGCCAAGGAGGTCCTGCTGAGCCCGGGACGCCGGGGTCAGAGCTCGGTGCACGAGGAGGCCAAGACCCCGCTGCTCATGCTGCTTCCTGGTGACCGGCGTGGTGCTGCTCATCGCCTGCGCCAACATCGCCAACCTGCTGCTGGCCCGGGGCGCCAACCGCGCCACGGAGATGGGCGTGCGCCTGGCGCTCGGGGCCAGTCGCCGCCAGCTGCTGACCCAGCTGCTGACCGAGTCGGTGCTGCTGGCGCTGATGGGCGGCGTGGCCAGCCTGCTGGTGGCGCGGTGGACCCTGGGGCTGATCGCCACGTTGCTCCCGCCCGACGCCTCGAGCTCCCTGGTGTTCGAACTGCAGCCGTCGGTGCTGCTGTTTGCGGCGCTGATGTCGATCGGGACTGGCCTGCTCTTCGGCATCTTCCCGGCGCTGCACAGCACCCGCTCCGACCTGGTCGGGGCCATCCGGAGCAACGCCGGCGCGGTGTCGGGCGCCCGCGGTGCGGCGCGCTTCCGGGCCACCCTGGTCACGGCCCAGATCGCGCTGGCGACCACGCTGCTCATCTCGGCCGGCCTCTTCCTCAAGAGCCTGGTGAACGTGACCCACGTGGAGCTGGGCGTGCGGGTGGACGACGTCGTGACCTTCGGCATCTCGCCCGAGCGCAGCGGCTACGACAGCACCCGCTTCCGCCTGCTGTACCAGCGGGTGGAAGGAGAACTGGCCGCGCTGCCCGGTGTCACCGGCGTCACGTCCTCGAGGGTGCCGCTCCTGGGCGGCAGCAACTGGGGCACCGACGTGTACGTGCAGGGCTTCGCCCACGGCCCGGACGTGGACAACAACAGCCGCTTCAACGAGGTCGGCGCCGGCTACTTCGGCATGCTGGGCATCCCCATCCTGTCGGGCCGGGAGTTCACCCCGTCCGACCGGGACGGGAGCGGCAACGTGGCCATCGTGAATGAGACCTTCGCGAAGAAGTTCCACCTGGGCACCGACGCGGTGGGTAAGTTCATGTCGTCGGAGCAGCCCGATTCACTGGATATCCAGATCGTGGGAGTGGCCAAGGACGCGAAGTACAGCGAAGTGAAGGACGAGATCCCGCCCCTGTTCTTCATGCCGTGGCAGCAGGACGCCAACGTCGGCACCATGAACTTCTACATACGCACCGCGCTGGCGCCCCAGCTGCTCCGGCGAGATCCCGGTCCTGATGAAGCGGATCGATCCGGGTCTGCCGGTGGAGAACCTCAAGACCATGCCCCAGCAGATCCGGGAGAACGTCTTTCTCGACCGGATGATCAGCCTGCTGTCGGCCGCCTTTGCCGGGCTGGCCACCCTGCTCGCCGCCGTCGGGCTCTACGGCGTCCTGGCCTACACCGTGGCGCAGCGCACCCGGGAGATCGGCGTCCGCATGGCGCTGGGCGCCGACGCCCGGCAGGTGCGCCGGATGGTGATGCGGCAGGTGCTCACCATGATGGTCAGTCGGCGCGGTGATCGGCGTCGGCGCCGCGCTGGGCGCGGGCCACGCGCTTCGGGCGCTGTTGTACGGCCTCGAGGGCCACGATCCGCTGGTGTTCGCGCTGTCGCTGGTGGTGCTGTCGCTGGTGGGGCTGGGTGCGGGCTACCTGCCCGCCCGACGGGCCAGCCGGGTGGACCCGATCCAGGCGCTCAGGTACGAGTGACCGGCTCCGGCCCCTCCTCCCTACCTGGAGATCTCATGTATTTCGCACTCAAGGCGCTGCACCTGCTGGCGGTGGTGCTCTTCCTGGGCAACATCATCACCGGGCTGTTCTGGAAATCGCACGGAGACCGCAGCGGCGATCCCCGGATCATGGCCCACACGCTGGACGGCATCATCCGGAGCGACCGCTGGTTCACCATTCCCGGCGTGCTGCTCATCATCATCTTCGGGGTGGGGGCGGCACAGCTGGGGCGCCTCCCGATCCTGGGGACCGGGTGGATCCTGCATTCGCTCATCCTGTTCGCGATCTCGGGGCTGGCCTTCGGCTTCCAGGTGGCGCCGCTGCAGAAGCGGCTCCTGGCGCTGACGTCGCAGGCGGCGGCGAGTGGCGCGTGGGATGCCGCGCGCTACCGGCGGCTGTCGCTCCGGTGGGAGATCTGGGGCCTGGTCGCGCTGCTGACGCCGCTGGCGGCGTTCGTGCTGATGATCTTCAAGCCCGGCTCGCCGTAGGGCGTCCCTCCCCGGCCCGCACCAGCCGGGCGATGCGCCCGGCCATCTCGCGGGTGCCGAGGACCGGCTCTCCCAGATGGGCGATATCCGCGGTGCGGGCCCCCGCGGCAATGGCATCCCCCACCGCGCGGTCGATCGCCTGGGCCGGCTCCTCCAGGCGGAGCCCGTAGCGCAGCAGCATCGCCACGCTGAGGATGGTGCCGATCGGATTGGCAACGTCCTTCCCCGCCAGCGGCGGGGCCGAGCCGTGAATCGGCTCGAACAGCCCGGGACCGGCACCGAGTGACGCCGAGGGCAGCAGCCCGAGGGACCCCGCCAGCACCGCCGCCTCGTCGCTCAGGATGTCACCGAACATGTTCTCGGTGAGCAGCACATCCACCGAGGCGGGCTCGCTGATGAGCCGCATGGCGGCGTAGTCCACGTAGTTGTGTTCCAGCACCACCCCGGGGAAGTCTCCCCCGACCTCGCGTAACCACCTGCCGCCACAGCTGTGAGGTCTCCAGCACGTTGGCCTTGTCCACCGACAGCAGCCGCTGCCGCCGTCCCAGGGCGGCCCCGAACGCCAGCCGCGCAATCCGCTCGATCTCCTCGCGGGTGTAACGGAGCGTGTTGACCGCGACCCGGCCGTCGTTGCCGCGCGGCTCGCCGTAGTACAACCCGCCCGTCAGCTCCCGGACGATGAGCAGGTCGGTGCCGAGCAACAGCTCCGGCCTGAGCGGCGAGCAGGATGCCAGCACCGGGTAGACCGTCACCGGCCGCAGGTTGGCGAAGACGCCGAGGGCGGCGCGGAGCGCCAGCAGCCCGGTCTCGGGCTTGAGGGGGCGCGGTGCACTGTCGAGGGAGGGATGGCCGACGGCGCCCAGCAGCACCGCATCGGCAGCGACGACCGCCTCACGGGTGACGGCGGGGAACGGCTCGCCGTGCGTGGTCACGGCGGCGGCCCCGATGGGATGCTCGGTGAGGGTGAGTCTGAAGCCGAACCGATCCGCCGCTGCCTGCAGTACCTCGAGCGCGGCCCCCACCACCTCGGGCCCGATGCCGTCGCCCGGCAGGACCGCGATTGCCGGGCGGCTCACCCGGCCTGCCGCGCCAGCAGCGCCGCGCGGCGGCGCTCGTACGCGGCGATCCGGGGCTCCGCCTCGAGCGTGCGGGCGATTTCATCCTGCCCGGCCAGCAGCGCCGAGCGCCAGTACGGGTCCATGGTGAAGGTCGCGCGGAAGCCGGCGTCATCGGTGACCGCCTGCTCCTCGAGACTCACCCGCAAGCCGATACGGCCCCTGCGCCGCGGCGTGACGCCGGAAGAGCTCCGCCATCTCCGCCGCCGCCAGTTGCACCGGCAGGATCCCGTTCTGGCAGCAGTTGGCAAGGAAGATATCGGCGAAGGACTCGCTCACGATGGCGCGGAAGCCGTACTCGGCCAGCGCCCAGGGGGCGTGCTCCCGCGACGAGCCACAGCCGAAGTTGGCGCCGGCCAGCAGGATGGACGCGCCACGCGCGCGCGGATCGTTGAGCTCGAAGGCCGGGTCGGGTGATCCGTCCGGCAGGTAGCGCCAGTCGAAGAACAGCGCCGTCCCGAAGCCGGTGCGCTCCACCCGCTTGAGGAACTGCTTGGGGATGATCTGGTCGGTGTCCACGTTGACCCGAGGGAGGGCCGCGCTGACGCCGGTGTGGGTCGTGAAGGGGTGCATGAGACCTTGGGTATCGGCTGTCCGCTAATGGCTGTCGGCGGTGAGCGGGTGGCTGTCCAGCGCGTCCACATGGGGCTCCAGCCGGCGCACGTCGGTCAGGCAGCCGGTGACGGCCGCGGCCGCGGCCATGGCCGGGCTCATCAGATGGGTACGCCCGCCCTTTCCCTGCCGGCCCTCGAAGTTCCGGTTGGAGGTGGCGGCGCAGCGCTCGCCGGGACTCAGGATGTCCGGGTTCATGCCCAGGCACATGGAGCAGCCGGCGTCGCGCCACTCGAAGCCCGCCTCCAGGAACAGCCGGTCGAGCCCCTCGCGCTCCGCCTGCGCCTTCACCGGCATCGAGCCCGGCACCACCATGGCGCGGACGCCGGCGGCCACCTGGCGGCCCCGGATCACCCGCGCCGCCTCACGCAGGTCCTCGATCCGCGCGTTGGTGCAGCTGCCGATGAACACCCGGTTGACGGGGATGCCTTCCAGCGCGGTGCCGGCGGTGAGCCCCATGTAGGCCAGCGCGCGGGCGGCGGCGTCCCGGTCGGCGGCGGAGTCCAGGCTCCCCGGATCGGGCACCCGGCCGTCGATGCCGGTAACCATGCCCGGATTGGTCCCCCAGGTCACCTGCGGGGCGATGGTGGCGGCGTCGATCTCGACGACCCGGTCGTACTCCGCGCCGGGATCGGTCTGCAGCAGCACCCAGCGGTCCACCGCCGCCGTCCAGGCCCGGCCGCTGGGGGCGTGCGGCCGCCCCATCAGGTATGCGAAGGTGGTCTCGTCCGGCGCGATCATCCCGGCGCGGGCGCCGGCCTCGATGGACATGTTGCAGACGGTCATCCGGCCTTCCATGGAGAGGGCGCGGATGGCGGGGCCGGTGTATTCGATGACGTAGCCGGTGGCACCGGCGGTGCCGATCCTGCCGATCAGCGCCAGGATCAGGTCCTTGGCGCCCACGCCCAGCGGAGGCTGCCCGGTGAAGCGGGCCTCCATGGTCTTCGGGCACCGGAAACCGCACCGACTGGGTGGCCAGGACGTGCTCCACCTCCGAGGTGCCGATACCGAAGGCCAGCGCCCCGAAGGCGCCGTGGGTGGCGGTGTGGGAATCGCCGCAGACGATGGTCATCCCCGGCTGGGTCAGTCCCTGCTCGGGGCCGATGACGTGCACGATGCCCTGGCCGGGGGAGTGGAGGTCGTGGAGCGCAATCCCGTAGCGATGGGCGTTCTCCACCAGCAGCTCCACCTGGCGCCGGGAGACCGCGTCGGCGATCGGCAGGTGCCGGTCGCCGGTGGGCACATTGTGGTCCACGGTGGCCACGGTCAGGTCGGGGCGCCGCACCCGGCGCCCGGCCAGTCGCAACCCCTCGAACGCCTGCGGAGAGGTGACCTCATGCACCAGGTGCAGGTCGACGTAGAGCAGCCCCGGCTCGTCCCCGGCCGGTTCCTGCACCAGGTGCGCATCCCAGAGCTTGCGGCAGAGCGTGCGACCGGTCACCCGGCTGCTCCCGCCGGCGCCCGCCGCTTGGCCGCCGCCGGAGCCTCTGCCTGGGCCGCCTTGCCCTCCTCGGTCCAGGGCATCATGGCGCGCAGCCTGGCCCCCACCTGCTCGATCTGGTGATCCTTCCCCGCTGCGCGCATGGCGGCAAAGTTGGCGCCGCCGGCGCGGTGCTCGGCCAGCCACTCACGGGCAAAGCGTCCGTCCTGGATCTCGGTGAGCATCTGCTGCATCTCGGTGCGGGTCCGCTCGGTGATGATCCGCGGCCCGCGGGTGTAGTCGCCGTACTCCGCGGTATCGGAGATGGAATAGCGCATGAAGGAGAGCCCGCCGCGGTTGATCAGGTCCACGATGAGCTTGAGTTCGTGCAGGCACTCGAAGTACGCCATCTCGGGGCGGTAGCCGGCGTTGACCAGGGTCTCGAATCCCGCCTTGATCAGCTCGGACACCCCGCCGCAGAGCACCGCCTGCTCGCCGAAGAGATCGGTCTCGGTCTCCTCCTGGAAGGTGGTCTCGATGATGCCCGCGCGGGCGCAGCCGATGCCGCGGCCGTAGGCGAGCGCGTTGGCGAGCGCCTCGCCGCTGGCGTCCTGGTGCACCGCCACCAGCCCCGGGACGCCACGGCCGGCCTCGTACTCGCTCCGCACCAGGTGGCCCGGCGACTTGGGCGCGATCATCGAGACGTCCACCGCGCTGGGCGGCTGGATCTCCTTGAAGTGGATGTTGAACCCGTGGGCGAACATCAGCGTCTTGCCCGGCGCCAGCGCCGGGCCCACCGAGGCGTCGTAGATGGTGCGGCCGTCCTGGTCCGGCACCAGCATCATGATGGTGTCGGCGGCGCGCGCCGCCTCCGCCACCGGACGGACGTCCAGGCCGGCGGCGCGGGCCTTCTGCCACGAGGCGCCGCCCTCACGCAGGCCGACGATGACCTTCGCCCCGCTCTCCTTCAGGTTGAGCGCATGGGCGTGGCCCTGGCTGCCGTAGCCGATGACGGCGAAGCTGCGGCCCGCCAGCCGACCGGGATCGGCGTCACGCTCGTAGAAGATCCGGGGGCCGGTGGCGCGATCGGGGGTGGGGCTCATTGCGGACTCCAGAGTCGGGTGAGGTGGACAGTGAGATCGGTTGTCAGGCCACGACGGCGCTGGCCGCCCGCGGCGAAGCGGCTGGCCGCTGCGCGGAGGCCGGCTGGGGTGCCCGCGGCAGGGCTAGCGCTCCGCCCCGGGCGACGGCCAGCACCCCGAACGGCTCCAGCGCGCGGAGCAGGGCGCCGAGCAGCGGCTCGTCGCCGGTGGCCTCGAGCAACAGCTCCTCCGGCGACTCCTCCAGGATGCGGGCCTCGTAGAGGGCGGCCACATCGAGCAGGGCCGCGAGGTGAACCGGCGCCACCCGGACCCGGACCAGCAGGTGCTCCCGGATCAGGCACTCCCCCTCGGGGCGCGCCGTGGCGTCCACCACCCCGCTGGTCTTCCGCAGGTGGTTCACCAGCCGGGAGACGGTGGCCGGCTCGTCGCTGAGGACCAGGGTGAGCGCCCGCCGTGCCGGCCCCTGCCCCGGGCCCAGCGCCGCGCTGGCCACGGCCAGGTTCCGCCGCCGCACGATCCCCATGACCCGGTTGAGGGTCAGCAGGTCGTCGGCGAACTCGACCAGCACCACGGTCTGTGACGCGGGCTCGCTCATCCGACGGGGGCCACGGCGGACGGGGCCGCCTCGATGGGCTCCGACAGCGATCCCCCGGGGGGAATCATCGGGAAGACGTTGGCTTCCTGCTCGATCATGAACTCCACCAGCGCCGGCCCCGGGTCGCGGAGCGCCCGCTCCAGCGCCTCCCCGATCTGCCGCGACTGGGATACCCGGTAGCCGGCGATGCCGTAGGCCTCCGCCAGCTTCACGTAGTCGGGACTCCAGATCGGCGTGGCGGAGTAGCGCCGGCCATGGAAGAACTGCTGCCACTGGCGCACCATACCGAGGTAGCCGTTGTTGAAGATCGCCATCTTCACCGGGATGCCTTCCTGCACCATGGTGGCGATCTCCTGCATGTTCATCTGGAAGCCGCCGTCCCCGGAGATGGCCCACACCGGCCGTTCGGGCCGGGCGCAGTGCACCCCCATCGCCGCCGGCACCGCGAAGCCCATCGTCCCCAGCCCGCCCGAGGTGATGTGCGAGTTGGGCTGCTGATAGGGATACAGCTTGGCCACCCACATCTGGTGCTGGCCCACGTCGGAGACGATGGTGCAGTCTCCCCCCGTCGCCGCGTGAATCGCGGCGAGGATGGACTCGGGCGCCATGTCGCCCACGTAACTCTCCTGCCGGACCCGGCTGAAGCTCCGGATCTCGTCCCGCCAGGCATCGCAGTTGCGAGCCGGCACCAGCTCGCTGAGCCGGGTGACGATCTGCCGGGCATCCCCCACCAGGCCGATCGCCGCCGGCACGTTCTTGCCGATCTCCGACGGGTCCAGGTCGATGTGGATGATCTGCGCCTCCGGCGCGAAACCGGCGGTGTTGCCGGTGACCCGGTCGTCGAAGCGGAGCCCGATGCCCACGATCACGTCGGCGTGCTGAATGGCCCGGTTGACGTGCACCTCGCCATGCATCCCCGGCATGCCCAGGTGCAGCGGATGCCCGTCGGGAAAGGCGCTGATCCCCAGCAGGGTGGTGATCACCGGGATGCCGGTCTGCTCGGCAAAGGCGCGCACCTCGGCGTAGGCGCCGCTCAGGATGACCCCGTGACCCACCATCAGCAGCGGCCGCTCCGCCCGCGCGATCAGCCGGGCGGCGGTGGCCACGTCGGTGGCGGGGGAGCGCGGCACCGGCGCAGCCCACGCGGCGGGCCGGAGCGGCACCGGCCCCTCCCAGTCGATCTTCTGGTTCTGCACATCCTTCGGCACGTCAATGAGGACGGGACCGGGCCGGCCGGCGGTGGCGATGGCAAAGGCCTCGCGCACCCGCTCCGCCATTTCGGTGACATCCTCGATCACCACGCTGTGCTTGGTGATCGGGAGGGTGATGCCGACGATGTCGGTTTCCTGGAAGGCATCCCGGCCGATCATCGCCCGCGGGACCTGGCCGGTGATCGCCACCACCGGGGAGCTGTCCATCTGTGCCGTGGCCAGGCCGGTGACCAGGTTGGTGGCGCCGGGACCGGAGGTGGCCACGCACACGCCAGGCCGTCCACTGGCCCGGGCATATCCGTCGGCGGCGTGTGCCGCCGCCTGCTCGTGCCGCACCAGCACGTGCCGCAGGCCGGGCCGCTCCGGCAGCGCATGGTACAACGGCATGATGGCCCCGCCCGGATAGCCGAAGACCAGGTCCACCCCCTGCTCTTCGAGCAGGCGGCAAAGCAGCTGTGCGCCGGAGAGAGATTCGTTCATCTGGTCGTCTCAGGGTTCAGCGGCCACGACTCGGCCCAATCGCCCAATCGTCCAGTCGTCCAATCGTCCACTACACCCCCCAGTGCTGTACGGCGTCATAGGCCGTCGCTTCCAGTCGCTCGGCGTGGCGCTCCTTGTTGAGCGCGTGGATCAGGGCCCGGGCGCTGGCTTCGACGATGTCGGTCGAGGCACCCTGTCCCGAGAGCGTCTTGCCGCCGATGCGGCACTGCAGGAAGACCTGCCCCACCGAGTCGCGGCCCGGGGTCACCGAACGCAGCGAGAGCGAGATCACCTCCACGGGGCGCTCAAGGATCTCGCTGATGGCGGCGAACGCCGCGGCGATCGGGCCGTCGCCCTGGCCGCTGGCGGTCCGGGTGCCGGTCCAGGGACCGGTCATGTTGACCTCCGCTCCGGCCGGTACACTGCCGCAGGTCACCTGCAGGCGCACCAGGTGGTACTCCTCCGGCGCGTCGTGGAAGCTGTCATGCAGCAGGGCCAGGAGGTCCTCGTCGAGGATCTCCCGCTTGCGGTCCGCGAGAGTGGTGAACTCCTTGTACAGTTCGGCGAGTTTGGCCTCACCCAGATCGTAGCCCAGGTCCTTGTAGCGCCGCTCCAGCGCGTGGCGACCGGAGTGCTTGCCCAGCACGAGGGTCGACCGGGGAATCCCGACCGACTCGGGCCGGATGATCTCGTAGGTCAGGCCGTGCTGCAGCACCCCGTGCTGATGGATGCCGGCCTCATGGGCAAAGGCATTGCGGCCCACGATCGCCTTGTTGGGCTGCGGGAAGCTGCCGGTGAGATAGGACAGCAGCTGGCTGGTCCGGAAGATCTCGTGGCTGTTGATGGCGGTGGTGAAGCGGGCCAGCTGGGGCCGGACCCGGCTGGCCATCACGATCTCCTCCAGCGCGGCATTGCCGGCGCGCTCGCCGATGCCGTTGACGGTGCACTCGACCTGCCCCACGCCCGCCTCGATGGCCGCGAGGGAGTTGGCCACGGCCAGGCCGAGGTCGTCGTGACAGTGGGCGCTCCAGACCACGTTCTCGCCGCCCGGCACGCGCTCCCGGACGGTGCGGAACATGGCGGCGTATTCATCGGGCAGGGCGTAGCCCACGGTGTCGGGGAGGTTGATCGTGGTGGCGCCCTCGGCGATGGCCATGGCCACCACCTGACACAGGAAGTCCATGTCGGTCCGGCTGGCGTCCTCGGCGGAGAACTCCACGTCGTCGGTGTAGCGCCGGGCCTGGCGGATGCCCCGCCGGGCCAGCTCGAGCGCCTCGGCCCGGGTGAGCCGGAGCTTGTGCTCGAGGTGGAGGTCCGACGTGCTGATGAAGATGTGTAGCCGGCCGCGCTCGGCCCCACGGATGGACTCGCCGGCCAGGTCGATATCGCGGTCGTGGCAGCGCGCCAGCGCCGCGATGACCGGGCGGCGAACTTCCTGGGCGATCTCCCGGACCGACCGATAGTCCCCGTCGCTGGCAGCCGGGAAGCCGGCCTCCAGGACGTCCACGCCCAGGGCATCGAGCTGCCGCGCCAGCCGGAGTTTCTCCTCCGGCGTCATGGTATTGCCGGGGGCCTGCTCCCCGTCGCGGAGCGTGGTGTCGAAAATCAGGACTTGGCGAGCCATACCGGGTCTCATCTCTTTGGACATCATGGGTAAAACAAAACCGCGGACCTTTGCGGGGTCCGCGGCGTGGGAGCATCGATCCTGTATCGAGTGCTAGACTGTCCCGTACGCGCCGCGCTCCCCGTGGCCGTCCTCAAGAAGGACGAGCACGAGGGGAATAAGGACGAGCAGCAGCGCCGACGACAGCAGCATGGATGTTCCTGAAGTGAACCACCGGCCGGGCAAGTTTATGCGCCGACGTGGGTTTGAGACTTTAGGGGGTGGGCGGAACAATGTCAAGGGCGGGCCGGGCCGGCACCGCTCCCCCCGGCGCCGGTACGCCCGCCCCGGCATCCCGGACCGGGGCCGGAAACCGGCCGCTTGACCCACAACCACCGGCGTGTATTTTTATGCACATGCAGCCCGTCCGTTCCGTCCTCGCCACCACGCTCATTAGCGGCCTGGCCCTCCTTGCTCGGAGCGGCCCGGGACGGTGACGCGCGGAAACGCCTGCTCACACGCCCGGCCCGCTCCTGGTGGAGTGGGCCGTTTTTCTTGTCCGGGGGAGTCCGCATGACCGATCGCCATCGCCTGAGCTCGACCCCCTTCACCCGGCGGGAGCGCGACGCCTGCGGCGTGGGCTTCGTGGCCCGCGCCACCGGGGAGCGGTCCCACGGGATCGTGCGCATGGCGCTGGAGGCGGTGGCGCGAGTGGCCCACCGCGGCGCGGCGTCGACGGACAACTCCGGCGATGGTGCCGGCATCCTCACCCAGATCCCGGTCCGGCTCTTTCATCGCGAGTCCTACCGGCTGGGACTCAAGCTCGAGCCGGCCGAGCCATTCGCGGTCGGGTTCCTGTTCCTGCCCCCGGAGCATGAGGACCTGGCCCGGGCCATCGAGCTCGTCGAGGACGCCATCGCCCGCAACGGCCTGCCGTTCCTGGGCTGGCGCGAGGTACCCCACGATCCGGCGGCGCTCGGCCCCATCGCCCGGGCCAGCTGCCCCGCCCTCCGCCAGGTATTCATCGGCCAGCCGGCCGGGGTCCCGGATGAGGCCGCCTGGGAGCGCGCCCTCTTCCTGCTGCGCCGGGACCTGGAACGCGACGCGGCGGCGGCGGGGCTGCAGCCGTTCTTCGTCTGCTCGCTCTCCTGCCGCACCATCGTCTACAAGGCGCTCCTGACCGGCACCATGCTGCCGGCCTTCTACCCCGATCTCCGCTACCCCGAGTTCGAGAGCGCTGTCGCCGTCTTTCACCAGCGCTATTCCACCAACACCCTGCCCAGCTGGCCGCTGGCGCAGCCGTTCCGGCTCATCGCCCACAACGGGGAGATCAACACCCTGTGGGGCAACCGCAACGCCATGGCGGCGCGGGAGGCGGACCTGGCGTCCCCGGTGTGGGGCGCCGACATCCACCGCCTCAAGCCGGTGCTCTGGTCCGAGGGCAGCGATTCGGCGGGCTTCGACAACACCATGGAGCTGCTGGTGCGCTCGGGGCGGGACCCGCTGCACACCGTCATGATGCTGGTGCCGCAGGCCTGGGAGCAGTATCCCGACGTGGAGCCTGCCATTCGCGACTTCTACCGCTTCCATGCCCAGATCGTGGAGCCGTGGGACGGGCCGGCGGCGCTGGCCTTCACCGACGGGGTCATCGCCGGCGCCGCCACCGACCGCAACGGCCTGCGTCCCTGTCGCTACAAGGTCACCCGTGACCAGCTGGTCATCGCCGGCTCCGAGGCGGGATTGGTGGACCTGGACCCGCGCACGGTGGTGGAAAGCGGCCGGCTCGGCCCGTGCGAGTACATCGCGGTGGACCTGGCCAACGGCACGGTGCTCCGGAACATGGACGTCAAGCGGCGGGTCGCCTCCAGGCAGCCCTACGGCCAGTGGTGCCGCGACTACATGCAGGTGCTGGAACCGGCGGCCGAGTTCGTGGCGCCGCCGGTGGATCCGGTCCAGCTCGCCGCCCAGCAGACGACGGCGGGGTACGGCACCGAGGACCTGCGTTTCGTGCTGGAGGCGATGGGCGGCGCCGGCATCGATCCCATCTGGAGCATGGGCGACGACGGCCCCATCCCGCCGCTCTCGACCCAGCCGGTGGGGCTGTACGGCTTCTTCCGCCAGCGCTTCGCCCAGGTGACCAACCCACCGATCGATCCGCTGCGCGAATCGGTGGTGATGTCGCTCCGGGTGCACCTCGGCAAGCACGCCTCCTTCCTGGTGGAGGGGCCGATGCACGCCCAGGTGCTCCGGGTGGACCACCCGGTTCTGCTGGACGAGGAGATGGCGTCGCTGCGGAATACCCCCGGGTTCTCCTGCGTAACCCTCAACGCCACCTGGCCGGTCTCGGCCGGTACCGACGGGCTGCGACTGGCGCTGGACCGGTTGTGCGCCGAGGCGGAGCGGGCCGCCCAGCAGGGGGCCCGGCTGCTGGTGCTGAGCGACCGAGCCATGGATGCCGCCCGGGCCCCGGTGCCGATGCTCCTGGCGGTCGGTGCGGTGCGCCGCCACCTGCTCGATACCGGCCTCCGCCTCCGGCTGGGCATCGTCGCGGAGACGGCCGATGCGTTCGACATCCACCACCTCGCCGCGCTGATCGGCTACGGCGCCGAGGTGGTCTACCCCTGGCTGGCGCTGCAGTCGGTGACGGCGCAGTTCGCCGCGGCAGCGGATACCGAGCCGTCCGCCGCCGGCAGGCGTCCGCGGGCGAGCCGCCCGGACGCCGCCGACCGCCCGGCACCGGAGGAGGCCAGGCGGCGCTTCCGCGCGGCGGCGGAGAAGGGGCTGCTCAAGATCATGTCGAAGATGGGGATCTCGGTGCTGCCCTCATACTGCGGCGCCCAGATCTTCGAGATCCTCGGCCTGGGCCACGAGGTGGTGGATCGCTGCTTCCGCGGCACCGAGTCGCCGCTGGGCGGGCTTGGGTTCGAGGAGCTGGCGGAGGACGTCCTGGCCCGGCATCAGGCGGCGTGGTCGGAACCGGGATCGGGACCGCCGGACTATGGCCGGATCCGCTTCCGCAAGGAGGGCGAGGAGCACAACTGGTCGCCGGTCGTCGTGACCGCGCTGCAGAAGGCCGTCGGCAGCGGCAGGAGCGCCGCCACCGACCAGGGCACGGCGGCGGACGGCTACGCCCGGTTCGGCGAGTTCATCGCCCGGGTGGAGGAACGACGGCCCACCACGCCGCGCGACCTGCTGGGATTCCGCGCCACCACCCCGGTGCCGCTGGCGGAGGTGGAGCCGGTCGAGGGGCTGGTCCGCCGGTTCATTTCTTCGGCGATGTCGCTCGGCGCCCTCTCGCCGGAGGCGCATGCCACGCTCTCGATCGGCATGAACCGGATGGGAGCACGAAGCAATTCTGGTGAAGGCGGCGAGGACCCCTTCAATTACACCCCGCTCCCCAACGGCGACCGGGTGGACAACCGCATCAAGCAGGTCGCCAGCGCACGCTTCGGCGTGACCGCGGAGTACCTGGTGCGCGCGGAGGAGCTGGAGATCAAGGTGGTCCAGGGCGCCAAGCCGGGCGAGGGAGGCCAGCTGCCCGGCCACAAAGTGACCGAGCTGATCGCGCGGCTCCGCCATTCGGTGCCGGGGATCCCGCTCATCTCGCCGCCGCCGCATCACGACATCTATTCCATCGAGGACCTGGCCCAGCTGATCCTCGACCTGAAGACCGTCAACCCGCGCGCCCGCGTGGGCGTGAAGCTGGTCTCCGAGACCGGGGTCGGCACCGTGGCCGCGGGAGTGGCCAAGGCGTACGCCGATTACGTCCTGATCGCCGGCCACAGCGGTGGCACCGGCGCCTCACCGCTGTCCTCGATCAAGCATGCGGGAAGCCCGTGGGAGATCGGCCTGGCGGAGGCGCAGGCCGCCCTGGTCGCCAACGGCCTGCGGCAGCGGATCGAGGTCCGCGTGGACGGCGGCTTCCGCAGTGGGCGCGATGTGGTCATCGCCGCGCTGCTGGGCGGTGAGACCTTCGGCTTCGGCACCGCGCCGCTGGTGGCCATCGGCTGCGCCATGGCGCGGCAGTGCCACCTCAACACCTGCCCCACCGGCATCGCAACCCAGCGGCCCGAACTGCGGGCCAAGTTCAAGGGGACCCCGGAGCAGGTCGTGACCTACTTCAGCTTCGTAGCCGAGCAAGTGCGCGAGCTGCTGGCACAGCTGGGGCTCCGAGCGCTGGACGAAGCGGTAGGCCGGGCGGACCTGCTGGAGCGGGTCGAGCGCCCCGAGCTGCCGCGGGCACAGATGCTCGACCTCTCCGCCCTGCTCGTCCGGACGCGCTCCCCCGACGGCGCGCCGGTCCGGCGGACGGTGCACCGCAACGACCGCCCGGGCGTGATCTATCTGGACGACGAGATTCTCGAGGAGTGCCGGGCGCACATCGAGCAGGGGCTGCCCTTCTCGGGGTTCTACGATATCCGCAACCACCACCTGGCGGTGGGCGCCCGGGTGGCCGGCGCCATCGCCGACAAGCACGGCGACGCCGGCCTGCCAGCGGGACACGTGCACCTGCGCTTCCGCGGCAGCGCCGGGCAGAGCTTCGGCGCGTTCGCGGTGCGCGGCCAGCACCTGGATCTCGAGGGGGAAGCCAACGACTACGTCGGCAAGGGCCTCTCGGGCGGGGAGATCAGCATCCGGCCGTTCCGTCAGGCGGGCTACGCAGCCGCCACCCAGGAGAACACCATCCTGGGCAATACCTGTCTGTACGGGGCCACGGCCGGCCGGCTGTTCGCCGCCGGCCAGGCCGCCAGCCGGTTCGCCGTCAGAAACTCCGGGGCGGTGGCGGTCATCGAGGGCGCGGGCAATCACTGCTGTGAGTACATGACCGGCGGGCTGGTGCTGGTGCTGGGCCCCGTGGGCCGCAACTTCGCTGCGGGCATGTCCAACGGGGTGGCCTACGTGCTGGACGAGATCAGCGACTTCGAGGGCCGGGTGAACGCCGACATGGTGCGGGTGGAGGATTGCCATGAGGAGGACGAACGGCTCCTGCTGTCCCTCATTCACGAGCACCAGGAGCGCACCGGCAGCCCGCGCGCCCGGGCCATCATCGAGCGCTGGGAAGTCTTCCGGGCACTGTTCCGGAAGGTGGTCCCCAACACCACCACGCCCCCGGCACAGCTGGTGGAGCCGCCGGCCGCCAGCGACCCGGCCGGCCGGCCAGAGTTGCTGGCCACGATCCCCGGCTACTCGCGCGGCTGAACGGGGACTGATCGGCGCCCGCCGAGGCCCGGTCGTCCAGACCGGGGACCCCTCCGGGGTCCGTGGCGCCAACTATTGCCCCATCTGATCGCGACCCATAACTTGCTGGATGACAAGCAAGTCACTTTCAACAGGGGCAAGTGCCGTAATGGAACGTTCTCAGGATCGTGAGCGGAACCCGGCCCGCACCCGGGAAGCGATCCTCGACGCCGCCGAGCGGCTGTTTGCCGAGCGGGGACACGAGGCGACCAGCCTCACCGACGTGGGCACGGCCGCGGGGGTATCTCGGGGCACGCCGGGATACTTCTTCGGCTCCAAGGGGCAGCTGTACCGCGACGTGCTGGAGCGCTGCCTCGAGCGGGTCCGCTCCGCAATCCGCAGCGGCAAGGAGCGGACCCTCGCCAGCCGGGAGCCGCCCAACGTGGTGCTCGCCGGCGCGGTGGGTGAGTACTTCGACTTCATCAGCGCGAACCCGCATTTCGTGCGGCTGCTGGAGCGGGAGGCGCTGGATGGTGGCCGGCAGATCGCCACGCTGCCACCGCACCTGGAGGCGGCGCAGGAGGCGCTGGGGGCCATCGTCACCGAACTGGCCCTGGATCCTGCGGACGAGACGGATGCGCAGCAGCTCCTGATCAGCATGCTGGCGCTGTCCTGGTTTCATGTGGTGCATGCGCCCACGGTGCTGCGCGCCCTGGGCATCAAGGCCGGCGATGCAGGCTTCCTGGAGGAGCGCCGCCGCCATGTGGTGAGCCTGGTCGTGCAGGGTCTGCAGGGCCGGGTTGGTGGGACGCCGTCCTCGCTGGAGCACAACCGGTAGGCCCGGGACCCGGTGAGCTCGGCAGGCCGGCTCACCCTCTCCGGTACCGCGACCGATACTTCGAATGGACCACGGAGGATCAACGCCATGACCAACGTCCTGACCCCAGTGCCCGAGACCACCGCTCGGCTCGCCACCGAGAAGGAAGCGCGTGAGGTCGCCGAAGCCGCCCGTGAACATGGGTGGGAGGCGCCGAGCTTCGTGCGGGAGCTGTTCGAGGGCAACCTCCGGATGCGACTCATCCACCCGTGGCCGGAGCCGGATCCCGCCGACGTGGAGCGGGCCCGTCCGTTCATGGAGCGGCTGGAGAAGTTCCTCCGGGAGAACGTCGACAGCGACCGGATCGACCGGGAAGGCAAGATCCCGCCCGAGGTGATCCAGGGGCTTCGGGAGCTGGGCGCGTTCGGCATCAAGATCCCGACCGAATACGGCGGGCTGGGCCTCTCGCAGCTGAAGTACACCAAGGCGATCGGAATGGTCACCAGCCAGGACGGCAGCCTCACGGCGCTGCTCTCGGCAGCCCAGTCCATCGGCGTTCCCACGCCGCTCAAGCTGTTCGGCACCGAGGAGCAGAAGAAGAAGTACCTGCCCCGGCTGGCCAAGGGCGCCATCAGCGCCTTCGCGCTGACCGAGTCGAACGTCGGCTCCGATCCGGCTGGCCTGGCCACCACCGCCGTACTCTCCGCGGACGGCACGCACTACGTCCTCAACGGCGAGAAGCTCTGGTGCACCAACGGGACGATCGCGGAGCTGTTCGTGGTCATGGCCCGCACCGGGGGCAAGAAGATCACCGCCTTCATCGTGGAGGCGGACTGGCCGGGCGTCGAGGTGGTGCAGCGGCTGCACTTCATGGGGCTCAAGGCCATCGAGAATGGCGTCATCCGCTTCACCAACGTGAAGGTGCCGGTGGAGAACGTGATCTGGGGCGACGGCAAGGGCCTCAAGCTCGCGCTGATCACCCTGAACACCGGGCGGCTGACCCTGCCGGCCTCGGCCGTGGCGGGGGCCAAGCGCTGCCTGGAGATCGTGCGCCGCTGGGGCAACGAGCGAGTCCAGTGGGGCCAGCCGGTGGGCCGGCACGACGCCATCGCGCAGAAGATCGGGCGGATGGCGGTCGAGACCTTTGCCATGGAAGCGGTGAGCGATCTCGCCAGCCTCATGGCGGACCGGGGCGGCCACGACATCCGGCTGGAAGCGGCGATCGCCAAGATGTGGAACACCGAGACCGGGTGGCGGATCGTGGACGACACCCTGCAGGTCAAGGGCGGCCGGGGCTACGAGACCGCCGACAGCCTCCGCTCGCGCGGGGAGCGGCCCGAGCCGGTAGAGCGGATGATGCGGGACTTCCGCATCAACCTCATCTTCGAGGGCTCCAGCGAGATCATGCGGCTGTTTATCGCTCGTGAGGCGGTGGACACCCACCTGCAGGTGGCGGGACCGCTGATCGACCCCAAGAGTACCGGGCAGCAGAAGTTCCGGGCGCTGCTGAAGTCGGCGGGATTCTACGGGCTGTGGTATCCCAAGCTGTGGATCCCCTTCAAGGGCTGGTTCGGCTACGGCGAGTTCGGCCGGCTGGCCGGGCACGTGCGGTTCGTGGAGCGCTCCAGCCGGAAGCTGGCCCGGACCCTGTTCCACTGCATGATCCGCTTCGGCCCCAAGCTCGAGAAGCGGCAGGCGGTGCTTGGCCGGCTGGTGGAGATCGGGGCGGAGCTGCTGGCCATCTCGGCCGCCTGTTCCCGGGCTCACGCCATGGTCAAGAAGAACCCGTCCCAGACCGGCCCGCGCGAGCTGGCGGACGTCTTCAGCCGCCAGGCCCGCCGCCGGGTGGAGCAGAAATTCCACGAGGTCTGGCACAACGAGGACGTCGCCACCTACACCACCGCACGGCACCTCCTGGACGATCACTTCCGCTGGCTGGAGGATGGGATGGTGAGGAACGAGTAGAAGCGCGCTAGCAGCTATCAGCTCTCGGCGACCGGCCGGTGCGCGGACCTCGGATCCGGGCTCCGGAGAGCCTATGGCCGATCGCTGATAGCTCTCTTCTGCCCCGCGCTCCGCCCCGCTAGTTTTCCCGCCCAGCCGACCATCCAGGAGCACCGCATGGCCACCGCCGAAGGCCGGACCCTGCCTTTCGTGGGCCCCGAGCAGGTTGACGTCGCCGTCCTCGAGACCTTCCCGTACGAGGGTCCGGAGCAGGAAATCATCACCGAGACCGATGAGTTCACCGCCGTCTGCCCCTATAGCGGCCTGCCCGACTTCGCCAAGCTGACCGTCCGCTATGTGCCGGATGGGAAGTGCATCGAGCTCAAGAGCCTCAAGTACTACGTGACCAGTTATCGCAATGTGGGGATCTTCCAGGAACACGCCACCGGGAAGATCGCCGAGGATCTGGCGAGGGTCCTGCGGCCGAAGTGGCTGGAGGTGAAAACGGTCTACAACGTGCGTGGTGGGTTCCTCACTACCTGCGCGGTGCGGCTCCCGGCGGCCTGACGGTCCTCGGCACCAAGAGACCGCCCCGGGTGGCTGAGGCCACCCGGGGCGGTCTTGTCCTGGTGCGATGGTTCAGTGGTTGAACGTGGTGATCAGGATACCGTCGCCCTGGCCGCCCTGGTCCCCGGAGCCGGTGAAGGTTCCCTGGAAGACCTGGGGCTGGGCGCCCTGCCGCTGGACGGTCACCACGTAGTCCGATTGCCCCACCCCGCAGGAGTCCCAATAGTCCAGCCGCACGATGTAGCTGCCGTGCGGGGCATTGGTGCCCCAGGTGATGTTCTCGTTATTGACGTTGTCGATACTGCAGCCCGCGTTGGAGTCCAGGTCCAGCGTCCCGCCGGTGGCCGAGGTCTCGTTGCCATAGTAGATCTCCTCACCGCTCGGCTCAATCACGTGGAGGTCCACGTCGCTGGCGCCGGTCCATGACACGCTCACCTGCACCTGCCCCGCCACTGCCTGAACCACCGTCACACCGCGGCCGGCATAGGTTCCGGTGGCGCTGTTGTCCGCGATCGCGATGTCAATGCTGAAGTTCTGGTCGGGAATGTTGCGGCCCAGCGTGAGCACCAGCCCCAGGTCGGTGACCGGCGCCGGCAGGTCCACCCGGTAGTACCCGGCATACCCGGCGACGGTGACATACGCGGTGGTGAACTGCGCTCCAGCCGTCACCTGAATCTGGGCGCTGCCGCCGTTGATCACGCTCGCCGCCCCGCCCAGGGTCGGGACCGGCCCATTGCCCTCCGCCGGACGCTGCCCCGTCACGCGGACGGCATTCACCGCCCCCCCGGCCGTCTGAATCTTGGTGATGAAGTCGAGCAGGCTGACCCGGTTTGGCCCCCCGCCGTCCCCGCCGCACGCCAGGCCCGCACTGCCAAAGGCGACGAGCAGCGCGACGGCCAGGGACCGTCTTCCCCGTCGAACGAGTTCTCTCATAGACCCCCCACGTATGGCGGCAGCTGCGCGGAGGGCGGTGTTGCCGATCGCGTAGGAGCCGCAACTCGAAAATAGCTTCGCCGTGCTGAACCTTCCGGTACGCCCACCTGATGCCTTCCCCACCTGCCCTGCCGTCAGCGTGCCAGGCCCGGGCTGGGTTGTGCAACCGACGGCGGCGTCACCTCGGATCGGTTGCCGCGGGGCAACAGCGCCGGCAGGTTGGCGAGTTCGAAGGCCGTCACCGCCAGCACCGCGGCGGCCTGTCGCAGGTCGGCGGCGACCGCCTTGTCAAAGGTATCACTTTGCGAGTGATGGGTGTGGTTGTAGCCGCGCGGCTCCTGGTCATAGTTGAATCCGGGAATCCCGTATGGGGTGAAGGCGAGGTGATCGGTGCCGCCCTTCATGCCCTGGCGCACGTTGCCGGCGCCGAGGTGGGCCACCGGGGCCAGCAGGTCGCGCCACAGGGATTCCAGCTCATCCCGGCCCTGCAGCGCCTGCCCGGTGATCATCCCGGTCCCGTTGTCGAGGACCATGACCGCTTGCACACTGTCCGCGGTGGCCGCGTGGGCCGCGGCGTACGCGCGCGAGCCGAGCAGCCCCTGCTCCTCGCCGCTGAAGAGAATGAAGCGAATCGTGCGTTTGGGTTTGAGTCCCGAGGCCAGGATCACGCGGGCCGCCTCGAGGACGGCCACCGACGAGGCGCCGTTGTCGGTGAGCCCCTGCGCCAGGTCCCAGCTGTCGAGGTGCGCCCCGAGGATCACTATCTGCCCGGGCCATTCCGTCCCGGGAATCTCTGCCACGGTGTTCCACTGGTCCACCGGCGTCCGGCCAATCCGGTTCTCCACCCGCGCCTCCAGCCGGGGGCCGAGGCCCGCATCCACCTGGCGCTGGAACATCAGGTAGTCCTCGTGACTCACCACCAGGTTGGGGAGGGGGGAGACCCGGTTGGGTGAGCCGGACATCGTCACCAGGGTGTGCTCCTTGGCGCCGTCGGTGATGATCCCGAGCGCCCCGGCACGCTTGAGCAGGTAGTTACGGTCAATGCCGAACTGCTGCCGGGCCTCGCGGGCAGCCCGGGAGGTGTCGGCGGTGGCGCGGGCGGCGGCCCGGCGGCGCTCCTGGTCGGCCTGGCGACGGGCGGAGTCGGCCGCGGTCATCGCCGGTCCGTCGGGATTCCATACGAGGGCCGGCTCACTCAGCATCAGCCAGGCGCCCCGCATCTGTTCGCGGTAGACCGCCAGGCTCTCCGGCGTCGCCGCGTTCACCCGGACGATGGGCCCCCCGAGGGTCTTGCCGCCGGTGCCCGCGGTCCAGGCCCAGCTCCAGGCCATCACCGCGCGGGGGAACGGGGCGACCAGCCGGACGCTGATGGCACTCCGCTCCCAGGTGACGCCGAAGGGGTAGGACTCCAGCCGCGCCTCGGCGCCGTAGGCGCGGAACCGGTCGGCCATCCAGTCGTTGGCCCGGCGCATCGCCGGAGATCCCGATAGCCGCGGGCCGATGGCGTCGCTGAGGTGCTGCAGGTTCTGCATCAGCTGGGAGCGCTCGAGCGCTTCCTCGGTCAGGCGGCCCGCGCCGGCGGTATCTACCGCGTACTGGGCACGGGCGCGGACGGCGGGAGACACGAGCAGGCAAACGATCAGGGCAGCTACGAGACGACGCATGGCCAAGTCTCCTCGAGAGGTAGCGAAGGTACACCCACACCTGGGCAAGGACAGAGTAGTGGACCGGCCATCACCATGGCCGGCGGAATCACGGAGGCCCGGGAACAGGCTCGGATGGTGCGGCCGAGAAACACCGGTTGGACTGTGGCGAAGCTGTCCACCAGTGCGGCGCGGCGCCCCGGGAAAGACGCAGCCACACATGCCCCCGCCCCGATCCAATAGTGTACGGGCAGGGCCGCCCAACAATGTCGCCACTCCGGCTACAGACCCACCAACCGGAGTCCCAGTTCCTTCAGCCGGAACGGCTCGGGGAGGGCGTTGACCCACCGCGCCGGCACGGCCGACTCACCGTCTCGCGCCCCCATCAGACCGCCCGCCACTGCGGCGTTGGTGTCGGTATCGCCGCCCGCCCCGGCGAGCCAGACGAGCCCGCGCTCGAGGTTCGGCTCGTGATGGGCAAACCACAGGGCGATCTCCACCCCGTGCACCACGTAGCCCGCCGACGGGCCGGTGACGGGTAGCTCTTCCTGCCGCTCCAGCGGCACCCGCCTGACCGCCTCCACCAGTTCCGCAGGCGCGGCATTCTCTCGCAGCGCCTCCAGAACGTCGCCGATGAAGTCCCGCCGACCGGAGAGGAAGCAGGCCGCCGCCACGTTGACAGCCACCGCGCCCCACCCGCAGCGCTCGTCCGGATGGGTGAGCATGGCGGTGTGATAGGTGCTCTGGATCAGTTCCGCTGGACTGCCGAAGTAGCGCAGCGCCGCCGGCAGGCAGCGCGAGATGGTTCCGTTGCCCGCCTGCCCCCCGGTCGAGTGCGGCGGCTCATCGTGCTGCCGGATATGCGCCAGCGCCTGCCTGGTCCAGTGGCCGATGCCCCGGCCGTCGCGTTCGGCCCACTCCGCCCAGCGGATGGCCAGCCGGCGGATATCGGGCGGGGTCTCGATCAGCTCCTCGGCCAGAATGATGGTCAGGGCCAGGTCGTCGTCGTATGGCGATCCCGGGCGATCCTGCCGCCGCACCTCGAGCACGCCGCCCGGAAACTCGGCGGCGATCCGCTGCGGCGTGTGCAGGAACTCGGTCGGGACGCCGAGGGCGTTGCCGGCGGCGTGGCCAAGCAGCGCCCCACGGGCCCGGCTGGCGAGGGAGAGTGTGCTCACGGAGCGGGAATCTACGCCACCCGATGGAGGGGCGGAAAGCCGTCGGCCATATGCCACGGCGGCGGTGGACTTTCATCAATTCTTCCGGGTCTGCTCATCTGCGCTGCCGACCGCTTTCCGCCCCCCGCCGGGCTGGCTATCTTGCCCATCCATCCACGTGTACCAGAGCCGGGAGCGCTTGTGCCCAAGGACACCCTGACCGTCACTGACAACCGCACGGGCAAGGTCTACGATCTGCCCGTCAGCGAAGGCACCATCAAGGCCGCCGACCTCAGGCAGATCAAGGTCAGCGATGACGACTTCGGGCTGATGTCCTACGACCCGGCCTACCTGAATACCGCCTCCTGCCGCAGCGCCATCACCTTCATCGACGGCGACCGCGGCATCCTCCGCTACCGGGGGTACCCGATCGACCAGGTGGCCGAGAAGGCCAGCTTTCTGGAGACGGCCTACCTGCTGTTCGAGGCGGAGCTGCCCAACAAGGCCCAGCTGGACAAGTGGGAGAACGACGTCCGGTACCACACCTACGTGCACACCAACATCATCAAGTTCATCGAGGGGTTCCGCTACGATGCCCACCCGATGGGCACGCTGCTCGGCGCGGTCGGCGCGATGTCCACGTTCTATCCCGATGCCAAGAACATCGAGGACCCGGCCAGCCGGTACCTGCAGCGGGTGCGGCTGATCGCCAAGCTGCCGACCATCGCGGCGTTCGCCTTCCGACATTCACGCGGCCTGCCGTATGTGTTCCCGCGCAATGACCTCAGCTACATCGGCAATTTCGTCAACATGACGTTCGAGATCGGCGGCAAGCACGAACCCAACCCGGTGCTCCAGCGAGCCCTGGAAATCCTGCTCATCCTCCACGCCGACCACGAGCAGAACTGCTCCACCAGCGCGGTGCGCAGCGTCGGCTCCTCGCAGGTGGACCCGTTCTCGGCGGTCTCGGCCGGTATCGCGGCGCTGTACGGCCCGCTCCACGGGGGGGCCAATGAGGCGGTGCTGTTCATGCTGGATGAAATCGGCGAGAAGAAGAACATCCCCGCCTTTATCGAGCGCGTCAAGCACGGCGACGGCCGGCTGATGGGCTTCGGGCACCGGGTCTACAAGTCCTACGACCCCCGCGCCAAGCTGATCAAGCAGGTGGCCTACGACGTCTTCGAGCAGACCGGACTCAACCCCATGCTGGAGATTGCCCTGGAGCTGGAACGGATCGCGCTGGAAGACGAGTACTTCATCAAGCGCAAGCTCTATCCCAACGTGGACTTCTACTCGGGCCTCATCTACCAGGCGATGGGCTACCCCACCGACTACTTCACGGTGCTCTTCGCCCTGGGCCGGCTGCCAGGCTGGGTGGCCCAGTGGGAGGAGATGCTCGGGGACAAGGACCAGAAGATCGCCCGGCCGAGGCAGATCTACATCGGCCACGATGAGCGGGATTTCGTGCCGATGGCCATGCGGGGGTGAGGCGCGACGACCCCCTTGCCGCCGGGTCACCTGGCCATGACCGACCGCTGCCCCGCCGACGAAGCCGACCTGGAAGACCGGCTGTCGCAGCCCTCCGCGGAAGTCATCGAGGTCCTCCGGCACCTGCCGGGGGACCTTCTCGTTCTCGGGGCCGGCGGCAAGATGGGGCCCTCGCTCGCCCGCATGGCGCGCCGCGCCTTCGACGCCCTCGGTGAGAGGCGGCGGGTGATCGCCGTCTCCCGGTTCAGTCAGGCCGCGGTTCGCGCGGGACTGGATGCCGCAGGCATCGAGACCATCGCCGCCGACCTGCTGGATGCCGCCGCCCTCGCCGCGCTGCCTGACGCCCGCAACGTGGTTTTCATGGCCGGCCAGAAGTTCGGCAGCCGCGACCAACCGGCCACGACCTGGGCCCTCAACGCCGAACTGCCGGTCCTCGCTGTCAGGCGATTCCCGGACTCCCGCACCGTGGTGTTCTCCACCGGCAACGTGTACCCGTTCCACCCGGTCGGCAGCCGGGGCCCCACCGAGGAGGACCCGGTGGGGCCGGTCGGGGAGTACGCGATGAGCTGCCTGGCACGCGAGCGGATCTTCGAGCATGCCAGCGGCGGGCGTGGACTTCCGGTCGCCATCCTGCGGCTCAACTATGCCGTGGACCTCCGCTACGGCGTGCTGGTGGATCTGGCCCTGAAGGTGATGACCGGCAAACCGATCCCGCTCGCGATGGGAAGCGTCAACGTCATCTGGCAGGGTGCTGCGAACGCGTGCGCCCTTCGGGCGCTGGGACTGGCCAGCAGTCCCGCCACGATCCTGAACCTCACCGGAGTTGAGCGTCTGGAGGTCCGGAAGGCGGCCGAGTGGTTCGGTCGCCGACTCGGCCGCCGACCGGTCTTCGAAGGAACGGAGGCGCCGGATGCGCTGCTCAGTGACGCCTCACGCGCGCTCAAGCTGTTCGGACCGCCCACGGTAGGGCTCGACCTCCTGATGGAATGGGTCGCGAGCTGGCTGGAACGGGGGAAACCCCTGCTGGAGCGGCCCACGCGGTTCGAAGTCCGCGACGGTGGATTCTGATGCCCGCCCCCGCCCCGCTCCGGGAGCACCTCCTCGCCGGACAGGTGATTCCCGCTCACCCGCTGGCCCTCGATGCGGGGCGGCGGCTGGATGAGCGCCATCAGCGGGCCCTGACCCGGTACTATCTCGCCGCCGGCGCGGGCGGCATCGCCGTGGGGGTCCACACCACCCAGTTCGCGATCCGCGACCATGGCCTGCTGGAGCCGGTGCTGCACTTGGCCGCCGAGACGGTTCGGGAAGAACTCCACCACCGGCCCCGGCCGTTCGCCCGTGTCGCCGGCGCCATAGGCCGCACCCCCCAGGCCCTCCGAGAATCGGAACTGGCCGCCCGCCTCGGGTACGACGCCGTGCTGCTCTCGCTCGGCGCCTGGCGGGACGAGGAGGACGAAGCCATTCTCGCGCACTGCCGCGCCGTGTCGGAGGTCCTCCCGCTGTTCGGCTTCTACCTTCAGCCGGCGGCCGGCGGCCGGCCGCTCGGCTACCGGTTCTGGCGCCGGTTCGCCGAGATCCCCGCAGTGGTGGCCATCAAGATCGCTCCGTTCAACCGCTACCAGACGCTGGACGTGGTGCGGGCGGTGGCGGAGGCCGGCCGGCAGGACGTCGCGCTATACACCGGCAACGATGACAACATCGTGGCAGACCTGCTGGCGCGGTACCGGTTCGCGGGCCGGGAGTGGGGAATCGTAGGCGGGCTGCTGGGCCAGTGGGCGGTGTGGACCCGCCGGGCGGTGGAACTGCTCGCCGCCGTGCGCCACCGGGAAGATGCCCAGTCGCTGGACCCGGCCTGGCAGCTGGTAGCCACGGAACTGACCGATGCCAATGCGGCGCTGTTCGATCCGGCCCACCAGTTCGCAGGTTGCATCGCCGGAATCCACGAGGTGCTCCGCCGGCAGGGCCTGCTTCCCAGCAGCTGGTGCCTGGACCCCTCCGAGGGACTCTCTCCCGGACAGGGAGCGGAGATTGCCCGGGTGCTGGCGGCCTACCCTCACCTGACCGATGACGATTTTGTGGCGGAGCACCTGGCGGCCTGGCTGGGCTAGACCGCCGCAGGTTCGCGCTTGACGCAGTAGTATCAACGTGATATCATTGCGATACCACACTCAACTGAGGGTATCGCCGTGATTCGCGAACTGGAGCGCAAGGCGTCGTCGGGGCTGCTGGCGCTGCTGGTCCTGCTGGTCCTCACCGCCGTCATCATCCTGGGTTTCATCAGCGCGGCGCGGGCCGATGCGGTCGGCCGGATCGTGCTGCATGCGCTGGCCTTTGTGGTGGTCATGATCGCGTTCTTCGGGCTCTTCACGGTGCAGCCGAACGAGGCGAAGGCGCTGCAGCTGTTCGGGCACTATAAAGGCACGGTGCGCTCCCAGGGGCTCTGGTGGGCCAATCCGTTCTTTACCAAGCGGGAGATCTCGCTCCGGGTCCGGAACTTCGAGACGCCGAAGCTCAAGGTGAACGATCACGGCTCCAACCCGATCGAGATCGCCGCCGTGGTAGTCTGGCAGGTGGTGGACAGCGCGGAAGCGCTGTTCGAGGTCGAGAACTTCCAGGACTATGTGAAGGTGCAGAGTGAGTCGGCGCTCCGCGGCGTGGCCAACCAGTATCCCTACGATGCGCACGAGGAGGGGCAGAAGAGCCTCTCCAGCCACACCCACGAGGTGGCGGAGAAGCTGCGAGAGGAGATCACCGACCGGCTGGCCAAGGCTGGCGTGAAAGTCCTGGAGGCGCGGATCAGCCACCTGGCCTACGCCCCGGAGATTGCGGGGGTCATGCTCCGCCGCCAACAGGCGACGGCGGTCATCGCTGCCCGGCAGAAGATCGTGGAGGGCGCGGTGGGCATGGTGGAGATGGCGCTGGAGCTGCTGGCGAGCAAGCAGGTGGTGCAGCTCGACGAGGAGCGCAAGGCCGCCATGGTGAGCAACCTCCTGGTGGTGCTCTGCTCCGAACAGTCCACCCAGCCGGTGGTCAACGCCGGCAACCTCTACACCTGAGTCCCGGGTCGTGGCGGAACGCCGAGCCTTCCTGATCCGTATTGACCCGGCGCTGCATGATGCCCTGCAGCGCTGGGCGGCGGACGATCTCCGGTCCCTGAACGGGCAGATCGAGTACCTGCTGCGCCGGTCTGTGGCCGAGGCGGGACGTTTGAAGGAGAAGTAGGCGGTGGCCGGAGGGGAGGGGCGCCGGGGCGCCCCTCCCCTTTCCCGTGTTGGTGGGTGCCCGGCAATCATGATACTTGACTAGTCAACTAATGTCTTGTATACTACTCCCATGCCGACCACCCCTGGCCGCCTCCAGCGAGAGCTCAAGCAGACCCGCCCGTTCGGGTCGGTCGCCCAGGAAGCGACCCTCGGCCTGTTCCGCACCGTGGATCTGCTGCGTCGGCGGCTGTCGGCGGTCCTCGAGCCGGAGGGCATCACCCTGCAGCAGTACAACGTGCTCCGGATCCTCCGTGGGGCCGGTCCGGAGGGACTGCCCACGCTGGAGATCGCCACTCGCATGATCGAACAGGCACCGGGCATCACCCGACTGCTGGACCGGCTGGAGGCCAAGCGGCTCTGTGACCGGGAGCGCTGCCCCACCGACCGGCGCCAGGTGA
This sequence comes from uncultured Gemmatimonadales bacterium, assembly GCA_963695185.1. Taxonomy (GTDB): domain Bacteria; phylum Gemmatimonadota; class Gemmatimonadetes; order Gemmatimonadales; family GWC2-71-9; genus JADJOM01. The sequence goes on along the minus strand of CAVOGH010000005.1, from coordinate 140,674 downwards.
CATGCCGGATCAGCCAGGGTGGGCTTGCCCTGCTGCAGCGGCTGGACGCGACGGTGACGCAGGCGGATTCCCACATGACCGGCCCGCTGTCCGTGGCGGAGCAACGGCAGCTGATCCGGTTGCTGGACAAGGTTCGGGGAAGGCTGGAGCGGGAGTAGGGGAGGTTCGCGGGGGACGATCCCGGTCCCTGTACAATTACTTGACTAGTCAATATTTGTTTAGCCTACTACTTAACAGTTAAGGAGACCCCAATGCCCGCCACACTCACTCCACCGGTCGCCGTGCTGGACGCCGAGCTCAACCGCATGGTGCTCGAGGGCCGCATCCTCGACGCCTTCGACCACTTCTATGCCGACGATGTCGTGATGCAGGAGAACGCAGCCACTCCGGTCGTCGGCAAGCCGGCCAACCGCGAGCGGGAGCGCCAGTTCGTGGAGAGCATCGAGCAGTTCCACGGCGCCCGGGTTCTCGGATCCGCTGCCGCCGGTGACACGAGTTACTCCGAGTGGGTAATGGACGTGACGCTCAAGAGCGGCATCCGCATCAAGATGGAGCAGGTCGCTGTGCGGCGGTGGCACAACGGGCAGGTCCGGCAGGAGCGCTTCTACTACACCACCAACAACGCCTGAACCGGCGGAGAGAGACAATGACCAAGATCCTGCTCAAGACCCCCGACGACCGCGTGCTGTTCTTCCTGCGCGTGGTGCTCGGCGTGGTCATGTTCGCCCACGGGACCCAGAAGGTGCTCGGCTGGTTTGGCGGCTACGGCTTCGAAGGCACCATGGGCTTCTTCACCGGCCAGCTCGGCATCCCCGCCCTGTTTGCGTTCCTCGCGATCGCGGCGGAGTTCGCGGGCGGGCTTGGCCTCATCGCGGGCCTGTTCACCCGAGTCGCAGCGCTGGGCATCCTGGGCGTGATGGTCGTCGCGACCGCCATGGTCCACGGCTCCATCGGGTTCTTCATGAACTGGGCGGGGCAGCTCCCGGCGGGGCAGGAGGGGTTCGAGTATCACCTGCTGGCGGCGGTGATTGCCGCGGTCCTGCTGGTCCGGGGTGGCGGGTGGCTGTCGGCCGACCGGTGGCTGGCCCGGGCGGCGTGACCTGAATCGAGCGGCCGCACGCGACGTGCCCGGGGATGGCGAGCGCCGTCCCCGGGCACGGGTGCGTTCCAGGGCCCGGCCTCAGGCCGGACCGACCGGGACATCCTCGCCTTCGAGGTAGGTGTAGCCCTCCAGCCCGGCGACATAGTCGGCGATGAACTGGTTGGCCTCGTGCCGGGGCAGGTCCTTGGCGTTGGTCACCTTCCGGCGGAAGGTGGTCAGCAGGTCCGGGCCGTGGAACTGCACGTAATTGAGGACCTCGGTGACGGTGTCGCCGTGCACCAGGTCGGTGATCTCGTAGCCCTGCTCGCTGAGCCGGACGTGGACGGCGTTCGTGTCCCCGAAGAGGTTGTGCAGGTCGCCGAGAATCTCCTGGTAGGCGCCGGTGAGGAAGATGCCCAGAATGTAGGGCTCGCCGTCCCGGAGGGGATGCAGCTCCAGGGATGCCTTTCCCTTGCGCCCACCCACAAACCGGTCGATGACCCCGTCGGAGTCGCAGGTGATGTCCTGCAGCGTGCCTCGACGGGACGGCGGCTCGGTCAGTCGGTGAATGGGCATGATGGGAAAGAGCTGATCAATGGCCCAGTTGTCGGGCAGCGACTGGAACACCGAGAAGTTGCAGAAGTACCGGTCTACCAGGGTGCTCTCGACATCGGCCCAGATCTCGGGGTGTTCCGCCTTTTCCGGCTCCACCAGGCGGGCCAGCTTGTTCATGGTGGCCAGGAAGAGCTGCTCGGCGCAGGCGCGCTCCCGCAGCGAGAGTACCCCGCTGGCGAACAGCTCCTGGGCCCGCGCTTTTCCGAAGGTGGCGTCGTGATGTACCTCCTCCAGCCGCTCCGGGCCGATGGTCTCGCAGTTCTCCTTCAGCTCCTGCAGCAGGCTGTGCGGTTCCGCGCCGAGGTCGGGCATGCCCGGCTCCATCTGGGACTCGACATCGGTGACGTTGATGAGCAGCAGCGAGTGGTGCGCGGTGATGGCCCGCCCCGACTCGCTGATCAGGTGGGGCATGGGAACGCTTTCGTTACGGCAGACGGTCCCGATGGTATAGACGACGTCGTTGGCGTACTCACGGATGGAGTAGTTCATGCTGGCGGGCCGGGTGGAGCGGGAGCCGTCGTAGTCCACGCCGAGCCCGCCCCCGACATCCACGTGGGTCAGCTCGAACCCCATCTTCCGGAGTTCGACGTAGTACCGGCCGATCTCCTCCAGCCCCGCCTTGATGTACTGGATGTTGGTGATCTGGCTCCCGAGATGGAAATGCACCAGCCGGAGAACGTCCTTCCGGCCGAGCGCCTCGAGGCGGTCCAGCACCTTCATCAGCTCCATGGCGGAGAGCCCGAACTTCGACTTCTCCCCGCCGCTCTTGGCCCAGCGGCCGGATCCCTCGGTGGCAAGCTTGATGCGCACCCCCATCGTGGGAGAGACGCCCAGCTCATCGGCAACCTTGAGGAAGGTGTCCACCTCGGTCAGCTGTTCGATGACCACAAAGACCTTGTGACCCAGCTTCTGCCCGGTGAGCGCCAGCCGGAGGTACTCCTCGTCCTTGTAGCCGTTGCAGACGATGGTCGTGTCCACACTCTCGGAGAGGCCGAGGATGGCCTGCAGCTCGGGCTTGCTGCCACATTCGAGGCCCACGCCGAAGGGGCTGCCGAACTCGACGATCTCCTGCACCACGTGACGCTGCTGGTTCACCTTGATCGGGTACACGGTGGTGTACCCGCCCTCGTAACCGAACTCGGTAATGGCGTTCTGGAACTGGGTGGCCAGCGCCTGGATCCGCATCCGGAGAATGTCCGAGAAGCGCAGCAACAGCGGCAGCCCGACGCCCTGGGCATTGAGGTCGGTGGCCAGCTGGAACAGGTCGAGCCCGCGCTTGGGATTGGAGTCCGGGTGGACCGTGACCCGCCCTTCCGGGTTCACCCGGAAGAAGCCGAGCCCCCAGCCCTGCATGTTGTACAGCTTTTCGGCGTCCTTGACGGACCAAGGGGTGGTGCTGATGGCGGCCTCCGGGTCGCGGTGCGGGGGGAGAATTCTAGGGCAGGGGGCCGGGAGATGGTAGGACAGCGCGCCGGCGGGCCGGGGAGGGGCCCCGGAACGCCGGGACCAGCCCGGGCCTGAGCGGCGGTAGGGCCTCAAGTTCCGTCAGGGCGCGCCGATACTGCTGGGCAACTCGCGACATAGCCCTCACGGGCCCCAGGAGGTCGGCCTGGGTGATGCCATCGACCCCTAAGACCCGAGCGCCAACACGCCCGGGTTTTCCGTTACTTTACAGCCATGTCCTGGTCCTTCCGGCTGGTTCGCATTCTCGGCACCGACGTGAAGGTGCACTTCACCTTCGTGCTGCTGCTCGGGTTCTTGTTCTTCGCGTACCAGCAGAGCGCGGGACCCGCGGCAGCGGTCGCCATGGTGGTCCTGTTCCTCGCCATCTTCCTGTGCGTCCTGCTGCATGAGTTCGGGCACATCCTGATGGCCCGGAAGTTCGGCATCCGGACCCCGGACGTGATCCTGCTGCCGATCGGGGGCGTGGCTCGGCTCGAGCGCATCCCCGAGGAGCCGAGGCAGGAGCTGCTGATCGCGCTCGCGGGTCCCGCGGTCACGGCGCTGATCGCCGCCGGCCTGTGGGCCTGGCTGGTCATGACGGGGGAGCCCGTCGTGCTTCAGCCAACCGGCGACCCGTCGGGCGGACTCGCGCTGGAGCTGTTCCAAATCAACCTGCTGCTGCTCGGCTTCAATCTCATCCCGGCGTTTCCGCTGGACGGTGGCCGGGTGCTCCGGGCCCTGCTCTCCACCCGGATGACCCACGTCCGGGCCACCCGGATCGCCGCGATGGCCGGGCAGGGTCTGGCGATGGTGTTCGGGGTAGCCGGGCTGCTGCACAACCCGCTCTGGGTGCTGATCGCGCTGTTCGTGTTCTTCGGCGCTGGCCAGGAAGCGGCGATGGTGGAGACCCGGGCCGCGGGGCGCGGCATCGTGGTCGACCAGATGATGATCACCCAGTACCGCACCCTGCCGGTCTATGCCACCCTCCGGGAGGCGGTGGATCTGCTGCTGTCGGGGGAGCAGCGGGAGTTCCCGGTGGTGGACAACCTGGGGAGCGTGGAAGGCCTGCTCACCCGCGACCACCTGATCAAGGGACTCACCGACCGCGGGCCGGACTCCGCCGTCAGCGATGTGATGGCCCGCGACGTCCCCCGGCTGCCGCTGGGGCTGCCGTTCGAGATCGCCATGACCCGCCTGCGGGAGAGCCGGCTCCCCGCCCTGCCGGTCGTGGACGCGAGCGGCCAGCTGGTGGGCGTGCTGACCATGGACAACATCACCGACCTGATTCTGGTCCGACGGGCGGTCGCTCCGGGGTAAGGCGACGACGGCTTCAGTCTCCAACGCGGGGGAGATCGGTCGCGGTGGTCGCCCGACTGCGTTCGGCGGGCGGCGGAGAGACGGGCCCTCCCGCGGACCGCCAGTGGCAGAGCCTGAGGACCGGGCCCCAGAACAACAGGTCCGCGACCAGTTTCCCGGCGAGAATCCCCCCCACGCCGCCAATCCAGTAGAGGCCGGCGGTGTAGCAGACTGGCCTGAGGAGCAGCGAGTCTACCGCTTCCGCCGCGCCGAACTCCAGCATCAGATCCCGCAGCGCCGCGGCGGCAGCGTTCGGACGGCAAGTGAAGGCCTCTGGCAGCGGCCTCCCGGCGCTCGCGGCGGAGATCCCGCAGGGCCAGCGTCCCGTAGAACCAAGCCGCTTCCGCCAGGGTTGCGGCCAGCGCGGCGAGCGGAATCGCTCACGCCGGCCTGCAGCGTGCCGAGCGCCACCAGCACCGCGACGAGGGCGGCGAGCGCCTCGGACCAGCCGTATCGGCGGCGCCAGGCCAACAGCCGGGCCGACCAGCCGGGGCTGACGGTCTCCGCCTCCGGATGGGCCCCGAGCTCCCACGGCGCGGTGGTCACGGACAGCTCGTAGGGGCCCACGCGCACCCGGTCCCCATCGCGCAGCAGCGCCGGGCCGCCACCCGGGCCCCGTTGACCTCCGTGCCGAACCGGCTCCGATCCACCAGCAGCGGTCCGCGCGGCGTGGCGACGATTCGGGCGTGCCGGCGGGAGACCTCGCGGCCCTCGAGGACGAGCTGGCACTCGTCCAGCCGGCCGATGGCGAGGGCGCCCCGCGAGAGCGGGATGGCGCGGTCCTGATGCACCAGGAAGAGCTGGGCGGTCATACCGTCGGGGCGCGAATCAGGTCGCGTCCAGATCCTCTTTGAGGCGGGGACCGGGGTTGCGGGGCTTCTCGAAGTACCACCACTGCCGCTCCGCATCCCAGCCCTCTTCCGCCGCCACGATGCCGCCCCACAGGCAGCGTCCAGTGGCCACCAGGTTGAGGCGGATGCGGATGTCGGCGTCGTGCACGCGGGGAAGAAAGGCGTCGCGGACCTCCTCCGGCGCCAATTCCAGCGCGTTGGCCAGGAGCTGCCGCGAATCCATGTCGTTGAGGTAGTCGTCCAGGGTGAGCGGGTACCCCTCGACCACCTGCGCCACCACCCGCTCCCAGTTCTCCACCAGCCCACGCAGCCCCTGGGTGACGACCGAATACGGCGCGCCACTCTTGCGGAGGTACTCCCGCACGGGATCGTTGGGACCGGAGGTGCGCTGGGTCATCGGGCTGGACTCCGCTGGGCCTGCCGCTGAAAATACCCCTCACCGGCGTTGGGGCGGAAGAAGGTCCGGATGATGCCGTCGGGATCGGCGGCGAGAAACTCGCCGGTGGCCCGGTCGAACCGGGTGATGACACCGTCGTCCCGGATCAATTCGAGGAGGTCCCCGCCGGCGGGCCGATCGCGCAGCAGCTGGGCCCGACGAAGGTACTCCGATTCCCCGATCTCGCCAAATTCGGCGGCGTGCTTGGCGTAATGGTCGGCGAGATCGCGGGGGCTCCGAAATCCGATCCCGGGCCGCCCCGGCACCGCGGTGGCAGCGGGGGCGGCAGCGGCGCCGACCGGTCCGGCGACGCGTTCGCTCGGCCCGCGCGCGCCGGCATACAGCGCAAGGGCGAGCAGTCCCGCCAGGCCTACTGTCAGCCGGAGCCGCCGCGCCGGGGTCATCGGAACCGGCGCCGCGAGCCTCGGCACCGTGGCGGGCCACCGGCCTGGAGCGCAAGCGGGCTGAGGGGCCGGACGGAGTGGATCACGGTGAGGAGGCGAAAGGGAGGAGGCGACCACGAATGGCTGGAGAAGATACCCGCGCTACTGCCGCGGACAATCCCCGCGACGGAAGTCGGCCGGGGCGCAGTTGAGCGCCCCCGGCGCCCACAGCCCGGCCTGACGGCTGCGGGCCAGCCGCTCGGCACTTGTCAGGCGCTCGACGTACCGGACGTTGGGCGGAACGGTGTACCGGACCGCCCAGCCGCCGGCCACCAGCGCCTCATTGACGAACGTGTCCCGGCGCCAGACGTGGGCCAGCAACCGACCGTAACGATCGTGCGAGCGGACGTCGGTCTCCAGCTGGACGGTGTCCCCCACCGGGGCCAGCCGGGCCAGGGCCGCCGCCGACTGTCCAGCCACCGGTCCCTGGGCACGCTCGGGGCTGTCGATGCCGATCAGCCGCACCTTGGTGCCGTCGCTGCAGTAGAGCGTGTCACCGTCCACGATGCGTGAGACCTGACAGGGAAGCCGGGCCGGTGCCTGCCCCAGGACCGGAACCAACGCCAACGCGGCGAGTAGGAGGGCAGGACGGGAAGGCATGGCCCCAATCTTACCTACCGCTCCGGGAGAACCCCAGCATGGCCGTATTCGAACAGCAGAGCGAACTCCCAGTACCGGCCGACACCGCCTACGCCTGGCACACCAGACCGGGGGCGCTGCAGCGGCTGGCACCGCCGTGGGAACCGGTGCGGGTGCTGGAACAGCGCGGCGGGCTTGACGATGGTCGGGTGGTCCTCGAGGTCTCCCTCGGTCCCGTCCGGCAGCGCTGGGTAGCCCAGCATCGTGGGGCCGTTCCGGGCCGCGAATTCGTGGACGAGCAGGTCGAGGGACCGTTCCGGCGCTGGGTGCATTCCCACATCTTCGAACCGGTGGGAGCCAACCACTGCCGCTACGTCGACCGGATCGAGTACGAGCTGCCCGGCGGGGCCTTCGGTGCCCTGGCTGCCGGGGCGGTCCATGACCGGCTGGCGCGGACGTTCCGGTACCGGCATGCGACCCTGACCGCAGACCTGCAGGCCCACCTGCAGCTCGGTTCGCCGGCCCCGCTGAACATCGCCATCACCGGATCCACCGGCCTGATCGGTCGAAGCCTGGTCGCGATGCTCACCGCGCTGGGGCACCGGGTGCGCCAGCTGGTGCGGCGGAATCCCGGCCCCGAGGACATCCTCTGGGATCCCGCCGCAGGGCCGCTGGCCGCGGAGGCGCTGGCGGGAGTCGCCGCCGTGGTGCACCTGGCCGGCGAGCCGATCGCGGGTGGCCGATGGACGCCGTCGCGGCGGCGCCGAATCGAGGAGAGCCGGACCCGGGGCACCCGGTTCCTGGCCGAAGCGATCGCCCGGATGGGAACGCCGCAGGATGTGCTGGTCTCCGCTTCCGCAATCGGCATTTACGGCGACCGGGGAGACCAGCCCCTCACCGAAGAGGCCCGCCTGCGGGTAGGACCGGACTGTTCGTTCGTGGAGAAGGTGGGGCATGCCTGGGAGGCCGCCACCGAGCCGGCCGAACGGGCGGGCGTCCGGGTGACGAGGACGCGCATCGGCGTCGTCCTGAGCCCGGCCGGGGGGGCGCTGGCCGAAATGCTGCCGCCCTTCCGGGCGGGGGTTGGCGGCCGCCTGGGGAGCGGGCGCCAGTACACCAGCTGGATCGGGATCGACGACGTGATCGGCGCCATCTATCACGCGATGCTCACCCCTGCGCTCACCGGACCGGTCAACCTCACCGCGCCCACGCCGGTGACCAACGCCCAGTTCACGGCGGTGCTGGCGCGGGTGCTGCGGCGGCCCGCGATCCTGCCGGTGCCGGCCCAGCTGCTCCGGCTGATCTTCGGGGAGCTGGCCGACGAACTGCTGCTGGCGGGTGCCCGAGTGATCCCCCAGCGGCTCACCGATACCGGCTACGGCTTCCGGCACCGGCAACTCGAGGGGGCGCTCCGCCACGTCCTGGGCCGGTAGGCGGCGGGTGGGCCTGCGGTTGCCCGGGCGCCCCTTGCCCGGTTCACCCTTACTGGGTGCGGGGTGCCGCTCTTAGGTTTGGGGCATGGCCCCATCCGCCGTCATCCTGCTCTCGGGCGGGCTCGACTCCGCCACCACGCTGGCCATCGCGCGCCAGGCGGGGTTCACCATGCATGCCCTGAGTTTCCACTACGGCCAGCGGCACGCGGTGGAGCTCGAGGCGGCCCGGGCGGTCGCCCGGCAGCTCGGCGTGGAGCAGCACGCCATCGCGGAGATCGACCTGCGCTTCATCGGGGGGTCGGCGCTGACGAGCGATCAGGCGGTCCCCAAGGGGCGCGATCCCGCCACCATGGCCCACGGGATCCCCGTCACCTACGTGCCGGCCCGGAATACGATCTTCCTTTCCTACGCCCTGGCCTGGGCCGAGGTGCTCGGCGCGGTCGACATCTTTCTCGGGGTCAACGCGCTTGACTACAGCGGCTATCCCGATTGCCGTCCCGAGTACATCGCCGCCTTCGAGCGCATGGCCAACCTCGCCACCCGGGCCGGGGTCGACGGCGACCACCCGTGCCGCATCCACACGCCGCTGATCCAGCTCAGCAAGCGGGAGATCATCGCCCGGGGGCTGGAGCTCGGGGTGGACTTTTCGCTCACCCGGAGCTGCTACGACCCCGCGCCCGACGGCCGCGCCTGCGGCGAATGCGACAGTTGTGTCCTGCGCCTCATGGGGTTCCGGGAGAACGACCTGCAGGATCCGGCACCCTACCAGGCCGCCCCCTCCCGCGCCGTCCCGCGCTGAGCCATGCCCTACGCCGTCAAGGAGATCTTCTACACCCTGCAGGGCGAGGGAGCGCAGGCCGGGCGGCCGGCGGTGTTCTGTCGGTTCGCCGGCTGCAACCTGTGGACCGGCCGGGAGCAGGACCGCGAACAGGCCGTCTGCCAGTTCTGCGACACCCAGTTCGTCGGCACGGATGGGCCCGGTGGCGGCAAGTTTGCGGATGCCCGAAGTCTGGCGCGGGCAGTCAGGAGCCAGTGGCCGGGCACTGCATCGCCGGCGGCCCGGCCCTTCGTCGTGTGCACCGGTGGGGAACCGCTGCTGCAGCTCGACGTGGCGGCGATCGAAGCGCTGCACTCGGAGGGGTTCGAGGTAGCAGTCGAGACCAACGGCACCCAACCGGCGCCGCCGGGCCTGGACTGGCTCTGTGTAAGCCCCAAGGCCGACGCACCGCTGGTGCTCACTGGCGGAGACGAGCTGAAGCTGGTCTACCCTCAGGAGCTGGCCCCCCCGGCCCGCTTCACCGGTCTGGCCTTCCGGCAGTTCTTCCTCCAGCCGATGGACGGACCCCACCGGGAGGCCAACACCGCGCTGGCGATGGCGTACTGCATGGCGCATCCGCAATGGCGGCTCAGCCTGCAGACGCACAAGTTGCTGGGCATCCCATGACCCACGGCTATTCCGACCGGATTGCCCACGCGCTGGCCTATGCGGCGAAGCACGGTGCACCCCGCAGCGGGCCGGGGGCCGGCGTGCCCTACCTGACCCATCCCGCCAATGTGGCCGTCATCCTGGCGCGCTACGGCTGCGACGAGACCACCATCGTGGCCGGCATCCTCTCCGTGCTGCTGAGTGAGGCAGACCCGGCACGCCGGGCGCACCTGGACCCCCGGATCACGGCGAAGTTCGGCGAGCGGGCCATGACCATCGCGAGCCAGGCGGTGGAACCGCGATACGATCACCGGGGCCGGCTCCGCGGCTGGGAGGCGTACAAACTGGAGTTTCTCGCTGTGCTGTCGGAGGCGGACAGCCGCACGCTGGAGGTGTGCGCGGCGTCAGAGATCCATCTCTGCGGCGTGCTGCTCACCGATGTCCGCCGGCTGGGACCGGAGTACCTCTCGGGCTACGCGCCCGGTGGGGCGCCGGCGGTGCTCCGCTGGCTCGGGGACGTGGTCGAGCTGCTGGGCCGCCACCCGGCCGGGCCGCGCCCCGGGATGCTGGCGGAACTGCGGGAGCTGCGGAAGCTCCTGGAGGAGACCGCAGAGACCTGAGAGCCAGCTTCATGCGCGCCAGCAGGCGCGGCGCACCCGTCTTGCCCCGGGTGCGAGGGCTGCTGCGGGCACTGAGTATCGGCAGGGCGCAGCGGCAGGCTTGACAGCGTCGGAATCGGGGGAGGATTTCGCGGCGGCGGGTCGCGGGCCGATTCGTGCAGCACTATATTGGGCCAGCACATGGAATCATCCTCCGCACTCTCGACGCTGGCGCCACTCTCCAGCGCCTTCGCCGCCGCCTGTCGGCATGCCCGCAGCGACGGCGAACTGTTCGACCGGTGCCGCGAGGCGCTGGTCCAGCGGTTCGGAAGCGACCAGATCTGGCTCGACGTCTCCTCGCCCGGTGCGCTGCTGACCCTGCTCCCACCTCCCGAGTGGCTGCCCCAGGCAGTCGAAGTGATCCGTCTCTCCAGCGGACAGACCGAACTCGCCATCATGGCCACCCCGGACGTGGCCGCCCGGCTCGGGGGCCACGCGGTGCCGGTGGCGCTCGGGCTGTCGGTCATGCTGGAGCTGCACAGCGTGCTCCGGGAACGCCAGGGCGAGCTGGACGACGCCGTCTTCCAGCTTCGGGCGCTGCGCCAGGTGGCCCGGCTGCTGTCCTCGGTGCACTCCGCCGAGGAGACGGAGAACCTGATCCTCGACTTCATGGCCGAGGTGTTCTTCTGCTGGTGGGGCTGCCTCTACCGGCCCGGGGAGGCGGAGTACGTCCCCAAGGTGGTGCGTTCGCTCAAGGGCTCGATGTCCCTGAACACCATCCCCAAACCGGCACTGGACCAGGCGCTCCCCACCAGCAACCCGGTGAGCATGACGCAGGACGTCGACATCGCACGGCTGGTTCCCCCGACCAGCCAGATCGTGGTATCCCTGGATGCCGGTGCCGAGCGGCTCGCGCTCCTGATCCTGGGGCCCCGTCTGCACGACCAGAGCTTCGGACACTCCGAGTGCGAGCTGGCGGGCACCCTGGCCTTCGCCGGGGCTATCGCCCTCAAGAACGCGCAGCTGGTGGAGCAGCTGCAGAACGCCGCGACCACCGACAGCCTCACGGGGCTGTTCAACCGCCGGGCCATGGCAACGCGGCTGGAAGCCGAGCTGTCCCGGACCCAGCGGCACCAGATCCGCACCGCGGTGGTGACGTTCGATGTGGACCGGTTCAAGCTGGTCAACGACAGCCTGGGGCACGCTGAGGGGGACCGCCTCCTGTGCGAGATCTCAAGGGTCCTCCGCCAGCAGAGCCGCTCCCTGGACAGCGTGGGCCGCATGGGGGGGACGAGTTCCTCGTCATCCTCCCGATGACGAGCGCCGAGGAAGCCCTCAAGTTTGTCGGACGGGTGCAGCGCGGCATCGCCGAGCTGGCCCAGAGCCGGCCCGAGTTCGGCGGTCCTTCCCTCAGCATTGGGATCGCGGAATCACCCCTGCACGGCAGCAACGCCGACGCGATCCTGGCCGCCGCCGACGCAGCGCTGTACCGGGCCAAGCGGGGAGGCCGGAACACGGTCGAGACGGCGGACCCGACCTGATCTATGTCCGACGCCGAGTTCCTGCTGCTGGGCGACGCGCTCTGGTTGGAGTTCGTGAATACCGCGGGAGCCGGGCGGGACGCGCTGCCCAACCCGGGTGCGTATCATCGCTGGACCAAGGCGGTGCGGGTCGGCTCCGCCGGGGACCCGGAGGGCTTCGCGGAAGCGCTCAGCCTGCGCACTCGGCTGGTCACGCTGGCGGATGCCCTGACGGAGAAACGCGCTCCGCCCCCATCCAGTATCGAAGCCATCAACCGGCTGCTGGTCGCCCTGGAGGGCCGGGAGCAGCTGATTCGGATCGGCGGCCGCTGGCGGCTGGCGTTCGGCGCCGCCCGGCCACCCACAGGGATGGAGGCGGTGGCCCAGTCGGCGGCCCAGACGCTGGCCAACCCGCTGGCCGTCGTGCGGCGCTGCGCCAATCCCGAATGCGGGCTGTTCTTCGCCGACGACAGCGCCAGCCAGAGCCGGCGCTGGTGCAGCCGGAACCGGTGCGGCCAGCGGGGCCGGATCGAACGGCGGCGGAGCAACCGGATCACCCCGATCGTCGCGGACGAGTGACCCGATGACGACTCCGCCGCCGCTGACGATCTTCGAACGGGTCGAGAGCGCGCTGGGACAGCGTTACCGCCTCGAGACGATGGTCGCCGCCAGCCGCGAGCGGGTACTCTTCACCGCGCAGGACAAGCTGCTCTCCCGCCGGGTCTCCCTGCGCGTCAACCTGTACCCCGACGATACCATCCGTGCCTGGTTCCTGCGCGAGGCGGAGGCCCTGGCCCAGCTCGACCACCCGGCCATCCGGCACGTGTACGATGCCGGTGTCATCGGAGAGATCGCCTTCCGGGTCGGCAACTGGATCGAGGGGGAAAGCCTGCTGGAGGCCGCCCAGCGCGGGCCACGGCCGTTCCCCGCGGTGCACGTACTGGCGCGGGACGTGCTCAGCGGCCTGGAGCATGCCCACGCCCATGGGATCATCGTCCGCCGCATCGCGCCCACCTCGCTGCTGGTGAACCTCGGCGGCCGCGGCACCGTCACCGACCTGCGCTACAGCAACTGGACCCTGCCGGCGATCCCGCCCCAGGAAACGCCGGGCAACCAGGCGTTCATGGCCCCGGAGGTCCGGGGCGGCGCACCGGGAGATCCCACCAGCGACATCTATACCGCCGGCGCAATTCTCTACTTTGCCGTCACCGGTCACGAGATCCCGCTGGATGTGCGCGAGCTCAAGCCGCCGTCCGAGCTCCGGCCCAACTGTCCCAAGACCATCGAACGGATCCTGCTCCGCTCCCTCCGGCCGGTGCCCGACGACCGCTATCTCACCGCGGCGGAGATGCTCGAGGACTTCGCCTCCGATGCAGGCACCTTCGAGAACCCGGCAGTGATCCTGCAGGTTGGCCCCCCCCGGGAGCTGCCCAGCAAGAGCGATGACGGGCGCCACTGGGAGAAACGCCTGCGCCGGGCGCTGGGCGACGACTACGAGCTGTTGTCCCTGCTGGGCCGGGGGGGGTACGGCCGGGTCTACCGGGTGCGAGACCTGCACCTGGAGCGGGAGGTGGCCCTCAAGGTGCTCCATCCGCACCTGACGGCCGATCCTTCTGTGGTGGAGCGGTTCCGCCGGGAGGCTCAGCTCGCCGCCCGGCTGACGCACCCCAACCTGGTCAACATCTACGACATCGGCGGACGCTCCGGGCTCCTGTGGTACACCATGGAGCTGGTGGGCGGGCCCAACCTGGCGCAGCTGGTGGAAAAGGAGGGCCCGCTCCCGGTCGAGCGGGTGGTGAAGCTGCTTCGGGAAGCGCTCAGCGCGCTGGCGCTGGCCCACAACGGCGGCCTGGTGCACCGGGACCTCAAGCCCGAGAACATGCTCATTGCGCCCAGCGGCGACCTCCGGATCACCGACTTCGGCCTGGCCCTGGCGCTCAGGGGTCAGGGTCGTTTCGGCGGCGCCACCAGCCAGAGCGGGACCCCGATGTTCGCCAGCCCCGAGCAGCTGCTGGGAGAGCGGGTCGATCAGCGGTCCGACCTCTACAGCCTGGCGGCGGTGGCCTATTTCGCGCTGCTGGACGAGCCTCCCTTCAGCGGGCAGACGGTGGAACAGGTCCTGACCCGGCAGACCAACAACCAATGGCCGGAACTCCGGGCCCGGCGATCCGACGTGAGCGAGGATCTGGCCATGGTGCTGGAGCGGGCCCTGCAGAGCGAGGTGGAACAGCGCTTCCCTTCGGCGGTGGAGTTCCTGCAGGCCCTCAACCGGGCGGTGGGGTCCGGACTCCGGCGCCGGAGCGGGGAGTGGGCCAAGGCGGCCCTTCGCTGGTGGAAGCCCTAGTTCCCCCCTCCCTCTTGACGAACGGCTCCCGCTTCACATCTTTGTGGCGGCTGGTAATAGGCCAGAAGGGCAGGCCGGGCATTGCAAGCAGGAACTCCCCTCAGGATCTCTGCTAGACCCGGGCACCCGTTACGGGTCTCTTGGTAGCCGTGAGCCGGGATTTTCCCGACCTCACTGTCCCTGTCGGTTCCCCCACATGAGTGGTCCGGCCCGACAATGTTCCCCTCCGCATGGAGTACTGCAGCATGCCTCGCGTCATAGGTACGGTGAAGTGGTTCAACGATGCCAAGGGCTTCGGTTTCATCACCCCCGAGAACGGCTCCAAGGACTGCTTCGTCCACCACACCGCCATCAAGGCAGACGGTTTCCGCAGTCTGGCTGAAGGTGAACGGGTGGAGTTCGACATCGTCGATGGGGCCAAGGGTCCTGCGGCGGAGAATGTCACGAAGGTGAAGTAAGCCGCGTCCGGCGCAGGGGTCCGCCCCGGTGCCCCCGGCAACACGAAGGGCCGGTCGCAAGACCGGCCCTTCGTCGTTGCTGCGGGTTGGCCCGCCCGCAGGCGGCGGGACTACTTGTGGCGGTAGATCACCCGGCCCCGGGTGAGGTCGTAGGGCGAGAGGACGACCGTGACCCGGTCCCCCTCCAGCACCCGGATCTTGAATTTGCTCATCTTGCCGGCGGCATAGGCCAGAATGGAGTGGCCATTCTCGAGGAGGACCCGGTAGTTGCGGTCGGGCAGCACCTCGGTGACGACGCCCTCCATCTCAATGCCTTCTTCCTTCGCCATTCAGCCTCTCCGGCAGGGGGACCAGGGACCTCGACAGGCGGGGGGAATCTTGCCTTGGGGAAGGAAGGGGGCAAGGGCTGCACTCCGCGGGGCCCTCAGCCGGCGGTGTGGAGCCGGTCCAGCTCCTCCTCCACCAGCTCCACCAGCTCGGCGATGACGCCGACCTCGAAGGTGAACTCCACCCCCGCCGCCCGGTACAGCTCGGGCAGCGAGCGGGTGTTTCCCAGGGCGAGCGCCGCACGGTAGCGACGCACCGCTTCCGCCGGATCCCGCCGCGCCCGTCGCCAGACCTGCAGCGCCCCGATCTGGGCGATCCCGTACTCGATGTAGTAGAACGGGTACAGGAAGATGTGGAGCTGCCGGTACCATCGGCTGATCCGTTCCCGCTCCAGCCCGCCCCAGTCGATGCCGCGCTCGAATCGCTCCCGGAAGCGCAGCCACGCCCGGTCGCGCAGGGCACCGTCGTGCCCCTGACCCGAGGTGTAGATCCAGCTCTGGAAGGCGTCCACCGAGGCCACGTGACCCAGGGTGGTCAGCACGTCCTCCAGGTGATCGGCCCGGGCCCGGGCCAGCTCCGGCGTGGCAAAGAGCCCACCCCGGTCCCGATGGAGGTACGGGACCGCCAGCAGCTCCATGGACATCGAGGCCAGCTCACACATCTCCAGGCCGGGGTGACGCTCCCAGATCAGGGGCTGGGCGCGAGCCTCAAACGCATGAAAGGCGTGCCCAGCCTCATGCAGTAGCGTGTTGACGTCATCGAGGACCCCGACCGCGTTCATGAAGATGAACGGCCGCCCGCGGGCGTGCAGAGTCTCACAATAACCGCCGGGGGCCTTGCCCTTGCGGACGCCCAGATCGAGCAGCCGCTCCCGAGACATGGTCCGGAAGTGGCCACCGAACTCCGGCGCAACCCCCTCGAAGATCCGTTCGCCCGCGGCGATCAGCTCCCCCGTCTCACGGAACGGCCGCAACGGTGGCCGGCCCTCCGGATCCGGCGCGGTGTCCCACGGCCGCAGCGACTCGACCCCCAGCCGCTCACGCCGCCGCTGCAGTACCCGGGCGGCGGCGGGCGCCACGACCGCCTCCACCGCCTCGTGGAACCGGCGACAATCGGCGGGGGTGTAATCGAACCGGCATTTCGCCCGGAAGGCGTAGGCCTGGTAGTCCGCAAACCCGGCATTCTTGGCAGTGCGGCTGCGCAGCAGGAACAGCTCATCAAAGATGCGCGACAGCTCGGGCTGCGTGGCGAGGTAGGCCTCGGCGCCCAGCCGGAACGCCTTTTCCCGGGCGGCCCGGTCGGCGCTCTGCAGGATTGGCTGCAGTTCGGGGAGAGTCTTCTCCACACCCTCCCAGAGAACCGTGAGCCCGGCAGTGATCTTCTGGTAGCGGGCGCCGATCTCCTCGACCTCCTGCATCAGCGGCACGTTCGCTTCCCGGAAGATCTCGCTCGCGGTCCGGAACCGGGCGATGGTCACCTCCAGCCCCGGGCGGTGATAGCCCAGCCTCAGCAGGCGGTCCGCCAGCCGGACTTCCAGCTCCTCGATCCGCGGCAGGATCTGGGCGGAGAACCTGAGGTGGGCAGCCTCCTTGACCGGATCGGTGGTGTCGCAGGTGTAGGCGATCATCGCCAGGGCGGCCGCCTCGCCCACTACCGCCTCGAGCCGGGACCAGTCGGCCAGCCAGGCCTCGGCCGTCTCCAGAGTCAGCGGACGGGCAGCGAGATCCTCATAGAATGGGCGGATGTCGTCCCAGTTGGCGTGGGCCAGTTGGTCGACGGTGACATTGGCAATGCGGGGCAGAGTCATGGGACAGGGAGGCTACACCAGACAGGCATGATCCGCAAACTCCCCCGTCAGGTTCGCTCGCCCCGCCGGTGATAGGCATACGCCACCCCCAGCGACACCAGCCCCAGGATCAGGGCCGAGCCGACGCGGTAGAGCGCGTCGAGGGTGGAAAGATCCACGAACACCACCTTCACCAGAGCGAGGCCGGCCACGAAGAACCCGGCGAAGCGCAGCTGCCGGATACCCCGCTGGAAGCCGGCGACGAAGCAGGCGCCGGCGAAGAGAATCCACCAGGCGCTCACCGCGAGGCCGCCCGCCAGCTTGGCGCTGCCGACGGGCAGGCCGCTGAGGCTGAAGCCGCGTAGTAGTTCCCCAGACACGCCGACGAACAGGGTCGTGCCCGCCAGGAGCCAGAGGAGCGTACGCAGCGGTATCCTCGCGGCCTGGGCGGGGCCACGCAGGCCCGAGGACAGTACCACGGCGGTCTCGACCACCAGCCAGATGGTCACCGCGTACGCGCTCACGAAGGCGGCATCGGCCGGCGGGCGGAGCGGGAGGTTGACAGCCACCAGATGGTGCACCGCCGCCGCGAGCGTGGCGGCCGCATACCAGCGTCCGTCGCTACGCCCCGCCAGCTGGTCCACGGCGGTCCAGAGATGGGCCAGCCCCAGCAGCATCCACACCGCGCCGAGGCCGTCGGTCTGCATCACGGCGGCGGTGCCGAGCGCCAGCGCCGCCACCGTGGCGAAGGCGCGCCGCTCCCGCTGGTAGCCCACAAGGAGATACGGGAGGGCGATGAGCGCAGGCACCAGCCCGGGGTCCTGGTCGAACCGGTCCCGGGCCACCGACCAGAGGGCCACGCCGAGCAGAACTGGAGAGAGATAGAAATAGAACGTCTCGCCCAGGGATAACCTCGGCTCGCCGGCGTGAGCCTCGCCTGGATTGAGCGGCCACACGGATTGCGCCTGCCAGGCCCGCCACCAGACCGGCGCGACCAGGACGAGGCCGCCCGCGAGGTTGGGCCAGTGAATGCTGGCGTTGCCGTCAGCGATGGCCAGCAGGCTCCACCCGCCGGAGAACGCCAGCAACCGGGTCTCCGGCCAGCCCTCGCGGAGCCCCACATAGAGGCCCGCTGCGCCGCCCAGGATGCCGTAGGTCCAGGTGATCGCCGGCAGGGCATCGTCAGCGGCGGTGCCGATCGCGATGCCGAAGAATGCCAGCGCCAGGAGCAGCATGGTCAGGCGCCAGCGACGCTGGCTCGCCACCCAACCGAGACCGGCGCCCATGGAACCGAGGTAGAGGAGGAGCATGTTGGCGCTGCCCGCCTCCTGCCCGATCACCAGCGGGGCGAAGAACCCGCCCAGGACCGCCGCTGCGCCGAGCGCCTGGATGTTCACCGACCAGGCCACCGCCGCGAGCGAGATGGAGATCAGCGCCAGCGCCACGACGCCCTGGGTGGGTGGCAGGAACTGGTATAGCCGTGCCGCGGCCCAGGCCGCCAGGTAGATGATGGCGGCGCCGGTGCCGATCAGTGCCGCGCCGTACACGCGCAGTCCCCGATGAAAGAGCCGCCACCCCGCCATGCCGACGGCCACGCCCGCCACGGCCCCGCCGATACAGCGGACCAGCGGAGAGATCCAGCCGCGTTCAAAGGAGAGCTTCAGGAGGTAGGCGGCAGCGAGCACGACGAAGACCACCCCGACGGCGAGCAGGCCCTTCTGGCCCAGCCACTGTTCAGTGATGATCGGGGTCGCCGGCCGGCTCGGTGTGGAAGCGGGAGGCCGGCGAGGAGGTGGGGGCGGCGGAAGCGGACGTTGCGGTGGGGCAAGTGGCGGCGCACCACCCGCGGGTTCTTCGGTCACCGGCATGGGGAGAGGGACAGCGCTGCGCTCGGCGGAGAGCTGGCGCACCAGCTGCTCCAGCACCTGCACCCGCAACTCCAGTCGCTCAAGCCGGTCGTCCGTCATGGCCCCTCCGACAGGTTCAGGTCCGGATACGATCCAGGGCCTGATGAAACTCCGCCGCCGACTGCCACCGCGCCCCCGGCTCCTCACCGAGCGCCTTGAGCACCAGCGCCGAGAACTCCGGGGGGAGTCCGGGCACGATGCTGCGCTCGGAGGGGCAAGGCCCCTTGCGCTTGATGACCTAGTCCAGCGGGGTGCCCTCGACGTACTCCATGGTGATGAAGTAGTGCCCGTCGGTCACGCCGAGGTCGTACGTGCGCACCACATTGGGGTGGGAAATCTGCCGTGCCAGCCTGATCTCCTGCTTGAAGCGCTCCGGCAGGATCGGATCGCCGACCAGCTCGGGGCGCGGACACATCGACCCTAGCTTACTCCCCGCCCCCTCGGGGCGTCAACCACGACCATGCCGCCGGCCCTGACTCCCGTGCGACGTCCGATCCTTGCCCACGAGCTTTGCCTCCTCCTCGCCGGAACACCTTCCGCCCAGGACCGGCCGGCCCCCGAGGTGAGCTTCTCCGCGACCGTGCTGCTCAACGGATTCTACACCTCCGACAAGAGCAACGACGTGGACCTCCCCCGGTTCGCCGAGCTCAGCGATGGGAACGACAGCTTTCCCACGGCAGGGCTGGGCGGCACCCTGCGCCAGACCCGGGCCCAGGCCCGGGCGTTTGCGGCGGGGGTCCTCGGGGGGGACTTCACCGCCGAAGTGGGCGTGGACTTCTGGGGTGGGCAGCAGCCGTCCAACGGCGGCCGCACTCTTTCCGCTCCTGCGAATCCGCCGTGCCTGGGTCGAAATGACGTGGAACCGGTTCCGCCTGCTGCTGGGCCAGGAGGCGCCGCCGATCGCCGAACTCAATCCCTCGTCACTTGGAAGCCTGGGCCTCTCGGCGTTGTCCAGCTCCGGCAACCTGTGGCTGTGGATTCCGCAGGTGCGCGCCACGGGAGAGATCATCTCCGGGAGGACGGCCCGGCTGGAACTGGAGGGTGCCGTGCTCGCGCCGACCGGCTACACGCCTCAGGGCCGGTTCGTGACCCAGCCAGATCGGGCCGAGCAGAGCAAGCGACCCTACCTGCAGAGCCGGCTCCGGCTGCGGTGGGGGAACGGGGCCAACCCGAGCGAGCTGGGGATCGGCGGCCACATCGGCTGGCTGTCCACCGCCGGGGATTCGCTGCTCGGTTCTCGCGGCGCCGCGGCGGCGCTTCGGTTGCCGCTGGGAAGCCGGGTTGAACTCCGGGGAGAGGCCTTCACCGGCAAGGCGCTCGCGGGGCTGGGCGGGGGCGGGATCGGCCAGAACCTCGGGCTCAATGGCGGGACCGTACGGGCCAGGGGTGGGTGGGGCCAGCTCCTGCTCAAGCCCAGCCCGGATGTAGCACTCGGGACCAGCTATGGCAGCGACGACCCCACGGACGCCGATCTGGATCCCACGACCCAGCGGCTCAAGAACCGGACGATCGGTGGCCACATCCACTGGCGGCCAGCGCCGCTGGTGCTCGGGCTGGAGTATCGCCACGTGACGACCACGTACGGCTCAGGCGAAGCGACGCTGGGCCACCTGAACCTGGCGGTGGGCGCGGAGTTCTAGCCGCTCGGCCGCGGTGCCCGTCGCCGCCCTGCCGACGCACCGCGGCCAGTCTATTGACCCGCCACCCACCGTCCTACTGCCAATTACCGCTGCACATGACCGTGACGTTGTTGTTCACATCCATGAACACCGCCGCCAGTGCGTTGCCGGTCTGTGGATCGTTCACAACTGGAATGATGCCCGCTGTGGTGGTACAGGTAGCGGACCCGGTCTTGGCCCCCACCGTCGCGGTGATCTGGAACTGGGCGCCCACGGTGACCTGCAGGCTGTCGCTGTCCTGACCGCTGGCACCCAGGGGGCCAAAGGCCTTCGGCCCGTCGTACGGCGTCTGCATGGCGACGGTGACGCCCGTTGTCTGCGTCCCGTTGTAGGCGGTAATCTCGGCCAGCGGATTGTTCGCCTGGAGATCGAACCGGGCGGTAACGTTGAAAACCGTGTCGCTGATGAACGTCCCGAAGGTCAGCGTGCAGGCGTTCCCCACCGAGGCGCTGCAGCCGGTCCACCCGACAAACACGCTTCCAGCCGCCGGGGTCGCAAGCAGGTTGAATGCCCCGCCACCGCCAGCGTCATTAAAGCTGTCACTGCACGGAGGACCGGGGAGGGTGCAATTGGTCGGCACGGCCGGATCCGAAGCCACCACGGTGCCGGCTCCGGTTCCGGTTCCCACCACGTTCACCGTGATCTGGTCATAGGGTTGGAATCCACTCGACCCGCCGCAGCCCCAGACCAGGGCTCCGGCCGCAAGGAACAGGCTGGTGACATGTCCGATTCGCACGCTGCCCTCCTCCGTATGGTGTCCGCCCGGCGACCACGAAACCCGCGGTCGTCGAACCGCCGTCCTGGCGCATCGCCTCTACAGGACAGGACGCACGGAGTCGAGCTTTATTCCCTACGGCTGGTTCTGGGTGGTCCACCGGCCTGGCGTCGCTCGGTGACGGGGAGCAGCGGATAGTCGGCCGACGATCATCCGCACTCCGGCGACAACGGAGCCCTAGCTCCCCCGGCCACGCCCGATCGGGAATTCGCCCGTGGTCGTGTGCATCACCACCGGCTCCACCTTGCGCGCCAGCAGCGCGGCCACCGCAACGATCCCGGTGGCCAGCAGGAACGGTGAGTGGTGCCCGACCCGCTGGAACACCGCGGTCGCCATGATCGGGGCAATAACCCGCGACAGTCCCGCGAAGGTCTGGGCCACCCCCATGGTGGTCCCCAATTCCTCCTTGGCCGAGACCCGCGACATGAGGGCCGTGGTGCTCGGGAACAAGAGCGCGGTGCCGATCGGCACGAAGGGGATGATCGCAACCAGGAACCACAGATTGGGCGCCACCGTGTAGAGCAGCAGGCCCGTGATCAGCGCCAGGGTGCCGGAGCGCATGGTGCGCACCTCCCCCAGCCGGGCCACGATCGGACCCAGCATCACCGACCGCATCACGAACGAGAGCACCCCCACATAACTGTAGAAGTAGCCGATGGTCTTCTCCGTGACCCCGAACTCGGCATCCAGGAACAGGGCCAGGATGGAGGTCAGGATCGAGAAGGCCATCATGCCGATGCCGTAGATCAGCACCAGCCGGGAGATCGGCCGCGCCGGGTGCTGCAGTACCTCCGCCGCCGCGTGCCACACCGGCCGCTTGGTCCGCGGAGTGCCTCCGGCCGGGGTGGGCTGCCGCGACTCGGGCAGCCACTTCCAGGCAAAGCCCACGTTGATCACACAGAACAGCGCCGCCACCAGGCCCGGAGCCGCTGGGCCGAGGTACGCGTTGCTGAGCGAACCGATCGCCGGCCCGATGGCCACCCCGGCGCTGGTGGCGGCCGACAGCCAGCCCAGAGCCTTGGCCCGCTGCGAAGGCTTGACCGTGTCGGCCACGTAGGCCTGGGCCACCCCCGTGGTGCCGCCACCGGCACCCTGCACCACCCGCGAAAGGAAGAGCAGCCAGAGGGAATCGGCAAAGCCGAAGATCACATACGCGACCGCCGAGGCGGACAGTCCGATGAGCAGGGCCGGACGGCGGCCATAGCGATCCGAAAAGCGACCCCAGTACGGTGCGGCCACCAGTTGGGCGACCGAGTAGATGGCGGTGAGGAGACCGATGATCTCGGGCGTCGCGGAGAGCTTGAGGGCGTAGTACGGCAGCAGCGGCAGCACCATCGCGAACCCGATCATGTCGATGGCGCACGTGGCGATCAGTACCGACAGCTGCTTGAGGTCCGACGGCGTGCGCGGCGCCGAAGCGGTCATCGAGCCACCAGCTTCCGCTCGCTGCCCAGGGCAAAGACCAGCGCGGCGAGCGCCATCAGCAGCACCCCGTACGCCGAGGCGATGCCGACATCGCCCTGACGAAGGCTGGAAAGGATTTCCAGAGAAAGCGGGCGGGTGTCATAGGTGTAGAGGATGATCGAAACCACGAAGTCCCCGAGTGCCGTGACGAAGGCCAGGGTCGCACCGGCGGCCAGCGCGGGCCGGAGCAGCGGCAGGGTCACCTGTCGCAGGGTGCGGCTCCTCCCGGCGCCGAGCGAGTGAGCCGCCTCGTCGAGCGCCGGGTCCAGCCCGCGAAAGCCGGCCAGCACCGCCCGGCTGGCCAGCGGAAGATTCCGGATCACATAGGCAAGCGGCAGGATCCACACCGTGCCCACCAGGATGAACCGGGCCACCCACGGGGCGTGTACGCTGAAGGCCGACGCGAGGGCCACGGCGAACACTGTCCCCGGCACCAGCCAGGGCACCGCCAGCAGCCGCTCGGTCCACCGCGCCGTGGCCGAGCGCTGCCGGCTGATCAGCGCGCCGGCGGCCAGCGCCAGCAGCATGGCGACGGCGGTGGCCAGCGTCGCCATCCACAGGCTGTTGCCCAGGGGGCGCAGCCGCTCCGGCTGGGTGAAGAGGGTGACGTAGTTGGAGATGGTGTAGGCCGGCGGCAAGGTCTCGATGGTCCACGTCCCCACCGGCACAAACGAGAGCAGCAGCAGGGTGGCGTGCGGCAACAGCAGGAAGATACCCAGCGCCCAGCCCCCCACCGTCGCCGCCAGCCGCAAGGCGGGACTGGCGATGAGCCGGGCCGCGGGGGCGATGCCCTTTCCACCGGCGCGCCCTTCCCCCGGTCCGCCCTCTCCGGCCAGCCAGAGTCCGGCCAACCCGAGCAGGCTCAGCACCACGGTCTGCGCCATCGCCATGCCGTATTCGCCGTTCAGCCTGGTGAAGACGATCTGCGTGGTCATGACCCGGAAGCCGCCGCCGAAGATGTACGGCGCGCTGAAGGAGGCGAGCGCGGTCATGAAGGTCAGCAGTGCCGCCCCCCGGAGGGACGGGGCCAGCAGCGGCAGCGTCACCCGCCAGAGCGTGCGGCGGCGCCCGGCCCCGAGCGACTGCGCCGCCTCGATGGCCGCGTGATCCATCCGGGCCAGTCCGGCGCGGGTGAAGAGGTAGAAGTAGACGTACATCGAATAGGCGTGGACCAGCAGGATGGCCCACGCCCCTTCCAGCCGCCAGGGGACTTCGTCCATCCGGAGCGCACCCTGCACCATGCGCGCGATGAACCCCGTCTCCCCATACAGGAAGAGGAACGCGATCACGCCGACCAGCGGCGGCAGCACCGCCGGCAGCGCCACCAGCGCGCCGATCAGCCGGCGTCCGGGGAAGTCGTGTCGCTCGAAGAGGAACGCCAGCGGCACGCCGATGAGGCCCGCCAGGAATACGCTGGCCACCGAGGTCCACAGGCTTCCCCAGAGCGCACGCCATTCCCTCGGCTCGGTGCCAAAGCGGCGGAAGTACTCCAGGGTCCA
Organism: uncultured Gemmatimonadales bacterium; assembly: GCA_963695185.1. Classification (GTDB taxonomy): domain Bacteria; phylum Gemmatimonadota; class Gemmatimonadetes; order Gemmatimonadales; family GWC2-71-9; genus JADJOM01. The sequence continues at coordinate 116,653 of CAVOGH010000005.1, read as the reverse complement.
GCCACCGTCGTCCCGGACACTCTCGAGCGCGACGATCAAGCAGCGGGTACGCCACCACCCAGGCCAGGACCAGGGCGAGCGCCACCGAGCCGATCCGGCGGCCCCGGCTCACGCCCCCGCCGCCGGGAAGAGGTGCATGCCGTCCTCGGCGCCCGCCGGCTCATGCACCGGGGCGAGGGACACCCGATCACCGACGGCGGCGTCGGTGGCCCCCGCCAGCACCTCGAGGCCGACCCCGCCGCCGGTCCGCACCAGGTAGTACGTGCCCGCGCCGGCGAAGCGACGATCGGTAACCTCCCCTGCCAAGCCCGTGGCCGGGTGGCGCAAAGCGGAGCGCCTCCGGCCGCAACAGCACCTGCACCGGACCGTCGGCGATCGCCCCCCCGGCGCGGTGGCCGGCGTCCGCACGGAGGCGCCACTCGGCGCCCTCGATCGCCACGCGGAGCTGACCGGCGCTCGCCGGGTCCGGCCCGCCCCGCGATCCAGCTGGAGCGACCGATGAACCGGGCCACGAAGGCGGTGGCGGGATGGTGGTACAGCGCCTCCGGCGTCCCCACCTGCTCCAGCCGGCCCTCGTTGAGCACCGCCACGGTGTCGGCGAGGTCGAACGCGTCCTCCTGCTCGTGGGTGACGATCACCGTCGTGATACCGACCCGGCGGATCAGGGTCCTCAGCTCCCGCCGAGTGCGCTCCCTGAGCGCCGGATCGAGGTTCGACAGCGGCTCGTCCAGCAGCAGCACCCGGGGCTCGGGCGCGAGCGCCCGGGCCAGCGCGATTCGCTGCTGCTGGCCACCGGACAGTTCCGCCACACCCCGGCGCTCGAACCCGTCGAGCCCCACCAGCGTCAGCGCCTCCGCGATCCGCTGGCCCGAGGCCGCGCCCCGGATGCCGAGACTCTCCAGGCCGAAGGCGATGTTCTGCCCAACGTCGAGGTGGGGAAAGAGGGCATAGTGCTGAAATACCATACCGAAGCGCCGCCGCTCGGGTCGCAGGTGGGTCAGCTCTTCGTCCTCGACGGCGATACGCCCTCCGTCGGGCCGCTCGAACCCGCCCAGCAGGCGGAGGGTCGTGGTCTTGCCGCTGCCGCTCGGCCCGAGCAGCGCCAGGATGCCGCCACGCTCGACCCCGAGGGACAGGTCGAACACGCCGGCCGTCGCGCCGAACCGGCGGGTCAGGGAGTGGAGAGAGAGGTAGGGCATGGCGAAAGTTATCGACTATCCGTTATCGGCTCTCGGTAGGATCTGGGTGACAGGCGCCACGCACGCTGCCCCTCGGAGTCTTCCAGCCTGGCGTTCATCGAATACTCCGGTCTGAGAACCGACGGCTGAGCGCTGACCGCCGATAGCTCCTCACTTCCCCGTCCCCCGCACCTTCTGGTCCCAGTATCCCATCCAGGTCGCCCCCTCCCGGGCCAGCAGACCCCAGTCCATCGGTTCCACCACCATCTCGCGCTCCACCTCCGCCACCCAGGCGGGGACCCGGTCGAGCGGGAGATCGTGCCGGGCCGGGAGCCGAAAGACCCGCTCCGCCGCCAGCAGCTGCGCCTCGATGCTTCCCACGTACTCGTAGAAGTCCCTGGCCGCCTCGGGGTGCCGGGCGTTTCGGACCAGCGCGATGGCGTCGTCAATCACCACGGTGCCGCTGCGGGGAAAGACGTAGCCGAACGGCATGCCCTTGCTCCGGGCAATGAGGATGTCGGGCAGGTCCCACAGAGTCACCAGCCCCTCCTGCCGCGCCAGCTTGGCGTCCAGGAGCGCCGGCGAGAGCGCGTAGGTCCGGGTCTGTCCATCCAGCCGGCGGAGCCAGGCCATGCCCGCGGCGGTGTCGCCGGTCTGGCGGAGCGACCGCTGCAGGATGAGGCCCCAGATGGCCCGCATGGTACCGCTGGCCACCGGATCGCGGATCAGCACCTTGTCGCGCCATTTCGGTGCGAGCACCTCGTCCCAGTCCATGGGCGCGGCGGTATCGGCCACCGCGTCGCTGTTGTAGGCGATGATCGCCGGTGTGCGATAGGCCGGGTAGTAGAAATCCTCCCGGCCGATGCCGCTGGAGTCCACCTGCGTCCGCCCAGCTGGGCCGGTACGGCTGCAGCAGCGAGTCGGTGATGCCCCGCTCGAAGAGCGTCGTCGGCCCGCCAAACCAGAGATCGGCCTGCGGGTTCACCCGCTCGAGCCGCAGCCGGTCCAGCACCTCCTGGCTGCCGAGATCGAGCCAGCGGACATCCACGTCGGGGCGCAGGCGTTCGAAGTCCCGTTCCAGCAACGTGAGGTGGTCGCGGCCGTGCGGGGAGTAAATGGTCAGCGGCACCCGGCCGTCCCGCCGGCAGGCCGAGGTCAGCGCCACCAGCGACGCGCCAGCACGCAGTCGGCGCGAGCCCGGCAGGCGGATCGCCCCTCGGCGCTCCGGCGGTCCCGTCACTCGCGCTCGAGCTTGACGGTGTCTGCCGGCGTTGCCGCCGGCGCGCCGCCGGGGCGCGGGCCGGTCGGCCAGGGCGAGGAGATTGGCGAACAGCCGGAAGGCGCCGGGGACTCCGGCCGGCAGCTGGCGGAAGAAGCTGAGCCCGGTGTACACGTAGGTGCCCCTCCCGGTCCGGGCGATGAGCAGCCCACCATCGAGCGGGGTCTCTCCGGGGTCGTTCATCCGGAGCACCGGGGTCCAGTCCGGCGCCCACGACCGTGCGAAGTAGAGCCCCCGCTCCTGCACCCACCCCTCCCAGTCCTCCGCGCCCAGTCGGTTCGGTGTCCGCACCACCGGGTGAGCGGGGTCGAGCAGAGTCACCGGCGCGGTCTCGTCGGTCACCCGGTCGTGGCCGCCCAGCAGAGCCGGCGCGGCCGCCGAGGCGGAGTCGCGCCGGGTGGCCGGTGTGGCGCTGCTGTTAGGCGTGCCCGGGAGCCCGGCTCCCCACCGTCAGGCCGAACGGGGCGTAGCCCCCAAGGAAGAAGCCGTACTGCTGGTACTGCACGATGACCGTGCCGCCGGCCCGGGCGAAGTGCCAGCAACCGGGCATTGCCGGCAGCGAGGTCGGGGTCGGTCTCAAAGGCGCGCGGGCCCACCACGATGGCCTGAAACCGGCCCAGGTTGCCCCGCAGCAGGTCCGCCCCGCTCAGCAGCGTGATCGGTACGCCCACCCGCTGCAAGCGCCTCGGGGATCAGGTCTGCGGCGCCGCGGATGTAGCCGATCGACGCTGAGGGCCGGGAAGGTGATCGCGGCGGCATGCACCGTCGCGACCGCCGGGCGGGTCCAGGTGCGCGGCTGGATATGCGGGTGGTCCACCGTCCGCTGGCCCACATCATACCGGCGGCCTCGCTGGTCCAGCGCCACGGCACGGATCTCGAACCGCCCGGGGCGGAGTCGGGCCGGCGGCCGGACCTGAAAGGTGAAAGTCTGCCGTTCGTCCTCGCGCCCGAAGCGGAATCGCTGTGCGGCGGGCTCGGTCCAGCCGTCGGGCAGGTGGAGTTCCACCACGCCGGTGGTGCTGTCACGGGCGCCATGAGTGAGCGTGACGGTGAACGTCCATGCCCCCCGCCGGCCCAGCGGCCGCACGTCCTCGGCCGGCTCCAGCCGCACATCCACCCGAGGGACCACCACTACCGGCCGGCGAAACTCGCCGGTCGCCTGGTCGTTGCCCCGGAAGGTGATCGCGCGCGGGTCCCGGCTCGGCGGATTTCTGTCCGCCCAGCTGCGCTTCGAACCACCAGGTCGGTCTCGCCGAAGGGCTCACCCCAGGCCCAGCGTTCGTCGGGGTCCCAGGTGTAGAGGTCGCCGACGCCGAGGTGCGCGGAGGAAGTAGGGGGTGGAGTAGTCCTCCTGTTCGCGGCACCTCCGCCACGAGGCGGGCGGTGGTGAGCACGCCTCCGGGCACGGACCCGGCGGCGCCCTCGCTGAGTGGCCGCCAGCGCTCGGCGGCGCCCTCGTAGCCGAGACAGGCGCCGCGACGGGGCGACCGGGGAATCTCCGAGATCCGGACCGAATCCTCCCGCACCGACCAGCCGAAGCGCAGGGTCCCCACGCAGAGGTACACGTCCGCCGGCGCGACTTCCGGGTTCCAGAGCGTCAGCGTCACGCCCACGCGCTGACCCGGGATGACCCGTTCATCCTCACTGACGCCGTCGAGGACGATATCCTGCGCCACCAGACGGGCCGCGCTAAGGCGCTGCGACTCGCCCTCGAACGGATCGCCCTGCAGAACCCGACTGGTGATCAGGCGTCGCTCCCGCCCGGCGGCCAGCCCGTCGCGCGCCAGCCGTTGTGCGTCATCGAGGTCCTGCGCCGCTCGGCCGAGCAGCGCCTGCAGCGCCGGGCGGAGCGTTGGCGCAAGCAGCGTCCGCGCCGAATCAACTCGCGCAGCATAGCGCGCCAGACGTTCCCCCACCGCCCGGCGTGGCTTCCGGGCGCAGCCCGGCTACCGGCGGCACGCCCTCGAGGGTCGTGTCGAGCCCGGAGAAGAGACCGTCGCGGCCGCGCCCGGTGCGATCCTCGATCAGGCGCAGGCGCACCTGGGACGGACCCAGCCGCTGCAGCTGGCCCATGTCCTGGGAGCGGTGCAGGCTCCGGCCACGCATCGCGATCTGATGGTAGGACAGGCCGGTGGCCGGATCGAGCGCGCCGCCGTCGAGCCGCAGGGTGGTGGCGGCGGAATCGAACCGGGTACTGCGGTAGAGCTTCGCTGGCGTCCACGGCTCGAGCGCCTCCTCGCGTAGGAGCTCGGGGAAGGCGGCCGAATCGCCCGCGATCCGGAATGCCTCGTGCGCCGCCCACCCTGCGGCCTGATGCTGCCCGTGACCGTCTCGGTTGGTGCCGCTGAAGATCGACACCACGACCTGCGGCCGGAACCGGCGTACGATCCGCACGACGTCCTTCAGGACCGAGTCCCGGGGCCAGTGGGCCCAGGTGTCGTCGAGATGCTTGGAAAAACCAAAGTCGTAGGCCCGGGAAAAGTACTGGTGCGCCCCATCCAGCCGGCGGGCGGCCAGCAGTTCCCCGGTGCGCACCAGCCCGAGGGCCTCGCCCAGTTCGCTGCCGATGAGGTTCTGGCCTCCCTCACCCCGGGTGAGCGACAGGTATGCGGCCTCCGCACCCATCCCCCGCACCAGCAGGGTCAGGAGCTCCGTGTCCTCGTCGTCGGGATGCGCGGCGATCATCAGCACCCTCTGGTACCGGGCCAGTGGGCGGAGGGCCTGGTCCAGTGCGGCGAGCCCGCCGGTCGAAGGCGGCTCGAGCTGGGCGGGAAGGCTGGTGGGAATGACCAGCAGGAGGATCAGGAGCAGCAAACGTAAGCGCAAGGCGTCCGGCCGAGGTGAGGACGCCGGAACTTAACCCCGGCCGAAGCGACAGATAAGCAGGAAGGAGGGCTAGGCGCCGAGCGGCTCGGCCCGGAGCGCCCGCATCAGTTCCGGGTAGCGCCACCGGAAGTAGGCGGCCATCGCAACCACGGCTACCAGGTTGGCGGCCATCACCGTCCAGATCGGGAACAAGGTGCCCACCGCTCCCGAGGCCACCCGGATCACCACCACGAAACAGAACTCGAACGCCACGAACAGCACCAGTATGGCGAACCGGGCCACCGGCTGCGCGGTCGCCTGCCGCACCAGCAGCGCGACGAACAGCCCCAACAGCACAAAGGCCAGGAAATGGACCGCGGTATAGAGCACGACCGCGCCGAAGTCCATGTTTATCAGGTCGGGCGAGGGGTTGCCGTAAATGAACAGCTCACCGAGCACGCTGGGGGTGCGGAGGGGGTGGCCGGCGAGCAGGTCGCGGACCAGGAACCAGAGCGCTACGGCGGACCCGCCGAGCAGACCGGCGTCGGTTCCCTCGGAGAAAACGGAGTGTCTGGATTCCGGCATCGGTCCCCCTGACCGACCGGCGCCAATGGCGCGCACTCCGGGCCGCCGGTCGCCAGGACCGGAGCTGCTCTAACGAATCTCGGCTGTTGACCGGATCTGGCAAGGGGGGCGGACCGGCCCGGCTTACCGAGGGGGCCGGGCCCCGTCGTCGAACCGCTTCCCGGCCATGAAGGCGCCCACGAAGCAGATCAGCGAGAGAAACATCAGGAACAGGCCCGCCAGCTGGGCCGAGCCGTGGAGGAAGAAGATCATCCCCGCGGAGACGAGCACGGTACCGGCCCCGCGCAGGACTTCGTCGAGATTGCGCCACCGCGTCTCACGGCCCCACTGGACCGCGCCGATCAGCCCGACGCACTCCCAGCACCAGCAGCCCGATCCAGATGGCGATCCAGATCCAGCGGCCCGGGACGTCGAGGAAGGGGACCAGGTGACTCAGCATGCGGCCGCCGTCGAGAGCCGGCGCCCGCGGCACACGTCGCAGGGACATGCGGCGAGCAGCCGGTCGTAGGTGAAGATGCCGGTGTGGTGGCCGTCACTCCAGCTCACCTGGAGCCCGTAGGCGCCCACCAGCGCCAGTTGCAGCGGCCGGATGTCGGTCGGGACGGTCGCGGGATCCAGCAGCGGACGGCCGGTCATCTCCTCGATACAGGCGGCACAGGGACAGGCGAGGCGTAGGGCGTGAGCGGGATAGAACCCCTCGTGCCCTCCCGCCTGCCATTCGATTCGTATGCCATCATCCTGCCGCGAGATGGCGTGGGGCGGCACCACTCGTTCGACCATGCCGGAGTAGCCTCCTGCCATGTATACTTGGACCACGACGCCCCTATCCCACCGGTGAACAGATCATGCCCACGACATCCAACCCGTTCGGAGCCCGCGGCACCCTTTCCCTGGGGTCCGAGACTGCCACGATTTTCCGCCTCCGGGAGCTTGAGCGCAAGGGACTGACCCGGCTGGACCGGCTGCCCTTCTCCATCCGGGTCCTCCTGGAGAACGCCCTGCGCTTCACCGGCCGGGGCGTTGCCACCGAAGACCACGTAGCCGCCCTGGGTAACTGGTCCGGAAAGGGCACCGGCGCAGGGCGAGATCCCCTTCATGCCGGCCCGGGTGGTGCTGCAGGACTTCACCGGGGTCCCCTGCGTCGTGGACCTGGCGGCCATGCGCGACGCCATGGCCCGGATGGGCGGCGACCCCGACCGGATCAACCCGATCGTGCCCTGCGACCTGGTCATCGACCACTCGGTCCAGGTGGACTTCTTCGGCACCGGACGGCGTTTCAGCGAAACGTGGACCTCGAGTTCGAGCGCAACCGCGAACGCTACCAACTGCTCAAGTTCGCCCAGCGCGCCTTCCGGAACTTCCGGGTGGTGCCGCCCGGCACCGGCATCGTCCACCAGGTCAACCTCGAGTACCTCGCCCCGGTGGTGCAGCTGCGTGAGCAGCACGGGGCCCTGACCGCCTACCCCGACACCCTGGTCGGGACCGACTCCCACACCACGATGATCAACGGTCTGGGCGTGCTGGGCTGGGGCGTCGGCGGCATCGAAGCGGAGGCGGTGATGCTGGGCCAGCCCTATTTCATGCTGATCCCCGAGGTCGTCGGCATGAAGCTCATCGGCGAGCTGCCCCTCGGGACCACCGCCACCGACCTGGTCCTCACCGCCACCCAGATCCTCCGCAAGGCGGGCGTGGTGGACAAGTTCGTCGAGTTCTACGGGCCGGGGCTGGCCGGGCTCGGCCTGGCCGACCGCGCCACCATCGCCAACATGGCCCCGGAGTACGGCGCCACCATGGGCTTCTTCCCGGTCGACGCGGAGACCATCCGGTATCTCGAACGGACCGGCCGGGACCCGGCGGTCATCGACCGGGTGGAGCGCTACTGCAAGGAGCAGGGGCTCTTCCGCACCGACCAGACGCCCGATCCGGAGTTCAGCACCTCCCTCACCGCTCGACCTCTCCACCGTCGTCCCCAGTCTCGCCGGTCCCAAGCGGCCCCAGGACCTGGTGCCGATGAACCAGCTGCGCCGGAACTTCCAGGTATCCCTGCCGGAGCTCATGACGCCGGCCGTCCCGGCCGCCCGCCGGGAGGTGGCCCAGGCCACGTATTCACGCTGGGTGAACGAGGGCGGCGGCGGCGCCATGGCCGTCGCCGACCAGCCAGCCGTCGCCCGACCGACGATCAACGGCGAAGCGTGCGAACTCCGCGACGGCTCCGTGGTCATCGCGGCGATCACCAGCTGCACCAACACCTCCAACCCGTCGGTGATGATCGGCGCCGGGCTGCTGGCCCAGAAGGCGGTGGAGAAGGGGCTGCAGACGCGTCCCTGGGTCAAGACCAGCCTGGCCCCGGGGTCGCGGGTGGTGACCGAGTACCTCAAGGGCTCCGGGCTGCTGCCCTACCTCGAGCAGCTGCGCTTCAACGTGGTCGGCTACGGCTGCACCACCTGCATCGGCAACAGCGGCCCGCTGCCGGAGGAGATCGGCCAGGCCATCGACGAGCATGCCCTGGTCACCGCCGCGGTCCTGTCCGGCAACCGGAACTTCGAGGCCCGGGTGCACCCGCAGGTGCGGGCCAACTACCTCGCCTCGCCCGTGCTGGTCGTGGCCTACGCCATCGCCGGGCGGGTGGACATCGACCTGACCACCGAGCCGCTCGGGACCGGCAAGGACGGCAAGCCGGTGTTCCTCAAGGACATCTGGCCCAGCGCGAAGGAAATAACTGACGCCATGGCCCGTTCACTCAAGCCGGAGCTGTTCCAGAGCCGGTACGCGTCGGTGTTCGAAGGCGATGAGGTCTGGCAGGCGCTCCCGGTACCGACCGGGAGCCGCTACAGCTGGGATGCGAAGAGTACCTACGTGGCCGAGCCGCCGTTCTTCCAGGATCTGCCGGCGGAACCGGAGCGTCTCAAGGACATCAGCGGCGCACGGGTGCTGGCCGTCCTTGGCGATTCCGTGACCACCGACCACATCTCGCCGGCGGGAGCCATCCCCAAGAGCGGCCCGGCGGCAAAGTACCTGCTGGATCACGGCGTGGCCCAGCCGGACTGGAACACCTTTGGCGCCCGCCGGGGCCACCACGACGTCATGATGCGCGGCACCTTCGGCAACGTCCGGATCAAGAACGCGCTTACCCCGGACAAGGAAGGTAACTGGACCGCCCACCTCCCGTCGGGCGAAGTGATGTCCATCTTCGACGCCGCCGCCCGGTACCGCGCCGAGGGCGTGCCGCTGATCGTGCTGTCCGGGAAGGAGTACGGCACCGGGTCCAGCCGCGACTGGGCCGCCAAGGGCCCGTCGCTCCAGGGGGTCAAGGCGGTGATCGCCGAGAGCTACGAGCGGATCCACCGGAGCAACCTCGTCGGCATGGGCGTCCTGCCGCTGGCCTACGAGCCGGGCTCGAACCGGCAGAGCCTGGGCCTGACCGGCCGGGAGGTATTCTCGATCAGCGGCATCGCCGAGGGGCTGACCCCGGGAGGCCGGGTCACGGTGACCGCGACCGCCGATGGCGGCAAGACCAGCACCTTTCCGGCGGTGGTCCGGCTCAACTCGGCGGTGGAACTCGATTACTACCGGCACGGTGGCATCCTGCAGCGGGTGCTTCGGATGTTCCTCAAGGGAGAGGCCTAGGAGGGGTGGGGCGAGGACAAGGAAGAAGGGCGGGGTCCGTGCGGACCCCGCCCTTTGTTCTGCTGTGGACTTCCGCGGTCTTCAGGCGACAAGGTCCTTGAGCTTCTGGCCCTGCTCTCCTTCACGGAGGCGGCTGAGGGCGCGATCCCGCAGCTGGCGAATCCGCTCGCGGGTGACGCCCATCATCCGGCCGATCTCCTCCAGGGTGCGGCTGTTGCCGTCATCCAGGCCGAAATAGAGCCGGAGCACCTTGGCATCCCGCGGCGGCAGCGTGGCCAGGGCCGCCTCGATGTCCGAGGTCTGGCTGTTGGCGATAGCCGGCGCGTCGGTGCCTTCCTGATCCAGCGCGGTGAAGCGCTCGATCCGCTCGCTGGAATCCCCGTCCCGGGTGGGGTGGTCCAGCCGCACCGCCTCGGTGTTCAGCGCGCCGAGGCTTCGCACCGCTTCCAGGGTGAGCCCAGTGGCACGGGCCAGCTCCTCGGTGGTGGGCATCCGGCCCAGCCGGTCCTTGAGCAGGGTGGTCGTCCGGCCCAGGCGAGAGAGGTCCGCGGTGCGGTTGAGCGGCACCCGGACCGGGCGGCCGTGCCGGGCAATCGCCGCCTGCACCGCCTGGCGGATCCACCAGACGGCGTAGGAAATGAACTTCACGCCGCGATCCGGATCGAACTTCCGGGCGGCGGTCATGAGACCAAGGTTCCCCTCGCCGATCAGATCGACGAGCGGCACCCCACGATTCTGGAACTTCTTGGCGACGGAAACCACGAAACGGACATTGTGCCGCGCCAGCTTCTCCTGGGACGCCACATTGCCGCGGAAGGCCTTGCGGGCCAGTTCCATCTCCTCCTCGCGCGACAGCAGCGGCACCTTGCTGATTTCGTCGAGGTACAGATCGAGGCTCTCACGACCCTCGTCGATCGCCTTGGCGATCTGGGCCGGTCGTACCGTGCGCCGCTTGCGGCGCGGCGGAATGGTCACGCTCGCCCCTCCTTGGGCTGGAATGTCCATGCGTCAGAGGGCGACAAAAAGACTGCACAATATACGCAGACGTACCCGGAAAAGAAACCGAACAACTAAACTGTTACACTGCAATAACTTACATGTCGGAGACTGGTCCAGTGTCGGAACGAGACGTCCGCCGATTCGACACCTCGTCTAAAGTACTGTGCGCCCACTGCTGCGCCGACGGCAGCGGCTGATGGCCCCGGGGACGCTCTCGAGCCTTGCCGGTTGCACGCTGGCGCCAGCTGGGGAGCCAAGCGACGTGTTAGTTTCCGGCATGCAAACCGATCCCGCCTACGAGCTGCTCCGGCTCTTCGCCTCCCCGGTTGTGGCGATCACCTCCCACTGGCGAGACCGGGCCAACGGGATGATTTCCGACAGCGTCATTCGGGCTTCGATCTCCCCGAACGTCCCCCGGCTTTCCGTTCAGGTCCACAAGTGGCACTTCAGCCACGACCTCATCTGGAACAGTGGCCGGCTCTGCGTCCACCTGCTGCATCAGGGCCAGCTCCCCCTGGTCCACCAGCTAGGATTCTCAAGTGGGCGGGATCGTGACAAGCTCGCGGACATCCAGTATCGTCCCGGGATCACCGGGGTTCCCGTCCTGGACGATTGCGTCGCCGCCTTCGAGCTGCGCGTCCTGAACACGATGGACGCCGGCTACGCCACCCACTTCCTGGGCCATGTGGAGGCGGTCCACGCCGGCCCGGGCGGAGAACTGCTCACCGCCCCGTGGTTCCGGGCCAACCTACCGCCAGAATGGCAGGAGGCGTGGCTGGCCAACTACCGGAAGGCCCAGGACGAGATCGAACAGCACGCCGCCATCGAGGACCGCCGCTGGCCCGGGCCGGCCCCTCTCTGACCTCTCACCCCTTTGAGGACGCCATGAAACTCAGATCGCTGACCGTTTTTCCCACCCTGCTGGTCCTCGCGGCATCGCCAGGCCAGGCCCAGGGATTCGAGGGCGCGGTGACCATCCGGATGCAGGCCGAACGGGGCATGGAGATGCAGCAGCTGATCAAGGGCGACAAGGTGCGGACCGAGATGGGGAGTCGCGGGCAGGAGGGCGTCATGATCATGGACGGCGGCGCCCAGACCATGACGATGCTCATGCCCTCGGAGAAGATGTACATGGTCATGGACCTCCGGGCCGCCGCTGCGGGTCAGCCCATGCCGCCGTCTGACGAGACGCCGAAGATCACCAAGGTCGGCACCTCGGAGACCATCGCCGGGCGGACCTGCGACAACTACCTCGTGGGCGACAAGCAGGACATGGAGGTCTGTGCCGCCAAGGGGCTGGGCTTCTACATGTCCGGTGGCGGCCCGGGTGCGGGACGCAGCCCGATGGGCCGGGTCCCCAACCTTCGCGACGAGGCGATCATGCGGGAGTACAAGGACGGATTCTTCCCGCTTCGGATCAGCCGGGTGGCCGGTGGCAAGCGGGAAGTGATGATGGAGGTCACCCGGATCGAACCGAAGCCGGTTGATGCCGCCCTGTTCCAGGTGCCGGCGGGGTACCAGAAGATGAGCATGCCGGGAGGCATGGGCCGGCCCTAGCCGCGGTCCCGGAGGTGAACGACCCCCGGGCGCCATGCCCGGGGGTCGTCGTGTTTCGTCAGGCGATCCGCGGGCAGCGTCCTAGTGCCCCCCCTCCCCCGCCAGCTGCTTCACCAGCTCCCCGATGACGCCCTTGGCGTCGCCGAAGAGCATCCAGGTCTTCTCGGAGAAGTACAGCTCGTTGTCGATGCCGGCGAAGCCGGGGTTCTTGCTGCGCTTGATGGCGAAGACGGTGCGCGCCCGGTCGGCATCGATGATCGGCATGCCGTAGATGGGGCTGGTCTTGTCGAAGCGGGCGGCCGGGTTCACCACGTCGTTCGCGCCGACCACGAGGCACACGTCGCACTGGGGCATGTCGGGGTTGATCTCGTCCATCTCCACCAGGTCGGTGTACGGAATATCCGCCTCGGCCAGCAGCACGTTCATGTGACCGGGCATGCGGCCGGCCACGGGGTGGATGGCGAACTTGACGGTGATGCCGCGCTTCTTGAGCTGGTCGTACAGCTCGCGCACCTTGTGCTGGGCCTGCGCCACCGCCATGCCGTAGCCGGGAACGATGACCACCAGGCTGGCCTGCTCCAGCACCTGCGCGGCCCCCTCCGGCGTCTCCGGCTTGTACACCTTTTCCTCGCCACCCGCCTTGGCCTGCTGTACCTGCCCGAAGGCGCCGAACAGCACGTTGGTGAAGGACCGGTTCATCGCCTTGCACATGATGATCGCGAGGATCAGACCGCTGGACCCGTCGAGCGCGCCGGCGGTGATGAGCAGCTTGTTGTCGAGCACGAATCCCATCGCCACGGCGGCCAGGCCGGCGTAGGCGTTGAGGATCGCGATCACCGTCGGCATGTCGGCGCCGCCGATGGGGATGATCAGCAGCACGCCGAAGACCAGCGCCAGCACGATGATCACCGGGAACAGCTGGGGCGCCCAGCTGGCCGTCGGATTCCGGATCAGCGCGACGCCCAGCCCGACCGCGATGAGCAGCAGCCCGAGGTTGATGATGTTCTGCCCCGGGTAGGTCACCGGCCGCTGCGGTACCCACTTCAGCTCCTGCAGCTTGCCGGCGGCCATGAGGCTGCCGGTGAAGGTGAGGAACCCGAGAATGATCTCGACGATGATCGCGCTCATCCGGAACGCGGTGAGGTTCTCGGGGCCCTCGGCGTACCACAGGTAGTACTTGGCCGTGCCCACCAGGCCGGCGGCAAGGCCGCCGAAGGCGTGGGACAGCGCGGTCCGCTGCGGCACCGCCGTGAGCGGCACCATGGCGAGCGGGATGCCGACCGCGAACCCCGCGATGATGGGCAGGACGATCCAGAGGTGATGGATCACGGTGGGCTGGATCCAGGTGACCAGCACCGCGATGGTCATGCCCGAGACGCCGGCGTAGACGCCTTTGCGGGCGGTCGCCGGCGTGTTCATCCAGTGCAGCGCAAAGATGAAAAGCGCGGTCGCGACGATGTACGCGACCTGCGTGATCGCGTGCATCATGACGGGCCTCCGCCCGGCCGCCGCTCATGGTCTTGAACATCTTGAGCATGCGGTCGGTGATCAGGAACCCGCTGACGATGTTGGTCATCGAGGCGAACAGCGCCACCGCGCCGAGGACGCGGATGTCGAGGGGATAGTCGCCGCCGGCCACGATGATGGACCCCACCACCGCGATGGCCGAGATGGCGTTGGTGATGGACATCAGCGGCGTGTGCAGCAGGCGGGAGACCCGTCGGATCACGCCCAGGCCGATGAACGACGCCAGCACGAACACGAACAGCAGGCCCCAGAAATCGACCACGGGCGGGGCATGGGCGGCGGCCGCGGCGGAATCCGCGACGGCCGGCATCAGAAGCAGAGTGGTCATCGTGCGGCCGCCTTCTCCAGGGCTTCCCTGGTCCGCGCATGGGTCACGGCGCCCTCGTGGGCGATCAGCGCGCCCTGCTGGATGTCGTCGTTGAGGTCGAGCTGGAACGCCTTGTCCTTCGTGAACGCCTGCACGAACGCGGTGAGGTTCCGGGAGAACAGCAGGCTGGCATGGAGCGGTACGCTGGCCGGGAGGTTGAGCGGGGCCATGATGGTCACGCCCCCCACGACAACCGTCTCACCGGGCCGGGACAGTTCGCAGTTGCCGCCGCCGTCGGCCGCCAGGTCCACGATGATCGAGCCCGGCTTCATGCTCTTCACCATGTCGGCGGTGATCAGCCGGGGCGCGAAGACGCCGCCGATGAGGGCAGTCGTGATCACGACATCGGACTGGGCGCACTGCTCGACCAGCAGCTGGCGCTGGCGGGCCTTGTCCTCCTCCGACAGCTCCTTGGCGTAGCCGCCGCCGGCCACGGCGCTCTCCTTCAGCTCGATGCCGACGTACTTGGCGCCGACGCTCTCGATCTGTTCCTTCACCTCCGGCCGGACGTCGGTCGCCAGCACGTTGGCGCCCAGGCGCCGGGCGGTGGCGATCGCCTGCAGGCCCGCCACCGCCGCGCCGATCACGAACACCTTCGCCGGGAACACCATCCCCGCCGCGGTCATCAGCATCGGGAAGTAGCGGTTGAGCTCGGCAGCGGCGAGCAGCACACCCTTGTAGCCAGCGATGTTCGCCATGGAGGAAAGGGTGTCCATCGCCTGGGCCCGGGTGGTCCGGGGGATCGCGTCGGTCGAGAAGGCGCTGATCCGGGCCGCCGCGAGCGCCTGGACCATCTCCAGATTGCGCAGCGGCATCAGCGATCCGACCAGCACGGTGCCCGGCCGGAGGGCGGCCAGATCGCTTCCCCCGGCGCCACCTGTGGACGGGGCGTTGACGCACAGGACCAGGTCGGCCGCTCCGAGCAGGGCTCGACGGTCCGGGGCCAGGGCGGCACCCGCGTCCCGGTAGGCGGTGTCAGGGTAGCCGGCAGCCTCCCCGGCCCCCGCTTCGACTGTGATCTCGTAGCCTGCCTGTATCAGTTTCTTGCAGGACTCGGGCACCAGAGCCACGCGCCGCTCGCGGGGAGCGGTCTCCTTGGGTACAGCGATGCGCATCGGGCCTCTCGATTTGCTGGGCGGGTGTGGCGAATCT
This sequence comes from uncultured Gemmatimonadales bacterium, assembly GCA_963695185.1. Taxonomy (GTDB): domain Bacteria; phylum Gemmatimonadota; class Gemmatimonadetes; order Gemmatimonadales; family GWC2-71-9; genus JADJOM01. The sequence continues at coordinate 101,577 of CAVOGH010000005.1, read as the reverse complement.
AGCGGGATCGGTCGCCGGCGGGAGGGGTGGCTCCCCGGGAATGCCGACTTGGCGACTCGGCAACTCGAGGCCAGCGTCGCAGCAGGCGGTGATCGGCCACCGCCGCGGCCACCCGGATCACAGCCTGGGAAGGGTCAGGCCGCCGGCGGCGCCCCGGGTCAGGCGCCGGACCTCGGCCTCCAGGCGCTGCTGCACCGCGTTGAGCTGGCTCCGCTCCAGCGGGAGCCGCTCGGTCACCTGCGCAGTGAGGCCGGCCATCCGGGCCTGCACGGCATTCGTCTGCTGCACCACCAGGCGGTCCACCGCTTCACGGGCCTTCCGTTCCGCCTTGGCGACCTCTTCTCCGACCAGTGCGCGGAGCTGGCTGGCGATGGCCTCGTCGAGGTTGGAACGGATCGCCAGGGTCGGGGTCTCGATGCTGCCGCCGAGGTCGGCCCGGACCCGGAGGGTGGTGAGGCCGGAGATCACCCGCCAGATGATCCCTTCCACCGGTGAGGCGTTCTTCAGGCGGGCGCTGTCGGCGAGCCAGGTGACCCGGCTGGAGACCACCTCCCAGCTCCCCTGGATCCGGTCCCCCGCGAGCGAGAAACTCGCGCTGAGGGTGCTGGCCCCGGGATTGACCCCGAATGGCAGGCCCGGAAACCGGATAGTGGGCAGTGACACGCCGGTGAGGCGGGCTGCGAGTGAATCCTTGGGGGCGCTGCCGAAGCGCCGGGCCATGGCGGCGACCTGGACTCGGACCTGACGCTCCGCCCCGAGCGCCCCCTCGATCCCTACCGTGGCCGGCACCCCGACCAGCGCCGGCTGGCTGGTGATGCCGCGGGCCGTCGCCTGGAGCGTCCCCGGCACCGGCCCGCCGACGGTGAGGTCAACGTCGCCCTGCTTGAGGAGGAAGCGGGGATACTCCGCCTGCTTGGGAAACTCCACCGTGGTGCCGTCGAGGCGCGTGCGGCTGGGTCCGGGCCGCTTCCACGGCTGCAGCCCGGGTGGTACATAGCGCTCGAAGATGCGCGCGTATCCCAGTGCGGTCTCGAAGTAGGAGATGCTGGGCGTCCCGAACAGCGCGGCACTGATGTCGGGGGCGTCGAGCCCCGGCAGCTGCAGCAGACTGCGCGCAAAGGCGTAATCCCGCTGGCGGGCAGCATCCACCTCCTGCACACCCTGCTGCAGGACCCCGAGGGACGTCCTGGCGGACTGCTCCAGGTCCTTGAGCCGGGACTCGGTACGTCCGATGCGGTCCATCACCTGCTGGACGGAGCTGACGGTGCGCTGTACAGCGGCCAGGCCGAGCTTCTTGGGGTCGAGCGCCGACAGCTGGGTGACCAGCGCCGCCGAAGAATCCACCAAGGCCTGTACCTGGATCTGTCCCAGACTCGCCTCGAGAGCCTGGCGAATGGAGTCCACGCGTCCCGCCAGTGCTTCGGCCGCCTTCACGGTGGCCAACTGGCCGGGATCGAGCGCCAGGCTCCGGGCGCTGTCCAGCCGTCCCATCACCAGGGACGGAAGCTGGAACTTCTCCCGGGCCCAGTTGCTGGTCTGGCTGAGCAGCCGCCCGGCGGGGCTATTGGGGTCGGCCGGCCGGGCGGGGGTCTTCCTCGCAGTCAGGAACTCGAGCCCGTTCAGCGAGAGCCGGTCAATCACCAGCTTCTTCTCGGTGAGCGGCACCGGATCGAGGTCGATCAGCACCGATGCGGCCTCGAGCAGGTTCCGGCGGGGATCGCGCGGGTCGGCGATGGCCAGCCGGTCCAGCTGCACCGCTGCCTCGGTTTCGCGGATCGTCAGGCGCCCGATGTCCACCTGGGTGCCGAGCATCTCCGAGAGGGAGGCCTCGGCCTGCCGCCGGGCAAGCGTGTCGGCGAACATCACCCACAGCACGACCAGCAGCAGGAAGAAGAGCAGCAGCGGCCCGATGGCCCGCCAGCGGAAGAGCTTGAAGCGGGCGCCGGTCATTCGGCCCGGAACCACGAGTAGACGTTGTAGGCCCGGGAGGCCTTGACCGCCTTCATCAGGCGGCTGTTCATGACCCGCTCACCGTACCGGGCGCGATAGCGGGTCACCCCGACCCGAGCGCCGAGGAAGATCGGCAGGGCGAGCACCAGCCAGGCGGCCAGTGCCCCCAGCGTCACGGTGTTGTTGAAGCTGGTATAAGGAACCAGCGGCGTGTTGTAGAGACTGGTCCAGAGACCCTGCAACCCCGGGGCCTCCAGCAGCCCGAGCCCCAGCCGGTCAAACGCCGGATCGAGGATGAAGGCCAACGGGGTGAACAGGGCCAGGCCGAGCATGCCGCCGCCGAAGCTCACGTTGAGGAGGACCAGCAGGGCGAACAGCAGCAGGTTGTGGCCCGACAACAGCGGCGACAACCCGATCCCGGCCCCTAGCATGATGCCGGCGGCCACCTGGCCCGGGGTGCCCTCGGAGTGCAGGGTCTTGAACAGCGACTGCAGCAGCTTGAGCAGCGTGAGCATACCGATAAGGTAGATGGACAGGGGGGAGGGGTGGAAGTTGGGAGCTGGGAGCTCGGAGGTGGATGCTGAGCTGGGAGTTCCTTCCCCTCCCTCGGCCCCCACTCCCTCATTCCCCGATTCCCCCGTATCCTTCGGCCCCTATGGCCCGCAAACCACCTCAGCTCGACATTCACAAGTTCGGCGGCGCCTCGCTCGCGGATGCAGCGGCGGTGCGGCACGCCGTGGGCATCATCCGCGACTGGCCGGGGCCCCGGGCGGTGGTGGTCTCCGCCATGGCAGGGGTGACGGACCTGCTGCTGGAGGTCGCCGGCCGGGCGCGCCGTGGCGACCTCGAGGAAACCGCCCGGGCGACTGCCGAGCTTCGGGAGCGGCACCTCGCCGCGGTCCGGGCGCTGATCCCGGCCGGCGCCGCGCGGACGCAGCTGCAGGCGTTCGTCGAGGCACAACTGGCCGAGCTGGACTCCCTGGCCAAGGGTGTCTCGATCCTGCGGGAACTGACGCCCCGGACGGGCGACGTCCTCGTGGCCCGCGGGGAGCGGCTGTCGGCAAGGCTGGTCACGGCCGCGCTGGTGGCCGGGGGGATCAAGGCGCGCTACCTGGACGCGGCGGACCTGATCCGGACCGATGCCCACTTCGGCAACGCCTCGCCCGACCTCGCCGTCTGCGACGCCCGCCTGAAGAAGGCCCTCCCGCCCCTCCTCAAGCAGGGAGTCGTGCCGGTGCTGCCGGGCTTCATCGGTGCCACTCCCGACGGCGACCTGACGACCCTCGGCAGGGGTGGCTCGGACCTCACCGCGGCACTCGTGGGCCGGGCGCTCACGGCCCGGGCCGTGCACCTGTGGAAGGACGTGCCGGGCCTGCTCACCGCCGACCCACGGGTAGTGCCCGACGCGCGGGTGATGCCACAGCTTAACGTGCGTGAAGCAGCCGAGCTGGCGTACTACGGCGCCAAAGTGCTGCATCCGCGCGCCCTGATTCCGATCATCGGGGGGAAGGTGCCGCTGTTCGTGCGCCCCTTCGCCCATCCTGCAGCGCCCGGCACCGAGGTCTCGGAGCGGGAAACCGGGCTGGAGGTGCCGGTCAAAGCGCTCTCCGCCACCACCGGGCAGGCGCTTATCACGGTTGAGGGCAACGGGATGCTGGGGGTGCCTGGGGTGGCGGCCCGCACCTTCGCGGCGTTGCAACAGGAACGGATCTCGGTGTCGCTGATCAGCCAGGCCTCCTCGGAACACTCGCTCTGCTTCGCGGTGCCGGCAGCCGGCGCGGAACGGGCTCGCCGCTGCCTGACGGAGGCGTTCCGCGATGAGATCGCCCACCGGGAGATCGACGGGGTGACGGTCCGGGACGGGGTCGCCACGCTCGCGGTCGTCGGCCTCGGCATGGCCGGCACGCCCGGGGTGGCCCAGCGGGTATTCTCGGCGCTCGCCGGTGCCGGGATCAACGTGATCGCCATCGCGCAGGGCTCCAGCGAGCTCAACATCTCCGCGGTGATAGACGAGCGGCAGTCTCCCGAGGCGCAACGGGCCATTCACGCCGCCTTCCAGCTGGCCAAGCTCGGGGGTGGGTCGGTTGCCCCCAAGGACCGTCTCGACCTCTTTCTCCTGGGGTTTGGCCGGATCGGGCGCAGCTTCGGTGAGCTGGTCGCCGAACTGCCCGCCGGGGGCCCCAAGGTGCGCATCGTCGGGGTGGCGGACCGCAGCGGCGTGGTCTTCGACCCGGCCGGGCTCTCGCCCCACCGGCTGGCAACCATCGCTCGCGAGAAGGCGCGCGGCCATTCGCTCAAGCATCTCGAGGGCGGGCGCGCCGATACGGCGGAGGTGGCGGTCGGCCGAGCGCTGACCTTCGCCCTGTCCCACCCGGTGCTGGTGGATGTCACCGCCGACGACACGACCACCGTCCTGCGGGCGGCGCTGGAGGCTGGCATGGATCTCGTGCTGGCCAACAAGAAGCCGCTGGCGGGGCCGGCCAAACAGGCGGAGGAACTCGCCGAGCTGGCCGCACAACAGGGGAGAAGGCTCCGGTACGAGGCCACCGTCGGGGCGGGCCTGCCAGTGATGGACACTTTCGCCAAGCTGGTGGAGACCGGTGATGAAGTGCAGTCCATCGAGGGCTGCCTCTCCGGCACCCTGGGATATCTGCTCACGGAGCTGGAGCGGTGGAAGAAGTTCTCCCAGGTGATGTCCGCCGCGATAGACGCCGGCTACACCGAGTCGGACCCGCGCGAAGACCTGTCCGGCCAGGATGTCGCCCGCAAGGCGCTCATCCTTGGCCGGCTGATGGGGTTCCGGGGCGAGCCGGCGTCGGTGGTGACCGAGTCGCTGGTCCCGGCCGACGCACGGCCGCTTCCGCTCAAGCAGTTCCTGGCCCGGCTGAGCCAATGGGATGACTTCTTTGCCCAGAAGGTGCGCACGGCGCAGCAGAAGGGGCAGGTGCTCCGCTACGTCGCCACGGTCACGCCCCGCCGCCTGCGGGTTGGGCTGCAGGCGGTAGGCCCTGAGAGCCCGTTCGCCGCCCTCAAGGGCAGCGACAACCAGATCGTGTTCACCACCGCCCGCTACCGGGAGCATCCGCTGGTGGTCCGCGGCCCCGGCGCGGGCCCGGTGGTCACCGCCGCCGGCGTGCTGAACGACGTGCTGGCGCTGGCGCGCACATGATGCCGAAGCGTCCGGCGGCACTCGCTGGCGATGACGCCACCGTGCGGGTCTTCGCGCCCGGCTCGGTGGGCAACGTGGGGCCCGGGCTCGACATCATGGGCATGGCGGTGGCGGGAGCGGGTGATGTCGTTGAGATCAGTCGCACCGACACCGGGGATGTCGTGGTGCTGGATGCCGGCCATCCCGATCTCCCGCGTGAGCCCGGCGCCAATACCGCCGCCCTGGCCGCCCAGGCGGCCCTGCGGCTGGCCGGCCGGCGCGAGACCGGTCTGGCGCTGCGGATCACCAAGGGGCTGCCGCTCTCCGGCGGGCAGGGCGGCAGCGCCGCCTCCGCCGTGGCCGGCGCCGTCGCGACCGACGCACTGTTACGCCTGGGGCTCAGCGAACGACAGCTGATCGAATCGGCCCTGGCCGCCGAGGCCTGCGTGGCGGGGTGGCACCTCGACAACATCCTGCCGTCGCTGCTCGGCGGGATCGTGCTGGTACGAGACGCCGCGACGTTCGACTTCATCCGGCTGCCGGTGCCGGCCGGGCTGAAGGTCGTGCTGGCCCACCCGGGGCAGCGTCTGCGGACGGCGGAGGGGCGCGCGGTGCTGCCCGCATCGGTGCCGCGGGATGTGGCCCTGCACCAGGCGGCGCAGGTGGCAGCGATGACGCTCGCCTTTGCCTCGGGCGACCTCGCCCTGCTGGGGCGGGCGCTGGAGGATCGGATCGCCGAGCCGGCGCGGGCCCCGCTGCTGCCCGGCTTCCTCGCCGCGAAAGCCGCGGCGCTCGCCGCGGGCGCGTTCGGCTGTTCGATCTCTGGCAGCGGTCCCACCACGTTCGCCTTCGCGGCCGACCAGGACGCCGGCGAGCGGATCGCCCTGGCCATGCAGGTGGCCTACCAGGCGGCCGGGGTCTCCTGCTCCACCCGGGTCAGCGAGGTCAGCCTCACCGGCGCGCGGCTGCTGGCGGAGGGCGCATGACGACGCTCCAGGTCTGCAGCACGTGCGGCGATCGCTACGGCGATCTGGACCCGGTCGTCCGCTGCGACTGCGGCGGATTGCTGGAACTGGAGCACACCGCGCCGGCCGAGGACGGCGCCTCGCTCCGGCGGCTGTTCGAGGAGCGCTGGGGCCAGCGCGACCCGCTCAACCTCTCGGGCGTGTGGCGCTACCGGGAGCTGGTGCTGCCCCACGGCGCCGATCGGGCCGTGACCCACCCCGAGGGAAACACCCCGCTCCTCCGCCGCGCGGCGGTGGCCGGGTGGGCGGGCCTGCCGGAGCTGCGCCTCAAGCACGAGGGACACAATCCCACCGGCTCCTTCAAGGACCGGGGCATGACGGTGGGCGTCACTCAGGCGCTCAGGCTGGGGGCCAGCGCCATCGCCTGTGCCTCCACCGGCAATACCTCGGCGGCGCTGGCGGCGTACGGTGCGCAGGCCGGGATCCCGGCGCTGGTGTTCGTGCCGGTGGGCCAGGTGGCGCTGGGGAAGCTGTCGCAGTCGCTGGCCTACGGCGCGACCACCCTGCTGGTACGGGGAGACTTCGATGCCTGCCTGCGGCTGGCGCAGGAAGCCGCCCGCGAGTTGGGCGTCTACCTGCTCAACTCGATCAATCCCTTCCGGCTCGAAGGCCAGAAGACGATCGTGCTCGAGCTGCTGCACCAGCTCTGCTGGGAGGTGCCCGACTGGATCGTCCTTCCGGCCGGCAACCTGGGCAACACCGCTGCCTTCGGGAAGGCGCTGCGGGAGGCGAAAGCGCTGGGCCTGATCGACCGGATGCCGCGCCTGGCGGCCGTACAAGCCGCGGGGGCGGCGCCGTTTGCGCGGGGTTTCGCCGAGGACTTCCAGGTCCGGCACACCGTGAAAGCGGAGACGATCGCCACCGCCATCAAGATCGGCGATCCCGCCAGCTGGGACCGCGCCGTGCGCTCCATCCGGGAAACCGACGGGGTGGTGACCTCGGTGAGCGATGCCGACATTCTCGAGGCGAAGGCGGTCATCGATGCGGCTGGGATAGGCTGCGAACCGGCCAGCGCGGCGAGCGTGGCGGGAGCCCGGCGGCTGGTCGCGGAGGGGGTCATCGGCCGAGACGCCCGGGTGATGGCGGTGCTCACCGGTCACGTGCTCAAGGACCCGGGCGCCTTGATCGCCTATCACCAGGAGACGGAACCCAAACCGGCACGAGCCAACCGGCCGATCGAAATCGAGGCGGATCTCCCGTCGGTCTCCCGGGCGATCGGGCGGAATCGATAGACGCCGACTCCTGTGCTTGGCCCTCGCGGCGGCTTAACTTCCTGCATCAACTTCACCGGAGCACATCATGGCACTCAACCCCACCCACAACGATCTCCCCGCCAAGACTCGCGCCGCGATGACCGAGCTGCTCAACGCCCGTCTCGCCGATGCGATTGATCTTTCCCTGCAGCTCAAGCAGGCCCACTGGAACGTGCGCGGCGCCACCTTCTTCCAGCTGCACGAACTGTTCGACAAGCTGCACGCCGAGACGGGGACCTACGTCGACGACCTGGCCGAGCGGTGCGTGCAGCTGGGCGGGACCGCTCGCGGCACGCTGCAGGCGGTGGCCCAGCGGAGCGCGCTGGCGGCCTATCCGCTCACCGCGAAGACCCCGGTGGCTCACCTCAAGGCGATCCAGGAGTCGCTGGCGGCCTTCGGCAAGGCGGTCAGGGCGGGCATTGACGCGGCCGATCAGGCGGGAGACAGCGATACGGCCGATCTGTTCACCGGCATCTCGCGCGGCGCCGACAAGGCGCTGTGGTTCATCGAGGCGCACTTCGGCTAGCCAGCCTGGACACCGGGCGGTCCGCTAGGGCGTGACCGCCGCGATGGCCGCCGCGAGATCCCGGTAGGCCTGGGGGTCCACCTCCCGAAACGGGGCGATCACCTGGCTGATCGTCCCGCCGGGTGCGATCACATAGACTGTGCGATTGTCCACCCCGTATTTCGGCTCGAAGGCCCCGTACAGCTTCCCCACCGCTCCGCCACGATCGCTCAGCAGCCGGAACGGGTACCCCCGCTCCACGGCCCACTCCGCCAGGACCGGCAGCGAATCCACGCTGATGGCCAGCAGGGTCACCTTGCCGCCCTCCCCGAAGATCTGCGCGTACTGATCACGGTACGCGTCCATTTGGATGGTTCAGCCCCTGGTCTTGGCCCGGTAGAAGAACGCGATCACGACGGTCTGGTCCCGGAGGTCGCCCAGCCGCAGGGGCGCCGGGAGCACTCCCTCCCGGGTGGCGCCGACCAGGCTGAAGTCCGGGGCGGTGGCGCCGACCGCGAGGGGGGCCGGCGCCTGGGCCTGCACCGGTTCCTGAGCGCCGGCCGACGGGGGCAGCAGCGTACCGAAGGCCAGCAGGGCGGCGAGTGCGGCTGCCCGCCTCATTGGGCCAGTACCCGGTAGATCGTCCCGCTGTTCTCATTCGCGATATAGACGGAGCCGTCGGGACCCACCGCCACGCCGGAAGCGCGGAGGCTGGTCGGGCCGGCGCTGCCGGTGGCGAAGGTCTCATATTGTCCGGTTGGCCGGCCGTCCGTCCCGAACGGCGCGAACACCACCCGATAGCCCGCCTGAGGCAGCGGGGCCCGGTTCCAGGAGCCGTGGAAGGCGATGAGCGCTCCCCTGCGGTAGCGCTCCGGCAGCGCATTCCCGCCCGCGAAGGCGATCGCCATCGGACCCCAATGGCCCGGGAACCCGATTAGCGGGTCCTTGGCCGCGGCGCAGCGGTCCACCTTGCGACCGTCACCTCCATACTCAGGCGCGAGCACCTTCTTCCCCTGCTCTTGATCGTAGTAGCAATAGGGCCAGCCGAAGTCGTCTCCCCGCTCCACCTGCACGAACTCCTCCGCCGGCAGCTCGGCATTCTGGGCCTCGCTGAAGCCCCAATTCTGCGCCAGTTGGTCCCGGCCGTGCGGCGCGGCGAACAGCTTGCCGGTGGCGGGGTCCACCGCGAGTGCCATGGCATTGCGAAGGCCGGTCGCGTACCGGGCCCCGTCGGCGGGCTGCTGGCGCAGCTTCTCGGTGCTGAAGCGCCACAGCCCGGCTCGCTCCTCCAGTTCGGTGCAGGGCTGCTGCCCGGGGGAGCGGTAGGCCCGGTTCGACGCCTGACAGCTGTTGCTGCGCGAGCCGAAGTTGACGATCAGGGTGTCGCCGCCGAGGAAGGTGAAGGACTTGGCGCTGTGTCCGCCCTCGGGCAGTCGCCAGACGACCTGTTCCGCCGGTCCCTTCGGCACCAGTTCACCGGGCTGCAGGCGCCACCGGAGCACCGCGCCGCTGGGGGAGAACCAGAGATACCCGCCATGCAGGCCGATACCGGTACCGCCTTCATCATGGAAAGGGCGGCGCACCTCCGCCTGGCCGTCTCCGTCGACGTCCCGCAGCGCCATCACTCCGCCCCGGTTGCCACCCAGGGCGGCGTAGATGTCGCCATTGGGGGCAACCACGATATGGCGCACCGGGCCGATCCCCTCGGCGACGACGATCGCGCACAGGCCGGTTGGCAGGGTCAGCCCGTTGTCCCGGCCGCAGCCGGGCGGGGCCGGAGCGCGGACGGGCGTGGGGTGGATCAGGAAGGGAATGGCAACAGCCAATCCGCTCAGCAGCTTTGTGAACATGGCATGGATCCCGAGGAGGTTGCCGGGTAAAGGTAGCCTCCTGCCCGGGCATTCCGGAGGGGGAATCGGTCCGCTCCGAGCTGCTTCCCTCGGAGAACGGCCCTCCTTCCGAGGGGAAAAGTCTGTTTTCCCTCTTGCACTGGCGGGGCAACCCCTTACTTTGAGACTCGGACGGCGCGCCTGTCCCCGGCGCCGGATCCTCGTTCCCCCTTATCGGAGAGCCCTGATGGCTACCAAGAAGAAGGCGGCGAAGAAGAAGGCGAAGAAGGCGACCAAGGTCAAGCGGAAGCCGAGCGCGGCATTCATGAAGGCGATGACACCGAGCGCAAACCTCGCGGCCATCGTCGGCGAGAAGGCCCTGCCCCGGACGGAAGTCATCAAGAAGCTGTGGATCTACATCAAGAGGCACGGCCTGCAGGACAAGAAGAACCGCCGGGCCATCAACGCCGACGCGAAGCTCCGTCCGCTGTTCAAGAGAGATCAGGTCACCATGTTCGACCTGGCCAAGATCGCCAACAAGAACCTCAGCTAGTCGCGATCCCGTAGCACGCAGTATCAAGGGCGTCCCCGTCGGGGCGCCCTTCGCGTTTCCGGCGCCCCGGTGGCCCGGCGCGGCAGCGTGGCACGGGCGGCGGGCTCCAGTGTATAATCCCCGCCCTATGGCTGGCGAATACATCTTCACGATGCGCGACCTCCGCAAGGTCGTGCCCCCGTCCCGCGAGGTCCTCAAGGGGATCTTTCTCTCGTTCTACCCCGGCGCCAAGATCGGCGTGCTGGGGGCCAACGGTTCCGGCAAGTCCACGCTGCTGCGCATCATGGCCGGCGTGGACAAGGACTTCATCGGGGAGGCCCGCCCGCTGCCGGGCACCCGGATCGGATTCCTGCCGCAGGAGCCGCAGCTCGATCCCGCCAAGGACGTGCGAGGCAACGTCGAGGAGGGCGTGGCGGAGCAGCGAGCCCTGCTGGACGAATTCAACACCATCTCGAACAAGTTCGCCGAGCCGATGGACGACGACGAGATGAACCGGCTGCTGGAGAAACAGGGCCGCGTCCAGGAGCGGATCGAGACGCTGGGCCTGTGGGAGCTGGACCACAAGATCGACCTGGCCATGGACGCGCTGCGGCTTCCACCCGGCGATGCCGAGGTCAGCAAGATCTCCGGCGGCGAGCGCCGCCGGGTGGCGCTCTGCCGGCTGCTGCTCTCGGAACCCGACATGCTGCTGCTGGACGAGCCCACCAACCACCTCGATGCCGAGAGCGTCTGGTGGCTGGAGCGGTTCCTGGCTGAGTTCAAGGGAACGGTGGTGGCGGTCACCCACGACCGCTACTTCCTGGACAACGTGGCCAAGTGGATCCTGGAGCTGTACCAGGGCACCGGTATTCCATGGGAAGGGAACTACTCCTCCTGGCTGGAGCAGAAGCAGAAGCGGATGGCGCAGGAGGAGAAGCAGGCCAGCGCCCGGCAGCGCACGCTGGAGCATGAGCTGGAGTGGATCCGGATGTCGCCGCGCGCCCGTCAGGCCAAGAGCAAGGCGCGTATCACCCGGTACGAGGAGCTGCGCGCCGAGGCCGAGCGGCAGACCGAGGGTTGGGCGGAAATCCTCATCCCGGTGCCGGAGCGCCTGGGCGAGGAGGTGGTGGTCGCCCGCGACGTCTCCAAGGGGTTCGGGGACCGGCTGCTGTTCGAGAAGCTGAACTTCTCCCTGCCCCGCGGCGGCATCGTGGGGATCATCGGGCCCAACGGCGCGGGCAAGACCACCCTGTTCCGGATGATCGCCGGCCAGGAGCAGGCCGACAGCGGGGAGCTGACGGTGGGCCAGACCGTCAAGATCGCCTACGTGGACCAGAGCCGGGATGCGCTGGCCGGCGACAAGTCGGTGTACGAGGAGATCTCCGGCGGGCAGGATGAACTGCTCTTCGGCACCCGCAAGGTCAACGCCCGGGCCTACGCCGCCGGGTTCAACTTCCGCGGGTCTGACCAGCAGAAAAAGGTGGGCCTGCTCTCCGGCGGGGAGCGCAACCGGCTGCACCTGGCCAAGCTGCTGAAGACCGGCGGCAACCTGCTGCTGCTGGACGAGCCCACCAACGACCTCGACGTGGACACCCTGCGGGCCCTGGAAGACGCGCTGCCGGGCTTCGCCGGCTGCGCCGTGGTCATCAGCCACGATCGCTGGTTCCTGGACCGGATCGCCACCCACATCCTGGCCTTCGAGGGAGACAGCGAGGTCTTCTGGTTCGAGGGGAACTTCCAGGACTACGAGACCGATCTCAAGCGGCGCAAGGGTGCCGACGCCAGCCAGCCACACCGGATCAAGTACAAGCCGCTGAAGCGGTAGCCGGCCGCACGCCGCTGGCGCGTGACCGACCGCCCTGGCCGAGAGCAGATAGCCGATAGCTGTTTCCCCCGGCCGGTGATACCTTCACCGGGCCAGTCCGCCTCCGCACACTCGCGAGACTCATGACCCTGCCTCGTATCCGCGTGCCGTACCTGCCGCCCCGCATCGAGGGACTGGCCACGCTGGCAACCAACCTGTGGTGGAGCTGGTCCACCGATGCCCGGCAAGTGTTCCGCAAGATTGACGAACCGCTCTGGCACCTGACCAAGCACAACCCACTGGAGTTGCTGCGGCGGGTGGATCCGGCGCGGCTGGCGGCGTGCGCCACCGATCCGGCCTTCCTGGTGCTCTACGACCGGGTGATGGACAGCGCCACCCGGGCCCTCACCGGGCCGAACACCTGGTTCAACGCCCATCATCCCGAGCTGATGCGGCCGGTGGCCTACTTCTGCGCCGAGTTCGGGCTGCACAACTCGGTGCCGATCTACTCCGGCGGCCTCGGCATCCTGGCCGGCGATCACTGCAAGGCCGCCAGCGACCTGGGCGTCCCGCTGGTGGGCGTCGGCCTCTTCTACACCAAGGGGTACTTCGACCAGCGCCTCCGCATTGATGGCTGGCAGGAGGACAGCGACGTCCGCTTCGACATCGAGTCCACCCCGCTGGAACGGCTGGCGGGGCCGCAGGGCGAGCCCTGGCTCGCCGTGGTGCGCACCTTCGGGCGCGAGGTCCATGTGGGTGCCTGGCGGATGCAGGTCGGCCGGGTCTCGGTCTACCTGCTCGACACCAACCTGGAGCAGAACGACCCCGCCGACCGCGACCTCTCCGGCAAGCTCTACGCGGGCGGGCTCGACATGCGGCTCCGGCAGGAGTGGATCCTCGGGGTGGGTGGCGTCCGGGTGCTGCGGGCGGTGGGCATCGACCCCGCCGCGTGGCACGCCAACGAGGGCCATGCGGCCTTCATGCTGATCGAGCGCCTCCGCGAGCACGTGGCCGCCGGCATGCCATACGACGAGGCGGTGGAGGAGGTGCGGACGCGAAGCATCTTCACCACCCACACGCCGGTCCCGGCGGGACATGACCGCTTCGACCCCACCCAGGTCGTCGCCTGCGCCGGGCCGGTCTGGGAGGAGCTGGGCATCACCCAGGGCGAGTTCGTGGCCATCGGTGCCACCCCGGAAGACGAGAATCCGCTCTTCCACATGACGGTCACCGCGATCCGGCTGTCGGGGCGGGTCAACGGCGTGGCCGCCAAGCACGGGGAGGTTTCGCGCGAACTGTGGCGGGGGCTGTGGGGAGGCGTTCAGGCCGAGGATGTGCCCATCGGCCATGTCACCAACGGCGTCCACCTGCCCACCTGGATGGCCGGCACGCTGCGCCAGCTGCTGGACCGGCACCTCGGCGAAGGCTGGATCGAGCTGGTGGACGAGCCCGGCTTCTGGGACACGATCCTGACGCTGGACGACAACGAGCTGTGGGACCTCCACAACGACCTCAAGCAGGGCCTGTTGACCTATATCCGGGAGGAGGCCCGCCAGCGCTGGGCCGGGCGCTGGAAGGAGGCCGCCCACGTGGTGGGCGCCGGCACCCTCATCGCCCCCGATGCGCTGGTCATCGGCTTTGCCCGGCGCTTCGCCACCTACAAGCGGGCTGCGCTCCTGTTCCGCGACTTCGACCGCCTGCACGACCTGCTGGTCAACCCGTGGCGGCCGGTGCAGCTGATCTTCGCCGGCAAGGCCCACCCGGAGGATCAGCCCGGCAAGGAAGTGCTGCAGCAGGTGTACACCTTCACCCGCGACCCCCGGCTCGAGGGTCGGGTGGCGTTCATCGAGGACTACGAGATGCACCTGGCCCACCGGCTGGTGCAGGGCGTGGATCTGTGGCTCAACATGCCGAGAGTGCCGCTGGAAGCCTGCGGCACCAGCGGCATGAAGGCGGGCCTCAACGCCGTGCCCCAGATCAGCACGCTGGACGGGTGGTGGGCCGAGGGCTATATGGGTCAGAACGGCTGGGCGGTCCCGCCGGTCCAGCCGGGCGAGGACACCGACCTGGCCGACAGCGAGCGGCTGTTCGAGCTGCTGGAACAACAGGTAGTCCCCATGTATTACAAGCGGAACGCGCGGGGACTGCCGGTGGAATGGCTGCTCCGGATGAAACACGCCCTCAAGACCGCCGGGGAGCACTTCACCGCCCGGCGGATGGTGCAGGACTACGTCTCGGGCTACTACGCTCCGGCGATGCGGGGGGAGGCCTCCACGAGTGTCATCCCGGCCTGACGGGCGGACGACCGGCGAGCATCGCGCGGCGGACAGTGCGCTGCGGACCGGAGCCGGCGCTCCCGTCAGTATCGTCCACCTGGCGGCGGAGTACGGCTGGCTCGCCCGGACGGGCGGGCTGGCCGAGGCGGTAGCGGGCCTGGCCGCGAGCCAGGCGGCCCAGGGAATTCCCGTCGCGGTCATCATCCCGCTGCACCGCTCGGTACGCAGCGGCGCAGCGGCGCTCGAGCGGGTGGCGGGCCCCTTCCAGGTGCAGGTGGGGCCGCGCACCGAGGAAGCCCGGCTGTTCCGGATCCCCACCGAACCGGGGCACGCCAGGGTCTACTGCATCGAGTCCCCCTACTTCGACCGGGTCGGGCTGTACGGGGAATCGGGGATGGACTACGGCGACAACCTCCAGCGCTGGTCGTTCTTCTGCCGGGCCGCGCTGGAGATGCTCCCCCGGGTGACCCGCACTCCCTGCATCCTGCATTGTCACGACTGGCACACGGCGCTGGCCCCGATCTACCTCCGCAACTACCATCGCGATCAGGCCTTTGCGCAGGGGATCCGCACGGTGCTCAGCGTGCACAACGCCGGCTTCCAGGGTCACTTCGGTCCCGATGGCATGCCGGAAGTCGGATTGCCCTGGGAGCTGTACACCTGGGAGTGGCTGGAGTGGCACGGGAAGATGAACCTGCTCAAGGGGGGGCTCAAGTTTGCCGACGCGGTGACCACCGTGAGCCCCACCCACGCCCACGAACTCCGCACTCCGGTGGGCGGCTTCGGCCTGCACGAGGACTTCCTGGCCCTGGGAGACCGGTTCTCCGGCATCGTCAACGGCATTGACATGCGGGAATGGGACCCCGCTACCGACGATCAGATCACCTCCCGGTATTCGGTGACGGACCTCTCCGGCAAGGCCCGCTGCAAGGCGGCCCTGCAGCGCAGCTTCGGCCTGCCGCAGCGACGCCGGATCCCGGTGTTCGCGATGACCGCGCGGCTGACCCACCAGAAGGGGCTCGAGCTGATCACCGGCGAGTACACGCTGTTCATGCTGGAAGCGCAGTTCATCTTCCTCGGCACCGGCGAGCCCAAGTACGAGGCGATGCTCAAGATGTATGAGTCCCGCTGGCCCGACCGGATCAGCGTGCACCTCGGCTTCTCCGAGCGGCTGGAGCACCGCCTGATGGCCGGAGCCGACATCTACCTCATGCCGTCGCTCTATGAGCCGTGCGGGCTGGCCCAGCTCCGGGCCGAACGCTACGGGACGGTGCCGCTGGCCCGCCGGGTCGGCGGCCTGACCGACACCATCGAAGACGGGACCACCGGCTTTCTCTTCGACGAGTACAGCTCGGAGGACCTGTTGCGGGTCGCCCGCCACGTGATGGACCGGTACCACGACACGCCGGCCTGGGAGCACATGATGCGCGACGCCATGCAGAAGGACTTCTCCTGGGACCGCTCCTCGGAGAAGTATCTCGCCGTCTACCGCCGCATCCTCGCGACTCCGCCGATCGTCTAGCACCGGCCATGGACTTCGTCCTAGCCCTGCACAGCCACCTGCCCTGGGTGCTGAACCACGGCCGCTGGCCGCACGGCAGCGACTGGCTGTGTGAGGCAGCCCTGGACAGTTACCTGCCGCTCCTGGCCCTGCTCGATCGCCTCGACGCCGAGGGTATCCGGGCGCCGCTGACCTTCGGAATCACCCCGGTCCTCGCCAACCAGCTCGCCAGCGCGGATTTCGCCGCCGAGCTGGAAGCCTATTTCATCCAGCGCTTCGCCGCCTGCCGGGATGCCGAAGCGACCTTCGAGCGCACCGGCGCAACGCAGCTGCTGCCGCTGGCCGGATTCTGGCGGAGCCACCTGCTCGGGCTGCAGCAGACCTTCCGGCGCAGCCGGGGTAACCTGGCCGCAGAGTTCCGACGCCACGCCGAGGCCGGCCGGGTCGAGCTGATCACCAGCGCCGCTACCCACGGCTTCCTGCCGCTGCTGGCCCGGGACGAAAGCATCCAGCTGCAACTCCGTCTGGGACAGGCGGAGCATCGGCGCATCTTCGGCCGCGACGCCGAGGGAGTCTGGCTGCCGGAGTGCGCCTACCGCCCGGCCGGCCACTGGGAGCCGCTGCCCGGCGCCCCCGGGGCCGGCCCCCGCGCCGGGATCGAGCGCCACGTAGCCTCCGTCGGGTTCCGCTACTGCTTCGTGGACAGCCACATGGCCTCGGCGGGCCCGGCCTTCGAGGCCTATGGCGCGGGGGCGGGATCGGTGGCGCCGGACCAGGCCTCGACCCCGATCAATTCTCCCTACCGTGCCTACCGGATCACCGCGGAGGGCAGCCCTGCCCCGGTGGCCGCCCTGGTCCGCGACCCCGTCGCCTCGCGCCAGGTCTGGAGCCGCCACGAGGGCTACCCCGGCGACGAGTGGTACCTTGAGTTCCACAAGATCCGCTGGCCCGGCGGCCTCAAGTACTGGCGGGTGAGCGCGCCGGGGTCGGACCTGGGAGAGAAGCAGGCCTACGTCCCCGACCGGGCCATCGCCCGGGCCGGGGTGCACGCGCGGCACTTCGCCGGGTTGCTGGAGCGGGTGGCGAATGGGGCGGCCCGGGAAGCGGGAGAGAATCTGCTCGCCGTTCCCTACGACACCGAGCTGTTCGGCCACTGGTGGTTCGAGGGGGTAGAGTTCCTGGGCCAGCTGTACCGGGCGCTGTCCAGACAGGAGGCGGTCCGGCCCCGGACGGCGACCGAGCACCTTCGCGCCGCGCCACCCCGGACGGGGGTGCAGCTGTCGGCCGGGTCCTGGGGCGCCAACGGTGATGACGGCATGTGGCTCAACGAGCGGACCGCGTGGACCTGGCGGCGGCTCTGGGCGATCGAGCAGACGTTCTGGGCCGCGGCACCATTGGCCATCGACGACGAGGCGCGGCAACCGGTTCTGGCGCAGGCGGCCCGCGCCATGCTGCTGGCCATGTCGTCCGACTGGCAGTTCATCATCTCTACCGGCGAGGCGGCGGACTACGCCACCGCGCGCTTCATCGGGCACTGCATCGAGGCGGAATCCCTGCTGGCCGCCCTGGCCCCGGGCGCAGGGGCCCTCGATGCCGCCCTCCGGTGGGCGGCCCAACTCGAGCGGCGCGACCACCTCTTTCCGGATGTACTGGACAGCGTACGCGCCGTGCTGGCAGGCCGGGCGTTCGCCGCCGCGTGACCGGCTCGCACTCGCTCGCCTTCCCCGCCATGCGTAACGCTCCCCCATTGCGTGCCCCCGCCGCGCCCGGCGGTCCCGAGAAGGAGGGCTGGTGAGCGAACGGTCGATCGTCATCCATGGCCACTTCTACCAGCCGCCCCGCGAGAATCCCTGGCTGGACGAGGTCGAGCGCGAGGAGTCGGCCGCGCCGTTCCACGACTGGAATGAACGCATCGAACAGGAGTGCTACCGCGCGGTCGCGGCGGCGCGCCTGCCCGGCGCCGGCGGCCGGATCGCCAGCATCGCCAACCTGTACGAGGGGATCTCCTTCAACTTCGGCCCGACCCTGCTGGAGTGGCTGGAGCACCACGCCCCCAGCACCTATCAGGCGGTCCTCTCGGCGGATGGGGCCAGCCGGCAGCGGCTGGGCCATGGCAACGCACTGGCGATGCCGTACCATCACGCCATCCTGCCCCTCTCCACCCGGCGCGAGAAGACCATCGAGGTCCGCTGGGGCATCGCCGATTTCCGCCGTCGCTTCGGGCGCGATCCCGCCGGCATGTGGCTGCCGGAGACCGCCGTGGACGACGAGACCCTCGACGTCCTGGCCCAGGAGGGCATCGCCTTCACGGTGCTGGCGCCCCACCAGGTGGCGCCGCACCCGCCCCGCGGGCTGCCGGCGCGGGTGCGGACCATCGGGGGCCGCCAGATCGCGGTCTTCGTGTATGACGGGAGCATCTCCCACGACGTGGCCTTCGGCCCCCTCATCCGGAGCGCCGACCGCTGGGTCGAGCGCCTGCTCCGCACCCCGGAAGCGGAACAGCCGCCGGCGCTGGTCTCGGTGGCCACTGACGGAGAGACCTACGGGCATCATCACCAGTACGGCGAGATGGCGCTGGCCCGTACGCTGCAGACCCTCCAGGCCACGACCGGCGTCAGGCTCGAGAATTTCGCCGCCTTCCTGGCCCGCCACCCGCCGGAACACGACGTGACCCTGATGGCGCCAAGTTCGTGGAGCTGCGCCCACGGGGTGGAGCGCTGGCGCAGCGACTGTGGCTGCCGCATGGCACCGGACAGCGGCACCCACCAGCGGTGGCGGACCCCGCTCCGAGAGGCGATGTCGTGGCTGACCGCGGAGTGCGAGTCCATCTACCAGCGGGAGGCCGGCGCCTACTTCGACGACCCGGCCCTGGCCCTCGACCGGTGGGGTGCCGTGATCGGGCAGGAGGCGTCCGTCGCGCAGGACCTGGGGCGGACGCTGGCCCGGGCGGGCCTACCGCCGGAGGCCCGGGTCCGCGCTCTCGAGCTGCTGGAGATGCAGCGCGGGGCGCTGCGCTCCCTGACGTCCTGCGCCTGGTTCTTCGATGACATCGGCGGGATCGAGCCGTTGCAGGTGCTGCGCTACGCCGCCTGGGCGCTGGCCCTCACGGGCAGCGAGCGGACCCGGGTAGAGGATGGCTTCACCGCCCGGCTCGCCCTCGCCGAGAGCAACGTACGGACCCTCGGCAGCGGCCGGGAGATCTACCTCCAGCGGGCCCGTCCCCACCTGCCCCCGCCGGTGCGGATCGGCGCTGGGCTGGCCGCCGCGCGGCGGGTGGCCCCCCACGCCGCCGCCAGCCGGGCCTGGGAGATCGCCGGCCCCGACGAGGCACTGATTCTCACCAACCGCCGCAGCGGACGACGGTACACCCTGGTGGTGTCGCTCCGGGAACACACCCTGGACCTCGAGACCACCGTCGAAGGACTGGGCTGGTACGGCCC
Organism: uncultured Gemmatimonadales bacterium; assembly: GCA_963695185.1. GTDB lineage: Bacteria > Gemmatimonadota > Gemmatimonadetes > Gemmatimonadales > GWC2-71-9 > JADJOM01. Next base: position 82,314 of record CAVOGH010000005.1, on the reverse strand, counting down.
GGTAACCCTGGCCGTGGGTGACCTCCCGGAGCGCCAGCGATCCGCCATCCATGCCGAGCTCCGGCTCAGGACGCTGCGTCGGCTGCTGCAGCCGGGGGAGGTCGCGGAACTCGAGCGCGGGTCGGATCTCCGCGCCGGGGTGCGCGGGGCGCTGCTGAGACATATCCGGCGGCTGGCGGATGACCGGGGGAGCGAGGCGCGGCAGGCGGTCACGGACCTGCTGATTGTACTCGAGGAGCTGGGGCAGGCGGCGCCGTTCGAGGTCCAGACGCTGTTCTACCAGACCTGGCAAACAACAGCGCCAGCGGACCCGGAGATGATCTCGCTGGCGCGACGGCTGGGGTTCGTGACCGAACCACCCCGCTGAGCCGGTGGCGGTGAAGTGGCCGGGTGTTTACCCGCCCTGCCCGCTCCGCCAGGAGCGGCTCGCCGCCATGAACTCGTGAAACAGGTGGCGGGTGTGCGGGTCGGTCATCTCGAACACCTCCGGATGCCACTGGACGCCCACGAAGAAATGGTCGGCATCGCGCTCCACGGCCTCCACCAGGCCGTCGGGGGCAGTCGCGGAAGGAATCAGTTCGGGAGCCCAGCGACTTGATGCCCTGGTGATGCATGCTGTTGACCAGGAAGCTGGGCCGTTCCATCATCGCCCTCAGCCGGCTGCCCTGGGCCAGCGAGACCTCATGGGCGAGGTGGTCCCGCTCGAACCCCGCCGTGGGGAAGTAATCGTGCTTGATGCCGGCCGGGACCTGCTCGGCGAGGTCCTGATACAGGGTGCCGCCCAGCGCCACGTTCATCACCTGGATGCCGCGGCAGAGGCCCAGCACCGGCTTGCGGTCGGCCAACGCCCAGCGGACCAGCTGCAGCTCCACCCGGTCGCGGGCGGGATCCACCGCACCCAGCTTGGGATGCTTCGACTCGCCGAAGGTGGCGGGGTCGAGGTCCACGCCGCCGGGGATCAGCACCCCGTCCAGGCGCTCGTAGATCTCGCGCAGGGTGGCCTCGTCGTCATCCAGCAGCGGCACCATCCACGGCACCCCGCCCACGATCGTGGCGGCGAGGAAGTACCGCTGGTTCATCACCCACGACTCGGGCAGCGCCGGCGGGGATCCCGTCGATCGCGTGCAGCGTCTGGGTGGTGATCCCGATGACGGGACGCTGGGGCATTGAGTTGGGCACGGGCCGTGGGTCGAAGGTGGAGTCAGCTATCGGCGTTCCGCTGTGCCAATGTAATATCGGGCCATACCTGCAAAGATGGAGCCATGGCCCTGCCCCACCAATGCCAGAGGCCGGTGGGAAGGTTCCCGGTCACCCGACCCCTTCCTGAAGGGCCTCTCAGAGAATTCCCTCCGCCGTCTCCGCGACCAGCTGATCCACCACCTGCTTCAGGTCGCCGGTACGGTCGAAGGTCGCCAGCTGGCGATCCGCGCTGGTTCCCTCGTTCATGATCCGGAAGGCGTACTCCACCTCCTTGCGGGTGCCCAGTTCGTCCAGCACGTCGTCCAGGAACCAGTGGATCATCTCGGCGATCAGCTCGCGGGCGGGCGCCTCACGTCCCTTGCCGAAGTCAATCAGCTTGCCGTCCAGGCCGTAGCGGCAGGCCCGCCACTTGTTCTCCTCGATGAAGGCGACCGGATACTGGCGGAACGAGAGATTGTCGAGGCGCAGCTTGTACAGCTTGTGCACGATCGCCTGGAAGATCGCCGCGATGCAGACCGCCTCGTCCACCCGGGTGCAGACATCACAGATCCGGAACTCCAGCGTCGGGTAGCTCCAGCTGGGGCGGACATCCCACCAGATCTTCGAGGCGTTGGGGATGCTGTGCGTGTCCACCAGGGTGTTGACCACCCCCTCGAACTCGTGCCACGACTGCAGGGTCGCGCGGCAGCCCGGTCCGGGGGAAGCTGCGGAAGACGATACTCCGGTACGACTTGAGCCCGGTGCGCCGGCCCATCCAGAAGGGCGAGCTGGTGGAGAGGGCGAGGACGTGGGGCAGCAGGTAGCGGGAGACGTTCATCGCATCGATCAGGAACTCCCGGTCCTCGATGCCGATGTGCACATGGGTGCCGAAGATGAGCAGCGCCTGGGCCAGGTCCTGCAGGTCCTCCTTGACTCCCATGTACCGCTCGAGCGGGGTGATCTCCTGGTCCATCCAGGAGGAGAACGGGTGGCTGCCCGCCGCGGCCACCCGCAGCCCGCGCTTGGCCGCCAGCTCCATGACCAGCCCCCGGAGTCGCACCAGCTCGGCACGCACCTCGGCCGGCCGGTGGCAGACCCTGGTCCCCACTTCCACCATGGACTGGTGCAGCTCCGGCTTGATCTCGCCCAGCACCATCGAGTCCTCCTTGAGGAGCTCGGTGATGTAGGAGCGCAGCTCCCGGGTCTCGGGATCGATGATCTGGTACTCTTCCTCGACGCCGATCGTGAGCGAAGGTGGCTTCATCTGCTCCCCACTGATGGCTGATAGCTGATAGCCGATAGCCGCATCATCGCCGCTCCACCGTCATCACCGGGACGGTGCTGCCGCCGCCCGCGGTCACGTTGAGCAGGGCGGCGGTCGAGAGTCGGGTCAGGCAACCCTCGATGGCCACGCCGTGCAGCACGAAGGGTGCGGTGTCCTGCATCCGCTCGACCAGGTGCAGCTGGCCATCGGCCCAGCTCGGGTAGGGCTCGGCCGGGATGGTGACCCGTTCCTGCACGATGTACGGCGCGGCCAGCGCCTTGGCCAGCTCGGCCCGCCAGTCCGTCGGGGACACCGTCCAGCCCAGCACCACCCCGGCGCCGCCGTAATCGTCGTTGGGTTTGAGGACCATGCGATCCTGCCGCTCCGCGATGAACGGGACCAGGTCCACCTGTCGGCCCTGGTGCTGGGTAGTGCGCTCCTCGACCACCCGGGTCCAGGGAATGTGGCTGGCGATGACCTGACGCAGTCCACCGCCGAAGAGCCCGGCATTCCGCTCATCCGACAGGACCGCCAGGCTGGCCTTCTTGTGGAGGAGCTTGCAGCGGAAGGGATTGACCATGCAGACCGCCCGGTCGCGCACCGCCCGGACCATGGGATGGTCGGTCCCCTCCCGCTCCACCAGCTCGTTGATCAGCACCCGCTTGTAGATCAGGTCCAGGGGGCCGCCCGGGGCCATCAACCGGCCATCGCGATACTGGAGCGATCGTGGGTCGGCGATCTCCACCTCCATGCCGAGCCGCCCGAACCACTCCCGGAAGATCTCGAACTCCGAGACGGTGGGCACGTCGTCCCAGTCCACGATGCCGATCCGCGGCAGGCTCCAGCGGCCGGAGAACTCCCGCCAGGCGTCAAGAACCACGGTGGCGACGCCGGTGCGGGCCATGACGGGGCGCACCTCCCAGGCACGACGGAACGCCCGCATGACGGGGATCGCGGCGAACGCCTCCGAGAGCACGTCGTTGTACCCCGCGCCCGCCGGTGTCTCGGCGTTGTACTCCGTCAGGGCAAGGGAGTCGGTGGCCTGGTCCCAGAAGCAGTCGAGCCGCCCGTGGGGGCTCGGGCTCTGGTACCCGGGGTCCGCCAGGACCAGCTCCTCCTCCCACGGCGCCAGCCGGAACTGGGCCCGGATGGCCGGCTGCTCCATCGCCGCGCGATGCGCAATGCCGAACGCCGGCATCAGGGCGCCCATCCGGGTGGCGAGGGCCCGGTACTCGCCGGGCGAGAAGAACCTGGGCCGGAGCACGGTGCACAGGGGCCGGTCTCCGAACACCAGATTACGGCGCCGGAGCCCCTCCTCCAGCATGGCATGGGAAGCCTCGGCCACGTCAGCCGAGGCGAGGAGGGCGTGGTAAGCGGTAATGGCGTCGGTCATGGTGCCGCGGCGGGCGGGCCGCGCCGGCCGGCGGAGAAGAGCCGGGCCCAGCCCAGCTGTTCCACCTGCCCGCCCCGGGATTCGTTGGCGAGGCGGATGGTGAGGTCCGCCATCTTCTTGACGACCCACTCGAAGTACCGGGGTGTCAGCGAGTAGATGTCCATGTCGGGCGCCGGGTTCATGAAGTCAATCGCGTAGGGAACACCGTCGCGGATGGCAAACTCGATGGAGTTCATGTTGTACCCCAGGGCCCGGCAGATGGTACGGGCGTCCCGTACGACCCGGTCGTGAAGCGATGGGGCGAGGTAGTCGTCGTTCACCAGGTACTTCTTGGCCTTGGGCTCATACTCCATGACCAGGATCTCCTCCTGGCCCAGGCACATGCAACGGACGAACTGCTGGTACTTCACGAACTCCTGCGCCACCGTGGTGAGGAAACCGGTCTGATCATAGTTGTAGATCAGCTCTTCCTTGGAATGGCAGATATGCACGTCCCGGCCGCCGCCGCCGTGGGCATCCTTGAGCACGATGGGCAGTCCCAGGACCTGGACCAGCCCGTCCCAGTCCACCATCTGCAGGTTCTTCAGGCTCTCATCGTGGATGATGCCGGGGATGTAGTCCTTGTTGGGGAGGGCGAAGGTTCTGGGGCTGGCCAGGCCGAGCCTGGTGATGAGCGCCGCCCCGAAGAACTTGTCGTCCGCGGTCCACATGAAGGGGTTGTTGATCACCGTTGCGCCCTGGAGGACACACTGCTTCAGGTAGGTCCGGTAGAACGGCACCTCGTGTGAGATCCGGTCCACGATCACGTCGTAGGGACAGGGCTGGTCCATGGCCACCGCGCCGATGGAGACCATCTCGGCCGTGACGCCCTGGTTGCGGCTGCGGACTTCCTCAATGAAGGCCGGCGGCCAGCTCCACTCCCGCCCGACCACCAAGCCGATCCGTTTCGTCATCAGTCATGTCCCCGGAGATAGATTCGCAGCATCTTTTCCCAGTATGGCCAGTCGTGGGCCCAGCCGTCCCAGAGGCGCAGGGCATGCCCGACACCCTTGCTCCACAGCAGGCCCGAGAAATCGCAGTTGTTCCGGTACATCGGGTCATCCCGCCCGATCACAAGGATCAGGTCTTGCCGCCGAAACGCCGCCAGGCGGCCGGGATCGTGCTCGTTGGCCATGAAGGCCATCGGATTGACCTCGTAGGTGTTCTGATCGCTGTAGCCGCCGGTCAGGCTGCGGATATCGTAGGTCCCGCTCAGACCGATCATCCGGCCGACCAACTCGGGGTACTTGAGCGCGAAGGTTGCCGCATGGGTGGCGCCCAGACTCGCGCCGGTGGTCATCACGAAGGGGTTGGGATTCTTCCAGGCGCTGAACGGGAGCACCTCCTCCGCCAGGTAGCGGTAGTACTGGATGTGCATCCACGAGCGGTGCCCGGGATGACACTGCTCGTTGCCCCAGTTCTCGGCATGGGGCTGGTCCAGGCAGAACAGCTGGATCCAGCCCTGGTCGATATGATCCTGGAGCACCAGGTGCATCCGGCGGTCGGGCCACTCGGCGTGGGTGCCCATGCTGGTCGGGAAAACCAGTACCCGGGCGCCGGCATGGCCGATGACCTGCAGCGTCATGTCCCGGCCCAGGAGCGGGCTGTGCCAGGTGGCAAACTCGTGGTGCATGGGTAGTCGGTGGGGGACGCACGACCAGCGACGGAGGTCCGGGGCCTTCCCGGGCCGGCAGGAATCTACCCCATAATGGCGATTCTTCCACCCGACACCGCCATCACTCCGGTACCCCCCGTTTCCCGTTCCCCCTCCCTCCCCTACCTTGCAGAATGGCCAACCCCATCCGCTTCATTTTTGGAATCCACCTGCACCAGCCGGTGGGCAACTTCGATTCGGTCTTCCAGCAGCACCTGGACGAGGTATACCGGCCCTTCCTGGAGAAGGTGGACGAACGCAGCTTCCTGCCCATCGTCCTGCACCTCTCGGGGCCGCTCCTGGAATGGCTGGAACAGCACGACCGCGGCTACCTGGACTTCGTCGGCCGCCTGGCCGCCGACGGCAAGGTGGAGTTGCTGCTCGCGGGTATGTACGAGCCGGTGCTGGCGGCGCTGCCGCGCCAGGACCGGGTGGAGCAGATCAATTGGATGCGGGAGGCGCTGATGCGCCGGTTTGGTGTGACCGCCACCGGCCTGTGGCTGACGGAGCGGGTCTGGGAGCCGGAACTGGCGGCCGATCTGGCACGGGCCGGCGTGGAATACGCGCTGGTGGACGACCGCCACTTTCTCATCACCGGCTTCCGCCGTGAGGACCTGCACGTCCCCTATATCACCGAGAGCGACGGCCATCGGATCGCGCTCTTCCCCATCGACGAGCGGCTGCGCTACCTCATTCCCTTCCGGCCGCCGGCCGAGACCGCCGGCTACCTGCGCGAACTCGCCGCACGCGGCCGCCCCCTGGCGGTGCTGGCGGATGACGGCGAGAAGTTCGGTGGCTGGCCCGGCACCCGCGAGTGGGTCTACGATCAGGGCTGGCTGGACCAGTTCCTCACCACCATGGCGGCCCTGGTGGACAACGGTGAGGTCCTGCTGACCACCTTCCACGAGGCGCTGGCCAACGTGCGGCCGGGCGGCCTGGCCTACCTCCCCACCGCCTCCTATCGTGAGATGGAAGGCTGGTCGCTGCCGGCCGAGCCGGCCCGCCGGCTGCTGGCGCTGGAGCAGGAGTTCGGCGAGGAGCGGCTGGCGGGCCCCGATGGGGCGCTCCTGCGGGGGGCCCACTGGCGGAACTTCATGGTGAAGTACGCCGAGGCCAACCGCATGAACAAGAAGATGACGGCGCTGTCAGCGCTGTGCCGCACCGCCGGCGATCCGCCGGCGGCCCGGCGGGCGATCGGGCGGGCCCAGTGCAACGACGCGTACTGGCACGGAGTCTTCGGCGGCCTCTACCTGCCCCATCTCCGCGATGCGGTGTGGCAGCAGCTGGCGCTGGCGGAAGAAGAGCTGCGGCGGGGTGAAGCGCTGGAGTGGGAGATGGCGGACATCGACGCCGATGGCGCCGAGGAGCTCTGGATCCACGACGCCACCTTTTCCGCCATCCTCAGCCCGGCGCGCGGCGGCGTCATCGAGGAGTACACCGTCTTCGCCCACCGGATCAACTACGCCAACACCCTCACCCGCCGGCGCGAGGCGTATCACAGCGTCAGCCCTCCCGGCCCGGCCGCGGGCCTCCACGATCTGGGTGGCGCACCCAGCATCCACGACCTCGAAGCCCGCATGCGGCTCAACGAACTGCCCCCGCTGGACGCCGAGCCGCGGGCGCTGCTGCGGGAGCGCGCCCTGCCGCAGGATCTCGAGGAGCCCATGTACGGCCGCGGCGATTACGACCCGACCTGGTCGGTGTCCACCGCCGAGCTTGCGTGGACCATCGACAGTGCCCCCGACCACCTCACCGTCACCTTCATCGCCACCGAGAGTGGGATCGCCACGTTCAGCAAGCGCTATCACTTCCATACCGGCGGCCGCCTCGTCGCCGAGTACCGCTGGCTCCCGGCGGCATTTCCCGGCGCGGTGTTTGCCCCGGAGTTGAGCTACGCCGGGCCGCTGGAGATCAGCTGCGAGCCGGCGGCCCCGGTATGGAGCTACGACATCGTGACGGTGGCCAAGTCGGAGAAGGACCTCGAGCGCACCATCCAGGGGCGTTCAGTGACGCCTCGGTGGCCGGCGTCGGCCGGCGAGGCACGAGTGGAACTCGTGGCGATGGGCCGCTAGGCGGGGAGTCGATCTCGCCGATCTTCTTCACCCCTGCGTGCGCGGACCACCACTCGGCGCCGCCCAAGACCCTCATCTACGCTCCAGGGCCGCCAGTGCCGTCCGCACCTCTGTCACCCGGTCATGCAGGGTGGAGTCTGCCCAGGTCCGTAGCGCCAGGTAGTGCCGGTAGGCCCGCACCGCCGTGGCGGTATCGCCGACCATCGCCGCGTAACGTCCCTCCTCCCGCAGGAAGGTGGACAGCAACGGCAGGCCGATCCACTGGTGCAGCGGCCTCCGCTGCACCACCCTGAGCGCCGAGCGCACATCGCCGAGCCGCTCGTAGCAATGAGCCAGGACCAGTTGTGCCGCCGTCAGACGCTGATAGGCGTCACCCGCTCGGCGAAGGGCTTCCTCGAGCCGGTGGGCCACCTCCGCGGCAGGCGAAGCGCCGGAGCGGCAGGCGGCCACGGCCCTGAGTTCCAGCGCCGCGACGGGGTTGGCGGAGCCGCCGGAAGGGGTAACCCCGAGCGCAGAGATGACCTCCGCGAGGCGCAGCGAATCCACCGGGATCCCAAAGCGGAAGTTCCAGACCAGCTCATAGGCGGCGAGGTTCGGGTCCCGGGCCATTTCGGCCTTGCCCGCCGGGGACCGCAACACCGCCGCCGCCAGAGCCGTATCCGCCTCCCAGTACAGCGCATTGTGAACGGGCTCGAACCGGCCAGGCACGAGGCCGGCGACACGCGCGGCCTCCGCCGACGACCGGCTGAATTCCGCGAACTGCCCGGTGTTTCCCGCGGCCAGCAGCCCGAGATTGGCGGCCCTTGCCCGCTGGAGGTCGGTGGTCGCCAGCGCCATTAGCACCCGGCTGGCCAGTAGTCCATCCCCGACCCCGACACCCTCCAGCTGGCTCCACATGACGATCCGGCCGAGCGTCAGCATGTCCGACGTTTGAAACCGGGCGCGTTCGGCGGCCACCCCGGCGCTATCCCCCAACGCCAGCGCCACCCGCCACCGGAAAAACTCCTGCAAGTCGTCGCTGGAATCGAGTTCGGCGTAGCGCCGGACGGCCCGCAGGATCTCCGACCGCTCTCCGCGCATGATCTGGATCTGGACCAGGTGCGCCAGCGGCGCGGCATAGGCGGAGTCGAGTGCCCGGGCCCGCCCGAATGCCGCCTCTGCCAGGACCTGGTCGGAATCCGCTTCGAGCCACCGACCATAGTGAAAGAGCATATCGCCGAGCCCGTACCATCCCTCCGCCAGGTCCGGGCTGAGATCCACGACCCGCTCCCAGGCAGCGAGCCGCTGGCCCGGTGATCCGGGGGAAGGAGACCACGGGTCGAGCAGGGCATCGAGGTAGGCCGCGTCACGCTCGTTCAGCTGAGCCCGGAGGGCGATGGCCCGGTGGGCGGCTTCTGCGGTGCCACCCACGGTGGCCCAGTCCGACGCGTCCGCCAGCTTGAGCCAGGCCAGGGCGAAGGCGGTATCGAGTTCGGTGGCGGTTCGAAGGTGGCGCACCGCGTCATGGTAGGCGCCGCGGCGGTAGGCTTCCCGGCCGGCCAGATAGGCCTGCAGCGCGGGAAGCGAGGCGCTGGCCAGTTCCGCCAGCCGTTGCGGCGGCTCCCCCGATTCGCCGATGAGCAGCTCCGCCACCATCCGGTCTATCAGTCCCGTGAGGCTGTCGGCCGGGCCGGTCACCTCCGCCGTGGCACGGGTGGCGCCAGTCCGCGCATCGAGCAGTCGGGCCGACAGGGTGAGCCGGGCCGGGGTGCCCACCACCGCCCCCAGCAGCAGTCGGCCGGCCCCCAGCCGGCGGGCCACCCGAACGGCATCCTCTGGGGGCAGGTCGGCCAGCGGATCACCGGATAGCTGCCGCCAGGCGGACAGCACCGCTCGGGGGTCGGCGGCCACGAGCGTGCCACTGGCGAACTTGGTCGCCAGCAGGTCCAGCATCCCCTCGCGCAGGTAGGCCAGCCCCGTGTCGGCACCGCGTACCCGGAACGGAGCCACCGCGACGGCGCGGGCGTCCATCCGGGCCCCGCTGATGCGGCCCGAAACCATGAACGGCCAGGCCGCGGCGACGGCGACCAGGCTTAAAGCGGTAACGGCGACGGCCCAGTGACGGCGCCGGGGAGGCGTGGGAATGGCTGCCGGACCGGCGGGTCGTGTCGGGGCCGGCGGCCTTCCGGCCGCCGGCGCGACCACCTCCGCTCCGTGGCGGGCCGCGACCCGGGAGCGAATGCGGCCTGCCAGCTCCTGGGTCTCCGCTGACGGCCCGGCGTCCAGCTCCCGCCTCACACGCTGGGCCAGTTCTTCGTAGGCCGCCAGGGCACCGCCCCGATCGCCCTGCTGATCCAGCAGCGTCATGAGCCGGCGGACCGGCTCCTCCTCCAGCGGCGACCATTCGACCGCACGCCGGACCCACTCCACCGCTTGATCGGGCGATCCCGCCGCCACCGCCTGGTCGGCCACCTTCCCCACCGCTCGCAGCGCCAGCCGCCGGAGGCGGGTCCGTTCCGTCTCCAGCCACTCGGTGAAGCCCGGGGCGTCTCCGACATGCAACCCGGGCGCCAGGTCGCCGCGATACAGGGCCAGCGCCGCATGGGGCTTCCCCGCGGCCAGGAGTTCCTCGAACTCCAGCGCGTCACACGTGACTATCTCCGCCGGGATCCCCAGTTCATCGGCGCTCCGGCCCTGGACCGCCGCCTCACCCAGCGAGCGGCGCAGCTGGTGCACTGCCTGGCGGAGGGCGTTGCGGGCGCGCTCGGTCGGCGCCTCCGGCCAGAACAGCGCCAGCAGCTGGTCCCGCCGGACATAGCCCCGGCGGCCGCCCAGGCACAGGTAGACCAGCAACCCGACCCGTTTGGGCTGGGCAAGGACCGCCCCCAGGGCCGTCCCATCGGTGGCCCTCAGGTCAACGGTATCGAGAATGGTGAGGCGGATCATTGTGCGGCAGGTGTCACCGCGGGTAACTCCACTCCAGTTAACGCTCGGGACACGGCTGGATAACACCCGCGGACTAACATACCGGCCGGTCCGGTAGTACGTTAGCCCCTCTCGGGGCGCGTTCATTCCCTTCCAGGAGCACTCTCATGTACAGGACTCTGTTGCATCGTGCCCGCGTGCTGGCGCTGGCCGCAGCGGTGGGGCTCGCCGCCTGTGGCGGTGGAGACGGCGGTGGTGGAGGCGGTGGAGGCGGGACGACGACCAGCTTCAGCGGGATCGTCTCTCCCGACGACGGTTCCCCCAGCGGCTCCATCTTCCTGGTGGTGCAGACCGCCAACCCCGCGCCGCCGGCTCCAACCGGGCCGACGCTCCGTGACCCAGTCAACGTCACCGGCACGGTGAAGTTTGGCGCCAACACCACCAGCCTGACTGGCACCTACGACCCCGACCAGGACATCATCGCGGTCACCGGCGGTGGCTACGACTTTGGCGGGGGGTTCGACGGCAACAACCGGCTGGAGGGATTCTGGACCGGGCCGGGCGGGTCGACAGGGACCTTCGTCACCACCAACGGCAATAACGCCGTGGTGTACTGCGGGACCTACGCGGCCGACGACCAGAGCGACTCCGGCGCGTTCAGCTTTGTGGTCACCGGCAACCAGCTCCTGGGCGAGGCCGTCTCTGACCAGGGCGGCGGTACCATACCGCTGGATGGTTCAGTGAGCGGCAACAACATCACTGTCCAGACCCCGGGCGGCGGGAGTGCCCTGGCCACCGGAACAATCAGCGGCAACAACGTGTCCGGCACCTACGACGATGGGCAGGGCTCCACCGGCACCTGGAGCGGCAGCGTCTGCCCGTAGGCACCCAGCAGCATGGAGCACGGCAAGAACGGCGGGGAGAATTCCCCGCCGTTCTTGTGCCTGAGTCCGCTGGTGTTTGCTAGCCGTAGACCGTTTCCGCCTCGAGCACCTTCAGGGTACGGTGGTACAGGGCGTCGGCCTCCTCGTGGCTGTTCCCGATCGCGGTCAGACCCAGCTTGCCGTATTCGGACAGCGCGCCGATCAGGTGGAACAGCACTCCCGTCTCCGCGCGATAGTCGAAACTCAGCTGATTGATCGTGACGATCTCCAGCAGGTCCTCCGGCAGGATCCCGCGGTACCGCTCGGCCCGGAGGTTGTCGGTCGCCCGGTAGTACTTGGGCCGGCCGCTGGCCGCGTGAAAGAGGCCCGTGCCGGCATCCACGCATCCACCGGTCAGGAAGCGGAGCGCCAGGAACGGATGGGTGGTCCCGCCCATGCGAAGGTTGATCTCGATGGCGTGCAGCCGGAACGGCTCGGCGGGGCTGTCCCGGGTGGCCATGAAGTCCACACCGAAGCGGCTGACCACCCCCGCGCGGGCCAGCACCTGCCCGACCTGGATCCCGGCCTCCTGCACCGCCTGGCGATAGTCATCGGCGGCGGGAAAGCGGCAGCCCAGGAAGATCTGGTCAGCCTCCCCCCCCAGCAGCTGGTCGTGGGTGCTCAGCGGCAGCACCTCCCCGGCCGGACTGGTCCGCAGCTGGACGCTGGGCGAGCGGGTTTCATGCCCCGCGATGAACTCTTCCACCACGCCGCCACCGAGCCGGAACTTCTCGAAGTAGGATTCGAGCCGCTCGCCCCGGGCGATGAACCTGAGCCCCGGCAGCGCCCGTTCCATCGCCTGCCGGCCGCCGCGCGGCGGAAACCGGAAGATGGCATTGCCCTCCCCGGAGAAGCTGTCGTTCAGCTTCACCACCGCCCGGCCAATCCCGGGCCGTCGGGCCCGGAGTTCGAGGAGCGCGGCGAGGACATCGTGCTTGTCGCGAAGATCCTCAGCGCCCTCCGGACAGCAAACCCCCGCGGCCCGGAACACCTTCCGGCTGCCCGACTTGGTGCCCAGGTGCGTGAGTGCCGGATCCACTCCATTGAGCGGTATGCCCAGCAGGACGCTGAGCTTCCGCTCCAGTGGAGTGGCGTTGAAGACACTCAGCAGCGCGTCCTCGGAACGTGGGATGGCACAGCGGATCCGTTCGATGAGCCGCGGGCGCTCGAGGATCTTCAGGGTGAGGGGCCGGGGGGAGGCATCGTAGGCGCAGAGCATGGTCAGCCGGGCGCGGGCATGGCTGGCCGGAATTCCGGGAAGCAGCTGCAGCAGGTAGTCGAGGATCGCCGGATGCACCGGCTGGCTGGTCACGTAGACCAGGTGGGCCCGCGGGTTCCTGAGCCGCATCAGGAGGAACAGCAGCCGCTCCTCGTAGAAGCTCACCCCGTCGAGCTTGGCGAGTTCGGCCTGGTCGAGGGACATCGAGGGCACCACCACCGTGGTGCACGGCTCGCCCGTCTCCCGCATCAGGTGATCCCAGACCCCCGCCAGCCGGGGCTTGAGCGCCTCGAACGCGGCGATCTCCTCGTCCACCGAGAACTGGCTGGCGAAGGGAGGATGGGGAATCACGACGACCCGCCCGCACAGGTTGGCATCTCTCCAGGGTATGGGCCGGGGGTGGGAGCGACAAGGAAGCGCACGTGAAGGTCGCTTCAGGCCCCCTCCCGCGGTGAGCGTACCCGCGACGCGGCATCTCGCGGGCGGAGGACTAGGGGAGGAACTCCTCCTGCTTCGGCTCCACCCGCAGCACCCACAGGCCGCTGTTGATGTCGGGCACGTACATGACCCCGTTCTTGACGACCACCCCCCACGTGAACGGCACCCGTGGCACCGCGCCCAGGGAGTCGGCGGTGAAGATCCAGCTGATCTCCCGGCCCTGCCGGAGCAGGTCTCCCTTCAGCTCCCCGGAGATATCCAGCACTCGCGCCCCGCCCTGGTAATTGCCGAGGTAGAGCGTGTCGCCCTCGACCCACACGTTGTGGACACCGCCGTCGGTGGGTTCGTACCACGCCACTTTCTTCGGATGCTCGATGTCCGAAACATCGATGACGTGCAGCTTTCCCCAGGTGAGTCCGTTACCGCCCTGCAGGCCCTTCGATTGCCGGGCGGCATAGACCTCGTCTCCCACGAAGACATACTTCCCCGCGCGCCACGCGGTGTGGGTCCCCCGGGCGCCCAGCCCGTACAGCTGGTCCACCCGGGCGTATTCCTCGTTCAGGTTGTACTTGAACTGGGACACCAGCGCCGGGTGGGCCGGGCTGCCTCCCTTGATGCCGTTGCCCACGTCCAGGATGACCAGCCCGTCGTTCCAGTAGGCGAGGTACGCCAGCCCGTCGCTGACGGCCACGTCGTGCAGGTAGCGGCCGGCCTCGGTCTGCTGGGTCTGCCAGCGGGCCACCTCGCGGGGGTGGTACGGGTCCTGGATGTCGATCACCCGGAGCGAGCCGGTGGCGTCATCGGTGAGATACACGTGGCCCTGGTACACGAAGCTCGAGTGCACCCCGCCTGTCACGGTCTCGTTGTATTCGGCGATCACCCGCGGATGGCAGGGATCCCTCGCGTCGAAGACCTGCAGTCCGTTGCGCCGGTTGGAGGCGCCCTCCCGGGAAAAGACCCCGTAGCTTCCGTCCTCGGTGGTCATGATGTCGTTGACCAGCTGTGCATCCACCATCATCGAATCCACGATCCTCGGCCGGGCCGGATTCTCGATATTGATCACGTACACCCGGTCGGCGATCGTGGTCAGGTAGGCGCACCTGCCCGAGGGGTGCACCCAGACCTCGGCCGAGCGGAAGGTGATCGGCAGGCGCCCGAGCACCTCCATGCCCCGGGTCACCCGCCGAGGCGTGACCGTGATCATCGCATCGGCGGTCTGGGTGCCCGCCTGCACCGTCACGGTATAGCTGCCGGCCTGCTCCGCCACGAACCGCCCGTCATCGCCAATCTGCGCGACGCCCTGTCCCGCTTCGACCGACCAGCGCGCAGCGAACCCGGACACCGGCCGCCCCGTCGCGGCCCGGGCCACGGCCCTGAGCGCGAGCACATCACCGGTGCGAATCGTCTGCGTGGCGGGTTCGATCTCCAGCCTCGCGATGGTATTCGGGATCACGCGCAGCGGAATGGCGCTGCTGGCGCCACCGGCCTTGGCGGTGATGGTGGCCCGTCCCGGTGCCACCGCTCGCATGCGGCCGTCGGCGGTGATACTGATGACCCGCGAGTTGCTGGACGAGAAGCTGACCGGATCGTCCCGCCGGTCCCGGTGGACGCTGTAGGCGGTGGCCGAGAGCGTCAGCCGGCTCCCCGCCACGATCTCCCCGCCCACCGGCGCGATCTCCACCGAGGCGGGGCTCAGGGGCTTGACCCGGACCTGGGCAAAGCCGTAGACCGGCGCGGCCCCGCGCACCACCGCCACCGCGGTGACCTGGATGTACCCCTGGTAGCCGCCGGTCACCACGCCGGCGGAGTCCACTGCCCCCTCGCCGTTGCCGAACCACACCAGCTGGACATCGGGGACGGCGTCGCCGGAGGCGTCCAGCGCCCGGGCCGAGAGTTGCACGGTCTGGCCGACATCCACCTCGGCGCTGGCGGGAGTAACCTCGACCCTGGCGACCGGCGAGGGCGCCTGCTGGGCAGTCTGCAGGACGGCGAGCATGAAGGCAGCGAGCATGGGATCCGGGAGAAAGAGGAATTGGTGCACGCGCCTCGGAGACGGCGCGGACGTTCAGTCTGCGGGAAGGAATCTATGCCGGGTTCGCTACTGGGTGAACCGGACCTCACTTGCCACGACGCCCGGAAGGCCGGCGACCGTCCCGACGAATGTCCCGCCGGCGGGCCGGGCGACGACTCGGAAGAACCCCCAGTCCAGATCGATAACCCCCAGGATGGCACGACTTGGCCGATCCAGAATGTAGGCTGCGCCTCCGGCCAGCACCATCAGCCGATCGCTCACCGGGTCGAGCGCCACGTCGTTCGGGGAGTCGAACACGACGGCCTGTATCTCGGTCCCGGAGTTCAGATTCAGCACACGCAGCCTGCCGGACTGATCGGCCGCGTAGAGCTCTGTTCCATCGGGAGAAATGGCCATCCCCTGATTCGCATACCCTGCGGGCATGGTCCGAAGCACGGCCCCCGTCGCCGCATCGATCTCGAGGATGCCGGCGTCACTGGGTCCGTAAAAGCGAGACTGAGTGGGGTGCGCTACGAGCCCGTTCACGTATCCGGCTACCGTCCACAGAACCTGTAGCGTCACAGCGTCCACCCCGACGATGCTTACATCGGTACCGACCGCGGCCACGCTGCGGTCGGCGGAGAGGGCCACCACGTGCACCGCTCCCACCGACCCGATGGGCAGGCGGTCCCTGACCGAGTCGCCCACAAGGTCGAACACCACCAACTCGTTGGGATTGCGCACCGCCAGAAACGCAATTCCGGCCAGAGTGTCCGCCGCGACATCCAGCGGCTCACCTCCCACCGCGATCGGCGGCCCCAGCGCCTGAGACGCGAAACTCCCGCGCGATACCGTGCCATCGGAGAAGCTGGTAGCCAGGAACTCGTCGCCGCCGATGGCCCCGATGCCGATGAGCACCTGCGACAAGTCCGCTTGGGCATTCCCCAGATCGGCGGCGGGCGTCGCGGGACCACTGTACACTCCGACCAGACGGATCAGCGTATCGACCGAGGCCAGAATCCCCGCAGCCCCCGAGTCAACAGCGGTCACGAGCCCGGTACTTGAAACCGTGAACCGGGATGAATCAGTACTCCCAAAAGCGGGATACGCGTTCGGAATGGTCTCGCCGTAGGGGTCGAGAACGGCGGCGTGGAGCCGGAGCGTATCGAGGAATGGCAGTGTGAAGAACGAGTCGGTCAGTGCGATGGCGGCAGGGCGCCATTGCACCCTGATCCGCGCGGCAATCGAGAGAGTGTCGACCTGAGCAAAGACGTACGTCACACCTTCTTTCGGCCTGGCGGTGACCCGGCCGCCGATGCTCACCCGCGCGATCGAAGTGTCTTGCGACCGCCAAGTGGTCGGCAGAACCATGCTGTTGCCGTTCACATCAAACTGCCAGACGTCCAGGTCCACGGTTTCCCCGGGATTGAGCTGGGCCGAGTCGGGGACCATTTCGAGTCGGAACAGGTGGGGGAGAATAAGGACCAGGATGCTCCTGGAGATGCTCCCACTGATGAAGGTGACTTGTGCTGTCCCGTCGGGTCCCAGCGAGCGGAGCGTGCGGGGTCCGGTGCTCACCACAATGCGCGGATCGGAGGTGGATACTTGAAGCGGCGCATCAGGCAAGTCCTCCAGCGCCGCGTTCCGGACCACCAGATTGACCGTGATCTCCAAGCCCTGCGGGATCCGGATGAAGTCCGATGGAGTGATGACAATGTATGCCGGCTCATCAGGGTCGGGGCCATTCCCGGAGTCCTCGCCGCCGCTGCACCCGACAGTGGCACACACCTGGGCCAGAAACAGAATGGTGGCACGACAGATCGACTTGCGAATGCCGGCACTCCTTGCGAGGGCTGGCTTGAGGCTATCGTCGCGTACCCATGGGGGCAAGCCAACCGCCTTCGCGGCCGGTCGCCCCGACTTGTACGACCCGCGCGGCGTTCTATCTTCCCCCCCATGCCTGCCACCCTTCCGACCCGGACCACCCTCGGCCTGGTCCAGATGCGCATGTCCGCGGACGCAGAGGATAATTTCCGCCGGGCCGAGCAGGGCATCCGCGACGCCGCCCGGCGGGGCGCCAACGTCGTCTGCCTCCCCGAGCTGTTCCGGAGTCCCTACTTCTGCCAGACCGAGGACCACCAGTGGTTCAAACTGGCGGAGCCGATTCCGGGGCCAAGCACTGAGCGGCTCGCCCGGCTGGCGGGGGAGCTCAAGGTGGTGATCATCGCCTCGCTCTTCGAGAAGCGGGCGGAGGGGCTGTACCACAACACCACCGCCATCCTCGATGCCGACGGGACGTATCTGGGAAAGTATCGCAAGATGCACATCCCCGACGATCCCAACTACTACGAGAAGTTCTACTTCACCCCCGGTGACCTCGGCTACCGGTCCTGGGACACGAAACACCTCAAGGCCGGGGTGCTGATCTGCTGGGACCAGTGGTACCCCGAAGCGGCGCGGCTCACCGCCCTCACCGGAGCCCAGGTCCTCTTCTACCCCACCGCCATCGGCTGGCTCCTCCCCGAGAAGGCCGAGTACGGCGCCAGCCAGCAGGCCTCATGGGAGATCATTCAGCGGAGCCACGCGATCGCCAACGGGGTGTTTGTGGCGGCGGTCAACCGCGTCGGGGTGGAACCGGGACCGAACCAGGGCATCGAGTTCTGGGGCGGCAGCTTCGTGGCGGCACCCAACGGGGAGGTCCTGGCCCAGGCCGGCGCCGGCGAAGAGATCCTCATCGTCCCGATTGACACCAGCCACACCGACGTCGCCCGGACGCACTGGCCCTTCCTCCGGGACCGCCGGGTGGACAGCTACACCGATATCACCAGGCGATTCATCGACTAGCTCGCCGGCCTGGTGAGCTCACCTGAGACTACCGTCCATGACCGGTCCCACCCCGGCCTCCCTCGGCTTCCGCATGCCCGCCGAGTGGGCCCCGCACCGCGGTACCTGGCTCTCCTGGCCTCACCGGGAGGAATCGTGGCCGGGGAAGTTCGCGCCGGTGCCCGGGGTGTTCGTGGAGATCGTTCGCCATGTGTCGGCGAGCGAGGAGATTCACATCAACGTGCGGGACGAGGCGATGGAAGCCGCGGTCCGGGCGCTCTTGCGGGCCGGGGCCGTCGCCGCGGACCGGCGGCACGGGCCTGGCGCCGTGGTCTTCCACCACAACCCCACCAACGACGCCTGGTGCCGGGATCATGGGCCGGTGTTCGTGCAGCGGGAGACGGCGTCGGGGCGGCGGGAAGAGGCCATCGTGGACTGGGGCTACAACTCCTGGGGCGGGAAGTACCCGCCGTACGACGCCGACGACGTGATCCCCACACGGGTCGGCAGGAAGTACGGCATCCGGGTGTTCAGCCCCGGCATCGTCATGGAGGGCGGCAGCCTGGACGTCAACGGCAAGGGCACGCTGCTCACCACGGAGAGCTGCCTGCTCAACCCCAACCGGAATCCCGGCCTGTCAAAGGGGGAGATCGAGCAGCACCTCAAGGACTATCTCGGGGTCACCCACGTGCTCTGGCTCGGTGACGGCATCGAGGGTGATGACACCGACGGCCACGTGGACGACCTCACCCGCTTCACCGACGCCAGCACCGTGGTCACGGTCGTCGAGGACGACCCGAGGGACCCCAACTACGCCCCGCTCCGCGACAATCTCGAGCGCCTGCGCCGCATGCGGGACCAGGACGGGCAGCCGCTCAGGGTGATCACCCTGCCCATGCCGCCGGCCATGTTCCAGGACGGCCAGCGCCTGCCGGCAAGCTACGCCAATTTCTACATTGCCAACGGGATCGTCCTGCTGCCGGCCTACCACCCATCGACCGATGAGATTGCCTGCCAGGCGCTGCGGCCCTGCTTCCCCACCCGGAAGGTGATTCCCCTCGCCTCAACCGATCTGGTCTGGGGCCTGGGGTCTTTTCACTGCGTCACCCAGCAGTGGCCCGCCGTCCTCGGCTAGCGCCTCGCCCGGCGGCCAATCCCGTTCAGCCACCAATCTTCCCCCGAATCCCGTGACTAGGCACATCGTCTCCTCCGACTCCTGGGCGCAGGCCTGTGGCGGTGCCATCAACGCCAGCGCCGCGTACCGCCAGGCCGCCCTGACCTGGGAGGGCGTAATCATGCTCGTCATGCTGCCCGAGCAGCCGGCCGGCGGCGAACTGCGCATCTGGCTCGACCTGTGGCACGGTGAGTGTCGCGCCGCCCGCGCCGCCACCCTCGCGGATGAGCCGGCCGCCCGCTATGTCCTCACCGGCAGCCGTGGGATCTGGCAGCAGGTGCTCGAGGGCCGGGTGCCCCCGCTCACGGCGCTCATGACCGGCCGGCTCAAGGTGGCCAAGGGGAACCTCGGCGAACTGGTGCCCCATGTGGCTTCGGCAAGGGAGCTGGTGATGGCGGCGGCCAGCGTCCCGGCGGCGTGGCCCGAGGCCACCTGAGCCGCTTCGGCCAGACTCCCGGTACGCTGGCCCCGCCGGCGGTGAGCGAGCCTGCCGAGGGGTGAAAACCCGCCGGGGCCGCATCGCTGCGGCCCCGGCGGGACGAACGGGTGGCCAGCTGCTACTTCAGGAACAGCAGCTCGCGGTAGGTGGGCAGCGGCCAGAGGTAGCCGGCCACATGGGTCTCGAGCGTGTCCGCGTAGGTGCGGAGCTGGGCCATGGCGGGCCGCACCCGGTCCCGGATCCAGGTCGCGTGTTTCACCATGTCGTCATCGTGGTGCCCCGCCACCTTCTCCAGCGCCACCAGCGATTCCTGGAACCGGGAGACGAGGTTCACGAACTCTCCCAGCGCGGCCGAGGTGTCGTTGCACTTGACCCCCGCCGCCTCGGTCCGGCTGACGGCCTCGGCCATCAGCGCCTGATGCCGCAGCGCGGCCGGCAGGATCATGGTCCGGCCCATGGAGATCATGGTCTCGGCCTCGATCGTCAGCTGCTTGTTGTACTTCTCGTAGGCCACGAAGGTCCGGCTGTCCAGCTCGGACTTGCTGAGCACGCCGTACTTCTTGAACAGGTCGGCGTTGACCTTGGAGCGAAGCGTCGCCAGGGCGTCCACCGAATCCCGGAGGTGCGGCAGGCCGCGCTTGGCCGCCTCCTTGTGCCACTCCTGCGAGTAATTGTCGCCGTCGAAGATCACCCGCTTATGCTGCTTGACGACCTTCTTGAGGAGCGCCATGGCCGCGCTCTGGACCCGGGCCGGCGTCCGGTTGCTCCCCAGGGTACGCTCCAGCTCGGTGGCCATGAAGTCCAGGGATTCCGCCGCAATGGTGTTGAGGATCGTGTTGGGCCAGGCGATCGTCTGGCTCGACCCCACCGCCCGGAACTCGAACTTGTTGCCGGTAAACGCAAACGGGCTGGTCCGGTTGCGATCCCCGGAGTGGCGGGGCAGCATCGGCAGGGTCCGGGCGCCCAGGTCGATGACCCCGCCCTTCAGCGTCCGCCGCAACTGGCCCTTTTCCACCTGGGCCAGAATGTCCTCCAGCATGTCACCCAGGAACACGGAGATGATGGCCGGCGGGGCCTCGTTGGCGCCCAGCCGGTGATCGTTCGCCGCCGAGGCGATCGACGTCCGCAGCAGGTCGGCGTGGATATCCACCGCGCGGATGACGGCGCACAGGAAGACCAGGAACTGCAGGTTCGCGTGGGTATCGTCCTGCGGGTCCAGCAGGTTGTGGCCTGCGTCGGTGGACATGGACCAGTTGTTGTGCTTGCCCGATCCGTTGACCCCGGCAAACGGCTTCTCGTGCAGCAGCGCCACCAGGCCGTGCCGCTGGGCCACCCGCTTCAGGGTCTCCATCGTGACCATCTGGTGATCGCTCGCCAGCTGGCTCATCTCGAACAGCGGCGCGATCTCGTACTGACCCGGCGCCACCTCGTTGTGGCGGGTCTTCACCGGCACCCCCAGCCGATACAGCTCCCGCTCCACGTCGGCCATGCAGGCCAGCACCCGCTGCGGGATGGTGCCGAAGTAGTGGTCCTCCAGCTGCTGCCCCTTGGGCGGCCGGGTCCCGAACAGGGACCGCTCGCAGATGACCAGGTCGGGCCGCTTGAAGTAGAGCTCGCGGTCCACCAGGAAGTACTCCTGCTCCGGCCCGACCGTGGTGAACACCCGGGAGACTCCCTTGTCGCCCCCGAACAGCGCCACGATCCGCAGGGCCTGCTTGGACAGCGCCTCCATGGAGCGCAGCAGCGGGATCTTGGTGTCCAGCGCCTCGCCGGTCCAGGACACGAAGGCGGTGGGGATCACCAGCGTCACCGCGTTGGTGGTCCGCATCAGGAAGGCCGGGCTGGTGGCGTCCCAGGCGGTGTAGCCCCGGGCCTCGAACGTGGCCCGGAGCCCGCCGGAGGGGAAGCTGGAGGCGTCCGGCTCGCCCTGGACCAGGTCGGCGCCGGAGAAGTTGAACACCACCCCGCCCTGCCCGTCGGGGGCGATCAGGCTGTCATGCTTCTCGGCGGTCAGGCCGGTGAGCGGCTGGAACCAGTGGGTGTAGTGGGTCGCGCCATTCTCGATGGCCCAGTCCTTCATGGCCGACGCCACGATATCGGCGACCGAGTGATCCAGCGGCTCGCCCATCTCGATGGTCCTGGAGAGGCGCTTGAAAACGTCCTTGGGGAGTCGCTGCCGCATGACGGCCCGGGAAAAGACGTCGCGGCTGTACAGGGAGTCCACCGGCTCGAGGTGGCCGTTGGTGGCTGCGGGGGTGGTCACCGGGAGAGGCCCTCAGGCAAAGGTTTCGCGCACGGGGGCGCGGACTGGCGGCGTGAAGATAGTGGAGGGGCTCGCAGCCGGAAAGTCGCGGCGGGGATTCCCCGGGCGGGGGCCGGCCCGGGGAAGTCGGGGGCCCGGAAAGCAGAAGCGGGACGAATCGAGCCGCCGATTCGTCCCGCTTGCCACTCCCGTCCGACCTAGAAGGGCTTCCGGTTTGCCTTGCGCCGCTTGCGCCGACGGGCTTCAGCGGCTTTGACGGCCCGGGCCTCGCTCGGCTTCAGATAGTGCCGGCGACGCCGGACCTCAGCGAGGATTCCTGCCTTCGCCATCTTCCGGCGGAGGGCCTTGATGGCCCACTCGATCCGGTCATCTTCGCCGAGGATGATTTCCATGAGTGGTTACTTCGCGCCCATGCGGGTGACCTTCTCCGCGGCCGGGCCCTTGGGACCCTGGACCACGTCGAACTCAACCTGCTCGCCTTCGGTGAGCGACTTGAAACCGCTGCCCACGATGGCCGAGTGATGCACGAAGCAGTCCTTCTGTCCGTCGCTCGGGGTAATGAAGCCGAAGCCCTTCGCGTCGTTGAACCACTTCACGGTGCCGGTGGTGCGCATGCCCTGCTCCTTCTACTGGGTGAGGTGTCGGAGTTCGGGATGCCCGCGCCTGCCGACGAAAAAGGGAACTGGAGAGTGCCAGCTCCCTGGGACTACGAACTGGAATCCTAACCATGCGCTGACGCCGGTCCGGACGAGCACCAAGTCTAGCGTCGGGCCCCGTTTAAGTCAAACACCCCCCCCCCTTGGACGCCCAGGGGGTCCGGGCCTCCGGCCTCGGGCGCCCCGGTAGGATTATCGCCACCGGAGAGGACGGCAAGCCGAACACTCAGGCGTACGTCGGATACCGGCCGTCGTACATCGCCCGGGCGATCGCCCCGGGGAGGTCCGCCGGGCGGGGCGCCTGGGCGAGCCCCTCGTCATAGGCGACCCCCGCCACCGCGGCGGCGATCTCCAGCGACACCTGCCGGATCTCCCGGAGCGGCGGGAAGAGCCGCCCCAGCGCGAGCGACTCGTCGCTCACCCGGGCGACCAGGGCGCGGGCGGCGGCATAGAACAT
Source organism: uncultured Gemmatimonadales bacterium (assembly GCA_963695185.1). Taxonomy (GTDB): domain Bacteria; phylum Gemmatimonadota; class Gemmatimonadetes; order Gemmatimonadales; family GWC2-71-9; genus JADJOM01. The sequence continues at coordinate 59,406 of CAVOGH010000005.1, read as the reverse complement.
GGTATCCGTCACCCGGCGGGCCCGGCTCACGATCACCCCGAGACCCACCCCCGGAAAGATGTAGGCGTTGTTCCCCTGCCCGGGCGTGAACTGCCGCCCTCCAAGGGTGACCGCCGGGTAGGGGCTCCCGCTGGCGAATACGACCCGGCCGTCGGACCAGGTATACGCGTCCACCGCGGTGCATTCCGACAGCGCGGTCGGGTTGGAGAGCGGGAAAAGAATCGGCCGAGGGTTGATCCGGGCCATGGCCCGGACCACCGGCTCGGTGAAGGCGCCTGCGGCCGCGGAAACCCCGATGAGGGCGGTGGGCCGGATCCCCTCGACCGCCGCCAGCAGGTCGGGCAGGGCCGGGTGCTCGTGCGCGTAGGGCGCCTGGTGCGTGGCCAGCTCCGACCTGCCGGCGACCACCAGCCCCCCCCGGTCCACCAGCCAGCAGCGGCCGCGCGCCTCGGCATCGGACAGGCCCTCCCGCACCAGCGCCGAGACGATCAGCCCCGCGATCCCGGTCGCCGCCGCGCCCGCGCCCAGGAACATCACCCGCTGGTCCTTGAGCCGCTGGCCGGTGATGCGCCCCGCCGACAGCAGCCCGGCGAGGGTGACGCTGGCGGTGCCCTGGATATCGTCATTGAAGCAGCAGACCCGGTCGCGATAGCGGGCCAGCAACCGGATGGCGTTCTCGGTGGCGAAGTCCTCGAACTGGATCACCGCGTGCGGAAAGACCTCCTGCACCGCCAGCACGAACTCCTCCAGCAGCTCGTCGTAGGCCGGCCCCCGCCACCGGCGGCGCGGGAGGCCGAGGTAGTACGGATCGGCGAGCAGCTCGGGCCGGTCGGTGCCCACGTCGATCGTCACCGGCAGGCACAGTTCGGGATGCACCCCCGCGCAGGCGGTATACAGGGAGAGCTTCCCGATGGGGATCCCCATGCCGTTGGCCCCGAGGTCGCCCAGGCCCAGGATCCGCTCGCCATCCGTCACCACGATCATGGCCACCGCCTGACCGGGCCAGTTGCGGAGCACGTCGGCCACCCGGCCACGGTCCTCGGCGGTGATGTAGAGCCCCCGGGGCCGGCGGAAGATCTGGGCGAAGTGCCGGCAGGCCTCGCCCACGGTGGGGGTGTAGATCACCGGCATCATCTCTTCCACATGGTCCATGACGGTGCGGTAGAAGAGATGTTCGTTGCGGTCCTGCAGACTGATCAGGTAGATGTACTTCTCGAGATCGCTGGTCTTGCTGCGGTAGTTCTCCAGTACCCGCGCCTGCTGTTGGGCCTGGGTGGTGATCCTTGGAGGAAGCAGCCCCCGCAGGCCCAGCGCCGCCCGCTCCGCCTCGGTGAACCCGGTGCCCTTGTTGGCCCGGGGGTCGTGCAGCAGGTCGCTGCCGCGGGCCACCGGGCGGGTCATGCGGAGGCCGCCAGCATGACCCGGGCATCCACCGCCACTGCGCCGTCCCCGAAGGCGAGCACCGGGTTGAGATCCAGCTCGGCGATGGCGGGGAAGTCGGCCGCGAGACGCCCAGTCCGGATGAGGATGTCCTCCAGCGCATGCATGTCTACCGGGGGCGCCCCCCGCACCCCCTGCAGCAACCGCACGCCGCGGATGGACTTGAGCATGTCGGACGCCTCCAGCCGGTTGATGGGTGCGAGACGGAACACCACGTCTCCCAGCACCTCCACCAGGACGCCGCCCAGCCCGAACATCAGCAGCGGCCCGACCGATGGATCGCGGCTCATCCCGACGATCAGCTCCCGGCCCCCGGCGACCATCTTCTGCACCAGCACCCCACTGATCGCCGCGTCGGGACAGGCCCGCCGCGCGCCGGCGATGATCCGCTCATACGCTGCCTCGGCTTCGGCGGGGGAGTCGATGCCCACCTGAACGCCGCCGACTTCGGTCTTATGGACGATGGCAGGGGCAACGATCTTGAGCACCACCGGGAACCCGATCCGGGTGGCAGCCTCGGCCGCCGCCGCCTTGCCGCTGACCAGTTCGGCGGGCGCGCTGGGAATGCCGTAGGTCGCGAGCAGCTGCAGCGACTCCAGCTCGTCGAGTCGGGTTCGGCCCGCCGCCAGCGCCCGCCCCACCAACTCGGCGCCCGCCGCGTGGTCCACCAGGAGCGGCTCACCCGCCGGGTCGGGCCGCTCGCGCCACTCGCGGTAGCGGCACATCGCCTGCACCGCGCGGGCGGCAGACTCGGGAAAGATGTAGGTCGGGATGTTCAGCTCCTGCAGCTCCCGGCGCCCCTCGGGCAGTCCCTTGCGGCCCATGAGCACGCCGAGGACCGTCTTGTCGGGGTGGCCCGCGGTGGCGGCCACGATGGCTTCCGCCACGTCCTCCTGCCTCACCCCGAGCGGCGGGACGAAGATCGGCAGCACCGAGTCGATTCCCGGATCGGAGAGCAGCGCGTCCAGCGCCGCGCGATACCCCGACGGCGTGGCCGAGGCGATCATGTCGAGGGGATTGCGGAGCGAGGCCTCCGCCGGAAAGAGCGGCTTGAGCCGCGCCACCGTAGCCGGGGCCAGCTCGGCCACTTCCATCCCGTTGGCCACGAGGGCATCGGCCGCCAGAATCCCGGGGCCACCGGAGTTGGTGAGCACCGCCACCCGCCGGGAGCGGGGCAGCGGCTGGCCGCCGAAGGCCATGGCCAGGTCGAACAGCTCCTCGACCGATCCGGCGCGGAGCACCCCCGCCTGGGTGAGCAGCGCGTCCACCGCCACGTCGCTGGCGGCGAGGGCGCCGGTGTGGGAGGAGGCGGCGCGCGCCCCCACCTGCGAGCGGCCCGACTTCACCACGATGATCGGCTTCTTGCGGGTCACCCGGGAGGCGATCTCCAGAAAGCGGCGCGGGTTGCCGAAGTTCTCGACGTACATGAGGATCACCCCGATGGCCGGATCGTTCTCCCAGTGCAGCAGCAGGTCGTTGCCACTGACGTCCGGCTTGTTGCCCATGGACACGAAATGGGCGATCCCGATACCGAACTCGTTGGCGTAGTCCAGCACCGACAGGCCCATCGCGCCGGACTGGCTCACGAAGGCCGCCCGGCCGAAGGGCGGCATGCTGGGCGCGAAGGTGGCGTTCATGGACACGGCCGGGTCGGCGTTGAGCACCCCCATGCAGTTGGGCCCCACCAGCCGCATGCCGTGCCGGCCGCAGATCTCCATCAGCTGACGCTCGAGCTCGATCCCCTCGCCGCCCACCTCGCGGAAGCCGGCGCTGATCACCACCAGCCCCTTCACCCCGCGCGCCCCGCACTGCTCGGCCACCGACACCACCAGGTGCCTGGGCACGCAGATCACCGCCAGGTCCACCGGATCGGGGATGGCGGTCACGTCGGGCCAGGCCTTGATGGAGTGCACCGAGGCAGTGGTCGGATTCACCGGATAGACCGTCCCGGTGTAGCCGTACCGCAGCAGGTTGGCCAGGATCTGGTGACCGATGGTGCTGGGGGTGCGGGAGGCGCCGATGACGGCGATGGACCGGGGGGCGAGGATCGGATCGAGAGAAGGCTTCATGGGGGAAGAATCACCCGGGTGGGTTGAAGAAACCGTGAAGGGGCTGCGACGGCAGATTCAGCGCTCCGCGGTTCCTCGGGCGACGAACACCACGCCACCGACCAACCCGGTGAGGAGATTCGTGATGAAGAACAGCAGACTGAACCCGACGATCCGGTTGTCGGGGATGCCGCTCGTCCCCAGCAGCAGGAGCCACGCCCCCTCCCGCACTCCCAGGCCGTTGAGTGTCACCGGCAGCATCGCGAACACCGAGACCACCGGCACCGACAGCAGCAGCGTCCGACCCTGGACCGGAAGCCGCACCGCCTCCGCCAGCACCACCCAGAGCAGGATGTACAGTCCCTGCACCACGAACCCGAGCAGCACGGCCGTGAGCAGCGTCCGGGGTGAGCGGGCCAGGTCACGAAGCGCCCGCCAGCCGTCCCCGGCGGCGGCCCGGACGCGGGGCAACTGGAACAGGCGGCGCACCACCAGGGCGATGACCAGCACGGCCGCCAGGGCCACAAGCACGACGCCCCCCGGCAGGCGCAGGGTGGCGGCCTGCACCAGGCGGCCCACCAGCTCGGGCGCCAGCACCAGGCCAAGCACTCCGTACCCCGCCAGCGCCAGCACGCCTAACAGGCGGTCAATCAGCACGCTGGCGATCACCCCGCCGGGCCGCCTGGTGGCGTGTGCGGCGGCGGCGGCCCGCACCACGTCGCCACCGACAACGGTAGGGAGAAAGAGCGAGAAGAACCCGCCCACGTAATACAGCCGTGTGAGATATGCCCAGCGCGGGCTGCCCGGCCCCAGCACCAGCTTCCAGCGGAGCGCGGCGATGGACTGGCCCAGCAGGAGGAGCAGTGCGGCGGCGAGGATTCCCCCGGCCAGCCGGGGGCCCAGCGGGACACCGAAATCGGGGGTGCCGATCCGGCTGATGATGAGCGCGAGCAGCAGGACCCCGACCAGCAGCCGGACGACGAAACGGCCGATGCCCCGACCCGGAAGCGGCGCGTCGGTCATGCGAGCGCTCGCCCGCCCGCGGCCATCCCGGATTCGCGCGGCGGATCGACGCCGATCCCGCCGATCCAGAGCCCGCCCGTCTGCAGCGGTGTCGGCCCACGCCGGACCGGCGGGGGGGGCGAGTCGCGTGAGGATACCGGCATGGCTGGGAATGTAGCCGGGAATTGCGCACGGGGGACGGTCTGGATGCGGCCGACCGCTGGCCCTTGCCTGCCCGCCAAACCAGCGGATCTTACGGGCAGTCCCGATACCCGGAGTGTCCTTGAGTTCCTGGGAAGCCAGGGCAGCAACGCTATTGCGGGCGGTGCGGCTCGAATCCATCCGCAAGAAGATCCTCGCCTTTGCGATCCTGGCCACGCTCATCCCGTCGGTCAGCACCGCCTGGCTGTCCTATCGCAACAATCGCCAGGCCCTGAGCGAGAAGATCACCGAGACCCTGCGGAGCAACAGCGCCCAGAACGGGCGGGAGATCGACATCTGGCTGAAGGAGCGGCTGCTGGACCTGCGGGTGTTCGCGGGCAGCTACGAGGTATCCGAGAACCTCGAGCGCGCCGCCGGGCGCGGCGGCGCCGCGCCCCGGCTCGAGAACTACCTCCGTTCCGTGCGAGGGCGCTTCACCGACTATGTCCGGCTTACCGTGGTAGACCCCTCGGGACGCCTCATCGCCGGCAGCATGCGGCCCGCACGCCCGCCCGACCTCCCGCCCGAGTGGCAGGCCGACCTCCGCAGCAGCACCCACTCCCTGGGGCTCATTCGCGCCGACTCGGCACTGAGCGGCAAGGTGATTGACGTCGTGGTGCCGATCACCAATACCGCGGGCCGGTCGCTGGGCGCCCTCGCCGCCACGCTCGATCTCCAGTCGGTCGCGGCAACGCTCTCGCGGTCCACGACCCCCGGGGCCGAGCGGGTCCACCTGCTGGACACGGAGGGGAGGATCCTGCTGAGCGCCGACAGCGAGTCCGCGACGGGCGCGCGGCTGCCCGCAGCGAGTCTGGAGGCGCTGCGGAGCCCGGGCGCCGGCGCGGTGGAGTATGAGGGTCTCAACGAGGTGCGGGTCCTGGGCGTCGCCACCCCGCTGGCCGGGGCGCCCTGGCTGGTAGTGGCCGAACTGCCCGCCAAGACCGCCTTTGCGCGCATCAACAGCCAGCGCAACATGACGATGCTGATGGTGCTGACCCTGCTCGCCGGGGTGGGATTGATTGCGTACTTCCTGGGACTGCTCATCGTGCGGCCGCTGACCCGGCTCACCCAGGGTGCCGACCAGGTCGCCGCTGGCAACCTCGATGTGGACCTGCCCATCACCGGTAGCGACGAACTGGCCCGGCTCACCGGGGTGTTCAACCACATGGTGGGCAAGGTGCGGGAAAGCCGGGAAGCGCTGGAGCGGCTTTCGCTGACCGACGGGCTCACCGGCCTCTATAACCGTCGCCACCTCGCAGCGACCATCGCGGAGGAGCTGGCCCGGGCCCGGCGCCAGGAGAAGCCCTGTGCCCTGGTCATGCTGGACGTGGATCACTTCAAGAAGTACAACGACGCCCACGGTCACCTTGCCGGCGACGAGGTCCTGGTGCGGGTGGCCAAGGTGATCCGCGACGCCATCCGGGTCATAGACCGCCCCGTCCGCTACGGCGGGGAGGAGATCCTGGTGCTGCTGCCGGACACCGACCTGGATGGAGCTGCCGAGGTGGGCGAGCGCATCCGAGGCCGGCTGGCGGAGGAGTTCTTCGCCGGGGGCCGGGTGACCGTCAGCATCGGCGTGGCGGTCTTCCCCGAACACGGCGAGTCGCCGGAGGCACTCATCATGAGCGCCGACGCCGCGCTCTATGAGGCCAAGCACAACGGCCGCGACCGGGTGGTGCGGGCCGCCCTGGAGCGGGCGGAGCCGACCGCCGGCTAGCTGCCCGCGTCGTCCCGCCGACCGACGCGGCCCCGGATGATCCAGCCACTGCGTCCGGTGCTGTCGCTCACCCGGACCCAGTCGCCCAGCGAAGCGTAGGCCACCAGCACCGCGCCGCGTTCCACGGTATACAGCACCGCCTGGTCGGTGCCCGGTCCCTCCCGCACGTTGGTGCGGCCCATCGCCTGCAGCCGCAGCGGCACCGCAAAGACCGTCTCACCGGTGCGGGAGGTGCCCCGGCCGGCCTCGGCGATCCGGCTTGCGGGCGTTGGACGCGATGAGCTTGGCCTGGTTGGCCAGATAGAGGGCGCCACCGAAGTTGGACCGGTTGAACTCCTGGGTGCTCATGGTGAGCAGGCTCTTGGCCTGGGACACCTCGGGAGCGCCCCGCCCGCCCGAACTCCCGGACAGGGCGGTCACCGCCACCTCTGCCTCCGCCATGGCCGAGGCCGCTTCCGCCCGGGTGGCCAGCGACTGCAGCTTGGCCATGGCGCGCACCACCTCGCGCCGGGCGTCGTCCAGGCGGAGCTGCAGCTGCTCCAGTTCGGCTTCCTTCTCGATGACCTGCAGCTCCAGCCGGGCGATGCGCTGGTCGGCGGCGGGGTCGCGGGTCACGACCGTGTCCACCCGCACCACCACGATCTCCTCCGGCGGGGCCACCTCTGCGGCGGGCACGACCTCGGGCTCCGGCGTGGGCGCGTGGGCGTCTTGCCGCCGCACGCGGCGAGCAGCCCGGCGAGCACCGGCATCCAGGAGCGATTGTGTATCAGGCGGTGGTTCATCTGGCACGTCCGATCCGGTCAGTTGGGGTAATGTTACCCCTCCAGGGGAACCTGGGGAAAGATCGGCGCGCCCTCAGCAGCCGGCCTCGGCGCCGGCCACCCTCAGTTGCACTGGGAGTACTCCTTGCCATCCGCCGTGATGATGGGGTACCCGTTGGAGTTGCGGGTGACCTGCAGCGCGATCACCTGCCACCCCGCGCCAACATCCAGGTGGAGCTGACCGCCCTGCACTCTCCAGCGCGCGGTTCCCCCCCCTTGAGACTGACTGTACACGCTGCCCGTCGCGCCGCCGCCCAGGTTGACGGTGCCCCCACCCTGCTGGTTCACGGTCCCGCCCTCGTAGTTGGAACTGGTCTGGAGGCGTCCATCGGGAAGGAAGACATTCCGGCTGGAGTTGGTGGCGCCGCTGGTCTGGCTGTAGGAGAACGAGCACCAGGGTGAGCCGAGCAGGAGCTGGGTCAGCTGCCGGTCCTGGACGCTGCCCCCGGCGGCCGGCCCTCCCGGCGGCCCGGTGGGCGCCGGTACCGGGGTCGCCGGCGCCGTCGTGCTCGAGCGGTTCAACGAGACGATGGTGGCCTGGTCCAGCACGGGGGTGCCATCCGGGCCCAGTGGCGCCGCCACCAGGTCGAGCCGCTCGCCGTTGAGGGCGCCCTCGAACGCCCAGCGGGTGCCGCCGAGGACCAGTTGCCCGGTCAGTGTGCCACCGCTCACCTGCCCGTTCACGGGAGCGGTGACCCCGCCCCCCGTGTAGCTGCCGGTCACCCGGCCGCCCTGGCCCTGGGTGAGGGTCATGGTCATGGCGGAGCCGTCGCCGGCCTCACCGCGGTAGGTCCCGGTGTAGAGCTGGGCCTGGGCGGGTGTCCCAAGCACGGAGGCGAGAACCAACAGCGTCGCGGGGCGCATGGCATCCCTCGGGTCGGGGCACCGTGGAAGCTACCCCACCGCCCATCCCTCCTCCAGCGGCTGGGTCGCCGGACCGGGACCCTGGCAGTCGGGAAAGGGCCGGTGTCCAGCGGCGGGCACATGTGAGGCGCCCGCACCTGTTGCCGTCGCGCCACCCGGCAGTAACTTGGCAGGCAGAGCCGCGGCCCACTTTCCCAGGAGGGAATTCTGCCGACCCCCGCCGACCGCCCGTCCGGCCAGTCCGCCGTTGGCCGGCCTTCCATCCGTGAAGCCCGGCTCCGGCCGGAACACGCGGCCACCTACCCTGGCGTCCCCGCGGGGGAGTGGGTGGCCGCGGCCACGCTGGCCCGGCAGATCCTCACCGGGCTGGTGAGCAAGGAAGGCCAGCCTCCACTGATCAATGCCCGGCTGATGAACGACCAGCACTTCGAGTTCCGCGGCGGCGAGTCGGCCCCGCGAGCCCGGCGGAACTCGCGGTCCCTGGACGCCGCCTCCGAGGGGTAGGACCCCGATTCCCGCCCCTCGTTCTCGCCCGGTGTTCGCCGTGGCGAGAGCTTGACCGTCCCAGCTATTATCTGCCAGTGATTTTCCCCTCCCCCGAGTCGAGGCCCGGTCGACGGGCCCCGACACAGGTACTCAGGCGTAGCCAGATCCCCGCGGACCGCCGCCTGCCCCCGGAAAACGCACGCCTCATTTCCTGTTTCGGAGAACCGATGATGTCCCGCAGACTTGTGCGCTTCGTCCAACCTTTGATGCTGCTGCTCCTCGCCCTGGCCACCGCCAGCCCGGCCGGAGCGCAGACCCCGGCACCGCCCGCAACCGACACCACCGCTGCCCCCGCCGGCGCGGCAGTGGTGTTGGGGACGGACACACTGTTCACCCTGTACGGCAGGCTGGGTCCCTTCGGACCGGCCGAGCGGGCCGCGGCGATCCATCAGCGGCTCCTCCGGCTGAGCCCCGCCCTGGCGGACGGGGGCGACTCGATCGTGGTCGCCGAAGTGGAATCGCGGAGCGAACTGCTGGTGGGCGACGAAGTCCTGATGACCGTCCTCGACGGTGACGCTGCGCCGAACGGACAGCCCAGGGCCGCGCTGGCCATTGCCTGGGCCGCGAAGATCCAGCAAACGGCAAAGGCGGCGGCCACCGCCACCAGCCTCCGGTCCCTGGCGATCAACACCGGCAAGGCGCTGCTGGCGACCCTGGTGCTGGTGCTCCTGATCCGGGGCATGCGGGCAGTCTTCACCCGGGTGTACGGCATCCTCCAGCGGGTCACGATTCGGCCGCTTCGGATCAAGCAGCTGGAGCTGCTCTCCTCCCAGCGGCTGGAGGAGGCCATCACCATCATCGCCCGGGTGATCCGGGTGATCCTGACGGTGCTGCTGCTGTACTTCTACGTGCCGCTGGTGCTGAGCTTCTTCCCGTGGACGGCGCCGCTCTCCCGCAAGATCGTGGGCTACGTGCTGACGCCGCTGCAGTCGGTCGGCGCCGGCTTCGTGGACTACCTGCCCAAGATCTTCTTCATCGCCGTCATCTTCATGGTGACGCGCTACCTGCTGAAGCTGATCTACCTGGTCTTCAACGCCATCGCGACCGGTGCGCTCAGCCTGGAGGGGTTCCAGAAGGACTGGGCCAAGCCCACCTACAACATCATCCGCTTCCTGGTCATCGCATTCGCGGCGGTGGTGATGTTCCCCTACCTGCCGGGCGCGGGCTCGGACGCCTTCAAGGGCGTGTCGCTGTTCGTCGGCGTGCTGTTCTCGCTGGGTTCTTCCGGTGCGGTCGGCAACATCGTGGCCGGCGTGGTCCTGACCTATACCAACGCCTTCCAGGTGGGCGACCGGGTCCAGATCGGCGAGACCATCGGCGACGTCGTGGAACGCACGATGCTTGTCACCCGGCTCCGGACGATCAAGAACGTGGATATCACGGTGCCGAACGGTACCGTGCTCTCCAGCCAGGTGATCAACTACACCACCCAGGCCGCGACCCGGGGCCTCATCCTGCATACCACCGTCACCATCGGCTACGACGTCCCCTGGCGTCAGGTGCACGAGCTGCTCATCAGCGCCGCCAAGGGCACCCAGAACATCCTCCCCGAGCCGGCGCCGTTCGTGCTGCAGACCAGCCTGGACGACTTCTATGTGAGCTACCAGATCAACGCCGTGACCGACCAGCCGGGCGTCATGGCCCGCACCTACTCCGAACTGCATCAGCGCATCCAGGACGCCTTCAATAAGGGCGGCGTGGAGATCCTCTCGCCCCACTACCGGGCGCTCCGCGACGGCAACATGGTCACCATCCCGGCGGAGAACCTGGCCAAGACCTACCAGGCTCCCACCTTCCGGGTCGAGCAGGTCCGCTCGGTGGAGGGTGGCTCGTGAACCGACGCATCGTGGTCCTGCTCGCCGGGCTGGCCGGCTTCACCAGCCCGCTGGCGGCGCAGGACTCCCTGCTCACGGAACTGGCGCATCGCTTCAAGAGCAAGCCGCTCAGCCTCGGCGCCCTGCTGCAGGTGGTGGGCGACTACCAGGACGAGGCCCGCACCTCCGGGGTCAACGGTTTCCGCGTCGCCAACTTCCGGCTCAAGCTCTCGGGCGAGCTGGACGGCGGCTACGGCTACACCCTGCAGACCAACTTCGCCGCGTCGCCGGCCATCCTCGACGCCGAGCTGCACTATCGCGTCGCCGATGAGCTGGTGCTCCAGGCGGGGCAGTTCAAGGCGCCGTTCAGCCGCGAACTGCTCACCGGCGCCGGCGACCTCGATTTCATTGACCGCTCGCGGATCGTCGCCGCGCTGGCGCCCAGCCGGCAGATCGGCGCCGAGGCCCGGGGCAAGCTGGCCCAGGGGCGGGTGGAGTATGCCGCCGGGGCCTTCAACGGCAACGGTATCGGTTCCCGCACCAACGACGATGACCGGGTGATGGGCGTGGCGCGGCTGGGCGGGTGGCTCCTGGGCGCCGCACCCGGCTCGGCAGCGCGGCTCGAACTGGGCGGCAACCTCGCCTACTCCGAGGACGCCAGCGTCAGCCTCGGGTCGTTCGGCACGGGCTTCGCGGGGACGCGCACCGTGTGGGGCGCCGACCTGCGTTACACCAGCGGGCTCGCGCTGCTCGCGGTGGAGGTCGTTGGGGCCCGGCTCGAGGCCGCCGGCGGGGGGACGACCCGCCCGTACGGCTGGCACGTCACCGTCGGCTCAAAGCCCGGGGCCAGGGTCCAGCTGCTGGCCCGCTGGGACGCGGTGCGTCCCGACGGCCTAGGCGGCGATAGCGACCTGCTGGTGCTGGGGTTCCGCGCCATGCCCACCGGCGCCATCCAGTTTCGCGGCAATTACGCGATCGACGTGGACCATGCCGAACTGTCCCAGCACCGGGTGCAGGCGGGCGCCCAGCTCGCGTTCTAAGCCTCACGGGGAGACCGCGTGACCATGCCGAACCTGGAAGAGCAGTTGCAGCGGTGGCTGTACGACCCCAGCGTGGGCCGGCTGGTGGCCATGATCGCGGGCCTGCTGGTGATCGTGGTGTTGATCCGGACCGCGCAGCGCACCCTGGCGTCGCGGATCAAGGACGGTGACACCCGCTACCGAGTCCGCAAGGCGCTGAGTTTCGCCGGCTACGTGCTGGCCTTCGTCTTCCTGGCGGCGCTCTTCAGCGACCGGCTGGGCGGGCTCACCGTGGCCTTCGGCGTGGCGGGCGCCGGCATCGCCTTCGCGTTGCAGGAGGTGATCGCCAGCATCGCCGGGTGGCTGGCGCTGACGTTCTCCAACTTCTACCACCCTGGCGACCGGATCCAGCTCGGCGGCATCAAGGGCGACGTCATCGACATCGGCGTCCTTCGCACCACGCTCATGGAGCTGGGCCAGTGGGTCGACGGCGACCTCTATAACGGCCGGATCGTGCGGGTGGCCAACAGCTTCGTGTTCAAGGAGCCGGTGTTCAATTACTCCGGCGACTTTCCCTTCCTGTGGGACGAGGTCAAGCTCCCGGTCCGCTTCGGCAGCGACCGCCAGGCCGCCCGGGATATCCTCCAGCAGGCCGCCGCCCTGGTGGTGGGCTCCTACGCCGATACCGCCGCCGTCGCCTGGCGGGACATGGTCAAGCGCTACATGATCGAGGATGCCAGCGTCACTCCGGCTATCACCATGGTGGTCAACGACAACTGGATGGAGTTCACCCTCCGGTACGTGGTGGACTACCGGCGGCGCCGGACGACCAAGGACGCGCTCTTCAACCGCATCATGGACCTGGTGGACGCCTCCGGCGGCAAGGTGCAGCTGGCCTCGGCCACGTTCGAGCTGGTGGCCGCACCGCCGCTCACCGTGTCGGCGCCGGGCGCGCCCCGCCCCTGAGACCTGAGCGATGAACGCGCTCAGCGAGTGGGCCAGCTCGGTGCTCGGCCTGAGCCCCCAGACCCAGCTCCGGCTGCTGGAGTCGGTGGCCGCCGTCGTCGTCCTGGTGCTCCTCCGCCGCCTGATCCTCCGCGCAATCCACCGCGGCGTGAGCGACCCTCGCGACCGCTACCGCTGGTCCAACGGCACCACCTACACCGCGGTCATCCTCGGCGCGGTGCTCGGCGTCCGGATCTGGCTGGTGGACTTCTCCGGCTTCGCCACCTACCTCGGCCTCCTTTCCGCCGGCGTGGCCATCGCCCTCAAGGACCCGCTCACCAACCTCGCCGCCTGGCTCTTCATCCTCTGGCGCCGGCCGTTCGAGATCGGGGACCGGGTTCAGCTCGGCAGCCACACCGGCGACGTCGTGGACATCCGGCTGTTCCAGTTCTGCCTCATGGAGGTCGGCAATTGGGTCCAGGCCGACCAGACCACCGGGCGGCTGGTGTACGTGCCTAACGCCCTGCTGTTCAGCTCCCCACTCGCCAACTACACCCGCGGCTTCGAGTTCATCTGGACCGAATTGCCGGTCTTGGTGACCTTCGAGAGCGACTGGCGGAAGGCGCTCCACCTCCTCCAGGAGCTGGCCGCCCACCACGGCGCCCGAACGGCGGAACAGGCCGGCACCGCGCTCGAGGCCGCCGCCCGGCGTTACGCCCTGCCTCCCCGAGCCACCGAGCCGGCGGTCTACGTGTCGGTCGAGGCCAGCGGGATCCTGCTCACCATCCGTACCCCATGCCGGCCCAGGGCCCGGCGGCAGGTCACCGACGCCCTCTGGCAGGACATCCTGATCGCCTTCGGCGACTGCCCGGACATCGACTTCGCCTATCCGACCACCCGGTACTACGCCAACGACACCGAGGGCAAGCCCGCCATGCGGCCGCCACCGGCCTCCTGACCCCGGCGACGCACGCCCGGAACGGGCACACGAAAACGGGCGGGCGGTCCAGACTGGACCGCCCGCCCGTTGCCTTCCCGTGGAACCGACCGCGTTACACGGAGAGGGTGGTCGCCGCCAGGTCGTAGTTGGTGACCAGCGGGGTGCCCTCGATGACCGGGGAGAGCTTCTTCAGCACTTCCGGGTAGATCGTGGTGTTGTACTTGTCCACGCTGGGCTGATCCTGCCAGACGCTCAGGGCCGACACCTGCGAGCCGTTGATCATCGCCAGCTCGTGCTTGAAGCCGGGCTGCTGCTTCATGATGGGGAGCACGTCGTTGGTGAGGACCTTGTTGAACTCAGCGGACTTTCCGGCCTTGATCTGGAAGGTGACGTTGCGAATGCGGTTCATGGTGCAATTCCATTCTTCCTCGCGAAGAGCTCCATCAGCACCGGGCCGCGAGCGAGGCTGATCACGGGTGACCGGGGGTGTACCGCACGGGGTGTGCGGGACCACACTGATGGAACGGATGGGGCACTGCGGACCAACTGGAAGAGTCACGCCCTGCAGTCAGTTGCATTGGTATCAAACTAATTTGAAAGTCGTTGTCTGTCAAGGGGTTGTGCGTTCTCGGCTCTGTCCCTGGAGCTTGGGTAGAGGCCTCGCGGGGCAGCCAGGCCGAGGCCCACCCCCGGAACGCCGAAGCTCCGCGACGATGGTCGCGGAGCTTCGTGGTCTTCGGGCCGGTACCGGCGGGGCGCTACCAGGCCACGGCGTACCGGGAGAAGTGGTTGAGGTCGGCGACGACCTCCTTCAGCCCCTTCTTATTGACCGACTTGGCGACCTCGAGGACCTCGTTCTCCAAGCCGAGGTACACGATCACCAGATTCATCCAGCCGGGCGGCTGCAGGCAGTGTGAGTAGCTGAGCGCAAGTTGGGCCGGCCTGCTGAACTGCAACCCGTGCGGGTACAGGTCGACCTCGACCAGCTCGGACACCGGGGCGACCGCCGTGATGATCACCTCCTGGTCGAGCGCCCCGCGGGGCACCACCAGCTCGTGCGCGCCGACCTTGATGGAGCCGCCGTCGGGGCCGATGAGCTCAGCCTCGGCACTGAACTCCACGGGCTCACACCGGAGCAGCTCGGTGATGCCACCGGCCTTTCGGGTGGCCTTCACGGCTTCCTTGTAGAGCTTCCAGGCTGCCTTGGCGGCCCGGTACTCCTCCCGGTGGAGTTCGCGCTCGGCCTTCAAGCTGTCCCTCACCTGCTTGAGCCGGTCCTTCAGGCGCTCATGGGCGGCGCGCCGCGCCTCGTCTTTCGAGTAGGCGACCTGCTCGACAAGCCCGGCGGTGGGCTGGTTGGCGCCGGTAGGCGCGTCCAGACTGCTGCAGCTCACCAGGAGCAGCATCAGTGCGCCGAAGGCGGATGTGCGAACTACGCGGCTACCCAACATTGGACCCTCGAGCGGTGTTATGGAATGCATCGCCGCCTCCCTTCCCTGGATGGGGTGCGATGCGGGCTCGCTTCCGGTAGAATGGAATGGCAATCGACGTACCGCAGCGCCATCAACCTGTATCGTTTGTATACGCTAAATACCATCTTAGGATCACAGCTACCTATGGTCATGTTACGTAATCATCTGTGTTATAGTGAGATACACTGTTGCTGCCAGAGTTTTGCGATGAGAACCCACGTGGAGTGACTGTAGAGAAATAGCACGCCAAAACGAGTCACCAGCCCCCCAGCCGGCAGCCGGGCCGCGCGGCGGAGCCTCCTCACTTGGGGCGCGATCGCCACAGCAGTCGGTGCGCCCTTCGTGACCTGGATCACCACGCAAAGCACGGGTGTAGCCGAGCTCACAGGGTCCCCGGGAGGGGGCACCCGGGGGCATCACGCTCCCCCGCGCAGCTGCCGGCAAGGCCGCCGCAGATGGCCGATCACCACGCTGCGGGGTCTCCACGCAACCTCGTGCCAATCCCTCCGTGCCCCGCGTCTCTGCGGAACACCGATTGCTATTCTGGCGAGACCTGCAGGGCACCCGCACAAGAGGGGGGGATATGCACCGTCGCCTGTACGTCTTCGGCATGGCCTATGTCGCGGCCGTCGGGGCACTTCTGGCGTTCCAGCCGGCATCGACAAGCACCCCGCCCCACGCCCAGGACCCGCTCCCCACCGGCTCCCCGGGGGAGTGGTTCGCCCGGATGCGTCCGTTCTGCAACCCGGTCGAGGTGGACCTGGCCCACCGGCGTGACCCCGCCCCCGCCGGTCTCGAGGGAACCGGCTACTCGGCGGCCTGTTTCGCCCTGGCGGGCAAGGTGGACCAGGCCCGGGTGCTCATCAATCAGCTCGGTGAGGCGGACCGGTACCGTGCCGCGGGCGTGGTGTTCAACGTGGCCCATCCGGTGGCCGATGCAGGCGACGACCGGGCCGCCGGGCCGATCATGGAGATGGTGATCGAGTACTGGCCCAACCACTACATGGCGCTGTACCACGCCGGCATGTCCGAGTTCATCCTGGGCCAGCCTGACAAGGCTCGGCACAACCTCACCGAGTTCCTCAAGTACTACGCCCCCAATGACGGCTGGCGGCAGAACGCCATCGCGACCCTCGCCAAGCTGGGCAGCAACGTCCCGGTGGAGCGGGCCGCCCCATGACCTACTTCGCCCCGGGCACCCGGCTGGTCGACCGCTACGAGATCGGCGCGGAGCTGGGACGGGGCGGCCATTCGGTGGTGTACCGGGCCCGTGACCTGACCCTCGGCGCCGACGTCGCGGTGAAGCTGCTCGTCCCGCCGCCCGCCGCCCAGGAGCTGGCTCGGGAGCGGCTCCGCCGGGAGGTGCTGGCGGTCCGCCAGCTCTCGCACCCGCACATCGTCCCGGTGTACGACTACCTCACCGAGGGTCCCTGGCAGTTCGTCATCATGCAGCTGGTGGAGGGAGAGGACCTGGAGCAGCGGGTCAGCCACCGCGGTCCGCTCACCCCTGACGCTGCCATCACCCTGGGCCTCAGCATCGCCTCGGCGCTGGTCCTGGCCCACCGCGAGGGGATCCTCCACCGCGACGTCAAGCCGCGCAACATCCTGCTGGACCGGGCCGGTGCAGCGCGTGCTGACCGACTTCGGGTCCGCCCGGATCCTCTCCCAGGAGACGATGACCGAGACCGGCGGCCTGGTCGGCACCCTGGGCTACGCGGCCCCCGAGCTGATGGCGGGAGCGCGGGCCGACGCCCGTGCCGATGTCTACGCGCTGGGTCTGACCGTGTACTTCGCCCTGGCGGGCCGGCTGCCCGCCGCAAGCCTCGCCGCACCTGCCGCCGACCCCGAGCGATGACGGGCTTTCATCCCCGGAGAGGAAAACCTCTCGGTCCCCGGCTGGCTCGATGCCGCGGTCGCCCGCGCCACTCGCGCCGATCCGGCGGATCGCTTCCCCACCGCCGCCTGCTTCCCGGATGCGCTCGGTGACCCGACCGTCCTCGCCGAGCCGATCGATGACCTGGCGGGACCGCTGCCTGGTCTGCGGCGAGATCGATGTCGAGGGGCTCACCGTCTGCCGGCGCTGCGGCACGGTGGAACGCCGATCGGATGAGCTGATCTTCCTCGACCGGGGCAGCGCGGGGGACCGGAGTGACCAGCTGGCGCAGCTGCTGGCGTGGTTCGGCGGATCGCGCGGGGCGGGCCATCGCGACGTGGTGCTGGGGCTCAAGCCGCTGGCGCGGGTGCCGGACGGCATGGAGCAGGCCGCGGTGGACCGGCTCGCGGCACGCGGGCTCTCCGCCGCGTGCGGTGCCGGTCCGATCGGCGTGGCGGATGATCCCGGCCGGACTCTGGCTGCTGGCAGTGCTGGCGGCGGGACTCGGACTCTGGGCCGGCCAGGTGGTTCACCCCGCCCTGCTCTGGAGTTCGCCGGTCTTCGCGGCGCTCCTGCTTGCCGGCGGAGTAAGCGCCGGCCGGGTCCCGTTGCTGGATCGCGAACCCCGCGGTGCTCGGCTCGGCGCCGACCTGGAGCGCGAGGTGATCGCCACCGCTGCGGAACTGCCGGAAGGCTCGGCGCGCGACCTCTTCGGCGGGCTGGTCCGGCTGACTCGGCATATGTCAGGCAGCGAAGCCGAAGATGGGCACCGAGAGCTGGTGGCGGAGATTCTACCGGTGGCCTGTCGCGGGGCGCGGGCGCTGGCCCGGCTGGACGAGGCGGTGGCGCTGGTGCCGGCGGGCAAGGGCGCTCCGGACGATGCCACGGCCAAGGGCCATCTGGAGCGGCAGCGGGATCGGCTGGTGCAGTGCCTGCTCGAAGCCCAGGGCGGGCTGCAGCGGCTGATCGCGGTGCCGAATGGCGGGGACGGCGCGGCGACGGAGTTGCGGCAGCTGGTCGAAACGATTGCGCGTCAGGCGGCGGCGGGGGTCGAGGCCGAGGCGCTGCTGCAGGGGTGAAGTTGGAGGGCCGAGCCGCCGGTCCCGCCGCTCCTGGAGTTAACCCCCGGCCCTGGCCCGCGCCCACCAGGGCCTGAAAGGCGGTCAGCGTTCGGCGTCGGGCTCAGGGAGCAGCCGGCGGGCATCACAAGTGCCCCGCCACTGACGTGACGGGCCACCCCCCAAGTTCGGGTGGGGCCCCAGTGTGCTCAGGGCACGGTGAAGGTCTTGGTCAGCTTGCCCGTCTTGCCAGCGTTGTCGGTGACCGTCAAGGTCCACTTCAGGGTCATGGATCGCGAGAAGGTCCGGGTGAAGGTCGCGAGGGTCGAAAGCGTCTTCCCTCCCGCGTTCGTCCACCGGTAGCCCACGATGCTGCCGTCGGGATCCCGCGATCCGGTGCCGTTGAAGGTGCAGATGTGCGCCGGTGCGGGCTGGCAGCTGACCGTCCAGGCCGCGATTGGCGGCTTGTTGGTCCCGGTGCTCAGCGTCACCGTCCTGATCAGTGAATTGGTGAGCCCGCCGCCATCGGCCACGGTGAGCGTGACCTGATACGAGCCGGCCACGGCGTAGGTGTGTGATGGGGCCGCCCCAGTGCCCGTCGTACCATCACCAAAGGCCCAGCCGTACGACACGATCCCGACGTCATCGGTGGAGCCGGTCCCGTTGAAGCTGCAGACCCGAGTGGTGTTGTTGCAGCTGAAGGTGAAACTCGCCACCGGCGGCTGGTTGCCTGGGGGCGTTACACTCGGGATCACCCAGGTGGACAGCGTACCCCGGGTCTTGTCGAGGGTCCGGGTCCCCAGTGTGGCCTGGTCGATCAGGAACGCGATCGCGCCCACTCCACAGAGCCCCTTGTAGTTCCAGCTCACCACCCCGGCGGCGTTGGTGCTGCCGGTGACGGGGCTGTTGGTCCAGTAGTCGTCCAGGAAACGGCCGCTCACCAGCACGTTCGCTAGCGCCGCTCCCGCTTCGGCGGTAAACGTGGCCGTCACGGTGGCGGTGTTGTACATCTTCCCGCCCTGGAAACAGCTCCCCGGAAACGCCGGGTCCTGCACGAACTGCGCGCTCATCACCAGCGAACTCGACACCAGGCAGTTGCTCCCGCAGGGGGAGGCCGGCACCATCTTCATCAGCCGCTGACTGCGGCCGATCATGACCTTGGTCAGAATCTGCCCGGCGTTGTTCATTGGGCCGCCCCCGCCGACAGTCACCCCCGGGTACGCCGGCGAGACGAGCGCGGCGAGGGGTTGCCCCACGCCGGCGGGGCCGGCGGCGATCAACCCGGTACTGCCCGCGGTGAACGTCACATCCTGCGCCAGGTTGATGGATCCCAGGCCCGCGGAGCTCAAGTGGCCGGTGGGGATACCGGAGAGCTGCTGCCAAGTGCCGCCGTTGGACAGGCGGAAGGGGTAGATCAGACCCTGGGTTCCGGTGCCCAGAAAGTGGGCCTGGTCACCGTTGTCGTTGATGATCCCGGCCCCGAACCCGAAGAAGCTAGGCGGCGGGGGCGGCAGTGCCACGACACTGGCCGGATTGCCCAACTGGTACCAGTGGCCCCCGGTGGTCACCACCTTGCCGCCGGGACTCATGCCCCCTGGGATCTCGTTGGGATACCCGAGGCCCTTGAGGTTCACGAAGCCGGTCCCCTGGGACCACATGTAGGGAGCGGCGGCCGTCGGGATGGCGCCGCCGGTCGAGGACCAGCCGACTATCCGGCCCTGGTCGTCGAGACCACCGACTGTGGCGCTGGACATGCCGGATAGCGTGCCGAGATCCTGGGCGGTGTAGCCGGCCCCGTTCGGCGTCCACAGCGCCACATGCGTGTTGCTGCCGGGAATTCCCACCTCGCCCGCGATCACGCCCTGGCTGTTGATGTGAAATGGGAATTGGTAGCTGCTGGCGAACCCCGGAACGAGAGGCAGCGGGATTCGCTGGCCGCTCCGCCACACAACGATGTCCTCCGGGGGCAGGCAGAAGGGGCCGCAGCCGGTGTCGCGATAGGACCGGCCGACCACGTCGCCGCCGTCGTTCATACCGAAACCGCCCGCTGCGGTGCCGACGAACTCGAGACCGTACACGCTGGCAACTGCCGAAGCGCGGCCGGGGTCCGTCGCCACCATGGTGGGCTCCAGCCTGCTGTCGTAGCAGGCCAACGCCAGAAATCCGCCGATTATCAGGGCGGCGTACCGCGTGAAGTGGTTGACGGTCATGGGTCCTCTTCGCTGCTGCTGCCAAGAAGGGTGAGGGGAGCACTCGCGATTAGGTCCGTGGGGCGCAGGGTGCCTCACACGGGTGAAAGCTACGCTCGCCGCATGTGTGCAGCGTGAAGGATCGGTGACAAGGTGACCGTTGGTGGGGGCATGACTTGCATCGTGATGGGTCAGTCGTATCGAAGCGCTACGATTGACCCTTGGATCCGGCGGTTCAGGGGGAGGAGGGGGACGCTTCGGGACTAGTGCGGCTTCGGATTGGCGCTCAGCCAGACAATGGCCGGCAGCCCGACACAGAGGATCAGGTCCCGCACCAAGTAGAACCCCATCACCGCCCCGATCAGCCGCCACTGCTGCTTCCGTGACAGCGTCCCGCTCGTGAGCGCCGCCCGCCCGTCCCGAATCCGTTGCATCCGTAGCCGTGGCCGTCCGGGCGGCCAGTCGCAGAGGTCATCGATTCCGGGCTGGCACAATCGGCCGCGGCGCGATAAGCTGGTTGAGCATGCCCCCCGGCAGGTTCACCCGGACCTCGGGGGCGCAGTCTTGGGGCATCGCCACAAGCCACAAGGAGGCACAGCATGACGGACGCAGTCACAGCGCAGGAGTCGCTGGAAGCCGTCCTCAAGGACGAAATCATCAGGATGTATCAGGAGGTCGCCGAGAACCCGGCGGGCGAGTACCACTTCTTTCATGGTCGCGAGGCCGCCGAACTCTTCGGCTACGAGCCGGCCTGGCTCGACCGGGCTCCGGCCGGGGCGGTGGCATCGTTCGCCGGCGTCGGCAACCCGCATTCGCGGAGCGCGATCCAGCCCGGCGAGACCGTCGTGGACCTGGGGAGCGGCGCGGGGCTCGACTCGATCATCGCCTCGTGGAGCGCCGGCCCAACCGGCAGGGTGATCGGTGTGGATCTCAACCCCGCGATGTGCCTCAAGATCCAGGCGCATGCCGCAGCGTCCGGCGTGCCGATGGAGTGCCGCCAGGGCCGGATGGAGGACATCCCCCTGCCGGACGGGTCCGCCGACGTTGTGATCTCCAACGGCGTGATCAACCTGTCCTTCAGGAAGCGGAAGGTGATCCAGGAGCTCTTCCGGGTGCTCAAGCCGCGGGGACGCCTGTCCGTCACCGACATCGTCAGCGCCAAGCAGCTGTCACAGTCGATCGTCAATGACCCCAAGCTGTGGGCCAGTTGAATCGGGGGGGCTCTCCTGGAAGGAGAGATGTTCAGGCTGCTCGAGGAATCCGGGTTCACCAAGGTGCGCTCGGTGGTGGTGCCGAATTTCCGGTTCCGCAAGCCATCCACCCAGAACTCGGCTGAAGCCTACGGCGTGAAAGCCGTGCTGTTCACGGCGATCCGGCCGGCGACCGGTTAGGCCATTATCGCGAGCCGCATCCTGCCCCAGCCACGGGATGCGGTGCAGCGGCCCGAGGTGCAGGGAGGGCCGGAGAATCCGGGCATTCCTCGCGAGGGGCCGTATCGGCCTCGGCGATGTATGATGAATTGTTCATGCATTTTCCATTCCTGTAGGCTTGGCAACGCGGTGATCTCCAGGCAATAATTGGGCATGAGTGAGGCTCGCGCATTGCCTGCGATCATCCAGGGCGGTATGGGGGTCGGCGTCTCCGGCTGGCGCCTGGCGCGCGCGGTATCGCAATGCGGCCAGCTCGGCGTGGTCTCGGGGACCGCGCTTGACAGCGTGCTGGTGCGACGGCTGCAGGACGGGGACGAGGGGGGCCACCTGCGCCGGGCGATGGCGATGTTCCCGATACCCGGAGTCGCCACCGAGGTCCTGTCCCGGTATTTCCGCCCGGACGGGCTGCCGCCGGGCACCCCCTACAGCCTCCTTCCGCTATACCGCCAGCGCGTCAGCCTCGCCCGCGAACAGCTCACCATGCTGGCCAACTTCGTCGAGGTGTACCTGGCCCGGGAAGGGCACGGTGGCCAGGTGGGCATCAACCTGCTGACCAAGATCCAGCTCCCCACCCTGGCGTCGCTCTACGGCGCGATGCTGGCGGGAGTGGACTGCGTCCTCATGGGCGCCGGGATTCCGCGCGAGATCCCCGCGGTGCTCGATGCGCTCGCGGAGCATCGACCGGTCGCGCTCCGATTCGAGGTGGAGGGATTGCCGCCCGGCGCCACGGAATACATGCGGCTGGACCCGGGCCAGCACTGGAGCCAGCCCCCGGCACCGCTTGAGCGTCCACTCTTCCTGCCCATCATCGCCAGCAACTCGCTGGCAACCGTCCTTGCCCGCAAGGCCAGCGGCCGAGTCGATGGCTTCATCATCGAGGGACCGACCGCCGGCGGTCACAATGCGCCCCCCCGCGGCGACCCGCGCTTCAATGAGCGAGGCGAGCCGCTCTACGGCGAGCGGGACGTGGTGGATCTGGCCAAGGTCCGCGAACTCGGACTGCCCTTCTGGCTCGCCGGCGGTGCCGGCCAGCCTGGCCGCTTGCGGGAGGCGCTGCAGGCGGGCGCGGCCGGCATCCAGGTCGGGACGCTGTTCGCCTACTGCGACGAGTCGGGCCTGCGGGACGATCTCAAGCGCTCGGTACTGGAGCACGTCGCCCGGGGCGAGGTGGAGGTGTTCACCGATCCCCAGGCCTCGCCCACCGGCTATCCGTTCAAGGTGGTGCGGTGGGACGGCGACCCCGGCGCGACCACCCCGCCCCGCACCCGGGTCTGCGACCTGGGCTATCTACGGGTGGCCTACGTCACCCCGGACGGGAAGACCGACTATCGCTGCGCCAGCGAGCCGGTGGACGCCTACCTGGACAAGGGGGGCAAGGTAGAAGACACCATCGGTCGCCGGTGCCTCTGCAACGCCCTCCTCGCGAACATCGGTCACCCCCAGGCACGGGCCGACGGACGGGTCGAGCCACCCCTGCTCACCAGCGGCGACGATCTGGTCTCGCTCGCGACGTTCCTCGCGGGGCGTTCCCACTATTCGGCGGCCGATGTGGTCGCCTACCTGCTTTCCGCCGGGTCGGTGGCGGTTCCGGCAGGCGGCTGAGCGAAGTACCCCTTCCCATCCCGTCGATCACGAGCGCGAGCCGGGGAAGCACGCCGTGGGACACGGCACCATCCGGGGGAGTGCCTACATGTCGAATGCCCAGGTCCTCATCCAACCGCCCCGGGAGGCCGCGCTCTGGTCCATCGCGCGGTGGTCGGCACTTGCCGCTGTCCCCCTTCTCCTCCTCTGGCTACTGATCGAACCAACCAGGGCGTTGCAGGCGCTCTGGTACGTCGCCATCCCGGTCCTGCCAGCGAGCTTCTTTGTCAGCACCGCGATCTGGCGGGGTGTCTGCCCGCTGGCCACCCTCAATGAGATGGGCAACAAACTGGGGACGCAGCGTACGCCCTCTCCCACCCTGCTCCTCGCGTTCAGTGTCGGCGGCCTGGTCCTGTTCCATCTGATGGTTCCGGCACGGCACTTCGTGTTCAACGAGAACGGGCCGGTATTGGCGGGAACGGTGGCGGCGGTGGGTGGGCTCGCCCTCGTGCTCGGTGCCCTGTTCACGGTCCGCTCGGCGTTCTGCAACGCACTCTGTCCGGTACTTCCGGTGGAACTCCTGTATGGCCAGGCGCCGCTGGTCCGGATGGACCGCGGCCGGTGCACCACCTGTACGATGTGCACGCCACGAGGCTGTCTCGACCTGGCCCAGCGCAAGGCGATCCCCCAGCTGCTGGGGACGTCCCGGCACACCGCACAGTGGCTCGCAACGCCGTACGGCGCGTTCTTCGCGGCCCTGCCGGGCTTCATCATCGGCTACAGCCAGGTCAAGGACGGCCCCCTGAGCAGCGCGGCGATGGTCTACGCCACGACGCTGGGCTGGTCCCTGGCCAGCTTCCTGGTGACTGCGGGGGCCGTGCTGGCGCTCAGGCTGCACTCGCGCCTGGCGCTGCCGATCGTCGCGGCCCTGGCGGGCGGCATCTACTACTGGTATGCCGGGCCCGCCATCACCAGTCAGCTCGCGGCGGGTGCGTGGCTCGGGTCCGGCATCCGGATGGTCGGGATCGGGCTGGTCGCGTTCTGGCTGGTCCGGACCATCGCAAAGGCCGCTCCGGCCACGGCGGGGGCTGAAGGAATCGCGGGCTAGACACCGGGGACCTCGATCCAGACCCCCGGAGCCTGCGCGGTCGAGAACGCTCGGTTCGGCATCCTCCCGGGCAGCGCCACCGCCCCTGCTCCTATGCCCCTTGCGCATATAGCCACTATGGCTATACTGCCGACATGAGATACTCCCGCCCCGACGTCGAGGCGCTGCTGCCCCTGCCCGCCGCGACCCTGCACATCCTGATTGCCACTGCCCAGGAAGACCGGCACGGCTACGCCATCATCCAGGACATCGAGAAGCGCACCGGCGGCGCGTTGCGCCTGAGCGCCGGTACGCTGTATCGCTCCATCCAGCGCATGCTGGAACAGGGGCTGATTCGCGAGACGACCGAACGTCCGGCGCCGGAGCTGGACGACGAGCGGCGGCGCTACTATCGCATCACCCCGTTCGGCGCCGCCACCGCCCGTGCGGAGGCGCAGCGAATGACCAGCCTGCTGCGCATGGCACGGGTCCAGGGCCTGGCCCCGGAGCGGGCATGAGCGGCGCCTACCGGCTGCTGCTCGCGCTGTACCCGGCGTCCTTCCGGCATGAATACGGCAACGAGATGCACGCCCTCTTTGCCAGGCGCCTGAGCCAGTCGTCCGGCTGGCTCGAGACGGCAGGCCTCTGGCTTGACGCGGGCGCCGACGTGTGCGGCAATGCCGCGGCGGAGCACTGGAGCCTGCTGCGTCAGGACCTGCGCTACGCCGCCCGCACCCTGGCCCGGGCGCCGGGGTTCGCCGCCACCGCCATTCTGGTCACCGCGCTGGGTATCGGTGCCACGACGGCGGCGTTTTCGGTCGCGGACTTCGTGCTGCTCCGGCCGCTGCCGTTTCAGGAGCCCGACCGGCTGGTGCGGCTGTGGCAGACGGCCCCCGGCTACAACCAGATGGAACTTTCGCCGCCCAATTACCGCGACTGGAAGGCGCTCAGCCACTCCTTCGAGGCGATGGGTGCGTACCACGGCGCGGCCGCCAACCTGCTCGGTGAGGGCGCCCCACGACGGGTGCAGGGATCGGTGGTCACCGACGATCTGCTGCCGATCCTGGGCGTCGCCCCGCTGGTGGGGCGCCTGTTTGTCGCCGGACAGGACGCCGATGGTGTGGTGCTGAGCCATGCGCTGTGGCAGGATGCGTTTGCCGGTGACCGTGATGTGGTCGGGCGCCCGGTGGTCCTGAATGGGGCACCGCGCGTGGTGCTCGGGGTGATGCCGGCGCATTTTCACTTCCCCAGCCGGGAGGTGGAGTTCTGGCTGCCGATGCCGGAGGACCAGCTGGCCGACGCCGACCGGACCAACAACTGGTTCAACCTGGTGGCGCGGCTCCGTCCCGGCGTCTCGGTCGAGCAGGCCCAGGCCGAGATGACGCTGATTGCCGGCAACCTGGCGCGGCAGCACCCGGCGGAGAACGAGAACACCGGCGCCACGCTGTACCGGATGCAGGACGGGTTCTCGGGTCAGTCCCGCCTGCTGCTGCTCGGGCTGTGCGGCGCCGCGCTCTGTCTGCTGCTGATCGCCTGTGCCAACCTCGCCAATCTGCTGCTGGCGCGGGGCATGACCCGGCAGCGGGAGCTGATGGTGCGGACCGCGCTCGGCGCGGGCCGGGAGCGGCTGGTGCGCCAGCTGGTTACCGAGAGTCTGCTGCTGGCCCTGCTGGGTGGGGTGCTCGGCATTGCGGTCGCGATGGTGTCCGCTCCGTTACTCGCGCGACTGGTCCCGACCTCGCTTCCCATCGCCGAGACGCCGGGGGTGGACCTGCGGATCCTGATGTTCGCCGCGTTCCTCACGGCGGCGACCGGCATCGGGTTCGGTGTGTTCCCCGCCCTGCGCGCCTCCCGGGGCACCGATTTCTCCGCCCTGAGAGAAGGGGCCCGAGGTGGCGGCGGCAGGAAGGCGCGGCTCCGTTCCGCACTGGTAATGACCGAGATCATGGCGTCGATGGTGCTGCTGGTGTCGTCGGGGCTGCTGCTCCGGGCGCTGTGGCGTATCCAGGACACCCACCCCGGGTTCCAGACCGAGGGCGTCCTGACGCTGACCACAGCACTGCCACTGCCCCAATACGACAGTGTGGCCCGGCGGGAGCAGTTCTACTCCAGGGTGCTGGGCGAGGTGCGGGCCCAGCCGGGTGTCGCGAGCGCCGCCTACATCTCCTTCCTGCCCATGGCGATGGGCGGAGGGATCTGGCCGGTGGTACTCAAGGGCGAGCCCACCAACCGGCAGCAGACCAACTCGGCCAGCCTGCGGTACGCCACGCCGGGATTCTTCGACGCACTCCGCATCCCGCTGCGACGAGGTCGCGACCTCGCCGAGACCGACCGGGGGGACCAGCCGTTCGTGGCGGTGGTGAGCGAGTCCTTCGCAACCCGTTACTGGCCGGGCGAGGAGCCGCTCGGCAAACGGTTCCAGTTCGCATTCAGTGAGCGCACCGTGGTCGGGGTGGTGGGGGACATCCGGGTGCGCGGGCTGGAGCAGATCAGCGAGCCACAGGTCTATCTGTCGTACCTGCAGGTGCCGGACGGCGCCATCACCAGCTACCTCCCGAAAGACCTGGTCATCCGCAGCACCATGCCCTCCGCGGCTCTACTGACGGCGGTTCGCTCGGCGGTGGAGGCGGCCGACCGGGGCAGCCGATCTCCAACGTGCGGACCCTGGCGCAGATCGTCACTGACGATACCGCCTCGCGCGCGGTCCAGGCCCGGGTACTGACCGCCTTTGCCCTGATTGCCTTCCTGCTGGCCGGGGTAGGCATTCACGGTCTGATGTCCTTCTCGGTGTCCAGTCGACGGCATGAGTTCGGCGTCCGCATGGCCCTCGGCGCGCAGTCCAGTGCGATTGTCGGGATGGTGATGCGTCAGGCGGCGCTGCTCGCGGCGGCCGGGGTGATCCCCGGCATTGCGATCGCCCTGGCCTCGGGCCGGGCCATGCAGTCGCTGCTGGCAGGTGTGGCGCCATATGACGCCGCCACCATTGCCGCGGCGGTCTTGTTGTGCGTGGTGATGACGCTGGCCGGGAGTCTGGTGCCGGTACTGCATGCGGTGCGGGTAGCGCCGGCGACGGTGTTCCGGGCGGAGTAGAAGGCGGCCGAATCGCAGGGACCGGCTCATTCGGGGAGGGGTGCGCCGACCGGGCGGACACCTCAGCGCAGCAGCGGCCGCCCAGGCAGCGGCAACGCCGGCCGCGCCGGCACCAGCTCCGCGGTCAGCCCCGCCAGCCGGTCCGCCAGATGGACCAGTTCCTTCTCACGACGCCCGGCGATGGTGTGGAACACCTTGCGAGCGATGGCGTAGACCGAGGTCAGCCAGAAGGGAATCACCGCGACCAGCGCCACCGGCGTGAGGCCCAGGGCCCCGACGGTCACGCCGATGACGGCGCCCATCCCGCCGCCCCCCACCCCGCCGCCGATCCCGCCGAACACGGCGCCCAGCAGTGGCGACAGGCTCTCCTTGAGCGAGATCCTGGTCCGGCCACCGCGCACCGAGACCGCTACTTCGAGGTTGCGAAAGCTCGAACCGCCGCGGACGGTGGACCACGCGAATGAGCGGCCCAGCTGGCTCACCTGCCCGGGCTGATCCAGCACCCGGCGGATCTCGTCCACCAGGACCGCATACTCCACCTCGGGCAGCTCGCCCTCGATGACGCGCTCCACGGCCAGGGTGGTGGAGCGGCCCACCCAGAAGTTGCTTGGGGGTGTCAGGGCATCGGCGGGTGTACTGACGGTGGCCATCGACTCGGCCGCCTGTCGCACTACATCCGGCGCGATCCCCACCTCGGCGGCCAGCGCCTCGACCCCACCGATGGTCATCGCGTGGCCGGTGGGATTGCTCGCCTCCAGCTCCGACGCGCGCTTGACGATCTCCTGGATTTCCCCGCCGCTGTAGCGCCGCCGCGGCGCCGCGACGACGCCGAGCAACTCATCGATGAGCTGTGCCGGCGTCGGGATGCGCTGGTCGTGCCGGACGGCCATGCCACGCACCAGCGCCGCCTCGACCACTGCACCTGCTTCCGCGAGGCGTGCCCGATGTGTGGCGGAGGCTTCCAGGAACCGGCCGGCGCGCACGGCGTCCTCGGTGGGCCAGCGTCCGGCGATTTCGCCTACCAGCATCTCGTAGATCACTACCGCGAGGCTGTAGACGTCGGTGCCTTCATCGAGGTCGGTCAGGCCGGCGGCCTGTTCCGGGCTCATGTAGCCCGGCGTGCCGAGCGGGAATCCGGTGCGGGTGAGGTTGGCACCACCGGCGGTGCTGACCGCCTTGGCGATGCCGAAGTCGGCCACGATGGGATGGCCCTGCGAGAAGAGGATGTTCTCGGGCTTGATGTCGCGGTGCATGACGCCCATACGGTGGGCGTAGGAGAGCGCATCGGCGACGGGGGCGGCGATGGCCAGCGCCTCCGACACCGGCAGCCGCCGGTCCCGCTCCAGCCGCTGCCGGAGCGAGGCGCCCTCGATGTGCGGCATCACATAATAGAGGAAGCCGACGGCTTCACCCGAGTCGTGCACGGCGAGGATGTGGGGATGGGTGAGCCGGGCGGCGATCTGGATTTCCTTGAGGAAGCGTTCGGCGCCGAGGGAGGCGGCGAGATCGGGCCGCAGCACCTTGATGGCGACCTCGCGCTGGTGTTTCGGATCGTGGGCCAGGTAGACGGTGGCCATCCCGCCGCGGCCGAGGACGCGGCGAAGCTGGTAGCGCTGGGCCAGCGCGGCTTCCAGGTCGGGAGGAATCTCGGTGGTCACGAGAAGGAGCAATATAGAAGGAACACGAGGCGCCGGGGCACCGCGTTCTCACCCGGGTGAGAAAGAGTGTACCTTGGACGGGTGCCCCCCGTGCGGGCCGGGGCGGCAGCCCACCAGCAGAGTCTCTCGCCCGCGATCAGGAGGCACCATGCAGAAACGCATCATTACCTCCGGTCAGCCGACCAGCCTATCTCCCGACGGGAACTGGCTGTCGCTGGCCGAGGTCGCCGAAGTGGAACTCACATCCGAAGACGCCGCTCATCCGATTGAGGGTGCCCTGCTGCCCGGCGCCGCCTCCGGCTGGCGGGCGGGGAGTCCAGGACCGCAGACCGTCCGGCTGCGCTTTGCCCGTCCGCAGCCGCTGCGGCGGATCTGGCTGAACTTCACGGAGACCGATGTCGAGCGAACCCAGGAGTATGTCCTGCGCTGGTCGGCCGACGGGCAGTCGTTCCGGGACATCGTACGGCAGCAGTGGAACTTCAGTCCCGACGGCGCGACCAGTCAGACGCAGGATCATCGGGTCGAGCTGCCGGCGGTGACGGTGCTCGAGCTGACGGTCACCCCGGACACCAGCGGCGGACCCGCGCTGGCGTCGCTGGACCAGCTCAGGCTGGCGTAGCAGCGCCGGTGGATGTGACGGGGTTGCTGGGGAAGTAGCCACGGGCACCTCCCGACTCCCGACCGGGCCGCCATGCCTCCTGCACGCCTCTTTGCCGTCACCGCGCTGGCGATGCTCGCCTTCGCCGGCAACTCCCTGCTCTGCCGGGCCGCGCTGGCGCACACCGGCATCGATCCCGCCAGCTTCACCACCCTCCGGCTGGCCTCGGGCGCGATCACCCTCTGGCTGGTGGCCCGCCTGACCCGCGGCGCCCAGACCGGCGGCGGCAACTGGCCGTCGGCACTGGCGCTGTTCGGGTACGCCGCCGGTTTCTCCTTTGCCTATGTGAGCCTGCCCACCGCGACCGGCGCCCTGCTCCTCTTCGGCGCGGTGCAGGCGACGATGATCGGGCACGGCCTCTGGCAGGGAGAACGCCTGCTCCGCTGGCAGCTCGTCGGGCTGGCGCTGGCGCTGGGGGGACTGGTGGGCCTGCTGCTGCCGGGCCTCTCGGCGCCGCCGCTCGGCGGCTCGCTGCTGATGCTCGGTGCCGGCGTGGCGTGGGGGGTCTATTCGCTCCGGGGGAGGGGCGCCGGCGATCCCACCCGGGTCACGGCGGGGAACTTCCTGCGCGCCGCCCCCATCGCCCTGGTCCTGAGCCTGCTGGCCTACCGGAGCGCCGCGCTCGACAGCGCCGGCGTCGGGTACGCGGTCGCCTCCGGGGCGCTGGCTTCAGGCATCGGCTACGCCATCTGGTACACCGCGCTACCGGCCCTCAAGGCCACCAGTGCCGCCACCGTGCAGCTCAGCGTCCCGGTCATCGCCGCGCTGGGAGGGGTGATCCTCCTCGGTGAATCCGTCACCCTGCGACTGCTGCTGGCGTCGGCGGCGATTCTCGGCGGCATCGCGCTGGTGATCGTGGAGCGAGCCACAGCATTGCCGCGGCCGGCCGATGGAAAGGCAGGAGGACCATGAGCCCACAGCGATTCTCGTTCCTGCCGGAGACCTACGCGGTGGCCCGCCTCGGGCCCGAGGACCCGGTCCCGTCCTGGGCGCTGGCAGACGGCGGGTTCGTGTCCATCACCCGCACCGACGCCGAGCTGTCGATCATCTGTCGCGAGCAGGACGTCCCGCCGTCCTGCCAGGCGGAGCGTGGCAGGGTGGCCATCCGGCTGGAGGGCCCGTTCTCGTTCACCGAGGTGGGGGTACTGGCTTCCTTTGCCGCGCCGCTCGCCGCGGCTGGTGTGGCCATCCTGGCCCTGAGCACATTCGACACCGACTACATCCTTGTCCGTGCCTCGGAGCGTCAGCGCGCCCTCGCCGCACTGACCTCCGCCGGGCACACCGAGGTTCGCTAGCAGCCACCTGACCCCACCCTTGACCCGCCCCGCCCCGCCGCTATCCTGAACTCAGGCGTACAGGGCGCCTCCCGTCCGCGGGCAGGACCGAGTCCACCTGGTGCAGTGGCGGTAACCAGCCGAGTCGCACGAACCTCCTCGCCCACGCCAGCGGACCCGGGCAACTCCAGGAGGCTCGTCATGCCCGTCCGTCGCCTGCCGGTCCGCCCCAACCTCGATCAGCTCAAACACCAGGCCAAGGATCTGCTCCGCGCTCTCCATGCCGGCGACGCCGCCGCGCTGGCCGACCTGCGTGAGTTCCACCCGAAGCCCATCGCTCCACCCGACGCGAAGCTCGCCGACGCGCAGCTGGTGCTGGCCCGGAGCTATCAGGCGTCGAGCTGGACCCGCCTGCTGCAGGCCGTTCAGCTGGTGGACGCCATCTGGGACGACCGGCCCGACACGGTGCGGGAGCTGGTCACCCGGAACCCGCATCTCCTCCACGAACCCGCCCTGATCCGCAGCGACAGCAACTGGGGGCCGCCGCTCAGCTACGCCGCCAACCTTGGCCGCGACGGCATCATCCGGATGCTGCACGGACTCGGCGCCACCGACCTCGACACCGCGCTGGACCGGGCGGCCCTGCAGGGCCAGGTCGGGCACCGCGACCATGCTGCACGAGATGCTGGGCCGGCCCCAGCCGCCGGATGATGCGCTGGGCGGCCCGGCCTACACGCTGAGTGTGCCGGGCACCGAGTTTCTGCTCACGCTGGGGGTGCCGGTGCAGGATGCCGCCGGCCGACGCAACGCCCCGGTGGACGTGGTGCTCGAGACCGACAGCCGCGACCCCGCCGCCAAGCACGCCATCCTGGAGCTGTACGCCAGCCACGGGCTGGTTTATCCCGACACCCCGACGATGGCGCTCCACCGGGGGCGCCTCGACCTGCTGGAAGCGCACCTCGCCCGCGACCCGGGGATGCTCCACCGCACCTTTTCCCATCGCGAGATCTATCCGGCGGAGGTGGGCTGCGGCGATCCGCTGAATGCGACGGTCGGTACGCCGCTGGGCGGGACCACTCTCCTGCATATGTGCGTGGACTACGACGAGTTGGAGATCGCCCGCTGGCTGCTGGACCGGGGGGCGGACGTCAACGCCCGCTCGGCGGTGGACGGCGAGGGTTACGGAGGGTATACGGCGCTGTTCTGTGCGGTGGTGTCCCAACCCAACTTCTGGATGAACTACAAGCAGCGACCGGCGGAGGCACCGTTCACCGCGTTGTTGCTCGCGCGGGGCGCCGACCCGAACATCCGGGGTTCAATATGGAAGCGGCTTCACCCGGGATACGGCGACGACCCGGGGCACGGTTACCGCGACGTGACCGCGCTTTCCTGGGGGCGGCGGTGCCACGCGCCGCTCTTCGTGAGCCAGCCGGCGCTCCGGCTGATCGAGGAGGCGGGGGGGGTGGAGTGAGACTCAGGACCCGCCGGCCTCCGTGTGGGGAGCCGGCTGCAGCAGCGCCCGCGCCTCGATCCTGAACTCCACCTTGTCCGCCACCTTCACGGTGCCTGCGGGTCCGCCCTTGTAGGGCCGGATGCCGTAGTCGGTCTGCTTGAGCTCGAACCTGCTGCTGGCGAGCAGCGTGTCGCCCCGGAACTCCACCGTGACCGGCACGGTGATCTCGCGGGTAGTGCCGTGCATGGTGAAGTCGGCGGTGACCTGGTAGCTGCGGCCCTTCGCGCTGATCGCCGTGGACACGAAGGTCATCTCGGGATACTGGTCCACATGCAGCACCTCCTCCCGCATCGAGGCGGTCACCTTGCGGATCTCGGCGGTGTCGGGCGGAGTGAGGACCTCGAGGCCGTGGGTGAGGATCCGGATGCTGATCCGGGTGGCCAGGGCGCTGTCGGGCCGGTAGTGCACGGTACCCTCGAACTGACTGGCCCGGATGATATGCTCGTGCCCCACAAAGCTGAGCAGCCCCGACTTGCCGGTCTTCACCTCGAGCCGGCTGTCGCCGAGAAGGCGGTATGTGTCCGCGGCCGGGGGGTGCTCCTGCGCCACGAGCGGCAGGGTGGACGCGCCCAGCAGCAGGGCGGCGGCGGCGATATGCAGTCTCCTCATCAGTCTCGACTCCAGGCTATCGGTCAGCGGTGCCGGCGCCGCGACCCCCACGGACGGGGAATCTGGCGTCCCATTGAAGCTGGCCCCATGGGGCCGGTGGAACAACGCCCTGAGCGGCCGGTTGGTTCTCGACGGTCTCGACGCCGCCACCGGGTCACGGGCAGCTAGGTACGTCTGGGGCGCGGCGCATGCCGGTAGGCGGAGATGACCAACCAGCCACAGTTCCACGAGCCTGGCAGGCACGGCTTGGCACGGTGCGGGCAACCGGTCTTGTGAGGGAGGCGGGCCGCGAGGACGAGGCCGCCCGGTCAGCGACGGGGGCGTCGCGGGCCCGGGGTATGGGCGACTTGACTTTGTAGCACAGAGTACTCTATCTTGACCTCGAACCTCACCACACGGGGTCGCACCCATGCAACCGACGGCACAACGGGTCCGCGCGTCCCTGGACGAGCCCCAGGAGCTGGAAGCCCTCTACCGGCAGGATCCGGCGGCGTTCCGCGACGCCTTCGATGAGGTGCGTCGGACGGCGCCGGACTCCCTCGCGCTGCGAGTCTGGGCGGCGCGGCTCGAGTACCGCGAGCCGGCAGGTGCTGTGGAGCGGCACCGATTGTGGTCCACCATCGGGCTCGGCCTGCTCGTCGGCGCCCTGGTCCGGATCCCGGCGGTCTGGCTCGGCGAGGAGTGGTACTACCCCCGCCTCGCCCCGTCCTTGGTGCTGCTGGCGCTGGCGGCGTATTTCTGGCTCACCAATCGGGACCGCGGCAGGCTGATCGCCGGCCTGGCGCTGGCCGCGATCATCACGACCTACGTCGCCCTGCTCCCCGGCTACACCGATTCCGTGGTGATGGCCCTGGTCCACCTGCCGATCCTCTGCTGGGCCTTCCTGGGATTCGTCTTCACCGGCGCGTCCTGGCGGGACACCGAACCGCGGATCCGCTATCTGCGCTACAACGGCGAGTTGCTGATCCTGGCCAGCCTGGTGGGCCTGGGCGGGATCGTCTTCAGCGGCATCACGGTGGCGCTGTTCGGGCTGGTCACCAAGAACGCCGCCGATGCGTACTTTCACAACGTCGGCGTGATCGGGGCCGCCGCCGTGCCGGTGGCCGGGACCTACCTGTACGACGTGGTCTTCAAGCGGCGCACCGGGATCGCCTCGGTCCTCGCCCGGGTCTTCGCCCCCCTCTTCCTGATGATGACCGGCACCTACCTGGTGGTGGCGTTCCTGGGCGGGCAGAACCCGTTCCTGGATCGTTCCTTTCTCATCACCATGAACGGTCTCCTGATCGTCGTGCTGGGGATGACGGTCTTCTCGATCGCCGAGCGCGGGGAGCAGGCCGAGGTGGGATGGGTCGATTACATCAACGTCGCGCTGCTCGTCGTCACCCTCGTCATCAACCTGATCGCGCTCTCGGCCATCCTCTTCCGGCTCACCTCCTATGGGCTCACGCCAAACCGGGTGGTGGTCCTTGGCGCCAACCTCGTCATCATGACCCATCTCGCGTGGACGTGCCGGGCCTCCATCGGCCTCATCCGGGGCAGGAGCGGTCCCGGCGGCGTCCGGCAAGCCGTGGCTGGCTACCTTCCCGTGTACGCCGGCTGGGCCGCGCTGGTCGCGTTTGTCCTGCCCCTGGTGTTTCGCTTCTCCTGACACCGGGGACCCACTCGGCAGCACGATCGCTGGGGCGATCCTGGCCGCCCCGGGCCATTCCGGCGCCAGCGCTATTCCTTATCTTGGTGAGCTGGGTCGGCGTGGGCCGGTTGGGGCCCTCGGCGCATGCACAATCCGCCGGTGCAGGCGCCCGGCAACGTTGGAGCACTCATGCGGCTTGCCATCATCCCCTTCGGCGCGACGACCTGGGCACAGGTCCCGACCACGGGACACCCGGGTGAGGCCGGTGTGTGGCGCTCTGGCGCACCCAGCAGTTCGGTGACATCCGGGTCCGGATGTCGGGGCCGGCTCGCCAGCGCCGCTGGAGAGAGGAACATGCCATGACCGAAGAGCGCGCCGTTGATCCGTTCAGGAACACCAGCTTCGTCATCGCCCCGACCGCCGGCGCGCAATGACGACGCTGTTGCGGATCGCGCTGGCCAACCTGCATCACCCTGCGACCCCGACCGAGTCGGTAGACCTGGCCACGGCGGCCATCGCGGCCGCCGGCAAGGCCGGTGCGCGCGTCATCTGCTTCCCCGAGTGCTTCGTTCCCGGGTATCGCAGCACGCACAAGGCGGTGCTTCCGCCAAACGCCCGCTTCCTCGAGGAGGCCTGGCTGGTCATCGCGGCAGCCGCGAAAGCGGCACGGCTGACGGTCGTCCTCGGTACCGAGCGCATTGATGGAGAGCACCTCTACGCCTCGGCGCTGGTAATCGGTCCCGACGGGTCCCGCTCGGGATTCCAGGACAAGGTCCAGATCGACCCCTCGGAGGAGGGGACCTATTCGCCGGGAAGCGGGCGGCGGGTGTTTCAGGCCGGCCCGCTCACCTTCGGGGTGGTGATCTGCCACGAGGGTTGGCGTTACCCCGAGACCGTCCGCTGGGCTGCGCGGGAGGGAGCACAGGTCGTCTTCCACCCGCAGTTCCACGAGGCCGAGCCTGGGTCGTTTCGGCCGAACGCGTATGGGGACCCGGCCAACAGCTTCCACGAGAAGGCGGTCCTGTGCCGGGCGGCGGAGAATACCTGTTACTTCGCGACGGTGAACTTCGCCAGCCGGGGGTCGCCGACGACGTCGGCCGTCGCGGCGCCGGACGGCACCCTGGTGGGTTACCAGCCGTACGGGCAGGAGGGGCTGCTCATCGCCGACCTGGATCTCTCGCTGGCCACCGGCTTCCTCGCGAAGCGCTATCGGCCGGTGTAGCCACCCGGTCCCGAGCTTCTGCCCGGGGCGAGGAATGAGCGTGGGCACCCTTCCCCCGGTGTCATTGCAAGTAGCGACCGGTCGTGTACCTTCAGGCAGCGACTCCCACTGCCGCTGTGGGCCATCAGGCGTCACAATACCGTACCCATTTCCCCGAAGGCGACCACGCCATGAACCGGTTTACGCTGCCCCTCGTCGTGGCCCTCGTCGCCGGTGCCGCCACCCTCGCGGCCCCTGCCGCACAGAGGGCCCCCGCGAAGCTCCCGCCGGCGGGCGTTGCTCGAGCCCCCGTCACGCCGGCACCCGTCACGGCGCAGTCCGCGCAGGTCGGGTGGCTGGACCGCTACGGCAGCTACAACGTGCGCCAGGGATCCTGGACGTTCATCCCCGGCCCGAACGGGTGCTGACACGCCCATAGCGGGACCGGCGCCTGCAGCGGATGGATGGCTGCAGAGGCCGCGACGTTCGCTCCGGTGATGCCATGAGACTCAGCGCTGGCACGCCTCATCCCCCAATGATCGACTCGCGCGCGCGCTGAATCGGCCATGCTGCCGGTACGGCACTCGGGCCTCGCTCCCGCCCTGATCGCCCTCAATGCTGCCCACACCGGCGACCAGCCGGTGCGGCTGCGAGTCGGCCTGCGGGACGGCTCGGTGGTGGATGGCTTCCTCGACTCGGCGTCGGCGGAGCACCTCTCCCTGCGCCTCCCGTCGGCCCAGGCCCGGTACGTCGCGGTGGACCAGATCCGCTCGGTGCACCTGGCCGTGAGCCGGCCGCTCCGGGGCCTGCTGCCGGTCGCGGTCATCGTGGCCGGAACCACCGGCACGCTCATCCCGCTGTGGCAGGTCGCCAGCCTCCGCCCTCACCTGCCGATGATCGTGGCGGGCCTGGTGCTGCTGGAGTTCGCCGGCCTGGCCCTGCTGATGCGGCGGACCGCCCTCGGTGGCTGGCTCACCGCCTGGAAGACCCTCTTCGACGACCAGGCGGGCTAGCCGGCCGCCCGGTCCCCGCCCCTCACACCAGCCGCTGGAAGAACGAGTCGAGCCTGGGGCCGTTCTCGACGATCGGCAGCTTGAACAGCCGGGCGGCGTTCTCGTACATGATCTTGCGCCGGTCCTTGGGCGGGATCTTCAGTTCGTCAATGAACTCGAGGTAGGACTTCATGGAGGAGATCGGCCAGTCGGTGCCGTAGAGCACGTTGTCCGGCTCCACCCCGAAGAGCAGCATGTCCTGCAGCTGCCGCTGCATGTAGGACTCGAACCGGTCGGAGAAGTCTCCCAGCACCAGCCCCGAGATGTCGGTGTAGGCGTTGGCGTTCTTGTAGACGACTTCCATGCAGTCGCGGATCCAGGGATTGCCGATGTGGCAGATGATGAAGTTGACGCCGGGATGGTCCACCGCCACGTCGTCCACGTGCAGCGGGTGGGAG
Source organism: uncultured Gemmatimonadales bacterium (assembly GCA_963695185.1). Lineage (GTDB taxonomy): Bacteria > Gemmatimonadota > Gemmatimonadetes > Gemmatimonadales > GWC2-71-9 > JADJOM01. The sequence continues at coordinate 22,276 of CAVOGH010000005.1, read as the reverse complement.
TACTTGACCTTGCCCCGGGGGCTGTAGGTATCGCCGGAGTGGATCATCACCGGCACGGCGAACTCCTCCGCCAGCTGGTAGACCGGCTCCAGCACCGGGTCCGCCGGGTAGAAGGGCTCGTAGCCGGGATAGAGCTTGAGCCCCCGCACCGAGCCGTCCTGCAGGTATTCCCGGAGTTCGGTCAGGTCAGCGGGCTTGAACCCGGCGTACCGGATCCCCGCCACCACGAAGATGTCCTTGAGATCGCGGGTGAGTTCCACCACCGCGCGGGTGGAGGGGCGCCCGGGATTGACGGTGTAGGAGGTGAGCACCAGCGAGATGTCCACCCGGTTGCGGCGCATCTCGGTCTGCAGCCGGACCAGGCTGGCGGGGAGGACGCTGGCGGTCTCGTCCTCGTAGTGATTCAGGTGGGTATGACAATCAATGATCATCGCTTCTCACTTCTTCCAGTAGCGTTCCAGGACGTTGGCCGCCCACTCCCGGCCGCCCAGCCCGAAGGCGAGCGCCAGGGCCAGGCAGGCGGAGCCGAAGGCGATCTGAAATCCGGCGATGAGGATCTGGCTCTTGATCGCCAGCTGCTCGAAGGCCAGTGACAGGACGAAGAACAGCACCGCGTACTTGGCCACCGCACTGATCGGCTCGGCCGCGGTGCTGCCGATGTTGCTCAGGTAGGTGAAGACCGCCCCCCCGACGAACCGGGCGAACAGGGTGCCGAAGACCAGGATCATCACCGCCAGCACCACGTTCGGAATATAGAACACGATGCGGTCAACCAGGCCGGCCGCCGCGCCCAGGCCCAGGGTGTTGAGCAGGGCCAGCAGGATGGCAAAGAGGATGAGCCAGTAGACGGCGTTGGCCAGGATCGTGGCCGTGGTGAAGCGGACCCCGCCCTGCAGCAGCACGTCGTCCAGCCCCGCCTTCTCGGCCATCTCATCGAGGCGGATGAGCCGGAACAGCCGGAGCGCCACGCGGCGCAGCAGCTTGGCCACCCCCCAGCCGATGATCAGCAGCGCCAGGGTCATCACCACGCGGGGCAGGAAGGAGATGATCTGTTGCCAGCTCTCCTTCATCGAGTCCAGCAGGATCCAGGCGTCAGACATGCGAGTCCTCCTTCACCGGCTCAGTTGAACCCGTCCGGGGCGTGGCGGGTGGGCGGGTCGGGATGGGCGCCCGGCCATGACGCCAACCCGGCGATTCCCTCGGCAAACCGATCCCGATGAACATAACCGGCTCAGGCATGCGTGGCCCCAAGGCACCCGCGAGCCAGCTGCCGCCCTTGCGGGAGGCGGCGTGGGCGGAGTTGCGTGAGCGAGTCGGGGGTCGCGCCGGGCAGCCTGAATCCCACCGCCTTCGCGTCCGCTGGCCAGCGGCACCGGCCTGGGTCACTTCAGCGGATCTCGTGCCGTTCTCCGGGCGCCGTCAGCACGATCGCCGAGGGGAGCCGGGCCAGGACCTGCCGCCGCACCGCTGCGGTATCCGCCGGCGGGATGTGGCTGGCCACCCAGATCCGGGCGCCGATTGCCTTGCGCACGGCGGCATCCTCGCCGGTGAGATACCAGAACGGCACGATCGCCACATCCACCCGTCCCGCCGCGAGCCGGTGAGCTTCGAAAATGGCGGCCTCCGGGTTGGCGTCTCCCACGTGCAGGATCCGGAGTCCGTCGAGATCCAGCAGGAAGCCCACGTTGGCCACCCGGCGGCTGGGCGTCGGATTGTGGGGCAGGTCCAGCACCTTCACCCCGATCCGCGCAAAGGCCAGCTCTGTCTCCCCTCCCGGCGGCGGCGTGACTCCGCGCACCCGGGGATGGTCCCGCGCCAGGGCGGTGCGGGCGTAGAGAGAGTCGGTGGTCTCCCGGGCCGCCACGTACGCTACTCCCGAATCGGCGCCGAGCCGGGCGGCGACGGAGGCGGCGTCGAAGTGATCGAGGTGGCGGTGGCTCGTGAGCACCAGGTCGAGGGTGCCGAACGGCTCGCGCGCCCCCTCCAGCGGATCCAGCAGCGTCCGGGGCACCGCGGCATACTCGGCCAGACCGCCCCGATGCAGGCCGTCAATCACTACCCGCCGGCCATCCCCCTCCAGCAGCACACCCATGTTGGCGAGATAGGTCAGCGAGACCCGCGGGGACGGCCCAGCCGGGGAGCCGGGGCCCAGGGCCGCGAGGAGGAGGCAGATGAACAGTGCGCGCATGGTCGCCGCCGGTGGAGTGCTTCTATATAGAGAGCGTGCCCGGCTGGTGGGCGCCGAGCGGGGCGAGGTACTGCCGGTTCAATCACCGTGACCGACGAGACCGGCCGGGACGGAGTTGCAGCCCGGCCGGACGCGCCGCCGAGTGGACGGCGGCGCTCCTCCCTAGCCCCCCCGGGTTGCGGGGCGTAAAATGGACGCACGGCGCCTTCCCATCCCGCGGATGACCTCATGACCAACCCAGCCCCGCTGCCCGCCCCCACCCCGCTGGCCGGCAAGAACCAGCCGGTGGACTGGATGTTCGCGTTCAAGTTCAATTACGGATCCTTTCCCGGCTGCACCGATGACGGCAAGGTCCCGGCGCCAGGTACGCCCGGGATCTTCGGTGGAACGGTGCAGCCGTATCCGCATGGGCACAGCCAGCAGTACGTGTACGCCACCAGCGCCCACCCCGCGCTGGTGAAGGGTGAGGGCTGCATTGGCGCCACGCCCGATGATCCGCTCGGGGCCACCTTCGGGCAGGTCTACAACCGGCCGGGGTATTTCTACGTCCTGTGGAACGACCAGTTCTACGGGCAGCCCATCGAGACGCTGCTGGGACCGTGGGGCCACTCGAAGGGAATGGTGGCGTGGAACGCCCAGGGCCAGGGGATGGTGCTGCAGGTGTCCACGCCGTCGTGGCCGGGGTCGGGCAGCCGCAAGGACCCCCGCCAGACCGGCAACACCCTCGGCGCCATCGGGGATGATGACGACATCGAGGTGAGCCAGCATTTCTTCGCCCTGAAGCTCAATCACGCCGATCTCCTGGTGGTGCTGCGGGCGCTCAGCAATGCCAGCGTCGTGACCGAGGTCAGCCAGCCCTCGATCGTAAAGACCGGCGGGCCGGCGGACGTGCAGGCACTGGTGGCCACCCTGGGGATTCCCCAGAGCGAGCGGCGGGAAACGACCCCCTCTCCGCCCACCATCGCCGGGCCGCCGACCTGCACGATCGCGAAGCTCTCCACCGGCGTGCGGCTCATCTCCAAGCCCAACGCCCTGCACCTTCCGCCGTGGCAGCTGGTCTCGGCGGTGCTGGACGGCCGTTCGCTCCGGGTGGCGAGCTGGTGGGAGGAGCCGGCGGTCTTCACGACGGCCAAGGGCGCGCGGATCGAGGGCTGGCCCGCCACCCTCGCCAAGCCGGGTGCGGTGGCGATTGCGACCAGCGGCACCTGGCGGGGGAAGACCCTCGGGCTGACCGGCGGCTCGGGCGCGAACCACAATCACGCCAAGCTCGGCGTGACCACCGATTCCGGCCCGCCGCTGTGCATCTTCGGGGACATGAACCAGATGGGCGCGGTGAGTGGCCAGATGGACATCAGCCAGAACGGCCGCGGCGGCACCTTCTACGTCCTGCAGCACCGGCAGCTGTTCACCAGCCTCACCTCGCTCCTGCGGGGCGACACGGCGCCATCCAAGGCCCCGCCCGAGCCGCCAAAGGCGAAACCGGCGCCTTCGGAGCCGCGGACGCCGAAACCGGCGAAGGCGAGGAAGGCGGCAAAGCCGAAGCCGCAGAAGACGAAGCCAGCCAAGGCGAAGCCGGCGAAGGCGAAACCGAGAAAGGCCGCGAAGACGTCGAAGGCCAGGCGTACCCGGCGGTAGGCGGCGCGCTGCCGGCGCCGCTCATGGGGCCTGGGGAACCGGCTTCGGCCGCCGCCCCTCGAGTACCAGCGCCACCGCGCCCCCGATCAGCACCATCAGGATCGGCTGGAAGGGACTCGACAGCCGGAACTCGGCGTGGGTCGCCGCATGCAGCAGGGTGACATACACCAGCACGGCGTAGAGCGCTAGCAATCGCCGTCGCTCCCGGTACAGCAGCAGGCAGGCGATGAGGGCAAGGATGGGCAGCCCGCGGGAGGTCACGATCATGACCAGCTCCCGGGTGCTGAAGTGGGGGCGCATCGCAGCCAGATTGAAGACCTGGGAGTTGGCCCAGTCGGCGTTCGGATCCCCCACCCAGAAAGTGCCGAGCTTCTCCACCGCATAGCGGAGATAGGTCCCGGGCTCCTCGGCGATCGAGTTGAGCGCCCGGTGAGTCCACCACTTGTCTCCCTCGATGCTGGTCGGATCGTGCGCCTGCCAGCCGGGACCGTAGATGACCTGGCTCCAGATCCGCTGGTAGCTGTACCCGGGGGTGTGCAGCAGGTGGTAGTACTCGGGGCTCCCCTGCCACAGGATCGCGTTGCTGGTCTGCAGGGGGATGAGCGCCCGGAACTTGATGGTCGTGAACAGCACCCACGGGAGCAGCACCAGGGCCATCGCCAGCGAGGCGACGGCCCAGGATCTGAGCGCCACCCGGCGCTCGGTCCACAGCAGCAGCGCCACCAGCAGCGCGGCGGGAAAGAACAGGAGGGTAGGGCGGACCAGCGTCGCGACCCCCAGGGCGGCGCCGGCCAGGGCGAAGCGCCCCCGCGTGGGAGCGGCGAAGGCGTCCCACAGGGCGATCATGGCGGCCAGGACCAGCGGCACGTAGAGCACCTCCGAGTGGAGCCGGGGCGCGTGCTCGATCAGCGCATAGCTGGTGGCCGCCAGGAAGGCCGCGACCAGGGCCGGCACCGTGGAATCGGGAAAGACCCGCCTGGCAAGGCACCAGGTGAGCGGGATGGCGGCGAGTCCCACCACCGCCTGGAGATAGTTGATCGCGTTGTAGGACTCGCCGGTCAGCAGATGCAGCAGGGCCAGGAAGAGGGGATAGAGTGGCACCCGGCCGGGCCACTCGAAGACGCCCCGTCCGTGAATGAGATCGAGCGCCAGGCCGTTGTAGCCGGGCTCGTCGCCCAGGAGCCGTGAGGCGTCGTGCGGCCGGCCGACGGTGTAGGCGTGCACCTCGTAGAGTCGCAGCACCAGCCCGAGAAGGACCATGGCCCACAGGGCCCAGCGGGCGTTGCGCGGCGGCTGCGCCCAGTCGAGCAGGCTCCGGAGTCCGGAGGGCACGCTCACCTGGCGATCCCGTAACGCATCGGTGATGTCTCCGGTCGGTCAGGATCGTGGCTGGGTGGCATTGGTGGAACCGCACGAGCCGGTTTCCAGTGGCAGCCCACCGCCACAGAGACCGGCAGGCGCTGCCCGGCTCCCAACTTCAGCCCGAACCGGGGCCGTCGCAACCCGGGCGACGGCTCAGGAGGGCTGGACCGGCTGATCCTGCAGTGACCGGGGGCGGGCGGCTCCGCGAGCCGCTCGGCACCGGTAATGGACGGGCGACCCCGTCAGATCACCTTGCGGCCCTGAATCACGCGCAGGAGAACCACGACTATTGCCACGACCAGAAGGAGGTGGATGAAGCCGCCGAGAGCATAGCCGCTGACCAGGCCCAGAGCCCAAAGGACGAAGAAGATGATTGCGAGTGTTTCGAGCATTGTGGATCTCCGTTCAGGATGAGAGTAGCAGTCGCGCCCTCGGAGACCCCTATCGGGCCGGAGGGACAAGCTGCTCAGGGAATCACGCGCGACGCCGCACCCCGGCGACGATCAGGCCGATCCCCGCCAGCAGGGCCACTGCGCCGACCCAGGGCGGGACCGACTGCTGCTCGTCCGCCGTAATCTTGACATCACCAACCTTGAGCACATCACGCCGGGTCGTGAAACTCCCGCCTCGTACCAGCACAAACCCGCCGAGAATGAGGAGCAGAATGCCGGCAATAGCAATCGGACGCATGGGGCCTTCCTGGCTTGAGAATCTCGTTTCAGATACCTACGTGATCGCGGCGCCTGCGACGGCAAGCTCCCGCATGGTCTCCGCGCGGACGGCCTCCCGCTCTGGGCGGCGGTCTCGCCGCACCAGCCCGCGAGGCACCACGTGCACTGCTGTTGGCTCCCGCCTGGTGGCGGGTTGGCGCTCCGCCACCAGCGGCAGCAGCGTCCCCCCGGCTGCCCCGGCGCCGAACGGAGAGACCAGCCGGCCCGCCAGACAATCGCGCAGCGCCATTCGGGCCTCCTCCCCGCACACGCCCCGCAGGGCGCTGTCGCGCACCAGGGCCTCCCGGGCGGCGGAATCGCCGGCCGCCAGCAGGTGCGGTGCGATCCACCGACGGACGTGGGGCGACCCGTCCGTGAGCAGCACCTTCAGGGCGATCGTCCCACGGCGACCGAGTCGGTTCAGGTGCCACACCACTTCGGCGAGCTGCTGGTGCAGTTCCCGGTCACGCCGACAGGGCAGGCCGTCGGCCTTGTCCAGCGCAGTGTGACGAAACTGGATCACGAGGGCCGTAACGGCTCGACTCGACAGGGGCTGTGAGACTCTCATGCGGGACTCCGGCGCACCGCGCCCAGGATCAGGAGGAGCACAACAGCACCGATAAACGCTATGAAGACAGTGCCGGCCAGACCGTCAAACGGCGCGGTCCAGCCGAACTGGACAAACAGCCAGCCCCCAACCACGGCGCCCACGATGCCCACGACGATGTCGCCGAGAATGCCGTATCCGATCCCGCCGATGGCGAAGCTGGCCAGGAGACCGGCAAACAGTCCTACGATGAGCCACGTCAAGACATCCATCTGACCTCCAGTGGGTCGAAGCCGGGGAACCTCACGAGTCGTCTCCGCTAGTGATGTGGATTCGCAGGGTTCCCGTTCGCTTCGCTCATGCGGCCCGGCCACGATCTCGGCCGGCGAACCATTCATTGCCATTTCCTGACACTTCCTGCCGCTTCCTACTTCCTACCACTTCCTGCCCCCCGCCCGAACCCGGACGCCGGGTCGGAGGCACTGCCTAACGTTGCAGCGCTGGCCCGGGGCGACAGCCCTGTGCGGTCACCACCAGCCGGTCCGGTTCCCCGGCCAGCGGGGTGAACACCGGCTCAGCCCCGGTGAACCGGACCACGGCTTCGAAAGTCAGCTCCTGATCAGCACAGGGTATCACGCCCCAGATCGGGCCTCTCCAGTCTCTGGGGTGCCGTACCCGGTCAAAGGCGGCGGCGAGGACCTCTTGCCGGAAGTTCGCGGCTCTCGGTTCAGCGACCTCTGCCGATCCCGTCATATACGATTCTCACAATGAGGAGGAAATCTGTCTCACCCGTCAGGGCGCCCACCGCTTGCTTGCTCTGTCTCCCCCGAGCCACGCCCCCTCCGGGGGAGATGGGGAGCAAGACAGGTTTCGCTTGCCCCCGAGGTACTGCAGACTCAACCAGCGTGGACTACCAATCTCGATCATGGCCCGGCAACTGACCACTGATCGTAAGGATGGATTCGGATCTAGGCCTGAGGTTGGGGTTGCGTCTCGGCCGGGCGGTCCAGTTGGGAGGCGACCTCCTCCGTCGCGCCGAGGAGTGCCGCCCATGATTCCTCCACCCCGGCCCGGGCGTGCTCCAGTCGGGAGGGATCGGTCGTCGCGAGGGACTCGAGCGACCGCCGAAACGCGAAGCGCCGGTCATGGAGAATCTCGAACAACGCCGCGGCCCGGCGGCGCGCCCGGGCGCTGCCACAGAGGGCCTGGAGCACCATGGCGTCGTAGCGTTGCTGCCAGGCCTTGAGGGCGAGGACCCGGTTGGCCCGGTCGGTACCATTGGCGTCCATGGATCATCCTCCGGTGTCGGTAGCAGACACGGGCGGGGACTGACTGTCCCCACCCGTGCGGCGGCGCGGGCTGCCGCGCCGCCTGGCCTTCCCCCCCCGTGCTACTGCATCGCCACGGGTGCCATCAGCGGGTTCGGCAGAGCGACGATTTCGAACTCGGCGCGTCGGTTCCGGGCCCAGGCCGTCTCGTTCTGGTCCGTATCAACCGGCGATCCCTCCCCCATCGATGACACCTCCACCCGGGCGGCCTCGATGCCTTGGCCCACCAGGTACTTCCTGGTCACCACGGCCCGGCGGTTCCCGAGGGCCACATTGTACTCCTCGGACCCGCGGTCATCGGTATGGGCGATGATCCGCAGGCGCAGCGACGGATTGGCCTTCATGATGGCCACCTTGCGGTCCAGGACGGTCTGATCCGCCGGCTGGATCAGGATCGCGTCATAGTCAAAGTGGGTCGCGAGGGCCAGGTCATCGGTGAGCAGCGTGGCGGCACGCAAGGCCGACTCGACGCTGTCCCTGACCCGGCGGGCTTCCGCGAGGCGGCTCTGCTCGATCGAGTCGGCCCGGGCCTGGGCGGCGAGCTGCTGCAGGCGAACTCGCTCGATCGAATCGGCCCGTTCGCGCGCGGCCATGGCGATGGAATCCTGCATGTGGACGTGCATGGCCATCTCGGATTCGGTGGGCTGCGGCTCCGGCGGCGCCGGCTTCGGCCCCCCGCCACAGGCGGTGGCCAGGCCGAGAAGGGAAAGTCCGATCAGGTAATTGGTGCGCATGACTGACTCCTGTGAAACGCTGCGGGGAAATGGTGACCGGCTGAGTGCGTCGCTCGCTCCCGGCGTTACGGGCGAAGGTCCGGACCGAGCGAGTCGTTCCGGACGATTTTAACGTGGTGCTTACAGCTCCATCGAGCGCTTGCGACGGCGGATCGCGCCGACGCCGCCGATGGCGGCGAGGCCGGTGGCGATCAGGGTCATGCTGATCGGCTCCGGCGTCACGACGATCGGACATTCGACGCGATGCCGGTCTCGAGTCAGTTCCTCCGACCAGCATTCGTTCGCGCTGATCGCGCTGCCGCTGCCCGGCTCGCCTCCATAGCCCCTGTCCTTCTCGGAGGTGCCCGGCATGTTGTCCAAGCCGACCGTCCGGGAAGTCTCGGTCGCGCCCCTGGCCGAGGTGACCCCGCGGGATTGCCACTCCAGATCCAGGTCCGGCCCGGCAACCGTCAGCCGAGTCGCGGCACAGGTGGAGAAGCTCGTACCGCCGCAGACAGTTTGCGCCGAGGCCGGGAGGGACCAGCACAGCCCGGTGACGGCGGTCAGGGCCAATATTTTGAATGCGCTGCGCATTTCATCTCCCAAGGGAACCAGCAGGTCATCATCGCGTCGTGGGTGAACCGTAGTGGAGCCTGCGAGCAGCCAACATCCATCGTTGTGCTGGATCTGGGACTAGATCGGAGGGCTCAGGCGAAGGGGGAGCCGGCCACCACCACGGGCATGACGGCGCCCATCGACCTCGTCAGCGGCCCGGTACCGGACCCATGAATCCCCATGGGTCATCCTTAACACCGGCGTCCGGGCGCCGTGACCACGGGCCGGGTAAACCAGGGCTCGGCCGCCCGCACCACCCGCCTGTCCGAAGCGGGAATCACCGCGGGAACCGGCCCGTCCAGGCCACGGGGATGCTGCCGCCGGTCGCCAGGCACGCCCGGCTCAGGCATTGTTACGGCCCCTCCCAGCCGGGGGCCATCGCCGCGGAGCCCGAGGTCCAGTCCGCCCCGCCGTCGAACCAGCCCCACATGAAATGCCCCAGGCCCAGAATGAGCGCTCCGGTGATCAGCAACGCCGGCATCCACCTCCACCCGGTGAGGATCACACCGATGACCGAGAACTTCGGCCCCGGCCATCGCCCGGCATGTCTGCTTGCCTGCGGATGCCAGACCTTTCTCCGCTGCGCCATGGGATTCCCTTCGTTGCGTCAACGGTAGGTGGCCGCGGAGGCGGGTACAATCGCTCGTCAGGCTGGATTGGGAGCTGCATCATACGGGCTAGTCGGAGCAGCTTCGCGCGGCAACTCGCCCACGGCAGCTGGCCGCGGCGGACGAACGGCCCGGCTGCTGGCGGCTCCGGAAGCCGGGTCGCAACCGACCTACCTCACATGGGCCTCTCCCGGCCGGTTTCACTCCCTTCCCGGCATCATCCGTAGGATGTAGCTCACAATCCGCTCCATTGACGGATTCTATCCCTTGCCTGCATCGGGTAGAGTTGTCACGTGCTGAAATCGCAGAAAGTCTCACCCAGGGGCCAGGAGATCGGATGACGGGATCCACGGCGTACGATGCCGAGCGACTGACCGGGTATCGGCGGGACCAGCTGGCTGCCGCCTTCGCACAGGTGCAGAATGGGCATGACTGGAAAGGACAGATCCGGGCGGTCATCCCTGCCGTGGACCGGCCGGTGGTTGAGCAGGCCGTCCTCTGGTTCACCGATACCACCCCCGTCTTCGTGCCCATCTCGGGGAATCCCGCACGACTGCTCGTCAGGGCACCAGGTTATCGTCTTGGCGCCGCCGGATACCCTGGTGGACTCCTCACCGACAATGCGGACGACGTGACACCATACACGAGAGGATCAGGGCCAATGAGCGATCTCGATTCGTATCCGAACCTTGACATGGACGGCGCCAGCGTGGCGCAAGCCGAAGACCTGCTCGAACGGGCACAGGAGGACGTTCGCCGTGCAGGCGACACCCTGCGCCGAGCCATCCGGAGCGAGAAGCGCGCAGACAGCGAGCTCACCGAGGCCGAGCGGTTGCACCGGGTGTCGACTCGGGTGACCCAGGAGATTCGCGTCTCCGGAGAGTGATTGGGCTCGGTGGCGTGCCCGGTATCAGGACACGTGGGGGGAGGGCGTATGGGAAGGATCAAGTACAAGGGCTTCAGCATCCTGGCACGGCCATATCAGCTCCACCAATCCAAGCGCTGGACGGTGGAGCTGGAGATCCACCGCAACGGCCGGCGCCAGCCATTCAGCTCGGTGGAGAAATACCGGACCGAGCAGGAGGCCGATGCCCGCTGTTCGGGATTGGGTCAGCGGATCATTGACGGCCGGGTCCCTGGGTGGTCGGTTGACCACCTGCGGTAGGCGCGGGCGGTGCCGGGCCCCATCTGCTTGTCAGCGAGGCAGTTACCATGCGTCTGCTCATCGGTACCGGGATCGTGATCCTCGGCTTCGTCAGCTTCATGCCGCCGCGGACAGCCAGCTTCACCACGCCGCCCCACGCGGGGGCGCTGGGCGATGCCACGATCGCCAGCGGCCGGCAGCAGGCGAGCCTCTGGCTCGCCGGAGCGGCCATGCTGACCGGATTTGGGTTCGTGGTTGCCAGTGCGCGGAAGCGGGCCCGGCTGGCTGCGTGAGGGTGGGACCCTGGCCTCGCGGCCCGCGCCTCGGCAGTTCCCCCCCCGCCGTGGCGCACACCACCTCTCCGACGATGCAGAGAACATCCTCCTCCCCCTGCTGACTGACTCAATACCGGGCAACACCGTATTGCGGAGCCCCCCCCGGGGAGCTAGAATTCCGGCATCTGGTTGGGGCCGCTACTCAGGCCGGCCGGGAAGCATGGCCGGCGCCCAACGGGCGCCGGCGCAACATGTGCGATACTGACCAAGCACCTCGGACGCCAGATGACTGCTCGACGTGCCAAAGCACCCGCCAAGCGCACGCCCAAGCGCACGCCCACGCCCACGCCCACGCCCACGCCCGGGCCCACGATCTCGATCATCCTCGTTGACGACAACCGACTCGTCCGGGAGGGGCTCGCGGGATTGATCCGGGAACAGCCGGATTTCAGGATTCTCGCCGCCTCGGCCGACGCCGACGAGGCCATCCGGGAAGTCCGCCAGTCCCAGCCCGACATCGTGCTCCTGGATTTCGGGCTCGAGAGCAGCGACTGCATGCTGGTCACGGCGGAGATCAGGCGGGAAGCACCAGACGCCAAGATCATCATCATGGGCCTCTCCCCGGTGCAGGACAGCCTGATGGAGCTGGTCAGACTCGGGGTGTCGGCCTTTCTCCTCAAGGATGCCTCGTTCGAAGCGTTCGTGACCACCGTCCGCAAGGTCGCCGGCGGCGCCCAGTTGCTGCCGACCTCGTTGACCGCGTCGCTGTTCAGTCAGATCGTGACCCATGCCGTGCGGAACGGTACGCCGGAGGCACTCGACGGCGTGCGGATTACGCAACGCGAACGCGAGGTCGTCAACCTGATCAGCGAGGGGCTGGCCAACAAGGAGATCGCGACCCAGCTCGGCATCGCGGTGCACACCGTCAAGAGTCACGTCCACAACATCCTCGAAAAACTGTCCCTCCGCAGTCGGCTCGAAGTCGCGGCGTTCACGCGCCCGCGCTAACCCGCCCCCGGGACCGGTCCAACGACCGGAACCACTTCCGATACCCAGATCAGCGCTGACCCGCCGGGAATGGCGGCCAGCTTCGGTGCACGCCGATAGTCACCGCGGAGCGACGATCCGCCAGCAGGCCACGCGCGAAGTCGATCCGGAGCACCCCCAGCTGTCCCTCCGCAATCCCGATGCGAAGGCCGGCGCCGCCGTCGAGATAGGAGCGGTCCTTCCGCGAGCCATCCGCCGGGTCCAGCACCCGGGCCGCATCGAGGAAGACGCCCGCGGCGAGGATCAGCGGTCCGACCCGGTAGACGGGGTGGTCGCCGGCGATCCCGGCCTGGATGATCCCGCGCCCGGCGCTCCGCCCGGCGAGCGGCCGACCGCCGGTGGCCGGCGTCGCCCGCAGCGGGATTTGCCAGGACAGGTTCCCGCCGGCGACCGGCCACGTTCCCAGCGGGGCATCGCGGCTGGCCCAATCGAATCCGAGCCGGGTGGACCAGGCGGCCCGCCCCAGCCCGAGGGATGACGCCCACATCCCCCGGGCACCGCCCCGGCTGTACGACGGGTGGGTGGAGAGGGCGACGGCGTGCTCCACCGTCGCGGCGATCACGACGCGATCGTCCCGGGCCAGCAGCTCCCCGCCGCCCGAGAGCGCCAGATAGTCCCGATCCCGGGACCAACGCTCGAGCCGGAGCCCGACCGAGGGACGCACTCCCGCGCTGACCCAGCCGCCGAATCCCACCACCGCCGAGCGCCGGCTCTCCTCAAAGACCGGGCTCAGCCCGGACACAGTCGTGAAGCGAAACCGCTCCCAGGCGCCCCCGATGCGGATCACGCCCGGGATTCCGAGCGCGGCAGGCACCTCGACTCCTGCGGCCGCCCGCGGACGGGCAAACTCCCAGCGAAGCATCCCGGTCCAGAGTTCGCCCGCGCCGGTGGGGCTCGCGACCTCGAGGCCGGCCTCGTCCTGCGTTACCGCCCGGAGTGCCTCGGCACCCAGCCCCCAGATCCGCGGCACCACGGGGCGGGGCGCGACCGTCACCCGAAGCTCGACCAGGCCACCGGCCACCGGCTGGTAGTCCACGGCCGCCGAGCGAAGCGCGGGGATGTCGGAGAGGCGGCGCCGGGCGAGCGCCAGGTGGGAGGGGGTGAGCACTTCTCCGTGCGGAACCGAGGCGGCGCGGGCCAGCGCCCGGAACCGGATTCCACGCGACCCGTCGATGCGGACCAGGTCCACGGTGGGCCGGTGGATCCGGTTCCACGCATCGAGCGCGCCGTCCGGATCGTTGCCGAGATACCGGCTGGTCGCGAGCAGCTGCCAGCCGAGCGAATCACCGGGAACCAGCCCCACATAGCCGGCGGCCAGCCGGCTGGCCTTCCCGTAACGCCCCTGCCTGAACCGGACGCCGGCCAGTTCACGCGTGACCAGCGGCTCGCCCGGGCAGGCCTGGCCGGCCTCCGTGAGGAGTCGGGAGGCCTCATCCAGCGCGTCCGCGGCCACCGCGTCGAGGGCCTGGTCGAGCCAGGGGGGCACGGCATCGCCCGCACCGGAACCGGATCGGTGGGCTCGGCGCTGGCGGTCACGGCCGCTATGGCGGTGGGCTGGACGACGAGGGCCCACCGGTCCGCACCGGTCCAGCGCGCCAGGAACTGGCGTTCGTCCAAGGTGATGGATGGCGCGTCCGCGGGGTCGTGGAAGACCACCTGTCCCTCGCTCCAGCCGAGCACGACGACATAATGGAAGCGATCCCGGGCGACCTCGATGAGGACCAGCACGGGAATCCCGTCGCGCAGCTGCTGCTGGACCAGCTCCGGCGTGCCGTGGGTGGCCTGGGTGTTCCAACCCCGGGCACGGGCCGCCGCCGCGAGATCCGCGGTGCGAATGCCGCTCAGCTCGGGGCGAACCAGATCGGCGAAATCCTCGGCATACACGCCGCGCCGCCCCCACCACCGCTCGACCATGGCGAGGGCGGCCCCACCGCAGAGCAGCGCCGATTGGGGGAGGTAGGGAACGTCGAGCGCTGCCGAGGGAACGTGCTGACCCGGCGGCGCCTGGGCGAGTGCCGAGGCGCCGGCCGGTCCCATGGAACACAGCCCGGCCGTGATCAGTCCGAGGACGACTCGCACCGTTCGGGCCCTGCTGCAGGACTACTTGAGCAGAAGGATGAGCACCAGCAGGCCGATGATGATGGCGGTGGTGCTGATGACGACCGTGTTGTCGCCACCCGCCAGGTCCCGCTCACCGGCCTGGGCGCGTTCCGCCAGCAGGCTCAGCGTGGCCTCATCGAGGCTCGCGACGCGGGCCGAGAGATCGGCGGCGCTGACGCCCATCCGGCTGGCGAGGGTTCGGGCCTCATCGGTCGAGAGCAGGCTGCGGATCTCCTGCCGATCGCCCGCCGGCCGTGCGGCGGCGGCGGCATCGAGCTGGGCCGGGGTGACCGCGCTCCGGTCCTGGGCCAGCAGGGGGGTGGCGAGACCGAGCGACAGGGCAGCGGTGACGATGAACAGCGAGCGGTGATTCGGCATACGGACTCCTCGTGGGGACGGGGCGTTACGCCCCATCGGGTATCTGCGCCTAACTCTACCCGCGAAGGGAAGAGCCACCAATCGCTCATCCGGGCCAAATCCGGTCTAGTCCGAAGGGTGGAGCCCGGGACTCCCAATGAGCGATGGTGCGCCGCCGGGGGCCGCCGTAGTCTTCCCGTTGCGTTGCGTCGCCGGATTTCGCCGGTGGCGCTGCCGTCGCCGAGACTGGCTACCAGGCAGGACCGCGGTCCCAGGGCGATTTCCCGCTGGCAGGTTGTACGGAGGCTTCATGCAGGGCATACACCGGGTGTTTACACGATCGCTCCTCATCGCCGCGGCGAGCGCCGCCGGGCTTTCCGGCTGCGCCACCAGGGCCCAGACCGGCGCCGTCATCGGCGCGGGGGGCGGCGCCGTCGCGGGGGGCGTGATCGGCAAGGTGGCGGGCTCCACCGCCAAGGGCGCCATCATCGGCGCGGTGGTCGGCGGGGCGGCCGGCGCCATCATCGGCCATCAGATGGACAAGCAGGCCAGGGAGCTGAAGCAGAACATCCCGGGCGCCACGGTCGAGCGCGTGGGAGAAGGCATCCAGGTCACCTTCGATTCGGGCCTGCTGTTCGGCTTCGACTCCTCGGTGATCCGGGGCGAGGCGCAGACCAATCTGCACGAGCTGGCCAACAGCCTGGGCCGGTATCCCGGCACGGACCTGGTGATTATCGGCCACACCGACCGGCTCGGCTCGACGGAATACAACCAGGCCCTGTCGGAGCGGCGCGCGAACTCGGCGGCCACGTATCTCATGTCGCAGGGGGTCAGTGGATCACGGACCGTGACCAGCGGACTCGGGGAAACCGAGCCGATCGCCAGCAATGAGACCGAGGCGGGCCGTCAGACCAATCGCCGGGTCGAGGTGGCGATCTTTGCCAGCAAGGCGTATCGGGCCAGCGCCGCGGCCGGGGGATCGGAGTAGCGCCGGCGGGGCAACCGGGACAGGGTGCCGATAACAAACGAGGCCGCCACAAATTGGCGGCCTCGTTGGCAATCACCCCTGCCCGGTGGATCAGCCAGCCTGGGGTGCCTCGTTCGCGAAGGCCTGGGAGGGCGTGACCGAGAACTCGGCGCCCATGTCGTTCAGCTCCTCCGCCAGCCGACGGTTGATCTTGCGCCTCTGACTGGGGCTGTCCGCCACGATCAGCAGGTGCGTGATCTCCCGTTCGACGACGATCCGGCCAGTCCAGATCCGCTTTTGTTGCAGGGCCGTCGCATGGGCACTGTCGAGCAGGAGCTCGATCGTCTCAAGCGGGGGCGAGGATCCCGGCCGTGCGATTCGATATGCGTAGGCCCACCGGGGCTCCGGCGGCGATACGCGTCCTTTCAGTTTCATGGCTACTCCATTGCTGGCCGGTTGGCAGGCGAGCGAGCCGCCCACGGCCTACTTCACCTGCGGACGCCCTCCGAGCTGCTGCCGTTGCGAGCGCATTGAGGCTCGCCTCTCCTTACGCCCGCTGCCGAACGCCGGCGACGATGACACCCACTCCCAGCAGGATGACGGCCGCGCCAACCCAGGGTGGGGCCGACTGCTGCTGATCGGCGGTGATCGTGACCTCGCCCATCGTGAGCATATGGCGATGGGTGGTGAAGACGCCTCCTCTGGCAAGCAGGAAGACGCCGAGGGCCGCGATCAGGATGCCGAACAGGACGAGGCTACGCATGAGAGCTCCGTTTCAGCGATTAGTGGCCGGACAGCGTGAAATTCACGCCGGCAGCGATCTGGGCCGTCGAGCCGTCTCCGACCGTGACCCGGAACTCGCCGAAGGGATGGATGCGACCGCGGCGGGACTCGGCGCCGGCGAACAGATTCAGTCCGGCCCGGGTATCGTGAGACTTGCCGGCGCCGGCGCGGGCGATATTCAGTCCGCTGCCGAGGTACAGCCAGTGCACGGCCCCGGTGGGGACGCTGTACTTGAGATCGGCGTTCACCTGCCAGAAGGAACCGGGGTCGACGAAGAAGTAGTCGAACGACGGGTAGAGCTCGAGGTGCCGGGCGAGCGGGGCGCTGAACTGGGCACCCACTCCGATCTCCTCGAGGTCGAACTGGTAGGAGAGCCGGGGGCCAAGGTGCATACGAGCGTCCTGCGCCCGCGCCTGCGCCTGCGCGGTCCCCGCACATACGGAAGCAAGTACGAGTGCGGCGGCGAGCGTGGTCATTCGGTACGTCATGTGGTGACTCCTCAAGGGACACTTCGTAACAGAGTCAGCAGAATACCATGACGCGAGCGCCCCGCCCATCGGTCGTGGGGACTAGTGCCACGGCAACCCTTGGATGGACGGTGACGGGTGGCGGCGGTTCCCGGACCGTCGCTCCCCTGCCCCTCCGTCACCCGCCCCGCTCAGTTTCGGCGGCGCACCCGCTGGACCAGCATCTCATACGCCCGCATCGCCCGCCGTTCCGCGTCGGGCTCGCGGAAGAGCCGGCGGGCGTGGTGGTAGGCGAGCATGATGCCGTGGAGGTCGTGGAGGAACTGCTCGCGGTCGGTGTCGGGGCGGAGGGTGCCGTTGGCGATGGCGCGCTGGAGCCGGAGGCGGAGCAGCTGCTGCCAGCCGAGGAGGAGGCGGATCAGCTGGTCCCGGACCCGGCCGGGGCGGTCGTCGAACTCGGTGGCGGTGGCGACGAAGAGGCAGCCGCCGGGGTAGCCGGCTCGTCCATCCCAGGCGAGCCAGAGGGAGAAGAGCCGGTCCAGGCGGGGGAGTCCTTCGGGCGCCAGGAAGGCGGGGCGGATGACGAGGCGCATCAGCTCGCGGGCGGCGTTTTCCAGGGCACCGAGCTGGAGCGCTTCCATGGAGCGGAAGTGGAAGAACACCGTGCTCTTGGGGCGATCGAGGCTGCGGGCGAGGTCGCTGAAGGACAGGCCGGTGAGCCCGAGCTGGCTGGCCATCTCGCTGGCGCGTTCGAGGAGGAAGTTCCGGGTGTACCCATTCGTGGACATGGACTGTCTCCGAATGCACGTGGGATGCCGGTGGTGCGGGGGCCTGACAACGTCGCTAACCTTTGATCTGGTGGCTACTTAGTGCGCCACTCCCGGTCCGCGGGGCCATCCTGGTCCGGGGTCGCCGGAGGGGGATGTTGGAAGATTCGGGCCAGTGTTCCCGACCTGACCGATCGTGCGGTTTCCCACCGAAGACATCCCGGTTCACCCTCCCCCGGCGCGATGCCGCTTCGCTACCCGGAGCGGCCGGCGGGGGAGGCGTCGCGTCCGCCTGGATGCGGTAGCGTGTTGTCAGGGGCCGGGATAGGAGCGCCGGGCGACGCCTGACTCGGCACTTGCCGCCGTGAGTTGTCCGGGCGGCACCCGCCCCTGGCGCCGCCTGCTCCGGCACCGCCGAGCGGCTCCCGATGCTGTCCGGACGCATACCCGCGGTGTCCGCTGTTCCGCACCTGACCGATCGTGCGGGTCCCAGTTGCTGCCGTAAGGAAACCAGTCGCTGCCGCGCGAGTGTCAGTTGCCGCCACCGTGGGGGCAGGCGTGGTCCGCGGAGAGGGTCCACTCCTTCCGTGCGGGCGCACCTCGTGTCCTCGAGCGTGTCACCCGCAGCCACCGCGAACGCCAGTCAAGTCCGTGCGGGAGCAGGTGATTGCCGCGCGGACCGCCGCACCCGCCACCGCCGGCGACCGTGCCGTCCGCGACGGCGCTCGGCATTGCAGCGCGAGCAACGGTGTGCTCACTGTGTCGTGGCATCGGTGTGCCGGTCAGGCGCGGGCGAGCGGTGTCGAGAATTCTGGCATTGAGGGGCGATTGCGGTGATGGCACGCCGTTCGCTTTGGAGCACCCCGGCCAGCGGATGGTCGAGGTGTTCGACTGGTGCGGTGATCCATGGTGGTGTCGGCGGCGTGTCCTCGACCCGGCCGCCCGTTCCCGGGGGGATTCCCGAGGAGGCTCGTATGAAGGACAGGACTCGCAGGATGCTGGACGCCATCAACAAGGTCTATGCGCTGTGCAAGGCGCACATGTCCGAGATCCAAGGGTACGTTGAGGCGGTCCAGGAGATGGGGGAGAAGCTGGCGCGGGCGGATGCGCTGGCGGCGCAGCAGGAGGCCGGCGAGCTGGAGGCGAACGCTGCGAAGGCGATGAAGGACGCGCACCGTGAGGCGATCGTGGCGGATCACGTGGTGCATCTGGTGCGGATTGCCAGGGTGGCGCTGCCCAAAGACCCGGAAATTCGGCGGCTGTTCCGCCGGCCGACGCGAACGGTGAATCGTCAGGAGTTCGTGGCGGCGGTCCGGGCGATGCTGGACGAGGCGGTGAAGTACCGGGAGATCTTTGTCCGGGAGGGGATGGCGGAGACCTTTGCGGAGGACCTGGAGGCGCAGCTCACCCGGTACCTGGCCGCGGTGGAGAAGAAGGGTCTGAGCGAAGCGCAGCGGGTGGGGGCGGTGGCCGGTCTGCCGGAGGTAACGAAGGAGTTGATGGCGCTGGTGCGCCGGCTGGACGCGATCAACCGGAAGCGGTGGCAGGACAACCCGGAGCTGCTGGCGGCGTGGCGGAGTGCCAAGGATGTGACGTGGCCGCACCCCAAGACCGCGGCCCCGGACCCGGGGAGTGGTGGGGAGAACGCGGCGTGAGGGCGGGTGGAGGGGGCCAGCCCCCCGGCTTCCGAGAGGGAGGCGGGGGGTTGGTGCGTGTGGGGGGGGCACGGGGTTTGGGGGCGTGGACGGCGGGGCGAAGGGATTGTGCGGCGTGGGTCGAACCACGGGGAGGGACGCGGCGCTGCAGCCTTGGCGGGATTAGGCTGCGGCGGGGAGCTTCGCAGCCCAATTCTGGCACGTCGCGGGCTGGGCAGCGAACTGGTGCTGGACGGGGCTTACCGAGCGGGGCTCGCACGCTTTCCCGTGGCGCCCATGGACGGGCCGAGGCCCTATCCTCTTGACGGGCGGGCAGTTTGACAGATCTTGGCTCAGGCGCGGGCGGCGGTTTATGTCGGGGGGCCTGCGTCACAGCATAATTACAAGTTAGGCGGCTGGCAACTGACGTTACTGGGAACCCAATGGACATACCGGTCGTGACAGCAAAGAGCTCGCACCTACAGAAAGCGATCGCCATTGCGATTGTGATCTCCGCTATTGTGGTGCCTATAGCCACTGCATACGTCGCGGGCCGCTTCGCGGATGCGGCTTCTCGGCGAGACAGCAACCTTCGACTTGTCCAGCTTGCGGTTGGTATTCTACAGGAGGATCCCAAGCCCAAGGCAGTTGACATCCGGAGCTGGGCCATGGATATCCTCGACCTTCACAGTGGCGTCAAGCTAAGCGCAGGGGCCCGCAGCGCACTCTCTGACTCACTCCGCTTTCCACAGCTCCGGAATCGCCTCTTTTTCGACGACCCCATATTGCCGCTGTTCGCCGACTCCCTTGGCCAAGTGATCACATGCAAGCCCACGGGGCGCTGTGACACTTTGCGGTTGTGGTAACCCATGACGCCGATCAAGTTTGAAGTGCAACACGCGTGGTTACGGGTCATAGCATTCCTCCGGGGTGCGATAGCCGAGCCGCTTGCGGGGCCGGGTGTTGAGGTGCCGGGCAATCCGGGTGCAGTCGCGCTGAGTGAGCCCGGCCAGCCGGGCCCCCTTGGGCGCGTACTGCCGGATCAGGCCGTTGGTGTTCTCGTTGGTGCCGCGTTCCCAGGCATGGTAGGGGGCAGCGAAGTAGAAGCGGGCCCCGGTGTCGCGCTCGATGCGGCGGTAGCCCACCAGCTCGCTGCCATTGTCGGCGGTGATGGTATGGACGCGGTGCCGCCCGCCGGCCAGGAGGGCCAGGCTCCGGGCCGTGAACACTCCGGCGCTGTGATCGGCGAGCTTGCCGAGCAGCAGGTAGCCGCTCTTCCGCTCGACCAGGCTCAGGAGACAGTCCGGGCCCCGCCCGCCCGCCACCGTGTCAATCTCCCAGTGGCCCAGGCGACGTCGGGTGGCCACGTGCCCCGGGCGCTCGGTGAGCGGCCGGCCCAGCCGCTGCCCGCGGCGGCGCCACCCACCGCCCCGCCGCCGCCGGCGCTTGCGGGCTCCCCGCAGCAGGCGGTGCACGGTGCCCCCGGCGCGGAAGTCGGCCCAGATGTGGCGATAGATGGTCTCATGACTGATCCGCAGGGTCCCGTCCCGGCGGCCCCGGCCGGCGATCTGCTCCGGACTCCACCCCAGGCGCAGCCGGTCCAGCACCTGCTGCCAGTCGGCGGGTGTCAGGCGCTGGTTGCGGCGGGACCGGCTCCGGCGGGTGCGGGCGTAACAATGCGCCGGATAGGGCCGATAGGGCCCACCCGTGGTCCGATTGCGGCGCAGCTCCCGACTGATGGTGCTGCGGTGGCGCCCCAGGGCCCGCGCGATGGCCGCCAGACTGGGCGCCACGCCGCGCAGGGCCTGGAGGTGATACCTTTCCTCGAGGGTGATCTGGTGATACGTCATGGCAGCCTTCTTTCTCTTGGAGGAGATTTGAAGTCTACCAGTATCCACCAGGTCACCTTTCCTTTGGTGCCCCGTGTTGCACTTAGTATATGAATGCACCGCTGCGGCCTAACCAGCGCATGGAGCAGTCGGGCGCGCGGGCACGAGCATCCCGCCGGGCTGACGCCCGGTGCCTGGATATGGAACATTCATTGGCGGGGGTTGAGGCCGTCCGCCCGCAGCTGATGCGCAGCCGTTAGGCGGCACAAACCGGACTGTCGGAGGACACCGCAATGGCTCGACTGGAGGGAACGCGGCTCATCTTGGCAGTTCGGAATCTGCGTACTGCCAGCAACTTCTACCTGAACGTCCTCGGCTTCTCGCGAGACTTTGGCGACGAGTCGGACGGCTGGAGCTGGCTCTCTCGGGACGATGTCCGCATCGGCTTGGGTGAGTGCACGGATGCCGTGCCGGCCCAAGAGCTCGGCGACCATTCCTACGTTGCCTATATCAACGTGGACGACATTGACGGGTTATACACCGAGTTCGCTTCACGCGGGGCAACACTCCGGACGCCACCAGAGACGAAGCCGTGGGGGATGCGGGAGTTCGCCCTTCAAACACCAGACGGTCATCGAATGACATTCGGGAGTACGGCGCGATGACGACCACGAACATATGTCAGGACGTCGATGGTTGCGCCGCAACGTCTCGCAGTGCCGCCTAACCCGCGCATGCAGTAGTCGGGCGCGCGGCTACTGGCATCCCGCCCAGCTGGCGCCCGGTGTCTGGATAAGGAACATTCATTGGCGCGGGTTGGGACCGTCCGCCCGCAACTGATGCGCAGCCGTTAGACGGCATCTGAGAGGTTCCTAGATGGACACTGGCCAACAGGCTTTGGTCTTCTTCTATGGCGTCTTCTGGGCCACAGTGATCGCTTCCACGGCCCCCTACCGTGCGTTCCCAACCGCACTCGCGCTTGCCGCCAAGGACCTCGCCGCTCGTCGACGCGCTAGACTGCGATTGGGAGTCGCAACCTTCCTTCTCAATGTCCTGCCCGCGCTCTTGCTCTTTGTTCTCTACAAGTATGTCGTTCCGGGGAAGCGCTGGCGCGGGCCCCTATCGTCTGCTGCCTCTCCGCTTCCCTCAGCGTCTTTGGCGTCAACCGGATCTTTCACGCCGCAGTATGCAGCGCGGAGA